>NC_013720.1:2400000-4800000 GCF_000025185.1 Pirellula staleyi DSM 6068
GCCCGGCGCGATTCTCGCCTCGAACACCTCGACCCTGCAGATCAGCAAACTGGCCGAAGGACTCGCGCGACCAACCGATTTTTGCGGACTCCACTTTTTCAATCCGGTCCGCCGCATGCAGCTGGTGGAAGTGATTCGTGGCGACAAAACAAGCGACCAGACCGTTGCGACCGCTGTGGCGTTTGCCAAACAGATTGGCAAGATGCCGATCGTGGTGAAAGATGGCCCCGGGTTTCTCGTCAACCGGGTCCTCTCTCCGTATCTCAACGAGGCGCTGCAGCTGTTTGCCGACGGGGCCGAGATCGATGCGATCGACGCCGCTGCGATTCGCTTCGGCATGCCACTCGGTCCGTTTCAGTTATACGACATGGTGGGGCTCGACACCGCGCTCTATGCTGGCCGCACGATGTGGGAGGCGTTTCCCGAACGTGTGCTCGCCTCGCCGGTCATTCCGGCGCTCGTGAAAGCGGGGCGTCTCGGTCAGAAAAAAGGGGTCGGGTTCTATACCTATCCCGGCAAAGGCAAGATGTCGCGGGTCGATGCCAAATCGCGCGAGATCGCGCTCCAGTATCGCCGCAAAGAATCGCGACTCGCTCCCGAATCGCTCGCCGATCGACTCTTGTTTCCGATGCTCCTCGAGGCAACGCGGCTGCTCGAAGAAGGGCGCGCTCGCGATCCACGCGATGTCGATCTCGGCGTGATCTTTGGACTCGGATTTCCGTCGAGTCGAGGGGGACTGCTCTACTGGGCCGATACCATCGGCGCGAGTGAAATTTTGCGCCGACTCGAGCCGCTGGCCGACATTGGTCCCCGCATGCAGCCGACCGAACTCTTGCGCGAAATGAGCCGGACGGGTAAGAAATTCTACGATCTTGTGACCACCCCACCGCTCCCCAGCTGAGCGTGCTTTTGTGTCGCTGCCGCTTTCCTCGTGAGCCGCTTGCATGCCTGCATCCGCCGTGATCGTCGATGCGATTCGCACTCCTGTCGGAAAAAGTTCCGAGAGTCACGGCCTCTATCGACAAACTCGCTCCGAAGATCTGGTGGTTGCCTGCCTGCGAAAGCTAGTCGAGCGCTGCGAACTCGATCCGCACAGCATCGACGATATCTACTTGGGCTGCACGCAGCAGCTCCGCGAGCAAGGGCTTAACATCGCGCGAATGGCTGCCCTTCTCGCAGGCTTTCCACCGACCGTGCCGGGAGCGACGATCAATCGCCTGTGCGGCAGCAGCCTCGAAGCGATTCGCATCGCCGCACAGCAGATCGAGCTTGGCGAAGCTGAAGCGATTCTCGCCGGTGGTGTCGAGCATATGCAGCATTTGCCGATGGAATCGACAGTCGATTTGCATCCGGAACTGGCGCGCTATACCTCCCGCGCGAGTGTGCGCATGGGAATGACAGCCGAGTTTCTGGCGGAGCGGTTTTCGATTACACGCGCGGAGCAAGATGCGTTTGCCCTGGAGAGTCATCATCGCGCAGCACGCGCTGCTGAGCAGGGCTGTTTCGCGCGCGAAATGGTGCCGATCTCGGGTCTCGATACAAGCGGTCAGCCAGTGCTGGCCACGCGCGATCAGCCGACGCGGGGGGATACATCGCTCGAGCATCTCGCAGCGCTCCCTGCTGCCTTTTGTCGCCACGGATCGGTGACTGCCGGCAACAGCTCGCCCCTTTCCGATGGGGCTGCGATCACTCTTGTGATGGACGAAGCGACGGCGAAAGCACGCGGACTTCAGCCCCTCGCGCGGATCGTCGGCAGCGCGGTGGCGGGGCTCGAGCCGTCGCTGATGGGGCTCGGACCTGTCGTCGCCTCGCGCAAGCTGCTCGCGAAGCAGAAGCTCGACGTCGCCGAGATCGATCGCTGGGAACTGAGCGAAGCGTTCGCCGTGCAGACACTCGCCTGCATCGAGCAGCTGGGGCTCGCGCCGCAGCGCGTGAATCTGTCGGGAGGTGGGCTCTCGATCGGGCATCCGCTCGGCGCCAGTGGTGCGCGAATGATGGCGACCCTGGTGCATGGAATGGTGCGTGATCAAGTCGAGCTCGGTGTCGCGGCGATGTGCATCGGCATGGGGCAAGGGATCGCAATTTTAGTGGAGAACATCACATGAAGCTGGGCGAAGTCGACGAAATCACAGGCCCGCGTGTGGCTCCTTATGCGGTGCACGACCTGTCGCAAATTCCCTCTCCCGCGCTGCTGCTGTTTCGCGAACTGATCGAGGCGAATATCGATGAAATGATTCGCGTCGCAGGTTCCGCCGCGCGACTGCGCCCCCACTGTAAAACACACAAGCTCGGGCCGATCATCGCGCTGGAACTAGTGCGCGGCATCACAAAACACAAATGCGCCACCATTGCCGAGGCCGAGATGCTCGCCCTGGCGGGAGTGCGCGACATTCTGCTGGCCTACAACATCGTCGGCCCGAACATCGCGCGCGTGATTCAGCTCGTCGAGCAGTTTCCAGGACTCGAGCTGATCGTCACCGCCGATCATCCCCAGCCCGTCGCCGAACTGTCGCGCGCGATCAGCAGCCGCACGAGCGCAGTCAAGATCGGAGTGCTACTCGACCTCGATAGTGGCATGCAGCGTACCGGGCTGCCGCCTGGAGAAGCAGCGATTGCCCTCTACACGCAAATCAGCCAAGCGCCAGGGCTCCGCGCTGCCGGGATTCATCTTTACGACGGACAAAATCACCAGCGCGAAATCGGCGAGCGAATCTCGGCTGTCACGCACTGCTGGAACCTCGCCAAGCAGTTTGCTGCGGAGCTCGAAAGTCGTGGGCTCGCGGTCCCAGCGATTGTCGCCGGAGGGACTGGTTCGTTTCCGGTGTATGCCGCAATTCAAGATGCACGGCTCGAGCTGAGCCCCGGCACCGTGGTGCTGCACGATCAGGGTTATAGCGAAACGTATGCCGACCTGAAGTTCACTCCCGCAGCAGCGCTGCTGACGCGGGTGATCAGCCGACCGACCGAGCGCCGCGTCACATTCGACTTGGGCTATAAGGCAGTGGCTTCCGATCCTCCGATGGCCTCGCGGCTGATACTCCCCGCCCTTCCCGATGCCAAAATTGTGCTCCATAACGAGGAGCATTTGGTGCTCGAAACGCCGGGGATTTGCGACCTTCAGCCGGGGGATGCTTGCCTCGCGATTCCACGGCACATCTGTCCCACCACCGCGCTGCACGAAGTGGTGTACGTCATTAGCCAAGGGCGACTCGAGACCACCTGGCAAGTCGCAGCTCGTCGGCGAACGCTCTCGATTTAGTCCAAATTGCACGCACACAACCGCTGGTCGTGGCGTGTTCGCTTCGGCTCGTGGCGTCAATTTTCTGGGTGCCTGTGTGGTACGCAGCTCAACAGAGTGTAAGTAGCGGCACTTGTCAGGCCGTGGATAAAACAGGCTGGCTACTCCATGGCTCGCATCGGAATGCGGACCGCTTCGAGCTTTTTGATTTCAGCGTCGAGCGTTTGACGTTCTTCGACCGAGAGTTCAATCGCGCGAAGCGTCTTGATCGCTGCTGCGGCCTGCTGCTGCTGGCCAAGCTCGATCAATTGCCGCGCGGCCTCGAGTAGTTGCTCGCGACTCTTGGGAGCCAGCTCCACGGCCCGCTCGAAACAGTGCACCGCTTCGGCGCTACGCTTTTGAGCTCGCAAAGCGCGACCGATCGCGAGGTACGAATCGGCTTCTCCCGCTGCGGTGTCGGCGATCGAGTGTCGCGCGCGATCGGCAGACTGGGGGTCTTGCGACTGCTGATACAGCTCCGCAAGTTCGTCCCACCACAGCGTTTTACGAGGATGAATTTCCAGCGAACTATAGAGCTGCTCGCGAAGCTGCTCGCTCTCTCCAGCCGAGCGGAGCGCGTCGATCAGCTGCTGAGCGAGCGCTTCATCCTCGGGCGTAAACTCGATCGCGATACGCAGCTGGGCGATCGCTCCTTGCACTTCGCCACGCCGCTCGAGCTCCGTGGCAATTGCCTGCCGCAAGATCGGTCGATCCTGCGCACTTGCGGCGGTTTGCTTGTCGAGCCACGCGATATATGCGGGCAGATCCTGGCACTTTTCTAAAACCGTGGCGAGGGTTTTGCGAGTCACCTCTTGCTGCGCGGGATCACGCGCGGCGACCACCATGGCGCTTGCTGCTGCCTCAACAGCCTCTTGCGTTTGGCCGAGCTCGGCCAGCGCTTGGGCGTCCAGCTGGTACCACTCCGCCAGCAGCGCGTCTTCCCGCCCACCGGTGAGGGTCAATCGCTGCGCCACCAGTGGAGCGACTAGTTCGTGCGCTTCACGGCTCCAGCCGAACTCAACCGCCAGCCGCACGAGCTGATGTTGGTGATGTTGCGAGCGGTTTTTCTCTGCTGCCACTTGCTTGCGGAGCAGCGCGAAACGTTCTTTCGCACCGGCCACATCCCCGGTGAGCGCGGTTGCGCGAATCCAGAGCCATTGGGGCTCGAACCACGTCGGCTTGTTTTCGATAATCGGACCGAGGATCGCCACAGCTTCGGCATAGCGACGATCTTCGACGAGCCAATCGGCCAATGTGTAGCTGCCGGAGTCGCTCAGCAACTTTCGCTCCCGAGCATTCACAAGCAAACTCACCGCTTCCGCGGGTAGATGAAGCACATCGCGAACATACGAGCCGCAGCGCAGGATGATCGCTTCGTCGCGACTTTGCCCCGCCAGCTCCTGCGCCACTTTCAGGAACTCGGCCTGCTTGGTAGCCCAGTAGTATCGGCCATCGCGATCGAAAAATTCGTGCGCTTCACCTGGCTCACGCCGCAAATAACGCATGAGTCGCGGCAGCACGGTCGCGAGCAATTTTTTCTCGAGATCAGCGCGAAGTTTCGTGCCTGGCTTGTTCTCGCCACTCTCTGCCGCAGCGATCGAGTCCTCCAGAGCGCTCCCCATCGTCCCCGCGATTTCGTCCCAGATCGAAGTCCCTTGCCACTGGCGAAACTGCGGTTCCTTTTCGAGGAGCAAGAGCCCCAACTCGATCGCCGGATTCACCAGGTGATGATCGGCAAAAATCGATAAGGCGCGCTCGGCCGGCTGATCCTGGTTGCTATGGACCCGCTCGACTACCCACGGAGCTACTTCGCGTAGTGTCGCCAAAGCAGTTGCTTCAGCGCCGGGCAAATTCAAATCGAGACCAGCCTCGAGCAGGCTTGTCAGTGCGGCGTACCATTCGAGTCGCTCTTGCTGACGGATCGCTTGGCGGAGCTCGGTGGTTTGATACACGAGGGCACTTTGGAACTGGGCACCGTCGCGACCGAGTGAAGTTTCACCGGCATCAGCTACAGCGCGGCCATAAATCTGCGCGAGGAGCAGCTTCAGCCGATCTTGCAATTGGCTCGGCGATGTTTCCTTCAGGAGCTTGATAGCGCGCGTTTCGCTCGAGCGGAAATTGCCGACGTTCATCTCCTGTTCCGTCAGATTCTCGATCGCCGTGAGCATGAACTTCGCAGGCTTTCCGGCATTCTTAGCGAGTGCTGCATCAAGTTCAGCGGCGAGTAGCAGAGCTCCCTTTTCTTCACGATCTTGACGCGACAGAAAATCGGCCACATCGACTGCCAGCGATAAACGCTCGCGCGTACCCAGCTTTTCGGTCGCCAGGCAACGCTCTGCCGTGGCGATCCAGGCATCGACCAATGGCGCGTGGCTCGCAGCTGTTTGCACACCCAGGAGACGAATCACTTTTTCGGGATGTTCGATCGGCTGATCGGTCGGGAAAGCGCGCGTCCAGTGTTCCATCGCTTGAGTTGCATGCCGCGCGGCAGCTCCTTCAACCATCGCAGCTCGTGCTTCGGCGAGCATCATCCAAAGCTCGAGCGACCGCTGATCGTGCGGCGCTGGATGCTTGGTTTGCAGCTCGCGTGCGTAACGGACCATCTCGTCGGTCGATGCTTCTTCGTAGACATCTTCGAGGACCGATTGAAACGCGATCAACTGATCGATGGCGTCGGACTGATCGCGCCCGATGAGCGACTCGGCAAGGACCGACAACAGCCGGAAATCGCGCGATTGGCGATACGAGCGGCGAATTTCGTCCCCGATATTCCGGAGTGAGTTGGGCTGCTCGAGCACCACCCGCATCTTGTCAAGCGTTCGCTCGTCGGCCGTTTCTCCGGCGGGGAGGTTGCGAAGTTCGCTCTTCACCTGCTCGCTTAAATCGTACGAACTGGTGCGACGGTACTTGGCCAGCAGCGTTTGCTGAGAGGCGACTTGCTCGCCGAGCGCCAGACGCCAGCGGGCGACTTGATCGAGCTGAGATTCGTCGAGACTCTGCGCCGCTTCGAGCGGCTGAAGTGTAGCAATCGCCTCGCTCAGTTCCCCCACTTCAGCTTGCAACTGAGCGAGTTCCCAGCGCACGCGCGGGCTGGTCGGATCATCGGCCAGCAGTGCGCGAAGCATCTGCTGTACCTCGCGCGAGCGATCAGCCGCCAGGAGTGTGAGGTACTCCAGATCGCGTCGCGTCGCGGCGTCGATCTCACCGGGCTGAGGCTTTTCACGCAGCTCGGCGAGAAGCTGATCGACCGCAGCAGCGGGCTGTTTGTCGGCGGTCACCAGTTGTGCGGTGAACTGCAACGCCACTTGGTGCAGCGTCGCGCTCACCAGGAGCAGCGCTTCACGCTCGTCGTCTGCGAGCTGTTTATCGGCCGCGATCGAGGCCGCAATTTCCCGCGCTTCTCCGATCAACTTCCAGCCGTTTTTCACCAGCGCTGCCGACTCGCTACCGAACTGCTTCTCGAGCGCTGCCATCTTGAGCTGCAGCTGCAAATTCCAGAGCGGACGCTTGTCGGCCAGCTTTTCGAGTTCGCTGCGCAGTTTTTTACGCGCTGCGATCTTCGCGTCTTGTAGCTGCTGCGAGCGCTGGGTGCGCGTGAGCTTGGGATCACGCACAATGCGCTGTTGATCATTGGTATCGGCCTGTTTTTCGATTCTCTCAACGACTAGATCCAGCTCCTGCAGTTGATCGACCAGTTGCTGCGTGCCTGTCTTGGCTCGCGACAGATTTTTGAGCTCGGGAAGGATCGCGTAGATCTTTTCAAGCTCGCTCGAGCCGCGCTGCTGCTCGATCCATTGCCGATGGAATTCGTCGCGCACTGGGCCCGTTGTCTTGGCAATGAGCAACTGCAAAATCGGCTTCCCTTGCAGGTCGGAGAGGCCCAGGGAAAGGATCGCTTCGCCGAGCGCCAGCTTCGCGCGGTCGCTCTGATCGGCCACAAGTCGCTCGAGCAATCGCTCGGCAATCGGCTCCGTCACTTTCTGCTCATCTTCGATCGCTGCAGGAAAGTTCTCGAGGAATTCGGCAAGCGTTTGGATCTCGAAAATCGGCAGCGTTTCGCAGCGGGCGAGTAGGTTGCGAAGAATCGTCTGCCGAATATGGCTCTGCACGGGCTCGCGAATTTGGTTGGAAACTGTCAGGTCATACAGTGCCATCCGCGGGCTTTCGCTGGCCGCTTGGGTGATTAGCGCTCGCGCCACTTGGTCTTCAAAACGATATTTTCCATCGTTATCGGGCGTGTTAAACGACTGGAATCCACCGACGTTGTTGGCAATCACGCTCGAGGCTTGCGTGAGCTCGATTTCTTCAGCCCGCGTGAGCTGACGATGATCGGCAGCAGCTGCGAGCGCCGCGCGAAGCCGCGCATCGAGCGCTTCCTTTTGCCCCATGCTGAGGAGGACGTAATACTCGATCCGTACGCGGCTATAGCTCGGCTCGGGAACCGCTTTCTTCCATTTTTCCAAGAGCTCGGCAGATTCGGCAATCGCACCATCGTCGACGAAAATCTGCCACGACTTGGCGAACAGATGATCGAGGTTGCTGGTGCGCTTCAGTTGCTGCATGCGCTCGATGGCGCTGGTGATGATCTCATGCGCTGCGAGCGATTCTCCCTCGCGATGGAGACGATCGGCGGCCACGAGCACTGCCTCGGTCGATTCGGGAAATTGCTTCACATTGTCGAGGTAAAGCTGAATTCCTCGGGCGTTATCGAGCTCGTACTCAAGTGCCGCTGCAGTCTCATGCCACTGATAACGATGGTACGACGTAGCGGGAGATCGCAGCACAATGGGGCGGGCCAATTCGTGCAGCTGTTGCTGCTGTGGGGTCGTGAGGATGTCTCGCGCGTATTGCTGCAGTTCTCCCATCAGCCGCAGTTCACCGGCGTGCGGCTGGGTGGCGAGTTGCTTCAGCATCGCTTCGAGCAGCGCCAGTGTGGGGCGATGGTCGCGATTGTGGCTTGCAAGCTGCAGCATCAGTAGCTGCCAGATCCAGTCGGCATGCGGCTCGTTCTTGAGCAGCTGCACTTGGTCGGTCGTATCGCTGTAACGCTGATGTTCGATGAGTGTGCCGATCCAAGCGAGTCGATCGCTCGGAGTGAGTTTTCCCATCGGGGGAGCATTCACGCGCAGCTCGCGGAGTGGAAGCTCGATGGCAAGCAGCCCTTCGCGAAGTTTCATCGAGGCTGCGAAATCGGCATCGAATTGCTCGGCCGTGCGGAGCTCGATTGTTCGTTCTCGGCGCACTACCTCGCGACCTTCGTCATCGAGCGTCACTTCCACCGTCGCGAGCCACTGCTGACCCACCTGGATGAACTTTTCGAAGCGTGATGCCAGACGATAGGTGCCGTTGAACTTGGTCCAGAGCTCGACGATCGTGAGCCGCTTGGTATGCACCAGCAGCTTAACGCTGTGGCGTTCATCTCCCAGCGGATCGCGCAGTTCGAGCCAAACATGGTCGGGCTTGTCTGCCGGAACAAGCGCCGCGCGAAACTCCCGGTGGTGGTAAAGCAAATGCGCCTGCAGTTCGCTCGTCAGAATGACCGGCGGCTGTTCCAGATCACTTGCCGCAGCAGCGCGTGAAAGATGCAGTTGATACATCGGCCAGAGATAGCCTCGCGTGTCGCGCGTGCAGTAGTTCGTCTCGGGATTGCTCCCCTCCTGACGTACCAGCCAGGCCTTGGGCGAGAGCAGAATCCGCTGTTCGCTACTCAAGGTGAACCCAGGCTGCGACAGATCGCGGCGCGACTCCGTTTGACGAATCGCCACGCTTTCGGTCAGACTTTGTGGTTGCGCTGAACGCAACAACTGCTGCGCGAGCTGAAACGCCTCCTGCGACCAAGTGGCAGGCTGCTTGTTGATCGAATGGAGCTTGCGCGGGCTCGCGGGAATCGCTCCTGCGATCATTCCGATCGGGTCGTGAATCGCATCCACATAGGGACGAGACCTAGTCTCCGCCAGCATTCCTCGCTCTTGGCCTTTTCGATCGGATAAGCGGCGGCCGGTGATCGCGAACGCTTGTCCTCTTCCCGTAATACCGCTCCCCGGAAAATTGCCAACACTAAGCATGAAATCATGCTCCGGCAGAGACTGTTCACCAAAATCGGTGAGGTCGACCGAGAGGGCAGAGCCGTCGACATCGGTTCCGAGCGACAGGGTATCGCCGAGGGCAAAATAGTTTTCGGTTTCTTTGAGTGCATTCAGGCTGAGGAGGGAATCGGTCACATAGCGACGATTGTCGTCGATTTCCCCTCCAAACGGATCGCTCCCAAAGCCCCCGCCTATCCCGCCGCCCCCCAGTCCACCTCCACCCATGCTCATGCCACCATAACGGCCAAGCATCTGTCCTGTGATGAAGTCAAAGGTGGTCAAATGGTCTTTATAGCCATCGCTAAAACCCCAACTCGAGCCCCCCGCCCACAGGCTAGGGATCATGGCAGCGCCGGTGGAACGGTAGATTTGATCGAGGTTCTCGCGCAAGTCTGCAAGCGTGGGTGGAGTGGCAAGCTGCGTGCGGGCCTGCGCCATCAGCTGCGCGCGGAAGGCACGCGCGGCAATCATTTGCTGATAGCGGAGTGCTTCGCGCACCTTGGTTTGAGCATCGGCAAAGAATCGCTCTCCATCCTTCATCTGCATCGTCCGTTTGACTTTGAAGCGTGCCCGATCTTCTTCGGTCTCGAGCACGAGCAGCGATGTGTACGGAGTGATCAGGTGATACTCGGCCGAGAGGGCGATGATTTCGCTGACAATCTCGGCTGAATTTCCTTCGAGCAGCAGCTGATCGATATGCTGTTTGGCCCACAGCCGCGGCAGGAACGAGGCCTCGTCGGAGCTGGCGTCGCTTGCAGGAGCAGCCACCTCCACCGACTGGCGAAACTCGACAGGTTTGCCCGCTGAAGTGCCACGCACGATGATTTCGCCAGCGAGTTTTTCCCCTTCCGGCAAATAGCGGCCGACCACGATTTGCTGTGCTCCGGCGGGCAAATTGGGGAGCTGCCGAGGATAGACACGTGCCGTCCGAATGCCGCTGATTTCGAGCGTCAGATTCTGTAGCGCAGGACGTGTGATTTCTGTCAGCAGTTCAGCAGCCACTTGTGCTGGAGTTGCTTCCCCAGTTACCTCGCGACGGCTTCCGCCACTACCGCGCGTGATCGCTTCGAGTAGCGTTGCATCGAGCAGGCTCGACGTGCTGATCGCATGCAGCACCACTTGCTTGCTCGCAGCCTGTTTCTGAACCTTGGCCGCGAGAGCACCGGTATCGACATGCGGCGCACTAGTGCGGAGTCCATCTCCCAGGTAGATCAAGTGCGAACTAGCGGCGGATCGTTCGATGGCGGTGGCGAGTCCTTGATCGAGATTCGTCCAGCCGAGCGCCGAGCGCGAGCTGATGAATCGCAGCAGCTTCTCGATCTCGGCTTCACTGGCGACCACCGGTTCGTCGGATGCCCAGCAAGCGGAGGAGTCGATCGCTCCCAGCAGCACGCGATCGTCGGGGCCTAGCGAGCGGAGCAGGGCGGTGACCGTTTGCAGTTGCAAGCGACGTGCTTCGCCGCGCATCGAGGCGCTTGTATCAACCAGCAGCGTGAGCTGCAGTGGCGCGCTACTGGCCACTTCAGTGCGCCGCCAAGCAGCATCGCCACCTGGCGGATTGAGCAGCAAAAGAAAGTAGCCATCGTCGCCGCGTCGATGCGGAATGAGTGTCAGCGGAGATTGCTGCGGCGCTGTTTCGATCGTGAGTTCAAAATCACGTGTTGGTCGATAATTGGCCGCCGAGAATTCGGCCCGCGCGGTGAGGGGCGACTGCGAAACGCGGAGCGGATGCGTCGTGCTTGCGACCTTCGTCAGCGGCAGATGCGAAACGATGTTCGCCGTGATCTGCAAATCGGCAAGCGGGTTCTGCTGCAGCAGTTCACTCGCCAGGTTATAGCGGTAGCGAATCTGCTGGCCATGCTTGGGGAGGACCTGGGTATAGACGATCTTGATCCGCTTTTCCCCCTTCGCTGGAATCGGATAAACGCGGGCCTGGAACTGATTTCCCGCTGTCCATTCGAGCAGCCCCGGGTCGCGTTTTTCGCGCAGGATCGTTTCGTAAATCTCGCGGGCTCGCTGCCGCTCGACAACATCGGCCTCGACCAGTTCGTCACCAATCCACATGCCGAATCCGGAGATCGAAGCATCCGCTGGGAGGGGAAAGTGGAACGTCCCTTCGAGTACCGCATCAGTTCGGTTGATGAACGACTCGACGATCGTGGTCCGCGCGATTTGATCGCGGATATCAATCGTCACGTGATGTGTTCCGACATCGAGCGAAATGCTTCGGCCATCGACGTTGGCGATCAGCGAGCCGAGTAGTTGGTCGCTTCGTTTTCCCAAATAGGCGCTCAGCCAGAGGGGCGTTTTATCGAGTGCTTCTAGCGATTTTCCCGATGCTCGCAGCAACTCGGTCCCGCTCAGTTTCGTCACCTTCTGGTCGGGGCCTGTGAGGGTAAGTTCGCGTTTGCCAGAAGCGGTTCGGATTTCTCCCGCTGTCAGCGTGATTGCCGTCGGACTCGTCAGGACAAGCTGCGCTCCTGGGCCAGCGATGAGCGACGAGTTGCCCGCGAGCGCGATCGCAACGGCGCTCCGGCTTTGGTCGTCGACCCGCAGCATATCGCCCGGGAAAAGCAACGTCAGATTGGTCAGCGGAGTCCAGCGCGTCGCCTCAGCCGACTTGATCCAGGCCACTCCAATCACATCAGTCACGTCCCCCACACGGCCGTCGGCTGTCAGCGTGTCGGAGACTCGCAGCAGCTGCGGATCGACTTTTCCTTGCAGCAGTTCGACGGTGAAGCTGCGGGGAATTTCGCCTGCATGACGTGGGACGATTTGAAACGTTTTGGGTACGACAGAGTCTCCCTCGAAACTGATTTGAAACGAAGCGAGCGACTGATCGGCGAGCGTGCGAGCGGTGCCGGACAGGATGCGCGGCTGTTGCTCGCGAGGAGCGCGCGGCTGATCGAGGGTGATCGTCGCGGGATCGAGTCCCAGCAGCGCGAGCGGATGCATGCCGGTGCTGGCGGAGGTTCCGAGCGTGACCTCGGTGGTTCGCGCGGCGCTTGTGGGAATTTCGATCTGCGACGAATCGAGATGACGCGCCACGTTCTGCTGCTCATCGACTTGCCACAGATTGAGATCGTCTTTCACAAAGTACCGCTCGGGAGAAATGCTCAGCCGCAGATCGCTCGGGCCTTGCCCCACTACTTCCAGAATTTGGTCTCCCAGCTGAAGCTGACCACGATAGCTCGGCGCGTCGTGAATTTTGGCGATCGCTTGCTCGAGCGCGGTCGCGCTTTCGCCGGGACTACCGAGGTAGATACCGGCGGCGAGAATCAGCGACGCAGCCAGGGTGACGAGGAGGCGAATGGCAGCCATGGAAGTTCTTTCGCGAAGGTTGGGAGAGGAGTTCGCGCGGAGGTTGAATTGAGCAAGGGACTCGGATCGTAAACGGGCCAAGAGCGCACGATCGATCGGCGCAGCATCGCGGGCCAAGAGGCCGACGAGGTCGCGCAGGAGTTTGTCGGAGTCGTCAGGTGGAACTGGATGTGGTGAGCCGGTCATGGGAGCACCCTTTCTCCGGTGACGCGTGCCAATGCCGAGCGCAAGGCACGACGAGCGCGGGCCAGTTTGGACTGGAGTGCGGTGGTGGAGGTGGCGTCGCGGGCTGCCAGTTCGTCGAGCGATAGTTCATCGAGATAGCGAGCCACGAGCAATTCTTCGTAGTCGAGCGGCAGCATGCTGAGCGCTTCGCGGACCGATTGAGCCGTCTCGGCGGCGCTCAGCAGATCGGCCGGAAGTGGCTCGCTCGTTTCGAGCTGCGCCGACTCGGCGTCGAACAGACTGGTTTCAAAACTGGGAGGTCGCGTTTGACGGCGTCGAAAGTAGAGTGCTGCTTGTCGCCGCGCGATTCCCGAGAGCCAGCCCCACAACGTTCCGCGCGACGGATCGAACGTACGGAGGCTTCCCGCCGCCGCCAGGAATGTTTCCTGCACGATGTCGGCCACTTCATGCTGATGGGGTCCGACGCGCCGCGCCACCGATTGCCAAATGCGCGGCGCAAGGGTGTCGTACATCGACTCCCAGGCCGACGCTTGGCCCGCCAGAAGACCTCTGGCTATCGTGTGCTCGCTCGGCAGTTCCACGCTGATGGTCCGGGGCGGTGGTTGAAGTGCAGGGGGATCTCACCTAACTCTTTGCGCCCGAGGGTCGGCTGCTGTCGCCAATTCTCGAAAAAATTCGAGCTGTACGTCCGCTGTCGTAGAAACATCCCCCGGGGCCGACTGTGGCGATTGTGACGGAAGCCCCGCTTCGATGCGACTTGGAGAAAAGAACTGGCCATAGCAATTTGGCAATTTGTTGACCCTAGAGAAGTGGCGTAAGTATACTTCAGGGGTCGGTTTTCGCGCTGGATCGTCGTGCGCTCGTAGTATGCTTAGGTACGTGCGCTCGCCAATCGGCGCTCATCAGGCCCACGCTCGTCGCAATTCGAGGATGGTTCATGTCGACCCCAACCTGCTACCAGGCTCTTCAAGCTATGTGCGCAAAGTATTGCCAGGCTTTGTTTTGCGCTGCAATGGCCGCTAGCATTCTCGGCGCTGCCGCCAGCCCCGTGATGGCGCAATCGCCCGGTCCTGGACCTTCGCGACAGTTGGCTCCTGGCATTTTGACCGTCATTCCGCCGAAGCCGGAAGAAGAGGAAATGGTCAGCGGACCAACACTTCTTGCCGAAATTCCCGCCGAAATCAGCGAACTCGACTACACGCCGAACTTCACACCGAAATCGGCCACACTGCTCGAGCAGGCCAAAGCAGCCACGCTAAGGCGCACGATTTGGAACCTCGAATTCGCCTTCAAACCAATGCGGATGATCATCATCGATGTGCCGCAAACGAGCGGAAAAGCTCAAAAGAAGCTGATTTGGTACATGGTTTACCGGGTCAAGAACAACGGCGGGCACCTCTCGGCCAAAGAAGCGGTGGAAACCGTCACCGATTCGATCGAGCACAAGCGGTTTGAAATCGAAAAGACGAACGAAGTGGAAGTGTTTGGCCGCAAGGGAACCAGCCTCCGTTTCTTCCCGCAGTTTGTGCTCGCCAGCCGCGAGTATGAAAAGTCGTATCTCGATCGGGTAATTCCGGCCGCCATGGCCCCGATTAAGGCCCGCGAATTCCCGGGTGATAAGCAGGTGGCTTTGTACGATTCGCTCGCGATCAGCGAAGTGAATATTCCTCTTTCGGACGCCATGAACGACCGAAGTGTATGGGGCGTCGTGACTTGGGAAGATGTTGACCCTCGTATCGACTACTTCTCGGTCTACGTGCAAGGGCTGACCAACGCCTATAAGTACGAAGACCCAGTGGGGGCCTTCACCAAGGGGAGTGCGCCGGGAACCGGGCGGAAATTCACGACCAAGACGCTGCAGCTGAACTTCTGGCGCCCTGGCGACGCGGTGGCTCAGAACGAGGACGAAATTCGTTATGGGGTCCGTCTCGACTCCAACGAAGCCGAGCAGCAGCGAATTTTCGCGCTCTACGGGGTCTCAGGCCGTCTTGATCATCTCTGGCTCTACCAGTAAATTCTAGGATTCCTCGGCGGAGAACGTGCGCAAGCATGGAATCCCCGCCCCGGAACAGCCGACCTATTAATGGTCGACCGAATTTGCAAAGGTGAATTTGCTCCTGCCCCACAGCATGGGCGTGGCTCTGCTGGCCAGTATCGCTAGCTTCGCTGCTCTTCCGCTGGCAGGTTTTTGTTATTGGTAATCGTTTGCTGAGGTACCGCAGTCATGGCACATAAGAAGGGTCAAGGTTCGACGCGTAACGGACGCGATTCGAACGGTCAACGTCGCGGCGTGAAGGTGTACGGCGGCCAGGCTGTGAAGGCCGGCGGCATCATCGTCCGTCAGTGCGGAACCAAGTTCCGTGCTGGTGCCAACGTTGGTCAAGGCAAGGACTACACCCTGTGGGCACTCGTCCCAGGCCTCGTGAAGTTCGACTGCGAAGGTCGCCGCGTGAATGTGGTGGCTGCCAACTAGCTGGCTCAACTGGTTTTCGCCTCAGGCGTCTTCGCTCCGCAGTCTGCAGTTGCCCAGGCATCTGCTGTAAGCTCGGCTCCGAGGCGTGGCGGGACTAGTTCGAACCTAGCTGAGCTCGATACACTGACAGGGGTGTTCCCGACTTCAGGGAACGCCCCTTTCTTTTTGCCTATCTCGTTTTTGATCTGTCGATTTTGATCCGGCGTGCGATGGACCAGCAGTCTTCGGCCGGCCGGGAGTTTGTCTGATGTTCGTCGATCGTGTGACAATTGAAGTGCAGGGGGGCCGTGGTGGCGACGGTTGCGTGAGCTTTCGTCGCGAAAAGTACGTTCCCAAAGGTGGCCCCGACGGCGGCGACGGCGGCGATGGTGGCAGCGTGATTATTGTGGCCAAGTATGGCGTGAATAATCTGGCCTCCATGGCACATCACAAATTCTGGCGTGCCCCGAGCGGTAACCATGGAAGTGGTTCGGGACGCTACGGCAAAGCTGCCGAAGATCTCATCATCGAAGTTCCCCCGGGAACGATCATCAGCGATGCTGCCGCAGGCTATGTAATCAAAGATCTGGCCAACGATGGCGACACACTCATCGCTGCCAAAGGTGGTGGCGGTGGGCGAGGCAATCTGCGATTTAAGACCCCCACGAATCGCGCCCCGCGCGAAGCTACTCCTGGGGCCGAAGGTGAAAAGCGGCTGATCTCGCTCGAACTCAAAGTGATCGCCGACGTTGGTCTGGTGGGTAAGCCGAACGCTGGCAAAAGCACGCTGCTGTCGCGACTCACCCGCGCTCGTCCGCAGATCGCCGACTATCCATTTACTACCAAGCATCCGAACTTGGGAATGGTGCAAGTCGACGCCGATCGAACCTTCGTCATGGCCGATATCCCGGGTCTGATCGAAGGGGCTCACTCCGGCGCTGGGCTCGGTCATGAGTTCCTGCGTCACATCGAGCGTGCAGGGATTTTGGTCCATCTGGTCGAACCCTCTCCCACCGATGGAACTGATCCGCTCGACAATTTCCGCACGATTCGCTCGGAATTGAAACAGTACGACGTCAAGCTGTCGGAGCGTCCCGAGATCATTGTGGTCACCAAGGCCGAGCTTCCCAATGCGGAAGAGGTGCGGCAGATCATCGCCGCCGAAGCGGGGCTCCCTGTGCTGCTGATCAGTGCCGTGACAGGGCAGGGTCTCAACGAACTCACCCGCGCGATCACGCAAACCCTGGCCGAGCAAACGCAAAAGGTGGCCGCTGCTACTGCTAAGTCGAAGTTCGTGCGACCTGTCTCGAACGAAGCGATTGCCGAGCATGGTTTGCACGCCGCCCAGCGCGAGCAGGATGACGCTCCAGCAGAGGAAGCTGCAGTGCCTGAAACTGCAGTGCCTGAAGCTGTGACGCCCGAAGTTCGCGCATCGGAAACAACCTCGCCGGATAGCGCCGAGTCATGAGTGGCGGCGCGATGCTGGCGGCTGTGGACATCGGCAATTCGTCGACGAAAATCGGCTTGCTGGAGCTTCCCGTTGCTGCCGGTGTCGATGGTTCGATGCTGCCGCGTCAGCTGCTCGACTTTCCGACCGGTCAGCCACTCCCGGCCGCTGTTGCGGAGCGTTTGCTGTCAATCTCCGCGCCGCTGCGGTGGGAAATTGCGAGTGTGAATCGCGGCGGGACAGCCACTGTCGAGGCGTGGGTTCACGAGCATCGCCCGCAAGACACACTGCGTGTGCTCACTCGGCACGATCTCCCGATAGCGCTGCTGGTCGATCAGCCCGAGCGAGTGGGGCTCGACCGCATGTTGGTGGCGGTGGTGGCGAATCGCTTGCGAAGTCCGTCCCGTCCAGCAGTGGTGATTTGCGCTGGGACAGCCGTCACGATGAACGTGGTGAATCGGCAGGGGGAGTTTCTCGGCGGCGCGATTCTGCCCGGCTTTCAGATGCAATCGCGGTCGCTGCGTGGCGGAACCGATCAGCTGCCACTCACGGAAGTGATTCACGAGCAGCTGCCACCTCCGGCCATCGGTCGGAACACCGAAGAAGCGATTCGGAGCGGACTCTACTGGGGGATGGTCGGCGCGGTGCAGCAGCTGGTTGCTGAAACCGAGCGGACGCTTGGAGAGGCCCCCGAACTGTTTGTCACCGGAGGCGATCTCGATCGGCTCGCCGCGTTGTCGCTCGAGCAGGCCCGTTTTCTGCCGTCGATGGTGCTGCAAGGGATCGCCAGTTTGCATTTGCCTGCTGGGCATTAAGCCACTCGCTTTAACGGCCTGCTCGTTGCCGTCACCCACCTGGGAAAATGCCCCTGTGGTTGATATTCTGCTGCTAGTTCATCGCTGACCTGGATGTGGTCGTTCGGCTACGTCGTCTTGTCAGCTGCCCGCGCCTTCGACGGAGAGAATCTCATGCCCCTTGCTGCTTCGAAAACTCTATCGCTCATCAAGGTTCTCAAGGGAATTGCCCCGCGGGAAGAACTTTCGCTGGCGGAATATCTCGGCTCCATTCCCAAGCTCGATTCGCTCAGCTCGCTCCCTTCGGGAACGCCGGTGCTGGTGCGTGGCGATGTCGATGCCAAAGTCGGTGCGGAACTTGGCGAAGGAGACATTCGTCTTCGCAGCATGAAATCGACCCTGGAATTCGGCGTGAAGAAGGGTTTCAAACAGGTGATTTTTGGTCACCTCGGACGGAAGCAAAAAGATAAGCCGATTGGCTCGCTGGCGAAGGTTGCCGCCCGAATCGGGAAGATTCTGGGGACCGAAGTGGCCCTCATCACCGATTGGCTCGACGAAGCGACGTTCACCATTAAGCCAGCCGTCGAGGAGCAGATTGCAGCCGCCGCTCCGGGCAGCGTGCTGGTGCTCGAGAATGTGCGTGCCTACGACATCGAAACGGTGCTGTGGAAGGCCAAAGACGACGCTCTCGCACCGATTGCCGAAAACCTGACGACCCTTGCCAATTCGTTCGCCGAGCGGGTGGCCAAGGTGTATGTGAACGAGGCACTGTCGGCTGGCAGCCTCGACGCCAGCAGCACGATTATTCCCCTGGCGATGGAAAAGGTGGCCCTCGGCAACTACATCGCCAGCGAGTTTGAAGGTCCGATGATGGACTGCATGAAGGCCAAGATGGTGATCTTCAGCGGGATTAAGATCGACAAGCTCGACGACCTCGATGCGATGATCCAGCGCGGCACGATCAGCACCATTATCTCGGCTGGTTCGCTCGCCATGGCCCTCAAGAAGGCCGACGCACAGCTGTCGGGTGGCGATTTCTGCCTCGGCGTGACCGAAGACCCAGCGCACAGCGACAAGCCATACTACATTCCGCCCGATCGCATCGAGCAAGCCAAGCGAATGATCGCGGCGGGCAAAGCGCAGGGAATTGAGTTCGTGTTGCCAGTCGATTTCAAACTGGCCGACGAAAGTGTCGTCACCACGATGAAGCCGGGGGATCAGCAGTTCGATATTGGTCCGGGAACGATCGCCCACTTCCAAGAGCGAATTGGCCAGTTTATTGCCGCCCAAGGTGGCAAGCCGGTGGGTGTGTTCCACAACGGCGTGTTTGGCATGTTCGAAGATCCACGCTTCGAAGCCGGCACGAAGGCCTTTATTGCCGAGCTGAACCGGATGACCAAGGCGGGGCTGAAGGTTTACGTCGGTGGTGGCGAAGGTGGAACCGCTCTCGAGCGCTACGGCCAGCCAGACTGGGTGACCCACTGCTTCACCGCTGGTGGAACGGTGCTGAATGCCCTGGGGAGTGAACCGGTGCCGTATCTCGTGGCCCTACGTGCCGCCGCCAATTAACCAACGCTTCGAACGCTGGCTCGGCTGATCGCTTTTCGATCGGCCCAGTAGTTCGGCGTGAATCTCGCTAGGAAAAAAAGGCCAGCTCCCCAGTGGGAGTTGGCCTTTTTGTTGGGATCTCTGGAAGCTGGGTTATTGCGGCACGCCTGAGCGAACGCGGCTGCATATATCGACGAGTGTGGCTACAGCCGACTCGAGCGACGCGTCGTCGCTACCATGCCGGGCTAAGTCTTCGACAATCGCTGCTGGTTTGGTCATCTGATCAAAGCCGTGGCTGCCCCCAGCCCCTTTGATCTGATGGGCTAAGCGGCCCACTTCGGCCCAGTTTCTCTGCTGGGTTGCTGCGACGATGCCTTCAATACGCCGTGGAAGCTCTTCCACAAACATCTCCACGATCTCTGCCAAATCGGGATCATCGCCCAGCGATGAATAAAGAAGGGGACCCATAGTCAGGGCGGTCATTTGATATTTCCTCAGTGCATGAAAGCGAACAAAGGGAGCGTCGGCTCGTTGGGGCAGAACTCGCAGACGCTGGCTGTGCTTGAAAACTACCTTACGAAACCTCCTGGGGCCGCTAGTGGGGGTGGCGTTCTCCTTGTCTTGCGCAAAGCCGCAAGCGGAAACCGCTCCCCGAGGGGTGCATGGGTGGGAAAATGCGGGCTATGCATCAAATGCAAGTGATGCGTTGTGGTCTTACAACCGGCACTGTCGGCGCAGAAGTGTCAGCTTGTTTAAGCGGCCAGGGGGATTGGGGAAAATGAAAGTAAAAGTGCTGATTGGTGAAGAAGGGAAAGCTGCGGCGACGATAGCACTCTCCAGATCGGCAGCTTGAGTTGTCGGTTGGTCGCTCTGAGTTACACGCAACGGCCTATCGCATTTGCAACGCAATGCATCGCGAGGCCGGCGGTCCGGCGACTCGTTGTTTCGATGTTTCCGTTTCCGTCTCCCTCGTATTCCGGTTTTCAGGAGTTTTCCCATGAAGAGTCGTGCTGTTGTTGCTGCGATCTTGGCTGCTGGTCTCGTGCTGTTCACCAGCGCCTCGGCCTCGGCTTTCGATCTCCTCGGTTGTGGTTGCGAAGCTGCCCCAGCTTGCTGTGCCCCAGCCCCCACTTGCTGCAAGCCAAGCCGCTGCTGCAAGCCAAAGTGCTGCCGCGTTCCACGTTGCTGCAAGCCAAAGTGCTGCAAGCCTGCTTGCGAGCCAACCTGTGGCGCTCCTGTGAGCTGCGCCGCTCCTGCTCCTACCTGTGCCGCTCCTGCTCCTAGCTGCGGTGCCGAACCAAGCTGCGCTGCTGCTCCTAGCTGCGGTTGCGAAGCTCCTAAGTGCTGCAAGCCAAAGTGCTGCCGTCAGCCACGCTGCTGCAAGCCAAAGTGCTGCAAGCCAGTTTGCTGCAAGCCAGCTTGCGAACCAAAGTGCTGCAAGCAACGCTGCTGCCGTCAGCCACGCTGCTGCAAGCCAGTTTGCTGCAAGCCAGCTTGCGAACCAACCTGCTGCGGTTAGTCTGATTCATCAAGTGTGCAACGCCTGACGCACCACACCACTGCGACACAGGTAACGCACACTACTCAGAAATAAGAAGCCCCCTGCATCATCAGCTGGGGGCTTCTTTACGTTCTTGACCATGCGATTGGCGCATCGACCACTGAATCGGTCAGTCGTCTCCAAGGTTCCAGCACCTCAGGCCTCTAACGACCAGGTGCCGGACTTCCAATCACCAGCGGAATCGAGCCATCGCTCGTGGGATACTGCACCACCAGTGGGGTCGCTTGCGGCGACGTATAGATCGGTGGCAAGAAGAGTGGCACACCAATCGATTCGAGCGTGAAGCGATACTCGCCCGGTTCGAGCACGAGTGGCCCTTCTGCCCCCAACTTCACCAGCTCGAAACTTCCATCGGCCCGGGTATCCCCAAAGCCGATCTTTGTCCAGCTGCCGTTCGTATTTTGGTGCACCGAGATCTGAATCTCGCTCACCGGACTTCCTTGAATCACCAGCGAGCCGGCTGTTCCACCTTCCACCGGTTGGGGACGACACCCGCCCATCGCCGCCAGTAGGATCGCACCGCCGATCAGGCCTAGTAACTTACGCTGCGCGCTAGTCATCGTTTTCCCTCCGTGGCGAGCACTCCTGCGGAAAGTTCTTCCGCGGTGCTAACCACCGGCACACTGCCGGGCTCGTCGAGCGACAGCCATTTGCGAGCGGCTGGGATGCGGCGAAGCACGCTCCACTCCAGCAGCAGCACGACGACGAGCGAGAGGCCAAAGAGTGGCAAGTAGATTCCGAGCGCGAGAATCACGAGCGCCAAAACGGTCGACCAGCGACTCGCGGTGAGCGCTTTCGGGGCCCCGAGCGATCCGGCTTCGCGACGTCGCCACCACATCACCACACCGCTCGCCCCCAGCAGCACTAAACCGGCCGCTGTGAGCAGTCCCAGCAGTTGATTGAGCCGTCCAAATAGGGCCCCTTCATGCAGCGCGATCCCGTAGCCCACCACCTGATCGACCCAGTGGCGATCGGAAAAATCTTCGCGGCTGACGATCGCGCCGGTCGAGCTATCGACCACGATGGTGGTTCGCAGCGGACGATTGGCGGCCATCGATTTCACCGTCCAGTTGGTTCCTCCTCGCTGCGGCGGGCTGATCAGCACCGGATGGGCCAGGTTCAAACCACGCGCCACTTCCGCCACGCGATTCACCCCGGCAAGATCGACCGGCTTGTCTTCGCCGCGATTGCCCCGAGCACCTGTGTGCCCCTCGTGATCGCCACTGCTGCGCCGCGCTGCACGTTTTTCACTGCCGTTGCTCCAGTCTTGCTGCGTCACGGCGGTGCCGGTCAGCTGCCGCATTGTGCGGAAGTAGTCTCCCCAGAATTTCGACCACGGAAGACCACTCACCAGCAGCAAGATGGCAAAGGCCGAGATCCACATTCCGAACACGCCATGCAGATCGCGCCAGAAAATGTTCTTCGCCCCCAGCAGTCGCGGATAGAGGACCCCGCCGAGTCCTTTTGCGTTCCGCGGCCACCATAGGAACAACCCCGAGAGAAGCATCACCAAGGTCCACGATGCCGCGAGTTCGACGAGATACGACCCGCGATCTCCGAGCATCAATTCTCCGTGAATGCGAAAGATCAATCGCATGAATCGATCTTGCTCATGCACTTGATGAATCACCGCCAGCGACGTGGGATGCACATAGCAGCGATCGGTAACGCCGTGCTGCTTCACTAGCACGCGCGCGGCCGAGGTGATGGTGCGAGGCAATTCGTAACTTGCAAACGTTGCCTCGGGGTTGGCTTTCAGGGCCGCTTCAATTTGCGCATCGACCTCGCGCGGCGCAGCGATATCGGTCAAATGGTTTTGTGAATACTCGATCGCATCTTCGATCTCTTGCTTGAACAGATAGATCGCTCCACTGATCGAAAGCACGATGACAAAAGGGATGCAAAACAGTCCGGCATAAAAATGCCAGCGCCACACCGCTCGGTAGTCGGGCCACGAGCGGCGTGGCGTCGGTTGTAGATTCGTCATGAGCCGTCAGCTTCGTGGAGAGTTTAGTTTTGCGAGACTGCTTCGCCACCATTGCCGCTGTGCATAGCGCGATGAACGAGCAGGTCGATCGAATTGGGGAGGAGTCGCACGCCACCATCGGCGGTCATGGCCATCGCCCCACCCGGATGAAAACTGCGCGGCGCAAAGAACCCGGTGAAGTGCGTCACGACGTCGGGAATGCGGCTGTTGGGGGTGCTATAGCCGTTGGTCAGCGTGCTCATCGCGCCGCTGTGGGCCCACGACGTGCCACGGCCGCGCAGTGCCGCGCTGGCAGCTCCGCGCCAGCTCGTTTTCTGCGGCCAAATCGTCGCCAGGTCGGGATTCTCGATCGATCCGCTGGGGCCATTACTCCAGCCGCCACCACTTCCCGACATCCCGGGAAAGGCTTGCAGCGTTGCAGTGACTCCCGACGAGCCGTTGAGCGTTGCTTGATACGGGGCCTTCGGAAGCTGACCTGCAGGGAGCGTGAAATCGGGACCCACGCTCCGCACCGTTTCGCTCATGAACACCGTGTTCGATGTTCCATCGGTCAGATCGGCAAAGCGGGCCCCCGAGTTCTCGTACACCACACCATCGGTGCGCCAGCGGAGGTCGTAGTTCGTACCGGTGCCACTGCCGAAACTGACCATGTAGTTGATGCCCGAATAACGCGCGCCCCCCGCCCCTTCGTTAATGACCGGAGCAGGATCGCTTGGGCACAGCGCCACGGTGATCGGCTGGGCAAACGATGCCGCAAACGCGGGATTTGGAACGAGCGCATTGAACGGACCGGTGAACGCCGGCTGAGCAAAGTCGAGCGTGTTTTGGAGGTTCAGCTGTTCGATGAACGGCAGCAGTCGCGCTTGCGGCGAAAACCCCTGCGTGTTCGGCAAATAGTTCTGGGCATTCGTCATCGGAAATGCGCCGAACGTATCGTGGTAGTTATGCGCGGCGAGTCCCCACTGCCTGAGTTGATTCGAGCACTGGGTGCGACGCGCAGCTTCGCGTGCGGCTTGCACTGCCGGAAGTAGCAGCGCCACAAGCACGCCAATAATGGCAATCACAACGAGTAGTTCCACCAAAGTGAAACCTCGTCGACGGGAATAGGTACGGGACATGATGATGGGAGTCTATGGAGTTGCTGGGAGGTGGTAGGTTGCTGAAGTCGGTGCGCGAAGATGCCGCGCATGCATCGGCTGCTGATGCGACGGAGTTTCCTCGCGACGCTGCCGAGTCAGTTGTTCGATTCCAGGTGCCCCCGCGCAACAGCGATCGTCACTTTGTGAGGAGCGAGCCACTTCTGGTGACGCGGAGGCGTGTGGAAGGTGCGATCGAGAAACCACCCGCGCACAGGAATCGGTAGAGCCAGCCACTGGCTAGCCAAGCGAGACGCGCGCAAGGGGAGATCGCGTTAGAGAGCCACGCTTCTTGGTGGCGGAACAGCTGGCGCGTAAGCCAAAGATGTTAGCGACTGGCGCGCGAGAAAGATCGGCTCACTCGTAGTGGTCGGGGCCACACTGAGCGGCAGTGGGGATACGTTGATAGCGTGACCAATCGAGAGCCATGTCGAGGTTTTGCCGCGGCACTTGTCGTACGCAGCGATCGATGCCCACGAGAGTCGCAGCGTCGGCTCGTCGCTGGTGAGCTCGTCGGAGGCCGCATCGCAGCAACTCTTAGCAGTTGCACAGGGCTGAGGAGCCGCAGGTTTGTCGCAGCAAGACTTGCTGGCACTACAACAGCTTCGCGAGACGCCAGCTTCTTTCGCAGCGGCGGCCACTACATAGCTCGGCGGCTGCACGCCATGCTGCTTGGCCCAAGCCAGTTTTTGCTGGTTGGTGTGACAGCAGCAGCTTCGCCAACAGGCATCGGCCGACATGCATCCGCACGCGCGATGCATACAGGGGAAGGGACGCGAGGTGTCCTTGGAAGTGATGTGGGCGACAGGAACCCCGAAGCACGAGATCCCAAAAGCGCAGAGCAGAATCCCACTCAAAACGGACTGTATCCGTTTCGATCGCAGCATCGGGATTCTCACGCTAAAAAACACGGGGGCCAAACCTCCAACGGATAGTTCGGCTCACTCCTCACATCCGTAGCTTAGTCTGGCTCTCGCCGCACGACAACTGGCACCACCCCGATATTCCGACTCGCGGCTGGCCACTTCTTTCACGCATCCCCAGAACGAAAACTTCGCCGTCAGCTTCCTCAGCCTTACCCCTCGCGCATGAAAAAAGCCCTCGATTGCTCGAGAGCCTTTTTAGCATTCGCTTTACGTCCAATCTGCTCGTTAGTACCAGAGGTGGGAGTCGAACCCACACGCCCTTGCGGACACAGGATTTTGAATCCAGCGCGTCTGCCATTCCGCCACTCTGGCGTGAAACTTGTCCCCTTCGCGAATGCTTTCGCAGGGGAGTTTGCTCACTGCTTTTCAGCCGGGGGTTAAGCCCCAGCCAAACCACGAGTATCGCTGGGGAAGAACTTTTTTTCAAGCGGCCCCAGCGGGTCGGAGAGGAGCTTCCTGCGAGGAAACGGCGCGCCGCTCCCCTCATAACCGGAATCGTCCCGGAGCGTTGTTGGGCTCGAGAGCTACTGACCTTCACAGGCCTCGGCTGGTTCACGCGCGCCATCGCCCAGGGCTCTGCAGCGGGAATAACTGCGGAATGATTGCGAGGGGGGCGGGGGTGCTCTATTCTAACGGGGGGTATGACAGCCGCTGTCCCTTCGAAGCAGGGCAGGGGTGGCATTATGGTGAGTTACTCGCCCGTAATCAGCAGCAATTGCTGGGATCATCGGGCGGCAGGGAGTGGATCAGATGGCGAGTGCAGGTTCTGGAAGCAGCCAGCCGAGCGGCGCGAGCGGATTTGATCCCTATCACGAACTGCTCGGAATCCCCGCGATTGAACAGCCGCCGACCCACTATCGTTTGCTGGGACTGGCAGTTTTGGAATCGAATCCCAAGGTGATCGAGCGCGCCGCTGATCGGCAGATGCAGCACCTGCGCACCATGCAAACCGGCCCCTACGCCGCTGCCATTCAAAAGCTGCTCAACGAAATCTCGAAGGCCCAGGTCGTGCTGCTCGACCCCGCTGCCAAAGCCAAGTACGACACCCATCTCCAGGCCCAACTCGAAGCCACCCAGCGTGCCGCGACGGTTAGCCATTTAGAACCGCTTCAGCCGATGACCGAACTCTTGCCCACGGCCGACCCGCTTCTGGCTGGCTTCACAGCCCCAGCAACCACTCAATCTCCCGGCGTTGTGCGACCTGCAAAATCTCAGCACAACCTTTCAATGGTTTTCGTGGCAGGTGGTATCGGCGGACTTGCTGCAATAGTTGTGCTCGCCATCGTGGTTTGGCAAATGCAAAGTCCCCCCGCACCTGAACTCGCTACAGATACCACGAATAGCCAGGATCCTACGGCGGTCCCCTCTTCCACCGCCCTGCCTCCTCCGCTTCCTCTTCCACCACCTGCTCCGAGTTCAAGCGAACCACCCAAGCCGCCAGCTAATCCCGGGAAGAGTGCCGGTGAGCAATTAGCTTCCGAGAATGGTTCGACAATGTCGCCATCCATGGAGGGTCAGCCATCGACCACCGATCTGCCGACAGGTCCGAATGAAACGCCCGAAAACACTTCCGAGCCCGCAGCACCTTCAGGGACCGGCATCGAGGAAGATGTTCCACAGACTCCTAATGATCCGTCGGCCGCGCAGCTATCTCAAGAAACACGTGCCGAACTCGATCAAGCGAAGGCAGATCTTCGTGTTTACCCGAAGTTTGAAAAGTATTACACCCATCTCGATGCACACCCTGAGCAGTTGGCGACTAACGGTCCAAAGCTCGCGCAAATACTTTGGGACGAGGTGACGACAAATCAGATTATCGCCGACCACAAGCCTTCCTTTTTGGCGGCGATGGAAGAGGTCGAACGACTTGCGCTCGCGGGAGGGAACTATGAACTAGCGCTGCGGACGATCGATGCGCGGCTGGGGCAAAAGTCCAGCATTTTTCAGCTTCCCGAAGCTATGGCAACGAAGCTTAATGCGCTCGATGTCGCAACCGCAATGGCTGCCGCACCACGCGCCACCGCAGAAGTTCGCAAGGAAGTACAAGAGTCACTCCTCGCGGCAATCGAGGAAGTTATCGAGCAGCGACGTGCTCTCTCAATCGCTCCCTTGGTGAAAAATATTCTCGAAATCACTCGAACCTCACAGGATCGACTGGAAACCATTCCGCGACTACTGGCGATTGTTGATCGGGCGATAAGCCAAGCCGATCTCAGCTCGGCTGTGGCGTGCTTGGAGGGGGCTGATGAGCTGCTCAAAAAAGTGATCGGCAAAGAGCGTCTTGCCCTCACACAGCTGCGAGACCAAACCGACATCAGGCTCAAAAACTTTCAAGCGTTTGAAGTTGCCCAAGCGGACTTGAAACAGAATCCCACCAACCCTTCTGCCAACGAGAAGTTCGGGCTGTTGCTGCTCGAACGGGGCAAGGTGGATGAGTCGCTACCGTTCCTGGTCCAGTCTGCGTCGCCTGAATTGAAGCAACTGGCGATGGCTACGAGCCAGGCGGGGGATGATGCCAGTAGTCTTGAAATGCTGGCTGATCGCTGGAGTGGCCTCGCCACGGCGGAGCGTGTTGGGCCTGCAATGATTGCGGAACAACTATTGCGGCGGGCGCTCGACCAAGAAGGTCTCAAGGGGCTCGCTCGCGCTGCTGTCGAAGTCAAGCTGCAACGCATTGAAAAACTCACGGAAGCAAGCAAGGCAAGCATCGCAGCGGCACCCACGTTACCCCTCCCGAACAATTCCGAACAAGGATCTCCATTACCTGGCTGGACCAGTTTGCCCAAGAATCGATGGTTCGAGGCACTTCCCCTGATCGACTTTTGCGACGATGTCGCCTGCGGATATTGGTACAACGACAATACCGTGCTCTGGGTCGCGCGCCAAGGGAAACCCATTTCCAAGATTGAAGTCCCCCTGCAACTCGGTGGTTGCGACTACGATTTGCAGCTCGATTTCGAGATCGTGGATGGCGAGGATCGGATGGTGGTTCACTTTCCCTTGGGAACCGAATCGACCTACTTTGTGCTGGGGGACTATACCGATCTTGGTAAACGGACCTTCTTCTATCGTGGCCGCCCATCCGAGGAACTCAAATCCGACGAGTTTATCGAGGGTAATATCGTCAAGCTGAAGCAGCGCTATCGGCTGCTGCTCACTGTTCGGCAAAAAGAAGGCGGCGCAGAGCTGGCCTCGTTCCTCAACGATAAGCCGGTGCTCTCCACTTTCTTGCCTCACGAGCATGCGAAAAACGATGGGCCTTGGAATGCACGCGACCCGCAGCGGGTTGTGCTTACGTCGCTCGATGCCCAGTCCGTTTACTACAGTTTGCGCGTCAAGATGCTAACGGGAAATGGTCGCTATCAGAAACCGATCGCATCTGACGAACGCTGGCCCCCCAAAATTCGCTCGCTCAAAACCTTGCCGCTGACATCCCTCCCATGGACCTCGATTCAAGCAAACTACGAGCCCGTGGGTAACTCGAAAGATCCGTCCAAGCCTGTTGTTCCTGGCGTGAAAAAACCGGTGATCGACGGGAAGGAGTGCGACGACTTTATATTTGCACATGCCAAGTCGCGTGTGACCTACGACATCCCGCCGAAGGCAAAATATTTCACGTCGTACTGCGTGAATGTGAGATCGGTGTCGGCCTCTTTTTCCGTACGGATCGACGGGGTCGAGCTGTTTAGGACCGAGGGGAAGGCGATTTCGCGCTGCCTTGTCGAGATACCGCCGGGTAGTAAGACGATCGAGCTCATCTGCGGTGACATGGGAGACGATTCCTTCGATCACACCATGTGGGCCTATCCGGCATTTCGCTGAGCCACGGCGCGAGATTGCTCGTTTAGCGGCGGGTGCTCAGCAGCTGATCTTTGAGAGCAACATCCATCGGCTTTTTGCCGAACCAGATCGAAAAATAGGCCGAGGCAAATTCGGGGTCGCGCACGTTGCCGAGCATCTTGCCATTGAGCGTCAGCCAAGTGCCGACCCCTGGCAGGTAGGTCAGTGCGTAGCGATCGCCCGGTTTGATATCGCGATAGAAGCTGTGCAGCTCGTCGATCGCAGGGCGAAGTTGCTTGAGCTTGTCGGCCGGGACATTGTCGACGAGCAGTTTCTCTGAAGCGGCGACGATATCCTTCGCCTTGAGCGACCAGAAATACTCGATCTCGATCCGTTTGGGAACGTCGGCGAGAGGATCGCGCAGGTCTGCTTTTTCGTCGATGTAGAGCGCTGCGGCGAGCGCTTTGAACACGGTTTTGTAGTACATCAGCCCACAGCCTTGCAGCTGCAGATTGGTGTCGCCCGCTTTCAGCCGATCTTCGAAAGCCACTTTGTCGACTTCAGCACCGCCGAGTGGCGAAGTGATAGAGCCGACCACCATAGCGCCAGCTAGTCCAAGGAAAGAGCGCCGCGCAAGTCTGCTGGGACGAGTCGAGTGATTGGTTGTGGTCATCACGTACATCCTGGGGCGTGAACGATGGGGCCAAGCGCGGCTGGCGGACGAATCGCCGCGCACTATGTCACGATCTGTGATACGTTACCAGAGCGGCAAGGGATCAGTCCCCGCACTTGAGTTTTGCCGACCACTCGAAGCCTGTTTGGGAGGTGCTGCTAGCAATGTTTCAACGTAGGCCTGCAGAGCGATTGACGGTGGCTGTTGACAGCGTGTTAAAGCTATTTCTGCTAGCGGCAATGCTGCTAGCTGCTCTCCCTATTGTGCTGATTGCAGAAGAGCCGCCAGCAGCTGCGCTGGAGCGTCCCGCCCCGGTGGTGATGACCGAGCGCGGCCGCGAAGTGCACCGCGCTGCGTGGGTGTTTGATGGTCACAACGATTTGCCGTGGGAGATGCGAACCACCGCCTCGAGTTCGTTCACCAAACGGGACATCGCTCAGCCGCAGCCCGCGATGCATACCGATATTCCTCGACTCCGAGCTGGCAACGTTCGCGCACAGTTCTGGAGTGTCTATGTCCCGGCCGAAACTTCCAAAGCGGGAACCGCGTTCACCGATACGATCGAGCAGATTGATTTGGTCGACGAAATGGTGCGCAAATATCCCGCCCACTTTGCGTTTTGCACCAAGGTGTCGGAGATCGAGGCTGCTGTTCGCGACGGCAAGATTGCCTCGCTGATTGGGGTTGAAGGGGGGCATGCGATCGAGGATTCGCTGGAGAAGCTTCGGCAACTTCGCAAGCGTGGCGCGGCCTACATGACTCTGACGCACAGTGACACGCTTCAGTGGGCTGATGCAGCGACCGATAGCGCGAAGCACGATGGTCTTTCCCCGTTTGGCGAAGAGGTGGTGCTGGAGATGAATCGTCTCGGGATGCTCGTCGATCTGTCGCACGTATCCGACGCCACGATGCGCGACGCCCTGACGATTTCTCGGGCACCGGTGATCTTTTCGCATTCGTCGGCCCGCGCGATTGCCAATCATCCGCGGAACGTCCCCGACGATGTGCTCAAGCTTGTACGCGAGAAACAAGCGGTCGTGATGGTCAACTTCTTTCCCGGTTTTGTTGTCCCCGAATCAGCCGAAATCATGAAGGAACTCTTCAAGGTATCGCGAGCACTGCGGGCTGAGTTTCCGATGGAAAGCGACTACCGCCGCGAACGCCGCAAGTGGGAAGCGACGCACCCTTATCCAGCGGGCGATATTCATCACGTGATCGACCACATCATGCACTTGGTGAAAGTGGCCGGGGTCGATTGCGTCGGTATTGGGAGCGACTACGACGGGATTACGAAAGTGCCGAAGCAACTCGAAGATGTTTCGACCTATCCGCTGATCACCGAGGCGCTGCTCGAGCGCGGGCTAGAGCCAGCCGATATCGAAAAGATCATGCACGGGAACGTGCTTCGCGTGATGCGAGCGGCTGAAGAAACGGCACGCTCGCTGAATGCGGCTCGCTGATGTTTAGAGAGCCGCAAGCGGTGCGATTTATCGGCGCCGTTTGAGGACGCCGAGCGATCTATCTTCTGCAAGCAGATCGACGGCCCACTGGTCGACGTATGAAGCCAGCGAACTACTGCCACTAAGGGCGAGCCACTCGGCATCGTCGTCGGTTAGCGGAAGTGTTAGTTCGCTAGTTGCAGCCGAGGAAGTGACCGGAATCGCGAGGAGCAGATCATAAACCTCGGCCGAAGGTTCTCCTTCGCCAGCTGGTCCGCCGGGCAATTCGATGATCGTTCCGCTGGAACCACCACCCGACGATCCACCACCGCTACCCGAGCCACCATCTCCAGTGCCGCCTTCGCCTGTCCCACTGCCGCCGGTTCCACCGTCGCCAGTTCCGCCGTCGCCAGTTCCGCCGTCGCCGGAACCGTTATTGCCACCTTCATCTGGCGGCTCTGATTCACCGACGATAGCCGGGGTCGAGCCATTGAGATTCAGGTGGTTGATCACCAGCAGAGCGTCGAACGGAGTGCAGCGACCATCGTTGTTGACATCGATGAAGTAGTTGCCGTCGGGCCGAATCGCTGGGAGTGTGGGGTTTTGACCGTACTGGTTGAGCCAGTTGATGACCAGCAGCGCATCGAACGGGGTGATGTAGCGATCGTCGCTGACGTTCAGTGGATCGAAAGGATTGGTCCAAGGATTGCCCGGAGGAGCAAAACCAAAGTTCACATCGCTCGTCGTTTCCCCGGCGCTCACGATCACTTCCGCTTCGGAGCCGAGAGCGGTAGTCGGTTCGTACGTGGGGAGAACTTCGATGGCAACGTTGAACGTTCCCGAAGGAAGGAGCGGCAGCACATACGCGCCGTTGGCGTCGGTGACTGTCGAAGTCGCCGGGCCCACTTCGAGCGAATCGAGCACCACTTCGGTACCCATGTGACCGCGAGCAATCACGTAGCTGATGTCGGCGTCGGGACGCTCGATACGCATCACTTCGCTGCTGCTGCCAGTGAGCTCGCTCGTGGTGTAACGTTCGATCAGCTTGCCGGTGGCGTCGTACGCTTCCAGGCGTCCGTAGCTGGCCGTTCCGCCGCTATAGGCCTTGATGCTGACACTCGACTGCGGAGTATCGAATTCGATTTTCAGAAAGCGGGTGGAGCTCCAGGTTTCGCGAACGTTGCCGAACACGGCGCTACGTCCACCAAAAACCTTGCCAGCCGAGGGCTGAATCGTCGCCACCACCGCAGTAACATCGCGGTTCGAGGCGAGCGAATCGCCACCTTGAACGCTCAGGCGGATTCCGGCGAGCTGCGTCGACAGGACGTGGCTGTTGGCATAGTCGTTCGGCTCGAGCACGTGCGACAGCTGCAGCGGTTGACCTAGGTCGTCGACCAGGCGAACATTCCAGCCCGCGAGTGGCGATTCACCCACATCCCAGGTGCCGCTGTCGTTGTCGTCGCGATACAGGTAGCCAGCGATGCCACTCTCGGTGTAAGCCGACGAGCCACGCGTGCTGGCGATGAATTCGGGGGACATGGCCCCGGTCACGGTGTCGTGCGTACGAATGCGGATTTCGTGATCGCCCGAAGGAACGGGAAACGACAGGTCGAGCGACGTGGAATAGAGATTTTCGTAGGTCGCGGCGACTTGCCACGGGCCGTTGTCGATCGCGTATTCAGCCACGCGAATCTTGTTGATCGTGATGTCGTTACCCAGGCCGCTCGTATTGAGGTTGGCAAGCGTTTCGACCGAGCTGGCGCCCTTGAAGTTGTACATGCCGGTGGAAGCGTTGTACGATCCCGACCCCGACAGGGAAAACGGCACGTCGAGCACATCGAAGATTCCATCGCCGTCGGAATCTTGCCAGCCGATCATCTGTTTCGAAGCGTCGCTGGTGGTGAAGCTGTTATAAGCCTGCGTCAAACCTGGATCGTTCGACATCAAGCTCGGCTGCTGCGAGAAACCGGGAGTTGGGTTCTCGGCAGAGTTCACGTTTTGCGTGTTGTAGTAACCGCGTTTGGCACTGTAGTTGCCGAGCCCGGCATACTCGTCGAGTGCCCAGAACTGATGCCCAATCTCGTGGGCAAAGATGCTGGCAGGTCGGCTGGCGAGAACGACTGCGAATCGACCGCCGGCATAAGCAAACGATCGATCGAATGCGCCGCTGGGGTCGAACTGCTTGTCGGCGTCGTTGGTGTCGTTCACCACGAACAGGGTGAAGGCCCAATCGCTGCCAGTTCGCTCGCGCTGAAAATTGTTGAACGTCCGGATGTCGGTGCTGAAGTTCCCCGAGATCGGAAGCCCGGTGGTGTTCAGAAAGTCGTAGATCCAGAGTGCAAAGTCGTTGCTCGGACGAGCGATTGGCTCGTAGCCTGTCGGAACGGGGCTATCGGCGTAGGTGAAATCGACGGAGTAGTCGAGCAGTCCGTCCCGCACGTTGGGATCGGTGTCGAGCGTCTGTTCCCACCAATTGGTCGCCTCGATCACTTTGTTCTTCACACTCGAAATGAGCGTGGAGTTCCAGTTCTCGGGGATGTAGTTGAAATTGTACGCGCTGCCACCGGTCGGGGTGATGCGAACCACGCCGTTATCGCCGGGAGACATCGTCGGCGTCGATTCCATCAGGACGACGGTGACATGCACTTTGCCAAGCATGTATTCGCCGGTGTCGGCAGCGGTGGCGCCGTACGGAAGCGAGGCCATCATCGAGCGGTCTTCCAGACGCTCCAGCAGAGCGCGACGAAGCCGCGGCGCAGCCGAATGGCGCTTGTTTTTCTCGCTGAAGCCTGGGGAGAGTCCAAACATAGGAATAGTTACCGCTCTGCCGCGAATCGCTTGCCACCACTCTGTTCCGGAGAAAGGTAGCAAAACTCTAGTGGCAATCTCGATGAACTGCACGATCCCTCGGCAGACCAAGTTGTATGGTACTTGCCCGGTGCAGCGGGCTCAACAAATTGGCGCGATTCGATCCCCAGAATTCACAGAATGATTCGATCGTAGCGATCGTGCGTGTAAGTTCCTTCGAAAATTACGCTTACGACTACTTCTTCAAAGCCTCGATCGCCTCGGTCAGGGGTGTTCGAACGCTGCTATCCTTCACCTGCTCGGCCAATTTCTCGGCCTGAGCCAAATGTTTACCCGATTCGGCCGTCAGTTTGGCCGTTTTCGTTTTTTGAGCTAAACGCAGGTAGGCATAGGCTTTACTTTCAGCCGACTCGATCGCCGAGGCGGCCTGTTCTGCCTCGCTGAAAACTCCAGCTGCCAGCTCGCTCATTCCGGCAATCGCCATTCCAGCTGCCAGCTCGCACAGGCAGTCCGATTTTTCACGCTGGTCGGCTGAGCCTCGCACTTTGGCCAAGCTGGCCTCGAAAACACGGTTTGCGTCGTCCGAACGTTCGATCTTGCAATAACTTGCGCCAATTTTGGCGTCGGCCACGGCCCGCGTCAGAGGGGCCGGGAGCGACTCGGCTGCTTCCTCGGCATTGCGGAGGTATTCAGCAGCTGCATCGACGTTTTTCAGGTACAGCTTGGTGTTGGTGGCCACTTCGGCGAGCACCGGAATACGGGCATCGGCGTCGGGAATCTCTTTCGAGGTGGCTGCGGCCTCTTTCAGCAGCTCTTTGATTTTGTCGCTCGACATCTCGAGTTTGCCAGCGGCGGCTGCCACTGTCACCAAGGTGTTTGCCTTGCTCACCGGGTCGGCAATGCTGCGGGCTGCTTCGCTGGCGGAAGCGATCGAGGCATCCGCCCCCATGATGTCGCCCGCTTCTTTCTGCTTGGGAGCCAGTTGTGCCAGTTTGCGGCTCTTCACCCCAGCATCACTGATTTTCAGAGCCGCTGTGTACTGATCGTTCAGCGAAGCTTCCCCACTTCCACCACCACCGCAGCCTGTCAGCGAAATCGAGCCGCCGACTGTCGCAAGCACGAGTGTCATCAACGAAATCGAACGAACAGCGTAGGCCATCGACATAGCGCACCTCGAGTGGGGCAGTCACGAAAAGGATGTGGGGAGATTAGTAGCAGTTGCCAGAGGAGTCGTCAAACAAGTCGCCCAGTACCAGGGCTTATAAGTTTGGAAAAGAATTGACTTATAAGCCCCGAACAACCCAGTCACAGAATAGATTGGGTTCTAACTCACAAGTGTGGTGATCTTAAAACACCAAGCGGCACTGCTTCAGGCGTTCTTCAGCCACGGCCATCAGTTGGTCTTCGGCTGCTTCATCAGCTGCCTCGTAGGTGACCGAGAACCGCAAGAACGGACCAGCATCGTCCCATGGCACGGTGACAATCGAATGCTGAGTGATGAAGTACTGGCTGGCAGCTTCGGCGTTCTCGAATTTTTCGCCCGTTGCGAGCCCCTTCGGCGCTGGGGTGTAGAGGAAGTAAGTTCCCCCCGGCATTTCGCACTTGAATCCGCAGCGCGTGAGCATTTCGACCAGTTTTTCAAGGCGTCGGCGATACTTTTCACGCACGCGGTGCGGGATCGAATCGTCGTCGAGAGCGGCTGCAGCAGCGTTCTGAATTGCGCCGAACTGACCACTGTCGCTATTGTCCTTGACGTCGGCAAACGCGCGAACCACACGTTCGTGGCCGCAGACCCATCCGATGCGCCAGCCGATCATGTCGAAGCCCTTCGAGAGGGAGTGGATTTCGACACCCACATCGAGTGCTCCGGGGACCTGCAAAAAGCTCATCGGCGGGCCATCATAAGTCAGCATGATATGGGCCGCATCTTGCACCACTACAAACGAGTGCTTTTTGGCCAGCTCAATCACCTGCTCATAAAACTCGCGAGTGGCGGTTTTTCCGGTGGGGCTGTTGGGATAATTGATCACCAGCAGTTTGGTCTTTTCCCAGATGTCGGCGGGAATCGACTTGAAGTCGGGATAGAAATCGTTCTCGGCCAGAAGTGGCAAGCGATACACACTGCCGCCGTAGTAACGCGTGTGGGTGCCAGCCACGGGGTAGCCCGGCACGGTCATCAGCGTCACATCGCCTGGGTTGATGAAGCAGGCGGGGAGCATGGCGAGAGCCGGCTTGCTGCCGATGCAGTGGTTCACCTGCGTCATCGGGTCGAGTTCGACGTCGAAGTTGCGGTGCATGAACCGGGCGACCGCTTCTTTGAAGGCGGTGTTGCCGTTGTCCATGTAGCCACGATTTTCGGGGAGCCCCAGTTCGTGGACCATTCGTGCCCGAACCGACTCGGCTGCCATGGCGTCGTTTTCGCCAATTCCGAAGTCGACCAGCGACCGCTGTGGAAACTCGGCCAAGGCCCGCCGCTTGGCCCGTTTGATCTTCTCGAACTTATAGATTTCGGTTCCCTTGCCGTAGTTGGCACCACCGATTCGTTCTGCAAACAGCGTTTGAAAGTACGGGTCGCTCATCAGCCGAAACACTCGCTAGAGAAAGAAGTTACGGCACCCACGGTGCCTCCGCTAGCGGCTCGCAACAGACCTTCCGCTAGACCTCCCACTCTATCCGCTCCCCCGCCCCGAGAAAACTAGGGAGCGGTGGAGGCGCGAAAGGAGTGCAAATGCCGCAGCAAGCATGATCACGTGCCAAACTGGATGTAACGATGTCTGGTTGCGTTGACCTCGCCTAGGTATCTATCGCTCTACGCCTGTCGGGGTCTAGTTTTCAGCGTGGCATTATCCGTGATCTGGTGGAATTTAGAGCAAAAAAGAACCTAGATTGAGGTTGAAGTTGAAGGCTGGGAGATTGTTCCCCTCGCACACTTGTAGCAAGACCTCTTGCTTAAATGGTCGACATCTTTTTGAGTCGGTCTAAAAAGTGGGTGGTGTCGCTAGTGTTTCAATAGATGAGAGACTGAAGAAATTGGTGTTCCTATTTGCGTATTGTGTCTAAAACGGTAATTTGATATGTCTGATAAACAAGCCAAGACGCAAGTGCCAGGGCTACTAGATGAATGCAGCAAATGTGATGTTGTTGAGTGTTGAAAACGATCGAAAGTTTGCGATCGAGCTTTGCCTCCGAGGTGTCGCTTTTGCGTGCGTAGGCTTTCATGGGATGTTTGTGGTTCAACAATCCTAGGGTCATTCCGATTTCGAATAGTAGTGATGAGATTAGGAAGAAGGAGGCAAAAAACAATATGACTAAAAAAATGACGTCGTCGCTTTGAGTGTGGTGTGCGTAGTGTGCTTTTGTTGTTTTGGGTAGCTTTGCTTCGATATGCTGGTGGCATTTAGAGATAAATATCCAGAGCGTTGTAGCTCCAAAAAGAAAGTGTACAAGTGCTATTACCCAGCTCTGCTTGTACCACCAGTATTTGCATTCTGTAAAATAGACGATTTGATCATCCAGCCATCTTAGACCTTCGTGGCAATAGCGATCAAAAGTTCTGAAGCTATACATCAAGTATAGGCTAGCCATAGTAAGAATTAGAGTAGTTACAGCAATCGCATGTGATTCGACTTCTGATTCGGCCTGCCGCACTAGCAACGCTGTAATACCAGCACCAAGAAAGGCAATTGTTGCCCAGTGAAGAGTGTCGTAGTGCCTGCACCATTGGTGAAGCTCAGTCGACATCTGAGAGAAATCATGCTGGTCAAAGTTGCGGTCAGGGCGCGCAGGCGGTTCTCCTGTTGGGCCCCCGATTCGCCTGTTTGGTGGGGGTGGAGAGCCGTCTCGTTCAGAAGAGGAGCCTGGAGTGTGTTGGTCGCAGGGCATGTGAATTCAGTGGGGCACGGGTGAGGATATGCTGATTTACCCGCCTTGATATTAGTTCGACTTTAGTCAATTGCTAGGTACTGATATGGCTGGCTTGCGAACAGGAAAGCAAAGTGACTCTGAACTCAATTAATGGATTGTGGATGTCAATCGCATGAAGAATACAATTCCAGTTCGGCGAAGTACTATGCCTAGACCAACTGCCTGTACAGCAGCGGGTTTTCGCGGGCGAGTTGCCGTTGGTGGTTGCGGAGGGCGTCGCACTGGGGATGGGTGGTGCGGTGGAGTCCAGCTGAGGGGGATGGAGGCGTTCTTGAATTTCAATCGCCCGAAACGGTGAGGGAAAGTGCGGGTCGGGGCGGTTTCGGGGGATCGCGCGGCAGCGGGGCAGGTGAGAGCCGTGCGGTGGTTTTGCTGTAAGTGGAGAAAGCAAGTCGGTTTAGGTGCTTTCTCGGGCGCCAGTGTTTGAAGGATGGGTGAAGGGCGTCAGTTGTTTGCAGCTAGCGACCCATTTGACCTTTCCGATTAGGCCAGAACCGCTAAGATACTAGGCTTGGGAAAATTGTTTTTTCACTCAGCCACCGTGTGGGTTATCGAGCGCAGGCTCGATCGGGCTGGAAGAGACGGTTTCCTGTCATATCGCAAGTTGCGATGTGATAAGCAGTTATCGTCGCTGATGGTGTTGGCTTGTAGAGGTGGTCGCTGCATTTTCTGACAGCGATGCCGCTCGTGCAGGTTGGTCTCGCGTGAGCCTCGGACCTGGCCACTGTGTCCCACTACAGTAAGGCCGCCAGAGGTAAATCCGTAGACACTGCCTCGTTTCAAGGTGAAGCATGGATCTGACAAAAGTACGTAACTTCGGTATCTCGGCACACATCGACTCCGGCAAGACGACGCTCAGCGAGCGCATCCTGTTCTACACCGGCCGCATTCACAAAATCGAAGAAGTGAAGGGTGGCGGCGACGGCGCGACGATGGACTATATGGACCTCGAAAAAGAACGAGGTATCACGATCACCTCCGCTGCCACGACTGTGCAGTGGGACGGCCTGACGATGAATCTCATCGACACTCCCGGCCACGTGGACTTCACCGTGGAAGTCGAACGCTCGCTCCGCGTGCTCGATGGCGCGATCCTGGTGCTCTGCGCCGTGGGTGGTGTGCAGTCGCAGTCGATGACGGTCGACCGTCAAATGAAGCGTTATCGCATTCCACGCCTGGCGTTCATCAACAAGATGGACCGCACCGGTGCTCGTCCGTTCGCCATTGTCGACGACGTGAAGGCCAAGCTCGGTGTCGATGCTTGCCTGATGCAATATCCGATGGGTGGCGGCGAAACCTTTGCCGGCATGATCGACCTGACGACCCAGAAGGCTCTGTACTTCGATGGTCGTGACGGCGAAAACGTGCGCGAAGAAGCTGTGCCAGCTGAGTACGCTGCTGAAGTGAAGAAGTATCGTCAAATCATGCTTGAAACGCTGGCGATGTACAGCGACGAGATGATGGCCCTGCTTCTCTCGGAAGAAGAAGTACCACTCGATCTGATTTACAGCGTGACCAAGCATGCCGTACAGCAGCAAGGTTTCACCCCTGTGTTTGTGGGCTCGGCCTACAAGAACAAGGGTGTTCAGCCGCTGCTCGACGCGATCGTTCGCTTTTTGCCTTGCCCACTCGAACGCGAAGTGAAGGCGAAGAACTGGGAAAAGGCCGACGAGGCATTTCCTCTGTTCCCAGACTCCACCAAGCCGTTCGTCGGCATGGCGTTCAAGATTGTGGAAGATCCCTTTGGTCAGCTCACCTTCATGCGGTTGTACCAAGGCAAGATCACCAAGGGTGAAATGTACTACAACCAGCGTACCGGCAAGAAAGATCGCTTCAGCCGCATCGTGAAGATGCACGCCGACAAGCGTGAAGAAATCGACGTTGCTGAAGCTGGCGATATCGTGGCGATCATGGGGATCGACTGCGCATCGGGTGATACCTATGCCGCCGAGCCGAAGTTTTGCACGCTCGAAAGCATGTTCATCGCCAAGCCGGTTATCAAAGTGGCGGTGACACCGGTCAACCGTGCCGACAGCGATAAGCTCAGCAAGGCTTTGCAGCGCTTCCGCAAGGAAGACCCGACCTTCAACGTGTTCAACGATGAAGAAACCAGCGAAACAATCATCGCGGGTATGGGTGAGTTGCATCTCGACATTTATGTCGAACGCATCAAGCGCGAATACAAGGTCGAGTTGCAGGTCGGTGCACCCAAGGTGAGCTACCGCGAATCGCCGACACAGAAGTACGAGTTCAACTACAAGCACCGTAAGCAATCGGGTGGTAGCGGTCAGTACGCTCACATCGTTGGTTTCTTCGAGCCCCTTCCTGAAGACTCGGAAGAGAACTTCATCTTCGAAGAAAACATCGTCGGTGGTCGTATTCCGAAGAACTTCATTCCTTCGATCGAAAAGGGTTTCAAGACCGTCGTGGGCAAGGGTCCGCTGGCTGAATACCCTGTCGTGGGTCTCAAGGCCGTGGTGAACGATGGTTCGTATCACGAAGTCGACTCGTCGGATCGCGCGTTCCAAACGTGTGCCGAAGGTTGCTTCCGCGAACACTTCAAGGACACCAAGCCTGCGATTCTCGAACCGATCATGAAGGTCGAAATCGAATGCCCCGAGAACTTCCAGGGACCCATCACGGGCGACTTGATTTCTCGCCGTGGTATGATCGTGAACACCGACTCGCGCGATAAGATCACCAACATCGTGGCGGAAGTGCCGCTTGCCGAAACGTTCGGCTACGCGACCGACATCCGCAGCATGTCGCAAGGTCAGGGTACGTTCACGATGGAACTTTCCTGCTACCGCAAGGTGCCAGGCAACGTTCAGGAAGAAATCATTGCCGAGAAGCGTAAGCAACTCGCTGCTGCCGCGAAGTAATTCGCCGCTGCAAGCGTTTGCCTCATGAACCTCACGAGCCTCGCTAGGAAAGCGATTTTCTAGCGAGGCTTTTTCGTGCGCTCTGGCAAGAAGGTTTTCGGTAGAGAATTGACAGCGCTCGCGCCATGCGCCACAGTGCTGGGTTGATCGACACCTTTTGTCAACATATTCCTCGCATCGGAGTCTCTTCGGTGAAGCTCTCTTTCCCACGCATTCTTGGAGTTCTTCTGACCATGGCGATGTTCGCCGCAGGTAGTGCACGTGCTGAGGACCAAAGCACTTCGGCCCCTCCGAAAAATCCACTCGATGCGTTTGAAACCAACGTCTATGCCGCCTCGGATGGGAAGTCGCTGAATTTTCGTCAGCTCAATCCGATCAAGGTGGAAGAGGGGAAGAAATATCCACTGGTCATCTTCCTGCATGGAGCGGGGGAACGTGGGGACGACAATCAAGTCCAACTGAAGCACGGCATGGATAAGTTTGCGAGTCCAGCAGTGCGTGAGAAGTATCCTTGCTATGTGATCGCGCCGCAGTGTCCTGCGGGCGAGCAGTGGGTGAACGTGCCGTGGTCGGCCGACAAGCATAAGAACCCTGAAAAGCCCTCGGGAGCGATGGGACGCGTGTTTGAAGTGGTCGATGCCTACGTGAAGAACCTGCCAGTCGACGCCGATCGGATCTACATCACCGGCCTCTCGATGGGTGGTTATGGAACATGGGATGCAATTGCGCGACGCCCCCACTTCTTCGCCGCAGCGATTCCGATTTGTGGTGGTGGCGACAGCAGCGACGTGTCGGCTTACAAGTCGCTGCCGATTTGGGCGTTCCACGGCGACAAAGATACTGCGGTGAAAGTCGAGCGGACGCGCGACATGATCGCCGCGCTGAAGAAAGCGGGTGGGGATCCGAAGTACACCGAGTATCCCGGCGTTGGCCACAACAGCTGGACCGAGACATACAACAACGACGACGTGATCGCCTGGCTCTTCTCGCAAAAACGCGAAGCGAAGAAGCAGTAGCTTCGAGTTGCTTCGATCTTCGTGTTGTTCTTTGTTACGTCCCCAATCCGACGGCTGTGTCGTCGAAGAGTTGATAGCTTGGGCGAGTGTAGAGAAGCGTCATCAAGTCCGTCCCTTGGAGCCAGGCCGGGCTTTGAGACTTGCTCCAGAAAAACATAGCGTCCTATCAAAGCGAAACTCGCGATGACCGACGGCAAAGCTGTCGGCTTGGGACGCATGAGAATCGCTCGCATCATGGCTCGGTCGCCCTGCGAACCATCGCTCATGCGTAGTGCAGCACCGTCTTGATTCCTTGTGATTCGCGGCCGGTGAAATAGGGGAGTGAGTCGGCGGGCGAAGTGCGGCGCGTAAAGATTTTGGCGAGTGCGGCGGGGCTCATTTGCTTCATCCAGGCGAGGTGCGCGAGTGCGTCGCGGAAGTCGCGGGGGGCGGCATTTACGCAGCCGATATGGAGGTGGTTGAGCATCAGGCTGTCGCGCATGAGCTTTTGCACGTTCAGCGATGCTGGTTCGGGAATGCGCGTGCTGCCGAGCCATACCATCACGCCACAGCCTCGCAACCAGCGTGCGGTTTCGAGCATCACTTCGTCGCTACCGGTGCATTCGAGAACGAGATCGAAACCTTCGGTTTCTAGATCGCCAGGGCCCGCAGCGGTGCTTGCGAGGGTACGATAGTCGGCGCCAAGTTCCAGGGCCAATTGCGAGCGAAAGGTGTCGGGCTGGTCGCGCCCGAGCATCGTCACGTTCCAGCCTCGCGCGCGGCAGGCAAGGATCGCCGCAAACCCGATCGGACCTTGACCACTCACCAGCGTGCGTGGTGCTTGCCAGGCGCCGGTACCAAGTCGCGCTTGGCTGAGTAGCAATGCTTCGCTCGCTCCTTTTTCTACGACGGCGAGTGGTTCGGTGAAAACCGCCACATCGGCGATCGCCGGGTCGACCCGATGCAGATGTTCGGGTCGGTCGATCCAGAGCGAACTGCTGAAGCCATGTTCGTACATGATGCCGCGCTCGGTGAAGGTTCCCAGCGGCAGCATATCGACGCGCTGGACGTAGCGTCCAATCGCGCGGCGTACGCCAGGAACGACGAGGTTACCCGGGGCAAGTTCCGTCACGCCACTACCGACCGCTTCGACGCGGGCAAGGCATTCGTGGCCGAGCACCAGCTGCGACTCACCCTCGGGGACCAGCGGCGCTTGCGACAGCAGGATCTCGCGATCGGTGCCGCAGATCCCTATCTCGAGAGTGCGGCAGAGGATTTCGCCAGTGCCGGGTGCGCGTGGTTCGGGCATCTCGATGATCGAAGGAAGTTCGCTTCCTGGTGTCGCCGCGATCGCAAACATAGTGAATAAGTCTTGAAAAAGTGTTCAGGTGATCGTGTGTAATACTTAAGAAAGTGTCGGCAACTTTGAGTTCTGTTTTTTTACGATGTTTGGGTCAGGGGGCGCCGCTGGTGGCTCGGCTTTATTCTCTCGGGGGGAGAGGGGAGGTCGCTAGTAGGGCGTTTTTCTCGGGAAATCTTGGCATGATCGATCTACGGCAAAAACAGTTGACATCTACGGCTAAACCCGTAGAATGCCGCTGTCGACGAGTGTTTTAGCACTCATGAACTCGCCAAGTTGCCACCGCGCCGGGAGGAGTGCATGCCACGTCCGAAGGAAGAACAGCCCACGCCTGCTGAGCTCGAAGTGCTCAAGGTGATTTGGAATCGAGGGGCGAGCACCGTCCGCGAAGTGATGGATGTGCTGAACGAAGAGCGTCCCCGCGCGTATACCAGCGTGATGAGTCTGCTGAATGTGATGGCCGATAAAGGGCTCCTGCGGCGGATTGCTCAAGGGCGAGCGTTTCTCTACGAGGCGGCTGTCGATCGTCAATCGGCGCTGCAGCAAATGGTGGGAGACTTGCTCGGACGTGTCTTCGAAGGTTCGACGCGCGAACTCGTCGCCCACATGCTCGACCAATCCAATCCCTCGCGTGAAGAGCTCGATGAGATCCGCAAAGCGATCCGCGAGTATCAGCAGCAAAGGAGCGATCCATGAGCGATGCCATCGTCAGCTGGGGGCTCGAGCTGCTGCGACAAACCGAACTGCTGCGAACTTTCGCGCTCCACTTTTTGTGGCAAGCTCCCCTGGTGACCTTTCTGGTCGCTGGGCTCTTGAGGCTGCCATGGTTTCGCAATCCTAAGGCCGCACACCATCTGCTGGTGAGTGCGCTCGCGCTCCTCATTGCCGCGCCGCTGATGACAGCGCTGCTCGCCCCACCGCATCAGCCGTGGCTGGCTTCTCTGATCGAAGCTGCGCCTCATGTCCTTCAGGATGACAACGAGCAAGCAAAGCAAATCCCTGAGCATGTCGAAGCTGACCTGGGCGTGATGGATGCGGTGGAACTGGCTGCAGCGGACGATCGCGAGCCCAACGATTTAGCCTGGGAAGGGATCGCCTCGCTGGCGGAGAGCGAGTCGCAGTCTAACAGCTCATCGACTTACAGTAGCGTGGCTGCATGGACCGATGATTTGATGGGTTATCTCGCGACGTTTCTTCCCGCCGCATTACTAGCTGCCACGCTGCTGTGGTGCGGGGTGGCCTTGGTGCGGCTCGCGCGACTCGCCGGTGGCCTGCTCCAGGTGCGCCGGTTGATCCAGACGAGCGAGCCTGCCTCCGCCGCTGCTCAAGAGATTGCCGGGCCGCTTTCGCAGGCGCTGCAGCTGCGGAGTCAGCCGACCATTCTGGTCTCTGATTCGCTCGACGAAGCGGCCGCTGTCGGACTAGCAGATGCGAAAGTAATTTTGCCGCGCCGCTGGGGCGAGTCGCTCGATCGCCAGATGCTGCGAGCTGTTTTGGCACATGAGCTCGCCCACATTCGTCGCGCCGATCTGTGGGTGCTGATGGCTCAGCGTGTCGTCGAATCACTGCTGCCGTTTCATCCGGCGGTGGCGTGGATGAGTCTAGAAATTTCGCGTCAGCGCGAACTCTGCTGTGATGCCGAAGCGATTCGGATCACGGGGGAGCGCCTGGCGTATGCACAAACTTTGCAACGGGTTGCTGATTGGAAGTTGGCTGATGTTCGGCCAGCGCTGTCAGCAGGGATTCGGGGAGAGTCGAATATGAACCTCTTGAGTCGAGTGAAGTTGGCCTTGGGCCTGCCAGCAGCATCTCCAGCGGTGATGAGCCGTGGATTGCTCGCTGCGATTGCTGTTCCGGGGATCGTGGCGCTCGTCGGGGCTGGCTTCGCGCCATCCCTTTCGCTCGCCGATGACGAAGAACGGACCGTGGAAGTGCGTGAAGACGAAAACCGTGAAGTGAAACGGGAAGGCGCGCCTGCTCGTGAACGAGAAGTCGGCGAGCGTGAGCGCGATCCCAACCGCGAAGTGGAGCGCGACCGTGAAGGTGATCGCGAAGGGCGTCGTGAAGATCGCCCCGCCCCGCGCCGCGACGAGCAAGAGCGTGCACGGGAAGTCCCTGAACGCGAGAATCCTGAGATGCGCGAGCTGATCATGCTGCTGCGTAAGTTGAATGCGGAAGTCAGCAGCCTGCGTGCGGAAGTGAATCAGCTGAAGGCGAACAGCCGCATGCAGCCCGATCGGCCACGACCAGAAGCTGACCGTCCCCGTCCCGAGGGCGATCGTCCTCGTGGTGAAGGGGATCGTCCCCGCGAAGGTGCCCGTCCCGATCAGCCACGCCCCGATCAACCTCGCCGAGAAGCTGATCGTCCCCGTCCTGACCAACCACGCCCTGATCAACCCAAGCGTGAAGGTGATCGGCCACGTGCTGAAGAACCTAAACGCGAAGAACCACGCCGTGAGGAACCACGCCGTGAAGGTGATAAGCCGGTCGAGCAACCAGCCGTTAAGCCTGAGTAGTCAGAGCCCTCGAGCTTACCGATAAATGACCAAAAAGAACGTCGCGCGAGAGAGCCTCCAACTCTTTCGCGCGACGTCTTTTCGTTTCTGGATCGATCGATGGTCGACAGGATCGTTTACTGATCGCCGACGAATTCGAACTCGGTCACGAGCGGGTAGTGATCGCTGAAATCCCGTTCTGCCTCGGCGATTTTCCAGTAAATCTCGCGATGCTCGGTGTCTTGTTCCTTGCCGTTGACCACCAGATCGCGGCGAATCGTGGCCGACTTAAAGACGAGGTCTTTTTTCCCGGGTGCATCTTTGGTGAGCGAGGGGCTGAGCAAGATGCGGTCGAACTGTTTGAAGATCAGATGGGTATAGGGGTTCTCTTCCTTCACCGCCGAGAGGGTGTCGAAAAGATCATCGTCGGTGCTCGGGGTATCGAGCCCACGGATCACACCAATATCACTATCGGGAGCCAGATTGTTCCAGAGATCGTTGGTATTGAGGTCTCCCATGATGATCACGTTCTCGCCGGCGAGAATTTTGTCGTTCATCCATTTGCGGGCCAGGCGGCCCTGACGGGTTCGAATATCAGCCGCATCGGGGGCAGCGCGCAAATGCAAATTCAAGATCGAAAGCTTTTCGCGATCTTCGGGAGGCCCCCATTCAAACTCTGCGAACAGGTGCTTGTTGAGGTGATAGTAGTCCTGCACGGCGAACTCTTCTTTGGTTTGCTCTTTCCAGCTGAAGCTGGTGAGTCCGCTTTGGTAGAGGATCGCGACATCTTGCTCGGTGAAATAGTCGGAGCCTTCGATGAAGGCAACGCGGTAGGTGAGGTTATGGTCCTTCTTCAGTTTGCTGGTGAGGTAGAAGAGGACTCGGCGATTCTCGATCTCCTGGAGCGCGATGATCGTGGGGTTGATCGTGGCGATTGCTTTGGCGATGCCGTTGAGTTTCCAGTCCCAGTCGGCGCGGGTCGGCGCTGCTTGTTCCTTAGGCAGCTTCATGTAGTTGTCGCCGATATGCTCGTCGTAGAACCATTCCAGGTTCCAGGTGGCCACCACCAGCTTTTCGGGGCGCTCGTCGGCCAGCAGGGGGCGGGCTAGTAGCAAGAGCAAGGCGGCTGCCAAGAGTCGTGGATTCATCGGGCGCTACTCGGTGGTGCAAGAGGGCGGGGAGTACTGGAAAACAGGCCAGGTGCGAGAGTCGGATCGTCGCGGCGTGCGCTGCACCGCCGGTGCTTTCGCTCGGCAACTGGCACTAGTCTAGTAGCCCGCCGGGTGGGTGTGACCCGTTCGGCGGGAGAAAAACCGATGAATTTCGGAAGTAGGGCTGCAGTCTGAGGGACCGCTCGAGCGCGGCGGAGGTGCCCCTTAGCGACCGCCCGCAAAACGATTTATGATAGCTCCGCCGGACCGAGCTCTTGCTGCTGGGCATCTTGGCAAAAACTTATCACCTCTATTAGCTTTCGGAAGACGACCCGACTATGGCTGCGATTGAAACTGAAGTATTGGCCCTGAATCAAAAACTGCTGGTGGCCATTGTGACCGGGGACTGGAAGACCTACGCCGAATTGTGCGACGAATCGATCACCTGCTTCGAACCCGAAGCGCGCGGCCAGGTGGTGGTGGGGATGCCGTTTCACAAGTTCTATTTCGATCTCGGCCCGGCCACGACCGCTCGCAATGTCACGATGTCGCAGCCGCACGTGCGCGTGATTGGCGATGCGTGCGTGATTTTGTCGTACGTGCGTCTCACGCAGTCGCTCGATGCCAGTGGTGCTCCGCAAACGGGTCGTGTCGAAGAGACCCGCATCTGGCAGAAAGTGGGCTCGGCTTGGAAGCATGTCCACTTCCACCGCTCCCCCGGCGCCGCCTAGTGCGTCAATCACCGGACTCGTTTCGGCTCGAATTACTCGTGATGCTCGAGTCGATCGACCGGCAGTTGCAGGTCGTGGCAGGCCTGAATGAAGCTCGCCGCGCTCCAGGCTTGATAGGCTTTGCCCATCGGCCGCCCGGTGACACCGTGGTGCCACTCGTTGAACTCCCACTCGTGCTTCACTCCCATTTGGCAAAGGAGCGCGAGTTTCACCATCTCGCGGCGTGCCAGTTCGCGGAGTCCCAGTTTGTGGATATACCGCACCCAGACACCACCGATGAGTGGCCAGATGCCGCCGTTGTGATAATGGTCGGGTAAGTTCAGCAGATTCACCGTGAAGTAGTCGCGCCATTCGGGATCGCCAGCGTGCACCGTGGGATAGAGATTGCGAACCGGGTGGGGCATGTTCACCCCCACACCCCACAGGAAGCGAAAGGTCATCATCGCTTGGCGTTCGCTCACCAGGTCGTGCATGGTGAAAGCGAGCAAATTGGCGTAGACATCGCAGCGCCAGCTGAAGCTGAAGGGAGTGAGCTGCGCGACGAGATAGCGAGCATCTCCCAGGGCCGTTTGGGCATTGGCAAAGCGGCTGCGAAGGGGGGAATTCGGATTGGTGCTGGGCCAAAAATTGGCGTTAATCAGTTCGCGAACCCGCAGCGACATTTTGCGATATTCGGCCGCGCGCTCGACGTGTCCCAGATGCGCGACGATGTTGCTGTAGCAGACGAGCGAGCGATACCACAGAATCTCGTCGTACAAAATGTGGTAGCTGCGGGCGAAGAGATCGGTCCAGTCTCCCGCTTCCGGAATTTCGAGGAGGCCGCAGTTGTTGCTGTCGTGCGCAGCGAGCCAGTCCATCGAGCGCTGGAGTTCGGCCGCGTGGTCGTGGATGATCGACCAATCGCCCGTTTCATTGGCGTGTCGCCAAACCGCAATGATCAGCCATAGTCCGCTGTCGATCGAGGAAATGTTCCCCACGCCTGCGTAGTCGGGTTGGCCCGATTCGATATGCACGTTGGCCGGAATCTGCCCCGAAGGACTCCGGTGGGCGAGCAATGTTCGGAGCGTTTGGGCCTGACAGCGGCGCATCTCGGCATCGTCGATGTCGAGCGACCAGATGACTGTCTTTGCGCCATCGCGCGCCCAGACACTCCGGTAGTTCTCGTCGGTGCCGTAGCTCTCGTTGTCGGCGAGCGAGCAAGCTGAGAAACCGGCCGGGGTGATGTTGCGCCGGAGCGTGGCATCTGCTTCGCGATAGGCACGAGCGAGCAGGTCGCGCTCAGCGAGTGTGAGTTCTTGGTACTCGCCGGGCTGAAAAAGAATTCGGCTCATCGCTGCAGCGTTACTTCCTAAGTGCGTGGTCTGATCGCGGCGCAGGGAAATCGATGGAGCATCGATTCACCGTACGTCACCCGCCAATAGGTGGTTCGTTGTAACGCAATTACTTGAACGGGAAAACCAAGGGGGCGATGACGCAGGTGACCCCGGCGATCAAGAAGTCGAGTGGCAGACCGACTTTCAAGTAGTCGCTAAATTTATAGCCGCCGGGACCATAGACCATCAGATTGGTTTGATAGCCGATCGGAGTCGCGAACCCGGCCGAGGCGGCCATCATCACTGCAATCACAAACGGCAGGTAGCTCACCCCTAGTTTGTCGGCAGTAGCCATGGCAAAGGGAAACATCAGCGCGGCGGCGGCATTGTTAGTGATCAGTTCGGTCACCAGCAGCGTGACGAGGTAGATCATCACCAGCGACATCCAGGGGCTATCTCCGGCAAGCGAGGTGGCATGATCGGCGATCATTTTGTCGGCACCGGTCACTTCGAGTGCTTGTCCGAGTGCAAAGGCGGCTGCGATCGCCAGCAGCACTTCCCAATCGACACTGCGCCGCGCCCCTTCGATCGAGAGGCAGCGGGTGATCAGCATCGTGGCGGCAACAACGAGTCCACCCACGAGCATCGAGACGACATCGAAGGAAACGAGCAGCACCATGGCGACCAAAAGGGCGACGGTGAAGAGGGCCAGTTCGTGTCGCGGTGGGCTCGATTGGTCGATCTTGCTGACGAGAAAGAAATCGCGACTTCCGCGCTGCTGTTCAGCAAACGAAGGATGCGCTTCGACCAGCAGCACATCCCCGGCGGTGAGCACAATATCGCCAATCTTCTGATGCAGCCGTTCGCCGTTGCGGGCCACAGCCACCACCACCGCGTTGTAGTGATTGCGAAACCGCGACTCGCGAATCGTCTTTCCTACGAAGGGGCAAGTGTTGCTGACGACCGCTTCGATCAAGCAGCGCTGAGGGCGGGGGGCCTTGAGCTTAAAGACATCGTCGGTAGCGGGAACGAGCCCGCGAATGCGCTGCAACTCGACCACCGATTCAACCACCCCGACGAACAGCAGCCGATCTCCTTCGCGGAGGACCTCCTGGGGGGAAACGGCGACAATGCTGCTCCCTTCGCGATCGATCTCGGCCAGATAGAGCCCGGGGAGATGCCGCAGGCCAGCATCTTCGATGCTCTTCCCCGCGAGCGGGCTGTCGGGAGCGACCTGCATTTCGACCGTGTATTCTTTGGGGTCATCTTGCGTGCTGATGGCGGCGCTACGATCGGGGAGCAGATAGCAGGCTGCAAAAATAACGTAAATTCCACCGATGATGGCGGCCGGAACGCCGACCCAAGCGATGTCGAATAAGCCGAGCTTCGATTCGATCCCTTTGGCGTCGATCAGCAGACCTTGCACCACCAGGTTGGTGCTCGTGCCGATGAGGGTGCAAGTGCCACCGAGGATGGCGGCGTAGCTGAGCGGAATCATCAGCTTCGAAGCGGCAATGCGCTGGGTGCGCGAGAGGTCGGTGACGGCCGGAATCAGCATCGCCACCAGCGGCGTGTTATTGAGAAAGGCGCTCAAACCCATCGTGGGGAGCATCAGCCGGGTGACTGCAGAGAAAACGGTTTTTGGGCGTCCGAAGAGTCGAATCGCGATCCAGTCGACACCTCCGGTCTCGCGAATGCCGGCTCCGACGACAAACAGAATGGCAACGGTCACCATCCCTTCGTTGGAGAGTCCGGCGAGTGCCTTGGAAGGCTCGAGCACGCCGGTGGCCAGCAGAATCACCACACTGGCAATCAGAACCAGATCGGGAGCAATCGTGGTGAACGACAGAGCCAGAAAAACAAACGCCACGAGCACCAGCACAAAAATGGCGGGGGAGATCCCGAGAAACTCAAGTACCGGGGACGCTGCCAGGAGCGATAGGGAAGTAAGGCCGTTCATTCGTTCCTGTCACGATTCCAAGCAGGCTCAAAACGGCCAGCGGCATGGTTGCAAAACTTGGGAGGATTTTCGGGTGCACAGCGAAGGCCCTATTTTGACAACGAAGCCCTGAAACGGCAAGGCGAGCCGCCCCAGCGACTCGCCCTAAAAATGTCGGTTCAGCTCTATGCTTGTGGGGGATTACCTAGCCCACCTTGGGCTCCATCCCCTCGCGATATTCACGTTTCCAAAGTGCGGCTGCCTTCTCGTCGCCCACGATCGAGCCATCTTTCTCACTGGTGGTGAGGACCCGCTTCACGCGGTGAGCAATATTTCCAAGATGACAGAGCAGTGTGCTCTTATGACCATCGAGGATGTCGGCTGGTGGTAGTTCGAGCGACTTTGTGCACTTAAGGAAGTTGACGACGTGGCCGACATCGCCACCTTCGCCAGTGACCGCGCCGATTTCCTTGTTCTTAAGGTCAAAGACCTTGTAGCCCGCATCGACAATCACAATCGAACCCTCTTCGCCGTGGAAGCTGACGCCAAATTGATTGGCCATCGACCCCAGCGGGCTCCACGACAGACCTTCCCACGAGACGGTTTTCTTTTGCGGGAAGTTGAAGGTGACCAGATGGGTGTCGGGGGTCTCTTGGTCGTCGTCGTGCCGATACTTGCCGCCACCGGAGGTGACTTCGATGGGAAAATCGACTCCGAGTCCCCAGCGCGCGACGTCGAGTGCGTGAACGCCGTTGTTCCCCAGCTCGCCGTTGCCGTAGTGCCAATGCCAGTGCCAGTTGTAGTGCACCAGATTGTTTTTGAATGGACGTTCGGGAGCGGGACCTTGCCACAGCTTCCAGTTGAGCCATGACGGGGGTGTTTCGACAACGCCATGACCAATGTTGGGACGACGATTGTTGTACCAAGCGCGGGCGTAATGCACTGGACCGATTTCGCCAGCGTGAATCTTGCCGATCGCTTCCTGAATGGCGGTCCAGCTGCGGCGCTGCGAACCCATCGCCACGATGCGACCCGCTTTACGGGCAGCTGCCACTGCGAGTTCCCCTTCGTGGGGATTGTGACTGCAAGGCTTTTCGACATAGACATGTTTGCCCGCATTGCACCCGGCAATCGCGGCCGGAGCGTGCCAGTGATTGGGCGCAGCGACTACCAGAATGTCGATCGCTTTGTCGTCCAGAATGCGGCGGAAATCGTCGGTGATGGTCGGCGCCAGTTGCTGCTGACCTTTCACCAGTTCGAGCCCCTTGGCGGCGGCTCGCTCGTCGACATCGGCGATATAGCCCACTTGCGCGCCAGCGGTCATGAACGCTTTGGCGAGGGCACTTCCGCGGCCGTTCACTCCCATGATCCCCACCACCGGAATCTCAGCGGCTGATTTGCTGACCGGCGTGGTTTCGTCGGCCACTAGCGCGAGGGTCGCTGGAAGTGAACTGGCGGCTGTAGCAGCGGCGACAAGCTGAAGGAAGGATCGACGATCGATCGCAGGACTGGGCATGGCAAGCCTCGTGGCGAGTGAAGATTTCAGGCATGCGAGAGGAAGCTTTAGTCTAACAAACCTGCGGCACTAATTCACATCGAAACTTCACGCAACTACACTCAGCGTGGAATCACGCTGCCGGAAAGGCGTGCAATTCCACCTTCGACCCTCGCCAGAAAGCTCACGACGTGTTTGATCTACTGTTTCGCGGCGGCATGGTTTTGGATGGCTCAGGGGGGCCGTCGTTGCGCGCCGATGTGGGAGTTTTGGGGGATCAAATCACAGCGGTGGGGGACCTTTCGCACGCCTCGGCAACTCGCGTGGTCGATGTTTCGGGGCGGGTGATCGCTCCCGGGTTCATCGACGTGCATAACCACAGCGAGGGGTGGCTCCTTTCGCACAAAAATTTCTGGCCCAAGACGAGCCAAGGTTTCACCACCGAAGTGCTGATGGCGGACGGCATTTCGTACGCTCCTGTCGACCGGCATAACTGGCGCGAGTGGATTTACTATCTGCGGTCGCTCAACGGCCTGCGTTACGAGCAATATCAAGGCTGGCAATCGATTGCCGACTACCTGTCGCTGCTCGATCGACGGACCGCGCAGAACGTGATTGCGCACGTTCCGTATGCTAACTGCCGCGTCCTAGCGCAAGGCTGGGGACGCCATGCGCCCGACGATTTTCAGATGCGACAAATCCGCAACGAAATTCGCCTCGGCATGGAGCAAGGCTGTGTCGGACTCTCGACCGGCATGGACTACGTCGGCGAGTGTTTTGCATCGACCGACGAACTGGTCGAAGCATGCAAAGTGATTGCCCCGTACCAAGGGCTGTACGTCACACATGTGCGCTACAAAATGGGGCTCCTCCCGGCGTTTCGCGAAGCGGTGGAGATCGGTCGCCGCAGTGGAGCACGCGTGCACATTTCGCACTTGAAGGCGACCAGCACGCAAGATGTCGATGAGGTCCTGGCGTTTTGCGACTGGGCGAGCCGCGAGGTCGATTTCAGCTTCGATGTCTACCCCTACCAGCGCGGCAGCACGATGCTGAATTATCTCCTCCCCTACGAAGTTTGGGACGACGGTCCGCTCGCGGTTCTCTCCAAGCTCGGAAAGAGCGAAGTGCTCGAGCGATTCCGCATCGCGCTGGCCCAGTCCGGGACACCAATCGAGCGTTACACCATTGCCTGGACCAACACGTGGGACAACTCCACCCACCACGGCAAGTTGCTTTCAGAATATGTCGAGGAGATGGGACGCTCACCGGAAGAGGCGCTCTATCATCTACTGCTCGAAGAAAATCTAGCCACGCTCCTGGTGATCGATTCGGGAGACGACCAACTGATCGAGCCGATCCTGCAGCATCCCAAATTCATGCTCGGGAGCGATGGGATCTACTTCCCCGATTCCGTGGTGCATCCCCGCGTGTATGGAAGCACCGGAAGATTGCTTGGCCCCTGCGTGCGCGAGAAACGATTGTTCACGCTCGCTGATGCAGTCTACAAAATGACCCTCGCTCCCGCGCGTCGATTTGGACTCGCCGGACGGGGTCAGATTGCCGAAGGATGTTTCGCGGATCTGGTGATTTTCGATCCCGACAGCGTCGGGGATTTGGCGACCTACGATCAGCCGCACCAGGTTTGCACCGGGATCGAGCAGGTGGTGGTAAACGGCGTGGTGATTGTCGACAACAGCCAGCCGGTGCACTTCCTCGGTGAAGAACTTCCGGGCCGGGTGCTGAAGTATCAGCCTGTGTAGCCGTGTCCCAAGCCGACGGTACTGCAAGAACGAAAAAAGTGCCGACCAACCTGAAACAAGTTGGCCGGCACTAGCAGTGTTTATCGTCGAGCGTTCATCGCGGGAACTGGTTTCCCGCTGCTGATGTGCTACGGCTGGAAGGCTTTGTCGTCCTTCTTGCCACCGCTACGGAGGTAGGCAATCAGGTCGAGCACTTCTTCCTTTGTCAGGGTGTTGATGAGACCCTGGGGCATCTCACTGATCTTCGACTGTTGACGCTGCTCGATATCTTCCTTGGCGATTGTGACGAGTTGCAACGCAAAGGGATCGGTGCGGACCTTGATCACCTTGTCGTTCTCTTCGATCACGCGGCCGGTGATCACGTCGCCATCGACCGTGAGGATCATCGAACCGACATACTGATCGGAGATCGCTTTCGAAGGAACCACCAGCGATTCGACGAGGTACTGGGTGTTGAAGCGATTTCCCACCCCCGTGATGTCGGGGCCGGTATCGCCACCTTGGCCGTCGAATCGATGGCACTTGTAGCACTGAGCAGCTTCATACGCGGCTCGTCCCTTCTCGAACGAACGACCTTTCTCGACATCCCCGAGCGAAGCGGCGAAATCTTCCGCTTGCCAGTTGTGTACGAATTGACGGGTCGTTTCGAGCTTCACCGTTTCGACAAAGGCTTTTCCTTCGATCACTTCCTTGAGCGCCAAACGATCAGCTTCGGTGAGCTTTTCGGCGGCATCGGTCCGAATTCGATCGAGGAACTTGCGGAAGCTATTGCCACCGCGGCCTTTCTGCTGACCCATCGAGATCCAGCTGAAAAAGACCTTGCGCTGCTCCATCGTAAGGAGCGGCGAAATGTTGCGGAGGACAAGCACGTAATACAGCTGCTCTTCCTGCGTCTGAGCCGCTGAAAGGAGTTTGAGAGCTGGCTCGATCACCGCTGGCGATTCGAGGTAGACCAGCAGGGCGGCGAGTTCGCGATTCACCGATTCGCTTTGGTTCGGAAAGAGTGGGAGCAGCTTGTCGGCGATGCTCTTGGCGGTAGCAGCGTCGGGCTTGCCGAGGCGAATGAACGCCAGGCCGTAGGCTCGCGAAAGTGCCAGCAGCTGATCTTCGGTCATGCGCGAGGTGGGCAAGCTGCCGAGCTTTTCGACGAGTTGGGGGAGCATCGATTTGTCGCCACTGCGGGCCACGGCAATCATGGCATTAATGGCGGCTGTGACGCGCGTTTCAGCAAACGCTTTCTCTTTCCACGCAGCAATCGGCTGATGTTCGATGGCAACGCGCGCCGCATAGCGAATCGCGCGATCTCCCGAGTTCATGTGTGGCCAGCAAAAGTCGACTGCTTGGGGATCTTCCTTCGTTTGAAAGGCTTCGATTTCGCTGCGAAGCTTACGTGCGGCAGCCGCTGCTGCGTCGGCAGCTGGTGCGGCAGGGGCGGTCGATTCGCTGCCGACATACTTCACGCGATAGAGCCCCGACTGTGTGCCACGACCACCGATGGTGAAATACATCTGACCATCGGTGTGGATCACCACGTCGGTGAGTGGCATCGGACGACCTTCGACAAAGACTTCAAACGTGGCGGTGTAGGTGGCTCCCACAGGTGCCAGATGCACGGCGTAGAGCTTGCCGTAGGTCCAGTCGTTGATGAACAAAGCACGCTGATATTTCTCGGGAAACTTAGCGCCAGTGCCAAACGCCACACCGGTTGGCGACCCCATACCGATGTTCACCACAGCGCCGAGGCTGTCGGGAGAATATTCGGGCCACTTGCCTGTTCCGTTGCGCCAGCCGTACTCGCCGCCGCTCACCAAATGATTTACGCGCGTTGGGCGATACCAGGGAGTTCCGGTATCCCATTCCATGTCGCTGTCGTAGGTGAAAACCTGGCCTTCAGGGTTGAAGTCGAAGTCGTAAGCGTTGCGGAGACCGGCCGAGAGAAGTTCCCAGTTTTGCCCCTTCAGGTCGCAGCGAGCGATCCAGCCGCCGGGAGCCATGATGTGCGGATCGTGTCCGCCACCATCGGGATTGCGTGGGAGGAGCAGATCTTCGGCCCAGTTGCGCATGGGGGACGAAGGATCGTACCCTTCAGGAACTGCGGTGAAGTTGCCGGCGATGACATAGAGCTTGCCATCGGGTCCGAGCCGGACGGCGTGAGGACCATGCTCGCCACCGCCGTTGAGTTTCTTCAGCAGCGTGACTTTGTCGAGCTGACCATCGGCGTTGGTGTCGGTCACTTCGTAGAGACCACTTCCTTGAGCAGCGCTGCCGTTCACAACGACATAGAGCCGATCGTTGGCCCACAACAGACCTTGAGCCTGACCAATCGGCACGTCGATTTTTTCGACTTTGGTGGTTTCGGCTGTCTTGCCAGGAGTGACGCTATAGAGCGAGCCACCTTGGTCGCAAACCACCAGCGTGCCGTCGGGCTTGCTCGCCATGCTGACCCACGAACCCTGTTCCCCTTTGGGAACCGAGTAGACGAGTTCGACTTCGAAACCGGGAAGTGGCTTCATCGCCTCGACGGGTGTGCTTCCGCCAGCGGTCGAGCCAGTCAGGTCTCCCCAAGGGCCGACACCCATCGGGCCGAAGCTGTGAGGCGCCTTCCAGGCCGAGTCGTCGAACGTCGGCATTTGCCACCCTGCCGGTGCTTCCGTACTGCATTTCCACGACTTGTTGCTGACCAGGCGCTGTTTGGTGCCGTCAGCATTTTCGATCAGAATTTCGCCATGCAGGGCTGCGATGCCACTTTCGTTTTGGCCAATCACCGCCACCACATTCTTCCCCTTGCGGAGCTGTTTGGCGATGTCGACCTTCAGCCGCGATTCCCAGCCATCATGTTTTTTGAGCTCTTGGCCATTCACCAGCAGGGTGAAGCTGTTATCGCAGCTGCCGATGTACGACGCACTTTTGGGAGCATCGGCGAGTTCAAAAGTGGTGCGGAAGTAGGCCTTTTCGCCATCTTTCGCGCCAGCGGAGGTCCAGAGCCAGAGTGGCTTCTCTTGAGCCGACACCGGGGAAGCGAGCACGAGGGTCGCCAGCGCGGCGAGCGATAGCAGGCAAGCACGAAGCATTACACAGAGTTCCTTGAGCGGGGCAGGGGGCATGGCAAACTCAATTGCCAAAGTCGGCGAGCAGACACAGGTGGGAAGCTCGCCAAGGGGGCATGAAGCCGCCAGTATAAGCTGGATAGTGGCGGTTGATCTACTACTGCTGGCAGCTGTTTTTGGCGACAGCAAGGAGTTGGAGCGTGGGTTCACGTCAGGAGGAAGGCGGGAGTTTGCCGGGCTGCTATGGCATGCTGGGTAGCCGCCTCGCTACACTTCTTCCGTTATGACGGCAGTGCTGCCCACCGATACCGAGGCGGCCGAGAAGCTGCGCAGGCTTCCTGGCCGGATTGCTCAGCTCGCTGGATTTGCGGAGGTTGTGGCCGCGATGTCGCGCCACGAGCCCGCCACGATCGACGGCGTGTGGGGATCGTCGTGCGCGCTTTTGGCAGCGGCCTTGGCATCAGCCGACAATTCTCCCGTTATCGCAGTACTCCCCACGCAGCGCGAGGCCGACGATCTAGCGATCGATATTGCTCTGTTTCGCTCGCAAGGGATACTGCCGCTGCCGAGCTTCGAATCGGCGATTGTGGCAGAACTGGGGCGCGACGACGCTTTCGGGCCACGCCTGCGAACGCTGAAAGAGTTGCTCGTCGCTCGCGAGAATCCACGCGCCGCCGCCACGCTGCAGCAACTGGTGGTGACGAGCATTCACTCGCTGCTGCAGCCGATGCCCCAGCGCGAGGTCCTCGCGGCAAGTTCGCGGCGGGTCCGAAAACAAGAATCGCTCGAGATCGATCCGTTCCTGCGGTGGCTGGTCGAACATGGCTACGAAGCGACCACCAGCGTGCAGTTGCCGGGGGAATTTTGTCATCGGGGCGGCATCATCGATTTGTTCGCTCACGACTGGCAGCGTCCAGCGCGCATTGAACTGTTCGACGACGAAGTCGAGTCGATTCGCCAGTTCGATGTGGCGACGCAGCGTAGCTTGGGAGCTCTCGATTGGGTCGAAATCACCGCGATACCGGCTGCTAATCTCGCGGGTGGGGTGATTGCCGACTATCTCCCGCCAAACAGCCGAATTTTGCTTTTTTCTCCCGATCGCCTGAGCGATGAAGGCCGCGCGCTCCACGCTCGCAGCACGGCGGAAGCGCAGCTGATGAGTGTGGCCGAGGTGCTCAGCAGCTTGAGTTCGTTTGGCATCGCCACAGCCGATGGCATTGCGGCTGGTTCGCTTGGCGTGCCATGGCACATGCCGGTAGAGAGCGTCGAGCAATTCAGTGGCGATTTGACGAAGGTGCGCGATCAACTCGGCGATTTGGCCGGTGATCACGAGGTGATGATCATCACCCCGACCGAAGCTGAGGTGCAGCGTCTGCGGGAGATTTTCGCGACTACCAGTCTCGCAGCGACCGGTCGGCTGAGCTACGTCATTGGCACGCTGCGCGAAGGGTTTCGCGTTCCGGACGAGAAGCTCATCATCATCACCGGCGGAGAGCTATTTCATCGGGGCGAGCTACGCCGTTTGCCACGTCGTCGGCTCGGAAAAGCGATCGACAGCTTCCTCGACCTGCGCGAGGGAGACCTGGTAGTTCATCTCGCGCATGGCATCGGGCGATTTGCGGGGATTAAACTTCTCGAGCGTGGTGAAACGAGCGAAGAGCATCTTGAAATCGAATTCGATGGTGGCACGCGGATCTATGTCCCTGCGGTGCGCATCGATCTCGTTCAAAAATATGTCGGTGGCACGAAAACACGCCCCTCGCTCGCAAAAATTGGCGGGAAAACCTGGCTTAAGCAAAAGAAAGCTGCCGAGTCGGCGGTGGCCGATCTCGCGGTCGAAATGCTCGAGCTGCAAGCGATGCGCAGCGCTCGCCCTGGGATCGCATTCAGTGCCGATAGCGAGTGGCAAAAGGAGTTCGATAACTCGTTTCCGTTTCAAGAGACCGTCGATCAGCTGACATCGATTGCGTCGATCAAAGCCGACATGCAGCGAGCGCGTCCGATGGACCGGCTCCTGTGCGGCGATGTGGGATTTGGCAAAACCGAAGTGGCGATGCGGGCAGCCTTCAAGGCGGTCGATAACGGCTACCAAGTGGCGGTGCTGGTGCCGACAACCATCCTGGCCGAACAGCACTACCGTAGCTTCATCGAGCGCATGGCCGAGTTTCCCTGCGATATTGCGAAGCTCAGTCGCTTCTGCACGTCGCAGGAAGAACGCGAGGCGCTCAAAGGTATTAAGAGTGGCAAGGTCGATATCGTGGTGGGGACACATCGTCTCGCTTCGCAGGACGTTGATTTCCACAACTTGGGGCTAGTGATCATCGACGAAGAGCAGCGTTTTGGTGTCGACGTAAAAGAGCGGCTGAAGGCGCTCAAAGCGACGGTGGATGTCCTCACGTTGTCGGCAACACCGATTCCACGCACGCTGCATATGTCGCTCGTGGGGGTCCGCGATATTTCGAATCTCGAGTCTCCTCCTGAAGATCGAGTGCCGGTCGAAACGTCTGTCAAACGCTGGAATAACGACCTGATTCGCACCGCAGTGCTACGCGAACTCAATCGGGGGGGACAGATTTATTTTGTCCATAACCGCGTGAATGATATTGAGATCATCGCGCGACGTTTGAATCAAATTGTTCCCGAAGCTTCGCTCCGGATCGGTCATGGACAGATGAACGAGACCGAGCTCGAGCAAGTGATGGTCGACTTTGTCGCGGGGAAGTTCGATCTGCTCCTCGCCACCACCATCGTGGAGAGTGGGCTCGATATTCCCAACGCCAATACGATTTTCATCAACGAGGCTGAGCGCTACGGACTAGCCGACCTGCATCAGCTGCGGGGACGTGTGGGGCGCTATAAAAATCGAGCCCACTGCTATCTGCTGATCGATTCCAATAAGTCGATCACCCCCAACGCAGCACGGCGCTTGCGGGCAATTGAAGAGTTCAGCGAAATGGGGGCCGGTTTTCAGATTTCGATGCGCGACCTTGAAATCCGGGGTGCTGGCAATTTGCTTGGCACGCAGCAGAGTGGGCACATCGCCGCGGTGGGGTATGAACTCTATTGTCAGCTGCTCGAGAATGCCGTTCGGTCGCTGCAGCGTCAGCCACCGAAGCAGCAGCTAGCAGTCGACCTGAATCTGCCGGGCGAGGCGTTTTTGCCATCCGATTACGTCGACGACATGCGGCTGAAGATCGATCTTTATCGACGGTTGTCGCGCGTAGGTTCGCCGACCGAGCTGGCTGATTTCCGCAGCGAATTGGTCGATCGCTTTGGCGAGCCGCCACCGCCGGTCGAGCATTTGCTGATGCTCACGGGACTAAAAATCGACGCGATGCTCTGGAGTGTTTCGTCGATCTATATCGAAGATCAGTTTGTGGTGCTGCGGGGGGATGCTCCGGTGCGGCTAGCTCAGCTAGCAAAGACACAAAAGGGGCGTTTGCGACTCGTCGACGAGCGGCATATCTATTTGCCACTCCCGAAGAAATCGATGCCAACAGCCGAACTTTACGAACTGATAAAAACGATGTTGCAGCCGGGGAAGTAGCCCTCTATAGTCCCGCCCCGGTGAAGGAGAAACTGCGCACGGCGTAAGTCACTCCGGAGCTGTTTCCGTGTGCTCTGCAACTCGGTTTGGCAACATAGTTTGTGCAGCTGACAAGTGAGGTCAGTGGCGCGAGCAATTGAGGTAAGGAAACCTGCGTTTGCCGCATTGCTTTGCTAAGTTTGTGCCGCTCGCGATTCTCCTCGGCTTGATCGAGGCGAGTCCGATCTGCGCGCAAAGCTACGGTGATCCCTACGCACAAGCGCCCCCCGCTGCTGGTCCAGCGCCGGTGAATCGCTATCCTCTGCCGCAGCAGCCAGCAGCGCCGAGCTATCCACCGCCAGTTCAGCAGCCGCAGTATCAGGTTCCCCAGTACCAAGTTCCTCAGTACCAGCCTCCACAAAATTCGGCACCGCAATATCAGCAGCCCCAGTATCCACCAGCAGCAGCTGGCTATCCCTTGCCGCAAGGGGAGGGGGGAGCGGCCAATTATCAAGCAAGCGCAGCGGCTACCGGTGGTGCTTCGGCGCCAGCATCGAGCAAGTTTGCTCCTTCGCAGATTGTGGCCCGTGTGGGCAACCAATTTGTGCTTGCCGGGGATGTCGATGCCATTGTGAATCAAATGATTGGCCCCGCACTAGCGCGAGCCAAATCGGATCAAGAGCGCGAAGCCATTGAGTCGAGCCGAGCGAATGCATCGAAAATGGTGCTGCAGCGCATGATCGACATGAAGGTGCTCTACGGCGACTTCGAGCGGAACATCGAGAAGAACGCCGGTCGCGACAAGCTCGACGAAATTCGAAAGAACATCGATCGCCGGATGCGCGATCAGTTCGAAAAAGAGCTCGCTTCGATGCGCGAGAAGGTTCGCAAAGCCAAGCCAGCTGAACTGCAAGCGATGCTCGCCCGCGATCCACAGATGCCTGTCGTCGCGATGCTGATGGAAGAACATCAGATTGAAAATCTCGGCGATCTCGACTTGCTGCTCCGGAAGTATGGTTCGTCGCTCGAGAAGACGCAGCGGTACTATCGCGAAAGCACTCTTGGTCGAAGTCAGGTGGCCGAGAATGTCCGCGAGATTCCGGAAGTGACCCATAAGGCGATGCTCGACTACTATCAGTCGCACGCGGAAGATTTTGCCCTGCAGGCGCGAGCACGCTTTGAAATGATGAGCGTGAAATTCGTCGGCTTTCCTACTCGGCAAGCGGCCTATCAAACAATCGGCCAGATGGGGAACGAAGTTTTTTACGGTGCGCCGTTTGAATCGGTGGCGAAGAAGTATTCGCAAGATCCGAGCGCTTCGCGCGGTGGCTATTTCGACTGGACTCAGCAGGGTGCATTGTCGACCGAAGTGCTCGACCGCGCTGTGTTCTCGCTCGAACCGGGCAAGTTGAGCCAGATTCTTGAGGACGAACGGGGCTACTACATCGTCCGAGTGATCGAGCGCGAAGAAGCGGGAAGCGTGCCGTTTGAAGTTGCCCAAACGAAGATCAAAGACGCTATCGAAACGCAGTACCGCGAAGAGAACTACCGCAATTACCTCACCAAAGTGAAGCAGCAGACCACCATTTGGACCATCTACGACGAAACAGCTGGGCGTGGCTCGGCTGCTCCGGGAACAGGTTCGCGGTAGTCATTCTTCGGGCCGCTGAGCGGTACAAGTTGTGTAGGCGCTAGGTCTTACCGACTTCTGCAGGCATTTCTTTCGCCCCGGAATGAATCGAGCTAGCTGCATACTTTCTACAGCCTGCCGGGCCAGCTATACTTCCCACTTGCCCGAGAACGGACGTGTGGAATCGCTCGGCCCCCACTGCCGTTATCGCCTGGTTGCGTCCGGGATTAGTGACACTCGCCACTGCCCCGCTGCGATCGCTATAACGCCGCAAACGGGGCATTCTCTCCCGCCAATCCACGCACACTCTTCTCGTGCGATCATGGTTGAACTGCGCCAGATCCCGACGCTCCAGTGCGCTCGTTTTCCTCTGGAAACGAGCTTGTTGGGCTGGAAATGTCGCGGGTCTGCACCAGCCGCACGATGGGACTTGCCCCATCACCTCGACCGTTGAAATTCACACCTTGGAAACGTCAGCCGACAGACTCTTGTCAAAGAGCGCGGCAGCGGAAAGGAACGCGACGATGACCAGTCCGGCTCGTTTGATTTTGGGCGAGAAAGAAATCGAACTCCCCGTTGTAGTGGGGACGGAAGATGAGCGTGGCATCGACATTTCGAAGCTGCTGGCGACGACTGGTCACATCACAATCGACGACGGCTACGGCAACACCGGCTCGACTCAGTCGGCGATCACCTTTCTCGACGGCGAGAAGGGGATTCTTCGTTATCGCGGCTATCCGATCGAACAACTGGCGGTGAACTGCGACTTTCTCGACGTCGCCCACCTGCTGATCTTCGGGGAACTCCCCACGGCCAAGCAGAGTGAAGACTTCCGCCGGATGACGCTGCGGCACACGATGATTCACGAAGAAATGCGTGCCTTCTACGGCGGCTTTCCTCGCGAAGCGCACCCGATGGCCATCCTCTCGAGCGTGGTGAGCGCCCTCTCGACCTTCTATCAAGATTCGCTCGACCCGAACGATCCACGCCAGGTCGAAGTGTCGATCTATCGACTTTTGGCCAAGCTCCCGACCATCGCGGCTTATAGTTATAAGAAGTCGATTGGTCAGCCTTTTGTCTATCCTCAAAATGATTTGAGTTATAGCCAAAACTTCTTGCAAATGATGTTCGCAACCCCTTGCGAACCTTATGAGGTCGACCCCGATGCGGTCGCCGCTCTCAATCTGCTCTTGATTGTACATGCCGACCACGAACAGAACTGCAGCACCAGCACGGTGCGCATGGTCGGTTCGTCGAATGCAAACCTGTTTGCCTCGATTTCCGCAGGAATTTCGGCACTTTGGGGCCCGCTGCACGGTGGTGCCAACGAAGCTTGTGTGCTGATGCTCGAGCGGATTTTGGAAGAAGGTGGCGACGTCAAGAAGTTCGTCAACATGGCGAAAGATAAGAAAAGCAACTTCCGTTTGATGGGCTTTGGTCATCGCGTTTATAAGAACTACGATCCACGCTGCATTATTATTAAGAAGGCATGTGATAAGGTTCTCTCGAAGCTGAAGATTCGCGACCCGCTGTTTGATGTGGCCAAGGAACTCGAAGAAGTCGCTTTGAATGATCCTTACTTCATCGAACGAAAGTTGTATCCCAACGTCGACTTCTATAGCGGTGTGATCTATCGCGCCCTGGGTATCCCAGTGCAGATGTTCACGGTGCTGTTTGCGATGGGCCGTCTGCCAGGCTGGATCGCTCACTGGGTCGAAATGCACAAGAACCCGAACAAGCGGATCTGCCGCCCTCGCCAGATTTATACCGGTCCTGCTGAACGACCCTTCAAGCAGCCCGAATAGCCCCCACGGAGGGCGGTTGTTAGAGCCACGCTCGTCAGAAATTGATGCTGGCGGGCGATTTTTGCAGCGGCTCAGCCTGGCGAGCCTCCGTTGCTCAGATGGTGGTTCCCCGCTACACTCCTATGCTTTCCCAGGTCGGACCTTCGATTCACAAACGGTTCCTACGATGCGCAGTCGTCCCCGCACTAAGTTCAAGCTCGCCACCAATGCCCGTCGTTGCCCCAAGTGCGGCGCAAAGATCAATAACCAGCGGGTTCGCTGCCGCAAGTGCAGCTCGGCTCTCGGGCGCCCCAAGAAGTAAGTAGTCGGCGCCGGATGCATCTCCTCAGCGAGATCTTCTCCGTGATCGGGCGCTCCCCTCTCGCGAGCCCCCTCGATTCTGCAATTTTCCTGCCGACGCTCCAGCTTTCGGTGGGTTTTTCTCTGCGCTAAGTGTGTCGATGTGCGCGCTTCAGCTACGGTCTTCTTTTCTAGGCTTCTAGGTGTCGTAAGTCATTACTAGTAAATGGCTTGCATCTATTTGTGCTGCTTTTCGGGGCACGCTCCTCAGCATTCTGCCACAGCTATGTGGCGAGCAGACCACAGGCGATGCGTTTTCGCTGCAGCGGAAATGTGGAGCACTCCGGAACTTCTGAGGGGCTACAGACGTCCAAGGTAGGTTCGGAACGTCTGGAGCGATGATTTCGCGCACACAGTCGAGCGACACCCATCGCGGGGGTTCAGAAAAATCGACTATGCCGAGAAGAGGGGCTGACGAGCCTGGGTAACAAGATCCCGGCCGGCAACTGGCAGAGATGCCACCTTCCGGGCATGTGATTTGCCAGATACCCGATGGCGGTTCGCAGTTTGACGGTTGGAAGGCGGGATGATCGTTACGACCGGAAGAGTTGCAGCGGAAACTTTGGGACTGGTGCTAGTGAGGGACGCGCAATTTTGTTGCAGCGGATGTACCCCTAACTATAATCCGTCTTAAGTGCCCGAAATGCTACCGGTCTAGTGACGTATTCGCTAGTCTCGTCTTACCAACAACTTACGGCAAACAATCGCGATCAGGTTGGGCGAGTTTTAGCGTTCAGGCAACAGGCGTGTTCGTGGTGGTGTGGCAATTCTGCCACCAGGAAGAAAAAAGAAGACCGGGCTATCGGTTTTTGACTCACAAAGGGCTGGTTCATGACCACTCGGCGTTCGCAGCAAGTGTCGGCAATCAAAAAGAGCAGCAAGTATCGTCAATTCGCCCGTGATAAGGCGCGTCGGCTGCACCTCGAGCAACTCGAAGATCGTCGGGTGATGGCAACCGCCACTCCGCCAGTCTTTATTCTCCCTAATTCGGGCGTACTTCTTAACGAAGGCGATACCCGCAATGTCGCGCCGAAGGATCTCACCTTCCGCTTCAACAGCCTCACTGCTGTCGACCCAAGCACGCTGGCCAACGGCATTCGTTTGATCCGCAGTGGCGGCGACGGGCTGTTCGGTCAGCCGAACGACCAGGTAATCACCCCCGGGTTTATCGGCATTGGCGATAACTCGCGCGAAGTGATCATGCGTTTTGCAGACACCCTGCCCGACGATGTCTATCGCATCGAAGTGGTAGGTGCTGGTGTCACCCCGCTCCGCGATACCGCTGGCAACCCGTTTAACAGCGGCGTGAACTACACGGTCAATTTCAATCTCGACCTCGGTGCCCAGGTCATCGCTGTGGTGCCACAGCCGATCGTTCGAACCGGCACCACCCTCACGCAGCGTCGCGATCAGATTGCCGTCTACTTCAACGACGACGATTTGCTGCAAGATGCACTCGCCTCGGGCCGCGCCACCAATCCGCAGCTCTATCGTTTGTACGCCACGCGCAACACGCTCGATCCGACCGACGATGTCGAGTTCCTGCCGTCGAGCGTGGTCTATAACCCTGCCACCGATTCGGTCACGCTGACATTCGCCAGCGACATCGATCAACTCCTGACGGGAACGCTCGTCACCAATCAGTTCGAAGATCAAGTGGGTGCTTTCCGTCTCCGTATCGGCACCACCGAAACGGCCCGTGGAACAACGCAAACCATTCGTCTGGGGACGGTCGATCCAGGTTCGAGTTTTGCAACCGCCTTGCCGATCGACGGCACACTGGTGGCTGGCACCCAAGGTGGCAGCGTGGCTTATTCGCAAGCCATTGAAGCTCAGCCGTACAACCTCGACTGGCCAGGTGGTAACGACGAACCAGGTCATCGCGACATCCCCACGCAGGGGCACGTTGCCGACGACGCCAACACCCAAGCGGGCGGTGCTCCGAATGCCGGTGACAACACCGATGGCATCACCACCGTTTACTACAACTTCAAGCAGCAGATTGGTGTGATCAATGGCGGCATTGGTGGTAGCCAACCAGCCTTCAACCTGATCTCGGAAAATCAAAAGGCGCGTGCTCGCGAAATCTTTGATCTCCTCAGCCGCTATGCCGGTGTACAGTTTGTCGAGTCGGAATCGCAAGGGCTGATTGTCGCCACGGGCGACATGCGCGCGGTCGGCACTCCGTCCGATGGCGTGGGTGGCACGATCGGCACGTTCGGTCTCAATGCATTCCTCGAACCTGTGGTGCTGCTCGATTCGGCCGAAAGCTGGAACGATCAGATCAGCACCATTCTCACGACCCTTCCCGGTCAAGAGAGCTGGTTCCAAGAGGCGATGCGCAACATCAACCTCTTCTTGGGTCTCGGCTCCAACGTCGAACTCCCTGGATTGCAAGCCCAAGGGGCCGATCTCTCGCTGCAAGGTTCGGCGCCACTGCCAGAACCTGTACTGCCAGGTGATGCTGACATTGTCCACTTGCAGCACCTCTACCGTCCCGAGAGCAAGGACATCGACCTCTATACGTTCACCGTACCTGCCGGTCAGTCGGGCCTGTTTACGGTAGAAACATTTGCCGAACGTCTCGCGAACTCGAGCACGCTCGACACGCATGTTGCGATCTACCGCGTGACTCCCACCGGCGAAATCGAAGTCATTGCTCGCAACGACGACTACTTCAGCAAAGATTCCTACGTCAACGTCAACCTCACTGCGGGCACCTACTACATCGGTGTTTCGGCCTCGGGTAACGACAAGTACGACGGCGACGTGGTCGATTCCGGCATGGGTGGAACGACGCAAGGGAAGTACGAAATCAAGTTCGACTTCCGCAAAACTCCTACGGGCACGCTTGTCGATTCGACCGGTGTTGCATTCGACGGCGACAACGATGGTTTGCCTGGTGGTGTGCACAACTTCTGGTTCCGCGCTGCATCGCCCATGCCGCAAGGGACCACGGTTGCCAACCGTCCTGCCAACGACGCCAGCCGCACGATTTTCGTCGACAAGCGTAACACGCAAACCAGCCAAAACGGCTCGATTCAAAATCCCTTCAGCAGCATTCCGAATGCGATTGCCGCCGCACGGCCGAACGACATCATTCGTATCGTGGGCAACGAAGGGACCGACAACGTCGATGATGGGCTGAACGACGTGCTGGCCTACCGCATCGGTTTCGACACGTTTGGCAATCCGCTTGCCGACGGTGCCAACCTGCAGGTGCCGAAGGGTGTAACGGTGATGATCGATGCCGGCGCTGTCTTCCAGATGCGTCGTTCGCAAATCAGCGTCGGTAGCACGGCTCCTTCGGTTTCGTCCGATCGCAGTGGTGGCGCGCTGCAAGTTCTGGGAACTCCGACCGACAACGTCTACTTCACCTCGTACAACGAGAATGGCAACGGCAGCATCGGTCTCGACCAGAACCCACTCAGCACAACCCCTGCTGCTGGCGACTGGGGTGGGATCTCGTTCCAAAACGACTTGGATCGCGCCGACGGCCGATTCAATTTCGAAGATAGCGGTATCTTCCTCAACCACGTGAACAACGCCGACATTCGCTACGGTGGTGGTCAGGTGATCGTCGATTCGGTCTCGGTGGTGGTAACCCCGATTTTCATCACCGACTCGCGCCCGACGATTTCTTACAACACCATCACGCGCAGCGCCGTGGCGGCAATGTCGGCCAACCCCGACAGCTTCGAGGAAACCAACTTCCAGGCGCCTAAGTACTGGACGAGCTACTCCGACGATCAATCGAGCAATCCAGGCATTGCTTCGCGCAGCTTCACGCTCGACTACAGCCGCGTCGGTCCCGACATCCAAGGGAACAAACTCCGCGTGCTCGAAGGCTCGATCGCCTACACCAACACGATCAACGGCCTGTTCATTCGCACGGGAACACCCGCTGGTGCCACAACGGAAGAGCTGACCGTTACGGGTCGTTTCGACGACACCGATATCGTCCATATTCTCCAGGAAAACCTGACGGTTCGTGGTCAAGCAGGTGGCTCGTTCATCGAAGAATCGTTCCCACCAGCTGCCCTGATCATCGCCGCTGAAGAATTCGTTCCAGCGCAGATCTCGAGCGCGACCCCTGGCTTTACCGCTGGCTCGCAACCTGAATACAAAATCACCTACGTCGATCTGCTCGGCAATGAAGGGGTGGCTTCGGAAACGTTTGTCACCACTCAGCCCACGCTCGAGGCTGGTTCCTTCATCCGTCTGACGCAGCTGCCAGTTCCCACCGGCAACTTTGTCGCACGCAATCTCTACCGTCGTGAACTTTCGACCGGTCGCTATGTGCTGGTCGATTCGATCCCAGCATCGACCACCGAGTACGTCGATCGCAATGTGCCGCAGCCTGCCGAGAAGTCGTACCTCACCGTGGCTGCAGCCGACGATACGGTGCTGCCAGACACGACGAATTCGACCATCACGCAATCTGCCGGTGGCACTTATGTCGCGGGGACAACGGTTCGCTACGAACTCCGCTATGTGAACGCAACAGGACAGGAAGGGCCCCCCCCTCAATCCTGGCGCAGTGATTCCACCAGTTCAGATCCCTGGTGTATTGTTCCCAGCGTTCACCGTGACCACCGCCAGCGCTCAAATCACGCTCAGCGGTTTGCCTGTCACGCCGAGCAACCCTTCGTTCGTCGATCCACCGCTCGGCTCAGCGGCTCCGCATAACCTGCGCGTCTATCGCTCGGTCAATGGTGGCAATTTCGAACTGCTCGCCACGCTTCTGCCAGGACAAACGTCGCTCGTCGACACCGGCGCGGCGATTGCCAACCCGGTTCTGATGGCCGAACCCACAGCTACTGGCACCACGGCACGCCCTCGTCCCGATGCCAACCTGGTTATCGACCCCGCGATTGTGGTGAAGTCGGACGGTGCCCGCATCGATGTCGGTGTCGGCGCAAGCTTCATTGCCGAAGGTCAAGCGGGACTCGAAGTGGTCCTCACCTCGCTGTCGGATGATCGCTACGGTGCCGGTGGCACCTTCGATACCGGCAACGATGGTGGCACCAGCACCTCGTCGGCAGCTCAAGAGGGAGATTGGGCCGGTATCTACTTCTCGCCCGATTCCAGCGGCAGCATCGACCGCGCTGTGATTGCCTACGGTGGTGGTCTCAACCGCATCGAAGGTAACTTCGCCGGTTTCAACGTCATTGAAATTCGCCAGGCCGATGTTCGGATCGCGAACAGCGAGTTCGAATTCAACGCCGATGGCACCGGTGGTCAAGCGCCCGCCGATCGCTTTGGTCGTGGCTTCAATGAAGCCGCCACGATCTTCGTGCGTGGTGCTCAGCCGGTCATTCTGAACAACGCCGTGCACGACGACGAGTCGGCCTTCATCAACATCAACGTCAATTCGCTCACCAGTGAACTGATTGTCGACACTGGCCGCCAAACAGGCTTCGTTGGCCGTTTTGCCGGCTATCAAGACAACAACGGTCCTCTCATCCGTGGCAACCGTTTGCAAGACAACGGTATCAACGGCATGGTGGTCCGTGGCGCTGTGCTCACCACGGAAGTGGTCTGGGACGACACCGATATCGCCCATGTCCTGTTCGACACCATCGTCATTCCCGACCTCCACACCTTTGGTGGTTTGCGACTCGAAAGCTCGGGCACGGAAAGCCTCGTGGTCAAGTCCTCGGGTGCTACCGCTGGCTTCGTGGCGACGGGACGTCCGCTCGAAATCGACGACCGTATTGGCGGCGTGATCCATGTCCTCGGTCAGCCTGGCTTCCCGGTCGTGTTGACCTCGTTCAGCGACGATACAGCGAGTGCCGGTATCGACTTGCAGGGCAATCCCCAGAACGACACCAATGGCGACGGTCTCGGCTCGGGACTCCTCCCAACCGGTCCCGAAGTAAACAACGGCCTCTTGATCGACAACGATGTGGCCATCGGTACCGTCGGTCAGTTTGCTTACAACGTTGGTCCTGCTGGTTCTTCGAATTTTGGTGGTGGTGTGACTGCTCAAGGGCAGTCGATGCTGTTCGCCAATCAAGATTTCATCTTCGAGTTCCTGAACTACGTCGATGTCGGCAGCGATGGACTGGCGATTGATCTCGCCACCTCGACCATCACCCAAGCTCCCACGCTGCTCGCCGACGACTTGGTCGAAAGCCGCGGTACGTTCCAAGGGCAAAATGGTCTGATCACTTGGATCGTGCAGACTCGCCTCGACGACGGTGTGGCGACGGTGTTCAACACCATCACGTTCACCAGCACCGCGCCGCTCGGCAACTTGCAATTCATCAACTACCTCGATGAAGATGTGCTCGGCATTTCCGACGACGTCCTCTATCGCGTCGGTTCACCAGGACAAGCCGACTTCCGTCTCTTCACCTTGGATGGCCAGGAGAAGATCGGTTTTGCTCAAGGTGGTATCTACACCGCTGGTCCAGGACTTGTGAATGCTACGTACACCGGCTGGGCCGCTGATGAGTATTCCGATCTGAGCTTCGACATCGAGACCACTGGCACCACCTACTCCCCGACCGGAAATGTCGACCTCATCGCCCTGCCGGTAGTGGCCGATCCGGACCTCGGGAACGTGAATGGTCCTGCCGACGTCACGACCGCCATGGCTTGGACGGTCAACCCCACAGCCACCACTGCCACCATCACCACGTTCCTGGAACTGATTGCACGCAACCCAGTTTCGTCGGGTACTGCCGGTGAATGGCAAGGGATTGTCATCGACGAGTACAGCCACGACCGCAACGTCGAGACAGTGCTCGAACAAGAGTCGGCTGTAAGCGACGGCACGGTGAACAACAGCCCATCGAAGGCCCAGTACCTCGGTGGTTTGGCCTCGGCCGAGAAAAACGGCGACGAAAACCTCCGCCTCGGCTTCACGGTGCATGGTCTCATCAATCGTAACGACGACATCGACGTCTACAGCTTCAAGGCACTCCCTGGAACGGAAGTGTGGTTTGATATCGATCGGACTTCGGTCGCTTTCGATGCGGTGATTGAGCTGGTCGACGAAAACGGCATCGTGCTCGCCCGCTCGAACAACTCGACGGCCGAAAATTCCGGTGCCGAAGCGCTCTTCGGAACAGCTCGCGACATGCAGAAGACCCCTCCTTACCAAGGGCAGGACTTCTACACCACGAACGTCAAAGATCCTGGTATGCGAATCGTGCTGGCTGGTCCTGCCGGACAGCAGAGCACCTACCACATTCGCATTCGCAGCAACACCACCAACTTGCTCGCCAATCCTCCGATTGCCGGCCAAACCAACGGTGCTTATCAGCTACAAATTCGCCTGCGTGAAGTGGACGAGTTTGGTGGCAGCACGGTTCGCTACGCCGACATTCGCAACGCTGTGAACGGCATCGCGGTGCTCGGTCAGCCTGCTCACTCGCCACTGGCGGGTGAACGAGGGGAAACCACGGCCAACAATAACACGTTTGCCAACGCCCAGAACCTCGGTAACTTGCTCACCAACGATCGTGGCACCCTGTCGGTCGCCGGTTCGCTCTCGGCTTTCGACGATGTCGACTGGTATCGCATCACGCTCGACAACACACTCCCATCGCAGGCCGCTTTCTGGAATGCGATCTTCGATATCGATTACGCCGATGGTTTGGCTCGCCCCAACACCGCACTCTACGTCTTCGATGAACTCGGTCGGTTGATCCTCACTAGCCGCGATTCGAACATTGCGGAAGATCGTCCGAGTGCTGCCCCCGGGAGTGGCATTAGCGATCTGAGCCGAGGTTCGGCCGGTGGTGGTGATCCGTATATCGGCACCGTCGCTTTGCCGACGAACATTGTGAATCCTAATCCTCCTGATGCGACCGAGTTCTACTACGTCGCCATCTCGTCGGATCTGCGGATGCCTGCTCAGCTCGAGCAATTCTTCCAGGCCAATGCCAGCAACCCGCTGTTGCGTTTGGAACCCGTGGAGAGCGTGCAGCGCATTGTGGAAGACCACATCGGCGCGTTCATGACCCGCAGCACCGCTGCCGCTCCCGATGTCCAGGTCTTCATCGAAGCTCAAAACGCCATCCAGTACACGATCAGTGACGTGGTGCTCTACGTCAACATGTCGGCCGACGACGGAACCGAGCAGACGCGTCTGGTGACGGTCGATCCATTCACGGGCGATAACGAAACCTACCTGTCGAACTTCGCTCGTGACACGGGCGACCTGGTGCTGCGTGAAGACAATCGCCTCTTTTCGTACACCATCGATCTCGACGACAACTTTACGCTCGACGATGCTGAATCGGGCAACTACATCGAACTGAACACCGGCACCGGTGCTTTCACGACGATTGGTGACGACGGCATCATCACCTACGAGTCGAACCTGGGGGCTCCACCTGCTCCTGTCGTTTCGAACCTGGGTGTCAACAACACTCGCTGGGGCTACGGTCTGCAGTTCAACGCCATGGCGTTTAGCGACATTGGCTACGCTTTTGATGCCAACGGCAACCAACTCTCTGAACGTTTGATCGCTGTCGGTAATCGTGGTGACGTCAACAGCAACAACCCTGCTTCCACCGCCATCGATCGTCGGCAGAACATTGTTTACTCGATGGATGCCAACACCGGTGCCGCCCAGATCACCGGCGCGGGAGCTCGTCTTTCGGGCTCGGGGACCGGCGTCTACGAAGTGGGTGAGATTCTCACCTCTTCCCGTTTGACTTTCCTCTCGGATGCCACCACGGGAACTGGCCTCGCCGGTTTCGCGGTGAACGATGGCTTGACCTTTGGCGTCAACACCGAAGCAAGCAGCACGACTTTTGAGTTCGATTCCGGTTTTGATGTGCAGCAGCTGATCAATACAGCGACCGGTCAAACGATCCAGGACGGTTACTTCTTCATCCTCGATTCCGACACAACCCTCGGCAATCAAAATGAAGTGCTCTATCAGTTCGACACCGGTGTGGTGATCACGGTCAATCCAGGCCTGCTCTCCACTGGCATTGTCGACGGCAGCACATTCACCGTTCGCGTGAATGGTGTGCCTCGCGTGTTTGAATTCGATAACACAGGCGCAGTAACGGCCGGTAACATTGCCGTGAACGTCGGCGGTGGCATCTTCGGTGCCGACGTCATTGCCGCACGCATTTCCAATGCGATCGATACCCAGACGGCTGCGGCCTTCCCAGTCGATGGCTATGTCGAGCCGCTTGGCAATCGTATCTCGCTCATCCCAACAGTCGCGACACCGATCCCGATTACCGCCACCCTTGGCACTTCGAGCGCTTACCTCACCTTCCAAGGTGCTAACGGTACCGCCCCTGTGTTGCAAGGTGTCAATCCAGCAGGAATCGGCGAAGGGACCACGTTTACCGTCTCCAACGGTGTGACCAATTTCACCTTCGAGTTTGACCGCGACAACGCCGTCTCCGGCACCAACATCCGGGTCAATATCTTCGGTGCTACGACCTCCACGGATGTGGCTGGCGCGATCGAGGCAGCGGTAGCCACGTTGCCAGCGACATCGGGTCTGAATGCCACACGGTTCGGCGATCGCGTGATCGTCAACGGTCAAGGCGTCACCTTCTCGCGACAGACTTCGGCTGTTTACAGTCTCACCGATTCCATCGCGAATGGTGGTCTGCAGACGGTGCAAGTCTCCGTGGAAGAACGGGATGGTTCGGCAGTCGTTGGAGCTGCAGTGCTCGCGGCGATGAACAACGGTAATCCACGGTTTGCTGCTGGTGCGGCCTTCGATCGCATCAACTTCCCACCGATCAACACCGGTGGACTTACTCCTGTGGCTTCCATCGACATCTCGGCTGTTCCGGTCTGGTCGCCAGTTGCCGGTACTGCTCCAGGTGTCGCAGGTGGTCGCGAACAGATTCCATTCCTCGCATCGGATACGGCAAATCAGCTTGCCAATCGTGCGGTAACCGCCATCAATGCTGCTCTGAATGCCACCGAAGGGATCACCGCGCAGTTCTCGGGTGGAAACGTCGAACTGAATCGTGGCACGTTCACGATTGGGGCCACGACAGCTTTGGCAGTTAGTGGCCAAGGTCCTGGTGGCAACATCACGGGCATTGTCGACATCACGCCGCCGCCTGGCATCGCCCAGGGTATGAATCAGCTGATTCGTTATTACCTCGCAGTGAGTGACAATGGTGGTTTGTATATCGTCGAACTCGATCTGTTTGACAACCAAAACATCACTCCGAACTCGCCCGCTGCGATTGCGAACAAGACGAATCAGGTTCGCACGTACTACATCGGCAACTCGGCCGACTCCCTGTCGGGAATCGCCTTCCAGGCGCTCACCAAGGGGCCTGAGAATGTCGAAGGTGGCCGCTATCAAAATGTTTGGTACGCAGTGGCGGATGGTCCCGGCAACGGCGACAACCAGAGCCGCTTGCACGCCTTCAATTTCGACGCCACGTTCGAAACGACGGCCGAATGGAATGCATTCCGGAATGCCTTCCTCACTAACAACACAGCCGCTCTCAATGCACGCTTCACCGGACGCGCTCCTGTGTTCGTGGATGGTGCCACGAGCATTCCGCTGTTCTACACCGTGCCGCAAGGTGCCGAAGGAAATGCTGTTCCGATTCGCCGGGCTGTGACCGATGCCAAGGGTATCGCCTTCTCGTCGCTCGATCAGAACTTGTGGAAGCAAACCACCACACAAAGTGGCGCAGCTGGTCACGAAGGTGGCAACAGCTTGGTCTTCGGCAACGACGGTCAAGAGCAATGGGCCGGTAACACCTACAACTTCCCTGGTGGTGCCACGGGCTCGATTGTGTCGAACGAGTTCAGCCTCGAGAACTACTCGGTGGGCGATCAACCGGTGCTGTACTACAGCTACCTCGGTGCCACCGATGGCAGCAACGACAGCGTGCGTGTTTACATCAGCGGCGTGAACGATGCTGATCGCGACGGCATTGCTGATAACAACCCTGGTCAATGGACGCTGCTGACTCAAAGTGGTGGCTCAACCTACCTCAACACCGGTTGGCGTCAGGTTCGTCTCAACCTGGGTGACTTTGCAGGCTGGTCGAATCTCCGCCTTCGTTTCGACTTCAGCACCGCTGGCGAAATGAACGTCGGCGATGCCGGAACAACGGGCGACGAGCTTCGCGCTGTCGATGCCAAGTACATCCTCGATGGAGACGTCGTGACGATTGGTGGCACCACGTTCGAATTCGAATCGGGTGTGACGCTGACCATGCCTAGCGGCCGTGCGATCAACGACGGTGAAAACTTCACCATCCAGATCAACGGTGCACCGCAAGTTTATGAATTCGACAAGAACGGTACACAGTCGATTCCTGGTTCGACGCTGATTCCTGTCACCAACGCCACAACCCCCGAGCAAGTGACGCTGCTTCTGCGTGATGCGATCGTCGCGAATCAAGCAGGCCCTGGTCCAATCGTTACACCACGCATCGAAGGTGGTGTGGAGTGGATCTTCCCCGATGCTAGTGCCTATGCACTGATTCCCGACAATCAGCTGCAGTTCACACTCGATGACGGCACCAATCCACCGGTGACGTTCGAGTTGGACCGCGACAATGCTTCGACTCCGGGCACGATCCCTGTCGAATTCAGCCTGGCGATGGACTCGGCTCGAATCGCTCTCGAAGTGGCACGTGCGATTCAGGGCTACGCCAACGGCTTGCAAACTGGCGACAATTTGCATGTAACGGCCAGCTATCGTCAGCCGAACATCGTGCAGATCGAAGGCTTGGTGGACTACAATGCTAACTTCGCCCTGCAACTGCTGAAGGAAACGCCTTACTCGGGTAACCGTCTAAACCTGCAAGGGGCCGAGGCCTTCACGCAGAGTGCTGTCCATGCGATCGTTGCCACGGGTGCTGTAGGGGTCGCCAATCCGAACAATGTGCCAGTGAACATTCACCTGGCGATGCGAGCTCGCGATGTGGCCCAGTCGTTCGACGCCGTACTCGAAACGGCGTTCCGCAATCAGCAACTCGTCGTGCAGAACGGCAGCTTGTACGAAGATGGTCAGGTGATCGATATCGATCACGATGGCGACGGCGGACTCCTGACCCCCGATATCCGCTTCGAGATCGAAACTGGCTTGATCGTCTCGATCCCGGGCAATGGTGCGGTTGGTCCTGGTGGTGTTGCCGATGGCGATACGATCACGATCACCAATGGTGGTGCTCCGGTGACCTTCGAGTTCTCGACGGACGGAGTCCCGGCTGTTCCCACGAATGTTCTCGTGTCGTTCCGGGCCACCGATTCGCAAGCGGTGATTGCTCGAGCCTTCGAAGCTGCGATCAATGGTCAAGGCTCCCTAGGCATTACCGCTCGCGTTGTGAGTGGATCACGCATCCAGCTCTCGAGTGGTGCCCTCTCTCCAAACCTTACCTTCGCCACCAGCGACGTAACGAAGTACAACACGGGCAACACGTTTGCCGGTGTCGCAGTGGGCAATACGCCGATCATCGTCTCGCCGACCGCACAGTTCACCGCTCAGCAGATGGCTGCAGCTGTGGCTGCTGCGATCAACGCTGCCGGGGTGGTGGGCTTCTCGGCTCAAACCAATGCAGGTGTTCCAAACCAAGTGGAATTGCTTTCGACCGATGTCCGTGTCTCGGCACTCGATTCGATCGGCCTGACGATTCCAGCTCCTCAGCCAATCAACGGCACCGGAGTGGCCCCAGCCGCTCCGAACATTGTCTTCGAGACAGGTGTGTTCGACATCGCTAAACGCGAACGCGACTTGATGCGAATCATCGGACGCAATGTCACTGCTCGTGGACCACTCGGTTTGCAGTCGTTCGGCATGACCGGTGAACTGCCTGACCACTTCCAGAACGGCAACGGCATTGTCGCGGGCTTCACCAGCAGCCTCCGTGGTCAAGACAACAACCACGAAGGTTTCTACATCGACGACATCATCATCGGCCTGGCCGAGCGTGGTGAAAGTGCCAGTGGCGCGACGACGGCAACCGGCTTTGTGGTGAACCCACTCGGCACTGGCAACACGAGCGGTGCTTACCAACTCGAAATTCGCCGCGGCCCTGCCTACGATCGATTTGTCGGCACTAACCCAGGTGAAACAGCTAACTCGAACGATCGCTACGCTCAGGAATACACGATCGTAGCCAAGTCGGGTGCTGAACTGGCCGATGGTGTGACCTTCACCCTCAGCGATGGCATCAACCGAGTCACGTTCGAGTTCGATGAAGTCGCGCTCCCCGGCCGTCCAGCTCTTCCAGTGGCTGTCACCCCGGGTAATCAGCGCATCGCCTTCAGCTCGACCGATACGGCCGACGAAGTGGCTGTTCGCATCCGCGACGCCATCAACTCGTCGCAAGTGCAAGCGGTGCTGAAGCTGACCGCTGGACTCGCCGATGGCACGCTGGTTGGCAACGTCACCACCTCGAACCGCGTGAACGTCGTCGGTGCTGCTACGGTAGCCATTGAAGGACGCAATGCGGTCGAAGTGAACGACACCCTGTCGCAAGCTGTGGCCACCAACTTCAACGGTACGCAGTACTTTGCTCAAGGAACGATTGGCGACAATCCCGAACTGAGCATCAGCCGCGATACAGAAGGTCATGATGTCGATCTCTTCTCGATCCGCCTGAGTGCTGGTCAGACGATTCGCATCGATATCGATACCGAGAACCTCAACTTCTCGAGCGAAGTGGGCAACTTGCTCGATACGGTCCTTCGCATCTTTGATTCCACCGGTGCCGAACTGGCATCGAGCGACGACGATTTCGCTCCTGGCGAAGAACGTTCGTTCGACCTAACCACACGCGAATCGTACCTCGAGTTCCGGGCTCCCCACGCCTCGGGTACGGTCACCTACTACATCGGTGTGAGTGGCTTCGGTAACCAGACTTACAGCTTCCCCAATGCCACCACCGTGGTGGGCACGGAGAGCAGCAGTACGCTCGGCTTCTATCAACTTGAGATTTCGACCGCGCTCACTAGCTCGCTGGAAATCGAGAAGTTCGAAGAAGAACTGGGCGACAAGAACCTGTTCCGCGATCAGGGTCAGATCCTGCTCTACGGCAACACGATCAGCAATAGCTCGCAGTGGGGTATCTTGGTGAACAACGGCACGCGTACAGCTGCCGATGGTAACGCACCGCATCAAGGACCTGTTCGCAACCTGCGTGAGCAGAACATCGATCGCCTGGTGCCAGGTGTGGTGATCTCGAACAACGTGATTCACTCGAACACGGTGGGTGGTATCCGCTACAGCGGCGATGGTGGCATCGATGCTCCAGTGTCGTTCGGGCGGATCATCAACAACACCCTGTACGGAACGGGTGGCAACGATGTGGGTATCCAAGTGGATCAGGCTGCCAGCCCCACGCTGCTCAACAACATCGTGGCCAACTTCGGTCAAGGTGTGAATGTCGATGCTCTCAGCAGCTCGACGGTGCTAGGTGGCATGGTCTATCAAGGAAACACTTCGAACTCGAACGTGGGTGTGGGTGGCGACTTCCCACTTGTGCTCGGTCCAACCGACCCGCTGTTTGTGAATGCCGGTCTCCGCAACTTCTACCCAGCTCCGGGATCGCAAGTGATCGATAGCTCGGTCGGCTCGCTGCTCGACCGAACATCGCTGGTGACCGTGAAGAACCCGATGGGAATTGGTCTCTCGCCAATCATCGCTCCTGAGCGTGACGCGGTGGGTCAGCTCCGGACCGACGATCCTGCGGTATCGACCGCCAACGGTTTCGGTCTCAATCCGAATATCGATCGCGGTGCGATCGATCGCGTCGACTTCACCGGCCCGACCTCGATTCTCGAGAATCCTCGCGACAACGATGCGGAAGGTGTTGACCTCGATCCAACGGTCAGCGTGGTGACGCTTGAGAACACCGTTCTCAACGACTTCACGATTCGTCTGGTCGATCGCTTCGACGTGAATGGACCTGCTGAAGGTTCGGACATCGATGACTTCACCGTGACGGGTGACAAGGTGACGGTAACGTCGACCGTTGGCACCACCACAGTGACGCTGGTTGAAGGTGTCGATTACTCGTTCAGCTACGATTCGACGAACAACATCATTCGTCTCACGCCACTCGGTGGATTGTGGCCACTATCGCGAACCTATCGCATCACGCTCGATAACTCGGCCACTGGCATCCGCGACTTGGCGGGCAATGCTCTGTCGCCAAACCAAATCGACGGTATGCACTACTACACGATCTTCCTCGGATCGGCTGTCGATTGGGGGGATCTGCCAGATTCGTACGGCACGCTCGCCGCCAACTTGTTGGTGGGACCAAGCCATCAGGTGGTGGGTGGTATTCAGCTCGGTGCACTCGTTACCTCGGAACCCGATGGCAACCCCGCTGCTCCTGGTACGGATGCCAACCTCGACAACGGTGACGATGGTATCCAGTTCGTCAATTTGCAGCCAAGCAACGCTCCCAATACCTCGCAGATCATCGTCACCGCGACGGCGACCGGTAATCTGTCGGCATGGTTCGACTACAACCGCAACGGTGTGTTCGACACCAATGAAATGGTGCTCGACAACATTGTGATCGGAACGACTCCAGGTGTTGGCGAAACGATCTTCTTCCAGATTCCAGCAGATGTGGCCAAGGGGGATATCTATGCCCGCTTCCGCTTCAGCACGTCGGATGTCGATTCGCCGAACGGTGCACTCCCCGATGGTGAAGTCGAAGATTATCGGTTGACCTTGACGGGTGCTCCGTTTGAGAACACGGCTCCACTCGATCAGAACAACGACTTGATCAACGATGGATTCCTCGATGTGACCGCCGATGGCGCCATCACCCCGCTCGATGCCCTCATCGTGATCAACTTCCTGAACCTTTTGTCTCCACAGTTTGGTGGTGGTCCGATTCCGCTGCCCAATGCAACGCTCGACTCGCCACTCCCTCCACCTCCCGGTCAAATCAACCGCTATGTGGATACCGATGGCAATGGAGTTCTGACCCCGTTTGATGCACTGCAGGTCATCAACTACTTGAACCTGAACCCCAACCAGTTCTTTGGTGAAGGTGAACCAGCCGCTGATGGAGCGGAAGGTGAGCCATCGTCGACCTCGGCGATCAGCTTCAGTGCTCCTGCGAGTGTGGAAGTGGCCTCGGCCCCTCAGCTTGAGTTGTCGATTCCATCGGTCCTGTACAGTTCTCCAAGTGTGGTTCTGGAAGTTCGCGAACGTGCTCCCCAATCGGTGGCCACGGTTTCGAGCAGCAGTGCTTCCTCGGGTTCGGATTGGTCGTCGGACGACGAGTTCGCCAGCTTGGCCTTGGCCGACTACGCCCTCAGCGGAGTTAGCAGCCACGGTGGACTTGAAGTTGGACCGGTTGGCCATACCAACTGGGACGATCTGCTGAGCGATATCGCACTGTCACACGAAGAGGAAAACGAAGACGATTTCTTCGCTAACCTCTAATCACCAAAAGGTTTACCGTGGGCTGAGAGTTGCCATTGGGCAGCTCTTGGCGATCGATAAAGCCCCTCTAGCTACTTCACTAGGGGGCTGTGAAATGGAGAGTGTCACGGAATCTTAGACACTCTTGGGCACGAGGCCCCCGGCCAGAGGATTGAATTTGCTGTAAGTGATTGCAGCAAAGTAGTTTGCGTTGATCGGGTGGCGATCTAGTGACGAGCGATTCTGCTCGAGCGAGCTGCGTAAAATAGCTCGCAATTACGTGCTCACTTGAGGCCTTCTGATCGGAAAACCAAGAAATCGATCGTCAGTTGTAATGGCCAGGTTAGCAGTAGGGTTTATGACGGCTGGGGATGGGCGAAAACTCTTCGTGACACGCGCAAATTCGTTGCAAAGAAAATTGAGCCCGACTAGTCTGAAATTGAAACGCATCCCAGAGATTCAGGCACAGTCGGTCGGGATGCGACGGAACAGAAAGTGCAACATCTTATCTAGCTTGAGGTTGCGCTAGTTAAGGCGGTCGGTGATCCAGCGGCAATGGCGATCGGACGAAGGTTCGTCCCTGGTGGCCAGTTGCGTGGCAAACTTCGTTCAAAAAGTTTGCCCCCGGATCATTCTTCCAGCCACAACCGGCGTCACTCGGGCTGCATGGAACCAAGTATGACCAAGCATCGTCGTCGGTCGCCACTCACGGCTGGTTCACGCTCCCTTTCGACCGCACGCAAAGCCGTGGCGGTTCGCAAGCTGTTCGCTGCCGAACGGCTAGAAAGTCGCTCGATGATGGCGGGCGACCTGTTTGTTTCAGACTACTGGAACAACATGAAGCCGACCGACGTGAACGGTGACGGCAACGTCACTCCGTTTGATGCGTTGGCTGTCATCAATGAGCTCAATCAGCGCGGGGCCCGATCGCTGGGAATTCGTCCCGCGACTGTCTCCGCCGGTGGAGAAGGGGAATCGAGCCCCGACGACTTTTTCTTCGACGTGAACAACGACGGCATGGTCACGCCGTTTGATGCTCTCGCGGTGATCAACACCCTGAACGCCGAAGGGGAAGATGGGGACGACCTGATGGCGTTCACCATCCATGCCTATTCGCCCGACACAGACACCCCGATCACCACGCTCGCTCGCGGCGAAGAGTTCGATCTGGTGGTGAAGGTGGACGACCTCCGTCTCGGTGGCAGCGGTGTGTTCTTCGGCCAAGTCGACATTTTGCACGATCGCTCGAAGGCAGACCTGGTCACTCGCGAAGTGACGCTCCTGTCTTTCACGCCTGAAGTGTCGGGCGGTTCGTTCACCTTGACATTCAACGGACAAACAACGGCCCCGATTAACTTCTCGAGCACGCAGTCGACGATGTCGAATCGTATCGAGAACGCGCTGCTGGCCCTGCCGAACATCGATCCCTTTGATGTCGATGTGACCGTGAACTACGCGGATGTGTTCAGCACGCGTCAGTACTGGGTGACGTACAAGGGACAGTTCGGCGGCATCGATCTGCCCAACGACATTCTGACTGCCAACACCACCGGTCTCACCGGCACCGGCGCTGCACTCAACATTTCGACGTTTGCTGACAGCAACGTGGCGAATTCCAACTCGGTGCGAGAATCGTTCCGCACCTACGTGATTCCAGATGTAGTCGACGAATTGTCGTACATCGCGAACCTTAGTGCTTCGCTCGGCACCGATCGCTTCAACGATGTTAGCGCACAAGCCAGCTTGGGAACACCTCCCGGTTCCGACCCCGTCGAACTCGTGCGTGCTCGCGTACGTGCGACCGATGGTGGCACCTTGACCTTCACGCTCGATCGATCGTCGCTGGGTCTTTCCGAAGTCAGTCTGTTCAACTTCAATCGTCCTCTGCTCGAGTCGGAAATTGCCTTCAACATTCCGGCTGTAACGCTCACGGTTACCGAAGCAGCGACTGCGAATCCCGACGTCGCTACGGTTGCGGAAGGAAATGCCACCGGTGTGGTGATCTCGCCACTTGGTAACGATACGGTTCAAACCGGCACCAAGCAGATTCCAGCGTTCACGTCGTTCACCACGGTCAATGGTGGCCTTGTCGAGCGACTCAACAGCACCCAGATTCGCTATACCAACACGACCAACTTCGCTGGTGTTGACGAGTTTAACTACACGCTCTCTAACGGCCTGGGGGCTACCGATACCAGCACGATCTCGGTCACGGTGACCGGTGTTAACGATGCACCAGTCATCGGTTTGCCACCCGCTGGTCAGACCACCGCAGAAGATACTGCCTTGCTGCTGACCGGTGCCAACGTCATCTCGATCAGCGACGTCGATATTCTTCCTAGCGCCACGATGGTTGCCACGCTCAGTTCGAGCCAGGGGACATTCAGCTTGACATCGGTTCCCGGTGTTTCGATCTCAGGCAACTTGAGTGGTAGTGTCAACATTAGCGGCACACTGTCGGCGATCAACAGTGCTCTGGCGACCCTCGTCTTCACCCCCACGAGTAACTTTAGCGGCACGGCCACGATCAATGTGACCGCCAACGATGGTGGCTCGTCGGGTACGGGTGGTGCGCTGCAGACTAACAGCAGCTTCACGGTGAATGTTACGGCGGTGAACGACGGCCCCGGCATCACTGCGCTCCTGTCGCGGACGATGTTCGAAGACGAAGTGCTCCTCCTGGGAAGTCCAACCCCAATTACGGTGAGCGACGTTGACGTCGGTGCCGGGCTGATGTCGATCACGGTCACGGCACCCAACGGCACCCTGACGGCAGACATGCCTGCCGGTACCGGTGGTGCACGATCGGGCCAAGGAACCAGCACACTGACGCTGACCGGCTCGCTGGCGAACCTCAACGCCGCGCTCCTGACCCTCACCTACGATCCGAACAACGGATTCTTCTCGACCGAAACGATCTCGCTGGTCGTTTCCGACAATGGTAACACCGGAACTCCGGGGGCTTTGACTGCGTCGGCCGACATTGTGGTCAACGTGCAGCCGACCGTTCGTCCTCGTGCTCGCGACGACGTCTTCAGTGTCGCTGAAGGTAACACGACCCAGATGGATGTGCTCGTCAATGACGAAGCGAACATCCCTGATCCAACGGTTTACAACCGCGTGCTTGATTCGTTCGATATCGACGCCATGGCAGATATCAACGGCACCCCCACGGCCGTGGGCACGATCTCGCGCGTCGAAGCTGGTTTGGCCGGATCTGCCGATGATCTTCTGCTCTACACCCCCAAGGCAGGTTTTGAAGACTTCTTTGGAACGGTGGTGTTCAGCTACACGATGACCGACGACAAGCCAGGGAGCATTCCTGTTACGGCGATCGTCACCCTCACTGTCACCAACGTGAACGATGCTCCAGTTGCTATCGACGATAGCTACTTCATCGACGAAGACACGACGCTGATCGTCCCAGGCTCTGGAAACTTGGACACCCTCATCGCGAACGACGAAGATGTCGATGGCGACAATCTCTCGGTAACTGTGACCCAACTCCCAACCAACGGCACGCTGAGCTGGAACCCCAACGGTTCCTTCACCTACACGCCCAACAGCAACTACAACGGCGTCGATGAGTTCAGCTACACCGTGAGCGACGGAGTGATCACCTCGAACGTGGCGACGGTTTCGATTTTCATTGCCGCTGTGAACGATGCCCCGGTGGGAGTTGTCGACTCGTACACCACGCTCGAAGATACGACCCTCAACGTCAACGGCACGATCGCATTCCCTTCGGTCCTCGCGAACGACACCGATGTGGAAAACGACCCTCTGACCGCTGATCTGCTCACCACGACCACACGTGGCACGCTGACCTTCAACGAAGCAGATGGAACTTTCACCTACGTCCCAACGCTGAACCTGAACGGTCCTGACAGCTTCACGTACCGTGCTTTCGATGGCGACAAGTACTCGGCCCCAGTCACGGTGACGATCAACGTCACGCCGGTCAACGATGCACCGACCGCCACCACCGACAACTATGTGGTGGAAGAACGTGCGACCCTCACTGTGGCCGCTCCGGGCGTGCTGGGGAACGACGTCGACACCGTGGAAGGTTCGCCTCTGACGGCTCAGCTCCAGAGCAGTACCTCCAACGGCACGTTGAATTTCAATGCCAACGGTAGCTTCACCTACACGCCGAACAACGGCTTTCTAGGTACCGATAGCTTCACCTATCGTGCTTCGGATGGAACGGCATTCTCGGCCATCACCACGGTGAATATCCTGGTGACCGACGTCAACGATCCACCGACCGCCAATCCCGATTCGTACACCACGGCGGAAGATACGGCTCTGATCGTTCCTGGTGCTGGCTTGCTTCCCACGCTGCTGGCTAACGACACCGATCCTGAAAGCGTGAACACCTCGCTGACCACTTTGCTTGTGAGTGGCCCCACCAGTGGCTCGCTCACGCTGAATGGAAATGGGACGTTCACCTACACCCCAGCTACTAACTTCAACGGCACGGCCACCTTCACCTATCGCGTGAGCGATGGTGTCCTCTTCTCACCACCCACCACAGTAACAATCACTGTTACTCCGGTGAACGATGCCCCTGTTGTCACTAACAAGAGCATCTTGGCAGTGAAGGATATCGCCGACCAAGATTTCATCATCGTCACGGCAGCTGATACTGACGTCGAAAACAATAACCTCACGGTCGTGGGACTCAGCACCACTAATGTGGTTTCGGCGTCGAACTCGATCACCACGATTGCTGGTGGCACCGTCACGATCAGCGGTACGAAGGGAATTCTCTACACGCCCGCTGCTGGCTATGAAGGACCGGACAGCTTCTTCTATACCGTTTCCGACGGCACTGCTCAGGTCGTGGCTCAGGTGAATGTGAGCGTCGTTTCGTTCCGCACCACCGATGTCACGGGACGTGTCTACTACGATGCCGACAAGGATGGCGGACTCGACCCAGCAGAGTCGGGTATCGCGGGGGCGAAGGTCCGAATCGTCGGTACCGACTTCCAGGGGAACTCGGTCAGCACCGGCTATGTCCTGACCGATGAGAATGGCTACTACTTGTTTGAAGATGTTCTCCCAGGTAGTTACCACATCGAACAGCTGCAGCCTGCCAGCCTCGCCGATGGTGCTGAAACTGCCGGCAACGGTGGAGCTCTCACGCTGGCGAACGACAAGATCGCTCTGTCGCTACCAATCCTGGGTATCATCGGCGGCTCGAACGGTCACCTGTTCGGCGAGAAGGGTATCGATCCGCTGGCTCTCACAAGCCCCGCAGGTCTCTATGCAGAGATGCTCGCTTCCTCGGGTAGCAACGGAGTGGTGTTCGAATTCGATATCAGTGGCAACACCACTTGGTTCTATAAGATGCAAGGTTGGAGCGGTCTCGAAGAGATCACCTTCCAGCTGAGTGCCGATCGTGCTTCGGGCATCCTGACGGTCAACGGCGGTTCGCCGACGACGATCTATCAGGCTCCACAGACAGGAAGTGCCTCGGCACCTCGCTTCCGCATCCTGGGAACCACGCACTCGGGCAACATCATGATTCGTCTCGACGGGACAGCCACCGGTTTTGGGCTGAACCTGGCTGCTGCGGAAGGTGAACCTGCCGACCCAGCGATGCAGCAGTACGAGCACGCTGTCGATGCAGCCTTTGGCGACGAATCGACCTGGGCCTAGAGCAGAATGAAAATCAGCTACGGCTGATCCGTAACATCCACCACAATCCCTCGACTTAGTTCGGCTGAGTCGAGGGATTTTTTTGCGCTACGAGCGTACCTCGCGCCACACTTGTTCGACCGGCACAATCCCCGCGCCGCGCGATTTCAAATAGACGCTCTTGGCAATCACGTCGTCGGGTGGATAGATGGCAGTATCGTTCTTCAGCTCATCGGGAAGCAGAGCTCGCGCTGCTGTGTTGGGGCTGCCGAAATGAACGAACTCAGCGTTACGGGCAGCGATCGCCGGATCGAGTAAAAAGTTGATCAGCTCGTGGGCCAGTTCCGCGTGAGGGGCGCCGCTCGGGATCACCATGCTGTCGAGCCAGACCATCGTCCCTTGGGCGCGATTGATCACTTGGATGTGGGGCTCTTCATCGGCCGCTTGCCGCAGATCGCCATTCCACCCCACTGCCACCCAGGCATCGCCAGCGATCAGCTTTTCTTTGTAAGCATCGGAGGTGTAGGCCTGTACGAGTGGCACTTGCGACTTGAGTAGTTTTCCCGCCAAACGCAAATGCTCGGGATCGGTCGAGTTCATCGGCAGACCTAGATGCAGCAGCGCCACGGCGACCATGTTTTCTGCGTCATCAAGTGCCACGATGCGGCTGCGATACTTTGGGTCGAACAGCGGCGCGAAGTCGACAACCTTCTCGCTGACGAAATCGTCGCGAATTGCCACCGCCACAGTTCCCCAAAAATAGGGCAAACTGAATTCGTTCTGGAGGTCGAATTCGTGTCCCAAGAAACGCGGGTCGAGGTGCGAGGCGTTCGTCAGTCGCGCGTAATCAAGGGGCTCCACCAGCTTGCGCGAGATCAGCAGGTCCATGGTGCGGTCGGATGGAAAAACGACGTCGTAGCCGCTCGAGCCAGTCACCAGCCGACTTTCGAGTTCGGTTTCACTGGCATAGTTGTCGTAGACCACGAGCGCGTCGTGGGTTGCTTCGAATTCGGCGAGCACATCGGGATCGATATAGTCACTCCAGTTGAACACATGGAGTCGATGCCGCCTTTCGTTCGTTTCACGGTTACAGCCAGTGCCGAGTGTCAGTGCCCCGGCGGCGGCCATCGATAGCGCAAACGATCGACGCCCAAACTCGCGCCGATGGAGCTGCTCGCGCTTACGATGCGTGCTTGGCTGCGGTGAGTTCATCGAGTTTCTCCCACCAATTTGCCACGAAACATCCGGCTGGCACCGAGCGCAACGAAGAACACCACCAGGAGCATCACCGTGAAAAGGGCGTTGGTATCGCTCCGCAATCCAAACCGCATGCGGCTAAAAATTTCCATCGGAAGGGTGTCGGTGCCGACCCCTTTGGTGAGCAGCGTAATCAGCACATCGTCGAGCGAGATTGCAAATACCAGGAGCCAGGCCACTGCAAGGCTCGGTAGCAGTAGTGGAATGATGACGCGTCGCGTGGCTTGCCACGGTGTAGCGCCGAGATCGATAGCCGCGGCGTAGAGGTTTTCGTCGAAGTCGGCGATCGCACTTTGCATCACCACAAAGGCATAGCCGATGCCAAACACGCCATGTGCGAGCAGCAGCGTGAAGTAGCCACGATCGAGAGCAATTGCTTGAAAGGCGAGAGCGAGCGAGATGCCGGTGATCATGTCGGGCGTTACTAGTGGCAGGGCCAGAAGTCCCGAGGCTGCTTGCTGTGAGGTGGGCTTCCATTTTTTGAGCCCCCACGCGGCGAGCGAACCGAAGACTACCGACAAACTACTCACAGCAGCACCGAGCAGCACGCTGGTGCGAAGAGCGATCCACAATTCCGATTCCTCAAACAGGCGCTGATATCCGGCGAGCGAGAATCGTGTGAAGACACTGCCGAAGCGAGAGTCGTTAAACGAGTAGACGATCGTCATCACCACTGGCGCGTACATCGCCAGCAGCACCACGACCATTGCCAGTTGGCAAAGTCGGCGCGCGAGGAGGACGAGTGTATCGCGTTCTCCTTTCATGCGGCGGCTCCTGACTGAGGAGAAGTCTCAGGGGTGGTTCGTCTAGCAGCTGCGATGGGGGCCACTGGCGAGCGCGATTTGAGCGCAGTCAGCACCATCGTGATGATCGTCGGCAGCAGTACCATGCCGGTGAGGATCGCGGAATAGGCGGCGGCCAAGGGCCAGTTGCGCTCGTCAAACGCTTGTTTCACGGCGATTCCGAGGAGAGTCACTTTCCCTTGCCCGATGAAATGCGGCACGACATACTCGCCGAGCGATGGCACAAACACCAAGATCGCACCTGCCCACCTCCCGCCGCGCGTGAGTGGCCAGGTGACACGCCAAAACGCTTGCCACGGAGTCGCGCCAAGATCGCGGGCTGCGGAAAGGATGTTCGGATCGAGTCGCTCGAAGGCACGCGTGAGTGGCAGCAGCATCAGAGGGAGATAATTCGCTGCGACAACGATCACTACAGCGGTGTAGGTCCCTTGCCACTCAAGTGGAATCAAATTCATCCAGCCATAGGTACGGAGCAGCACCGAGGTGATGAGTGGAAAGCTCGTCGCAAGCAGGAGCATTTGTCGCCAGTGACGAGGCAGGTTCATGATCGCCATCGCAGCGGGATAGCAGATGGCGAGGACCGAGAGTGTGACCGCCAGTGCCACAACGAGCGAGCGCGCGATGATCCGGAGCGAAATCGAGTCGGTAGCTGTTTCCCAGGCTGTGCTCGAAAATTCGGGGAGCACACCGAGAGGAAAGTCGCGTGCCAGAAGCGAGTAACCAAGCACAGCCACCAGAGGTACGACGAAGCCCAAGAGCATGTACAGTGTCGCGGGAAGTGCCAACGCGCGGCGCAGTCCCCCGGACGAAGCAAGGATGTTTTTCATGCATCGGGCTCCGCCACATAAGGAAACAGATGGAGCGCCGCTGGCTCCCACGACAGCCGTACTCGCGAGCCGGGTGTTGGTGGCTCTTCTCGCGTTTGCATTTCCAAACGTGTGCCGTCATCGAGTCGCAACACAACCGTATGCACATGTCCGGCGAATTGCTCGCTGACCACTGTTGCCTCGATCGGGCCATGCTGATCGACGCGCAAATCGTCGGGACGAATGCCAGCCAGCAGATGTTCGGGAAGTTGCTCGGCCTTCGTACGATCGACAGGAATCGTCGCGCCACCAAGGGTAATGCTCGGCCCCGCGCCGCTCTTCTGCAGATGGGTCTCAATCCAGTTAATCCGTCCCAAGAACGATGCCACGTAGGGAGTCTGCGGACTCAAGTACAGATCCTCGGGCGATCCCACCTGGACCAGTCGACCCCGATGAAGCACCCCCAGCCGATCTCCGATTCGCATCGCCTCATCGCGGTCGTGCGTGATGTAGAGATAGGTGGTCGAAAGACGCTGCTGCAGGTCGTCGAGCAGCAGCAAGGTGGCGAGTCGAAGATGCGGATCGAGTGCCGAGAGAGGCTCGTCGAGCAGCACACACTGGGGAAGGTTCACTAAGGCTCGCGCGAGAGCCACCCGCTGTCGTTCACCGCCCGAAAGGGTATCGATGCGGCGCGTAGCATCGCCGGCCAGCTGCACCCAGTTGAGCGCTTCGTGAACGCGGCGTTTTTGCTCAGCAGGACTAACGCCCGCCACAGAGAGAGGAAACGCCACATTTCCCGCGACATCGAGATGGGGAAAGAGTGCGTAGTTCTGAAAAACCGTATGCACCGGACGCTGATGCGGCGGCAGATGATTGGCCAGTTCCCCCCCGAGCAGCACTTCCCCTTCGTCGGGCTGATCGATCCCCGAAATCAGTTTCAGAAGTGTACTTTTACCACTTCCGCTTCTTCCGAGCAGAACAAACACTTCCCCTCGGGCAATGGTGAGATTGACTTCCGAAAGGACGACGCGACTTCCAAAGCGACGTGTGACGCGGCGCAGTTCGACGGCAGGTGACGGGGAACCGGTGTTCAATGGAGTGCTGGCTCCTGGGCGCTCGAGTGACGGGGCCTCACGCTACGGCGCAGCATTGTGCGCGGTGGGAGTCCTCCTCTGCAAGATCGAGGCTGAAGTTCGCGGAAGATTGCCCCGGGCCCGGAGTTGCTTCTGATAGAGATGAGAAGTCGCCGCAGCCGCGAGAATCTCTCGCAGACGCTGCTGCGGGCCGGACATTGCAGCGAGCAATCTACCTTCCTCGCGAGGGAAACAGGACGGAGCGAATCCCGTAGTAGATCATTCCCAGAATGCCCGAGCCGATGAGGGCGACCGCGAGAAAACCGAAGGTTTTTTCCCCGGGAAAGTATTTGCCGTACCGCTGGACGAATCTTATCTCGTGATCGTCCCAAAAGAGTTCGTGGCAATGGGGACAGCGGCTCCCCTCGTAGTAGAGATCGCTCCCTTTCTGCTTGAGGTCGAGTCCTCCGCGACAGGCACTGCAAAGCCCTTGTCGCGCACTGGTACGACCATCGTAGATCACCTGGGCATAGACTGTTTTCGGTGGATCGGGTTGGCGTGTTGGCGGCGAGGTGGAAAATCTCGTCGCTGGAGGGGCGAGCACGGAAGGAAGGGAGCCCACGGGATTCGGAATGCTGGCCAGACCGCTCGGCATCGACTGCGTCGGAACACTCTTGTAAGGGGACCCGGGATAATCGGTGCTGGGATAGTTTTGCGCCGCCGGAAGTGAGGGAGGAGAGTAGCCCGGCGGTGTGTAAGACGGAACTGGCGGACTATACGAAGGCACGCTCGGCTGAGGATAGGATGGCTGCGGAGAAGAAGGCTGTGGAAACGACGGTGGACTGCTCGGCGTATAGCTGGGCATTCCAGTCGCAGGATTCATCGGCGGGCTGGAGGGATAAGTCGAGGCTGGTGAGGGATTGTTCTCAGGAGGTAAGTAGGGTGGCGGTCCGAAATCGGGCTGTGAAAAAGGAGGGGGCGCAAAGCCACTCGCTTCCGGGCTTGCTGCGGGAGCAGCCTCCGAACGAGCGGCACCGAAATCTCCTGGCGAAGGCTCAAAACCGGGCGTGTTCGGAACGAAAGCCGGGGCCACATCGGGGAGAGGTTGAGCTGGCATCGTGCGGGGATCCCCCGGAACGAGCGCGCCTCCCGGCTGTGCCAGTGGGTCTTTGGGCTTGCCAAGGTTGGCGATCATTTCTTCGGTTGGGAGCGAGTCGAGCGAAATGGTGTCACCCCGTGCGGCGAGAAGCTGGCGCACATACTCCCGATCATCGACCGACAAGAGGACGAACGAAACCTTCGAGACACGCGAAGCACGTTGCAGCACCACATCCGACCCCACTATCCGCAGGAACTTACCGTTCACGGTGTTCCCTTGCACATCGGTCCAGTCGCGTGCCACTGCTTCACCTGGAGTCGACTTGCCACCGGTGGGACGGCTGCCGCCGCCCGCTTTAGGTGGCGAGTCGGTGTGGGACGCCGATTTAGGGGGACCAAACGGATCGAACTCTTGGGCCGACCCACTAGCAGTCCCCGGCGAGGATGAATCGTTTTGGGGCGGAGCTTCTTTCCCCTCGGCGAGATCGCGAATGATTTGCTGGTCGGCAGGGGCGAACTTCGAAATCGGCAGCGTGACGAACTTCCCCTGGGTCAAGAACGTGACTTGATCCCCTTCTTGTCTCACGAAAGTGCCGCGCATGTTCCGGCCATCGGCGCCGGTCCAGATACGCTCCTGAGCCGAGGCCAAGCCAGCCCACAAAATAACCAACACCAGGTGTAGCGACACGCAAAGCAGTCGATTGGCTAGGTTGGGGCGTTTCATACGCGCACGCACTTCTACATAGTATATGGGTGGTGAATATCCCCAATGGTGACTATTTTCAGAGGCCGAGTCAACAGAATTAACTCAGCTATTGGCGAAAATTTACCCACTCAGGGTGGTTCTTTGGTCGCTCTTGTAGGGGAAGCGTCGCCGGTGACTACCGGTCAGGGAGCTACCCCCTCAAAAAGCAGCCTTGGCTGGGGACGCGATCGCAGCTGGGAGAGAGCCTCAGGGGAGAAAACTGCGATCGACTGACAGCAATCAACTGATAGTGAGCCAGTCTGTCAGGTACGTTTAGTACGTTCTGGTTTCGGGCTCGCGCGACCAATTCGCCAGCCGCATTCCGATGCCAATCACGGCGACGATACCGATGCCAGCAAACATCCCGGCGTAGACCACCCAGGAAGGGATGCCGCTATCGATCCAAAAATCGGCGGTGTGCGCGTCCCACCACTCGGCACCGCAACTCTTGCATTTGCTCCCCTTCGTCTGATTCTTGTTAAGGTCCACCTCGGCCGGAGTGAGGCACTTGGTGCACACACCCTGCTCGCGACCGTGTCGCATAACTACAAAAACGATCGGGTAGTCCTTGTAGCGTTCTTGCATCGCCTTCACTTCCAAGTCGTCCGTCGATTCATTCATGCCGGGCGACATCGGGCTGCCATAAGGTGCTGGCATCACCGGGGTAGGCATGCTCGGTGGACTGAAGTTCGAGGGGGGCATCGACGGTGGACTTCCCGACGAGAGCCCGCTGGGAGGTGTATAAGGAGCGGGCGGCGTGTAAGGAGGTGGGCTGAACCCTGGATTTCCGCTTGGAATCGACGAACTTTCCTCAGGCCGCGTAGGCATTTCAAACGGAGGTGGCGTGAACGAGGGTGTTGTGGGAGGAACGACGCCGGGGATGCTGCCGTCGGGATTCGGCATCGGGGCAATCGGCGCTGGATCGAAGTTTGGGGTCAGTGGCAACGGTGGCGGTGTAAAGCCTGGGCCAACACCCGGGCCAGGGATTCCGCCAGGGCCGGGCATCGCTCCAGGACCAGGCACACTGGGAACACCAGGGAAACTGGGGGCTCCTGGAATTGCACCGGGATTAACACCAGGGTTCATGCCCGGATCGATTCCCCCCGCGCCACCAATCGAGTTCTCGGCTGGAAGAGCAGCGAGGGCAGCTTCGTCGCCGCGATCGGCGAGCATCTGCCGCACGTAAGCTCGGTCGTCGGGACTAAGGTTAATAAACGGGATCTTGGTCACGCGCGAGGCACGCTGCAGCACCACCTCGGGACCTACGACACGCAAGAACTTGGCCGTCAGCTTATTTCCTTGCGTGTCGGTCCATTCGCGCGACGTGGCAGTCGTCGACTTCGGCTTTTTCGTGCTCGAGGCCTCGTCGTCGTCGCTCGAATCACCGGCTGGCGTGGTGGTTCCAGAGGCCAAATCGCGGATCACCTGCTGATCCTCCTCGGAAAACCGGGTGATCGGTAAAGTGATCTCTTTCCCTTGGAAAATGAACGTGACATCGTCGCCGCTCGAGCGCACAAACTCGGCCTGCATCGTGCGGCCATCGGCGGAGGTCCAGGTCCGTTCCTCGGCGGCTGTCGAGGCCACCAGTACCAAAACGCAAAGCAGGGCAAGGCTGCGGGACTTGGCCAGACGTTTCAGTACGAGGGCGTTCATCGAAGTATTCCGTTTGCCAAAGGAAGGATGGATGTAGTTTGGTGAAGTGGCGGGGCCAGGTCAAATCGAAGTTGTCACTTTTTTCGCAGCGGAAAAACCTTGAATTTCACCTCGATTTTGGACTCGACCGGCAAGATCGGGGGCTATCGGGCGAACCTGGAACTGCAGCGATGCGACCATTCCTGACAAAGAGGCTCTCGAGAAAGGTCGCGTGGTGAGTTGGCATCATTTTCGGATGCTAGCCGCCCGTAGCCTGAAGGCGATTCGTTGGTTAAACTTCGATCTTGGGGTGATTCGGAAGATTTTTCCCGATTTCTGGCATCAGCCAGATTCGGCCAGACGACACTCCCTCCCATGGCCACTTGGTGAAATTGGCAGACACGCAGGATTTAGGTTCCTGTGCCGCAAGGCGTCGGGGTTCAAGTCCCCGAGTGGCCACTGCTCGAGCGCTCTTGCTGGGGGCGATGCTTGATGTTTTCAGCTCGGACCCACGAGCCGGTTCACGGCTGACGCTCCAGCTCCAAGCGAAACTGCATCACACCCCCGCCGATCAACACGCGGCTGACGGTCCCGTCCTCGTTAAGTCGCTCAAGAGATCTTGTTTCCCCTTCGGCTGAAACCAGGCAGTTCATTCGCCTATTGTCTAGCGTGCAAACGAACTCTCGTCGCACCGCACCACTCGGCGAGCGTTTGTTCGACGAGAACTTCAGCGAGCTCTCTTCCCAGCGAACATTGGTTGCTATCTCGCCAGCGACGGCTCCGGTCGACATCTCTTCCCAGATCGAAACCGCAAATACGCCGTTCTCTTCTTCGATCGAAAGACGCTGAATCGATCCCGGCTGGATGTTGAGGTTCCTCCATTCGCCAGCATAGGGATGGGGCGGCACCACCGGTTCGGTACCGTCGCTGAAAAGCAAACAGCCTCCGATGCCCAGCAGCAGCATCAAAGCGATGGCAGCAACCACATAGAGCCACCAGCGTCGCCCAGCAGGAGGTGCTGGTGGCTGCGAAGTGGCTATCGAAGGAGCGAGCGATTTGGCTTGAGGGGCATGGCTACGAAGCAAGCGAAACACGCCAGGAACAAACGCTTGTCGCTCGGAAGTTTCGCCGATCATCGCAACAAAACAGCCGAGCGATGTATCGCCAAGTTCTTCGCTGATGGCATGAAAGGCTAGTCCCGTTTTGGCGAGAAGCGAGCGTTTCTCGGCGATACCACGAATCTTGATCGAGAGGGCAATGAGCGCACGGTTGCGGACATCGATCGCTTCACCCGTAATTGCCTCTTCGGGACCAATCAAACTTTGATGGATTTGATTCGGTAACTCGACACAGAAGAGGTTTTCGAGCGATTCCGATAAGAACTCGATAGCCTGCTTGGTCGATGATAGACGAGGAATCACCCACTCATATCCGAGGCAATTTGCCCGTAGTTCTGAAGTCGATCGCTTCGCCAGAACAGGTCCGCCGCGATAGCTTTCAAGGCCGTAGAGCACTATTGCTAGCCAGCAGTTCACCTGCAGTGTTTCGCGTAGCGCGATGAGTTCCAGTCGAAAGTCGTTCTTCAGTCGTCGTCGATCTGTGGAAGGTTCTGCACCGGCATTGCTCCACAAAGATTCCCCAGCAATCCAAACTGCGACCCCACTAGCCGCAGGCAATTTTCCGCGCGAGCGGCGGAGCAATTTGCCAAGTTGTCGCAAATCGGCAGTTGCATCTTCGGCGGACGCTTCGCTGTTTCCATGCCAGAACAGGTAGTGTGCATGATTGGCCGATTTGCGATGTCCGGTGGCAATGGTGAATCGAGTTGCGGGGTTCTCAGCGACTGGCTGATCGACCGTGAGGTCGGCCGAAGCCATCAAACTGACGATGGAGTTCCGCTCGATTCCTAGGATGAGGAACAGATGGCAGTCCGTGATGGAGCGCCCTTGCTGCTCCAGCGTTTCGAGGGCTGTTTTCCATTCGCTATCGAGCGAGATTGATTTGCTGGGAATGGGGGAGGAGGTCGCCGGAGAAGTCGAAGCAGCCATGGATGAGTTCAATCAGTTGGATCATGCAGCCAGTGCGGAAGAAAACGCAAAAGAGTGTTGAGTCGCGTGAATCGAGCGGAACGGACTTTAATGTTTCAAGGGGATCAGAGTGTGAGCCCTTACCGCCGCGAATGCTCGCAATGACGAATCAGAATTTCGCCCCCGGGAAACGTTTGTTCCTCGGGAAGATGTATTTGGGACGAGCCATCGACGAGAGCACGGACGCGGCGTGTCCAGCGCGCGGGAGGTTCGCGTCCATCGGGAATGAGTTCGACCGGGAAGGTGGAACCAAAACCGAGGTCGACGCACAGGAGGTAAACCTCGAGCGCCTCGAAGTGACGCAGGGATTCGGTCAGCTGAGCTTGCTCCCAGAATCGTTCTGCGCGAGCAGGGGCCCCGAAGAACATCCCTTCGAGCGGCATCTCGATCCAGCGCAATTGCCAGCGAGTACTGGCGTTGCTCAAAAGGTCGTCAATCCAGCAGACAATGGCGTAGCGAATGCCTAGCTGACGCTCGTCGAAAGCTGCTTCGGGATCGAGTCCATGATCGATAGCAATCAGATTTCCGAGGAGCGGACCGACTTGAGTTTGGGCATGCTCGATCTCGGCCCGAATGGCAGCTTCGTAGGCCGTTCGCAGGAGTGTGGCTTGCCGCGGTGAGTCGGCAAAATGCGTTGCAATCGACTTTGTCAAAGTTTCGCGACTGACTGTCCGCTGCAGCACTTGCGCCAGCTCGTCGATGACAAGTGGATCGACCGATTTACCTGCCAGCGCTTGCTGCAAAGCGGGTGTGAAATCGAGATCGGTGAAGACCGGCTCGCTTGATTCGAGCTTATCGAGCCAACCCCACGTGAGCTCCAAAATGGGATAGAGGGCGTCGAGTACGGAGGCTTGCATAGCAAACGCTTTCAGCCACCAGAACTCTCACCAGTCGCTGGAATGTCCACGACTGTTTTGCGAGCTGATAGCGGACGCATTCTAGTGTGAGCTAGCGGCCGAACTCAAACAAATCTGACATTCGGCAGCAAGATTTTTTCAGCACTAATAGCGGGGTAATTGCCAGCCTACTGGTGGCAACAGCTCCTCGATGGGTGAGTCTGCTGCCAGCTACTCGTTACACCAACTCAGGCATCACGGGGTGGTGATCGACGAGGTACTGAGGGCGCCCGCTGAGATCGTTGACGGTCGATTCGGGGTTGATTCCGAGGCGGTGATAAAGGGTGGCCAAGACTTCGCCGAAGTGGACGGGGCGCGAAGTCGGTTCGCCCGCGATTTTGTCGGTGGTTCCAATCACTTGACCGGTCTTCATGCCACCACCTGCCAGCACGGCACAGCCGACTTGAGGCCAATGATCGCGGCCACCATCTTTGTTGATGATCGGGGTGCGGCCAAACTCGCCCCAGGCAACGACGGAAACATCTTTGTCCATGCCTCGAGCATGCAGATCTTCCACCAAAGCGCTGAAGCCTTGATCGAACTGAGGGCCGTGCGTGTTCTTGAACTCCGAGAAGTTATTGCTGTGGAAATCCCAGCGTCCGAAGTTCAGCGTGACGACGCGAGCGCCTGCTTCCACCAAGCGTCGAGCCATCAAAAAGTGTTCGAGGTTGCGTGGTGCACCGTCGCCATAGTTGCGTGGATCACCCTTGCCATAGCGCTCGCGAACTTTCGGATCTTCCTTCGAAAGATCGAGGGCATCGGCCAGACGGCTGCTCGTAAGGACACCGAGTGCCTGCGAGGTGAAGGTGTCGACCCCCGAGAGCATTCCGCTGTTATCGAGGTCGCGTCGCAGTCGATCGAAGCTTCCCAAAAGTTGACGACGATCTTGCAGTCGATCGGCCGAAATGCCGTTCAGCAGCAGATCGGCAGCACCTTCGCCATTGGGCCGAAATGCCGAATGCGAGGGCCCCATGAAACCGGGATGCCCAGGTGAACCGTAGGGTGGATGACCAGCGCGAGGCGAGAGTCCGACAAACGGTGGCACGCTCGGATTGGCGGGGCCTTTGAGCTTCGAAACCACACTGCCGAGCGAGGGCCAACCACCGGCGGGCTGACGTTCGAACGAGCGGCCGGTGTAGCAGATAAAGGAGTCGTGATTGCCGTTGGGTGATCCGACCACGGTCCGAATGGGGACCAGTTTGTCCATGATTTTGGCCATCTGCGGCATGTGCTCGCAGATTTGAATGCCGGGGACATTGGTGTCGATCGGGTTGAACTCGCCACGAATTTCGGCCGGAGCATCGGGCTTCAGGTCGAACATGTCTTGGTGGGGTGGGGCTCCACACAAGTAGATCATGATCACTGCTTTGTGCGATTTACCCACGCCAGCAGCCTCTTCTGCGCGAAGCAGATCGGCCAGGGTGAGCCCCGACATACCGAGAGCACCAATGGTGAGTGCTTCGCGTCGCGTCATGCCTTGGCAAAGGCGTTTGGGCTGTCCGGTGATGCTGAGCATAAGCGAGGCGAGCCTCCAAAAGGCGGTCGGCCGCAGCGAGTCGAGTGGTCGACAGTGGCGGTCGAAGCTTGGGGGATGATGGGCGGGCAAGGCGAGGCAGGAGTCCGCAAACCACTTTGGGTGGTAATGACGACTGCCTTAATCTATCGACATTGGCTTATTGATGCGAGAAGAAAATCGACTTTCTCGAGGATCAGTTGCCGCCCGCGCTGCCAGAATTGCCCGAAGATAAGGCTGCGGAAGAGTTTGCGGCCTGTTTTCGGGTCCACTGGTCGCCGAACTGGATGATCAACACGGCGGAGATCAGCATGACGGCACCGATGATGCGAGGGATCGAGATCGGGATGGTTTTGGCCCCGATGAGCCCAAAATGATCGATCGTGATCGAGCCAATCAGCTGACCGGCGACGATCGAGCAGATCATCACCGAGGTTCCGAGGCGGGGAGCCAGAACGATGTTCGAGGTTACGAAAATTGCCCCGAGCAAACCACCCGCCCAAATCCAAATCGGAAATCCGGCCATCTGTTTGACGTCGGGAGCCGACGCTTTGCTCCCCGCAATCAGCATGGCGCAAACGGCGAGCATCACAGCAGTTCCGACGATAAACGACATCAGCCCCGCCATCGCTGGATGGTTGAGTTCTTTCCCCAAGCTGGCGTTCACGCGGACTTGCAGCGGAATCAACAGCCCAGCAACGAGCGCCGACACGATCAAGAGCCACTGCGACATAAACGTATTTCCGGGGGAGATGCACGAAGGGGCGTTCTCTTTACAGCGCTCCGCTAGTGAACCACACTAGAGGGCTACCATCGAATCCGCTTCAGTGCGCGGAGTTGATGCCCGCCGATTCTGTCGCCAAACCTGGGCGGCAACAAGTTCCCACCCACTAGTCGCCTGCTTGAGCCGAACAGCTTTCCCTTTCCTGATGGGAATGTGACGCGCTTGGTCGTCGCCGTTTTTTGTTCCGATTGCACACCTCTGCCCATGCAAAATTTCGCCATGAATTCACGTAACTTGCTTCGCACGGCGATCGCTCTGGTCGCGCTCCTGCTTCCGATGCTCTCGCACGCCGAAGAGCCCGCCAAGAGTGTGAAACCGATTCGCGCTCTACTCATCACCGGCGGCTGCTGCCACGACTACACCCAGCAGAAGAAAATTCTGCCAGCAGGCATTTCCGAGCGCGCGTTGGTCGACTGGACCATCGTGCATCAAGGTGGGTCGACCACCGACACGCAGATCCCGTTCTACGAAAATGAGAAGTGGTACGAAGGTTTCGACGTCGTGGTGCACAACGAGTGCTTTGCCGGTGTCACCGATCCCTCGTGGACCGCGCGCATTCTGAAAGCCCATCGCGAAGGGGTGCCGGCGGTGGTGGTCCACTGCGCTATGCACTGCTATCGCGACAAAACCGACGCCTGGTTCGAATTCCTCGGTGTCACCTCGCATGGTCACGGCGCGAACTATCCCTTCGACGTCATCAACCTCGAGCCTAAGCATCCTGTGATGGAAGGTTTTGGCGACAAATGGTCGACACCCAAGGGAGAGCTCTACATCATCAAGAAGCTCTGGCCGACGGCGAAGCCACTCGCGCATGCCCTCAGCCGCGATACCAAGAACAACGAAACGGTGATCTGGACCAACGACTATCACGGCACACGTGTGTTCGGCACCACGATTGGCCACCATAACGAAGAGCACAGCGACCCAGTCTTTCTGAACTACATGACGCGTGGCTTGCTCTGGGCTTGCGACAAACTCAGCCCCGAATATCTGGTTCCGTCGAAAGAGCCCAAGTTCGATCATGTGCCTGATCCCACCGCCAAGACCCCCAAAGGCCCGATGGGAACGCCAACACCGGCCAAAGGTGGTGCTACGAAGGAAGTGATGATTCCCAAGAACTTGGCTGCAGGGAAAACAGCGACCGCTTCCTCGCATCAGCAAGATAATTCGGTGAATCATCTCCCCGCGAAGGCGCTGGACGGCGATCTCTCCACACGCTGGTGTGCCGATGGCGCTTCGGTCCCGCAGTGGCTAATGGTCGACCTCGGCGAACCGCAAGAGGTGAACGGCTGCAGCATCACGTGGGAAATGAACGAGCGTGCTTATGAGTACATCGTAGAAGCTTCGACCGATGGCAAAACGTGGGAAAAAGTGGTCGACGCCACTTCGAAAGATCCCAAGCCACAAGATTGCGAGCACAAATTCAATCGCCCCAACACTCGCTATCTGCGGGTCACCATCTCCGGCTCATCGCCCGGCGCTTGGTGCAGCTTGTACGAGTTTCAGGTCCACAGCAAAGAGCTGGTGAAGACCACCATCAGCGCGAGCACACAGCCGCGCTCGATTGTTACCGGCGGCAAGAATCTGCTCGCTGGCATCAAGGCTCCCGATGGCTTTCAAGTCACGCTGTTTGCTGCTCCTCCCGACGTCGGTTATCCCACCTGTCTTGCAGCATCGGCGAGTGGTGATGTCTATGTCGGTGTCGACGAAAATGGCTCGCTCGATGCCAAGCCGAATCGTGGGCGGGTCATCAAGTGTGTCGATAGCAACCAAGATGGCGTGGCCGACAAATTCACCAGCTTCGCCTCGATGGATAGCCCGCGCGGCGTGGTTGTTGATGGAACCAAAGTCTATGTGCTCCATCCTCCGGCGATCACGGTCTACGAAGACACCAATAGTGACGGCGTCAGTGATCGCGAAGAGCGACTCGTTGATGGCCTCGGCTTCGATCTGAAGTTCCGCGGCGCTGATCACACCACCAATGGAATGCGACTTGGCATCGATGGCTGGCTCTACATTGCGGTCGGGGACTACGGCTTCCTCAATGCAAAAGGGAAGGATGGAACCGAACTGCAGTTGCATGGTGGCGGTGTAGCGCGTGTCCGGACTGATGGAAGCGGTCTCGAGATGGTTTCGTACGGCCAGCGCAACATCTACGACGTCGCAGTCGATCCGCTGCTGAACTGTTTCACCCGCGATAACACCAACGATGGTGGCGGCTGGAATGTTCGACTCAGCCACGTCGTTCCCACAGCCCGTTATGGCTATCCCTCGCTCTACATCAATTTTCCCGATGAAATTGTTCAGCCGCTGGCCGACTACGGAGGTGGCAGCCCTTGCGGTTCGCTCTTTGTCCACGACGATCGATTGCCTGCACCTTTTGCGAGTGCTCTATACACCTGCGACTGGGGGCGAAGTGTTGTTTATCGCCATCCACTCAAGCACGACGGTAGTTCGTACATCGCCGAGCAAGAGCCGTTTGTCGAGCTTCCTCGTCCCACCGACATGGATATCGATGGTCAAGGCAATATCTACATCAGCAGCTGGCGCGATGGCGGTTTCACTTACAGCAATCCGAACGTCGGTTACGTCGTGGCGATTCGTCCCGAAGGGATCGAACTTGCTAAGGTAAAAGCGGCACGAGATCAATCGACTGAGGAACTGGTGAAGCAGCTTGCATCGGGCTCGCATGTCTATCGTCTCGAAGCCTCGCGCGAACTCGTTCGTCGCGCAGAAAACACTGCAGATCTTCGGGAAAAACTCGCTGCTCTCGCCTCCAGCAGCGCGGCGCTCGAAGTTCGTGTCGCAGCGATTAGCACACTCGCTCAGGTGGGTAAAAGTGAGGCGATTCCTGCCCTCGTGAAGCTGGCCGATGACAAATCAGTGCGCGAGTACGCGATTCGTTTTCTCGCCGATCATCCCGAGCTCGCCAAAGCTGCTCCTGCCGATCTCTTCACGAAAGCTGCCGGCGATACCGATCCACGCGTTCGCCTCGCTGCAGCGATTGCGATTGCTCGCCGTGGCGAAGTCGGACTAGCCACCGCACTGGCGCCGCAGCTGGCCGATAGCGACAAGATTGTGCAGCATGTGGCGATTCGAAGTCTCGTGAAACTCGCAGCTCGCGAAGTTGCCCTGAGCGCGCTGCTCAAGGGAACCGATTCACACACAGCCGCCGCTGGTCGTGTGCTGCAAGAGTTGCACGACGAGTCGCTCGTCGACACGCTAATCACCACGCTTGGTGCCGCTGATCTATCTCCGGCACGTCGCGCAGTCGTGATTCGCACCGTCGCTCGCCTGGGACTTCAGGAAGCTCCTTGGGATGGTAAGTGGTGGGGAACTCGTCCCGACACTTCGGGGCCCTATTACAAGACGGCGCCTTGGACGAAGACCGAGGCCGTCATCGCCGCCCTGACCGACCTGGCCGCCAAGAGCGACGCGTCGACCTCGCGCCTTGTCCTCGCCGAGATGTCGCGGCACAAACTTCAAGCCACTTCGCAGGCCGCATTGGCGGTGAAACTGGCCCAGGATGATCCGGCGTTTCTCGCCACCGCTGCCGAGATCATCACTGCAGCGAGCGACCTCCCCGACGGTGCCTCGCGACTGCTCGTCGATGTGGTGCGGGATGCCAAACTGGCTCAGCCGCTCCGCGCAAAAGCTCTGAAAAAACTGACCGGTTCGAGCGATCTGCAAGCCACGATCGATGCCCTCGATGCGGTTGGCTCAGTGAGTCAGATTCAAGATCCTCTCGTGCAAACTCGCCTCGAATTTGCTCGTAGTGACAAGATGCGAGCTTCGCTTCACGATGCCCTCGCCCTCGCTGCTGCCGATCAACCAGCACGCAAGCAACTCGGCTATTTAACGCTGCTGGCGATCGAAGCGGATGGCAAAGCGAGCCCCGAAGATCGTGCGAAAGCCCGTGAGGCGATCACTGCCGCATGGACCAAAGAAGCTGCTGCTGAAGCAGCCCTTGTTGCGATTGGACAAAGCAAAAACGAGCAGTATGTGCTCGCCGTGACGTCGCAGCTGAAGAGCCCCAGCGAAACGGTTCGCAAAGCCGCCACGCTCGCAGCCGATCAACTTGCTATCGACCTCAACCCGGTCGGTGATGGTGCCAATCGTGTGACGCTTGCGGGTCAAGAAGTCGAAAAAGTGATTACGCAAGTTTCGGCGAAATCGGGCGATGCGAAACTCGGCATGCGACTCTTTGCACGTCAAAGCTGCGTGCAGTGCCACACCGTCTCACCGACCGAAACCCCACGTGGACCATTCCTCGGCGGCATTACCCAGCGCTACAAAAAACATGAGTTGATCGAAAGCATCGTCAAGCCGAGCGCCAAGATTGCTCAAGGTTTCGAGACGCAGATCTTCGTGACCGTCGATGGCCTCGTAATCGAAGGTTTCGTCACTCGCGAAGCAGGTGATGAAGTCGAGATCCGCAATGCCAAGGGTGAGCAGATCATCCTCAAGCAGGAAGAGATCGAGCAGCGTAAGAAGGGGGAAGTCTCCGTGATGCCAGCCGGTCTCGTCGACAAGCTCACTGCCGACGAACTCGCTGCGATTCTTGCCTTCCTTGAAACATTACCTGGTAAATAACGCGAGGCTCTGTAACTCGTTCATGTTCCATGTCGGCCAAGAGTTCTCCGTAGCTCTTGGCCGATATCGTTGTCTTGCGGAAATCTGCCGCCTTACCTTGGTGTTAATCGACTACTTGGCAGGTGCCATGTAGTCGAACACCACGACCTTCTCGCGACGATCCTTCACCACCTTCACGTATTCGTCGTGTGCTGGATGGGTCAGGTACTTGGCTCGCCCCGCTTCATCGCGAAACGTGACGACAAACGCATAGGTCAGTCCATCGCTCTTCCCTTCGGGGCTGTTGTTGGGGCCATGTTCGAAGTCGATGATCGTGTCGATCTTGCTCGGCAATGCCGAGAAGGCATCAATCACTTCTTGCAGTTGTGCAGGTGTCACTTCTTCTTTGAATTTGTAGAGGACGATGTGACGCAGCACTTTCTCTTCCTTCTCGGCGCGGGCGGAACCTGCCGTGGCGATCAACGCTCCTGCAGCGATCGATAGTGTCACAAGTAAAGCGAGCGAGCTGAATACCTGGCGTGAAAACAGCGAAGCCATGGTGAAGTCCTTCAGTGATAGAGTGAAAAATTGCTTGGGCGAGATTATCTAGTGACTTAAACCGGCGACTCAAAACGTAAAACCTAGCGACCGAAGTATCGAGGTGACCTCGATCAACGGAAGTCCGACAATCGCCGTGTGATCGCGACTTTCGATCGCTGAAAACAGCGTAATGCCGCGACACTCCAGCTTATACGATCCGGCGCAGTCGAGCGGCTGATCCGCTTCGAGATAGCGAGAGATTTCTCCCTCGGTAAGGGGCCGCATTGTCAGCCGCGTGATATCGCAAAAGCCGAACAGTTCCCCGCGTGCGGCGATCGTCACGGCGGTGATCAGCTGATGCGTTCGCCCGGACATCAGTTGGAGTTGCTCCATCGCCCGCGCATGGGTTCCTGGTTTACCGAGGATCTTGCCGTCGATAGTCGCCACTTGATCACTTCCCAGGATCACCGCGTCTGGAAATTCGGCAGCTAGGCTGAGCGCTTTGGCGGTGGCCAGCGTGGTGGCAAGTTCGCGTGGCGCCAGTCCCACCGCGAGGTAGGATTCTTCATCACAAACGGGCGAAACAGCCTCGAACGGGATACCGAGCCGTCCGAGCAATTCTTTGCGATACTTCGAAGTGCTCGCCAAAATCAGTTTCATCGCTACCTTCTACTACCGATCGCACCCAGCGACAGTTTCCCAAGACTCGGGGAGCGAAATCGTCGCGCGACGACCTCGATAGATCGCTAGAATAAGGTCCCTTGCCAGCCGCCACCAGCGGCAAGCTTCCTCTCGCTTTGGTTCGAGTCATGACGCTGCTCTATCGCGATCCACTCTTTCGCCTGCATATGACCGGCGCTCATCCCGAGCATCCGCGCCGGCTTGTCGCCATCGAAGAGCGGATCGATGCCTCGCCCCTTCCGGCTCGCTGCACACTTCCCATATGGAAGCAAGCCACGATAGACCAGCTAGCGCGTGTGCATGACCCGCTGTATATCGATGAGATTCGTAAATTCGCCGCTGCCGGTGGTGGGCGAATTGAGGCTGATACGGTTCTCAGCCCACGATCCTACGACGCTGCGATTCTCGCCTCTGGTGCCGCTTGTAATGCGGTCGAACGGGTGATCGCTGGCGAAGAAAAAAACGCGTTCCTGCTACATCGTCCACCAGGGCATCATGCACTACCCCACGACGCGATGGGCTTTTGCCTGTTCAATCATGTGGCTGTGGCAGCGGCTCATGCGCTCGATCAACTCGGGCTCAATCGGGTGCTGATCGTCGACTGGGATGTGCATCACGGCAACGGCACGCAGGATATGTTTTACACAAGTGATCGCGTAGCGTTTTTCTCGAGTCATCGCTGGCCGTTTTATCCCGGCACCGGAGCCGCCGATGAAACAGGGACGCGCGATGGCCTAGGATTCAACAAGAATCTGCCGCTCGAGTTCGGTATCGATCCCCGCGAGTTCCTGGCGCAGTTCGCCGGTGAACTCCAAGCCTTTGCCGATCGTGTGAAGCCCGAACTGGTGCTCATATCCGCTGGTTTCGATGCTCATCGGGACGATCCGATTGGCTCGCTTAGTCTCGAAGCTGAGCACTTCGGAGAGCTCACACGAATCGTCAAACAGATTGCGGCTGTCCATGCGCAAGGTCGCGTAGTGTCGCTACTGGAAGGGGGCTATAACCCCGCAAAACTGGCCGAGTCAGTGGAAGTGCATCTTGCAGAACTGCTTGCCGAATGAACTGTCTGAAAGGAGCCAGCCGGTCTAAAGTTTGCTGACGATGGCCGCGAGATTCTTTTCGAGTCGCTGCACCGAAACCGGGATGCTGGTGCCGAGCTCTTGGGCGAACAGCGATACACGCAGCTCTTCGATGCTATAGCGAAACTCTTCGAGTGCTGCTGGCGCAGTTCCTTGTGCCCGCTCGCGCTCGACACGCTCACTCCACGACTTTTGGAGCTTTTCGACCCCGGCAAAGTTTTGCTTGTCGCGCGCTAGTCCCCCTGCGAGAAGTTTTCGCAAACGAGCCGAAATTCCCTGGAAATAGCGAGGAAACTGGAGCAGCCAGTTCCAAGGGGTTGCGGCGAGAAAGCCATCGGGGGTCAGCATCGCGAGCTGAGCTTTCACATCGGCCAAGGCGTAAGCAGCTGTCGATAATTTGAACTGTTCGATCCCTAGCCGCGCCTGATGGTAGGCCTCAAACAGGAGAGGCAAAAGTTTAGCAACATCTTGCGCTGCTGCTGGAAGATGCTTGGTCGCCATGCTGATATGCAGCTTGTACGTATCGGCCGAGCGCGGCAAATCGGGATAGCCCATCGCGAGCGCGCGGCTCGCAATCAGCAGCTGAAGTTGATCGTCGAGAGGAAACTTGCTGCAGAGCGGCGCCGACCACATCCGCAGCTTCGCCAGTTGAGGCAGCCAGCTCACGTGGCCACGAATCTCGCGGTTCTGCTCGATCGCAAGGAAGCGGCGCATCCCGCCGCGCGAGAGGGCTTCGGCTTGCAGTGGTGTCTCAGCCAGTTGCAGTGAAACGGAGTCGCCGTCGTCGACAATTGCTGGATAACGTGCGAGTTTCACGCCACCTGCCGTGGTGACGACCTCGCTCGGCAGGTCGCCGAATGTCCACGACTTGAGCTTCGACTGGCTCCAGCGTCCCGACGTTGCAACAGGAGCAGCGGCAGCTGCAGCCGGTCCTGCGACAGCTTTCACTTCGGTCCACTCGCGCGACGCGGTGATCACCTTCCCTTCCGCATCTTTCACCCGCACGTTCATCGCCAAGTGAGGCGGTAGGCGAGTGAGATCGAACGAATCGGCTTCGATTCGATCTCCGGTATGCGATGCCAGCTTAGTGGCCAGCACTTGAAGCAGTCGACCTTCAGCGAAACGAAGTGTGCTGGCGATCTCGCGCGCGACCTGGGGCGCGGGGATGATTTTTCGGCGAATATCCTTCGGAAGTGTCCGAATGAGCGCCTCGATCTTCTCGGCCAAGAGCCCCGGAACGAGCCATGCCAAACGCTCTGCCGAGAGGTGCGAAACCGCAGCGGCGGGAACTTCCACCGTCACTCCATCGGACTCGGTTCCGGGTTCGAAGTGATAGGCCAGCGGGAGCGATGCGCCGGGAACTTCGAGTTTGTCGGGATACTTGGTTTTCACATCCCGCTCGATCTCGTCGTCGAGCAGGTCGTTCATCGTCAGCTGAAGCGTTTTACGTTCGAGGTTGGTGGCTTTGTTCCACCAGCGCTCGAGCGAATTCATATCGATCACCTCGCGCGGCAATCTTTTCCCGTAAAAGTCGACCAGCTTTTGCGGATCGATCACGAGGTCGCGACGTCGTGTTTTGGCGGCGAGTCGAGCGATCTCTTCGAGCACTTTTTCGTTGTCGCGCACCACCGCTGGCTTACGCGGCAGCAGACCTGCTGCGAGACCTTGCTCGATGAACAGTTCGCGCGCGGCACTCGGATCGATCGGCGCGAGTGGCACAGGTCGATCAGCGGCGAGCGTCAGACCAGCGAGGACGAGTCGCTCGCTCGCCATCGCCTGGCCCCGTTTCTCGCTCCAGCGATAGTCGCTGTAATGTTTGTTGATGAGATGCAGGGCCAATTCTTCCAGCCACTCGGGCTGAATACGGGCGACGCTTCGCGCAAATTTTCGCGAGGTCTCGACTAGTTCGGCCGCAACGATCCATGCGGGGCGTGAGTGCTGCACGCCACTACCGGGCCAGAGAAAGTATTTTTGACCGCCGCAGGCTTGATACTCCGACGTATCGGTGCGTCGCGCGATGCTCGTGAGCAAACCTGTGAGGAGTGCGCGATGTATCGCCAGGTAAGCCGGAGACTCGACCCGCGAGGCTTCGTTTTTCGAGCCCCGACCAGGTTGACGACCACGCTGCGGAGTGCGCCCCGTTGGCTGCTGCTGCAATTCCTCTTCGTGATCGTGGGGGGGCGGAATTTGCGGCGAAATTCGTTTGCCCACCTGCAGGCCTTGCTCGGTTGCCATCTCGAGTAGTTGGCGATGCACATCCTGCCATTCGCGCACACGTGGCTCGGAGAGGAAATTTCGCTGCATCGCCATTCGCAGCTGACCGCGCGAGAGTTTCTCTTTGAGACCGTGTAGAAAATCCCACAGATGGAGCCAGCTTAAAAAGTCGCTGTCGGGGTCGCTCCACTGCGCATGAGCGGCGCTCGCTTCCTGCGCTTTATCGCTGGGCCTGTCACGTGGATCTTGCACCTCGAGCGCTGCTGCGATGATCAGCACATCGGCCAGCGCATGTTCGGCGCTGGCCGCGAGCAGCATTCGCGCGATCGAGGGATCGACCGGCAGCCGCGCGAGTTTGAGACCCAGCGGAGTGAGCTCGCGCTTGTCGTCGATCGCTTGCAGTTCAAAGAGAGTTTTGAATCCATCGCGGATCGCCTCGCTTCGCGGCACATCCAGCAGAGGAAACTCCTCGAGCGGACCGAGATCCAGCGCCAGGGACTGAAGCAGCACAGCAGCCAGATTGGTCCGCTGAATTTCGGGCGAGGTGAAAGGATCGCGTGACTGAAAGTCTTCCTCGCCGAAGAGCCGAACGCAAATGCCTGGTGCGATGCGACCGCAACGTCCCGCGCGCTGATTGGCCGATGCTTGCGAGATGCGCTCGATCGGTAATCGCTGGACTTTACTGCGCGGTGAATAGCGGCTGATGCGGGCTGTGCCGGTATCGACCACGGCCGTGATGGCGGGAACCGTGACCGACGATTCGGCCACGTTGGTGGCGAGCACAATCCGCCGCTTCGCATGCGCTGCAAAAACTTTCTGCTGATCGGCCAGCGACAGCCGCGCGTAGAGTGGCAAAATATCGATCGCACCACTCGAGGCGACTCGGCCCCGCAGCACTTGATGGGCGATGCGAATATCCCGTTCAGTAGGCAAAAACACAAGGATATCGCCGCGCGTTTCACGCAGCAGTCGTTCGGTGGAATCGGCCACCGCCGTGATGAGTTCCGCGCCTTCAAGTTGTTCTTCGGCTGGTGGTTCGTGACGAATCTCGACCGGATAGCTCCGCCCCGAGACCTGCACGATCGGGGCGGGACTTCCTGTGTGGTTAAAGTGTGCCGCAATCCGCTCGGCATCGATGGTGGCCGAGGTGATGATCAGCCGCAGGTCGTTGCGTTTGTAGAGGAGCCGATGCAAGTAGCCAAGCAAAAAATCGATGTTCAGCGAGCGTTCATGCGCTTCGTCGATGATCAGTGTGTCGTACTGATCGAGGAAACGATCGGTTTGTGTCTCGGCCAGCAAGACACCATCGGTCATCACTTTCACCAAGGTGCGATCGTCGGTTGAATCGTGAAATCGGACCTTGAAGCCAACTTGTTTGGAGCCTTGCGATCCCAGTTCTTCGGTAAGACGGGCCGAGATACTGCGGGCCGCAATCCGGCGTGGCTGGGTATGGCCGATCCAGCCTCGAATGCCACGTCCCATCTCGAGGCAAAATTTGGGGAGCTGCGTCGATTTTCCCGAGCCCGTTTCGCCGCAGACGACGACTACTGGATGGGCTTCGATGGCGGCGATGATTTCGTCTTTTGCGGCAGTTATCGGGAGCGAAGGGTCGTACTCAAGTCGCGGTTTGATCTGCGCGCGCTCTTCGCGTTTGAATTCCGAGGTGGCGAGCGAATCGAGGAATTTGGCGAGTCGTTCGTCGAATGGCTGACCACGTTCTTCGGCCGTTTGAATCGCGCGGAGTGTATTGCGCAGCCGATGACGATCACGCTGCATGGCGCGATCGATACGCTGTTCGAGCTGGCGGTAGTACGTCATCCGTGATTCTAAAAAGGTGCGCGTATACGCAAGGAATGTCACAAAAAATGTTTCTAACTAGCCAGGGTTGGTTCGTCGTCTCCCAGTAGCACGCGCCGCTGAGGATTTCGGTACAACACCTTCGCAAGCAGTTCCGGCGAACCTTGGAATCCGCTCGTGGGTCGTTCTTGATGCCAGTCGCGATGCGTCGGCACCATGTCGGGATCGAGTGGCCAAGGATCGAACGGCTGATGACCCAAAGCGGCTGTCAGTTTGCTGCTGTCCATCGTCACATCGCCAGCACGCGGGGGAATCGGTCCTGCCTCCAGCCGCATGCATCCCATCAAATGCTCGGGAGCATAGCCACCCACGCGGTTCACAATCTGGGCGATTTCATAAAGGCTTAAGCGACGCGTTCCACCAGCGTGATAGAGACCCGGCAATTCGCGCGCGAGAACTTCTTCCAGCAAGGGATTAAGACAATCGGTGTACGTCGGGGTTCGCAGCTCGTCGAAATAAAGTGTCGCCGGTCGATGTTTTTTGAAACGCGACTGAATCCAGTCGATCGCACCGGCATGGCCGTTAAAGCTCACCCCCATCGGCAAACTTATGCGCAGGATCGTAGCTTCGGATTTATCGGTCAGGATCAGCTGTTCTGCTTCGGCCATCGTACTGCCGTAGATCGTGACCGGATCGGGGGTCGCATCTTCCCGAATGTTTCCTGGGCCAACTCCGGAGAAGACAAGATCGATCGACAAGTGGACCAGTCGCGTGCTGGTGCCTCGCATCGCGCGTAGTAAGTTTTCAACACTCGTGATATTCACCCGGCGCGCCATCGAAGGATCGAGTTCGCAGCTCTTGAGTTTGCATGTCCCTTCGCAGTTGAGGACCGCTGCGAATTGATACTTCTCGAAGAGTCGCTGCACTTGCTCGAAATCGTCGAGATCGCAAGGAACGATGCCGGGGAGCGCGAGGGGCCAGTTATCGGTGCGGCGGACAGCAACAACCCGGTCGCCATAGCGGCGCCGAAGGTAGGAAAACGCGTTGTAGCCCGCGACACCCGCGACACCAGTTAGCAGCAAGGGGAGGGGAGGTGTGTACGTCATGAGGATCAAAAAACTGTCGTAAAGCGAGGGAAATGCGAGGATTTTGGCGGCGCTAGCGGATTCGGAGTCCGATGGGAAGCGACTCGCCAAAGACATGACGTTGTTGCAGCGAGTCAAGGTCTCCCCCTTGCTCGACGAGTTTCAAACTCTCGTCCGAAGCGCCACTGGCGGTGAGCTGAGCAGCGATTGTCGTGCGTAGTGCTCCGCTGATATCGCGAAATCGATCGTCGGTTTTTCGGGCGAGCTGAACGATCGCTAGTTGCAGTGGAACATCGAGTGGCGCGGTCGCTAGAAGTTTCTCAAGCCAGGTTGCGACTTCACTGGCGGGGAGCACCGTGTTGAGAGGGCCGTAGACTGGAACGCGGCTCCCGAGTCGGCCGATGCTCCAGGCCAGTGCTGCGCGGATGTTGGCGAGCTTGGGCCGACCGAGTAGTTCGAGGAACATCTGACCCAGGGTGATTTTGGTCGGGACATCTAGTAGTTCGAGCGATCCGACGAGCCTCACGAGTTCAATCGACTCGTGAGGCGAGAGCATCGGTTCGCTCGATTTGCCCGCCGATGTGGCCCGCTTATGAAAGGCTTTGAGCGTGGTGAGCATCGGCTGCGAGATCGCTTTTTGCTGACCAGCGGTGAAGCCTCCCGCAATGCGGCGCCACAAAATGAGGGACTCGGTGCGGCTGGTCGGAACACCATGCGCTAGTTTGCCATGCACGAGTTTCCATGTTTCAGCTACACGCCAGTCGTCGACCGCCAGACCATACCCGGGGCGAAGTGCATAGCCAAGCAGATTGAGCCAGCGCGCTTCATGCGCGGGCGAACGTCGTCGTCCCTCTTCGAGAGCGATGAGCGCCTCCCAAATGCGGCGCAAAAGCGAAGTGGGCCACTGCTCGCGATCGCTTCCAGCTGCTTCGACAAGTCGTTTGATCAGGCTGTCGGGGTGCTCGCGTCCTGTTCCAAACGTTCCCTCGAGTACGCTGTAAATCGCTTTCCAAGCGGATTCTTCGATAAAACCTTGCGCTTCAGCGGCCGATTCGTGCGCTTCAGCATCGGTTTCGGTGGCGGAGCGAACATCGAACTCAAGCCGCCACTGACGTTCTCCTTCGGCTTCACTGCACCACAGTTCGAGCGTGCCGATTTCGGTCAGCAGCACGTTGAGATGCACGGCAATCGTGCCACGCTCGCCGCGCGTGCGCGTTTTGAGGGCGGTTCGAATGGGTGGAAGCGCCGACATCTGTTCGGGATCGATCGGCAGCACCTCTCCCGCGCGATCAGCGAGTCGCAAGCTCGAAACGAAGAGTGGAAACTGAGCAGGCTGCGAGACCAAAAGCTCGAGCGCAGGCTGCTTGAGCGTAATGGTTTCACCCGGCTGTGCGCTACCCGGTACGAGGCAGATCGCTTGCGGCGGTGTCCCTTCGAGGCCGAGGTAATAGGAGCGGGCCAAACTTGCAGCGATCTTGACCCCGAGACCACGACGTACGAGTCCGTAGTAGGCTGCCCCGCGCGCCACGGCGAGATCGAGTCGGTCGTTGTCGAGCAGACGAGGCTGCCAAGGTGTGGCACGATCGCCGGTGAACCACTCGCCGATCGTTTCGAGCAAACGGCTGACCAGCAGCGGCGAGCTGAAAACGCCACCGTTAAGGAGCACGAGGTCGGGCTTAGCGGGGTCGAGTGGTGGAGTTGGTATCGCTTGGGGATCTGCTGGCGGATCGACGTCGGCATAGCGATGCCGCGCAAGGAACTGGGCTAAGTAGCGCGTGATGGCTGGGTCGGCTGCATAAGGGAGACCAAACTCCTGAAAACCGCTACGTCGCGCTTGAGGCCGCGCATCGCGGGGGACTTTCGGAAAGAAACCTTCGACCAATAAGGTCGCCGCTTCGTCGCGCGTAATCGTTGTTTGCAGCGAGCCACCAATCAGTCGCGAACCACCCGAGGCGATGCTAATGGTGCGCTCGGTGGGGCTCGCTTGGCTAAGGAGTTCTTCTTTCGATGATCGGCTCGCGCGCAGCAGTGTGTCCCACTGACGAGCGTCGAGCCCTTTGGTCGCTGCGAGCTTTTCTTCGAGGTGCTTCGCTAGTGCGAGATCAAAATTGTCGCCGCCGAGGATCAAGTGGTCGCCGACCGCGATGCGATGCAGCTGAATCTGTCCCGTCTCATCCTGGCGAACTCGAATGAGGGTGAAGTCGGTCGTGCCACCACCGACGTCGCAGATCAAGATTTTCTGACCGACCTTCAGCTCTGCCTGCCAGGTGTCGCGATGCTTGGCGATCCAGGCATAAAAAGCTGCTTGCGGTTCTTCGAGCAGGACGACGCGCGGAAGTCCGGCACGCTGCGCTGCGCTGATCGTCAGTTCGCGAGCTACTTCGTCGAACGAAGCGGGAAGCGTCAAGACAATCTCTTGCTCTTCGAGTGGGGCCCCTTTGAACTGGTGATTCCACGCCGCGCGAATGTGAGCCAGGTAGCGGCTGCTCGCTTCGACGGGAGACATGCGCTCGACATCGGGGGCCGCTTGCCAAGGGAGGACATCGGCGAGCCGATCGACACCGCGGTGACAGAGCCACGATTTGGCCGACGAAATGACCCGTCCCGCCGAGATCGCGCCAGCATCGCGGGCCATCGCACCGACGATCGGCTGGGAATCGTCGTTCCACGGAAGTTTGCCGAGTGCCGCGCGATCGGCAGCGGGCTGATAGAGGAACGATGGGAGGGTGTCGAGTTTTTCGACGACATTGGCTGCGGTGAACTGTGGGATCGCGAGGACCTCGACGCGCGATGTATTGCGCTCGCAATCGACGTAGCAGACAGCGGAATTCGTGGTACCCAGATCGATACCGACGACGTAGCGGCTAGGGGCTCGCTCGAGCGAAAGTTCGTCAGTCGTAGGTCCACCAAGCGCGCTCACGCGTTAGTTCTCCGCGTCGTCGCGCACGCTGAATTCGAGTTTCCAGCGAGACTGATTTTTGGTTCCCACGCACCACAGTTCGAACACACCGAGCTCGGTGATGTGCGACTGAAATTTCACCGGCACGTAGTCGTCGTCCATCGATTCTTCGCGCGCGAGCATCGTCTCGAGCGAATCGGTTTCGGCGATCTCGTCGTCGCTCCAATGCGTGACAAGTTCGCCCACAGCATCTTGCTTGCGCGTGGCTGAACTGAAAAAACGAAACGTCGCTTGCTCGCCTACCACCAGTCCGATTTCGCCCGAGGGAACATCAGCCGTATTCCCTTCTTCCATTCCAAACGGAACGACACAAAGCGCGCGCAGCGGGCGCGGCTGACCTGGAATTGCTAAGCCCGATGATTCAATCCCGACGTAATAGCTGCGGGCTGTTCCACCCCGAATGCGAACGCCGCCGTGCAGTTTGGCCCAGCCGTAGTAAGCAGCGCCTCGCGCCACGCTGTGATCGAGATCGTGAACGCCATCAAGAACGCGCGGCGGTGCATCGGGAGACCACTCGCCAATTACTTCCATCAAGCGATCGCGGAAAATCGGTGACTTAAATACGCCACCGTTGAATAGTACGTGCGAAGGGCGAACCGGTTGCCCGTTGCTGCCGTGAGCTGTGAGGAACGCCGCGAGATGACGCGTGACAGCGGTGTCGGATTCAAACGGCAGACCAATCTCTTGAAAGCCCGACATACGGCGCTTTTGCGGACGGTCGCTCGCCGAGCATTTGGGAAAGAAACCTTCGAGCAGCAACTGAGCGGCTGATTGTTTTTCGAGATCGATCGACACCGTGCCACCGATCAGTTTGCTGCCACGACCAAGAACACTCAAAGGATGCGTTTCAGCACCTCCGGGAGCGAGCAGCGCTTCTTTCGCTTGGCGACACATGTGCCATAGCGAAACGCTTTGCCAAGGGTCGAGCTTCACGTTCTTTTTGGCAAACTCTTCCGATGCGTGGAAGGCGAGGGCGAGATCCATGTTGTCGCCACCCACCAGCAGATGGTTGCCCACTGCGATGCGTCGCAGCACAAGCTCACCATTTTCTTCAGCGACACCAACGAGAGTGAAGTCGCTTGTGCCACCACCGACGTCGCAAACCAGCAGCGATTCTCCTACCTTCACACTGCGACGCCAGCGTTCTCCCATGGAGGTCAGCCACGCATAGACAGCTGCTTGCGGTTCTTCGAGAAGGATCAAGTTCGCTGGCAGTCCCGCTGCGAGAGCTGCCTCGCGCGTTAGTTCACGAGCCGCCGCATCAAACGAAGCGGGAACGGTAAGAACGACAATCTGTTCGGCCAGCGGCGCGTCTGGAAACTTCTCCGACCAGATGCTCACCAGATGTTCTAGATAGCGGCGCGAAGCTGTGACCGGCGAAACCTTGGCGACCTCGGCTGGCGCTTGCCAAGGCAAGATCGGCTGATGGCGGTCGACCTTGCTGTGACAGAGCCAGCTCTTCGCGGCAGCCACGCTGCGCGTCGGATTTTCGGCCGAGAGTCTCCGAGCAATTTCACCAACGACATAGCCCGCCGGAGCTGCTCCGGGCATCGCATACGCAGGGGACTCTGCCTCGCCAGGAGGTGGTAAATAGAGGAATGACGGGAGCGAGCTGCGCGGCTCGACCACACCAGCTGCCACCAGCTGCGGAATCTCGAGAAGCTGAACGTCCGGCTTCTCGGTGCCGAGGTCGGCATAGGCGAGCACGCTGTTCGTGGTTCCGAGGTCGATGCCGATCACAAACTTGCTCAAGGTGCCAATCTCCGGCGAATAGGGACGAGAACGGGGCGCAAGAAGTGCAGCCGCTTACTTGGTTTCCACTTCTGCAGGAGCGATCACTTTGGCAGCCGCTGCGGAACCGGTGTAGGTTGGCAAGTTGGTCGACTTTGCCTCCCACCCACCATGCACCAGTGTTCCTTCGAGTGCGGCCGTCGCTCCCAAACTTCCCACCACTTTGTACCGACCTGGATCGTAGCCCGGCGGAACGCTGACCGTCGAACCCTCTTCACCAGCCGCGATCCGCTGGAGGGAAAAGAGCCGATCGAGGACAGCCGCCGAGTCCTTCAGAACCCCCCGAGCAGCGGCTCCGATTTGGGCATCGGAATAGTCAGATAAAGGCTCTTGGATCAGATCCACCAGACGAGCTTCGCGCTGCAGCGTAGCTAAAAGTGCAATCGCATCACTCTGAAGTGGGGTTTTGGGCTCGGGTTTAGGGGCCGGTGTCGATGTTGCAGAATGCTGCTGCGTTTTCCCTTGCTCGGTGACTTTTGGCAACATGTTGCCTTGGAGCGCCGTGGCGACACGACCGGCAGTATCGCCGCTCGCTAGGCATTTAAAAAAAGCTGCAAAGGCAGTAGAGATTCGTCCCATCTGGTTTTCTCACAACAGCTTGCGCTTAATTGCTATGTTTTGTGTGGAATTTGACTAAGCAGGGAACAGAGCGAAAATAGAGGGTCTGGACCGGCTTTTGCATCCACTTGCCCAGGTCAGGCGAAATCGGCCGCAAAAGAGCCTTCCAAAGCTCCCCCAGGCAGGTTTCGCGAGACCTCAGTACAACGCCCGCGATGGGGAGGTGTCAACCGTCCCTCGGATCCCGGCGCTGCTGAGCCCCTTAAGCCGAACCGCAGAAGCCGCAAATGTCGGCCAAACGCATGACTCGGTTGCAGGGGACCTGTAAGGTGAATGGATCGGCCAGCGGCCCATCGGCGGGGTGGTGAACCCACCACTTCCCTCAGATTGGCAGCAGTTGGCCTGCATGGCGAGATCGCTCGACTGGTGACCGGAACCACGAGTCGCGCGGATGACCTTCGTCGTGATGATGCCCCCGCAGCATCGCACGGACGATGTGGCTGGAATACGAGAAGAGCACTCTTTACTAGATGACAACGATGATCCACCGACTACTCTCCGCCGGAAGTCTGTTTGGAAAAGTACGCCAGCTCTGGAAGCGTCGCCGCGACTTGGATCGTCGGCGGACCGCTTCGACTCGTACCCTTTCCGGTGGTCTGGTCGAACGGCTTGAAGACCGCTCGATGATGGCGATTGACGTCGGGAACCAATTGCCGGTTCCTGATCTCGACAACAGCGTGTCGTACTACGCCGACTATTCGATGGTGGGGAGCAATGTCGCCGGGGGAGATTCGGCTGAAGGAGAAGCTGGTTCCGACGCCGCTGAAGGTGAGCCCGCCAATAACCTTGTGCAGTTTGCCAAAAATCTCGCCGCTGCTGGCGTGAAGTTCTACGGCGCTGCCTGGAATGCCGACACCACAGCTCAGCGCAACTTGTTTGGCGATGGTGGCCAGTTCTTGCCCTTCATCGAAGTGACGAACAACGATCGCAGCGTCAACTCCGTTGCGACCACCAATAACATCACCGTCTATCCAACGTGGGTATTTCCAGACAACTCGCGTCTCGAAGGGATTGCTTCGCTCGAAACGCTCGCCACACGCAGCGGTGTTGCGATTCCACAATCCGAGAATCCGACGTTCGCCAACATCGGCACACAGAACCTGCTCGGTGGCTCACCCCTATGGGTTGGCATCGATGGCTATGATCCCAACGGCGGCGCACTCACCTACACCGTCACGAGCGACAACCCTCTCGTCACCGCTTCGATCAGCCCCAGCACCAATCGCAGCGTAGCGATGAACGTGCAAGGCTTCGGCACGATGGTTTTCCAGCTGTTCGATCACCTTGCCCCACGTGCCACGAATCGCATCGCTGAACTCGCGAATGCCGGATTCTACAACGACACCGCCACCAACACGGTCGGTTTCCACCGCATCACCCGTCAGTCGTCCCTCACCGTCATCCAAGGTGGTGATCCCCTCGGCAACGGCACCGGTGGTTCGAACCTGCCCGACTTCGACGATCAATTCAACTTCGATTTGCAGCACAACTCGGCTGGCCTGCTCTCGATGGCCAAGAGCTCCGACGACACCAACAACTCACAGTTCTTTGTGCTCGGCGCATCGGCTCGCCACCTCGACTTTAATCACACCGTCTTCGGCATGCTGACCGAAGGGGACGCCGTTCGCGCTGCCATCAACGCCGCAGCCACCAACACCAGCGACGCCCCACTCGTTCCCATCATTTTCGACACCGTCCAGATCATTAACGACACGGAAAACGCCGTCCTCAACCTGAAGGCTGCTGAAGGTGCGACAGGGAGTGCCAACGTCACCGTCACGGTCACCGATGCCCAGGGCAATTCGTACCAGCAAACCTTTGCGGTGAATGTCACCCCCGACACCATCAATGGCGGTCCGTTCCTGTCGGAAATCGATACCGTTCGCACCACCACCGGCACCAACGCGACATTGCAACTCGTCGGCAACGATGTGGAAGGGAACGCCCTCTACTTCGACGCCGTGAAGCCTTCCGACGAGACGGTCAACTACACGGTGACCGTCAACAACGACACCGGCTTGGTCACCATTACTCCCCCCTCCGGTTTTGTGGGGAGCTTTGAAGTGCTGGTGGGTGTCCGCGCCGCTGCGGGCTCGAATACCAGCGACGCTTTCGACACGCAGCGTGTGACGGTGGAAGTGGCTCCCGTCGCTCCGGCACTTCCCGACCTTGCGGATGCTTCCGATAGCGGCGTTTCCAACACCGACAACATCACGAACACCGCTTCGCACACGTTCACCATCGGAGGCGTCACCAGTGGTGCCGTCGTCAAGCTCTATCGCGGCAGCACCTTGCTCGGCCAAGCCACGGCCAGCGGCACCAGCGTACAAATCACCACGACAAACCTCGCCTCGTTTGCCGATGGAGTGCAATCGATCACCGCCACGCAAACCGTCGGCGGTGTCGAGAGCGTAGCATCCGCTGTGCTGAGCGTGACGCTCGATCGCTTGGCTCCTGTGGCCCTGACGTCGACCGCTCCCACCGCTGCGGAAGTCGGAATCAATCTGAACTACAACGCTCAGCATCCCGATGAATCGACAACGGGCTTTCGCTATTCGCTCACGACTCCTCCCACCGGCGCCACCATCGATGCCGTGACCGGCGTTGTCTCGTGGGTCCCCACCGCCGACCAAGTCGGCACGCGTAGTTTCGGCGTTGTTGCCACCGATGCTGCCGGTAACATTCGGACACAGTCGGTCACCGTCAGTGTCACGCAGCCTGTCGTGCAGTTGGTCGATGTGATCTTGCGAGTGGTCGACGCCAACGGCAATGAGATCACCAGCATCGCCAACGGTGGCACGTTCTTCTTGCAGATGGTGGTCAAGGATTTGCGGCCAGGTGGTAGCGATGCTGGCGTCTTCTCGGCCTATGCCGATGTGGTGTGGAATGCCGCGAAGGCTAACGCCACAGGCTCGCTCGTCTATGGATCGTCGTATACCTCGGCTCGCAGCGGCGTGGTTTCCGCTGGCTTGATCGACGAAGTTGGCGGCACTGCAAGTCTCTCCCCTCTGGGGCCAGGCGAGTTCGAGCTCTTCAAAATCCAGATGCAGGCCACTCAGTCCGGCACTATTACGTTCAGCTCAAACCCAGCGGACAATAACTCGGCCCGACCTGTGTTGCTCTACAACTTGTCCGACGATCAATTGACCGATCAGACCCGCTATGGCTCGGTTTCGCTGAATGTCGATCTGCCGTTTGATGCGGTTAACGACACGTTCAATGTCAACGAAGACTCGAACAACTTCACGCTTAATCCCCTGCAAAACGACACGATTGTGTCGGGCAGCGGCAGCGTGCTGACGATCGATTCGGTCGGCACCACCTCCAGTGGCGGCACCGTGACGGTGGCGGGTAACGGACTCTCGCTCCTCTATACACCTGCTGCGAATTTCGTCGGCACTGAGACCTTCACCTACACCGTGAAGAATCAAAATGGCGACACCGACACTGCGACCATCACGGTGCAGGTGGCCAATGTCAACGATCCACCGGTCGCGACGAACGATACCTTCACGGTCGCTGAAAACTCGGCAAACACCACACTCGATGTTCTCGGCAACGATCTGCAAACCCCCGATACCGGCGAAACTCTTCGCGTGCAGAGTGTGTCGGCTGGTTCCAACGGCGGCACATTGTCGATCGGCGGTTCAGGTTCGCACGTGGTCTATCGTCCTGCCAACGGCTACATCGGTACCGAGACCTTCACCTACGTGGTGAGCGACGGTAATGGTGGAACGGCCACAGGGACCGTGACGGTGAACGTCACCAATGCCAACGACAATCCTGTTGCTGTGACCGATCAAGTGACCGTGGCCGAAGATAGCGACATCACGCTCATCAACGTGCTGGCCAACGATACCACCGGCAACGACACCGGCGAAACGCTCACTGTCACTGCGGTTGGAGTCGGTTCGAAAGGTGGCACCATCACCATCGTCTCGGGTGGTACCGGTGTGAACTACAAACCGGCTGCCAACTTCCAAGGTTCGGAAACGTTCACCTACACCATCAGCGACGGCAATGGCGGCGTGGCTTCGGGAACGGTGATCGTCACCGTCACGAACTCGAACGATAACCCCACCGCTGTGGCCGATGCAGTGCAAGGTTTCAAGAACACCACCAGCGAGTTCAACCCGCTGGCCAACGATACTTCGGCACCCGATCCTACGGAAACCCTCACGATCACCACCGTGACGCAAGGGACCGCTGGCGGTACGGTCGCGATCACGCAAAACGGCACACGGGTGAACTACACTCCTGCGTCGAACTTCAGTGGCACCGACACCTTCACCTACACCATCAGCGATGGCAACGGTGGTACGGCAACGCAAACAGTCACGGTCAATGTCCTCGAGTTCATCCCGAGCCAGTTGCGTGGCTATGTCTACTTCGATTCGAACAACACTGGTGTTCGCGAAGAAGGTGAATCGCCAATCTCGGGCATTACGATCACCCTGACAGGAACGGCCACTGGTGGCACCGCTGTCAACCGCACCACAACGACCTCGACGACCGGTTTCTATGAGTTCACGAACCTGGCACCAGGCACCTACACCATCACCCAAACGCAGCCTGCGTTTTTGCTCGATGGTCGTGAGCAGATCGGATCGCAAGGTGGAACGAGCACGGTCAACGACAAAATCGTGATCAACCTGGCTCAGAACACGAATGGTCAGAACAACAACTTCGGCGAACTCGGTCTGCAGGTTCAGCATCGCACGATCAACGACCTGTTTGGTTCGAGCTTCCGCACCAATGCAGTCGCTTCGGTCAGCACGACCGCTGGCAGCAGCTTCTTTGCTCCTCGCGGAACCGCTTGGGCAGGCTATACCAACGGAACGGCTGAACTTGTCAACAACAGCACGCAGCTGCGACTGACGATCACTAATCCAGCTGGTCAGCGGGTGCAAACCACACTGGCAATCACCGACAAGCGGCTGACCCTCCTCGCCTCGCAAACCGGCGGCAAGCTGTTCCGCATCAATGCGTTGCCCACCTCGCTCGGCTTCACGGTGGTCACCACCAGCACAGCTAACACCAGCGGCGGTGAAGGTGAACCAGCAGAAGGGGAATACACGCCAAATGCATCGGCGATGGCAGTCCCCTCGATGGATGATGCCGAAGGGGAGCCGACTTCGAGCGACGACGATGCTTTGGTGCAAGCCACTTCGGTGGTCGAGGAAGAAGGGAACCTCGCTGATGACTCGCTCATCTATGCTACGAGCGGGGCCCCCGAGAGCAGCAGCACACTCTCGGCCATTGGGGAGTTCAACACGCCTATCGTGTCGGCCCTCGATGTAGGCGAAGGAGAACCCGCCGCGATTGTGAGTGCAGCTTCGCGGAGCATCAGCAGCCAGCCGAGCAGCACGACTCTCGCAAGTCTCAATCCACTGCTGACAATCGAAGTGGGCTACAGTGCCTCGCTCGAACCATCGGCCGCGCCACTGCGGGGCTCGATCCTCGAAGATTTGCTCGACAATGACGACGATAGTGCAAGCGGCTCATCGGCCGGTTCACTGCCGGGTGCTTCGGTCGAAGAATCGTCGAAGTTGATCGACGAGGCATTCTACGAAAGTGAAAAGGACGAGCTCGATTGGTCGCTCGACCTGTGGGAGGAAGAACTCGCTAGTGACGATGATTACGAGGCGGCTCTCGCCATCGTGTTGCTCGAACTAGCTCAAGAACTCGCGGCGATCTAAGTCGCTCCGCACGGTTAGTCGCCCCTAAAAAATACGAAAGCGGCCGCTGGCAAGTTATTGATTTGCCAGCGGCCGCTTTTTGTTTCAGCCGATTTTTATAAGCGGTGCCTTTGGGCAACTCGCATTAGAAATCGTAGGTCACTCCGAGATTCAAACCTTGCAGCCAGAAGGCCGAGGTTTCGAATTCGAATTCAGGACGAGTGTCGTTGGCAGTGTCGAGGAACGGATCAATTTGATCGTCGGCTCGCACAACGCTCGAGAAGAACATGAAGTTGTAGGCGATCGACAGTTGCGTGTTCTTGCAGATGTTATAGCCCAGCGACAGGTTGACTTCAGGAACGGCACAGAAGTCGGTTTGCGAGTACGATCCGCTGTTGCTCCCTTGAGCAAACAGGCCGGTATCGGTTCGCTGCTGATTGCCAGCGACATCGGTGAAGACCGACGATCCATTGATGCCAACGATTTGGTGCATGCTTCCGAGGGCGACTTTGCCCGAGATTCCGAGGGTCCAGCATCCCGAAGTGCATTCCCATGCGGCACCGAGCACACCACCATGGAACTGGTTGCGAGCGGTGAAGCGGTCGGAGACCAGGGTGCTGCTGCCGACCGCGTTGACATCGGCGATATCGGCGTTCACCACGAGGGCATCGATCTGCAGTTCGTCGTTCAGTCGAGCGAATTGATAGCCGGCAATCAGATCGAGTCGGCTGCAGCTCGAACGACTCCAGAGGAACTTGCCGTAGAGATCGGCGCCAAACACTTCGCTGCTGGTTTTGATATCGATGTTGCCGGTCCGTAGTCCGGGGTAAGCGACGAGCAAGGTGTCGTTGGTGGCGAGGTCGACGTTGAAGAACGGAATGGCGAGGACTGGTTGGCGGCTGGAGTCGATGTCGTAGCTACCGCTATCGCGACCGAGCATCCAAAAGCGTCCACCGATGCCAACCGATTGGCAATCGTCGAGCCATGTTCCGAGTTCGAACATCGCCCCGGCCTGCATCTGCGTGGTCTCGGAGTTGGGCCCGTACAGAACTTCGGCGTTGGGAAGCACACCGGCGGTTCCCGACGCTTCGTTCGAAGGATCGCTGGTGACGAGAGGAATGACGTCGCGACCTTTACGCCACCACAGCAGCGCGTCGATCTTGGCCCACCAGAGTGGTGCACAGTAGCTGTGACAGCGCTCGTAGGGGCGTTGTCCACAACCGCCGCAGCTGTTGCAGCCCATGCCACACGAGTCGCCACAGCAACCGTCGCTGCAGCCCATTGCGTTGCCATCCCATGATCCATTGCCGCTGACCCAGGTTTCCATGGGGGCGGAGTCTTGATAGTGCAGCTGGCGCTGGGGTGCTGCGGGCGTTTTGGTTGATCGTGGAGCAGGAGCCGCGCTCGGGGCGGACTCTGTTTCCATCGGCATCGAACCTTCAGGTTGCCGGAGGACCGAAGTGTCGTACGAAGCTTGTCGCACGCCACCTTGCCAGGCTTGAAAACGTGAAGCGAAATCGGGGTTCTGGCCCGAGACGGAGCTCGCCAGTGTGCTCAGCAGCAGCGCGGCGCAGATCGCCAGCGAGCCATTGTGCGAAGAGAAAAAACGAGACGTTTGCGTCATGTCGCGGCAAAGCTCCATCCTTGGAGTTTGCAGCCTACCGAGGGGGATCGGGGGCTGCGCAAAGCTATTCCAACCGTAACGATATTTTCGGTGATACCGATTGTTCCGGTTGAGAAAACTCGGCAGTCTGGACTGACTTTTCGGCCAATATTGCCGATTTTTGAGGGCCGACTGCCAGCTACGACACGACAGCGGCGGCGTTGCTAGCGGTGAGCTGTGTCCCCGTTTTGGCTCCTGAGCGGCGCAGAACTGCTAGTGCTGTCAGCTGCTTGGTAGCAGGGGAATAGGCGATCGAAGCGATCGAGCCGACTTGCTTTTCGGTGCCAGTTTCGTCGCGCATCACGAGAGGTGTTCCGGTGGGGGGCGCGATCTCTCCGGGAAGGCTCAATTTCGTCAGGACGCGGTTCACATGCCCCAAGGCATCGATTCGAGCCACGGTCTCTTGCCCGAGGTAGCAACCCTTTTTGAAGCTGATCGCCAGCGTGTCGCGATTCATTTCCTGTGGGAGCGTGCTCTCGTCGATCTCGAGTCCGTAGGCCGGTGTCTTTCCTTCGATACGGAGCGCCTCGATCAGTTCCCCGCTCGCCAAGGTTACTCCTGCCGTTGTCAACAAATCGAGGAGTATTTGCTTGCTGGCAGTGGGGGCGAGCAGCAGGTAGGCGGTTTCGGGAATCAGGTCGGTCTTCACAATCTCGAGGCTCATCTCGCTGCTGCTGGCACGCACCGATTCCAAGCGTTCCGTCGGCGCAACGACTTTGAACAGCTGCTCGATCGTTGCGGGAGCAGTGGGGCCCGCTAGCAGCAGCTCGCACGTGCTCTGCGTTTCGTCGGCGAACTCCACATCTTCGGTAATGGCAAAGCGGCGGAGGTGCTCGCTCAGCTTCTCGAACTGGCCGGCCGTGGTGTCGATGATCAGGGACTGCTCGCGCGAGTAGAGATAGCCGTGACCGACCGCTTTCCCTTGGTGGTTGGTGAAGAAGGCCTCGCAGCCAGCTAGCGGCGATAGCTTTTTGATATCGGCGGTGCAAAAGCCGTGCAGAAAGCCGACTCGATCACTTCCGGTCACACGAATTCGTGTGCGCGACGAAAGATCGGCGACTACTCCGTGTTGCAGCAGGGCGGTGTACTGTTTGTCGATATCGGCGCGGTTGATTGGGCTCATGCTGGCATCTTAAGCCGCTCGTGGGCGAGGTCTAGAGGGCGGTGACGAGTGAACTTGGTGGCACTTCTCCCTTTCCCTATTTTTCCGCACTTGGCACAATACTCGCGCCGCTGTCACTTTTTCCGCTACCACCGCGCGGGCTGTCGGCCCAGCGCAGCAGATGGCTGCTTAGTTCGATCAGGGATGTTGTACGAATGAATCGCTTTTTGTACTGGCCATGCGCACTTGCGCTACTGTTGCTGACGATCACGCTCTTCTCGTGCGCGCCGAATGTCGACGAGCCAGCGCAGCCTGCGACAACGGGCGAGTCTGAAACCTCTGCCGGGGAAACGACAAACGGAAGCCCCGCCGAATCCCCCACCTCGGCTGCAGGAATCCTGAAGCAAATGATGGCGGTCTATCGCGCTGCCCAGGGCTATAGCGACGATGCCATCGTACGGCTGCGCTATAAACAGCAGGGGGAGGAGTATCGCGACGAGTGGAAATCGAGCGTCAAGTTCGCACGCCCCAACAAGCTGGCGATCGAAGCGTTTCAAGCCTCGATTCGGTGCGATGGTAAAGAGTGGCGGGCCATCATCACCGATGAAGCTTCGAACAACGTCGACAATCAGGTCCTCGTCCGGCCTGCACCAGCCACGCTGACATCGAAAGATCTCGCTGCCGATCCCCTCCTTTACGAAATCATCACCAGTCAGCTGCAGCGTCAGCCGATTCAGGTCGAACTGCTACTCGAATCGGCGGGACTCGCCGCTGCGCTCGATGGTGGGGTGTCGTGCCGGTTGCTCGAGAGCGACAAGATTGGTGGTCGCGATTGCCATCGCATTGAAGTGCCAACTCCTGGTGGTCCCTTTGTGTTTTGGGTCGACCAGCAAGACTATCTGCTCCGCAAGCTGGTCTATCCTGTGGAATCGCTGCTGCCGGGGCTCGTGCTCGATGGGACCGTTAGCGAAGTGGAACTCTCGGCAGAACTGATCGGCGCGAAATTCGAAAAGCCAAGCGACTCGCTCTTCACCCTGGCGATGCCAGCCGGCGCGAAGCCAATGAAGTCGTTCGTCATTCCGCCCCGGCCACTTCCCACACCGTTGTTTGGTCGTGTAGTAGAAGATTTCTACTTCACAAGCGCCGCAGAGAAGCGAATCGCGCGCGATGACCTTGCCGAAAAGATTGTTGTTCTCGGCTGGTTCCACGACAATCCTGCCTGCGAAGCGACGATGCAAGAACTCTCGCGTGCGAAAAGCAAGCTGGCCGAGAATACCAAGGTCGAGTTCTTGGCAGTGGCAACCGATCCCGCAACCACTCCGACGAGCGTCCTCTCGTCGCGCCTCGAGCAATGGCGCGTCGACCTGCCACTGGTGCGTGATACGGAAGCTTTCGGCAAAACTGTGTTTGGCATTCTGCTCCAGCCGACAATCGTGGTGCTCGACGGTAACCATCGCATTCAAATCTTTCAAACGGGTGGCAATCCGCAGCTTGCTGATCAACTCGTCGAAATCGTTGGGCGGCTCGGTGGTGGCGAAGATATTGCCGCGGGCATTGTCGAGCAGGATCGTGCCCAGCGCGAGCAGTACGAAAAGCTTGTAGCTGCTGGTGGACCGGAAGCGGGGCAGGTGATCGAACTTCCCGAGGCGGTGATTCGTCCCGCTAGTTCCCCCTCGAAAATGAAGCTCACCAAGGTTTTTGAAACCTCGGAAATCGCGCGGCCGGGCAATCTTTATGTCATCGAAGAGGAAGGTCGTCCGGCGAAGCTGCTGGCGATTGAAGGTTGGCGAACTGTGGTCGAACTCGACCTCGCTGGAAAGGTGCTCGGGCGTCACGAACTGACGATTCCAGCCGAAGCAGCAGCGACAATGCTCCGAACTTTTCGCGATTCAGCGGGCAAATGGTGGTACCTGGCAGGCTCGCCACTGGGGCCCGAATGCTATCTGTTCGACGACAACTGGCAGCTGGTGCTCACTTGGCCTTCAGCCGAACGTCCGGCGCAGCTGTGCGATTTACTACTGGCCGATCTTGATGGCAAAGAGGCCCCTGAGATCGTCGCCGCACATGTCGGTTTAGCGGGTCTCGAGGCGGTCACCTCCACCGGCGAAACCAAATGGCGCTGCAAAGAATTTCCGAACGTCCTGTCGGTTTGCATGACGCCGGAAGATGAGTTCGGGGCTCAGCGATTGCTGGTTACCGGCGAAAGTGGCAGCGTGCTGAGTGTCAACAAGTATGGCAACTTCGAACCGAGTGTGCCGGTTGGTAGCTGGACCCTCGTGCGTCTTTTGTCGGCCAAGTTTCCCGCCGCGCGGCAAGCCACCTTCTGCGGACTGGCGAGCGATCGCGAAGGAAGACCAGTCGCTGTCGGCATCAATGGCAAACTCGAAGAGCAGTGGAACTATCCGCTTCCTCCAGGTGCGCATCAGCGTCCTATCGAAGCGATCACCTCCGGCAAGCTGCTTGGTAGCAAACAAGGGGAGTGGCTCTTCGCCTCTCCTGATGGCTCGGTCCATCTAGTGAGTGAAGATGGCGAAGTCACCGACCAGTTTGCCACCGGCGGCGTCATCACCGGCATCGCTGCCACCATCGGCCCCGATCGTCTGCTGTTCATCGCTGGCGAGAAAACCCTCACCGGCTGGAAGGTGGAATGAGCAGGGGAGGGGGCTAGGAGCGTGAGGCAAGCGAATGATGATGCAGAGTAGTTACGTACTTCGAGACCTAGCCGGAGTTGAGATGGCTGCTCTTTCCGAGTGGCTGACTTGCTTGCGAATCTGCTTCGACGAATAGCTCTCGGCGAAGTTGTGGTCCTCTGCTAAGAAGCGATGCTGGGTGCCGAATACCCTGGTAGAGGGAAATCGCCTCCCCCATCTCGTTTTCTTAGGCAGGGCAGCGATGAAAACCATCCGAAGCATGCTTCACAGTCGACCGAGTCGATCCCCCTTCGCGCTCGGCATACGAACCATTCTCGCGCTCGTGGCGTTTTGGGTTGTCGCCTTAGGGTGTGGCACCTTCGTAACACTCGTGGTCGCTGCTTCCACGATGGCAACCTATTTTGCCCTCGCAGCAGTTTCGAGGAGTCTTTCAAAAACTCGAGCGACCGAGGCAGAGAGTTCGTTTTCGTCGACGCTGCGACCGATCCCAACGCTGCAACTTATGGCAGTTTGCTTCCTCGCGATGCTTATGGTGTGGCACGTCACGCTGTACCTGATTTTTGAACTCACGTACTTAGCGACGTTCTGGCATACACCGGTACTGGGAGTCATCAACATCGCACGCATCGAGCATGCCGTGCTCGCCGCTTTCTCCCTGACGTTAATCACCTCCTATGTTTGCCGTGCTCATGTCGGCGAGCGATTCTCGCGGCGAGATTGCTTCGATACTGCGGCACTCCTGAATCTGCTGTTTGCCAGCCATTTCACCATCCCTTAGTAGGGCCTCCGAAGGTTAGGTGCTTGTGACAGCACCTAACCCCAGAGCATTGATGACCTGACTATTTCCACTGCTGGTCGGCGAAATCGAGGTACGCTGTCCAGTCGGTGGTGCTCATGCTGTGTTTGCCGGGGCGATAGAAAAAGCCGAGACGCCCACCCACCAGTTGGTTCATCACCGGTTCTTTTGCTTCTGCCAGTCCGCTCGTTCCGAGCAGCTTAAAGACCGGTTCGGCTGCTTGCAGCACTTCGAACTGACCCATTGGGTTGGCCCAGGTATCTTCTTCGGCATTTGCAAACAGCACCGCGCGCGGGGCACAAATGGCGACGAGCGCGTGCTGGTCGAACGGCAGCAGATCGGGGTGTTCGTTGAACAGCAGGAAGTTATCGCAGAACCAGTGGGGGAAGTTTTTGTTGATCTGCTTCACTTGTTCTCCCACCTTGCCGCGCGAGGGAGCTGTTCCACCACAACCGGCTTGCGAAGGAATGGCGATGGAGAAGCGATCGTCCATCGCAGCAGCCAAAAGGGCCGTTTTGCCATTCCGCGAGTGACCGACCGAAGCGATTTTGCTGGCGTCGATCGTATCCTTGAACTCAGTCGTCACGAGATCGGCGACACGATGAAAACCCCAGGCCCACAGGGCGATGGTTCCGGCGTCGTCCCCTTCCGCAGCGGTTTGACCTGGCTTGTAAAACGCAGGACCGATCCCATCGGCGAGGTCCGGGGTGTCGGGGTCGATGTCGCCACTGTAGAAGGTTGCAAGAGCATAGCCGCGGCTGACGATCAACTCCGCATTCCACACCTCGGTTTGAGCACCACGACCAGCATCGGTGGCGCGCTCGTTCTCGACACCGACGCATCCCTTACCAACCCAGCCTTCCGGCAAAGCGATTTTGGTGTCGGGCAAAACCGTGTGATTGCCGCAGAAATTCATCCCGATAAAGACCCCCGGCTTCTCGACGCCGTTGGGAGTGACGAGCAGAACATGTTGACGTTTCGAGAGTGCAGGTTCGACAAACGAGATCCGAATTTCACGCACGGTTGCCTTGCCGCCGAGCGCTTTCTCGTCGGTGAAGAGCGTTTCGTACTTCACCTGCGCTGGCTTGGGGGGCAAGCGGCCATACATCCAGTGCTGAAACTGCGCTTTCAAGGTGTCCCGTTTTTTACTCCACGCTTCGGCAGTGGTGATCGGTTTACCAGCCTCGTCGATCAGCAGCGCGGGAAGCTCGGCGCTCGGCTGAAGTTGATCGAACGTCGGAAATTCTTCGGCCGATGCGAGTGACAGATTCATGGCAAATAGCAGGGCGAGGGCCTGAGTGATTGCTAGTGCGCGGCAGGGATAGCGGAGCATGAGGCAAGACCTCGAGTGGCGCGGTGGTGAGAGGGGCAAGTCGACACGTGTGACATAATGGCGCGCCGCGAGTGCGCCGTCAAATCGTTGCTCGTCACGAGCGCTTGCCGCAAAGCGCGCAAGGCCAAATTTACTGCGCTCCCGCCGTGCTGCTGTCGCGGGTTACAATGATGTTCCTGCCCTGAGCCTCTCTCTGCTTTCCTCCCACCAGCGAGCTTTTCAGATGCGCTGCGCACTCACGCTCTTGCTACTGCTCACCACGGCCACGACCTCTGTTGGCATCGACGAGTTTGAGCAGCCGCCGATCAATTACAGCAGCACGCAGCCCTCGAATCGTATTTCACAGTTGCAGTCGCTGCTCGACGAAGGGAAGCAACAACTGACGTTTCACGACGAGCTGGGCTATCTGCCGTCGCTGCTCGCCGCGCTCGATATTCCAGCGGAGTCGCAAACGCTCGTCTACTCGAAAACGAGTCTGCAAACGCGCTACATCACCCCCAAAACGCCGCGTGCCCTCTACTTCAGCGACGAGATTTACGTCGGTTATGTCCAGTCGGGAGCGGCGCTCGAAATCTCGGTGGCCGATCCACGGCTGGGGACCGTTTTTTATACGCTCGACCAGGCACAAGTTGCAGCGCCGAAGCTCGAACGACAAACCGATCGGTGTCTACTGTGTCACAGCTCGTCGCGCACCGAAGGGGTGCCGGGACATGTCGTTCGCTCGCTGTTTGTCGATCTCTCGGGACAGCCGATCTATTCCGCTGGCAGTCGCATGGTCGACCACACGACGCCGATCGAAAATCGTTGGGGAGGCTGGTACGTCACCGGCAAGCATGGCGAGCAAAAGCATCTCGGAAATTTCATCAGCCGTAGCAAAGAGGTACCGCGCGAGGTCGACAACTCAGCGGGGCTAAACGTGCTGGATCTCAGCAATCGCTTCGATGTTTCTCGTTACCTCACCCCGCACAGCGATATCGTGTCGCTGATGGTGCTCGAGCATCAGGTCCTGGTACACAATCGCTTGACGCGCGCCAATTTCTCGACGCAACAAGCACTGGCCTACGATGCTTCGATGAAGCGTAGTCTGGGGGAGTCGGAGGCTGAATTCTTCGACAGCACGAAACGTCGAATCCAAAGTGCTGCAGAGGCTTTGGTCGAAGCGCTGCTGCTCGTGGATGAAGCAAAACTCACCGCGCCGATGAGCGGAACAGCTGACTTTGCTCAGAAATTCCAGGAGCTGGGACCGCGCGACAAAGCAGGCCGATCGCTGCGGGATCTCGACCTACAAACGAGGCTGTTTAAATACCCTTGCAGCTATTTGATTTACTCCCCATCGTTTGCAGCACTTCCGAAAGAAGTACGCGAGCAAGTCTGGAAACAACTGCGGGGCGTTCTCTCGGGCGCCGATCAATCCGAGAAGTTCGCGCACCTCACAGCCGCCGATCGCGAGGCGATCTATACGATCCTTCGCGAAACCCATCCTCAGCTCCCTGAGGACTGGAAGCTCGAGCGGCCCTAAATGGATCTCGTCCAGCCTCCACTCGATGCTGCCGTTTGCTCGTGACACGCTTGGTCACATCGCACTTCCGCATGCTCTTTTACTGCTGTATGCGACAAGAGCGTGGCACCCGGAAGTATGTTGCAGATGTCTACTTAACTATTCTAGAAGGCCTCAGCGAGAAAACGCCGAGCCTGATCTTGATTGTTGACGCATGGGTGTTGCAATAGTTTCGTATATTCGGGGTGAAGCTCCTCGGGTGATACACCAAGTTCCAGCAGATGTTGAATGCACGCAACGAGGTCAGACGCTATGTGGTTGAACCAACTGGCGTCTTCCATCAGGCCAGGATGGCTTCGTAGTTCCTCAAAATGGGTTTGTAGAATACCTCGAGCCCGCGCGTCAGATGTGTGAGCAAGGGCTTGAAGAAAGTTAGCCCGATTACCGGCCGGCGCATTGTTTGCCCATGATTCAAGCCACGGGACACTTTCATCAGGTGGGAATACAGCTGCGATGCATAGGGCAATGGTCGGTCGCACGTAATCCGATTCATCGGTCGCGAGAAATCGAAAGCAATCGGCTGGTATTGTTTTTGGTGCAGCCTGTATCGCGTTGCAGAAGTCTAATCGTTCAGTCTTGGACCATGTGGGCCACAGAGTCATCAGTTCTCCCAGTGTGATCGAGGCGTTTCCGTCGAGAAACTTCGATTCCAGGTACAGTCGCTTCCTTGATGCGTTAGCGTAGGTTCGAGACCAGCGAGTTTCTGCGATGATCTGGTCCTCATTCCACATGTTGCACCTAAGTCTGCTTGGCTTTCCCCATCGCACTTCCGCATGCTCTTTTACTGCTGTGCGCGACAAGAGCGTGGCACCCCATGCTTCGGGATTCTCTTCAATTCTAAGGGTGGGGGCAATGGAGCAGGGAGTGGTGTGGATTCGCTGGGGGAGCCAGAGGGCTCAAGAAAAAGCAGCGGCCCGACTGGTGAGAGTCGGGCCGCTCTTGCGCTAATCCAGACCAAATTATCTTCCGCGAAGGAAGCTTTTCACAAGCTTACTTGGCACAGTCGCTGCAGCTGGGGGCTGCAGCGGTGCAGCTCGGAGCTGGGCAGCAAACCTGTACAGGAACTTGCTTGCAAATCACCTTGGGTACACAGCGGGTGGCGGTGTAAGGGACTTGCTTGCACACGCAGCGAGGAACCTTCACCACTTGGGTGTAGCACACAGGCTTGCAGACCGTGTAAGGAACCTTCTTCGTGTGGGTTTCGGCAACCATCTTGCAAGTGGTGTAAGGAACTTGCTTGGTATGGCATTCCTGAACCATGCGGCAAACGCGGTAGGTGCAGGTCTTGGTGACAGTCTCGGGAACCATGTGGCAGACCTTGTAGGTGCAGGTCTTCTTCACGGTTTGTGGCACCATCGTGCACACGGTGTAGGTGCAAGTCTTGACCTTCTGCTCAGGCACCATGCGGCACACGGTGTAAGTGCAGGTCTTCTTCACGGTTTCAGGAACCATGTGGCAGACGCGGTAGGTGCAAGTCTTGGTAACCGTTTCTGGAACCATGCGGCAGACCTTGTAGGTGCAGGTCTTCTTCACAGTTTCAGGAACCATGTGGCAAACGGTGTAGGTGCAGGTCTTGGTCTTCTGCTCAGGCACCATCGTGCAGACGGTGTAGGTGCAGGTCTTGGTTTTGGTTTCGTTCACATACTTGCAGCAGGTGAAAGGAACCATCTTCTTGACGACTTCTTGTTCGTAACGAACACAGTTGACTGTTTTCGTTTGAACTTCTGGAATCCAAACCTTCTTGCAGATCTTGCGAGGAGGGCACTGGACGCAGATCGTCTTGCATTCGCCGGGGCAGTAAACGCAGCGGCAGCAGCAAGGATCCCAAACCCAGCAACCTGGCTCTTGGACGCATTTCTTCACCACAGGTCCGGGGCATTCGGTCACTTGGGTTTCCCAGCGACCGCAGCAGATCTGGACTTCTTTGGTGTAGTGCACGGGTTTGCAAATCGTTTCGCAAACTTCACGCATCGAGGTTTCATAGACTGGCTTGCAGACGTTGTAGCAATAGGTCTTCGTTTTGGTTTCGTAGACGGGCTTGCAAACGGTGTAGCAATAAGTCTTCGTCTTCGTCTCGTACACAGGCTTGCAGACCGTGTAGCAGACGTCTTTCGTCTTCGTTTCCCAAACAGGCTTGCAAACGGTGTAGCAAATGTTCTTGGTCTTGGTTTCCCAGACTGGTTTGCAAACCGTGTAGCAGATGTCCTTGGTTCGGGTTTCGTAGACGGGCTTGCAGACCGTGTAGCAAATTTGTTTGGTCTTGGTTTCGTAGACCGGTTTGCAGACGGTGTAGCAGATGTCTTTGGTTTTGGTTTCGTACACAGGCTTGCAAACGGTGTAGCAAATGTTCTTAGTCTTGGTTTCCCAGACTGGTTTGCACACGGTGTAGTTGCAAGTGCGGTACTTGGTCTCATACACGGGCTTGCAGACGGTGTAGCTGCAATCGCGGTAATGAGTTTCAGCTACATGCTTAACGCAGTTGATGGTCTTTTCGTCGTAGACCGTCTCGTAGACGTTTTTGTAGCAGGTGTAGCTCTGTTGTTCGTAGACCACCTCGCGGCAGGTCTTCATGACGGTATGGCACTGCTGTTTGGCGCCCTGGTAGCTTACCGGGTCGCTGCATCCGATGTGCTTGTAGCTGGCGGCGCCACAGCACGAGTAGGCAAAGCTGGTGCTCTGGGTCGCCGCAGCCAGCAGCAGCGCGACGATTGGCACCACAAAGTTCTTCATTGTCCTGTCTCCTTCGCTGACAGTGTCTCTCTGGGGAAATTTGCGTCTGGACCGGCCGAGCGAGTGAGTCGAGCGTTCGATCGTGCACCGAGGGGGGAGGCGGCAGAGGGCCAACGCCTGGGTGGGCTAGAATCCGAACTTCGATCTACCGCCCACAGCAACACCACAAAAAAGTAGCGCAAGCAGTGTGGCTGCAGTACCGGTTACCAACGTTCATCGTCAAACTGCGTGACTTGCTTGAGATGCGAAGGATGGTGAAAAAGAGTGGTTTGTAGGCTTTTGGAGGGTGCGGAGGTACTCTGTGGCCTACTTAAAGCGTTGCACTCAAGCAGTTTGCGTAGAATGGATAGGTTCTAGCGAGCATTTTCAGACATTTCTTCAGCGCTGCGATTCGCACGTTTTAAGACGGTTATGCTGGCACGCCGAACTGCTCGAGGGGCTTAAGGCGCTTTGCTTTCACGCGAAGATGTGCCTCTAACTACGAGCGCGGGCGAAATTCAAAGCCTCGCCAAGGTGCTCGCATGAGCGGCTGTTGCGCGTAATCAGCCAGCTCGCGACTTGAAGTTATGAGCGTCAAAGGTGTTCGCAACACACCCCATTTTCGAGCGCTCACGCGGTGATCAAGCGAAAAACACCGCTTTTTTGTCACCAAGTGGTGCTCCGGTTTGACGCACGCCCCTCAGCAACCTACATGCCTATACCGACGAGCGAGTTGTCTTGATGGTGCCAGTCGAGAATTGCAGGCGATCAGTTATCGCCGCCGATCTGGTGCCCTACGACTCGCCGAACGTCCGCAAAAAACTCCCCGTCCACGTTTGGGAAAGGTTTGTTGTCATGAAGCGTCGTGTAAGAAACTCCGGTTTCACGCTGGTGGAAGTTCTGATTGTGGTGGTGATCATGGCGATTCTCGCTGCGACCATCATTCCGCAGTTCTCCGATTCCACCAAAGATGCGAAAGCGGCGACTACAAAGTTCAATCTGCATACGCTCCGTTCGCAGATCGAGCTCTACAAAACACATCACGATGGTGCGTTGCCTTCAGCGACGCTCGTCGAACTCACGCAAAGCACCAACGCTGCCGGTACCGCCGGCACCGGAGCTGCTTTCCCTTACGGGCCCTACATGCGTGAGCTTCCAGCCAACCCGTTCACCAACAGCACAACGATCACCGTGGTGGAAAACGACCCGGCCGAAGCTGGCGACGTGACCGAAGGTGGCGGATGGCTCTATAACGAAGAGACGGGCGGTGTGTGGGTCGACCACGCCGACTACGTCACTGAATAGATTGTCACCGAGTAGAGCGCGCAACCCGTGAGGGGGCGTGATTGAAACGGACCGACAAGTCGGCAGAGGGCTGGGATGCGGACGCCGGTAAGTCCCGCGCGATGCCGACGCGTCGAAGAGGGTAGGGAAACGATTCGAGCAGGGAAACGAGAAACCGAAGGCCAGGGGATCCGCGATTTGCGTCGCGTATGCTCTGGCCTTTTTTGTTTCTTGCACTTTTGAGGGTGGTTTGCCGTGCCGCGCGCCGGTTGTCGCCTTGTAGGGCAAATGGTGGCGGGGTAAGGTAGTTCGGAAATTTGTAGCAGCCTGTTCGGGGCCCCTGCAAACTTTCGTGGAAGCGGAAACGCCGAGGTGGGGTGTTTCGCCTGATCGCTTCTCGATTTGCCATGCCTCCGTTAGTTTGACCCTGTGAGCGACGCGAAAGATAAGCCCGACGAGCTTTCAGCCGACACGACCGTTCCCAAAGCGGTGGTGAGTCGGCTGAGCTTGTATCTTCGCGAACTACAGCGACTCACGCGTGAAGGGGAAGAGACCACCAGCAGCACCCAGCTCGGGCGTTTGCTCGGTTTCACCGATGCTCAGGTGCGGAAAGATCTCGCCTACTTCGGTCAGTTTGGCTATCCGGGCATTGGCTACCGCTGTCACGAGTTGATCCACGCGATCAAACAAATCTTGGGCACCAATCAGCCGTGGCCCCTAGCACTCGTAGGCCTGGGTAACCTGGGTCGCGCGCTCACCAACTACAAAGGGTTTGGTAGCCAAGGCTTTCAGCTTTGTGCGGCGTTTGATATCGATCCCACCAAAGTGGGCCAAACGATCGATGGGATACCGATTTTTCATCACGACGACATTGCCCGGATCGTGAAGGAAAAGAACATCCGCCTGGCGATTGTCGCCGTGCCTGCCACTGCCGCTCAAGGTGTGGCCGATGCGCTCGTGGCGGCCGGGATCGAGGGGATTCTGAACTTTGCCCCGGTCACCTTGGGGCTCCCCAAAGAGATTCACACCGTTGGGGTCGATTTGGCCATCGAACTCGAGCAGCTTTCATTTGCCGTCGTTTCGCGACAAGCGAAGAATGGCTAAGTAGTCAGGCGTGCCTCGCCAGAAGACCATTCCTTGGGGTGGTTCGCTCGATTTCAGTTCGGCTGGCAATTGCAGTTCGTTGCAGACTCCTGCGCTTCGGGTCCGTTTCTGCTGTAACCGCCGGAGGCTTGCGGGGCACCATATTCTCGGCGGCTTGCTCGCGACGAGCCGCACCAGACACCTTTGAGAGCATCCCGATGTCGGCAGCGTGTCGCTCTGGCAGCCAGCAAGACTGGCCTGAAATCAACGTAAGTCCGCTCGAGTGGGCTACTTGGCTCTTTGCGCACGCGCTTCCGGGAACCTGGGCTTCCGTCGATCAGCCTCGGCCTGCGCGGGCACTAGCCAGCACAGCCACCGGCGAGATCGCCTCCGGTTCAGCGTCGGGCGAGATCGACCTGAGCAAAATCGAATCGGGGCTGGTCGCGCGGGCCAAACTGGGAGACGCCGATGCGTTTCGCGATTTGGTCGAGCTGCATCAGCAGGCGATCGGTCAGCAGATGTGGCGGTTCAGCCGCCAGAAAGAGGAGTGGGAAACGCTAGTTCACGACGTTTTTGTAGAGGCATTCCTAAGTTTGCCGCGATATCGTAGTGAAGCGCCGCTGGTGCATTGGCTACGCAAGATTGCCGTTCGCGTCGGGTATCGGTTTTGGAAACAGAAGCAGCAGGCCCGAAGTCGTCAGACCGAGCCGCTAAACGATCTGGCCGACGGCCGCGCTAGCGCCACCGAGCCACTCGATCAGCAGGAGCAAGCCGATCGACTCCATGCGGTGCTGGCCCAGCTTTCCCCTCGCGATCGTTTAGTGATCACGCTGCTGTATCTCGATGAACGAAGTACGATAGAAGTTGCCGAATTAACCGGAATGAGTCGCACGCTTGTAAAAGTGCAGGCCTTCCGAGCCCGAGCCAAATTGAAACGCCTCCTCGCTGAGGAGTCTCCCACATGACCGAAATGGACCCGTTTTTGAAACTTGCCGCTGCCGCTCGCCGCGAATCGGTCCCCACGATCGATGTGTCGGAGCGTGTCCTGACCTCGCTTCGCGATCCGGCGGTTGCCGCTCGAGTGGCCAGCAGTAGCGATCCGGCCTACTACTTATTCGCCTTAGTAGCGGTGAGTTCGGCTGCTGTGGTGCTGCTGTTCGCGTGGCAATCGTTCGAATCGTTACGCGAACCATTGACCCCCCTGGTCGAACCGCTGTATCTGGTGATTCGCTAGGGAAATTCGACGCGAGTTTCGCGAGTATTGTGCACCACACTGCCGGGCCAGCGCTGCTGTGTCACCCGGCACGCTTGGCAGTAGCGTACCCTTCGCCTAGCGGTGCCGGTGAGCAGCGGAGTCGGGGAGTAGTGATCCAGAGGTTGAGATTTGTTCGTGTGTGGCAGTGGTGGCGAGAAATGGCTCGCCCCGTTTGCTTTGAGGTATTTCGATGAGTTCCACATTGCCAGCCAAAACGCCAGCGACTTCGGAAACATCGCCCCTTCCGGTCGTCGCACCGAAGCGTGCTTTTTGTAGTCGTGCGCTGATCGTGGCGGTGGTGATATATGTTGCTGGAGTTGCTACCGGTTCGGGCGGAACGTTCGCCTGGCTGCAGCATCACATGTTCTCGCTGATGCGTAAGCCGCACGGCTTTGAGAAGATCCTCTACGCCTCGATGAAATCCGAGTTGAACCTGACCAAGGAACAAGAGGCGACGATTCAGCCGATCTTTAGCCAGCGATTTCGCGAGGTCGACGATCTGCGGCGGGAAGTACATCCGCGGTTTGTGAGCCTCTTTGCCGGCCTCGAAAGCGAAGTGGCCGGGCATCTGACTCCCGAGCAAAAAGAAACGTGGCATGCTCGCTGGAAACACCTGCGTGAAACGACGTTTCCCCCCGACCCCGATTTGGCTCCCACTCCCAATTTGCCTGGAAAAACGGCATCTGGCGAGCCTGGGCCGAGCTCCTGAGGGGTGCCTGGGCGGCAAAATCGTTCAGCTTGCTAGCACCCAACCGATTTAACCTAACCATCTCCCGTTGCCAGAGTTTGGATCACGACTAAAATGTGTGAACTTCAGTCGCCCGCTTGCGGTCTACTGAGGGAGGTCGTGACGGGTAAAACCCTCGTGGTTAGACCTGCACACTCGGGGATGGTGTAATGGTAACACTACTGATTTTGGTTCAGTCATTCTAGGTTCGAATCCTAGTCCCCGAACTCACTTAGGTATTCACAAGACCCAGCCAAGCTCAAGCAGTTTGACTGGGTTTTTTCGTGCGCGTGCGGAGCCGGAAAATGCTTCGCCGCTGCTGTACAACCGGGTACACTCGACGGGTGATTGTCTTCCTCGATCATCCTGTCACTGAGTACTGCCATGCTTCGCCGAGTCTGTTGGTTGGGACTCTTCGCCCTTGTTGCTGCCTGGTCGCAGATTTCGGCCGCCGAGCCGCAGGCACCTGCGGTTTCGATACCCAAGGTTCTCAGGCCGGGCTGGAAGCTGCAGCTGATTGCCGCCGAACCCGACATTGTGACCCCCACGGCGCTTGCCATTTTGCCCACCGGAGAGGTGCTGGTGGTGGAAAGTCACACGCACTTTCCTCCCAAGGATTACGCGGGGCCCAAGGCCGACCGCATCTGGCTGTTTGCCGATTTTGATGCCGCGACCGGTAAGCCCGCAACTCGCCAACTGTTCTTCGAGGGCTCGGTGCACACGATGGGGCTCGCCGTCGAACCATCGGGAGCAGTGCTCGTGGCGACGCGGAATGAAATCTTCAGGCTGAGCGATCAGAACCACGACCGGGCGGCTGATGAGACGCTCGAAAAACGTCAGACCTTGGTGCGACTCGAAACTGCTGGCAACTATCCCCATAACGGACTTTCCGGATTTGCTGTCGATGGCAACGGCACCATCTTCTTTGGTTTCGGCGAGAACTTGGGGGCGACCTACACGCTGCATGGCACCGATGGTTCGAAGCTGACCGGTGGCGGCGAAGGGGGAAACGTCTACAGCTGCGATCGGGCAGGGGGCAAGTTGACGCTCGTGGCGACCGGTTTCTGGAACCCGTTTCATCTTTGTTTGAATGCCCAGGGGCAGCTGTTCACGGTCGATAACGACCCGGATAGTCGGCCCCCTTGTCGACTGCTGCATGTGATTGAAGGAGGCGACTACGGTTTTCGGTTTCGACATGGACGTAAAGGTGTTTCGCCCCTTACGGCATGGAATGGCGAGTTGCCCGGCACACTGCCCATGATTGCAGGAACCGGGGAAGCTCCTTGCGCGGTTCTCTCGCCTGTGAGTGACGCGTGGCAACCAGCACAGCAAACGCTGCTGGTGACGAGTTGGGGCGATCATCGAATCGAAGCCTACGACCTGATGCCGCGCGGGGCATCGTATGGGTCGACGATGAAACCGATGGTGGTGGGTGACGATCAGTTCCGGCCGGTCGGCATGGCTGAAGCAGCTGATGGCTCGATCTTCATTAGCGACTGGGTCGATCGTTCGTATCAGCTGCACGGCAAAGGGCGGATTTGGCGACTTGTGCCCGACAAGCTCGCGCCGGTGAAGCCCCGTGTGCAGGCACCGCCAGTAGCACTGCTGGGGATTCCGCAGTTTGGGAACATCTCGGTGGAAGAACTGCTCTCGAGCAGCGATCCGTTCATGGCGACGCAAGCGACAACGATCATGGCCAAGGAAATTGCCGCTGGACGTTCGGAGTTGGTGAGCGCGCTAAAGAAGCAAAGTAGCGCTGCGCGACAGGGGGAGGTAGAAAACCTGGTAACGCGCGCGCCTGCCTGGGTGAAGTTGCTCGGCAGCTGTGGCGACGAACTACTGGCAACTCAAGCACTTACAGCAGGGATCTCGAGTAAAAACCCACGCGCGCAAGTTAGCGCGGGACTTGCGCTAGCCGCGCGTCGCGACCAAGCGCAAATGCCGATGGCGACAGAGCTTCTCGAGCGCGCGCAAGATCGCGCGACGTTTGAGGTCGCGCTCGCGCTGCTGGCGATCCTCCAGGGCGATCCAGCGGCTGATCCCAAAAAAGAAGCCTCGGTGCAACCACTCGTGGCGCGCGTGGCACTCGATCCTGCCACCTCTTCGCTGGTGCGTAAACTTGCGTTTCGTTCGCTCGAGCCAACCAATGCCGAAACGACTCTGGCCAAACTCGAGCCGTGGGTTGCTTCGCAGGAGCTCGACGTCGCGCTCGAAGCGGTCGCTGCCATTCGTGATCGGCGCGACAACGATGCTCACACTTACCTCCAAAAACTGGCGACCGATGTTTCGCAGCATGGTTCCTTGCGCGCTGCGGCGGCGATGGGTTTGCATGCCGATGTGGCTGAAGATCGCTCGCTGCTCGTCGCGCTTGCCACCGATGACGAGCCACAAGTGGCTGCCATCGCGCGGCGTGTGTTGCGTGGCAACATTACTCCCGAGGAACTCGCCAAAACCGGCCTCGTCGCGAGTGACTTCGCGCGGCCAGCCGATCATCCGCAAGAAGATCTGGCAAGTGCCTGGACAGAGTTCGCTTCGCTCACGGGCGACCCGAGGCGTGGCGAATTGCTCTTCGTGCATCAGCAAGTCACGCAGTGCGCCAAGTGTCATCAGTATCGTGGTCGCGGTGGCAAGCTTGGCCCCGATCTCACTGCTTGGGGACTCACCGGTGATGCTGCGCAGAATCGTCGACGGCTCGTGGAGTCGATCATCGAACCATCGCGCGAAATTGCGCCGCAGTTTTCTCCGTGGCTGATGCAACTCGAAGATGGCCGCGTGATTAGCGGCATTCTCGTTGCGGAAGAAGTCGACGGTACTCAGCAGTATGCCGATACCGCTGGCAAGATTCACCGCCTGCACCCGCGCGATATTTTCGACAAAAAGCCTTCGCCGATTTCGATCATGCCCAAAGGGCTCGCGCGGGAACTAACGCGTCAAGAACTGGCGGATTTGATCGCGTTTCTCTCGCAGTCCGCAGAGAGCGCGAGTCACGAAAAAGGCCGCGAGTAAAGCGAGTTACTCACGGCCTTCGAGATTGCTGGTTAAAAACTGGGGCGTTCAAGATCAACGCGACTGGCGAATTGCCGATCGCGCGGTGATCGGATTGAACTTCCGAATCGAGCGATGGTTGCCTGTGGACTACTGAACGATGTCGATCAGTTCCACTTCGAATACCAGCACCGAGTTCGGGCCGATATCATCACCAGCGCCACGCTCGCCGTAAGCGAGTTCCGATGGCAGGAACAGACGCCACTTATCGCCCACCTTCATCATTTGCAGCGCTTCGGTCCAACCTGGAATCACGCGATTCACAGGGAACTGAGCTGGTTCGCCACGATCGACACTGCTGTCGAACACGGTGCCATCGATCAGCGTGCCGTGGTAGTGTGTCTTCACGGTGCTGGTTGCCTTCGGCGATGCGCCCGTGCCAGCCTTCAGCACTTGGTACTGCAGACCCGAGGCAGTCGTCTTCACACCTTGCTTGGTTTTGTTGGCGGCCAGGAATGCGGCGCCTTCTTTAGCGTTCTTGTCGGCAGCACCCTTGGCTTTTTCGGCAGCCTTGGCTTGCAGTTCGCCCACAAACACCTTCATCGCAGCTTGAATTTGCTCTTCGCTCAAAGCTGGTTTAGCACCAGCAAGCGAGTCCTTCAGGCCACGCACGAGTGCTTCGACATCGAGCTCAGCAGCTTCCGACTTCAGGTCGCTTCCGATATTGAGCCCGATCGCGTAGCTCGCTTGTTCTTTCACGGTCTTCATTTGATTACTCGGTACTGGGGCAGCTTGCTGAGCAAGTGCAACTTGAGAAACAGCCAGCAGGGCCACCAACGACCAGGCGGGCACAACAGAGCGGAACATAGAAACTGTCCTTAAGCAGAGGGGGACCAGCATGCGGCAACGAAGCAATGGTCCCATTGCACTCTTCCACCACAGCCTGGAGAAATTGCGATTTTGCAACTTTCGAAAGTCGCGAAAACTAGCTTGGAATGTAGCACGTATGCCGGTTTAGCGATACGTCGCTAGCGAGCTGATGAGCAGTCGAGTGACTGGTAATCTCAGCCAACCGAGGGGCCTACTTGCTCTTGGGTGGCTCGATTCCCATCTTCTTCAGCAGCATTTGCATGTCGTCCCACACGAACTTCTTGGCCGACGGATTACGGAGCAAATACGACGGGTGATAGGTCACCAGCACCGAGCGCCCGTTGTACTCGTGGAACCTTCCGCGCAAACGTCCGACCGGCTCTTTCGTCCGCAGGAGCGCTTGGCTCGGAACCGTCCCCACGCAGACGATATACTCCGGCGCAAGCAGCTCGATTTGCCGCTCGAAGAAGGGGCGGCAGTTTTCAATCTCTTCTTCCACCGGTGTCCGGTTATCAGGGGGACGGCACTTCAGCACGTTCAGGATATACACCTCTTCGCGCTTCCAGCCGCAAGCTTCGATGATCTTCGTGAGCAGCTGACCAGCTCGCCCGACAAATGGCTCGCCCGTTCGATCCTCATCGGCACCTGGAGCTTCGCCAAAAATCACGACGCGGGGCTGAGGATTGCCGATCCCAAACACAGTTTGCTTGCGCGTGCGGGCCAGTTCTTTGCAGAGCTTACACCCTGCCACTTCCGCCTTCAGATCGTCGAGACTCGCACAGGCAGCCGACTTTGCCGCCGATTTTTTGGCCATCACAGGTTCCAAATCGCTGGTTGCAGGGACCGCCAAACGCGGTTCGAAAGGGGGCGGAGTAGGTGCGGCCAATCGCGTCGGCATCGGCCGGTCGGCTGTGGCAGCAGGTGGGCTTGGCAGTGGCATGCTCGCGGCAGGCGAATCGGGCCGAGCAGCAGTTGCCGCCGGCGCCGGCAGAACCCCCAACGGAACGCCACGCTGCAATTGATCCACCCCTGCCCGAGCGAGCGACTCGAGCGATTGGAGCAGCAGTTTTCGCGTAACAAGTTCGTCCATCGTGGTTTACGGCGCTCGGCGTAGCCTTACAAACTTGTGACATTCAAGCCCAAGGTTCGCCCCCGAGCCCTTACCCCCTCCGCACGAAGGCGATATCATAAAGCCTAACTCCTTTTTCGTCTCCCCTCCCTCCGACCGACTTCTCGAGCTCTCCTGCATGCGTGTTCCCCAGGTGGTGATTGTCGGCCGACCCAATGTGGGAAAATCGAGTCTCCTTAATTGGCTCGCCGGCAAACGTATTTCAATTGTTGATGACACCGCGGGTGTAACGCGCGATCGCATCACGTACTTAATGGAAGAGGAAGGTCGCTTCTTCGAACTCGTCGATACCGGCGGTATCGGCATCGTCGACTGCGATAACCTCACCAAGCAAGTCGAACAGCAGATCGAAATCGCGATCGAGTCGGCTGATCTCGTCCTCTTTGTGGTCGACACTCGCTCCGGCATTCTTCCGCTCGATGAAGAGGTTGCAAAACGCCTGCGCTACATCGATAAGCCGATCGTCTGCGTCGCTAACAAAGCCGACCACGACGCAATCGATTGCCAGGCCGATGAGTTCTACAAACTCGGGCGCGGCAAGTTGGTGCGCGTCAGTACGTTGCAGAATCGCAACAAAGACGAACTGCTGCACATGATTCTCGAGCGTCTTCCCAAACCGGACGATCTCGAAGAGTCCCCCGAAGAGCCGATCATGAAGGTCGCGATCTGCGGCCGTCGAAACACCGGCAAAAGCACGTTTGTCAACACACTGGCGCGTGCTGAACGAGTGATCGTTAGCGAAGTTGCCGGAACAACGCGCGACAGCATCGACGTTCGCTTCGAACTCGATGGCAAAACGTTCATGGCGATCGATACTCCCGGTTTACGACGCAATCGGAGTGTCCGCACCGATATCGATTTCTACAGCACGCACCGCGCCCAGCGCAGCATTCGCCGGGCCGACGTCGTGCTGCTGTTCTTCGATTGCAAACAGCGGCTCAGCAAAGTCGACAAGCAGCTTTGCAAATACATCGCCGATAACTATCGCCCCTGCATCTTCGTGGTGAACAAGTGGGACTTGCTCTACGGTCAGATGCCAACCGAACGTTGGGTCGATTATCTTCGCGATAATTTTCCAACGATGTGGCACGTGCCGATTGCGTTCGTCACCGGTCAAACGGGCAAGAACGTGAAAGCGCTCCTCAATCACGCGCAGATGCTCTACAAGCAATCGCTCGAGCGCGTCAGCACAGCTCAGCTCAACAAGTTGATCCGCGCTGCGATGGAACGTCATCCACCCGCCATGCACGGCAGCATGCGTCCGAAGATCTACTTCGGTACGCAGGTCGGCACGCAGCCTCCCACTATCGTGCTGATGTGCAACGAGCCGAAGGCGTTTCAGCCCGCGTATCGCCGCTATCTGCTGAGCATCCTGCGCGATCACCTCAGCTTTGGGGAAGTTCCTATCAAGCTCTATCTCCAGAAACGTCGCAGCACCGTCGGTAAGCCGGAAGATCCCGATCTTTCGATGACCGACGAAACTGTCGCCGACGCCGATGAATTGCTGGCGCTAGGAGAATCGCTCGATCCCGAGGCAGAGCTCCTGACCGACGAATTCGAGACGTTCGACGAAGAGTAAGCTTCCAGGAGTAGGTCGCTGTCATGATCATCGGCGTTCCCCGCGAAATCAAACGGGACGAGTATCGCGTGGCGATGCTCCCCGTGGGTGTTGAAGAACTCACAGCTGCTGGCCATCAAGTCCTGATCGAAGCTGGCGCTGGACTCGGCAGTGGACTGGCCGATCACGAGTATCTCGAGGCGGGTGCCAAGCTCGTGGCATCAGCCGACGAGATCTTCGCAGCTGCCGATCTGATCGTGAAAGTGAAAGAGCCACTCGCTGAAGAGTGGCCCAAGATTCGCCCGGGGCAGATTGTTTTCACTTACTTTCACTTCGCCGCAAGTCGTCCTCTCACCGAGGCGATGCTCGCCAGCGGTTCGATCTGTCTGGCTTACGAAACGCTGCGCGACGCCCAAAATCGCTTGCCTCTGCTCACCCCCATGAGCGAAGTCGCCGGTCGGATGAGCATTCAAGAAGGGGCCAAGTATCTCGAGCGTCCGCAAATGGGACGTGGCATTTTGCTCGCCGGAGTGCCTGGCGTCGCGCCTGCCCATGTCACGGTGCTCGGCGGTGGAATCGTCGGCGCAAACGCAGCTCGCATCGCGGCCGGTTTTCAGGCCGACGTTACGATCCTCGACGTCAACATGGATCGCCTCCGCTATCTCGACGATGTGATGCCGCCGAATGTGAATGTCCTCTTCAGCGACCGACATACGATTCGTAGCGAATTGAAGCTGGCCGACCTCGTGATTGGGGCGGTGCTCATTCCCGGCGCTCGCGCCCCACGACTCGTCGCGCGAAAAGATCTCCGCTTCATGAAGCCCGGCAGTGTGCTGATTGATGTCGCGATCGATCAGGGGGGCTGTTTTGAAACGAGCCGACCGACGACACACAGCGACCCGGTCTACCTGGAAGAAGATGTGCTGCACTACTGCGTGACGAACATGCCCGGCGCTGTCGGACGGACGAGCACGTTTGCCCTTTGCAATGTCACGCTTCCCTGGGTGGCGATGGTCGCAGCCAGCGGCATCGAGAAAGCCCTCGCAAAATCTCCGCCACTTGTAACCGCCCTCAATATTTGCGAGGGACGCGTTACGAATCAGGCGGTTGCAGAGACCTTTGGATTTGCGTACTCGCCGTAAGGATATTGTCGAGATGAAGAGCCCGCTCGAGACGATTCGCTGGCAAGGTGAAGCCAGTGGAACACTCACGCTGATCGATCAAACCCTGCTGCCGCTCGAAATCAAAGAACTCGATTGCCACGATGTCGAGTCGGTTTGGGAAGCGATCAAGCAGCTGCGTGTGCGCGGCGCTCCTGCGATTGGAATTGCTGCCGCTTATGGCCTCGTGCTCGGCCTGCAAGATGTGGCAATGAAGGACTCGGCTGAGTTCATGGCGCGGCTCGATGAGCTGCACGCGTTCCTGGCTTCGAGCCGTCCCACCGCGGTAAATTTGTTTTGGGCTCTCGACCGGATGCGCCGCCGCGCTACACAGCTCGCTTCACAGCCCTCGGGCAAAGTGATTCATTTAGCGCTGCTCGAAGAGGCCCGCGCAATTCACGACGAAGATCGCCAGCTCTGCCGCGCGATTGGCAAGCATGGTTCGCCACTCATCGCCGCTGGTTCGGGCATTTTGACCCACTGCAACGCTGGTGGCCTTGCGACCGCAGAATACGGCACCGCCCTCTCGATCATGTTTACTTGCCAGGACGAAGGGAAGCCGATCCACGTCTTCGTCGATGAAACTCGGCCGCTGCTGCAAGGGGCTCGTCTCACCGCCTTTGAACTCGTGCAGCGGGGAATCCGCGCCACGCTGATCTGCGATTCGATGGCGGCCCAGGTGATGCGCGAAGGGAAGGTGCAGGCGGTGATTGTCGGAGCAGATCGCATCACTGCCAACGGCGATACTGCCAACAAGATTGGGACCTACAGCGTGGCGACACTCGCCAAAGCACACGGGATTCCCTTCTATGTCGCAGCCCCCACGACCACCTTCGATCTCACGCTCGAAACAGGCGAGGGAATTCCGATCGAACAGCGCTCGGGGACCGAGATCACCCACGGTTTTGGCCGTCAAACAGCGCCGGCGGGTGTCGAAGTCTACAACCCGGCCTTCGACGTCACTCCTGCGGAACTGATCACCGGCATTGTGACCGAGCGGGGCGTGATCTCCCCCGTGACGCGCGACAATGTCGTGGCGCTAGTCGCACCCGCGCTGGCCACTCCTTAGCGACTCACCACGAACACTTTAAAAATCCGTTCTCCCTAGGAAATCATGACATGGCAACGCTTGTAGAAACTTTTAAGGCGGCTGAAGCTTTCAAACGCGAAGGCAAAATTCTGGAAGCGATCGATAAGTACAAAGAGCTGCTGGCGCAAGACGATTCGCACGTTTTGTCGCATCTCACGCTGGCTGTACTCTACGGTAAAGTGGGACAGCACGAGCTTGCCGTTAAGCATGGCGAGCGCGCTTGCGAACTCGAGCCGACCGACAAGTTCAACTTCACTGCGCTCAGCACGACCTATCAAAAAGCGTTTGAAGCGACGCAAGATCGCGCCTTCATCTTCAAAGCCGAAGAGGCCAAAACCCGCGCTAACACGATGGAATGGCAGCGCTAGTCTGCACGGCAGTACCTGAGCCGTGCTGTGTAAACTGCCGCGGACCTAAACGTCGTGAAATCAAACTTCACGACGGCAAACGCATCTACAGATCGAGCTCGATTCCCGTTTCCGTGACTCGGTACGGGACAATCTGATCGTCGCAGTAGCTGCCGCGGTGCTTGGCTATTTGCAAGGCTCGACCGACACGATTTCCTTGCTGCTGTTTCCCCATCAGGATGATCGTGTTGGCATTGGAGAGGATATCTCCCTCCGAGAGTGGCTTGCGAATCAGTTCGTCGAGCATCGTTTCGTGGGATGTGGCCAGCAGCAAGCTGCCGATACTCGCGGGCAGATACGGATGGGCTAAGACCTGAGTTTCGAATTTGCGATATTGCTCGCGAAAGAGATCGCGTGCGACCCAGTCGAAATCCTTTCTAAGGACCTGCTGATAGACATACTCAAGCAGGTGAAACTGAATCGATTCGCTCGGTCGATCTGCCGGTTCGATTCCGTCGAGCACGACGCGCTGCACGCCGCGAATGAAGTGGCCGTAGAGGAACGCAATCGCCGAACGGAGGCGGGAGTTCAGCTGCGCTTGCCACGTTTGCCAATCGTCCCAGTCGAGATCGCGCCGCGTGACGCGCCGCCCGCGATAGTCGAAGACATGCAGGTACTCACCAGCGGGTGGAGCTTCGAAAAATGGTTCCAAAATCGGCTGTTCTTCGGTATCGACGACGCTGAGATCCCAGTCGGCAAGCCGCTTGGCATACTCGGGATGGTTTTGCGAATCGCCGCGCGCGGTGGTATCGAAAAAGATGCCCCGCTTCCCCTCTTGCGCGAGACCAGCGTGGGCATACTGCACACCGAGTTGCGTTTTTCCAATTCCAGTCGCGCCGACTACCACCGTGAGCGTTCCTGGAAGAAGTCCTCCCCCCAGCATCTTGTCGAGCGCCGAAATTCCTGTCGATTGCCGTTTGCCACTCACGCGCTCAAATCTCCGCTTTGAATATTCCAGGGATCGAAACGTAGTAGTCGAGATCGTAGTCGCGCGGCGGAGCGTTGACGAGGGTAGCGTGCCGCGACAGCAGGCAAATCACCGCCGGTCGCTGGAAATCACTTAGCCGGCGGTTTGCCATTTTCCATCGCGAAAAATGACTTGGGACGGATCAAACTCGGTGAGGTTTCGCACCGATGGAAGGGCTCGCACTGGAAGTTTGTTCTGCTGATACGAATTTCCCCAAGAGGGTTTGGCCGCTGCGGGGGGGCGCTCTTTTTCAGGGAGTTTTGCGTCAAGAAGCGCTCTGCCGAGCAGGATTTCGGTTTCAAGAATCAGCTGCAGTTGTGCCCCAGAAAGTTCGGTAGCGGAGAGCATTGTGGCGAGAACGCTCGAAGTAAGTTTCGAGTTCACGCTGCTCAGCTGCGTCGCCAGTTGAGGCTCGCGCTCGAAGCGCGCCAGCACGGCGGCATCGCGACGTCGCAAGCCAGCAGCAACTTGCAAGAGCGCTTGTAGATCGGCGGGATCGGTATTTGTACGGGCCAAATCGGTGGACGAAGGGAGCCTCACGTTCGACGAGGGCAAAAGATAGAGCGCTCCATCGAGCCGCTTGCGCTCGGCGGCTGAAGATGCAAGGTAGCGCAGTCCCTTCACGCAGCTCTCAGTGAGCGACTCGGGTCCGAGCACAGCCGCCAGATGATAGAGACGTCGAGCAGTCTCACGCGCTTCTGGATCGTTTGCCACTTCCGCCAGTTCTTCAGCGTACTCGAAATACTTTTGAGGCTGTTTGGGATCGAGCGCGGCGAGACGTTGTCGATCGACGGTATAGCGCAGCGCTGCGATCGTCTCTTTGGGAATCGTTTGTTCGGTGCGCTTCCCCGTCGAATCTTCGAGCGCGATGACAAGGCTCGTTTCACTCTCGCGCAGCAAGTAGCCCGTCACAGGTTCTTTCGAGGTACGCAGGTACACGATCACAGCGCTTGCGCGTGGCAACTCACTGGCGATTTGCGCGAGCCCGAGCATCGCCAGGAGAAGGAGCGTTCGTAGCTGAAAGCGAAGAGGTTGCAAAAGATGTTCCGCACAACGGTGAAATGAATTAGGGAAGATACAGCAGCAGGATCTCGCCAGCGGCTGACTCACTTGCGAGCAGCTGATCGAGGATGGTGGTTGGCATGGGGGATCGCTGACGTGCTGCGCGTAGCGTTTCGAGCGAGTCGCGCTTGGTGGGGAGATCGCGCTCGGCATCCAGGGCGACTTTAGCAAGCCACACGTTGCTGGCGAGAAGTGTCAGCTCAAGATCACTGGTGGCCAAGAACTCGGCGGTATCGAGCTCTTTACGGAGCGCAGCGTCGGCTGGCGAACTACTCCGGCCTGGTGCCGACAGCTGCGCTTCGAGTAGTAGCGGCAGGACTTGTCCGGGGCTCGTCGCTCGCTCGGAAATGCTCGAGGGGACACCTGCCAGCGTCGCGCGGCGACGATATTCACTCGTCAAACGCTCCTCGAGATGGTCGAGCGAAAGTTGAATGACGTGCGTCGTGACTTGACTAGCGGTGCTGCTCGACTGCGCTACCAAATCATCGACCACTGCCTGTTTTAGGGCAATGGCTGCTGCTTCATGCGACCAGCGAAATGTGTCGGCTTGAGGACCGATCAAAAGTCCCACCACCTCTTCGAGTATCGATGGAGCAACCACCAATTTGTCGGCTGGTGTGGTTTCGAGTTTGTCGGCAAGTTGCAAGCGTAGTGCTCTGAACCGACGTAATGCACCGAGGGGCTCGAGTGTTGCGACATGTTCGTCGGTCGATTTTTCATCGGTGAGATACTGCACTAGAATCGTCGCCTGGCGCGACGAAAGATCTTCCGTTTGTGGTGCCAGCTGCGCGATCCCTCGCAAGATGGAAGTTCGCTGGGGTGTCGGTAATTTGCGATAGTCTTCGAGCTGCGTGAAAAAACGCTCGAACGTACGCTTATCTCCGGCCGACATTTCGCCTGCTCGTGGAGGTGGAAGTGGCGACGCGAAAATATCGGGTGCTGTTTCAGCGCGGCTGACCGAAAGTTCCTCGAGCCACTGACTCGCCAGCGGCTTTCCGGCCGGGCCAGCCGCCACAGCGAGTAGCAGTGAGTTGATCGCCGCGATCTTTTCGATATCCGCCGCGACATCATTTTCGCTACGGAAGGCACCAGGGGCGGGCAAGTTGCGAAGGGCATCTTCCGCGAGGAGTTTGATGGCGGTGGTGTGATCGCCACTGGCAGCAGAACGTTCGACAACCGAAGCGGTGAGCTGTTTGCGAACAGCGGCTGATAGTTCGCGATCGGGAGGTGTGGTTGCGAGCCCTGCGCGGCGGGCAAGGACTTCCCCCCAAGCGGTTCGCAACTCGACATCGATCGCTTCGTCGCGCAGCCGCGCAAGTTCCAGCAGCGTGATAGTGTCGGCTGATTCCGTGAGGGTGATAGCCAGTTGCTTTGCTGCTGCCGAGTTTCCTTGCACCTTCCGCGAGACAGCAACCAAGATCGACATGCGGAGTCGCGCGAGCTCCATCGCACTCACGGTTGAAGCAGCACGCTTGGCAAGTGTTTGTTCGAGAGTCACTACTTCGAGTGGACGATCAGAGGCTACCGACTCGAGATAGGCATAGAGTTTGGCCGTCACTTGCCCATCGACCTGGGCGGTACTTTCGCTAGTGATGCTGGAGGAGAGTCGCGAGCGAAGGGCGCTATCGATTGCGCGACGCTGTGCCGTTCCCGGTTCAAGCGTTGCCTGTGCGCTCGCAAGTCGGCGGGCACCCCAGTACGCCATCTCGAAATCCTCGTTGGTCGGAGGAAGCGGAGTTCCGGGCGCTGGGAGTTCATTGATGAGCGCCTGGCACAAACTTTCTTGCGCTGCTGGATCGGGCTCAAGCAGCAGGAGGGTTTCAATAGCCGGGGTCAGCTCCGCGAGCATCGCATCGCGTCTGGCGGAACGACGCAGTGCGGTGAGCAGCTGCGGATAGGTTTGGGCGCGAGTCGCAGCGCTGGCGCTCGTGAGTGGCGCCAGAATGGCGGCGATCGAAGCGTCGCGATTGCCGGTGGTGGCGAGTGTGACCAGCAGTTCTGCGGGAACCCAGGGCGCGACTCCGGCTTCCTCGCTGTTGTTTGTGTTTTCGCCTGAACGAGAGGGCTCTGTTGTCTCCGTCGCTATCGGCTGAGAGCGACTTCGCATCACCGCGACAAAGTAGATCCCTGCGACGGTGAGGATCACAAAGGCCGCGCTTCCGAGGAGGACCATTTGCGTTCGTCTGCGACCACGCACGAACGCTGCGCGATTGGCATCGAGATGCTCGCGTATGAGGGTGTCGATCAGTTCTTCATCGAGTCCCCAGCTTTGTCCCGCTGATCGCAAACGATCCCAGGCATCGCGCGCGAGCCACGAGGCATCTTTAGCGGCATCGGCGATGCTCGCATTAAAGTTGTCGATCGCCTGGTTGGTCGAGACACGCCGTAGCGAAAGAGCTTGGGCCACTTCCGCCAACACTTCACGCGCTTCGTTCTCCTCGATCGCATACTTGCGCTGGGCTGCGGTGATGATTTGCGTTTCAATCGCGGGACCGATCACGGTCCTCTCGTGCCCCGCGAGATCTTTGGTGAGTCGCTTGCGAAACTTTTCAAGATCGGGATTGGTCGGTTTGGTTCCCGACGAATGGAGCCGCGCAAGTTCCGCTTCCACCGTTTTGTCATCGAGCTCCAGTTCGTCGGCAAGTTCCGTCAACCGCATCATCGCTTGGGGAGACATTCCCCGATTCTCGCGCAGAATGAGCGCGGCACGCGAGCGAAACTGCTCTAGCGGATTCGAGCTACCGTCGCCGATTGGTGGTGGAGTTTCGCTGCTCATGTCCCCGGCTTGCTTTCTGGGGCAGAAGAGGGAAACTTCGCGCCGAGCGTTTCAAACGACGCTTTCCAGCGGTCGGAACTCACTTGTGGATAGAGGACACGAAACTGGTCCCAGGTCTTTCTCGCTTGGGGAGCATCGGTGGCGAGTAGCGCTTCGAGCTGATGATATTTGGCTTCGAACCAATCGTCGGTTCCGCTCTTCGTTCCACTCAGAACTCGATTCCAGATTGGCAAGGCGAGCGCGAACTGCCGCGCGCGTGAATGCGATAGCGCTAGCCGCGTGAGGTACTTCTTTTCTTCGGGATAGGCGTCGACGAGGGCCGTGAGGAGTCGACTCGCCTCTTCGACATGGCCTGCCAGCTCGTAGTAGCGCGCCAGCTTGGAACTCGCGATGGCAGCATTCCGATTGCTCGCCACCACCGAGGGACTGCTACCCAAAAGTTCCACGAGTCGCTTGTAGATCGCAGTTGCTTCAGCCAGTCGCTCCGTGCGGGTGGCGGCTGTGGCAGATTCAAGCTGCGCATCGGCGTCGCGCGCAAGAATGGTGAGCGCGGGGAGTTGATAGGCTGAACCAGCCGCCTCGCGATCGATCCACTGAGCGTGCCCAAAGGCCTCGCTTGTACGACCAGCGGCGGAAGCGACGAGCAGGCTGCGATAGTGAAACTCACTGACGAGTGGCGAGCTTGGTGGTAGTTCCGTCACCGCAGGAGCAGCAATGTCGCGCAGCTGTCGAGTCGCTTGCTCGATCTGCGGGGGCGACATTTTGGGATTCATTGCCGCGAAAACCTCTTGCCATTGCAGCGACACCTGCAGCCGCTTCGTCGCATCGCCGGTAGTCGCGAGCGCCAGGTAGTTCTCGGCTGCTGTTTGCTGGGCTGCAGCGAGTTTGTCACTACTCTCTCGTTTTGCGACAGCAGACTGCCAGCGCCTGAAATGGACCTGCGTGATTTCGAACTGCGCGTCGCCATAGCCAGCGTCGCTCGGTGGAATGGCCGCGAGATCGCGGATCACTTGCTCGGCAGTAGAGGGCGATTCGAGCAACTTAGCGCGGAGCACTTTCGCTTTGGCGACTTGCTCTGCTGCAGGAAAATCTCGCTCGAGTCGCGCGAGACAACTTTGGGCTCGCGTGGCAAAACTGGCATCGGTCTCGACAAGCTGATGAAAGCTGACCGCTGCGAGCCAAAGTGCTTGAGCGGCGAGCGTGGGTACATCCGCCAGTGCGCTCGCAGATTGTTCGAGCCATGTACCAGCTGCCTCGTAGTTGGCGAGTCGAAATTCGCACCAGCCAGCATAGTAGCGACATTGGCCAGCGGCGTGCAAGTCGGTCGCCGCTTCGGGATGCTCGATCCCTTGCGTAAGTGTTGTGAGCGCGCGGGTGAAGTCTTCCGGGAGCTTCGATTTCTCAGCTGCGAGGAACTGTCGTCGACCATCGATCAGCAAAATATAGAGGGAGGAAGTGGTGGTGATCTTCGCGCCGGGATACTTGGCCATCAGCTGGTCGATGAGGTCGAACTGACGTAGTTTGGCAAGTCGCGCGATGCTGATCTCCGCGAGCTTGGTCTGATCGGCCGAACTGTTTTTTTTCAGACGCATGCCGCTACGCGCAGCAGCTCCCCAGAACGACACAATTCCTTGCGTCGGCCGCTCAAGCGGTTCGGCCGCGAGTGTTTCAGCAAAACGAACCGCCGCCGATGTTTGCCCGGCATTGAGCATGCCTTGCAGCTGCCAAAACTGACGCTGATCGCGCAGCTGCGTGGGGACCGATGCGTGGGCGAGCCAGCCGAACATGGTGCTTGCCCGGGCCTCTTCGCCGAGAGCTTGCTCGGTCATCGCCAGGCCAATCGCGGCGCGCGTGCGCCAGAGCGACTCGAGCATCAAGGTTTCGGGAGTGATCTCTTTGAGCGACTCACCCGGGGGAATGTTGAGGATCTCTCCGAACGAAACGCGCGCTGCTTTCAGTTCGCTGTCGGCCTGTCCCAATTCAAGCTGGGTGATGGCCAGGTAATAGCGGCTCCAGCCTACAAAGTAGTGAGCTCGCTGCGACAACTGCTGATTGGTGGCGATTTGCCGCTCGATCTCGTCACGCGTGCTGCTGTTGACCATCTCGGTGTCGATCGCCGTGAGTCGACTGGTCTCGGCATCGAGTCTTGACAGCACGGCCGAAAAGCGACTGGCTGCCGATTGCAGCAACATCTTCGCCGCCTCTTCGGTGGCGACATCCTCGGGCTGTTCGAGCCAGGTAAGCACCTTGGCTTCTGCCTGCTGATAGTCGGCCTCGAGCAACTGGAGTTCGAGCGAAACCGACGCCGCTTTGGGAAAGTCGCGGAGCAGCTGATTCACTTCCGCCATGAGTCGTGCGCGAGCTTCGTCGGCCAGGGGAGCCGCCAGAGCGCGGGCATAAACCGCAGCGATCTCGGCGGCGAGTTGCTCTTGCTCGGTGCGGACTGTGAGCTGCGCGAGCCGCTGCTGCAGCAAGCGAATGCGCACCTGATCGAGCTTCAGCCGATCGAGAAAACGATCGACTTTTTGCTGTTCGAGAGGAGGTGGAGCAGCGCGCACGATCGGCCCCGAGAGAGCCAGCGCGCAGAGCATCGCCAGAAGCGCGGCAAAGTTATCGCGACGCTTCCATCGGGATGTACGAGACGGCTGCGAATTTCGCATCTTTACAAGCCTGGATCGCAGCAGCGGCCATGGAGAAGGGGGCTTCGTCGGGAACGCGAACAAACGCTCCGTCGAGCTTATTGTCGAGTTGCCGGAGTACCTGCGTCAACTCGGCGGCTGTCGCAAGTTGGCGTCCTCCGAGTTGATACTGAAAATCAGAGCCAACCGCTACTATTTCTACGATCGCGGGTTCCAAAGTGTTCTGCGACGATCCGGAGGAGGTCGACTGCACTTTAACGGCGGGATCGAGTTCACGCTCGCTCCGAACAAAGCTGGAAGTGGTCATGAAAAAGATCAGCAGCAGGAAGACGACGTCGATCATGCTGGTCATTTGCAGCTCGACTCCACCTGCGTGCCGTCCGCTGCGGCTCGTTAGTTTCATGGCTGGGAGTTCTCCACCGCGAGCCGCAGGCGGACAATCTGGAGCTTGTTGCAGGCCCGCACGATTTCGTTGACCATACGCGAATTGCCTCGCCGATCGGCTCGCAACGTAACCGCGACCCGGCTCGGATCGCCACCAGCTTCGTTGATGGCTGTGGTTAGGTCCTGAATCACTGTCGCCAGCGAAACGGTGTTGCCGCTGACATTGATCTCGCCCGTTTCACTCACGTTGATCGTGATTGCGGCTTCCTGCTGATCCTGCGAGCCTCGGAGTTTGGGGAGGGGGATTGATTGCTTGTTGACGGCCGAAACTTGTGACACCGTCATGAAGAAAATCAACAGCAGGAACGTGACGTCGATCATCGGCGTCATGTTCATCTGGAGAGGTTGCCCGCGATGTCGGCGGTTGAGTTTCATGGCGATAAGCTGGGACGAATTAACGAGTAGTACGTCAAGTAGAGTCCCCCTGGGACCAGCGGTCAATCCAAAGGAGAATTGAGAGAAGCTGTGCCGTGTAAAGCGGTCTTAACACTCTACCAAAAGGGGCTGGCGCACGCAGAAATTGCTGTGCCAACGCATCATGCGACGATCCGCATCAAAAGAGTTGACATCGCGTCTGGAAAGGGTCTAGGATGCGCCTACTTTTCTTCAGTTCTTTTTTATTCACTCATTTTTCGTTGTTGAGCCGCCCTGTTCTCGGGGTGAAAAGCAAAACAATCGGGGACCCCTCACATGAAAACTGCTGCGCGCAAACGACCCGGCTTTACTCTGGTCGAGCTGTTGGTGGTGATTGCCATCATTGGCGTTCTGGTGGCGCTACTCTTGCCGGCTGTTCAAGCTGCTCGTGAAGCTGCACGTCGAACCCAGTGCACCAATAACCAAAAGCAGTGGGCACTTGCCTTCCACAACTACGCCGACATCAACACCGAAGCCCTGCCGATTGCTATGGCCAAGTCGGCTCCTCACCTGCGTCACACGTGGGTGATCGGTTTGTATCCTTTCATGGAACAAACGGCCGCTTATGGTATTTATCGCCAAGATTATGCGTTTCATATCGCGCCGAACATTGTTCAAAGTGCGACGACCGGCGTTCTCAACACGCACTTCGGCGCTATGACATGTCCGAGCGACCGAAAAGGTTTCTGGCGCGGCGATACCTATTGGCGAGTTCGCTCGAATTATGTGGTTAATTTCGGTGCCACCCGTTCGACAACTCCCGCGCTGCGGATCTCGCCGTTCCGTCTCAATGCCTACAGCCGCATGGCTGAAGCGACCGACGGTTTGAGCAACACGCTGCTGATGTCGGAACTGATTATTGCCCAGCAAGACAATTTCTGGGATTGCCGTGGCGACGTGCATAACGACGACGACGGCAGCATCTTCATGACGAACAACACCCCTAACTCGGGGACCGATTTTTGCGTGATTTGCAACGCTTCGGCCGCCGGAAGCATCACTCCGCCGCCGTGCCAAACAGGGGCTCAGAACTATGGCAGTCCCGACAGCACGACGTCGACCATTGCCGCTCGCAGCAAGCATCCCAATGGTGTGGTGACTTGCCGTTTGGATGGATCTGTCGGTTTCACATCCAATACCATTGCCATCGCGGTGTGGCAGGCACTTGGCTCGGCTCAAGCTGGCGATGTAGTGAACAACTAGTCGCTGGGATGACTGACTGATCCTTTGATCGATTGTCGCACCTCGATCAGCAGCGGCAATCGATTTTGTACCATCGCCTGGCAAAACTCCAGAGATCGCCTACGAGCGACTCTCTGGAAGTGATTGCTTGTGGTCTACTCTCTGACCTATCTCTACTGGAATATGCAGCATGATGAATCGACGTGTGTGGTGTTTTCTCGCAGTGCTACTGGTGAGCTTCACGGTTGGCTGTGGTGGCTCGAAAGCCACGGTATCGGGAACGGTCACGCTCGATGGAGCCCCGCTCGAGAAAGGGCAGATTCAGTTCATCCCCACCGCTCCTGAATCGCAACTGGTGGTGGCTGAGATCGTTGCGGGAAAGTATTCGGCAACCACAGTCCCAGGTGAGATGAAAGTGCAAGTGCTGGCAACGAAGGTAGTGGGACAGCGGCCCGCTTTTGCAGGCGACCCCAATAGCCAGATGATCGAGGATGTGGTGTCGATTGTGGCGCCGCAGTACAACATCAATACCACCTTGAAGGTCGATCTCAAGGGTGGCGCTAACTCCGACGTGAACTTCAGCGTCACCTCGAAGTAGACCGAATTTCAGTCGCTTGGCAATTCCGTGCATCCGAAGCCCGCGAGCAAAACTTCGCGGGCTTTTTCGTTGACATTACCCCCCAAAAGGTCACGGTCGGTGCTAGGCAAACTACTCCCGTCAGGTCGGTTGCTGATCACCCATTTCCGCTAAGTCGAGCATAGAGCATTTCTCAATATGAACTGCGTTTCTACCTATAAAGGGTAGTCTCTGCCGGCCTGTTTGCGACCAATTAGCGTGCACCAGATGCAGTATTAAGCTGGGAAAATTGACCACAAGGTGGTTTTAAGTTCCCTTGCAGCATTCTCTGTGGTGCGATGTTCGGAAAAGTATCGATTTTCCTGAGTTGACCGCCCGAATTTGCTTGACAAATACCGCGTTCACGCCGATGCTGACCAAACGTGCGTTTCCGCACTTTCGGCTGTTCTGGCCGATTCATCGCTTGGCTATGTTCGATTGGCGTGACTTGTTGATCCGGGGGGATTAGCAGGTCAGGTATTTCATTTTTGAGCCAATCGCCCTTTTGAGGGCAGGAAGGTTAGACGCCCGATTGCTGGACTGTTGTCGCTTTGCAATCGCTTCAAAGCGCTGACAGCCATCGGCCGGGGAGATGTTTTTTTTCATTCTTCTCATCGCTTGTGGGGTATCGCTATGTCATCTTCTCTCCTCTCTGCGCGGAGCCGACGAGGCTTCACGCTCGTTGAACTTCTGGTCGTAATCGCGATCATCGGAGTTCTGGTTGCTCTTCTCTTGCCAGCGGTTCAAGCTGCTCGCGAAGCTGCCCGTCGGATGCAATGCACGAACAATCTGAAACAGCTCGGCATTGCCATTCACAATCACCACGACACATTCAACAAGCTTCCAGCTCGTCGTGGCAAACTGCTTCCTTCGGCGAGTAACTCGCGTTACTCGGCCAACCTCCATCTGCTCCCCTTCATGGAACAGAAGACCACCTACGATTTGGCCTGCACCACTCCCAACGGCACCACTGCTGCAGGAAACGTGAACCAGTGGCAAGGGAGTCACGCTCCTTGGATGGTCAGCATCAAAGGCTTTTTGTGTCCCTCGGATGGTCCCGATTCCACTGGCGGCACGGTGCGGCAGAGCAACTATATGTACAACAGCGGTGACTCGACCAACCAGGCGATTGGTCCAGGTACCGGCACCAACAACGGCACCAATGGGTCGAACTGCCGTGGTCCGTTCGGCGCGGGAACGGAATTCACCTTTGCTTCGGTGAACGATGGTCTCAGCAACACGATTGCGATGAGCGAGCGGATTCGGGCCGGTAAAGACCGTGGTTTGCACCGTCTCGCGTTTCAGGCGGGACAGTGGTTTACCACTCCCAACGGATGCAAAGCGACGTTCAACTACACGACCCGCACTTACAACACTTCGGAGAACCTCCAAGGTTGGATTTCGGGAACTCGCTGGGCCGATGGTGGCGCAGTCTTTTCGGCGCTCACCACTGTGCTCCCTCCTAACAGCCCATCGTGCGCAACTGATAACCACGACGATCAGTCGGGTTGCTATTCGGCTGTTAGCTACCATCCCGGTGGTGTGAACGTGCTGATGATGGATGGCAGCAGCCGCTTCATTTCGGAAACGGTGAACGCGGGCAATCCAGCTGCCAGCTGCATCAACGTCTCGGGCCCTAGCCCGTTCGGCGTTTGGGGGGCACTTGGAAGCCGCAATGGTGGCGACACCGCCACGCTTCCTTAAGAGCGCAGCACTTGGCGACGATGGGTGTAAATAAGCAGCAATGCAGCGTTTTCTCGCTGCATTGCTTTCGTTTTCGGTCGCGAGCCAATTCCCTCCGGGATGATCTGCTGCGACATCTTTTCGATTTCTTCCACTAGGGTCAGCGGCGCCGCGTGCATCTCTCGTACGCTCGCCTCTGGCCGTACGCTTCCTTATTGCGAGCCTGCTCGAGCCGCAGTGGCAATGCTACTTGCCCGCTCGATTTGCTGGCCGCATTTTCCTCCCCAAGGACTCACTGCAATGTCTGCTCGTTATTCGACGGCCTGGCTGCTGCTTGCTCTGTCATGCATTACTTCGGCGATTTCCAGCGGCTGTGGCGGTAGTAGTCAGCCTCGTCCGGAAGGTGCTTTGGATACCACGCCACTCGTGGGCAAAGTCACGCTTCAAGGAACTCCTGTCGCTGGTGCCACAGTGCTGACCACCCACGAAGACCCTTCAAAACCTGGCGGATATGCCACCACCGACGCCGACGGCACATTTACACTCACCACCTACGTGCAGGGAGATGGCGCTGTTCCCGGCAAGCACTTTGTGTCGGTAAAGAAAATCGCTGGGGGAGCTGCGACAGAAACCGAGTTCAATCCCGATACCTACAATCCCAACGGCGGCCAGTCGCAAGTGGCCCACGAACTGCCGGTGAAATACTCGGAGTTCAGCACGTCGGGGCTCACCGTCACCGTGACTACAAGTGGCACGACGGAACTGAATATCGATCTCCAGCAGTAAGTGCCGGATGATCTACTACGGCAAACTTGGCAACTCACGTGGAGTTCTTCGCGCCCGCCTAGCATTCGAGGCTGGTCGGGCAACCGAGGTCAGAGCGTAAATGGCATTGCACAGAGCGTAAGCGAATCGTCGCGGAACGCGTTAGTTGGTCCGCTTTCGTCCGAGTGGCAACAAGACACGTTCAACGCGTTTGCCACATTCCGAAACGATTGAGTCGATCTTGTTGCGGAAAATGCTGAAAGCCACCATCGCGGGGATTGCGACGAGAAGTCCAAGCCAGGTGGTCACGAGCGCTTTGCCGATGCTATCGGCCAGTTGATCAGGGCGGGCCATACCCCCACTCTCGGCAATCGTATTGAAAGACTCCATCATCCCTTCCACCGTGCCAAACAGTCCGAGCATCGGCGCGATGGCTCCAATCACACTCAGCACATCGGTCTTGCGGTAGAGCGAAGCGGTGTAATCTTCCCCCGCTTCTTCGACCGCCGATTTGTATTCCGCAAAGCCGAACTGACTGCTGCGAAAACGGGTCAGGCCAGCCAGAATCACATCGGTGGCTAGGGAATGGTTGCGTGGGTCTTCGCAAAATTGTGTGGCGGCGTCGAGATCTCCCGCTGCAATCCATTCTTCGAGCTGATCGAGTGCTTCCTCGGGCATGAGGCGGCTTTTACGAATCGAAAGCGAATGCTCGACGATAAAACCAACCGCCACCATCGAGAGCAGGATGATGATCACACCGATATAGCCACCGGCAATCAGTGTGTCGATGAACCCACGCTGACGAGGCGGAGCAGCCGCAGGACCAGACGGCGCATCGGCATCGTCGGCGGGTAAGGCTTCACTCTCAGTCTCTTGAGCGCTCAGTGGAATCGCTGAACCAGCGTCGATGAGACGCGAAACGCCGACAAGCGCCACCAGTACAGCCGCTAGTCGCAACCAGTTTCCCCAGGCCAATAGGCTCGAGCCGCGCGATTGCATCTTCGAGTATTCTTTCCACTTGAATAGCAGCCACCCTTGCCCAGGCTGGCCACCAAAAAATCATCGAGGTAAGACGAGGAGTGTTATCCGCTGGAATCGAGAAGGTTGCCCAGCAGTCGAGAAGCTAACTTCGATCCTAAACGCTCGGACGAGCTTGTGCGAGTCGCGTGGGGAACTTCCGCCACTATTTTTCAGCGGCAGGAGTCGCCACACGATCTTTCGCCGCGATTTCGGGGAAGATCTCGCCCCGCTCTTTGGCGAGTGCATCTGCCCCCGCTTGATCTCCGAGGGTAGCCAGTTTTTGCGAGGCGATCGCAAGACCAGCTGCCGCGATGCCGCGATCGTCGAGGCTAGAATCGATGGCGGCGGGGTAGATCAAGTCGATGATTCCCGCTTGCACGGTGGCAATATCAGTCGCGGCCAGACGTTGCTGACCTCGGAAGTGTCTCGCCAGTGGACGGACGAAGACCGAAAGGTTCGCGAGCGCGGCATCACTCGTGGCTAGGTCGCTCGACATCCAGTCGGTCGCCAAGAGTGCGCGATTGCCCGTGATCAGCTCTTTCCAAATCGGATCGAAATCCTGGGCCGGTAACTGCTCGAGATAACGATCACGCTCGGCGATATCGCCGGCCGTTTGCGCGACCGCAGCTGCGTAAAGATAAGTCCCGGGATGTTTCGGCTCGGCGAGTGAGTCGACGAGCGTGGCAACATCGGCCAGGATCGCTTTCGATTCGGCTTCGTCCAGCAGCAGTGGCAGCAGCTCGCTACAGACACCACTTTTGGGGTCGATCGAGAGTCGCCGTGCGCCGGGAATGTCCCCCAGTTTTGCAGCTCGTTTGCTAAGCAGATCGAGAATTCGGAGATAAGCGAGCATCGCTTGCTCGCGATTTCCTTGCGCCAGTTCTCCCCACATCATCGCTTGATACAGTAGATAGGCCGAAGGACTGGGGTGCTCGTCGAGCAGGTCGAGTAAAGGTTCCGCCGCCGTCTGTGCCAGGGGATAGTCTCCCACTCGAACCCGATGTTTCACTTGATAGAGCGGCCGTCCCAGCGTGCTATGGAGATCGCCGATAAGCGTTTGCAGATCTTCCGCGATGGCATTGGGCGGTATCTCGAGCTGGTCGATTTCGTCCCACGAAATCCGCGTTGTCGGAACGCCAGCGATGGTCACCGCAGGTTGCACCACGAGCCCAGCGGGGGATGCGCTGCTGATCGTTGCTGCGACGACGCGCGTTTGATTGCGGAGCCAAATCGTGGTTGGCTTGGGCGTCACGCTCTCTTGGGCCAAGGCTGCGGTGGGCCCCCCCATGACGCAAGTCAGCAGTTCGATCAACAGGGCGATGATCCCAGCGCATTGCCAGAGGATCGATCGAGAGGAATATCGCGGAACTTGCATAGCCAGCAATCAGCGAGTCGAAGAGGAGCGAGACCGCCGCAAGACCTCATTGTAATGCGGAGGAGAAGCGAGTTGCTATTGCGCGGTGGATGATCGTGGCGACGATTCGTCCGCTCCGCAGTCGCGAGTCATCCAGAAAGCTAGGACGAACAAGATGCCCAGAATCACATCGAGCATACTGGCGGCAAAGATGTTGGCGTTGGTTCGTTCCGCAGCAAACAGGAACGATGTTGAGATGCCGAAGCTGAACTTCTCGACCATCGCTGGGACCATCATCAGCCGATAGCGCCGGGGATCGCGAGCGATCAACAAAAAGGCGAGTTGCCACACGATGGCGACCCCGATGAAACCGTAGAAGAACTCAGGATGGGTAATCGGCGGGGGAAAGTCGCGCCCTGTTTTTCCTTCGAGGAAGTACTGTGGCAGGAGGACGAGCAGTCCGTAGATCCCCGCGATATTGAAGACGTACTTGGCGAACTTCATGAGCGTGTGAGCAGGTGAAAGCGTGCGCATCAAAAAAGGAGAGCCGATTCCTTCGCTCTCCTAATCTTGATGCAAGTCAGATTGTTTGGCCATGCCTCCGCAGTTGCGTGGCGAGCCAAGTTTCGCAGGCAGAGATTCTCGGCGGCGTCGATGCCACGAGAAAACTCGGCGGTTGCGAGCGTTTGCTTAGCGGCGGAAACCGAAGCGGCGGTAGCTGGCGGCTGGAGCGGCCATCACTGGGGCAGCAGCGGGAGCTGCAGCAACAGCGGCGGCTGGTTCAGCAGGGGCATCGGTGACAACTGCAGGAGCAGCTGCTGGTGCGGCGGCCATTGGAACGGCGCAAACACCACCGGGGCAGGTAGCGCAGCTTGGGCAGCCACGACGGCCACGAGCTTGAGCATCGTTGGCAACAAACAGGGCAGCAACGGCAACTGCGGCGAGAACAAGGTACTTCGACATCGTGCGGAAAACTCCATTTCAGGCGACCTCGGATGATTCGAAAACCATTCTCGAATCCAGCCGCGGAGTCGCTAGACTTCGGCTGAATGTAGGGGTCGCACGGCATGCGTCAAGTAGCTGGACCTTGCCTAAGGCGATAAATGGGTTATTTGGGGTGTTTGTGGTGGGTTGTTGGCTCGCTAGTTTCCCCAGGTTTACGCCGCTAGAGTAAGAATAAGAGCTTTTTCTTCCAGGTATCCCCGTCAATCTCGAGAGTCTGGGAAGATTGGCAAGGAGATTAATGGCTATGTGTTTGGTGGCTGTTTGCTGGGCTGCAAACTACTCGTAGAGGCCAAACTCGGTGGCGAGCTGGATCATTTTGGCGACCTCTTCAGGAGCTACGAGCTGAGCCGCATCGAGCCCCTCGCGCGTGAGCGAGAACTCGGTGAAGATGTGGTGCATCACAAGCCCAGCAGCGCAAAGCTCGCGAAATCCAGCCAAAAACCGAATGGTGAAGGCGGGGTTCTCTTTGCTGCGAAAAATGATCGTTCGCTCGGCGTCGGTTTCGACATACACCGCGAGCATCCGCCCTGGCGCATCGAAGGCCCGGTTGCTCCCTTTTACCTCAACGACACCCCGATTGCGGGCCGCAAACAGAATCGTCTTGGCCTCGACCGACAGTGGGAGCCCCTTATCGCCGCCGGTAGCGACCGCCATGCTTGCCACATGCGCCAGCCCTGCGAGTGTCGGTGCCCCTTGCCCCAGCTGTTGCCAGGTTTCGGCCCAGCGTGGATCGGTGGCTGCAGAGGGGAGTAGGTTGTCGCGCATCGCAGGAATCCTCGAGGTCTCGCGTCGTCAAATTCATCGTTCGTCTGTTTTATTGTACGAGCGGTCCCCAAACTTGCGACTGCTCGCCCCAGGAGTGATAATCGCCGGACTCGGTTTTGTCCTGCTCACGTCTCTCCGATGGCCAGGCCCCTCCCATGAAACGCTCGCTCCTCGTCGCACTGATTCTGCTCGCTCTTGCGACCTTCAGTTCGCGCACCTCGCTGGCCGAAGACTTCATTCCTCGTCGCCAAAAAATGCCCCCCGGCCCACCAGTATCGGCTGAAGAGGCCATCAAGCGGATGGTCGTCCCCGCAGGCTTTACGGTGGAAGTCGTTGCTGCGGAGCCCGATATCGTCAACCCCGTCGCGATGACCTTCGACGAACAAGGTCGCATCTGGGTGACCGAAAGTTTCGAGTATCCACGCCTCTCAGCAGGCCCCGGCCGCGATCGCGTGAAAGTGCTCGAAGACACCGATCACGATGGCAAAGTCGACAAGGTCACCATCTTTGCTGAAGGGCTCAACATCCCCTCGGGCATCGCTGTCGGACATGGGGGTGTGTGGGTCGCTAACTCCCCCGACATTCTCTTTCTGCAAGATACCGACGGCGATCTGAAGGCCGACAAGCAGGAAGTGATCGTCACTGGATTTGGCCGGACCGATACGCACGAACTTCCGAACTCTCTGACCTGGGGCCCCGACGGTTTTCTCTATGGCCTCAACGGCGTGTTTAACTTTTCGAGCGTCGCGCACGGCGGCAAGAAACACGACTTCACCTGCGCGATGTTTCGGATCGATCCACGCAAACGTACCTTCGAACTTTTTTGCGAAGGGACGAGCAATCCGTGGGGAATCGCGTTCAATCATCAGGGGGAAGCGTTTATCAGTGCTTGCGTGATCGATCATCTGTGGCACCTGACAGAAACGGGCTACTACCATCGCCAAGGTGGTCCCTATCCGCCGCATACGTGGAAGCTTGAGTCGATCGTGAAACACAAGCATCAAGAAGCGGCTTACTGCGGCATTCACTACTTCGATAGCGATGCTTATCCGGCGGAATATCGCGACAAACTCTACATGGGGAACATTCACGGTGGCTGTATCAACACCGATTCCGTCGCCCCCAAGGGAAGCACCTATTTCGGAACGGGCCACCCCGATTTTCTGACCGCTAACGATCCGTGGTTCATGCCTGTCGTGCAGAAAACGGGGCCCGATGGATCGCTCTATGTTCTGGACTGGTACGACCGTTATCATTGCTATCAAGACGCGAATCGCGATCCTGCCGGGATCGATCGGCTGAAAGGTCGTCTCTATCGCATTCGCTACGAAGGGACGCCCCGAGCAGGCGCAATGAACTTTGCAAAGCTGAGTACTCCCGATCTGATCGCGCAGCTCGAAGCCGGGAACGACATGCTCCGTAGCACGGCTGTGCGCATTCTCGCTGAGCGGCGCGATCCCGCTGCGGTCGAGCCGCTGGAAGCGATGGTCCTCTCCGATCGGGGACAGAAATTCCGCTTGCAGGCTCTGTTTGCACTCATCAGCAGCGGACCACTCCGGTCGGAGTTTCACGCGAAACTTCTTTCCAGCGACGAGCCCGTACTTCGCTCGTGGGGCGTTCGCGCTGCGGGCAACCAAGGTGAAATCGACGCAGCCCTTGTCGCGCGTGTGAAAGAGCTTGCCGTCGATGCCGATCCCACGGTGAAACTGCAAGTGGCGATCGCAGCCAAAAAGATCAAGGGGCTCGAGCCTCAGGCGACGCTGCTGACAGTCCTTAGCGAGTCGGGCGACGATCCACAGCTCGCCCAAATTGTGTGGCAAAACTTGCACCCACTCTTGGAAACCGAGAGCGAGCATTTTGTCGCACTACTGTCGACGATTCCGGTCAGCAAGTCTCCCGCTTGGCCGCAAATGCTCCCGCGCTCGATCGACCGCATTCTCTCGAGCCGCAGTGCTTCGCCGACAGCTGTGGCTGCAATCTTCGCGCTGGTGGCAAGTGGTCCACAGCAGAACCTCGATGCCGCCTCGGCATGCCTGGCGATCCTCTCGGAGCGTGTGCAGTCGCGCGAACTTTCGGGAGAGGCTCTGGCCGCTTTGAAAACACGTATCGATGCGCCAATCGAGGGGATACTTGCCGGCGACAAAGCCAATCGACTCTACACCGGTGCCACGCTCCTCGCCGCTACGCTGGGGAATGAAAAGGCCCTCGCGGCTGCTCGCGAGATTCTTAAGGATGCCGGTCAGACCGACGCGCATCGCTTACAAGCGATCGCTGCCATCACTTCCAGCGGCAATAGCAGTGTGCTGGTCGATGCCTTGGCGGTGGTCACGAGCGAGAAGGGCTCGCTGAATCTGCGCAGTGGTGTGCTGGCTTCGCTCGGTCGACTCGAAGATCCAGCCGTCGCAGCGCAGCTGGTGGCGGTCTACGCGAAGCTCGATCCTGAACTGCGACCTCGCACGATTGAGCTGCTGACGCAGCGCCTTTCGTGGAGCAAATTACTCCTGGCCGAAATTAGTGCTGGAAAGATTTCCCCCAGTTCGCTCAACGCTAGTCAGGTCCGAAAACTTTTGGCGATTGGTGATATGTCGATCGCTGCCGAAGTTGCCAAGCACTGGGGAAGTGTACGCGCCGATCGCGATCCTGATCGCGAAAAGGTAATTGCCGAAATGCGAACACTCCTTCGCAGTGGTAAAGGGAATCCGGTGGAAGGGCAGGCGGTCTTCAGCCGCGTTTGTGGTCAATGCCACAAGCTCCACGGAGCAGGGCAGGAAGTGGGACCCGATATCACGAGCAACGGTCGAGGTTCTTTCGAGCAACTTTTGTCGAATGTGTTCGACCCGAGTTTGGTGATCGGCGCGTCGTATCAAGCACGCGTGGTGCTGACAGCCGATGGACGGGTCCTCACCGGACTACTCGTGGAAGATAACGAGCAGCGTATCGTCCTGAAAATGCAGGGTGGTAAGCTCGAAACGATCGCTCGCGACGACATCGACGATGTGAAAGTGAGTCCTCTTTCGCTGATGCCGGAGAAGCTCGAAACGACTATCAAGCCCCAAGAGATGCTCGACCTGTTTGCGCTCCTCACGCTCGATCGTCCGCCAAGTGATCCCGAAGCCAGATTGATTCCTGGTACTGTGGCAATTCAAGATCGCGAAGAGCCGAGCCCAGCTAAGTGGAACGAGCTTACAACGCAGATCGTCCCTGGCTGGAATGTTGTCCGGAGCGGAGAAGGGGGCGTGGCATTGATTGGCGATCACTTCGGTCGCTCGGCACTTCGCCTTCATCCAACCGATCGCAACGCAGGGGCGATTTTGTCCCGTAAGGTGACGATTGCGCCCGACAAAAAGACCCGTTTGCTGCTCAACGTTTCGTACGATCCTCGAGGGGACTGGCACCTGCGCGTGAAGGCCAGCGAGAAGCTGCTGCACGAAGGTCCTGTGAGTGAGAAGACAGCGAGCGGCGGCTGGCAAGAGCTGTCGATCGATCTCACACCTTTCGCTGGAAAAACGATCGATCTGCAGGTCCTCAACGACCCTTCCGGCTGGGCCTATGAATTTGGCTTCATTGGCCGGGCCGAGATCGTTGTCGAATAGTTAGCCGTGCCGGTTTCACGAAACACTTGCGACGCCAAAAAAACGCTCCTGTTGCCATGGGACGAATCCTTAGTTCCTAGCCCTGACCTCTTCCACTCCGACCTCGACTTACCTCCATGAACTACGCTCTTCCAGAACGTCCCAGCGCACCTCGCGCGGGAAAAAACGAAATCTTGCTCATTGCCAATGGCGACTTGCGACTCACAGCCAATCAGCGCTGCTGGGCCGCTCAGGCCGAGATGGAAACGCAGCTGACCGAGGCGGTCGAGGCGTGTGGCAAGACACTGCGCCGCGCTCATCCCTACAAAGAGGTCGAGCAGCATGGCTTTATTGGCTCGCAGAAGGAAGGGATGGAAGTCTTTCGTGGCATCGATCCCGATGCGCCACTGATTGTCGCCGAAGCGGTGTGGCAATACTCGCATCACGTGCTGCATGGTCTCTCGACGCATCGCGGCCCGATTCTCACCGTGGCCAATTGGTCGGGAACATGGCCCGGGCTTGTCGGGATGCTGAACCTGAACGGATCGCTGACGAAAGCAGGGGTGAAGTACAGCTCGCTTTGGAGCGAAGATTTCTCGAGCGAAGCGTTTCGAAAGAAACTTGCCCGCTGGATTGCGAAAGGGAAGCTTCGCCATGCCACCGATCACGTGGTCGCGCTTTCCGACGTCAAAATTCCCTCGCGAGAACGCAAATTGGGGCAGGCTCTCGCCAAAGAACTGCTGCGCGATAAAGCGATCATGGGAGTCTTCGACGAAGGTTGCATGGGGATGTTCAATGCCATCATCCCCGATCACCTGCTCCATCCCACCGGCGTGTTTAAAGAACGTTTGAGCCAAAGTGCACTCTACTACGAAACCACGCAAGTTTCCGATGCGGAAGCAACCGCAGTGCGCGAGTGGATGGAGCGCGAAGGGCTGAAGTTTCACACCGGACCGAAACACGAAACCGATCTCACCGACGCGCAGATCCTGCTGCAATGCAAAATGTATATCGCCGCCGTTCGTATCGCTGATGATTTCGGCTGCGCGACGATTGGCATCCAGTATCAGCAAGGGCTGAAGGACTTGCTTCCTGCAAGCGATCTGGTGGAAGGGACGCTCAACAACGGTTCGCGTCCTCCGGTTTCGAGTCGCGATGGCCAGCGGCTGCTCTACCCTGGTCAGCCTCTGCCACACTTCAACGAAGTGGACGAGTGCGCGGGGCTCGATGGACTCTTGATCTATCGCTTGCACAAGGCGATGGGTGAGCCGGTGGAGAACACGCTGCACGATCTGCGCTGGGGCGATGTCGATCAGTCGGGAACAGTCGACGACTACGTCTGGGTATTCCTCATCAGCGGCAGCGCACCACCGGCACACTTCATTGGTGGCTGGAAAGGGGCGTCAAGCGAACGACAGCCTGCGATGTATTTCCCCAGTGGCGGCGGCACGCTGAAGGGAATTTCGAGGCCGGGCGAAATCGTTTGGAGTCGCATCTACGTGGAAGATGATCAGCTCAAGATCGATTTGGGGCGTGGCGGGGTTGTCGAACTTCCGGAAGCAGAGACCGAGCGTCGCTGGCAAGCGACTACCTCGCAGTGGCCGATCATGCATGCCGTGACCTATGGTGTCTCGCGCGATCAAATGATGGCCCGCCACAAGAGCAATCACATCCAGGTGGTGTACGCCAGTTCTGCCGAAGCAGCTGATCGCGCACTTTTGGCGCGGGCTGCGATGGCGTCTGAACTGGGGATGAAGGTGGCGATCTGCGGTACGAAGAAGGAAGGCCAGGCCTGGGAATAATGGCTGAGCAAAAACTACGCGGAAAAACCGCCCTCATCACCGGTGCAGGGCGTGGAATTGGAAAAGGAATCGCCATCGCTTTCGCGCGCGAAGGGGCCCGGCTAATCCTCACCTCACGCACGCCCGAAGAGCTCGTCGAAGCTGCTGCGGAGTGCATTGAAGCGGGCGCGCTCGAAGCGATCACTTGCCCAGCCGACCTCAGCGACGAGTCGCAGTTGCTCGAACTTTTCGAGTTCGCGCGGGCACGTTTCGAGTCGCTTGATTTGCTGGTGAACAACGCGGGCGCGTTCGACGGTGGACCGCTCGACGAGCTGTCAACCGAAGCGTGGGACAAGGTGATGAACCTCAACGTGCGGGCGCCGTTTCTCTGCACACGCGAAGCGCTGAAGTGGATGAAGCCAAAGCAAAGCGGACGGATCATCAACCTCGGTAGCATCGCGGGAAGTCGTGTCCGTCCCGAGTCGGCTGCGTACTCCGCATCGAAGCATGCGATTTGGGGACTCACGCAAGTCACCGCGCTCGAAGGGCGCGAGTATGGCGTCACGTGCTGCTGCCTTAAGCCGGGGAACATTGCGGTCGAGCGGCGCATGAATTCGGGTAATCCGATCGACGACGAACCGATGATCGCCATCGAGGATATCGCCGAAGTCGCGCTGCTGATGGCAACGCTGCCACCCACGGCACTAATGCTCGAGGCAACCGTACTGCCACATCGACAGTTGTACGTAGGTCGCGGATAGACTCTTGCGAGAGCGAAGTAGCGATGGCCAAGAAGAAGGTCGCCAAGAAGTCGTCGGCGAAGGTAAAGTCAGCGACGCCGGTTGTAGCGCTGCCGGAGAATTCGTTTCAGCCCAAGAATCGAAAAGCGTGGCAAACGTGGCTGGCAAAGAACTATCAGCGACCGATCGGTGTTTGGCTCATCACGCTGAAGAAGTCGGCAGCCCTTTCCAGATCGCAAGCGTTCATCACTTACGACGAGTCGGTCGAAGATGCGCTCTGCGTAGGCTGGGTAGATAGCATTCGACGCAAAGTCGACGACGAGCGCTCGATGCTCTACTTTGCTCCGCGCAAGCCCAAGAGTGGCTGGTCGCGGCTGAACAAAACTCGCATCGAAAAGTTGCAAGCAGCTGGGCTGATGCAGCCTGCGGGGCAGGCCAAAATCGATGCCGCCATTGCCGATGGGAGCTGGACCAAACTCGACGCCGTCGAAGATCTGGTGCTGGAAGGGGATCTGCTCGCCGCACTGCGGAGCTATCCCAAGGCTCTGGCCAACTTCGAAGCTTTTCCACGGTCTGCCAAACGCGGTGTGCTGGAATGGGTCGCCCAGGCAAAGCGCGCTGAAACGCGTGCCAAGCGGATCGAAGAAATCGCACGCCTAGCGGCTGAGAATCGTCGCGCGAATCAGTGGTACAGCGACAGTAAGAAGAATACGTAAAAGAGCGTCTGGCTGCTGGAGTTTAGCGGCTAGCTCGTCGCTGCTTTGCCAATGCTCTTCTCCACCCGATGGCTGCTTTGGCTACTCAGTAGCACGCCAGCAATTACCAGCAGACCGCCGCAAATCTGTGCCATTGTGACGGGCTTTCCTAGCATCGTGCTCAGGATCGCGGCATAGATCGGAATCAGGTTCATGAACACCGCCCCTTGGCTGGCGGGAATGCGAGTGAGGGCAATATTCCACAGCAAGTACGATGCAATCGTCGGACCAAGCACCACGTAAACAATGCAGGTGATGGCAGTCGGCTCGAGCGAAAGGGTGTAGTTGTCGAAGTACAGGGCGAAAGGTGTGAGCGAAATGACGGCGAGCACCGATTGCACTGCAGTCGACGTGATGGGACGCACACCATGTAATCGGCGGGCGATGAGGGTGTAGACGGTCCAGAAGCAAACGCAGCCCAGCATCATGAGGTCGCCTACGTTGTAGCGATGGTGCAAAATCGCCATGAGATTTCCGTGTGTTAGCACCACAGCCACGCCCACGAGCCCGAGCGCGATGCCGACGATTCCGATCGGCGTTAGTCGCTCGCGCAGAAAGAACGATGCTGCGAGGACAATCAGCGACGGGTTAACTGCATTGATGAGTGCGGCGTTCATCGGGGTGGTGTAGACCAGCGACAGATACATCAGCGAGCTATAGACCGAAATGCCGCAGATAGCCAGTGCTGCCAGTAGCGGAAGATTGCGCCAAACCGCTCGCCAGTCGGGACGCTCGAGCACCTGAGCCAGCACCATCAGTGGCACGCAGGCCAAGAGCCAACGATAGTAGGTGAGCGTGAAGGCAGGGGTGTACTGGATGGCGATGGTCCCCACCAAGTAGTTGCTGCCCCAGAAGAAGGTAGCCAGGGCGAGCATCAGAAATGCCCAGCCTCGAGCCGGGGGATGAGGTGTCGACGAATCGCTAATCGGAGTGACCTAGCCAAGCAGGGGACCGAAACATCAAACGGGCTGTCGCACAGGGCAATATTTTCGGGTGCAAAAGTCCTAGCTGACCCCAATCGCCCGGTTTGCGAAAGTGGGGGAGAGTAAAACAACTTCCGGCGAAATCGAAGGGAAAATAGCAGGATATAAAAGCCCTGCTAAAGGTTCGCGCGGCGACCTTCGACGGGGAGTAGAATGCATCTCGTTTTGTGGATGGGTGAGCGCTATTCGCTCCCCCCGTTTTCTCTCCCCCACGACTCCGTAACGAGACACCTACGATGCCAACAGCAGCGATGATTCGATGGACACAGTCGGTGATTCCTTTCCTCGTCGTACTGGGCATCGCCTGGGTTGCATCATCGGCTGAGCTACGTGCCGAAGAGATTCGCCATTCGTTCTTCATCGCGGGGCCATCGTTCACCGGCATCATCGACGAAGATGGCAACGAATTCTGGAATGCCGACCGTGCTGGAGCTCGCGATGGCTATGTGCTCGACAGCGGCAACGTGCTGATCTGCTGGAGCAATGAAGTGGTCGAAATGACCCGTGAAAAGAAAGTGGTCTTTAGCTACAAACTGTCGCCCGACAACAAAGAGCTCGGCACCGTCGAGCGCCTCGAAAATGGTCGCACGCTGATCACTGAGCTGGGCGGCAAGCCGCGCATCTTGGAAGTGGACGCGGAGGGGAAGATTGTCGTCGAAGTTCCGCTTCAGCCCGAAACCGACAACGCCCACATGCAAACCCGCATGGCTCGCAAGCTGGCCAGCGGCAACTACCTGGTCCCTCACCTGCTCGCCTTCAAGGTGAAGGAGTACGACCCTGCGGGCAAAGTGATCAGTGAGACCAAGACTGATCTCGATTCCCTCGGCGGACGCAAAGCGGAGAACTGGCCGTTCACTGCCATTCGTCTCGCCAGTGGCAACACGCTGGTGAATTTGACGCACGGCAACAAGACCGCCGAGTTCGACGAGAAAGGGAATGTTGTCTGGAGCATCAGCAACGACGATTTCCCTACCGAGAAGCCTTTCGCCGATCCGTGCGGCGCTCAGGTCCTACCCAACGGCAACGTCGTGATCGCTAGCTACGCTGCTCGCGGCCCGATCAAGGTCTTCGAAGTCACCCGCGAGAAGAAGATCGTCTGGACCTACCAGGGCAAACACCGCGCCCACGAAATCCAGATCCTCACCACCAACGGCAAACCAGTCGAAGGCAAGCCGATGAAGTAGGGGGAGAATTCTGAGCGGCAATTGATAGAGCGAAGCATCGAGTCAATCGTCGGGCCAAGAGATTCACAGTACCCTGAGAACTTAGGCACCAACCCGGCGCGCCTCATGGCTGGATCTAGATACGAAAAAAGCCGCACGTTCCAAGGAAATTGCGGCTTTCAAAGTCGGGGCGACATGATTTGAACATGCGACTTCCTGGTCCCAAACCAGGCGCTCTAGCCAGGCTGAGCTACGCCCCGATCCGATCGAGTCTCAAACTGCCTTGCGGCAAGCTTTTCATTTCGACCGAGTGAGTAAGTTACCTAAATCGGCAATTTCGAGCAATCGGTGGAGTCGACTTTGCAGAATCCTTTCGAAGAGTTTTTTGGGAAAACTTTTCGACCGACCCTCCCCCAAAGCTGTTTCACGCGTCGCGGTGTATCAAAAAGCGACATCATTCCTGGCGGAAGGTTCGCTCGATGGGACGCGATCAACCCAAGGCGATGCTAGCACTTGAGTTGCGAAGCGGAGAGTCTTACTTGCCCTCAGGCAAAGAAAGGAGCTGCTGAACACTAACCGACGTCGCGGCTGTCGCCCAAGGCAGCTTGGGTGATGAGTTCTCGCAGCCGGTCGAACTCCTCGTGGCTGGTGAAGTGGACCAAGATCTTCCCGCGACCCTTGGTCGACTGCTTGATCTCGACTTTCGTTCCCAGGGCCATCCGCAGTTCTTGCTCGAGCGACTGCACCGGGCCGGTGCTCTTTTTGTTTTTCTTTCCGCCGATCGGGATGGTAGTCGGTGCGTCTTCGCCGTCGAGTTGTTGCTGCACCATCCGCTCGATGTCGCGAACGCTCAGTTCTTCGCGCTCGATCCGTCGGCAGAGGTCCATCTGCATCCGCTCGTCGCCGAGGGGTAGCAGCGCGCGGGCGTGACCAGCGGTGATCGTGCCGGTACGAAGTCCTTCGAGCACGACCGGCGGCAGTTCCAAAAGACGCATCAGGTTGGCGATGGTCGATCGGTCGATCGACAGCCGTTTGGCGAGGTCTTCTTGGGTGCAGCGATGCTCGTCGAGGTAGCGTTTGAACGAGAGGGCTTTTTCGATCGGGTTAAGATCCTTGCGCTGCAGGTTCTCGACGATGGCGAGTTCGGCGACCAGGCGATCGTCGGCTTCGCGAACGCGGGCGGGGATCTTGGCCCAGCCTGCTTGAGTGGCGGCGCGGAGGCGACGTTCGCCGGAGATCAGCTGATAGCGCCCCTTCACCACACGCACCAGAATCGGCTGCAGCATGTCGTGCTGCTTCAAGCTTTCGGCCAGCGATGAAATCTCGCTCTCGCTGAACTCGCGCCGCGGCTGAAACGGATTCTCTTCGATCTCGCCGACAGGAATCATCACCAGCGAGGTTTTCGGATCGTCTTCTTCCCGGGCGATCGAGAGGGCAGGTGCGGTGCTAGCATCGCTCGAGAGCGAGGCCAGATTGGTGGTCAGCGGCAGGGTCGCAGGAGCCTCTTCGGCTGGCGAGGCATCGAGAGGTGCACCGAGCAATGCGGCAAGTCCTCGTCCCAAGCGTCGGTCTTTAGTCACGTCCAAGCACCTCCATGCAAAGTTCAAGATAAGCCCGCGAGCCTCGTGCTCTTGGGTCGTAGTCGATCGCTGCGATGCCATGGCTGGGAGCCTCGGCTACGGCAACATCGCGGGGAATCACGGTGTCGAAAACAATCTCGCCGAAGAAGTCGCGCACTTCGTTGTCGACTTCGTGGGTGAGTTCAAAACGCTCGTCGAACATCGTTAGCAGGATGCCGCCGAACTCCAGCCGACCGGGATGCTGCTGCATCACCGAGCGGATGACATTGATCATCTGGGTGAGCCCTTCCATGGCGAAGTACTCGCACTGGATGGGCATCAAGACTTCGGTCGAAGCGGCGAGCGCGGTTTGCGTGAGGGTGCCGAGCGACGGTGGGCAGTCGATCAGCACCTGGTCGTAACCTTCGAGCTCGCTCATCAAGTGTGTGCGGAGGGTGGCTGCTTGCGCAGCGGGAGTTTTGGCGAGGGCGTCGACATCCTGAAAGCTGCGACTACCGGGAAGCAGTTCGAGCCCCTCGGCATAGGTCTTCACCACCGATTCGTGGATCGGGTCGCGCTTCACCAGCGGATGTCGCGGCGTAGGCTGTTGCCCCAGTCCGGAGGTGGCGTTGCACTGCGGGTCGAGGTCGATCAAGAGTGTTCGCGCACCGCTGGCGGCCATGCCGACGGCAAGGTTGATGGCGGTGGTTGTCTTTCCCACCCCTCCCTTCTGATTGGCGACACACACAATGCGGACCATCGGCTCTGCGGCAACCTCCCTGGGCCTTACGCGCGCGACGCTGCATCAATGCAGCTGATCGCTTCGCGGCGGGATCATACAGGAGAGGTGCGATAACGTGGAATGTCGTTTTCCACGTGCAGGAGCAATGTTTCACGTGAAACAGCCCGCAGGGTTCGCCGTGGCGGATAGAAGCTGCCCGAAATGCGCCGTTTCGCCATCTCGCCTTGTTTCACGTGAAACATCACAGAGGTGATAGGAGGAGTGAAAGGCATGGTTTCACGTGAAACGCTGACCGGGGAGAGCAGTGCAGCATCCAAGAAACGAGCGAGGGCGACCTGAGAAGATCGCCCTGCGTGTTGAATCAGTCTCTTACCGACTTCGTCGGTCCCGGTAGCGAGCTACAGGTGGTACCCAGGATCTGTCGATCCAAGACATTCGCGTTCTAAGTCAGTGGGTGAACCACGACGCCGCCGAGCAGCTTGGGATAGAAGTAGGTGCTCTTGGCGGGCATCCGCTCGCCGAACTCGCTGATCGAGCGAACATGCTCCACCGTGGCTGGCATCACCATGGCGGCGATTTCGAACTTGCCACCTTCGCCGACGTGACCGGTTGAGGCATCGCGTCCAGCAGCGTCGCCGTGCACCAGGCCGTCGATCACTTCCTGCACCAGGTGAACATACTTCGCCTTCGGCAGGTTTGGAGCGCCCAGCAGCGTATCGACAATCAGCCGATGCAGGATGCTTACGCCCAGGCCTTGCCAGTCGGCGGAATGCTCGGGAGCAATCTCGGCCATCTTCTTCGCGCCGTCGGCAGTGATCCGAACGCGAGTCCAGGTGTCGTCGGCTGCAGTGTAGAACGCCAGGGTTCCTTGCTCTCCTTCGATCTCGATCTCGTCCCACAGGTTGGCAGCAACCTCAGGACCCTTCCCCATGTTCTCGCAGGTGAAGTAGGGGACCAGCTTCGACGTCAGTTGCTCGCTGGTCATGGCTGGCAGACCACGGAACAGGCGGTGTGTTGGCAGCACACGCAGGCCAGGATCGTTCATGCTGACGCATTGCGTGAGGACGAAGTTCGCTGGATGAGCCGAATCGAGAGTCGACTGTTCGTTCAGGAAGTCGCGATAGTTACAAGCGGTTTCATAGCGATGGTGACCATCGGCAATGAACATCGGCTTGGGGTCCATGATCGCGGCGACCTTCCCCAGGATGTTCACTTCGGTCACCGGCCACATCTTGTGGACGACACCCAGGTGGTCGGTGGCAGTGTGCGGGGTCTGGCCGATGATCGCGTCTTCGAGCAGGTTCTGCGCTTCGTTGTCGGGATCGGGGTAGAGACCAAAAATCTGGCTCAGGTTTGCCTTGCAAGCCTTGGTCAGTAGCAGGCGATCGGCTTTGGCCGAAGCGTGGGTCTCTTCGTGCGGATAGATTTTGCCCTGGCCGAAACGCTCGAGCTTCACCCGGCACATGAACCCGCGACGAGTGAAAAACTGGCCAGCGTATTCGAAAGTTTGGTGATAGACGTAGATGGCCGGATCGGGGTCGAGCTGCATCAGCCCTTCTGCCTGCCAGTTGCGCAGGAAGCGGGCGGCGCGGGTGTATTTGTTCGACGATTCGTTGTCGCCGGGCTCTTCGCGATTGAGTTCGAGGCGGACAAAGTTCGCCGGATGCCGCTTATAAAGCGTCTCCTGGAACTCCGGCGAGATAACGTCGTAAGGTGGTGTCACGACGTCACTAAGCGAGCCGACATGGCCCAGGTCGTAGCGCAATCCGCGAAAAGCTTGAATCGTTGGCATGGCGAGTGGCAGATCAAACGTTGGGAGCGGCACGTTCCAAACAAGCGGAACGCTAGAAACCGAATTTTACTCACCTGCTGCCGCTACCGTCAGGGGTCCGAGAACTCGCGCATTCTGAATCGTAGGGCCGAGGCTGCAGCCGGTTGACAGCGGGGGACGAAGTCAGATAGACCCTACACCAGGGAGTAGGGTGGCTGGCGTGTTGCTGGTCACCTCTCTGCTAGCAGATTTTTAGGGTTTGCTAGAGCCGCTCGAGCCCTGCAATTGATGACAGGCTCCCGCGCGAATTTCGCTATCGAATGAGGATTTGGAAATGACCGGTCTACTGCTCCGTGCTTCGTTGGCTGCTGCCGTCCTGCTCTTTGCCTCTGCTGCGACCGCTTCTGCTGATCAGCAGTATGTGAGTGGCAACGGCCAAGTGGTTCACACCCGACTGGCCCCCGTTGTTATGCACCGCGCCTTTCCTCCTTACGGTGGCGTGCACGTTCATCAGCGCTCGATGAAGTCGCAGTCAGTCGGTCGCCGCGGCCGCTAAGCTGACCAGTTGTCAGCCTCTGCATTTAGAGCCCGCAGAGCGATTCTTGGTCGTTGCGCTCAGCTCCGTCCATAAAAAAAGGCCTTGCGACTCGGTGAAGAGTAGCAAGGCCTCTGGTTTTAATCAGTTACTGCGAAAGCTCGCAGCTATCGACTAAGTACGATTCAATCGACGAGCAGCGTCGGATTAGTAACGATAGTGCTCGGGCTTGAACGGGCCAGTCGTTGGAATACCGAGGTATTCGGCTTGCTTCGGGGTCAGCGTGGTGAGCTTCACACCAATCTGCTCGAGGTGCAGGCGGGCTACTTCTTCGTCGAGTTTCTTCGGCAGCACGTGCACGCCGATGCTGTAGCTATCAGCTTCGGTCCAGAGTGCGATCTGAGCCATCACCTGGTTGGTGAACGAGTTGCTCATCACGAACGAGGGGTGGCCGGTCGCACAGCCCAAGTTCACCAGACGACCTTCGGCGAGCAGCAGGATGCTGCGGCCGTTGGCCAAGGTGTAGCGATCGACTTGGGGCTTGATTTCGACCTTCTTGGCCTTGCCAGCCTTCACCTGGTTCTCGAGCCAAGCGACATCGATTTCGATATCGAAGTGGCCGATGTTGCAGATGATGGCGTCGTTCTTCATCTGCTCGATGTGCTCGCCGCGAATGATATCACAGCAGCCCGTGGTGGTCACAAAGATGTTGCCTTGGGCAGCAGCTTCTTCCATCGTGGTGACTTCGAAACCTTCCATCGCTGCCTGGAGGGCGTTGATTGGATCGATTTCGGTCACGATCACGCGAGCGCCGTAGCGCTGCATGCTGTGGGCACAACCCTTGCCCACGTCGCCGTAGCCAGCCACCACAACCACCTTGCCGGCGATCATGACGTCGGTGGCACGCTTGATGCCGTCGGCGAGCGATTCGCGACAGCCGTAGAGGTTGTCGAACTTGCTCTTGGTGACCGAGTCGTTCACGTTGATGGCAGGAACCTTCAGGGTTCCTTGCTGCACGCGCTGATAGAGGCGGTGCACACCGGTAGTGGTCTCTTCCGACAGGCCACGAATACCTCCGAGCAGTTCGGGATACTTGTCGTGCACCATGTTGGTGAGATCGCCACCGTCGTCGAGAATCATGTTCAGAGGCTGTCCGTCGGGGAAGAACAGCGTTTGTTCGATGCACCAGTCGAACTCTTCGTTGTTCTGGCCCTTCCAGGCGTACACAGGAACACCGGTCGCGGCGATGGCAGCGGCGGCGTGATCTTGCGTACTGAAAATATTGCAGCTGCTCCAGGTGACTTCAGCACCGAGCGCCTTGAGGGTTTCGATCAGCACAGCCGTTTGAATGGTCATGTGCAAGCAGCCTGCAATCCGAGCACCCTTTAGGGGCTGGGCTGGGCCATACTTGCGGCGAAGCGCCATGAGACCTGGCATTTCGTTTTCAGCCAACATGATCTCTTTGCGGCCCCACTCGGCCAAACTGAGATCCTTCACCTTGTACGGCAATCGTTTTTCGACAATCTGCGACACGCGTAGACTCCTGCGTTAGACAATGGCAAGCGAACGATTCGAAGTTGAACCGGCGCCTGGACAATCTGGGGCACTGCACAATCTGAGGCTAATGAGAACCGCGGCCAGCACAAACTGGTCGCAGGGACTAGCCATTCTCCTCGCAAAACTAAAACGTTTGTTGGAACAAACATCTTCTGCCAAGTTCTGACCGCAAACGCATAGCAGCGGATAACTGCCAAACCCCTCGGCAAAACCACCGCATAGGGTGGCGTTTGGAATAAGCGATATGATAGGGGGGAGGGTGTCGCGCGGGCAACCCACGCTCGGGTGGAAGAGTCCGCCAACTACAATAATTTCGCGAGTTTTACGCGAGATTTACCCAAGAGAATCTGCTGCTGCACCTCGGCTGTCGTTTCGATGTTGCAGCTACCCTTGTAGAGCAAAAGCGCGGCGCGACTCACTTAAAAAATGCCGCATTTTTTCGTGGTTTTTCACTCCCGGAGCTTCCTCGACCCCGCTGGCGGTGTCGACCGACTGAACTCCGCTGGTGGCAATCGCCACCCCCACGTTTTCTGGCGTGAGACCCCCGGCCAAAATCAGCGGCATGCTCCCCAGTATCGCCAAATCGCGGTGAACACTCGTCCAGTCGAGCTGTTTTCCGGTTCCGCCATACTCCTCGGTCGCGTGCGCATCGACCAGCACCGCATCGGGCTCGGAATTGGCCCGGCGCGCAACCTCCAAATAATCGGCCACTTCCGCGAGGCTTTTTTGGCTCACCCGCACAGCTCGCAGCACTCGAACAGTGCTCCCCACACGCTCACGGACCAGTCGCACCATCTCGGGAGGTTCGTCGCCATGAAGTTGCACGATATCGAGCGGCACACGCTGCACGTGCTCAGCAATTTCATCGACCGAGGCGTTCACAAACACCCCTGTCCAAAGAACTCGCCGAGCGGAGCGTGCCATCGATTCGGTGACCAGTTGCCGAGCAGCGTCGAGTGGAATATAGCGTTTGCTCTTGCCGTAGAAATTCAGCCCGATGGCATCGACACCTGCCTCGATCGCAGCGACCGCATCATCGACGCGCGTAATGCCGCAGATCTTCACGGCAAACGGCGGAGAGGCTGAAGGTGGTCGATTCATCGGGAGTCGCGCGAAACGAAGTGACCAGGGCACAAGCTCTGGCAGCGGAAAATGAGGCCGCCGCTCCTAGCAGCTGATCCTTTGACTATATCTTCTGCCACGTCCGATCGTTAGTGCACGTACTGCTAGCACACGAGCGATCCTGATCTTCGATGAAGTCTCACGGTGCCAGCAGCCGATATCGAAGAAGCCGAATACTCTGGAAATTCCATTTTTGTCACGACAACGGGCCATGACTAAACGCCACGTCAGTACGACGCCACCGCAAGCTTCGGCCAGCACCGAGCTGACGAGCCGTTCGTCGGCTGTTCGCGTGGGAGTGTTGCCCGCTTGGCTGCACCAATCGGTTGCAGTGGCCTTGGCGGTTTGGCTTGTGGTTGTAATCGCCTGGCCCCAAGTCGATGCGAAGTTTCGCGCCACCGCGGTGGTGCTGCCGAGCCTCGCCGCCAGCGATGCGGTCCTTGCAACTCACTGGAATGGGGCAGCAATTGAGAAGTGGATCGAGCACACGAGCATGCAGGGCGATGGCCACTCGGCATCCCTCTCGCCGCGCGTTCGTGCTCGGTCGATCAGCGAGTCGACAGCTGCTCCCATCGAACTCGAATTGATTGGCAACAGCCGTGCCGAAGTTGGGGGAGCACTCCAGCAAATAGCCGTTCGGCTCGCCGCCGACTACATCCAGGAACATGGCAGTGCCGAGCATGCCAAGCTGGTTCAAAGTCAGATGGCTGCCGTTCGCGCCCTGCGGCTCGAAGAAGATCGCCTCCGCCGCGAACTCCTAACGGTGGAAGAATTGGCCCAGGCTGATCGCGAACGTCTCGAAGCAGAATCGCCAGCACCTTCCAGCACCGCAGTTCCGGAGGTCGCCAGTAAAATAGCCGACGCCACCGAGCAGCGCCTGGCAGAGATGCGACTCGAACTGGCTCGCCTCGAGGCAAACTACACCGATCAACATCCAGCGGTGATCGCGCTCAAAGAGCAGATCCGCCAGATCGAGCGCCAGGCTTCGCCCCCGAGTGATTCATCAAGCAATCTCGATTTCTCGTCAAACCCTGCCAACAATTCAACGCTACCAACGCAGCTGATTTCAACCAATGTCAACGGCTATCCTTCGACCGGCATTGGCCCAGTAACTGCGAGCGAAGAAGCTCGTAATCTCGAGTCGGAAATCGCCGCCACTTCTGATCGTCGTAAGCAGGCCGAATGGCGGCTCGAAGAACTGGTGCGGTCGCAAGAGGCCGCCGCCACGCAGCTGGCTGGTCGGATCGGCTCGCCTGTCGAAGTGACCCGCGCCACTGCTCCTATCGATTCCCTTGCGCTTGTGATTGCCTCGCTGGTGGCTCTGCTCGCAGCTTACTTTGTTCGTCAGCTCTCGCTCTATGCGGCGCGCCCCACGATCCTTTCGACCGATCACGATGTCGCCACGTTGCTCGCCCTCCCGATGATTGGGCATGCCACCGCCAGCCGCAGTGACGCGACGATGAGCAGCCAGGCATCGCAAATCACACGAGCCCGCGCTCTGTTGCCGTGGGTGGTGGGGACGAGTGAAACGATCATCGCGGCTGTGCTTTTGGCGTCGATCACTGCTTGTGTGCTCGACCCAGTTCTTTTGCAAGAGTTCACCGCTAATCCGCTGGCTGGCATGCTCGAACTTTCGGCCCGGATGCTCGGCAGTTAGCCTTTATCGCTGAGGTAAAGGTTGCCGGTTAGTGCGGCAGCATCGCGCGGTACGACTTCGCTGCTACGGCATAGCGGAAAACTTCCTGCCCCTCTTTGACGGCGCGATGCGGTTGTCGCTTTAGATGCCGCCACTCTCGTGCCGATGAGTGAATCAGTCGTTCCAACCTTGCGCGCAAACTCTGCGCGAGCGTTGCTAGCGACTTACACCATGAGGCGGGCTTTTGCCTGGCATGCAGCTCACCGCAGCCACGATCGAAAGCACATGCGTGTGCGGCCCCTTTGCCAACCGCGCGATCAGATACAGGAAATGACAATGTACGAAGGTTACTTCGGGTTCACGAAGCGCCCCTTTCAGGCCGTTCCTTCAGCTGATTGCTATGTCCCCACGCCTTGCCTCGAGCAAGCTCGACAGACCCTCCATCGCTCGATCGAGCGTGCCGAAGGTCCTGCGATTGTGGTTGGTCCCACTGGTACGGGCAAAAGCGCCCTCTGCCATCGTTTGGCGGCCGATCTGCGCGGACAATACTCGGTCGTGCAGCTCGCTGGCACCCATCTTAGTACCCGCCGCGCCTTGCTCCAAAACATCCTGTTCGAACTGAAGCTTCCCTACCGCCACATGGACGAAGGTGAGCTTCGGCTAACGCTTGTCGACTTCCTCGAGCCGAGCGAATCGGGCAAGCCCGCGATGGTGCTGATCGTCGATGAAGCCCACACGCTTCCGCTCCGTCTACTCGACGAAGTGCGGCTGATTTCGGGGATCGTGCGAGCTGGCGAGCAGCGCGTCCATCTAGTGATGGCTGGGAGCACGCTGCTCGAAGAACGCCTCGCCTCACCAAAGCTCGACTCGTTCAATCAACGCCTCGCCGCACGCTGTTTCACGCAGTCGCTTAACCGCGAAGAAACACGCGAGTATGTCGCCTCGCAGCTTGGCCGTGTCGGCGCAAACATCGATCATTTACTCGCTCCTGAAGCGATTCGTGCGATCTACTCGGCCACCGATGGAATCGTGCGACTCATCAATCAAGTCTGCGATCACGCCCTGATGCTCGCCGCTGTCGGTGGACATCGTTATCTCTATGCCAATGCCATCGAAGAGGCCTGGGCCGATCTGCAGCAACTTCCAGCTCCTTGGCACGAAGTGTCGAAGGCGAGCTTGGTCCTTCCCGCAGCGAGCGAAGTTGGCGCAAGCAGCATGATTGAGTTTGGCACACTTCCCGACGAAGATGCCCCAGCGGCTGGCGCGTCGAGCATCGAAGTAGCCAAGACCCTCGACATCAAACTTGCTTCGATCGACGAGCAGCTGGCGCTCGCCACCAACGAAGAGATCGATGTCGTCGAGCCCGAAGAGCCTGCAGCTCGCGAGTTTTCGCCCGCCGCAGCGGTGGAGTCGGCCCCGAAGACAGAGGTCGAGCTTTTCTTCAGTGTAACAGACCCGTTTGGGTCGGGTTTTGACGACGAAGAAGTGGTGGTCGATCGCTACGCCACGCTACAATCTCAAGCGGCTCAAAGTGTATCGAGCTACGAAGGTCGCGAAATCGGACAAGCCTTAGCTCGCGCCTTGCGACAGGTCGAAGCGATGGAAGCAGCCGATCGCATCGAAGCCGAAGCTGAGCTTGAGGAATCGTCGAGCGATGAAGAGTTGCAGTCGATCAGCTTTGCACAAGATCGGGCCGACCTCGACTTCGACCCTTCGAGCGATCCTGTGATGCCCGATATGCCAGAGCCGAAGCGCGAGCATCAAACGCTCCCGCTCGATCGCTTTGCAGCCGACGATCGGGACATGATCGTGATCGACGAACAATCTCCTGCCGCAACACTCGGAGCGCTCACCCCTCGAGCTCGTCGCCAGGAATATCGTCGGCTTTTTAGCTCGCTCCGGAGCCGGTAGTGTGCGGGGCGCAGATCCCCAGCGCTACTCTGCTACGGCGAATGTATCCTTGCGTTGAATGATGAGCAGGCGGCAATTTCGCGAGAAGGATCGAGCCGATGAGCCGAATGTTGCAAGCACTCAAGCGACTCGAAGAGAAGCAGCAATCGCAGCCCGAAACTTCGGCTGCAGAGAAGCCAGCGACTTCACCGCAGCTGTCGCGGGTCGAGAGCGTCAGCGATGTCGCCGAGCAGAGCACTAGCGAGATCGCTCCCCCCAGTGCCACTTTCTTCCAAGCGATGCAAATGTCGCCAGTCGCTCGGGAGGCGAAGCTCGAGCCACTTTCCACCACTTACTCCGTCGAGCCTTCGTTCACTTCGATCGACTCGCTGCTACTCGAAGCCCAAGACGACTATCACTCCGCAGCAAGTGTTGTTCCGCCGATTTCAGTTGCTGAAACGCTTGAGCAACACGAAACACCTTCTGCTCCCGTGGAACCTGAAGTTGCACCGAGCGTGAGTGTGCCTCCACCGGCCGCTGTAGCTGTGACCGATGAAGTTGTCGCGACGCCCGAGCCGGTGCTCCCTTTGCCCGCTCCTCAGCCGCTGCTGAGCACCCCTCCAGTTGCCGCCGCTGTCTCCCCGTTAGCGCGACTGCTCGAACCTGCGAGCGTTGCCCAGCATACGCCGATCGATCCGTCGATCAGCACGATTTGGCAGCCGAGCCCGAGCACTTTTTCGTCTCGTCCAGCGGCTGAAGCAACGCCGTTTGAGCTGGCCTGCCAGTCGATTCTGAATGATCGCGATCTCTCTCAGCCGATTCGCACCATGACCCGCCGACTGCTCGACGATCTGCAGGTCGGACCCCGGCAAGTGGCGCTGCTGGTGGGAGTGGGAGCTGCAAGCGACACCACGCAATCGGCGCTGCTGCTGGCGATGTCGCTGGCCGCTCAGCTCGGGGATGTGCTGATCGTCGATGCCGATCCGGTACGCCAAAAGCTGACCGTTGAACTCAAAGCCGAAGGAGGAGCTGGCGTCAGCGACGTACTGCTCCGAAAAGAAGCCGAGCACCGCGCCTCGCGCAAGTTGCAAACGCCCGGTCTCACTGCGATGGGTACAGGATCGGCCCTGGCGACCCCTGCGGATGCGCCCGATGACTGGGCGGAACTCTCGGCGCACTGGCGCAGCACCTATCGGCTCGTCCTTCTGTGCGGCGGTCGCGCGAGTGACGATGCTGCCATCGCCTGGTCGCGCGCTGCCGATGCAACCTACGTTGCCATCAAGCTCGGAGCTGTCGAGGCCGCCGCTGCTCAGGCCGACATTGCCCGGCTGCAATCGGCTGGTGCACGGGTGCTCGGCTGCATTGCCATCGAGTAGCCAGATTCGACTGCGTTGCCAAGCAAGGACTTGATTCCGTTGGTACGATTAGCGAGTTCTAGATCACCCTTCCTAGGATCATCTCGCATGGCTGTTTGCCTCGTCACCGGTGGCGCTGGCTTCGTTGGATCGCACCTCACGCAGGCCCTCGTCAAGCGCGGGCATCAAGTGCGCGTGCTCGATAACCTCAGCACCGGCGCTGCCAAAAATCTGACGGGACTCATCGACCAGATCGAGATCCATCAAGCCGATTTGCTCGATGCGAATGCCGTTTCAGCCGCGCTCCAAGGTGTCGAGTGGGTCTTTCATCAAGCGGCACTTGCCTCGGTTCCCCGCAGTGTGGCCGAGCCCCTCGAAACACATGCCGCATGTGTAACTGCGACGGTCCAGCTCTTGCATTTGGCCGTGAAAGCAGGGGTGAAACGCGTCGTTTACGCCGCGTCGAGCAGTGCCTATGGCAATCAAGCCACGCCGGTCAAACGGGAGACCGATCTCCCCGCGCCACTTTCCCCCTACGCAGCTGCGAAGCTGGCCGCTGAATATTACTGCGTGAGTTTTTATCACAGCTACGGACTCGAAACCGTGGCGCTGCGCTACTTCAACGTCTTCGGACCTCGCCAAGATCCTTCGGGACCCTACGCTGCGGTTATCCCGATCTTCATCAAGCGACTGCTCGAAGCGAAGTCCCCGATTATCTATGGCGATGGACTGCAAACGCGCGATTTCACGTTTGTGGAGAATGTCGTCGAAGCCAATTTGCTGGCGGCCACATCGACCGGCGCTGTGGGGCGCGTGATGAATATTGGCAATGGCCAATCGACGTCGCTCGTCGAATTGCTGGCTTCGATCAATCGAGCACTCGGGACCAACATCGCCGCTGAATTTCAGCCCGAGCGCACGGGAGATGTGCGCGACAGTTTGGCCGATATCAGCCTCGCGCGCGAGTTGCTCGGCTATGTCCCGCGCGTCGATCTCGAGCAGGGGCTCGCGCGCACGATTGCCTATTACAAAAACGCCTAAGTCGCGGTACTACTTCTGCGAGAACTGACGCTTCAGTCCCCCCACGAGTTTGACAAAGTCGTACCAGTAACGACGATCGATCATCGCGTAGGCCATGCCTGCCGCCGTGAAAATCGATCCCATCACCACGAACATCGTGGGATACATCGGCAGCTCATAGCGCTTCGCGAGATAGAGGAGTGTGCCGGCGAGTGGTGCACCGATGAGCGTACCGGCATCGAAGAACATGAGGGCGAGTGTGGTGCCAATCCCACGATGTTTCGCAGGAAACGCCGTGCTGATTCCCGCAATCACCGCCGGGAATAGCAGTGCATGAGCTCCTCCGAGAGCGAGGGCGGCGGGGATCATGTGAAAGGAAGTTCGAACCGGCGCGAGGCAGCAAAAAGCGGTCACCAGCAAAAGTGTGCCGAGGATCGTGCAAACGTAGTTGCCGAGTCGTTCGGGCCAGCGCCGCGAGATGACGCGCCCCGCGAGCGCACTCAGCCCATAAATCGTAAAGAAGATCCACACCGTGGGGATGTCGAGCGATTGGGCAAACGGCCTCAGGAAGGTGAGTGGCAAATTGAGTCCTGCACCTGCCACGGCCGACATGGCGAGCAAAGCGCCCGGCTGAAACTCGCGAATCACGCTCAGCACAGGAAGTTCGACTGTGGCCACCGGAGCTGTGTCGCGCCAGGCCGCTAGGATCGCAAAGACTCCGGCCAGTGCAACACTTCCCGCCGCGACAACAAACAGCAGATTGATTTCCAGTCGCGTGAGCCCGTCGCTGCCGCAGATGGCGTCGCCAATCATCGGCCCCACCAGCATTCCACCAAACCCGGCGGTTCCCAAAGTGCCAATCATTTCGGCCATTCGCTCGGGAGGAGCTTTGCGACTGACGAACGTCATCGCCGCGCTGAAGATTCCCGCCGTGCTCGAAGCGGCCAGGCACCGCAAGAGAAAAATCGGAACCGAGTAGGCACTCGTGACAAACAAATTGGCGAGCAAGCTCAGAACCAGAATCACAAGCGACAGAATCCAAATCGGACGTGCTCCGAGCCGATCGATCCCACGCCCCTGAAGCAGCCGCGTACACATGCTGCCGACAGCACCCACGCCGACGATCCATCCGAGTTGCTGCTCGGTTCCACCCAAATGCAGCACGAAATCGCTGTAGCGAACCAGCATCGCGAGCGAGGCCATCGTCAGGAAGTTCGAGACGTAGGCAAACCAAAACGATAGCCCGTAAGCGCTCGTCGGCTGTAAACCAGCCCCGATCTGAACATCGGTGCAGGTGGCCGCAGAAACTGTAGGCACCGATCGACTTGCTATTCCAGCGGCGAGCGGGGCGGCGGTTTCGGACTGAATAACCGCACTATTCGCTAAATCTGGCTCGTTTGTCGCAAGGTCCGACAAGACATTTCATTCCGAAAGGGTGCCGATAAGCTCGGCTGCTGTACCCTTTCAGTATACAGTAGCAAGGCAAGTGGCTGACCCCGAAAAATTGGGGGAGCCTCCCTCTTCCGGCCTCCTATCGCGGGATGCCTTTTGATGATGTCGACATGACTACCACTACGCTGATGCCACAGGCAGATTCGACCGCACACTCCCAGACTCGCACCCTGGTGACGATTGCCACTTACAACGAGCGCGACAATTTGCCGCTGCTGCTCGATGCCATTCAGGCCGCGCTGCCCGACGCCGACATTCTGGTGATCGACGATAACAGCCCCGACGGAACGGGGCGCTACTGCGACGAGAGGAGTGCTGCCGACAAACGCCTGCACTGCTTGCATCGGGCCGGGAAGCTGGGACTGGGAACCGCCACCATTGCGGGAATGAGGTATGCCATCGAGCAGAACTATGACGTGATGGTGAACCTCGACGCCGATTTTAGCCATCATCCACGCCATTTGCCCGCGCTCCTAACAGGCCTCAACACGGCGGATGTCGCGATCGGAAGTCGCTATGTTCCTGGTGGAAAAGTAGAGAACTGGCCCTTTTATCGCCGCGCGATGAGCTGGTGCGTGAACACCTATGCCCGCGTTTTGCTGGGGCTGCGACCGCGCGATGTCAGCGGCGCTTATCGAGCCTACAAGGTCGAGGTGCTGCGGCCGATCGACTTCGATCGGATTGTCTCGCGCGGCTATTCGTTCCAAGAGGAGTTGTTGTGGGTCCTCAAGCGAGCCCGCGCATCGATGGTGGAAGTTCCGATCACGTTTGCCGACCGCGAGCGAGGCGTGAGCAAGATCAATAAGAGCGAGGCGCTGGCTGCCATCGCAATTCTGTTTCGGCTGGGGATCAAAAATTGGCTCGGAATTCGTTAATTCCAGGCCTCTCGAGCGTGCTCACCGCAATCCTCGCTTGTCTCGATTCGCTGCCACCGCGTATTCTATAGCGGAGCGAAGGTGGGCCTTGTTTTCCACTCGCTGCTGCGACTTCTCCCTTAGTAAAGAACATCTCCGATGCATCTGGGCAACGGCGCGATCACTACCGAATGTGCACTGGTCACCCTTATCGCCGCAGGCACTGGGGTCGGGATGGCGACCTGGAATTTGCGTCGCAAAGGGCTCACGACTGAACAAAAAAAGCTGGCGATTGGCCTCTCGGGAATGATCTTCGCCGCTCAAGCGGTGAATGTCTCGGTGGGTGATATGTCGAGCGCTCATCTCGTGGGCGGGGCGATCCTGGCGATGCTCCTGGGTAGCTCCGCAGGGATTGTGGCGATGTCGATCATCCTCGCGATTCAGGCGCTTTTAGTCGGTGATGGAGGATTGGCGAGTCTCGGCGCGAACATCGTGAACATGGCACTAATCCCGGCACTACTGGTGGAACTCTCCGAGCGCTATTTCGCAGCGAAGAGTCCATCGCATGTCGAGCAGATGATTCGTGGGGGACTCGTGGCCGCCGCTACGGTGGTGGTGGTAGCGGTGTTGATTCCTGCTGAAGTCGCTCTCGGTCGATCGACAGCCGAACTCGAAGGATTAACAGCATTCACTCAGCAGATGCTTACGAGCCATCTGATCGTGGCGGTGGCCGAAGGGACAATCACGGCGATGGTGCTGGCGCTGGTTGCCATCCCTCAGCGATCGAGCGAGCGTGTGCCAAGCAGTTCCGCAGTGGCGACGAGCAGTTCCAGCTTGCTGCTGACGCTGGCGGTTGCCGTTGCATTTGTTGTGGCATCGCCTTGGGGGAGTGGCCTCCCCGATGGCTACGAGCATGCAGCAGAAGCCAATGGCATGGCCCGCATTCTGGAAGAGAGCCCCGAGCAACTGGCAGCCTCTGGCATGCTCGCAACGCTGGCTGCTAGTGTTCAAGCGAAAGTGCTTGGGGTCCTTCAGCCGCTGGCTCGGAGCGAGCAATTTTGGCTCGCCATGACGACAATCGCGGCGATGGTCTGGATGGGAGCAGCGACGCTGTTGGCTGCCTCGAAGCAGTCGCAGCCACAGGCTGAATCAGCCGCTCGCTCGTAAAGAAGAATGATCCACCGCCAGCTCGAGCCAAGTTGTCGAGCCATCGCTAGGTGCGGCTGGATCATGGGACATTTTGTCGCGACTTAGTGTCCCTTGATCGTGAAACCACGTCGACGCTGAGCGCTATAGCGTTCGAGCGCTTCGTTGATGATCGGGAAGGCATGTTCGGCCGACTGGAAGTCGTCGACTTCCACCGCTTTCCCTTCGAGCATCTTGTAGTCCTGGAAGAAGCGGCGCAGCATCGTCAGGCGATGCCCAGGCAATTCTTTCGCTTCCAGCAGATCGTGATACTCGGGATCGTCGACCGCCACGGCGAGGATTTTGTGATCCTTTTTCCCCATGTCGATCATCGTCATCAGGCCAATCGCGCGGGCATTGAGCAGCGTCAAAGGAACCACCGGTTCCTGACACATCACGAGCACGTCGAGTGGATCGTCATCTTCGGCCAAGGTCTGCGGAATGAATCCGTAGTTGGCGGGATAATAGACGGCTGAATACAAAATGCGATCGAGCTTGATCAGGCCGGTCGCCTTGTCGAGCTCGTACTTCACGCTCGAGCCGAGGGGAATTTCGATAACCGCGGTGAATTCCATCGGCAAGCGAATGCCGGGAATAACGTCGTGCCAGGCGTGTGTCATGTGACCTTAAACAGTGCACTAGTGGCCGCGCATCACCAGATTCAGGAGTTCAGCGAAGTTCGCGCGATCACTTGTTGCGAGGCAATTCCAGGCGATCGATGCGGGAGAAGGAACTTCCCTGCTAGGAGACGTGCAGTCTAACAGTCGTCCGCTGCAGGTGGCAGGAGGCATCGGCCAACTTCCCCTCAAATCGCTCCTCAGCTGCTGCCTGCACGCAAGTTGCGGGGCGAACTATCATGATATGGATGCCTGCCGGGGCGACAGCCGTGCGCTAGCCCCACGTTGATGGAACGAACTCTAGACTGCTCAAAGCTTTCCGATGACCACCCAGTACGACCTGTTGCGCCAAAAACTTGTGGATAAATCGGCGGTGATTGGTGTCATCGGCCTCGGTTATGTCGGTTTGCCGCTGGTCCGCACCTTCATCGCCGCCGGCTATCGCTGTTTGGGATTCGATGTCGATCCGGCCAAGGTCGCGAAGCTGCTGGCGGGTGAGAGTTACATTGGCCACATCGCGCCGGAGTGGATTCGCGAAACGATCGGCTCCCAATCGTTCCGGCCGACATCCGACATGCAACGACTGGCTGAAGCCGATGCGATTGTGATTTGCGTTCCCACGCCGCTGAGCGAAAGTCGCGATCCCGATTTGAGCTACATCGAAAGCACCGCTCGTCAGATTGCCGGTGCGCTTCGGCCCGGGCAACTGGTGGTGCTCGAGAGCACGACCTATCCCGGCACCACGCGCGAAGTTGTGATCCCCATCTTGGCCCGCTCGGGGCTGGCGATCGGCAGCGATACGTTTGTGGCCTACAGTCCGGAGCGCGAAGATCCGGGAAACTCGTCGTTCGCTACCAGCCGCATTCCGAAAGTGGTGGGTGGAATGAACGACGAAAGCCGAGAGCTAGCCGAACTGCTCTACGCACCTGCCGTGGTGCGCGTCGTTTCGGTGGCGACCTTGGAGATCGCCGAAGCGTGCAAAATTGTCGAGAACGTCTATCGCGCGGTGAATATCGCGATGGTGAACGAACTGAAGATGCTGTTCGACAAACTGGGGATCGATATTTGGCAGGTGATCGATGCCGCAGCGACCAAACCGTTCGGATTTCAAGCGTTTTATCCAGGTCCAGGGCTCGGCGGGCATTGCATTCCGATCGACCCGTTTTATCTCAGCTGGCTCGCGCGGCGCCACGAAACAACCTCGCGATTCATCGAGCTGGCAGGAGAGATCAACGCTGGTATGCCCGAGTGGGTGATCGAAAAAGTGTCGCTTGCGCTCAACGATCACAGCAAGTGTGTGAAGGGGAGCAAGATCGGGGTGCTAGGGGTGGCGTATAAGAAAAACGTCGACGACCCGCGCGAAAGCCCCGCCTTTCGGATCATGGAGCTGCTGGAAGCGCGTGGCGCAGTTCTTTCGTACCACGATCCGCACGTGCCGGTCCTCCCAGCGATGCGTAGCTTTGCGGTTCCCAAGTTGGCATCAGCACCCCTGACAAGCGAGTGGCTAAGTTCGCAAGATTGCGTGGTGATTGTCACCGATCATACGTCGGTCGACTATCAGCTGGTGGCAAAGCACTCCAGGCTGGTGATCGATACGCGGGCCGCTCTTCGTTTCGTCGATCCCACGGTGAAGCAGGCCGATATTCGACCGGCATAGGCAGTGGATGAGGCTGGGAGAGAGCCAGCGGCTTGTTTCGTGGTGGAAATGAAATCGGAACGCGTCTCGTTCTCGGAAGTAAAGTGGTTCACGACACCACGCTGAGTGTGGCGGGCTAGATGCGGTTTGACTCGGAGAGTTTGCCACCACTTTTGCAGCTGCTGGAAAAACATCCTGTGACGCTGCACGGAGGCACTATTGAACTGTGTGAACTTCCTAAATCGTAACGCCAGTTCAGTGCTTCTCCACAGTTCAGCATGCTCCTCCTGCTGCGCGAGAGGAGCATGGCACCCGAATCAGATTCGTTTCTAGCCTCTAGCCTCTAGATCCTTGCACCTTAGTTCCTAGTTTCCGCCTCTCGCCCCGGTCCTAAAACAGTTCCTTAATCACGCTGCCGTGATCGATGGCGGCGATGGGGCGTCCGGAGCGATCGATAAAGTGAGCAGTCCGATCGATCCCGAGGACGTGGAAAATGGTGTGGTGTAGATCGCCCGGCTGAAGCGGCTGATCTTTCGGCTCTTCACCCAATCGATTTGTGCTTCCGATCAGCCGCCCCCCTTGAATTCCACCACCCGCCACGAGCACCGACATGGCATTGCCCCAGTGGTCGCGTCCGGGAGTGCCCATGCTCATCGGCGGGCCGCCATTGCCACCGTCGTTCATGCGAGGTGTGCGGCTGAACTCGCCACAAAGGATGACCATCGTCTTCTCGAGCAGGCCCCGATTGGCGAGGTCGGTCAGGAGACCGTGCACGCACTGATCGACTTTGGGAAGGTAGTTATTCATTCCCTTCTCGAGGTCCCAGTGATGATCCCAGCCTGCAAAATGGCAAGTGACAAACGTTGTGCCAGCTTCGACGAGGCGTCGCGCCAGCAGAACGCTTTGGCCCCAGGTATGGCGGCCGTACATCTCGCGCGTTTCGGGTTTTTCTTGCGACAGATCGAACGCCTCGCGGGCGGCGGTGCTGGTCACCATTTCGTAAGCCTGGCGATCGAAGCGATCCATAGCGTCGAGCATGCCGCTGCGGTCGGTCTCTTTTCGCAGGCGATCGAAACTGGCGACCAGATTGCGTCGGTCTTCGAGGCGGTCGATCGACATTTGCCCCGGAAGGGAGAGATTGCGGACTTCGAACTTTTCGTTGTTCGGATCGCCATCGGTTTCAAACGGGTTGTGCTGCACGCCGAGGTAGTTCCCCGCGAAATACCCGGGGCGCAATCCAATGCTGCTGGCGTAAGGAACCGCGACATTCGACGGCATGCCGGGTTTGCGGGGGCCGGCGAGTTTGGTGGCGATTGAGCCAATGAACGGGAACTTCCCAGCGTTATTTGCGCCGCTGACTCCCGCCCCACGCCCGGTGAGCATCCAGTGACCACCCGTAAAGTGGTCTCCCGAATTGTGATACATCGAGCGGATGACCGAGAACTTGTCGGCCACTTTGGCGTGCAGTGGAAAGAGTTCTGTCACCTGCATGCCAGGAACATTGGTGTCGATGGGACGCCAGATGCCGCGATATTCTGGCGGCGCTTCGGGCTTCATGTCGTAGGTGTCCATGTGCCCTGGACCACCATCGAGCCACAGCAGAATGACCGAGGTATCTTTCGCGCTGCCGGTCGACGCCGCTGCAGCCTCTTTAGCTTCGAGCATGTGGCTGAGGGGAACCGATGCCATGCCTGCCATGCCGATTTGCAGGAACGAGCGGCGCGAAATGCCGTCGCAATACGAGTGCGGGCCACCAGCGGGGATGCGGAGCACCATGGCAACTCCAAAACGTGCGGAGGGAGAGTCGGTCGGAAGGAAGGGGACGAACGTGGGCCGTAGCGGTCGCCACTAAGTGGGGCTTAGTGCAGCGTCGACGAGCGTAGTTCGAGGCGGGCAGGCTTTGTGAACGGTCGATGTATCTGTGATCTTTGATCGGTAGCGTAGTGGTCTTTCGCCAGCGGTGTCAACCGAAATCGGAGGTATTAAGGAACCGGCCTCCCGTTTTTCGGAATCTCCGCTGCAATCTTCCGGCATGGAATCTGCATGGAGTGCGAGCAGCCCGAGAATCGGCGACTTTGTCGGTAAGGTTCTTGGGGATGTTTGCGGTGTTTGGGGTATTGCTTCCGGCTGCCAATGTGTGGTTTGCTTTGCGGTGGCTGAAGTTCGTAAGTGATTGCAGATTCATCAGTTAAGTAGACGGTGGAGATCAGTGGCTCAGCGGATGTCTTAGTGACTTGGTACCACGATGGGCGGTGATTGGTCCCGCGAAATGAAAAACTGATCTTGTAAGATTTACACAGCTGGGACACATTGCTTCGCTGTGTGACATGCTGTGCCCCCAGAGTGGGTGCGGAATACTGTTCAAAGATGGCTTTGGGCTGTTTTGCAAGGATTAGCAAAGCGAAGTCCAGCAGCCGGTGACATGGATGACCGGGCAATCTCGCACGAGTTGCCTAAGCAGGGATGCGACGACCGACGACTCGGTGCGCCAACGTTTGGTGCGCGACTCATCTGCCGCTCTCCTCCCGACGAATTTCAGGGAGCGAAATCATGGTGGCATCGGTCGCAACAGTTCTTTTGGTGCTCGCCGCAGGTGGCGATGCCGTGCTGCTTCAGTTCTCGTCGCAGAACTGTGCTCCTTGTCAGGCAATGCAATCGACGGTCGAGCGTTTGGCCGGATCGGGCTACTCGGTCCGTCGGGTCGATGTCGACAACTATCCGCAAGTGGCGCGGCAGTACGATGTCCGCGAAATTCCCTGTTTTGTGATGCTGCATGGTGGCCGCGAAACCGATCGCGTGGTGGGACGTGCCTCGTTTGATCGCTTGGCAGCGATGTACACCCCGCCCGAGCAGAATTCGCAGCCCAGCACGACCTTTGTCTCGCATCCCGGAGCAGCACAAGGTCCATCGGCCGCACAACCAGCTGCCCAGTATGTTCCTACTCCTTACAAGCCCGAGCCTTACCAGCCGCAGCATTTGGCCGCCGCACCGATGGCTCAAGCTCCTGTCGCACAAGCTCCCGCTGCGTCGCAGCCCCAGGTTCCTGCAGCTTATGAACAGGCCGATTTTAGTACTCCTCGGGCGGTGGCGGTCACTCCGACCCAGTACCGCGAGGAAGCTGCCAATCCAACCGACGTTCGCCGACGTGCGATGGCCGCCACGGTCCGTCTGAAAGTGGAAGACGAAACCGGGTTTGGATTTGGCACCGGCACGATCATCGATACTCACGACGACGAAGCGCTGGTGGTCACTTGCGGTCACTTGTTCCGCGAGTCGCAAGGGAAGGGGACGATCAGCGTCGATCTGTTTGCCGCTGCTGGTGCGCCTTCGATCGCAGGGCAACTGATCGCCTACGATCTGACACGCGATATCGCCCTCGTGAGCATTCGCCCCGGAATGAAAGTAACTCCCATGACGGTCGCTTCGGGGCTCACTCCCGTTGTGCCACGCGAATCGGTCTTTTCGATTGGCTGCGACAAAGGTGGCGAGCCAAGCGTTCGCGATTCGCAAGTGACAGGTGTGAACAAGTTCCGTGGACCACCGAACGTCACCGTCGCCGGGCAACCTGTCGATGGTAGAAGTGGAGGGGGGCTCTTTAGCGAACAAGGCGAACTGATTGGGATCTGCAATGCTGCCAATCCAGCCGACGACGAAGGGCTCTACGCAGCTCTTGGTAGTATCCACTGGCAACTCGATCAAATTGGCCAAACGCAGCTGTATAAGCGCGAAGCCGAGGTTTCGCAGCAATCTCCAGCCGCTATGCCGCAGGAAGTTCCTCCCGCCCAGTCGCAACAGTTTGCGTCAAATGCGTTCGCCGCGAATGAAGCGGTTGCTCCCGCCGCTGCAGTGCAGCCTGCAGGCAACTTTGCTTTGCCCGAAGAACAACTCCCCACCGAGTTTCCTCAGCGTCAGCAAGAGGTTGCACCTGCAGTGATGAGTGCCTCGATTCCGAGTGGCAGGCAGCAGTTTGCCAAAACGGTTGAAGATGCGTTTGCTGGTGCTGGCGCCGATGAAGAAATGATCCTCATCGTTCGTTCGCGATCCAATCCAGCCGCTCCTTCGCAGGTGTATGTGCTCGATCGCCCTGGCAGCAAGCTGGTTTCGGAGATGGCGGCTGTCGCTCGTCCACTGGCGCCAGCGGCTAATGCTCCACCCGCTCAGCAACTGGCTCGCGAGCATCAGCAGCCAAGCAATGATCCACGCAGCGATCGTTTTGCTCGTCGCGATGAGTATTCGAACGAGCCGATCATCCGCGGCCAGTCGCAGCCGTAGTTCGCCTAGCATGTTTTCGATCACGAACTGACAATCAGCCTGCTGGTCGCTAGCCGCAGGTTCGTGTGATCGAATTCGCACAGCCGCCGCCGTCTTTCGATGCGGCTGCTCACTCGCGCTCGGATTTTTCGAGCGAATCAGCAGGAAATCCCCCACTCGGCCGGTTCTTTACGGCGCGTGGTCTGCGGGCGTGTCCTAGATTACTTCGGAGCAGAGATCGACGCGTCGCGACTTGAAAAAGGGTGCCGCGTCGCGAGGGGAATGCTGATTTTGCTGGAAGTAACTGTGATGATGATTTTGCTACTGATCGTGATGATTTCGGTGGGGAATCTTGCGCTAGGATTTGGCGCAGGGGTCTTCCTGGGACATGGTCCGCGCGAAAAGTTGCGCCGCTATCTTCCTGCGTGGCTGCTGGGGGATGAAGAAGCCCCATCCAGCTCGAATCCACCAGCAGCGACACCTCCCGCTGCCAATTAACTTGCGTGCCTTGCGGCCGCCACTATTCGATCTCGAAGATCGCTTCGACTTCCACGGCCATGTTGCCTGGCAGCGATCCCATGCCGACAGCCGACCGGGCACCGACGCCGTTATCGCGTCCCCAAACTTCGGCCCACAGTTCGCTGCAGCCGTTAATCACAGCAGGATGTGCGGTGAATTCGGGGGTGCAGTTCACCATGCCCAAGGTCTTGATGACACGCTTCACACGGTCGAGCGAGCCGAGCGCTGCTTTAAGCGTGGCCAGCAGCGCGAGCCCCGTTTGCTTGGCGGCATCGTAGCCAAACTGCTGATCGACATCGGCCCCCACTTTGCCGAGCATCAAAGTGCCGTCGGACTTCAGCGGACCATGACCTGAGGCATAGGCGAGATTGCCGACGATCACGAGTGGCTTGTAGACACCCATCACTTTCGGAGCGGGTGGGAGTTCGAGTCCGAGAGCTGCCAGTTTCGCTTCTGCATTGCCGGTCGACATAGCCTATCTGCCTCTATTTTTTCGAGTCGCTAAACGGTTCCCAGGAGGAGCCGAAATCATAGCCCTTTGCCTGCTCGCCCGAAAGCACGCTGCGGCGTTACTTCTTCTTCCGCGGCGCGGGCTTCACCGTCGATTTGGCGTGGGATTTGGGGTTTTTATAAACGCTGGCGGGTTCCACCAGACGCTCGGCCACCACGGTGAGCCCCAGCGGTGTTACTTGGCGGAAAAAACAGCTCCGAAACCCTTCGTGACACGCTGCGCCGACCTGGGAAACCTTCAGCAGAATGGTGTCGGCGTCGCAATCGACGTAGACCCCATGCACGGTTTGCATGTGTCCCGATTCTTCCCCTTTGCGCCACAATTTTCCCCGGCTGCGGCTGTAGTAGACCGCGCGGCCAGTCGCCATGGTTTCGGCAAACGATTCTTCATTCATCCAGGCCATCATTAGCACTTCACCGGTGGCATGATCCTGCGCAATCGCGGGTAGCAATCGCTGCTCGCCTCGCGAAAAGTCGGGCCCTTCTCCCTCCAGGGGAATCGTCGACTCCGCAGTGGTCAACGACTTCGAGGAAGCACGGCTGGGGATCGCTTTGGTCGTTGCCCTCTTCTGGGGTGCTTGTTTCGCCGCCGATTTTTTTGCTACGGATTTCTTCGCCACAGAGGGACTCGCAGGAGTGGATTTTCGTGCTGTTTTTTTCATGGTGCCGGCTGTCGCAGCGGCTTCGAGTGCCAGTGCAACCCAAGGCTCGAGCGCGTTGCCACTTTCGAGCCAGTCGAGGGGAATCTCATAGTAATGCAGTGTCACGCCACCTTCGCCAAAGGGCTGAAAGGGTGGCAGCCCCGCCGCGACGAACGTTGCGCGATCTTCCGGCCCTGCTTTTAGGAAGAGCGAATCGCCAGCCAGTAGCGCGAACATCTTGCCGCGCGAATAGATCCCCACACCGCCGAACATCGAGCGGTCGGTCACCTGGGGCGCATAGCGCGACAACTGCTGCAGCGCTAGTCGCCGAAAACTCTCACTTACCGGCATTGCGGGATCTCTCGCACAGGTCGCTGAAAGGCGGATCAAAAGCAGCGAAGGCGGTTTTAATTTTGGCATGAATCGAGCGAGGCCGATAGAGACCGCACGATCGCTACCGAGCGATTTATCCTTCAATGCCACGTGCGATGCGCTGCTGCTACTCGCGTCAGATTGCTCATAACAGAGCGCCTCGCGCCGGAGCTTGAGTCGGCCTGCCCGTTCGTTCGATAGATAGCTTCACACCAAGCTACTGAGGAGGACGTAGTTGCGGTGACCTTCCCGAATCTTTCCCCCAAAGCCTAACAAGGGGCTTTTGCGTGACACCGATCCTCAGTGTCGTCCTCCCAGTGCATGATCGAGAATCGTCGCTTGCTCGCCAGGTGCAGCAGCTACTGGATTTTCTCCCGGAACTCACCGCGCACTTCGAGTTGATCGTCGTCGACAACGGCAGCCAAGACCAAACAGGCGAACTGGCCAGCGAAATGTCGCGGCAGTATCCCCAGGTCCGTGTGGTGACCCTCGCCGAACAGCAGTCAATGCCAATGGCCGCCAAGCAAGGCATCACGCGCTCCAGTGGCGAAGTGGTGCTGGTGCAAGAGGAAGATACACCGATTCGCACTGCCGACTATCGCAAGCTCTGGGCGCTCCGTAGCGACAAAAGTCTAGTGATGGCTCGCAGCACGACACCGCAGCCAGCTGCAAAACCAGCCGCGATGGATGGCAAGGTGATCGATCGGCTGGTCGAGTGGGGGCACGCGATGCGCAGTGCCGCTGCGGAGCATCAGGGACCGGGTGGGGTGCAGATGATTCGTCGGTCGGCTGTCGAGCAGCTAAGCGATATCGATGCTGCCAACGATGAACTCGTGGTGGAATATGGGGACGAGTTGATTGCGGAAAAGCCGCAGCCGATTGCTGCATCGCAAGTCCGTCCGCGACGTCCACTCGTCAATTTCCTGCAGCACCTGCGCGGGTTTGCGCCTGCTCAGTAAGCGGTGGCGAAAGCCGCCTTCTCAATACCGCGCGATACACCACAGGGCCCAGAGCCCGTCGCGCCAGGTGATTTTCTTTCCCTCGGCATACGAGCGACCGGCATAGCTGATCGGACGCTCATAAAATCGCACGCTGCGCATGCGCGCAAGTTTGTGCGTCAGTTCAATCTCGATCCCAAAGCCGTTCTCGCGCAGGGTCGGACCAATCTGCTCGATCAGTTCGCGGCGGATCATCTTGTAGCACGTCTCGACATCAGTCAGTGCCCGACCGCTCCGCCAGTTCGACAGCTTCGTGATCAGCAGATTCGCAGCCCGGTGCCAGTAGTGCTGAACAGGGCCATCGATGAGTGTAAAACGACTTCCGTACACCACATCGGCATCCCCAGCGACAATCGGCTGCAGCAGCTTGCGAAAGTCTTGCGGGTCATACTCATCGTCGGCATCTTGCACCACAACCACGCTCCCCGTGCACCGCGAAAAACCGGTTCGCAGTGCACCACCTTTGCCACGATTCTTCTCGTGCAGGATGATCACGAGGTCGCGATTGCCCTCGACGTCGTTTTGCCACGATGCGAGCAGATCGCGCGTGCCATCGCGGCTGCCGTCGTCGACAATCACAATTTCTAGTGGCAACTGAGTGGCTCGCAGCCGAGCAACAACCCCCGAGAGCGTTTTAATTTCGTTGTAGACCGGAATCACCACCGACAACTTAAAACCTTCCGGTATGCGATACACTCCGAGTTCAGCAGCCAGTTTGATGCCAAGCGTGGTTTCGATGGAAGCAGCCTGGGCTTCATCGCCAATCGAAGAGCGGCTGAGGTTGGAAATCGGGTTGGAACTGTCCCAGGGCATGTCGTCGCAAACCTTGCGCTGCGAGTCGAGAAAGAGATCGTGATGCACAAACGTTGGCCACCGCAGCATCCTTTGCAGTATACGCACCCGCTTGTTGCGCGATAGATCACCGCCGTTTCCGCTCGAAGATAAGCCGATAAGTGAGAACCGATGATGACCACCGATCTGCTGCAAGTTGCAGCCATTCAAATGCGGGCGACCGATGATGTGGCAGCCAATTTTGCCACTGCAGTGACACTCGTTGGCCAAGCGGCTGCAGCGGGGGCGCGGCTGGTGGTGCTTCCCGAACTATTTGTTTCGTATGGCGATCTCGCTCGCACAGCAGCGGTTGCGCAGTCGCTCTTAGGAACCTGGATTACCGAACTCCAGCAGCTCGCGAAATCAAAAAACATCTGGCTCGTCGCGGGAAGCATTCCCGAGCAGGTGGCAAACGACCAGCGTGCTTATAACTGTTCCACGGTCATTTCTCCGACGGGGGAGATCGTTGCGGCTTATCGCAAAATCCATTTGTTCGACGTCGAGATCGCGGGACGTGTAGCGTCGCAAGAATCGCTGCACCTGCTACCTGGTAACGAACTCGTAGTGGTGAAGATCGACGACTGGCAAGTCGGCATCGCGATTTGTTACGACCTGCGGTTTCCCGAACTTTTTCGAAATCTGGCAACGCTTGGCGCCGAGCTTGTCGTGATTCCCGCCGCTTTCACCCGCACTACCGGAAAAGATCACTGGGACCTTCTTGTGCGTACTCGCGCACTTGATGCGCAGGCGTATATCGTCGCTGCTAATCAGGGTGGCGATCACAACGGACAATCGTCGAGCTATGGGCATTCGATGATCGTCGAGCCGTGGGGAAAAGTGATCGCACAGATCGACTCCGAGGATGAAGGAATTGTGTTCAGCTCGATCGATCGCAAGCGTGTTGCCGAAGTTCGCAGGCAACTTCCCGTACTGCGCAATCGGCGGCTGCTCGATGCGTCATTTCCGCCGCTGCATCGCACTAACTCTTCAGGTAATGCCGAACAAATGTGAAGTAATTGTTAACTATTTGGTAGCTAATTGATAACGATTTACAAAAGAGTTCCTTGTCAATACTTAAGCAATCGCTATGGAATTGCTGCAGACTTTGGCGGATGTGCGTTTGTTGTTTTGCCTCGAGTGATTGTGTCGCTGTCAATGCCTGATGAGGAAAAAACAAGCGATTTTGCTCTCGTGGCACTGCTAGCGACACGATTCCAAAAATCTCTGCGGAGCCTTGCTTGACAATTCACGCTCGCTTCGCAAAATACGACCCATGCTCAATGCGGCAGTCAACAAGCTGCCAGTCGAGTGGATCAGGGTTCGGTTGAGTTTGCGTTCTCTTCTCCCCGCACTCTCCTCCACCTGATGGCCCGGTACTTTTTATCTGCAGTTGTGTTTTCCATTGCTGTCCCTACGATGACGCATTCGCTTAGCTTCGTAGGTCCCAATGACGAACTCCCCTTCTCTGCAACCTTATTTCGGATGTGTGATTGGTCGTAGTTCGTTTTCAGGTGAGTCGATCGGTGAGTAGCTGCGAACGGATCGCGGCTCGATACTGAGAGACAGATTTCACTCGAATCAAAATTCCAAACTATGCGTGGGGCGACGACTGAGAGGAACGACAGTCGGCGACTCGATCGTGGAACGGATGCCCCCCCGTGTTTTGGACTTTCAAGTGTGAAGTTGACTTGCTGAATTGCAACGAACTGTGCTCTGCTGTACGCAGGAGCGTTTGTGAAACAACGCCGCGTTAAGCTTGGCTGATTGAGGTTCACTTTGCAGGCCGATGTGCTGATTGCCGTTGGTTCGAATCTTGGATCGGCTGCCGAAAATCTCGACCGCGCGGTGGAGCATCTCGAGCAGCTACCGGGGCTCGAAATCACCGCTGTTAGCTCGTGGCACATCACTCAGCCGATCGGCGGCCCTGCGGGACAACCGACATTTGCCAACGGTGCTTTGCGAGCACAAACCACGCTCTCGCCACACGAATTGCTCCGGCAACTTCAGCAGGTTGAGCAGCAGCTGCATCGCGAGCGAAAAGAGTTCTGGGGCCCGCGCACGCTCGACCTCGACCTGCTGCTGTACGGCGATCAGGCTCTTGACGATCCGCTGCTGGTCCTGCCGCACCCGCGTATGGCGGTCCGACCTTTCGTGCTGCATCCTGCGGCTGAGATCGCCAGCGACATGCTCCACCCGCCCAGTGGCCGAACCATTGGCGCACTCGCCAGCCATCTCGCGGCATCCCCCAAGCTGCTGGCCATTCTCGGAGGGCTCCCTTCTTTTCGCAGTCAGCTCGCTGAAGAAATTGCTCGCGTCAGCGGCGCACGCCTCACAAGGCAAGCCGATGCAACATCCAGTGATGCCCAGTGGGAGGCTGTCACTTGCGACTGGCTCCCTGCTGCGACTGGTCCTGCGCTCTCGCGTGATTTGCCGCGCTCGCTGCTGCTGGTGGCAAGTGAATCCTCGGATCAGCCGATCAACGTTTGGAGGCGAGCCAGGCTGCTTCCACCGATGATTGTCGCCAGGTCGCTCGATCTTGCACTGCTGGTGCGCGAGGGCGTCGCGATGATTGACTGCATGCGATAAAATCGCCAGCGTGTCGCAAGGCGCGATACTGGAGTGGTTTAACTTCGCAGCGGGCAGGTCTTTGTGGCTACACCGGTTCAAGTAATTCACAACGTTCGCGAGATGCAATCGCTCGTCCTGGCTTGGCGACGTGCGGGACTGCGCAGCGGACTCGTGCCGACAATGGGTGCTCTGCATGCAGGTCACATCAGCTTGATCCATGCCGCTCGCGAAAAATGCGATCGGGTGGCAGCCACCATTTTCGTAAACCCGACGCAGTTTGGACCGAAAGAAGATTTTTCCAAATATCCGCGCACGCTCGATGCCGATCTCGCGATGCTGTCGGAGGCTGGCTGCGATGCTGTCTTCGTTCCCGATCGCGAGGCGATGTATCCCAGCGGATTCTCGACGTCGGTCGAGCCACCTTCGGTGAGTCAGCCGCTCGAAGGGGTTTGTCGTCCCGGGCATTTTCGAGGCGTGGTCACGGTGGTGCTGAAACTGTTTGGCATTGCCCCCACCGATGCCTCGTTCTTTGGGCACAAAGATTATCAGCAGGCGCGTGTGATTCAGGCTATGGCGAGCGACCTGAATGTTCCGATGGAAGTCCACATTTGCCCGACGGTGCGCGAGCCCGATGGTCTGGCAATGAGCAGCCGAAATCGGTATTTGTCACCCGAGGAGCGGCAACGAGCGCTTTCCCTGTGGCGAGCTCTTGAGCGTTGTCGCTTACAACTGGCTTGTGGCGAGCATCGCACCGCCGAACTTGCCGCTGCGATGGAGAAAGAGCTCATCAGCGGCGTCGACGCGATTGAGTATGCGGTGGTCGTCGATCCCGTTACACTACAGCCGATAGAACTTGTGGAGCAGCAAGCCATCGCGCTCATCGCTGCCAAAATTGGGACGACCCGTCTGATCGACAACTTGCTCCTCAGCACCGATCCTCGCGTAACGACAACTGACGCTACGGCCAAACCGACATCTGGCAATCCCTCTCAGCACTAACGATTCACGGAAGTTCGATTGTGCGAAGCACCCTCTTTGTCATTCCCCACGAGATCGCCGGCCTCCCTGTTTTAGGGCTGGGCTGGGCCCTCATCGTGTGGAGTCTTGTGACCCTGGGTTTATGGGGCTGGTGGATTCGCAAACGAGGGTTCACTCCCGAATTTTGGTCGATCGTCCCATTCCCGTTGATGATTGCAGCCGCCATTGCGCTGCTGCTTCCTCGTCTCGAACTGATCGATGCCAAAAGCCTTCCCATCGGACTGCCGATTCGGGGCTATGGCGTCATGCTGATGCTCGCCACGGTTTCCGGCGTCGGAATCAGCGCCTGGCGCGCTCAAAAACTGGGTATCGATCCAGAGAAGATCTACGAACTGGCGGTCTGGATGTTCGCAGCCGGGATCATCGGCGCGAGGCTGTTCTACGTCATTCAGTATTCCGAGGATTTTAAGCGAAGCACGATTGTCGAAACGTTGCAGGCGATCGCGAACATCCAGCAAGGAGGGCTTGTCGTTTTCGGCGCTCTGCTGGCCGCAATCCCCGCCGCTTTCTTCCTGATTCGACGCTATAAACTTCCGTTCCTCGCAGTGGCCGACATCATCACTCCGGGGATGCTCGTCGGACAGGCGGTCGGCCGACTCGGGTGCTTTCTGCACGGCTGTTGTTTCGGCGGCATCTGCGATATCGATTCTGTCGCGGTGACTTTTCCTCAGGAAAGCCCACCCTATGTGCGTCATCTCGAAATGGGCTGGAAAAGTGGCGTTTGGCTCGACCGCGAGAATCTCACCTCCGACAGTACCACCGACCGTGTGGTGGTGGCGAAGGTGGAAAAGAATTCAGCGGCCGAGCGGGCTGGCCTGAAGGCGGGACAGCAGATCATTTCGATTGGTGGTAAATCGCTCACATCACTCGACGAAGCGCGAGCCCAGCTGGCACGCGTGCGAACGTCGTACGAGGTGACGACCAGCAAAGGAGACGTGCTCCGCTGGACCATCAAAGCGCTTCCTGCTCGTAGCGCGCCGATTCATCCGACACAAATCTATTCGGCCATCGATGCGTTTTTGCTCGCGCTAGTCCTCTGGAACTACTTCCCCTTCAGACGCCACGATGGCGAGGTCTTCGCGCTGCTGCTGATCATCCACCCCATCTCGCGATTCGTGCTCGAACTGATTCGGGCCGACGAAGGGGGACAGTTCGGAACCTCCTTCACCATTTCGCAGTTGCTCGGATTTGCACTCATGGCAGCAGGGGTAGCGCTCCTCGCCTATCTCGAACTTTATCGTCGCGGCACCCCCGTCTTTGGCCAATCGTTGCCACCCGCGAAGCAGGCTGCCGGGAGCAGTTCTGCCGTAGCAACGTAGCGGTTCTAACGTTTTTTTCGATCTTCCTGGCTAAGCCATTGCAGCGCGACACGCAACCTCAGGCCACCTGGCGCCGGGCTCGGTAACTTGTGAGGTATTTTTGCAAGTTCATCGCTAGTGCGTGTCGCACGGACAAGTGGCGTGCGTGGCGCAAGTAACCTCAGCGGAAATGAACGAAACAGCCGCTGAAAAAATGAGATGCGCTCTAATCGCCGCGCGCACGGTTCGTGCTGGTGGCGGCTGAATCGTCTGATTCTTGGATCGAAGTGAGAGTTGTGATGCACGTAGTGATTACCGCTGTAGGGCCCGACAATGTCCGATTGGCCGACCCCATCATTCACTATGTCACGGGGCAAGGGGCCAACATCGCCGAGATCCAGATGTACGATCACGACGACGAAGCGCTCTTCGCCATGCTGCTGCGCATCCATCTTCCTGAAGAGAAGCTCCCGCAACTGCGCGAAGCGCTAGCGCAAATCTCAGAAGCAACCAAACTTTCGATTCGTGTCTGGTCTCCCGAAGAGCGTGCGAGTCGTCCGCGCCTCGCGCTCTGCGTCACCTATCGCACCGAACCACCACTGGCAATTTTGCGAGCGATTCGCGATGGTCAGATCCGCGCCGAAGCCGCAGTGATGATCGGCAATCGAGGCGCTTGTCGTGGAATCGCCGAGCAGTTTGGCGTTCCATGGGAATCGATCGGCGACGATAGTGGCAAAGCCAACGACGATCAAATGGTCGACTTGCTCGATCGTTATGAAGTCGACTACGTGGTCCTTGCACGCTACATGCGTGTGCTTCCTGCGGCTAGCTGCTGGAAGTATGCCGGTGGACGAATCATTAATTTGCATCACGGGCTATTGCCCAGTTTTCCGGGACTTCGGCCCTATCACGATGCCTATGCGGGTCGGATGCTCACGTTCGGCGCAACGTGTCACTTCATCGTTCCCGAACTCGATGCCGGGAATCAGATCATCCAGCAATCGACCTTCACCGTGCCACCCGGTACGAAGCTCGAAGAGATCATTCGCATCGGCCAGGAAGATAACGAGCCCCGCTGTTTGGTCGAAGGGATTCGCCGCGTGGTTGATCGGGAAGTGCAGCTGCACTTTCATCGCGTGATCGCCACCAACAAGTAGCTGTCGCGATCGGCTAGTGTTATTTCACGCCGATGTAGAAGCAGACGATGCCGAGCACTAGCGCGATCCCCAGCGTAGTGGCGATGCCGAGTCGATAGCGAAAAAGTAGCACACCTGCCACCAGCGTGATCAGCAGCGAGCCGAGCGACAGCGATGCTGGGTCGACGGTGAAATAGCGCACAGGGCCGAAGTGATGTTCGGACTTGACGGCGAAGAGTGTTTGGATCGTCAGCCAGAGGGCGAGACTGGTCATCACACCGAGCACCGCAGCGGTGATGGCGGCGAGTGCATGCGAGATTCGCTTGTTATTTCGCAGGAGCTCGATGTACGGCGCACCAGCGAAAATATAAAGAAAACAAGGGGCAAACGTGACCCACACGGTGACCACCGAGCCCAAGATGCCAGCGAGCAGGGGAGACATTTCTCCGCAGTTGCGATAGGCAGCCAGAAAGCCAACGAACTGCACCACCATGATCAGTGGGCCTGGTGTCGTTTCTGCCATCCCCAGGCCATCGAGCATTTCGGGAGCCTTTAGCCAGCCGTAGCGCTCGACCGCTTGCTGGGCGATGTACGACAGCACCGAGTAGGCTCCGCCAAAGGTCACGATCGCCGCACTGCTGAAGAGTGTTGCCTCGCTGAAGAGGACGTGACGGGTGCCGAGCGAACTCGCGACGATCACAAACGGTAACGACCAAATTGCCAGCCACAGCAGCACCACAGCGCAGGTTCTGGCGAGGGAGACTTGCGCTGGCTGCGTAGCTGCGCGATCGGCCGCATGCATCGGTTCGACGCCAGTTTTGGCGTGATGCGTTGGAGCCGTAAGTTGATGCGGTAGGAAGTGCCCTACGACGAAACCGAAGAGTCCGGCGACGAGCACGATCCCAGGAAACGGGACTTCAAAAAAGAAGATCGCCACGAGCGAGCAAGCTGCGAGGGTGCGCAGTAGAGGTGTCGAGAGAATTTTTTGCCCCAGACGCAGCACGGCAGCAGCCACCAGAACCAGCATCGACGCTTTGAGACCAAACAGCAGCGCGAGCACGGCGGGCTGTTGCTGATACATCGCATAGGCGATGCTCAGGGCGAGGATCGAAACAAAGCCTGGCGCGATGAAAAGCAAGCCGGCGGTGAGGCCGCCGATCCAGCCATGTAGCAGCCAGCCGATGTAGGTGGCAAGTTGCTGCGCCTCAGGGCCAGGCAGCAGCATGCAGTAGTTCAGGGCGTGGAGAAATCGCGACTCGCTGATCCACTTCTTTTCGTCGACGAGAATGCGGTGCATCACCGCGATTTGGCTGCTTGGACCACCAAAGCTGAGGGCCGCAATGCGGAGCCAAACCCCCACAGCTTCGCGATACGAAACGTGCATCGGCTCGCGAGCATCGCTCATACAAAATTGTCCGGCATGTCAGGCTGTTGCCAGGCGCTCATGCCACCGTCGACGAGCAGCATCTGACCATGGACATGCCACGCTTCATCGCTGAGCAGAAACACTGCAGCGCCGCCGCAGGCATCGCTCGAGGGAACGTCGCCGTTGGGTGTATGGAGCTGCATCCAGCGCTGAAATCGTTCATCGGTTTCGATGATATTGGTCAGCGGCGTTCGGACGAGTCCGGGGGCCATGCCGTTTACACGAATCCCCAGCGGCGCAAGTGAAACGCATAGCGATTTGATCATCGTCTCCACAGCACCTTTGCTGGTGTCGTAGGCGGTGTGCGTCGGTTCGGCGAGTCGACCATTGATCGAGCCGACCATCAGCACGCGTCCTTGGGTCTTGCGCGTCACCCAGCGCTGCGCAAATCGCTGCGTCAGGAAGTATGGCGCATCGACATTCAGCCGCATTGTTTGCTGATAGGTCGCGAGATCCATCTCCAGGTACGGCTTATCGCGAAACGTACCGGCGTTGTTCACGAGCGTATCGATCGCGGGGAACTTTTCGATCGCGCGGGAGAAGAGTGCTTCGACCCCGGCCAGATCGGGCTGCATCAGGTCGGCGACGATCAGATCGGACTCTCGGCCTAGCTGGCGAATCTCGTCGACGACGCTGCGTGCCGCTTCGTTATCGAGGTGCCCATGCACCAGCAGATTGGCCCCCGCACGAGCGAGCGCGAGGGCGATCGATTTACCGACCCCTTGGGTGGAGCCGGTGACGAGAACGGTGCGACCAGCAAGCGACATCGGCATGGCAGGGATACTCCGTGTCGCTGTTCTGTACTGCTCGAGGAGCGAAAACCAAACCGGCGATTGCGAATCGCGTTAATCGATGTACTTCTTTGCCGTCAGCAAGTCGACGATTTTGCTGGCACACTCATCGATCGAAAGCTTGCTGGTGTCGAGGACCAGATCGGGATTCGCTGGCGCTTCATAAGGTGCCGAAATGCCTGGAAAATTGACGATTTTTCCCTCTTCGGCCAGTTTGTACTGACCATCGGTGTCGCGCTGCTTGCAAAGCTCGAGCGGCGCATCGAGATGCACCACCAGGAATTTCTCGGCACCGATCAAACCGGCCGCACGTTGGCGAACCGCTTCTTCAGGAGCGAGAAACGCAGCAATCACAATCAACCCAGCATCGTTGAAGAGGCGGGCCACTTCCGAGCCGCGACGCAGGTTCTCGCTCCGCTCTTCGCTGCTGAAGCCGAGGTCCTTGCTGATCCCTCGTCGCAACTGCTGGCCATCGAGCACCGCCACAGCGCGACCTTGTGCAAACAGCTTGCGCTCGACGGCATAAGCGGTCGACGATTTGCCCGATCCGGTGAGCCCCGTCAGGAGTAGCGTGACAGGCTTTTGTCCAAAGCGAGCTTCGCGTTCGGTGGCGCTCACGCTGGTCGTCTGGTCGCTGGCAGCGGTGACAGGCTCCGAATCCCACAGGTCTTGCGAGCCACCATCTTGGGTTCGATCAAGGATCATGCCGGCACCAACAGTGCCGTTGGTGAGGCGATCGATGATGATGAACGCGCCGGTGCTGCGGTTACGCCGATACGAGTCGAAGCAAAGCGGCGTGGCGGTGACGAGCGAGCAGCGACCAATTTCGTTGAGCTTCAGTGTCGGCGATTCTTTGCGATGCAGCGAGTTCACATCGACCTGATAGCGTACCGTTTGAATCTGCGCGGGAGTGATCCGCGAGGTTTGCTTCACCAAGTAGCCTTTGCCGGGAACGAGTGGTTCTTCCGACATCCAGACGATCATCGCTTCAAACTTTTGCTCAACACGCGGCACGTTGCCGGGACGAACAATCATGTCGCCGCGGCTGATATCGATTTCATCTTCCAGCGTGAGCGTGATCGAGAGTGGCGCGTACGCTTCCTCGACATCACCCTCGTGGGTCACAATCGATTTGATGCGGCTGGTTTTTCGCGACGGGATCGCCATGATCTCGTCACCCTTGCGCACGATGCCCGAGGCCACGGTGCCGCAAAAACCGCGGAAATCGAGGTTCGGGCGATTCACGTACTGCACAGGAAAGCGGAAATCTTCGAGGTTCCGGTCGCTGCCGATATACACCGTTTCGAGCAGGTGCATCAGTGGCGAGCCTTGATACCAAGGCATCTTTTCGCTCGGGCGGACGACGTTTTCACCCTTGAGCGCCGAGAGTGGCAGGAAGTGCACGTCGGGCAAATCGAGCCGTGCGGCGAAGGCTTGGTAGTCGGCTTTGATCTGCTCGAACGTCTCTTGGCTGTAGTCGACCAGATCCATCTTGTTGATCGCAATCACCACGTGCTTGATGCCGAGCAAGCTGACGATGAACGAGTGACGCTTCGTCTGTGTGAGAACACCTTTGCGGGCGTCGATCAAGATGATGGCGAGATCGGCTGTCGATGCGCCGGTTGCCATGTTGCGAGTGTACTGCTCGTGCCCCGGCGTGTCGGCGATGATGAACTTGCGTTTGTCGGTCGAGAAGTAGCGATAGGCCACGTCGATCGTGATCCCTTGCTGCACTTCGTCTTGCAAGCCGTCGAGCAAGAGTGCGAGATCCATCTCTTCGCCCGTGGTGCCATGTTTGGCAGTCACTTTTTTGAGCGCGGAGAGATGGTCTTCAAACACCATCTTCGACTCGTACAAGAGCCGTCCAATGAGGGTGCTCTTGCCGTCGTCGACACTGCCGCAGGTGATGAAACGCATCAGCTCTTTGCGTTCGTGCTGCGACAGGTACTCGAGAATATCGGTGGCGATCAGATCGGATTGGTGCGACATAGGAATCGATTAGTGACTGAAGTAGGCGAGTGGAAAGAGTGGCCAGAGCGAGTCGCTGCTGCGAGAAAAGTCGCAAAAACGACTAGAAATAGCCCTCTTTTTTCTTCTTCTCCATCGAGCCCGATTCGTCGTGGTCGATGAGGCGTCCCTGACGTTCCGAGAACTTCGTCAGCAGCATTTCTTGGATGATTTCGGGAAGCGTGGTGGCCGTGCTATCGACAGCGCCGCTGAGGGGATAACAGCCGAGCGTACGAAAACGAACCATCCGCATCTCGGGAGTTTCGCCTGGCCGCATCGGCAAGCGATCATCGTCGACCATGATCATGGTGCCATCGCGCCACACAATGGGCCGTTCTTTGGCAAAGTAGAGTGGCACGATCGGAATGTTTTCGAGGTGCACGTATTGCCACACGTCGAGTTCAGTCCAGTTCGAGAGTGGAAAGACCCGAATGCTTTCCCCCTTGTTGACCCGCGCGTTGTAGAGGTTCCACAACTCGGGGCGCTGATTCTTCGGGTCCCAGCGATGCATCTGATCGCGGAACGAGTAGACCCGTTCTTTTGCGCGGCTCTTCTCTTCGTCGCGACGAGCACCACCAAAGGCGGCGTCGAACTGATATTTCGTGAGTGCCTGTTTTAGGCTTTCGGTCTTCATCACATCGGTGTGCACTTTGCTGCCGTGCGTGATGGGATTGATCCCTTGTCGGACGCCGTCTTGGTTGACGTGCACAATGAGCTTCAGGCCGAGCTCTTTGGCGACATAGTTGTCGCGCAGGTCGTACATCTCGCGGAACTTCCACGTGGTATCGACATGCAGCAGCGGAAACGGCGGCTTGGCGGGATAGAACGCCTTCATCGCCAAATGGAGCATCACCGCGGAATCTTTTCCGATCGAATAGAGCATCACCGGGTTTTCGAACTCGGCGACCACTTCGCGGATGATGTGGATACTCTCGGCTTCGAGCTGCTTGAGATGCGTGAGGCTATAGCCAGACATAGTGTTTTGTTGCGAGGAAAAGAAGTTCCTCGCGAAAAAGATGGCGAGGCTGCGGCGACAGCTGGCAGAGTGGTGCGTCGCCGACATGATGTCAAAGACACGCCCCACCGTCACCAGGTTCCGCGAGAACACCCGCAGCCCAGAACTCTACGCAGTGGGCAAGAGATAGAACTCTTACCGCTCGCGAGACTTGCGAACTTTGGGAAGGATTTACGGTAGCCCAAGAGTATAGAGGCGACAGGCCGATCACTCAACGCCGCTTTGCAGGTGGCGGTAGAGTGGGTAAGTCGTGGAAGATAGGCAGTTTGCGATCGGCTCTGTGGAACTTCCGAAGCCTGTCTACTTTTTGAAGTGGACAGCGCAAGCGCCGTCGTCGCAGTCGTCGGTCGATTTACCTGCAAGCCAGTAGCGCCTTTTCGCGACCTGCCAGTAACCCCATTTCCAGAGTGGCAAAGTAAACGGGATATGCAGAATCGGAGCCAAAATGTAGAGGAGAGGAAGCCTCGTGGTTAGATAGCGAAAAGCAGCCGCTCCACCGTAGCGATTTCCTTTTTGATCGACGACGTACATTTCGTCCATCATTTGCTGGTAAGTCAAATCAGGATAACGCTTTGCAACTTCGGGATCGTGCAGCGATAAAAAGGCAAGCCGCTTTCCCTTGCCGTCCCAGCGAGCGAGCTTCTGAACCTGCGACTTGCAGAAGTTGCAGTGGCCGTCGTAGATCACCACATCAGCATTCGGAAGCTCTTGGGGCGTAGGGAGTTGGACCGACTTCTTGGCAGTTGCGGCAGCGGTTTTCGTGGCAGTCACGGCATTCAACTTTCAGCACTTGCGGCCCCCTCAACTTCCCACAGGAAGAGCGGGCTCCGCAAAAACGTTCTTCGCTACACTTAAAACCGCGAGTAGCTGGGAAAGGTAACTTTGTTAGAGACTTTCCCAGGCAGCCGATCCAGAGCACAATCGCTAGATCGTAAGTTGAGATTCAGCCAAGTTGTTACACAAAATTCGCTGGTGTCCCAAATCGTGGCGGCTCTATAATTCGTCGAGTTAAATAAGGATCGCGTCTGGTCGGCGAAATTCAAGTAACGAGCGTCGGCAAATTGCGGTTCTTCAGCATGACTAAGTGATCTCAGTAGCATACTGAACAACTTGACACGTGCTGGTCGGTTGGGGTAGAACTCACTCGGTTGAGTGAGCAGCGAATGATCATTTCCAGCGATGGAAGGCCACGGCGATGGACGAAATCAAACGGCAAGTGCAGCGGGCTCAGTGGCGATTGAATTTCAATCAGTTCCTGACGATGGTCAGTTGGTCGCTGTTCGCTTCGCTGCTCGTTGGCGTGATCGGCCTGGCGATCCCCAAAATCTGGGTCCTCAAACTCGACACGCAAATTTGGCAATGGTCGTGGATTGCCGGGTCGGCTGCGGTGGGGCTGATCGTCGCAGGTGTTTGGACCTACCTGGCACGTCGCAGCGCGATTGAAGCGGCAATTGAAGTCGATCGCCGTTTTGGTCTGCGCGAGCGGATCTCGAGCACCCTTACACTGGCGCCCCAAGAACTCGATAGCGAAGTGGGTCGCGCCCTGGTCAATGATGCCAGCCGGCGGGTCGAGCGGATTGATATCCGCGACCAATTCAAAGTGGAGCCAAGCTGGCGCTTAGCACTCCCTGTTCTCTCGGCGCTACTTGTGGTCGGGACGACCTTTCTCCCGAACGCCGCGCTCAAGCAGGCCAATGCGGCTGCCGAGAATCCCACCGAGTCGCAAAAGGTGGTGAAGGCGGCTGCTGAAAAACTCAAACAGAAACTTCGCGACACGCAGAAGAAGGCCGAGGAACTTGGCCTGAAAGATGCCGAGCTACTCAAGCAGATTGATCGCGAAGTTGACAAGCTGACCGAGAAGAACGGCCTCGATCGCAAAGATGCCATGATCAAGATCAACGATCTTGCGAAGGAAATCCAGAAGAAGAAAGAAGGTCTTTCGGGTGCCGACGAAATGAAGAAGGCACTCGAGAAACTGAAGGATGTGCAAAAAGGTCCTGCCGACAAAACGGCGGAGGCTCTGAAGAATGGCGACTTCGGGAAGGCCAAGGAAGAGATCGAAAAGCTGGCCCAAGACCTGAAAGAGGGAAAGCTGACTCCGGAGAAGAAGGAAGAACTTGCCAAGCAGCTTGAGCAGATGGCCGAGAAGCTCAAAGGGATGGCCGAATCGCACAAAGAAGCCCGCGAGAACTTGGCCAAAGAGATTGAAAAGAAGATGCAGTCGGGCGATCCGAAAGAGATGGCCGAGGCCAGCAAACTGCAAGAGCAACTCGACAAAATGGATTCGCAAGCTGCCCAAATGGAGCAGATGAATCAGCGGATGTCGGACAAGCTCGCCGAATGTGCCAAGTGCATGAAGAGCGGTTCAAAGGAGGGGGAGAAGATGGCCCTCGATGAACTAAGCGAACTTGCCGAGAACCTCGACGAACTGCAAGAGCAGCTCGACCAGCTCGAGAACCTCGACGAAGTGATGGATCAACTCGCTTCGGCTAAAGATGCGATGCGAGGCAAGGGCTCGGAGGGTATGGAGGGAGAAGGTGAAGGAGAGGGTGAAGGTAAAGGCAAGGGTGACAAGTCGGGCCGTGGTCTTGGTGAAGGCCAGGGGGAAGGAGAACGCCCCGAAGAAGAGACCGACAAGAACTTCTACGACTCACGCGTGGCTGCCGACCCGAAGAAGGGTGAATCGATTCGCATCGGCGATGCTGGTGGCAAAAACGTTGCCGGTGTCACGCGCGAAGCCTTGAAAGAAGAAGTGACCGCCGGTCGAGCCAAGGAACCTGATGCCCTGAACGATGTGACGCTCCCTCGCGAACAGCGCGATCACGCCCGCCAATACTTCGAACGCTTCCGCACGGGAGAATAATCTCGGTAGGCAGCGACCTCTTTAGAGATCGCTAAGCTCAGAAAACAACGAAGCCCGTCATGGCAAGTTCCATGGCGGGCTTTTTTACTGGACCTATCGCGACGAGATTATCGAGCGTTACGGTTTGTTGAGGGTCAGTGAGTACAAAATCACTACCGCGCCGGTAGAGAGAAGGGTCCAAGGAGCCCACTCCGCTGGTGTGAAGATGCGAGGCTGAGTCGGTGGTGGTGCGTTGAACAAGCTGGCAGGTTGCTCGGTCTTGTTTTCGCCAGCCATCACAAACGAATCGACCACCATGCACTCGGCGCCGAGGATGCAGGCGAAAATGCCCAAAGCGAGAAAGAAGGCTCGCCACATGTTGGAGGGTCCTGCGGGGTGAGAGTCGTGGAAACTGCTGCTCAACCGATGTTGCTTGTCGGTTGCAGCGATAGCTTCCATGCGCCACCTCGCCAGTCATCAATGGGCCAGCGATTGCATCCCTTCATCGATTAGTTTCGACTTCCGGCCGCCACCTGCTATAAAAAATGATGGCAACTCGCTTCTCTCCGCACTTCCCCTTTCATTGGGCCTGTCGGCATGTCTTTCCTGCGACTCCTAAGCAGCATTTGCGCCCTGGTCGCGCTGGCCTTGGTGGCCAACGCGGCGTCGGCTGCTGACAATCCGCAGAAGATTCTCGCGCGGCAGGAACTGGTGCCGATCGTGCCGAATGTGTGGGGGACAAGCGACGAACTCAAACTCCAAGAGATCGCGAGCGAACTCCCCAAACTGAAAGAGCCGCTGCTCGTGCTTCAGCGTGATTTGCAGCAGCGCATGGAAGCCAACAGCCTGGTGTGGGGACAGCAGGGGATCACGATCAAGGCGATGGAGTCGTCGCTCGCCAAGTTGTCGCCGTCAGATCCTGGTCGACAACCGCTGCTCGTGCAAATTGCTCAAGCGAGGTCGCAAACCATCGAGCCCGAGAAACTGGCGGGACAGTTTGCTGTTCAGCAGCGTTTGATCGAACTGATTGAAGTCCGAAATGCTATCTCGATTGCCATCCTCGAGAGCGATCGCTTACTCGCGGCGATGATGGCTCGCTATGCCGACCTTGAGAAGGATGAGGCAGTCACGGCCGCTCTGCGGGCGATTGATAAAGGAGCGCGACTTGGGCCCGCCCGTTCGCTCGAGAATCATCGCAGGCGATTGGCCGAGTACGAGAAACTGGTTTTCACGACCTCGGTGCCTGTCTATTTGCAAAGTGGTCGGCTGCGTGTGAGTGCGATTGCTGGTGATCGCCTGCCGGTCACGTTTACGTTTCAGAACAACTCGGCTGGCGAATCGACGATGATCACCAGCAGCGTGGCGGAATCGCTTGATGTGGTGATCGATCGCAAGGTCGCGCCGCTAAAAGTAGAGGTGGCTCCCAAACGAGTGGCGATGGTCCGCGAGACGACCATTTCTTACTTGCGACTCGGACGATTTACCACCAGTGGTGTGCGGGTGTTGGTCTTACCTCCCGAGTGCGAGGATCTTGGCTGTACACTCGCGCGAGGCACACTCAGCGGACATAGCGTGAAGGTCGACCTGCCTCAATTTCGGATGGTGATCGACGGCGAATAATCGCCAGCATGTTGGCATGCGAGCGCGACACGCTCTCGAAAAAATTGATAGCCTGTTAGCTACCCCGTATCGAGCCCGACTGCGATCGCATGATTTCGCGAAGGACTTCTCCCGTTTCGCTGATCTCGACGAGTTGTGTGGCGGTCGCGACAAAAATCTTCCCTTCGGGCGAACGATAGACATCGGTGGGGCGCACGATTTTCGCCGACCAAAGTTCTTTTCCCTCGCGATCGATGCGGACGATGCGATCACCTTGATAGTCGGCGATCAGCAGTGTGCCACTCGGTTCCACTTGGACTGAATTAAGGCGTCCCTTCACGGCCCATTTGTGGGACACTTCGCCGGTGCGGCTTACTTCGAGGATGACGCTCGGACAAGCGACAATGGTGGTTCCATCGTCGAGTCGATCGACGGCGAACACGTTGTCGGGAGCGGTGAATTCCCAAACGATCTCATTGGTGCGTGTGACTTCTAAGGCACGTTTTCCTGAGAAATCGGCGATCAGCACATTGCCGCTGGTGAGTGGGAGTGCGCGAATCGCGTTAGGCCCCTGCAGCTGCCACACAATTGTGCCAGAGGCGTTCACTTCCACAACGCGGCTGTTCCAGTGGCTCGCGATCATGATGTTGCCGCTTCCCATTTTTTCCGCGTGCCAACTTTGCATCGCGAATTCCCACGACACTTTGCCGTCGCTCTCGATCAGCCGAACGCGGCCGCTGCCGCCGGTTGCGATGAGAAGTTGGTCTCCCAGTTCACCTCGATCGGCGAGTGAAAATCTGGGTGGCATCACGAGCATTGCGGTCGAGGAGTCTTGAGCGACCCACGTTTCCCATTTCTCGGCCGCTTGCTTGCGATCGGCATCGGGAAGAGTGGGAGAATAGCCGAGTGTTTGTCCCGAGATCGCGACGAGATAGCGATAGGCATAGCGCCGAATTGGAAGGTCGTCGGAACGGAGCAGGCGGGCGAGTGGCAGCAGTGCTCGACGATCACCGGCGCGCACCAGGACTTGCGAAACACCCAGCACCACTTGCTCGTCGGGATCGGTTGTCAATTCAATCAGCAGTTTGCTTTCGGGATCGCGCTCGATACTGGCTAGTGCGATGGCCGCTGAGAGGCGGACCGAAGAGTTTTTCGTCCGGAGCAGTTCGCTATAGAGCGCTTGTTCGCTTGGCTGAGCGACACGCGCGACCACTTGCAGAAAGCGGGGCTGAAGCGTGGGGGAGTCGAACGCTTCGGCGGCCGCTACGAGCGATGCAGCCGAGAACTTCGCGGCATCGTGTTCGATCAGGGTGAGCGCGCCGAGCAGCAAGGCATTCACGCTCACTTGCCGCAACTGGGCGATCACGCGTGCTCGCCAGCGCACTTCGGGATCGCCGTTCTTCTGCGCATTTTCGAGCAGCGCCTGCGGAATGCCAGGCGTGGTGGCGAGCTGCTGAGTCGCTTGCTGACGAACTTCAAAACTACCGTCGCTGAGCGCCGCAATTTGCTCCTTGGCCCAGTCGTCGAAAGTGTCGGAGGGAGCCATGCGCTCGAGCAGTTTTTGAAGCCCCTCGACGGTGGGCTCGACTCCGGAATCGGTGAGCGCTTTTCGTGCTGCCGCGATGTGTAGCGCTTCAGCGATCGTCGCGCTTTCCACGCTGATTGGAGGTGGCAGAGCCTCTTGCGCGCTGGCGGCGATGCTGGTTGTCAGCACCAACACAAGCGCTGCCAGAGTGGTCGCGGCCAGTTTGGAGAGTCGCAGCATCCAGGTCGCAGCCAACCGCGTGCGAGCTAGACAGGATGCAGCGCAAAGCATGAGCGTGGCCTTGGAGGATCAGCAAGTGGCGGCGACGGTGGGAAATTTTTGGCGAGAGATCGGCGCGTTCGCCTGGCGCAAGTTTAGTAGGTAAGCGAGGCTCGATGCAAACCTAAACTCGCCACGCTGTGGGGCGATCGCGCGTCTGCTGGAGAAATGCTTCACGCACCACGACAAAACATTCGGCAAAAGAATCGTCCTGAGGTGTAACCGCCTGGCTATTCGATTGCACCTTGCCATTGCCACACCACGATGGCGATTCCAGCAATCACCGAGTAGATGGCGAACCAGGGAAGGCGTCCGCTAGCAAGCAGCTTTTCGAGCAGCCGCAAACTGACGATTCCCACGACGAACGAAATCGCAGCCCCAAGGAGCAGGAGTCCTGGGGAAGTGCTGAGAGGCTCGCTTTTGCGAATCATCGAGAGAGCCTCGAGGACCCCTGCACCGGCGATCGCAGGGATCGCCAAAAGGAAGCTGAACGTTGCCGCCGACGACCGCGAGAGCCCCACCGAGAGGCCGCCAGCGATCGTGCTGCCGCTGCGCGACAATCCAGGAAGGATGGCAAATGCCTGACAAACGCCAATGGCCAGTGATTTACCTATCGACAGTTGTTGATAGGTGTTTTCTTTCGGAGGGATTCGGGAGACGAGGTAGAGCACGCCGCCATTGACGATCAGCAGCACGCCAGCCAGCAGTGGGCTCTCGAGAGCCGCTGGAAACAACAACTTCAGAGGTAGTCCAACAACCACCGCTGGTAGGGTTCCGATGGCCAATAACGCTAGGATTTGGCGATCTTCTCCGAGCAGTGCGGAGACCCGCTTGAAATAATGGACCAGAATCGAGCCGAGCGTTCCTAGATGCAGCACGATGCTTAGATCGCTGATTCCCTCGGGAGAGTCGGTGGAGCCAAACAGCAAAGGGGCGATGACGACTAAGTGTCCACTGGAACTGATGGGCAGGAACTCGGCAATTCCCTGAACTATCGCCAGCAGAACGATTTGCCACCACACGAGTGTCATCGGTGCCCCGATATTTACGAAGGTCGGTATGAGGTCAGTAGATCGGTTGCACGGGCGATGCCGTGATTGACGTCGCGTAAGAGTGCTTTTGAAGAACAAGTATAGGTTATTACTTAAGGGTGATGCGGACTGCCGCACGATACCTACTTGGAATGGTCGCGCGAGCCCCCCATAATCTGAGAAGTCCGATTCGCGAGCGGTTCTTGGCGGGCATCGCGCACTATGCAGCGGGGACCACACGGCCTGCCAGCATTCGTTCCTACTTCCGAGCTTCTCTCTTCCGAGGGAACTGCGAGTAGGGGCGGGTGAAAGCATCAACAGTGATGAAGAGGGGACATATGTATCGAAGTCTTAACCCTAGCGGCATTGGAATTCTGGCCCGACAGAGCGAGCTCCTGGAAATCGCGCTCACACACCGATTTCTCGGTTTAGAGGTAGATATTCAGGAAGTGCTTCGCCGGGCTCAGACGAGCGGACCAGCCGCCGCCTGCCGCTATTTGGTATCTGCGAAAGTGAAGATTGGGAGCTTCGACTTGCCGGTCGACCTGCAAGCCGACGATGCCAAGTTCGAAGCCGATTTGGCCAAGCTGACACTCGTGCTGGAAGTGGCCAAAGAGCTATCGGCGGATCGTTGCCTCGTGCCGATCCTCCCTTACAGCGAACAGCTGCCGTTTCACGAGAACTTTGCCCGGCATGCAAGCCGGCTCCAAAAACTGGCTGAAATCCTTCAGCCAGCAGGACTTAAGCTCGGCCTGCACTTGCTGGTCAATCAGCCGGTGCCCGAAGGAGCCTACGAGTTCATCACCACCACCGACCAGCTGCTGACGCTGGTCAAATCGATTCCAGCCGACAATGTCGGGATTGTGCTCGACACCTGGAACTGGGTTGTCGCCGGAGGGAGCTTTACCGATCTCGACGGGCTCGCCAAGGAGCAGATCCTCGGCGTCTTGCTCGTCGATGGGCCGGCCGCTAAGCCCGCCGCTGAGTGGACCGCTGAAGAACGGCTCGTTCCGGGGGTGGGAGGACAGATCGATTTCGTCTCGCTGCTGTCGCAACTCGAGCAGATGGGATACGACGGTCCGGTGGCCTTGGCTCCCGACCATGCTCAGCTGAAAGGCCCGAAGCGGGAAGAAATTGTGGCCCGCGTGGCCAGCGTGATCGACGAACTGTTTGCGGCCGCTGGCGTGGCGGGCAATCCAGGCAAACGTGTCGCTCTCGGGGCCCGGTAACGGCCGATGGTTGTTTTGAACGTATTTTCGACTCCCCGAGCCCGCTGTTGACAGCGGCTCGTGGGAAAACGATCCTGCAAACTCTGGTTGTGTGGCGAAAGTTTGCCGCGTGACCAGAGTTTTTTGTTTTTGGGGATCCGATTTCGCTGCTTCAAGGCAGCATCGTGAGCTGCTGCTTTGTTTTGCTACGACCGTGGGCTCCGCATTACGCCACTCGATCTCGCGGTGGATATCTGCCGCCGACAGCCTCGCGGATTTATCTCGCACGCTCACAGCGATCATATGGCGGCGCATGAACTCGCGATCGGCACGCCACTTACCGCAGCCCTCTATCGCCGGCGCTACGGCGACAAGCTGGTCCGCGAACTTCCGTTCGAACAGCCGTGGCAGTGGGACGAGTTCTCGCTTAGCACCCATCCGGCCGGGCATATCGCGGGTTCCGCGATGCTGCATGTGGCAGCGTCCGATCAATCGCTCCTCTATACCGGCGATTTTCGGCTCCGCGAGTCGATGACAGCCGAGACCCCTCGCTGTCCCCACGCCGACATCCTGGTGATGGAATGCACGTTTGGTCAGCCGCACTATAAATTTCCACCGCGGGAACTGGCGAGCGAGCAGTTGATCGACATTGTTTCGCAAACGTTGCGTCGTCAGGAAGTTCCGGTCATTCATGCCTATGTGACCGGAAAAGCTCAAGAGGTGACGGCGATCTTGGCCCACGCCGGTTTGCCGGTGAAGGTCCATCCACTGGTGGCGGAAGTGAATGCGATCACCGCAGCGCACGGCATCAAGATTGGAAACTACGGAGTGGCGACTTCGCTGACCGAGGGCTTTGTCTATATTGCTCCGCCCCGTTCGCAAAAAGCGATGCCGCTGCTGGGGCCTGTGGCTAAGCGGACGATCGCGGTGACCGGCTGGGCGATCGATCCCACCTGGCGAACGCGCCAGCGCTATGACTACGCGGTGGTCCTGTCCGATCATGCCGATTATGACGAGCTGCTCGAATGTGTCGATCGTGTCGCGCCCCGGCAGGTCTATTGCACGCATGGCCCAATGTCGTTTGTGGCCGACCTGCGCGAGCGGGGGATCGATGCCCATCCGCTTAATCCGCGTGATCGAGTCCTCGCTACGTAACGCGTAAAGCTTGCCATTGGGGTGCACTGCCTACCAGCGACACATCCTTGCTGGGGGCCGCTTTATGCCCATCGTAGGGGCATCAACTAAGGCTCCTGTTGTGACGCTTCTGACAGCCGTACCGCGCGATCGTTTTGTGCCGGTTGTGCTATTCCATGAGTGCGTGCTGTACCGGATGTTCCGAGTCGGGATCTGCGAGACGATTCCAATGTGCCGCCTTTGCGTGCAATGACGCCGAAACCATGGACGATGTAACAGGCGTAGAAGGCGAGGGGTCACGGATTGACCCCGAAGGTTTCGCCCATCGGGTGAACGTTTCATTTCGCACACGGATGTCTCATGTCTCGCCGTGCTCTCTCAACGCTGATGTTTGGCATCACTGTAGCAGCTGTGATGATCATGACGCTGCGCACGGTGCACGTCGATCGTAACGGTCGTGCCAATGATGCTTCACGCTATCCTCGCCCAGGGAAACCTGTGCCGGAACCGAGCGCCGAAGATCGTGTGGCGATGCTCCCCCCGGCGATCTTCCTGCCAACTGCCGATGCACAGCCGCTGCCGAGCGAGTTTCAGCGACTCTCCCCCAGCGAGCCTTCGTCGCAGCTCACCACCTACGATCAGTTGGCGCAGTCCACCTCGGGCGTCAGCCTGCGATTGTCTGAGCGACCTTCCACGGGGACTGCTCCCGCGATTCGCGAACCGCTGCAAGTCGCCTCGGCTCCCGCAGGAGCTTCGAGCGGCAGTAGCGAACTCAGTCTCTCGGCGCCGGTGATCGAGAGACTCCCCCCCGTCGACGACTCGCAAAACCTCACGTCCGAATCTTCGAGCACATCCGAATCGAGCCCCGAGCGCGTGCCGAGTGCCGCAGCGGAGAGCATCACTTCGTTTCCACCTGTCACGAGCGAAGAACCACCGAGCAATGCACGCCGCTCGACCTACGGCGGGTCGGTTTCGATTCCCGAGGATGCGATTCCCGCGATGTCCGACGTCTCTCCTTGGGTCGGTGTGAGCAGCGATGTGGCAACTCCACCTGCTCCCGCGCCAGCGATGGAGATCGATACGACACCACTTCCGCGATCGATCGAGCCAGCACCGCCTACGCCTATGCTGCCGCCAATCAGTGGCGGCGAGCAATCGTGGCCCGCGACCGAGTCGCTTCCACCTCCAGCAGCCCCCGTGATGCCGCAGCAGCCCGCAATCTCTCAGGTAGCACCAGCAATTCCGCATCAAGCGTTCGAGCAGCCCGCGATGTCGCGCAGCACTCAGGCGGCGCTGGCTCCGGTGATGGAGCAAGCTCGCGCAATGCAAGCCAAAGCGTTTTCACTCGCGCAGCGCGGAGCCTGGTTTACGTCGCGCGCCGAAATAATCGAGTCGCTCCGTTTGATTGCCCAGTCGCTCGATGCCCTGGAAGGTACCGACGCACACACCTCGGCGCTCACCTCGGCGATTGTCGCCATCAAAGAGGCCGACGATTTCTCTCCCCGTGCTAGCCGCCTCGAAGGGGAAGTGAACGTCGTCGAACTGGCCAAGGGACATCGCACGCCGGTGCTGCATGGCGAAACACAACTCGTTCCCGCGATTTCGGCCATGCAGATGTACTACAACTTTGCTCAAAAGAAACTGATTGCTGCAGGTGGTGGCTATCCTGAGTCGGCCAGCGGCATGTACCTGCTGGGCCGACTGCATCAGGCATTCGCGTCGCAGTCGGGCGACAACACACGAATGCAGCTCCCCAAAGCGATGGTGTTTCACCAAGCTGCCGTGATGACGAATCCCAAGAATCACCTGGCGGCGAACGAACTCGGGGTGCTGATGGCCAAGTATGGTCAGCTTCCGCAGGCCCGCGATCTGCTGGTGCAAAGTGTAATGGCCAGGCCGCACGTTGCCGGATGGCAGAACCTCGCGGAGGTCCATCGCCGTCTGGGGCAGATCGATCTCGCGAAACGAGCTGAGTACGAAAAAGAAATTCTTGTTCGCAACCTGCAGCAGGCGCCTCTTCCGAGCGATTCGCCGGTGGCGTTTGTCAGTCCCGAAGTCTTTACCGCACAAAGTGGTCAAACAGCGCACGATGCACCTGCGGCGCGAACAGCCGCCGCTCCTGATGCCGCGATGCGGAGATAATAAAGCCATGACCATTCAAAACTGGTTTCGTCGTCGACTCGCTTGGGCTGCGCTCGGTTCACTCGCTGCTGGGGCAGCGATTGTGGCGAGCATGAGTTTCGTTCGCAGTTTGCCGCAAGTTGCCACTCTCCCCGCTGAAGTACGCGTGGTGGGTGGCGAGTCGCCACTAGTCGATGGCGCGTGGCTCTCGATCGATGCGCGCGATGCAGGCGAAGTGAAGCTCTGTCAGTTCAGCGGCAGCATGCCTTGCGGTGATGGCTGCGAAGTTCGCATCGACGGGGTCGACTGCCGCATGGGAAATGGCTGCGGCGAACCGGGCTGGGATCAGTGGAACAAGATTCCGTGGCAAGCGTTCGGAGCAGGGGAGTATGTGGGACCTGCACGAACCGCTGCCATTCCCGAGTATCGTCTCCGCACCGACGATCAAATCGAATTCATCTACCGCCTGACGCGCGAAGCAACCGCCGCCGAGTATCAACTCGAAGTGGGCGACTCGATCAAAGTCGAATCGCTCATCGATCCCGCGCTCGATCGTGATGTGGTGATTCAGCCCGACGGCACGATCACGCTCCGTTTGCTCGGACAGATTCGTGTCGCTGGTAAAACGATCAACGCCGTGCAGATGGAACTCGAAGAGAAGTACAAGAAGTACTACAAAGTTACCGAGCTCACACTCACGCCCGTGAAAACCAATACCCGTCTCGAAGATTTGCGAGCGGCTGTCGATAGTCGCTTCTTCAGCGGTGGCCAAGGGAAACTGGTACGCGTGACACCTGAAGGGACCATCTCGCTTCCAGCGATCGGTGTCGTGATGGTGCAGAACCTCTCGCTCGAAGAAGTGAAGCGCGAAGTCGACGAACGCTATGCTCAAATTGTCGATGGTCTCGAAGTGACTCCGATTCTGCAAACGCGAGCACCACGATTCATCTACGTGCTTGGTGAAGTGCGCCAGCCAGGCCGCTTCTCGCTCGAAGCACCGACCACTGCGATGCAATCGATCGCGCTGGCTGGTGGCTGGAACAATGGTGGCAACTTGCGTCAGATTGTGGTCTTCCGTCGAGGAGAAGATTGGCGACTCCTCGCCACGAAGCTCGATCTGCGTGGTGCCCTCTATGGCACCCGTCCTGCCCCTTCCGATGAAATCTGGCTCCGAGATAGTGATGTGGTCGTGGTTCCTGCCACGTCGCTGAAGCGTGCTAATGATGTCTTCGAGCTCGTCTTCACCAACGGTGTTTACCGCGTGTTTCCGATCAGCTTCAGCTACCAGTTTGGTACCGGCAGTACGCTGTAATCGCTCCTGAGCGGCAGTGGCCGCTAGCAACGTATTTGCCTGCAAAAGGGCCTGTTTCTTCGAGAAATAGGCCCTTCTTTGTTTCTTGCTGCGCGCGAGTCTGTGCGAGCGCGAAAGAAAATCGAAGAAAATATTCGCACCTGTTTCAAAGTGCTCTTGACCTGTTATTGGCTTTCCAGGTAATCACCGCACCTCATCTACCACCAGAGGATTTTGTCTACCCGATGGGATCGTTTTGGTGCTGTAGGTCCGCTCCAGCGCAGCGGCTTTCACTTTGTGCGCGCAGAAAACTTTTTGCCCTTGAAGCGACGGCAGCTTCCTGTGTAAGAGGCGTTCTGCGAGTGCGCAGGGAGACAGGCCATGGGCTTGAGCGGACTGGCGTACATGTGGCGGGAAGGATGATCCGTCGCACCTTCGGGTGAGGAACATTCGAAACAGGAGAATCGCTTTGAAAGCGAGCGTGCAATTTCTGATTGGGAGTGTGGCCCTCGCCACGATGCTATCGGCATCTGTGGTACAAGGCGCCCCCCACGGCGTGGCAGCATGGACGATTGCCAACACCGCTACTGGACAGTTCGGCGCTTCCGCCGGACCGCGCCGCGAAGCCGATGACTTGCTCCGTCAGGCCCGCAAGGCACTGAAGGACGGCGACTTCGCTTTGGCCGATACCTTGATTGGTAAGGCCGAGAAGCTCAACGTTCAATACGACGCTCTCACCGAGCGCTTCTACGACACCCCTGCGAAACTTCGCAAAGTGCTCGAAGAAGAAAAGGCCAAGGCCTCGGGCAAGCCTGCGGGAGGGATGTCCCTGCCGAGTGCTCGCTTCCCTGCCTTGCTAGGTGGCAAGGATGAGCCCCAAGCTCAAGCCATTCCGGCCAGTCCCTTCCCAGCTCCAACACGCGAAGAAGCGCTGTCGCAGCTGACGAACGACTCGCAAGTGAAGGCTCGCTCGCTCCTGGCGGAAGCACGTGGCGCACTCGCCGCTGGCAACAAACCAGCTGCAATTGCGGCCTACCAAAAGGTGCTCGCGATCCCAGCCCAGTATGGCCCAACCGACGATTCGCCACAGCGACTCGCGGCTGATATGGCACGGGCTGGCATCGACGTCACCAGCGTCGCTCCTGCCCCTTCGGCAACTTCACCGTTCATGCTTCGCCCTTCGGATATCGATCCTGCGGCGCAGCGTTTGCCTATCGACGGACAAGCTCCCGTTGCCGCTCCTGAAGCTGCGATGGTTCAGCAAAATCCAAGTCCGTATGCACTTCCTGAAGGCCCCAGCAATCCGCTGAACCCTGCCCCGCGCGTCGGTGGTGGATCGTTCCAGCCTGCTGATGCAGCTTCCCAGCCGCAGCGCATGCCAGCTCCGGAAGCTCCGACAAAAGCTGAAGCTCAGCGTCTGATTGCTCAAGCTCGATTCGCGCTCGACAAGGGTGACCTGCGAACTGCCAAGCTGTTCGCTGCTCAGGCCGAAGCGATGCGACTCCCTGCTGAAGCTTTTGGTCCTGGCGAAATTCAGCCTTGGCAAGTGATGCTCGACATCGATCGTGCTTCGCAGCAGCGTGGTGGTGTTCAGCTCGCCAACAACGAAGTCCCCGCCGCACCTGCTGGTGGTGGCTATCCTGTCACACAAGGGATGTACAACCCTGGCCAAGATAACTCGCGCAACGTGGCTGCCAGCAGCACCGCTGCCGTGCTCAACCGCCAAGGTGGTTCGCCTGGTGCAGCACTGTACGAAGAAGGGCTCGCCGCACTTCAGAATCAAGATCGCGAAACCGCATTTGCCAAGTTCAAAGAAGCTTGGAAATTCGAATCGCAGCTCGATCCCGAAACGCGTCAGCAGCTGAAGGACAAGCTGAACTCGATGAGTGCAGCTGTCAATCCTCTGCCGCTGCAGCCACTCGATGGTCAGCCTTCGCCTCTCGAGCAAGTGAATTCGCAGCAAGAGTTGCTTCGTCAGAAGCTCTATCGCGAGATTTCGAGCGAAGTGAAGTCGGCCGAGCAATTGGCTGCTTCGGAACCTCGCACGGCTCTCGAGAACCTCAACAAACTGCGGACTCGCATCGCCTCGGCCGAGGTGGAACCAGCCGCTCTGAAACAACTTTTGACGATCGTCGACCGCAAGGTCAGCGAACTCACGATCTACATCGAACAGAACGAATCGACCATCAGCAACGACGAGCGTAATGCCTCGATCCGCGCCGATCTGGTTCGCAGCGAGCAGCTGAAACTGCAGACGCAGGACAAGTTGGCTCAACTGGTCGAGAACTTCAACGAACTGATGGATCAACGACGCTTCCCTGAAGCAGAAGTGATTGCCAAGCAAGCTCGCGAGATTGCACCGAACGAGCCTGTGGTGGTGAACATGGTCGAGAAGTCGCGACTGGCTCGTGGCATCTACGAATCGATGATGACCGACGAAGCAAAGGCCACCAACTTCATCGCTGCGATGGAGAGCGTGCACCAGTCGGGGGTTGCCTTCGACGATCGCACGCCACTCGTCTTCGGCGACGCTAAGAAATGGTCGGAGCTGACTCGTTCGCGCAAGAGCTTGCTCGAGCGTCGTACGAAACTCTCGCCTGCGGAACTAGAAATCGAACGTTCGCTCGGCAAGCCGATCGAAGCTCGATTCGAGAATCGTCCCCTCTCGGAAGTGCTCGATACGCTGGGCAAGATGACCGGCATCAACATCTTCCTCGATCCGCAAGGATTGCATGCGGAAGGTGTGACGAGCGATACTCCGGTTTCGCTGAACCTGCAGCAGCCGATTTCGCTCAAGAGCGCTTTGAACTTGCTCCTCGAGAATCACGGCCTGAGCTATGTGATTCAGAACGAAGTGCTCCGCATCACCAGCGAGCAGACACGTAACTCGAACGTCTACCCACAGACCTACTATGTGGCCGACCTCGTGATTCCGATTCCGAACTTCGTCCCCAGCTATAACATCGGTTTGCCGGGTGCGATTCGCGAAAGTCTGAACTCGATGGGCTACGGCATGCCAGCCCGTGCGATGTCGACTGGTCCTCTCACCTTGGCTCAAGGCGAGGACAACAAAGCAGCCACACCAAGCAACGCTTCGGTGCTTGCTCAAATGGGTGCTGCCAACGTGCTCCCTGGTTCCGGCGCTCAGCGTGGTCCAACCTCGCTCGGTGGCGGTCCCGGTGGTATGGGTGGTGGTGTGCAAGCTGACTTCGATACGCTGATCGAACTGATCACGTCGACGATTGCTCCCACCACGTGGGACGAAGTCGGTGGTCCAGGCTCGATCTCGGGCTTCGATGTGAACCTCAGCCTCGTCGTTAGCCAGACGCAAGAAGTGCACGAACAGATCGCCGATCTGCTCGAACAGCTTCGCCGTCTGCAAGATCTTCAGGTGACGATTGAAGTCCGCTTCATCACCCTGAGCGATCGGTTCTTCGAACGTATCGGTATCGACTTCGACTTCAACATCGATGACAACACCGGTCTGAACAACGTGACCGATCAGCTGCCAACGGCTAACCAGCCTGGCCAAGGTGTGTACGACGATAGCTCGCCGAGCCTCAACTTTGGTTTGAACCCCACGACCGGTTTGCCTTCGGCAGATCTTGACCTGGGTTTCCGTCAAGGTAGTTTCGGATCGGCTGTTCCTCAGTTCGGTGGTTTCGATGCCGGTACGGCCGCCAGCTTCGGCTTTGCGATCCTCAGCGACATCGAAGTGTTCTTCCTGCTCAACGCCGCTCAAGGTGACGACCGGACGAACATTCTGCAAGCTCCAAAGGTGACACTGTTCAACGGTCAGCAGGCATTCGTTTCGGATACCTCGCAACGTCCGTTCGTGATCAGCGTGATTCCTGTGGTGGGCGACTTTGCCGCCGCTCAGCAACCTGTGATCGCGGTTCTGAACGAAGGAACCTCGCTCTCGGTGCAGGGTGTGGTCTCGCCTGACCGCCGCTTTGTGCGACTCACGATGGTGCCGTTCTTCAGCACGATTGGCGACGTCGACACGTTTACCTTCACTGGTAGCACGACGACCGACAGCGGTTCGGTGATTCAAGATCCTTCGAACCCTGACGAGAATGCGACCGACAACGTTCGCACGACGACCGAAGGTACGACCGTTCAGCTCCCAACGTTTGCCTTCACCACGGTTACCACCACGGTGAGCGTGCCAGACGGCGGAACGGTGCTGCTGGGTGGTATCAAGCGTTTGCGTGAAGGTCGTAACGAACGTGGTGTACCGCTGCTGAGCAAGGTGCCTTACGTCAGCCGACTCTTCAAGAACGTTGGTATCGGCCGTGAAGCTCAAAGCCTGATGATGATGGTCACTCCACGCATCATCATTCAGGAAGAAGAAGAAGAGAAACTCGGTATCGATCTGCCACAGTAATGTGGTCTTCGAGTGACCGATGGTGAGTCGCCGCCAGCGTTTGGCTTGTGGCGACCCACGCTAAAAAATCCTTAGGATTTGTTCGATCGAGGCGGGCCGTTGCATGTTTCCACCCCCCGGACATGCATCGGCCTTCCTTGTTTTCTTGACCCCCGATTGCTTCTTGCCGAGCGGGCGGATCATTTGCACCACTGCCCAGCGGGCCGCTGCGAGGGCATACTAAGCCTTAGTGTGGTGAAATGAATTGCTCGAAACGCGATCTGTTTCGAGCCGACTCCTCGAGGAATCGATCCGATGGCGGGCGCTAAAACCTGGTTGGTGATGGGGGCGTTTGTGGGAGCGATGGCAGTCGCTTTTGGCGCGTTTGGAGCGCACTCGCTACCCCAGTTCTTCGAGGCGATGGAGTTCACCCTCAGCGAGCGGGAGAAGGGACTCAGAAACTGGGAAACAGCCGCCCAGTATCAGATGTATCACGCCATCGCGCTGATCGCGCTCGGGCTCTATGCCTCGAAATTCCCGGGCCTCTTGCCCACCCTCGCTGGTTATTCTTTTTTCTTCGGACAGCTGATCTTCAGTGGCTTGCTCTACGCCCTGGTCCTTTCCAAGGTCACGATCTTGGGGGCCATTGTGCCGATTGGTGGCACGCTGATGATTGTCGGCTGGGTGCTGTTTGGCATCGCGGCCTGGCGCAACACCGAAGTGGCGACGACGCAGCCGCTGTCGAGCAAGCCCGAAGTGCCGCCGAAGGAAGAACTCGCTCCGTCGGAAGCGACCGCGTAGAAGCGTGGCCCGAGTGATGTGTTGTCCTCGCCGCCAACCGAATAGACAGCGGCGCGGCCCAAGATTGCTTCGCGCGGCAGGGGAGCTTAGGCTGTTGCGTAGCTGCGAACTCGTTTCGCACGTTCCTTCCTTACTCTCCCACCCCCCTCGATGGATATCGGAGTTCTGCCATGAAGTGGATGATTGGTTGTCTCTCGCTCGCGCTGGTGAGCCTGTTTGTCTCGCTGAATTACGCTGCAGAAGAGATCAAAGTGGGGGACGATGCTCCCGATTTTGAAATGGTGGGGAGCGACGGCAAAACCTACAAGCTCTCCGATTTCAAGGGAAAGCAGGCAGTAGTTGTCGCCTGGTATCCACGCGCCTTCACCGGCGGCTGCACGAAGGAATGCGAGAGCTTTAAGAAAGAAGGGGCGTCGATTCGCGAGTACAACGTCGCTTACTTCACCGCCAGCTGCGATCCTGCCGACAAGAACAAAGCGTTTGCCGAATCGCTGTCGGTCGACTATCCCATTCTGAGCGATCCCGATGGAAGTGTGGCCACGAAGTACGGCATCTTCAATGCCGAACGTAAGGCGGCTGCTCGCTGGACGTTCTACGTCGGCGAGAATGGCAAGATTCTCCACATCGACAAGACGGTGAAGACCACCTCGCATGGTAGCGACGTCGCTGCGAAGCTTGGCGAACTGGGTGTAGCGAAGAAAAAATAAGGCTGCTTAGCCCGCTGTGTTTTCTTGCTGCGACCTCGCCTCGGATGTGCGAGGTCGCCATTAATCGGCGGCTGTTTCTGTGGGCAATAGAGCGATGAAATCGGCCTCGCTCAGGATTTTGACCCCGAGCGATTCGGCTTTCGCGAGTTTGCTCCCTGCTTCTGCACCGGCAAGCAGGTAGTCGGTTTTCTTCGAGACGCTCGAGCTGGCTTTGCCACCATGTTTTTCGATGAGGTCTTCGACTTCGTCGCGCGAGAATTTGCTGAGCGTGCCGGTGACGACAAACGTCTTTCCCGCGAAAATTCCTTCGCCCGTGGGGATCGCCGATTTCGGCTCTTGGGTATTGAGCCCGAGCGCGACGAGGTCGTCGATGGTGGTTTTGCCGTAGTCGCTGTGGAGGAACTCGTAGACACTGGCGGCGGTGATCTCGCCAACTTCGCTAACGCGCGAAAGATCCTCCAGCGTGGCCTGGCGGATCGCATCGAGGGTGCCGAAGTGCCGCGCAAGGACCTGTGAGCCATTCGAGCCGATGTGGCGAATCGACAGGCCGTTGAGCAGCCGACTGAGAGGGCGCGATTTGCTCGCCACAATCCCTTCGAGAAGTTTCGTTGCGCTCTTTTCTCCCATACGCTCGAGACTCGTGAGTTTGTCGAGCGTCAGACGGTAGAGATCGCCGTAGCAAGTCACCAGTTTGCTGGCGACGAGTTGATCGACCAGTTTGTCGCCGAGCCCTTCGATATCCATAGCGCCACGCGTGGCAAAGAAACGAAGTTTCTCGCGCAGCTGGGCGGGGCAGCTCGGATTGGTGCAGCGAATGTAAACGCCACCTTCGTCTTTGGCGACGTCGCTGCCACACACGGGACAGTGCGTGGGAAACTGAAACACCGGCAGATCGGTAGTGCGCTCGGCAGCTTCCACGCGCACGATGTGTGGGATGATCTTGCCCGCTTTTTCGACCACCACAATGTCGCCAATGCGGATGTCTTTGCGAACAATCTCGTCGGCATTGTGCAGACTGGCTCGGCTGACAGTTGTGCCGGCGAGTTGCACCGGCTCGAGTTCGGCAACAGGAGTGATCGCCCCTGTTTTGCCGACTTGCACAGAGATCCCCAGCAGCTTGGTCGTCGCTTCGTATTTCTCGAACTTGTAGGCAATCACCCAGCGCGGACTCTTACTCCGCTGACCCAGTTTCGCACGCTGATCGAAACGGTTGACCTTCAGCACCAGACCATCGACTTCGAAATCGAGCTCGTGCAAACGTTCGGGAATCTCTTCACAGTATTTCACCGCTTCGCTGAACGTCGCAAAGCATTTGCAGTGAGGAGTCGGGGGGAGTCCCAGCGAACTTACTTGCTCGAGAAACTGCATATGATTCTCGGCTGTCATGCCCTCGCAAACCCCAACGCCATGCACCAGCATGCGCAGCTTACGCTCGGCACAGAGTTTGGGATCGAGCAAACGAATCGTTCCCGAGGCGACATTGCGTGTGTTGGCATACAGTTCTTTGCCAAGCTCTTGCTGCCGCTTGTTGAGCAGCACCAGATCGCTGTTGGTCATGTAGACTTCGCCGCGCACTTCGAGAACGGCTGGGATCTTGTCGCCATAGAGTCGCAGCGGCACATCGGCGATGGTTCGTACGTTGTGAGTGACGTCGTCTCCCACTTCGCCGTTGCCGCGCGTGAGCGCCTGCACTAGCAAACCATTTTCGTAGCGCACGGAAATCGCCACGCCATCGACTTTCAGCTCGACCACCCACTCGACAGCTTCCCCGTCGAGCGACTTCGAAGTCCGCTCGGCAAACTTTTGCAGATCTTCGACCGTGTAGGAGTTTTCGATCGACAGCATCGGTGCCCGATGCGCCACTTGCACGAGCCCTTCCATCGGCTCTTCACCGACACGCTGCGTGGGGCTGTCAGGAGTCACAAGCTCGGGGAAACTCGCCTCGATCGTGGTCAAATCTTGCATCAGGCGGTCGTACTCGAGATCCGAAATCTCGGGCTGAGCACGAACATAATATAAGTAGTCGTGCCGACGAATCGCTTCGCGCAGCGCTTGCAAACGCTCGAGAATTTCAGGAGTGACGCCAGACATGCTTGGTGCTCGAAGTGGAGTAGGCTGCGGCTGAAAATGGAGGAATTCGCGAGATTGTTAAATAGTGTACAAGTGTCACTTTTGTGTGTCAATGAGCCAGCGCGATTCGAGCAGCTCGATATCGTCGACTTCAAACGGAATCTTGGCGTCGCTGCGAATCTGGATCTCGGTCCCGCCAGGTCGCCCGCGCGCGATCAGCAAAAAGTTGATCGGCACCGTCTCCCAGACGTTGGCCTGCGCCAAAGGGCGATCGATCACCGCCACACGATAGCCGGTGTCGTCGCAGAGTAAAATAGTGACCGCTTGAGGCTGGCTTGTTCGAAGGCGAACCCGCAGCGAAGGATGCACGGGGCTGTTGAGTGGCACGGCGATGCCAAAGAAGTTGCTCTCGTCGTGATGAATCGCGGGCCAAGTGGGTGGATTGCCCCACGCCCATTTGCGATACGCACGTCCGAGCAAGGCGATGGTCATCGAGGTCAGGATTGAGAGCGAGAAAATCAAGACCACCCACACCACCACACTGCCGATCGCCAGCGGAACAATTTGGGAGAGCAAGATCGGTTCGTCCGCTTCCTCGCGAAACGTTGCTTCCTGCGACGATTCCAGCGCGCAGTAGGTGATCGCCACCGCAGCCATGGCGAGCACGAACGGTGCTACCAAGCGGGCCAGTCGTGTGTAGCCACTCCGTCGCATCGCGCGCACAGCAGCAGCGCGATACTGCTCGAAATTCACTAGTTCCGTAGGTCCCGTTGGCAAATAGCCCAGTTCGTCCATTTGCTCGACTGAGGCAGTCAGCTCGAACACGAGTGAACCGAGATTTTCGCGAAGTCGTGCTAGAAAACCTTGTCCCCCTGGAGATTGTTTGTCAGCTTGTTGCTGCAGCGGATTGGTCGCAACCGGAAGCACGCTGTGTGTCGACGCATAAGGGTTGCTGAGCGACGTCGCCTCGACTTCCACATCTGCGCCGAGCAGTTCGGGCTTTTCGCGCATCCACGCTTGGTCGGTGCTCGTGTCGGGCTCGGTCGGCTCGGCCACAATCAGCGTGAGGGGATCGGGCTCGCGCGGCTGAAACGGATCGGCATGACAGGCTGGGCAGCGATCGGACGCTAAGGCTTGCTGGGCATCGCTCAGATAAAACTGCTCACTACAACGAAAGCAGTAGAACGGCAGGGCGTTGCGTAGACCAAAAAGGGACAGCGCACCACCGGCAATTCCGAAGACGATCAGCAGCACCGGCATGCCACCGAGCGCGTCGATAGCGTACTGGGTGATTCCGATTACGCCGCAGGCAAGAAAGAATGCCGACAGCGAAATGCCCACCACCGATTCGCGACGCTTCATGCGCACTAGCACGGTGAGTTGCTGTTTCGGCTGCATTGCCCCGGAGCCTCTCGAGGAAAGGGAAAGCCGCTACGTCGCAGCAGGGGGCTCCGTCGGTTTCGTCGAGTCGCTCGTCGGCTTGCCTTCCCCGGTCAATTTGCCTTCCCCGGTCCAGTAGTCGTCGGTTCCGATCGCAAGGAACGTCAGCACTGTCAGCAGCCCTAGTTCCACCATGATGACTTGCGTGCCATAGCTCGACATGAAGTTAATCATCCCCGACTCGGTCGGTCGACGTGGATCGGCATTGCGTACGGTCATCGTGAAATAGGCACACGCGGTGATGGCAAACAGCACACCCACCACCAGCAAGGCTGCGTAAAACGGATTCGAACGTTTTTTCAGGGACATCGCGGCGGCCTATCGACGGGAAAATCGTGACACAAACTCGAGCACATCGCTTTCGGCTCTCCTCGATTCTAGCAAGCTGCTGCCATCAGCGCCACCAAGGTCCCCTGCCCAAATGCCAGGACAGCTGGTGGTTGCTTGACCCTGGCGATATACTAACGAGTTCGTTTCCTGCGGAAATTCTGGGCTAGAGCGACAGCAAGAGAGGCCGCCTCGAGGGGTGGCAAAAACGCAAAGGAATTCGGTTTGAACGAGCCGGCGAGCGAGCCAATAGACGATCCTTCGACGGGCGATCGGTCGATCGAACTGCGCGGTGTGGAAGTTCACAACTTGCGCATGGTCGACCTCGATGTCCCCCTCGGGAAACTCGTCGTATTTTGCGGTGTGAGCGGGAGCGGAAAAACCAGCCTCGCGCTCGATACACTCTATGCCGAAGGCCAGCGCCGCTACCTCGAAAGTTTTTCGGTCTATACCCGTCAGTTCCTGCAGAAGCTCGAAAAGCCCGACGTCGAGCGGATCGATAATCTGCCAGCGGCCATCGCGGTCTCGCACGACGATGCTGCCCGCTCGAGTCGCTCCACCATCGGCACCGCCACCGAAACACTCGACTACTTGCGGCTCTTAATGGCCAAAGTGGCCGAGCTCACTTGCCACGGCTGTGGCAAATCGATTCGTAAAGCATCCGCCTCGACCATCGCCGCTGAAGTGCAGTCGCTCGATCCCTCGACCAAGCTAATGCTCGGTTTTTTTGAGCCGGTCCCCGAAGGAATCGCTCTCGAAACCCTCGCGGCCTCGCTTCGTGGTCGCGGCTTCTCGCGCGGCGTGGTGGGCGAGACGAGTTTCATGCTCGATACGATTCCGAGCGAGATGGTCAGCTCCAGCGCGAGTGAACTTGGCGTGATCGTCGATCGCATCACACCGACTGTGGCTCAGCAGCGTTTGCTCGATTCGCTTGAAACGTCCCTCACCAGTGGCGGCGGCGCCTGTGTTCTGTGGCGCGCCGTGCGCGACGACGAAACCAGCACGCCCGATGTCGTGGTGATCGACGGTCAGCGCTGGCAGCGGCTCGATTACTCTCAGCGTTTGCAGTGCCGCGCGTGCCAAATCGTCTACAGCGATCCCACGCCGCAGCTCTTCAGCTTCAACAGCCCGCTGGGGGCCTGCAATGTGTGCGAAGGTTTTGGCAGCACGATCGACCTCGACGACGCACTGATTGTTCCCGATCGCTCGAAATCGATTCGCGAAGGGGCCATTGCCCCCTGGAATTCCCCCGCCTATTTGCACGAACTGCAAGAACTGCTGGCCCTGGCACCCGACTACAAATTGCCGGTCGATGTGCCGTACAGCGAGCTCACCGAAAAGCATAAGCAGCTGATTCGCGAAGGTGTTCCAGAACGAGATTTCGGCGGTCTACGTGGCTTCTTTGCCTGGCTCGAGCGCCGCAAGTACAAGATGCACATTCGGGTGTTCCTCAGCCGCTGGCGCTCGAGCAAATTGTGTCATGCCTGTCATGGCGCGCGGCTGAACGCCGAATCGCTCAGCTGGCGCATCGCCGGAAAGAACATCAGCGAAATCACCGCGCTCCGGATCGACGAAGCGGCTGAACTGCTCGCCGCGCTCTCGCTCAGCGCGACACAAAAAAAGCTCGCCCGCGTGATGCTCGATCAGATTCAGTCGCGGCTGGCGTTCCTTCGGCAGGTGGGCCTCGGCTACCTGAAACTCGACCGAACCTTACGCACCCTCAGTGGTGGCGAAGCACAGCGCGTCGCGCTCACCTCGGCGCTCGGCAGTAGCCTGGTGAACATGCTCTACGTTCTCGACGAACCCTCGGTGGGGCTCCATCCTTCGGATGTCGAGCGTTTGCTCGTGGCAGTGAAAGGGCTTCGCGACCGTGGCAACACCGTGGTGCTGGTCGAACACGAAGAGCAAATGCTGCGCGAGTCCGATTGGCTCGTCGAAGTGGGGCCCGGAGCAGGAGATGCTGGTGGCAACATCACCTTCAGCGGCGAGCTCGACGAAATGCTCGCAGGGACAACCGTCACCGGCGATTTTCTCGCAGGTCGACGCGGGGTCGCAATTCCCGCTGCACGTCGCACTGCCACGCGAGGCTGGCTCAAGCTGAGCGGAGCTCGTGGCAATAACCTGAAGAACCTCACGGTCGAATTTCCACTCGGTGTAATGTGCCTGGTGACCGGCGTGAGTGGCAGCGGCAAAAGCACCCTCGTTCAAGAGACTCTCTACGGCGCGCTCTGCAAACGGAAGCGCAAAGATTGCGATCCGCCACTCGACTATGACGACGTTGTGGGGGATGGTCAGATCGACGATGTGATTCTTGTCGATCAAAGTCCAATCGGCCGGAGTGGTCGCTCGAATCCTGTCACCTACATCAAAGCTTTCGATCCGATTCGGGCCGTTTTTGCCGAACAAGTCGATGCGCGGACCCACAACTACACCGCTGGACATTTCAGCTTCAACGTCGATGGGGGGCGCTGCGATGCCTGCCAAGGAGAAGGTTTCCTCCGGATCGATATGCAGTTCCTCGCCGATGTCCTCCGAAAATGCCCCGCCTGTGGTGGCTCGCGCTATCGCAAAGAAATTCTGCAGGTGAAATATCGGGGACGCAGCATCGCGGAAGTCCTCGAAATGACCGCCCGCGAAGCGTTCAGCTTCTTTCGAGGACAGCCGAAAGTACAAGGAAAACTCAAGCAGCTGATCGACGTCGGGCTCGACTACCTGCGGCTCGGTCAGCCTGCGAGCACGCTCTCTTCGGGAGAAGCCCAGCGTTTGAAGCTTGCCGCTTTTCTTTCCGAAGCCTCCCGAAATCGCACCCTGTTTATTCTCGACGAACCGACCACTGGACTCCACTTTGCCGACGTCGTGAAATTGCTCGATTGCTTCGAGGCGCTCCTCGATGTGGGACATTCACTCATCATCGTCGAGCATAACCTGCAGCTGATGCGCGCCGCTGACTACCTGATCGACCTCGGCCCTGGAGCCGGTGATGCAGGTGGAACGGTCATCGCGCAAGGAACTCCCGAGCAGGTTGCCACCTCGCCGCTGTCGCTGACGGGAAAATACCTCGCCGCTTCGCTGGCCGAAGTGCAGGGGAGATCAGCCGCCGAAATCGCCGCTGCAGGTTCCCCATGACAACCGCCAACATGCCACAACTCGATCAACTGCAAGTGGTCGTCAGCGACATCGCCACGCATCGCGCAGTGGTCTCGGTCTCGGCTTCACGTCACGATACCTTGCTGCAGCAATGGCTCGACGATGGGGAAATCGAAGCCTCGATTCGAGGTCCCCGCTGTGAACTTTCGAGAACACTTCCGGCCGGATTTACACTCCGCCCAGCCAAGCTCGGCGACCGCTCGATCTTGCGCTGCGTGGTGACCGATCCCAGTTTCTGGTCGGGAGATCTGCCAGCGATCTACGACGTGACGATCACGCGCAAAGCGGCTGGGATAGCTCCCTCCACGACCAAACGCTCGCTCGGCGTCCGTCCGCTCGGTCGAAGTCGCGGCTATCTCACACGCGAAGGAAAAGTTTGGATTCCGCGCCTCGTTGCTTGCGACACAGTCCCCGCAAGCAGTCTCGTCGATAGCTTTCGCGAGCAGGTGCTGGGAGCGCTGATCGATCTCGGTGGCGATGCAACTATAGCGGCACAATTTTTGGCAGCTGCGAGCCAGCGCGGCTGTTATTCCGTGGCTCATTGTTGCGCAGCGTCGGAGGCTGAACTACTGGAGCAGGTTGTGCTCGCGCGGCAATTTCCGGCGGTGATGATGGCCTGTTTCCCGGCAAACATCACGATTTCCGAGCGTTTGCGCGATGCCGCGCTGGGCTTGATGCTCGCTTATCGGGTCGACCGCTCGACCGATCTGGCGGCTCTCGATCGGGGCGGGATCTCGGCCCTGGTGATCTGTGGCACCAGCGCCGGAGAGATCACCGAGCTGGCTCACGCCGCGAATTTTCGAGGACCGATCCTGGCGCAGTTGGCAGATGGTCAGCACACCGATCTGGCCGCCGCGCGAGCGGCCTGCGATCAGCTCCAGCGCGATCTGGCGGCGCTACCGAATCGTTACCTCCCGATCGCAGGGCTTGTGGTATGAGCGACGATCGATTCGCCCGCTATTCGCGGCAAGTTCGCTTTGCTTCGATCGGCAAAGCAGGTCAGGAGCGACTCGCAGCTTCACGCGCGCTGGTTGTCGGCTGTGGCGCGCTCGGCTCGATGATCGCCAGTCATCTCGTTCGCGCTGGGGTCGGGTTCACGCGCATTGTCGACCGCGACTTTCTCGAACTGAGTAATCTCCAGCGTCAAACACTGTATACCGAGGCAGATGTAGCGTCGGGATTTCCCAAAGCGATTTGCGCCGAGAAACATCTCCGCGAGATTAACAGCGAAGTAGAAATCGAAGCGGTGGTCGCCGATATCGTCCCCTCGAATATCGAGCAGCTGGCCCGTAACTGCGATGTCGTGGTCGATGGTACCGACAATTTCGAAACCCGTATGCTGATCAACGATGTCTGTGTGAAGCTCGGTATTGCGTGGGTCTATGGAGGGTGTCTTGGCGCGGAAGGTCAGTCGATGACGATCCTGCCGGGAGAGTCTCCTTGCCTCCGCTGTGTGATGCCCGAGCCGCCTGATGCGGGGAGCTCACCCACGTGCGATGCGGCCGGGATTTTGGGGACGATCATCGGTGTGATTGCGTCGCTGCAAGCCAGTGAAGCGATCAAAATACTGAGTGGCAACCGCTCTGCAGTCTCGAAGAAATGGACCATCATCGACCTGTGGGATAGCGATGTCCGGCAGCTGCGACTCGATGCCTTCGGCGACCGAAGTCAGTGCCCTTGCTGCGGCAAACGCGAGTTTCCCTGGCTCTCGGGCGAGCGGGCGAGCTATTCCGCGGTCCTCTGCGGCCGCAATTCCGTGCAGCTCAGTTTTCCTGGCAGCGCTGGGATCAATCTGGCCGCGATGGCCGAGCGACTTCGTTCGGTCGGCGAAGTTTCGCAGAACAAATTTCTCGTGCGGCTGAAAGTCGGGGACTATCAGATCACCCTGTTCGCCGATGGTCGCGCGGTGGTCAGTGGCACCGAAGAGATTGCCGAAGCACGCTCGGTCTACGCGCAGTACATCGGCAGCTAATAGAGGCGACTCTCTCTCACGCTACCTCAGGGGCCGAAGTTCTGTTCCCCTGAGGTGTGACTGTTTGACGTTGTCGATCGGCGAACGATCGAAGTCGATTTAGTACGTGAAGTTCAGGCCGCCGTAGGCACCAAACGGCACACTGTTGTAGGCGTCGACCTCTTCGTAGCTTTCGTTGGTGATGTTGTCGAGGCGAACAAACGCTTCAACATTCTCGGTGATCTTCCGACGACCCGAGGCATTCAGCAGGTAGTAGCTGTCGAGCGTTACCCCGCCAATGTCTGCGCGGTCGCCAATGTAGATCAACTGCAGCGTGGCTGAAGCTCCGATATCGGTCCAGGCCCGTGTGATCGAGAGGGACGATTTGTCTTCCGGTCGACGCAGCAATTGCGCGCCGGTGTCGAGATTCAGCGTGTCGTCGAAGGTATAGCTCGCGTCGACCCACAGGTCTTCGAAGATGTAGACCAGCAGCGTCAGTTCCACGCCACTGCTGCGAGCGGCACCGACGTTTTCGAGCGCCGTGAACGTGTCGTTGATCACAATCAGGTCGAGGAAGTCGTTGCGGAAGTAAGTGGCATCAGCCACCACAGCGCCGCCGAAGAGTTCCTGGCGAACACCGGCGTCCCAACCTTTGCTTCGCTCGGGGCGAAGATTGGGATTGAAGAAGCCAAAACTGTTCTCCGCCAAAGCGGGCTGACGAAAGCCGGTGCCGATGCTGCCGTGGAGCGAAGTTCCGCTGTCGAAGTTGTAGATCGACGTGACACGGTAGGTCTGCGCGGTCCCCGCTTTGCTCGTGTCGTCCCACCGCACACCGGCGGTGGTGAACCAGTTGGGGAGGAGCTGAAACTGGTCCTGAATGTAGGCCCCTTTCAGGTTCTGGGTGACCCGTGGATCGAACGTGCTGCTGGCATCTTCTGCCAGGTAGTTCGCACCGGCGCTCAGGATGTTCGTCTCGGTCAGCTGGCCGCTGATCAGGTAGTCGACTTCGCGCGTTTGACCCTGGTAGTCGGGCGTTCCAAAGGCACCCGGGTCGGTGTCGAGGAAGTCGTAGTCGGTGAGGTTCAGCCCCACCTTCTGCTGCAACATGCCATCGAGCGCGGTGTGAGTAAATTGCACGCGATTGGCAAACACCTTGGTCTTATTCTTGCGAATCAGATTGTCGGCCGGTGTGAACGTGGGGAATGCGAATTGATCGTCGATGTCGGCCCGGGCATCGCTGTAGCGAAAGACGTAGTCGATGTTCAGCCCGTTCTCGAGATTGATGCCAGTCCGTCCCGAAACGACACCGAGATTAAAATCGTCTTGCTCGGGGAAGCTATCGACCTGACTCACGCCGCCAGTGTGATACTGCGAGCCTTGAATGCTGAAGTATTTTCGCTCGTCACCGGCTTGGGCCGACAGCGTGACCTGACCCGTTTGAAAACTGCCACCCATCGTTCCGGCGGTGACCGAAAGTGGTCCTTGACCCCGTTTGGTGATGATGTTGATCACACCACCAATCGCGTCGCTGCCGTAGACCATGCTTTGCGGGCCGCGGAGGACTTCGATCCGCTCGACGTTATCGGTGGTGAGGGTCGAGAAGTCGAAGAGTCGCGACGCATTTTGGGGAGCGTTCAGCGGAATGCCGTCGAGCAGCACTTTGGTATGCGACGAGTTGGCACCGCGCAAAAACACACTGGTGATGCTACCGGGTCCACCTTGGCGAACCACATCGACACCTAGCTTGCCGCGGAGCACTTCAGCGACCGATGTTTGGCCGCTGCGAGCAATGTCGTCGGCCGTGATGACGGTGATCGACGAGCCGGTTTGCGATGCGGGGGTCGGCATGCGGTTAGGAGAAACCACCGTGTCGGCCGGAAGTGGCTCGGCCGGGAAATTGCTCAGCCGACCGGGAACCACCGTTTCAGGAAGCTCGGGAATCGCCTCGTTTTCGAGAGGGACTTCAGCAGGGGCCTCGGCCGGAGGCTGATACGAGGCGTTCTCGACGGCTGTTTCCGTCGGCTGATCGCGGTAGCGATTCGGCGTCTCTTCGTCAGAGATATTGGCAGTCGCCAGATCGTCGGCCCACAAGGTCCGAGCCAGCGGCGACGAGAATTGCGGAAGAAGAGCAGCAGTGAGCGCGCACTTCCACCAAAACGACAAACGCATGCGAAGTTCCTTTCCCTCCCACGGGGAAATGAAGCGATAAAGAAACCTCGGCAACGAGCAAGATATCCTGGCTCGGGTTCGACCTACTTGCCCGACCTTCCCGGCGCTTCGTGCGAAGCATCAGTGGCCATCTGCTGGGCGTTCGTCCCCCTTACAGTCGCGGGGCGGCGGAAGTTTTTCACTTCGCTTCCCTCGCTTGCTGCCGTACAACGGGCCCCGTCACGTTTCCCACCTACGGATGGACGAAAAGTGAGAGGCACATAGCTAGTCATCGTCTTTGCGTGTGGTGCCGGTTGTAGCAATTCTGATGCTTTGACCGCTTGTAACGCCGCTAGCACCCCGCTCCGTGGCAGAGTTTAACGACAGGGGAAGAGAATCGGCCCCGGAAAGCTGCTATCAGGGCCGGACGAAGGTGGGGTAACCGTGCGGCCTCGAAACGAAAACACCCCGCGAGCATGCCCGCAGGGTGACGGGAGGGAAATGCAGTTCAAGTGCCAATGACGAGGAGAGTGGCAGCCGGGATCAGAAACGCCAACGCAATTCTCTCGAAGTGGGCCATAAAGTTGTTTTGCGTCGGATAGAGGGCGCCGAAAAACGGCTTGCACCTGCCGAAAACGTGCGGAACATGAGCTAACCAAGCAAGGCGAAGATGAGCGTGAAAAATCGGAAGACAGCTTCCAAATCGACCCAGGTGCAACACCTTGATCTGCCTCACCCCAACTGCAACTCAAGTCCGGTGTAAAAACAGTGCAATCGCCCGGGAAGCCAAAGATAGTATCGTGTCTCGGCGACACCCATTCCGCGATCAGCAGTAGCTACATAGTGCTGGATGACGAAAGGGCATGGAGTCGACGGAGTACCGATGAAGTGCCACGAGATTGGTAAGTCATCGTCGTCCTTGCCTTCGCTTACCGGATCGAAACTAAGCGAGGTCGATTGTAATTCTGGGTATCTTTGAAACCAGCGATCGGCTGTGCTGACGGCGGCAATGCCTCCGAAGTAATGAGTTGTCACCCAACATGAAACGTAGAGGGCGACGATCACTAAGGCGTACGCAAAGTGGTTTCTGCGTTGCAGGTAATAGGCAGCACCGATTAAGGCGACAGGAGGTGCGCTCAGTGCAAGTCCGAGGAAGCGATGTTCATAGAACATCGACACCAACACGAAAAAGCAGGCGATCACTGCATTGAAGCTCAACAGGCTGAATCGCATGGCAGTGCCGATACGGAAGTCGCAATGCTGCAGTACGATCCATGTCCCGTGAAATTGGGTGGCTCATAGCTGGCTTGACCAGCAGTGCGCAACTCCCAGAGGCTAAAACTCTGTGGAGCTGCGAGACGCACAGCCACCCTTAGGAATCACGGATCGCTTGATGGCGAGCCAAGTTAGCGGGGTGATTAGAAATCGTCTTCGCTCAGCTTGGTGGTCTGCATGGTGTAGACCGCAGCAATGGGGGCGTTGGTGCCGGGTTCTTTGTACTTCGAACCATTGCTGGTCATCAGGCGGCAGTAGACGGTGTAGTCGATCGTGTCGCTGCGGAACGCCACGCTGCCATCGCACATCGTGGTGTTGAAGCCACCAGGGTGGCGGCTCGAAGGACGGGCATAGTCGAAACCTACCGCTCCGTTGCCTGCCTGACGATTGAGCCCGACGGTGGGTGGATCGTTGGTGGTCCACAGGATGGCGACGTCATACTCGTTATTGCAGCTGGTCCACTTCACCACGTCGAGGTTTTCGCTGAACTTGATGGTGTTCGACGTGCCATCACCGTTGGCGATGTCGCCCGAATTGGTCTGAAACACCTTGGGGAAGTTGTCCGTTCCCTTCAGGCGATCATCGAGAGCACCGTTGGCGGGCCAGTCGAAACCGTAGAGGGGGCTGCCAGGGCTGGTGTTGTTTTCGCGGCCGCCGTTACAGGCGTACGAAAACATCGCCTTCTCGCCGGTGTCGGTGGTATCGCTCGGGCAGACGAGCAAATTGATGCGCTGCTCGAGGGCGGTGTTGTTGTTGATCGCGCTATTGCTGCTGGCGAGTTGGTCGATCTGGGTCCGGATGTCGGGGCGACCCATTTCTTCCATCAGCACATGCACCCAGCTGACGTAGCGAGCTGGGGTCGAGTTCCAGTTGTTCCCCGAGTAGGTGCGCGAGTAGTACTGACGCGAAGGGGGCATGTACGACTTGTTGGTCTCGTACAGCATCGAAGCCTGGCCGATTTGACGCAGGTTGTTCGTGCACTGCGCACGACGGGCCGACTCGCGAGCCGCTTGCACAGCGGGCAGCAGGAGTGCCATGAGAACGGCGATGATCGAAATCACCACCAGCAGTTCGACCACCGTGAAGGCGGTGCGACGAGACAACGAAAAGCGCGATGCCATAAGACGAAACTCCTCGAGAGCGATCTGTCTACACAGCGAGCCAATGCGAATGCCAACGCGCGCCGAAGAGTCCTTCGCCAACTTCTGCTGACGAAGAAAGACGCACGTTGCCGCTGTGATCTCTTGTTCCGGTTCTTATTGTCGCAATCCGGCGGAGCGGTGTCGAGTCGTTTGTCGCTAAAATAGTTCCGCAGCCGTTGCGAATTGGCAGCCGACTGGGCCTGCTAATCTTCTTCGAATCTTCCTCGAGAACCGCGAGTTGCCGGGGTCCCACAGCTGTAGCAGCCGAGGGAAGACCCGCTAGCGAGCCAGGAACAGTCGTTTCGACATCCGTCGTGGAGGAGTCAGGGCAATCGAGGCCTGATCATCTTCCGTCGCCACGCTATTGCCGGGGGTGCTATCGGGATCGAACTGGTCGCTCGATTGCACTTGGGCCGTGTTGGTCGACGTGCCGTACGAGGTGACGGTGGCCACGATCTGCAATGTCGCCGAGGCACCACTAGCGAGGGTCGGAACGGTCCAGATGCCGGTTACCTGGTTGTAGGTGCCGACGCTTGGCGTGCTGCTGACATAGGTCACCCCGGCTGGCAGCAGATCGAGCAGCGTGACGTCGGTAGCCCCAGCCGGGCCGGCGTTCGACAGCGTAACGGTGTAAGTGACGTTCGAACCGAAGTCGGGGGTGGTGTTACTCACCGTTTTGGTCACCGAGAGATCGGAGATGTTCGGTGTCACGGTGGCGCTGGCCTGATCATCTTCGTTGGCGTTGTTGTTGTTCGGCGTGCTGTCGATGTCGAACTGATCAGCGGCTGTCACTTGGGCCGTATTCACCTTCACCGTCGAAGTGGTGACAGTGGCGGTCACTTGCAGCGTGGCGCTGCTGCCGTTGGTGAGCGAGGGAATCGTCCAGACACCAGTCGCCTGATTGTAGGTTCCCACGCTCGGTGCCGAACTGACGAACGTCAAACCGGCTGGCAGAACGTCGGTGACTGCAATGTTAGTCGCATCTTGAGGACCATCGTTCTCGATGGTGATGGTGTAGGTGATCTGCTGATTCTGATCGGGGGTCGTATCGCTCACAGTCTTCGTGAGCGAGAGATCGGCGATGTTGGGATCGAGCACCGCATCGTCTTCGTTGTTGTTAGGATTGCTATCGAACTGATCGACCGCAGTGATCTCGGCGTTGTTCGTCAGCTGACTGCTGCTCGTCACACGAGCGTTGATCGTCAGCACGGTCGAGGCGCCAGCGGCCAGGTTGCCAATCGTCCAGATGCCAGTGCCACTCACATACGCGCCGCCACCGTTGTCGCTCACGTACACAAGTCCCGCTGGCAACTGATCAGTCACTTGCACGCCTGTGGCAGCGACACCGGTGTTGTTGGTGACCGTGAGAGTGAACACCACCACTTGGTTGTTGTTCGGGGTTGCATCGTCGACCGTCTTGGTGATCCCCAGGTCGTTGACGTTCGGCGTGAGGATGACGGAATCGTAGTCGTCTTCGGTGGTGATGCCATTGTTCACCGTGCTATCGCTATCGAACTGATCGGTGGCAGTGATTTCAGCGATGTTGGTGATCGTCGCGCTGCTGGTCACTGTGGCGCGAATCGTGAGGACCGCATTGGCACCTGCGGCCAGGTTGCCAATCGTCCAGATGCCAGTGCCGCTCACATAGGCGCCCGCACCGGTGTCGCTGACATACGTCAGCCCGGCGGGGAGCAGATCAGTCACCACCACACCGGTGGCAGCGACGGCGCTTTCGTTCGTCACCGTCAGGGTGAACACCACTTCCTGATTTTCGTTCGGTGTGGTGTCGTCCACCGTCTTGCTGATCGCCAGATCGGTGACGGCGGGAGTGAAGGTCACTTCGGCGTAGTCGTCTTCAGTGGTGATGCCGTTATTGGGGGTGCTGTCGATATCGAACTGATCGGCGGCGGTCACTTCAGCCGCGTTCAAAATGGCCGTTTGCCCCGTGAAAGAAGCGACAATTTGAATCGACGCACTCGCGCCGACGGCGAGATTGCCGACGGTCCAAATGCCGGTGCCGCTCACATAAGCCCCCGCGCCAGTGTCGCTGACATACGTGGTGCCCACTGGCAGCAGATCGGTCACCACCACACCGGTGGCGGCGTTGGTGCCGTCGTTAAACACGGTGAGTGTGTAGGTGACGTTCTGGCCGTTGTTGGGATTGGTCGGGAGCACCGTTTTGGTGAGCCGCAAGTCGATCGGCGTGAAGTTGTCGATGTCGACCGTTTGAACTGTTGGACCGAGGGTTCCGAGCAGTTCGATGCCGACGTCGTTGCCACCTTCCGTCGTGGTGATGGTGACGACAATCGCCCCGACATTGGTGAAGTCGGCTCCCAGCCCCGTGTCGACAAAATCATCGAAGTTGAAGAGCAGTTCGGTGCTGTTTGCGTCGGGAATGCCAATCGTCAATTCCGAGTAATCGACAGCCGAGGTATAGACCCGAATGGTGGCGGTGGCATTCGGCTGTTCCGAACTGATCACCATTTGGAAGGCTGTTTGTGTTCCTGCGGAAGTGAGATCGATGCCGCCGAGGCCAGTGGGGTCGAGGGTTGTTGCGTCGGCATCGGTTCCATCGTAGGTGGCTGTGAAAATGCCGGTGGCGTTGAGGTTCGCATCGATGTAGAGCTGACCAGCAATTCCCTCAAACCCGATGTTGTCAGCCGCATTGTTCGATGTGAGTTCGGCAAACAGATCGCGCTCGCCACCGAGCACTTCTGCCCCAGCTTGCACGCCGTTGTCGGTGCTCCCGACCGGGAACGAGACCGAGAGAGCAGGGCCGAGGGTGGTGAACGAGTCGATTGAAGTTCCGGTGATACCTTGGGCCTGCAGCGGTGTGATGGTGACGAGCGAGCTGACTTCTTCGAGCAAGTTCACTGCGCCGACAACTTGGGCCGGTTGGCGCACGAAGTAGTTGCCAGCCGAGAGGCCATCGAATCGATAGCGGCCTTCGTTGACACCAGCAGCGACGGTGTTTTGCGTATCAACGAGTGTATCGCCAGCGTCGTAGAGTCCGTCGCCGTCGTCGAGATAGAGCCGCACTTCGGCATTGCCCACTTCTTCGACACCCACATCGAGGCCGTTGCCAGTTACGTCTTTGAACACGATGCCGGTGATGGCGGCGAAATCGGTGGCCATCATAGCGCGTCCCTCGAGCGATTCGAATCGCGAGTGACGTTTCGCAGGTGCGCGAGGTTTGACTTTCTTCGCCGGACGCTCGAGCAGCGTCAGAAAGAACGAGTGGAGCGAAGCGGCAACTTCCCGCAGCATGTGCGTAGGCATAATGCATTGCATCCGTGCAAGTGATCGCGGTGATTCGGCAAACCGGCCAGGGCGTTCTGCAAGCAAACCCAAGCGGGCTGCACCAGCTGTTCCGTACGACTGGCGTTCCCCTAAGCGACGTATTTCCTCAGCGATCCGAGCTTTGCCCCTGCGAGCGCAAAGCGAGTGGCACTAGGAAACGTCCAGCTTGTTTATCGGATCAAACGAAAGGCTTCCCTGCGAACATTCCCTTGGGTGGGGGTCAGGTAAGCGGGGCGATCCCTAACGACAAAAAACGGGGGATCGCCACTCATCAGCCCCCGCTAGCAGTCGGCAGGGGCGCTTCTTCGCTGGTTCGCTAAGTGGCGGCGTGATGCGACGAGCTGGCGGAATCATGCTGAGCAATCGCTGCCGATGGGAGGGGATGCTTCAGGGCGTGGTACATAGCGAGTTCACGCTCCATCGTCTCGCGGTCGATCGCTCCGAGCTTGATCAGCAGCTCGCCAATCGGGGTTTGGCGTTTGCGCTGTTGCTGCAGCAGTTCCAGCACTTGCGGCTGGGTCAGGTAGCCCAAGTCGACCGCCACCGATCCAAACGCTTCGTCTTCGAGGTTTTGCGTATTGAGGATGTCGAACAGCTGTTTCATGTTGATGAAACCGGCTTCTACCGCCAAACGGCCGATGGGGGTTCGCTCGCGAATCTGTCGGTCGAGCGCTTCCACCACGTGAGCTGTCGAAACGAGCTGTTTGGCAACCAAGTATTTTCCGAACATCGTGCACCTCGCCTGGGGATCTCAATCGAACATGCGGACAAACAGGTCGGGCGAATCCTCACCCGGCGATTCGCCTGCAAAGCTGGCCAACCACCCGAAAACCTAGGTCACCGTGCGACGGTGCGCCGCCCAATTTGCCGCAAAGCGCCTGAACTCGACCATTTCGGCCCTGACGCCCCGCAGAAATGTGCTGTAAGTTGTTTTCTGATAGAGGTTTAGGTGTGTCGGTGCCGGCTCAGAAAAACGCCAGTCCAAGGGCTAAGCCAGGAAGAAGATCGAGCCGCTGAATCTCAAGCGAGCGCATAGAAAAACCCGTGAGACTTGGGGAAGTCGCACGGGCTGTTTTGTGAGGTGCCTGGCAAACTCCCCAAACGGAGTTGCTGGCGTCTGATGGAGGCTCGTAGCTGCCGGATAGTAAAAGTCGAACGAGCGACTTAAGTCTAGCGAGAGCAACTACTTACCACTCGATCGAGCACCCCTGGGAGTGCTGATCTTGATCACCATCGAGTGCGGGCAAGAGGACTTGAACCTCCACGACCTTTCGGCCACAAGAACCTGAATCTTGCGCGTCTGCCAATTCCGCCATGCCCGCAGCAGATCGTCTGAACGTTTCCGCTCAGCGAGTAGCCACACAGATATACCTTACGACAATTGGCACCCGCAAGGGGTTCGCCGAAATTGAGCCGCAGTTGCCCTCTAAGTGTTGCTCTCGACGCTGTTTATCGCGAATTTGCGGGGCACCGGCGACGGGCGATTAGTAGCGGGGAACGGTCGGATCAACCACCTGCGACCAGGCATCGATGCCACCCGCCATGTTTTGCACGGTCTCGTATCCCTGCTGACGGAGCCACTGCGTGACCCGCATGCTCCGGCCGCCGTGATGGCAATGGACCACAATGCGGCCCCCTTGATGCGGCGCAATCTCGGCCAAACGGGCCGGGATCTGCTGCATCGGAATCAGCGTCGAACCAGCAATGCGGCAGTGCGCGAACTCATTTTCCTCGCGGCAATCAATCAGCAGTAGCGGCTGACCATCTTTTTGCATCGCGGCCACCGTTTCGACATCAACTTCCAGCGGCGTCATTCGGCTCAGTTCCTTGATTTAGCGGCACTCGGGGGATCGTTCACGCGAGCTACACCATACCCGGTGCTGCGGGGGCTCGGACAGCCCCGCTGGGCGTGACGACAATCGGACTATAATCAACCACTATGGCCAATATCGACCCCACTCCGATGCGCGAGTTCGCGATCAGCGTTGTGCGTCAGCTGCGCGCGGCGGGCTATCAGGCGCTCTGGGCCGGTGGCTGTGTCCGCGATCAGCTGCTGGGTCAGCGACCGAAAGACTATGACGTCGCCACCAGCGCCTTGCCCGACGAAGTCCGCAAGCTCTTTGGCCACAAGCGGACCCTGGCAATTGGAGCCGCGTTTGGAGTGATCACGGTGCTCGGGCCGCGCGAGGCTGGTCAGCTCGATGTCGCCACGTTTCGGACCGACGCCACCTATAGCGACGGTCGCCATCCCGACGCCATCACGTTCAGCACTCCCGAGCACGATGCCCAGCGGCGCGATTTTACGATCAACGGGCTGTTCTTCGACCCGATTGAAGAGCGCGTGATCGACTACGTCGGTGGCGAGGCCGACCTCGCCGCGCGCGTGGTCCGTGCGATTCGTGATCCGGCCGAGCGAATCGAGGAAGATAAGCTCCGTATGCTCCGGGCGGTTCGATTTGCGGCCCGGTTGGGTTTCAGCATCGAAGCCCAAACGCTTGCAGCGATCGAGCAGCGCGCCGATCAGCTGCAGGTGGTCTCGGCCGAGCGGATTGCTGCCGAGATGGAGAAGATTTTGGTCCACAACAGCCGCGCGCAAGGGCTCGCACTGCTGCGGCAAGCGAGGCTGCTCCCCGAAGTCCTCCCCGAACTCGCGGAAGTGACCGATTTTACGCTACTAGCGCGCGAGCTATCGCTCCTCGAGCAGCCCAGTTTTGCGATGGCGATTGCTGCGCTGCTGCGGCACACTGCGGCGGCTCGCAGCCCGCTCACAGCCGCTGCTCTGGCCGATCAAATTGCCGCACGCTGGCGACTTTCCAATCACGTGGCCGAGGGCATTTCCCTTGCGCTCCGGCAGTTGCCGCAGCTGCAAATCGCAACGGAGCTCCCTTGGCCGCAGCTGCAGCGGATGCTCGTTCAGCCACGGATCGGCGAGCTGCTGGGCCTGCTTGCAGCGGTCGAGCGCGGGGCAGGGGAGCGTTCGCCGCAAACCGACTACTGCCGCGCTAAACTGGCACTCCCCGCCGAGCAGCTGAATCCCCCGCCTCTGCTGACAGGGAGCGATTTGAAGCGTGCCGGACTTTCCCCGGGCCCGATGTTTCGCGAGATTTTAGAGCAAGTCCGCGATCAGCAACTTCTCGGACAGCTCCACACGCTGGGCGACGCGATAGAGTATGCTGAGAAGCTCGCAGCACCGGGCTGATAGCAGCTTCTTCACACCACACCTTCACCCCCACGACGCACAACGATGAACGGCGATCCACTGTTTCTGCTGACCCTGGCACTTCGCTATGCTCACATCCTCGGGGCGATTGCCATGATGGGTGGCACCATCTTCGCGCGATTCGCGCTCGTGCCTGTCCTAAGCGAGCAGAAAGATCCGCTGAAGAGCGAATTGCACGAGCAAGTCCGCCGGCGCTGGGCCAAGTTCGTTCATATTTCGATCGCGCTGCTGCTCATCAGCGGCTTTGCAAATCTGGGTCTGGCCTCGCGCTACAACTTTGGCGACGCTGGCGAGTACAAGGCGCTCTACAACATTCTGGGCGGCGTAAAGTTCCTGCTCGCCCTGCCGATTTTCCTCTTCGCTAGCTTCCTCACCGGCAAGTCGAACGCAGCGCGGAAGTTTCAGGCGGCTGGCCCGATGTGGATGAACGTCACGCTCGCGCTCGCGCTCGTGATGGTGCTGATGGGCGGCTTCCTGCGATTCGTTCCACGGACGCTCAAATCCAAAGCGCCCGCTGCCACCTCGCAAGTGGTTCCTGCTGAAAATGGGCCTATCAGCCTCGAAAATCGAGCTTCGTAAAACGCCTATAAAGTCGCCTGGCAATTTCGTCGGAATTCTCTTTCCTGATCCAGAGCGTCTGAATAAGCTAGAACTAGTTGAGTGCACCGAGCTTCTATCGCGGCACTCCCTCCTGCCTGGGCACGTTCTCCACAATGTGCCCAAAGTAGCCTCCAAGCTCGGTCACTTGGTCAAGCATCCCCCGCCTGATCGTGCACTTCGCGCATTGCGACGACGAGTGCACCGCTATTGCTGGAGACCGATATGAACGATCGCGCCCGTGCGCTCCATGTTCTCAAAGATGCACGCGACATCTTGGCTCGCCGACTCACCGAGCGTGTCTTGGAAATGACCGAAGAGATCCTTGCGGATGCTCGCGGCGATTCCTACATGAACGATATCGAAAATGTCTACGAAGCGCTCGGCATGCGTCTGTCGCATGTCACGCAAATGATTAGCAATCTCCCACCCGATCTCGAGCCGACCACCACCAGCAAACACGCGTCGGCCGAGTCGATGCGCGACGATACCTTCACCCTCGCCACCGAAACCACCACCGGTGCCGATGCCATGGTGGCCGACACCACACCCGCGCTCGCTGGCCCCGTGTTCGTAGCGACTCCGGCGCTCCCTGCTCCGCATCAAGAGGAGTCGCCGCGCAGCCCCGCTTCGTTTCAGCGTTTCGCGACCCTCGTACAATCGGGCGATGTGGAAGAAGCTGGCATCACCCTCGCCGAGCTGTTCGAACTCCCCGAAGATCGCGGCATTGCCTGCGCTGAATATTTTGCCGGTCGGCTCCATAGCGAACCTGGCTTCGTGAAGAAAGCGATGCAGTTGCGGGCCGAACTACTCGCCGGAAGTCACAACGCGGTGATGGTGCTGCTCTACGAATGTTTTGGTCTCGTGGGGCTCGAATCGATCGGCGTCATGCAGGTCCTTCATCGCCGCTTGAGCTGGGGTAGTTAGCGCGCTCGAGCGCACGGCGCAGACCGAACTTCTTTCCGTTATACTTCGGCACCACGACGGGCCACCGCCAGCATTGGCTCGGTGGCCAGTCTCTCTCCACCACGATGAGTTCGGACCCGCGAGGAGCATCCCCAGCGATGGACGGCAAAGCGAAGAAACGCCTCGAAGTGATCAAGCAGAAGCTCCTGATGCTGCGCCAGCAACTGGCTGGCGCCAAGAAGCAAGAAGACGAGCCGGGCGAAGTCGCAGCGATCGAAAAAGAGATCGCCACCCTCGAAGCCGAAGCCAAAAAACTGCGGGAATAATCTGCCCGCCCCCAACAGCACTCTCGATGCTTGCCTAGAGCATCTGCCTATCCATCGATCTCACGCCTCATCAGGCGCGACTGTGCTGGGCTCGGCTTTCTGGCCGCAGCACAGTCGGTGGGTTTGGAGTCGATGGCTACTGGCTATCGCCGACGGGGGTGGTGCCGGGCTGATCGCGATAGACAGCCACCTCGTCGATGCCGTCGCCATTAAAGTCTCCAGCGACCGGCTTATCTCCCATCTCTCCTAGTTCAATCACGTCGTCGCCGTCGTCGATCTGACGGTTGCTGTTGGTGTCGAGATAGAACTTGCCCCCGCGGAAGACACCCAGGTCGTCGATGCCGTCGCCGTTGAAGTCGCCGACGACAGGACGATCACCCTTCTGGCCGAAGTGGGCTACTTTGTCCCCTTCCGACCAGCGGCCATCGCCATCCATATCGAGGTGCCATTTGCCGTCGCGGAACACACCGATCGACGCAATGCCGTCGCCGTTCCAGTCGCCGGTGATCGCCACATCGACACTGTTACCAAACTGGAACACGTGATCGATGAGATCGGCGCGCTCCTTGCCGCGAGCGGTCAAGCGGAGCAGACGTTCGCCGTCGGTCGCTTCGTCGTAATCGGGTGGCAAGTTCTTGGCGCGAGGCATCGCCTTCGGAGCGTTGTCGGGATCGGGCAAACCAGGCTCGTTTTCGATATGACGTTCGTCACCCGGCCACTCAGGACCAAAGATGCCGATGTCGTCTTTGCCGTCGCCATCCCAGTCCCCGGTGACCGGCTGATCGTTGGCGTCTCCCAGTTTGGCCCACAAGTCCCCTTCGTCCCACTTGCCGTTGCCGTTGAGATCGAGGAACCATTCTCCCTTGTAGAACACGCCGAGCTCAGAGCGGCCATCGCCGTTCCAGTCTCCGGCGACCGGCAGTGCGCCAGGAATGCCAAACGCAAAGTGAGGGGACTGGGCAGAGTCGTCTCCGGTGTGAATCGTCCAAATGCCGTCGCGCAGACGTTCGCTCTGCCAGTCGGTTTTGTCGACAAACAGCACCGAGCGGTAGACCACGTCGGCCATGCGTGTCGCGCGGCCGTTGGTGCGTGGCAAACCAGCGTCGATGATGCTCAAGTGCCACGTGAAGATGCCGCCACCACCGGTGATGACATCTTGCGGCTTGATCAGAATCGGAGCCAGCGGCGGCGGAATCTCGAGCTGAACCGGTGGAATGAACTCGGGATCTTCCGGTGGAGGATCGAGCTCCTTCGGTGGATCAGGCGGAATGACGTAGGTCGTTATTTTCACTTCGCTGAAGTTGTTCAGCTGCGACTCTTGTCCAGCAGCCAGCGGAATTTGCAGAATCGCGTCGAAGCGGAAGCTGACACCTTGCGTGGCAAACCGCTGCACCAGCAGCGGGCTCACCAGCGTGTTGCGGTTCACAGCCAAGCCGCTTGTGGTTCCGGCCGTATCTTTGCTGTCGATATACCCTTCTGGCTGGGCCTGGAACACGCTGTAGTTGCCCGCCTTCAGCCCACGGAACTGATAAAAGCCGTTGGCATCGGTCCAGACACGAATCGCCCCCGGTGGATACATTCCTGGCAGAGCATCTTCAGCTGTCACTAGCTCGCCGGTCAGGGTGTGCCGAAGTTCCAGCAGCACGCCACCAATGCGGATGTCGTCGGGGGTCAGCAGACCGTCGCGATAGTCCTCGACGTTGTCGGGAACTTGTCCGTTGGGGGTCACGATCGGCGCGCCATCTTGGAACACATAGCCCGAGATCGCTGCCGGAGGAATTTCGCTGAAGTCGTAGTTGACTGCGACCACTCCGCTGCCGAGGTTGATTTGCGAAATCACGTCATCCTGCGAATCGTCGCCCCCTTCCGATCCGGCCTGTTCACAGCCGTCGAAATACGCGAGAGGCTGCGTTTCACGAATCGTGTAGGTGCCTGGGTTGAGTCCGGCAAAGATGTATTCGCCAAGCGCGTTGGTTTGCGTGGTTGCTACCAGATTGCCAGCACTGTCGTACAGCCGAATCGTCACACCGGCGAGCAACGCTTCCCCAGCATCGTAGGTGCAGTTCGGGGTGGTATCGACCCAGACTTTACCGCTGACACTGGCGGGCAATTTTTCGCAGAAGTCGTAGCTCACACCATTTGCGCCTGGGCCAAGCACAATGTTGCTGATCGTGTCGTTGGCGCTCTTAGTGCCGTTGAGCACGCCCCCCACTTTCCCGATGTGGTCGCCGCCGTCGATCAAGCCCACCGGGGTTTGCTCGACGATGGTGTAGGTGCCGGGCGGGAGTTTGTCGAACTTGTAATTGCCGTTGGCATCGGTGACAGTCTGCGCGATCACAGTGCCGCTGGCATCTTTCAGAAGGATCACCGCGCCGACGACTGGATTGTTTTCCCAACCTTCGTAGTAGCAGTCCCCATCTTTATTGGTCAGGTGGACGTTGCCGCTGATGCTGGCTGGCTCGAGTTCGCCGAAGTTGTACCGAATACCGGTGGCACCACCACCGAGGACGATCATCTCGAGGCTGTCGCCCGGATTGTTGACCGTGCCGACCTGCACGCCGTTGACCGTACCAGGGGTGTCGAGACCATCGAAATAGCCGGTCGGCTGTGTCGGCTGAATGATGCGATAGGTGCCCGGGGCAAGTCCGGTCGCTTCGTAGAAACCATTAGCGTCGGTGACGAGCGTAATCACGCTTTGCGGCGAAATGGTGTTCACCGGAATGACTTGGATCTGCACCCCTGCGAGCGGTGTTTCGCCCGGATCGAACACCCCATCGTTGTCGGCATCGACGTAGACATAACCACTCACCGCAGCGGCGAGCGCTTCGGCAAAGTCGTACCGCACGCCATGCATGTCGCCGAGCGGAATGGTGATCTCGGTGAGGATATCTTTGTCGCCAGCGACGGTGCTACCGACCGTATTGCCGCCGACTTTACCGACGATCGAGCCGACGCTGAAATAGCCCGTGGGCTGCGTTTCACGCACCTGGTAGGTGCCGGGTGTGAGCCCCAGGTTGGTGCCAAACTCGTAGTCGCCGAGGCTGTTGGTGGTGGTCGTAAACCCGGTGAAAACGTAGGAATTCCCCTGCTTTTTCCAGAGTCCGAGGGTCACCCCCGAAAGCCCTTGTTCACCGGCGTCTTGCGTCAGGTCGAGATCGTTATCGAGATAAACGCGGCCACCAATCGAGATCGGCAGCGGCTGTTGCTGCAGCGGCAGCATGGTGCCGGTCGAGCGGTCGCGTTTGCCGTCGAAGTTGTCAAACGGCAGGCCACTCGGGTTGCTGTCGGTGCGGAGCAGGGTCGTGCCGGCGAACAGCGGATCGTAGTTGTTGCGGAACTCGCTCGTGCCGGTCACTTCGTAGTAGTGCGGCGCTACGAACGTGGCGGTGAGCATCGAGCCTTGGAATTCGACACCCGAAGTGATCGGGTCGACACCTTCGTTGATGAGATCCTGGTTGGTGATCGAGGGGTCGTAGTCTTGCACTTCGTCGACATCGATCGAGAAGACGAGTTTCTCGCCAACGTCGAAGCCTTTGAAGTTCAGGATGAGCTTGGTGCCACCATCGGCGACGCTCCAGGTCACTTCCTGGATGCCACTGGACGAAACGATCTGCATGGGGAAGGCTTCGTCGGCTCCCCAGCCCCCTTTGATGGTGTCGAAGAAGAGATCGCCGACGCTCCAGCCGGTGGGGCCGTGGTCGGTGTCGATGATCAGCTGCGTGAGCTGCGTGCCAGGTGCACCCCCTTCGAATTTGATTTCGAAGGTGTCGCCGTGAAGATCGCTACCGCTATCTTCCTCGATGTAGACCATACCGACCTTCAGCGGATCGGCGTCCATCAGGCGGCGCGACTCGACCTGTTCGAAGCGGCTTTGGCGACTCTTTTTCGCACGCTTGCGTTTGATCGGTGCAGGCGCGCTCGTGGTAACGGGGGACTTACGAAAAAAGTTCAGCAGGCTCCACAATCCCACAAGGCACCTCCGTGCGCTATCGTGCTGGCGTTGATCGTCGCCGTCGTTCGCGTGTGAGGTACATCATGCACCTGACAGCGCGAGGACTGTTGTTGTACGGGTGGTTGGTTCTGGACTATTTGCGTAGCGGCTCGATGACATCGGGTCGGCGGCCGAGCTGGCCCCCATTGCCGTCGCCACGCGCCACGTTGTCGGTGATGGTCCAGATGCGAATCGTTGTGTCGTAGCCCGCCGAGACGAGCGTGTTGCCGATGCAATCGAGGGCCGCCACGCTGCCGGTATGTCCGGTCAAAATGCCGGTCTCGACCTGGGTTTCGACATCCCACAAGCGGATGAGGTTGTCGCTGCCAGCGGTGGCCAAATGCGTCGGGCTATAGAACGTGATGGCGAGCACTTTGGCGGGGCGACGGGGCAAAAGAAACGGAGCCGCGCCACCCAGTGGCGAAATGTGAACCAGGCGATCTTCGCCAGCCGACGCGAGGTACGCACCATCGGGCGAGAAGACCATCGCGCGGACCCGCTGACGATGCGCGGGCATGTCGCTTGGTGGAGCATCGCTCGACACGCTGCTGACACGCACCACGCCGCTGCGACCGGCAATCGCCAAGTTTTGATCGTCGGGCGAAAAGGCGACCGAGCGATGGTCGTCGCAAGGTCCCGCGATTTCTTTCACCAACTTGCCGGTGGCGACGTCAAACAGGCGGATCGTTTGTTCGAAACCGGCAGCGGCGAGCAGCTTCCCATCGTGGCTAAAGCGAATTGAAGTGACAGCCTGAGGCAGCTTGGCAAATTCGGATTTGAACTCCCCTGTCTCGGCATTCCAGAGCAAGATTTGACGATCGTTGCCGGCGGAGGCAAGCAGGGTGCCGTCGGGCGAATAGTCGATGGTGCGGACCCAGTCGATATGTTTGTCGAGCCGCTGGATCATCTTTCCATCGGCGAGTCCCCACACACGGACAATGTGATCGTCGCCAGCGGTGGCGAGCATTTGTGTTTGGCGATGGAGTCGCACGGCGGTGACCACCGGCGCTTTTTTGTTGTTCCGTTCGTCGATTTCGGGGGGCAGCTGAATGGTCCGCGAGGGCCAGTTCACAGCAGCCACTTCGTTGGCGGAGAGGAGGGGGCGACCGGCGACAAAGGCTGCCGCCAAGGTTCCCGCGCCAACCAAAAACTCGCGACGGTTTGGATTGTTCATGCCAAGCACACCGAGCGGAGGAAAGGGAGCGAACGCTAGCACTGAGAAGCGATCGCACGTGTGCGCTAGGGACACACGCAACGTCATGTATCGGCGGCAAGAGGTGGAGCCATACAGTCGAAAAAGAGTCTCTAAGGCGTGTTCATACGCCCTATCGCGTCACTGCTGGCAAGGAAATCGCAACGCATCAATAGCGATGCGTTTAACGGATAACCGTCTGCAAAAGATGGGCAGACTAGAGAGAGTTTCTGCATCGCTGCGAGCGCGCTGCTGTCGGCTGCGCCTGACTGGCAGCGCGAGGCTCGATGTAACGACCAAAAGTGCCGCAGCCTGTTATTCGATGACTGCTGGCAGTGCTATCAGGTCGTCGGACTTGGGAATGTAGTAGGGCAAGTCGAGCGAGGCGATGCGGTAGGCCAGGTTGTCGAGCATGCTCTTGCGGAGCGTGGCGTCGTTCACTTCTTCGGAGAAGCTGCGCGAACTGGTGACATGCATCACCTCGCGATAGAGAGGCTGATTCACCCCCGCCGCCAGAAACTCCACCACCACTTCACCTTCCGCTTCCACGGCGGTGCGGCCGGTGTTGACGCCGAAGAAATCGAACCGCGATTGCCGCTCGAAAATCGGCAGACGATCGCCGGCTCGTTCCGCCAGCCGAATACGAAACGCAGTTTGCTGCCCCCCTTCGAGTTTCATCTTGAACTGGGCCAGCCGCCGGTTGATTGCCTCTTGCACCTTGGTTTGTGCTTCCCCCGCATCGCCACGGAGACCAGCGAACTCGACAATCAGGCTGGTCGAGGTGTTGGGGGCGATGTAGGCATCGGAGTCGTTCTTCATGGCGGCGAGTGTGCGATAGAGCAGCTCCCACGGAATTCGGACCGTTTCGACAGCGGATTCTCCCTTACCAAACTTGCCGATCCAGCGGTTTTCGTCGAGAGGCTGTAGCGCCAGATCGCTACCGATGCCGCGACGAACGCTCAGCAGCGTCAGTTTCGACTGCCGCTCGACCATGCAGCCGTTGATCAGCCAACCCATGTTGCCGGGAAGCCAGAGGATGGTTTCGCGAAGTCCGTGGCGGGGGACTGATGTCAGGATTGCATCGGCGGTGATCTTTCCTTTTTCATCCCACACCAAGAGCCGCGGCTCGGGATAGGTGGTGAACCCGGCCAGCTCTTTGCCATCGGGAGAGAAGGCGAGGGTTTCGAGTCCACCGAACGTGAAGCGGTTGTTGAGCTTCGCCTGGATGTTGTTTTGGAGGGCGCTCAGCGGAACAGGTCGCTTGGAAGCGGCGGCGACAGCGGCGACCACCGGCGACTGCATGCTGGCAACAATCTTGCTGGTGGCGGTGTTGCAGACCACCACCCCTTCATCGCCAATGGCGGCAAAGTAGCGGCCGTCGGGAGAGAAGAAGAGCTTTCGGTCGTCCCATTTGTTTTGGTAGGGGAGGGGCAATTCCTTGGCGACTTTGCCCGCCTCGCAGTCCCACACTTCCGCCGCGAAGGAATCGCGCGTGGCGAGAATCAGGTACTTATCGCGCGAGAAGGTGAGGGTGGTGAGCGAACTGGCCGACGACGGGAGCGGAATGCGAACTGCCAGTTTGCCGGTGGCGGTGTTCCAGACCAGCAGCTTGTAGCCACCTGCTGAATACTCCGCTTCGGCGACAAAGTAGGTGCCGAGCTGGCTCAAAATGCGAGCCGACGAGCCATGCTGCTGATAGTCGTCGTCGAGCTGCGAAATCTCGTTGCCGGTCTCGACGTTGTAGACCCGCTTACCAACCACCGCCACCTTGCAGCCGACCTGGCCCAGTGTCACCACTTCGCCCGCAGGAACCTGAATGCGAATATCCCCCTCGCTGTTGGCAGTCACTTTGGGGGCGTTGTCGGGCTTGGTTTTGAACGGATCGAAGTCGGGGAGCTGCGGCGCTGCTGGCTGCTGCTGTCCCGGTGCTGTTGGGGCAGGCGTGGATTGGGCCGCCACGCTCGAGACAAGTGCCACCAGCGCGACCAGTGCAAGCGATCGAGTTACAAGCGATCGAGTTACAAGCGATCGGAGCAGAGCGGCGGCGCAGCGCTCGGAAGCCTGGTTTCGAGCAAGCGAATCGACATGCGAGGATCGAAGGGACATAAGCTGCGTACTCCCACTCTCTGGCCGCCGGATGGCTGATCACTGCGTATGCTCGGTTGTAATCTCCCCCACCCAGGCGATGCAAACGAAGCTTCGAAAAATTGATCTTGCAACGATTGCAAATTCTTTGTTACGGTCCGCACCCCCTAGAAAAAGTGGACATCCAGCGCTGTTGTGGCGCGCTCGAGCGCGGGAAATGCTCGACGGCGCTCACGCTGCGCCAGGAGCCTGCCCCATGGCAGCTCGGCCACATTTGGCTTTGGGAAAATGGCGGAACAACGGTCTACCCCAACACGCTTCGGAACCAACACCGGCATGCGCTGGGTCTACGTCTTTATCGTGCTCATCGTCTCAGCATCCTCGGCGGCTGCGCAAGGAGAACCTGCGCCCGCACCGGGCTATGGCACTCCCAGCTATCCACCGCAGGACTTTGCTTCCGCGGGCTATACCACCCCGAACTACTCGCCTCCGAACTATCAGCAGTACGGCCCATATGCCACTGCGCCGCAGCCCGCTTACAGTCCCCCGCCGAGCTACGCCCCGGCGAACAGCATGCCAGCGAGTTACGGTGCTCCTGCGCCGTACGGTGCCCCAAGCTATGGCGCGCCGAACTACAGCAGCGCGCCGACTTATCCGGCCAGCTACCCACCTCCGACCGGCGCAGCGTATGGTCCCACGATGCAAGCGCCGCAAAACGGACAGCCGCCGGCGTACATGACGAGCGGTGGAGCAGGGGAGGTGCAGCGGATGCCCGACATCAGCACCGAAGTGACGCAGGAAGAAATCTTCACGCCACCACCCGCAGCAGCAGCTCCCGACGGAGCGGCGCCTGACGGAGCAGCCGATTCGGCCGTGGAGTTTGAAATGGGTGAGCCCGATCCGACAAGCTGGTGGAGTCACAGCTACTGGGATCCCTGGGAAGGGAGCGTTGAACTGGGGCTCAGCGGCACCGAAGGGAACAGCGAAACGTTTAACGTTCGCGCAGGTCTCAAGGCCAAACACTCCACCGAGTTCCTCGAGCGAACTCTCGAAATCACGAGCATTCAAAAATCGGCCAATGGTGTTACCACGGCCAACACGGCCCTCATAGATGGTCGCGTGGTTTGGCCTCTGCCGCAGTCACGCTTCAACTATTTCATCCACGGACTGGTGGAGTACGACGAGTTCAAAGCGTTTGATTGCCGCGTCTCGGCCGACACCGGTCTCGGGTACGAATGGATTCAAAACGACTTAACGAAGCTGATGTCGCGAGCCGGTATCTCGGCTTCGCAAGAGATTGGTGGACCGAACGATTCGCTCAACCCCGAACTTTTGCTCGGTGGCGAGTATGAGCACAAATTCAACGATTCGCACAAAGTTTCGGCAAAGGTCGACTTCTATCCCACGATCGATGACTTCAGCGATTTTCGTCTGAACAGTCAGGCGGCGTGGGAGATCGCACTTTCGTCGGATTGGGGGCTCAGTTTGAAGCTGAGCGTGATTGATCGCTACGACAGTACACCGAGTGGTGCGAAGGCGAACGACCTCGACTACTCGACGCTGCTGATCTGGTCGTTCTAGTCGCACGCTTTTTGTTCCTGCAGATCATTCACTACTCCCAGCCTGATACACGCAGCCCCCATACATACTGCTTAGTACACGCACAAAATCGACCCTCGCCCGGAGGACAATTCATGCTTCGAAGACTCACAATCCCCCTGCTCGCCTTGCTGGTGTCGCAAGCACTCGCTTTGGCGGCTGTTGCGCAAACCGGGGGGCAGATGCGGCGCAGCAGCGGCGCGTACACCGCTCCCGCCTCGTCCGAGAGCACCGTCAGCTACGACGATGTTCCGGTTGAAGGCGAAATGACCAGCAGCGACTGGGCAGGGAGCTGCAGCGACGGGACTTGCGGTCCTGAGTGTGGCATTTGCCGACCTCTCGGTGGCAGCTGGGCCCGGCTCGAAATGCTCCTTTGGACCACGCGCGGCATGAACGTGCCAGCGCTTGTCACCACCAGCAACACCGGCACGGCGCGCAACATTGCTGGCGTTCTGGGGGAAGGCTCGACACGCGTCCTCTACGGCGACGACACCGTCAACAGCTACACGCGCATCGGCGGCCGGTTCACCGGTGGTGTCTGGCTCGACGAGTGCCGCCGACTCGGTATCGAAGGTGACTACTTCGGCCTCGAGAACGAAACCGAGAACTACAGCCAAAACACCGCTGGCAACGCGATCCTCGCGCGTCCGTTCTACGACATCGTCAACGGCCAAGAGACTGCGCAGCTGGTCTCGTTTCCGAACGTGATTTCAGGCTCGGTGAATGTCGACGCTGTCACTAAGTTTCAAGGCTCGGGCATTCGCTTCATCAACAACTTGTGCGGCGCTCAAGGGTGCTGTCCTTCGATTCTGAACAACTGCAACACCGTCCCCACCAGCTACCAGGTGCAGATGCTCCTCGGCTATCGCTACCTGCGACTCGACGACTCGCTCGAGATCACCGAGGATCTGACGTCGCTCGATACCGCCGCACCGGGCTCGTTCTTTGTGCGCGATATGTTCGAAACCGACAACCAGTTCCACGGCGGCGATATCGGATTTGTCTACTCGACGCGGCGCGGCTGTTGGTCGCTCGATATCCTTTCGAAAGTGGCGATCGGCAGCACCTACAGCCGCATTTCGATCGACGGCAACACCCTCATCACCGAAGGGAACCAAACCACTAACAACACCGGTGGTTTGCTCGCTCAGCGAACGAACATTGGCGACTACACCGCCAACGAGTTCGCGATGGTCCCCGAACTGGGGCTCACGCTCGGCTATCAGCTGAATCCTTGCTGGCGGTTCACGATGGGCTACACGCTTCTGTACTGGAGCCGCGTGGCTCGCGCTGGGGATCAGATCGATACCGATATCAATCCCAACTTGATTCCGCCAGAAGATCCAGCGGTCACCACCCATCTGCGCCCCGAGTTCAATCTGGCCTACACCGATTTCTGGGGAACCGGGCTTAACTTGGGTCTCGAAGCGACCTGGTAGTCCGCGGTACTCTTAGTACCTGAGCGCAAAAAAGAAAGCTGCGATGAGCGTCACTCGTCGCAGCTTTCTTCGTTTCTTGTAGCTAAAAAATCGTCGGCGCGTGGCTTACTCGTCGCGGCCGATGCGCGAGCGTTTACGCGACGAACGTCGTGTACCCTTCACGCCCCGCTTCTTCTTCCGCTTGATCGAATCGCCGGAGCTCGAGGGTTTCTTCACCTCTTGAATCAGCAGCGAATGCCAGCCGGTGGCGTAGGTCTCAAAGCCGGGCGAGAGAGCATGCGCGACGCAGCAATTGCGGCTTCCGACATTCGTCACGACAAAATCTTTGGCCTTCGCAAACAGCTGACCACGTTCCGAAAAATCGATCGTATCGCCGAGAATTCGGTTCCGCGAATCGGCAAGCACCGTTCCACCATCGTCGACAATGCACACCCGCGTGCGGCTCTTTTCTTCAGCCGTCAGCGAGACGCCGTTGACGATCGTTTGCGCGAGCCCTTCCCAGTTGAACACAACACCCAGCACGCCAATCGGCTTGCCATTCACGTCGCCACCTTCGCGCACGCAGCACGAATAGACCACCGTGTATTTGTCGTTCACCAGCGGACTGCGGTGCACACTCTCAAAACCAAACTCTTTGCCGCTGCGAGTCCGCAGGGCACTCTGAAACCAAATGGCGTGCGAATGTTCGGTTCCCATCGAACGGTAGAGATCGGGGCGGCCATTGGCCACAATCTTGCCGGAGAGATCGCACAGCACGAGATCGAAATAAACGGTGTACGAATCGAGGATCACGCCGAGTCGTTTCGAAGCATGATCGAAAGCGGCTGGACTTCGCTCGGTCAGCGCGGTGACGAGGCTGGCATCGGTCGCCCACCAGCGAACATCGCACGAACGCTCGTAGAGGTTGCGATCGATCAGGTCGATGTTCATCAGCGCGATGTCGGAGAGTCGTGTGCCGTTGAACTCTGTGCCCATCCGCGTGCTGACGTTGCCGATGCGGGTCAGGGTCCGTCCGCTACGACGCTTCAGGTTCGAAACCACTTTGGCACTGGTGTTCGAGAGGCCGGCGATTTCCATCGCCACGATGTTGAACGCTTTGCCCGCTTCACCTGCCCGGGCAGCTTCGATCCGTGCATTGAGGGCCAGCACGCGAATCTGATCGTTCACGTTATCAATGGCGGCAATGGTGCGATCCATGACCGTGTCGAGCTCACGCGTGAGGTCGGCAACAGCTTCAGGGTTGAACTTCTTTTGAGCGTCAGCCGTGGCAGCGGTCATAACGGCAGCTTCCTATCGAAAATCGGTTGCGAATGACCCACATCGAAGTGGGTGGTACGAGTAACGAATCCCCCGCATGGCGGCAACGGACGCCACACACGCAAGTCAGGCAACCGTAGCTTGCAAAAAGTGCGCAAGGGTTGTCGAAGCAGATCTGAGCCGAGAATTTTCGGACTTTCTCAGCTTTTACACGTTCTTCACAAACGGCGACCTGGCCTGTCGTGGTCGGTAAAGCAGGGGGGCGACCTCATCCACTAGCGGTGGCATCCAGAACTTCTATCCGGTTTCTGAGGCCGACCTCCACTTTGTTGACGAATTGCAACTTGCCACCCCGCTGGCGTGGTCTAAGTTTTCGAAGCTTCGGGCCCGGAAGCGTTGCTGCGCACTCTCCCGCACACTTGCCGGACCCCAGCCTGCGGATTGACTCAGGGGCAAATCGCTTGCCATTAGAGGCTGCGAAAGCGGGCCCTATCGCCACCCGGTGCGGCCCCCTGAGACCACTGACTCGTAAGGGTAGAGGACGAGAAAAAAGAGTGCAAAACGACTGTAAAAACGACCAAAACGTCCGTTTGTCAGCCGTCACTGCCAGCGATGATTTTGTAGCCAGGAACCTGCCATGAATGATGCTGACCAGCAGATTGTGAACGACTTTGTGATTGAAGCGAGCGAGCACCTCGCGGATATCGAGAACCAGCTCCTTTCGATCGAAGCGAGCGCCGATAGTCCCAACGTCGAACTCGTTCACGAGGTCTTCCGGAACGTCCATTCGGTGAAAGGGGTTGCAGGGTTTCTCGGGTTTGCATCGGTAGGATCGCTGGCGCATAGCCTCGAAAGTGTCCTCAACATGGTCCGAGGGGGCGAGCTGCGCCCGCAAGGTGTCGTCATCGAAACGCTCCTCTCGGGGTTCGATACGCTGCGACAAATGGTCCACCATATCGACCGGGTCGACGACTTTGATGTCACCGGGCATGTCAACCAGCTGCAGGAAATCATGAACGTCGCCAAGATCGCCCCATCCGCTGGCGAACTTGCCGCCGCAGGCACTTCAGGCGGTTCCGCTGCGAGTCAGCATCCGCTCGATCTGGCGCAGCAGTTCGTGACCGATTCGGGACTGCAGGCCGATCCCAACGCGATCCTCGCCAGTTTGCGAGAGCAAATGGAGCCGGCCGCAGCACCGAAAGCGAACGCACAAAGTAGTCAGCAGCCCAAGATCGCATCTGAACCGGCCCCTACCAGCGACGCCGCGATCAACAGCAAGATTAGTGCAGCTAACGGTGCCGCTGCCGAGTCGACACCGAGCAAAGGGAGTGCGGCCGACGCCAATATTCGCGTTCCGGTGGCGATTCTCGATCGGCTGATGAATCTCGCCGGCGAACTGGTACTCGGTCGCAATCAGCTGTTGCAGATCTTGCAGAACAAATCGGGCGCGGGGCTCGACACCGTCGGCGCGCGGCTCGATCAAGTCACCACCGAGCTGCAAGAGGCGATCATGAACGCCCGCATGCAGCAGGTAGGGACCGTTTTCAATCGCTTCCCCCGCATGGTCCGCGATGTGAGCCAAAAGCTCGGCAAACAGTGCCGCTTACAACTCGAGGGGAGCGAAGTCGAGCTCGATAAAACGATCCTCGAAAACATTTGCGATCCTCTCACGCACCTCATTCGCAACGCCATCGATCACGGCATCGAGCGCCCTGAAGTTCGTGCTCGTGAGGGAAAATCAGAAGCTGGCACCCTCACGATCCGCGCGTTTCACCAGGCAGGCAAAGTCCATATCACGGTGAGTGACGACGGTGGTGGCATTCACCCGCAAAACCTGCGCGATAAAGGTGTCCGCAAGGGTTGGTTTAGCGCCGAGCATGCCGCTTCGCTCTCCGATCGCGAAGCGCTCCGGCTGATCTTCCGCCCTGGTTTTTCAACAGCCGAAGTGGTCACCGAAGTGAGTGGCCGCGGCGTTGGCATGGATGTTGTCAAAACCAATATCGAAAAACTAGGGGGGACGGTAGAAGTCGACAGTACACCTGGCGCGGGGACGACCGTGCATGTGAAACTTCCCCTCACACTGGCCATCATTCCGTCGCTGATCGTTGGCAGCTGTGGCGAGCGTTATGCCATTCCCGAAAGCTCGATCATCGAGCTCGTCCGCTTCACGCCGGGCGATAAGAGCATGCGTGTCGAACGTTTCCAGGGTGCCGAAGCGCTCCGGCTGCGGGGAACACTCTTGCCACTCGTTCGTTTGAGCTCGCTCCTATCGACCAGCTCGAAGAAAACGCCGATTGCGACCGATACTTCGCGGGCTCACAACATCATTGTGGTCGAAGGGGGAGTCGTTCGTTATGGGATTGTGGTCGATGCGGTCCTCGACCCCGAGCAGATCGTCGTGAAACCACTGGGGCGGCACATCAAGAGCTGCCGCTGTCTGGCTGGTGCGACGGTGCTCGGCGATGGACAAGTCGCCTTTATTCTCGATATTCCTGGGATCGCAGCGCATGCGTCGCTCGTTGCCGGGGAATCGCTCGAGGCCGAAAATCGCCGCTTTGCCACACAAGACACTGCCGAAGAAACGCAAACCATTTTGCTCTTCCAAGGGCTGCGCGGCGATCTGTTTGCCGCCCCCATGGCGATGGTCTCGCGCATTGAAAAGATTGGCCGCGAGCAGGTCGATCGCGTCGAGTCGCGACTCTTGCTGCAATACCGTGGCGGCACACTCCCACTGGTTCAGCTCGAACCAGGGACCCAGCGCGAGGAGCTTCCCGAATCGGTCTACGTTCTCGTCTTCCAAGTGAAGGGTTACGAGATGGGACTGATCGTGCCACTGATCGTCGACATCTGCGATGCCTCGACGGCGGTCGACACGCGAGTCTATCGCGAGAAGGGAACGATGGGGGTGCTGGTGATCGAGGGACGCGTGGTTCGTTTGCTCGATGTGCATGAACTAGCAGCGAGCATGGCTCCGCCGCAGGCCGACAATCCACGTCTGCAAAATTCGCCGCTGCAGGGGCGTCGGCTTACCGTGTTGATGGCCGAAGATTCCCCATTTTTCCGCGAGCAGATCGGCAAATTCCTCACCGAAGAGGGACACACCGTGATTGCCTGCGAAGATGGTTTGGAAGCGTGGGAAACGTTGCAGCAACCCTCGCTGCAAATCGACCTGGTGGTGACCGATGTCGAAATGCCGCGCATGAATGGTTTTGAGTTCTGCCGCAAGATTCGCTCGTCGGCGGCGCATCGGCATCTCCCTGTGATCGCCCTCACTTCGCTGAACGAAGCCAAGCATGTTCGCATGGGAGCAGAGGCGGGGGTGAGCGACTATCAAGTGAAGATGGATCGCGACAAACTGCTCGCCGCGATCACCAAGTTCATGGCCCAAATGAAATCGACGTAAGTTGGCGAGCCTGAGTTTTTTGCGCAAGTGTGGCTGAGTGAAGAGAGAATGAGATCATGCAAACGATGATTGCCAAGCCCCAGCAAGTTGCTCGTCAAGAGCTTGAACTGGTGACCTTTCGTGTCGGCAAGTTGACCTTTGGAATCGAAATCCATCACGTCAAAGAGATCAACTCGCATCTGGTGCCGACTCGTGCGCCGCATGCGCATCGCGCGGTGCTGGGAGTGATGAACCTGCGCGGCGACGTGATTACTGTCGTCGATTTAGCCACGCTGCTGAAGCTTCCGCAGCGCTCCGAGGGAGCACGCGGCAAGGGAGTGATTGTCTCGGTGGAAGGTGAGCTGGTGGCGGTGGCGGTCGATCAGGTGGAAGATGTGGTGACGCTCGAGCGTCACGAGCTCCATCCTCTGCCGCCGAACTTTCGTCTCGGTGATTCGCGCGTTTACCAAGGGGTTTATCCAACGGAGCATGGCCTGGTGGTGCTGCTCGATATCGTCGAGGCGATGGAAATGCACCTGCAACGCGAATCGAGCAGCCGCTCGTAGTCGTCCGTCGATCAATCAAGGTCGGGTTGATAGGGTGCCACTGGCATCTTGCCAACGCAGATGTTGGAATCGATGTTTTTGGCGAAATCTGCTTGAAATAGAGAGTCAAATAACACTTCTCACTGAGCAGAGCCGCGTGGCACACTGGATTACAGCCTAGTCAATGCTGCCTGACATCATCGACCGACGAACTAGTAGATGATGTTCGCTAACAGGCCATGTTGCTAACAGGTCGTGTTAAGGAATGGAAACAGCGGCGCTGCTGAAAAACGTTTTGCCATAGGTCAAGAGTTGGTGAATGATTTTTGAGGACTTTGCCTCGAAGTATCACGTAATTTCTAAAAAACTCTTGACGAATCAATCGCCACGCTGGCGTGCAATCTATCGCTTAGGTGAGCTATCTCGCTCGTAGCGCTTCTCCGGGGTGGGGAAGTGCCGGTGGTGACGATTATGTCATCCCACGCTCCGGAAGTAGATCGAAAAAATTTTCGAACTCCTGCTGAATTGCTCAAGCAGTTCGTTTGACACCTGAGGAAACCGACCTAGGTTTTCGTTGTACGGATGAGCGGAGTGAATCGGCTCTTCGTGCATGAAATGAGAGTGCCTGGGGAGGCGTGTTCGCTGCGGTATTTCCGCTGTGAAATGCGTCTCACTTGGTGCTTCTGATTTCGGGCGGCCTGCCGCCTCACATCCTCGATAAGGGCAAACCGGTAGAGATGCCGGGGCGCAAAGCAAAGGGCCTTTGGCCCGCTGGGATCACGCAAGTGAACTGGTGGGCCGATGGTAGCCTGGCTGCCGAAAGGGTGTCGACGAGTTGGAACTACATCGCACAGCGATGTGCCTCCAGTTACGAGACGACCTGACAGGCGAGATAACGAGAACGAGGCGAGCTTCGTCTGTTGTTTTGGATTCCGGTGAGCTGGTTTGGCAGGCCGGAGCGGGCCATGTTTGGCACGCTTACTACCAGCTACAGGGGTCCAGTGTGTTCTGTCGTGTCGGGTGCTTAGCGACTACGTTCGCAGCACGTAACTGAGGAGGAAGCCAATGAAGAATCTCGCTCTGAAAGTGCAACGTTTCCTGGTCTCGGAAGATGGTCCAACTGCAGTGGAATACGCTGTGATGTTGGCGCTCATCGTGATCGTGTGCCTCACGGCCATTCAGGCCATCGGCACCAACGCCAACGCGACGTTCAACAGCGTCGCCACCAAGCTCTCGAGCGGTGGCGGTTCGTAATGTCGTGCGAGCTTGCCGCGAGGCAAGTTCGATGAGCGCATCCATTGCTTTGAGATGCGACACAATCCCCGGTGGTCGGTGGTAGAGCCTGTCTCTGCTACCGGCCACGGGCTTGTGACTCGGGCCGGGAAACAGTCCTGGCGAGTCACCCACGTTGTCCTGAGGTAGTGCTGGCGCGATCAAGTTCGCAGCCGCTTACCGCACCCCACGCTGGCGACGCGATTCGATTCGCCTCAGCCGCGCGAATTTCAAAACTGATCGGAGCTATTCGGGAGCTCGTCGATGTTCGACCAGCACGAATTGGCACCGCCACAAACACGTGAATGAAGAAGAATCAACATGACTGCCATTGCCAGCAAAATCGGTCGTTTTCTGAAGAGTGAAGATGGTCCAACCGCCGTGGAATACGCTGTGATGCTCGCGCTCATCGTGATCGTGTGTCTCACCGCCATCCAAGCGATCGGCACCAACGCCAACGCCACGTTCAACAGCGTTGCGACCAAGCTCTCGAGTGGCGGCGGTTCGTAATCCATCCACTGGCCTGGCGACTTGAAGGCACATAACCGAAGTGGAGACTCCTGCGATGTACTGTGTGATTCCAAGCGATTTACTTGCTGGCGGACTAGAACTCGTCTGCTGCGGATTCACGCTCGTGGCAGCGGTCGTCGGCTATGTGCTGAGCGCACGATAGGCCTCACCAACCTTAGCAAATATCAAGCAACGTCGACCCCCGGATGACAACCGCTGCGAGCTGCTATTTCGCTCGCACGCTTCGACCGGGCGACTTGCTTGACGATCAATCAACACGTTTCACGGGGAGAGAATAGCGATGCTCGATGCGATTTACGCAGTGGGTTCGGCCATGGCCGAACATTGGACCGTTTGGCTGGTGACCATTGTTTTGATCCTGGCTGCGGTGATCGACGGTTTTGAATTGAAGGTGCCCAACTGGATCACCTTTCCATTCATCATCAGCGGCTGGATCTACAGCGTGGCTGCGTTCGGCTGGGAAGGGCTCGGCTGGAGCCTCGTCGGAACGGTGGTTGGTTTGGCGCTGCTGCTTCCCGCCTATTCGATCGGCGGCATGGGAGCAGGGGACGTGAAACTGCTAGCAGGTGTCGGAGCCTGGATGTATGGAACGCACACGTTCTATGCCTTCTGTGCCTCGGCGGTGGTGGGAGCCCTCTGTGCTGTCATCATGGTGCTGGCAAAACGAGCCTGGAAGAAACACTCGGATCAGTTCTGGCTGATCCTCAATGAGATCATGGTGATTGGAAATCCTGAGAAGCTGGCAGTGATTGCAGCGAAGCGTAAGCCTTCGATGCTGCTGCTCCCTTATGGAATTCCAATCGCAATCGGCACGATTGGCTACTTTTTGGTCCGAGGCATGTTGGTGTAAGAGCCACCTGCCGTAGACCGGGTAATCTGGGAGGGGTTTGTCGATGGCAACGATGAGGCAGCCCGAGCAGAGTTTGCAGGTCCAGTTACCGAAACTGGATAAACCTTACCGGTCGTACCGAAGAAATCGTCGGGCGGCGGCCACAGTCGAGTTTGCTGTGGTCGCACCGATCTTCTTTCTTCTCGTCCTCGGCATGATCGAGTACGGGCGGATGGTGATGGTCCAACAGGTCATCACCAACGCTTCGCGAGAAGGGGCAAGGACGGCTGTGCTCGACGGGACGACGACGGCGGAAGTAACTGCCACAGTCAACTCCTACCTCGCTAGCGGTTCGATTTCAGGCGCGACTGTAGTGGTCACACCTAATCCTCCGACGAATGCCGATGGTGGGGATCCAGTGACTGTGACGGTTTCTGTTCCTTTCAGTCAAGTCAGTTGGCTCCCGTCGCCAATGTACTTAGGAGGGAAGACTCTCTCGTCGACGACCGTAATGCGCCGCGAGTCGGTGCAGTAGCTAGCAACACCAGCGACTAGCTCTTTACGGCCGTCCAGATGGTTCAGCGTCTCATCATTTGTGTTTGCTGGCGGCAAGCGAAGGAAACCTCGCAATGCGGATGAAGTCTCTAATCCTGATCTTCATTGCCCTAGGCTGCGGTCTGGTCGCTTCGATCGGCATCAGCCAGGTGATGGAGCGTGGTGGCAGCGGAGCTGCGCCAGCCATGGAGATGGAGCAGATCCTCGTTGCGCTCGCCGACATCGATATCGATGCCAAGCTGAACGCCGAGAATGTGCAACTCGAAGAGTGGCCCAAATCCAAGGTTCCCGAGGGGGCGGTTCGCTCGCTCGATGAAGTCGAGGCCAAATTCGCTCAGCAGCGATTCTTTAAAGGAGAGCCGATTCTCCTGGCCAAGATCAGCGACCAAAACGTCAACCCGATGATCCGCATCCCGGAAGGTTACCGGGTCATGCCGGTGAAAGTCGACGATGAAACGGTGCTGAAAGCCATTTCGCCCGGCGATCGCGTCGACGTGATGGTGTTCCTCCGCCGTAGCGAAGAAATCAAGCAGACCGCGACCTATACGATTCTGCGTAATGTCCGTGTGTTCGCTGTGAATTCCAATACCGAGCGCGATCTCGAGACCAAGGGGCAAGACGTCAATGCTCGCACCGTGTCGCTGATCATTAAGCCACAGCAGTCGCGAGAACTCGCGGTCGCTTCGCAGATTGGCAAGATCATCCTGACGATGCGTCGCCCCGATGAAACCGACGAAGCGGGCGAAGGTGAAGACGTAACTCCTATCACGGAAATCCTTTCGGGCAAAGCATCGCTTGGCGATGAAGAGCAGCCCGCACCAGCGGCACCAGTCGCTGCTCCGGCACCGATCAACAGCTTTCTGACCGAAGTGACCACGCCTGCTGCTCCAGCCCCCGCACCAGCGGCTGCTGTCCCAGCAAAGCCTGCCTTCACGATGCACATCTTTGGCCCTGCTGATGTGAAAGCCTACGAATGGCAAGACACCAAGCAGCTCCCAATCGAAACGAGCCTGGGTGGCCAGCCCACACCTGTGGTCGAGCCTGCACCAGCCCCAGTGGCTCCGGCTGCTCAACCAACGCCAGCTGCCGAGCCAACTTTGGAAGAACCAGTATCAGCCGAGCCAGTGACCGTGGAGCCTGTGACCGAAGAAGCAGGCACGTCTCCACCTGCGTATGCACCACCTGTCGACTAACGAGTGGAGCGATAGCGTCAGCGAACCGACACCACGACATTCACGACCGAGCATCCTGAGAGACCACACGAGCCAAATCACCTTCCCACACTCGATTTTTCATCTGCAGCAATATGCGAGAGGCCTTGGAGGGCGAGCTTGCATGTACTACGGACGCGAGTGATACAGCACACCCTGCCAAGCCGATACGAACAAGACAGTCCCGATAGCGCGTTTACAACGCATGCAAGGAAGCATAAGGATGGCCATCGCAAACTCTCCAGGGCGCTTGCAAAAGCGATACTCCCTGCTGGCAGGATTGCCCGCGCTACTCGTGGCACTCACGTTTGCCGCACCTGCGTTTTCGCAGCCAATGAGCCTTCCCGGAGTTGGCCCCATGCCAGCCGCCGTGAAGTTCAAGGTCCAAGGACCTGCGGAAAAGCTCGAAATGACGGTCAACACCAGCCGCGTCGTCGAATTTCCGTTCGACGTCCCGAAAATGCTGGTGAACAACCCCGATCTGGTGCGCATCACTCCGATCTCGCCTAACAGCATTCAGCTGTCGGCCGTTAAAGGTGGCGTGACGCAGCTGAACGTCTGGAATGCCGATGACCAGGTCACCACGCTCGACCTGATTGTGATTCCCGACGTCCAAGAGCTGGAGATGATCCTCAAGCACGAGTTTCCCGACGCGGCGATTCGTCTGCGTCCCCTCGCCAGCAGCCTCTACATCTCGGGCTTTGTGCCAAAGGCCGAGATGGTGGCCAGCATCACGCGAGTGGCGGAAGACTACTTCCCCAAGATCATCAACAACATGACCGTGGGTGGTGTGCAAAAAGTGCTCCTCCACGTGAAGGTGATGGAAGTTTCGCGCACGAAGCTCCGGACCATGGGTTTCGACTGGGCTCAGCTCAACGGCGACGACTTTGTGACCCAAAGTGTCAGTGGTCTGCTGCAGACGCCCGGCACCCTCACGGGCAACACCGGCGCCACGGTTCGCTTTGGCATCCTCACCGATAACAACCAGTTCTACGGCTTCCTCGAAGCTCTCCGTCAAAACGATCTGGCGAAGCTGCTCGCCGAGCCGACCCTCGTCACCATGAGTGGTCGTCCCGCCTACTTCAATGTCGGTGGCGAAGTCCCGATTCCGATGCAGCAATCGCTCGGTGTCACCACCGTGCAGTACAAACAGTTCGGTACCCGGATCGACTTTGTTCCGATCGTTCTGGGCAACGGTAGCATTCGGCTCGAAGTTCGTCCCGAAGTGACCGAAATCGACCCCAGCTTACGCGACGCTGTGACCGGTGTTCCCGGTTTCCGTCAACGGGGTGCTGATACCGCTGTGGAAATCAAAGCGGGTCAAACGATGGCGATCGCCGGTCTGGTCTACAACCGTGTGGAAGCCAGCAATCGTGGTGTGCCGTTCCTCGCCGATCTCCCTTGGGCCGGTGGCGCGTTCCGCCGCGTGAGCGAGAAGGTGAACGAAGTCGAACTCGTCATCATGGTGACCCCCGAATTCACCGAAGCCCTCGATCCAAGCGAAGTCCCTGCCTGTGGTCCTGGTCAGCTGACGACCAGCCCCACCGACAAAGAACTCTACGGACGTGGCTATATCGAAGTCCCCAAAGCCAACTGCAACAATGGCAACTGTGCTCCTCAAGGAAGCATGTTCCAAGGGACGCAGATGCAGCGTCACTACGAAGAAGTTCCTGCTGGTCCTTCGACACCGATGGGCAGCAACCGACGCCCTGTCGCAGGTCCTCAGCCGAGCCAAACTGCTCAAGCAGCACAGCCCACACCAAGCTATCGCACGGCACAATCGGCGCCGTCGTCGCCTGCGATGAGCGTGCAGCCTCGCAGTGTTAGTTACGGTCAGCCGACACCTGCCCCGCCACAAGTGGCCCAGCCCGCTCCGGCACAATCAGTACCGTCCTACTATTCTGGTGCTGCACCCCAGAATCCAGCACCAGTAACTCAGCCAACACTCATTGGCCCACTTGGTTATGACGACCTAAAGTAAGATAGCTGAGTGAATTGAGTCACCCGGCTTCTGCCATCCTTAAGACCGCAGAAGTGGGGTGCGTCGATCGCACGCGACGACCACATGCTCGTCGCCCGGCTAAGGTCCTGTCTCGTAAGCCACCACCCCTCCACTTCCCCTTGTCGCAATGAGCAACGTTCTTCGACTTGCCATCGTCGACCCGAATGACACCTCTCGCAATGCGCTCAAAAGCATGCTGCTGGGGATGGATGTTGTTTGGCTAGAAGCGGAATGCTCGCGCTACGAGTTCTTCGCCGACGTCATTGGGCAGACCAAGCCCGACATCGGTGTGATTTCGATCGACAGCAACCCCGAGAAGGGGCTCAAGCTGATCGAACAGATCCACATCAGCGCTCCCGACTGTGCGCTCCTGGTGGTGAGCAGCTCGTCCGACGGACAAACGATCCTGCGGGCGATGCGGGCCGGTGCCAAAGAGTTTCTCACCCAGCCAATTCGGGTCGAAGACCTGCTCCACGCCCTCGATCGCATCGGTAGCCAAAAATTTGGGGCCGGTGAAGGTCGCACCCGCAGCTGTCACGTCATTGCCGTCGCTGGTGCCACTGGTGGTGTCGGAACGACGAGTCTCGCCGTCAATCTCGGCTGTGTGCTCGCTGCTGAACCTCGCAACAGCGTGGTGCTGGTCGACCTCGACCTGTCACTCGGTGATGCCGACGTGTTCCTCGACACCATTCCCGACTACACGCTGGTCGATGTCGCGCAGAACATCAGCCGACTCGACTTCACGCTGCTGAAGCGTTCGCTCACCAAGCACTCGTCGGGGCTCTATCTGCTGCCGCGACCCGTGCAATTGCAAGACACCGCACTCATCACGCCCGACGATCTCACCCGTGTGCTCGGTCTGCTGAAGGCCAGTTTCACGCACATGATCCTCGACTTGTCGAAGGGCTATACGCCCGCCGACTTCGTGGCGCTCAAGAGCGCGAAAGATATTCTGCTCGTCACCCAGCTCGACCTGCCGTGCCTGCGTAACGTCGTGCGACTGATGATGTCGTTCGGCGAAACTGAAGGGCTCAAGGACAAGGTGAAGATTGTGGTGAATCGGGTCGGTCTCGACACCGGCTCGATCAGTGTGAAGAAGGCCCAGGAGACGATGGGTCGCGAGATCTACTGGCAGTTGCCCAACGATTACCGCACGATGGTGGAAGTTCGCAACAACGGTGTGCCGCTCATCGAGCAGGCCCCGCGAGCCAGCATCACGCAAGCGGTGGTGACTCTGGCCGAAGCGCTCGGCGCGGAAGAGAAAACCAAAGAGGCCGAACCAGCCGCCGCTGGCGCTGGCAAATCGGGTGGAGGCTGGCTCAGCTTCCTCTCCGGTAAAGGAAAGCCCAAAGGAAGCAAGTAGCAGCCGCTAGCAACTCGCTTGGCTCGTTGACTCCTTCCCTTAGCGTTCTTCCGGCGGCATTTCTGCCGCGAAAAACTGCTCTCGCATCGAGGGGGCCGTTTTGATACTCCTTCGCGACTCAACCAAGCGAGGAGTTTTTCCATGAACGTGCGATTTGCCCAAGCCTGCCGTGCGACGCTCTGCCTTCTGCTACTCGTCGCCACCGCGACCACCAGCCTGGCAGCCCCTCCGTGGATGGCCCTGGTCCCATTCCGTCGCAACGTGGAAGCCGATCCCAAAAAGACCTACGAACTCACCCAAGGCCAAGGGCCTTGGATGATCATGTGCACGTCGTTTAGCGGCGAAAATGCCGAGGAGCAAGCGCATCAGCTCTGCCTCGAAATCCGCAGCCGCTTTCAGCTCGAAGCGTTTGTTTTCAAACAGAATTTCGACTTCACCAAGTCGGAAATCGGACTCGGTTTGAACCAGTTCGGTGGTCCGAAGAAAATGCGTTACGCCAACGGCGCTAAGATTGAAGAGGTCGCTGTTCTTGTTGGAAATTTTGGCTCGGTCGAAGATCCTGCGGTCGAGAAAGTGCTCGAGCAGATCAAGTATGCCAAGCCCGAGATGTTTGCCAAAGCGAATCCCGAAACGTCGGGACAAACGTTTGCTCAGCTCCGCAACGTTTATCGTCTCGTCTCGAAGTCGGCCGAGAAAAAACAGCGCGGACCACTCGGCAACGCCTTCGTGACGCGCAACCCTCTGCTCCCCGAAGAGATGTTTGTCTCCAAGGGTATCGATCCGTTTGTGGTCGAAATGAACGAAGGGCGCGCTCACTCGCTCCTCGGTTGCCCCGGCGCTTACACCGTGAAAGTCGCCACGTTTCGTGGTGTCGATACGATGAAGCCGGCCGAGTTTGAAAAACTGATCTCGAAACGCAAATCGTCCAAACTCGATGAAGCGGCCGAGAAGGCCACGAAGCTGTGCGAATCGCTTCGCCGTCGTCAGGTCGAGGCGTATGTGTTCCACGACATCACCGAGAGCTACGTTTGCGTCGGTTCGTTCGACACCGTCGGCACACCACTGCCGAGCGGCAATATCGAAATCAATCCGGCAATCTACAAAGTGATTCAGTCGTACGGTCCCGAAAAGAAGGCGATCCCCGGTCAGATGCAAACCGCGCTCGAGCCACGCATGCTCGACAACCTGCCGTTCGACGTGCAGCCGATGCCGGTGGAAGTTCCCAAGCGTTCGATCGCGGCCGCCTATTCGCGCTCGTTGCTCGAGCAGTAGAGCCGTTTCCCTGCTAAAATAACGTGCTTACGCGATCTGGTGCCGTTTAGCTCGGTCGCGCTCGAGGCTGTGAATAGCAGGGAACAATCGATGTCCAGTGCGGCTTGCTCGCTGGTCGTGGCGACGCGCAATAAAAAGAAACTCGGCGAGCTGCTCGAACTGCTCGCTCCCGAAGGTTTCGCGCTCCAAACACTCGACGATTTTCCCCAGTCGATCGAGGTGGAAGAGACCGGCGAGACCTTTGCCGCCAACGCCGCTTTGAAAGCGTGCGAGCAAGCGCGGGTGCTGAAGCGCTGGGTCTTGGCCGAAGATAGTGGCCTGGCGGTCGATGCTCTTGGTGGAGCGCCGGGAGTCTATTCCGCCCGCTTCTCGGGGGAAGGTGCCACCGACGCTAAAAACAACGCGCTACTGCTCGAGAAGCTCGCCCACGTGCCGCTCGAAAAACGGGGAGCGCACTACGTCTGTCACGCTGTCCTCTCCGACCCGGCCGGAAATATTCGGGCCGAAGCGGTCGGACGCTGCTATGGCCGCATCCTCCCCGTCGCTGCTGGCTCCGGCGGATTTGGTTACGATCCACTCTTCGAAGTGATCGAGTATCACCGCACCTTTGGCGAGCTTGCACCGGCGGTGAAACGGGCGATCAGTCATCGCGCCCGCTCGATGCGGCTGATGCTCGAGCAGCTGCGTGTTCTGCGCCAGGCTGGCGCATTTGCCTAGCGACTTTCGGGGGCGTCGAGGGCATGCTCGGAAAGTTCTTCGAGCGTAGCAAATTCGAGGGCCGAGATGTGGGTCGCGGCGAGATTCACCGGCGGCGCTACACCGGCGTCGAACGCTTCTTTCCAGCGTGCCGCACACAGGCACCAGCAATCCCCCGGCTTGAGCCCCGGGAAGTCGTACATTGGCATCGGGGTCGAGAGATCGTTGCCGCGTAGCTGCGAGAAGACGAGGAACTCGGAAGTCATCTTCGCGCACACCACATGCACACCTTCATCGCCGGGCCCTGTGTCGCAGCGACCATTGCGATAGAAGCCGGTCATCGGTTTGCTACAACAGCCGACGAGGTTCTCTCCGAGTACATTTTTTCCAGGCATAAGGGATCCTCTGCAGAGGGCACTACACGATCTTCAATCACTTCACTCTACCACAACGACCAGCGCCCCAAGTTACGGTCGCCAATATCGCTCGAGGGGCTTTCCAGCCTATGATAATAGAGCAGGCTTGGGCGACAGCCGAGCCTCGGTTTTATCGCGCGGAAGCGATGGTGGTTTTGGTTTCGAAGTGACACCCGTAAGCAGCAGCGGCCATGCAACCTAAGTGGTGGGAAATCGTGATCTTCGTGGCGATCGTCGGCTCGGTGGCGGGGGGCGTCTTCTACGGTCGCTCGCAAGCCTTGGCGATCTATGGCGACGATGTTGCGCAAGGAGAATGGGACACCTGGCGCGAAGATGCCACACAGATGTCCGAAGGTATCGGACCGGTGAAGCGGCGTGCTCCCAAGAGTTTGCAGCCCCCGGCGCTGGTGCTGATGAGTCAATATTTTGGCGTCTGCCTGGTGGGGAGCGTGCTGCTGTCGAGCGTGCTGACGATCACCATCCTGGCGTTTGTGCGAGGGGTGATGTCGAGCCCCACGATGGTCGACCGGAGTCGCGACCAGTCGCCCGCAGCGACCGCGCGACAGCCGCGCCTGCCGTAAGTTTCGATCGGGCCGTGCTCGCGCTTCAACCTCACGATTCAACCTCTCGGTCAAACCCAGCGTTTTTTCAGCGACGATTCACTCGCTTCCTCGGCCTGCGCTTGCTTGGCCGACTTCTGCCCCTTGCTGGCGTTCACTTCAGAACCGGGGGAATAGTCGATCGTTTCGGCGATGGCTCGAGGAGAATTTTCGAGCGGTACACCCGACAGATTGGCCGGCGCTGGTGGAGTGATGGGGCCCAGGCCCGAAATGTATTTGCGCCAGCTATCGAGCTGATCGCGCGTCAGGCTGTTCTCACGATTGATCTCGTGACTGAGCGCCCCTTCGGAACCTTCCACCTGCACGGTGACGGTGAGTCGACCATTTTCTTCATAGCGGAAGCGGACTTCGATGGGCGACTGCGCAGGAAGATTCGTCGGCAAGTTGCGAACCGAGCATTTGCCGAGCTGGCTGCAATCGTCGGGCGAGGTGCTTTCCCCTTCGACAATCTGCACCAGAATCGATTTCTGCGCTGCCCGCTGCGTCCGAAAAACGCGCCGCGCGACAACCGGCAGCGGCGTGTTGCGAGGAATCAGAATGGCATTCCGCGAGCGTTTGGTTTTGGCATCGGTGGCGACGACGCCGAGGCTGTGCGAGTTGACGTTCCGAATGCGAAACGACGGGCTTTTTCCCTCGTGATGAGCCAGCAGTAGACCGGCGTGCAAAGCGGCACCATGCGCCACCGCTTCATCGGGCGAGACACTGCAATCGGGCTCTTTGCCCGAGAGTTCGCGGAGCATGTCGACCACCGCTGGCATGCGGCTCGAGCCACCCACCAGCAGCACCCGGTCGATATCGCTCCAGGCGAGTCCCGCCGCGCTCAAGGTTTGCCGCGTGGTGAATGAGGTCCGGACCAGCAAGTCCTGCGTGATCTCGTGGAACGTCTGCCGAGTCATCTCGACCCGAATCGCTTTCCCGAGGTAATCGCAAGGAATCGTTACCTTCATGCGGGCCGAAAGTGTTCGTTTGGCTTCTTCGCATTCGCGCGAGAGGCGACCGAGTGAGTTGGGTTCTTCGCGCGGATCGATGTGGTGCTTCTTCAGGAACTCTTCCGCGACATAGTCGACCAGTCGGCTGTCCCAGTCTTTACCACCGAGCTGTACATCGCCGTCAGTCGCCAGGGCGTTGAAATTACGCCCGCCGATCTCCATCACCGTGACGTCGAACGTGCCGCCGCCGAGGTCGTAGACCAGGATCTTTTTGCGGTCGGTCGTCGAAGCATCAGCCCGCATGAAGCCTTGCTGAAAGCCAAACGCGACAGCAGCGGCGGTTGGCTCGTTGATGATGTCCATCACTTCGAAGCCGGCGATATAGCCAGCATCTTGCGTCGCTTTGCGGCGGACTTCGTCGAAGTAGGCCGGGACGGTGATTACCACCTTGTCGAGCTTGCCAACCAGTTTCTCGGCATCTTTGCGAAGCTTATTGAGGACCCACGCTTCGAGCGCTTCGGGGGGATATTGCCGACCACCAATCGACTTGTGAAAGAAGCGGCTGCCGAGGTCGCGTTTGGAGCATTCGGCGACCTGCTCGGCATCGGTGGCGATCGCTTTGGCCGCTTCCTTGCCGACGACGACGTTCTCCCCTTCGAAGAAAATCACGCTGGGGGTGATCTTGTCCCCTTCGGCGTTGATGAGCGTTTGTGGTCGCCCTAGATCATCGAGACTGGCGATCACCGAGAAAGTGGTCCCGAGATCGATCCCCACGGCTGGTGATCGTGAGCTTTTCATGGAGGCGGTTCTCGGCACGCGGGGTAAAACGGCGGGGCAGAATCTGCAATAGTCCCCATCCTAACTGGGGAGCGTGGGGGGGACAACAATTCCGACCCGTGCAGGCCCAGGGGAAGCGATTTTTACGGACATTGGGATCGTGCCGGTGGTGCGGCGAGCAAGCGACTCGGTGAGGAATCGGGGCGCGAATGGTCGATGATGTCGAAGCGACCAGCGCCGGTGCTCCCCGCACGCTGCTGGCCTGAAGAACTCCACGCCACTTGCTGGCAACCAACTCCCCCCACTGGTTTGGAGCAGCCCGATGTCGGTCGATCTTACGAATGTTGCCCTCGGCCTCGTTTTTCTGGCCGTTTGGGGAATCGTTGCGCAGATTTGCGCCAGCGGAAAACGTGTCGAAACACGTAATTAGTAGTCCGGCTATCGAGCAATGTCAGTGTCTTTGGGTGGCCCTGCTGGCTTGTCCAGCAGTGTGAATCGCAGCTGAGAATGACATTGATCGATAGACGAAATAGTAGGGCCGGTTCCACCGGCCAAGAATCGCAAGCTACCTCTGAACTGTGTTGCGCTGCGCTGAGCACAGCCACCTGTCCGGCGCATGACGTCTACGTGAGCTAGCAGCCTGCTAGTGGCTGCCATGGGGCGATTGATCTTTACCCAGCGCGTGACCCTTGCTACGCTCCCACCTCAACTAGGCGAAAAGTCGATCGCTGGTCGACTTTTAGACAGGATGAATCTCAGCCGGAAGGACTCGGCGATGCTGGTATCTGGAGTGACGGTTCGTATCGGAATGCTCGTGGCAGTAGCCCTGCTTTGGGCCGCGCCGCTGACGATGAAAAGCATTACCGCGCAAGAATTTCGGATCGATACCGAAGTCTTTGTCGGCGAAGAAACCGAACCGATCGTCGAGTCGCTCACGCTGTTTGCCGACGGTCTGGTCTACGACTTTTTGATCGGTAAGCAGAGCGAAACCACTGTCTTCGATCCACATCGGGGAGAGTTCACCCTGCTCGATATCGACCGCCAGGTGCGGGCCGTGGTCAAGACCCAAGATGTGCTCGATTACACGTTTCAGCTCGAGCAATATGCAGCCCAAGATCCCAACCCGATCTTCGCGGCGGCAGCACAGCCGAACTTCGCGGTGACGCACGAAACGGCGGACGAAAAAGGGATGAAGGTGAGCTACCTGCGCCTTGCTGGTAAGCCGATTGAATACAGCGCCGTCGGAACGGTTCCCGAGCAGATCGAGAGCGTTCGCTTCTATCGCAACTTTGCCGATTGGTATGCCCGACTCAACAGCACCCGCAGTGGCAACTTGCCACCCGGTTCGCGCATGGCGCTCAACAAGGCTCTGGCCGATCACGATCTGCTGCCGAGCGAAATCACACGAACGATCACCGATGGTGGCCGCTTCTCGAAGAAGCTCGTCGTCCGTAGCACGCATCTTTATAACTGGAAGCTCTCGGGCGAGGATCGCCGCCAGATCGCGAAGGTGGGTGACCAGATGCGCGATTTCCGCGTCGTCAGTTTCGACGACTACCGCGGGGCAATTGCTCCGGCCGAAGCCTCCAAGTCCGGCGCAAGCAACAACGCCTCGCGCAGCACCGCACCCACGATGCGTTAAGCGGCGGAGCAAACTATATCAATCGCCGAGCGCTGCTGGGCGATTTCTGCGAATCCACCATTTCTCCTTTTCAAGTGGTGGAACCTCCCCTCCGGTGACATTACGATCTAGGCACTTTTGTGACCTCGATCACTCTCTCCCGGAGTTTTTTTATGCGCTGCTCACTTGCTGCGTTGCTGCGCGCAACGGTTGTCCTGGGACTTGTCGTTTTCTCTTGCCACACGGCAGAGGGAGAAGAAGTCTCGGTGAAGAAAAACGAGGCTTCGATCGATGTGCTCGTCGGGGACAAACTCTTCACCACCTATCACTTCAAGTCGGGCGCCAAACCCGTGCTGTGGCCCATTCATGGCCCTCACGAACTAGAGATGACGCGCGCTTATCCACTCCGCGAAGGGGACAAAGGAGAAGCGACTGATCACATTCATCAGCGCTCGTTTTGGTTCACTCACGGCGATGTCGATGGGGTCAGCTTTTGGCACGAGACCGAAGGTCACGGCAACATTGTGCAGAAGGAACTGGTGAAGGCCGAAGGGGGCGACGTGGCCACGATCGTCACGAAAAACGATTGGCAAAATGCCACGGGTGAAAAGCTGCTCGAAGACCAACGCACGCTCCGCTTTGGGGTCGATCCTTCCGGCCGCTATATCGATTTCGATATCGTGCTGACGGCCAGCGAAAAGGATGTAAAGTTTGGCGACACAAAGGAAGGGATGTTTGGCATCCGTGTAGCTGAGTCGATGCGGGCCGACATCAAAGATGCCGCGAAAAAAGGGCGTATTTTCAATAGCGAAGGGCAGATCAACGATGCCGCGTGGGGCAAGCCAGCGGCGTGGGTCGACTACAGCGGACTGGTGAAAGATCAGCAGGTTGGGATTGCGATTTTGAATCATCCCACGAGCTTTCGGCACCCCACACACTGGCATGTCCGGACGTATGGTCTGTTCGCTGCCAATCCATTTGGTCTCCACGATTTCAAAGCCGTGACCGAAGGGGATGGAAGTCACGTGCTGAAGAAAGGGGAGTCGATTGCGTTTCGCTATCGCGTGCTCTTTCACGAAGGGGACGAGAAAAAAGGGGACATTGTCTCGGCCTGGAATCGGTATGTGAAGTAACGGGCAGCGCGAGGAACTGGAGGCGAGGGTAGGACACACGTACGCTCGTCTCTCCATGGAACTGATCTGGCTGAATGGTTGAGCCTAAATAAATGCGTGTGTCGCTGCGCTCTACTTCCTCTCTTCTTTCTTCGGTAAGGCATTCTCTCCATGCGCATTACTTGGAATGAATTGACGGTCTCGCCTCAAGGGATCGATTTCGAAATGCTCCTCTCGGAGTGGCGCTGGCTCGTCGATGTGTCGTACGAACCGGTGGTGATCAGTTCGATGGGGGATCTGTTTTTGCGACACGCCGATGGTCGTGTCTTTTGGATGAGCACCGTCTCGGGACAACTGGAAGAGGTCGCGGCGACGGTCGACGACTTCAAACAAAAGATGGTGCAGAAGGAAAATGCGAACACTTGGTTTCAGCCGCAACTGGTGGGAAGCATTCTGTCGCAAGGCAAACAGCTGAGCGCGGGAGAAGTCTTCAGCCCGTCCGTTCCTCTGGTGCTGGGTGGCTCGTTGGAAGCCGACAACTTTGAAGCGACCGACATGCAGGTGCACTTTGGTATGCTCGGTCAGATTCATCTGCAGGTGCAAGAGCTGCCACCCGGGACCGAGATCGGCGGGATCGAAATCGAAGGGGAGTGAAGCGAGTGACTGCGCGACCGCTGGAGGGGCGCGCGTGAGCGCGCGCAAGTTGCGCTTTGGCGCAAGTTTTGCGCAGCAAAATGACATTTCAAACGAGGTGTCACTCAAGATTCGGAGTGACGCCTCACCGGGCATGCGACCCGAGCATCGCGCGACGGAATAACCATCACGTCGTCTTCGCGAACTTCTTAAACTTCGCAGTCTTCCTATTCATACAAGTCGCACTGAATTGCCGATAGGTAATTCTGCCGACAATCATCTCAGGCTGCCTAGCTTACCCCCACAGCGCAGCCTTCTACGGCCCTCGAATCATCCCGCGCCAAGGAGTTCTGCGCGACCATGACAATGCACTCCCTCCAGATCGGTGACCTCAGTGACTTGCGACACTACGTTCACCACACCCTGTGCGACTTACATCAATTGGAACTGGGAGCTTTTGAAATCACTGAACGAATGCTGGTACGCGGCGATCAACCTTGCGGCATTTTCTTTTGCCTGCACGGTCCTCGCAGTGTGAAGCTGACCGCCATCTGGGAAACCGATCGGAACACCGTGCTGTTCTACGGTTCGACCGGCGAGCGGATTCAGAAGACGCAGTTGGTCCGAGCTCCCAAGCTCGCATGCGTCGCAGCCTAGTCTTCCTCACCAGGAAGGCGGGCAGGTTGGTTAGACAAGCTAGAGAAGACGACGAACTGCCCCGAGCCGAGATAGCCGAGCATGCCCTGCCAACAGCATGCCGGCCTTGGCAGCCGAGCAGTTCCCAAACTTGGATTCACAAAAATAACGCAAACTTAAGAAAGCCAGCCACTTACGAGTGGCCACGGAGGGCAAGCCCATGCTGGTGTTATCACGTAAAGAAGCCGAACGGATCCGCGTTGGAGATTCGATCATCGTGACGGTTGTGCGAGTTTCGGGGGACAAGGTTCGTTTGGGGATCGAGGCTCCGCCGAACGTGCTGGTGTTGCGGGAAGAGCTTCAGCCGCACGAACTGGCTGCTGCCAAGGAACTTACGACCATCGAGATCGATGGCTAGTCGTCCCTTCCGGCCAGCCTCGAGAGTGGCCTGGTCGGTCGTTCCTCCCCTCAGTGATTCCTGGCCACGTCGCGCCGATATGTGGCCGACAAATCGCCTTAAGTATTTGCCTGAGAATCTGTTAGGTGGTCTCTCTAACAGTCTTGGCAAGTGGGGCGAGTGGTGAATCAGCCATGGGGGCCAGTGGCAGTTTGGCGTTGATCGGCCAAGGCGAAGTTTGACACCGACGGTATCGTCCCCCCTTCCGATAGCCGTCGGACCGACTTCCCTGGCAAGTCTAGCGATGCGTGCACACCTGACCGCAGAAGCAATGGGAGTCGTTGCAGATTGGTGATCGGTCGAGCCGGCCGACTTATTGCCAGTTGTGTGATGGCTGATTGTGGATGCGGAACATTCGCTGGCGGGTCCCCGCTGGCACTGGCCCCTGACCGGGAAATTCTTGAAAAATTGATAACCCATCAAGTTTGACAACTGCGTTGGGAGTCGATAATCTCTGTGGATGTGGAAGGGCGCGTTCCCGGCCACAATCGGCGTGATGATGCTGTCTTCTGTCCCTCCCAGGATCCTCTCCTGACGGCTAGCTTCACGCTCGAACGCATGTTCTATCCCGCCTTGGTTGCAGAGTTTGCGAGCTTTTCCTCGTAGGCATGATTGTTCCCAGCGGACAATTGTGGACTCGATTTCTCGTAACCAGCTGCTTGATGGCGACATAGTATGTGCTGAGAATTATGTCCTGAGGGATCTTGTTCTCACACTCAGCGCTTTAGCCTCGAACACAACCCGCCCGAATATCCCACCGAACGAAATACCTGGAGTCTTCCGATGACCTGCAGTGGAAATCGCTTGAGCCGCCGCAACATGCTCACTGTCGGCGCAGTTGGTGGCCTTGGTCTTTCGCTGGCCAACTTCTTCGAGATGCGAAGTGCCCAAGCGGAAATCAAGAACTACGACTTCATTCAGGCCAAGGCCCAGAGTGTGATCCATATCTACCTGCCCGGTGGTATGGCCCATCAAGAGTCGTTCGATCCCAAGCCTTATTCGCCGATCGAATATCGCGGCGAACTCAACCCGATCAAGACCAACACGGGCGATATCTTCAGCGAAACGCTCCCGAAGCTTTCGCAGCTGGCCGACAAGCTGGCGGTTATCCGCTCGATGACGCACGGTGAAGCTGCCCACGAACGTGGCACGCACAACATGTTCACCGGCTATCGCCCCAGCCCAGCTTTGACGTTCCCCAGCATGGGAAGCGTGGTGAGCCACGAATATGGCCCTCGCAACAACTTGCCTCCTTACGTTTGCGTTCCTGGCGTCCCCAATGAATATGCCAGCAATGGCTATTTGAGTTCGTCCTACGCTCCGTTTAGCCTCGGCAGCGATCCAGCCAACGGTGGATTCAAGGTGCTCGACCTGAACCTGCCTGGCGACGTGAATGAAGCTCGCTTTGCTCGCCGCCGCTCGGCACTCGAAGCAGTGAACGACTACTTCGTGAAGAAGGACAAGTCCGACAACGTTGGTGCGATGAACACGTTCTACGATCGTGCTTACAGCCTGATCAGCTCGCCGCAAGCTCGCGAAGCGTTCAATATCGATGCCGAGCCAGCTGCTCTGCGTGATGAATACGGTCGCAACACCGCCGGTCAGCGGATGCTGATGGCCCGCCGGTTGGTGGCTGCTGGTGTTCGTTTTGTGACCCTCACCTATGGTGGTTGGGACATGCACGACAACATCACCGCTGGCATGAAGAACCAAATGCCATCGCTCGATCAAGGTTTGTCGGCTCTGATTTCGGATCTCGACCGTCAAGGTCTCCTCGCCAGCACCTTGGTGCTCGTGTCGAGCGAATTCGGTCGTACGCCAAAGATCAACCAGACGGCTGGTCGCGATCACTGGCCTAAGGTGTTCAGCGTGATGATGGCTGGTGGTGGTATCAAGGGTGGCATGATCTACGGTGCCAGCAACAGCACCGCTTCGGAACCCGACAGCGACCCTGTTGGTCCAGAAGATCTGGCCACGACTGTATATCACCAGCTCGGCATTGTGGCTGACAAGGAACTGATGGCTCCCGGTGATCGCCCGATCGAAATCGTCGACGGTGGCAAGATCATCGAGCCACTCATCTCGTAAGAGTGCATGCATCGATCGTTCTGCCAAGCGAATGCTCTTGAGCTGAGCTTGCTTGCGGAATAAATCGATTACGAATCGGATCGCTCTTGCTAGAGGCAGTAGAGCGGTCGGGGCTGGCCACGCTAGCCCGAAGTTCTCTCACAGCGGTTGGCGGCCGAGCGCTACCAGCCGCTGTCTTCTCGAAGGATCGGGATGGAGCCGAAAAATGGCTCTTTAGCCTCGGAAAATGCTGCAGAAATTCAGCATTCTCGACTACACTAGATGTACTTCCTGTGCATGAGTTCCCCGTGCTCGGTGGTTTTGCTCCAAGAGCAAGGCGTTTTGAGCATCCCCGCCACGAACTCCCACCCAACCTTCTGACCAACGTTCCGAAATCGAACCGGCGCGATTGTCGTAGCAAACCCTGCTGCGCCCCGCTGCTCGCTTTCGAAAGCCGCTTGATCCGACTTCGGAGTCTGCTGCCAACATGAGCACCCCTCAACTTAAGTCGTTCGCGAATTCACTGATCTGCGGCCTAGCGTCGCTCGTGCTCGTGGCTTCCACGCTGGTCTCGCCAGCGTCGGCTGTCCACCCGCAGCTGAGCAGCATCAGCCCGGTTGGTGTGCAGCGTGGCACCGAAGTCGAGGTGATCTTCAGCGGCAACGAGTGCGATGAAGCGGTCGAGGTGATGTTCTATTCACCTGGCTTCACCGTGCAGTCGCTCGAGAAGAGTGGCGACAACCAAGCCAAGGCCAAAATCGCTGTAGCCGCAGATTGCCGCCTCGGAATTCACGCCCTGCGACTCCGATCTCCTTCGGGCATGTCGGGCATTAAGACCTTCACCGTCGGTGCCCTCGGCGAAACCAAAGAAGTCGAACCCAATAACGATTTCGCTACACCTCAAGCGGTGAGCCTGAACACCACGGTGGCGGGCAGCGTCGGTAATGAAGATGTCGACTACTACTCGGTCGACCTCCAAGAGGGGCAGCGACTGAGTGTCGAAATCGAAGCGCTGCGTCTCGGAAATTCTTACTTCGATCCCTACGTCGCGATTCTCAACGCCGAACGTTTTGAGCTGTCGCGCAGCGATGATGCTCCGCTGCTGAATCAAGATGCACTCTGCTCGATCGTCGCTCCCACTACTGGGAAGTACATCATCCAAGTTCGTGAAAGTGCTTATGGTGGCGGCTCTGCCTACCGCATGCACGTCGGTTCTTTCCCACGCCCCACCGCCGTGCTTCCTGCTGGTGGTAAGCCGGGCGAGAAGCTGCAAGTGAAGTGGCTCGGAGATGCCGGTGGCGAGTTCACCACCGAAGTGACCATTCCTGCAGGCGATGAAACTGGCCGCGGCGAACTCTTTGCCCAAGATGATCGCGGCATCGCTCCTTCCCCCAATCCAATTCGCGTGGTCGACCTGAATAACTACCTCGAAGCGGAACCCAATCACGAAATCGCCAATGCTTCAGCTGCTGCAGCACCGGGCGCGATGAATGGTGTGATCGGTGAACCAGGGGATGTCGACCTCTTTAAGTTCGAAGCCAAGCAAGGACAAGCATACGAAGTGCGTGTGTTTGCCCGCATGCCGATTCGTTCGCCACTCGATAGCGTGCTGCAAATCCTGAATGACAAAGGTCAATCGATCGCCAACAACGACGACTCCGGTGGACCCGACAGCTATTTGCGATTCAACGTTCCCAGCGATGGCATCTACTTCGTCTCGGTGCGCGATCACTTGAATTCGGGCGGACCGACCTATGTCTATCGCGTCGAGCTTTCGCCCGTTCAGCCCGAGCTGATCTTTTCACTCCCCGAGCGTGAACGCTACGTCGCCACCACCCTCACTGTCGGTAAGGGAAATCGGATGGCGGTGATGGTTTCGGCTCAGCGTCAAAATTTCGGTGGCGATATCACACTCGAAGCTCAGAATCTTCCACCAGGAATGAGCATTCAGCTTCCACCGTTCACCGGCAATCGCAACGAAGTGCCGGTCCTCTTCACCGCCGCTGCCGATGCTGCACCCGCTGGGGCTCTGGTTCCACTCACCGGAAAATCAACCGATCCCAACGTCAATGTGACTGGCAAGTTCCGTCAGCGCACGATGTTGATTCGTGGCAACAACAACAGCGATGTTTGGGGACACGACAGCGATCGCATGGCTGTCGTTCTCTCGGAAGAAATCCCGTTCAAACTCGATCTCGTACAGCCGAAAGCTCCGCTAGTTCGCAACGGTTCGATCGACCTGAAGGTGGTTGCGACACGTGCGGAAGGTTTCACCGGCGAGATTCGCGTGCAGTTGCTCTACAACCCACCCGGTGTGGCCTCGTCGAGCAATATCACGATTCCTGAAGGGCAAAACGAAGCTCTGATTCCACTCACTGCCAACGGTGGTGCCGCTATAGGATCTTGGCAAATCGTTGCACTCGGTCGCGCTCGCGATCCCGGGGCGATGCAAAATGATCAGCAGCGTGGTCGTCGTGGTGGTGGCAGCTTCGAAGTCGCCACCGGTTTCATCGACCTCAATATCACCGATCAGTTCTACAAGTTCACGTTCGATAAGTCGGCGGTAGAGCAAGGCAAAGAGTCCGACGTGCTGGTGAAGGTCGAGAAGCTGGCCGACTTTGCAGGCAACGCCAAGTGCGAACTCAAGGGACTTCCTGCCGGTGTGACGGTCGACGGTCCTGTCGAATTCAACAAAGACACCACCGAGATCCTCATCAAGGTGAAATCGGCGGCTGATGCTCGTCCAGGGAAGTACAACTCGCTGGTCTGCGTCACCACCTTCCCGGTCGAAGGGGAACTCGTAACCCACACGCTCGGGACCGGTGAAATTCGAGTCGATGCACCACTCCCACCGAAGCCTGCAGCGCCCATGGCGCAAGCGGCTCCGATGCCCATGCCAATGCCCGCCGCTGAAGCACCACCGATGAAGCGTTTATCGCGCCTCGAACAGCTTCGCCTCGAAAAAGAACAAGCGATGGGCAAGTAACCCAGCGTCGGTTCTGCCAATTTCCACCACTGCAAAATTTGTCGATACAGCCTGCTATACGCAAACTTCCACTCACGTCACTGGATGATGTTTGGAAGTCACACTTGAGTCGGAGTCCGAAGAGATGCTCGAGAGTTTTCGCCGCTTCGCTTTTGGTTCACTAGCGATCCTTGTCCTTGGGGCAAGTGTGGCTATTGCCGACACAACGATTGTCGATGTGCAGGTCTATCCACCCGATGTCCACCTGTCGACCAAGGTCGATTTGCAGCGGTTCATCGTGGTGGCGACACGCAAGGATGGTGTGACACTCGATGTCACCGCCGCTGCTTCGGTCAAAGTGGTGGACCCCAATCTTTGCAAGCTCGACAAGAATGTCCTGACGCCCGTTGCCGATGGCCAAACGGCCCTCGAAGTCGAGTACCAAGGCTTCAAAGCTGCTTCCACCATCACGGTGAAGGATGCAGTGGTCGATCGCCCTGTAAGCTTCCAACTCGACATCATGCCCGTGCTGCTGCGAGCTGGCTGCAACACCGGCAGCTGCCACGGTGCTGCACGTGGTAAAGATGGTTTCCGTCTGTCGCTCTTCGGGTTCGATCCGCAGGGAGACTACTTCCGCATCACTCGCGAAATTGGTGCCCGCCGCATCAATCTTGCTTCCCCCAAAGATAGTTTGCTCATCGAGAAGTCAATCGGCGCCGTGCCTCACACCGGTGGCAAGCGTTTTGCTGCAGACAGCGAGTACAACGCGACACTGCTCCGCTGGCTCGAAGCTGGTGCAGTGAACGATCCCGGTCCAACACCGGCAGTGCTGGGGGTCGACCTCTATCCCCCGTCGGCTGTACTCGAAGGTGAAGGAGCAACGCAGCAATTCATTGCTGTGGCTCGTTATGCCGATGGAACCGATCGCGATATCACGTCGCTCGTCAATTTCATGACGAACAACGACAACAGTGCTCCGATCAGCGTGGATGGTTTGGTGACAGCCGCTTCACGTGGCGAAGCGTTCATCATGGCTCGCTTCGAAACGCACACAGTGGGCAATCAAGTTCTCGTCCTGCCGAAGGACCTGCAGTACACCGCTCCTGAAGTGACCGGCAACTACGTCGATCAACTTGTCGGCGACAAACTCCGCAAGGTTCGTTTGCTCCCCAGCGGACTCTGCACCGACGAGCAGTTCCTCCGTCGAGCAACGATCGATATCACCGGGAAATTGCCGACCGAAGAAGAGTATCACGCCTTCATGAACGACGCCGATCCAACCAAGCGTGAAAAGCTGGTCGATCGCTTGCTCGGTCAGAAAGAGTTCTCCGAAATCTGGGCCATGAAGTGGTCGGAACTCCTGATGATCAAGTCGACGAACCAAGTGAGCGTGAAGTCGGCGTTTCTCTACAGCAGCTGGCTCACCGACAAGATCGCCACGAACGTGCCGCTCGACAAGATGGTGCAAGAGCTGCTGAGTGCTTCGGGGGGAACGTTCAAAAACCCACCGACCAACTACTACCAAATCGAGCGCGACACCCTCAAGGTATCTGAAAACGTCGCCCAGGTTTTCATGGGCATTCGCACCCAGTGCGCCCAGTGTCACAACCATCCGTTCGATCGCTGGACGATGGACGACTACTACGGATTTGCTGCCTTCTTCTCGCAAATTGGCCGCAAGCAAGCGGAAGACGAACGCGAGCAAATCGTGTTCAACAGTGGAGGCGGCGATGTGCGTCACCCAGTCGGCAATCGGGTGATGAAGCCTAAATTCCTCGGCGGAATCGAGCCAGAACTCAATGGGATGGATCGCCGTGAGGCTCTCGCCAAGTGGCTCACTTCCACCGACAACCCTTACTTTGCCACGAGTGTTGCTAACCGAGTTTGGTCGCACTTCTTCTGCAAGGGCATTGTCGAACCGATCGACGACATCCGCGTTAGCAATCCAGCGAGCAACCCTGAGTTGTTCAATGAACTGGGAAAAAAGCTCGTGGAATACAACTACGACTTCAAACGTTTGGTGCGTGATATTTGCACTTCGCAAACCTATCAGCGGTCGACCGAGCGAAACGAAAGCAACATGACCGACGAGCGGAACTTCGCTCACGGTAACGTCCGGCGTATCCCTGCAGAAATGCTGCTCGACTGCATCTGCCAAGTGACCGACGCGCAGGACAAGTTCAATGGTTTGCCTCTCGGTTCGCGAGCAGTGCAAATCGCCAACGGTCAAACCAGCAACTACTTCCTCACCACCTTCGGACGCGCACCGCGTGATACCGTTTGTGCATGTGAAGCCAAGACCGAGCCCACCTTGTCGCAAGCCTTGCACATGCTCAATGGCAGCACGATTCAAGGCAAGATTGGGGCAGGGCAGGTGGTGAAGAAGTTGCTCGATGCAGGCAAGACGCCACCCGAAGTGATTGAAGCGTTGTACATTCGCGCCCTCAGCCGCAAGCCAACTGCAGAAGAGACCGAACGTCTCCTGGCAGTCGTGGGACAAGCGGAGAACCCACAACTGGGGCTTGAAGACTGCTTCTGGGCGATCCTGAACTCGCGCGAGTTCCTGTTTAATCACTAGTCGCCAGCAGGCAGCTGCGGCGAGGAGATTCTGTTGAATCTCCTCGCAATTTTGGGCCGAGTGTTGAGAAGAGTAAGTAAACTATCGTGAAAGAGTTTTTGCTGAGTTCCTTAGGAAGTGCCAAGAATCTTCTGAAGAGTTCAGCACGACAGTCTCTCGCGGGGAGTGGTTCGGATATGCGTTACCTGGCATTGTGGTCGGTGGTTGTGGGCTCGCTGTGGGCCGGAAGTATGGCGTCTGCTCAAGAGGCAAAGCCTGCCGATCCAGCGACCCCCAAAGTAACCTACGACGATCACGTCCGTCCGATTCTTCGCGAGCATTGCTTCTCGTGCCATAACCAAGGACAAGCCAAGGGCGGTTTGATCCTCGATTCGTATGCCAAAACGATGGAAGGTGGCAGTAGCGGCGAAGTCGTGCTGGCCGGGGATCTCGAAAGCAGTCGGCTGTGGGCTCTGGTGAGCCACAACGAAGAGCCGATCATGCCCCCCAATCAAGACAAAATTGCGCAGGCAAAGCTCGACATCCTGAGCAAGTGGATCGAGCAAGGGGCACTTGAAAACAGCGGATCGAAAGCGGTTATCAAAAAGAAGAACAACCTAGCTCTCGCGCCAACATCGAGCACCGGTAAGCCCGAAGGGCCTGCTGCGATGCCCGAGTCGGTGTTCAAGCAACCGGTGATGTTCACCCCCCGTGCTGGCGCAGTAACCGCGATCGCCACGAGCCCCTGGGCTCCGCTGGCTGCTGTGGCGGGTCAAAAGCAGGTTGCTCTTTACAACACCGATTCGCTCGAACTGCTCGGCGTGATTCCGTTCCCCGAAGGGATTCCTCACGTGCTCCGCTTCAGCCGCAACGGAAGTGTGCTGCTGATCGGTGGTGGTCGTGGTGGACACTCGGGGTGCGTGGCACTCCACGATGTGAAGACCGGCAAGCGCCTCGCGAAGATCGGTGATGAACTCGATGCGGTTCTCGCCGCTGATATCAACCTCGATCAGTCGATGGTCGCCCTCGGCGGACCTTTGCGAATGGTTCGCATCTACTCGACAGCTACGGGCGAACTGCTTCACGAAATCAAAAAACACACCGATTGGGTCTACAGCCTCGAGTTCAGCCCCGATGGTGTGCTGCTCGCCACGGGCGATCGAAGCGGTGGCCTGTTTGTGTGGGAAGCTGACACAGCGCGTGAATACCTCAGCCTACGCGGCCACACGGGTGGCGTTTGCGACGTAGCTTGGCGTGGCGACTCGAACGTGCTCGCCTCGAGCGGCGAAGATGGAACCGTCAAGCTTTGGGAAATGAACGAAGGTAACGCCATCAAGAGCTGGCCTGCCCATGGTGGCGGAGCGTTCTGCGTTTCGTTCACACACGACGGCCGAATCGCTTCGGCTGGTCGCGATAACACAGTGAAGTCGTGGAGCGGTGATGGAAATGCCCTGAAGAACTTTCCGGCGTTCAGCGAATCGGCTTTGCAAACGGTCTTCACCCACGATGGCAAACGCGTGATCGGTGGCGACTGGCTCGGCAACGTTCGTGTTTGGGACACCGAGGAAACTAAAGAAATCGGTACCCTTGCAGCCAACCCGCCAACGCTGGTGATGCAAGTGGAAGCGGCCAAGGGAGCGATTGTTCCGGCCGAACAAGCGGCTGCCAATGCCGCTGCGGAACTGGCTGTCATTACGAAGCAAGCCACCGATAAAGATGTCGTCGTCAAAGCCGCCGCTGACAAGTACAACGCTACCGTCGCTGCAATGCAGCAACTGGCTGCCGATCAAGTGGCTAAGACCAAGGAACTAGAAACATCGACCGCCACCGCTAAAACCACGGCCGATGCCAAGGTAGCTGCCGAAGCTGCCGCCAAACTTGCTACCGACGAAAAGGCTGCCGCCGACAAACTTGCCGGTGAACGTGACGCTGCCGCGAAGGCTGCTGCCGAGGCCGCCGCCAACGACAAGAAAACAGCCGACACACTCGCCGCCGAACAAAAGCCAGAAGCTGCTGCTGCGGCGGAGAAAGCTGCTGCAGCCGCAACCGCCGCTGCCATGGCCGACCAGCAGAAGGCCGAGGCCGCCGTAGCCGCTGCGATGAAGGGTGAAGCCCTCACCAAGGCCGCCAATACACTCGCCGCGGCTGCCAAAGCTGCCACCGATGCCCAAGCTGTTGTGGATGCCACGAAAAAGAAGCTCGAAGAAATCGCGGCGGCGATGAAAACCACCGAAGCGGAAATCGCCGCCACTAAAGCCGAAGCTGATAAGCAGGCCAAAGAGCGAGCCGATCTCGAACCGCAAATCTCCGCTAAGAAGGTGGCGGCTGATGCCGCTGCTGCTGCCGTGAATGCCACCAAGGAAAAGCTCGCTAAGATCGAGGCCGAACTGGCAGAGTTCAATGCGATGGCTGGCAAACTGCAGGCGGAAGCCGACAAGGCTGCCGCAGAAGTAGCCGCCAGCACCACAGCCGCCACACAAACCGAAGCTGAACGCGTCGCTGCTGCCACCGAGATGGCCAACAAAGCAGCCGCTGCCAAGGCAATTGCCGACAAACTGGCCGCTCTGCAGGCCGAGTATGCGAAAGCAGAAGCCGAGCAAAAGAAGGCTCAGGAGATGCTCGCCGCAAAGGAAGCCGCTGCCAAGGCGATGCAAGAGAAGGTGGCCGCCGCCCAAGCTGCTGCTGATGAAGCGGCTGCCCAGCGTAAGGCATTTGCCGAGGCTTACGAGGTGAAGTAATCGCCTCGCTTTCTGCGAGACAGTTAGTCGACTAGCCTTAGGCAACGAACATTCAAGGTGAGCTTCACTCCGGTTGAGGCTCACCTTTTTTCGTGCGCTCAGCGGCTCTATGGGGCTCGACTAACCGATTGACACGAGCGCACGAAAAAAGGGAACGTCGCAAGCAGGTGCGGCGTTCCCTTTTGGAGAGATCGAATTGTCTTGGGGCTTGGCGGGGCTGTGCAGCGATCAGCTTTCGCTTCGCGCAACTGGAGCCGCGGGTAATCGCGGACTTCCATCAGCCTCCCAGCCAAACCGTTCTTGATTCAATCGTTGCTCAGTCTTCAGCCATCATTGCGACCCACCCGGCCGCTCGAGCCTATTCGCGTGGGCGAATGGCACCGATCAAACCGCTGTAGTCGACCCGGTCTTCGTCGTGCCAGAGTGGCAGGCCGAGTTCAACGCGGCTGCGGAGGATTTCGATCTTCTCGGGCGATCCAGCTGGAGCAGCGGTGGGCTCGAAGCTTTCAGGAGCATCTGGGTAGAAGTCCTCGTCGTGACCGTACTTCAGGATCGCCTCGAACACATTACGTACTTTGTCCATTGCAAATACTCCAATACAAAAAATAAATACTCGAATGTCGGTCCAACGGAACGTCGGGAAAGGCCCATCAGTCGCGCGTGCAAAAAACGAAATCGCTAACGGTTACGCACGCATTTGGCCCGACAAAAAGAAGGCATAAAAAACAACGGCTGCATTTAGCAGGCGAGCAGGAGGAGAAACATCGAAGTCTTCCTAAGGGCCCCGAAATCAGTTCCGGATGGCGAAGACCAACGTTTCAGGCGTGACATTCAACTAGAGCCATCATCAAAAAGTTGACAGCTCAACGTCACCGTTTCTCAGGCCACAGCACTTGCCAGTTACAACAAGTAACTGATGAAGGCTTGGCGAAAAACTGCTCGGCAGCTCGTTCTCACACGCACATTATTCTTGATTCGCGCGGAAAGTCAAACAAATTGCGGTCCCTCGCATACGAAAATCTTTCGGCGCTACGATTGCCCATGCAGGTTGCTAGCAACTGGTGAAACTGTAACGCTAGCAGAAGATCCTCCGAGATGGCTAAACCTTGCTATTTCGCAAGGTTTACGTTCATTCGTGCGGTCGACAGAACCTAGGTTTTTGGCTAGCCAAAAACAGATCGGCCTGTGGGCTTAAGGTGAATGGAAGGGCCAAAATAGGCTTCCTAGTGGGCCCCCTTGACACCCTCTCTTCACAATCTTGCCCCACCCCTAGAGGCGGATTGCCGCACGGGGCTTGACGCTGGGCTGGTTCGCGTGGAATTTCCCACCCCAGATTCCTCCCGCACCCGCTAGACGAGCTTCGCTCCTCCGCACAAACTGCACGACCCACAAACCTACTCCCCCTTGACACTTTTTCCGCCGGGAATGTTCAGGTTTCGAGAAGGTGGACACTTGGGAAATGGGACGAAACCTCGCTGGAGCCAAAAAAATGTTCGAAAAAGGGGAAAACGCCTGGCTCCAGCGCCAAATCACACTGACGCCCCGTCGGCGTGGCTTTCACCTGGTTACCAGTGAGATTGAAGCTGCGATTCCCGAACTAGCCGACTTCTCGGTGGGACTCGCTAACTTGTTCTTACTCCATACCTCGGCATCACTTACGATCAACGAAAATGCCGACGTCGATGTCCGGACCGATCTCGAAACGGCGTTCTCGGCCATTGCCCCCGAGAAATTCCCCTACGTGCACACCATGGAAGGGCCCGACGATATGCCAGCCCACGTGAAGGCATCGCTGCTGGGATGTTCGCTCACTATTCCGATTGCTCGGGGCGAACTAGTGCTCGGAACGTGGCAAGGGATCTACCTTTGCGAGCATCGCAACCGTGGTGGGGCACGGCGGCTGGTGGTGACCCTGCAGGGGCTCGTTAGCGACGCGTAGCCTGTCCTCGGGCCAGTTTGGTCGTCAGCCCACTAGTTGAGCCGGTCCACCACTCTGCCAGCCCGGTGAGGTTTACGTTCCCGTCGATGTGCGTTTCCGCATCGATCGCCAGATCGACCAGGTCGGCTGCCAGCTCAGGCTGAGGTCCGAGGGTGCGATAGAGCTTCTGCACGGCGCTCGTAAGCTCGTGGTCTCGTTCTTCGATCGCTGGCTCGGTGCCGGTGGTGGCAGCGTAAAGGAATCCTCGATACAGCTGCTGAGCCATCTCGAGCACTTGTTTCATACGAGCCCGCTTGGCAGGGGACTCTTTGCCCGCTGCTTCCACAAACTGGCTCACCATTTTGGCGACCCCGAGCGTTTCGAGCGGCAGCGTCGAAAGTTTGGCGAGCAGATCACGGCGAAACTCGAGCACCCCTTCGCCCAGCAGCAAAATCGCCTGCTGCATGCTCCCCGCTGAGAGTCCGGCGATCTTGGCCGCCAGTTCCGGGGAATCGCACAGCTGATGCCGCACCAGCAAATCGGCGATGGAGGTCTCGTGGAGCCGCGACATTCGAATAATCTGACAGCGCGACCGAATTGTGGGCAATTGACGCTGCTCGCTAGTCCCCAAGAGCATCAGCACGGAACGTGGCGGCGGCTCTTCGAGGGTCTTGAGCAGAGCGTTCGCCCCTTCTTTGTTCAGGTAGTCGGCGTCGTCGATAATCGCGATCTTGCGACCACCATCGCGCGGCCGCAGCGACAGGTCGTAGCAAAGTCCGGCCCGCATGCGGTGTTCTTTGTCGCCGATCAGCAGTTCCAGCGGAATAAACGCTTTGTCGGCTGGTTTGCTGATCACCTGCAAATCGGTATGGCTCAGCGAATCGACCTGCAGACAGTCGGGGCAGCGACCACACGCCTTGAGTCTTCCGTCAGGCGAATGTTTGCAGAGCAACGCTTTGGCGAGCTGGATGGCAAAGGTCCGTTTGCCAATGCCGGATGGGCCGACGAGCAAGAAGGTGCTGGCCATGCGACCGCCGGCAAGCATGGCCTCGAAACGGGACACCACGTCGAGGTGCCCCACCACACCGTGCCAGCTACCTTGGGGGGAATCACTCATCGCAGCGGCTCGCGGGCAAGCAGAAGTGGCTCGACAGCCGCCACCACATCGGCGTGCACAGCCTGCGGGTCGCGCGCGGCATCGATTGCGCGAATGGTCTGCGGATCGCGCTCGGCTTCGAGCAAAAAGCCTTGCCGGACACGTTCGAGGTAGGCCAGCCCCTGCGATTCCATTCGGTCGTGCGCCCGGGCGATGCGCTTCGATGCCTCGGCCGCTGGCATATCCAGCAGCAGAACGCGGGCTGGCATCATGCCGCCGACCGCCACTTTTCCAACCGTCCAAACATCGTCGGCCACCAGTCCCCCGGCATGTGCTTGGTAGACCGCAGTCGCTAGCAGAAACCGGTCGCTAATCACCACTTTTCCAGCCTCGAGCGCCGGGCGGATCACCTCTTCGACGAGCTGAGCCCGCGAGGCCATGAACAGCAGCATTTCGCTACGTCGGTGGATCGGCGTTTCATGATCGTCGAGCAAGATCGAGCGGAGCTTCTCGCCGAGTGGTGTTCCCCCAGGATCGCGGCAGACAACCACTTCCAGCGACCGCGCGGCAAGCCACTCGGCCAGGAGGCGAATTTGTGTCGATTTGCCGGCGCCATCGACGCCATCGAAACTGAGGAACATGAGGGAGCAAGGGCTTAGGATCGAGGGACTCGAGACTCGCGAGAAACAGCCGGGGCAAACACCCTAGGCGTTCGTGGCCCCATCGTTATACAGGGAAAGCATGCCGGTGGCACGGCGGCAGATCATCTCCCGCAGGTCTGTCGGAGAAATCACCTTCACCTGATCGCCATAACCCATCACCCACCAGCTGATTTCGCTCAGTCCCGAAACCTGCACCCGGTAGTCGAGCCAGCCATCTTCAGTAAACGAAATCTGCTGAGTCCGGTGCCAAATCACTTCGGCGACGTTCTTCGCCACACGCGGGCTAAAGCGCAAATGGACTTCGTGGTCGGGACCCGGTTCGGGAATCAGCCGCCAGGCATTTCCCAGGTACCGCTCGAGGGAAAACGACTTAGGAACTTCGTACGGAGTATCCAGCATGGCAAGGCTGTCGATACGTCCCACGTTGAACGTCCGGACCTCGCGATGCAAACTCGAGCGGCCAATCACGTACCAGCTGTGTTGATTGAACAGCAGTTGGTAGGGCTCGAGCTTGGTCTCGATATGCTCTTTCTCGTGCAAACTTCGGTACGCAATCCGGACGGCATGCCGCTGGCCAATCGCCTCCACCAGTTCGGCGTAGGTTCCCTGCTGACCCTCCAGGGGATTGGTCGCATCGAGCTTGATCGAAAGTGCGCCCGACAGATTCCGAAGATACTCGAGCAATCGCCGTGGCAGGCTTGTTTCGAGTTTCGCAGCAGCTGAACGAGCGGCGGCAAAGAGAGGGATCTTATGCTGATCCCCGAGTTCGTGGCACAGCACGAGCATGGCAATGGCTTCGTCGGCCGTGAAGTTCGTCGGGGGGAGAAAAAACTGCCCCGGAATGCGATAGGTCTTCCGCTCTTCGTCGTAGACCAGCGGAACTTCCGCTTCTCGTAAGTCTTCGAGATAGCGGAAAATGGTGCGAGTACTGACTTCACAAGCACGAGCCAGGGCCGGGGCGTTATAGCCTTGCGACCCTTGGAGCAGGCCGATCAGTTTAACGATCCGCCTGATTCGTGTAAGGACAGTCGACTCACTCACTGGTGCCTTCGTCGTACGAAGCGGGACGAACTTGCGAATCGCGACGCGAACTTGTCGAGTTGCCCCGCAGTGGGTTGCTCGTGTTGCTCGAAGCGACCGACGACGAGCGTGGAGCAGCTGTTGCCGGACCAGTTGTAATCGGAGTTGGTCGAGCAGCCACCTGCGACTCGCGACGAGGTGCCATCACCGCTTCGCTCGAGACCACTTTGGCCTTAGGCATCGTGCTGCGAGCTTCGGGCATCATCGGTTCCACTTCAGGGGTGGGAACTTCTTCGCTCTTGGGCATGGCTGGCGTCGGTTCTGGAGTGGGGAGTTCTTCGTAGTACTCTTCGCCAGGAACTTGCAGCTGCATTCCTTCGATCGAAGGAGCCATCGATTCACCTGGTCCACGGCTGATCACGCTAGGACGGGTCCAGCCGTAGTCCATGTACAGGGCGGCATCACGTTCACGAGCTCGGCCAGTCGCATCCCAGTAGGCTTTGTCCGGCCAAGGGCCTTCTTCGAATGCAACGCCATTGTAATCCATGATCGAACCCTTGCGAGTGTGCACGTCGGCAATCGACTTGTTGTATTCGCACACAGCCGACCAGAACGCTGCTTGACCTTGAGCACGACGACGTTGAGCTTCGAGCACCAGATCGAGCGGAGCTTTACCGCCACGATAGAGGGCTTCGACCGATTCGACTTCTTTCTGCGAAGCGGCCCAGCGATTGGCGTTAGTTTGAGCCAATTGATAGTTCGCGTCGAGGTTACGAATAGCGCGGGTCAAACCGTGCGAAACGTCGAGTTCCATATCTTCGAGCAACGCTTGTTCGCGAGCCAGACGGAGCTGAGCATGGCGGACACCGGCGAGTTCACGACGGAAGCCGACAGGCATTGCATAGCTGAAGAACAAACCCCATTCCTGATAGTTGCCTTCGGTCAGTTCGTCCATGGCGGTCGAACCGACAGCTGGATAGTTCAGACCGTTGCGATCGGCGTTGATCAGATCGTCGCCCAGACCAACCCATCGGTACATGGCACCGACGTCGAGCTGTGGCAGGAGCTGATTGCGAGCCCAGATCACTTCCAGTTCGCGTTGCTTGATTTCCCAACGTTTGCCGATGAGTTCTGGTCGGCGAGCAATCGACTCGACGAGGATTTCGTTCCAGTCGAAGTTCACCTGAGCCAGGGTGGGCTCATCCTTCGGACGAATCAGGCGACCATCGGTGGCCGACAGACCCATCAGCAGGCGGAGTTCGTTTTCGTTGTTGTAGAGTTCGCGGAGAGCAGCTTCGACTTGGGCGCGGAAAGCAAAGTATTGTTCGCGAGCCTGTGCCTCTTGCTGAACAGGTTCGGTACCAGCTTGCCATTTGTCGTAGATGATGCGCCAGGTGACGAGCGAGCTATCACGACCAACCTTCGCGGTTTCGAGGTTGCGATAAGCGAGGTAGAGATCCCAGTAGCGGGTTTCGATGTTGTTGAGCATGTCTTGCAAGTTGGCCTGCAAGCTGCGGATTTCGATGTCGGTGCCGATACGAGCGATCGTCACAGGCATGCGATTGATCAGAGCACCACGACCACGGAGCAGCGGGTGACGAGCTTCGACTTCGAAGGCGGTGGTCCAAGTGCTTTCGAGTGGCTGAAAGCCGAGAGGACGGGTGAAGCCGCGGCTGTAGTTCGTGACGTTACGGAAAGCGAAGGTGGTGCCTTCAGCGGTCCGCTTCGAAACTTGCGAGGTGAGACCACCCGAGGTGGTTTCGACCTGTGGCAAACCGAACGCTTGTCCGGGGGGGATGTTTTGGGGGCGATCGCTGTGGCTGGCGATGGCACCGTTGCCGTCGTTGCCGACCACGCTCACCTGGGCATCGAATTCCGACAGAGCAGCTTCCACACCTTGGCGAACGCCAGCGACACCCGCGTCGGTGCTTGGTCCGCTCGCCGAGTTGCCAGGGTTGCTTTCGGTGATGGCTGGGTCGTAGGTCGAAGCAAAAGCTCGGCTCACGCTGTTGAGTGTCAGCGAGCCTTCACCCGTGCCAGCGACTAGCTGACCACTCTGCAAGCGGACAGCTGTGCCGCCGCGAATGATTTTGCTGTTGGCCAGCGAGATTGAAACCACTTCCTCGAGCGAGAGTTCCCAAATTTCTTTGAACTCGGGATTGCTCAAGGTGAGCGGCTTCTCGGCGTGCTGCACTTCCGCCAGAGGCATCTGATCGACGTCAGGATGCTCCGTTTGGGTCGCCTTGTCGAGGAAGTGCGACATGTCGCCATCCTCGTGCAGGTAGAACGGTTGCGTTGGATGGCAACCTGTCGCCCAAATGAGGAGACCGACTAAGAAGCAACGCAGGATGTGTGTTAACGGCCGGCTCATCGATTTCGCATTCCTGAAGAGTAGCGTGCGTGAGGTAGTTCGCAGCTACAGCCGCGGGATCGGTCAGGCAAAGCCCACTGCATCGCGAGGGTCTCGCAGGCTCGCCGGGCAATCGACCTGCAACTGCTCGAGAGCAGCGGCGAGTCGTGTTGTCCGTGCGGAGTTGCTGTGAAGCACTCGCGACGATCAGTTCCAAATTGTTCAGGCCCCCCTGAACGATCCCACTGCTAGCGAGCGACTACCTAGGTAGCCTCTCTCTGGGCATAGAAATCGGTAGCCTCAATATCGTCCTCCTAACCGGCAAACTTTGAGGAAACGTCATAATCCGAATAGTTTTCTGGATCGGTAAAGTTTGCGCAGATTTCCTGGTTGGGGGCTCGAAGTTGGGTTTGCGAGGTCTGCAAAGAATGGGTGGATAGCGGGTGCTCGCTTGGCGTGCAAACGGGCTGATTGGCCCGTCGATCCTTGCGAGCACTAATGAAAGTGGCTTCTACAAAAAAGTGAAGCCATGGGCCATGTCGAACGCCAGCTGGCCAGAAAGCTTTAGGCAGAGGTGCTAGCTGCCGCCATGCGATGCTGCTTGAGAGAAGCTGGCGGCTGTGGCTGCTAGCGGTGAAAGCCTACAAGTACATTCCGACGTAGCCGCCGGTTTGCTCGGTTTGGGCTTCGAGCTTGGCAATGCGATCCTTGGCCTTCTGCAGGTCACCAGCTTCGATGTAGCGGTTGAACTCGTACTTCACCGCCTGGACGACGGAGCCTTCCATCCAGTCGACGACAGGCTGAGTGAGCCAGTCGACGGTTTCGCGAATCAGTTCGATCTGCAGATCAGCCCGCTCGGTCTTGAGGTCGGTCTGATCGGTGATGACCGTTCCTTCGAACGTGTATTCCATCATGCCGAACTGTGGGTCGTTCGTGAGATGAAAGCGGCACTGGGCGTTGTAGAGATAGTAGGTGTTGTGCGAGCCATGTTTTTCGAAAGCTGCTTTCAGCCGCTCGCAGCGGGCGCGATACTTCGGTGAAGCGTCGATCGGAATATCGAGCCGAGCCACGGTGCGAAGTGGCAAGCAGTCGAACGTAATTTCTACCCAGCGGTCCATCGGCGGCATTCCTTCGAAGCAGCAGTCCCGCAGGCCTTGAGGCGTGAGACCGATTAATAGTTCCGAGGCTGTTTTCGGTTAGCCATGTAGCCACAAAAATAGCCAGCGAGCTTGGTGGGGCTCACTGGCTACTATTGTTGAGCGACTTTCTGCCTGAATCAACCCGAGCGCTGTGGAATCAAGCTCGGCGCTGAGAGCACGGCAGCACTAGTTGGCGGCCACCGCTTCCGACGTAGTGGTGGCGGTGGTTGAAACTTCGTCGACTGCGGGCAACTGGGCAGCGACTGGCTTGGTTTCGGCAGCGGGAGTGGTTTCAGCAGCAGCTGGCAGATTCCAGCCGAGCGAGAGCCAGCCACCTTCCATTTTCAGTTCTTCGAGAGCGAGCTTCCCCGCTTTTTCCCAGCGTCCCTTGAGAGCGATTCCTTCGGAAGTGAAGTCCTGTTTGAACATCGCTTCGAATTTGCGTCGCAGGAAGGTTTTGAATGCAACTTGGGTTGGTCCCAGACGATCGCGGCCGAGGAAGGTGACTTCCACATCCCCTTGGCGAGTCAGTTTGGTCCCTTTCTCAGACTTTTCCACCTTATAGATGGCGGAGATCTCGATGGGCTCCGAGAACTTTTGATCGCCGCGGGTGAAGCGAGTGCCACGAATGGCCAACTTCAGGGCTTCGGTCGAAAACGTGGCACGAACCGGAGTCGCTTCGGCGAACGTGATCGACCATGGATCTTTGTCTTCGGTGATCTGCAGTTCTTCAGGAACTTCGGATTTGAGTTCGTCGGTGATGATTTCGACGAGCATTTCGTCGGTTAGCGTGACGCCACCGAGAACCGCTTCGCCGAAGTTGGTGACTACTGATTCGTGAGCAGCGACGGCTACGTCGTAGTCTGCTCCAGGAGCCGGAGCGGCTGTCGGAGCTCCGACTTGGCCTTTGCCGACTTGCTGGATCTTGGCGACGGCTCGATCCTTGAGGGTCGAGAACTGGAGTTTCTGAGGAAAACCGCCGCGACGTGTGAGTGGCTTGCGGAAGCGATTAATGAACTTGTCGTTGTTTTCGGCGACGGTTTTCGAAGCCTGGTCGTTCATCTGGGCTTCGATGCGATCTTCAGCGTGGGCCGAAGCGATGGCTTCGCCTTGCGACTTCTTCTTGTAGGCCTGCTTCCAGCCGATCTTTTCGACCAGATTGCACTTGGCACAAAGTCCGGTGAACGTGGTGCTGGTGGTGCAGCAGGCGGAGGCGAGTTCGTTACAGAGACCGGCGTCGGTCATGGTGAGGGTCGTGGTGGCCTTCACATTGGTAACACCGGTGCTCCAGATCGTAACGGGGCCGTTGTAGCCGACGTTGTTCGAGGTGGCGGTGCCATCGAGATGAATCGCCATCTTGGCCGAGCTGTCGCTGGGGATAAACTCGAGCGAGGTTTTACCTTGCAGGCGAGCGGTACCAACGATGTTGGTGCCGAGGATCACGTCGCGGACAGGGGTGACGCGATCGACCGGTTCTTCGATGCCGGCTGCGGCAAAACGCTTGGAAACCGAGGCGACCAGATTCGTTTCGCTCAGCGAGGTTTGGATCAAGGCGACAAGTTTGGCATCTTGTCCACAAGCTTCGAGCCAGCCGAGGATTTGGCCAATTTCGAGTGCCAAGTCGGTGGTGGGAGCGGTTTTATAGGTCGCCAGGATCTCGCCGAGGCGGGTCATCTTGGCGGCATAGGTTTCGGCGAGCTTGGGATCGGCAGCGGCTGCCGAGAGGGCGGCGTAGTGGACCAGCGCGTCGCGGACAGCCGACATCGTGGGGCGTTCGATCCCCGGTTTGTTCGACTTGAATTTCGACAGCACCAGCGACACATCGTCGGCTTTGGGAGCGGCGTCGCTCGTGGTGATGGCGGTGAGGGTTGGCCATTCGAGAAACGTGCGCCACTGGTCGCCGTTAGCCTTTCCGCTGGTGTCCAGCAGGGGGCTGAGGGTCTTCATGGCACCGATTAGCGATTTTTTTGCAGCGGCGACATGTTCGGCCGTGATAGGGACAAATTTGTCCTTGGCGGCAGCAACTTCGGCCACGAGGTCAGGAGGAGAGGTCTCAGCAGCGAGGGCCGAAACGGAGTTCAGTGCAATCAGAAATCCACCGAGGATTGCCAGCAAGTGGGCGAGAGAGGTTCGCTTGGCAATACGCATGTTGTTACGCTCCTTGTACTTAGGAATGCAGGTCCGCAAAAGTCCAGCTGCGGAAATGGGACCAGGCACCCTCGATGAAAATGGCAGGTGAGCACGCACGACAGAAGTTCCGTCGCGGCGCTAGCTTGCTGCACAAACATGGTGCACGAACTAGTTCCACTCAAGTGCCTATCTTCCGTGGAGTCTCCTTTTTATGCAAGCCGAACAATCCTAATTATCGCGCTAGTTGACGCTAGCACTACCGCCTACCTATTGTGAAGCAGCGTTTTGTCGGCGGATTTCTCTCTAGTTTGCCCAGCTTCTGATCACGCGGGTGGCGCGAGATTGGCCTTACGGGCTTCCTGCAGTTAGAGACGGAGATCGAGCAATGGCGAAAGTCTGTTTCTTGGGTGGTGGTTTTGGGGTGAAGCAGTTCCTGAAGAGTGGGAGACTATTTAGCTGGGTAGGCGCGGCGGCGATGACACTCGCACTTTTTTCCGCAGTTCCGCTCCGAGGGGACGAGCCTGAACAGCCGGCGATGCCGATCACTTGGAGGAGTGAATATCGAGATTCAATGGACCTGGCACGCACCGATGGAAAAATGATGCTGCTTTGGTTCTACGACAAAGAAAAGGAAGCCGACTCGCGGAAATGGGAGCAGGAAGTGCTGGAATCGAAGAAGATTCGGCCACTGCTCGATGAAATGGTGCTCGTGCGGGTTCCGACCGATCTGGAAGTCTCGATCAGCGGCACGAAACAAAAACTGCTGCACCACGTGGCGTTTGCGGAGATGCTCCGCCATCCTGGGCTAGCGATGATCGACATGCGGAGGAAGGATAGTCCGTTTTATGGACTCGTCGTCACGGTCTTTCCGTTCAACCGAGGCCCGATCGATGCCGAGAAACTGGAAGTGCTGCTGACACTCCCCGCCGGATCACTCACGCAGCGAACGATGATCTATGCCGTGCGGACGCATCGCGAGCGCCCTGAAAGCGCGAGTAGCGACACCAGTCATTTGCTCCTCGAGGAGACGCGAAAGCACAGCTTCCATCAAGCGAGCATCAATCTCCAAGGACATCACAACTGGGAGAACCGGTTTCATCAAATTAATGCGCAACTGCCCGCAGGACTGGTAGCAACGGAAGTTTGCGCGGAAAGTTGGCCCGGCCAAACGCTCGTCGAAGCGGCTGAAGAGTGCGTTCATAGCTGGCGACAGTCGCCTGGGCACTGGAGTTCAGTGCGCGAACGCCATCCCCTGTTTGGGTTCGATATCAAACGGGGACGCAACGGTGTGTGGTACGCCACCGGTATCTTCGCCAAGCGTCACTAAGTCGCCCGGTCGACGATACGATCGTTACAACGCGCACCATCTACGTGCGCGTGATGCTTTTCCTCACCGGAAGGTGTTGCGTTTTTGCTACATGTCGCCAAGAGCGTGCTAGGTTTTAGCGGATAGAGTGCCCGATCATCCTGCGCACAGGTATTGCGCCGTGACGATTGCGACAGCTATCCACTGGAACTGCTGCCGCCATGGATCGCGTCGCTCATTCACGAATCGCCATCGGGCTGGGGCTTTTGTGCCTCTGCTGGGGCGGCGGATGCGCGAGAGTGCAGGTTCCGGCCATCGATCCCACAGGGGCCAGTATCTTTTCCGGACAATCGACCACGCTGGCACCCTTTGATGGCCCGCTGGCCCGCTGGCATCGTGAAAAACATGCCGCCAATCAGGGGCTTGCAAGTGCTCCCATCGGGCAAGCTCCCCAAGCACCTTGCAATCCGCCGCTGGTGGCTGGTCCACCCGGCATGCAGCCGCCACTCCCTCAGCAGTTAGTGGTGCAGCCTTGTGGGGCGCCGCTGCCGGTGGCTCCACCGATTGCTGCTCCCAGCACCTGTCAGCCGCGAGAGTTGCCCCCGCCACCTGCCAGTTCGTTTGCACCGTCGTGCAACGAGAAGGGGATGCCCAAATCGCCGCAACTGCTCATCACTCCCCAGCGAATCGTGGCCCCGGTTTGCAGTGAAGTGCTGCTGGCCGCTGGCATCTGTGGTCCCGAGGGATACTATGTCACGCGCCGTCCGATCGAGTGGATGGTGGCCCAGGATGGCGTGGGGCAGATCGTGGCGATTGGTAAAGAGAGTCCTCTCGGCGTCTCGCATTTGCTGCGTGGTTCGCCCGACAAACTGGGGACCAACTTCGCACTGGCACACACGTCGACCATTGCTCAGTGCATCGACAAAGGGACTCCCGACCCGAGCGACGATGTGAATCTCGGCAAGGGACAAAGCTGGATCAGTGTCACGAGCCCCACCGAGGGGACGTCGTACGTGACGGTGGTCGCTCCGAAAGAACATTCGTGGGAAACACGCCGCGCAACGGCCACCATCTACTGGATCGATGCCAAGTGGACCCTGCCGAGTTGCCGCTTCGCACGGGCTGGTGAGAAGCAGGTTCTGACGACCGTCGTGAAGCGAAAAAATGGGGACCCGGTGGTCGGCTGGACCGTGCGCTACGAAGTGCTCGAAGGGCCGGAGTCCGACATCGGCGCGATGAATCAGCGCAGTATTGAAGTGAAAACCAACGAGCGGGGCGAAGCGACTACCGAACTGCTGCCCCGCAGTGTCACCCCTGGCATCACCACGGTCGGCGTGCAGATCATTCGCCCACAAAGTGTGCGCGGCGATCTGCCACAAATGGTGGTGGGACAAGGTGTCGCCGCGATTCGCTGGAGCGCTCCCGGTCTGGTGGTTCATTCGGTAGGACCCAGCACGGTCGAGGCTGACGGCGCAATCAGCTACCGCGTCGAAGTGGCCAACACCGGCGATATCCCCAGCCCCGGGGTCACCCTCAGCTATACACCACCACCAGGTTTGACCGTGCTCAACAGCACGCCCGCTGCACAGCCGTTTGGTCAGCGACTCGAATGGCGTTTGGGAGATCTTCCGCCCGGTGGAGCGGCGGCGATCGAAATCAACTGCCGCGCGACACGAACAGCCGACATTCGCAGCACCTTCGACGCTCGCAACAGTGCTGGACTCACCGCACAAAGCAGCGTGTCGACACGCATTGTCGCCTCGGCTCTTTCGGTTGTGATGACCGGTCCGGAATCGGTTGAAGTGGGTGGAACGGCCCAGTTCCGTGTCGAGGTGACTAACACCAGCAGCGCACCACTCACCAACGTTACGATCACCGATAATTTCCCACCAGGTTTGGCCCATAGCGAACGTCAGCCGAGTCCGATTGTCCGCACGCTGGGGACACTCGAGCCGGGGCAAACAGGCCGTTTTGCAGTCACGTTCGTGGTGCTTCAGCCAGGGCAGCACTGCCATCGACTCGATGTCACGGCCGACAACACCACGGGGGCGAGTACGCGCGGCTGTGTGACTGGCGTTGCCCCAGCCGCTGCTCCGCCGACCTTGTCGCTTCGCATGGATGGCCCTTCAGCGCTCGAAGTCGATCAGGCGGGAAGTTACACCGTTGATGTGTCGAACACCGGCAGCTCGAAAGCGACGAGCGTAATCGTGCGACTCGAATTCTCGACATCGCTGGCCCCGCGTGAGGCGACCGGTGGACGACTCGAACAGCCGGGCCAACCAGGGCTGACGTGGCAACTGGCCGAGATCAATCCTGGTGAAACAGTCCGTCTGCGCGTGAATTGTCAGGGACTGGCTGCCGATCAGCGAGCTGTGGTGAAAGCGACGGTGCAGAGCCGCGAAACGGTCTCCAAAATCGAAGAGTACGGCACACGTATTTCCGCTCGTGCTCCGGCTGTGCCAGCTCCTGTGCCGCCACGCAATCCCGATCCAGCACCGGCCCCAGCGCTCCCGGCCCGACCAGCACCAGCCATTCCGGCAGAACCTGCTGCGGGAACCTTGCGTGTAACGATCGCCGAAACTGCCGACCCGATCCAAGAGGGACGCAACACCACCTACTTGATCGTTTTGCGGAACGAACGAACGGTTGCCGATCGGGATGTCACCCTCACGATCGTGGCGAGCGAAGGACTCAAGATCGTCGGCATTGCCGGACCCACGCGCGAAGTGGGGGTCACCCCGGATGGTCGTCAGGCCGAGCTGTCACCGATTGCAGAAATGCGAGCCGGGGAACAGCTCCCTGCCTATCGCATCGAAGTGCAAGGGACCCGTCCCGGTCGTCAGGTGTTTCGTGTCCTGGTGCAAAGTGCGCGCGACACCGCAGGTCAGACCGTAGAGGTCGAAACGACCGTGAACATGGCGAGTGGGCTTCGTCCCTAAAGCGCGATGCGTCCAACGTCTACGCTGTGTGGATGTTCATGCAGCGTGATTTGCACTACGTTCAAAGCAGGTTCCTCTCCCACGCTCTTCAGGCAGGTTGAGCACACTGATGCATTGCTTTGTGATCTTGCGGCACGAGATGCCCGAGCGTGATGGGCGGACTTCGCACTTCGATCTGCTGCTCGAAGAAGAATCGAACGCGCGTTCGTTTGCACTCGACGAACTTCCGTCGGAAGAAGCTGGCGTGCATGCGATATCGCTCGAGCCTCATCGCCTCCACTACCTCGATTACGAAGGGGAAGTCTCGGGTGGCCGGGGGACTGTTACCCGCATTGATCGAGGCCAATATCGTCTGATTCAAGACGATGAAGAGATGATCATCGTGCGGCTCGATGGAACGGTCTATCACGGCATGCTCGCCATCGAGCGCGATCGAACGAAAGAGGGGCCTTACGAACATTTTCTCGTCAGCTTCGAGACGCTCGAGCGCCATTCACCTGCCGAGAGTTCCCTCTAGCAGCGAAAGCGATTCGAACTTTTAGTTCGGCGGAGTTTCGTCGAGCGTACGACCACTGATGATGATCTCACCTTCGGTCAGCACGATGCCGGTCAGCTCGATCTGCGGCTGATCGTGCGGAATCACGCTCCGCAGATCAATGATGGCGACCGGGTCTCCTTGCGTTTCGTCCCAGCGCAACACAACACCATGCTCGGCGGCTGCGCGCGTAATCTGATCGAGCACCTTCCGCATCGGTACACGCATGACGCCGAGCCGAACTGCTAACAGTCGCACAGCCAGTTCGTGGGGAACCTGCGTAACAAACGGCTCGGCCTCGATCGAGACAATGGAGTTGGTGCCAGCCACTTTCGCACGGGCCGCGGCAAAGGCTCGATCCTCCTCGATCGCCACACGCGGCTGAGAAACGTCGGGCGGAAGCGAATCGGGAAACTTCACCGGCAAGTCGACCTTCAGCCAACTGTTGATCTGATCGTCGGAGAGCCGCAACTCCCAGTTGCCATCGTGCCGCAGCTTGCTACTGAGATCGAGAATCTCGCGTTCCAGCTCATCGGCGTTTTGCTTCAGCACTTCTGGTTCAAGAACCACTTCTGCTTCGGCATAGAACTCCGGAACGGTTTGCGACTGCAGGTAGGCTATCACCGTGGCGGCAATGATCAGCAAAGCGGCTGTCGCAGACAACCACAGCAGCGCTTGAGCCCACCACTTCATACGACCGACCAGCGAGTGCCGCGAGAACAGGCTGAACTCAACTGGATTGTTCATGGGGAGCGGTCCACGATGGATCTCAAGCGACGTTGCTTCGTACGTCTCAACGCGCCGGGGGATTGGATTGACGCCAACGTGTCACTTCAGCGAGCACCGTTTCGGCTGCCAGCAGCGGATCTGGACTCACTGCTTCAAATTGTCGCGTATAGGGACTCTGCGGAGCCAGCAGAACTTCGCAGTGAAAGCGATAATTCTCGGTACCTTCCACCACATGCAGCACCAGCGACTGGGCTCCCATTAGTTCCAAAGCTTCGCGAATTTGCGCTAGCTGGGCCAAAATCTCTTCGCCAAACGGAGAAGGGGGAGCCGGGCTCGGGGAGTTTTCGAGGCCACCATCGCCATACACATCGGGGGGGCCGACGGGGGGCTGATTGGTCTCTGCAGCGCCGCGGCTGCCGAGTCGTGGGCCAGGTCCAAAGGTGGGTGGCAAGTCGCTCTGCCACGCTGCTTGTTCAGGTGTTGGGCCCGACGACTCCGGGGCAAACAGCGGCGCGTTGAAGCTCGCGGGGCTCGCGCCAACGTCGCCGTACGGGGTGGCTGTTCCGCCAGCAGCAGGGGCGGTAGCGCCATCGCCGACAATCGTTTTTTCTTCGCCGTAAAGAAACCGGTTGGCCAGTTCGCTCACCTTCGGGAGCGCTAGTACCGGCAACGCAATAATAAATCCGATCAAAAAGATCGCACGTACCGTTAGTCCAGTCAGTCGAAACATCGCAAACAGTCTCCAGGGTGGCGTTTCTGCGCCAGGCGTTCGGAGTGTACTGGCCCCGGCAGACCAGAGAAAGGCGAAAACCGTCGCCAGCACTCACTGCTAGCATGCAATTTGTGCGAACGATGCCACCCATCGTGAGACCAGCCCGCCTCCACTTCCCAGGGAAAGGTTGCGAGAGCCGGTTCCCTTGTCTCATAATGCAAGGAAGTCAGTTTGGCCTTGGAAACGATTGTATACCAAGCTGCCGGTGAGCAACTCACAGGCAGCCTCCTCTGTAGGAACGTTCGACGTGAGCACGACCCCGAAGACAACTCGAAAAGCTCCGAGCTCCTCGTGGCGGTTGATACAGCGCATCCTCATCGGCCTTGGAATCGTCGTTTTTTTGGGGGTGGTCGGAATCTATGTCACCCTTCAGTTCGGCACCCAATCGGGGATCGAGTTTTGCCCGCAGACCTTCGAGCAACGTGCCTATTCGCAGATCAAAATTCCGCTGATCGGGATTGCCGTCAGCCAAAGGCACTACAGCGATGTCAGCAGCGCTTTTCAGGCGTTCGTCAAAACAAAAACCTACCTCCCCTTCGTGCCTGTGAACGCCAAAGTGTGGCAGGTAGTTCACGGCCAAAGTGGCCCGTTTGTGACAGCGCATTCCGACTGCGAGATCTTGCTCCGCTATTTCACGGCTCTCGATTCCAATAAACAGTCGGTTTGGGAGCAGTGGTCAGAAGCGCATCCCGAGCTCGCCAAAAAGTTTTGGCCTGTCGTCTCGAAGATGGCCGAAAACGACCTCTACATCCAAATCCCTGACATCATGGATCTGGCCCAGGATCAGGCTACTCTGGGAGTGAAAGAGTTCGAGGCCCAGCTTGGGAGCGAACTCGCCCGCATCTTGCTGGAAGAGGCATTGCTGTTGCAGGAGTACGAAGATCACGCTGCCGCGATCCAACTGCTCAAAGAAGGACTTCTCTACACGCCGGATAACGCTGCCATGAAAAAGGCCCTGGATGTTTCCCAGGCCGCAATCGGCGAGCAGAAAACCGAGGCCACCAAAAAGTCGTAGCCTGCGGTTGGTTGGCTGGGAACGCGCGAGTATTTAAGCATCAAAGTTTCGAGCGTCGACGCTTCACTGATTACGAAGCGGTGCGCGAGGCAATGAGCGAGTCGAGCTCGGCCTGCAAGCGAGGCAGGATAGCATCGTAGGCATATTGCCCCAGTTCTGTGCTTCCGCGCTTCAGGTTCACAAAGTTCGGACCGCACCACAGTCCCAGATCGGCGTCGTCGGTTTCGCCGGGACCATTCACGCGGCAGCCCATCACCGCAATGGTGAGAGAATGTTGCTCGGCATAGCGAGTCATTTCTTTCACCTGCTGTGCCAGTTCGATGAATGCCTGATTCTCGACCCGCGAACAGCTAGGGCACGAGATAATGTTCAGTGTTTTCAGACCGTAGTCGACCACACTCCGCACACGCCCGGCGGCGATATCGGCGAGAATTTGCCGACCGGCGGAAATCTCATCTTTTTTGCGGTCGTTAGGCACGGTCAGCGAAACGCGAATCGTGTCCCCAATGCCGCGGCCAATCAGCTGTTCAAACGCAATGCGTGTTTTGATGATGCCGTCGGGTGGAAGGCCAGCTTCCGTCACACCCAAGTGCAGCGGCACATCGGGACGCATTTCGGCGAACCGCTTGTTCACTTCGACCACTTTTTTGGGATCGCTATCTTTCAGCGACACGTTGTAGCGCGTAAAGCCGATCGAATCGAGCAGATCGCAATGTTCCTTCGCGCTTTCGAGCATCGGCGTGATCGAATCGTGCGGGTCGAACATCTCTTTTTTCGCGGGATCGACACTTCCGCAGTTCACACCGACGCGCATCGCGCAGTCGTTATCGATGGCCACTTGTGCCAGATAGCGGACCTTCTCTTGCCACGGCTTATGCGTTTCGTGGTGGTAAAGATGGCCAGGGTTGTAGCGAACTTTGTCGACATGCGGCGCCACGAGTTCCGCCAGGCGGTAGTTCTCTTGCAGGTCGACTGACAAGTTGGCTTTCGTTTGCTTACGAATTTCAGCAAGGGCCTCGGCGTCTTTTTTGCTATCAACAGCGATACGCACCACGTCGGCGCCGTTCTCATACAGGTCGTTCACGAGCGCGACAGTGCCGTCGATATCTTGCGTGTGGGTGGCGGTCATGCTTTGCACCGCGATCGGATGCCCCGAACCAATGGTGCAACTACCGATACGAACACTGCGGGTCGGATTACGCTGAATCTGCACGGTCGCTACTTTCGACTAAAAGGGGCATCGACTTCCGGTTCGACACCAAGGCAAAACGTTCATTCCCTATTTTGTGAAACCGCACTCCGCCCCGCAATGTCACTAGCCAAGGTGGTTGGCCGCACGTTTTCGAGCGATTGGCGGTTAAACCTGCATCACGCGAGATCATCGGGGGGAGGAACGCCTGGGATATCCTTGCCGTAGAACCGCGTGATGTCGATTCCACTCTTCCCCTCGTCTTCGAGGAGCTTAATGCGGGCCTCGAGACGCTCGATCTTCAGCTGCAGCATCGGCAGGGCATTCACATTTTCGTCGATTTTGGGTGGTCGTGGGACGGGGGGATAGCCCAGGTGTCGCTGCAGCGCGGCAAACAGGTAGAGCGGATCTTTTTGGCGGTTCGCCCAGGCAATTTTCCCTTCCTTCTCCCCAAACAAGATCGGTTTTTCGGGAGCGGTGGGTGTTTCGCCCGGTCGCATCTGGCGGTCGTAATAGTGCTGACTCCGGACAAAAATCATGTCCGCAAAATCAACCAGCCCCACTTGGCGGCGCACGGTGAGGATCCATTCTCGCCAGTCGTCGTTGAAGATGGGGTCGTCGGCCATGGCGCCGAGACCCGGATCGTATCGCAGGCGGCTCCGGCAAAGGCACTCAAACTGATACATGAACACAGCTTGCGGCTGCGACGGAAGTCCCTCGGAGCGCCCCAGATAGTCGGCCAGTTGCTGCAGAATTCGGACGGCCACGCGCATGTCGAACCGGCCTCGCTCCGCTTCTGCTTCGTTCACGACGTACGTCTGAAACGGGGTGAAATAGTGGGGGAGCCGCGCCATCGCCAGCCCGATGCTTCCGGAGTGCTTCAGCTCGGCGAGCATGAAGTCGATGGCCATCGGAAGTCGTGTCGTGCTCAGGAGTTCGTGTCGCAGCTGTCCGAGCAACTCCTGGAGCGGAATATTCTCGGGCAAACGCTCGACGAGTCCCCGAAACAGGTGTGCCTGTTCGACATACTCCTCGCGCGCCAGGAGTTGTGTGCTGCGCCGCGTGTTTTTTTTCGACTCGCCTGAACTTCCCAAGCGTCGTTCCTCTCTGTGCTCGAGACAATCGACTCCTGCCGCCACTTTGCCTCGCCTTCTATACTAACAGAGATAAGCTCGGCGGTCAGTTTCGAACCTGAGCCGGGCTTGTGCGGGGCCAACAGGCGGCGTCCTGCAGTTGCGACTGTTTGCGAAGGAGATCCCTTGGAAGCTGAATTTTCGACAGTGCCCGAAGCGGTGGATGCCATTGCCCGGGGTGAAGTGATCATCGTGGTGGATGCCGAAGATCGCGAGAACGAAGGGGATTTCATCTGCGCAGCCGAGAAAGCGACCCCCGAGCTCGTGAACTTCATCCTTTCGGGACGGGGCGAATTCTGCGCACCGATTCTCCCTGATACGGCCCGTCGACTGCAGCTGATTCCGATTGTCGATCTTAATACAGCGCCGCTGGGAACCGGTTTCTTAACACCCATCGATCATCGCACCGCCAAGACCGGCATTACGGTCGACGAACGGGCCCGCACTGTGCGCGCAATGGCCGACGGAACGAGCCTCGCCGCTGAATTCGTCCGTCCCGGGCATGTTCATCCGCTGCTCGCTAAAGAAGGTGGCGTGCTCCGCCGAGCAGGGCACACCGAAGCGGCTGTCGACCTCTGCCGCATGGCAGGTTGTGCGCCAGTCGGTGTGTTGTGCGAAATTCTCGACGACAGTGGCGAGCGGGCCACCCGCGAGCAACTCCTCGAGCTTGCTAAAAAACATTCGCTCAAAATCATCTCGATCGAACAGCTGATCGCGCATCGTCGCGTGAGTGAAAAGCTGGTGACACGGATCGCTCAGGCACAAATTCCGACCGGACAATTTGGCGACTTCACGATCATTGCTTACGAAGTGAAATTCGAAACGCAAACGCCCGTTGTGCTGGTGAAAGGGGACCTGACGAGTGTCGAAGCGCCGCTGGTACGCCTCCATTCGAGCTGCTTCACAGGCGACTTGCTCGACTCGCTCCGCTGCGATTGCGGCGATCAGCTGAAGAAGGCGCTCGAAATGATCCGCGATGAAAAAGTGGGTGTGCTCGTCTACTTGCCACAAGAAGGGCGAGGGATTGGCCTCGTGGAAAAGATCAAAGCCTACGACCTGCAAGAGCGCGGGCTCGATACGGTCGAAGCCAACACGGCCCTTGGCTACAAAGCCGACATGCGCGACTATGGAGTGGGCATTCAGATCCTCAAGGACCTGGGGCTGTCCAAGGTCCGGCTGATGACGAATAACCCCAAAAAGACCGACGCCTTTATCTATGGCGGCTTCAGTCTGGAAGTGGTCGATCAGGTTCCGATTATCACCGAATCCAACCCCCACAACGCCAAGTATCTTGCTACCAAACGCGACAAAATGGGGCACAAACTGCCGACCGAATAATCGCTGCAAGATAGAACGCAAAAGGCCGAAATCGCAAGAGAAATGCGATCTTGGCCTGCGATGGTTTACAAATCTTTCGCTGCTAAATGCGTGCTGAATTTCGCCTCACAAAGTCACTCAAGTCCGCTGATGTGAGTGAGTCGATAAGCGACTACTTCTTCACCATCGATGCATCGAGCGAGTAGCAAACGTCTTTGAGTCCCAGCTTGGCCTGCGGATAGCTCAGCTTAAAGGTGCCAGCCAATTTCATCCGCCGCGTTGAGTAGGCGATGCTTTGCGTCGGATCGGTCACTTTGATCTCGATCATGTCAGTCATTTTCGGCTGACCACCAAAGCAGCAAGTTCCCATATCAGGGACCAGGATGAAGTGCATCACTTTGCCGGTCGATGAGACGCCGGGGTGCATGTAGCCCTTAATGAAAACTTGCTTGCCGCTCAGGTCGGCTGCCTTTGGCGGAATCATCAGTTCGGGAACTTCCGGATCGGGCTGCAAGTCCGAGAAGCTGATGCGAACATGATTTTCCGGCACTTCCGTCATGTACTCATAGATGTGCCACGGAGTGGCGACGAGCAAGGTGAACGCCGAGAGTAGCAGCCCCGCGAGGGCAATCTTTTTGCCGGTGTATTCGTTCGGGTAGCGGCGAATGGTGGTCAGGCTGGTGAGCGCCAGAACAATGCCGAGCATCGCCAGAGGAAGTAGCGATGGGAACGAGAATCCGAGGAGCGCTAAGACACCCACCCCGACCGAAATCACCGCGCTGCGGCTGACGGTGCGATACGGTTCGATCTCTTCCGTTGCGGTGGCTGGAGTTTGATAAGGAGCGTACAGCTCTTCTTCGCCGGTCGTCATCGCGTCACCAGAAAGTTCATGTGCAAGGGAAGCTTCAGACGTGCGCCATGCGGAGTCGCCAACGCCAACAGGCCATCCCTAGTAATCTCAAATACCCATCATCGGTTGTAACAATCGGCCACGCTAGTTGAGCCCCGATTATTGCCGACTCAAACATCGCAGTTCCGAATTGGCATCGTCCCAAATTAGCGTCGTCGGAGCAGCGACCACTGCACCACGAACAGAGCGAATGCCACAGCCCATGGTACGCCAAGCAGCCCCCAATGGTTCACAGCGATGGTGCCAGAAGTTTTCAGGGCAGCTGCTGGGGCGGCACCCAGGTTGGCGGCCACTGTTGTCGGTGGATTATTGCCCGCCGCTGCTGTTTCGAGCACCTCGGACGAAACTTCCTCGCGGCTGTTTCCACCCGCCGATGCTGTCGCTTGAGGGGCTTTGCTAATCGCCATTTCTGCTGACGCCGTGCGAACTTGCGACGCATCGTTGCCACTGGCAACGGCAACGTCCGCCGTGCGAGGCGGATTGGCTCCGGCCAGCTTCGACAGCCGCTCATTCCGTTTTTCGATCCGCGTTGCCTTGTCGGGAGAAGGGGGAGCTTGCTGCAAGTTAGGGAACTGCGAGAACGCCCGTTTCACCGCTGCTTCATCGATTTTTTCGCAAGACTTCAAGTACTCCGGCCCCTTCGGTGCAGGGCAGAGTCGGAAGTAGTTCACAATCGGCATTCGGACCCAGCTGTTTGTTTCGTTGGCCGATTCGAAGAGTTTGAAGAGTGTTTCGGCCGATTCCCAGTCTTCCCAGCGGGCGAGATCTGGAATCACGAGATCGGCGAGATCGGGGCGGGCGAGCATCAAGCGGAGCGACTCAATCAGCCGCGGACGTGCGATCACATTCCCTTCCGTGCCGTGAAAGCGGAGGGCCAGGACGGCCGAATACGTATCGGCATAGTCGGCTGAGGCGTTCTTCAGGTACAGATCTTCCACCGCTGGTAAACCCTTTTCGCCCAGCAGCGTCAGGTAGCAGGCAATCAGCGAATCGAGCCCCGCTTTCTGCTTGCGGTCGGTCGACTTCATGAACCCTTCCAGCATCGGTGCGTCGGCTGGACTGCCGCAAATGCCGAGCATCACGAAGTACAAACGACGCCGGCTGCCGGGGATCTCGGGGTTGTTGATCCAGGTCACAATTTGCTTGTGATCCATCTTGGATTTTAGCTCTTTCACAGCCGCGTACGGAGCGCCAGCAAACTCATCGTAGGCATCGCGTGCGAGCATCTCGTCGGCATCTTCGAGATGCATCTGCATGAAAGCCAATCGCTCGGCGCCACTGGCAGGAAGCGTGAGGAGTTTCGTGAGGTACTCGATCGCTCGCGGACTGACGGGTAGGGGCGTCGACCACAGGATCTCTTTGGAAACGAGATTCGGATCGGCCAGTACCCCCGTAATCAGAAACGGTTCGCCCAGCTTACGGTCGCCGAAATAGAGCGTTTCGACAGAATCGCCAATTTTCACAAGCTCACCACCTTTGATGAGCTGAAGGATTTCAAATTTGGCTTTGGGAGGATCATCCCCCTTGGCTGTCTGCTCGGGAGCAACGGCTGACAGCTTCGCGATCACCGCCACTTTCATGGCGTTGAATTCTTCCGTGAAGGTCTGTGCCGTAGCGGAGCAAAACGGACAGGCGACCGCCGATTCCGCAGGAATTACGAGGGTGACGACCGTCGAGACAAGCATCGCCACGCATAGCAGCGGCTGGGTAAATCTCATCGCCAGTTCACCTTTTCCATTCGAGGGTCGCGACGTGCCAGGATCGGCCAATTACGCGTGAAATTGCACCTGGGACCAGCGTCGCACGAGGGAGCAGTTTATTCTACGCCTCAGCCCGGGAGGTTGCTACCGGAAGCGCGGTCAGAATCGCAGTCTGGTGGCCGTTTCTTGGGCCGCTTCGATGCTGTTTTTCGCCCGCTGGCCCCTAGATTTTGCCCACCCCTCCTGGGGCGATGCAGCAGCACGCTCTCCCAGAAAAGGAGTTGCGAATTCCCAAGTTTTACTTGGTTCACGCACGACACTGTGTTACGATCCCCGGCAGCTAATGAAGGGGGCTTCGCTTAGCCTACTCCCCGTAATAGCGGGGCCTCGGGTCACTTTAGGCTGTTGCTTGGCTGAGTCGCTCCCCTTTTCGGCTCGTCTTGCCTAACTCATCGATTAACACAGCCGTTCGGCTGTCGCTGGCTTTGAATCCACTCCCTGATCCTCCCCAAAGGCACGTCTACCTTGCGTTGCGCTCCGTTTTTTCGTGACTTCACCGTCACAACTGCATGGATTTATCTCGCATGCCTGGGGCCAGCCCTGCTGGTCGGCTGTTCGTCGGCGCCGGTGCTTCCTCCACCTCCTCCGCCACTCGACCCGCCAGCGGCTACTGTCGCGGCGATGCAAATGGTTGATGCCAACAAAAGCAGCTCGCTCGACCGCCAAGAAATGGCCGCTTACCCATCACTCCTCTCGGCATTGCCACGCATCGATACCGATCAAGATGGGACCGTCACTTCCGTGGAACTTCAAAACCGTTTCAACACCTACGATCAGATGGCCATCGGCGTCCTGCCGTTCACTTGCGTGATCATGGGTGAGAAGGCACCGGTGGAAGGAGTTCAGGCCAAACTGATTCCCGAACCTTTCATGAGCACCTGGCTCAAGCCGGCGAGTGGCACCTCCGATGCCACGGGGCAGATCATTTTCAAAGTCGACGGCGCTACCGAGCCTGGTGTTCCGCGTGGGCTCTATCGCCTGGAACTCTCGGGGAACAATCGCTTACCACCTCAGTTTCTGGCTCCCACCAGGATGGGCGTCGAGTTGATGATGGACAATCGCGAGATTGAATCGGGCATGCTGATTCGACTACTTAAGTAGTTCTTCGAAAACTACAGCTATTTATATTGTTTGAGCTTTTGCTGGTTGCCGGTGCTTATAGGCATTTATTCGCATGCACTGATTCGTCTCCAGTGCATGTCTGTTATTAGATCGCTGAGCTTTAGGGGGCTGTTACAATGAAATTCTTGCACGGTTTCAGGTTGCGCTGTTCAAGAGCAGCGTTCACCTTGGTGGAATTGCTGGTGGTGATTGCCATTATTGGCGTTTTAGTCGGGCTTTTGCTTCCCGCCGTGCAGTATGCTCGCGAGACAGCACGTCGCACGCAGTGCATGAACAATTTGCGCAATCAGGGGCTTGCCTTTCATCAGCATCACGATTCGCATGGCCATTTTCCTACGGGTGGTTGGGGCTGGAACTGGGCCGGTGATCCCGATGGTGGTTTCCGCGAACGACAGCCTGGAGGTTGGGTCTACAACATCCTCCCTTTTGTGGAGCAATCGAATCTCCGTGCACAAGGGCAGGGGGCTAATACCGCTGCGAAGCGAACGGCCGTGGCTTCGGTGATGCGCACACCCTTGAAGATCATGAACTGCCCCAGTCGTCGACAGCCGCAGCTTTACCCCAACCTTATCCAAATGGTGAATGCCGATGCGGTCAGTACCTCGGCAAAGACCGGCTATGCTGCGAACTGTGGCTCGTATTCGCGCAACGAAATCGATGGTGGCCCTGCTGCAGGCTCAACCACCCCTCCGGCCCCGACAGGCGTGAATGAGGAGAACGGAATTTCGTATCGCCTCAGCCGTGTCCGTTTTGCCGACGTCCTCGATGGTCAGACTAACACGTTGATGGTGGGGGAAAAGTATCTCTCGGTCACCAACTGGCAAACCGGAGCTGATGCCGCCGACAACGAGAATATGTACTGCGGCTATAACAACGATCTCTATCGCAGCACCAATGCGATTTACTATCCGCCCAAGAAAGACCGCCGCGACATCGTGGCCGGAACACAGGCCTATACCTGGGGAAGCGTGCACACCGGCGGTTTTATGGTGGCCTTGTGCGACGCTTCCGTGCGCATGATTAACTACTCCATCGATGCCGACAATTTTCGCAGGCTCGGCAGTCGAGCTGATAAAGAGCCGGTCAATCTGCCTTAGTCGGACGCTGGAATACTCGAGTAATATTCACAAGCTGTTTCTGGATAACAGTTTGTGACAAATCTCAGCTGACTTTCCAGCACGCACTCATCCACGTGGGATGGACACCAGTTTCCCCCGTGGTTTTTGCACAGCGTCAAATTCCTGTTAAAACAACTATTGTCTTGACTTGTGTTGATCCGATTCCTAAGATATCGAGACCTCGGGAGTAGTGCTGCGCTGCTGTGGAGCACTTAGTCAGCTCTCCTCGAGGGCTGGTCGCTTGCGATTAGCGATTCTCATGGCACTTGTTGACCCCGTTTTCCACGTTCAGCTTGGAGCAGGCTCATGGTGAGTACGTCGGGCACTTCAGACATCTCTTCCGTTGGAAACACCGATGTGATTGTCATTGGTGGTGGTCCTTCGGGATCAACCGTGAGCACCTTGATTGCTCAGCAGGGTTACAAAGTTACCCTCTTCGAGCGCGAGCACTTTCCACGCTTCCACATCGGCGAATCGCTTATTCCCGAGACCTACTGGGTCCTCAAGCGACTCAACATGCTTCCCAAGATGCGGAAAACGCAATTTGTAAAGAAGCACAGCGTGCAGTTCGTCACGGAAAAGGGAAAGCTCTCGGAGCCGTTCTATTTCTCCGACAACAAACCCCACGAATGCTCGCAAACCTGGCAGGTGATGCGCAGCGAGTTTGATCACATGATGATCAAGAACGCCGCCGAGCATGGTGTGCAGGTACACGAAGGTGTACGTGTGCTCGAGGTTCTGTTCGAGGGAACTCGCGCCGTTGGTGTGAAGGTGGCTGACGAGCGCGGAAACGTGCGCGACGTGTTCGCCAGCGTGGTGGTTGATGCCAGCGGACAGAGCTCGATGATCATGAGCCGCCTCGGCCTCCGCGAGTGGGATCAGGAACTCAAGAAGGCTGCTCTCTGGACCTACTGGGAAGATGCCTATCGCGACAAGGGTCGCGACGAAGGTGCCACGATTGTGCTGCAGACGCAAGGCAAAAAGGGATGGTTCTGGTACATCCCACTGCACAACAACATTCTGAGCGTCGGTGTCGTTGCCGACTACAGTTACCTGTTTAAAGATCGCGAAACGAAGGATCACGAAGCGGTTTACTTCGAAGAAGTCGCCAAGTGCCCAGGACTTCAGCCTCGCCTCGAAGGGGCCAAGCGAATCGCTCCCTATCGAGCTGCGAAGGAATATTCGTATCGCTCGCGTGAAGTGGCCGGGGATGGCTGGGTGCTAGTCGGCGACGCCTTCGGCTTCCTCGATCCACTCTATTCCTCAGGCGTGCTGCTCGCACTCCGCTCGGGGGAACTCGCCGCCGATGCAGTCGTCGCTGGGCTTCGCGAAGGGGATACTTCGGGAGCAAAACTCGGAGCGTGGGGTCCGAACTACATCCAAGGGATGGAGCGGATGCGACGCCTCGTCTGCGAGTTCTACAACGGTTTCAGCTTCGGCAAATTCGTGAAGCTCTATCCGCAGCTGAAGGGACACCTGACCGATTTGCTCATTGGCGATCTGTTCGACGAGAAGGTGGACGACGTGGTCGAACCAATGAACCACATCCGTCGCTTGCAAGCGGAAAAGTCGGCGGCATTGCCCGTCGAGTAAGTGCGATAGTTCCGAGACCGGATAGTTTCGAACCTTCTTTTGTATTGATGATTTATGGCTGAAGCAGACTATCTCGTGCTTCTGCTTCAGCTGGCGTTGATGCTCTTGGTCGCTGTGATTTGTGGCCAAGTGATGCGCTGGTTTCATCAGCCCGCCGTGCTCGGTGAAATGCTCGGCGGCATTCTCCTCGGCCCGACGATCGCAGGGCTTCTGTTCCCCGAATTGCAAACCTGGCTGTTTCCGTCGAGTGGTTCGGTGCACACAGCCGCTACGGGTATCATTCGGGTCGGGATGCTGCTCTACCTGTTCCTGATCGGCCTCGAGATCGATCTCAAATCGCTCCGGCAGTATGGTCTTAGCGCTGTAGCGATTGGACTAGCGGGAACTCTGGTACCGCTCGCGGCTGGCATTGCGATGGTCTATCTCTTGCCAGATTGGTGGGGGATCAAGCGTCCCGAAGATCAACTGCCGATCGCGCTCTTCCTAGGGGCGTCGATGGCGAACACTGCGAACCCGGTTCTCGCGCGGATCTTGCAGGAACTCGGGCTGATCAAAGAGCGGCTGGGTGGAATCATCATGTCCGCCACCGTTATCGACGATCTGATTGGCTGGTCGCTGGCTGCTGTCGTTGCATCGCGATATCGCCTTGCAAGTGAAACCGGCGTCGCCGGTTCCCCCATGCTCGACTTCAGCTGGGGAATAGTTGTCGGAGCCCTTTTGCTTGCCACGATTTTGGTGGTGGGTCGATTTGTGATCGGACCGCTACTTTCACGCACGAAAGATTATCTGCCGACCACAGCAGGCGAGTTGCCTTTGCTCGTCGGCTTCGTACTTCTGGCGGCTGGATTGGCAGAATCGCTGGGAAGTCATGCGATGCTCGGAGCCTTCATGCTGGGGATGGCACTTGCGAGTCAGGCCGAACGTTTTACGCCCGCTGCGAAAGTGCTGACGCAAGTGGCACTCGGATTTTTTGTGCCACTCTATTTCGTCAGCATGGGACTTTCGGCGAACTTCATTGCCGATTTCAACTGGCCGCAAGTGCTGGTGGTTTTGGGGGTCGCATGCGTCAGCAAGATCGGGAGCGTGTTTCTTGCCGCCCGGTTCTGCGGCATCTCGAGTAGCCTTGCGGGAGCTGTTGCTTGCGGCATGAATGCTCGCGGAGCTGTCGGCATCATTCTCGCCGGCATGGGACTCTCAGCAGGCTTGCTCGACCAGACGACTTACGTTTCTCTGGTGGTGATGTGCCTCGCGACATCGCTCTTCGCCGGTCCGATGATGAAGCTGCTCGTCAGCCCCGCCCCACAACAGCTGAAAACCTGCGACGAATCGGACTCCATGCTCGCCGCCACCGCTGCGCCCGAGCAGCCCATCGCTTAGTAGTGGCTGCTCGACTGGCCCGCAAAGTTTCTGCAGATTGCCGGCGCGATGCTATCGACAGCCGAACGATTCCGCCAGAGGTTTTCTGGCTATTGGGCATGTCTCGCTTTCCAACTGCTGAGTGCCAAGGAGTTTAGGAACAGGAGTGACTCTATCGGCCAAAGTCGCGCGTTACAGATTCCCTAAGCCGTACAAGCCGCACGACCTTCACAACTGGACTCCCCGAACCGGGGCTTAACCCAGCCGTTAGAAGTACCGATAACGATTTTGCGGGCGGTGTTCTCGGAATAACCGGACCTTCCGCCACGATCGTCATTAGGCTCAGAACCGGCAGGTAGGTCATGAACACTTCACGTCGCATTACCATCACAAACAGTATCGTTTGCTTGGTTCTAGGGTGTTCTTTCACCGGATGTGCGGCTACGGCCAACATCATGACGAGCGTGGCCAATTGTTTTGAGTTCCGCCAGGACTTGAAACATGAGCTTCGCGAAGATCGCCAAGACCTGCGAGAGGAACTGGCTCGTGTTCGGCAGGAAGAGCGGCTGAGGATGCAAGAAGCGATGCTTGCCGAAGAACGGGCACAGTTGGCCCAGCTGAAGCAGTGTCTGCCGGTCTCAGCTCCCTTCACCGAGACCACGATCGCTCTTCCGCTTCAGCAGCAGTATGTGTTTATGAAGCCCGAGGTCGATGTCCAGGAAATGGAAGAGTTGATCAAGCTCGAAAAAGATGGCCTTGAAGAACGGATGGCTCGGTGGCGCGAAGATATGAAGGCTTGGAACGAGCGTAAAGCAATCCACGATCGCAACGAAGCACTCCGCATCACCGAATATAAGAACAATCCACGTGCGCCGTTTACTCAGCCCCGGACTTGCGGATGTCAGCAGGCACTTACGACCGGAAAATGCTGCTGTCCTGCCGAATACCAAGGTCGTTGCGGCTGCGAGCAAGCTTTGAAGTGTGGACGCTGCTGCTGCACGCACTGCCAAGAGCAGGAAAAAACGTGCGAGTATGCTCCGCTGAAGTCGCAGCCGTTCACCGAACCACCACCCGAAATGCCTCGGGCCAATATTTTGGCGAGCGAATTGCCGCTGAAGATGCGTATGCAAGTGCGGCACGATATCGGCGACGCCAATGTTCGCGAAGTTCGCACCGGTCGTGCTCCTCTCGAAGAAGGACCACCTCGCGCTCCCTTCAAGGGACCGTGTGATCCTGGCAGCTGCCCAAGCAATATCCCTTGCACACAGCCCACAGCTACGGCACCGGTCTACCATCCCGACTTGCCCAAGCCTGTGGTGAGTGAAGATCCAACTTCAGAGGCCGAAACTGCTCGACGTCTTCCACCACCTCCGAACACGCCGCCGGTACCACCACCCGACGCACGTGTGCTCCCGAAGCCGCCACTCGACAGCCGCATCAGCGCATCGTTGGGAGCGTACTATCCGGTGAGCCATCCAGATACGTTCGCACCCCACTTTGCTCCCATCCGGTAGTTGGCGGGAAGCTATCGAAGCAAGAGCAAGACGCATCGATGGGCCAGGCCGCCTACAGCATGTAGTGCGGTGAAAGAAATGAGCTTTGACAAAGCTGCTACAGAAAAGCGGCTTAGAGAAAGCAGAGTACGCCCGACAGGATTCGAACCTGTAACCCTCGGTTCCGAAGACCGATACTCTATCCAGTTGAGCTACGGGCGCACACGTTCTTGGAAAACGACCCAATGGGCCCTGAGTGCGTCGAGTTTGAGCTCGGCACATGCTCCAAGAGTGCTTATGAAGGTATCAGAAAATCGTGGGTGGGCAAGCGGACGTCGTTAATCTTGGGTCTACTTATCTGCCAGTAAGTGGGGCACCGAAATTGGTCTGAAATCGGTTTTCTGAACCATATTTGTCCCGCACTAGTGGTATTTCAGCCGCGATCTTGATCAGAATAGATAGAGTGACAGTGGCGGAGCGAACCAAGTTCGCTTGCAGCCGCTGCAGTCATCGGCTGATGGAAGAGGCACCATCGGCTGGGCTTTCTGCCAAGGCTCCGCGCGAATGGAAACCACCCGCTGTGGCCACCGCATCGAACGATCCATCACGAATTCCTTGCCCGCACTGCGGTGCGGCGATCAAGGCGGCTCATCTTCCTGTCGGAGCCAGTTGCACCTGCCCACGTTGTGGCAAAGCATTTACGGTGGGTGGGGGGCAAAGTAGTCCGCCGGCAACGCCGGCAGCGAAGCCTGTTGCGACGCCTCCAGCCAAGATGCAACCAGCGGCGAGCGAGCCGGCTCCTTTGCCGAAGATCGAGCGTCCGGATGAAGGGGTGATTCGTCAGCTTGCCGAGCAAGCCCAGCCACTGCCGATGCCGATCAGTGCACCTCCTCCCAAGCCGAAGCCGCAACTGATTGCAGTCGTTTGCAAACTTTGTCAGACCCGCATGTATGCCAAACTGTCGCAAGCGGGTGGGACGATGCGCTGTCCTGACTGCCATTCGCTTTGCGATATTCCTGTTCCGCCAGCGCCCAAGAAACCGGTTAAGCCTGCGGAGGATGACGACTTTTACAGTGTCGCGCCGCTGAGTCCCGCTGAAAACAACGCAGCAATGCTGCGCGACTTAGAGATCGCCGCGTCTTTGCCTCCGGAACTCCATTTGGCGGTTCAGCCGAGCACGACCCCACCCGCGATTGACCTGCAGCGCGAGATACGTCAGCAACAGGCCGAGCCAGCTCAGCGCACCAGCGCGAGCCCTGCCGTACCAGCCGCGAGCGCCGAAGATGACGAAGAAGATCTCGATGCCGAAATTCGTCTGGAAGCGCCGGTCGAGCGAATCGAAATAACCCCCGCGCTGGTCGTTCGGACAAACCTCGATAGCCTGGTCCCCGAGCCGTCAACGTATCGCGACGACGACTGGGTGCGTCCTGTGGCCGCAGGAGAGCGAACTTATTTCGAGCGGAGTCCCCTCACCATCGGGATCTTCGAGTTCCTGGTGTTGCCCGAAACCGTCGTCCGACTCCTCATGCATATCGTATGGGGATCGGTCGCGCTGTCGCTGGCTCAGCTTGCGGTGATCTATGCGTATCGGGGCGCGGAATCACTGCTGGCCATTTTGTTTGTCCTTCTGTTTGCGGTGATTGGTGGGACATTCTGCTTGTCGCTCGCGGCCCAGATGCAGGCGATCGTCGAGGATACGGCCAACGGTACCGACCGGGTCGAGAATTGGCCCTCGCCGAATTTGTTCGAGTGGATGTTCGACTCAATGTCGCTTTGCCTTCACGTGGCAATTGCTGCCGCTCCGGGAATTGGCATCACGATCATGTTCTTCACTTCGTCGCTCTACAACGAAGACCTGCCCTTTAAGTCGGTCGCACTATTTCCGATCGTCATTAGCGCCGCTCTGCTTTTGCCACCGATCCTTTTCAGTACAGCCGCCGAAGGAAATATGTTTGCGCTCGTTTCGCCGCAGCTGTTTCGAAGTTTTCAGTCGACCGGCGACGGCTGGATGCTGTTTTACTTCGAAACGTTCTTGCTGATCTTGGGATCGCTTTTGTCGATTAGCTTCGTCGAGTTCCACACAGTCTATCTGGCACCGCTGGTGACGACTGGGCTGCTAATCATGATATTTCTCTACTTCCGCCTGCTTGGCCGCGTGATGTGGATGGCGGGACGCAACGATGGCGTGGTGGTCGCGCGCGACCGTGAGAAGTCGGCTGATGCAGGGAGCAAAGCGGGCGGAAAACCGGCTAGTGGCGAGCGTGGACAATCGCGCCCCCGCGTCCCTGTCTAAGGCCGGTTTCGATCTAGTTCACTTGCTGAGCAAGTGTCGCGCTGGTGTTAGTCGCACGCCGAGTAGCGCAGGATGCACCACAGCGTGCTGAAGAGATCTTTGATGCCGATTTTCTTCCCTTCAGCATAGCTGCGGGGGGAGTAGCTGATCGGCACTTCCCGAATCCGGAAGCGGCGGCGAGCGAGCTTCGCTGTCACTTCGGGCTCGAAGCCAAAGCGATTCTGCTCGATCTCAAAACAGCGAAGCACTTCCGGGCGAAACGCCTTGTAGCATGTTTCCATGTCGGTCAGCTTCAGCCCCGTCACCAGATTCGAAAGGCCGGTGAGGGTTGCGTTTCCGAGCCGATGAATCAGCGATGGATCGTGCGGTTTTTCGTGCAAGAAGCGGCTGCCGTAGACCACATCAGCTTCGCCGGCGACGATGGGGCGCAGCAGTGGCAGCATGTCGCGCGGATGATATTCGAGGTCGGCATCCTGCACCACCACCACATCACCTGTCACGCGGCGAAAGCCGGTTCGTAGTGCGGCCCCTTTCCCTTCGTTCTTCGGTTTGAAAATGATGTGCACCCCCGGCATGGTGTCGAGTTCTTTCAGGAGCTTCGTCGTGCCATCGGTACTGGCATCGTCGACGATAATCACTTCCTTCTCGACCGGAAGTTCCAGCACCCGCGCTAGCACTTCGCGAATCGTCTGCTTCTCGTTGTAGACCGGAATCACCACGCTCAAACGAAATCCTGCAGGAAGCGGCGCGTCGGCAGTGTCCATGGTGTGCTTCTCGTCGCTGGCAAGCATGGCCGACAACCTCTGAATTTCTTCGATTTGCTGATTCATGCTTTCAAACACTTCGGGTTTGGCAGGCGACGGATCGTTATTTAGTTCTTGCTTGAGCAATTGCTGAACCTCATCAAAGGTGGCAAAGATTTCGTGTGTGGAGCGAGCGTGAGGAACCTGCAGATCGAAATCGAGATTCGGGGAAGCTTCGGAATCGAGATCTCCAAACAGGCCTCGCTGATAGCGCTTGGGATTCGGTCGTGCCGGTTGCCAATCGCGCGACTTCTGCGGCGGACCCTCGAGCAAATCGGAGTCGATCGCGATATCGTCGATCATCGAGGTCGCTGACATAGGGAATCTCTCTGCAATCGTTCCGGGGTGAACTATTCGTCGCTTGCCAGTTGGGTGCTGGAATTCTTTCGGTAGGGAAAAATTGCTGGCCACGGATGATCACCCTGCTGTTTGGTCTCGGTGATCGAGCGTCGATTCTCGGCCAGATAGTAGGGACTCGTGGGAAGGTCGTAGCGAGCTTTGCGCCCCCACAGTTGTGCGAGTTCGTCTTGATAGAGCAGGGTCCACTGATCGCGATGCGCGTGCATCACATCGACACTCGGTTCCTGCGAGCGATGAATCAGCACAAGATCCGGATGCCCTTCCTTGAGCGACCGCGCGGGATCGTAGGGACCACTTGCGGGGTCGCGAAAACGTTGGTCGGGATGTGCTGGTCCGAGGATGAAATCGAAATGCATATCGAGCATTTCTTGCGAGTAGCTGGTCCGACAGCGGCCATCGACTTGCACCAAAATACCGTCGGTACGACCGGGAGCAGGCCCCACAGCAGCCAGAACATACTGGGCCCAGTTGAAGGTGCACACCATGCGCCCGGTCAGACCTTGCTCGCTGATGTACTGCACGGCGGATACCGGAAAGACATGCTTTTGCACACGGAGGTTGGTGAGTCGCGTAGCGAGTTGGGTACTGCAAATCAGCAGGGCAATCGCCACACCGCAGGCAAGCGCGGCACGGCCGAAGCGATTCATGGAACCGGCCATCGATGTTTGATCGCGACCGATGCCGATCCGGGCACAAGCGGCTTGGAAAAGTCCCGGGAGCCAGAGCCCGACAGCGATGGTGAAGAACGAAGCGTGACGCAGATGCGACATTGCCTGCCAGAGTACCAACGCGAGCACGATTTGCTTGGCCCAGTCGCGCCGCGCGGGAGAGAGCGCGAGGCAAATTGCGAACACAGCAATCAGCAGCAGGAAAGGATACATCTGCGGATCGCTGAAATCGGGGGCACGCCACTCGACGATTTCAGGGCGCGGTACTTTCAGGTCGTCGTAGAGCCAGCGGTGAAAACCGGGGCCGTAGGGATTGAGAAAGGTCGCGGTGCAGCTCGCCACGATCATCAGTCCGAAACGTAGCAGAAGGCCTTGTGCGGCGCGACCTTTCACCAGGATCGCTTCGACTGATCGCAAGCAGAGGATCGCAATGAGGACGCAGAGTCCAGCGAGAAATCCGCCGTGCGCGTTCGTCCAGGCGATCATCAAAAAGGGCAAAAGCCACAGTAGTCGCAAACGGAGTCCGCTGTAGTGAAGCGTGAAGCTTTCGCTCGGTGGTGTGGTGCCACGCAGGTAGGCCGTCACCTTCCTCAGCAGTAGTTCGTAACTAAAGTCCCACCCTTGAAAGGCTTCGTCGATGATGACGAGCATCAGCGTAAAGAAGACGTACGAGAACAGTTGAGGACGCAGGCTCCAGTGGTTCCCGAGTCCAACGGCAACAAGCAACGTGAGAACAGCAGTGACCACGAGCCCCGCACCCTGCTTGCGACAGGCACGAACGACGCAGAGCAGCACAAAGAGTGCGGCGAGTGCCTTGGAGACGAGCAGCAGCGTGCCGCCACCAGTGTCGTTGACGAGTGCGAGGGTGAATTCAGCAACAATTTCGTGATTGATCCAGGGATAGCCTTCCGCCAAGTAGCTGTAGGTGGTGGTGGCTGGGAGCCCACTCTGCAAGGCATCGTGACCATACTGAATATGTCCCCACAGATCGGGATCGGCCACGTTCAGCGACATCGCCACGAGCCCCGCCATCACGACCACGACGAGCACTGCTCGGTCGAGATAGCGTGCCAGGAACGATTCTTTCGTGCTGCTGGGCTGTGTCATCGGGACTTCTCAGGGGAGTACATTCGAAACAGATCGCCTTGCATGGATCGCTGGAAATATAGGTTGCTCGAAAATGCAAACCGGGAGCTGGATTGGGCCAAGTTGAAAAGGTGGCGGGCCGGCGCAGCGAGGAAGTTCCGATTGCATCACTTGGACGGGTCGCACGGGCTCGCTAGGATTGTGTGCGATGAGTGTGCAGCAACTTCGCGAGGATTTCTCTTGTCGCGAGCGACGTGACTTGCCGCATCCGCCGATTTGTCCTTCCACATCGACCTAGCACCGATAGTCAGCGAGATTTGCCGTATGGATAGTCATTTGGAGATCGATGGGGTCTCGCTCAAATTGAGCCACCCCCACGACGCGACCGGCCAATGGATTGGTCAATACGAGGTTTTGGAGCAGCTGCTGGCATGTTGGTTGACGGTGGGGGACGAAGATCTGCCACTTACGCCTCGCTTAATCGGCTCGCCCGGTATCGGCAAAACCGCGCTGGCGATGGCAGGGGCCAAGCTCCGTCAGCAAGAGCTGTATATCTATCAGTGCACCGCCGATACGCGTCCCGAGGATCTGCTCGTCACGCCGGTGCTCGCCGAAAGTGGCAAGATTGCCTACCACGCTTCGCCGCTGGTTACTGCGATGATTCGTGGCGGTGTCTGTGTGCTCGACGAAGGAAACCGGATGAACGAAAAGTCGTGGGCCAGCTTGGCTCCACTTTTTGATCAGCGGCGTTACGTCGAATCGATCGTCGCGGGGATCACGATCAAAGCGCACAAGAACTTTCGCTGCACCGTGACGATGAACCAGGACGAATCGACCTACGAGATTCCGGACTATATCCTCAGCCGACTTCAGCCGGGACTTGCACTCGGCTTTCCTGATCGGCAAGACGAGATGTCGATCCTGCAATATCACCTGCCCTTTGCCGAGCCAGAGATGCTGGCGCTGACCGTCGACTTTCTGCAGCGAGCGCACAGCTTGAAGCTCGATTTTTCGCCGCGCGATGGCATTAACATGCTCCGCTACGCGATCAAACGCCTGTCGCAAAAGAGCGATCATCCTCTTTCGCGCGATGCAGCCTGGCGCGAGGCACTCGAGAAATGTCTCGGAGACGATGCCCTCGATCTCGATGCTGCCGCGCGACGTCGCAGCCGCACACTCGGTGATTCGCAAGTTCCACTGGGGCTCGGCGACTTCTTCTTCGATCCCGATGATCCGCTGCATCCCGATCGGATGGACGACGACGAGGACGACGATTCGTAATCGCTCCGTTCTCCTGTGCAGCTGACCAGCATCGTGTGACACCTCTGGTCAAGAAATGGCGATGCCCGACCAAATTCCGGAATTTGATCGGGCATTGCGATGGACAAGCCAAGGCGAGTGTCGGATTTTCGACAATCTCTGCCAGCTCCGTCGCCGGAACAATCGGACGAGCGGAGCTATCGAACCAAGGAGAGGGCCAACTTCGGCGTCTGCTTAGAAGCAGAACTCGAAGCCAGCGTAGCCACCGTGCAGCAGCAAGCTGCTATCGGAGTTGATGTAACCGGCTGCTTCCAGATTCTGGAAGTCAGCAGGAATTTGTTGGCTAGTGATACCCACACCACTCACACCCATCACTCGGTAACCGAAGTTGAAGGCGAAGTGTTGCGAGAACTGCCAGCGGGCACCAGCATCGAGCTGAGCGATGAAGGCAACCGTGTCTTTCGAGCCTTTCACGGTGTAGTCGAGGCCACTGTTCACACCGTTGTTGATCGTGGCGTAGCCGTTCGAGCCTTCGACACACTGTTCAGCGTAGATGTGGTTGCCGTACACGCCACCCTTACCGTTACCGTAGATCGTGAAGCAGTCGAACAGTCGGTAGCTGATGCCACCACCCAGTTGGAAACCAACCAGGGTGTTGTTCACGTTGTTGTAGTAGGTGAGTTCGGTGTCGTCGTGATCGAAGAGGGTGTCGTCAGCATCCGTGGCGAACGACAGCTTGTCGTTGAACGTAAAGATGCGGAGCCCCATCAGCCAGTTGCTGCCGAAGCGTGGACCGCAGCTGTTGCAGCCAGCCGAGCCGTTGAGGCCCGTTCCGCAAACTCCGCAGCCGAACATTCCGCCGCCGTAGCTCTGGCCGAGGAAGTTGACTTCGACGTTGTGGATTTCGTTTTCGGTGTACAGGCGGTGAGCAGCGGCACCAGAATACCAGTCCATCACGTTCTGGTCGGTTGTACCGTTGTCGTAGTCGAGGCTGCTGAAGTCGATGTTCGACATCAGGCCAGCTCCGCCAGCGGGATCATAAGCAAAGCTGTTGTTATCGCCGGGGTAGAGACCCCAGTAGGTGACTTCCAGAGCGTTATGACCGCAGTTGAAGCCGTACCCCAAACGGGTTTCGAATCCGCCCGACCATTGCAGTGGCGAATCACAGGTGCAGAGCTCAGGTGAGAAGGTCGTGTCGTTGAGCGAGGCGACGAATCCACTCGAGTATTCGCGAGTCATCCAAAGTGCGCCACCGTAGGCATACACAAAGTTCTTGCAGCAGCCGCCGGGGCCGCACATGCCCGATTCGCAGCCACCCACACCATCGGTGCAACCAATTCCCGAATCACCCCACTCTTGTTGCATGGCCTGATGATAGTCGGGGCTCACCATGGGAGCCTGCATCGGCTGCTGATCGCTGGGGCTGACCACCGAAGCTTCGGGAGTTGCAACTCCTTCAGGCTGGTAGAAATTCTCGTTCGCGGCGACTCGCGTCACGGGATAGTTAGCGGTTGCCGAAGGAATCGGCAGCAAGCTGGGGGTACCAAACTCTTGAGCGCTCACAAAGCTGCTGGACAGAGCCAAGCCGAGCGCTACGAACAGACCACGGGCGTAGAAGGATTTCATCGCATACTCCTTACGGCAGGATCGATCCATCGATCTCACGACGCGCAGTCCATCTAGCGCATCGAGGATGGTTCTTAAATCCGTTGTAAAAGCTGGGGGGGACATCCCGTCCCCACGATGGCATCCATTCCACACGCACGTTTCATCCTGTGCGGCGTTAGACACTCGAACAATCCGTCGCTTGTGTCTGCAGGAATTGATCGGCGTAAAAGCACTCGCGGTATCGCTCCAACAACATCGCTTGACAAGTTTTTTCTGCGCGCCGCATGTTGCAGTCGCTAGCGTAGGAATCCCTAGGCGCAGCCGGACAAAGGAGTTATTCCGTGTGGACCATTGGCGCGGCCGCGCATCGTGCAAACCGCGAATAACCGCTAGAAACAGGCCCAAAACGGGCTGCGGGGGCGTAAGATAGCCCACGGTTAGTGCCAGGCAAATCATTTTTGGAAATAGGGACTCACCAAGCGGCGAGATCTGCGCCGCTGCTAACTTTCTCCGGGATCGCATCCCCTTTCCGCTACCGCCGCTACAGTTGGCATTGTCCGGCGATTTAGACGACAATCAGTCGGCTCTGGGAGCACTATTCCCGGCATATTCGTACCAAGTGACACGCGAGTAACACTCACCACCCTTTGCAGCCGCACACCATGCACCTTGCTACCTCTCGCTCGATAGCTCGGCGATCCACAACCATCGCGCTACTGCTCACAACGCTCTGCTTAGCCCTCCTATCACCAGTCGCTGCGCAGACGACGAAGCGGATCCCGCCGATTCCACGCGTCCTTCCACCTCCCGGTATTCAGCTGCAGCCGGAAGTTCGAGAGCGACTCGAAATTAAACTGGCCGACTTGCGTCAGCGCTACGCGAAAGTGAATCAGCATCCCGAGCGAGCCGATGTCGACGCGCTGCTGAAGTCGGTCGAGTTTGCCATCGAAATTGGCGAGTTCTATAACGAAAAAGAAGTGGCCAAAGCCGAGGAGATTCTCGAACTGGCATCGCTGCGGTTGGCTTCGCTCGTCAAAAAGCTGGTCCCTTGGCAGAGGCAAACGGGACTGGTGGTGCGCGGGTTCCATAGCGCCATCGATGGAAGTCCTCAGCCTTATGGACTGGTGATTCCCGAGAAGCACGATTTCACCAAGCCTGTCCCACTCTATGTCTGGCTTCATGGACGTGGCGACAAAGCGACCGATCTCCACTTCGTGCACGAGCGAATGACCAAGACGGGACAGATCTCTCCACCGGGCGCGATCGTCCTGCATGCGTTTGGGAGGCAATGTGTCGGATTTAAATCGGCAGGCGAGATCGATGTGCTCGAGGCGATAGCCGCTGTCGAGCAGCGCTACAGCATCGACCCATCGCGGATCGTCATGATGGGGTTCTCGATGGGTGGAGCAGGGGCTTGGCATCTGGGGGCACATTACGCCGACAAGTTTGTAGCGGTAGCTCCCGGCGCTGGATTTGCCGAGACCGCACGCTACGTCAAGCTAACGCCGCAGAACTATCCTCCGAAATACGAGCAACTGCTGTGGGGTGCCTACGACGTGCCAGGCTATGTTCGCAATTTGTTCAACACCACCACGATTGCTTACAGCGGAGAACTCGACAAACAGATCCAGGCGGCACGTGTGATGGAAGAGGCCTTCACCGCCGAGGGGAAGATGCTCACACATCTGATCGGTCCTGGGGTGGAGCATAAGTACGAGCCCAAAACGCTCGAGAAACTGCTGGCTCAGATCGGCGAGGTGGTAGCTCAAGGAAAGAGCGAATTTCCTTCACGCATCTCCCTGCAAACACGAACGCTCCGTTACAGCCGCCTCTACTGGGTAGAAGCAACGGGGCTCGCGCGCCACTGGGAAGATTCGCGGATCGATGCCGAGCTCGACAAAGATACGGTGGTTCTGACGACGAAAAATATCCGTGAGCTGGCGATCTACGATCCGGTTGTTTCGCTGCTCCGCAAGGTGAATATCGACGGGACGGAGCTCTCCCTGGCAGCGGCGAGTAAGCCCGGCGCGCCGCTGGTGCTTCGTCAATCGGAACAAGGATGGGAGATTGCCGGTTCGTCGATCGATACCACAACGCTGCGCAAGTTTCCCAAACTGCAGGGGCCTATCGACGATGCCTTCATGGGGCCGTTTCTGGTCGTTACACCGACAGGCAAAAGCCAAAACCCTCGTTTCCAGGCTTGGGTTGATTTTGAGCTCGCGCATTTGCGAAGTCGCTGGAAAGAGGTGATGCGGGGCACGCTTCCTGAAAAAGCAGATCGTGAAGTGACGGCCGACGATCTGAAGCACCACAACCTCATTCTGTTTGGCGATAGCGATTCGAACTATGCCATCGAACGTCTGTCGCCACGCTTGCCGATCAAGTCGGTCGGAGGGCAGTGGACGTGGGGAGATCAAACCTACGATGGGGACCAGTTCGTACCAGCCTATATCTTTCCGAGTCCGTTGCGGGGAGATGCGCCGAGGTATGTGGTGCTCAATAGCGGGCTCACCTTCCGCGAGGCTCACGACAAAACCAACTCGCAGCAGAATCCGAAGTTGCCCGACTGGGCGATTCTCGACCTCGAGCAAACCCCCAGTGCGATCTCGGCAGGAAAAGTTGTCGAGGCTGGTTTCTTCGGCGAGCAGTGGGAGCGTTTGCCAGCCGTTGAATAAAGGTTGTGGAACCAACGAGCGAGCGGAATCAGCTGGTTTCCCCATCTGTCGGGGGCTGCAATGAAGATTGCGCGGCGCGTGACATTCCGCGCGAAACTTTCCCTCTCTCCTTCGGTTAATAGTTTCCATACAGGGTGCATGCAGCAGCATCTCATCCGCACCCTGCCGCAATAATTGCTGGCTCGAAATCATCAGAGCTGGCAGAGATTGGCGAGCGTACTTCCGGGAGATTCCAGCAGATGTCGACACGATTGTTCTCACGTTGGTTGTCGCTCCGAATGTCCTTTCTCGTGGCAATCGGGATCATGCTTGGCCTGACAGGGGGGCCTGTTTCTGCGGCCGATCGCCCCGATCCCATCGCGACCGCTGCCGAGGTCGACAAGCTGCTGACTACGGAGCTCGGCAAAAGCGAAGTGCCGCTCGCCAGTAGCGATATCTACTTGCGGCGTGTCACGCTCGACATCGCAGGTCGTCCACCATCAATCGGCGAGATCACGGCCTTCTCGTTCGATCCTTCCGACGCTAAGCGGAGCGCTGTGGTGGATCGGCTGCTTTCCACTGACGACTATGCCACGAACTGGGCCCGTTACTATCGCGACGTGATCCTGTATCGCCGGACGGAAGATCGAGCGGTGATTGTGTCGCAGGAACTCGAAAAGTATCTCGCGGGGAAACTCTCGAGCGGCGCTTCGTGGGGAGAGATCGCGACCGAGATCATCACCGCTGAAGGGGAGTATGAGGATAACGGCGCGACATCACTGATCATCGCTCAGCAAGGCCGCCCCGAGGAAACCGTGAGTGAAATCTCACGCATCTTTTTAGGGATTCAGATTCAGTGTGCGCAGTGTCACGATCATCCGACCGACCGCTGGAAGCGCGAGCAGTTTCATGAACTGGCGGCGTTCTTCCCACGCGTAGCCTCGCGGATCATCATACAGCCCGATCGCCGGAGTATTGCGGTGACGGTTTCGGACAGCCCGTTTGGCCGCAATTTCAGCATGAATAATGTTCGCTTCCGTGGGTCGCCCGAGCACTTCATGCCCGACCTCAAAGATCCGTCGTCACAAGGGACGAAGATGCAGCCGGTCTTCTTTGTGACGGGGCAAAAGCTTCCGCTCGGTGCGAAGGATGCCGATCGTCGCGGCGAACTTTCGAAATGGATCACCGCTAAGGATAATCCCTACTTCTCGCAGGCGCTGGTGAATCGCTTGTGGAGCGAACTGGTCGGAGAAGGTTTCTACGAGCCTGTCGACGATATTGGTCCCGATCGAACGGCAACAGCTCCCCAAACACTTGAGTACCTGGCCACCAAGTTTGCCGAAGCGGACTACGATCATCGCTGGTTACTCAAGACGATTATTGCAACCGAAGCATACCAGCGCGAGAGTCGGAGTCGTCGCGAACCCGACGAAGTTCCGATGCAGGCGAATGTGTCGCAGCGACTCCGTTCGGATCAACTCTTCAGCAGCTTGCTCGTGGCACTCGATCTGAGTGAGCCCGAGACACCAGCGGGAGCGCCCGGTGGTCCTTATGCGAACTTCCGAAGTCCTCGCAACCTGTTTGCCAGTGCGTTTGGCTACGATCCGAGCAATCTGCGCGATGAAGTACAGACATCGATTCCTCAAGCGTTAGTGATGATGAACTCTCCGATCTTCAGCCGCGCCATCAGCGCGAGAAGTCGCACGAGTGGCCTCGGCAAACTGCTGGTTGAGATTTCCGATGATCGCGAAGCGGTGATGGAGTTGTACCTGCGTGTGCTTGCTCGTCAGCCGAGTCTTTCGGAACAAGAGACCGCGCTCAACTACATCCGCAGCACCACCAGTCGTGGTGAAGCATTTGAAGACCTCCTCTGGACGCTGCTCAACAGCACCGAGTTTTTGCATCGGCGGTAGTGGTTCGTAAGTGCGTGGCGCGAGTGTTGTTCCCCAGTTCTACGTTGGTATCGAGGTTCCTTATGTTTGCATTTCATCGCCAAACCAGCATTACTTTGGGACGTGGTACGCAGATGAACCGTCGCGAAGTGCTGCGAGCGATTCCACTAGCAGCTGCTTCGGCGGGACTCTTATCGTGGACCGATCTTGTAACACTGCAGGCCGAAGATCTTCGCAAGCGAGGGAAGGCTTGCATCTTGCTGTGGATGGGTGGTGGCCCCAGCCAATTTGAAACTTGGAGCCCTAAGCCGGGGACTTCGACGGGGGGTGAAACCAAGGCGATCGAGACCAGCGTCGCAGGTATTCAGATTTCCGAGAACATGCCAAACGTAGCGAAGCAAATGCAGGAGATTTGCTTGATTCGTTCGATGAACAGCCGCGAAGGAGCGCATCCGCGAGCGACCTACTTGATGCATACCGGATACCTGCCGACGTCGAGCGTGAAGTATCCGACGCTTGGTTCGCTGGTATCGAAAGAAATCGGCGATGCGACCAGTGAGTTGCCCAGCTTTGTGCGGATCGGGCTAGGGCGGGGACTCGATGGTGGTGCCGGGCTGCTGGGTGTCGACTTTGATCCGTTTAGTCTACAGGCAGCGGGTCGCCTGCCCGATAACACGGCGCTCACGACGAGTGAAACCCGTTTCGATCGTCGGCTTCGATTACTCTCGCAGATTGAAGGCGATTACGCCCAGCAAGGTGGCCGCCAAGTGGTGTCGGATCATCAAAAGGTGTATGCCCAAACGGCCAAGATGATCAAGAGTCCCGAGATGAAGACGTTTGAGCTCAGTGGCGAATCGGCCAAAACGCGCGAGGCTTATGGAAGCTCGAACTTTGGTAAGGGATGCTTACTGGCGCGGCGGCTGATCGAGTCGGGAGTGACGTTTGTCGAAGTGACGCATGGCAACTGGGACACGCATGACGACAACTTTGCGAGAAGCAAGGAATTGTGCGGTGGAATGGACCAGCCTTACGCCGCGCTGCTGGCAGATTTGAAAGCCCGCGGGCTGCTGGATAGCACGCTGGTGGTGTGGATGGGAGAGTTTGGTCGCACACCGCGCGTGAATCCTCGTGCCGGCCGCGACCACTATCCCAAGGCGTTCAGCGTGGCCCTTTCGGGTTGTGGCGTGAAAGGGGGCCAAGTGATCGGCGCGACGAACAAAACCGGAGAAGAAGTGACCGACAAACCGGTCGGCGTAAGTGATCTGCTCCGAACGATCTGTCATCGCCTCGAAATCGATGCCGACAAAGAGAACATGAGCAGTATCGGCCGCCCCATCAAGCTGGTCGATGGGGGCGAAGTGATTCAGGAAGTTGCTGGATAGTTTTGGGTAGTTGCTTCCTAGCCTACAAAGCGGAGCAGAGCATATTTCTTCTTGCCGCTCCGCAAAACCACCGTGGTCTCGCTCGCCAAGCTGGCGGGCGAAAGCTTCATGTCAACCGCGGTGATTTTCGTGTTGTTAACGTAGGCTCCGCCTTGCTCGATCGTGCGGCGAGCTTCTTTTTTGCTCGGCGCGAGTCCCGATTCGACAAGCGCGTCGATTAGCGAGAGTCCATCGCCGCTGAGCCGATCCTTGGGAAGCTGCTGGCTCGGTACGTCGGCAAAAATCTCGGTCAGCTGATCATCTGAAAGCTGGCTGATTTCGGCCCCAAAGAAGATGGCTGTCGCTCGCTCGGCGGCTGACAGCCCTTCGGTGCCATGGATCATGCGCGTCAGTTCTTCGGCCAATCGCTTCTGGCTTTGGCGAGCAGCGGCATCGGTGCTGCGGCTCGCGTCGAGTGCGTCGATCTCCTCTTGTGTCAGTTCGGTAAGGAACCGCAAGCACTTGCCGACATCGGCGTCGGCGACGTTCACCCAGTACTGATAAAACGCGTAAGGGCTGGTTCGTTTGGCCGAAAGGTAGATCGCACCTTTTTCGGACTTACCCATCTTGGTGCCGTCGGACTTGAGCAGCAGCGGGCAGGTCATACCGTACAGCTGAGGTCCTTGCATCCGGCGGGCCAGGTCGATGCCAGCGGTGATGTTGCCCCACTGATCGCTACCGCCAATTTGCAGCTCGCAGCCGAAGTGTTTGTTGAGATGCACGAAGTCGTAGGCTTGCAGCAGCATGTAGCTGAACTCGGTGTAGCTGATGCCAGCTTCGCGTTCGAAGCGTCCCGAGATCGAGTCCTTCGCCATCATCACGCTCACCGGCACATGCTTGCCGACATCGCGCAAAAAGTCGAGGAACGAAAACTTTCCCATCCAGTCGTGATTGTTCAGCAGGCGAGCGCCGCTCGGGCCCTCGAAATCGAGGAGCAATCGAAGCTGTTGTTCGATACCGGCGACATTCTTGGCGAGCGAATCGGTATCGAGCAGTTTTCGCTCTTCGCTTTTTCCGCTGGGGTCGCCGATCATGCCGGTCGCGCCACCGACGAGCGCCAGGGGGCGATGCCCCGCTTTTTGAAACCGCCTAAGCAGCATCAGGGGTAAGAGACTACCGACGTGCAAGCTGTCGGCGGTGGGATCGAAGCCACAGTAGAGCGTGCGCGACTGCTCGGCGAGCCACTTTGGAAGTTCATCGGGGGACGTGGTTTGATGAATCAGGCCACGCCAGGAAAGTTCGGCGAAAATGTCGGTCATAAGATCGGTCGGCTCGGAACGAACTAGTGTTCAGGTGGATGACTTCGGAATGGTCGGTTGCCAGGCTCGCCGTTTTGCGGGGAGTATCGCCTTACGCTTTTAGCCAGCGGAGTAGCCCAGTATTCGACGAAAAAAGCCCCAGATTGTCTAGCGGGCGGACAGCATCTGGCGGCGCGGTTTTTCCGGGAGACATCGCAGCAGCACTGCTGCAGGAAGGGAGCGAGGAGCCTAGAATAAGGTTCTTGTCATTGCCTGGATGTTTCGGTGATTCGCCACTTTTCTCACCCGCAACGCACCGTTATTCGCTTATGCCCACGATCCCATCCAAGCCGATCAGCCGACGCGAGTGGATTGTCCGCTCCACCGCTGCCACGCTTGCGCTTGGATCGCTGGGCACTAGTGGTTGCATGTTTGGGGGGCCTTCTCCACTTCCCGACCTCGTTTGGGGACGACGCGGCAATAGTCCAGGGAAGTTCACCAAGCCTCGCGCTGTGACAATCGACGCCGCTGACAATCTCTACGTGGTCGATACCACCCCTCGCATTCAAGTCTTTACCGGCGATGGCGAGATGCTGCGGAATTGGCAAACGCCCGAGTTTGCCAACGGTAAGCCTTCAGGGCTGTCGATGGATCGCGAGGGAAATCTGCTCGTCTCCGATACGCACTACTTTCGCGTGCTGACCTACACACCCACAGGCGAGCTATTGAAAGATCGCACGATTGGTGGCGTTTGTGGTCATGGGGAAGGAGAGTTCGGTTTTGTTACCGATTGCGTTCAGGACTCGCAAGGAAATTACTTCGTTGCCGAGTATGGCGAGTTCGACCGCATTCAAAAATTCTCGCCTGATCGCAAATTTTTGCTGCAATGGGGCTCGCCCGGCGGTGAATTGATGCAGTTCAAGCGTCCGCAGAAGCTGGTGATCGACGACCAGGATCAGCTGTGGGTTACCGACGCTTGCAATCACCGTGTCCAGGTGTTCGACATCCGAGGGAACCAGGTGAAGCTAGTAGCGCACTGGGGTCAGCATGGCTATGAACCGGGGCAGCTGAACTATCCCTACGATATTTTGCTCGACGGCCAAGGGCACGTCTATTTGTGCGAGTTTGGGAATCATCGCGTGCAGAAATTCACGCTTGATGGGAAGTTTTTGGCGAGTTGGGGGACGAACGGACGGGAGCCCGGCCAACTCGACCAACCTTGGGGAATTATTCAGGATAGTCGTGGGCGGATGTATGTACTCGACTCCTACAACCATCGAGTACAGCGGTTTTGGTTGTGACGTTTGACCAAACGTGTCATGGTGAAGAAACCGGGGATTTTGGACCCACTCGATAGTGGGAAGTGTACAACGCATCGGATAGACTGACGGGCGTGGAAAAGTAGCAGCAAAACAGCGCAGCTCTTGCGCCGGATGGCGAGTGGCAATGGGCAACTACAACATCACCTTCGACGATCCTTGGCTGCTGCTTCTGTTGCTTGCGCTCCCGTTGATTTGGATCTACAGCTTCCGCTCGCTTTCGGGGCTTGGTCCCTACCGCCGTATCTTTGCCCTGTCGCTTCGCTCGCTGGTGCTCACCGCGCTGGTGCTCGCGCTGGCTGGTGTGCAGCTTCAAAAAACCACCGACCGGATGACGGTCCTCTATCTGCTTGATCAGTCCGAGAGCATTCCGAAACGAACCCGCGAAGCGATGCTCGAGTACGTGACGCGCGATGTGGCCGTGCATCGACGAACGGGCGATCTGCAAAACCCCGTGGAAGATAAAGCGGGCATCATCATTTTCGGTCGTGAAGCGACCATCGAATATCCACCCTTTGCCGACGAAATTCGAGCCTCGGGAGTACTTGAGAGTCTGTTCGAACTGCGGACCGATGCCACCAACATTGCAGCTGCACTGAAGCTCGCGTCAGCATCGTTTCCTGAGGACTCAGCCAAGCGGATCGTGATTGTTACCGATGGTAACGAGAACTTGGGGGATGCCCGAAGTGTCGCGAAATCGCTCACCGACAACGGCATCGGTATCGATGTCGTGCCGATCAAGCTATCGTCGACGGCAGAAGTGGCTGTGGAGAAAATTTCGCTCCCCCCCGATATTCGCCGTGGTCAGCCGCTCGAAGCGCGCGTGGTGGTCGAGAACTTCACGAAGCCGACGAAAGATAACCCCACCGCCGAAGTTGCGGGGCGTCTGAGAGTGCAGCGCACCTTTGGGGGCACAACCGAGGCGATTGGCGAGAAAGATCTCGAAGTCACGCTCAAGCCGGGCAAAAATGTGTTCGCGTTTCAGCACACCATTGATGTTCCCGCTGGCTATACCTACTCGGCGGAGTTCTTTCCCGACGATGCCGCGTTTGATCTTCAGCAGCAAAACAATAAAGCCACTTCTTTCACGCATGTGCGTGGCAAGGGACGCGTGCTTTTGATCGAAGATTGGGAGAGTCGCGGCGAGTTTGCATTTCTCGTGCAGCGGCTTGGGGAAATGAACATCGAGGTCGATGTTCAGCCGAGCGACCGACTCTTTACCAGTCTGGCAGAGCTGCAGGGGTACGACTGCGTGGTGATGGCCAATGTGCCGCGCGCTAGTGGTGGCGAGACCGACAACAAAGAAGCGACGAACTTCTCCGACGAGCAAATCTCGATGCTCGTTCGCAACACCGAGCAATTCGGCTGTGGTTTGGTGATGCTCGGCGGCCCCAACAGTTTTGGTGCAGGTGGTTGGGCCAACACCGAACTCGAAAAGGCGATGCCGGTCGATTTTCAAATCAAGAACGAGAAAGTCAAAGCGGTTGGCGCGCTGGTGATGATGATGCACGCCAGCGAACTCGCGCAAGGCAATTACTGGCAAAAAGTGATTGGCCAGGAAGCGCTCAAAGTTCTCGGACCAAGCGATTATTGCGGCTGTGTTCACTGGGACGATTTCACGGGGCGCGACAACTGGCTCTGGCGCGATGGTGCGGGAAAAGGTCTGGTGCGCATCGGCGGTCAGCAAAAGTCGATGCTTGGTCGACTCGATCGGATGGCTCCAGGCGATATGCCGCAGTTCGAGCCCGCGATGACCATGGCTCTTAAAGACCTGAAGCCCAACCCGGCTTCGGTGAAGCACATGATCATCATCAGCGACGGTGATCCTTCGCCACCGAGCGGAACCATTCTGAATCAGTACAAGCAAGCAGGCATCAAAATCACGACAGTCGCTGTTGGTACGCACGGACCAGCCGGAAGCACGCCGCTGCAAAACATCGCCAACGCCACCGGCGGCAAGTACTACGTCGCCACGAACCCTAAGGCCTTGCCCCGCATTTTTCAGATCGAAGCCCGGCGAGTTGCCCGTCCTTTGGTCTACGAAGACCCCGCTGGATTCAGTCCCGGCATTATCGATCCGACGCACGAAATGATGCAGAACATCGGCACGACACTGCCGCCGATCAAAGGCTATGTGCTGACGACGGTGAAAGAGAATCCGCTCGTCGAAGTCCTCGCGCGGTCGCCTAAGCCGGGCGCCGGTCCCGAGAATAGCACGCTGCTGGCGAGCTGGACTTACGGCGCGGGGAAGACCGCAGTTTTTACCTCCGACGCTGGTCAGCGCTGGGCCAATTCTTGGACCGAGTGGGAGAACTACGACAAGTTCTATAGCCAGATGATTCGCTGGGCGATGCGTCCCGTGAATGAGGATGGCAAGTTCTCCGTCGCCACCGATGTGAAAGATGGCAAGGTCCGTGTTGTTGTCACAGCGCTCGACAAAGACGACGAATTCCTCAACTTCCTGAACATGTCGGGCGCTGGCACCGGTCCGGAAATGGAGAACGTGCAGCTGTCGCTCAAACAGGAAGCACCGGGACGCTACGTCGGTGAATTTCCAGCGGATAAAGCAGGGAGCTATCTGCTTGCGATCAGCCCCGGTTCGGGCAAGGTGCCGATCCTGGCTGGTGTGAATGTTCCTTACTCGGCCGAGTTTCGCGAACGGGAATCGAACCGCGCTCTGCTCGATAATCTGGCGAAGCTAAAGCCTAAGGATGGTGAAGTTGGTACTGTGCTTCCCACGGAGCTCGAGCCATCCGAGGTGAATTCTCTGGTCGCCGCGCTCGACACTTTTCGCCGCACATTGGCTCGCGCGATTAGCATCGAAGATGTCTGGCCCCCTTTGCTGGTCCTTGCGGCAGCTCTCTTTTTGTTCGATGTGTTTGTGCGACGTGTGACAGTGCACTTCTACTGGATAGCTCCCGCACTGAAGAATCTCTGGCGTCGCATGCGTGGTCAGCAGCTCGAAGCAGTGGCCGATGAACGGATGGAACGCCTGCGTGGACGCAAGGCAGCCATTAGTCAGCAAATGGAAGATCGTCGCGCTGCCTCACGTTTCGAGCCCTCCCCCGATGCTCCGGTGGAAGGTCGTGACCTCGATACTGTGCTGGGGGATGCCACGCTCGCCAGCGATCGCCCCGTCGCTGCATCACCGGAAAAAACGCCGACCGCAACACCTGAAACTAAAGATGCCGACAGTTACACCGAACGACTCCTTGCTGCCAAAAAGAAAGCCAAGCGCGACGGCAAATAGAGAGGTCGCACCAAGCGCGACTCGCTCACACACTGACGCCTGCCAATTGATCCCAGCTCATCCCAGCTTCTCATCACCTAGAACCACCAATCCTTAGCAAATTCTTCAGGACCATCCATGAGTATCGGCGAGACGATGCAACAAGACGCGGAGGAGTTCCGCAACCGCTACACGGCTGTCAAAGCTGAAATTCAACGCGTGATTGTGGGACACGACGACATTGTGCACGGCGTCCTCACCGCGATGTTTATTGGTGGTCACTGCTTGCTGGAAGGTGTACCTGGACTCGGCAAAACGCTGCTGGTCCGCACGCTCTCTGAAACGCTCGACCTGCAGTTTAACCGGATCCAGTTCACCCCCGACTTGATGCCCTCTGACATTCTCGGCACGAACATGATCAACGAAAACGCCGAAGGTCGGCGTGTGTTCGAGTTTCAAAAAGGGCCGATCTTTACACAGATCTGCCTCGCGGACGAAATCAACCGCGCTACGCCAAAAACACAGTCGGCACTTCTGGAAACGATGCAAGAGGGAACCGTCACCGTTGCTGGTGTCCGCTATCAGCTCGACAAACCGTTCTTTGTCATGGCGACGCAAAACCCGATCGAGCAAGAAGGGACCTACCCGCTCCCTGAAGCGCAGCTCGATCGTTTCCTCTTCAAACTCGTCGTGGGCTACTCGAGTCGCGATGAACTAGCGACCGTGGTCGATCGCACCACGCGTGGTGTGGTGATTGAGCCGAAGAAAGTGATGGATGGGACCGAGATTCGGAAGTGGCAGAAGTTGATTCGCGAAGTGATTCTCGCGCAGCATGTGCAGGATTATCTTGTGCGACTCACGCTCGCCACCCATCCTCAAGGACCCTTCGCGCTTCCGGTCACGAATCAATATCTTCGCTGGGGCTCATCGCCCCGTGGTGCGCAAACACTAGCGCTCGCTGCGAAGGTACGAGCACTTCTCGAAGGACGCTACAACGTCAGCTTCGAGGATGTGCGCCGCGTTTATCTCCCAGCTATGCGGCACCGTGTGGTGCTGAACTTCGAAGCACAAGCCGAGGGTCTGGATACCGATCGTGTGCTGCTCGAAATTCTCGAAAAGCTTCCAGAGAAGGCCGACGATGCCCCGGTCCGCGCCACGCTTTCCAGGTAATCGCTCGCGAGCCCGTTGCTCGATTTCGTTTCGTGCTCTGTAAACTCCTTGCGACCCATCTCCCATGCCATCCGCGAGTCTGCCACTCCTGAGTCCCGCGCTCCTTGCCCAGCTCGAACGGCTGGAACTCGTGAGCCGCAAGATCTTTCGTGGACGGATGAAAGGGGAGCGGCGCAGCAAACGCAAAGGGCAGAGTGTCGAGTTCGCGGATTTTCGGAACTACGTGCCGGGCGATGACCTTCGCTTTATCGACTGGAATCTCTTTGCGCGACTCGAAAAGTTGTTCCTCAAACTGTTCCTGGAGGAAGAAGATCTCCACTTCTATGCCCTTATCGATACCAGTAGCAGCATGGATTTCGGCGAGCCTTCCAAGCTCAACTATGCCAAGCAACTCGCAGCAGCACTGGGCTTCATCGGTCTCTGTCGCGCCGATCGTGTGAAGATCGAAACCCTCTCGACAACCACGAAAAACCCTGGTCCGACACTCCGTGGCCGCTCGAGCATGTGGCGTCTAATGGAGTATCTCGATGGCATAGAGGCTGGCGCTAATATTCCACTCGCCGAAGGGGTGAAGAATTTTTGCATCCGGAACTCTGGCAAGGGAATCTTGGTACTCATCAGCGACTTGATGGACAAATCGGGCTACGAGCAGGCTTTGCGATTGCTGGTGGCTCAGCAGATGGATGTCTACGTGCTCCACGTCATGTCCCCCCTTGAACTCGATCCCGATATCAAAGGGGATCTCAAGCTGGTCGACTGCGAAGATGACGACATCGCTGAGGTGACCGTTAGCAAGCCACTTCTCGATCGCTATAAGCGAACCCTAGCCGCCTTCATCGATGGCGCGCGCGAGTTCTGCACGCGCCGCGGCATGAGCTACTTGATGACCAGCACCGATACGCCGGTCGATCGTTTGGTCTCGAGCTACCTTCGCAAACGTGGTCTGGTTCGCTAGTGCCCAGCTGAGGAATTGTCGTGCTCCGTTTTCACCTTCTCATCGCCGACTTCTTCATCAACACCCTGTCGTTCTGGCAGTGGGGTGTGATCGCGCTGGTTCCGCCCCTGATTTTGGCTCTCTACTTTCTGAAGCTTCGGCGTCAGCCCCTGGCTGTTCCCAGCACCTATCTCTGGGCCAAAGCGATCGAAGATCTGCATGTCAATTCGCTCTGGCAACGGCTCCGGCAAAACATCCTGCTGCTGCTGCAGTTGCTGCTCGTGCTGCTGCTGATCTTTTCACTCCTACGCCCCGGGTGGCAGGGGACTGAGCTTCTTCGCAATCGGTTTGTCTTTCTCGTCGACACTTCCGCCAGCATGAGCGCAAGCGATGTGTCGCCAACACGCCTCGACGATGCCAAACGCCAGGCCATCGCCCTCATTCGTCAAATGAAGTCGGGCGATGTGGCGATGCTGATCAGCTTCTCGGATACGGCGAAGATCGAGCAGAGCTTTACCGATAATCGTCGTCTGCTAGAGCAGAAGGTACAGCTGATCGAGCAAACAAATCGACTCAGCGACTTAAGCGAAGCACTTCGAGCCGCTTCGGGACTTGCCAATCCCGGTCAAAGCAGCGACCCCGACAATCCCGACGATACGCAGGTGGCCGACGAGCTGCCTGCCGAACTGTTCATCTTCAGCGATGGTGGGTTTGCTACGATCCCCAATTTCCGACTCGGCAATCTCGAGCCTCGTTATCAAAAGATAGCGACCGACAATATCAAAAACGTCGCTGTCGCCGCATTCAGCACCGAAGGGAACCCCGAGAAGCCGGGGGAAGTGCAGGCCTTCGGTCGCCTCGAGAACTATGGCAGCGAGGAAGTGACGGCAGAGGTTTCGCTCTATCTCGAGGATGCCTTGCTCGATGCTAAATCGATCACCATTGCGCCGCGTAGTACCGACACTAAAGCAGCGGGCTCGACCGGGGTCGATTTCACCCTCGGGGAACTCGAAAGTGGTGTGCTCAAGCTCGAAGTGAATGTGAAAGATCAATTGCCGCTCGATAACCGGGCCTATGCCGTAGTGAATTTGCCTCGGCAAGCGAAAGTGCTGCTGGTCACCCCTGGTAACGATCCGCTAATGCTGGCGCTCGCCACCGATGAAGCGATGAAACTGGCGACTGTCGCAACAATCGATCCCGAGAAGCTGACAACACAAACGGTGAAAGAGCAACTCACCAGTGGTGCCTACGATCTAGTGATCTTCGACCAATGTGTGCCGACGGAGATGCCAGCCGCCAGTACGCTCTTTATTGGCCGGCTTCCACCTACGCCCGAATGGAAAGCGGGAACCAAGGGGCTGCCAGTGATCGCCGATGTTGATCAAGTACATCCCCTCACGCAGCTCGTGCAGATGTCGAATGTGAATATCTTCGAGGCCTTTGCCATCGAGGCCTCTCCACCTGGAAGCACCAAACTGATCGACTCCGATCTGGGCTCGCTCTATGTGGTGGGGCCACGTGGCGGTTATGAAGATGCCGCTATCTCGTTTGACATCTATTCGCAAGGAAAGGATGGGATTACGGTCAACACGAACTGGCCCATCCGCCGCAGCTTTCCCGTGTTTGTGATGAACGCTGTGAAGTATTTGGGAGGTGTTCGTACTTCGCTGGCGACCCCGAATGTTAAACCAGGTTTTCCCGCGGTTCTGCGTAGCGACGTACCGGTGAAAAGCCTGCTTGTGGAATCACCACGCGGTGATCAGGTGGAAGTGCTGCGCGAAGTGACGAGCAACTATGTTTTCACTCGCGTCGACGAGCTTGGGGTGTATAAGGTGCGGGAAGGTTCGGGGCAGAAAGTGAAACAGCAGTTCGCCGCGAACTTGTTCGACTCTCGTGAAAGTGATTTGACCCCAGCCGATAAACTAGAGATCGGCCACGAAGAAGTGAAGGCAACCGTGGCTCGCCAAGTGGCCCGCAAAGAGCTGTGGAAATGGCTTCTCGTGGCTGCGATCGTGGTGCTGGTCTTCGAGTGGTATGTCTACAATCGACGAGTCTATTTGTAGCCCTTTTCGTACGCCAAGCTTGGCGCCGCAATCTTCGATCATGGCGGCTTTGGAGTTGCCGAGGTGTATAGCACGGCCACAGGTTTTTCGCAGTTGATCGTTAATATTCGGGTCTGCCTCACTAGAGCTCTCGGGGACCTGGGTGCTATTCTAAACGCCCCGGAAGTCGCGTCACCGCGCAAGTTAGTTCCTCAAATCTGTGAGTGGTTTTGCTCGTGTCACAACGAATTCAGTTGGTGGTTTGCGATTGGGCCGGAACAACGGTCGACTTTGGTTGCCTAGCACCGGCAGCTGCTTTTCTCGAGGCTTTTGCGCGTCACAAGCTGATGCTGACGATGCAGCAAGTGCGGGCTCCGATGGGGCTGCATAAGTACGATCATGTTCGCACGCTGCTGGAAATGCCTGCAGTGAGTGAGCAGTTTCAATTCGTGTACGGCCGACCTTGGGTCGAAGCCGATGTGATGAACATCTATCACGAAGTGACCCCGCTGCAAGCAAGTGCTTGTGAGAATCACAGTGTGCTGATTCCTGGTGTGGTAGACGTTGTTGCCACGCTCCGCAGTCGTGATGTGAAGATTGGATCGACCACTGGCTATCCACGTGTTGTCGCTGAAGTGGTTTACGAGTTGGCCAAGGCCCAAGGGTATGAGCCCGACTTCAATGTGGCAGCCGACGATACTCCAGCCGCTCGGCCACTTCCGTGGATGATCTTCCGGATCATGGAAAAGCTCGATATTTTTCCACCTCTCGCGGTCGTGAAGATCGGCGATACGGTTCCTGATATCGAGGAAGGTCGCAACGCAGGATGCTGGAGCATTGGCGTCACGCAAACGGGAAGCGAAATGGGACTCACACCCGAAGAGTTCGCCGCGCTCCCGGAAGATGTGAAAAAGCATAAGACCGAGATCGTCGGTCGAAAACTGCTTGACGCGGGTGCACACTACGTCATTCCATCGATCATCGAACTGCCGCAGATGATCGACCACATCGAAGCTGGTATGGAGACTGGCCAGAAGCCGTAGTTGAGCTTGTTGGTTTGCGTCGCCAGCAAATCGGTCAGCGACGCCGATCGTTACTTCATCACGATCAAGGCGATGGGGCAGGGGTCTTAGGTTGTCCAAAAATCTTTTCCAGCCCCTTGTTGAGCCCCTGCTCAAGTAGCCCCTGCACGGCGCGATTGGCGAACTGTTTAGCAAGGTTCCCAATCGCGGTGCCGTCGAGTTGCGGCTTGTTGATCTGACCACGAATCGGGATCGAGATTCGTTGTCCCTTCAATCCGACCAGCAGTGGTTTGCCGTCGACCCATTTGTCGGGAATCGGAATTTCCGACAGCATCTCGAGCGACTGATCGAGCCCGACACTTCCTTGGGTGATGAGGGCCACTTCTTTCACGGTCATCGTGAGACCACGGTGATAGACCCGACCATCGACCACTTCGACTTGCACTCGTTGTTCGGGCAGGATAATCCAGCCGCGCGGCTCGGTGGGAGCAGTTGCGAGTGGATTGTTCTCCACGGCGCTCTTCAGCTGCTTGATGACGCCAAGGTATTGCTCGGCCAGCGGGCCGGGACCAATTTGAGCAGCATGGATGGTCAAGAGACCTCCCGCTGTGATCTCTTTTTCGCGATTCTCTGAGAAGAGTGGCACCGATACGCCCACAAGTTCGACCGAGAAGGTGCCTTGCGCTTCGGTGGCATCCGCGACCACGGGGGCGACGAACTTCAGCCAGTCGCGGCACATGTCGGGAGAGATACGAACCTTCGTGAGCAGCGGACCTTTGTCCATGATGAGGCGAGGCTGTGGTTCCCCCAAAGTGATTCGCGGAGCAGCGATGAATTGTCCTTCGCTGAGCATCATGTCAATCGGTCCAAGGAACAGGACACCATCTGCGAGTTTGGCGCTCAAAAGTCCTTGCCCACCGACAAGCCCCATGTAGCGAATCGAATCCCAGCCGATGCCCGCTTCTGCCTTCAAAGATTTTGAAATGAATCCTGTGGGAGAGGATGCATCGGTGGCAGGCTGTAGCAGAGGGCCGGTGATTGAGAATGGCCGGCGGTCTTGCCCGGCGATGTTGAACGTGGGACCTAGAATCGGCGAGAGCATTTGGGTGAGCTGTTCCATCACTACAACGGTTTCACCCTTAAGGTCGACGAGCATTTCACTTGTTAGTTTTTCCATCGTCCCCGACATCTGCACGCTGGCAAATGACGAGAGCAGGTTCATCGAAGCAAGCTGAGCCTTGTCGCTCGTAGGATCGTAGGTGGCTGCGCCGGTGATGCGGGCTGTTTTTTCGCTCCAGCTACGCTGCACTGGTTCAAGAGGTCGCGAACCGGGTCGCGCGGCTGGATCAACGGGTGGCTGTTCGAGCCAAACGTACTGCACGTTATTCGCGCTGGTATCGATGGTCGCATCAATCACATTGCCGATGTACTTGAGTTCCACGCGGCCAACCAATTCGCCTGTTAGCTGCGATTCGAACGGCTCAGCAGGTTTTTCAAACCATTTGCGAAGCCGCGTGAGGTCGCCCCGATATTCCACGAGTCCTGTGACGGCGACACCGGGCGAAGCGGTGGCGATGTTGATGTTCTCGGCGCGAAGAGCGATCGACGAACTGCGTACGGTGGTCGATGGAAACGATGCGCTGAAGCTAGCGAGATTCACCACACCACTGGTGGCTACTTCCACACGAGGTTCGCGAATCGCGAGGCCAGAACCAGTTGCCATCAGCTGCGAAACGATGATCGAGGTTTCGCCAAGTTCGATTTGCTGCGAAGAGAACGCTCCACCACCGCTCCCATCGATGACGCCCGCAATGATCCAGTCTCCGAGCGACAGAAACGTTTGAACCCGAGGCATCCAGGTCGCGAGATCCCCTTCGAGTTTCCAGTTCACAGGCCAAAGAGCACTGGGGGAAGGATTCTTCACCACGCCGGTGAGATTGGCGGTGAAAGCATCGGTTCCTGAGCGGACACTCAGCTGCGCGGCACTCAGCTCCGAAAGACCGGTCGCGCTAGGCAAACCTTCTGCTGAGGCAGTGATTTTCAGCTGATCTTCGTGCCACGGGAGGAGTCCTGGCAGAATGACATTGAGCTTATCGAGCGAGCCATCGGCGGTTAGTTGCCAAGTCTCGCCAGGTTGCTGTTGCCAACGGACATCCAGGTTCATCTGTCCCGCGAGTTCTACCGACGCTAAGTCGATGAGACGCGAAAGTTCGCTTGCCAGCTTATCGAGATCGGCTTTCGCGATGAGGCGTCCCGCGCGCAGATCCCCCTCGCCTTGCAGGTCGAGAAAGCTTGATTTCACAAAGACTTGCTCGATCGCGGCCAGAGAAAACTCGGGGCGAACGAGGGCCGAGACTTCGAGTGGTTGATCCCAAGCGACTTGACGACCGGCGGCTTCTCCCTGCAATTTCGAAGTTTTTGCGGTGAGAGAAAACCGCTTAGCTTCAGCAACACCTTGGGATGTCGCGCTGATAGCAAGCGTGCCCGAGGTGATGCGTGCCGATTCTTTCATGTGCAAAGTAGCCGGCAATTGCTGGGCAATAGCCGCGAGATCGACCGACCCTTCGAGTTGCAAATCGGAGTCGCGGGCCACTTTTTGCCAATCGATCGGCGCGGAGGTTGCGGTGGAAGTGGGGGCTGGCATCGCCGACCCATCGGGCGCGACCACTACCGGCACGGTGGAAATCGTTGCTGGAATTGCGATACTTCCGCGACCACTCAGCGAGGCCAAGTTCGAGCGTAGCGAGATCCCCGCCAGCGACCATGCTTCGCCCTTGCGGACAATCTTGGCGCTGCTCTCTTCCACAGCGACACGCACCATTTCGCCAGCGGCCATGGCTGTCGACTGCACGACAAGATTACGCGAAGAGAGCTTGGAGAGATCGGCCGTCAGTTGCTCGCCACCATTCGACCACTCGGTCAACACGGTGCACGTAATCGATCCGCCGATGGCCAAGCCTGTTTGAGCACGACGCAAAAATGGTGTTGCGATATCCGCAGGAAATTCACTCACCAGCATGCCAGCGCGGCCTGTTCCTAGGCTGCCATCGACACCGGGCGACCATTCGAGTTCGCCTTGAATTTCTCCCACCGACTGTGGGCTCGCGGGAGGAGCTCCTGCTTCAGCAGCCTGACGAACGACGGCCGAAAACTTCGCTTGTTTAGGTTGATCAGCGGCCGCTGTCCAGTTGGCATCCGCATTGAGATTCTCGACGTGGTAAGCCACTTTGGTTTTGTCGTCGATGATTTCGATCAGACCTTGCTCGATCGTTACTCCTACCGCAATCTGCGGCGCAGCTGACGAACCGGCGTCATCGCCTGTGGATAGTTTTGCGAGTAGATCCTCGACGTTGCTTCCCTCATCGCGCACGACGATGCGAACCACGGGCTGTGTAATGGTGATACGTCCGGGATCTTGCCAGGCACGAACGATGTCGAGCAACGACTTCTCGGTCCGAATCTGCTTCACTGCCGCAATCGGTTCGCCCGCATCGCCACTCACCTTCAGCTCATTCACGACAATCGGCGACATCCACGACAAGCTGATGCTCGACGCATCGATCTTGCCAGCGAGCTGCGGCGCGGCATATCCGAGCGCTGTCTTCCAAAGACCGGTGGAGACAATGATCGTAGGCGCGAAGAAGACTAAAACGCCGAGTAGTACGAGTCCAAGAAATGCCCGAAACAGCCAACCGCCACGTTTCTTTGGCGCAGGAGTTTCGTCGGCACCATCGTCGTCTGGTACGTCGTAGAGATCATCTTCGGCGACTCGCCGTTTATTACGTTTGGCCATCACTGCACCGCACAAAAAGCCGAGAAATCGCGGGATAAATACCCCGCCATTCTACGCGGTTGTACACTTTGCGACCTAGGTCGAATTCGCAAGATGAAAGAGCCGAGTTTGACGCGTGCAGTGGCCGCTAGCAAGCTCGCCAGCAGCGTGCCGTTAGGCCAAGAGATAGGCTCGCATGGAGCCCGAAAAATGCCAACTGCTAGCGAGTGCTTAGGGTGTCGCGAAGGGTCGTTATTCTTGGGGAAACGGCGTAGAATCCCACGAAGTTTGGTCGATCGTGAAAGGTTCGTAGCTTTCGCCGTCGTTGTAAACGGCTGGCTTGGTGCCAACCCCCAGCGGCCGGCGATCGATGGCACCCTTCACGCCGAGCTGACGAGGATCGCGAGCAATCTTGTCACTAAAGATGCGCACGTCATCGAGAATCGGCTTGATGCGCGAGGTGATATCTTCGGCATTGGCCAGGGTGCGATTCAGCCGATCGTAAAGCTCGCCATCGTTCATCAGGCGGCCGAGCGTACCTTCGCGGCTGTTCAGCCCATCGGTGAATTCCACCAGTTGCTCGAGAAGCTGATTTACATTCGACAGGCTGCCGTCGAGGTTCTCAGCAATCTGTCCACCTCGTTCACCCAGTGGCTTGGTGAAGTTTTCGAGATTTGCCAGGTTGCGATCTGCTCGCTCGCTCACACTCTTGAATCCCTCAAATGCTTCGTTTGCGTTCTGCAGGGTCACGCGAGCTTCCGCCAGAAGTTTCGGTACATCGTTGAGTGACTGCTTCATCCCGTCGCGCAGTTCTGGATCGCCAAACACCGTGTTGATAGTGCTCATCGTGGTGTTGAATTGATCGAGCGCCTTCTCTGTTTTTTGAAACAAACGAGGAAGCTGATCATCGTTGTTAGCGACGACGGCATTCAAGTTCGAGGCGGTCTGACCGACCCGATTGCTCGCTTCTTGAATGCTTCGCAGTGCGATCCGCATGTCGGTTTCGAGATTCACAAGCACGTCGAGCGGATTACCCGCGACCACACCGTTTTGAATCTCCGAGCCGTCGGTCAGTTGCTGTGGATTCGCGACAACAGCATTGCCCGGAACAAACTCAAGCACGGCATCACCGAGCACGCTGGCGGTGGCAATGCGGCAGAGTTCGCTGTCGAGAATTACATAGCGGCTGTCGATATCGGTCGACACGCGCACACCGCTGGGCTTCATCAGCTCGACTTGGGTCACGCGACCGATCGAGACACCACTTTTTCGTACAGGTGTCCCTACGGTTACGCCTGGGGCGGTCGGAAACAGCACCGAGACTTCATAGGTGCTCGTCCCTGGAAAGGGCATGTCGCCGAGTCGCGTCACCAAGATGCCGGTGATGATGGCGGCGATGAGTACGACGACGCCGACGCGAAACCGAAGTGTTCTTTCATCCATGACCGTTCTCGCATCCTGCTATTGGCCACACGATTATCGTGGAAAACCGGCGGCAAACGTTCGTTATCGATGATTTGTTGGTGAAGTGGTTTCGAAAGACAAGGCGTTTAGTGGGCAGGCATCATGGCACTCGATTGACGAAGTTCCATGAGCCGCTCGCCCGCTTCGCCACGAATGAACTGCCGAACGCGACGATCCTTGCAGCGCTCGAGTTCTTCTGGCGTTCCATCGAAAATCACTTGCGATTCTTCAGGGCTAAGTCGAGGGAGCGGATAGAGCATCACCACTCGATCGGCCACTTTGTGAGCAGTTCGCATGTCGTGCGTGATCACGATGCCGGTGACATTGTGATGTCGGCGCGTGCTCATGATGAGTTCGTTAATCACGTCGCTCATGATCGGGTCGAGACCGGTGGTTGGCTCGTCGTAGAGCATCAGTTCGGGATTGAGCACAAGCGCTCGCGCGAGACCTACGCGTTTACGCATACCACCCGATAATTCAGCCGGTTTTTTCGTCACGACGGTATCGGGCAAACCAACTTCGGCGAGTCGCGCTAGTACCAGTTCCTGCACCTGCTTGTCGGTCACTTGGCGATGTTGACGCAAGGGAAACGCAACATTCTGGCCCACCGTCATGCTGTCGAACAAAGCCGCGTTTTGGAACAAATAGCCGAGCCGAATTCGCTCACGTGTCAGCTCTTTATCGCTGAGGCGACTTAAGTTCTTTCCGTCGAACAGCACTTCGCCAGAGGTGGGACGAAGCAGGCCGACGAGCGATTTAAGGAGCACTGTTTTTCCACAGCCCGATTCGCCAATGATGCAGCAGGTTTGTCCTCGTGGAATGGTGAGCGACAGATTGCGCAGCACTCGCTGCGTACCGAACTGCACACTCACGTCACGAATGTCGACGAGGGGCCGGTCGCGCGAAGTGGATTCGCGGCTTGGCATGTCGCTCGGTGATGTTGGTTCGTTTTCCACGGCAAAAACCTACAGGATTAGGGAGTATCGACTAGAACAGTTTCCCGGCATTCGGAACGAGTTGATAGTAAAGCGTGTAGAGCATTTTCCCGAGGAACAGGTCGATCACGAGGATCAGGACAAACGAATGGACAAAGGCTGCGGTTGCAGCGCGACCGACACCTTCAGCACCGGGGGTGCAGTGAAAACCGCGATAGCAACTCACCACCGCAATCGCAGCCCCAAAGAAGAGACTCTTCAGAATGCCACTGAACAGATCGAAGTTGCCGACGAACTGTTCGCTGTTGTACCAGTAGTGATGTTTGTCGATGCTTAAAACGACGGTGCTATAGAAATAGCCCCCCACCACTCCCATGAAGTCGGCCATGATTGTGAGGGTGGGAATCAGGAATAGGCACGCGAGAAATCGTGGGACTACCAGATAGTAAATCGGATCGGCCCCCATGCTCTCCAGCGCGTCGATCTGCTCGGTCACGCGCATCGTGCCGAGTTCTGCTGCCATGGCGCAGCCAACGCGACCAGCGAGCATCGTCGCGGCCAGCACCGGGCCAAGCTCGCGCACCAGCGTCATGTTGATGACAGCTCCCATGCGCGTTTCGAGTCCCAGATCGCGAAACGTAAAGTAGCTCTGCACGGCAAGCACCATGCCGATGAACGTGCCAGTGAGCGCGATCACCGGAAGACTCAGCACACCCACTTGGTAGAAGTTGGGAAGCAAGGTTTCGCGGCGTGGAAGCTTAAAGAGCATCCAGCTGATCGTGCGCATCGCAAAAATCGTGAGATCGCCAATTGTGATCAGTCCATCGACGACCACGGCCCCCCAGTCGGTCACCTGATCGGCAAGCGATTGCAGAATCCCTGCCGGTGGCTGCTGGTTGCTGGTTGGTGCGTCGGTCGACATCGCAAATCCTCGCGACTTTCCGTGTCATGTTCTGGAAGTTTTGCTCAGCCGCTTGGGCCGACACTTCGCTCCCTGGATATTGCGCAGGGAGGGATAGTCAGCGGCTATTTTCGGTTGTAGCGACTGCAGAGCTTGAGTCGAGTTTACGGCCTGAACCATTTTTTCTGAAGTTTCCGGCAATTTCTGCCGAAGGGAGCCTCACTTCAGTGCCTTGCTAGCAGGGTTCAGCGCCAATTTGTGGCCCACCTGGGTGTCATTAGCAGAAGTTGAGCGAGGGGACGATCCCTTTTGCATTGCCGCTAGCAGAGAATTACGATCGACCATCCAGCAAGTCCGCAGCGCATGGCCCCGCGCTACTCGCGACACCGCTGCTGCCGGAGGTCCCAGTGACGATTGACCCAGTGGTTCGATTTCGAAGCGACATCGAGAAGCTCTCGCCGTCGAGTGATCTCTACGCGACGACGTTTGTCGAGAAACTTCTCGCGCTCGCGATTGAGCTTGGCGCGAGCGATATCCATTTGCAGCCGACCGCAGGCAAGTTGACGATCGATTTGCGGATCGATGGTGTGCTGCAGTCGGTGGGGCTGTTCAGTGCCGGGACCTCGACCGACATTATCGCGCGGCTGAAGGTGCTGGCCAAACTCCTGACTTATCGAACCGACGTTCCTCAAGAAGGTCGCTTGCACGATCCAGCTCAAGCGATCGAAATGCGCATCAGCACCTTTCCGACGATGGCTGGCGAGCGCGCGGTGGTTCGGCTGTTTGCTCCACGTGGCAAGTTGCGCACGCTTGGCGAACTCGAGTTCAGCGCCGATGTGCTTCGTCAGCTTCACGATTGGCTCGCGCAGTCGAGCGGCGCCATCCTCCTCACAGGACCTGCCGGGAGCGGCAAGTCGACGACCGCTTACGCCGCACTGCGCCACGTGGCAAGCAACTCCACCATGCGTCGCAGCATCCTCACGCTTGAAGATCCAATCGAAGTGGTGGTGGAAGGGGCTGTTCAGTCGCAGGTTCAACCCTCTGCCGGTTTCACCTTGGCAACAGGGCTCCGCTCTCTGCTGCGCCAAGACCCTGAAGTCATCATGGTGGGAGAAGTGCGCGATCGCGAGACGGTGGAAACCTTGATTCAAGCCTCGCTGACCGGGCATCTCGTCGTGAGCACGTTTCATGCGGGGAGCACCGCTGACGCACTTTGCCGTCTCCTTGATCTGGGGATCGAGCCGTACTTGGTACGCTCCGCCATTCGCGGTCTTTGGCATCAACGCCTCTTGCGTCGCCGAGCGGCAGAATCGATGGACTACGCAGGCCGGTTTCCGATCGTCGAGGTACTTCCGCCGCTCGAAGGGGAGCTTGCAAAGAAACTTCTCGCTCGCAGCGACGCGCGCGAGATTCAGCAGGCGAGTCTATGCGCGGGAATGATTCCCCTCCGATCGCGCGCGGAAGAAGCACTCGCGAGTGGGAGAACCGATTTGGCCGAGATTGTTCGAGTTCTCGGAATTTCTGCTGGCGATCCCCCCACGATCGAGTAGAATCGCGTCGCTTATCTAGGCCACTTTTCTATCATCCTCCGTCATATCCGCTCATCTACCACGTCGATGGATCAGCGCACCTCCTCCGTACTCGGGATCGAGCAACTCGCTTGCTTACACGACGAGATCGCTGCGATCTCGCGAGCAAAGTTGCCTCTTGGCGATGCGCTCACGGCGTTTGGCAACGATGTACCTGGAAAGCTCGGAGCAGCAGCGCGTGAAGTGGGGAGTCGAATTGCCAGCGGAGAATCGCTCGAACAAGCGGTCGGGGCCGTTTCCTCGCACTGGCCGCAGGCTTACTCGGCCGTCGTCAAGATTGGTGTGCGGGTCGGACGACTTCCAGCGGCGCTTGAAGCGATTGCCGATGTCAGCCGCACGATTGTGGCTGCCCGACGCGCCGTTCTCTCGGCGATGATCCCACCCCTATTTGTTTTTTTCCTCGGCTATGGACTGTTGCTGTTTTTCATTGCCACCTCCGCGCAAACGATGCTGGACTTTGCGCTCGAACTCAAAGTGCCTCGCATCGAGCAGTTACAGTCAATATTCGATGCCACGCGATCAACCATGTGGCTCTGGGGCCCCGCGATCCCACTGCTAATCATCGCCTATCTCGCCTTCTCGTGGTTTCGGCTTGGGCGGACGATTCGAGTTTCCCCCGAACGAGGTCGGCGTTCGCTGCATCCAGTCCGACGCCTGGCATCGCTGCAAGCTTTTCAGATGCAGGCTACTTTTTGCGATCTCCTCGCGCTTTTGGTCGAAAACCAAGTTCCTCTTCCTGAAGCGATTCGACTCGCTCAGCGCGCGCTAGGACCTTCGCTAGAACACCCCTCGCTCGAAGTTTGGGCCACCGCGCTCGAGCGAGGTGAACGTGCTCCTCGATTTCCCGAAGTATTGCCGAGCGCTTTGGAAGCCGCTTTAACCAGTGGTGATCCACGCGCAAACGCCCTGGTGCTGCGGGCCATCGCTACCGAGCGCCGTCGCGAAGCTGCCAGCGGGCTGTACTGGCTCACCACCAAGTTTCCGCTGATTGCTGTCTTCCTCTTCGCCGGATCGATGGCGATCACTTATGTTGCCGTCACCATCGTGCCGTGGATGTTGATGCTCAATCGGCTTTCCACACTGGAGGGGTTATGAGCCAAGTCCCTCCTCCCGAAAATGCCCCACTACTAGTTTCTAGTTCCGCGAATCAGTCGCTTGTTTCGGCCGCCATGCTGCTGGCCACCACACTTTCGCAGCGAGAAGAAGTCCATCTTCGCCGCATCGCCGAGTTGCTCTCGCAAGGGATGACGATCGACCAGGCTCTCTCGCACGATGCGAAGAAGGTGCGCGTTGTTTCGCTCACGTCGGTCGCTGCGCTGAAGCTCGCAGCCAGCAGCGCTGAACCAGTCATCGCCATGAGTCGCTGGATCGAAAACCGCGCGCGGGGCAAACGTGTCTGGCAGCGCTTTCGCTCCGCTGTCGGCTATAGCGTCTGGGTATCGCTCGGAACCATCGTGCCACTCCTGTTGCTGCAATGGGGCTGGGGTGTTTTCATTTACTCGCCACTGCTCACCATGATTCGCGAATTCGGGCTTAGCAACATCCCAGTTCATTTCGAGGGGCTCGAGTGGTGGATGCTCCGAGGAGCGCCAGCCAGTTTGGCGCTGTACATCGCCGCGCTCGTCGCTGTCGGACTCTTTCGAATCCTCAGCGGCCCACTCGCCTGGTCCCGCTTCAGCCGAGCTATACCCGTTCTTGGTCCGATGCAGCAATGGACATCTGCCGCCTGGTGGATGAAAGATCTTTCGCTGCTCCTAGAGTCCGAGCAGACCCTTCCTGCCGCAATTGCAGGGACAAGTCAACTCGGCCACGATCCGGTACTGATCGAGTTGTCCGAAGAGCTTGGTCGCGAGATCGCATCCGGCCAAACGTTGGCTGCTTCCATCGGCCGCTTTAGTGAGATTCCAGGCTCGGTGATTCCGCTTGTTTCGCTCGGCGAAAGGCAAAATTCACTTCCTGCCCAGTTGATGTGTGGTGCCGAGATTCTCGAGGCACGACTCGAAGCCTGGGCAGAATTCCTTTCCGGCACGCTCCCCACCATTTTGCTGATGTTGGTCGGTCTCGTGGCGTTCGGTCTGCTCTATCAATCGATTGCGATGGGACAGGTGATGATGATGGTGATACAAGGACTTACATAAAGCGATGGAACGAGACCCGGTTCGGGCAGCCGAACGACCCTAACGTTTTTTGACGAACGATTTCTGATGGGACCTGTTGCGTTTCTACTACTGCTGCCGCTGGCCGTGGCCCTCAAGATGGCAAGTCGCCTACTCGAGCCGCTCGATCAACGTTCGCGCGCGAGCACGTACTATCTGCTCGATCAGGTAAGCCATCTTCTCTTTATTTTCGTACTGTTTGCTTTGATCTGGGTACTCACAGGGTGGCTCTCCCTGTTGGTGAACCTGCTGCTGATCGTGGTGCTGCTGATGTATGTCGATCGCTTTCGACGCGCCGAGCACGAAGCGCTCCTCTGGTCGCTCGCTATCTCAGCCGAACGTGGCGTGAACATCATCGAGGCCGCTGAAGCCTATGCAAGTGAATCGACAAGCGACGTGGCAATTCGCAGCAGCGCCATAGCGACCTCGCTACGCGGTGGACAATCGCTCGAAAATGCGGTGCGTTATGCTCGCTTGCGACTCTCGACCTGCATGAAGCTTGCCGTCAGTTTCGGTGGACGCCTGGGCCGAGTTTCTCCTCTGCTGGAACTTCAGAAAAGCGAGGCCATGGCTGTCGCCAATCAGCTGCGAGGGCAAGTTCTGAATGTCATCATGCTCCTGTTTCAGCTGTTTGTGCTCTGCTTTGTCGTTTGCTTCACGATACTTAAGATTATGCCCGTGATGAGAAAAATATTAAGCGAGTTCGGTCTGAAAGAACCCGACGCTTTTCAGTTCGTATATCGGCTGCTTGAGCAAGACTGGTTCTTTCCGCTCGGTGGCATCATCGTCACCGTAGTTGCGATTGCTGGGCCGATACTGATGGCTTTGCTGATCTTCATTTACGTCGGATGGATATCACGTGGTCTACCAGGAATCTCTTGGATGACTCGCCGCTACGATGCGGCACTTGTCCTCGCGGGAATTCGGCACGGAGTGCTGGCAGGACTTCCGCTCGATGAAACGCTCCTGCGTTTGGCACAGGTTTATCCCCTTTGGTCGATTCGTCACCGACTCGAATTGGCCCGGCGACGGATTGCGGGTGGAGCCAACTGGACGACTGCTCTGCAGAACGTGGGGCTCCTTCCTCAGGCGGATGCGGCTCTGCTCGATTCCGCAGAGCGGGCTGGCAATCTCCCTTGGGCTTTGAAGGCAGTGAGTGAAGGACTCCTGCGGAGGCTATTGCGCTGGGCAGAGCGACTGAATCAATTCCTATGGCCCTGTTTGATTTTCATGCTCGGTGGAGTCGTCTTCTTCATGGGCTACGTGGTCTTCGTGGTGCTGTCCGAACTTGTGAGGTACCTCGCATGAAAAACAGCTCTCCGCTGCGACGTGGAACCACGATTTCCGAAGCGGTCATCGCGCTCGCTCTTATTTCTGTTGCGATGGTAGGTGTCGCGCAACTGATCTTCGTCGCGCGGCAAACACAAACCGTCGGTTTGGCCCAAAGAGCCTCGCTGAGTGAGCTCGCTTCGCTCGCCGAACATTGCCGCGTCCTTGCTCCCGAGGAAGTCTCTTCAGCGACGATCGAGAAACTGCCGATGTCGGCCCAGTTTGCTCAACTTCGTCAAGCGAAAACCCATGCTGTTGTCACCAAAGTCGACGGCAGTCCCGCAGCTACTCTCATTCAGCTGTCCCTCTCGTACATCGATCACACCGGGTCGAGCCACGTCGTCGGACCAATTTCGATCTGGCGATTTGACGTCCCACCTGGTCGATCGGCCGAGGTGACACCATGAATGATTCACGATCGAAACAAAACCTTGCCCTACCTAGAAAGTATCGTCAATCTGCAGGGAAGTCGCTGGTCGAACTGATCGTCGTCATGTCGATCCTGAGCTTCATCCTCATGCAAGTCTCGACCATGATGGTTGTGCTCCTTCGGCTGAATGGTCAGATCGCTACGCAGCAGTCGGAACTTCTCGCTGAATCCCAGTTCATCGAGCGTTTTCAAAACGATGTGCGCGGTGCAGTGGCGTTATCGGTGGAGAAGGATTGTCAGCTGCAACTCGCCGATGGTCGCAGGGTGGCGTATTTCGAGCAAGAGACTCAGATGGTTCGCGAAGTGTCGGTGGATGGCAAAGTAGTTCATCGCGATGGGTTTAGTCTTGGGCTCTTGAGGCCGCCTGTTTTCGAGCGACAGCAGCAGGGTGTCGGTGTGCTGCTGAAATTGAGCTACAGCGTAGGTCGCGGGAGTTCTTCCAAGGAAAGCTTCGAAGTCGATCACGAATTGATCGTAGCAGCAGGCTATTACGCAGGGCTAACAACCTTGCCGAGTGTCAGCCAAGAGGTGATGCCATGATCGTGCGCGTCGTGCGTCGACGACGAGCAATCGCCATGGTGATTGCCATTGCGTTGCTTCTTTTGTTGTCGCTTATTTCGGCCATCGTGGTTCGGCAAAGCATTGCCATGCTTGGTGCAACGGCGCGTCAGCTATCGCATCTTCAAGCAGAGCACTTGGCAACAGCGGCCGCCGATCGGGCGAGTCTCTTGCGCGAGGCTGATCCGGTGTTTGCCGGGGATACATGGAAGCCAACGACCTTCGACGATGAGCAGAGCCGCGCTTATCGACTGCAGGCCACCACGGCTATCAACGTCGATGACCGGGGAGCACCGCAGATCCAAATCACGATCGTGCGTGAAACGGCGAGTGGGCCAGTCACGCTCCTGTCAGTTCAGCGTCGCGTGATCGTTCGCACGAAGCCAGCTGACAGCGAAAACCCTAGTGACGACAAGACCGACGCGCCGGTCGAAAGTCCCCCACCCGAATCAACACCGAGCGAGAGCTCGGCGAGTGACAGCTCGACTAGAGCCAGTTATTGACTTTGTCTGTAGATTTTTGCGAGGAGTATGGTGAGGAAGGCGAGCCAGTGGAAGTTGGTGAGCGTGACGGTGAGTCTCTCATAATCACGCGCGAGACGGCGGAAGCGACTCAGCCAACCAAAGGTGCGCTCAACAACCCAGCGGCGTGGCAATAGGACAAAGCCTCGCTTGGTCTCGGTATGTTTTATAACTTGTAATCTTATCGAGGATGCTTCAGCCTGCTCGGCTGCTGCGGCGCCCGTATAGCCTTGATCGACGTACGCTATCTCCACGTTGCTGCCCGTCACCTCTTGCACTCTCTGCGAGAGGATGGCGACTTGGTCGCGGTCTTGCTCATTGGCTGCAGTGATGTAAACCGCCAGCAGATTTCCCAGTGTATCGACGGCAATATTGGCCTTCGAACCCTTCTTTTTCTTCGCGCCGTCGTATCCCGCGCGGCCTCCACTTTCAGGAGTCGATTGCAGCGTTCGAGCATCCATGATCACAGCGGTTGGCTGTTCGTCACGTCCTTCCAAAAGACGCACCATCAGCCTGAGGTCTTGCGCAATTTCCTCAAAGACTCCCGCTTCGAACCAGCGTCGCATTTGTTGATAGACGGCCCGCCACGGAGGCATTTCATGCGGCAGGAAGTCCCACTGGATTCCTGTTTTCACCACGTAGCGCATGGCGTTAAACTGGTCGCGCAGTGAATAGGCGCGCTGCGGCACATCCTCGCGCATGAGGCTTAAGTAAGGGAGCAGGAATTCCCACTCCGCATCCGTTACGTCGCTGGGATACGACTTCCCTGTCGTGTGTTTCATCCCCTAACTACAGCAATTTCAAGCAGATAAGTCAATAACAGGCTCTAGTGAACCACCCCTTAACGAAACACCAGCTAATTCTGTGCTCCTCAGGAGAATATGCCGTGAAATGCCACCTTTCCATGCTGCGATCGCATGCCACTGTTCGCCGCGCGTTCACACTCGTCGAGTTGCTGGTAGTTATCGCGATCATTGGTGTTCTCGTTGCGCTTTTGCTCCCAGCTGTGCAGGCAGCACGTGAAGCTGCTCGGCGTAGCAGCTGCCAGTCGCATCTGGTGCAGATGATCATCGCCGTGCATCACTACGAGTCGGTTTATCAGCGTTATCCTGCGGGTACTCAGGAACCGAAGGGCCCGATTCTGAGTGCTCCTCCTGGAATGCATCACGGCTGGCTGATCGCGCTTATGCCGATGGTGGAACAACGCAATGTGTTCAGCGCGGTCGATCCGAATGTAAGTGTCTATCACAAAAAACATATCCCAGTCGTCGATGCTTCGCTTCCACTCCTCCATTGTCCCTCGGCTCCCACTCCGGACACAGGATATAGCGACTACGCGGCCGTGCATCACGATGTGGAGGCTCCGATTGATACCACCAATAACGGCGTCTTCTTCCTCAACAGTAAAGTGCGTTACGACGACATCACCGACGGTTCGAGCAATACGCTCTTCCTCGGCGAAAAGATCACCGATGCATGGGATTTGCATTGGCTTTCCGGTACCCGCGCTACGCTTCGCAACACGGGTGTGGTTCCCAACTTTTTAAGCTTTGCCAACGGTGGCATTGTTCGTCCTGGCAATGGAATTGGCTTCCAAATGCCCAGCGACTCGAGCGGCTGGGGCGGAGGTGCTGGGATGCCCGGCATGCTTCCTGGAGAATTTCCTCCTGAAGAAGGAACAGCCCCCGCAGACCCTGAAGAAGAGATGATGCAAGATCTGGTGATTCCGGTGATGCCTGGGGCGATGCCACCGGGAGGCACCATGGGGATGCCTGGAATGCCAAGTGTTCCAGGAATGTCAGGTATGCCTGGCATGCCCGGTATGCAGGGGCCGGGACCACCCTTGCCGAATATTGGCCCAGGAAACCCGCTCTTTGTGGGTGGCTTCGGCAGTTCTCACCCAGGCGGCGCCATGTTTGTGCTTGGAGATGGATCGAGTCGATTTATCTCCAATGGCGTTAACCCCCAAGTCTTCTCATTGCTGGGAAATCGCCGCGATGGATCGCTTCCGCAAAAGTACTAAGCAGCACTTCACTCCCTGCTTTGCAAGTGACCATTTCTCTGTGCAATGTGGTTTGAACTCTTTCTAGTAGCAGCCAGATTACTCTGCCCCATCACCGACCCACGCCCTATCCCAGCTATGCCCAGTGGTCGCCAGCCCGACAAGAGAGCGGGGCGTGGATTCTCGATCACTTCGCTGCTGCTGTTAACGACTCTCGTCGCGTCGATCACTCCCATGGTGGTGCCGCTGATGCGCAAGTTGATCGAACGCCCGGTGATGATTCTGGAGGTCATCCCGATCTTTATCGCCGTATCGATTGCCATGGGGAAAGTTGGCTTGATGCTCGGACTGCACCAATATGATCGCTGGAATGCACTCTCCTACGGCGGGCTCGGACTCGTCGTGGGACTGCTGATCGCGCCGCTTGTGTTCCTCGAAGCAGACGCCCTGGTTCAGGCGGCAATTGCGATTGTGTCGGGCTCGGTGATCATCGTCGGCTTTGCAGCTTTCGCCCGATCGCGCAGTCGTATACGGCCACGCTAAATTCTGATGATTCCCTGCGAACCACTCTGCTCGTCAGTTTTGACGAAAGTCGCTCGCGGCATCTTCTGAGGCATCTAGCTCCGACTCTTCCAATGCATCGGCAGGGAAGGGGTCGCTCAGCTGCTGCCAAGCTTCAGGACCGAGTTGCATCTCAGCGTCGGTGAGTAGCGCAGAATTCAAAAGTGCGGTTAAACCAGCAATGTCGAGCTCGCTGCCAATGAAGACGAGTTCCTGACGACGATCGCCAAACTCTCCTTCCATCGTCGAGCGAATCGTGGCGAGATCTTGCTCGTCGTCGGGCCAATGTTCGGCAGGAGTAGCAGCCCACCAGTAACCACCTGCGGAAAACTGCAGACTGATCCCGGCTTGCGACCAGATGACACACAGGTTGTTACGTGTCGCCAGCCAGCAAAATCCTTTGCTCCGCATTACATGTGACATCTCTTCGCTATCGAGCACCTCTTGGAGTCGGGCTGGATGGAAGGGGCGGCGTGCATGAAATGCAAAACTGACGATTCCATATTCGTCGGACTCGGAAGTCTCCTCGCCTCGCTCGGTGGCTAACCACTCGGCTGACGTCGCTGCTTTTTCAAGCGTGAATCGACCGGTGCTCAGAACCTCGCTGAGCGGAATCTTTCCCCGCGTGCTACGAACGACGTGAGCATCGGGATTCAGCTTCCGCACCAATGCTTCCAGATGGTTAGCCTCTGCTGGACTGACGAGATCCATTTTGTTGAGGACGATGACGTTTGCGAACTCGACTTGATCGACCAGTAGATCGACAAGGCTGCGGCTGTCTTCCTCTCCGAGCGAAATTTCACGATCACGAAGATCATCGGCCGATGCAAAATCGCGAGGAAAGTTGAGCGCATCGACGACAGTCACCAGCGTGTCGAGTTGGGCGACATCGGACAGGGAACTGCCGGTTTCATCTTCGAAGGTGAAGGTCTCGGCGACAGGTAGGGGCTCACTGATGCCGGTCGACTCGATCAGCAGATAGTCGAAACGTCCTTCTCGGGCGAGTTTGTTTACTTCGATCAGCAGGTCTTCGCGAAGTGTGCAGCAGATACAGCCGTTGCTCATCTCGATGAGCTTCTCTTCGCCTCGAGTGAGTCCTGCGGTTCCTTGGGCCACCAGTTGAGCATCAATGTTGATTTCGCTCATATCGTTGACGATCAGGGCGACTCGCAGGCCTTCGCGGTTCTCGAGGACGTGCTTGAGCAGCGTGGTTTTCCCCGCTCCGAGGAATCCCGAAAGGACCGTGACAGGGAGTTTCTTCGTAGTCGTCGACATGATCTTTTCTCGCTCGCCCCAATGGCTGTCTGCCGTCAAGCAGGCCTTGCTTCGGAGTATGACAGTAAAATAGTTGTGCTTGTGACACTCTATCGCATTTGCATTTGTGTTGCAATAGCAGGTTTGTGCTTGCAATGGTGACCATGACCGGCGATCACAAGGATTGGGTGTCGCGAGCGAATAACAGGGAGAAGGAGAGCCGCGTATGCAGGCCGCAATCATGCTGCTGGTGTTGGCGATTTCCCCCGCCGAGCTTCGAGGTGGGGAAGTCTTGGTGCTTGAGAATTGCAATAGCGTGGTGGAGGGTGCGACCGCTGGTGATACTGGGCATGTGGCCCTTGTGCTCCGTCGCGATACGGGGCTCTATGTCGCTGAAGCTGCGCCGGCTGAAGTCCGTGTGGTGGCGTGGGACGACTATTTGGCAGAGCTTGCCAAGCATCAAAATCGTCGCAAGAAAGACGAGCAAATGCGGGTGTGGCTCATCGCCCCTGATCAGCCATTATCGCGCGAGCAAAAGCTGGCGATCGAAGAGCACGTTGCGTCGCAAGTGGGCCGCCGCTATTCGGTGCTGGGCTATCTGGCGAGTTCGCCGGCCCAGGGTGTCCACTGCGCTCAGTTTACAGCGGAGTGTTTAACTAAGGCGGGACGTGTCGAAGGCTCCGACTGGCATCGAGTTTCTCCCACCAAGCTCGTCGCCCAACTCGATGCGAGCTATGGAGAAAAAATTCCCCTGGAACTGCCACCTTATGTGGTGAGTGGGACATGGTGCGAGCGAAGTTCCGCGCGCTGGCGAGAGATTGCCGCTTGGTGGCGCTGGTCGCTTGGAGAAGTGGCGACACTGCTGCACACCGGTCCACGCCCCGCATTTGGTTTTGCGTGGTAAGGTGCTTGCGCGGATTCGATCAGCCCAACTTACGCCGCGCGGCGAGCGTGATGCTCGGCCATTTTTGCAGGACAATTGCCCGCCTCATGCGGCTCGACATCGTCGAGAGCTCGCACATCCTGATAGGCCCAAAGTTTGGCCTCTTTCAGGAACGTGTAGTAGGCAATCAGGGAGCAAACAACGAGCCCCGCTTTGCCGTCGAGAATGCCGCCACGAATCAAATAGAGCTGCCAGAATCGAATGAACGAGTGTGTAAAAAGCTGATAAAACGACGACTTGCGTCCCTTCTCGTTCCAGTCGAGCGAGGCCCATGTGCTGTAGCGATGCTGCCGCTGAATGAAGTGATCGAGATCAACGCACGTGTGATGCACGAGCTTGGATTTCAGCTTACCCACTTTTCCGGTCGAAACTTCAACGTTGGCATGCACGCGTCGGCTGAGATAGGTGCAAACATCGCGGCGGAATAGTCGCACTAGCGAGGCGGTCGACATGCCGCAGTACTTAATCGAATGCCCCAGAAAGTCGTTGGCTCGATTTAAGCTATAGCCATCGAACTCGGGCTCACCCTCGAGGATCGCTTTGATTTCTGCAGCTAGTTCCGGAGTCACTCGTTCATCGCTATCGACGACCAAGACCCAATCGTTTTCTGCCTGCGGGATTGCCCAGTTTTTGAAATTCGCCGAGTTGATGTACTCTCGCTCGATGATTCGACAGCCGCCAACTTCTCGCACAATGTCGAGCGTGCCGTCGGTCGAGCCGCTATCGGCGACGAGAATTTCATCGGCGATGTCGCGAACCGATTCGATGCACGCGCGAATGTGGCGCCGCTCATCCTTGCACGGAATTAGCACCGTTAGTTTGGGCATGGCTATTTAGCTGCGAAGCTGATGCGGGAGGGGTCGGAAGTCCGTTTCCAATTCACCGGAGAAAGTACGCGTTAGGGGGCGTTCATGTCAACATCATGCTGCCTGCGGACAACGATCTTGCGGATCTCCTTACGAGCGTTCAGCTTCGGACTTGCATGCAGTCGCGCGATAGCACTCGCTGCTGTCGTACTACTTTCCCCACTCTGGTTTCCGTTGAAACCGCCCCGCCAACGGTGCTAAAGATTGCGAGTGCTACCGGCGTCGGCTACGATTCATCCACCTTCGCCATCCCATCCGTTGTGCCCCTCGGTGATGGAGTCAGTGGCCCGTTGTGGCCGTTGCTTCCTCATCAAGCACGTGCGAAGGAGGCCCCAATTTCCCACCGCCGGAGAATGTGTGATGTGGCGTTTCCTCCCCCGTCGGGCTTCGTCCGTTTTCGCTCTGCTGGCATTGGCTGGCTTGTTCGTGTCGTCGAGTGCAGTCACAGCACAAGATTGGACCCGCTTTCGTGGGCCCAATGGGAGCGGCGAAAGTGAAGCTGCTGGCATCCCTGCTAGCTGGACCCATGACGATTTGAACTGGAAGGTGGAACTGCCGGGCGTTGGGCACAGTTCGCCCGTTTTATGGGGCGATAGCATTTTTCTTCTGAGCGCCGATAAAGAAAAAGCAACCCGCTACGTCATCAGTCTGGACGCTAAAGCAGGAAAAACGAATTGGAAGCGTGAGTTCGCGGGAGAGCCGCACCACCTGCACGTTCGCAGCAGCTATGCCTCATGCACACCAGCGGTCGACGAGAAACATGTCTACGTCGCTTGGTCGGATCCCAACCGCACGACCCTGATGGCACTCGATCACACTGGTGCCGACGTTTGGAGCATCGACCTTGGCCCATGGGTCAGCCAGCACGGTTTCGGCACTTCCCCGATGCTCTACGAAGATCTGGTGGTAATCACCTGCTCGCAAGAGAACTCCAAACGGGCTGGTGATCCCGAGCCTAAAGAGAGTTTTGTCGTTGCTGTCGATAAGAACACCGGCAAGATTCGATGGCGTACCGATCTGAAACTCGACACCACCAGCTACAGCGTACCGTGCGTTCGAAAAGCTGCTGATGGTCGCGACGAACTTCTGATGTGCAGCACCGGCGAAGGAATTTTCGGGGTCGATGCCCTATCGGGAAAGATCAATTGGAACGAAACTGTTTTTAACATGCGTACCGTCAGCTCGCCTGTGCTCGTGGGTGGGCTTGTTGTGGGAACCACAGGATCGGGTGGCGGCGGCAACTATGTCATCGCCCTCAAACCAGGTCCTCAGCCTGAAATTGCTTACGAAGTACGCAAGGAAGCTCCTTACGTTCCCACGCCCGTGGCGCGAGGAAACTTGCTCTTCCTTTGGAGTGATAAAGGGATCGTTCATTGCCTCAAGAGTGATACGGGCGAGGAAGTTTGGAAGAAACGGGTCGGTGGCGTGGGCTACAGTGGCTCGCCGATTCGGGTGCAAGACAAACTGATCTGCGTCGACGAAGCGGGACTTGTGGTTGTTCTCTCAGCGACCGATACCTTTGCTGAGCTCGCACGTATCGATCTGAAAGAAGAGTGCCGTAGTACGCCTGCGGTTTCGAACGGTCGGCTTTATATACGCACCATTTCGCACCTGTTTAGTGTGGGTGGCAAGACTGCTAACTAAGCATGATTTCGAAGGAAATCGTGCTGTTTTGAGAAGATTCGAGTCGCTCGCGCCATATGCCTCAGACTGATAGTTTGCATGCACCCACGGGCGCTCGATGGCAGTTTTGGATGGACGTCGGTGGCACTTTCACCGACGTCATTAGTCGCAGCCCCACCGGTGAGACCGCGCGGCGCAAAGTTCTCTCGGCTGCCACGATCAAAGGAGCCGGGCAGCTCTTCGATTCACTCACCATCGTCGACCCGGCGCGTATTGAAGTCGATCACTTCTGGGCTGGCTATCGCTGCCTGATCTTGGTGGGGGATAAACCTCCAATCGATGCTGGCCTGATTTCGTCTTCGACGAGTCGCGGAGAGCTGCGTCTCCAGCAAGCGATTCCTCCAGAGCTCCTGAACGCGGTGAGCGACGGAAAACTACGCTACGAGATCGAGTCGCCCGAGGATTCACCCATACTCGCGATTCGCTTAACGCTGCAACTGGCGCTCGCGGCACCGATTCCTCCCCTCGATCTTCGACTCGGAACAACGCGTGGCACCAACGCGCTGCTGACGCGTAGCGGCGCGCGAACAGCACTCCTGATTACCAAAGGCTTTCGCGACGCCCTGGCGATTGGCAACCAAAATCGACCACAGCTTTTTGCGCTACGTCCCGTCAAGCAGTTCCCCTTAACGCAAACGATCCTGGAGATCGACGAGCGACTCGATGCGGAGGGAAATGTCCTGCAGAAGCTCGACGAGCAAGCAGCTCGCGCGATGATCGGCCTCCTGAAGCAGCAGCAAATCGAGTCGCTGGCTATCTGCCTGCTGCATGCTCACAAGAATCCGGTCCACGAACAGCGTTTGCAACTCTTTGCCGAAATGGCTGGCTTTCAAGACATCAGTGTGTCGAGCGCCGTTTGGCCTCTCATGAAACTCATTCCACGGGGCGACACGACGGTCGTGGATGCCTATCTCGGACCTGTGATACGCAAGTATGTCGAACAGCTCCGCAGTAAACTTCCTGGTTCCCAGCTTCAGCTAATGACGTCGGCTGGTGGACTGGCCGAGAGCCGTTTTTTCCGGGGGAAAGATAGTCTTCTCTCAGGACCTGCTGGAGGAGTGATCGGTGTCGAGCGTGTGGCTCGCGCGGCTGATGTTGGCCCTGCGATTGGGTTCGACATGGGAGGGACTAGTACCGACGTCTGCCGCAGCACCGAGGCACGCAAGCTCCGCACCGAATCGACCATTGCTGGCGTCCGCGTGAATGTTCCTCATCTTCCCATCGATACGATCGCCGCTGGTGGCGGTTCCATTTGTCGATTCGATGCGAGTCGTCTCGTGGTGGGGCCCGAGAGCGCTGGAGCACATCCAGGTCCAGCCTGCTACGGTCGCGGTGGTCCACTAACGATCACCGACTGCAATCTCGTTACCGGACGGCTTCTCGAGAATGCGTTTGCCTTTCCGCTCGACAAACCGTCGGCGCTGGCAAAGCTCGCCGCCATCGCGCAGCAAATCGAGCAACAGACAGCGCAGTGCATGTCGCTCGAGGAGATTGCCGAAGGGTTTCTCCGCATTGCGAACACAAAAATGGCAGCCGCCATTCGTCTTCTCGCGCGCGATAGTGATCTCCGCGAATTCACTCTCGTCGCGTTTGGTTCTGCTGCGGGGCAACATGCCACCAGCGTGGCTACTGAACTTGGGATGACACGTGTTCTGGTCCATCCCGACGCTGGCGTGATGAGCGCTTTGGGTATCGGTCTCGCCGATGTCGTGAAGCATCAAACGAGCGGAATCTATCGATTGTTCGCGACGATCTCCTCCGAGGAGATGCAGTCGATCTTGGTTGCGCTCGAGCAGCAGGCTATCGAGCAAGTGGTTGCCGAAGGAATTGCTCGCGAGGAGGTCGAGACGTTTCACTCGCTCGACCTGCGCTACCAAGGGACCGATCAGCCACTTCGCATTGAATCCGCTTCGCATGGCGACCGCAGTGCCGATTGGCCACTCCTGTTTGCCCACGCACATCAGCAGACATTTGGGTACGTGCAAGAGCGTCCGCTCGAAGTGGTTGCCGCGCATGTGATGGCGATCGGAAGGTCACAGCAAGCGTTGCCTCGATCACGTCGCGCCACACCTGTAGCCGGATCTTCGTCGTCGCAGCAGCCGGTCTGGATGGGTGGAAAACAGCAAAATGTCCCTGTTTTTCAGCGATTTCAGCAGCAGGCTGGTGTGATCGTTCAGGGGCCTGCACTACTGACCGAACCACTAACGGTGGTTGTTGTGCCCGAACAATGGCAAGCAACCATGCTGAGTGGTGGAGAGTGGCTACTCGAAGCGACTCGAGCGCCGCAGCAGCTGGAAGATCGCTCGGCAACTGCCGTGAGTGAATCGCCGATCGATCCAGTGTTGCTCGAAGTCGTGAATTTGCAGCTCGCTATTGCAGCCGAACAAATGGGGGAAGCTCTTCGCAGCACAAGCGTGAGCGTGAATGTCAAAGAGCGACTCGATTACAGCACAGCGATCTTCGACGCCAGCGGTAATCTTGTCGCAACCGCAGCGCATATCCCGGTGCATCTGGGGGCGATGAGTGAAACGGTCAAGCAACTGCTCCTCGACTTCCCCGACCTTGCGCCGGGAGATGCCCTGATAACGAACGATCCATATCGCGGTGGCTCGCACTTGCCCGACGTCACCGTGGTGACCCCCATTTTCGATGCATCGAATCAGCTTCAGGCCTTTGTTGCCAATCGAGCTCATCACGCTGAAATTGGGGGAATTACTCCAGGATCGATGCCCGCCTTCTCAAAGAATCTGGCCGAGGAAGGAGTATTGCTCCGTGGTCAAAAACTGATCGATCGGGGCATTTCGCAATTCGATGCCATTGCTCGCCAGCTCCGTTCGGGAAGCTATCCGACACGTGCGTTGGCTGATAATCTTGCCGACCTGCGTGCTCAAGTCGCTGCCAATCGACGGGGAGAAAAGGAGCTGCAGTCGCTGGCAGAGAATTGGAGTTGGCCAGTTCTATCCCGCTACTTTATGGCGCTGCAGGACTCTGCGGCGATGAAAGTTCGCGGAGCACTCGCCCAGCTTCCGCAGGGGACGAAGCGTTTTACGGATCACCTCGATGATGGAACGCCAATCTCGGTCGCGATGACTATCGAGAACGAGTCGATTGTGATCGACTTTGCTGGGACAGGGTCTGTTTCAAGCGGAAATCTCAATGCCAATCGCGCGATTGTATCGGCCGCTGTCCTCTATGTTTTGCGACTCCTCGTTCAAGACGACTTGCCGCTGAACCAAGGGATGCTCGCTCCAGTAACCCTGCTGATTCCAGAAGGGTTACTGTCTCCGCAAGCAACCAACGCGCCGGAAACCTCGCCCGCGATCGTCGGCGGGAACGTTGAAACCTCCCAGCGCATTGTTGATGTGTTGCTAGGCGCGCTTGGCATTGCCGCAGCGAGTCAAGGGACGATGAACAATCTGCTGTTTGGAAATAGCAAGTTCGGCTACTACGAAACGATTTGTGGTGGAAGCGGTGCGACGGCCGAGGGGCCCGGCGCCGATGCGCTCCATACCCACATGACGAACACGCGGCTGACCGACCCAGAAGTCCTCGAGCATCGTTTTCCGGTGCGACTCCATAAGTTGGCGATTCGTCGAGGGAGTGGCGGCGAAGGTGAACATCGGGGTGGTCATGGTGTGATTCGAGAGATCGAGATGCTTGAGCCTCTGACGGTTTCACTCGTCACACAGCGTCGCGGTCCCTATGCGCCGTATGGTACTGCGGGTGGCATGCCTGGAGCGTTAGGCAAAAATCTCGTGATTCGCCGAGACGGCCAAGCTGCCGAACTGCCAAGCAGTGTAACCCTCGAACTCGAAGCGGGGGATCGACTGCGCATCGAAACTCCGGGGGGCGGCGGCTGGGGTGCACCGACACCAGACTAATTGGTAGCGGCTGGTTCTTTCTTTGCGTCGCCGCTCGAAGTTTCAGCGGCCGGCTCCTCTGTTCGCGACGTGCGGACGAGTTTTCGCTCGACAAGATCAACTACATCGCCTGCCTTGAAACGCTGGTAATCATCGAGCGTGACCTCGCGATCCTTAGGTGCCGCGAGCAAATGAAACGCTCCTTTCCCCAGCACCTCTGCTTCGCGCTTGGTGACAGCAATCGCCGTCGCTTCATCGAGACCAATGCCGGTCAGCTGCGGAAATGTTTTGATGACCCCAAGTAAATCAGTTTCCCGTTTTCGCTCGGCAAAGTGCTGGTCGATCACCGTTCCTGGTAGGAACTTAAATCCCTCCTCATATCCTTCCGACATCATCTCGAAATTGCCAAGCGGGCTACCTCGACTCAAATACTCTCCTTGAATGGTTGCCCCTGCGCTGCTTCCACCGATCACACCACCACGCTCGAGCACGGCATGAAACAGTTCATAAGCCCGCGTGTTCTCATAGGTGTCGACAAATCGCCATTGTCGTCCACCACCAAACCAAACACCTTTGGCTTCGCGAAGTACTTCAGCAAACTTGTCGCTGTTGACATCCTCGAGTTCGTACTCCGGCATCACGCGAACATTCTTTGCACCGAAACGTTTGAAAAAGTTCCCTTCGGACGGCGAGACCTCTTGGGGCGGAACCGCTGTCGGAAGGACGACAATCAAACCATCCGGCCCCCCGGCAAGTTCGATGAACTTCTCCGTAATCTCCTTGGGCATGCCACCTCCACCCACGATCACGAGCGATCCATGTTTCACTTCGGGGGTTGCTAATTGGGCAGGGAGTTTTTCGCCACGTTGCCTCCTCTGTGCTGCGCGAGCCAGGGCCACCAAATCATGCTGCTTCCCTGGTTGCAGTATCGTTATGCGATCATTTTCCCCGGGAAAACCTGAGGAAAAAATCGCAAGTGGTTCGCCTCCCAGGTTCACGATGCTGCGCTGCGAAATCGCGAGGACCGTGGTCGGTTGGAAGACGAATTGCAGCAACTTTTGAGCATCGCGCTTGGGGATCTCGACGTTGGACAATTCTTTGTACGATCGAACGAACGCAAACTGCACGTGAGGGACGAGTGATGGTCGTGTGGGGGGCGAAAATTGCTCGATCAACCAAGGTGCTGCACTACCGCTAACGGAGATCACGCAGTCACTAGCAAGTTTGGATTCGAGCAACGCAGCTAACTTAGAATCTGCCGCAAGTTGGGGTAGCGGAGTTTTGGTACTTGCTGAAACCCAAATGCCAGTGGCATCCCGCAAGGTGTCCAGAGCCGAGGTCTCTTCAAGCTTCTCAAGCCCGCCTACAGCAAGCTCGGTAACAGAATCAACTTCCAAAGCGGGGACTTTGAGCGAGTTGGCATCGCCGATCTTGATTGCCACGATCTTGGTGTTCTTCCCACGAGCACGGCGGAGAAAGTAACGATTCTGATCGGGAATCAAGTCATCGGAGGGATTGATCACCAGTTCGCAGCGAGCGCCCCGTGGATCAATTCGAAGAGGTGCCTCTTCGCCGAGCAAAGAGTTCGCGGGGAGCATCGAAAGCGCGACTACCAGCGAAAGTGAGAGTGGCCTCAATGCAATTCTCCCTGGAACTGTTTTCAAACTTCAGAACCAAGCACGGGGTGCGAAGCAGAGGATCGGAATGGCAAGCGAAAGGAGTCCGATCAGCCAACGATGCCAGCCCATCGCCACGCTGTCGTCGCTCGAGGGGGGATGGTCGGTTCCCAGCATCAAAACCAGAATCGCCATCAGCATCCACTGGAACTGCAGCGTGTACGAAATGTAGGCGAAGACCAGCACCATGAAGATCCGTGCGATCCAGTGGGCATAGCGGCCAAACAATCCGTATGTCACGTGGCCGCCATCGAGTTGACTCACCGGCATCATGTTGAGTCCAGTGAAAAACAGCCCGGCCCAGCCCGCCATGAAAAATGGATTCACCTGGCCTATCGATACGCTTGTCACCTGCTCGGTCGCCTCCGTCGTAGCGGTGATCATCCAGCGTGCAGCTAGTGGAAGATCGAGGTTCACACCTCCGCTTGGTGGCTGCTGGAGGTCGAGGTTTTGAGAACCGTACCATAAGATCGGTAGCGCCACGATGAGCCCCGCGATGGGCCCCGCGAGTCCAAGATCAAATATCTCGCGACGATTAGCACGGTGCGCTTCGAGGGCGATCACAGCCCCCATCGTTCCAATCGGAGCGATCGGCATGGGGATGAAAAAGGGGAGCGACGCGCGAATACGGTAGTAAACCGCGAACGCGAAATGTCCCATTTCGTGCGTGAAAAGAATGCCGAGCATGCAGAGCATGTAGATCAGGCCGTCGTCCCAATGGGCCAGCACAGCCCGGCGTACTGGCGTCAGGTCCATCCCCTCGATGGGACGCCCGGTCATCGTATCCACAAAGCATCTGGCGATCGTCTCTTGGGGCATCCAGCGTGTCGTACCTGCAAAAAAAGTCGACACGCAGGTGAGCAGGAACAAGATGATCGGAAGTCGCAGGCGAACCGGTCGCGTCGGAGCGGAGCGTTTGGAGTTTGTTGCGTACTCAACGCCATCTTCTACCGCGAGTTCTGCCGAAGTTGCGGGAGAACTGGGCGCAAGAGATGTTTCCGCCTCACCCGTGGGTGGAGTTTCGTCTTGAACTTCGGTGCTGCTCGAGAGCGATTTCATCATTGCACCATACCACGCTGGCAATGGTTGGTGCCATCGGGGAGGAGGCTTCGGAGGGGGCAATACTAGTGGGTTACGCCCCAGAGTTTTTCAAACAGCGTGAGGAGAATCTCAAAGCAGATGAGGCCGACAATATACCACTCCACACGATGCGACCGGCCCGTTTGGAGGAGTTCGAGGGCCGTTTGTACGGTCCGAGAGATGAGTTCGAGTTTGCGATTCACCGCTTTGGCTCGCTCTACCAGTTCGAATTCATCGCGGACTCGAAGAAACAGCCGCTCGAGCGTGGGATGGTCCCACAAGAGTTCGGGGGTGTCGTCGAGTTGCAGACGCCCGACCATTTGCTGCTCCATCAGCAGCGTACTTCCCAGATGCTTTAGAAGTTCGCTCGCCGCTTTGCCACTAAGGCCTTGCGTATCGAGGTTGGCGGCAAAAGGCTCGATGCGGTCGAACGTCTGACTAACGATTTGCTCGTAGCGGGCCAGGACCACGCTTTTACAGAGGACGTCGGCCACGATTTGCAGTCGTTCGGCGGAAGCATCTTTCAGCAGAACGCAGCTTCCTTCCATCAACTCTTTCGCATCGGGATCGATACGAACTTGGAGCGTTTCTCGTTCTCGGTCGCTACTGGGGTTTTGGACGCGCGGCTGAAGCTCGCGCAGGAAGGCATCTTCTTCGAGCGGTTTAACATCAAACAGGCAAAGAGCGCCGTACCGAAACAGTACCGCAGCGCCGCCACCTCGTACGGAAAGAACGAGCGGACCGCCGGCATAACGCTGCTGACTTCCGAGGGCCCGCAGATCGATCCGATCGCCCATCAAGATTGCGTTGGCCGAGAACTCCGAGGTTCCGCTTGCCAAAAGTAGTTCGCCCGCATCCATCGAGTGGTCCCAGCCAAGGTGTCATGCGTTGAGTTTAGCCGAGAGATTCTCTCGGCCAAACAATTCTATCGCATGGGAGGCTGAAGTGACTCCGTGGATTACATCAAGGAATCGGCCGGGCTGTTTTCTACGATAGGCATCGTATAGCCATCGAGGAAACTGGTGAGCGAACGATTGCGGTAAGGCTGCTGCAGCTTACGAACCGCCTTGGTTTCGATTTGACGCACCCGTTCGCGAGTGACAGAGAAGATCTTGCCAACCTCTTCGAGGGTGTAAGCGTAGCCATCAGTCAGGCCGTAGCGGAGACGAAGGATTTCCCGTTCGCGGTAGTTCAGCCCCTGCATCGCCTCTTCGATTTGGTGTTTCAGGGCCTGCTGGTGGGTGTCGTAGAGGGGATCCTCTTCGCGATGATCAGCCAGAAACTCACCGAAGTAACTGTCGTCGTGATCACCCACAGGCTGGTCGAGCGACAGTGGCTGGCGGGCCATTTTGAGCACGCAGCGAGCATCGTCGAGCGTCAGGCCGGCTACGCGAGCCACTTCTTCTGGCGTCGGTTCGCGGCCGAGCTCTTGTACCAATTGACGAGTGACAGCCCGCACTTTGCTCATCGTGTCGATCATGTGGACCGGCACACGGATGGTGCGGCTTTGATCGGCGATAGCGCGGGTGATTGCTTGGCGAATCCACCAGGTGGCGTAGGTCGAAAACTTATAGCCGCGAGCATATTCAAACTTATCAACCGCTCGCATCAGGCCGGTGTTTCCTTCCTGAATCAGATCGAGGAACGAGAGGCCGCGATTGCGATACTTTTTGGCGATCGAAACGACTAGACGCAAGTTGCCCGCCGAGAGGACTCGCTTAGCAGCGTCGTAGTTCTCGCGATATTCGTTGGTCCGCACGATCCGGCGCTTCAAGGTGGCTGGCGTTTCGAGCGTAATTCGCATCAGGTGTACCAGCTCCTTGCGAAGCTGCTGGGCGGTGCGTCCCCCCGAGACGCCGTGGATATTGGCTTCCCGGATTTGGCTGCGAAGGGTCTTCATCCGGCCAAGGATATCGCTCAACTTGTCGAACAGCGGCTGCAAGCGGTTGTTTCGCAGGTTCATCTCTTCGACGAGACGGACGCACTTGTTCCGGCGACGAACGAGTCGCTTCCAGGCATCGCGACGCTCGTGCATCGGCTTGCTGCGGCTGATCGAGATGTTGTAGTCGGCGATGTTGGCCGAGAGGAGATGGCGAAGCGTCGAAAGGTTCGGCCAGATCCGTTTCATGATCCGCTTCTTCTCCGACGTATTAGTGACCGACACCTCGATGGTGCGATCGAGGCGGAGCTGTCCATCACGCACACGTTCGAGCAATTCGACAGCACCCTGCAGGACATAGTCCGTAGCGAGCATGCTGTGACGGAACTTCAGGCGGGTCGCTTCGATGGTGCGAGCCGAGTCGATTTCCTGGGTGCGGTTGAGGAGAGGAATCTGCCCCATCTGCATCAGGTACATCCGAACCGGATCATCGGTGGCGTCGACGCTTTCGAGTTCGTCGCCATGTTCGCTGGCCACTTCCACATCGACTTCGATTTCGTCGATCTCTACATCGACTTCGGCGAAGGCGTCCAGTTCGAACTCGTCATGAGTGCCGATGCGATCTTCGCTACCCACATCGCTCGACGAAGGCTTGGCAGGAGCCGTCCCTTTGCGAGAGTGAGATGGAGCGGTTGGTTTGCGGATGCCCTTAGCCATGTTGCGAAGTCCTTGCTTGACGTGTGGGTTCCGCCTCGAAGCAGGTGATTGGTCGAGGCGATGGACTTAACGTTTTGCAAGGATGATGCCAGAGCTGTTGGCAAGATTACGCAATTCACTGTAAGTGATTGTCGTGAATAGCTTTGCAGTAGTTTTGAAGAAACTCTTCAAAACTTTTTGCGTTGCGAGAAGGCAACGAGCGTGGTGAGCGCACCGCATGATGCTGGTGGGGATGTGCAATGCGTAGCGGAAATTCCGCTGCCAAACGCTGCCCGACCGCTGGTGCATTGGTCTGAGATTAGTTGCCGCGATCACGATTGCTAGAGGGAATATTGGAGTCCCAGGGTGATCCCCCATGCTTTTCGCTCGTCACGACCGCCAAAGTCGTTAGCAATGGTATTTTCGATAAGACCGATACCATAAAGCTCGAGCTGAGGCGTGAAAAAGAGGCTGGTTTTAATGAGGCCGCGACGATTCACTTCATCGTGCTGTGGCACGCCAATCTGCTCGGGGTGATACTCGCCATAGTTGAGTGAGGTGGTGATTCGCTCACCTTCGTAGTCGAGATTCACGTAATAGCCGACACCTTCGATCGGATCGTAGAGCCCTTGGTTTAAGTCGCGATAGTAGAGACTGCGCCCCCAGGTGATGTCGTTCGGAGCAAGTCCCGGTCGCCGGAGGCCATATTGGTCGTAGATCAATTCCGACGAGAGACGCCAGCGCCCCAGTTTCAGCATCATGTCGCCACCGACATGGTTGTTGTAGGTCTTTTGCCCTTCGCTGCCGATGCCGTCGTGCCATTTCACAGAAACACCGCAGGTGAAGTTCTCGCGGTCGATGCCACCTCGCGCGATGATGGCTTTCGTGCTATTGGTGTCGCGATCTTCGCTGCCGTTGACCAGCGCTGTCGTGAAGACCCAGCCTTCGGGGTCCCACTGGGTAAGAAGTCCCGTCTCGCGATTCAGCACCGCTTCGCTGCGGATGAAAGGTGAGTCGTCGAAGTTGTTGAAGAAGTTCTCGTAATAGAACTTGCCAAACGGAGTCACCATTTTGCCAATGGCAACATAAAAGTCTTCTTTGCGAGCACCCAGGTGCAGCTGGCTGATCGAAAGCGTTTCGTACTCGAAATTGGCTGCAAACGAAGCCCGCTCGGGAGTGTCGACCAGCACGTTTTGATCGAACGGCTGCGTGAGGAAAAGCTCGCCTCCGCCGATCACTTCCCAAGCGCCGCTGAGTTGATGGAATTCGCCAGCCAATACTCCTTCGACGCCGAAGGTTTCTTCCTGACCGGTAAATTCGATCCGCTGATCGTTGGTGTAATAGCTGCGTGCTTTCGCGCTCCAGTCATACCAGCAGTTGGTGGTTCCTGGCACCCACGGATGATTGGCGGTGAGGGCTGCATCGCCTGCGACTATTTCGCTCGCTGTCGGCTGTTCCGCTGGAACCTGGTATTCACTCGCTGGCGCGGGGAGACGCTCGGCTGCCCCCGGAGCAATCGTCGACGATTGCCAGTAAGCCACTGGTTCGTTAATAAACTGGCCCGAACCCCCGGTTGAGATCGGTGGCAGCTGCGCGGGGAGATTGTAGTTCGGTGGTGGTGCAGGTATCGGCGGCTGTTGCGCAGCCGGCGGTGGGACATAAATCGATTGATAGGGAGGCGGAGCAGCGGCAGGGCGTGGCTCGTAGATTGTTGGCGAGCTTGCAGGAGCAGCCACGCTCGGCTGTGGGTAGCCAGTGAAACCCGCAGACGGGTAGGGCTGCCCCGAGGCACTGGCGACGCATGCGAGCACGAGAAGCATGCCCACGCACACAGGCAGGAATTGCTCGAGAGGTCGACGTGTCGTTCGGCCGTAGAGCAGTGGCATAGGTTCGCCTACGAGGTAATAACTGGTGAAGTGCCCGTTATCAACCACTTCGGCATGCTACGACCGTTAAATCCACTACGCTCGAGGCAATCGGCAAGGTCTCGCTGCTTTGCCTATCTTTCTGCTAGCAGGCTGCTTAGCTGGCAGCTGCTTCGGGGAGTTTGCTGGCCGAGAGGGTAGGACGCCAGTCGACGAGTTGCAGTTCGGCGGTCACGCGTCCCCGAAACTCGTTGATGACGGGGCGGTAGGCGATATCAAGCGGGCCAACTGCTTGTGCGAGTTCGTCGCACTGATCCCCCATGCCAAAACCAACACCTCGCATCGTAACGCCAGCTTGCTGCAACTTGATCGCAATGTGCCGTTCGCCTCCCCCGATGCGTTTAGGTGGTTCGACCAAAGTGACACCGCTGGCACAGAGCAGGGGACGCGGATTGCCACACCCAAATGGTTCCATCTGTTCGATCTGACGAATCGTGCTGACGTTGACTTCGCACAGCTGACTTTCGGCATCGATACGGAGTTCTCCCGTTCGTTCGCTCGGGCGAATCTGCGAGGCGGCGAATTCGCAGAACGCTTCGCGGAAGGCCTCGACTTTGGATTCTTCGATGCGAAGTCCTGCTGCTGCAGCGTGTCCACCGTAGCCCACGAGATGCTCGCCGGACGCGGTGAGTGCTTCGTGGAGGTTGAAACCAGCCACGCTGCGAGCACTGCCAGTTCCTGGCTTGAGCCCAAGTTGATCGAGCGCAATCAGAACAACCGGACGATTGAACTTCTCGGCGAGTCGACCAGCAACGAGACCGATGACACCAGCGTGCCAGCCACGACCAGCCAAGACAAGCGCGGGATCGTCGTCGGGATTGAACTGTTCTTTGGCTTGCTTGACCGCTGCGAGCTGAATGCTCCGTTCCAGGCTTTCGCGGCTGCTGTTGAGTTGGTGGATATATTCGGCGAGCGAAGCTGCGCGCGAGGCATTGTCGGTGGTGAGCAGTTCCACGGCCAGCTGCGCTTGTCCGAAACGTCCTGCTGCGTTCAGTCGCGGCGCGATTGTAAAGGCGATATCTTCGCTTGAGAGCGACTGTTTTTTCGTAAGTCCGGTGAGCTCGAGAAGTGCTCCGAGTCCTATCATTGGTTGCGATTTCAGGTAGGTCAGTCCGTGACGCACCAAGATGCGATTCTCGTCGACCAGGGGGACCACATCGGCCACAGTGCCGATGGCCGCTAGTCCCATGGCACTCAGCAAATAGGTGCGCATGGCATCGGTCACCTTCTTCGACTGGCTCGCCTTCTGGCAAAGCGCCCAGGCAACTTTCAGAGCCACTCCAGCGCCACAGAGTCCGCCAAACGGATAGGCTGTTCCCGGCAGTCGTGGATGCACACAAACCGCTGCTTCCGGCAATTCGCTCGCAAATTCGTGATGATCGGTGACGATCAATTCGAGTCCCAGTTCCTTGGCCCGGCGGGCTTCGCTGAGACTGGCAATGCCGCAGTCGACCGATATGACGAGTTGGGCTCCCTTGGCAGCGAGCGACTCGAGGGCTGTGTTGCTGAGTCCGTAACCTTCCTCGAGACGGTTCGGAACGTAGTACGAAGCATCGGCGCGCAGCAGCTTCAAACAGCCCAGCAAAATCGATGTGCCGGTCATTCCGTCGGCATCGTAGTCGCCATAGACGACGATTTTTCTCTGGGCCTCGATGGCGGCAAACAGCCGCTCGGCTGCTTCGGTCGCGCCGGGAAGTAATTCTGGGTCGCGAAGGCCGCCGAACTTGGCGTCGAGAAACTCTTTGGCCGCGTCGGGCTGATAGATTCCACGAGCAACGAGCAGCTGAACAATAATGGGCGAGAGGCCAGTGGTGCGCTCGAGGTAAGCGATCCGGTCAGCATCGTGCGCGTGAATCCGCCAGCGGCGCATGCGAGGGCTCCCTCCAAAGTTCGGACAAAGTTCGTCGCAGAGAAACCGTTATGGTACGACGAACAGGATTGGCTGCAAGTTGGGCGAAGAGATCAGCACCAACGGCAATCGAGGCCTGTGAAAACGCAAGTGCCACCGAAAATGATTGCGGTGGCACAAGGAATCGACGCCAGGAAGAGTCGCAGGGAGCAACTGGTCGCAGAGAGGCCAATGCCTTAGGGCGACCGAGGCTCGAATGCGTTACTTCTTCTTTTCAACGTGCAGCGTGTGCTTGCGGAGACGAGCGCAATATTTTTTGAGCTTCAGCTTTTCGCCACCTGGTTTGCGGCGGATTGCGTAGTTGAGATCGCCCGTTTCTTCGCACACCAGGAAGACGGTTTCAGCTTTCTTCTTGCTCTTGGCCATGGCTCAAAGGCTCCACACTCTGGTGGGCACGATCGCTTGCGTCTACCGCAAACACACTCGATGCCCGCTTGCAAAATTATGAGGTTAAATCGACCGACAACCCAGTTCACACCCACAGCTGGTCGGCGTGAATTGCGTCAGCACGAACAGCTTCCGCAGCTGTCAGCCGAATCGTTCGTTCCTGGGATCGTTACGCACCCATAGCGATACACCGATCACCGGGTGGTAATCCAGTAGCATAACGACTTACTAGCGCCAAAGAAAAGGGCTCCGGCCAGAATCAGCGGAAGTTCGTAATTCTCAATTGTCCACCGGGGACGCTAGCACCCCTCAGGACCCTATTTAAGTGCTTTTGCAGGAAATGCTTACGGCGCTCGTGGCACCGCTAATCCTGTTTTGACTGCCTTGTGTTTCCGGTTCCTTGCCCTAAGATGAGGTCTGTTCTTTGGGCTGCCACCACGACCGGAAGCCGGCCAAACACCGGCCCAATGCTGCCGATGGCTGAAATTCACCACGAGTGCGGCATCGCTGCCGTCTACCAACTCCCGGGCGATGTTCATCCGCTTTGCCCGGAGGGTTTGCCTGAACAGGCTTCACGCTTGTTGCCTCGCATGCTTCTCGATATTCAAAATCGGGGCCAGCTTGCTGCTGGAATGACCGCCTATCACCCTGGGCGCGATCAGATCCTCGATACGCATAAAGAAATCGGCACCGTAAGCGAAGTCTTTCGGCTCTCGCACAAAGGCAAAGCCGAAAGCTTGATGCAGCGCTACAGCGGTGTCGCTGCGATTGGTCACGTCCGCTACGCCACGTGCGGCGCCGAAGATCGCAACTATGCCCAGCCCTACGAGCGGCATCACCTCGAAAAACGCAAGTGGTTTGCTTTCGCCTTCAACGGCCAGTTAGCCAACTACGCAGCGCTCAAAGAAAAACTGCTGAGTGAAGCCGAGTATCACCTCGCTCGCGAGAACGATACTGAAATCATCATGCACGAGATCAGCCGCGAGCTTTCCGGCGATCGCCGACCTCGTTTGGTCGACGTCATGAAGGCCGTTTGTCAGCGTTTTGATGGCGCCTACAGCTTGGTGCTCCTGAACGCCCAAGGGGACATGCTCGTGGCTCGCGATCCGCTGGGGATCAAGCCACTTTGCTATGCTCTCGAAGGGACACTGTTTGCCGCTGCCAGCGAGTCGGTTCCGCTGCTGAATCTTGGTTTCCAGCCCGAGAGCATTAAATCGCTCCCACCGGGCCACGCCATCACGATCACTGGCGGAAAGTTTGCGATCGAAAAGTTCGCCGATTCGCCCCGCAGCGCTCACTGCTTCTTCGAGTGGGTCTACTTCGCGAACGTCGCCAGCACGCTGGATGACCGGAGCGTTTATCTCTCGCGTACGACCCTTGGGGAAGAACTCGCGCGGCTGGAACTTGCCGACGGAGGTGTTCCGCTCGACGAAAACACGATTGTGGTCCCTGTTCCCGACACCAGCAAAGCGGCGGCCGATGCCATGGCTCACCGCCTGCGAGTCCCCTCGCGAGAAGGTTTGATTCGCAACCGCTATAGCGGCCGCACCTTCATCGAAGGTAGTGGCAATCGCAAGAACAAGGCCGAAAGCAAGTACACTCCGCTCCGCGAAGTGCTGGGTGGCAAACGGGTGTTTCTTGTCGAAGATTCGATCGTTCGCAGCACCACCATGCGCGTGCTGTTAAATCGCATTCGCACCCTGGGTGGCGCGAAAGAGATTCACGTGCGGGTCGCATGTCCCCCCATTATTGCTCCTTGCTTTTATGGGATCGACATGTCGACGGTCGACGAACTGTTTGCGCCCAAGCTGATGCGCGGCCGACCACTAAACGACGAAGTGCAGGCCGAAATGGCTGCTTCGCTCGGCGCTGATTCGCTCCGTTATCTACCCATCGAATCGATCTCGCGAGCCATTCGACTCGAGCCCAATAAGCTCTGCCAAGCCTGCATCACGGGACAATATCCCACCGATCATGGCCAGCAGCTGTATCAAATTGCCCTCGAGAACGTTGGCAAGGGCGATAGTGCCAGCCGCACCTACGAAGTGCAGCACACGCTGACATTCGCCCAGTAACCGACTTCACAGCAACGTCTCTGTGTGGCGTTTTGATTTCGCAGGGCCATTTCTCAAGAGCAGAAGCATTCTGGCTTCTGCTCTCGGCTGGGTGGCGGGGTTTCTATCGGCGGCGATCCTTCCGCCCCTTCTTTTGTTTGACATCGCGCACATTCTCTGCGATACCGTCACACATCCGTGACGTACGCTCTCTCCTGCCAGAAGAATGCTGCCATGTCGCTCCAGCTTGCGATTCGATTGTCGCTCGTCGCTATTGTCTCAGGGACACTCGCTTGCGCGACCAATCTCTCCGCCGAGGATCAAGCCCCACGCTACGAGTCGAAAGGCTTTCTCGAGTTCCCCAAAGAGGTCGAGCTAGGCGAAGTTTCTGCTGTCGCCGTGGCTCCCACCGGCGAGATTGTCGTCCTCCATCGCGGTGAAGAACCGATCGCTGTGTTCGATGCTGCGGGGAAGTACAAGACCAGCTACGGCCGGGGAATGTTCAAAGTCCCTCACGGCCTTCGCTTCGATAAGCAAGGGAATCTTTGGACCACCGACAATGGCAACCATGTCCTCCGGCGTTTCAACAGCGAGGGTGTGCAAACCAAAACCATTGGTGAAGAGAACAAGCCCGGAAACGGCAATCTTCAGTTTCGATCTCCCGACGATCTTGTGTTTGGGAGCGATGGATCGATCTACGTCGCCGACGCCGGAAATGGCCGAGTTGTGAAGCTCTCCGCCGAGGGAGATTTTGTCTTTGCGTTCGGCAAAAAGGGGAAGAAAGAAGGGGAGTTTGCCACTGCGCATGGCATTGCGATCGATAGCGAGGATCGCATCTATATTGCCGACCGGGGCAACAAGCGGGTGCAGCAGTTTTCGAGCGATGGAAAGTACCTGGCTTCGTTTGATGTCTTCGCCGGTAATCCGTTCGGTCTCTTGGTGGTCGGCAGCGAGCTACTTGTGACCGAAGGGGATCAAAACAAACTCTTCCACCTCTCGCTCGATGGCAAACTCGTTCACACCTGGCCCCAATCGATCGACCTGCAGTTGCCCCATCTGATGTCGGTCGCCAGCGACGGGACACTCTACGTCGCCGAAGTAAAAGGTAAGCGTGTGCAGAAGTTCTCGCCCCGAACTTCGCCCACAGGAGCCCAGGCAACTGCGTGCGACGACGTAGCCGCTCCCCAGCTACTCCCGATGAACCTCACTCGTCGCGTGGCTGATGAAGCGGGCAACTTCAAGCGTGTAACGACCCAAGAGAAGTGGGATTTTTCGAAGACCGCGTTCATCGTTTGCGATGTCTGGGACTCGCATCACAGCTTGAATGCCGTGCGCCGCGAAACGCAGCTACTCCTGCGCATGAACGAGGTCCTCAAGGTGGCTCGCGATCGTGGGGCGATGATCATTCATGCTCCCAGCGATTGCATGAAGTCCTACGAAGGACATCCTGGCCGCGCGATCGCCAAAAACGCCCCCAAAGCTTCGAATTTGCCGACCGATATCGGCATCTGGTGCAAGCAGATTCCTACAGAAGAAGCTGGCAAGTATCCGATCGATCAATCCGACGGGGGGGAGGACGACGACAAAGCCGAGCATGCGATTTGGCTGAAGCGACTAGGAGAAATTGGCCGACAGCCGCGCTCTCCTTGGCTCAAGCAAGCTGCCGGGATCGAGATCGTCGATGGTGATCCGATCAGCGACAACGGAATCGAGATTTGGAATCTGCTGGAGGATCGCAAAATCGAGAACATTGTTCTTCTCGGTGTCCATACGAACATGTGCGTGCTGGGGCGTCCGTTTGGGCTTCGGCAGCTCAGTAAGAACGGCAAACATGTGGTGCTGATGCGCGACATGACCGACACGATGTACAACCCGGCCAGCCCTCCCTATGTCAGCCATTTCTGCGGCACGGAGCTGATTGTCGAGCACATCGAAAAGTATGTCTGCCCAACGATCACCAGCGTCGATCTTCTGGGGGGGGAGCCGTTTCACTTTCCTGAAGATCGTCGCCACGTCCTCATGCTGATTGGAGACGACGAGTACAAAACCGAACTCACATTGCCCGAGTTTGCTGAAAAGGAACTCGTGCCGCTGGGATTTACCGTGACCATCATTCACGCCGATCCAAAAGACCGGAACGATTTCCCAGGACTCGTCGACGCGTTGCCGAAAGCCGATCTCTTGATCGTGAGCGCTCGCCGCCGCACTCCTAAGAAGGAGCAGCTCGACGCAATTCGGCGGCATATCGCCGAAGGGAAACCGGTGATTGGTATCCGAACCGCTAGTCACGCCTTCAGCTTGCGGGCCGGGAGCGACACATCGAAATTGGCTGAGCAGGGGCTCGATAGCTGGCTCGACTACGACGCTGCGATTCACGGTGGCAACTACCAAGGGCATCACGGCGTCGGGCCGACGACCGCGATTACCGTGGCCGAGGGAGCCCAAAACCATCCGATCCTGCGAGGTGTTGATGTAGCAAACCTCCAGGGAAAAGGCTCGCTCTATCGTACATCGCCACTGGCTATCGACACGGTGCCACTCCTCATCGGCACCATTTCCGAGACAGCCCCCGAACCGATTGCTTGGACAAACAGAGCCAAACCCACCACAGAAAATGGGCCGCGAGCGCGGGTTTTTTACACCTCGCTGGGGCATGTTGACGACTTTGCCCAGCCCGCGTTTCGAAAACTGCTGCTAGGCGGAATCTTTTGGACGCTCGAGCCGCAGTATGCCGATCCGAGCACGATCGATCGGTTCCTGCCGGTCGCAAAATAAGCCTGCTGCGGCACTTCCGCACAAATGCCACGATGGGCACGCTTTGGCCGCGTTGACAACCGCGCCGCTTGCCCGGAGAATCGTGGCTCTTTCTTAGCAATCCTTGCCGCTGGCCACCGGAAAACGAGACACGTTCGGGACATGGGAAAAGTCACCTACAAAGATGCTGGTGTCGACCTCGAAGTGTACGACGAGGCCATGTCGCGACTCCCTCGGCTGATGCACCGGACGTTTTCGCCCCGTGTTATCAAGCTTGATGGTGGTTTTGCTGGGCTTTATCAGCTCGATTTCGCCAGCCGACTCTTCCGCCGTAACTACCAAGACCCGGTGCTGGTCAGCTGCACCGACGGCGTCGGAACCAAGCTCAAAGTGGCGATGCTTACCGACGTTCACAACACGGTTGGCATCGATCTGGTGGCAATGAGCGTGAACGACGCCATTTGCTGTGGCGCCGAACCACTGATGTTCCTCGATTACGTCGCGATGTCGCACGACGACCCGCACCGCCTCGAGCAGATTGTGCAAGGGATCAGCGACGGTTGCGTCGAGGCCGACTGTGCCCTGCTGGGGGGTGAAACGGCGATCATGCCCGACATCTACTCGCGTGGCGACTACGATCTGGCTGGTTTTTGCGTTGGGGTGGTCGATCGTAAGCACTTGATCGACGGGTCACACATTGCCCCGGGCGACATGGTGCTTGGTGTCGCCTCCAGCGGATTTCATAGCAACGGCTACAGCCTTGTTCGCAAAGTTGTGTTCGACATGGCCGGGCTGGGGGTCGATGACCACGTTCCACAGCTGAATCAAACCGTTGGCCAAGCACTACTTACGCCGACAGTGATCTACGCCAAACCCGTTCGCAAAATCCTGGCCTACTATCGTGGGCGCAACGTTTTGCACGGCATCGCCCATATCACAGGTGGTGGTTTAGCCGACAATCTCGAACGCATTCTTCCCGAGGGTTCTCGCGTCGAGATCGACCCCACAAGTTGGACCATTCCACCCATTTTCACCTGGCTGCAAGGTCTTGGTGGCATTGAAGATGCCGAGATGGCCAAGGTCTTTAACATGGGGATCGGGCTCGTCCTGGTTTTCAATCCTCGCTACGAAAACGCGATCCGCCGCCAACTCGAAGATCACAACCTCTCCAGTTGGAAGATTGGTGAAGTGGTTGCCGGTGAAAAAGCGGTGGTGATGAAGTAGTCGGCTCGGCCAAAGGCATGGCCGGAATCAAGACAGGCAACTGGTCGGGCACCCATCGGTGCTGCTTGATTGCTGCTGTTGCTATCTTGCAAACCTTTGAAATTGCAAAGCCCTCGCCGTTTTTTCGCTAGTTTCGCCTCGACAATTTCTGCGTTCGCGACGTAGGATGCACCATACCTGGAATGTGTAACGGCTATGGCTTAGGTGCAGATTGATGTCGAGGCGAGTAATTATTGCGCAGATGGCAGCCACGATTGTGGCTTTAGTGGGATTTAATTCCCCGCTCGTTGCCGTCGAAGCTGAATTACCCAAGTCAACCGCTGCACAGAACGCCGACCCCCAGGCTACGGAAAAAGTACTTCAAAGTCTCGTCGCCGATCTTTCGCACGAGGACTATACGCGTCGCGAAACAGCCTCGCGTGCACTTGCCGACGCTGGTTTGCCAGCTATCAAGCTCGTCGCCAGCAAAATCATGGCAGGAGATGCTGAGTCATCTTGGCGAGCCAGCCGAGTTCTCGAAAACATTGCGATGCAAGGTGACGAAGCGGCCCTAGCAGAGGTCTCGCGCGTTCTGGCCGAGATCCAGTCGCAGGGCAAAACGGCTGTCAGTGGACTTCTGAGCGATTTGCGAAAGCGTCGCGCCAAACTCCGCCACGATCGCTCGCTCGCCGAACTACGTTCACTCGGTGCCAAAATCTCGGGCGACGGCGACCAGCAAGTCATGCTCGAAGCCGAAGCTGCCGATGGCGGTGCCGTCCTGGTAGAAGTCGTCGCTGACGGCGTTCGGATGATGATTGCCGAGGCGGTAGAAGTTCGAGCCGCAGAAGTTGCCGTCAAAGAATTGGCTCCTGAAGCTCCTAAGTTTCGAGAGCGAGAAGCTTTCGATGGTCCGGTCGAACTCGAAGAACTTAAGGCCGATCTTCATCGCCTCGCTGAAGAAAATTCCGAAGGAGCTCCGGCGAACGGAGCAGCTGTCGAGGCTGCCGAACTCGCGGTCGAACTTGTTCCAGCTGATGCTCCTCCGCAGGACATTGAAGCTGCACCTGCTCCCCCCGAACTTGCCCCGCTGGCCGACCTCGACGATCTCGAGGCACTTCCTGAACTTCCCCCCGAACCGATTGTGGCAGTCGAAGCCGACGCGCTTGATGCCGTCGAAGCAGGAATCGATTTTCTCCCCGCTCTCGATTTCGCTTTCGTCGCCGATCCTGGCTTCGATGTGCTCCTCGAAGATGTCATCGATGGAGTTGCTTACCGCGAAGCACTCATCGACAGCTCTTGGCGTGGAAGTGACGAAGGGCTCGCACTTTTCGCCGATGTTCCCGAAGTAAAGTCGCTGCGAATCGAAAGCACCAAGCTCTCTGAGCGTGGTATGGAAATTCTGGCTCGCAGCACCAAGCTGGCAGAACTGCACGTGAAGAAGGTCGACCTGACAGTCGCCGCTCTCGAGAAAGTGCGAAAAGCTCAGCCTGAATGCGTCGTCTACGCCGTGGGGCCTGCGATGATTGGGATCAATGCCGAGCCCAAGCAATCACCCTGCATTTTGACGAGCGTCTTTTTTGGTAGCGGGGCCTATGAAGCAGGTCTTGCTGAAGGGGACGAGATCACCCACATCGACGGTCGCGAGATCAAGGGCTTTAGCGATGTCACAATCTCGGTCTATCATCGCCAGCCCGGCGAAACCCTCAAGGTGAACTACCTGCGCGGTGGCAAGCCCCTGGTTGCTGAAGTGAAGCTAAAGCCTCGCGATGCGCTCGTCTTGGCTGCACCAGCTGAAATGATGCCAGCGCTTCCGCCAGTGGCCCTGCCGATTATCGGTGGGCCCATCATCCTCGAAGAGGAAGAAGAAAAACTCAGCATCGAGCTCGACGAGTAAAGCTCACTGCTGCTTCGGCTCAATCGCACTACGGTCTCCGACACGCACGCGGATCGTCATCTTCTTACCACTCCGCAGCAGTAGCACCTCGACTTCGTCGTTCACCGGTGTCAGGCTCACCAGATTGATCAGGTGATTGTCATCTTCGATGCGGAGTCCATCAAAGTGCGTGATCACATCGCCGATTTCGATCTCGGAAGCTTCAGCGGGTGAGCCGGGAGTGATGCCGGTGACTTTCGCACCCTCGATGCGCGATAGTCCTGCAGCGCGGGCAGCTTCGAGTGTAAAGCTGCTGTCGAGTCGCACACCGAGATAAGCGCGGGTCACGGTCCCGCGCTCAATCAACTGCTTAGCCACCACCATCACCATGTTCATGGGAATCGCGAAACCGATTCCCTCACTGCCACCACTGCTGCTGGCAATGGCGGTGTTGATCCCAATCACTTCACCGCGCAAGTTCAGCAAGGGGCCGCCACTATTGCCCGGGTTGATCGCCGCGTCGGTCTGGAGGAAATCCTGGAACCGTACGCCGTCGTCTCCGAGTTGCAAATCTCGTCGTCCTTTCGCACTCACAATGCCGTACGTCACGCTATGGCTGAGGCCAAAGGGACTCCCGACCGCGAGCACAAAATCTCCAATGTCTAGTTTGCGACTATCTCCCAGTTTGGCTGGCAACAGGGTGTCGCTTGTCACCGCCAGGATGGCAATATCGGTCTCGGGATCGGTCCAAACCTGCGTCGGACGAATCTCGACTCCATCGGCCTGTTTGATCTTAATCAGCGAGAGGCTCGAGCCTTTGATCACATGTCGATTGGTGATGACATACAGACGTTCGTCGTGCTCGATCACCACGCCGCTGCCAGCTTCATCGATGCTTCGATCCGCGCGTCCCGCAACCTCTTGTCGCGCTTCGATATGCACCACCGTCGGTGTGATGAGCTTCACTACCCGCTTGATGAGGTTATAGTGCCGCTCGAGTTCTTCCGCTTCGGAGGCAATCGAAGCGTACTCGGCTTCTCGCATGCTAGATGTCGAGCTCGTGGCATCGGAGAGTGATGCTTTGGCTACCGACGTCGGCCGAGCTGGAAATTCCACTTGCGACGGAAAATCTGTCGGCGGATCGGCCCACGCAATCGTCGCCGAAAGCGAGAGAGGAATCGCAACGATCGAGCGCAGCAGCAGTTGTCGCTGCTGATTGATGCACTGCCAAAACCGACGATTCCCGCGACGTTGTTGCAACATGGAACCAGAATCCCAAGCTCGAGAATGGTGTGCTCGAAAGAAATAGCTGAACGAAACAGCCGAGCGCAGTAGCGCCGAGCTTTCGTTCCGGCAGATCATCCACGAGAGAGGAAGGAGGATCTCTGGCGTATGCAATGCCCCTCGAGCACAGGCCTATCCATGTGCCCGGGGTGACATCACTAGCGGGAGATCAGCAAACTCGGCGGTTGACTACGACACATCCATCTCGATGTCGCTTGACGAGAGATCGCTATCCGACACGTTGTCGAGAATGCGTCCCCAGTCCTTCGGTCCGCTCGGCACATCGCCATTCTTTTCTGCTTCGCGTTGGCACTTAATGCACATCACGGCGTAGGGCAGAGCTTGCAGGCGGAGGAGTGGAATCGGTTCGTTGCAACCTTCGCAGGCACCATAGTTGCCCGAACGCATGCGCTCGAGGGCCGTGTCGATGTGAGCCAGCTCGCGGCTTTCGACTTCCGCAAGTTGCGAGTTGATCTCGTCTTGAGCGGTGTCCATGGCGGCGTCCATCACGTCGCCGGAAGTTTGTTGGCGAAGTTCCTTGAGCGAACTCAAGTCGCCCGCGAGAGCCCGTCGCAACGCATCGCGGCGACGAATGAGGATCTCACGCAAATTGGACATGGCATCTTTACGCGTCATGGTTGTGCCTCGCTCGCCAACACTCACCTAGTGCCAAGTGCCGCCCTCGGCATGGTGTCAGTGGTTGGCTGTCGAATGGAGAAATACAAAAATCGCCCGCTTGCCCATCAATCGACGTTCCCGCACGTGATTGCTGCTTTCACTACCTCGCCAAAGGTCGGGCCGAGAGTTACCCCTCAGCCGATTCAGGCGAAGTGCCCCGCTAGTTCAGCATCTGTCGGATAAAGTCGGCCTCAGCTCCGCAGCATTCCGCCGTGGAACACTTTGAAACCTGTTGGCTGGCTTATCGCTCGTCGTGATTTGTCAGAAGCAAACAAGCGATCTTGCTCATTTGCCGCACGCTGATAATCGGCACAATCGGCCGGCCAGTAGAGCGGAAAATCGGCATAACCGGCAAATTCTGCCGACATTGCCAAACCAGCGCTGCTCGGAAGGTCCCAGAGAGCCGTTGCGTTTTGACAACATCGATCCAGCGAGCTAAATGCCAGCAGGCGATTGGTAGCGCGACTTCCCGGCGGGCATGTGATCTGCCGTAGAAGGGGCGACCTAAACGCGAGGCTTTTTTCAAGATGCTCACCTCTGCCAACTTCGGTTCGAACTCTGCTAGCACCTTGCTCGGTCCCCCTGCAGCCGAACTTCTTTTGCGTGTGCGACATCCTCAGCACGATGGTCACGTCATCCGGCTGCGCTCGAGCAAATGCACCATCGGATCTGCTGAAGGTTGCACCCTGCGCCTCCGAGCACCAGGAATTCGACCCCTGCATGCCTGGATCTTACGAAGCGGTGCTAGCAGCGTGCTGATCTGTAAGACACCCGACGTGCAGCTGAATGGCCGAGCTGTTCTCGAAGCTGTGATAGCGGCTGGTGACACACTGAAGATTGGCCGGATCGAGCTCGAAGTGCTAGCTAGTGAAGTGGCTGCGTCGCCGCGCGAACTTCCTTCACCACAGCCGCTCCCTCCAGCATTTGCCGCAGCTGTAGCACGCGCTGATCGCTCGCGACTCAAACGAGTGCTTGATGTAGCACGTCAGCTGAAGAGTTCGGTGACCAGCGAAAAGTCGCGTATCGAATCTCGCGACACTGATCTGGCCCAGCTTCGCTCGCATGTTCATACGGCACTGACGCAGCTCACCGAGTCACAAAAACAACACGCCGCTGATCAATCGACTTGGAACGAAGAGCGTCAGCAGCTGCGCACTACATTACGAAACCTCGAAACGTCGCTTGGGGATGCCCGCACGCAGAATTCACTGTTGCGCGAGCAAATGACCGAAGCGCAGCGTCGCGCAGAAGAGGCTCTTCAGAAACTCACGGCCCACGATGCCTCGCGCGAACAGCAGTTGACGCAGACACGCAGTGAATTGTCGCAGCTGGCTCTACAGTCGCAAAAGTTCGCGACCGAACGGGCTGAGCTTCAAAAACAGGCTGATTCTTTGCAGCAAGAGCTTTCGCGTGCCCGCTGCGAATCAGTGGAGCACACCACCGAGCTCAGCCAACTCGTGAGTAGTCTTCGATTGCAGCTGGAATCGGCACTTGCCCAGCAAGGCTCGCAGGCCGACGCCACGGAAGTACAGCTGCAAGAGTTACGCAGAAATCTCGCTCTCACACAGCAGCAGTTGGCTTCTCGCGACGAGCAAATTGCATTGCTGCAAGAAGAGCTGGAAAGCTCACGCGGCTCGATGATGACGCAGCAGTTCCTCCCCGCTGTCCCTACGCCTGAAGTCGAGAGCGAAGAACTTTTGCAGCTCCGCCAACAGCTCGAGCACATGAGCCTCGAGCGCGATACGCAGTCGCAGCGTGCCAGTGCGACCGAAGAAGAGCTGCGCGATGCTCGTCAGCGTGCTGCTGAACTTGAAGATCGTATCGAACTCCTCGAGAACCGCTTGGCTTCGGCCGAGCAAGAGCATCTCGAACTGCTCGAAGCTCAGCAGCAAGCCGCGCATTCTCCTGTCGAATCGGTGATCCCAGCAGGTCTGGCTTGCACACTGCCTGCTTCAGAAGTCGACCCTGACACCGTGGCACGTGAAGCAGAACTCGTGCAGCTGCGCATGCAACTTACCGAAACTGCGGAACAGGTTGCGCAGCTTGAGTCGCAGCTCGAAGCCCAGTTGCAAGCTCGACGCATCGATCGCGAAGAGGCCGAAGCACGGCTCGAGCAGCTGATGGCAGCTCATCGTGAAAGTGACGCAGAGGCTCAGCGAGTGCTTGAAGAGCTTCGCGCTCAGCTGATCGATGCGCAAACCGAACAAGCAAATGTGACGGCCGAATTGACACAGAGGCTGCTATCGACGGAAGCCACTGCGGAACTGCTCCGGACCAAGCTTGCCGATGCCGAGCATGAACTGGCTGCCCGCGCTGCTGCTGAAATTGCCAGCGAGCATGCCGCACCTGCGATCTCGCATCGATCGTCCGAGGTCGACTCGGTGATGATGACTGCCCCACTCTCGAGCCTAGATCTCGATTCGATTCGTTCACCTCAAGCGGTTGACGAGTTCCATGGTCTTTCGAGCACTTGGCAGTTTCCCACACGTGGTCCCGTCAGCGATGCTGACGATCATCATGCATGGCAGGATGAAGTCGCTGCGGCTGAATCGTCGGAGATGACTCAGCCAGAAGCTCTCGATGTGCCAGCCGAGAATCCCTGTGTCACCATGCCATGTCCACCAAATCTGGCTCACGAGGCTGCTTCTGGGAATATGAATTCCGAAATGGAATCAGAAGTCGACGCCGAAACACCAGCCCAAGATGTCGAGAGTGTCCTGGCTCGTCTGATGAATAGTGGCGTGTGGAAGTCGGATGCGATCGATTCACCAGCTCAGCCGCAGGTCGCGGAGTCACTGGAGACACAGCATCTACCACCTGTCGAAGAAGAGCCCTCTGTCGATAACTTCTTTGCTGCACATAGGGGGGAGGTTCTCGAAGCCGAGCATCAGGTCGACTCTGCTGGCGAAGAGGCTCTCCCCAAAAGTTCGATCACCGACGAATCGCTTCACAACGAAGCACACAGTTTACGAGCGCAATTTTTCGGAAGTGACGTCGAGGAATCGCTAGAAAACAGGCCGTTTTCGCAGCATGAAGGAGCCGGGCTCCATCAGCCGATTTCGACAGGCACCGATGAGTTTGGGCCATCGTCGTCGATCGCACCGGTGGTGCCAGGATTGGATCGCGAGGAGAGCATCGAGGCCGAAGTACCAGTTGAAATGGTGCAGCAGCGCCCCGCTTCGAACGATTCGTGGCGGAATCGACTGCTCGAACTTCAGCGAGAAGATGATGAGGAGGCTGAGCGCACGGCGCGGGGACTACCCTCGTTGACTCCATCTGTAGCTCCAGCGCCGTTGGCGTCCCACGATCTTCCAAGCCTTGCGCCACAGACATCACCTGCAAAGACGGGTGGTGGTCCGGGTGACGAAGATGAATCGATCGAAGACTACATGGCACGACTTCTTAAGCGGGTGCGTGGCGACGGTGGCAACGAACCTCAAACGGCCAGCAAGTTTAAACCTGCTGCCACACCAACTCCAGTTGCTGCTCCAATCGCTGCGACAGCGCCGATCGAACCTGTGCTGCCGATTACCTCGGAAGAATTTATTCCCCGATGTGCCGCTCCCGAACAAACGTGTGACCTTGCAGCGATGCGCGAACTAGCAAACAGTGCTGCGCGAAGTGCAATCAGTTCGCATGCCAAGAAGAGTCGCGGTCAAACAGGGCGCTCACGGCTCTGGCTCACCGCTGTTGCCGGTGCGATGGCTGTAGGCTGCATCGCTTGGGGCGCTCTCAGCGCATCGCTCTTGTTTATCGGAGCTGGCCTTGGCTGCCTGCTCCTCACAGGCATTTTGGGGGCTTCATCGTTCGTGGGTGTGATCGACAAAATGCGATTGCCACCTCCCAGTGTAGCGAAGCATGAAGCCAAGCCAGCGCTTATCGATAAACTCACAGAAACTGACGAAATCCCCACGAAATAGCAGTATTTACGGGACACAAGAAAGCAATAGGGCCAGCCGATTCACTCAGGATCGGACTGGCCCTTTTTTGTTGTCTAGGGATCTACAGCAGAGCCTGCTAAGCAGTTTTTCCCGTTCGTCCACACCAGGGACACGTGGGGAGCCCCTCCGGTGTGTCGCCTGCGTTCGGCTGATCCGATCGCCAAGCCTGCGTTACACGAATGCCGCAATCGGTGCACTTGTGTTCCCAGGCCATGACTCGCAAGTCGCCACGATCAAAATCGTTGAAGCGACACATCACATCGCCAGTTTGGCACTTCTCGCACTTACCAGCTTTTTCGGTCGACGAGGCCATGGCTGATCCTTGCTGCAGGCAAAACTTTACAGGCCGCGGGCCACAACCACATCATCGTAATCACGCAAGTGATAGTCGACACCGACATAGTCGAGCACTTTGCACAACGCGCGAAGGGCTACTCCCAGTCCATCGGGACCACTAAAGCCACCGAACTGTCCGCCACCCTTCAGATGCGGTTCGAGGTCAAGAATCACCCCAGGGATACCACGTTTCTTCAGCTTCTTCTCAAGCGTGGGGATGATCGATTTCAGATCTCGCAAAATGGCCTCGTGACCACCATCCCCCCGATCGCATGGAACAAAATGCTTGAGCGCTTCTTCGTCGACATGTGTGGTTCGAGCCAAACGTTGTGGGTGGCGATAGTCTTTGATGTGCATCCAGCCGAGTCCTTTTTTCATCATCTCGTACTGATCGAAAACTTCGCTACTGCTGAAGCCTTGCGTGCTGAGGTTTGCTGCATCGAAAATTAGCAGCATCGCAGGATGGTCGACCTGCTTATGAATTTGGGCGAGCAAATCCCCCGTTTGACCCACCAAGTTGGCTTCCACTTCCAGTCCAAAGGTCAGATCGCTCCGGTGACACATCTCGGCAATTTGGCCGAGTTGATCGACCACTTGGGGCAAGTGGTCCTGGGCATCGGTCCCTTTGGGGTGATAGAACGAAAAGCCGCGAATCAGCTTCGTTTCAAAAGCATGGGCTAGATCGCAGGCTCGTTTCACTTCATCGTTCAGATACTTCTTGAACGGCACATAGCGGTTCTTCGTGCCGTCGTCGATGTCGAGCAACTTCACCTTGCCAATGGGCGAGCCAAGGGTCGCCACATTCAGGCCATATTCATCCTCGAGGTGACGAATCTTGGTGATCTCGGACTTCGTTAGCTGCATGGCGTTTTTGATGCCATTGCCAGCGTCGATGAAGCGTAGCGAGTAGTACTGCAGGCCCAGAGCCGCAAAGGCTGCGAACTGCTGTTCGGCCGTTTTGGCATTGGCTGCTTCATCGCCAAATCCAGAGAGAATGACACTCGGCTTATCGCTCATGGTGAAGATCTTTCGTGGGAAGTGTGAGACGGGTGTGTGGAGAAGTCGCTCTGCGTGCTACTTACTCGTTAGGAGCGAAGCGGCAGGGGGATCGAGATAGAGAGTCATCGACGGATGCGTTTGCAAGATCGAAGCGGGAACAAGATTCGAAATCGGTCCTTCGACAGAGCCTTTCACAGCCTGCGCTTTTCGCTCGTCGGGAACACTGCAAACGATGTTGCCTGCCTTCAGGATTTGACGCACGGACATGGAAATAGCATGGGTTGGAACATCGTCGAGCGTCGGAAACCAACCTTCCCCCTGCTGTTGTTTGCGGCAAGCTTCGTCGAGTGACACAACGAGGTAGGGCTCGGTGGTTTCGAAATCGGCTGGCGGGTCGTTAAACGCCAGGTGACCATTTTCACCGATGCCGATCATGGCCAGATCGATGGTCGGTTCTTGCGAGATCAACTGCTTGAGGCGGGCACATTCGGCCGCTGGAGCACCGAGTCCGCTCAGGTAGTGAAAAGCAGCAGGAGCTTGTGGCAGCTTTTCGACAAGGCGTTCGCGGAGGTAACGGGCAAAGCTGGCACCGTGCGTGGCATCGAGGCCAACATACTCGTCGAGGTGGAAGAACGTGACCAGCGACCAGTCGATGCCGTCGGCGGCGACGAAGTGGGCCAGGGTGTCGAACTGGGAAGCACCGGTCGCCACGATGGCCACGGCCCGACCTCGCGCGGAGATTGCCCGGCGGAGGGTATCGGCGGCATCGGTGGCGGCCCTTAGGCCGAGTTCGACTTTGGTCGGAGCGATGTCGATCTTCATGTCACAAATCCCATGAGCGGAAAGCCTAGAGCATGGATAGCAAGTGCTTGCTTTGCAAGGGGCTACGGATTTCGGACTGTCCCCGTTTTGACGATTTGCCTATGCTTTCTGAGGGGAGATCGGTGCGCGATTTTTGTAGAACCGGTCCCCGCTTGGATGGCCTACCGAGAGCGACGTGTCTGCCGACTTCTCAATCTCTGTGCAGGGGGTGCTCCATGTCTCGACTCGAAGTGATGCCCGAGAGCGTGCCAGCGACGCCGAATCATCGGCCGCCTCGAGCTCTGAACATCGGCGAATATCTTATTCAGCGGCTGCAAGACTACGGGCTCCGCGACCTGTTTGGCATTCCGGGCGACTATATCCTGTCGTTCTACGCGATGCTCGAAAAAAGCCCGATCAACGTCGTCGGTTGTACCCGGGAAGACTGCGCTGGATTTGCTGCCGATGCCTATGCCCGGGTGCATGGCATGGGGGCTGTTTGCGTCACCTACTGCGTGGGTGGGCTGAGTGTTTGTAACTCCATTGCCGGTGCCTATGCCGAAAAATCACCGGTGGTGGTCATTACCGGATCGCCAGGACTGGAAGAGCGCGTCAACAACCCGCTGCTGCATCACAAAGTCCGCGACTTTCGTACGCAAATCGAAGTGTTCGAAAAACTATGTGTCGCGTCGGCTGAACTAATCGACCCACTCGTTGCGTTTCGAGAAATCGACCGGGTTCTCGACGCCTGCTATCGCTTCAAGCGACCGGTTTATATCGAAATCCCTCGCGACATGGTCGAGGTGGTGCCGCAGATCTCGCAAACCTTTCATCGCGTCACGGCAGAGGTCGATACCCAAGCGGCTGACGAAGCTGCGGACGAAGCTGCCACGCTACTCAGTAAATCGCAAAAGCCGATGATCCTGGCCGGGGTCGAAATCCATCGGTTTAGTCTGCAAGACAAGGTCCTCGCTCTCGCCGAGCAGATGCAGGTTCCGATTGCCGCCACCCTGCTGGGCAAGAGTGTCGTTCCCGAACGTCACCCGCTCTATGCGGGGCTCTATGAAGGAGCGATGGGGCAAGAGGAAGTGACCAAACTGGTCGAGGAAAGTGACTGTGTTTTGGTGCTCGGTGCGTTCATGACCGACATCAACCTGGGCATTTTTACGGCCAATCTCGATCCGACGAAGTGCATCTATGTGACGAGTGAACAGCTGCGAATTCGTCATCATCACTATCACGGTGTTCCGCTCGACGATTTCCTCGCCCGGCTCGCAGCTCGCAAGCCGACTCCGAAGCCGCGGGCTGTACCGGCCGTGCTGCAGGAGCCGAAAAAGCCTTTCGTTTTGGAGTCAGATCGTCCCATCGAAGTGAGGCGGCTGATCCACCGACTCGACGAGCAGATCGACGATCAAACGATTGTGATCGCTGACATCGGCGATTCGCTCTTCGCAGCTACGGAGTTAACGATTCATCAGCGGACAGAGTTTTTAAGCCCAGCCTACTACACATCGATGGGGTTCTCCGTGCCCGCTGCACTCGGTGCAATGACGGCGCGACCCGATGCACGGATTGTTGTCATCTGCGGCGACGGTGCCTTTCAGATGACAGGGATGGAAACTTCCACCATTGTTCGAAATGGACTCGCGCCGATCATCATCGTGCTCGATAACCACGGTTATGGAACCGAGCGATTCCTGCACGAAGGGGAGTGGAAGTTCAACGAAATCCATCCCTGGAAGTACAGCAAACTGCCACTGCTTCTCGGTGGCGGAACGGGCTATGAAGTCCGCACCGAAGGAGAGTTCGATGCTGCTCTACAAAGTGCCTGGAGCGATCGGACAGGGATGAGCATCGTGCATGTCCATCTCTTCGAAGGGGATGCAAGTTTGCCCCTCAAGCGGCTCGCCGAGCGACTGAAGCAGCGAGTCTAGATCGCTGCTCACCCCACGAAAAAGACCCAGCCAAAATGCTTCTCGAGGGAAGTCTTGGCTGGGTCGTGATGGACTGAAGAGGCAATGAACTCTACGAGTTATTCGTCGCTCGCAACTGGGGCTTCGTCATCAGCTTGGCTCTCGGACGCAGCGTCATCGTCACTGATGTGGAACGATGGAATCGGAATCGATTTCGCTGGTTCACTTGAGGTCGGTTCCTCTAGTTCGGGAGCGACTTCTTCCTCGTGCGACTGCTGCTGCCCTTCGTAGCTTGGCTGGGCATACGATGCGCCGCTGAAGTTGCTCGAGTAAGGAGCACCTTCAATGGTCGGCGGGGCCATTTGGTACGGAGCGGGCGAGTACGTAGTGCCGGATGCCGCAGCGGGGGCTGGCTGATAGACCGGTGCCGAGGACTGCTGAGGCTGATAGGCCTGATACTGCGGAGCACGGGCCATCATTGCAGCAGCTTGTTGCTGCATCTGTGCAACAGGAAGTTGGCCTTCGGACATGCTCCCCTCGAGCTTCGCCAGCATTTCGCGAGCGGCCTGCATCGATGGGTCCAGTTCCACCGCCCGAGCCATGTGCTGGGCAGCCCCCTGGGCATTTCCCTTTTGCTCGAGCAGGTAGCCGACGTTGTAGTGTGCCACGGCTTGCGGGTTCACTGCCGACAGCGTTTTGATGGCTTCGTCGGCGCGGCCAGCTTCCACCTGAACCGTCGCCAGGTTATTGCGATACTTGACGTTGGCAGGTTGAAGTTCAACAGCCTTGTGGAGGTTGGCCATCGACTGTGGCAAGTCTTTTTGACGAGCGTAGCACAGACCCAGGTCGTTGTACGCCATGCCACTCTCGGGATGAGCGGCGATTGCCTTGCGATAAAGCTCTACGGCTTTAGCGGATTGCCCCTGCCGGTCGTACATACGAGCGAGGCTCACCAAGGTGTTGAGATCCTTGGGAGAAACCTTCAGCGCTTTGTCGTACTGCGCTTGTGCTTCTTCAAACTTGCCTTGGTTCTCGAGCAGGCGAGCCGCAGCGACATAGACGTCGGGGCCAACTTTTTTCGGTTTAGTGCTCAGGCTAACTGGGTCCTCGGTGACGTCGCCGTTGGGCTTCGAAGAGAACGCACCTGATACAGCCGAGGTTGTTTTCTTCCAGCCGGCGACGATGAAGTTGTCGCTGGATGGTGGTTTGGAGCCGCCGAGTCCAACATTACCCGAGGTGTTGCCGCCGACAGCGGTTCCACTCGAGGTGAACTGCTGCGAGAGGCCGTTGTAGTTGGCTTTGCCGACATCCGGTGCGCTGCTGGCGACCGTTGGTGAAGATTTGCCAAAGCCAAACATCGATCCGCTCTTACAGCCGACCAGCGTGGTGGAGCCAGCGACCAATAAGGCGAAGAAGAGTTTTCGGCGAATGTTCACGTCGCACCTCCCTGTGCTGCAGCCGTTTCGGTAGATGTCGCGCACAGTCCTTGCGCGCACGCATCACCGACCTTAAGATTCTTCATCGTCGCGCGCTGCAATCGGGCTGTAGCGGAAATACCGGTGGCAACGGTTTGTCAGCAGAGTTGCGGATCGCCAACTCTGCTAGCACTGCCGGCTCTTCAGCTTCAGATTCAGACTCGTGAGCCTGCGTAGCGACTACCCACCTTCGCCACCCGTCGAACCACCAGCGCCATTGGCTGGAGGTGGTAGGCGAGGCGAAGGAATCGAGTCTTGCACGGCGCGATTGATTGCATCGAAGTATTCACCTGAACCGCCATCGGGCTCGGTGTTGGTGAAGTAGACCGGGGGAAGGTCGCCCTCAGGGATGAGGGAAGAGATGTATGTCTGTACCGATTCCATACGCTGCTGGTTGATCTCAGGCTTGTCGGCCTTAAAGACAAACACCGCGCGACGGTGAAGGGGAGCCTGGGTAACGATCCATTTCACCTTCAGCTTGCCAGCTTGGTTCAGCTCGCCAGTCGCTTCGTCGAACAGGAAGGTTCCCACGGTGTTCTGCATCTTCCAGCCGTTATCGGTCTGGGTCAGAAACGGTGCTCGCGTGGCTGCTCGGTCGGCTGATTGAAAGGGTTCAGGCCACGCATTGTTACGGTGGAAGTCGACCTTCACGCTGTGCCAGAATTCGTGCCAACCAGCTTCGGCCGTGACCGTACCTGCGGCAAGCGAAATCGAAACCGAGCAGGCAACCAGGAAACGTCGCATCGAAAGGTCTCCAGCGAAAAGCAGCGGCATTTTCGGCGATGGGGAGCCAGAGAAGGTCCCGCGAGCATTTCGTGGGACGATCCGTGGCCCAGCAGACGAGAGCAGTGCAGTTGTTCTGGCTGAGAATAAGCCCGAGCAACCTGCGAAGAAGCCTCAAGTATTCGTGGTGCCAGACAAAGCTATGCACTGGCGCACCAAGAGACTCGTCGCTACATCACTCCATCGGCAGACGCTCGGCTAACACTGTGAGAACGAAACCGAGCACCCTACGGACCTCCGAGGAGGATTCTTTTGTGCAAAGAGCACTTCTTTACTGAGCGATAAGGTTTACCAGAATTCAACTTGATCCCACCCGCCATAACGACTAGTTTTCAGGCGTTCCACCCCTTCGAGTGGTCTGCCAGCATTGTCAGTGCCAGCTAGCTGCTACGTGGACCTCTGCTCTGATTGCTCCTCCTCTCCCCCAGGGCAAAGCAGGCCACAGCATGCCTTTCCATTGCAAGCTTTCCCTTTACAAGCATCCCCGCTCTGGGATCACGATCGTGGAACTCGTCGTGGTGATCGCAATTTTGGGGATACTGCTGGCATTGCTACTCCCTGCCATTCAGTCCTCGCGCGTGAAGGCAATGGAAGCGGTCTGTAAGAACAACTTGCATCAGCTCAATCTGGCGATGGGGCAGTTTTGCCAAGCAACCCACGAGTTGCCAGTTCCTGTCGCTCCGGGACAGATTGGGGGCTGGAAGGTCGCGATCATGCCCTATCTCGAGCAGGGAAACTTCCGCAATACGATTCCCGCAGGTGCTTCTGTCACCGACGCCCCGAAAGAAATCTACTCACAGCCGATCATCATGCGGTGCCCGGTCCGAGCAAGGCTCACACAAAAAACTACTGCGGCTGTCGAGAGTGCTCATTATGTGCTGGTGCCCGACGGTGGGCGCGATTCATTCATGCTGTTCGATGCTCCGGTCGATCTCGAAGTCCCCTGGCTATCGGGTCCGGAAATGGATTACGGGGCCATTGTGGCCCGTCAAGGGCCGCATCACGATGGTTTCTTCTACGCGTCGGGTGGACAGCAGGGGATTAGCTTCATGCTTCACGGCGAACGTGTGCTGACGAACCGGTAGGAGCGGTCTCGTTGTGCAGCTGTTGGTAGAAAAACGTTGTGTTGCAAAGTCCCCCTTGTGGCCAGAGTGCAAAGCCGGGGACTTCACCGACACGTTGCCAGCCATGCTTCGTATTACTCGTCGTGGACTTATCCTATCCGACGACGAGCAAAAGATGCATTTGGGAAGAGCAGATGGGAGCAACGCATCGCGAGGTCAAGCGCGCGACATCCAGTGGCTAATCCCCTCGAGAACGCCGGCAGCGTAATGGGCAGTGGCGTGATAGGTCGCTGGGCACTGGACTGCGGCGAGTTCCGGCTGTGCATTGCCGACGACAATGCCCCGAAAGCCTTGCCCAAACATCGCGCGGTCGTTGCCAGTGTCGCCACAGACGATCACGCGCTGGGGCGGGACGTTCATCGTCTCGGCAATCAGTTTGGCGGCTGAACCTTTGTGAATGCCGCGTGGCAGGACATCGAGATCGCGTGCGCTGCTGTAGATCAAGTCGACTTCGAGATCGTGCGATGTGAGCAGATACTCAATCGACTTTAGTTCGGCGGCACTGAGATCGTGCGCGTAGTAACTCACCTTCCACGCCGATTGGTTGAGCTCCGGCTGAAGAACAAGCGATCGAAGTTCCGCAAGTATTTCGCGAATGCAAGTCGCCGACCAGCTACCCAGCCCAACTTGAGGCCACGACGGCAGACGCGTGCTCGCTCCATACCAGTGGATTTCAGTTCCCACGCCACTCGCAGTCGCGACTGGCGTAGGTAAGGCATACTCATCGATGGCCTGTCGAATCGAATACTCGAGTCGTCCCGAGGCATACGCGATGTCGATCTTGTCGCGACAACTGGCGAGCCAATCGCGCAAGATTTCGAGCGATGCTGTATCGCCCAGAAGTGTGCCGTCGAGATCGCTCACAATCAGCCAGCGATCGTTAGTTGGAGAAATACTTCGCTCTGTTTGGGGTAGTTCAGCAAGGCTCATGACAACGTCACCCCTTTCGTGATGGGGGTCGAGATCGGCAGCGGCGTGTCGGTAATGATTGGCCAGTCGGGGAGACGCTTGGCGAGCGCATCTTCCACACTCTCGAGCACTTGCTGAGCGACACCATTCCAGGTGAACTTGGCACGCGCCTTTTGCGAACCGAATTTTGCGAGCTGTGCCGAGACCTGGGGATACTGGAGCACTTCGAGGATCGAGTGGCCGAAGGCATCGCAGTCGTTCGGATTGGCATATAGGGCTTCGAGTCCCCAAGTCACTTGTTCCCACAAACCTCCTTCGGTCGTCACGACCGTGGGAGTGCCGCAGGCCATGGCTTCGATGGCGGTCATACCGAAAGGCTCGTAGCGGCTCGAGAGGGCAAACACATCGGCGGCACGATAGTAGTCGGCTAGCATTTCGTCGGGAATGTAGTCTTGAAAGCGAATGCGATGTTCGATGTCGAGTTCGCGGGCGAGGGCCTTGAGTGCGTCGAGTTGAATTTTCTCGTCAGGCGAAAGTTCGGTTCCGCCGATGGCCAGCACCAGTGTCGCATGCGCTATGCGATCAAAAACAGGTTTCATCGAACGAATCAGCAGATCGTAGCCTTTGTTGCGGGCTAATCGCCCGAGCGCAAGGACCGTGGGACCTTCCATGCCAAGCTCGCGTTTGAGCGTTTGTCGCGTGGCCATCGACACAGGATAAAAACGGGTATCGTCGTAACCTGGTGGAATCACATGCACCTTAGCCTTCGGTGTATCGTAGTTCTCGCCACACAAGATCTCGCGCTGCTGAGGAGTCGTTGCGATGAGCGCGTCGGCTTCGTCGTAGATTGTCTTCTCGTCGGTAATGCGGCGGCGGAAGTTCCAGCGACGCTCGTTGCCATCAACATCCCCCGGCATGTTGTCCCGTTTCCACGAACCGATGGAGTGAGGCGTGTGAAGATGAGGAATCACGAGTCCTCGTGCTAGTGCCGCGCCGGCGAGGCCAGCATCCCAGTAGTGTGTGTTGATGAACCGGTAGTGGAGCTTGTTTTTGCGGATATAGCGCAGGGCATTCGCCGACCATTCCGGAATGTGCTGGCAAAGTGTTTCTTTCCCGATGAATTCGCTACCGCCACAAGGAAATCGGAGCAAGCGGACATTCTCGGCGACTTGCTCTTCGGCAACTTGATCCTCGAATTGGCGGGTCATGATATCGACCTGATAGCCCATGCGAGCAAGGCATCGCGAGAGCTCGAGGACATAGACAACCTGGCCACCAGTGTCGGGCTTGCCAAGCTCTGGCTGGGCAGCGACATAGCCGTGGGTGGAGATCATCAGAATTCGTTCTTTAGCTCGTGGGGACATCGGTTTTCTCCTAAGGTCCTTGGGACGAGTGACAGCCAGCCAATCCGAGAGGGGACGCGCAACGATTGCGCGCGAGACTCGAGTTCGCTCGACTGGTGCTGAAACAATCCTCAGCACGGATGCAAGAGAAGAGGCTGCAGAAATTCAAAACACGTTTTGGAAACGCAACTTGTTTTGTGTCGCAGCAGCGGAGAGGAGCACTAAGGGTGCTGCGGCGACGATATCAGCAGTGTCGACAAGATTTAAAGTGGTGGATCGCAGCCGCTCAGCTGTTCACTGATCGCCAGGCTGGCGATCGCATCGCGAACAGCTAGCTCCCGCGTTGTCAGTTCAGCTGCTGTGGTGGAAGCCACGCTCGGAAATTCGTGCCGTGGAACCGGACTGGTCGCCGCGATGGCTGTCGGTTCGCCGGTGGCATTTTGCTGGCCCGTTGCTGGCATCGCCGTGGAGGCTGGTGCAGCAGGGCCGCGATGCAAAAAGGGCTCGGCCGAGATTTCATCGGCCTGCATGAGATGGGCGACTCGCTGCAGGGTGGCGAGCATTTGTGTCTGCTCCCACGTCGGCATTTGGGCGAGTTGCTCCAGGAAGCGGTCGCGCAGCAGGGGAGGGGACTTCGCCACCGCCTCGCTGCCGGCAGTTGTCAGCCTGACCACTACGCTCCGGCGGTCGGTTCGGCTGCCGCGTTCGCGCGTGAGAAGACCACGTTCCTCGAGTCGGTTGAGGATCCCCACAATCGTGGGTGGAGTGATGTGCAGGGCATCGGAGAGTTCGCCCGGTGTTGCCGAGCTTGACCGGTCGAGGTGCCGTAGCACTCCGATTTGCGGCCCGGTCAGTCCATGTTCGACCAGCAGATATCGCGAATAGAGATCGATCGCCTGCGTCACTTGCCGCAGGGCAATCAGGATCTGATCGGCGGTAGTCAGCGAGTCGGGCATCAAAGATCACCACGAGGAAAGAAACTCGTTCGTGTGCGAAAGGATACCAGCAGGAAGGCTTGGGGGCAAGTCTTTCCGCAAGCTGTGGCTCACTCAATGTCGCATGAAATTGCTGTAAATCATTTGAATCAAAGTGTTTGTGTTGTTTTATGGTTCGCAAAACTGAACCGCCCAAGGGATGAGCGAACGCCACCAAAGCCGAGTTTTCAACTGGCAGATTCCATTCTTGGGTACTCCATGCATCATTAAAACTCAGGGCAGTCGTTTGTTTAGAAGCGATTCACCCAAAGTAGTGGTCTGTGGCAGCTGTTTTGCCAAAGTCTCTTTCACGGAACTTCCTTCAGGGGCTTGCCTGAAAGGTGCAAGGCGGGGTACATTGCGTGGCTCGCTTCCTGCCCGCCTGTTGCGATAGGCCTGGGAAGTGTTAACTCGTTTGTGATCTGCTGCTTCGGGAGAGAATCCGGTGGGTGTAAAGAAGTCTGGCCGTGGTCGTCGGAAATTGGGCCAAAAAAAACGCCGCATGCGTGCTCGTATCCGACATCGCAAGAAATAGTTCGCCCACTGTCGCTCCAGGGGTGCTCGCTGCCATTTCGCGCGTGCGCCCCATGCTCGCACTCATTGAGTGCCTTCAGCGGCGATGGCGATCTTCTCTAGCCGCGATTTTGGCAAATGCCACAGACTTGTTGCGCGCGTGTCGACGTGCGTCCGTTTCGCGCGCACTTCTTTTCATAGCCCGCTGACATCCTTCGCGGTGGCGCTTTATTCTATTGCACGTTGCTCGCCCACTTCTTAGCTAGCCACGTATCCGCAGGAAAGCCCGCCATGAAACTCCCCCGCACAAAGCCGCGTCGCGCCGATCTGAAGGCGGGAGAGAACTTGTGCGAACACTGCACCGCAAAATGCTGTCGCTACTTTGCACTCCCGATCGAAACCCCTACCGAGCGTGGTGATTACGACGTCATCCGCTGGTTCCTGTTGCACGATCGGGCAAGTGTGTTTGTCGACGATACGACCTGGTATTTGCTGGTCCACACCACCTGCAAACATCTGCTCCCTAACAACTTCTGCGGCATTTACGAAACCCGCCCGCAGATTTGCCGCGACTACACCACCAACGCCTGCGAATACGAAGACGACTGGACCTACGAGCAGTACTTCGAAACCCCCGAACAACTGCACGAATACACCGAAGCAATTTTTGCCACGAGCGATAAGTCGGCTCCGATCCGTAGCCCTAAGCCCAGCGGCAACCTGCCGATGCTGCAGCGAGTTTAGCAGCCGTAGATAACACACAGCTCTCCATCCCTTGTTTGTACTTAGTCATGATCGAACCTCGCACGCTGGCCGGATTTCGCGACTACCTTCCTGAAGCGATGATGCCTCGCGAGCGATTGATTGCGACGGCTCAAAAGGTCTACCGCTCGTTTGGATTTGTGCCAATCGATACGCCGGCGCTGGAATACCTTGAAATCCTCTCCGGTAAAGGTGGCGAAGAGTCCGACCGGCAGATGTATCGCTTCGAGGACAATGGTGGGCGGATGGTCGGAATGCGCTTCGACCTGACGGTTCCACTTGCGCGATTTGCTGCTCAGCATGTCGGTCAACTTGGACTGCCGTTTAAGCGCTATCACATTGCCACGGTGTGGCGCGGCGAGCGGGCTCAGCACGGCCGTTATCGCGAGTTCATGCAGTGCGACTTCGACACGATCGGCACCAAAAGTGTCGCGGCCGATATCGAAACCGCCTGTGTCATTCACGAACTGCTCCAGGCCATTGGCATTTCGCGATTCACGATTCGAGTGAACAATCGGGCTGTTCTAACCGGGCTGCTTGAAAATTTAGGGCTCGCCGACAAGAGCACGCTAGTGCTTAGGGCGATCGACAAGCTTCCCAAGAGCACACCGGAAAAGGTGGTCGAAGAGCTCACGGCCGTGGCGGGATGCACCGCTGAGCAAGCGGCTGATGTGCTGAAGTTTGCTTCGATCGGTGGAACAGCCGACGAAATACTGACGCAGCTACAGCCACTGGTTGCTGGGAGCGAGAAGGGTGAAGCAGGGGTCGAGCGACTCTCGGAGATTTTGCGTGGCGCTGCTGCGGCGGGGGTTCCTGCGTCGCACTTGCAGCTCGATGTTTCGATTGCTCGCGGCCTCGATTACTACACGGGCGCTATCTTCGAAACGTTCCTGACTGATCTCCCCAAGATCGGCAGCGTTTGCAGCGGCGGACGTTACGACAATCTAGCCGCCCTCTATACCAAGCAAGAATTGCCCGGTATCGGTGCCTCGCTGGGGCTCGATCGGTTGCTTGCCGCACTCGAAGATCTCGGCATGATTGAAAAGGTGCGAACTCCGGCTCCTGTGCTCGTGGCGTTCTTCGATAAAACCCAGCTCACCGCGTACCTCGAGATCGCTTCGGCGATTCGTCGCGCTGGGATTGGCTGCGAGATGTTTCCCGACGCGAAGAAACTCGGACAACAGCTGCAATATGCCGACAAGCGTGGCTTCCGGGTTGCCATAGTCGCTGGCGATCGCGAGCTGGCTGCCAAAATGGTGCAAGTGAAGGACCTGAAAACGGGGGAAACGCAGGAAGTCTCCACCGCCGAGTCGTTTGACGCACTGACGCAGGCCATTCAGAAGATCCTGGCCACTTAGTTCGTGAAGTCTCGCTATCGCTCAGCGCTAGATTCTTGGACGCCAAAAGCAATGCGTGGCACTGATTTGCGAATAACTCCCTAGGCCTGCGTTCTTTCAGAGGAGCTAGGATGGAAATCGCGGACGTGGTGATGTCGGTGCTGGTGGGGGTAGGGCTCGCGGCTGCTTGCGGCTATCGAGTCTTCGTCCCTCTGCTTGCGCTCTCTCTGGGGTCCGCCACCGGCGCAGTGGATGTTTCAGCCGGCTGGGAGTGGGTGGGAAGTCCTGCTGCCATCGTAGCCTTGGCAGTGGCGTCGGTTCTCGAAATCGGTGCCTACTACATTCCGGCTGTCGACAACGCCCTGGATGCGGTAGCTATTCCGCTGGCGACGATCGCTGGAACTCTCGCCACGGCAAGTGTTTCCGCCGATATGCCGCCGATGCTACGCTGGTCTGTGGCCGCCATTGCCGGGGGTGGGATGGCTCTCACCGTGCAGTCGGCAACTACCACGGTTCGCGCAGTCACTACACCAGTCACTGCAGGACTTGGCAACTGGATCGTGGCGACAGGAGAGCTTGTGATGGCGACATTTTCGGCCATCCTCGCGATTTTTCTGCCAGTCATCGCGGTGCTTGCCAGCCTCGGCGTCATTGCCATTCTCTTGGCTATCATTCTCCGCTTTCGTCGCAAGCGTCCCGAAAAACTTGCAAAAAATCTGAAGTAGTTCGCAGTGGTGTGACAGACAGTTGTCACACCCCCGGGTAACGATGTCGGCTGGATCACTCCGCACGACGTTGACCTGGGAGCTGCTCGCGTGACTCGTCGCCACAATTACTACGAAGCTGCGTTCGAAGCGTTCCTGCGGCATCACCGCATTCCCTACGTGGCGGTGGACGAAACTCGCCGTACACTCGAAGGTGGCGGCACACTCAAAAGCCTCGACTTTATTGTTTCACCGGTGGGGGCGGGTCGCAGCTGGCTGATCGATATCAAGGGGCGCCGCTTTCCAACGGGTGCCGCCAAGCACTACTGGAAAAACTGGACCAACGGCGACGAACTCGAAAGTCTCGCGCGGTGGGAGCAACTTTTTGGCGAGCGATTCCAAGGGCTCTTCGTTTTTGCCTACGACCTGGTTGCCGATCGCTCGCCGCTCCCCGAGGAGGAGATCTTCGAACATCACGGCCGACGATTTGCTTTTGTCGCCATTCAACTCGATCTCTACTTGGCTTGGGCCAAGCTGCGCTCACCAAAATGGAACACGTTTCACATCCCTGTGGAAGCTTTTCGTCGGCTCGCCCGCAGCACTCGCCAGTTGCTGCTCTCGCCCCCAGCTGTTCGCAAAACTGACTTCTCGGGATAGTTTTTGCAGGAAGTCTGGGCGATTCCTCCGTGCACTCGCGAGGCTGGTCCAAGAAACAACAAAGCCCGCAAGAGAACCAGGTTCTGCTCGCGGGCTTTGAAGCGTTCAGGAGTTTTGGTGCTGTCGTACTATTTCAGTCGCACAGGATCTTCGGCGACGAAACAGCACATGCTGCGGTACGAAAGTGTCAGGCGGCGCGACCGAGGTGGTGGCGGGCCGTCGTAGTCGGGATAGACGTCGTAGGGGCTCGCTGCTGCTGTATCGACGAACAATCGCCAGCGGGTTCCCTTGGCCACAGGAGGGAGGATGAACTCGCGGGGCTGACTGGTGGCGTTTACCAGCAGCAGCACGTCGCGACCGACCCCTTGGGGATCGTGTTCGAGGTCGGGAGCTTTGAGCAGGGCAATCAGTGTGCCGTCGTCGCCGTGCCAATCGACAGCCGTTCCGAGGGCGCTGTACCACGAAACATCGGGCAAGGCACCTTCGAATTTCGGACGACCAGTGAGGAACGTTTCGCGGCGAACAGTCGGCTGGGAGCGACGGAACTTAATCAGTGCTTCAGCGAAGCGAACGAGGTCGGAATGTTCCTCGATCAGCTTCCAGTTGAACCAGCTGATGTCGTTGTCTTGGCAGTAGGCGTTGTTATTTCCCTTCTGCGTCCGGCGGCATTCGTCGCCAGCCACGATCATCGGCACACCTTGGCTGAGCATCAGCGTGCTGATCATATTCTTGATCTGGCGAACACGCAGGTTCTCGATTTCGGGGCGTTTGGTCGGACCTTCAACACCATAGTTGTCGCTGTGGTTGTTGTTGTCGCCGTCGCGGTTCCCTTCGCCATTGGCTTCGTTGTGCTTATCGCGGTAGCTCACCAAATCGTTGAGCGTAAAGCCGTCGTGCGACGTGATGAAGTTGATGCTGCAATACGGTGGACGCCCCGAGTGCTCATACAGATCGCTTGAACCCGCGAGACGAGTCACAAACGCACCCATTTGGCCACGATCGCCGCGCCAGAAGCTGCGAGCATCGTCGCGATAGCGACCGTTCCATTCAGCCCAGCGGAGGTCGCCAAACGAGCCAACTTGATACGCGCCAGCGGCATCCCAAGCTTCAGCGATAATCTTGGTATCGGCCAGCAGCGGGTCTTCTGCAATGGCTTCGACCAGCGGCGGATTGGGGACCAAGTTGCCGTTTCGATCGCGGCTCAAAATGCTCGCCAGATCGAAGCGGAAGCCATCGACGTGATAGTTGTGCACCCAGTGTCGCAAGCAATTGAAGATCAGCTCGCGAACAATCGGATGATTGCCGTTCACGGTGTTGCCGCAACCCGAGAAGTTTTTGTAGCAACTTCCGCCATTGCCGAGCATGTAGTAAACGCGGTTCTCAAGTCCCTTGAAGCTGAGCGTTGGCCCAAGCTCGTTCCCTTCGCAAGTGTGATTGAACACCACGTCGAGAATCACTTCGATTCCCGCGCTGTGAAGTTCCTTCACCATCTGCTTGAACTCGTTCACTTGCGCGCCAGGTTTGGTCCCTGCGGCATAGCCCCGGTGCGGAGCAAAGAAGGCGAGCGGATCGTAGCCCCAGTAGTTGGGGCGCTCGACTTGCTGGCCGTAAATGCCACCGATCGGGAACTCGTGAACCGGCATCAATTCGACAGCAGTGATGCCGAGCGACTTGAGGTATGGAATTTTTTCGATGAGTCCCAGGTAAGTGCCGGGATGCTTCACCTTGCTTGAAGGATCTTGGGTGAAACCTTTGACATGGGTTTCATAGATGATCGATTCTGAGAGGTTGCGTCGCACATGGCGATCCCCTTCCCAGTCGAAGTAGTCATCGACCACCACGCATTTGGGCGGACGAATCACGCCATCGTCGGACTGCTGAAAATCGCCCGCCAGTGCCTTGGCGTAGGGATCGATCAAGCGTGCCTTAGCGTTGAACCACTGACCTTGCGATGGATCGTAAGGACCATCGGCTTGGAAGTGATACAGCTGACCGGCAGCAACACCTGGAACAAAGATGCTCCAGATATCGCCCCAGCGATCGTTCTCGCGGCTGAACTGAATGACTTCTACAGGCTCACGATCTTCGACGCGATCGTAGAGAAGCAATCGCATCGACGTAGCCGAACGACTGAACACCACGAACTGGACACCATTCTCATGAAGAATGGCTCCGTACGGGAGCATGTGCGTGAACTGTAGTTTTGGATGAACGTGTCGCATGAGCATAGGGGATTGGGCCTCGGACATCTCGGGTGGGATGCGACGGTACCGATCACTTCGAGCCAGAAGTTGGAGAGAGGTGCTGACACTCTCAGGCAGCGATATCGGAACGATCCGCAAGTTTGGAGAGAACCTGCAACATCGGCCGCAAACTGCAAGTTTGTCAGCAGACCTCTGGCACGAGGATCACTACGCCAAAAACGTAGCACCCGAAGTCGCACGAGGCGGTGCGAGACCATCACTATAGCTTAGATTTCCGCAGGTTTTGTCTCCTCATGCGCCGATTGGCGAAACTTTGTACAAGAGGGGGATCGATCCCTGCGTTAGCACCGCTCCGCTGGGGCAAACTTGCACGTTAAAAAATTCCAGTTGAGGCGGACGTAGAGCGCGATTCGCATGCTAAGCAGTGCATCCAGAACAAGTTCCGTGCTGGGCACAATCCCACACTTAAGGCCGGTATCGACTAGCGGTTAGAGCAGGTGCGTAAGGTCACCCGCTCGAGTCGATCAACTGGATTGCGCAGTTCAGCTAGGGATTGCTAAGCGAGCGCGAGTTTCTGCGGGGCATGTTCGGCATGGAAATCAAGTCCCGTCAACTGCTCAAAGAACGCTGGATCGCAAAGGTCGGCGATCGATTCGCAAACATAGTCGGGGCGGTAAGCGTACCGCACTAGATCCTCGCGACGCGTGGTCGAACCGGTCATGACTAGCACGGTGCGATATCCCATCGAAGCGCCACCCAGAATGTCAGTCTCCATGGTATCGCCAATCATGATGGTTTCGCCGGTGGAGAGCCCCAGTTCTTTTCGAGCGGCACGCATCATCACGGGGCTGGGTTTGCCAACGCTAAACGCCTTGATTCCGGTGGCTGTTTCCAGCATAGCGACAATCGCGCCACAGCCTGGACGAAGTCCTTGTGAGGTGGGGCAGTTGGGGTCGATGTTCGTGGCGATGAGTTTGCTGCCTCGGAGGATCATGCGGACAGCAGCCTCGACGATCTCCATGTTGAACGTGCGGCCTTCCCCCACCACTACGTAGTCGGGGTCGTCGTCGACGATGGCGTAGCCATTGGTGTGGAGCGCTTGGAGCAGGCCTCCCTCGCCAATCACAAACGCCGTTCCACCGGGCTTTTGCTCTGCGAGAAAGCGGGCGGTGGCCATTGCACAGGTGAAAATGTGCTGTTCGCCCACTTCGATCCCCATGCGCGACAGTTTTTTAACCACGTCGCGGCGAGTTCGTTGGCTGTTGTTCGTGAGAAACGTGAAAGGGATCTGCCGCTCGATCAAATGCTGAATAAAGCGGTCGGCCCCTGGCACAATCTGCTTGCCGCGGTAGATCACGCCATCCATGTCGATAAGAAAACCACAACGACCTATCATTCTTCCATTCCTGCTTGCGAGAACATAACCGCCTCTAGTTCTTGGTTATGCAAGAACCGTACCGTGGCTGTTGAATAGCAATTTCTGCAGTAATATTCGCTAGCCGTGGCAAGCCAGGTAAGAACTTAGTGTTGTTTTGGTTTCCCTTAGTGTTTTTCTTGTGAAGGCACTTTGGCAGCTGCTGCTCAGGCTTCGCGCAGCGATATGCATTGCAAACGCTCAAAAAGGAGGCGGCTGACCGCATTTGACCGCTAGCAGCCGCCCAAGCGTTCTTGGTAAGGCAGCTTCAGCTGAGGACCCCATCGATGGTGGGGTGAAGGCCAGAGCCGCCAGCTTCGCTGAGTGTGGTGGCTCGATCAGGCGAGCTTGGCCGAAGCTTACATGTCGAAGTGAAAGGTCTTGCAGAAAGCCCGGTAGATGCGTTGGCCGATGGTGAGGTGTCCGGCGTGGATCCGTGCCTCGCCACTCCCGCCAATCAGCATCTCGTGCGAATCGTCTTGAATCGGAACACTCACCAGATAAGTCACTTCAAGTGGTCGCTCTCGACCTTCGCTGTCGGCACGCGTGGCAAGAGTTCCCCCGGCCGAAGTGGAGAGGCTGCGAGGGGCAACTTCTAGCTCCTGACGCGAAATATGCTCGACTCGACTCACCAGTTTGATGCCAGGCCATTGATCGAGCACCATGTCGACCTCTTGGCCAGCGACCACAAACTCGATGTCGTTCTGACTCACGGCGAGCATCGCTTCGAGAGCACCTGGCTGAACAATCCGACCAATCAGCGTACTCTCTTCGAGATAAGCGCCAACATTACGGACGGAAAGAGGACGCCCGTGCCAACTTGCTAAGGTGGTTGGTTTCGAGGCTGGGCGAGGCTTGGTTGGAGGGGGCACGAGAATGCCATCCAGAGGAGCACGCACAATCATGCGCTGGATTTGCTCCTGCCGCTGTCGTAGTTGTTTGTCGATCGCTTCCAGGGCTTCTTCTGTTTCAGCAACTTCAAGCAGGGCCGAGTCATCGGTGTGGGCGCGTTGGCGAAGTCCCTCGACACGTGTGGCTAGTTGATGCCGCTGCGACAGCAAACGCTGCTCAGCAATTCGAGCATCGATGTTCGCGAGTTCCACAATCGGCTGTCCTGCTTTGACAGGTCCTGAGGTGACAAACAGACTTTGCACTTCACCAGCGACATCGACATACAGATTGGTGGCGTTGTGCGGAGCAAGTTCCATCGGCACCACGATGTAGTGCGGCAGGGGGACGAGCAAAATGCCACCAACAGCTGCGGTGAGCGAGCCTAGTACGATCCAGCTTCGAAAGGTGTTCACGCGTCGCTCCTTCGTCAGCTTGATGATGAGTTTCAGCCCTTTCCAGAGCGGCGCGACGAGCATCGCAATCAGCATCAGAACCGCAGCGAATTGGCCAAGAATCTTCAGTCCTGCCGGAGCGAGGACGTTGTAGAGCATCCAAAAAATCGAGATCGAAACGAGCCAGCCATAGATCGGCGCAAAGATGCCATACAGGGCAAACAGAGGCACTTGTCGCTTTGGCAGAAACGGGTCATCAGGAACCTGCATTCCGAGGAACCATCGTCCCAAGGTTTGCTGCACCGCTGTGATCGATTTTTGACGAAGATTAGGAATCTCTAGCAGATCCGAAAGAATGTAGTAGCCGTCGTAACGCATCAGCGGATTGGCGTTAAACAGCAGCGTGCTGACACTGCTTACAAACATCACGTTCAGGCAAAGATGGTTGAGAAGTCCCGGCTCACTCATCCACCACAGGAATGTGCAGGTGGCGGCGAGGATCAGTTCGACGTACATACCTGCTGCACCGATGGCGGCCCGCTTCCATTTGCTACGAATCATCCAGCTGTCGGTGACATTACAGTAGAGGCACGGGGTGAGGATCAGCAGCATCAACCCCATTTCGTGGCAATGGCCACCAAATTTTTTACAAGCTAGGCCATGTCCAAACTCGTGCAGCACCTTCGTAAGGCAGAGCGTGATGGCGAGCCAAATCCAGTTGGGACCTGCGAAAAACTGCTGAAAAGTGGGAAGCCGCGCATTAAACGATTCGAACTCCACCGCCACGAGCAGTAGCGCACTTGCGATCCAGATGGCAGCAAGAATTGCCGCAGGAACTGTGAAGAGCGGGCTGGTGAAGTGGTTGAGTAGTGTGAGCAACCGATCGGGATTGATGCCACGAAAACGCATCGAAAGGATCGAGCCACCGATTGTTTTCCACCAGTTCTTCTCGCGCTCGGTGCGCCGCGCCAGGAGCGAATCCCCTTGGCCGGCCGCATTGGAAATCAAAAGTCCGCTGCGATAGAGATTGCTGATCAGGCGATGCAGTTCATTCAGAGAAATCTTCTCGGGCGAGAAGCGATGCTCGTAAGCCTCGCGGATATCGTCGAGACTTCGCTCGCCATCGAGCGCCTCGAGAATGGTGAACTCTTCTTCCTCGAAACGATAGTAGCGCAGTGTCAGTGGATCTTTGATGACGCGATACAAGCGTCCTTGGAACGACTGCGACTGCACGATCAAGTCGGCGCGCATCCGTAGCTGAACTGCCCGGCGCGAACTCGAAATATAGAGATCTTGCAGCGACACGCTTGGAGCCCTACTGCAAAGAGATCGACATGGTGGCGGTCATGCCCGGTCGGAGCAGCGGGTAGCCATTTTCGATGCGGTTCTCGACTTCTGCACGAACGCGATACTTGTTGCCAGCTTGCACCAGCGGACTGATGAAAACGACACGTCCGACAAATTGCACTTTCCGATCGCGGGCCAGAGTGACTTCGACCATCACCGGTTTACCGGCGACCTCTTCGGCGTTGAATTCAAGGGCTGAGAGAAACCCTTCGACGCGCATTCGGTCGGTCCGCACAACCTGAACCACAGGTTCGCCCGCTGCGACCCATTCGCCACGCTCGTGCAGCAGAGTGACCACCATACCATCGATGGGAGAAATGATCTGACGACGGAGAACGTTTTCCGCTGCTGCATCGACGGTGGCTTGATGCACGTCGGCTGTCATCTTGGCAACCTTCATGTCGAGCTTGCTACGATCGATCTGCAGTTCATCGCGCTGTTTAGCGAGTCGCAATTTTTGAATCTCTTGCGGGGTAATCGCTCCCGAGCTTTTGCGGTCGACAGCAAGAGCACGTTCGACATCGGCATTGGCCACCGCCAGTGCCGCTTGGGCATAGCGGACTTCAATATCATCGTTGGCTTTTGCAATCGCAGCATCGCGTTCTAGTTCGGCGGCGATGCGCTGGAGCTGCGATTGTCGATCGTCGATCCGAGCAAGGACTTGGCCCGCTTGAACATACTGCCCCTCAGCAGCCTCGACTGCCATGAGCGCACCGGCTTCGAGCGCGGGGACTTGAATGTCTTCCACCAGCGAGACCAGACAGTGGGCAATAACTGCTTGTCGTGGAGGCTCGGTCGAAGTGGAGAGCTGCGGGGCGTAGGTGGGGCGAGCTTGTTGTGCTACGGGTGGAGCACCTGCGGCGTAGAGCATCAGCAGCGAAAGCGAGAGGGCGTGCATGATTGGTGTTCCACGTGCCGAGGAGTTGACGAGTAATGATCTTGGACTGGAAAAATCGGCGCTCGAATCGACCTGAGCAGGAGACCAACTTAGAGCCAGAACAAGATTTTGGATTGCACCGTTTCGATCAAATCGCAAAGCCAAACGCGAGCGATCGGCTGTCGACCGCAGTAGATCTTGGCGGTCACGGTAGTTTGATCTTGCAAGAGCGGAAGTTCGGACTTGTTAACAGCGACGCGCATCAAAACGCAGTTTCCTTCTTCCCCACGAACTTCTGCCGTGCGCTCGAGTTCGACCATCGTACCGGTGAATCGCTGGCTTGGATGGCTGCTGAGTACGAAGGTTACTTCGAGTGGTGGTCGACTCGATCCGTCGGGCGTTTGATGCTGGGCGTCGTCGATGTGTAGCAGTCGTCGTTCAGGGACAAGTAGTTCGAGTTCCCACTCGCCATCGGGGTTGGCGAGAGTCATGAGCGATTGCCCACGAATCACGGGGCGGTGCAGCAGCACCTCTTCGACCTTCCAGGTCACCACCTGCCCACGCTGTGGAGCAACGATGGCAAGTAGTTCCTGTTTCTCGCGAAAGAGGGCAATCTCGCGCTCGATGTTGTCTTGCTCTTGCTTTAGTTGCAGCAGTTCGCCTGAGATCCGGTTCTCGTCGGCTGGTGTAAGTCGGGCTTGCATTGCGCCGCTATCGAGCAGCATGCGCTGGTGCGAAGCGATTTGTTCTTGATTGGTGGTTTGCCGGCCGATGAGCGCCGCGAGTTCGACTTCCAAATCGGTGCTGGTGAGTGTCGCGAGTGGCTGACCGCGCTCGACCAACTGGCCATGGCGGACCGGCACTTCGCGCACAATGCCATCGATCATCGCAAAGACTTCGCGACGCTCGACCGGTTGTAGCTTGCCACGTGCAGCGACTTCAAAATCGGCGGGAATCACGAAGCCCGCGATTACAACCGCAGCGAAGATGGCCAGCACGGCAATGGTTTTCGGGATCGCGCGGGTGCGAACAATCCAGCCACCTCGTCCGAGGGCTTTCCACAATGGAAGCAGCAAGATTTGCGAATGTTCTTGGCTGTTTTGAAGAGCCGACGATGCATGATGCGCTACGGCCAGTGACGTAGCCCGCAAGGATTCATCGAGTTTGCCGCTCGTCAGATTTTCGATCACGAGCGCTCCGAGCAACTGCCGCGATTCTTTGGCAATCTCTTGTTCGGGTCGGTCGGTCGTGGCTATTGGCGCGGGGGCATAGAGAGGAACGATTGCAACCAGTGCGGCGTGCGAGATGTCGAGGTAGGTGTCGAGTGGTTTTTCGATCTCGGGTGGATATTCTGATGCACCGGCGGCATGCCAGAGTGGTTCGCGCGTGCGGAGGACCACGTCAATCAGCCGCTCGAGGGATGAAAGTTCAGCAGCGCGTCGATCGACATTGTCGAGTCCACTCACAGCTTCGATTTGAGCGCGGCGTCCTTGCTGAATCGCAATCGAAACGCGATCGCACTCGATAAGACGGCGACCTTCATTCACCACGGCATACGAGGTAGCACGTGGATCGAGCGAGCGATGCACGGCGTCGACGAACTGCTGCAGGAGGTTCCAGCGGCGTTTTTGGACGGAGAGTTGTCGCAGCCGATCGTTGCGGAAGTATTCGGCCGCGATATCGCTCATCTGCACCAGGAATCGGAGATAGCCGCGCTGTGTGGTGGGAGCTCCTCCAGGACGCTGGAGGATCTCGACCACTGCAACGACTTCTCCCTCGACCACGACGCTGGCGAGCACGAGCAGCAGCGAACTCGGGTTACCAGCTTCACTATCGCTTGCGGCACCTGCCTGAGGTGGCACCAAGAGCGACTGCGGCGAATCCATCAGCTTTTTTAGCAGCAGACCGTGACGCGTTCGCGATTGGGGCGATGCGTCGAACTGACCCGCCTCGAGATTCGATTGATACAGGAGTTTGAGCTTGCCTGTTTCGCCACGCACCCAGATTGCGCCACCGATCGCTCCCATCGCGGAAATCACGCGGGTGAGGTAGGAGTCGGCAAATGTGTCGTGGGAAATCTCGGCCTGAGCGAGTGTGGCGATTTCCTGGACCAGCGAGCGGATCTCGTTCTTCATCTCCTGCACGAGGAGCGGCTCGCCACGCACGCCCGGAGCGTCGGCCAAACTTCCCAAGGGAAGCGCCGAGCCGGACAGCGAGGTGTCGAGCGAAGGTCCAGTCGCGGGAGGTGTCATCGCACGCTTGCTTGCTAGAGGAAACGCTGCACACTCGCACTATTGACCGACACCGAAGGACCTGGCAGGTCGGAGGTTGTCGGCTGATGGCGCGAGGTAAATCGTTCTCTTGTTTTCGGCAAGCGGTGGGGCGTTACTCCCGTCAAGATTCTCCTAAACGGAAAAGTCGTTACGCTAGCAAGTGTTGAATCGTGAAGAAGTGCTAGCGAAACGTTGATTAGAAAGCGAGCCAGCAAGTCAACTTCCAGGCGATGCTTGAAATCGGATCGCTACTTCGCTTCTGGTTTCCCTTCGAAACCGGCCCCCGGTGCTGGAGCAGGTGGGACATCGCCGATGCGAGGGCCGATCGGGCCGTCGGCTGGTTCAGGCATCGGCTCTTTCTTCGGAGCTTCGCCAGGAACACCGATCGCCGCGGCAGCATCTTTCTCCTCGGCTGGCGGAGGTGGTGGAGCCTTCTTCTCTTCGGCTGGCGCGGGGCGAGCTACCGCATCAACCGGGTCGCTGGGGACTCCGGGCTGACTGGCGGTATCGACAAGCATGTACCCACCCCAAAAGAATGGATGATCGGCTGGCAGGTCGGACGCAGCAGTAGTGCTTTTGAGACGCGGCTCGGCTGCTGGATCGAGTCGACCTGCACGGAACAGCTGAACGCTTCGTCGCCATGCTTCACTGGCCGATGCGTGAGGAAGTTCCTGCACATACTCACGCACGAGTGCTTGTGTGCTTTGACCACCGACTCGCCAGCGGCTTAGGAGCAAACTGCGCGATCCGCTCGACAGGAGCCCCATCACCGAGAGGAACACTTCGTCCCCTGTGCCACCCCGTTTGAGGGCATACTCGGCCGGCGTGTGATAGCCCGGAATGATCACTTCATCGGGACCAGCAAAGGGGAGCATCATCCAGTCGCTGAGCGTGCTGAGTGGCTTACCACGATCGAGTTGTAGCGGCGACCACTCGAGCGGACCCTTAGAGGGTTCGTCGATATCGCCGTAGAGAATGAGTCGGTCGATGGTGGCTGAGAGTGTTCCACCTGGAGCGACAACCGGTGTCGGCAAGGTGGTGCTGCCCGGGATCGCTCCGAGAATGGCAGCGCTGTTGCTCTGTACTATCGCTTCGTCTTCGCGCGGGATCATGCGCCCCACGATGACGGCTGTGCGCGAGAGCGGCTTCTTGCCGCGACCATCAGGGAGTACCAGCGACATCATCGGGGTGTAGCGAATCGCTGCGGTCGTCGCGAGCGACTGCGTGGTCTTTCCGTCGGCCAGCGGAATTTGGAGTGCTTCGAACGGGACATACCAGAGTGGACCATCCGGAACGACGACCACTTCGCGATACTTGGCCCAATCCTCAGCTTTCGCGTTGTTGGTTAGCTGCTTCAGGATTTTGGCGGCAGGTACTTTCCACGCTTCACTAGCGATCGCGCTAGGATCGACAGGCTGTGTGCGATCGTAGTTGCCGATCAGCCGCAGCATTTCTGCTGTATCGAGTCGCACCTTGGCGGGCGTTTCGACAACAAATGTTGCGTACTTATCTTTCGTGAATGCAAAGGCATAAACATTTCGGCTCGTTTGCAGATAGACGAGCACCAGCACACCATCGGCGAGCGCACCTTGCACTTCGCGAACCGTTCGAATGGGTGGAAATGCAAACTCACTTGGCACTCGTTCGAGCGAAACTTGTTCGAGCAAAAGTTCTTCAGCAGTCGAGAGCTTCGCGAGTTCGAGAAGTAAAGCTGCTTGCTGTTTACGTTGTTCTTGGTCTTCCGTGGCAAGTGGCAGGGCATCGAGAGCCGCTTTGGTTCTGGCAACCTGCTTTGTGAGCTCTGCCAAGATGGGATACCGAACCTGCAGGTCTTGCTTTTGCAGCACTGCTGTTTGCGAGAGCATCTCTTGCGGTGCTTCGAGAATCCAACGGAGCGCATGGACCCGGCCACCGAGTGTCAGAGCCGAGAAAAAGCGATGTCGACGGATACGGTCGGCAATTTCAATCGCGCGCTCTTGTTCTTTGCGCAGCAACACGAGCTCGAGCCAATGTTCGTAGGGGAGAGGATGCGGAGTGCTGAGCATCGCGAGCGTATCGAGAGGATCGTGCGAAAAATCAATCGCATTCGGCTCACGCAGCAGCTGCGTGTAGAGAATGTCGCCGATACGCTCCGTTACTCCGCCAGCAGCGATGGTGCGATCGGCCAGCGCGATATGAAACAGCCATTTCGACGCAACTTGTTGGTAGGCGAGTGCGGCAGCCAGAGGCTGTTTGGCAGCTGTCGGGTTGCCTGCTCGCAGGAAGATTTTGGCAGCTTGGTAGTTCAGTCGCGCACCACCGGCACCATTGGCCATTTCAGCACGTGCCATTTCGCGACGTGCCTGCGCTATGGCATCCGCAGCTCCGGCAGCATCGCCAGCGTAGTCGAGTGTTTCCGCGAGGCTGGTGAGGACCGTGATGTTCATCATCCGAATTCGTTTTTGCTTCGCCCAGCCTGAAGCTGCGGCGAGTCCCGCCATCGGCCCCTTTTGTCCCGAGACAACGTGTGTCACCGCAGCGTAGCGAAATGCTTCTTCCATCACTTCGTAGCGATCGAAGTAGGCCGCTGAAAAAGTCGCTTCCGAGAACATCGTTAAAGCGACGTCGTACTTCCCTTGCTCGAAAGCGAGTTTGCCAAGTTCAAGAAGGGCGAGGCAGGTGAGTGGATGATCGAAAGTTCCACCAGCGAGAATTGCTTTTTGTAGTTCTGAAACCGCTTGCGGAATTTTGCCTGCGGCGGCGTAGGCCAGACCGAGTTCGAGCTCGATCCAGCACTGCGCCCAATGATTAGGAGGTCCTGGTCGACGCGAGAGAGCATCGACGAGCTGCGCCGTGAGAGGGTCGTGCTCGCTTACGGGGCCCATCAATTCGCGGCGACGCGAAAGAGCCACTGCCGTGCAGCGAACCACCTCTGAAACATGCACCGGATAGAGGATCGGCGGCGATACGACGCCACCTTTTTGTACCACCTGATCGTTGTCGAGGCGGCCTTGCATGCTTTGGAACTTGTCGGGGAAGTGACCGATCGGCGCAGTACGTGTGCTAACGCCCCAGGTGATGTTGGTGTTGAGGTTTTGTTCGCGATCGATGTTGGCTGGAAAATCGACACGCAGCATCCAGTCGCGATGCGCTAGATACAGCTGCAGCGCTGAACTGTACTGGTCCAGTGCCGAAGCGTTATCTCCCATGTGATAGTACGACTCGCCGAGCATCGTGTGATAGCAAATGCTGTCGATCCAGCGTCCCTCGGTACTCTTCACGCCACTTTTGGCGGAGTCGCGAAAGTTTTTGGCAGCGGTCGCAAAATCGCCATCCCAGAATGCACCGAACGAGAAGAAATAGCCGTCGTGGGGGGCCGACTTCGAACGCCCCTGAGCGCATAGTGTCGGGACGATGCTCAGTGTGAGCGCGACTACAGCAGCCGCGATCAGCAGTCGCTTGCCAAGGAGCTTGCACATTTGCATCGGGTGGGTGGTTGTCGACAAGTTCATCGATGCCGCCTTCTGCCGCTGGATTCGTCGCAAGTCTCGAGAATTCAAGACCTGTAGAACATGGAGAACACCAATCGTCTGCTTCGGCCATCACGCCTGCGGCTAGCGCCGGCGCGCAAGCCTAGCGGCGATCCGTGAGAGGTCAATTGTACGGCGCGTGCTGTCGCCTCGTCCAAAAGTTTTGCTCGCCCGAGTGACGAACTTCAGCTTTAGTAGGACGAATCGCGCCAGGTGTTACGATCCGAAAGGCCCGATTTCTCGCGGATTTACATGCGATTGTGAAAATCGTAACAAGCGACCACCGAAGTAAAGATTTTTCACCGTCGATCGAGTAGTTCCGCGATATGCACCACTTCGACAGGGTGTCCCTCACGATGCAACCGTCCCCCGATGTTCATCAAACAGCCGGTGTCGGTGGAGACAACAATGTCGGCTTGCGATTGCAAGATCGCCCGCACCTTGTCGTCGACCATATTCCCGGATACTTGGGGGTAGCGAACGGCGAACGAACCACCAAAGCCGCAACACTGATCTTCATGATAGAGCGGCACCACCTTGGCACCACTCACATGCGAGACCAACGTGGGAAGTTCGTGCTGCTGTCCTAGCAATCGCAAGTGGCAGGCAAAGTGACAGGCTACTTGGCCATTGAACTTCGCGCCGACATCAGTCACTTGCAATCGATTCACTAGGAAGTCGGTTAGTTCAAACGTTTTGCTGGCGAGTGCAGCGGCTCTTGGTCCCCAAACAGCGTCGTGCTCAAAGAGGTGGGGATACTCTTTTTTCACCATCGCCGCGCAGCTGCCGCTGGGAACGACAATCGTTTCGCACTTTTCAAAAACTTCGATCGTGTGACGCGCCACTTCACGAGCCTGATCGCTATAACCGCTGTTGAACATCGGTTGGCCACAGCAAGTTTGAGCGCGTGGAAAATCGAGCGTGTGTCCCAGCCTCTTCAGCAGCTTCACGGTCGCCTCACCTGCGGCAGGTCGGAACATATCTCCGAGGCAGGTGATCATGAGCGAGAGTTTCATCGAAGTAACTTCAGCAAGTTGCCAGCGGAATAGGAGGGGCGAGAGCAGAGGGGATTAAGCAACTACACATGGTCGGGCAAATTGCCGACCTCATCGAAGGGGAGAGGACGAGGTTCAGTCAGAATTGTGAGATCGGCCCGAGTTTGTGCCTCTTCGTAGTAGACTTCGCTACACTCGAGTTCCGCGACTTCCAGCGTGTTGTGAATCCACATCAGCTTGGCATTTTCCGGCGGAGTAAGTCCAATCGTGGGGAGAGCTGCGTCGAGAATTTCTCGATCGGTCGAGTAGTCGAGCGGCAACATGGCAGCGGTAGGGTGCCCACCGGTTAAGCAATTAATCCGTGTGATTTTTTGGTCGAGTTTCTCGATGACTCGGCTGCGACAAAACTCTGAAATTCCGACGCCGGTTCCGTTGCCGTGCGTCTCTTCGGTGAGATCGCGGATGGCGATCCGCTTCACCTTGGGCCATTCATGTTCCCACGCCACGTGATCGTTGTACTTGCGGCCGATCACATTCGTGTCCATTCCCGCGCCACTGATGTTCTTGCCGATCTGGTCAACGAGCAGCAAATCACAAACGGGGAATGGCAAACGAGGAATCCAGGCCTTAGCCAGCACCAGCAGTTCTTTCTCGCGATCCTCGAAATGCTGCGGCGCAATCGCCTCGATCTTGGCTGTTTCGTCAAATGCGTTCTCGACAATCGCCACGCCAGCTGCGATTCGACATTTGGCCAGCACTTCACGCGCAACACTTCGCAAAATTTGGCCGAAGCTGTAGTTCATGATCGCGCGGTGATAGATCTTCGCGCCACTATGCTTGCCGAGACCGATCAGCATCATCTTCATCAAGCCACTCTCGATATCACCGACAAAGCCGGTGTGTGGCTTAATGCGTCCCACCACAATCACATGGTCGGCTCCAAATGCATGGCGATCGAAGTGGACCGGAAAGCCTTCAGCCGCTTGGCAGACGATCACCGTCTCCATGCTCGAGCGAATTTCACACCCGAGGAATTCTTCGGTTATGCCGTATCCCTCGATGAGTCCTCGCTGCCCCTCGGCGGTTCCTCCACCATGACTTCCCATGGCGGGGACTATGAAGGGGATCGCTCCCAAACTGCGAACATGGTCGACAATCGACTTGATGATCCATTTGATGTTGGCAATTCCGCGACTACCCGCCGTGATCGCCACCGAACTTCCCGGCTGTATGGTCTGGCCGAGCCCGAGCTTTTGGAGTTCGGCTGTAGTGGTGCCAGGCACATCCTCGATACGCGTCGCATCAAAAGCTTGACGAACCCGAAAGATGCGGGGATACGAAGAATCCATAGCGGGCCACGATTTCAAGGCATGAGCGGGGAGGTAGATGCCACAATCCCTCGCATTCTACCCGCGCAGCAAGTCGCTCGCGACCGTTTCCAGCGCTGCAGTATTACTTAAGTAGCACAGCCTATGAGAGAGGATGCGCAAGACCGTTGATAAGCTGTTTCGGTCGCAAGCCACTTAGGCTGCGAGTCGATTGGGAACCATCATCGGCGCTGTTTCGGCAGCAATCGAGGGCTCGACCTTGCGAATGGTGGTTCCGCTTGAGGTATAGAACTTCAGCACGTTCTCCTCGACAAACCAGACGGCGTGTCCCCCATCGGTGGTGAACCGACGGCCGCAGTAGTGCCCCGCGCGAATCAAAATCGATTCTTCGAACGTGTCGCCACTCTTGAGACCGAGTTGACTGAAGGTCTCGGCGACAAGCTCGCGAACTCGCTGGGTTAGGACCGCGTGGTGCATGCCTGTTTCTCAATCAACGCAAAGGGAACCGACCTGCTCCCTGGAAATGTTCCAGCTGGAGGAGGAATAACGATGCTATCGGCTGTAATGTCTCGCTAGTTCACCCCTCATCGTCAGTACCGCCAAAGTTTGCCTATCCTGCCCATGTCAAACCTGCAGGGGTGGGTAAGAGCTACGGTGTGCCGAGCGTAAGCTCTTGCGGCCAGGGCATGGAGGCCGAATCAAAGCCAGTGACAGTGCTGGCAACGCTTTCCGGGCCCCATCGCTTTAGCCGGAGATGCTGTTGCTGCGGTTCCCCCCATGCCACGCCGCTGGCAGCACAGAATGTAAGGAGAGGTGCCATGAGTAGTCATGATGACTCACAGCACGGTGAGGAAATCGACGATGTGTCGCTCACCGATATGACAGCCGACGAGGTTCAGGAGTTGCTCAGCGAGTCGGGAATCGAAGTTTCGATTGCCGAAGTGGAGCACATGATGAGCCTGATTCTGAACACTGGCTCGATTGAAGAGGCCGTGCAGTTGCTCGCTCAATTGCCTCAACAGAAGGCAGCCTAGCCGAATGATTTAAGCGGCCGAGGCTTCCAGGCAACAAGAAACGCAAAACGCGGCAAGTTACACTATGTGGTAGTAACTGCCGCGTTCTGGTTGATTGAGTGATCCACTACCAGCAGCTTACGCTGACCATGGAGTGGCGGACGAGTTTGCCCGCCAACGCTGGCGATACTTAGCCGAGGAGCTTGGCGAGCGTATCGAGAGCAGCCTTCGCCTTGGCGATGCCACCCATTTGGTCGGCCAGCTTCTTGGCGGCGATCAGCGTATCGAGCGAGCTGTCACCAGCTGCAGGACCAGCGGCGGCCTTCTTGCCCGAACCTGGCTTGCGACCACGCTTGGCCTTAGGGGCTGCGCCTGCCTTTGCGCCCTTCTTGGCATTCGACAGAATCGTGCTGACAAAAGCGGGCGAAACCTTGTGACCTTCTTTGGTCAGGGCTTCAGCGATGGCGGTTGGACCGAGCTCAGGGTGATCTGCCTTGTACTTACGAATCACTTCCGACTTGCTTGGACCAGCTGCTGCTTTTTTCGCCATGATCTCATATTCCTTACGGGTGCAATAAATACCGAGACTTCACAGAATCTCTTTGTGCAAGACCCTATCCCTGATTATGAGGATTGTCAACAGCCACAGCACGCCAAGAGCCCCCTTTAAAGGGCATTCAAAGCGATCTCAAAAGCATTTTGAAGGCGCTAATCTAAACCCTCGTGGTTGTGTTGTGCGGCAAAAAATAGTTTGGTTCAAACAACCTTTTTGCGCTCGACCGCAACATCGAAGTGACCTTTTATCGACACCTTGTTGCAGCGAGGCTGCATGTAGTCATTGCACCACATTCTAAGCATCAAGCATGAAATTGTTAGCTCACCTAGGGGGTGTGTTCGCCGCATGCTAGGTAGTGATAGCCTAGCACCTGTTGCTCGATCGGACTTCACGCCTGGTGTATTATGAAGCTAATCGCGGCTGATACCTGGGTACGTTCTACGGTTTGCCGACGACCTAATTCCGCGTTGTGCTGCGTGTCAGGAATCTGCCTTTCACGGTCCGCCGAGGAAGGCACCATGATTTTCAAGAAAAATATTGGAATTCTTTCCTGGGAGGTGTTCTGACGATGACGAATACCCCTGCGGAAATCGCGACAGGTCCTTCTCTGCCGGTGCGTCCACGACGCACTCTCCTGGGGTTTGTGCTGCGATCGATCGTGCTCCTGTTGCTTCTGGCACCTGTAGCCTATGCCGTTTACGTTGGGGCTAAGACCGCTCTCTCGCGAGGTATTCCCGCTTCGCCAAGTGGCGGCAATGGCCGCGGCACTGAGGCAGCTTTAAGGGCCCCCGCGAACGTGGTAGCGTCAGGTACGATACAACCACTCGGTGTATCAGGGCGGGGCTCCACCCAACTCGCAGAGCAAATACTCGCCAGTGTTGTGATCTTAGAAGAAGATGGGCCGAGTGGGCTCACTCCTGTTGGCTCTGGATTTGTCGTCGGCGAGCATGGCAAAATTGTAACTTCGTTACATGTCGCGGTGGAAATGACGGCGGGAGTCGCCCGTTTTCAAGATGGACGTGTATTTGAGATTGAAGGCTATTTAGGAAGCAGCAAGGTCCATGATCTGGCCATCCTGCAATTAAAAGGGGCCACGACCGGTTTGGTACCCCTGCAGCTGGCCAAGGACGAACCGGCTCCTTTGGCACCGATTTTGGCGGTCGGACATCCGCAGGGGCTGGCGTTTTCGCTTGCCGATGGAGCTGTCAGCCGGGTGATTGCTACCGAGGAGATGCCCGACGCTTCTCGCCAATGGGTAAAAACACTCACGGGAACCGATACCAAGTCGCGCTGGATTCAGCACACGGCCAAACTATCGGATGGCAACAGCGGCGGGCCTCTCGTAAATACGCAGGGCGAAGTGCTGGGGGTGAATACATGGGTCGATCGCCAAACCGGATTTGGATATGCAATTGCCTCTCGCGCAATTCATGAGCTGCTGGAAGAGGTGCGCGATAATCCACTGCCACTGGTGGAACTGGCCACGAGCGAAGCGCGGCTGCGATCGCAGCTTTGGAATGCTTCCGCGAGCCGACTCGAGCGTCTGGCGCGTGACGCCAAAACCATGCGCTACCTGCCCGAGTCGGATACGGATCGGCAGTTGCTCGGTGAACTGGCGTGGTGCATCACACTCGCCAACAACCCCGAGCAGTTTGCTAAAACCGAATCGAAGGGAGAGCAGTTTGTCGATTTAGCGCGAGCGGCTGATCGGGCTGTCGCCGATCTCAAGCGTTACAAGTGGGGAGATGGTGTGCAGCTCATTCTGGTGAATGAATGGGCTGTCTCGCAGGTCTTTCGGCCGCACGCAGGAGTCTTTGCTTTTGTCGTGGTGAGACGCATGGTCGAGGGGGCCCGTGGTGAAGCGGCCCTGATCGTCGAAATCGCCGGGTATCAGCAAGAGCTCTTATTGCCCCTGGAGTCGAAACTCGACGTCCCAAAACCCGGGACCAATTTGCTGATCATCGGGGTGAATCGCGACGGACAATCGGTACGTTATGGCGATAATCCACTTCAGCCTCGAGTGGCACCGGTGATTTATGCGCCGATCTTATTGCCACTCGAATAACGGCGAAGTTGATCGCAGCGGCGTGCGACTCGCTTCTACTAAAGATCGCTATCCCAGCAAGTAACTCTTGAGGTAGTGATTTTCACGCGAGAGTTCGTCGTGCTGAGCTTTCACAATATCGCCGATCGATATGATCCCAACGATCTGATCGCCATCAATCACCGGAAGATGCCGAATGCGATGCTCGGTCATCAGTCCCATCGCATGATGGAGTTCGTCGGAAGCGTGGCAGATATACGGATCGCGCGTCATCCGATCGGCAACAAACGTATTCTCTAAGGTGCCTCGTTTTTCGGCGGCAAAACGCAGCAGATCACGTTCGGTAATGATCCCTAGCATCGGCTGTCGATCGGCTTTGCTTTCCCGCACCACCAACGAGCCGATGTTGTAGCGAACGAGCAGTTCTACGACCCGCGCGAGGGTGTCGCCCGGCTGGCATGTGAGAACAGCAGACCCCTTCGTTTGCAAGATATCGCGTACCTGCATGGTTGGACCTCCAGCAGCAAATGGAACCATCGCTGCAAACTAGAATTGGGAGAGACGAGTCCAAAGAGAAGCTTGCGGCTCAAAGCCCGTGATTAGCGAAGAAGTTGCAGGGACTGTTTTCGCTGTTCGTTGATGGCCATGAGCAACTCGCGCGAGCATAGAGGTTGTCGCGATGGGGACGCAAATCGATTTTGAGGAATCTTGTCAGATTGTGCGACAAATGCTTGTGAAAAATGTCACAGGCCGGGGATGTTGTCGTCTTCTAAAACCCCTCATCGAGGAGTTTTTTTAGTACCGCTGCTAAGTGGTCGATTTGCGAGGCATTGTTGTAGAGGTGATGCGAAACGCGGATGAAGCGGCGTCCTTCGAATTCGACGATCGGTACTTCGATTTGCCCTACTTCGAACAGTTTGGCTTGCAGCACACGGCGATCGCCAAAGCGGATTGGCAGGTGCACCATCGAAAGATTCCAAGGCTCGCCTGCCGGAGTGATCGGGGTTCCCTCTACCAGCGGCGCAAGTTTTTCGCGAGTGTAGTGGGATAGCCGCCGCGCGTGCTCGCGAAAGGTTTCGACACCGATCTGTTTCCAAAATTCGATGGCAGCAGCGATGCCGAGCCAGCTTCCATAGTCGCGCGTTCCACCCCACAGGAATTCATCGCGCCAGGTGAGGCGATCTTCGGGGAGCAAACGTCCCCAGCTAAGCTGCGGAACACGAATGGTGGCATGCCACTGCGGCGCGACCCACAAACAGCCGCTTCCAAGCGGGGCGCACATCCATTTGTGACAGCTGGCTGTATAGTAATCGACTCCTAGTTTTTCGGGATGCACGTCGACTTGCACCAAGGCATGCGGGCCGTCGACGGCTACGGCAATCCCGCGACGTTTGGCTTCGGCGGCGATCTCGGCAATAGGAAGCGTGATCGCGGTCGCCGAAGTGATGTGGCTCACCACGAGCAGTTTGGTTTGACGGGTGGCCACGGCGAAAATCGCATCAATCACTTGCTCGATCGATTCGATTCGCGCGGGCAAGCGTGCAGGAACCAGGAGTGCCTTCTTCTCCTGGCAACGTCGCTTCCAGATCCGCTCGACAGCGCCGTATTCGTGCGTCGGCAGAATCACCTGCTGGTTTTCTTCGAGTGGAAAGGAGTCGGCGATTACATTCATGCCAGCGGTGGCATTGTCGACGAGCACCAAATTGCTGGGATTTGTTTCCAACATCTGACCGAGCGCCTCGCATGTCTGAGCATAGGCAGGCTCCAGTTGACGCGTGAAGAAATCCATTGGCTCTTCATCAAGTGCACGTTGCCAGGCATGTTTGGCGGTCAAGACAGACGCAGGCGACGGGCCAAACGATCCATGATTCAGGTACGTCACACCGGGGCGAAGATTCCAGTGAGTGGCGGCGGTATGAGTCAGCGCTGCAGTGGACACACCTAAAACTTTCCGAAGAGTCGATCCGACACAAAGTGGTCAAAAAATGTGCGAGTGAAGAGTTGTCAATCAAGGAGCACTGCGGGGAGCGATCCAAAAGGGGCGATACACGAGCCCTCGAACGCTCGATGTTTTGGCGCTACCCAGTGGCCACGATCGGCTGTCGACCGAAACGGCACTATTGTCTCCCAGTACAGCGATTTCGTCGGCGCCGAGACGAACTTCCGAATCGTTGTCGGCAAATGTCGCCGGAGGGACGATCACATTGTCGCGGCGAATGCGAACCTCGGTGAGGGTAAGCGAAACGTTTGAGGCGCCGATCGCCACGGGGTCCATTATTTTCCCACGCACTGCGATGGGATCACGATAGGGATGCTCGATGATTGGCCGGCCGTTCCAGGCAACCAGAACGCGGCGGTCGATAAGCCCGGCCAGCAGCATCCCTCCCCGCTCCAGATTCGTGGCGAGTTTTTTTTCGTAGACCAATTTAGTTCCATCAAAGAGCTGTAGCAGCTGAGTGTCGGGGGAGATCGCTACTTGGAACGTTTTCGATTCATCTCGCAGTTTGACTGCAAACGTTCCAGCGCCAGAGCTAGTCAGGTGAGCTTCGAAAAACAGATCGCGCAAACGCGTCATCAGCCGCGAACTGTCGGGGTTGTAGCTGTCGTTATCGAGCACTTCAGAAAGAGTGGTGCGAGGAGCAGGGGATTCCCACGTGGTCCATTGCTGATAGGCGAGCCACTGTACGGGCAAACGGTCGGCCGGTTTGGGACTACCGTTTTCGCGAGCCGATGTTTGGTTCTGGTCGTCGAAAACAAGCTTGCCGGGAGTGATTTTCCAGTGGTTCTCGGTAGGACGCAGCCAGCGATCGACGTTGGAGATATGCCGCGAAGGATGGTTGTGATCGTAGACAGTGGAAAGTCTCGAAGTGAGGTCGTGTCGCAGTAGGGTCGATACGCGACTTCCTTGCACGACGAGATCGCCATCGACGGCCGACCACGTTTCGCCAGGAAGCGCAGCGAGTCGCTTCACGGCGAGTTCTGGCATACCGGGCTGTGATAGGCCGATGACATCGCCTCTTCGAAGCGAGCCGATGAGAAGTGGCCAGCGATCCATCACCACCACGTCCCCCGCGAGGCGTTCGGCTTCTTCGAGTTTAACCTCGCGATAACCGCAATTCGGGCAGACGATGCGCGGTGCTCGTGCGGCACCATCGGCATCGACGCGAAACTCGAATAGACAATCGTCGCATGTCAGATGGTAGTGAGCGCCGAGAAGCGTGGGAGCCATGGATGGCCCTTCGATCCGAATCGTGCGAAAGACACCATCGATAAACCACAGCCGCACAAGCATGAGGAGAAGCACGAGCGTCGCAACCGTGGCGACAGAAATCCGCGCAATGCGAGTGAATTGAGCTTCGCTGACGCGTGGCAATCGCTTGGATCGTTTCGGCACGCTGAGGGGGGGCGAAACTTCAGCGGTGATCGTCAGTTCTTCGGGCGTTGCCAAGTGGGATGCTCGTTCGTGGTGGCGTCGGTGAGGTGGCGTGGAACTTGATTTAATGGATCGTTGAAGTCACTTTAGTCTACTATCGACTGCGGAAGACAAAAAAGACTGCCGCGCACATGCAGAGACCGGCCCATAAAAAGTCGAGGTTGAGTCGCTGATTCATGTAGTAGATCGAGAAGGGAACAAAGACGGCAAGCGTGATGACTTCCTGCATGATTTTCAGCTGAGCGACAGAGAGATGAGCATCGTTGGCACCGATGCGATTGGCCGGGACCTGCAGCACGTACTCAAAAAAAGCGATTCCCCAACTCGTCAGGATGGCGATCAGCAGCGGTGCTTGCGACGCATGAACGGCCCCCTCTTCGGCCGTCTTTCGACCGAGATGACCGTACCAGGCATAGGTCATAAATGCGTTGGAGGCGATCAGAAGCAGAATTGTTTGAACAACCGGGGGAAGACCCATATCTGAAGAATCCTAGGAGAAAACGCTCGCGCTGGGGGGCAAACAAGCTTTGACTAACTGCTCGAGCCATGCTGCTGAGTCTCTCGCGCGGCCCTAAGTTCGCAAGAGGGGAAGGGGATCCGTAGCCAGAATTCCCGAAAACGGAAAGAACAGCCCCGCTGTGAAACGGACGAACTAAACTAAAGAGGCAGATCTACTTGGTGAGGGCGAAAAACGTTTTGGGGCTTCTGGAGTCGGCTTGTGCCTGAGGTTCGAACATTCGCAATGCTGCTGCTAATCGCGATGCTTGATTGCACGCTGTGGCCGTCGTCTGTGTGCGGCGAAGATCGCGCGGCTGTCGAGCATTTTCGTCGATCCGTGGCGCCGGTGCTCGTCGAGCTTTGTACGCAGTGCCATAACCCGCGCGATCAGTTTGCGGGGCTCGATTTAACGACGCGCGAGAGAACCCTTGCTGGCGGTGATGCGGGGGCTGTGCTCGAACTGGGGCGCCCGGAGCGCAGCTTGCTGTTATCGCGTATTGCCGATGGGAGCATGCCGCCGGAAGAGGATGGGCGCCGACTCTCGGAGCTTGAAGTCGAGGCGTTTCGAGTTTGGATTCGGGACGGACTCGCTTTTGATGAGCGTGCGATAAGTGGCACAGCTTCGCCGAATGCTACTCAGCCCGCTGTACCTGGGTACGCAGCATGCTCGTGGCAATGGCAGAGAAGACCGGTTCCATCGCTTCGAACTCGCGGCTTTCGCCTTGGTAGTGCCACACGAGGGTCATCGACGGGGTGCGCATCGCCCGGATCTTGGCTTCGACGAGCAGATCGAGGTAGAAAAAGCAGATGTCGACCCCGGTGAGCCTGGCGTCGACGAATTCTTCCTTCGATTCGAGCACTTCGAGATCGGGAAACTCCTCACGCAGGCTATCGACGTGGAAGTCGATCAGTTCCAGGATCTTATAATTGGCCGGGTAGGCGGTGAGTGTCCAAAAGCTGGTGTTGGGGCTCTGCAGCGTGACGGTCCGGGGCCAGTCGTCGGTCATTTCTTCGGTGATGGTCCACCCTTCGGGGTACATCAGCTCGACACCAAATTGCTTATAGACCAACGGCATGAGAGCAAACCTTCTCGGCAGGGAATGAGCTAGCAGGCTCGCGGGAGAGGGAGTGCTAGCTAAGAAACTCGATCGACTCTTGCACCGTACCGCGCCAGGTCGAGGTTCGGAAGCGGGGTGAGATGGGCGAACGCGGGTGTGTTCGAAGCTGCTAGCAGTTGCGCGTGAGAAAGTTGCCGTTGGCACCCAGCGTTAGAAAAGGTATAGCCCGCCTGAATTCTTGCGCAACAGCCAATTTCGGCAGCTGCTGAAGGTTGTCGCGAGAACCTGTTGCGACTCGGCAGCGTAAACGACGATAAGTGGCTCTGAGGCCACTGTTTTGGAGTGGTATCGCAGCCTGGCAAGATGCCTTGGCACGTGGCTCGGGAAGGAACCGATTGCGAGTGACGCTAGCACGCACCGACTGGACGACGATCGCTCCGCTTGCTTGTCAGGCCGGATCGTGGTGCGCTCGCTGCGGGCTGCTTGTGACGCTGATCGCCGTGATCTGTTGTTCGAGTGGTTGCCGAGCGCTACGTTGCCGTCAGCCCGATGAACAAATCTCGGCGGCTCGCGAGCTTTCGATTCGTGGTACCGACGCCCAGCGACGGGGCCAATGGGATCGGGCCGAGCAGTTTTATGCATCAGCCGTACAGCAGTGTCCGGCCGACGAACGTGCACGCTGCGGTCTTGCCGAATCGCTTTGGCAGCGGGGCAACCGCGAGCAAGCGGTGGCTCACATGGAGCAGGCTGTCAGGTTGAGTGGCAGCGACCCGCTCCGCCGCATTCAATTGGGGCAGATGTATCTTTCGGTAGGGCAGTTGCCTCGCGCGCTCGAGCAAGCCGACCTGGCGATCGAGGCGAATGGTTCACTGGCAGCCGCCTGGGCTCTGCGAGGCGACGTCTTTAAGCAAGAAGCTCGCTACAACGAGGCCCTCGCGTCGTATCATCGAGCCTTGGCGCATCAGGCCCACTATCCCGATGTGCAGTTGGCGGTGGCTGATGTCTACCAAAAGCAGGATCGACAGCTGCGGGCTCTTTCCACGGTACAGCAGCTTGCCGATCAATACCCACCGGGACAAACACCACCGCTGGTGCTATACCGGGAAGCCTTAGTCCTGAAGGACCTGAAACGCTACACCGATGCGGCCAATTCGCTTCTAGCGGCGAGCCGTCAGGACCCCCAGAGTGCCGAGTTGCTGTTTGAGCTTTCGCGTGTGCAAATGCTTGCAGGCGACCCTGCGAGTGCGCGGCTCTCGGTGCAAGCGGCATTGGCCCGCGATCCAAGTCATACCGCTTCACAAGCGATGTTTGCCGAGCTTGGAACGGCCGCCGATCGCGTTTCGACAGCCAGCTACCGAACCCAGCCGTAATCGAATTTGGCGAATCGTAGCGGATTCTCTTGACGGCGCAACACAGCCGGGTGACGATAAGAGTCTACGCATTTTCCGCTGCTTCAGGGGCCTTTGGTGGCGGTCAGGCGTAGGTTAAGGAAGTCGTCCCATGGAGTCTTTTTGGACGCGCCGAGTCGCACGTTACTTCGCTTCCCTCGCGCTGCTGATAGCAGCAGCCACAAGTTCGGCGGCTGATCCCGCCAGCGATCTGGAAGCCCATCTGGCAGCGGGCGAGTTTGCCCCGGCACGAGCATTAGCCAGCGCTAGTGATGGCGATGTGCGCGATGCTATGCTTGCCAAAATTGCCGCCGCACAGGTGGCGGCTGGTGCCAGGATTGCCGCAGCTGAAACCACCTTCGACATTGCCAGCGATTCGATGCGAAACGCGGCTTGGTCGCAGATCGCAAATGCTCGCTTCTCTCCTGGTGCAACGGCCCCCGGAGCTCGAGGTGGTGGAGCTCAGGCCGATTTCGATCCCTTAATCGAGCTCATTACCTCAACGATCTCCCCCACGAGCTGGGATGAAGTTGGTGGTCCCGGTTCGATCGATGGTTTTGCCGGCGGTGTTTATGTCGACCCGGCTGGGCTGATGAAACGAGTCGACGAATCCGCATCTCGCTCGCTGGCGATGGTACGTCGCGATGCTGCCACTGGCTCGAAGGCCGAACGAACAGCGGGCGATCCCCGCCGCGAATCCATTTTGCGTATGGTGTCGATCACACGACTCGAACGCGAAATCGCAATGCGACTTTCGCTCGGACAGCCGCTCGACGAATCGATGCGCACCCTCGCCGGAATGCGCCGTGTAAAGTACCTGCTCGTCTACCCTGAAACTGGCGATATCGTTCTCGCCGGACCGGCTGGTGATTGGCGTAGCGATGTCGAATCGCGGATGGTCTCCACCACCACCGGCGAGCCGATTGTGATGCTCGACGATTTTGTCGTTCTCCTTCGTCACGCACTTTCTAAAGAAGGTGTGTTTGGTTGCTCGATTACTCCGCGCCGAGAAGGTCTCGAGTCGATTCAGCAGACGATGACCAAGTGGTCGGCCAATCCTCTGAAGAACGCTCGAGAGCGGGAAAAGTGGCTCGGCGATCTTCGTAGTTCACTCGGCAAACAAGATGTCACCGTCTACGGAATTGATCCCCGTACCCAGGTGGCGCGTCTGCTCGTGGAAGCCGACTATCGAATGAAACTCGTCGGCATGGGGCTCGAACCGGGTGTGCTCGGCGTCGAGAGCTATCTTTCGTCAATCGAACTTGGTCCTGGCGAGGCTCCTCCACCAATGAGTGTGCTCCGCTGGTATTTCACCTTGCACCACGATGCAGTGGTGGCAACCGAAGCCCGCGATGCCTTTGCTCTTAAGGGCTCGAGTGTTCAGGTTCTTTCCGAAAACGAACTACTCACCCTCAAAGGGGAACGTGTTCATACGGGGAAAAGCGAGGAGTTAAACACACGTTTTGCACGGAGTTTCACCAAGCAATTCGATGCGCTGGCGGCTAAGTATCCGGCCTATGCCCATTTGCGAAACGTGTTTGACCTCACGGTGATGAGCACGGTGATCGACTCGCATAACCTGCCAGAGCTTGTTGCTTGGCAGCCCACAGTCTTTGCTCCCGGCGGGGCGTATGAACCGGAGATCTCGGTCGCTCCGAAGGAAGTTGATAGCATCATCAACTACCGCGTGCTGAATGCGAAGCATGTCGTCGCGGGAGTGAGTGGCGGTGTGACGGTCGACCCTCGTAAGCTTGCGACCCCTAAGGCAGTCGAAACCGATACGTACGGACTGATCTCAGCAGATCGCAGTCAAAACGAACCACGAGCGCTCTCGCGACATCAGTGGTGGTGGGATTAGTTTTTGAGGATCAGTCGGCGCGTTCTAACGCCCCGCATGCAAGTGACGCAGACGTAATTCCACGATCTGCTGATCACGAACGTTCCGCGGGGCTAGTGGATCAAATGAAACCACTTCCCCGAGCAGCAGCGTCAGCTGCTCCGAGGCATGGCGACGCTCGAGTGTTTGGTCGCTATCGAGGAGCGAAATCCAGGCCGTGGGATCGTCGATCATCCAGCTCGCAACTCGTTCAGGGGTGTCGTGCGCCTGATCGCGCAGGTCGCTAATGATCGTACGAATGCGGCGCCGCTGTTCGGCATCAAGCTCACCGCTTGGGATTCGCGAGAGGACCGATATCACCGCTTGTCCTGCCGAGCGTAGCTTGCGATCGGCCAGTTGACGCGTTGGAAAATCGTTGCTCGCCAAATCCTTCACCCACAACAGCCACTGCTCGCGTGCCGCAAGCTCGCTGCTCCCCGCCATCGACACCATATGCCGGCGCAGCTTGCGAACTTGTTCCGCAAGTTGCCAGTGAGGACGCATCGCTTCCAGCAGCGGAATCAATTGTTCCGTCGCCACCTCTTCGTGCGAGAGTAGCAGGTGCCAGAAGCTTGGAGCGGTGTAAACTTGTTTTTCACCACTCTCACGAACCACCAACTCGACCTTGCCAGAGGTCTCTTGGCGATACAGCAGCAGCGGTTCGTCGGCGCCAGCTTCGCGACGCTCGATAACAAGCCGTTTCTCGCGGTCGGAATCGACCGAAACGATATCCCCGTCGGCGTGCGATTCGAAGTGCACCACGACTAAATTGGGGTGGAGCTGAATCGCCAGATTCTGACGCACGGCATCGTGCTCAGTTCCGACGGCAGCGGTTCGGCTGTTTCCGCAGCGTCCGTTGATCAGTGTCAGCTGACCGCCGATCACTTCCATACGAAGCCAGTGATCATGCAAGAGCAGGGCATAGCGGCTGTCGCTCGCCAGCACCGGCATCGATGCAGCGGGCGATTGTGCCTCAGCCTGTCTTAAGACCCCGAGCCCACCGCCGAGTATGTCGGCAGCCCCCAGGATTTCGGCGGCAATAGCGAGACCAGAAAACGCGACAACAATCCTGCTCCACATGGTAAACCCCCATGTTTCGTTGATACGAATTTGGAGAGGACTCGAGCTCCGAGCTTAGTTGGGCTTGGAGGCAAATCAAGTTGTGGATCGTGGTGCGTGCCGCCCAGTTCAGTGGGGAGCAACGGTTCCCTCGCCGTTCGCAGGGTGACCGGTTGTCGCTTTGTATCGGCCAGTCAGCAGTTCATCCAATAGCAAGATTCGATTTTTCTCGAGAAGCCAGTATTGTTTTTTCGAGGGCCGCATATCGTCAAGCGTAATTCGACAATTCTCACCCCAGGTCGAACGTTTTGCGTAAACAGAGTAGCCGGAAAGTCGGGCGCATCTTCATTGTCGTGCGGCTGATCGCACGGCAATGAAGGAAAGCCGCTAGGCAATCACATCTCGAATGACATGGCCGTGCACATCGGTCAAACGCCGATCGATACCATTATGCCGCAGCGTGAGACGCGTGTGATCGATACCCAGCAAGTGCAGGATGGTGGCATGCACATCGTAGACCTGTGTGGGATGTTCGCGGTCGAGTGGTCGAAAGCCCCATTGATCGCTGGGGCCATAAGAAACGCCCCCCTTCACACCACCTCCGGCCAGCCAGTTGGTGAATACGTAAGGATTGTGATCGCGTCCCACGGTACCTTGGCTCGACGGCATGCGACCAAATTCGGTGGTCCAGAGCACGATCGTGTCCTCGAGCATGCCACGCTGTTTCAGGTCTTGGATGAGACCAGCAGCGCCGCGCGACATCCCCAGCGACAGTGGCGCGTGATCGCGCTTCAGATCCTCGTGCGAATCCCAATTGCGACGCGGAAAACCGTTGTCGCACCCCGACCAGATTTGGACAAACCTGACACCGCGCTCGAGTAGTCGCCGCGCAACAAGGCACTTGCGCCCAAAGTATTCCGTTTCCTCTACCTCGTTGATTTCGTCGGGAAAGCTCGTTTTTCCGTGGTCGAGTCCATAGAGCTTCAGGATATGCGCGGGTTCATCGGCAATGTTGAGCGCCTCGGGTGCGCTCAACTGCATCTGTGCCGCAAGTTCGTAGGACTTGATACGCGCTTCCAGCCGCGAATCACCAGGACGTTCGTTTTGATGCTCGGTGTTGAGCTTGGCCATTAGCGCCCGCATCGCTGCTTCTTCATCACGCGATTGGTTGGCATAAGCGGGAGGAAACAAATCGTTGATAGGCGATGCTGTACCGGGGCGGATAACAGTTCCTTGATGTTGTGCTGGCAAGAAACCTGACGCCCAGTTTTTGGGACCACTCGGACCAAACCCACGATGATCGGGGAGCACCACGAAGGTAGGAAGATTGTCGTTCAGGCTCCCTAGTCCATAGCTGATCCAAGCACCCATGCCCGGAAATCCTGGCGTAACAAAACCGGTAGCTTGCAGCAGAGTGGCCTGGCTATGCACGCCGGTCTTTCCGACCATGTTGTGGATGAAGGCCATGTCGTCGACACATGCGCCCATCGGCTCGGTGATTTCGCTCAGCATCTTGCCGCAGTCGCCATGAGCTTTCCACGACCATGGGCTTTTGAGCCAGGGACCGAGCCCGTTCTGGAAGGCCTCGACTTTCTCACCGAAATCAGAGGGCTCGCCGTGATGCTTTTCGAGTTCGGGTTTGTAGTCCCACAGGTCGATGTGGCTCGCTGCGCCCGACATGAACAGCTGCACAACCCGCTTGGCTTTCGGCGGGTGATGAAGCACTCCACCTAGTATGCCAGGAGTCGTCGGAAAGGGCTGTTTTGCTTGGGATGATGCGCTGTCTTGAGCGAGCAGGCCATCGCCAGCCATCAGCATTGCAGCTGCGATGCCGCCGAGTCCACCTCCCGATTGCCACAGCATCTCGCGCCTGGTGAGCGATTGGCTAGGGCGAGTGTTTTGCTGATGAAAGGGACTGCTATTCATGGCCATATCTCGTTGATTCAGAACGTTATCCCAGAGCGTCGATTGCCGTCGCAATCCACTAATCCACAAACACAAACTCGCTTAAATTCAGCATCATGCGACAGCTACTGGCGAGACCATGCTGTTTCACATGTGCCGTGACAGCGGCGAGTTCTCCCGCACTGGGCTCCCGCGCGAGAGCCAGTTGATAGAGCCGTCGGGTTTGTGCTTCTGGCTGAGCATGCTCCTTAGCGATCCGCTCTGCCAAGTGCTCGCTCATGCGAACCATGAACTTGTTGTTGAGCATCGTGAGGGCCGAAAGTGCATTGATCGTTTCATTTCGTTTGTCGACGAGGAGTGAAGGATCGGCGCAATCGAGCGATTCCATGAAGGGATCGGGGGCACTTCGCACAATGAAGCGATAGATCGAGCGTCGATGCGTTTTTAAATCGTCGGGATCTTGCTTTTGGTACTCGTAGTGAGGGGAGTGTTGCGGCTTTTCGAGTACGAAATCCCAGTAGCCAGGGCCACCCATTTGCGTTTGCATTTTTCCCGCGAGCACCAACGTGGCATCGCGAACGCATTCGGCGTCGATCCGTTTGCGGTTCATGCGCCACAGCAGCGTATTATCAGCATCTTTCTCGTTGCCAGCGGCATGCGTTGCCGAAGATTGGCGGTAGGCTGTACTCAGCAGAATCTGTTTGTGAAGTGACTTGATGCTGCCGCCACCGTCGCGGAATTCAATCGCCAAGTACTCGAGCAATTCGGGGTGGGTTGGTAGTTGTCCCATCCGACCAAAATCGTTGGGCGAATCGACGATTGCCCGGCCGAAATGGTATTGCCAAACCCGATTGACAATCGATCGCCAGGTGAGTGGGTTGTCGTTGTGACCAATCCACTTGGCCAGTGCCACGCGTCGAGCCGATTCGTGAGCATCGGCAGGAATGTCGAACCGTGAAGGGAGCGAGGGGACTACCGGAACTGTGCCGGGACCAACGGGTCGCAGTGGCTTGGTGACTTCGCCACGATCGAGCACAAAAATATCGCGAGGTTTTCCACCACGGCCACCAGTTCCCGAAAACGTCCCACCACCGGTGTGAATCGTTCCGCTGTACACCGTTTGCTGCGGGGGGAGTGCGGCCAAATCCGCCTGCTGTTTAGCGAGATCCGCTTTCAGCGAGGCAAGTTGCGTGCGCCACTCCGGCGTGGTCGCTGCCTCGACAATCTTCTCGCGCGATGCTGCAAGCTGCTTCAGTTCCCCACTCGCTTCCGCACCTTCGCCCATGTAGATGCCATCGACCAAATTACTAGCGCGCCAGCGAGGTGGTGCTTCGATCGTGTCGTAACCTTGAACCGACTTGCCAGCAGCAAGATTCACTCCCGACGCACCGTAAACTTGCACTTCAGCGAGCGCGAAATTGAAATCGTTTTGACGTGGCGCAAGTTTCGTTGCCGTGATGCGTACGAATCGCCCCTGCTTCCGATCGATGTCGAATTGCTGCGGAGCAATTCCGGGGTTGCGATTGTCGCTCTCGGTTCGATCGACAATCGTGGTCACACCTGCCTGGAACTTGGCGTCATCCGAAATCTCGACCCGATAACGGATCGGAAAACCAAAACCTGCGCCGATGTTGTTGAAGTCGTCGTGACAGCCAATGATCACCAAACGCTCGATCGTTTCGCTCTTGGCGAGATCGATTTGGACCCACTTGGCCTCCGATTGATTGTTGGTGAGTCCGCTGTGATAGCCAAACTCGCTGCGTGGCGACTCACCACGCAGCATTGCCGTCAGCGCTTTCATGCGCTCGTCGATTTTTGCGATCTCTTCTGACGCGTCCGACGCAAGGCTGCTCTGGTGGTCGGTGATTCGCTTCTCGATGGCCACAACAGACTGGGTGAGTTCCATCCGCTTCTTAGCGACCGTCGCATCGGCATCGTACTTTCTGTCGGCCCGATCGAGAGCCGAAAAGACTGCCTGGAGGCTGTAGTAGTCATCCATGCTGACCGGATCGAATTTGTGATTGTGGCAGCGTGCACATTGTGTGGTGAGGCTACAAAACACATTCATGGTGGTGGTCACCATGTCATCGCGATCGAGGTTGCGGGCCATCATGCCATCGATTTTGGTCTCGGGAACTTCGGCGTGACCGACGAAATCCCACGGACCTGCCGAAATGAATCCGAGTGCTTCGATTCCATCGGCTGTCCCGGGATAGAGCACATCCCCGGCTAGCTGTTCTTCCAGAAACTGGCGATACGGTTTGTCGCTGTTGAGCGAGCGGATCACGTAGTCGCGATAGGGCCAAGCGTTCGGCCGCAATTGATCCTTGTCGTAGCCGTGGGTATCGGCGTAGTGCACGATGTCGAGCCAATGGCGTGCCCAGCGTTCGCCATAGGCGGGGCGGCTGAGTAGATCGTCGACCAGTTTCTCATACGCCTGCGGATCCTCGGACTTCAGGAAAGCTTCGACTTCTTCGGGCGATGGTGGGAGCCCGACAAGATCGAAAAACAGGCGACGGAGCAGCGTACGACGATCGGCTTCGGGGTTGTAGGTAAGTCCCTGCTCTTGGAGCTTTGCCAAAAGGAAAGCGTCGATTGGATTGCGAACCAGTTTTGTCTGAGCGGGAGCAAGATCGGGAATCGCAGGACGCTTCATCGGCTCAAGCGACCACCAAGCAAGGTCGGCAAGGCTCTTATCAACGAGCGTTTTTCCCTCGGGCCACTTGGCACCCTCGGCGATCCATGTTTCGATCGTCGCTACCTCCTTAGCGGTGAGCGGAAGCCCTGATTTAGGCATCTCGGGTTTTGCGTTGGCAGCAGCCCGAATCGAATCAAGCAGGTAGCTTTCAGCAGGCTTACCAGGTTCGATCACTGCGCCGCTATCGCCACCAGCCAGAGCACTGGCATAGCTCGTGAGGTCGAGCGAACCTTTCTTGGTCGACGCATCGTGACACGAAATGCAGCGGCGCTCGAAGATAGGGGCCACGTCGCGAGTAAAGTCGACCGGTTCGGCGGCCATCAGCGAAGGTGTAAGGAGGCCGACAGCTACGATTGCCGCAAAGTTCCAAGGAGAGGTGGCCATGCGTTATGTATCTCCGCTAAAGCCTGTCATACAAGCCGTGTACTTGTCATACAAGTCACGATCCTAGTGAAAGCTAGGGGCCCGGTCAATAAAGTTAAGTCTGAAAACTTTTCGAGCCTTGCTATTTAATCGCGAAAAAGCATCTTGTATGATAAGTCGTTCAGGCAGGACTCTGATCGTCAATGAAAAGCAAAGCTAGGTCGATCATGGCTGTAACCGACCCCAAGATCAAGCTTGGGCTATTGCGATCGCTCTCCCGGGAGAAGGTGTCGGCAGAATTGGGGCCAGATTGGCAGCAGGCTCCGCGCGAAAATTTGGTGGCCGACATCATTGCGGCGATGCAGCGGCAGATTGTCAGCGGCGAATTGGCTGCCGGAAACCCGCTTCCCTCGGAAGGTGAGCTTGCTGCTGCGTTTGGGGTGTCGCGAACAGTCATTCGCGAGGCGATGCAAACGCTGCGTGCACGTGGCCTCGTGCAGGGTTCGCAGGGAAAACGGGCCGTGGTACGTTCGGTCGATGCCCAGGCTTCGGTCGAAAGCATTCAGCTGTTGATGCGTCGCGCTGGTGGTTCGCTGCACCAATTGACTGAGGTGCGGCGTCCTCTCGAAATTGAAATCGCCGGGCTGGCTGCCCAGCGCGCTACGCCTCCCCAGATCGCCGCACTCCGCGATGCGAATCGACAACTTGCTGCAGCGACCGATTTAGAGACCGCAGCGGCTGCTGATGTCGCCTTTCATCAGCGATTGGCCGAGGCATCGGGCAATCCGCTGTTCGTGATGCTGCTCTCAATGATTGCAGGGTTGCTCGAGGAGTCGCGTCGCCGAACGATCGCTCACTCGGGACTTCGCCTCGCGGTGACTGAGCATGAGAAGATTCTCGCCACCATCGAAGCGCATGAACCGGCGGAAGCTCGCCGCGCCATGACCCGCCACATGCAGTTGATTGAAAGAGACCTCTCAGAATCGCTTGAACGATAGGTCGCGCTCTCTGGCGATTTTCGATTTGTCAGAGGGCTACTGGGCGGTGCCTTGGCGTTCGGTGCTGTCGAGTTCGCTCCGTTCGAACCAAAGGTGGCGGTTCCAGTGCTCTTCGTCGATCTGTGGGAAGTCGGTTCGTAAGTGCACGCCACGTGATTCCTCGCGAGCCAGAGAGGCCTGAATCATCACGCGCGAGACGGTGAGCATGTTTTGCAATTCCCAGCCACCGATGTCGGCAAACTGGCGGGGCAATACATAGCGTCGCCATTGATCGACCTGCTCAAGAGCTTCCAGCAGTCCATCGCGTTCGCGACGAACGCCGCAATAACGCCACATCAGGCTCTTGAGCGAATTGCGAATATCGCCCAAATCGAGTGGATCGGTAGGTACGTCGGCTACTGCGCTTTCGAGTTCGAACACATGGAACTTGGCAGACATTTTTTTCGCAGCCTCGGAAGCGGCGAGTCCAGCATGAGCACCGTAGACCAATCCTTCGAGCAGGCTATTCGAGGCGAGACGATTCGCGCCATGCAGCCCGCTTGAAGCGACTTCACCAGCCGCCCAAAGCCCTTCGATGGTGGTCCGTCCTTCTTGGTCGATCGTGACGCCACCAATCATGTAGTGCGCGCCAGGGCGAACCGGGATTTTGTCGCGTGTAATGTCGATCCCAAACTTTTTGCAAGCGGCAGCGATGCCTGGAAATCGCTTCAAAACAAACGATTTTTCGAGGTGACGCACGTCGAGATAAACGCAGGAGTGTTTGGTCTTTTCCATCTGCGTGACAATGGCCTTCGACACCACATCACGCGGCGCAAGCTCAGCTCGTTCGTCGTAGGCGGGCATGAACCGGATGCCATCTTTGTCGACAAGCCAGCCACCTTCACCACGAATTGCTTCAGTGATGAGGCTGCGGCTGCCACCGGCAATATAGAGCACGGTAGGGTGAAACTGCATGAATTCCATGTCGCGCAACTGAGCTCCGGCGCGATAGGCCATGGCATGACCGTCGGCTGTTGCCACTGGCGGGTTGGTCGACTCGCGATAGACTTGCCCGGCACCGCCGGTGGCAATGATGGTTTGACGAGCCCACACCATCATGCGTTCGCCATGTTGCGATGAAATGATCGCACCACGGCAAACACCTTGATCGGTGAGCAAATCGAGCGTGAAGGTCTTTTCCCACATGCGTACATTCGGCTTCGCACGTGTGTATTCGATCACGGCTCGCATCACTTCTTTGCCGGTCATGTCACCGAGCGCGTGGACGATCCGATTGCGACTGTGTCCCCCTTCGCGACCCAACACAATTTGCCCGGCCTGTTTATCAAAATGAGTTCCCCAGTCGACCAACTCCTGGATTCGTTCGGGTGCTTCGCGAACCACCATCTCGACCACTTGGGGATCGCAAAGTGTGCCACCAGCAACGAGTGTGTCGGCCACATGCTCTTCAAAACGATCTTCGGGATCGAGAACGCCGGCGATACCCCCTTGGGCATAGTTACTGTTAGATTCGCCGAAAGAATCTTTCGTGATCACGAGGACACGCAGGCTCGGATCGACAGCGTTGGCGGCTCGAAGTCCTGCAAGTCCACCGCCGATGATGAGGACATCGCAAAAGTAGTGGGGAAGATGCTCGGGGTGAAACGCAACAAGATAGCGAGGCGTCAGCAGCGTCATGGAGAGGTTGGTCGCGTCAGGTGTTGTGGGCGGTGACAGGAGCGGCGAGCAAGGTTCGATGAGGGGCGGATTGTTGGGAAAGTGACATCCGCTGAATCTCGCCAAGGTGGGGCGAGATTGCCGCTGTGATGTCGAGAAATCCTCTTGCTGATATCGTATCAGTTCGACGAGCGTGCTGCCCCTTTGCGGAAAGCATCGAACAAGTCGCGATAGCGTGAGGGGGGCGCGGTGCGGTCGCCCGAGTCGCGAAGATCGCGGGTGTTGTCGCTCGTACTTCCACCGGCTCGTGTTCGTGACGAGGGAGGTGTAATTCCAAGACTGCGGAGCGACTCATCGAGTTCGCGAGCTTTCGCAGGATTTTCGAGTGCTTCTTTTTCGAGCGATTCCCAGCGTCGAAGGAATTCGTTCATTTCATCGCGCGTCATCCGCAGACGTTTCAGTAATTCAGGATCGGGATCGTGCTGCTGATCGCGAAGATGCTCGAGTGCCATGTCAGTAGCGCGGCGAGCATAGTCGAGATTCACGGCATCCCCTTCGGTCGCCGGGCCCGATTTGTCGTAGGTGCCTGCACCGCGATCTCCCTCTTTGCCACCGCCAACAACAGGGCCGGTTTTGCTCCCAGCTCCTTGGTTATTGGAAGCAGGGGCCCCTTCGGTGGCGTCGGAATTCCCTTGTTCTGGGTTCGATTTGGGTGGGGCTCCAGCTCCCTGTTTGTCTCCTGAAGTTGAAGCGCGCGAGGAATTGCCGCTCCCTTTTTCGCCGGAAGGTTTGCCACCTTCGGCGGAAGCTGATTGCTCGGTTCCCTCGCCACCTTGCTCGCCCGACTCGCCCTTGCCTTGTTCGCTCGATTTACCAGCGCCGGTGTCGGCAGAACTGTTGCTGCCAGCGGAATCGTTTCCCGCTTGTCCCCCCGGTTGGCCTCCCCCCGCGCTACCTCCGCCACTGCGATCGCCAGAGTCGCCCCCCTTGCTGTTCGACTGTTTTTTACTGCCGCTGGGAGCACTAGCTTCGCTCGAGGACGAATTCTTAGGTCCCCCGGTTTGATCTTTGGGGCGATCGCGATTTTGTTCTTGCGACGCACCCGAGCCCTTGTCTTGCTGCGACGCATTGCCGTCGCCAGCTTCGCCTGTCGTCCCTTGTCCTGGCGACGATGGTTTGCTGCTTTCCGAACCCTCGGGCGTTTGCTCTTCAGGCTTGGTTTTCGACGCGCCGCGCGAATCGCCGCCGGGAGAATTCTCGGGCTTCTCGGCCGTGGTGTCTCCTTGCGAAGGGGTTCCGCTGGCACCCTGGGGATCTTTCGGCTTTGTGCCGCTGGGCTGTGGTTTGTCACCAGTTGCCGGCGAGGCGCCGCCAGTTGCTTCGTTCCCGGCAGGCTGCTTCGGATCGCTGGGTTTCGGGGTTCCAGTTGGTGGTGTACCGGCAGAAGGTGAACCAGCATCGCTGGGTTTCGCGCCACTCTCTTGCGGCTGCGCGCCAGTGCCTTGCTCGGGTGAACCTGGTGGTGGACTTCCTGGTTGAGGCGCGGCCGATGGATCGCTTGCGCCAGAAGCAGAGTTTTTCGGCGTGGTTACCTGATTGGTTTCGGTATTCTTCGTCGAATTATCCGTGTTGTCTTGGCTCGCTGGGCTCGGATTTTGCTTCTGCTTTTCTTTGAGGTAGTTGAGGACCTCGTCGATGACTTCACCATCGTGAGGCTTGCCACTTCCAGGTCCATCGCCGGCACGCTGAGGTCCACTGTTTGAGGGTCGGCCGCTCCCTTGCGTTCCAGCGTCGTTGGACGTGCCAGAGGCCTCTCCCGATGCATCGCCGCCGGGAGTTCCACCTTGGCTGCTGTCGGTTGTTGACTGCTGCGGCTGTCCACTGGCAGGATTGCTCGACGACTGACCCTGATCACCTTGACCACCACTTGAAGGATCGCCGTTCATGGGTCCGGATTCGGTGGGGCTATTCGACTTTGGATCGCCGGAATCACCACTTCCTGGCGGTGGACTTCCGGCAGCGGATGTCCCTTGCTGCGGGGCCCCTCCGCTTTCGCCACCTTCCATCGGTTGGCCAGCACCCTCTTGAGGCTTGCCCGTTTCACTCGACGACCCTTCCATCGGCTTACCCATGTCGCCGCTGCCGGGCATCGGCATGCCGCTATCTCCCTCGGAGCCTTCCATCGGTTTGCTGCTCGAGTCATCCATTGGCTTCTCACCGGGAGGACTCTTGGAAGTATCGTTTTCGCCTGGCTTCTTTTGCTCGCCACTGGCTCCATCGGGTTGCTTGGAGCCGGATTCCATCGGATCACCCGACGGAGGTCCACTCGGCATCGGCTGGTTCGACATCGGGGATGATGAATTGCCCCCATCGGCCGGATTGCTCTTCGGCTTTTGCGATCCGCTGTTGCCCGGCATCGGTGGCTTGGCTGAATTCTCGCTCCCCGGTTGCTGCTGGGTCGGATCAGTGTTTCCGTCCCCATTCTTTTGCGCTGGATCGACCGCTTTTTCTGGCTTGGGGGCGTCGTCCATCGTGGGATCGGCGTTGCGATTGTCGCTCGCGCCCCCTGATCCATCTTCTCGGCCCACCGAATCGACGATGCGCACCACCACCGATGGCGACACGGTTTTGTTGCCAGCAGGAATTCCTGACACGCTGTCGGTTTTGTTGTCGACCGCAATCGCGACGAACGTAATCTCATCGCCAACGGCCAGCTTATGTTGGGCGGGGACAAACTTATAGTTCGCCGTTGTCTGGGGAGGTCCGCTGAGCGTTTCTTCGAGAATCGGATGACGAACAATCTCGTCTTGCTCGCGTGTTCCCGTCAGATGCACGCTGCGGAGCGCGAAGTCGGGATCGACCGCGCGCACTTCCATTGTCAACGAGCCATCGAGCGGAATTTCAACGAGCGGAAGCTTCGGCTGTAAGAGTTGCACTTCGGGAGCGAGATCTCGAATCACCTCCACGCGATGCACAATCGGGTTTTGGCTTGCGAGCTGATTGCTGCTCGTAAAGCGGAGCTGATAGTTCGATGGACGCGATTCGCCACTACCTGGGGCGACGCTCATTTTCAGTGGATAACTTGCGCTCGTTTCTCCTGCGATTGTCATCGAAAGCGACTGAGCGGCGAGTCGTGTTTTCTCGTTGTAATCGAGGTCGATGATGGCTGATTGCAGCGGATGACTGGTGCTGCCATAGATGGTGGCAACGGTCCCTTCGATCGCTTGCAAATCTCCCTGCAACTCGACCACGCGCGATGGAAGTTTCGTGTAAGCGGGATATTGATACTCGACCTTACTGACCACAATCGTGGGGGCCGATTTCACACGCAGTTCGTACAGCGGAGTTTCAGCGTCCCCGGCCAGGATCATGTACTGCAGGTCTTGTGTAATGCCAGTGTCAGCCGAGTTCGAAGCAACCTCAGGAATGCGCGCTTCGAAGAATAGATCACCGGCAATCGATTGCATTACAACATCGCGATCGACAATCGATCCATCTCGCGAGCTATAGCGAACGATCACCGTCTCGCTCGCTCGAATGCCTCGAATGCGTGCGGCAATTTTTACTTGCTCGCCATGAAACACATCACTCGAGCCGGGAGTTACCTCGGCAATAGTGACGCGCGAGGGGCGTGCGATTTCAGCAAACGGAAGTGCGACCCGGGCGAAAGTTTGAAACGGATCTTTGGGGGAAGCGATCTTGTAAATCGCAAGCGCCGCCATCACGCCACACAGCACATACCCCAGGCGGATCACACGCGTGCGATCGACCACGGTTTCGATGGGCACCGATTTGATATCAGCAGCAGCGCGACTTTGCACTGCTTCGAGCACCACCTCGCGCACCACGCCGGGTTGTTCGCGAAGGAGCAAAAAGTTGATCAAGCTGTTTTTCAGGGCAGGTGTGCTGTTCTCGATCGTTCGCGCGGCATACGACGGATGAATCCGATGGAGCAGCAGCGGAGCTAGTCGCACAATCACAAACCAAACGACAGCAGCCACAATGGCGGTGGCTGAAACCAGGCGTCCCCAAAAACCGAGTGGCATCACCCAGTGGTCGATGATGGCGAGCAGCAGCAGCACCGAGATCAGAGCGATGCCCGACAGTAGAAGTTGCCCGGCGAGATCGGTCAGTTTCACCTGACGACCGGTGCGACGTAGTTCGCTGAGGATTGCTTGCTGCTGATCGAGCTTCAGCGTGGATGCTGAATCGCTCGAGGCAGGCAAACGCGATGCGGTACCACTAGCCATGCTTGCAGCCAATCCGCGAGAAGAGGAGAGTCGTGTGGCCCCACGACCGGCGGAGCGGTGTGATCTACCACCCCTCCATTATAGACGACGCCGATGTACGGCCGCCGCTATTTCGATCCTCAAATTCTTCGACTTTTTTCGAAGAACCGCTCCCCAAGCTACAGCTGTCAGAATTGCTACGATCCGTCGCCAATCATCCGATCATCAGGCGCCAAACCAGCTTGGGGCCAAATAGAAGATCAAATGGAGGAGCAAAGCGGTGTAAACCGACCCCATCAGGTCGTCGGCCACGACGCCCCATCCTTGGGGGAGATATTCGAGCTGCTTGGCGGGGGGAATCTTGGCAATGTCAATCACGCGGGTCAGAGGAAATGCCCATGCCAGCGTCGTCCAAGGTGCTCCGGTAAGGTGAAACAAAAACACCGTTGCCAGTAGCCCCACCACCTCGTCGGTGACGAAAACTTGCGAGTCTTTTCGGCTCCAATATTTCTCAGCCCAGCCACCGAGCACAATCGTCACGATGGTCCAAAACAAAAGCGATACGCCAATTGCAATCGTCTGCGCAGGTTCGCTCGGGAAGATCCAAACGGTAGCTAGGTAGATCGGAATGGCGAGCAGCGCGCCGCATGTGCCGGGAAAAAAGGGGCTGCAACCGAGCCCGAAACAGGTGGCGAGCCACCACAGGCATTTGTCGCGAAGCGTCAGAGGTGGTCTCATGCTCAGTTACTCATTCGGGGCAAACGCTGGCTCAAATCCATCCTGGTGAGGCTGAACGAAGTGTGATTCGATCGGTTCGTCGATGCACGACTCGGCAGCCAATTATGCGAAAGCTTGGCACAAGTCATTCCGTCGAGTCGCGCCGTGCGATTTGGGTCCCGCGCGGAGGCCAGCGATCGAGCAGTGGACCAAAGTACGATTGAAAACTGCTGAGCATCCCGGCCGCCAGTTCGATGTTCCAAGGCTTCTTGACAAAGGTTTCGCCGTCGAGCCACAAGCCCCCGGTGATTTGGCAAGTCGTTGAGAGATAGTTCCGTTTGGCCTGCGCCGTCACGCTGCTGTCGCTCTTCCACACAATGCGCGAGTTGGCTCCGATTTCAATCAGCCACAGTTCATCGCTTCGCCCCGTGAGCCAGTATTCACCACTACTGGTACCGGCCTTCTCTGTGGTCGTAATCACTTCGGATATCCGATCGATCGTGGCGTTCCCATAGAGCAGCGTCAATTGCTTGCTCCCAGCCATCAGATCGAGCACCGCGCGAGCCACTGCAACTGGCGGCTTCTTCACCCCCGCGATCTCGCCACAAACATGCACAAACTGATCGAGCAAGTGCTTTTCGATGGCGGTTTGAATCGAAGCCGCTGGAAGTCGCAAGTAAGTTGCCATTTCGACAATTGAGACTTCGATCTCGATGCTGCGCGGGGCTGTGCGAGCATGCAGCATCGCCAGATCTTCGACAAACTTGCGTGGCAAATCACCATCGACATCCAAATCGGGATGCTCGAGAAAATAAGGGGGATTCGACTCAATTTCATCGAGCACTTTGGTTTGCATGTCACTGGCCACGAGGCCAATCAGCCGCGTCGAGGCGAGCAAAGGCCGCAGTTCCTGTGGCTCGAGCAACTTTACCGCGAGCAGAAAACTGGCTAGTCCGCGAATCGCCGAAACAACTTGCTCGTTGACACTCTGGCCCGACTGCGCGCTGCTCACCAGTAGCTTAATGCCGAGCCGTTCTTCGACTCCTTGTTTCCACTTCTTCACGCGGTCGGGAGTCTTGCCATGCACGTGGTACTCGAAGAAACGTTCGAGTCGCGAGGCAATGGCGCGACGATGTTCGCTCGAGAGCTTGCCAGCCGAAACATAATCGCGCACTAGTCCACTCTGATGCGCTGCCAAGGCACGATAGAAGAAAATCCGGTCGTACTCGCTCCGTAGTTCCAAGCTGCCGATCTCTTGCATCGAGCGCGCGAGACCATCGCGTGAAAGGGGAAACGAGGCAACTAAACTAGTGAGCTCTGCCGCGTAAATCCAGTTCGGATCGCGATAACGAAACTCGGGGCTATAGAGCGCGGCAACTTCGTAGCCAATCACGCGCACGATATCGCTCAGGAACTTCAGCGCATGATGGTTCACCAAACGGGTGGCAACAGCAGCGGCACCTTGCTTACCAATCGTTCCCACGAGCCACCAGGCCGAAAGAGTCAGGGGATTGGCTCCCATTGCCATGCGGCTGAGGTAGTACGCCGTGTTTACGTAAGGCCAGTATGGCTCCGACGATTTGTACACCCGATATGCCTGCACAGCTGAACGCAAATAGCCGTGCAACTGGCCAAAGCTTTGATGCTGCAACTGCAGCGGCAAACTATCGAGCACCACCAGAGTTTGCAGCGACGTGCGGCTGAGTGCTTTCAGCACACGCGACAAACTTGTTTCGAGCAGCGGCTGCGAAATCTCGGGTTGATAGATTTTCGCTACCTTTTCGGCCAGCACCTGCACATCGTTACGAACTGCGGGGACGTTAATCCGGCCTTCAATCACGTACTTATTCGACAAAATATTGTCGTAGAGGATCTTGGTTTCCTCTTTCAGCAGCGTCGAAAGTTGCCGATCTTTTTCCACAAGCACTTTCTGCTCAGCTGCCACCGTTTCGATCGGCTGATCGGCGACAAGCGTGATTGGCTGGGGAAATTCCATCCACTCGTGGAACGTGGCGAGACGCGAACCAAACTCCTGCTGACGCCTGTCGAGATCGGCCAGTTCACGGCCTAAAAGCTCGGCTGCCGAGTTGCGCAGCTCATCGAGCGATTGTTTCTCTTGCGCGAGTTCTTTTCGCGAGGCTTCGATGGCACGTCGCGCCGACTCGAGCTCTGTCTCGGCGAGTGGACGATGCGAATAGACTTGCGTAATTGCCGCCGCAATCGCCAGAATTCCACCCAAGCTTGCCACACCCACAGCGATCGCGAGCAGTGCTGGTTTGGTCGCGAGAAGCAAGGCCAACAGAAGCAGCGCGGCGCTAGTTGCGATGAGTCCGATAGCAATCGATCGCGCGTGATGTTGAAGCAAGGTGAGCATATGTGGGGCTAACGCCGCAGCATTTCATCAAGAGCAGTCATCACCGCTTGGCCATCGCGATAGAGCCAAAAGCTGACAAGCGACATCATCAAGATGCCATTGAGCACAAAGATCATCCCAAACGTGGCGACAGTGCCGCGCGACTGGTGCACCGCCGCGCCGAGTTCTTGCTCCAATCGCCGCCAGCCATAAAAGTTCTGCTGGGGTCCGCTCGAAACCAGTTGCACGTTCTTGAGAATCGAAAACGGCTCGAGATGCAGGTTCACTCCCAGTTGCGGGAGAACCAGATTTTCACCTGCCCAGCGTGCCTCGGGATCGAGTCGTGAAGCGACTTGCGTCAAAACGGGGCGCAGCTGTTCAGTGGTGGTGTTGTAAATGACGAGTCGAGGACGCATCAGCAAAACGACGAGCACCAGCCCCAGGATGTAGAGCGTTAGCAGCATCGCCCAGACCCATTCACCGAACTGCTCGACCGCCCGTTCTGGAAAAAAGAGCTCCATCGGCCCGACAGCTACGAATCCCAGGATGGCGATCCCCAGGGCACCGACGTCGCGCTGGCCGGTCGTCATCGTTGGGCGTCGACTGAGGTTGATCATCCCCAGCACGATCAGATAGACCGCCAAAGGACCAATCGCGATGCACAAATGCAGGGGGTCCATCGTCGGCTTTGCACCTGGCTACGAAGTTGGCGGAGAGAAGTTTCGAGGAAAGGTTCTCGCGTTGCGTGCATCCCAGCACGCTAAGCACGCAAGTGTAGTGCTCAGGCGACCTCTGTTCAACGCGACCGGGCGTGAAACCGGCGGCACTGAATTCGTCCCTTCTAAAGCGTTCGCTGGCGGGCCAGCAATCTTCAGCGAGCATGTCGCTAGTACGTCAAAAATCCCTGATTTTCCCGCGCGAAACCCGCTTTGCCCCCACTTTCTATAACCTCACCACATTCGCATGGCACGAAGCTAGAGAATTCGTCATAATCAGTAGGGTCGATGAATCGCCCTCGCTGCGCGATTGCATTGCTAGTTCGACAACAACTCGGCACTGAACCCTCGTTTTCCCACGCGACGGAAGTGTCGCCTGCCGCTTTTGGAGGATCGCTCGATGATTCACCGCTGGACTTTGAACGTTCGCTTTTTTCGTAAGCTGTGCGCCCTCGGCACTCTCTCGCTGGCCCTCGCTACGGGAATACCCCACGCCTTTGCCGCTGGTGAAGGTCAGGCCGAACTCGATCAAGCGACCGAGCTTCAGCTGTCAGCCGAAACGCTGGCCGACCTCGAAAAAATTATCACCCTCACCGAATCGGCCCTGAAAAAGGGGCTGGATGACGGTCAGGCTGGTTTTGCCAAAGAAATGCTCGCCGCCACGGCTTATCAGCACGCCGAACGACTCGCTGCTGCCATTTTCGAGCAGACCCCTCCGAGCCCAAAGTGGCCCCTCATTCGGCAGTATGCCCTGCGCGATCTCGAAAAGGCACTTGCCAATAACCCCAAGCTCCCCGATGCCCACGTGCTGCTGGCAAAGCTCAACGTGCTCCCTGGTGGTGATACCAAAATCGCCATGGACTCGCTCGACGAGGCGATCAAGCTGCTGAAGAAAGAGGACAATGTTCGGGAACTCTCGAAAATCCTCGTCCTCCGGGCAGCACTTTCTGAAGACGAAGAAAAGAAGCTCGCCGATCTCTCCGCTGCTGTCGATGCCGATCCTGAAAACGTTGAAGCATGGCAAGGGCGGGCGCTCATCTACCTAGAAAAGGGAGAGAACGACAAAGCGGTCGAGGACCTCAAAAAGCTCGTCGAAAAGAACGGCGATAACCCTACCGCCATTGCAGCGCTTTCGGAAGCGTTCACGAACCTGAAGAAGTACGACGAAGCACTCGCTCAGGCCAATAAACTGATCGAAGTTGCTCCTAAGCTTTCGCTCGGCTACACCCTTCGTTCACGCATCTACGTCCTGAAGGACGATCTCAAGTCGGCTCTCAAGGATCTCGACGAAGCGCTCGAAATCAGCCCCGATGATCTTGGAGCTCTGCTGCTCCGTAGTCGCTTGCATGCTGCAGAAGGAAACGATGCAGCTGCCAAAGCGGACGTTGAAAAGGCACTCGCCGTTCGCCCCGATCTGCCGCAGGCGATCATGCTCCGGAGCTTGCTCGCCGCTCAAAAGGGCAAAATTGCCGAAGCAGTTGCCGACCTGCAGTTGCTGCTGCAGGCCGATCCGCAGAACGCCGAGTATCGTTTGCAACTGGCAAGCTACTATGTGGCCGACAAACGCCCCCGCAAAGCGATTGAAGTGCTCGATCAGCTGATCGAAAACGATGCCGCCAACTCCGAAGCCCTCCGTGTTCGTGGCGATGCGCTGCTGAGCATCGGCAAGCACAAAGAAGCGATTGCCGACTACGAAAAGGCCCTCAGTGTCGAGCCCGACGATACCGGTGTGCTCAACAACTTGGCGTGGGTGATGGCAACCTCGAAAGACGATTCCGTTCGTAACAGCAAACGCTCGATCGAACTTGGAATGAAAGCTTGCGAACTCACGAAGTTCGAGAAAGCCCATATCCTGAGCACGCTTGCAGCCGGCTATGCCGAGGCAGGGGACTGGGAAAACGCCATCAAGTGGTCGACCAAAGCGGTCGAAGCGGGCGATGGGGACGAAGTGAAAGATCAGCTGAAGGAAGAACTCGAGTTCTATAAGCAGAAGAAGCCTTGGCGCGAAATGCAGGAAACCGAAGAGAACACCAAGCCTCTCGAACCTGCCCGTAACGACCTGGAAACGTAAGAATCAGACCTGGTCGCTCAAGTTGGCGGCTCGACCACCGATTCCATGCAGTTGATGACCGAATTTGGCGAAGCTTGGTTCCTGGCGAATCAAGCTTCGCTTTTTTGTTGATTTTCGCCGGTTTTTCGGTCATATTTCACTTGTCATACAAGTCTGCTGGGCAGTGGTTACCCACCCCTGTGCTGTTCGCACGCACGTAAATTCTGCCTCGCAACTTGTGTCGGCTCCAATCAAACTAGATGATCTTCGGTCCCGCTCGATTTTCTGAGTGGCCTGATGCTTACCCGACCTGTTCCCCGCAATTCTGCTGGAGCCTCTCTCGTGCTGCGGAATTTCCTTTACGCATGGCTAGTCCTCGTCTCGATTTCATCCACAGCGCGGGGGATCGAGCCCCAGTGGATCTGGAACGATCCCGCTGCCGGTACGAAAGCGGCTGCTGGCAAAGTCTATTTTCGCCGCGAGTTCGAACTGCCGAAGCTAAAGTCGGCCAGCGCGATCATCACGGCCGACAATCGCTTTCAGCTGATCGTGAACGGAACCTCGGTCGCTAGTGGCGACTCTTGGAATCAGCTCAACCAAGTCGATCTCACAAAGCACCTCCAAGTCGGTGTGAATGTAGTCGCGATCGAAGCAGGTAACGACGGCGCCGATCCCGCCGGTTTGGTCTTCAAGCTCACGGCAACTCCCGAAAGTGGCGCGCCGGTGGAGATTGTCAGCGATGCCGGTTTCAGCTGCACCGATCGCCCTTCACGCGGCTGGGCTGCTCCGAAGTTTGAAGCTCCGGGCTGGAAGCCAGCTGCTGTGCTCGGCGGCTTTGGGAAGATTGCCCCTTGGGGTGCTGTCTCCGCGATCGTACCTGTAACTGCTGAAGCTCCTGCGAAGGCGGCCCATCGCGAAGAAGGACACTTTCAGTTTCGTGATGGCGATCGTGTTGTGCTGCTCGGCGGCACGTTTATCGAGCGGATGCAAACCTGCGATTTCTTTGAAGCGATTGTCACTACCGCTTTGCCTCACCTCAATCTGAAGTTTCGCAACCTCGGCTGGAGTGGCGACACAGTTTGGGGCGATTCACGCGGCGTGTTTGGTAGTCGAAGCGACGGCTTCAAGCGGCTCTTGGGGGATGTGAAAATCGCTAATCCCACGGTGATTCTCGTCGCTTACGGCGAGAATGAAGCCTACGAAGGGGCCGCTGGACTTTCCGATTTTGAGGCAGGTCTTGAAACGCTCCTTAGCGAACTGGAGAAGACCGGGGCGCGGATTGTGCTCGTTGCGCCACGCAAGCACGAGGTTCCACCTTCCGGCGCACCCTCGCCTGAAAACTACAACGCCGATCTGGTCACTTATGCCGCCGCGATGCAAGCGATAGCGCGCGAGCGAGGTGCAGCTTATGTCAGTCTCCTCGACGCCAATCCAGGAGAAAAACTGACCGAAAACGGTTTGCACTTCACCTTCGCTGGACAACTTGCGATCGGTCGCTCACTCGCCAAACAGCTCGGTGTGCCGGTTGTTGATCGCTCCATCGAAATCAGTGCCACGCCTCGCACGCTACATGCCCAGGGGCTGAGCCTTTCGGAAGTGCAAATTGCTCCTGAAAAGGTGGCGATGAAGGTGACCGAACGAACGCTCCCACTGGTGGCAGCGTCGACTTGGCGGAGTGGCATTGTGACCGCCGAGCCTGGAGTTGATCCCAAGCCCGAGGAGTTGACTCCCACGATGCTGACGATCAAAGGTCTTGCAGCGGGCCGTTATCGCGTGACCCTGGGGGGGAAGGAAACTTCGCAGTTCAGCGCCGACGAATTGTCGCGCGGTGTCAAGCTCGTCGATCCCGACACGTTCGCTCAGTCGTATGGCATGCTCGCCACGATGCGTCAAAAGAACGAGCTGTTTTTTCATCGTCACCGGCCTCAAAACGAAACCTACCTGTTCCTCTTTCGTAAACATGAGCAGGGGAACAACGCCGTCGAGATTCCGCAATTTGATCCACTGATCGAAGAGTCGGAAGCAGCGATTCGCTCGCAGCTCGTCCCACGCACTCGCGATTTGGTGATCGAAGCGATCTCACCAGCAGGTAAGTAACAATCCTCCATTAGCACCATCATTCACTAGCCAGAACACCTCTCCTCTAGCCACGAGTGAGTTATCCGTTATGCAGTTTTCGCTTTCGAATCTACGTCTGTTCCTACTGACCGCCCTCGCTCTCGCGATCGTTCCTTCGGCCGCACTGGCGCAGCGTAATCTCAAAGATATTCCCGATCCCGACCCCGAACTCGAGCGCAAAACGTTCGAACTGGCACCGAATCTTGAAGTGCAGCTCTTCGCCGCCGATCCGCTGCTGTCGAAGCCGATTCAGATGAACTTCGACGATCGTGGCCGCTTGTGGGTCGCTTCGAGCGAGGTCTATCCGCAAATTAAGCCAGGTCAGCAAGCGACCGACAAGATTCTGGTTCTCGAGGATACCAATCGCGACGGTGTGATCGACAAGACGACCGTGTTCTGCGACGGTCTGCTCATCCCCACCGGCGTGATTCCCGGCGATGGTGGATGCTATGTCGCGAACAGCACGGAGCTGGTGCACTACAAAGATACCGATGGCGATGGACGCGCTGATCAGCGTCGCGTCATTCTGTCGGGGTTCGGGACGGAAGACACGCATCACCTGCTCCACACGTTGCGCTGGGGTGTCGATGGCTGTCTCTACATGAACCAGTCGATCTACATCCATAGTCACGTCGAAACACCGTTTGGCGTGAAGCGACTCAATGGTGGCGGAATTTGGCGCTATCGCCCTGAAACGCAAGAGTTGTCGATCTTGGCGAAGGGACTCGTGAACAGCTGGGGACATCAGCAGGACAAATGGGGTCAGTCATTCGCCACCGATGGTGCTGGCGGCGAGGGGATTAACTTCGTCTTCCCAGGTTCGGTGTTTGTCACGTCGCCGGGAGCCAAACGCATTGTTGCGGGGCTGAATCCCGGTAGCCCCAAGTTTTGCGGTCTCGAATTTTTGAGTGGACGCCATTTTCCACCCGAATGGGACGGTAGCATTATCACCAGCGACTTCCGCGCGCATCGCGTTTGCCGCTTTGTTCTCTCTGAAGATCAAAGTGGTTACGCCTCGCGACAAGAAGTGGAAGTGATCAAGAGCAACCACGTCGCGTTTCGTCCGATCGATGCCAAGATGGGGCCTGACGGCGCGCTCTATGTGGCCGACTGGTACAACCCGATCATTCAGCATGGTGAGGTCGATTTCCGCGACGAGCGACGCGATCATGTCCATGGCCGGATTTGGCGTGTCTCGTACAAGGGACGCGAACCACTCCCGATCTACGACTTTGAAAACGCCACCGCTCAACAGGTGCTCGATGCGCTGAAGAGCCCCGAGGAATTTACGCGTCAGTATGCAAAACTGCGGCTGAAAACCCGTCCCGATGCGGTCGCTCTTCTGCCGAAGTGGGTCGCTGAGTTGCCAGCCGACGATGCCGAGCGCGAGCACCATCGCCTCGAAGCATTGTGGGCCTACCAATCGGTCGGCAAATTCGAAGGAAAGCTGCTCGACGAGTTGCTTCGCTCGGCAGATCCACGTGTCCGCGCCGCTGCAATTCGTGTGGCCGTGGACTGGCAATCGAACTTCAAAAATGCTCAGCAGATTTTTGCGAATGCCGCCGTCGACTCGCATCCCCGTGTGCGTCTCGAAGGGGTTCGTGCTTTGGCGACCTTGCCCACACTCGCAGCGGCAGCTGCTGCTGTCAAAGCCCTTGATCAGCCTGTCGATCGTTTTCTCGACTTTGCCCTTTGGCAAACGATGCGCGATCTCGCACCGCAATGGCTTCCTGCAGTTCAAGAGGGAAAATTCGATTTCGATGGCAATGTCGAGCACCTGACCTTCGCGCTCAAAAGTGCGGACTCGGGGGATGTCGCCGGGCCACTTCTGGCGGTAGTGAATGCTGGCAAAGTTCCAGCCGAGCGTTTGGAGCAGGTTCTCTCGATTGTCTGTTCACTCGGTGGTCCCAACGAGCTAGCGCAGGTTCTCTCGCGCATCACTGCAGCCGAGGGTTTGACGGTCGATCAAAAATCGCGACTCCTGGCAGAACTCGTCAAGGCTTCGCAGGTCCGTAAAGTGCAACCTGCAGGGGATTTGAATGTTGTCGCAGCGCTCTTGGCGAGCGATACCCCCGCGCTCCGCCAAGCGGCTGTCGATGCTGCTGGCAGCTGGAAACTCGCCTCACTTGCTCCGAGTATCAGCGAAATTGCGGCGAGCAGTGCCCTGCCGCTAGAACTTCGCGCGTCGGCCATGAAGTCGATGGTGGCGATTGGCGCTGCTGGTGCGAAAGAACAGTTGGCAGCTTTGGCTGCCAAGGATCCTGAGCTGGCTACACGTCAGCAAGCGATCGCGGCACTCGCCACAGCCGACCGTGTGCTCGCCTCGAACTTGCTTGTGCAACTCCTCGCGTCGGAAGCGGCAGCTGTTGATCCAGCTGTTGCCGTCACGCCAATTCTGGCCCAGCAAGATGGAGCTGTGGCTCTGCAAAAATCGCTCGAATCGAAGAAGATTCCGACCGACTCGGCCAAGCTGCTGGTGCGAAGTGCTCAGGCGGCTGCGCAACCGAGCGAAGAGTTGATCTCCGCAATTCGCACTGCTGGTTCGCTCGAATCGTCGGGCTGGATGCTCGACGATGCATTGCTCGCCTCGCTTGTGGCGGATGTCAAATCGATGGGGGACCCAGCGCGTGGTGAAGCAATCTATCGCGCCGAGCGTATGCAGTGCCTGAAGTGCCATCCGATCGGTGGCGCAGGTGGTCAAGTGGGTCCCGACCTGGTCAGCATCGGCGCTAGCGCTCAAGTCGATTACCTCGTCGAATCGCTACTCGCTCCGAGCAAGAAGATCAAAGAAGGCTTTCATTCGAAAGTGGTGCTCGATGACGAGGGGAAACTCACCACCGGCATTCCAATTCGTGATACCGAAAGTGAAATCATTTTGCGTGATGCCGACGACAAACTCGTCACCATCTCCAAAGACAACATCGAGCAAATGAAGGATGGCATTTCGCTGATGCCGATGGGGCTTGTCGATTCCCTGACCCGTCAGGAACTTGTCGATTTGGTCCGATTCCTTTCGGAACTCGGCAAGGTGGGGGACTATGCCATTGGTCAATCGCGTGCCGTGCGCCGCTGGCAAGTGCTGGAGTATTCCGACGACACGCATCGAATCTTGAATCGCAGCAGCTTCGATTCGGCAGCGATCGAAGATCCAGCCTTCAACTGGACCAGTCGTTACAGCAAGGTTTCGGGAGAATTACCGCTCGAGGGGCTGCCGACTTTGCAGCCTCACAAGCAACTGGCACCAACAACTTTTGCGAGGTTCCAGCTCGATGTCAGTACCGCCGGCAAGTTGCAGCTGAACTGGAACGCCACAGCCGGTCTTCAGTTGTGGGTCGATGGCAAGCCGCAACCGGTCTCCGAAAAACTGGTACTCGACCTAGCCGTGGGGCGTCACACGTTGGTGGTGGCAATTGATCGCAACTCGCACCCGCAGCCGATTCGCGTGGAACTGTCCGACGTGGCAGGTTCAGCCGCACAGTCTCAGCTCGTAGGTGGAAAATAGCCGCCGCGTAGTCGCGCCAACGATGCCTGCGTAAACTAGAGTCCTGTGGCCCTGCATACCAGGGCTCTAGTCACGCTCGTCAGCAACGTTAGAAGTCATCACGATGGCACGCATTCGAACTCGTCGGCTTGTCGAGCTGTGTCATCGTGTCGCAACGGCGACCAAATCCGGGGTCGATATCCGCCGCATTTGGGAGATCGAATCGCGGCAAGGCCCAGCTGCTCAGCAAGCGGCCGCCAGTGAAATTTTGCGACGAATTTCGGGGGGTGATCCCTTGGCCGTCGCCATGCGCGACACACGTTTCTTCCCCCCGCTCGTCGTCGAAATGACCGACGTGGGGGAACGAACCGGCAAGCTCGATGAGGTCCTGTTTCGACTCGGGGAGCACTACGACCACGGTTTGAAGATGCGGCAGACCTTTCTCATCGGCATCGCTTGGCCGGTGCTCGAACTGGCGATCTCCGTGCTCGTGATTGGTGGCGTGATCTACATCACCGGTGTCATCAACGATCAGCCGGGCGCTCCAGGGGTCGATATTTTGGGGCTCGGGCTGACCGGTGCCAGCGGCGCTCTAATCTGGTTCCTGACTGTGGCGTTTCTTGCCGGTTCCCTGCTGCTGGCCATTCTCGCGCTGGCCAAAGGTTGGCTAGGGAGTGGTCCGACGAAACTCGCCATGCAACTTCCTCTCGTGGGAGGTGCCCTTGAGTCACTGGCACTTTCGCGGCTGACTTGGGCCTTTGCCCTGGCACTTGAAAGCGGCATGTCGGCCAAGCGGAGTGTCGAACTTGCCATGCGGGCCTCGCAGAACGGCTACTACGAAGACAAAACCTCCACCGTCGTCGATGGGGTGGTGAAGGGACGTGAGTTCCACGAGAGCTTTCGCGAGGCAGGGGTCTTTCCAAACGACTTTCTCACCGCCCTTGAGTCTGCGGAGGTTGCCGGGGCTACGAGCGAATCGCTGCTGCTCCTGGCACGCACCTATGAAGACAAGGCTCGCATGGCGATTCGAGTCCTCACCGGCATTGCCACGTTCCTGACAGTCGCGGTGATCTTTGGCGTGATCATCTTCGCCATCTTTCGCATGGCCATGTTCTACATCAACACCATCAACTCGGCGCTCGAGGGAATCTAGCGGAAATGCGCTAGAAACAAGCCTCGATTGTGCGGTAGCTTGTCAGCTAGCAGTCGTTACTAGCTAGCAAGCGCTGGATTCGACTTTCCGGAAACTGTGCGACTGGCTACACTCCGCAGCGATTCTCTCCAGGGATAGGAGTGCTTTGATGATGCCGATTTGGACCCTTGCAATACTGCTGGTAGGCGTAGCTCCCGAGCCGATAGATACGGTGGTGGTTTGTCCGCGCGAGTTTGTCGCGGCGCTCGATCCGCTGCTGGCTCACCGCTACGCGCAAGGGCATCGCTTCGCTTATGTGGCCAACACCGGTTCAGCGGCTGAAATCCGCACCGCTGTGCGCCGCGTGGCAGCTACTTCTCTCGAGCAAGGTGGCAAGCTCCGCTATGTGCTGCTCGTCGGCGATGCGGAACCTGGCAGCGGTACGAACATCGAACTCCGACGCCGCTGCGTACCGACCTATCACGTCGATGCCAAGGTGAATGTCAAGTTTGGTAGCGAGCCAACCATTCCCTCCGACAACTGGTTTGCCGATCTCGACGACGATTCAATTCCCGATCTCGCGATTGGACGTCTCCCCGCAGACACTCCAGCCGAGCTTGCGCAGATGGTCGCGAAGATCTTGGCCTACGAACAAGCGGCCGATCACGGACTCTGGCGGCAACGTATCAATTTGGTGGCAGGGGTCGGTGGCTTTAGCCCACTGGCCGATAACGTCATCGAAATGGCTGCTCGCAAGTTCATTACCGAAGGAATTCCGCCGACCTACACCACGTCGATGACCTACGCGAGTTGGCGCAGCCCTTACTTTCCCGATCCTCGGCTCTTTCATCAGACCGTTGCCGAGCGACACAACGAAGGTTGTCTGTTTTGGGTCTACCTGGGACATGGGCACTACACCTCGCTCGACCGCATCACACTTCCCGGCGGTCGATATCACATCCTCGGGATCGACGACTGCGATCAACTGAAGTGCGATAACGGTTCGCCGATTGCCGTGATGCTCGCCTGTTACACCGCTGCCTTTGATCAGCAGAAAGATTGCCTCGCGGAAGCGATGGTGAAGTCGGCCGGTGGACCGGTGGCCGTGTATGGTGGTTCGCGCGTGACGATGCCTTACGCGATGGCGGTGATGGGGAATGAAATGCTCCGGAGCTACTTTCGCGACGAACCGCCAACCTTGGGGGATGTCATCCTGCTCGCCAAGCAGCGGATGATGCACGAGCCTGATATCGGCAGCGAAACCGATCGCGCCGAGGAGACCAATCGCTTGCTGCTCGACAATCTGGCCGCTGTCCTGAGTCCCACCAGCAAGGTGCTGAAAGCCGAACGCCGCGAGCATCTGCACTTGTTCACGCTGCTGGGGGACCCGATGACCAAGTTTGCTTACCCAGGAGATGTTTCTCTCGCGCCGATTGCCGAAGCCAAAGCTGGTCAAGTCATTGAAATCCAAGGGAAAACCGATATCGCTGGTCCTGCTATCGTGGAACTCGTTTGCCGCCGCGATAAGCTCCGCTTTGTGGCTCCGAAGCGCGATCGTTTCGATCCTTCGCACGAAGGGCTGCTGTCGTTCCAAGGGGTCTACGAAGAGGCCAACAATCGCTGCTGGACCTTCCGCCAACTCCAACTCTCGGCCGGTGAATTTCGCACCTCGCTCGAAATTCCCGAGGGCTGCGAGGGGCCGTGCCATGTGCGCGTCTTCGTAGCAGCGGCTGATCGGCACGCTCTAGGGCACACGCAAGTGCTGGTGCGTAAGGAAACTGCTGCCGAGGGACTTGAGGTCGAACTGCCAACGGTGCAGCAAGCGACCGCCACCAAATAGCCGCGGCTCTGCTGTCAAAGCGAGCCAAGCGAGCAATCGCGCTAGGAGTCTGTTACCATACGACGAATTCGTGTGGCCGAACTCTCTCCTAGTCCGTTTTTCTCGAGGAATCCGTGGTGAAAGTCACTTCGCTCGTACTCGTTTTGCTCGGCTGTCTTACTCTCGCGCTGACACTTGAAGCGGGAACCATCGACACGGTGGCAGGGACAGGTAAGCCGGCCGATGGGCCAGCCTCGGGGCTTGGTGTGGAAACCAATGTCGGTGATCCGTTTGGTGTTGAAATTGGCCCCGACGGTGCACTCTACATCACCGAAGTGCGCAATCATCGCGTGCGGCGATTGGATCTGAAAACCGGTGCGATGACGACGGTCGCAGGCAGTGGCAAGATGGGCTACGCCGGCGACGGTGGACCCGCTACCGAAGCGCTGCTGAACGAACCGTACGAAGTTCGTTTCGACTCGCACGGGAATATGATCTTCGTCGAGATGAAGAACTTTGTGATTCGCAAAGTCGACGCCAAAACGGGAATCATCAGCACGATTGCCGGCAGTGGCAAGGAAGGGTTTGCTGGCGACGGCGGACCGGCCAAGGAGGCTGTTTTCTCGATCCCACACAGCATCGCGCTCGACGCCGACGACAACATCTATGTGTGCGATCTAGGGAACCATCGGATTCGCAAAATCGACGCCAAAACTGGCCTCATCAGCACCATCGCGGGCAATGGGGGGAAGACGCTTCCCAAGGAAGGAAAGATCGACGGCACGATGTCGCTGCTCGGTCCCCGCGCGGTTTGCATCGACAAAAACGTGATGTGGATTGCGCTGCGCGAAGGGCATAGCGTCTGGAAACTCAACCTCGCGACCAGCGAGCTGACGCATATCGCCGGAACCGGCAAAAAAGGTTTCAGCGGCGACGGTGGACCCGCCAAGGACGCTACGTTTGACGGCCCCAAAGGGGTCGCTGTTTGTCCTGATGGTGGCGTGGTTGTCGTCGATACCGAAAACCACGTGATTCGCAAGATCGACGTGAAAGCAGGGACTATCAGCACCGTCCCTGGTCACACGCCGAAGAAAGCAGGTGGCGACGGCGACGGAGGGGACGCCACCAAGGCTACGATGAATCGTCCCCACGGCATCTGCGTCGACAAGGACGGCTCGATCTACATCGGCGACACCCTCAATCACCGCGTCCGCCGAGTGAGGGAATAAGCGAGAGTTCAGAGGTTTGGGGCAGGCGGATATTCCAACTCTTGAGAGTGGTCTGCCAATGTTTCTATCGGCTGACAAGGTCTATGGCAGCCTCATCGGTTCGGTACTGGCCGATGCAATTGGTGCATGCTTCGAAGGCCTGCCAGTCAATAAGTTGCGTTCCCAGTTCAGCGGCAAGTTGGCAGCTTTTGATTATGGGGTGACTCGAGATAGCCTCAACTACACCGACGATGGGGAGATGACTCTGGCGCTGGCAGAATACCTCGCCGAGAATCACACCATCATCAGCCGAGAATTGATGAGACGGTTTGTTCAGACTTACCAATCTTGGCGCGGCTATGGACGCGGGACGAGGGTTTTGATCGAAGCTTTTCGAGATAACGCCGAGTACGAATTCATGGCCTCGCATTTGTTCCCAGGTGGTTCACTTGGAAATGGCGCTGCCATGCGAAGTGCTCCTGTCGGCCTTCGGTTCCATGGCGATACTTCGAAACTCTGGGAAGAGGCAAAACAAAGCGCTTGGCCAACTCATCGTCACGAACTTGGTATCGAGGGAGCACAGTTAATTGCTTTGGCGACGTCTTTGGCTGCGACAGTGACCGAGATAACGCCAAGCCGACTTGCAGACTTACTGCTACCGTCGTGCTCGACGGTGGTGTTTCAGAATAGATTGGCTCGCTTAGCGAAATCGGAGTCTGATGCAGATATCGAGCAATTTGGAAACGGGATAGAAGCCCATGAATCCGTTGTTACAGCGCTGGCCTGTTTTGCGCTCTATCCCACGGACTATCGCAGCGCAGTGGCTACAGCAATCTGGCAAGGTGGGGATACTGATACTATCGCTTCAATGACCGGTGCACTCGTCGGCGCTCATTTGGGTTCAGCATTCGCTGATGCCTTACCCGTTGAAAGGCTCGAAGAAGGCCCGGAGTTTATTGGTTACGTGCGAGGTCTCGCCGAACGTCTCGCTGCAAGCAAATATTAACTTGCGATCGCTTTTTCGACGCTGGCTTTCATCTTGGCGAGCCCTTCTTGGGCTACTTCGAGAGCGGGGCGCTTCCAGTACTCGGGATTGAAGAGCTCGAGCGACAGTGTGCCGGAAAATCCGCCTGCAAACAGATTCTTCAGGATTTTGGTGATCGGAGCGATGCCATCCCCTGGGAAGACCCGGTCGGCATCTTTGATCGTCTCGCGTGGCGGATCAGCGGGGTAGTCGTTCATGTGGAAACAGTGAATCGCTGCGCCGCGAATCATATCGAGTCCGGCAAAATCGCTGCCACCTTTGTAGATGTGGTACACATCGGGGAGGATGCAAGCTGCTGGGTGACCGCTTTCGACTGCCACGAACATCGTTTCGCCCAGTCGGCTGAGCGACTTCGAAAAGCCCCATACTTCCACTTGCGGAATCACTCCGATTTCGACCCCAATTTCGAGCAGTTTTCGATACCGCTCGGCTGCTTTGAAGAGATTGAGATCGGTCTGGTTGGTCGCCCCCGCCGGTGGCGCGGCGATGTGGGTGCCACCGATATCGGCGATCAGCTGCATGTCGCGTTTGGCTTGCTCGAGCCCTTTAGCGCGGCGCTCATCGTCGTCGACAATCCATTCTGCAAATCCAATGGCCGAATCGACGGTGAGACCAGCGTCGGCAATCATTTTCTTCAGTTCGGCCGTCGTTCCGCCTGCTTCCAAATACTTGTTCAAATCGCCGAGCCACGGTTCGATGGCGGCATAGCCTGCGTCGGCCGCCAGCTTCACTTGCTGGGGAACCGAAAGGGACTGGCCACGGACCGTGCTCATGTTGAGGCAATATTTCACCGGCTCCGCGCGGCGTGCGAGTTTCGCAGTAGCGGCGAGGGGGGCGGTCGGTTCTTCAGCGTGCGACATCATCGAGGAAACTCCCCATGCGGCGGCGGCGAGGGTGGTCGATTGCAGCATTTGACGTCGATCGAGCGAGGCAGGACGCAGGTGCGTGCTGGACATAGATGCTATCTCGTGATGATGGCTCAAGTGGTTGGCAGGGGGGCGATTTCGGCCGATGATGAAGGGCCGGGGTTTTAAGTCTTCTTCAAGCTGTCCATCTGCTGCGTGATCCACGTTTCGAGTTCGGTGAAGTCGACCGGGGGAAGCTTCGAAAGGTCGGGGCGTAGGCGGACAGCCTCTTTGATGTAGACGTGCTGGATTTCGCTTTGCGATTTTTCGGTGTTCCAGTTGAGCAGGATGCGAATACAGCGTCGCAAGCTTCCCGGAACGTTGACTTCGTAGGTGCAGAGCAGCGGTACATCGAGCCAGCCGAGTTGGCGGGCCGCGAGTGCCGGAAATTCTGCATCCAAATCGCTCGTGAGGCTGAAAATTGCGCTCGCCACATCTTCAGCCTTGATGTCGTTCACTCGAATCATCAGCGCCAGCAGTTGCCGAGTGGCGGTCAGAATTTCGTCTCGACTATTGGCGTCGGTAGTGGTTGCTCCACGCACTCCACGGCATCGCATCTCAGCGGGTCCTTACCCAAAAAAATGTTCTCGCGCCAGTAGTTGGCAAGCGAGCGCATTGGTTTGCCAGAAAACGTGTTAGTGTAAACCCCGCTGAAGTGTCCGGCCAGACTGCCAGCAGCGGATCACGCTTGCGCCAGAGCGATTGCGCAAGAACTTTGGGACCCGAGGTCGTCAGTTCCCTATACTACGGGCACCGGTTATTTGCGTTACGGGATGTTTGGCGAAACTTTGCCCGATGAGGAAATGGCCATGGTCCGTTGTAAAAAGCTTGCTCCGTCGTGGTTTTCTGTCTCGCTGATCCGCATGGCAGGGCTCGCTGCTGTGCCTTGGCTCCTCGGGCTCACTGCGGTTTCTGCCCAAGAGAAGCAGCCCCCAGCTGCTCCTGCCGTTGCTGCTGAAAAACCAGCCAAAACCGCAGCCGAAGACGCCGAAATCCTGGCGATGACCCGCAATTACGCTGCTGCCTACACTCAAAACGACGCGAAGCTCGTCGCTTCTTATTGGGCGGAAAAAGGTGTCTACATCGATCCCGAGACCGGAACTTCGATCGAAGGACGCGAAAAAATCGAGGCGGCTTTCGCCAAAAACTTTGCCAGTGAAAAAGGGACATCGCTACAAGTCGCCGTCCAGTCGATTCGGGGAATCAGCCCCGATGTGGCGGAAGTCGCCGGAATCGCGGTGGTTTCGGTTCCTGGCGGTGTCTCGAGCGAATCAAGCTTCGTGGCGATGCTCGTGAAGCAGGCGGGCGGCTGGAAAATCGATAGTGTCCGCGAGAGCGAAACGGCCGTTCCCGTTTCCAACTACGAACGTCTGGCAGATCTCGAATGGATGGTCGGTGAGTGGAAGGAAGAAGCGGGCGAAACCAAGATTTTCACCCGTTGCCGCTGGATTGCCAATCGAAACTTCCTGCTCCGCAGTTTCACGGTCATGCAAGGGGAAGAAGTGCAACTGGCCGGCACGCAAATCATTGGCTACGACGCCTCGATTGGGACGATGCGATCGTGGGTTTTCGATACCGATGGTGGCTTTGGCGAAGGGGTTTGGGCCGCCACGAAGGGCGAATCGGGTGAAGCGAAATGGACTGTGAAAATGAGTGGCGTGCTGCAAGATGGCCGCCGCGCCGCTGCGACCCAAGTCATCACAAAAATCGACAAAGATAAAGCTACTTTTCAAACCGTGGGACGCGAAGTCGATGGCGAACTACTCCCCAGTTCGCCCGCTGTTACTGTCGTGAGGGTTGCCTCGAGCGACGTGGATGCGAATAGTTCTCTTGGCGATGTCGCCGTTCCCACCGCAAGCAGCGCGGATTCAGCTGCTCCGTCTGATAACCCACGCGATAAAAACGAAGCTCCTGCTCCCCAGCAGCCCGCAGAATCCAAATGATCGATGGGCCTTTGGCAAATTGCCAAAGGGCGCGTCGTAACCTCCCTGGATTCATGTTTTTGTCGCGTCGTTTTCAAACGTTCGAAGAAGGGACCTGCGATATGCGAAAAGTCCTTAATTTTAAGCGTCTTTTCACGCTACTTCTCCTCGCGATGCTGCCTCTGCTCGCATCTGCCCCCGCTTTTGCCGACAAGGGGGATAAACCCTTTGGTGGTAAGCCCAATCGGGGGGGTGGTGGTGGAAATTCCCGGCCTGGCGCGCCGTCACGACCTAGTGCACCCGCTGCAAGCGTCGACCGACGCCAGCCGAACATTTCACACTCTCCCTCGCTCAGCCGACCCCAGGTGTCGCGTCCTTCGCTGCCGACGGCCAAAAAACCTTCGGTCTCGATGCCGCAGATCACCCGGCCGACGATTCCAGCGAAAACTAATCGCCCCGAGCCTTCGCGTCCCAACGTGGGGCTCCCGCAGGTGATTCGGCCCGCGATCGATCGCCCCTCGATCCCCGGCGGCAATAAGCCGGTCACGCGCCCCGGCTTTGGCCCCGGAAATATCGCGATCGAACGCCCCGATACGCGTCCAAGGCCCAATTTGCCGACTCCGACACGCCCCGAGCGTCCGACTGTGAAACTGCCACCCACCAGTGGCGGTTCGTTGCCGGGCGTCTCGACCCCGACGATTGTGCTCAAGCCAGGACAAGGTGAACGGCCCGATCGCGAGCGTCCTGGTTCAGGACGCCCCAACATCGATCGCCCTTCGGTTGATCGCCCACCCGTTCGTCCCGGTGAAACGGGTCCTGGCGATGTTCGCCCTGGCATCGTGAGTCCTGAGCGACCACCGGTCGTTCGCCCTGGAACAGATCGCCCCTCTACAAGGCCTGAAAAGCCCGGAAATGTCGGCGATTTTATCGATTTACCCGATCGGCTTCGTCCCACGCCAGGCTTCACACGTCCCGATCGGCCCACGAAGCCGGGCGAGGCTCGTCCCTTCCCCGTTCCTCAAATTATTGACGACCCGAAAGGACCTCGTCCCGGTACGGGAGATGGACGACCTGGAGATGGACGACCTGGAGATGGACGACCTGGTGATGGACGGCCTGGTGATGGACGACCCGGAGATGGTCGGCCTGACTCACGCCCGGTCATTCGTCCCGATCGCCCCAACATCACGATTCATGATCGCCCGGCGAACTGGGAAAATCGTCCCTCGTGGGCGGTTGCTAGACCTGGCGATTTCCGTCCTGTGAACGATCGTTGGCAAACCGCCATCGGCCGCCCACCACGATACCCGTCGCGTCCTTGGGATCAGCGCCCATGGCAGCCCTGGGCTAGTGACGTGCATCGTCATGTCCATAACCACAATCATTACTACCACAACTGTTTTGGCTCGACGTGGTGGAACCGGTATCCCAGAGCTTCGTACTCGTGGTGGCACTATCGCTATGGAAATTACCGACCCAGTTACTGGTGGGGAGTTCCACGCTGGAACGTGCTCACCAGCTTCGTGGTGGGGACTTCGTGGGCCAGTCAGCCGACCTATGTCGACTATGGCAACACGGTGATATACACCGGAGATACGGTGGTGGTTAACGGTTCGCAAGTGGCTACTGCTGATGAGTTTGCGCTCTCGGCAGCACAGCTGGCTGCCGTTGCTCCACCCCAGAGCGAAGCCGAAGCCGATGCGGCTGAATGGATGCCGCTGGGGACATTCGCTTTGTCGACCGACAAGTCCGATACCGAGCCCACAAAGGTGATTCAACTCGCGATCAGCAAGGATGGGATCATCAGCGGAACGTACTTCAACTCGGCAACCGATGCTGCCATGGCGATTCAAGGGTCGGTCGACAAGGAAACCCAGCGTGTGGCGTTTCAGTTTGTCGAAAAGCCCGAAATCATCATGGAGACGGGGCTCTATAACCTGACGCAGGAAGATGCTCCCCTGATCGTCCACTTCAGCCCGACAGAGCGAGAAGAGTATCTGCTCATTCGACTGAAAGCCGATCCTGCGGAGATCGATACGCCTGCTGCTCTCCCCTAGTTCTCACCGACTAGCGGACCAGCGATGATACGTCGCAGCGAACATGGAGAGTCACGCTGTGGACAACGAAGATCGTGAAAATTCCCTGGAAAAACCACAAACATCGACTGGTGACACAGGTTCGCCAGTCGATGTTTCTTTGGGCATGACGGGCCAGTCTGTTGACGACAAAGCCGAGGTGGCGTGTGGGCCACTTCAAGAATGGGGGCCCTCTTCGGAGAGTGTGCCAGAGCCTTGTGATGCCACTAGTGCGCATGATGCTGGAACTCTTCCAGCCTGCACTGGGGCCGATCTCCAGGCCACGATGATGAGCACGGTTGCTGCGCCACCTGACGCGTACAACCATCATCGTTTCTCGCTCCTCGAACTCTTTGTGGCGATGACCGTCGCAGCGCTGGCGCTCGCCGTTTTTCGGACGCTGGGGATCTACGGCGCGCTGCTGTTGTTCTTGCTGGGAGTGGTTTTCACTCTCGTGATCTACCCGCATCAGCGTGCAGATTCACCGTATCGACAGGGGCTGATGTTCGATTTCGTTTGGGGCTGTGTGATGCCGGTCGTTTGTCTGCTGTTCGACCCGATGGTCTTCAAAGACGACATGCATTTGCTGGTCGAAGCCGATTTGTTCACGCAAAGCCCGGTTGAACAGCGTGTCGCGGAAAATGGCAATCCGGCCGCATTGCAGATTCAAAACGGGCCTGGATATCTCTGGTCGCGAAGTCAGGTGAGAAACCGAGCGTTTCTCGTCTATCCGCTACTGGCCTGGCAGGTGATTGTGCTGGGGCTGTCGCTTTGGAGCGGAAAGCTTCGAGGGCCAATTTGCGGGCTGATGGCCGGTTCGCTGCTCGTGGGAGGAATCACAGCGGTTTGCATCGGACTGATGTTGGCTTTGCCAGCCGTCGTCGGAATCATGGTGTTTGGCCTCGGACTGCTTGGTTTAACGCCGTTTTTCTCGGCCTGGGCCTACTTTCGAGCTGCCATGCGGGCCTATGAGCAGATCCATCAGTCGGGGGCAATTCCGGAGTTGCAGCGGAATCGTCTGTTGGCCTTGGCTGGAATTTTTGCCTCGATTTTTATGCCTCTGGTGGGTGGGTGCATGCTGCTGGTGGTCCTTCGAGGCGAATCATCGTTCTGGCGCATCTTCTTTGACTAAAGCAGTTTACGAAGAAGTGCTGGGGAAGTTCATGTTCTGCCGATCGAGGGCCGATAAAACAGTTCTCGCCGAGGATTCAAAAAGTCTTCGCGAAATTTTGGCGGGCCCCTTTTCTGAGAAGAGGTGTTCGGCTAAATTCGGCCCATCGCGATGAGCACAACTCAGCGACAAAGCGAGTGACGAAAATCACTCGCTTCGTTATTTGAGGGACTGCGAGACCGCGAAACGCATCTGAAAGAGGGCCCCTTGCGGGCAACTTTCACTTGGCGTAAAAGTGAGTGAGACGCTTAACGATGTCTTTACAAAGTTAAGTGCCTCGCAAGCTTCCAAAACGAGTCGACGACACGAAAAGAAAATTTCTTCTCCGGGTTGTTGACAGTGGTTTTGGAAACGCTAAGATGCGTGACTCGACGGTGATGAAAGTCGCCGCGAGGTAGTGACCAACCAAGCGAGTTTCGGCTCGCTTTTTAAGTTGTGTCGCTTGATTTTGATCTTTGACAATTTGGTAGTGACCTTTCAACTTTTTTGAGTTTTAACTGTACGAGTCTGTGGAAAAACCACTGGCTCGCGAGGTTTGACCAACCTCGCAAAGCAGTGATTAAACATTTGATTGGCAATCGCAATCCTGAATCGAAAGATTTAGGTAAGCATACAACAATTGAAGAGTTTGATCCTGGCTCAGAATGAACGTTGGCGGCATGGATTAGGCATGCAAGTCGTGCGCGATATGTAGCAATACATGGAGAGCGGCGAAAGGGAGAGTAATACGTAGGAACCTACCTTCGGGTCTGGGATAGCGGCGGGAAACTGCCGGTAATACCAGATGATGTTTCCGAACCAAAGGTGTGATTCCGCCTGAAGAGGGGCCTACGTCGTATTAGCTAGTTGGTAGGGTAATGGCCTACCAAGGCAAAGATGCGTATGGGGTGTGAGAGCATGCCCCCACTCACTGGGACTGAGACACTGCCCAGACACCTACGGGTGGCTGCAGTCGAGAATCTTCGGCAATGGGCGAAAGCCTGACCGAGCGATGCCGCGTGCGGGATGAAGGCCTTCGGGTTGTAAACCGCTGTCGTAGGGGATGAAGTGCTAGGGGGTTCTCCCTCTAGTTTGACTGAACCTAGGAGGAAGGGCCGGCTAATCTCGTGCCAGCAGCCGCGGTAATACGAGAGGCCCAAACGTTATTCGGATTTACTGGGCTTAAAGAGTTCGTAGGCGGTCTTGTAAGTGGGGTGTGAAATCCCTCGGCTCAACCGAGGAACTGCGCTCCAAACTACAAGACTTGAGGGGGATAGAGGTAAGCGGAACTGATGGTGGAGCGGTGAAATGCGTTGATATCATCAGGAACACCGGAGGCGAAGGCGGCTTACTGGGTCCTTTCTGACGCTGAGGAACGAAAGCTAGGGGAGCAAACGGGATTAGATACCCCGGTAGTCCTAGCCGTAAACGATGAGCACTGGACCGGAGCTCTGCACAGGGTTTCGGTCGTAGCGAAAGTGTTAAGTGCTCCGCCTGGGGAGTATGGTCGCAAGGCTGAAACTCAAAGGAATTGACGGGGGCTCACACAAGCGGTGGAGGATGTGGCTTAATTCGAGGCTACGCGAAGAACCTTATCCTAGTCTTGACATGCTTAGGAATCTTCCTGAAAGGGAGGAGTGCTCGCAAGAGAGCCTTTGCACAGGTGCTGCATGGCTGTCGTCAGCTCGTGTCGTGAGATGTCGGGTTAAGTCCCTTAACGAGCGAAACCCTTGTCCTTAGTTACCAGCGCGTCATGGCGGGGACTCTAAGGAGACTGCCGGTGTTAAACCGGAGGAAGGTGGGGATGACGTCAAGTCCTCATGGCCTTTATGATTAGGGCTGCACACGTCCTACAATGGTGCACACAAAGCGACGCAAACTCGTGAGAGCCAGCTAATCGCAAAAAATGTACCTCAGTTCGGATTGCAGGCTGCAACTCGCCTGCATGAAGCTGGAATCGCTAGTAATCGCGGGTCAGCATACCGCGGTGAATGTGTTCCTGAGCCTTGTACACACCGCCCGTCAAGCCACGAAAGTGGGGGGGACCCAACAGCGCTGCCGTAACCGCAAGGAACAAGGCGCCTAAGGTCAACTCCGTGATTGGGACTAAGTCGTAACAAGGTAGCCGTAGGGGAACCTGCGGCTGGATCACCTCCTTTCTAAGGATTATCCTCTTTTAGATGGTGACATCTAGAAGAACATAGTGCACATAGTCTCGTACAGCGAAAGGTCGGTTAGTTACAGTAACATACAGTTGCTGACTAACAATCTACCAAGTTGAATTGATAGAGCCCGCTCAGACTAGCCAGGTCTGGGCGGGCTTTTTTTATGCGCATGCCTCAACCTGATCTTGCCTGTGGCAGCTGTCGCGACACCGTTTTTCTGGTCGGTAAGAAGCCAACGCGTTTGCTCAGTTTTGTTGTGATCAGAACTCTGGACCAGCTTCGTTTCTCCCCGCTTTTCAAGCCAAAATCGGCTGTTGCCCGCTGGTAGGTCACTACTCGTTTTGATAGCTTTGAGGATCTATCGAAGAGCGTTTGTTTTCTGCGCTCGTCTGAGTCGCTTAAGTACTTACAAGGCTTTCACTTCATGTCCGCAGCGACTGCCGAACCATCCACCACTTCCCATCGTCCGCAAGCGATCGCTGGTGTCGCTCCCACGGAGCGTAAAGAAGTGTCGATCATGACCGTTTGGCCCAGCGTGGCCGCTTACGGTCTCGGTCGTTTTCTCGGCAGCCTCTATTCGATTCGCTGGCCCGACATCTATATCTTTCGCCTCGGCAATTTAATCGCACTCAAAGCGATTCCGATTTCGCTGGTTTTGTTTTTCATGCGAATCGCGCCATTCATTGGCACCCGCTACGCACTCACCAATCGACGAATCATTGTGCAGCGTGGTCTCACGGCTGTTGAAGATCGCGCGGTCGACCTCGATCGCTTCGATAACATCGAGATTGTCGTTCAGCCTGGCCAAAGTTGGTACGACGCTGGCGATCTCGTTTTTCGCCTGGGCAATGTCGAAACGTTTCGTCTTGAGGGTGTGTCTCGCCCTGAAGCGTTCCGCGCCACGATCATGAAGGCTCACATTTCCCACGTGGGTGTGAAGCGAGCTTTGAAGAAGTAATTTTCGATCCGCTGGTTCGATAGTCGGCTAAGCCAGCATTGGTTCAGCGTCATCGATCATTTTCAAGATTTCTCGAATCGCACGTGCCGCATCTTCGGTCTTGAGTGTCGGCACATCTTGTCGCTCCAGCAGCACCTGCTTCGGAGCTAGCGGTAAATGGACGAAAACCGATTTCGTCGCCCAGTTATTTTGCCGCGCAAAGTGCTGGCTCAGATAGAGCATCGCGTTGCATAAGTAGGTCCCTGCGTGATAGGAAACTTGGCAAGGGATTCCGAGCTCGCGAATTTTTTCGCTCCAACTTCCCAGTGGAAGATTAGTGCGGTAAGCGACCGGCGCATTTTCCACGAGTACACGAAATTCGTCGGGACGCTGACCACTGTTTCCACCGACGTTAAGCCCCACGGCCTCGAGCTGCACGCGTGATGTTCCTGGTGCTTGTCCCAGGTGAATCGTGTAATCAAAACCGGTTGATAGATCTTCGAATAATTTTGTTTTCGCTTTTTCGAAGTGGACCGGATAGCGACGCGTCACAATTTGCGGACGTTCGGGAAGTTCTCGCGTCAATTCGACCAGCGCAAGCCAACTCGAATTCTCGGGCCAACGGTCGTAAGGCTCGAAAGCCGTGATCAAAACACGCTTCATGACCAAGAGAATTTTCGCTCAGGCGGATGGTTTTCTAGGAGTCGCACGCTTTCTTCGCAGCAGTAATCTGCCTTGTGGATAGTCGATGTGCAACGCGTCAGCCTGAAAATCGGCAGCTTTTGACGATTCTTCCGTCTAGCTTCCTGGCCAAAAGCAGTCGCTCGGTCCTCCTTTTCAATAATCGGCGCGATTGTTGGGGGAGCTGTTGCAGCCTTCTTTCGTCGGGTTGAACCACCGCTTCGAGCGGCGTACGATTCTATCGACGAGTTATCCACATACCGGCCCCTGCGCTCGGAGAAAAAAAGATGATTTCGACGAACTTTCTTCGCCAGAAAGTGCTCATCGGAGCCTGTTTGGGTTGGATGTTGCTCGGCCCAGCGGGGGCAATTTACGCCGGCAAGTACAATCCGAAGCTCAGTATTGGCGACGCAGCTCCTGCACTAGAGGGGCTCGAAGCGACTGATGGTAAAAAATATTCGCTCGCCGACTTCCAAGAAAAGAGGTTTGTGGTGCTCGCTTTCACGTGTAATACCTGCCCTTATGCCGTGGATTACGAGGATCGAATCGCAGCACTCGCGAAAAAACTGACCGACGCAGGTGATGGCGTGGTGCTGGCGATCAACGCCAATCAGGTGGAAGACGATCTTTTGCCAGCGATGAAGCAGCGTGCTGAGGAAAAAAAGTTCCCGTTTCTCTACCTGCACGATGCCACGCAGCAAGTCGCCAAGTCGTATGGTGCGACTTACACCCCCGAATTTGTCGTGCTCGACGAGCATCGCAAGGTGGTTTACCTCGGCGCGATGGACGATAGTCCCGATGGAAAGAAGATCGAAAAGCCGTACATCGACAACGTGATTGCGGCGCTACGTGCGGGAAAGTCGGCTGAAATTGCCGAAACGCCTGCGGTGGGATGCGCCGTGCGCTACGTGCGAGAACGTCGCACGAAGAAGTAGCCTGAAATTAGGCGAATCCCAGTGTATTTCGTCGTCTACTGGAATTAGATGCCGAGGAATTCTTCGAGCGCTTCACGCATCACGGAAGCGTCGGGATCGATACCGGTCCAAATTTTGAAACTGATCACCGCCTGATTAACCAGCATTCCGAGGCCATCGATCGTCGTACAGCCACGCTCGGCTGCATTTCGAATGAGCCAGGTTTGCGGCGGATTGAAAATCACATCCGCAACCACCAGTGGCGCGACGATGGTATCGAGCGCCACGGGAACCTTCGCTCCGGCATCGCCGAGGCCAATCGAGGTGGCATTCACCAAGATATGCGTGTCGGGAGTCACTTCGTAGTCGCCGACGAGATGCACAAACTCGGCCTGGAGTTTGGCTTTGGTCACCAGCAGATCGGTGAGTTCCTGGCCACGCGGAAGGCTGCGATTGACGATCGTTAGATGCTCGGTGCCAGCCAGGCCGAGTTCAACAGCAATCGCTCGCGCCGCGCTACCGGCACCGATGATCACCACGCGTTTTCCCGCCGGATCGATCACCTCGCGCAGCGATTGTACGAAGCCTTTGCCATCGGTGTTCTCGCCGATTAACTGATCGCCAACGCGATTGACGCAGTTCACCGCCTGCATCAATTCGGCCGCCGTGCTCAGCGAATCGAGATGTTCGATGACCGCCACTTTGTGCGGGATGGTGAAGTTTCCGCCACGAAATCCGAAGGCACGCATGCCGCGCATAGCATCGGGGAGCTGAGCGGCGGGAACTTCGCAAGTCAGATAACGCCAGTCGAGCCCCGCAGCGATAAACGCCTTCTCCATCATGTACTGCGTGGGATTTCCTGCGACAGGTTGGCCCATGCAGCAAACGATCTCTTGTAGCGAAGGGGCTGTCACGGCTCGAAGTTTCCTGCTCGCTGGCGTGATGAAAGGCGGGAACGTCTCCTCTCTATCTTAGCCGATCAGCTGCTTCATCTCACGTACGGCTCGCTCGAGTCCCACAAAAACGGCTCGCGCCACGATGCTGTGCCCGATATTCAGCTCGTGCATCCCATCGATTGCCGCCACCGGCTTCACGTTGTAGTAATTCAACCCGTGGCCGGCGTGGAGCGCCATCCCCAGCGAGCGAATCAGTGCACCAGCATTCGTGAGTTTGACAAGCTCTTCGTGCTGCGCGGCACCTTTAGTAAGGGCGTACTGACCGGTGTGAAGTTCCACCGCTTCGCTCCCCAAACGCTTGGCCGCTTCGAGCTGGCGGCTGTCGGGATCGAGGAACAGACTGACCGGAATCCCTGCTTTTTGCAGTTTTTCCATCGCGCGAGCCACTGCTGCTTCGTGCGAAACCACGTCGAGACCACCTTCGGTCGTCACTTCCTCGCGGCGCTCGGGAACCAGGGTCGCCTGATCGGGTTTCACCTGACAGGCAAGCTCGACAATCTCGGGAGCAACGCTCAGCTCGAGGTTCAGCTTGATGTGCACCGTTTCTCGCAGCACTCGGACGTCGCGCGTTTGAATGTGCCGCATATCCTCGCGCAAATGCACCGTAATGGTGTCGGCTCCACCCAATTCGGCCAGCACAGCCGCCGCTACCGGATCGGGTTCATAAGTTTTTCGAGCCTGACGAATCGTCGCAACGTGGTCGATGTTCACACCGAGTTCGGGCATGGAAGGATGACGGTTCCTGGGAGATGTGGGGGAGTATTGGACGGCGCGATTAACGCCACCTGTCGTATTCTATCGCAAACGCCCACCAGCGAAGAGGACATCTGCCCGACTGTTGCTGGAGACCGAAAAACGGTCTTCCGAGTTCACGGCCCAATGTTAAGCCAGCAGACCTTTCACCACGTTTCCGTGCACATCGGTGAGGCGGAAATCGCGTCCCTGAAAGCGGTAGGTTAGCTTCGTGTGATCGATCCCCAGAGCATGCAAAATCGTCGCCTGGAAATCATGAACATGCACACCATCTTTCACGATGTTGTAGCAATAATCATCGGTTTCGCCCCAGGAAACACCCGGTTTCATCCCACCACCCGCCATCCAAAGCGTAAAGCAGCGTCCATGGTGATCGCGACCATAGTTGGTGGGAGTCAGCGAACCTTGGCTGTAGACGGTGCGGCCAAATTCGCCACCCCAAATCACGAGTGTGTCGTCGAGCAGACCTCGCTCTTTTAGGTCCTGAACGAGTGCTGCCGACGGGCGATCGACGTCGCTGCATTGACCCTTGATCTGCCCCGGCAAGCTGCTGTGCTGATCCCAGCCGCGATGCATCAGCTGAATGAACCGTACGTCGCGTTCGGCCATGCGTCGCGCGAGGAGGCAGTTGCGGGCGAATCCACCATCGACGTTGCTATCGTTAATGCCGTAGCGATCGAGCGTTTCCTGCGTTTCCCCCGACAAATCGGTGAGCTCGGGGACCGACGCTTGCATGCGAAACGCCATTTCGTACTGCGCAATGCGGGCCTGAATTTCAGGATCCCCCAGTTCGCTGCTTTGCAACTGGTTCAGCTGCGAAACTGCATCGAGCATGTTGCGCCGCTGCTCGCGATCGACCCCCTCGGGATTCGAGAGGTACAAGACTGGATCTTTACCAGCTCGCAAGCGAACGCCTTGATGCTCCGACGGAATAAAGCCACTTCCCCAGAGTCGCGAGAAGATCGGCTGATCGGTCTTATTGCCACTCCCTTGCGAGATCATCACCACAAACGACGGCAGATTGTCGTTCGCGTTCCCAAGCCCATAGCTGAGCCATGATCCAATGCTCGGACGCCCCGGCTGCTGCGAGCCGGTTTGCAAAAAAGTGATCGCCGGGTCGTGATTAATCGCCTCGGTGTTCATCGTCTTGATGATCGTGAGATCGTCGACCACTTTGGCTGTGTGCGGCAGCAGTTCGCTGATGTAGGTTCCCGTTTCGCCATGGCGATCGAATTTGAAGATCGACGATGCACAAGGGAACGATTTCTGTCCCGCCGTCATGCCGGTGACACGTTGTCCTTGGCGTACCGATTCCGGCAGTTCCTGGCCGTGATAATCCTTCAGTTTCGGTTTGTAATCGAACAGATCAATGTGGCTTGGGCCACCCGACATCACCAGGTAAATGATCCGTTTAGCTCGGGCGGGAAAATGCGTTTGCTTCAGAATGCCCGGATGCACATTGCCACGTATTTGCTCAGCTCCGCGCGAGTCGCCAGACAGGAGCGAAGCCAGTGCGGCAACGCCAACAGCCGACGATGCACCTGTGAGCCATTGTCGTCGCGAAATGCTTTCGAGCATCGGAAGTGGAAGTTGCATGGCAAGCGACTCGCTATCGAAAATGGGTGGTATTTCTAGTGGATATCTTGCGAAACATGCCCAGCAATGCGGACCGATGCAAAGTGGCTACCGGTTCATCGCTTCATCGGTGTTTAGCAGTGTGCTGCAGAGAATCGTCCAGGCTGCGAGCTCACTCGCTTCCAGTCCCTCGGGGCTCTTCGACTCACCGACGGCGAGCAGTTTCGTCGCTTGATCGGCATGCTTGGCGTAGTGCGAACGCTGGTAGTCAATCACGCTTTGCAGGATCGATAGCTCGAGTGGTTTGGCCTGGCGAGCAGTTACCATTTTGACAGCCAAACGAAGTCGTTCGCCGTCGTTCTTCAGCGAAGGATCGGAGAGCAAACGTGCGGCAAATTGTCGTGAAGCTTCGACATACGTGGGGTCGTTGAGCATCACGAGCGCTTGCAGTGGCGTGTTGGTGCGAGCTCGCCGAACCGTGCAAGTTTCGCGATCCGGCGCGTCGAAGGTGACGAGCGTGGGTGGAGGAGCTGTGCGCTTCCAAAACGTGTACATCGTGCGGCGATAAAGATCTTGGCCGTGATCTTGTTTGTACTTCTGCGCGGTCCAATTATCACCGTCGGCTCGCGAGGCAAGTTCTTCCCAAATACCTGCCGGCTGATAAGGGGAAACGCTCTTCCCGCCGATGTTGCTGTCGAGTAGGCCACTCAAATAGAGCGACGAATCACGCAAGAATTCAGCCTGCAATCGAAAACGGCTGCCACGCGCGAGAAGTCGATTCTCAGGATCTCGTGCCAGCTTTTCCGGAGTCACACGCGAGCTTTGGCGATAGGTGCTCGAGAGGACGATCTGCTTCACAAGGCGTTTGACATCCCAGCGCTCGGTCGCACGATCGGCACCGACAAAATCAACGGCCAAGTAATCGAGCAATTCGGGGTGGCTGGGGAGCTCGCCTTGCGATCCAAAATCCTCGCTCGTCTTCACGAGTCCAATTCCAAAAAACATCTGCCAAAAGCGGTTCACGGTCACCCGTGCGAGCAAAGGATGCTGTGCGTCGGTGAGCCAGTTAGCGAGTCCCAAACGGTTGCGCGGCTGGTCGCTTCCGAGCGGAGGAAGAGCTGCGGGAACTTCAGCTGTCACTTTCTCGCCGTTGGCGTCGTAGGCCCCTCGCAGCTTGATGAACGTGTCGCGTGGGCTTGGCATTTCGGCCATCACCATCGTCGTCGGGATCGCCTGGTCGATCGCCGCCAGTTCGCTCTTTTGCTTCTGTAAATCGGCTTGTAGTGAGCGAAGTTCAGGCGAAACCGCGAGCTTCTCCATCAGCGAGTGGATGAGCGTTGCGTCTTCCTGATTGCGAGCCGGGGCTGGTTTCGAGAGAGCCGCTATGTGCTCGGCTGTCAGCTGCGGATAGCTCGCGCCTGTTCCGCTGACGCGGAAGCGTCCGAGTTGATGCTGCGCAAACTGCGATTCGAACTTCAGCACTAATCGGACTCGCTTGGCGGCAATGGGCCGCACGAGTTCGAGCGTCAGCTGATGTTCTTTGCCAACTTGGGGATGAATGGCCCAGCCCGTCGTCAGGTTGTCGTCGATGGTGTTGCTGGCTGGAAATGTCTCTTGGCTAAAGTCGGCAGTGGCAGTGGCGATGGCCAGACGCTCTACCGGACTCCCTGCGTCGTCGAGCAGGTGAAGCTCGATATCGGTGAGCACAATGTTGCCATTCACACTTCGTCCGGGACCACTTCCTTGAAGTGCCGAGTCGGGAAGAGCTTCAACTCGTAAGGCCGACAGTTGCTGCTGCATATCGCGCGAGACAAGCGAACTGGTATCGAGGTCGATCGTGTAAATCTCAGTGGCAGCGTTGGGGCCACCTACCCGTAGTGAGCCATCGTCGAGTTTTTCGAACGTCGCTTTTCCGCGCGACGAAGCTTTGGCTCCCTCGAGGATCGTAAACTTCGTGGCCCCTTGTTCGATGAGTACTTTCTCGAGCGAACTTCCAGCGGGAATCGCTTTCGCAAGTTCCTCGGCAATTCGCTTTTCGGTCGCCGCAATCTTCGACTTCATGGACTCCTGCATTACCTGCTGAATACGCGAGGGTGATTTCAGCAGCGGCGCGGCATTGCCACGCGAGCCATCCAGACCATTCTCTGGAACGTTGTTGAAAAATGCGTAGAGCTGATAGAACTCGCGGTGGCTGATCGGATCGTACTTGTGATCGTGGCACTGGGCACAAGCGACGGTGAGTCCCAGGAATACTGTGCTTGTCGTACTAACGCGGTCGACGATGTAGGCGTTGTGATATTCGGCCGGGATCGCACCACCTTCGAAATTGATCATGTGGTTGCGATTGAATCCACTGGCAACCAGTTGTCGGTGCGTCACCTTCTCGTCGTCGGATTTCGGGAGCAAATCGCCAGCAAGTTGCTCGCGCGTGAAGACATCGTAGGGCAGATTCGTAGCAAAGGCGTCGATGACATACTCGCGCCAACGAGTCATGTCGCGGCCACTGTCGATATGAAAGCCGTGCGTGTCGGCAAAGCGAGCAGCGTCGAGCCAGTCGACCGCCATCCGTTCGCCGTAAGCAGGTGAACTGAGCAGTCGATCCACCACGCGTTCGAAAGCGTCGGGGCGGCTATCGCTTGTAAACGCATCGACCTCGGAAGGCGTAGGGGGAAGTCCCGTGAGATCGAGAGTCACACGCCGGATGAGTGCTGCGCGGTCGGCTTCAGCTTCAGGCACAAGTCCTTCTTTTTCGAGTCGAGCCAGCACGAACTGATCGATCACCCCGCGCGACCAGTCGCGATTCTTGGTCACCGGAACAGCCGATTTCACGGGAGGAACAAAGGACCAGTGAGCAGCAAAGTTGGCCCCTTCAGCGATCCACTGACGCAGCGTGGCGACTTCGGCTGCTGAAACTTTTTTCCCGGTCTCGGGAGGGGGCATCACCACATCGTGATCGGTTGCCAAGAGCCGTTTAATGAGCTCACTCTCATCGGGCTTGCCTGGAATGATGGCTGTTTCGCCCGAGTCGAGCGCTGTGATGGCCGACTTACGCTCGTCGAGACGCAGCCCCGCTTCGCGCGTTCCGCTATCAGGTCCGTGACAGCGAAAGCATCGATCCGAAAGAATCGGACGGACCTGTTTCACGAAATCGATTTCCGCAGCGCTCGAAACTTGAGTCGCACAAGTGATGGCGAGCACGAACGATGCGAGGAACACCTGGAAGGGTGTTGGCTGGGGCATGGCGAGCTACTTTCGCTGAATGGGCGGGAGCCAGCGGCCTCGTGCGGCGTCGCGGCTAATGGTTCTAAGTATATCCCATAGCCCAACACTTGCGAGCAGCAATCAGCCGCTCCCCTGCATTGTGAATAAGTTCACAGCTGCGCATTTTCGCGCACCACGCACATCAGCCCCGCTGCCTCACGACTGTCCACTCCTGCTGTCGTGAAAAACGTTCATGTTTCCCGCAGAAAATCGGGGTTTGTAAAGAAATGGTGTCAGCTGCTATTGCCCCGCGTGAGTTCGGGAAATAGGCTTGAAATAGAGGTAACCGAGATCGACATGGGGTAGGGATCGCCCTCTCGCCAATCGCTAGCAGGCACACCTTCCAAGTGTGAATGAAGCGTCTAACCTGCCCCTGCCAAGTGTCTCATCCTCGTGAAGAACGCTCTTTCGCAAGTTCTCCCGCTATCAGCTGCGAACCATTTCACAGCGCGTAGTTTCTTTCCGGGATGAACATTTTCTCGCGGCAAGAATCACGCGCCCCGAATCTTTCGCGCGACGTGATAGCGAACCATGTGGCTTTATGTCTTCAACGTCGGTCGACTGCGTTTGCTGCTGCGCGCATCGAATCGCAGTCGTCGATGAAATAGACAACAGCTCCACTGGCTACGAGACCTTGCGATCACAGCGTGGTGAAACAGTCGCTTAGTTGCACACTTCCACCCGAAGTTCGCGCACGAGCGAGTGATTCACTTGCCTGTTCAGCACGTCGCCCACACTCGAGGAGGGAGTTGCGATGAACGTCGGACATTCCATCATCTCGCTGGTCGCCAATCGTCAGGATCTCGAACAGTTTCGCAAGAAGAACTGGACGGGAACCTTCGAAGAATATCTCGACCTCGTGCGGACGAGTCCTCTCGTGGCACGCAACGCGTTTCAGCGTGTCTACGACATGATTCAATCGTATGGCAGCGATGTCTACGAAGAATCTCGGGGCGAGCGGCGTGTGTCGTATCGCTTTTTTCAAGATCCCGACAACGGCGGACGCGACGCTGTATTTGGGCTCGATGAATCGCTCGAGGCGTTCGTCAACGCCATCAAGAGTGCGGCCAAAGGCTACGGCATCGAGAAGCGTGTGCTGCTGCTCCATGGACCGGTTGGAAGTAGCAAAAGCACCATCGCGCGACTCCTGAAACGAGGACTCGAACGCTATACAACCACCGACGAAGGTGCGCTCTACACGCTCGGCTGGATCGATGAAGAAAGTCCCGAGGACGTGCACTGGTGCCCCATGCACGAAGAACCGCTGCACCTCATTCCCGAGCGTTTTCGCGACGATGTGACCGCCAGCCTCAATGAGGGGCGCGATGACGATGGCTACAAAGTAAAGATCGTGGGCGATCTCTGCCCCTTCTGCCGGTTCATGTACACCGAGCGGCTGAAAAAATATGGCGGCGACTGGACTCGCGTGATTCAAGATATCCGCGTCAAACGGATCGTACTCAACGAACAAGATCGGATCGGCATTGGAACCTTTCAGCCGAAAGATGAGAAAAATCAAGATAGCACCGAACTGACCGGGGATATCAATTATCGCAAAATCGCCCAGTACGGCAGCGATAGTGATCCTCGCGCCTTCAACTTCGATGGTGAGTTCAATGTGGCGAACCGGGGGATCATCGAGTTCATCGAAGTCCTCAAACTCGATGTGGCGTTCCTCTACGATCTGCTCGGAGCAAGCCAGGAACATAAGGTCAAGCCAAAGAAGTTTGCTCAAACCGATATCGACGAAGTGATTATCGGTCACACGAATGAACCCGAGTATCGACGCTTGCAGAACAACGAGTTCATGGAAGCGCTCCGCGATCGGACCGTCAAAATCGACGTCCCTTACGTAACGCGGCTGAGCGATGAGATTCGCATTTACGAAAAGGACTACAACCGCGAGAAAGTGAAGGGGAAACACATTGCCCCGCACACCATTGAGATGGCTGCCATGTGGGCCGTCCTCACGCGGCTCGAACAGCCCAACAACGCGAGTCTCACACTGCTGCAAAAGCTCAAGCTCTACAACGGCAAAACCCTCCCCGGATTCACCGAGGAGAACATCAAGGAACTGCGCGAAGAAGCAATCACCGAAGGCCTGCACGGCATCAGTCCACGCTATGTGCAGGACAAGATCAGTAACGCCCTGGTGGTGCATCTCGACTCGCAATCGATTAACCCCTTCATGGTGCTTAACGAACTCGAAGCGGGGCTGAAGCATCACTCGCTTATCACCAGCGAAGAGACTCGCTCACGCTACCGAGAAATGCTCGGCGTGGTGAAGGAAGAGTACGAAAACATCGTGAAAAACGAGGTTCAGCGTGCAATTGCAGCCGACGAAGATGCCCTCAAGCGTCTCTGTGGCAACTACATCGACAACGTCAAGGCGTACACGCAGCGCGAGAAAGTCCGCAACAAGTTCACCGGCCAATACGACGAGCCCGACGAGCGGCTGATGCGCTCGATCGAAGAAAAAATCGACATCCCCGAGAGTCGCAAGGACGACTTCCGCCGCGAGATCATGAACTACATTGCTGCCCAGTTGATGGACGGCAAGATGTTCGACTATCGGTCGAACGAGCGGCTGTACAAAGCCTTGCAACTCAAGTTGTTTGAAGATCAGAAAGACACCATCAAACTGACGAGTCTTGTCAGCCAAGTGGTGGACAAGGATACGCAGGCCAAGATCGATGTGGTGAAGGGGCGTTTGATTCGCGACTTTGGCTACGACGAAGAGAGCGCCACTGATGTGCTGAACTATGTGGCGAGCATCTTTGCTCGTGGTGATGTGAAACGAAAATAGGTGGGAGCGTGGCCGTGCCCGCAGGATGACGAAAGGAGCCAATCACCGTGGTCATGAAGATCGATCGCGATGCGCAGCGATTCAAGGAGATTGTGCGCGGACGCATTCGCGACAACTTGAAAAAGTACATCACGCACGGCGAAATGATTGGCCGTAAAGGGGGCGATCTCGTTTCGATTCCCCTCCCCCAGCTCGATGTCCCGCACTTCAAGTATGGCAAGAATGGCCGTGGTGGAGTTGGTCAAGGGGATGGTGAAGTAGGGCAGCCTGTCGCGCCCGGTGAAGGGGAGGGAGATGCGAGCGGCAAGGCGGGTGGTGAAGCGGGCGAGCATGTGCTGGAAGTGGATGTTTCGCTCCAAGAACTGGCGGAAATCCTCGGCAGTGAGCTGAAACTTCCCAAGATTGAGCCGAAGGGGCGCGCGAGTATCACCCAAGAAAAAACGCGTTACAACAGCATCCGCCGCGTGGGTCCCGAATCGCTCCGTCATTTTCGCCGCACCTATGTCGAAGCACTACGGCGTCAGCTCTCCGAAGGCTCTTATCGCCCCATCGATCCCCGGATTGTGCCGATCAAAGAAGACCGGCGTTATCGCTCGTGGGAAAGCACCCCCGAGCCACAAGCGTCGGCGGTGATTCTCTACATGATGGACGTTTCGGGGTCGATGACCGACGAGCAAAAGCAGATCGTTCGGACCGAAGCGTTTTGGATCGATACCTGGCTGCGATCGCAGTACAAGGGGCTCGAGCGGCGCTACATCATTCACGACGCCGCTGCCAAAGAGGTCGACGAGCATACGTTCTATCACACACGCGAAAGTGGTGGCACGCGCATCAGTTCGGCCTACAAGGTGGCTGTTGACCTGATCGATCGGCAGTTCAGTCCCAACGACTGGAACATCTACTGTTTTCAGTTCAGCGACGGCGATAACTGGGGAGACGATAATCGTCAGTCGCTCAGTTTGCTCCGCGAAAAATTGATCCCCAGCAGCAATCTGTTTTGCTACGGCCAGGTCGAAAGTCCCTACGGAAGTGGCGAGTATTATCGCGTGCTCGAAGAGGCGTTTGGGGAAGAGCACGACCGCCTGATCCTCTCGGAGATTGAAAACAAAGAGGGAATTTACGCGTCGATCAAAACGTTCCTCGGACGGGGAAAGTGAGGCCCGCTGTGCAGTCGCTTCATCGGTTTCGCTCACTCACGCCACAGCTCGTCGAAGTTCAGCGGCAAATGGAGGAGCATGCCCGCAACTATGGGCTCGACTTCTTCACCACCATCTTTGAGGTGGTCGATGCCGATCAACTGAACGCGATCGCTGCCTATGGTGGTTTTCCGACGCGCTATCCCCACTGGCGATTTGGAATGGAGTACGAGCAGCTGAGTAAAGGCTACTCCTATGGTCTGCAGAAAATTTATGAGCTCGTGATCAATAACGATCCATGCTACGCCTACCTTCTTGCCAGCAACATGATGACCGATCACAAGCTGGTGATGGCCCACGTCTATGGTCACTGCGACTTCTTTAAGAACAACGAGTGGTTCAGCAAAACCAATCGCCGCATGATCGACGAGATGGCCAACCATGGGAATCGGATTCGGGACTACATGGATCGCTACGGTGTCGAGGAAGTCGAAACGTTCATCGACTCGTGCCTTACGATCGAGTGGCTGATCGACATTTACTCACCCCACATCAAACGCCGAAGCACGGTGCTGCAAAGCAGCATGATGGCGGAGCAAGAGGAGGTGGCAGGTCCCACGGCGACCCGTTTTCAGTCGAAATCGTACATGGATTCGTTCGTGAATCCCCCCGCTGCCATGCACGAAGAAATGGAGCAAAAGCGGCGAGATCTCGAGCGCAAAGAGAGTTTTCCGAGCGAACCGATGCGCGACGTCATGCTGTTCTTGCTCGAACATGCGCCGCTGAAACCTTGGCAGCACGATGTGCTGGCGATCATCCGGGATGAGGCGTATTACTTTGCGCCACAAGCTCAAACCAAAATCATGAACGAAGGGTGGGCCACCTATTGGCACAGCACGATCATGACCCGTCACGGGATCGAACCTGCTGACCTGGTTTGTTACGCCGATCATTGCAGCGGCACACTCGCCGGATCACGCACACGCCTGAATCCGTACAAGCTAGGGCTTGAGCTGTTTCGTGATATCGAAGATCGCTGGAATCGTGGCGCTTTTGGCGAGGATTTTGATGCGTGCGATGACTATCGCGAGAAAAAACATTGGGACAAAAAACTTGGGCTTGGACGGAAGAAGATTTTTGAAGTTCGAAAAGTGCATAACGATCTGACGTTCATCGATGAGTTCTTGACCCTCGATTTCTGCCGCGAGCATAAGCTCTTTTCGTTCGGGATGAACAAGGAATCAGGCTACTACGAAATCGAAAGCCGGCAGTTTGCCGAAGTGAAGAAGACGCTGCTGTTCAATCTGACCAACATCGGCAGGCCGATCATTTATGTGAAAGATGGAAACTATCGGAATCGAGGAGAGCTTTATTTAGAGCATCGTTACAGCGGCGTCGAACTCGATACCAAGTACGCGCAAGATACGCTGACGAATTTGCATCGCTTATGGAAGCGACCTGTCCACATCGAGACGGTGACGAGCGACGTGGTGACGGTGCATTCGTTCGATGGTCGCGAGCATGCGAGTACGTCGACCAAAAAGTGAGCCGTCCGGCGCTCAGGAGCGGTTTTCCCATGAATATCCGATTGCAGATCGACCAGGAACTAGCCGCAGCGGCTCAGGTGGGTGGTCCGGCACGCATTGAAGTGCCGCTCGGATCGGGACGTGTGATTATGGAGTTGCTGGCGGTCGATTCGATTGGATGTGGTCTCGATTTTCTCTGCTATGAAACGCCCACACTAGCGCATGCTTCGATTCCCGATCTGCAGAAGATTGCGACCAAATTGCAGTCGCTTGTGAGTTATTTGTTCGAGCCGATTGGGCTGTTGGAGATCGATCGCGAGGCGTGTGTGTTGCAACTCCGGTCGATGCCCCCCGATCACGATCTGGAATCAGTGCGCTACTACGAACTTTGGGTGCGCAAAGGGGGAGAGATTGCTCTGACCCGTTATCGAAAAAGGCGAGGCAAAATGCGCGAGCGGATCGCCGCGCAGCTGACTCGCGAGGTGGTCAGCCGACTGGCACATGATTTTGTTCGGAGCACGCAATAGCAGCCTAAGCTCCCTTTTTTAAGCGTGGTGCGAAAGGGAGCGAGGCTGTGTACAATCGCCGGTTATGGCAAAACTTCTCGATCAAGTACTCGTGGTAGATGTGGAATCGACATGCTGGCAGGGGCCCCCGCCTCATGGTCAGCTCAGCGAGATCATTGAAGTCGGTTTGTGCACGGTCGATGTGCGGAAGCGTCAGCGATTAGCCAAACGCTGCATCATGATTAAGCCTGTCCGGTCACGATTGAGCGAGTTCTGCACACGTCTAACGACTTTGCGCGACGAGGATTTGGTGGGGGCTGGCACGCTGGCCGATGCCGTCAGCATTCTTAAACGCGAGTATCGATCGCCCGATCGCCTGTGGGCCAGTTGGGGCGATTATGACCGTCGTCAGTTCGAACGCGTTTGCAAAGAGCTGACGGTCCCTTATCCGTTTGGCGTGAGTCATTTGAACATTAAAACGCTGTTTGCCGTTCTTTATGGCGACAATCGCGAGATTGGTGTCGACGAGGCCTGCGAGCGGATTGGGATTCCGATGGAAGGGACGCACCATCGAGGGGTCGATGATGCCTGGAATATCGCGGCGATTTTCTGCCATCTGATGGAGCACTTTCAGCTTCCAGCGATACCACCCCAATCGATCTCGACGACGACTTAGCAAGGTGGTCGGCAGAGCGCGCAGCACGCGTTCTTGTCCGTCGTCACTGGCGGACTATTTTGCCAGATTCATGCCTGCCAAATGTAGGCAAGTGCGCAGTGGGGCGAGTAGAATCGAGGCTTCGGAATTGGCCTACCTAAAGAAGGGCCGGTCGAAGGTCGAAGCGTTTTCCCACCTGCTTCTTACCGCGACCAGCCGCAGCTGTTGTGGGAGTCGCTCGTATGTTGCGCGGAACTGAGGCTCTCGAACGTCGTTTGGTGATTGCGTTACCGCTGCTTCTGGTTTTCTTATGCCAGGTCTCGACCTCTGCCGGGGCCGAGAACAAGGTCGACTTTGCTCGCGAAGTTCGTCCGATTCTCTCGAAGAAATGCCTCGCCTGCCATGGTCCCGACGACGAACATCGTCAGGCCAATTTGCGGCTCGATACGCGCGACGGTGCTCTTGCGGCGGCCGATAGCGGCGCAGCGGCTGTTGTTCCTGGTAAGCCTGAGGAGAGCGAACTGCTGCGGCGCATTTTGTCGCACGATGAAGCCGAGAAAATGCCGCCCCCCGAGACGAGCATCACGCTCGACGAAAAGCAGATCGAAATCCTGCGGAAGTGGATTGCGGAAGGGGCCTCGTATGCACCGCACTGGTCGTTCGTAAAACCTGTCGTGCCGACACTTCCCGAAGCAGCGAATTCCAAGTGGAATGCCCATCCGATCGATCGCTTGGTGTTTGCAGAACTCACTCGCGCGGGTCTTGCCCCTGCCGACGAAGCGGATCGCTATACGCTGATTCGTCGACTGAGCTTCGATCTCCGTGGCCTACCACCAACGCCTGCTGAAATCGAGGCGTTCGTGAAAGACACATCCGACAATGCCTACGAGCAACTGGTGAATCGGTTCCTTGCCGATCCTGCTTTTGGTGAACGCTGGGCACGGATGTGGATGGATCAAGCGCGCTACGCCGACAGCCGCGGCTATGGCAGCGATCCTTTACGTATGAACATCTGGCCGTTTCGCGACTGGGTGATCGATGCCTTCAATCAGAACAAGCCCTACGATCAGTTCACGCTCGAGCAACTGGCGGGAGACTTGATGCCGGGTGCAACCGACGCAACGCGAACCGCCACTGCCTTTCATCGCAACACGATGACGAACACCGAAGGTGGCACCGACGACGAAGAGTTTCGCGTGGCTGCGGTGAAGGATCGAGTCGACACCACCATGCAAGTGTGGATGGGGGTGACTGCGGGTTGCGCAAAGTGTCACAACCACAAGTACGATCCGATTTCGCAAAAGGAATACTACCAACTTTACGCAGTTTTCAATCAAACGGCCGATAGCGATCGTGGTGACGAAGCGCCGCTGCTTTCCATATCGACTAGCGACTACGAAGAGAGTTTGAAGCGTACGCAAGAACGCATCGCGCAGCTGAAAGCTAAGCTCGAGACCCCTTCGGACGAACTCACGAAAGCGCAGCAGCTGTGGGAATCGTCGCTCGTGGTGCAAGGGAATTGGCAGCCGATCATGCCGACCGAAATCACGTCGACAGCAGGGCTGAAATTCACTACCAATGCGGATGCGACTGTCGAAGCACAACCTGTCGATGGCAAGTATCCAGCTAGCGACGATTATGCGATCGGGCTGAAGCTCGACGCCAGCGATATCACTGCTCTTAAGCTTGAGGCGATCGCAGTCGCTGACAGTGGTGCTGGTACCGGCGAGAAGGGGCAACTGGCGATCTCGCAAATCGGGGTTAGTTTTGCGAAAGAGGGGGCTGCTCCGACGATTGCCCCACGCTTTGTGCGGGTCGAACTTCCCGGCGCTCAGAAAATGCTTTCGCTCGCCGAGGTGCAGGTTTTCTCGGGAGAGAAGAACGTCGCTCGCAGCGGTAAGGCAACGCAGTCGAGCACCGATTACGACGGACCACCTCAACTGGCAATCGATGGCAATACTGATGGCCACTATGCCAATGCCAAGAGTACGACCCACACCGCAGTAGAGAACAATCCGTGGTGGGAAGTCGATTTGCAGTCGGCGATCGATGTTTCGAAGGTTGTGATTTGGAATCGAACGGATGGCAACGTCGGGGGCCGAATTGCTGGAGCAAAACTCGTTCTACTGGATGCCAATCGCGAAGTCCTTTGGCAACAGCCTCTCGCAGCGGTTCCTAATCCGTCTCTCGACGTAACGATCGATGGCACCAGCAGCGTGAACTTGGTGGCGGTTAGCGCCGAGCCTGTGGCAACGTCGCTTTCGGCAGCAGCGGTGCTGGCACCTGTAGTCGATCGCGCGAAGGCCTGGATCGTTGGCGAAAGTAATGCCGGTGCTTCGCTCACGCTCTACCCAGCGGCCAGCATTCACGTCAAAGCTGAGGCCAAACTGGTCCTTTCGATTCGCCAGCAATCGACTCGCGCTGGTGAACTGCTAAAGCGCTTCCGCATCAGTGTGACGCGCGATCCAGCGATGCTGCTCCGCTCGAAAGTACCTGCCGAAGTGCTGGCGATCATCGATCAACCGGCGGCGCAGCGAAGTGCTGAAGATGCTGCAAAGCTCGCGGCTCATTTCCGGTCGATCTCGCCACTGCTCGACACGGTTCGTCAAGAACTCGCTGCTGCTGAGAAGCAAGTTCCCGCGAAGCCGACGGTTCCTGTGATGCAAGAGTTAGCTGCGAACAAGCGTCGTGTTACGCACTTGATGCTCAAAGGAAACTTCCTGGCCAAGGGAGACGCAGTCGAACCGCAGTTGCCTCTATCGTTCCATGCCGCTCCTAAGGAGAGCGTCGATCGCTTGAAACTAGCCGAGTGGATCATCAGCCCCGAAAATCCGCTCACGGCACGCGTCGCCGTGAACCGTTTCTGGGCCCAGCTGTTCGGAATTGGGATTGTCGAAACGGAAGAAGATTTTGGACTGCAAGGCGATCTGCCAAGTCATCCGCAATTGCTGGACTGGCTCGCGATCGAATTCGTGCGACTCGACTGGGATACCAAGCAGCTACTCAAAACGATGGTGATGTCGCAGACTTACCGGCAATCGTCGCAAACAACTCCCGAGAAACTCGAGAAAGATGCTCGCAACCGACTCTTTAGTCGCGGCCCTCGTTTTCGTCTCGAGGCAGAAATGGTGCGCGATCAAGCCCTGCAATTGGCGGGGCTATTGAGCCACAAGATGAAGGGGCCAAGTGTGTTTCCTCCGCAGCCTGCCGGACTGTGGCAAGCGGCGTTCAATGGCGAAAGAACGTGGACCACCAGCGCCGGCGAGGATAAGTATCGTCGCGGACTCTACACCTTCTGGCGACGCACTACGCCGTATCCATCGATGACCACATTCGATGCGCCGTCGCGCGAGACATGCTCACTCCGCCGGGTGCGGACGAATACACCGCTGCAAGCTTTCGTGACGATGAACGATGTGGTCTACGTTGAAGCATCGCAGGCACTCGCGCGGCGTTTGGTTCGCGAAGGTGGCGACACGCCTACCGCTCGCGCCAAGTTCGGGCTGGAACTTTGTCTCGCGCGGCCAGCGACCGAAGCCCAAGTGCAAGTGATTGTGAAACTATACGAGAGTGAACTTGCCCATTATAAGACCGACGCAGCTGCTGCCGCGAGGCTCGCAACCGATCCACTCGGGCCGCTTCCAGAGGGGGCCGATGCCGCCGAATATGCCGCCTGGACCGTGATTGCGAATGTGCTGCTGAACATGGACGCTGTGCTGATGAAAGGCTAATGAATCCGATGAACACGAATCTCGATAAGCTGAAACTCGCCACGCGTCGCACGTTCCTGAAAGATGCTTCGCTCGGGCTCGGTGCGCTCGCACTTTCCCAGCTCGCGGGAAATGCGACCGGCGAAGAGGCTGCGGCCGATAATCCGCTGACCGCCAATCCACTCGCGCCGAAAGCGCCCCCGCTGAAGGCAACTGCGAAACGCGTGATTTACCTGCACATGTCGGGAGCTCCGCCGCAGCACGATCTGTGGGACTATAAACCCGAACTCGTGAAGCATCACATGGAGCCTTGCAGCGACGAGGTTCTCGCGATCCTAAAGCAAGAGCGATTGCCGTTCATCGATCTCAACGCACGTCGCCCCAAGATGCTCGGCTCCCCATACAAATTCGCGAAGCAGGGCCAGTCGGGGCTCGAGATGAGCGAGCTCTGGAAGCACCTTCCCGAGCATGCTGATGATCTGTGCGTGATCAAAAGCATGTACACCGATCAGTTCAACCACGCCCCAGCCGAGCTGTTTCTCTACACCGGTTCGCCACGCAACGGAAACGCCTCGATGGGTTCGTGGATCACCTACGGCCTGGGGAGCGAGAATCAAGATCTTCCGGGATTTGTGGTGCTCATCAGTGGTGGCACCGATCCGACCGGTGGCAAGGCGCTCTGGAGCACTGGATTTTTACCGAGTGTTTTTCAAGGAGTGCAGTGTCGCAGCGTCGGCGAGCCGATTCTCTACGCTGATAACCCCGCTGGTATGTCGCGCGAAGTCCGCCGCCGTAGTCTCGATGCGCTGAAAGAACTCAACGAGCTTGAACTCAAAGAACTTGGTGATCCTGAAACGATCACACGCATCAGTCAGTACGAACTCGCTTATCGAATGCAGCTGGCGGTTCCTGAAGTGATGAACATCGCCAAAGAATCGCAAGCGACTCTCGACAAGTACGGCTGTAAGCCGGGCCAAGCTTCGTTTGCGAACAACTGCTTACTTGCGCGGCGCATGGCGGAAGAAGGGGTGCGTTACATTCAGCTGTACGACTGGGGCTGGGACACGCACGGCACTGGCGCTGGCGACGACATTGTGAGCGCTCTGCCTCGCAAGGTGAAAGAGACCGATCAAGCGATTGCCGCGCTGCTATCGGATCTGAAAGAGCGTGACATGCTCAAAGATACGCTCGTGATTTGGGGTGGCGAGTTTGGCCGCACCGCCCTTAATGAAGAGCGTGGCGGTTCGAAGTTCTTGGGGCGTGATCATCATCCGCACTGCTTCACCATTTGGATGGCAGGGGGGGGTGTGAAACCGGCTCACGTGCACGGCGCGACCGACGATCTGGGTTACTTCATTACCGACAAAAAGACTGGCGTGTATGATCTGCAAGCGACGATCTTGCACCTGCTCGGAATGGACGCCAAGAAGCTGAAGTATCCGTTCCAAGGGCTCGATCAACGTCTGATCGGCCCTACCGACGACGCCAAGATCATTACCGATATCTTGGCGTAAAGAGCAAGGCGTATGAATGCCTTCGATGATCGAGTCGCAATCACGGGCGACTCGATTTACTGACCGATCTTTTTGATCTGCTCAGGAAGATCAGGGGTGACGATGCCGCGAGCGCCGCGACCTTCTTCATCGATCCGGTAAGCAACGTCTTCTTGAAGCTGCTTGATGTCGGCGTCCCAAAATTTGCGTTGTTCGGCTTGAGCAGGGACCGTGAGCGGACGCATCAGTCGCATCCCAACGCTTAGAGCAGCCGCTTCAGTGAACCACCAAGGGCTTTGGGGAAAGTTCGGATCGGTCGAGCGCCACGAATCGTCGTCGCTCTTGCGGCGAGCAGCAGCGCGGCACTGTGCGGCATCTTCGTCCCAGCTGCCACCTTTGATGACGCGGGGAAACAGCTTGGTCGGCCAGACGATCGCATCTTGCGACGCAATGACTTTGCCAGCAAGTTTTTCGCGGCCTGTTTCGGTGAATTCGTCGAGGGTCCATTCGCCAACGTTGCCATAGATGTCGTAAAGGCCCCACTCGCTTGGCTTTTTGGTGCCGAGTTTGTGGAAGGTTTCGCTCGAGTTCTCGTAATACCAAGCGTAGTCGCCGAGTTTCGATTCGTCGTCGCCGAAGAAGTACTTGGTTGTCTTCCCATCGCGAGCGGCATATTCCCATTCAGCCTCGCTCGGCAAGCGATAGAACTGACCCGTGAGTTCGCTGAGCCAGCGGGTGTATTGCTTGGCAGCAAATTGGCTCATCGTTACGGCAGGCTGATCGGGTTCGGCACCGAGTTTGAAAGTGAACGTGGGGTCGTAGAGATTCGATGGTGCGGTGACGAGGTTGGGTTTCAGGTCGTCGGTGATTTTGAACGTCTCGTTGAGCACCAGCTTTTTGAACATGTCGTGCATGCGCATGTAGTGCTTGTACTCAGCCCAAGAGACTTCGCGCGAAGCCATCCAAAACGGAGCGACCTCAACTTCAAGGACTGGGCCTTCACTCGCATCGCGACCTGCTTCGCTGTCGGGACTGCCAAACTTGAATTTGCCGCCGGGAATCGGCTGCATCTCGAACTTGATCTCGGTGCCAGGGATGGTTGCCGTATAAGGGACCATGTAGCCAGCGTCGGTTTTCACAAAGCGACCGGTGGTCGGCTCGGCGGCGACAAGTCCTGGAACGGGGTCGGCTGCGGCGAGCGAAGAAAGCCCGGCAGCGATAGTGAGCGAAAACGAGACACAAGCAGCAAGCCAGCGAGTTACAAGCATCGATCAAATTCCTCTTCGCGATTGATCAGCAGAGGTGGGGACCGCAGTGAAGCGGCGGCTGATCAGAAGTAAACAGTAGTTCTTCAGATTATAGACAACTGCTGCCCAGAATAGTGCTTGCATGCAACATTTGATGCGTTCCGACAGGGAGGTTTAGGTAAAGTTTGCGGGCTGGATGGTCGATAACCGAACTGGCTACTCCTGCCGCGACGAGGGGGCACTCCCTAAGTCGCTTACTGACTGAATGTTACATCAAGCCTGAATGCTGGCATCCGATGGCACCACCGGGAAAAGAACTCGCGCCGCAAGTTGTCGCTGCCTGTTTGGCGGGGGCTAGTGAAGCGTCGTCGTCGTTTGCTCGTTGCCTAGGGGCATCGATCACTCTCGCCCCGTCGGACTGTTTTGATTATCACGTCGGATCACCGCCGCAAGCCATGCAAGAGGCTGGACTTGCGCTCGTGCTGCATCTCGACGGCGGCGCTGCCGTGGTGCTCATTCCCGAGTCGACCGGCCTTTTGCCCGACTGGTATCTTAAGCCCGACGCCACCGGTGAAAGCAAGCTCGCCACGCTGGCCCAAGAGCTCGGCATGGTGCTGCTTCCCGAAGAGCAGATGCCGCTCGATTTTGCAGCGGGAGCGGTGGCTGACTTGGCCGGTGCAGTCGAGCGCGGCGGTGCCGGGGCCAATTCATCGTGTGTGCCGCTCGAAATCACCGGGGCCAAAGGGGGGAGCATCTTTTTGCTATGGCCCCTCTCCAGCCCCGCGCAGGTAATTCCCCCGAAGCCAGCCACTCCAGCACCACCCGCTGCGAAGCCTGCCGAGCCCAAAGCCGTGGAAACGAAAGCGGCTGAGAGCAAGGCCGCAGCTGTTGCAGCGCCTGTTCCACCACCCTCGTCAGCAGCCGATCCTGGGGCAGGCTTACGCTTTGCTTCGCCGCCGCCGAGCGACAACGTCGAAGAGCGCATCTATAAGCTTCCCCCATACACCCGGAGCATTTTGCGCATCGAAGTGCCGGTGCGCGTGACACTCGCCACCACACAGCTGCCACTCAAACGGATTGTCGAACTCGGACCGGGCTCGATCATTCAGTTCGAAAAGCCATGCGACAGCGAACTCAGCTTGCAAGTGGGCGAGCACGAAGTGGCGATTGGTGAAGCAGTGAAGGTGGGTGAAAAGTTTGGGCTCAGGCTTACCTCGATGGTGATGCCCCCCGAGCGATTCTTCGCCGTGCGGGGGAAACGTGTCGACCCTAATAAGAAGCCGTAACGCTAAGCGATCAAGCTCCGCAGCGTTCGCAAGTTCACCACATCCCAAGGCTCTTCGTCGGCATCTTCCTTGGGAGTTTCCAGGTACATCGGCACCTTCGTGAAGCGCTTGTCGTTCAGCAAGTGACGAAACGGCTCGAGCCCCAAACATCCTTGCCCGATATGCTCGTGACGATCGACGCGGGAACCGAGTTCCTTTTTGCTGTCGTTCAGATGAAACGCGCGGATGCGATTAATTCCCACCGCGTTCTCGAGGCTCTCGAACGTAGCGTCGAATTCTTCTTTCGTGCCGAGGGGATAGCCGGCTGCAAACGTGTGGCAGGTATCGATGCAGACTCCGAGCCGATCGGCCTGTTTCACCTGCGCGATGATTTCGCCGAGATGCTCGAATTTCCAGCCGAGATTGCTCCCTTGCCCGGCGGTGTTCTCGAGCAAGATTTGGGCGGTGGCGTCGGGAGCGAGCGTATGAATTTTGTCGATGGCTGCGGCGATGCGCGCAAGGCCAACCGCTTCGCTCGAAGTGGTGAACGAGCCCGGGTGCATCACGACCCCGAAAATTCCGAGCTGACTAGCGCGACCCAGTTCGATCACCATCGCTTCGATCGACTTTTGCCACAGTTCTTCGTCGGGAGAAGCAAGGTTAATCAGGTACGAAGCATGCGCCAGCGGAAGCGTGATCTTGTGCCGAGCGAGCGCCTCCTTGAACTGCTGCTCTTCCTTGTCACTGATCGCCTTGGCCCGCCACTGGTTATTGTTTTTGGTCAAGAGCCCATCAAATTGAACGTCTGTTTTCTTTGCTCGACTTGCCTGAACGAAAGGCCATTGCGAGGGACTGCCGGTAAAAATCTGAACGACATCACAACGGACGTTCGCTGCGGCTTCCGCCGCTTTGTGAAGTCCACCAGCAATCGACATGTGTGCGCCCAGCAAAGTCACGAGATCGGTCCACCATTTTTGAGAAGTTTTCAAGGAAAGGCTCGGGTTTGCGAGCTAGCAACGCTAAAAAGGTCCCTGCGAATCAACTCCGAAAATAGCAGTCGTGAGCATCCGCAGCACCGATACCGAGGTTGTTCCATAATTTTCGTCGGAAGGAAAGTAGTAGCGATGACTACCGAATACGACTATGTCGACGCCTACGAAATGGCGTGCGCCGCAATCAGGCCCGCAGATCCGACTGTTTACATCGAGCCGATTTCGAAACTGACAAAGAGGGATCGAGTCGCAATCGTCTGCCGCGTTTCACTAGATAAGCAGTCTCATTGCCTCGAAGAACATGAGGGGCAACTTGCCGCAGAAGTAGATAAAGCAGGCGCAACTTTTGTCAGGGTATTTTCTCGAGTCACGTCCGGTTGCCACTCTGACTGGCTTCGAAACGTTGCAAGGAAAGCGAGAGCGGCAGGAGCTAACGTGCTGCTGGCACGTGACACCTCCCGTTTCGTCAGGCACCCCAGCTTTCACCTGACCAAGAGGCCATCACTGTTGCCCCGAGCCGAGGACTTCGAGCGGGCCAAGGCCAATGCAGATGGGCTCCGCTTGATGACCCTCTTTGCGCCAGACGCTCCAATCGATGAAATTCGCCTTAGGCGTACTCGAAAGAAGGCAGGTCGTAAGCCTAAACGACGAAACAAGCCGAACCATAGACAGGCCTACGCGATTGAAAAGGTTACGTGGGCGCGACGTCTAGGAATGAGGAGTGTTAGAGAAATTGCCAAGTTCCTGGAACGTCCACCGTCCACTATCCAGGGTTGGTTGAAGCAGTACGACGAACATTTCGAGCAGCTTTGTCGGCAAAATTAGCCGGGGTGTACGAAGTTTTGTCGCAAGACTTGGTGAGGAACGCATTTCACACTGAAAATTCTGCGACGAAATGCGTTTCGGGCTCCACAGAATTCAAAAAGGGATTCATGATACTATGTTATTTCTTATTTACTTCGTTCTGAGCAACTTTTCTTTAGCGATTCCTTCAGCGGACATCGAGTTTACAAGTTCATCAGGGTAGGCCTCTCATGGCAAAGCAATCCAGTGGTCGATGCAAGTCGCTCAAGTCTGCGTACTCGGTTTTCAACAAGGGCATTCAGACCGCAAAGCGAATTTACGGTCCGGCGAGTAAGTGGCTCGAATACTCCCACGAGTCGTTTAGCGACAAGTCTTACCATCCGAGAGTTGCAGAGAAAGTTATCGGACTTGCTTTTTTGAGCATGGTGGCAGCGTGGGAAGAGTTCGTCGAAGAAGTTTTCCTCGGCTACATGGCTGGTGCAACAACTCCAGATGGCTACGCTCCAGAACTAATGATTGGGAAATGCCAGAACAAAGTTCATGCGATGCAGGTTCTGGGGGCAGCCGTGAATGGCGATCCTGCACGGGCTCTAAAATGGAGTGACTGGCCCTGGGTTTCGAATGTCGCGAAAGTCCACTTTAAGTACGGTGCACCATTCACCTCATTGCCGAAACTTTACCTAGAGCGACTGAAGGACGCCCAAGGGATACGCAACCGAGTGGCCCACAACTCGGCAAAGGCAAAGAAAGGTTTCAAGACACTCGTAAATCGACTAGTTGGCGAAACTGACAAGAGCCCGCTTCCCAAAGGCATGGCCCCTGGAACGTTGCTTGCCTGTGAGCCGGAAGCCGGGCTTTTTCCTGTGTTCACAATCTGTCCGATCGATGACTACGAATGGCCAGATTTCTTTTGCAGCTATACTTCGCTGTACCTCGAAGCAGCTTCCCTCCTGATTCCAGTGGAGCACTAGGGGCTGAGTTAAGGAGATCCCCCTCTGACGATAGACTGGCTTGTTGAGTGACGAACAAACGCCATCGGAGACGACCTCTCCTCGTTCGCTCCTAGCTCTCATGCGTTCAAGCGACTCGGAACTGCATGAGATGCTTGCAACGCTTCTCCTTCAAAATTCAAGGCTACCAGGAGTCTTGATGATTTCAGTGAATCGGCGTATTCTCGGGCATACCTAATCAGGAGGGTAATATGTCAGAAGTAGAAGCTGCTCAAATGCTTCAAGAGATGATCGACAAGCACTTTCGACAAACTTTGGAATGCGCCAAAAAAGTAATTGCTTTGTCTGCTCGGTCTGCGAACGAAAGCGATAGAAGGGATACCTACATCGCACTCGCTAAAGCTACGACTGACTACCTGAGCTTTTTGCCTGAATCCCAGAAGCCATCGTGGCTTAAACAGATCGACCTCGCAGTCAAGCGGGCGGCAAACGAAATCCACAGTCAGGATAGGTGCTACGGACTCGCAGAGACAATAGCAGAGAACTATCACAAAATCACTAGGATCCAGCTAAGAATGCCTTCTGATACGAAGGTATTCAATTTTGATGAGATATTCGCGGAACTTAAGCGAAAGCATAATTTAACAGAAGTGTTTGATAGGCTCGCGGAAGAGATGCTGCAGATTCTGGCGACAAACGAAATTGATAGTGTCACAATAACAGATGTCCTCAATGAGATTATCGCCGTCCTGAAGGCCAATCGTGATGGATCGCCAGTAGCTATGAAGGGATCGGTTTCTACTGCAAGGTTCGGCTGGAATATAGCCTATGAGTTCTTGAAGACATATGTCCCGGGAGTTCAGCCAATTGCAGACGGAATTGACCGAACACTAAATGAGTGTGAGGAAAAGTTAGAGCAGATCGAAAATGGCTTTAATTCGCAGGTAACTATCGCTTTGTTGGATTCCGTAAAGTCTCTCGCTTCAATGCAAGCAAAAATGGCAAAGGATGTCGAATACTTGGCGGACTGTATGAAGAACGGAAAAATTCTAGTGATCGAAGGGAGGTGTTCGTCAGTGCCCGGCGTGTTGCAACAACAGCTCGGCAATGTCTTGGGCATCGACTACTCACAAAGTGAATCTAGCGATAGTAAGGAACTAGGCAAAAGCTAGTTTAGATTGCAGTACTCAAGGAATTTTATGCATGCCCTAGGGCGATCTCGGCTTAGTTTTTTATGGGAGCTAGCTGCGTCCTAAGTAACTATCAATTAGTCGCATAATCTCAGAAGCCAGTGCTTCTGCGGTGCTTTCGTCAAGGCAAAATTCAACTAAATAGGACATCCCACTCGCGGATCGTAGCGTGCCGTCCAGCTTCAGCTGCCTTTCGATAGCTAGCAGTAGTTCGGAATCTGTAGGGTGAATGTTATTCAGTGTTGTGTTTGAAATTGCATCTTTAAAGAAGCTATCCGGAAACAATTCGATGATTTTCTGAGCGGAAAGTAGCTTTAATGTGGTTGGGCTCAAGTTGATTATGTATACGCCATTCGCAATGTCTCTGATTTTCTTTGGTCTGTCACCTTTGGGTTCATCGTCTATCAAGAGAATGTAGAGGCGATCGCTTTGCACGAGTAATGAAAACAGTCTTTCTGAAGCGCTTGCAGAACCAATTGAGATGGTAGCTACGCTCTTCACGCCTAGTTTTTTTGCAAGATCTAGGTGCCTGATTACTTGGTCAATCAAGAGTTCGTCTGTCTTGCCTTCGACTAGAAGGCAAACTTCCAGGTCGGCACGATTGCGATTGGGCTTTTGTGGCGCGAGTTCTTTTTGGGTTTTCTGGGCTGCAGCGAATCCTGAATAAAACCGTTCAATTCCCGGTATTCTTCCAACTCTAGGAAAAAGAGGTTTCCAGCCATTGCCTGTCCCCCAAATTATAGGGAGTGAGACATTGGGGGTGTTATGCCTAAACGCAAGCAAAGCTCCAACGTTTCCAAATCCTAAATCAGATCTAGTGCAGCACCGATTGTAGTACTTTAATCTGTCAAGGTACTTTTGCCTGCTCGCATGATCAAGTCCGTCGTAAAGTGTTGCATCGAGAACGCTCGCTGTATCCAGGTTCGTGTATGTATATGCAGAGAAAGTGTGTGCTGCTGTAGTGCTTTCGACCTTCGATACGCCGTCCGAGAATCCACAGATTGAGAGTACAAAAACATTCTTAATACCCAGAGCCGTTGCTTCCTCGATTACCTTATTTGCTTCTCGTGATGCAGATTCGCCAGTCCCTATTACGTCGTCAATTAAAACCACATTTACAACTTTTCCAGATCGAAGATTAACCTCCCAGTTCTCGTCAGAGAAGTTTCCCTCTGGCAGTTCATTAACAATGCGAAACTCGTAGGCAACCATCGCACCACTTTTGCCAACATCTCCAATCGCTGCAAACAAAGTGTTTTCAGTAGTAATCTTGGCATCGCGATCAACGGCTTTTCTTTGAAGTCGGGTGTACGCAATTGATAGTCCACTTCTGATCTCTTCTGGGCCAAGTACATTCAAGTGTTGAACAACGCGACTAGCTAGTTCATAGTCTGTCGGGTCAAACTGAAGGATCCAGTCTACTACTCTCTCAAACTGAACTGTAACCGACCAGCACTTGACGATTGGTTCAAGTTTTTCAAGGAGCGGTCTGACTTCGCGAGGGAGCATCATGGCGGTATATCGTGGTTTGATTTGGTGTAGGTTTAATTGGTGATATTAGAGAGTTTAGTTGGTGAGCAAATACTTTGGAAGGTTTCTTCTTGAGTAACGGTGATATGGCAGGGCAGGGTCTACCCTCTGCCATCTATCGCATCGGTCCTCTGCCGTGAGTCTCTCTAGCACTCGCGAAAACAATACCTCTCTTTTGCCCGAGAGTTTCTAGCGTCAAGTCGCTTTCCCCGTTCCCAATTCTACAGAATTGGGTTGACGCCTCCCGGTAACGGGCCCTAGCGTGTAGTGGTCGGATGTTCACTACGCAAAAGGAGCAGGCAGATGTCAGCGAAGAAATCGAAACCCGTGAAGAAAGTCGACAGCACCCCAGCCCCAGCGAGCAAACGCGAATCGCGTCGAATCACGATCCTGGGCTTCTCCGCCACTTCAATGCTGAAATGGATGGGAATGAACGGGTGGACCCGCGAAGCCGCTGTAAAAGCCTTCTGCGGGCTCTCAGAGGGTGGAGAACTCGCTCCCTCGACGATCAGCACGGGTTTGAGCGACGGACGGAACCCAAAGTATCGCAAGGGGGCCGCAACTCCCTCAGCCGCTCAGGTCAAGCAACTCAAGGCAGCAGCGAAGTGAGGAACGTCATGCAATCGAAACGAGTAGAAGCGTTTGGCTACGTTCGAGTATCAGGGAAGGGGCAAGTAAAAGGACATGGCCCCACGCGACAAAAGGAAGACATTCAGCGTTTCGCAGAGTCGCAAGGATTCGAAGTAGTGCGAGCCTTCGAGGATGCGTGGTCGGGCACGGAAGCCGATCGCCCCGCGTTTGTCGAGATGCTCAGCACGATAATGGGCGGCGGGCCTCGTGTGGTGATTGTCGAATCGCTCGACCGTCTCTCGCGTGACCTCATGATTCAAACGCAGTTGCTGGCGAAGCTCGTCACTGAGGGCATTCGCTTGATTGCTGCGAATACGGGTGAGGATGTCACTGCTGCGATGCAGGACGATCCCATGCGCCGTGCGATGATTCAGATTCAGGGAGTGTTTGCAGAACTCGATAAGTCGCTTCTCGTCCGCAAGCTACGCAAGGGACGCGAGAGCAAGCGGCAGTCCCAAGGCAAGTGCGAGGGGCGTAAAGCATTCGGCGAGAAACAAGGCGAGCAAGCGATTGTTGCGAGGATGCTCGAATTGCGACGCAAGCCAAAAGGTGGTGCCCGTCGCTCGTTTCAAACAATCGCTGAAATTCTCAACACTGAGAAATTACCAACGCGAACAGGGCGTCCTTGGTCTGGCTCCACGGTTGCCGCAATTATCTCGCGTTCTCGGTGTTGAGTTTTGAATTAGGAGGTATTAAGTTCGCACGCTATTGCACCACAGATAGTGGTCAGATGTACCCTAGATAGCGAGCGAATGGGTCATGGCTAAGTCCCGAGAACAACAACCAAAGTCGGTAGCAATTCCTGAGAAGTTTGTGCCTCAGTTCTGGGATGCTGTAGACGGACGTTGCGGGATCGTGAAAGAGATTCGACGCCGCTACGAAATCTTGAAGCAGGACGCAGGCGTCGAAAGTTATCAAAAAGACCTGCTCTGCCAGCGTGCAATCTTTATCGGCGTGCAACTCGAAACCATGGAGTGCATCGCCGCCGCTGAAGGCAAGTTCGATCCCGGCTGCTATACGCAGATGGTGAACGCTTTTTCTGGTCTTCTCTCGAAGCTCGGCCTCGAGCGTCAGTTTCCCAATCGCAAGACGCTCAAGGCCTATGTGCAGGAGCTTGAGGAATGAACATCATCGAAGCGATTAAGGACGAGAACTTGCTTGGCTCGTTTCTCGGCGCAGATACCGAAAGTTGGTGGAACTGGTTTGCCGCCCTTCGTGTTCTGTATGGATTGAAGCTGAATCGCAATCGCCGTGGTCTTCTCGCGAGCTGCACGGGGCGAAATCCCCACAAGTTGCCAGACGACGGTTTCAATACAGCACTTTTCCTCACGGGGCGTCGGTCAGGGAAAAGCCGGATTGCCGCTGTTATCGCATCCTACGAGGCTGCACTTGCTGGCCGCGAGTCTCGACTATCGACTGGCGAGCGGGGCGTGGTGGCAGTGTGTGCCCCGACAAAGTACCAAGCTCGCGTCGTCAAGGACTACATTCGCGGTTGCTTTACCTCGCCAATGCTAAGCGGAGAAGTCACCCAGGAAACACAGGAAGGGTTTACCCTCGCCAATGGTGTTCGCATCGCAGTTCTCGCGGGCGACTGGCGAACGATTCGCGGCTATACGCTTCTCGCTGCAATTGTCGATGAGGCTGCATTTTTCGGATACGACGCCGAAAGCAAAGTCAAAAGCGATACCGAGCTCATCCGAGCGATTAAGCCGGGGCTCGCCACCGTAGGTGGAAAGCTCATCGCCATCAGCAGTCCTTACGCTCGCAAAGGTTGGTGTTTCAAGACGTACCAACGAAACTTCGGCAACAACGAAGGAAAGACTCTCGTTTGGAATTGCCCATCGAAAACGATGAATCCAAAGCTGCCGCAAAGCGTGATTGATGAGGCACTCGCGGAAGACCTTGCCTCAGCGAAAGCCGAATACCTCGGAGAGTTTCGCGACGATGTCAGTTTGTTCCTGCCGCGTGAGGTGGTTGCGAAACTTGTTGTGCCAGGACGCTACGAGCTTTTGCCAAACCAGAAGCATCGCTATTTCGGCTTTGCCGACTTGAGCGGCGGGCGTTCGGACGATGCTGCACTTGCGATTGCTCATCGCGAAAGTCGGGTTGTCGTTCTCGATTACCTGAGGGTGTGGAAAGCCCCATTCAATCCGCAGTTAGTCGTTCTCGAAATGGCTCGCGACTTGAAGCGTTTCGGACTCCCGAGAGTAACAGGCGATAACTACGCCGCCGAGTTCGTGAACCGAGCCTTCCGAATGGAAGGAATCAACTACTTCAAGAGCGAAAAAGCCAAAAGCGAACTCTATGGCGAACTATTGCCACGCCTTTGCTCAGGCGAAATCGAGTTGCTCGATAACGAGAAGCTCATTTCCCAAATTGCAGGCCTTGAGCGAAGAACCCGCAGCGGCGGCCGTGACATCATCGACCACCCGCCGAATGGGCATGACGATCTTGCAAACGCAGTTGCGGGAGTTGCGGAACAGGCTTTCAGAAAACATCTGGTTATCGGTTCTCTCTAGCTTCGAAAGAAAGGAATGCGACTATGCCAACAGTCAAGGAAACTATCGATGCGTTCGACCGCCAAAACGGGAATGAATGCATTCGAATTGGCGACTGGCTCTATTTCTCCAACGGCGCAAAACGTGACGCGAATCCCTACGGCGTTCTGTACGATCCGCCTTCCGATGAATTCCTGCGGTTGAAACATATCGAGATGTACCGCGAGGAACTTTTGCGAAGGGCAATCAATGCTCTGGAGCGGCAGCGGGAAAACTTTCTCGCGGAAATCAGTTTCGCGGTTAACCACGGCTATCACCCGCCCTACTCGCAAGAGGACGTAAAGCAGGAACTTGAACCGCTTATCAAGGAAGTTCGTCGCCTTCAGCGACACTTGCGAGAAATTCAGCGGAAACTTGAAGCGATGCCCAGCGAAGTTGAGAAACGACACGCCGAAGCGTCGCGAGCTTTCAACCGCAGTCAGGGCGAAAGTGTGCTTGCCGTTCTTCGGTCAATCAAAATTTAGTCATCCCCCGTGGAACCGTTTTGGCGAAGAGGTATTGCCATGAGTTTGCAGAATCTAACTTTCAACCTGGGTGGTCGTATTCGGTACGAAACACTTGAAGGACGCGACCACATTGTGGTGCCAACGGTGATGATCGTCGAAGGCGTTTTGGCGGGGAACAGTGGCCCTCTGATGTATCCGGCTGCAGAACTCGCAGCAGCGCCTCAGGTCTGGAACCACAAGCCCATCGTGATTGGTCATCCAAGCGAAGGAACTGCCTGCCTTCCTCACGTTCTCAACAATCGGAAGGTCGGAATCATCCTCAACACTCGTTGGGATGCACCGAAGCTAAGAACCGAGGCGTGGATTGACGTAAAGCGGTGCGATGGACTGGACAAAAGCATCATCGACAAGTTGCAGAGATTGGAAAAAATCGAGGTTTCAACCGGACTCTACACCGAGAACGAGCCTTCGCCTGGCGTTTGGAACGGAAAGAAGTACGAGGCGATTGCCAGAAACTATCGTCCCGACCACCTCGCGATCCTCACCAATCAGGTTGGTGCCTGTTCGATTGCGGATGGGGCAGGAATGCTTCAACTCAACAGCGAAGATGGCACGTTATCGCGTCGGCAGATCAATGCAGCGTTACAGCTTTTCGACCAATACGACCGCATGATGAATGGTCCACCCGTATTCCTTCCCGAGATCATGCAAGCGATTCGCCGGGATCCCTATACGTATCTGACGGGCGGGCTGTCAGCAATCGAAGTGGCGAATGCAGATGCACCGGAGCTATATGAAGCGCCCCGGCTCGAATTCGAAAACCCGCTTTCTCGAGGTCAGTCGTCTTCCGCATCAGATTTTGCGGATATTGACTTCGAGGAGGTGAATTAGGAAGGGCTTCAGACCGCTTCTGCGAGCGTTTCTGCAATCTAGCGACGCGAGAGCAGGAGAGAGCCATTCCTGAGGGCTCTGCGAGGGTTTAATCGCGAATCACCTGGACGTATAACGAATCACTCGGGCGGCACTGCTAGGAAGTCATGAGCCTAGCAGGGCAAACAATCCCCTAGCCGGGTTTGCCAGCCGCCTTTTTTCTTTCTTTGAATCGGCTAGGGAAAGGCTAGGAAATCATGGCAAATGCGAATGGCATCAAGCGTCTGTCCAATAGTAGGTTTGACGTCGTTTTTATACGTAAGAGCACGCAAAGCCAAGACGTAACAGGGCAAATTGCAAATGTCGAAAATATGCTTGCCGAAAAGAGCCTTGTGATCCCTAAGGAGCGGTGGTTCGTCTGCACAGTGACACGGGCTAAGGTTCGTTCTAACCCTGACTTCCAAAAACTAATGGAGCTTATTTCGGAAGGAAGAGTTGGGACGGTATACATTGAGTCGCAAGACAGATGGGGAACAGGACACCTCAGAGAACTGTACATACTCCTCGAGTTGCTTTCGGAACATGGCACTGGACTGTATGACCTTCGGGGCAAGCTTGATCTTACGGAGGAAGATGACCTCACTGAAATGCAAACGTTCCTGGGCGGAATTCGTTCTAAGAAAGAGCGTAAGGATATTTCCTACCGCTCGCTAAGAACACGACTAAATAACTTCCGTGAAACGGGGACTTGGCCGACAGGAACACATCCTTTTGGATACGGCAAGCGATGCTACAGCCCTAGCGGAAAAATACTGTGGGAGTGGCAGCCGGTAAGTCGATCTCGTGGTCAGGTTTTCTATCCAAGCAAATCGGGAAAGAAATTGATAGCCGGCCAGGAGAATGTTCGTATCCCGTCCAAGGGCAAGTTGGACAAGAGTGCATCGTCGCGTGATCGAACCGTGCTGGTTCCCAGCAACAACAAAGAGTTCGTCAAAACAGTCCGTTTGGTTTTCGAGCTATTTACGCGGGTGGGGCTTTCGCGTCGAAAGATTGCTCAGTACCTCAACCGCGAGAATAGAAAGTTCTACAACAAAGAGTTTACCTATTCCTTTGTTACGCAAATCCTTGGGAATCCTGCTTACGTTGGCGATACGCATTTCGGAAAGTCTCAGACGGGCGAGCTAAATACCTTCAACAGCGATGGACTCATCGTTCCATTAAAGCGGCGTGCGGAGAGTTCACGTCGTGCCGTGTCCGAACGAATCATCAAAAAAGACACGCATGCTGGCCTGATTGATCGCAAAACGTGGGATCTAGCACAGAAGAAATTGGAGAGTGGTGAGAATCGATCAAGCTTCTCGCCTCGCAACCCAAATTACTACCTCAAGCAGATATTCGTTTGCGGCCATTGCGGCAGCAACATGACCGGCCGAACCGATCCAAAGACAAAAAAAGTGCTCTACGTCTGCTCCAGCTACGTAAATAGCCGCGTCAACGGGACCGAAATGAAGTGTGGATTCAATACGATCGCCCATGACTATGCCGAGCAGCTCCTGCTGAACAAGCTCAAGGAAATGGGAGTAGGAAGCAAAGTTAGCGAAGGAACGATGATTCGCGGGGGGCTTGATGAGCGATTAGCTCAACTTGGACACGCGGACGAGGAATCGAGCAAACTGTGGTCGCAATACTTCAGCGAGGGACTCAAGGCGTTCGCCGTCTACATTACCGAGTCATTCCCCGATCTTGATGACTACAAGGAAATCCAGCGACTGAAAAAGCTTGCTGCAAGTTTCTATTTCAAGGAAGACGTTGATTGTTTTTCGTTTGCTCGATTGCCAATCAAGAACATCAGGCAGCTTCGTGAGGCAATCATCGCTGCCGAAGGTACCATTGTGGGAAAGGCGATGGAAAAGCTATCGAAACTTAAGCGTGAGCACGAATACTGCACTGAGAAATGGCTTCGAATGACCGAACTTCAGGAGCCGATTATTAGGCGAAAGATAGACCGCCTCGAATCGCAGATTGAGGAATGGGAGCCTCGGACCGTATCACTGTCAAAGCGGCTGAAAATCTTGTGCGAAGCCGAGACGGAGCGGCAAGCAGAACGAGATAAGCTGATTGACGAATGGCCTAGGCTACAGGCACGTGAGAGGGGCGAGGCATTGCGGCAAATTTTCAATACAGTCAAGCTGTTTTGGAATCGTGAATTCCATGCCGCGAGGGAAATACCCGATCGCCCACGCAAGACCGATCGTCCGGGCCGATTCAAGTACACCTTAGATTGTGCTCGAATTGAATGGGGATTTGCGACTACTGATTTGAACGGTTCTTCGTGAAGAGCTGCACGACATTCATTTGGCAATCGGCGGCAGCATCGACTGCTTTGTAATAGCCACCAGCAATCGACATGTGAGCGCCAAGCAAGACCTGCGACATAGACGGAAACTTCGAAGAGGGTGAGTTGAGCGATGCGCGGGGAGTTGCCATCGGCGCGAGCACGCAGCCAAAGGTTCTCTGGCGAATTTCGGGTCCCGCATTGTATCGCAATAGCGCCCGCAGATGCGGCTACATTTCGCCGATCACGACCAGGATGATCGAGAGGGCGTTGAACGCGACCGAGAGTCCTGCGATGACCATCCCGGCGATCGTGAGTCCACGACCACTGGGGTCCATGGTGCCGCGGTTCATCGCTGCCAGATCGATGGCTCCCATGATTAGCGAGGCGATGCTGAGGAAGATGCAGCAGAAGAATCCGGCAATCGACAGCCCCAGTACCAGGCCGCCACGATGGGGCTCAGCGTAGTGCTGTCGATAGTAGCCACCAGGCGACGCGGCATAGGGATTCGTCGCCATCGCCTGTTCGCCAAAAGGATTCGCACCTGGCTGCGGCTGGACCACGCCGGTGTACATGGCGGGGACTTTAGGAGTTAGTTGCGGGTAGATTTGTTCGGCTGGAAACCAAAGGGTTCCACCATCCGCCATCAGTTGGCATTCGGCCGTGATGCGTCCCTCGGCCATCCAGCGGTCGAGTTCGGTCTTGCTAACAGGACCATAAACCAGCCCGCTCGGAGTTTTCATCCGCCACATGCTGCTTGGCGACGCACCACCACCAAACAGCGAGCCCGGCGCCGGCGCAGCTCCGGGAAGGTCTTGAGGAGCTGGAGTGCTCAGCGGCGTGAGGGGACGCATCGGATCGGCGGAAGTGGCCGATGGTAAAGTTCCGCCGCTGGGAGTCGGCACGGTGTAGATGGAATTGCAGTGGGGACAGCGTGCGAGTTTTCCCGCGTGCTCATCGGCCACTCGCAAACGCTTCGAGCAACTTTGACAGATCGATTCAATCGGCATGGAAGCATCTCTGGTGGCGTTGCACGAATATTCGAGCCGGGATGGAAGGAGGTGACGCGTGGGCTGCTTCGTTCACTTCGTTAGTTGCCGAAAATGGCGACTGTCATCAGGATACCGAGGATCGCGACGATTCCCAAGATTGTGAGGACCGAGATAATCATCCCCAGGTAGTAACCGACTCGCGTAATTGCTTCTCCCGAGCGATCCATGCGTCCTTCTCGCATTTCACGAAGGTCGTTCCCCCCCATCACCCACGCAAAAAAACTGAGCAGCACGCAGTTGGTGGCGAGCCCCAAAATTCCCAGGATCAGAATCAGGGCGCCCCGATGTGGTGTGAGATAAACGCCGCTGGCCGATACCCCTGGCATCGGACTTGGCGACGATCCATAGCCACCGCTGCTATAGCCTGAGACCGACATCGGTGGCAGGCTCGATGGGGAGAGCGAAGGCTTTTCGCCATGCGCGAGCTGCGGATAGAGCGTTTCGGCAGGGGTCCAAAGGTTGGCGTTTTCATCGCGGACTAGGCAGCCGACAAAGACGCGTCGTTCTCGAGCCCAGCGATCGAGTTCCGCACGAGAGATGGGCCCAAATTCGCGACCGTCGGGACTGCGCATGAACCACTGCGGACTTGAGTCTTTCCCGGCAATATCGACGGCGGAAGGGATGTTCGGCGAGCCGGGAATGGGAGCCGTGGAGATCTGTCCACAAGCGGGGCAACGGATCGTTTTACCAGCATGCTCCTGGCCGACACGAAGCTGCCGATTACAACTGGCGCACGAGAATTCGAGGGGCATCGGCCATCTCCCAGCAGTCGGTCGGTGATCGCGGTGATAAACTTCCGCAGCATTTCGCTATTGTCCATTCGCTTCGCGCCGTAGAATATCGGCTGACGATCATCGGCGGGGAAGAGATCGTCACCCTGTTTTTCTCCCGATTTCGCTCCCAAACTGGGCGCTTCGATGTTCGAGAACTCGCTTGTACTGCTCATCACCGGCACCACCGTGCTGGTCCTCGCCGCCGTCGCGCTCCTCCTCTCGCGCAAGCGTCCCCCCACGGCCATGACCGTCGCCCGGGCACGCAAGAACTTCTACCTCCGCCGCGAATGGCTCGAAGCCAAGTTCTTCCAGCTCGCCTCGCAGTCGGGTAAGCCCCGCGGACTCGAGTGGGTCGATGTCGACTTCGAAAGCGCCGTCAGCTTCGCGCGAGATCGCAGCACGGGTCGTCTGCGCGCCCTTGTGGGGGTCACTATTAAGTTTCGCGCGGTCGAAGGGGGCGGTATGGAAGACAACCCCAACGTCGGAAACCTCCGCGCCGCTAGTGCCATGTTCTTTCACGATGGCACCGAGTGGAGCACCGATGGCAAGGCGATCCTCAACCTCAACCCCACCCAGGCCATCGAGCACTTCAGCCGCGAACTCGAACTCGTCGAGTAGACTTTCCCCCTGCAGCATCGCGCAACGCGACGCTGTCACCCTCTGCGGCCCACCCCCAACTTGCGCCGAAGCGCAACATGCGCAAGTTCACGCGCGCCCCTCGCTCCCACCAGCTCCACCTCTCGAGGGGCGACCCGCTCCGGTCGCAGCCTCTGTCGTCGATCCCGCTACTACTACACCTGTAGCTTCCCCGTCGCTCTAGCGCTGCGGAACACCCGGGTCGTAATAGCCCGGAACCGGAGCTGGACGTGGTGGTGCCGGGAAGGCAGGCATCGGAGCAGGGCCCGGCAGCACGGTCGGCTGTGGCACTGGCAACGGGGGAAGTGGCGGCACCTGATCGACCGAGCTCGGCAGTGGCACCGCCGGAGTCGGCTCAGCATCCAGAGGCTGACCAAACTCGGCGCTCGGAGCATACTTCTCCACCGTCTCGAGCAGCACCAGCGCCACCTCCGGCACATCAATCCCCTCGCCCGCCGCAATCTGATCCGCCGTCACACCGCGCCGACCATAAAACGCACTGTTGGCCGACTCATCAATCTTGATCACCGCGCCATCAATCGAGATCCCAGCGAACAGACCCCGAGCACGTGAGTACGAGTAAATCTCTGCCTTCAAGTTCTGATCGGTACCCGCTTCGAGTCGACGCCCCACCGGACCGGCTGCCACGGCAGCATCAGCGCCGAGCGTAAACTTCTTCCCCTCGAGAATCCCTTCCAAACTGCGCCGGGTCTTGAACACCAGCACCAGATCGATCGATTGAATTCCAATTTGCCAGCCGATGCTCCCGCCGGTCACTTCAATAAAGACCGGAAAACCCCAGCGCCCCGTCTCTTCGCGAATCATCACCACCCCTCGGCCGTGACGACCACCAATCACCAAACCACCTTTCACTAGCCCTGGAATAATCGCAATCGCTTCGGCATTTCGCAGCAGCGCCTCGGGAATGCCGCGAGCCGGCAGCTCGGAGACTTCCGCCAGGACATTAGCAGCCTGAGCAGCCGACGCTTCTTCTTTCGTCGCGGCTGACCCTACGAGTGGAATGCAGAGGATCGCCAGAAGCGATACCAAGAGAGAGCGGAGTGACATACGAAAGCATTCCTTTGCGAGATACAAGAACACAAAACCCGACCATCTATCGCAAGGTAAGCCAAACGCTCCGGCCGGGTCCATATCGAAACCACTTCCCCCTCCTTGATGCACTGAAATGCTTCACCGCTAGCACACCGGCTCTTCCACTCCCTTCCTAGCACATCCTCGCTAGCACCCATCCGCTAGCAGCACCCCTTGAACTTCGAAGTTCACCCACCTCCTTCCACGGTTTGGCCGACTGCACCTGCCCCGTTGTACTCCGTCTAACGATCACTGTCATGTCTCTTGGGGTGGCTACTTGCTGGCTTGTCCAGCAGTGCGAATCGCAACGGAGGATGACATTCACCGATAGACAAAGCAGTAGGTCAGATGCCCGCAGGGAATCTGACGAGATCGGAGATTGCCAACTTAGAACACGCTATGGCTGCGAGACCACCAAGGGCCTATGCTCGACAGGGCGAAAAACAGGCTTAGACCTGCTTCGCACATCTTGTCCGGTGGAACCGGACCTACTTCCTGGAACCGCCGATAACTCAGTCCGTAGGGCCGGTTCCACCGGCCGATCGCTGCAAGTCCTGCAATGACAATTATAGCTCCGCATGGGTGCCACTGGCCTCCGGCCAGTGAGCCTCGCAAGTACAGCTGATGCTTGGCTCTCCTGCCACCAAAAGCCGACTAGTTCGTAGGCAGGTCACCTTAACCAACAATCAAAAGCCCTTCCCATCACCTCACACCCCCAACCTGCTGCTAACTCAATAGGAGTATGGCATCCGGCTTATACTAAAGGTAAACGAAAATGATCGAAGGTGTGGTACCAATTCCTTGGGATGGGCTGATTCCGCTTAATCTAAATCCATTACTTTCAATCTGCCAGAGTTTCTACGCCTATTCTGCAGTCAACTCGAGCGACAATTTCTACCGGAGTAGTGAGCTAGCTGCTCTTGCTAAGCAGGTACTCCCTGAATCTTGTCATACTCGGTTTAGTCGGGATATAGCAAAGGCATTCTCGCAGTACACTTCCGAAAAATCTCGCTTAAGTAGCAAGAGCAAACCTATCCAGAACGTTAGATTTAATAGCAATGACCCGCTGTCCTTGCTGCTTGTGAACTGGCGAGAGTCGCTCTTCGACGGCGCCGGTTCTCCTGAAACCTATGGATTTATAGATGACGATTGGATTCCTGGCTGGGACACATGGCTGGCGATTGTTTCATTGAATGGAAAGCCGAATGAACATGCTTTGCTCTGCTGGGTTCCATCTGAGCTATGCCGAGAAGTTGATAGCGCCATTAACCTAGATGCCGCTAGATGCATGTCCTGGCTGGCTTATGACCACACAAACAAGCCCTATCTTGTTGGGTGGGGGCAGCGTTGGAAACCGTCCATACTGCCCTAAATCGATTTGATAGAACCGGTTATTGACTTTGTCGGTATATCTATACGAGAGGGATGGTGAGGAAGACAAGCCGTGGAAGTAAGTAGGGCCGGTTCCACCGGCCGATCTTTTTGCCAGTTGGTAGGTCTGTTTGACTGCTGCCAGGTACGCTTGGCCTGAACTACGAGTGAGCCTGCTTTCGCTGAAGCTTCCGCATGCTCCTGCTGCTAACGCTGGCAGGAGCATGGCACCCGGTTGTCCTACGGAATGGCATTCTCAGAAAGTTACTTGCGAATCAATTGTTCCGATGGCTGAAACTGCAGGTCGCATTTAAACATCGATGTCTTTTTTTCTAGGTTGACGACCTCCACACTCGCTCCAAAATAATTCGCAACATAAACTATCGCGCAATTGTCAGCAATTTCGACGTGAATTAGCTGTCGGTGCCGCCCCATAACGGTGGCGGTCACAAATGACTTAACTCCGTATTCAAAAGAGCTGTCGCGGGATGATACATACACAGTTGTAGTGGATGGGAATTCTTGGCATACAGCAACTATGCTCCACTCATCAGACGCAGCCGATGTCAGCCTTGCAGTAAAAAATTTCGACCTAAAATCAGCGAGCGGCTTACTTACGTCGAGTTTTCGGCCATCCACCTCGATGCATGTCCCATCGTCAGTCGACTTTAGCTTCGTGCCTTTTGGAAGCCACAAATTATGATTAAGATCGAGTTCCCAGTTCTCGTTTTCTTTCTGGATAATCTCAATCCTATCTTTGAGGGTTCTTTGAGGTCGGATGTAGCTAATCCACCAATTCGGTCGTCGCCCCTTCAGAGGCAGACCAATCGCCAGAGCCTCGTCACTACTACGAGCACTCTGGCTATTGGCATCCCTAACATCAGTTTCTTGGCTCCATACCAATGGTTGGCAAAATGCTAGGTGGATCAGCAGGGTCATCGTTAAGCTTGCAAGTCGCATAAAAGCCTCTCGAGTCGGTAGGGCCGATTTTTGCCAGTTGGTAGGTTTATTTGAACGCTGTCAGGTACGCTTGGCCTGACCTACGAGTGGGCCTGCTTTCGCTCAAGCTTCCGCATGCTCCTGCTGCTAATGCTGGCAGGAGCATGGCACCGGCAAGATCAAGCATTGGGTGATCGTCCTCGGGCGGTACTGAAACCGTTTCTAGTCCAATGGGACCTTCAATAACCGTGAACGAACTTCAAGATTGGTTGAATTTCGAGAAATGGATTCCTTGCCCCGAAAAAACCCTTCTAGCAGGCACAGCCGCGTTTCCTCTGACGATTGTGAAATCATTGTAGCGTAGTCGCGTGCCAGCCCAAATTCTCGATAAGCCTCTGCTAATTCTTGATGGCGTTCTTTGCACCTGCTAGCCATGTACCAAGGTGCGTCCGAGTAAACATGAATGCCGTGCCCACAACCTTTTTTCTTTCCCTTTACTATGCGAGGCTCTTCGAGCCAGAAAAAGACATGCACTTGTCCAAAACCACAGATGTCAGCACGCATACAAACTGCTTCGATCTCGGGAGGCGGGATCAAATTACTTCCAAATTGGCTGGTTGGAATAGAAGAGCACCGTTGAAATCCTCGGCTTTCAAAAAACTCGATAACTGCTTCTTCTGTCAAATGAGGCACCTTGCTGCTTCGATTGCTTGTCTCTGCCCGTTTCTCATGGCTTCTCCACTGCGAGCTGACAAATAGCGCAACTCCTACCAGGGAAAACACAAAGAGCATGGTCCTCAGTGAATATCGAAACATTCGATCGCTACCTGGAAATCGGAGTTAATTCTGTGCGAGTAATCGGCCATTGCTCTTTCATGCTAAGACGTTTCCCGTTTTTCGCATTCACGATTTACTGTTTTCTCTTAACTCGCTTTTTCAGTAGGGCCGGTTCCACCGGCCGATCTTTCAAGCCTAATTGGTAAGTTGATTTGATCTCTGTCAGGTACGGGGTACCTGACCTACAAATTTTCGAGCTTCCACATGCTCCTGCTGCTAACGCGACAGGAGCGTGGCATCCGGCCACTCAAGCATGATGACGCTGAGCGATCGAGGGTTGCACCAAGTGGAGTTCTTACTTGTTTTGGCGGGTGGCGATCCACCAGGTGGTTCCGTAGGGGTCTTGGACGCCGCCTCGTTTGTCTTCGTCCCCTTTTTGCATCGGCTCTTGCGCCGAAATGGCGCCGGCTGCTAATGCTTTTTGATAGGTGGCGTCGACGTCGCTGACATACACATGCACGTAGCACGGGATCGGTGGCCACTCGGGTGTGGAATCGGCGAGCATCAGCACGGTGTCGTCGAGACGGACTTCGGCATGCATGAGGCGGCCCGAGGGATCGGCAAACGAGCGGAGTGGTGTTGCTCCAAACACCTCAACGAGAAAGGCAATCGTTTGTTTCGCATCGCTCACCAGCAGGTAAGGAGACACGCTGGTATAGCCGTCGGGTTTGTAGCTCTGGTTCATGGTCGTGGGATGGTTAGAGAGTTCGAGAGAGGCCAGGGCTTCGTGCAACATAGAGGTGGATGAAAAGGTGATGCGAGCTGCTCCCTGGCCAGAGAGCCCAGTGCCACTTAAGGGGCGGTTGGTACTCGAGTTTAGGTGAGTGGGGGAAGTGGAGGCAATAAAAAAACTCCTCGCACAACGGGTAGTCGTGCAAGGAGTTAATAGGTTTTTTAAGTAGCCAGTTGTGGGCATCGCGGCAGCGATGCGCGGGACTTAGCTCTTGAGGAGTTTGCGAACGACGGTGTGGAGGATGCCGCCGTTGCGATAGTAGTCGAGCTCGACCGGGGTATCGATGCGCACCTTGGCGTCGAACGACTTCACGCTGCCGTCGGCTGATGTCGCTTTTACGGTGACAGTGCTGCGGGGAGCGAGCGTGTCGCCGAGGCCGAGGATCTCGAACGTCTCTTCGCCGGTGAGGCCGAGGGACTTCCAGGTTTGACCTTCGGGGAACTGCAAGGGGAGCACACCCATGTTCACCAGGTTGCTGCGGTGAATACGTTCGTAGCTGGCGGCGATGACTGCCCGAACCCCTAGTAAATAGGTTCCCTTGGCGGCCCAGTCGCGGCTGCTGCCAGTTCCGTATTCCGCGCCGGCCAGAATGATCGTCGGCACTTTGGCAGCTTGGTACTGCATGGCGGCATCGTAGATGCTGACGACTTCCTTGGCAGTTTCGGCGCTGAGCAGACAGCGGGTGACGCCACCCTCGGTGCCTGGAGCCAGGAAGTTGCGAATGCGAATGTTCGCAAAGGTGCCACGGACCATCACGCGGTCGTTGCCACGGCGGCTGCCGTAGCTGTTGAAATCAGCGGGAGCAACACCATGTTCCATCAGGTAGCGGCCAGCCGGACTGCTCTTGGCAATCGAGCCAGCGGGGCTGATATGGTCGGTCGTCACGCTGTCGCCGAGCACCGCCAAAACCTTCGCGCCGGCGATCGGCTGGATTGGCTTGGGTTCGGGGGAAAGATCGGCCAGGAACGGTGGTTCTTGAATGTAGGTGCTGCTCTCTTCGAACTTGTAGAGGGCACCTTCAGCAAACTCGATCTTGTTCCACTGTTCGTTGTCGTCGAAGGCCCGCGAATAGCGAGTGACGAACATTTCGGGGGCGATGCTCGCGCCGACAGCAGCTTCGATTTCAGCGTGGGTGGGCCAAATGTCTTTTAGGTAAACATCGCCGCCGGGTCCCTTGCCAATCGGCTCGGTGGTGAGGTCGATATCGGTGGTTCCGGCAAGGGCGTAGGCGACCACCAGCGGCGGGCTGGCGAGGTAGTTGGCTTTGACGTGAGGATTCACGCGCCCTTCGAAGTTGCGGTTACCACTGAGGACAGCCGAGGCGACAAGATCGCCTTCGACGACAGCAGCCGCGACGGCGTCGGGGAGTGGTCCGCTGTTGCCGATGCAGGTGGTGCAGCCGTAGCCGACGGTGTGGAAGCCGAGCTTTTGCAGCGGCTCGGTGAGCCCAGCTTTATCGAGGTAGTCGGTCACCACGCGCGAGCCAGGGGCGAGACTGGTTTTGACGTACGAAGGAACCGTGAGCCCCTTGGCAACCGCTTTCTGGGCTAAGAGGCCAGCGGCGATCATCACCGAAGGGTTGCTGGTGTTGGTGCAGCTGGTGATGGCGGCGATCACCACAGCGCCGTGGCCGATGGTGGCCGAGTGGCCGTTGTCTTTCACCGTGGCGGTGGTGGCGAGCTTGGCATCGTCGATAGCGAAGCCCCGTTCCGCGACTGGGGCTTTGAGGGCGGTTTGCCAGGTCTTTTTCATCGACGACAGGGCGACACGATCTTGCGGGCGCTTCGGGCCTGCGAGCGATGGTTCGATCGTCGAGAGATCGAGCGAAATTGTTTTCGTGTAGCTAAGAGCGGGGCCGCCATCGGTGCGGAAGAGCCCTTGTTCTTTGGTGTACCGCTCGACAAGGCTCACTTCGTCCTTGGTTCGTCCGGTGCGGAGCATGAAGTTCAGCGTTTCGCCATCGACGGGGAAGAAGCCCATCGTTGCGCCGTATTCGGGAGCCATGTTGGCGATGGTGGCGCGATCGGCCAGCGACATCTTCGAGACGCCGGGGCCGAAGAATTCGACGAACTTATCGACCACACCAGCCTTGCGCAGAATTTGCGTGACGGTGAGGACGAGATCGGTCGCCGTGACCGATGGAGGCAGTTCGCCAGTCACTTCAAACCCGATCACTTCGGGCATCAGCATGTAAAGCGATTGGCCGAGCATCACTGCTTCCGCTTCAATGCCACCAACACCCCAGCCCACCACGCCCAGGCCGTTGATCATGGTGGTGTGGCTGTCGGTTCCTACGAGCGAATCGGGCAGAGCGACTGGGCCCTTGGCGTCGCTGCGAACGAACACGCCTTTGGCCAGGTACTCGAGGTTCACCTGGTGCACGATGCCGACGTTGGGTGGCACCACGCGGAAGTTGTTGAACGCCTTTTGGCCCCAGCGGAGGAACTCGTAACGTTCGCGGTTGCGGCTGAACTCGAGTTCCACGTTCTCGTCGATCGCCTTGAGGCTACCGAAGCTGTCGACCTGCACCGAGTGATCGATCACCAGGTCGGCCGGAATGAGTGGATTGATTTTCGTGGGGTCGCCACCGAGTCGCTGCATGGCGGCGCGCATCGCGGCCAGATCAACCACGGCAGGAACGCCGGTGAAGTCTTGCAGCACCACGCGGGCCGGTTTGAACGGGATTTCGATTTTGGCAGGAGCGGCGGCGTTCCAGCTGGCCAGGGCCTTCACGTCGTCTTCGGTCACTTCATAGCCGTCGCAGCTGCGGAGCACCGATTCGAGCAGCACGCGAATCGAAAACGGCAATTTAGAAATCGCACCGAGGCCGAGCTCTTCGAGCTTGCTGAGGCGATAGATGCCAGCTTCTCCGCTGCCGGTGCTGAAGGTGCTGCGAGCGTTAAAAGGATCGAACTTGATCGTTGGGCTCATGGGCGCTTGCTATATGGCTGGAAAACAAGATCGGGGTGGCTGTAAAGTGCGCGGCGCGTCCCCTCGCAGGAGCATCCAAGAACGCTCGGAGGAGAGATCGCCGATTGTAGCCGATTGTCGCGCCATTAGTAGTCACTTCTGCGACCCGTTTTCGGTTGCCATCGCCAGCCGGCGGCTGGCCGGCAAGTGTGCCTAGTTTTTGGGCGTCCCTCAGCCGCTTTCGGCTGAATGCAAACGGTGTACCTGGAGGAGGAAGGGGCGGCCTAGGGGCGGCAGTAAGAGGGGAAAGAAGGGGGAGAGTATGAGGATGGGCTGCACTTAGGCTGTAGTTCTCTTTCCCCCCAGTCCCTCGCCTCCCGTCTGTCGCCCCTTGCAGGCGGCTGCTTTTCCATTTTCGGTCCATTGCATGCTCGGGGGCGACCTTGCTACAATGCCCGGTTTCCCTACTAGCGTTCTGCCCCGACCTATGCGCGGCAAGCTGGTGTGGGGACTGTAGTTGCGTCCATTTAAGTTGGTAGCTGGCCGAGAGTTAGAATCTCGACGAGCTGCCCCAGGTATTGTCGTCGACCCATGTTCGAGTCACTGCAAAACGGTTTGAAAAGTGCGCTCAAGACCTTGCAAGGCAAGGCCCGGCTCACCGAATCGAACATGCGCGAAGGGCTCAAGCTGGTCGAACAAAGCCTGCTCGAGGCCGACGTCGGTCTCGATGTGGTGCGCGACTTCATGGGCCGCGTCACCGAAAAAGCGGTCGGCGAAAAGGTCCTGCTAGCACTCGACCCAACGCAGCAAGTCGTTGGTATTGTTCGAGATGAGCTGATTACGCTCCTCGGCGGACCTGCCGAACCGACGATCAAGCTCAAGGCCGGACTCAACATCTTCATGCTCTGCGGTTTGCAGGGTAGTGGTAAGACCACCACCTGCGGCAAGCTCAGCACGCTGCTGATGAAGAGCAAACAGTCGGTCATGCTGTGCGCCGCCGACTTGCAACGACCCGCTGCCATCGAGCAGCTGCACATTATCGGCAAACAGCTGGGTGTGCCGGTCTTCAGCAAACCGGGCGAACAAGACCCGGTGAAGGTGTGCCAGGAAGCGGTCGAAGAAGCCAAAAAGAAAGATGTCACCGTCCTCATCCTCGATACCGCCGGCCGCTTGGCGATCGATGAAGAGTTGATGGCTCAGCTCAAGCGAATCGACAACCGAGTCGAGCCCGATCAGGTGTTCCTCGTGGTCGATGGTATGACCGGTCAAGATGCGGTCCGCAGTGCCGGAGCATTCAACGATGCTCTCGAACTCGACGGCCTGATCATGACCAAACTCGACGGCGACACCCGTGGTGGTGCGCTGCTGTCGGTCCGGCAGGTCACCGGCGTCCCGATCAAATTCATTGGTACTGGCGAGCATCTCGATGCCCTCGAGCCGTTCCGTCCCGAAGGGATGGCGGGCCGAATTCTCGGTCTCGGCGACGTGCTGGGGCTCGTCGATGTGGTTCGGTCGGCTGTCGACGAACAGCAGGCCAAAGAACTCGAAGCGAAACTCGCCGCTGGCGATTTCACACTCGACGACTTTAAGAAGCAGCTCAAGAGTGTGCTTCAGCCAGGCCTGATGATGAAGATGCTCGGCATGCTTCCCGGCATGGGCGATCTGACAAAGATGATGAGCGGAATGGACGCCGAAGGTGGCGCCCGACGTTTGGTGGGGATCATCGATTCGATGACGCCGCAGGAACGTCGAATTCCCAAGATCATCGATATGCAGCGTCGTCAGCGCATCGCTCGGGGGGCAGGCGTTCAGCCGCAAGAGGTGAACGAGCTACTCAAGCAGTACAACACCATGGCCCCCATCATGAAGATGATGGCTGGTCAGGGAGCCGGTGGCCGGATGGCTGCCATTCAGCAGTTGCAGCGTTCGGGAGCTTTTAATCCTGGTGCTCAGCTGAGTCGGCCCAAGGGGGATACTGGCAAGCGACTTTCGAGCGAAGAGAAAGCCGATCTCCGCAAGAAACGCGAAAAAGAGCTTCGCAAGAAGCGTCGCGGCGGTCGCGATTAAGTTGGGTTTTAGGTCCTGGGTTATTAAGATCCTTGGTTATTTAGATAGTGTAGCGCTGCGAATTTCGCACTGCTGCTTTGACATAAAACATAAGAGGCAGATGCTTTAGAAGCGTTATTAGGCGATCTTCTAAGGCTTTCACCTCTCGACAATTAACATTACTAGCGATCATTCGCTGAGAAGGAGTGTGACGTGGCAGTTCGAATTCGTTTGAAGAAGATGGGACGCACCAAGCGTCCGTTTTTCCGCGTGTGTGCTATCGATTCGCGTTGTCCGCGCGATGGCCGCGTGATTGAAGAGCTCGGCATCTACGACCCGATGGTCAAGGATGTCGATGCGCGTGCGATCCTCAAGGGGGAACGCATTCAGCACTGGCTGAGCGTTGGTGCGCAGCCATCGGATGCAGTGGCGGTTTTGATCAAGAAGTATGGCACCAACGGCACGCACCTTGCCAAACAGCAAGCTGCTCTGGAACACAAGAAAACGTTCCGCCGTCAGGCACCAGCTCCTTACATTCCACCACCCAAGCCAGCCGAACCAGCACCCGCTCCTGAAGCCGCCGAAGCACCTGCTGAAGCAGCCGCTGAGTAGTGTCGCGCGGGAAGTTGAGTAGTGCCTCGTGCGATTCGACGTCCTCACGATCTTCCCCGCCATGTTCGAAAGCTACCTTGGGCAGTCGCTGCTCAAGAAGGCGATCGACGCGGGCAAAATCTCGGTTCACCTACACGACCTCCGCGAGTGGTCGGGGGACAAACACAACAAGGTCGATGATCGGCCTTTTGGTGGTGGTCCTGGGATGGTGATTCGGGTGCAGCCGGTGGTGGAAGCAGTGGAGGCGATTCAGTCGCAGGGCGATGCTCCCCCGCATGTGATCCTGCTCACGCCGCAAGGGCGTAAGCTCTCGCAGCCAGTAGTGGAAGAATTGGCCACCAAGCCGCGTTTACTGCTGCTTTGTGGTCGGTACGAAGGTTTTGATCAGCGTGTGATCGATATCCTCGCGCCCGATGAGATTTCGATTGGCGACTATGTACTCAACGGTGGCGAAGTGGCCGCGATGGCCATTATCGACGCCTGTATCCGCCTAGTGCCCGGTGTGCTCGGCGATGAAGAGAGTAGTCATACCGATTCGTTCTCGTCGGGCAACCGTTTGCTCGAAGGGGCCCAGTACACTCGGCCTCGCGAGTATCGCGGACATGAGGTGCCAGAGGTTTTGCTCGGTGGAAATCACCAGCAAATCGCCCTCTGGCGAGCAGCAGAGAGTTTGCAGAAGACCACCGAGCGTCGCTCCGATCTCCTCACTCCCGAGGAAATCGCGAAGCGGACTCCCCAGCGAAAGCGTTCGCGGCGAAAAACGTCGCCCACGATCGACCCGCCGGCAAGTGGTGCTGCTTCCGCTCCCAAGCTCGAGGCATCCGCTGATCCAACACCTCCAAACCCTTAAAAACATGTTGAGCCAGGAACCTGGCACGAGCGATCTCCACGTCAATTGCTCGAGCACAGAGACTTGGCGTTACCCAGACATCGAGTCACTTTTTTCGTTTCGAAGGATATAGTTACATGGCCACTGATCTCCTGGCGCTTGTCGAAAAGACCAGCCTCAAGTCGGATGTTCCTCAGTTCGCTGTCGGCGATACTGTCGACGTTCACACCCGCATTCTCGAAGGCAAAGACGAGCGGATTCAAATCTTCACGGGTGTTGTGCTCGCTCGCAGTGGCAGTGGCACTCGCGAAATGTTCACCGTCCGCCGCATCGTGTCGGGTGAAGGTGTGGAACGTAAGTTCCCTCTGCACAGCCCCAAGATTGCTAAGGTGGAAGTGAAGCGTTCGGGCGTTGTCCGTCGCGCTAAGCTCTACTACCTCCGCGATCGCGTTGGTAAGGCTGTTCGTCTCCGTGAGAAGAAGGCCTAGGGCCAACTTCCGCCAGCAAGCGATTTTTCACTTGCTTCCGGGTAGAAGGTGCGCTCACACTACAGCATTCTGACTCCTGCTGTAGTTCGTTCGAGCGAGATATCTTCCCCGATGGCCAAGCGAGTGAATTTCCCGCGCCGCTGGTGGCGAACGGTTCGACGCTGGACCGCTTCGCTCCTCCAACCGAAATCCCTGGGTCGCCGTGGTGAAGACGCGGCGGCCCTTTTTTTGCGCGCTCGGGGCTACTGGATCGTCGCCCGTTCGTATCGCACGTCGCTCGGGGAAATCGATCTGGTGGCGGTCGATGGCCGGACGATTGTGTTCGTCGAAGTGAAGACACGCGTCCGCTCCGATCATGGACAGCCGTTCGACGCGGTTCATCCCGACAAGCAGCGACGACTGACGCGGCTCGCTGCGGCCTACCTGAAGCGACACGATCTGACGCGCTATGCCAGCCGCTTCGACATCGTTTCGATCCTTTGGCCGGGTGGGCGGAAACAGCCGCTGATCGAGCATCTGCAGCATGCGTTTGAAGCGCGCGAGTCGCGTCACACGGTCGGCTGAAACCGGCCTCGATGAGCTCGACAATTTCGCCCGAATAGCGCCCGATTTTCGCAACTCTAGTTGGCGGCGCAAGCGGGTCGTGGCATAATGCTTATTGCACTTTTGTTCACGTATGCACTCTGGGACGAGCACGCGCGATGGCACGCAACGAACAACTGATTCGGCAGCACAAGATTCTGCAAATTCTCGAGCGAAATCGATTCGGTCAGCTGCTGCCCGAGATCCGCGATGAACTGGTGAATGACTTGGGGCTCTCGAGTTTGCACGAGCGCAGTGTGCGCCGCGATCTCGAAGCGCTACAAGCGGCGGGGCTCGATGTGGGGGTGCACGATTCGCCGCGTGGCAAGGTCTGGAAACTTGGGCCGCGTGCTCGAGGAACGTACAGCATCGCCGCTTCGGCCACCGAGCTGATTGCGCTCTCGCTCAGCCGCGATTTGCTTTATCCACTCGTAGGCACACCCTTTTGGCAAGGGATCGAAACGTTTTGGAACAAGCTGCGCGAGGAGTTGCCCGAGACGGTTTGGAAGCACTGCGACGACTATCGCAAAGTGCTCTACGTGCGCGGCATGCCGACCAAGTCGTACGCCAAACAGCAGGGGGTGCTGGCGACGATTCATCGCGCGACGATGGAGCACCGTATTGTCGAAATCGAATATCAGCCGCCCGGAAAAGATTTGCAGCGCCGCAAGATCGAGCCGTATGCCGTTGTGTTCTACCAAGGCTCGCTCTACATCATCGCTGCTGCCAGTGAAGTTCCCGAAGGTGACGAGGACCGGATCAGGCATCTGAAGCTCGATCGCTTCGTTCGCGCAACGGCGCTCGACGCCTGGTTTCAAAAGCCGAAAGAGTTCGATCTGGCGAGCTACATGGGGCAGGGGCTCGGGATGTTTTCCGGCGGAAAAGCACGGGATTTTCGCATCCGCATCAGCCAGCGAGCCGCACGCTGGATCATCGAAGACCCGTGGCATGCCGATCAAAAAATCGAAACGCAAAAGGATGGCAGCATCATCCTGACGGTGAAGGCCGCGCACGATTTGGAGATCATTCCGCGTGTTCTTGCGCTCGCGAATGAAGCCGAGATTCTCGCTCCCGCTTCGTGCCGTAAACAGATTGCGTCGATCATCGAAGGACTCGCCGCGACCTATCGATCGGCCCCTGCGACTTGAGTTCACTTCGACTTCGATTTGTTGGGATCGGCTATCGCTCTACTTGCGGCGCAGGCTCGACCAACTTTGCAGTCCCGCTTCGTCTGGCTCCATCGGCTCGCGCGTGCTGAGCCAATTGGTGCGCGCATAGAAATAGGTCTGAGCCTCGACAGTTGCGCCCGAAAGCAGCGTGCAAGTGATGGTGCGACGGACATACAAATCGTCGGGCTCGTCGGCGTAGCCTTCGATTTGGTCGAGCACTTTCAGCGTCGCGGCCAGTCCCGACGGCTCGATCGTCCAAACTTCCCCGAGCACAATCCCCGCGCCAGGAATCATCGCCGGATAAGCCCCCAGATCGTAGATCAAACCGGCGGTGGTGGCTGGCTCGATCTGCAGCGGAATGCGAGGCCACGACGAAGCGCGGCACTCCCCTTGCTTGAGCGTGCCGTATACAAAAATTTTGTTCACGTCGCTCACAGGTGCGTCCTTCAATGCGGCTGGCGCGCGAAATCCTCGCACTACAGCGCTGCTGCTGGGGCCGGCACGCGTTTCAGCTCTTCCAGGTCGATCTGCTTCGCGCCGGTGATGTCACGATAGCGTTCGCCGTGGCAAGTAAACAGCAAGATTTGAAAACGTTTGGAAAGTTCGACCAAAATCTGTTTAATCGCCGCCAGTCGCGATGCATCGGTCGCCACCAGCACATCGTCGAGCACCAGCAGTTGACGCTCCTCCCCGGCGACGATTTCAGCCATCGCCAGCCGCATCGCTAGGTGCACTTGCTCCTGCTCGCCGCTGGAAAGCAGCTCCGACTCAACCTCAGCACCATGCTCGCCTGGGACCACACCTTGCAGCAGAAAATCATCGCCAATGGCAATCGACGACACTTTGCGAAGCCCCATCCGCTCGAGATATCCAACCGCGCGATGCGCAATCGGAGCAGCCAAGGTTCGGAGCATCGATGCTTGCTGCTCGAGCATCGTTTGACGCAGCAGCTTGATGGCATCGAGCTTGAGCCGTTCTTCTTCCACGATTGTCCGGAGCGAAGCGGCACGCTCTTCGCACTGCGACAGCCGGGTGTAAAGCGATTCGTCGGTGAGCCCCTCCATTTTCGTCGTCGCCACAATCAGATGGCTATCGATCTGACGCTCGGCGGCGGTGAGCTGCTGCACGTCGAGATCGAGCTGTTTCAGCTCGGCGCGGGGATCGCTCCCCAGCTGCTCGAGCTGCGTGGTTGCCTCTTTGAGTTTCTCTCGTGCACGCGCCCACACGAGCATCAGCTCATCTTTTTTCTCCTCGCGCGCGGCGTCGCTCAAGCCGTCGGCCAGTAGCGCGGCAAGCTGCCCGTTTTTGGCTTCGACCGACTTTTCGAGCGTTTTTTGCGAGCTCTCGGCGAGAGCGATTTTTTGCTTCAGCTGCGAGATCTCCTCTGCCACTGCGCGGTGACGTTTCTCGGCACTGGCAATCTGCTCGTCGAGCTGTTTCTTCTCGTCACTGAGCGACTGGGCGAGTGCCTGAGGATCGGGAATCGAATCGCGCCACGCAGGATATTTCGTCAGAATGCTTTCGAGCTTCTGCTGATCCACGCGCAGTTTCTTTTCGAGATCGGCGAGCGAACTACCCCGCAGCAGCGCCGAGAGATTCGACTTAAGTCCAGCCACATCACGCGCCAGATTCGCAGCCTGCTCGGCCAGCACACGGAGCTGCGCGACATCGCGGCTGCCGAGCGCCGTTTCTTTCACGCGAATCGCTCCCTCCGTGGCGTCGAGCTTCACTTGCACATCGGCTGCTGAAGTAGCGGGACCACTCACACGAAACGTCCCGATACCGGGCAAGCGAATGGCCACTTCAGGGGAGCCACGCCAGGTGTGCGACGCGCCGGCTTCGAGCCGCTTGGTGGCTAAGTCAAAGGCCTGAATCGGCTCAATATCGAGCTGCTGTTCGGCCTTAATCTCGAGATGAAAGAGGGCCGCGTCGCGCTGTGTCCGAAGTTGCTCGTACGTCCGCAGCAGCTTGTCGAGCTCATCGATTTCTTTCGTCGATGGGCTCGGCAGTTCCTTGAGTTCGGCCTGAAGTGCCGCGCTGCGCTCTTGTAAGGCGCGCGCTTCGTCGATTGTTTGCTGCTGAGGAGCCAGCGAATCGCGCAGACGAATCAGATCGGCTACTTCGCTCGAAATCTGACTCCGCTCGGCCAAAATTTTCCATGCAGCGCGAAGATTATCCACCTCCCCAGCCAGTTGCTTCTCGCTCGCCGTAAGCTCGTCGAGTTGTGCTCGCCATGTGGGAGTTTGCAGCGCAGCTTCGCTGAGTTGCTCACGCTCTAGCACCAGCTGCGCTCGGAGAGTTTGAATCGAAGCAAGCATTTGCTCGAGCTGCTTATACTCGTTTTGAGCAATCTTCGACGCGCTCTCTTGCTGCGTTTTTTGCGCGAGCAGCTGCGTGTACTGTTCCACCGCTTGGATCAGCAAATGCTGACGCTGTTTGCGCTCGGCGAGTTTCTGCTGTGCCTCGCCGCGGTCGATTCGCAGCTGCTGGATGCTGGTCGATAAATGGTCGAATTCTGCAAGTTTTTCGCGATATTTGGCAATTTCTTCTGCCACGGTTCGCAGCTCTGCTTCGAGTCCGACCACGGCCGGGGCAAGCTTCCCCGACTTGAGCGCACCCTTCTCGGTGAAGCTCTTGGCATAGAGCGACTCGCACGCTTTTTGCACCGTTGCCGTGACAGGATCGGCCAGCTGACTTTCGAGCGAACTGCGCATCGCATCGATCGTCGAAGCACTCACGTGCGTCAATGCCAGCTGATCTTGAGGAGCCCACAACAGCTGAGCAATTCCCCAGTGCTGCAGCGACGACGAACTCTTCTCGGTCGTGTCGCCATCAAACAGTTCGCGGATTTTGAGATCGGCTTGCTTCCCTTCGGCGAGAGGCTGCCACTGACCATGTTCCAGTTTGGTGAGCGAAGCGCGCCGCTGCGCGATGAACTGTTTCTCAGCGCGATAGCGGGCTGTGCCGATTTCGAATTCCAGCAGCACTTGCGGACCGAGCGAACGTCCCCAAGGAACCATCGCGCGCGTCGATTCTTTATCGCTCGAGTGATTCTCGAAGGCGGCATGGACAAGCGCGCCGACGATCGTGCTTTTGCCCGCTCCGTTGGCACCATGAATGACATTGATGCCGGGTGCGAGCTCGTCGAGCACGACAGGAAGCACGAGCGATTTCCAGTTCGCCACACGGATGCTACGGATCATCATCGCTGCGACTCCTTCAGCAAGCGAAACAGTTCGAGCAAGGCCCGCTCAGCTACCAGCGATTCACGCGCTGCCGGCGCGCTCGCTGCAGTAGTGCGGCGGCGGAGTTCCTCGCTTGTGGTCCGGAGAATTCCCGCCGGGATTGCTTCGAGCCAACTGTCGTCTTCGGGCGGGGCATGCAGCTGCGAATCGTCGAATCGAGCGAGCAGCAGTTCGCTGGTGCACTTCTCCATGATCGCCGCAAGTTCCGAGCGAAATTGCGGTGACAAGAGCCCGGCAATTTTGCATTCCAGCAGCGTTGTTTGTGGCGATGGGAGTGCGCGGAGTCGAACGCCGAGCGCTGTCAAATCGCTCTCGCCGCGTAGCGTCACCTCGATGCTGTGCCACTGAAGTTCCCCCGTTTTTATGGTTTTGATCGAGGGTTTCGCGCCACGCGCTGCGATGTCGACTAGCAACACGTTGCCACTATCGCGCTCGCCGAAAGCGGTCGGCTCATGCGTGCCGCTATACGCCAGCACTCCGCTAGCGCCAGGCGATTCGACTACCAGTGTCGAATGCCAGTGGCCGATAGCGAGATAGTCGAGCCCCGCATCGATGGCAGCGGTTTTCGGCATCGGAAAATGATTGTCATCGGACGACACATAGTCGAGGCTGCCGTGAGCGATGCCGATGCAGATCTCTTCTCGACGTTTGGCATCGATGCTTGTGACCGGATTCTGTTTGCCATGTTTCGCGGTGAGTGGGGCAGGAAACAGAACTCCCCCCTCCACACTGATCGGCGTGGCATCTTGCAGCAGCGTGACGTGGCGGAGCGATTTCCAAACACGATGTTCCCAGACGGAGCCCGGCATCAGCGGATCGTGATTGCCGGGGAGAATGTAAACGCGCCGTGCGCCACTCTCCAGAATCTGAGCGACCTCTTCGACCAGTTTTCGATCGACGGCTGAATCTTCGAACGTATCCCCCGCGACCAAGAGAAACGGAGCATCCTCGCGCTCCGCCACTTCCATAACGCGCCGCGCGGAAGCGAGTCGAGCGTCGCGCACGCGCTGCGCTTGCTCACCCGCATGGGCAGCTTTCATTCCGATTTGCCAGTCGGCCGTATGAAGAAATCGCATGGAGTTGAGTTCTGGGGGATCTAGAAAAAGCAGTGTATTTCAAGCGTTTAACGGCAGATTTCGGCGTGCAGCTGGAAGGAGAAAACGCTAGGCAACGGACTCTATCGTACCGCTTTTGAGGAAGGCGAGGGTGAGTGTCACTTGCGATTCGGGAAGGTGATAGAGCGACATGATCGCGCGGCGATAAGCGCGGAGCTGAGGGGTGTAGAACGCGACCCGACTCGACAGCTCGTCGGCATCTTTCCCATGATCGGTCTTGAAGTCGATCACTTCTGCGCCGATAACTTTGCCACCTTGCGACCAGAGCACCACACGGTCGAAGCTACCGGTAAGCAGCTGTTCTCCATCACGCACCGCGAAAGGATGCTCGCGCAGCAACTGTAGCTCGCCACGATGCTCGGCATAACGCTCGGTCGAGAGTAGTTCGCGGATCGCAGGCTGGGCGAGATAACGCCGGAACTCGGCGATCATCGCGTCGAGTTCAGCAGGCTCCGATGAGGCTGCATAATCGCTCGCGCGCAGTGCTTCGTCGGTCGGAAGTGGCTTGTCGGTCCAGTCGACCAGTTCCATCCAGCCATGGATGAGGGTCCCACGTGCCAGGGCTAAGCGGTCGGAGGTTCCGAGCAGAAAATCCATCCGCACTTTCGGGCCACCTTCGAGCTCCGAGGGACTGACGCGATCGACTAAACGTGGCGGAAATGCCGGTTTTTTAGCGATATCGATCGGATCGATGGTCGGGATCTCGCTCGCATAATCGTCCGGCACAGTGTCCAAGGTCAGGTCGATGGCTGCATGGTCGGGACGCCAGGTTTCCTCCCCCGTTTCAAACGCCACGGAGTTCGGTAGGACTTCGGAAGTGGTCAGCGTCGCCTTGAGGAGCCCTGCATAGTCGCGTTTGAGTGTGCCGGTCTTCGTGGGTGGATCGACCACCATGTACATCGCATGAATCGCGCGGGTCATGGCGACGTACATCACGCAGAGCGACTCGGTGACCGCAGCATCGGTGTGGGTTTGAAAAAGTTCGACGAGCGACTTCCCCAGTTGTTGCTGCGTTTGCTTATTCGCATAACGACAGACGGTGTCGACCGGACCATAGGGTGAGCTTCGACCGGTGACGAACATTGGGACTTGACCGGTGAGGCTTTCGTCGAGTTCAGGAAGCACGACCAGATCGAATTCGAGTCCTTTGGCTTGATGCACCGTCATCACACGGACCTTCGCGGCAGCTGGATCGCTCACGCGGCGGGTCTCGATGATTTCGATCAATCGCTCGATCCGGAGTGACGGATTGTTGCCGAGTTGATAGGCCATTTCGACCAGTTGACCGAGGCGTGCTTCGTCGCGCGGCTGACAATGTGGCGCGAGTATGCGGGCCCAAGCGAGCACCACCTTGCCGTAGCCTTGCTCGAGCAAATCGCGGCGAATTCGAGCGGAAATCTCCGCCGCGAGGCTAGTATCATCAAATTGATCGGCATCGAAACCGAGCGCATGTCCCAGGGGCGAATGGGCCAGATGAAATCGCGCTACGCTGTCGGCCGGATGTTCTGCGAGTCGCAGCGCCGAGAGAATAATCTCGACCGGGGCCGAGTCGCAAAGTGCGTTGCCACCTTCTTCGCTCGCGCGGACACTCCGCTGTCGCAAAAGCAGCATCATCTCGGCGACCGTATCGTTTTTGCGAACGAGCACACCAAGCGAGCGGGTGGGATGCGCGGCTGCAAGCTGCGCGATCAGATTGGCGGCGTACTGCAGGCGGAGTCGTTTTTGCGTCTCCCCTTCATCAGCAGCTGGCGCGACATGCAGCGCAACATAGCCGCTCAACTCTTTCTTCGCGGTGCTGTGCTGAGGAAACGTCGTTTGCCATTTCTTCACTGCCTCCGAGGCGTTCTCGAGAGAGGTGTGCTGCAGCAGATTTTTGAAGACCAGATTCACGCAGTCGATCACTGGCTGCGAACAGCGGTAGCTGGTGGCGAGTTCTTCCGACGCAATTTCGGGAAGCTGTTCTTGCACAGCGGCGAAGATCGAAGCGAGTCCGCCGCGCCAGCCGTAGATCGCTTGCTTGACGTCTCCCACGCAGAGCAGCGTCGAAGCTGGATGTGTAGCGAGCATCTGGGTGGCGATCGGCAGCAGCACGCGCCACTGCGTGAGGGAGGTGTCTTGGAATTCATCGAGCAGCAAATGCTCGATGCGCGTGCCGAGTCGCGAAGTCGATTGGGCCAGTTTGCTCGAATCGAGTCCGGCAGCTAGTTGCTGAGTCACATCATCGAATCGCAAGCTCCGATGCTCGCGCTGCAGCCGCTGATAGACGCCAGCAAAATGGTCGAGCAATTGCCAAGTCGCTTCGGTTTGCATCGCCACTTGATGCACCAGCTGCGAAGCGGCGTGCTGAATCAGTGTGCGATAGATAGCGATGATGGGGGGCGGAATCTCTTTGCCATAAAACTTGTCTTCACCAGCGGCTAGCTTCGAGGGAATTCCTTTCTCGAGGAAGAGTTTGAAATCTTCCGCCTCGATGGCGGCGATGCTTTCAACGCGCGACTTGTCGAAGCGTTTGTCGGTCATCGGGAATTCGCTGAGGCAATCGATGGCCGCCTCAACATCGCTGTGCGAAACGCGTGCAAGTGCGGGAATCTTTTGCCAGGCATCTCTCGATGTTTCGCGGTAAAGCGAGTAGAGCGAATTGACAGTGTCGAGCACCAGATCGCTGACACCGCGGCGTGCTTCTCCTTTGAAGAGCAGGTTGACGAGCGTGAGGAGATCGCTGGTTTTTTCGGTGTCGAGAACTGCTTCGATGGCGTCGCGGCGCATTCGCAGGTCTTCTTCGTACTCGCAGATCGACCAGCCCAGCGGCAAGCTCAGTTCGAGCGCGAGCGACGTGGCGATGCGAGCAAAGAAGCTGTCGAGAGTTCCGACCTGCAGCGCGTCGAGTTGACTCAGGATCGAGGTGAGCAGCTCTTGGCACTTGGTGACGGTGAGCTGAGGACGCGCGATCGCAGCAGCAAGTTGCTGACATGCCTCGTCGGTGAGTGCTGCTTGGGCAAGTCGCAACAGAATGCGGTCGAAAATTTCCCCGGCAGCTTTGCGCGTGAAGGTGGTCGCCAGGATGTTTCGCGGTGGCACACCGTCGACCAGCAGTTGCAGATAGTGGCCGGTGAGTCGATAGGTTTTGCCGGTCCCAGCGCTCGCGCGAATCACGACCCGCGCTGGACTGGGTGACTTGGTGGCGAGTGTCTTACTCATCGAACGACTCCTCGCTCTTCTCGGGGCGCCACGGCAGCAGCAAGCGGTCCTGACAGATCGCCTGAAATTCTTCGTCGAGTTTGGCGGCCGAAGATTTCGGTGGCCAGAAGACACGCTCGCGAATCGCGCGCACCACATCGGCTGCAGCAGCATCGGCCGATTCGAGTTCTTCTTTGGTCCACGTTTCTTGATGATCCCCGGTGTTTTCGAGCGATTTGGGGAGTTGGATATAGCCGAGCTGAAGCTGGCGGTGCGAAGTGTCAGCGCTCTCTTTGGCTGCAGCGGGGAGGAGATGCCGGTAGAGAGGGAGCTGCAAATCGACCCACTCTCCCGACTGCGGTTTGCGATGGGCTGCCTTGGGAGCATTCGGGGTGTCGGCCGTTTTGTAGTCGAGCACGGCGAGCGTTTGCGTATCGTCGTGACGATCGATGCGGTCGATCCGGCCGCGCAAGATGACCGGCTTGTCGTCGATCGTCATGGTGCCAGTCAGCTGCTTGTCGAGGTCTTCGGTGTAGACGATGCGCCAACCTGTGGCGGTGCGAGCAGCTTGCCATTTCGCAAACGCTTGCAGTCGCGAGCGAATCTGCTCGACTTGCACACGCACTGCGGCGCGACAAGCTCGTTCACCGAGTCGCGCACTCACGATTCCTTGCAGCGAAGCGGCTAAAAAATCGAAAATGTCGGTGGAATGCGTACTGTCGCGGACTTCATCGGAGCGGCCGAACGACTGCAGCACATCGTGAATCAGTGAGCCAAAACCACGCGGCTCGAGTTCATCGGCAGCATCGTTCATGCTCGACAGCCGCAGCACATGTCGGAGGTAAAAACGATAGGGACAAGCGAGGTAGGCTTTGAACTGCGAGACCGAAAAATTGTCTTCAATCGGGAGGCTGGTGTCGGGAAGCGGGATTTGAAATCCTGATGAAAGACGCGTCAGCTGCGGCGCGAGCGCGATGCGGCGCGTGGGAGTAGCTGGTAGCGCTGAAAACAGCTGCACACCGCGCCGGGCTGCTTCGAGAGGCTCGGTGGCGAAGAGCAAGCGACTCGGTGCGAGCGGATTTTTTTCGACGTCGCGGTGGGCCACCACCAGGAGCAGTTCTGCTTTGCTCTCGGCCAGCATAAAGAGAGCGAAAGCATCGCGAGCCACGCGACGCTTTGCATCTTGAATGCCAAGGGTCGTCCGGAGCTCACTCGAAAGGAACATCGCCGAGCCTTCACCCGCCGGGATATACCCTTCGTTAAACGTGGTGATGATCGCCGCGCGGGCATCGTCGAGCGGCAGTTCGAGCCAGCCGAGCAGTTCGATCGCGCCCGCTTCTGCTGGGGGTGGAATGTTGCTGCGAAGCACAGGGGAAACAAGCAAATCGATCGCTGCGGAAAGTGAGACCGCCGGGCTTAATTTCGCAGGAACTTTCGCCGGCGCATCGAGTGCGCCAGCGAGCATCGAAGTGGCTTCGAGCAGCATCCGATCGCGCGGAATTCGGCGATCGAGCTGACGCCCGTGATAGACCTCGAGCAAGATCGCGCGAAGTGCTTCGCCCCAGCGGGCCAGGGGCTGTTTGCTCGTTCGCAGTGGCGCGATGAGACGATGCACTAGGTCGACTGTGGTCTTCACGCTACGAGCGACCGACCGCGTACGACGACGATGGGCTGCTGACGATGGCGAGAGTCCTTCGGGAATCGTTGTCGAAGCTTCGCGCGCGAGGAGTTCTTCATCGAGTCGCGCGCTGTAATGCTCGCCGTAGTATTCATCGAGAGCAGCCACGGGATCGACATCGAGCGCTCCATCGGCAGCACTTTTGCGCTCGATCCAGTCGTGCAGATCGGGGTGTCGCACCAGGCTCGCTAGTTCGTCGTAGCGCTCACGAAGCACGTAGGCTACGATCGCATCGAGCAGCAAACTGGGGAGCGTTTGTCCCACCGTCGTTCCGCTGAACGCTCGCGATTTGATGCCCGATTGCTCGAGTTCTCGCTCTAGCTGCGACACGATCGCTTCGTCGGGAACACCGATCGCAATTTCGTCGCTGTGATACTTGCCGCCCAGCGCGCGCAGCCAATCGGCTACCGCAGCTGCTTGATCGGCGGGGCCATCGACGCGCGTGTAATGCTCTTGGGTGATCGGCAAATGTCGCGTCGCCCACGCTTCGGAAATAAGACATCCATCGAGATCGAAGGTGTCGGCGAGAGAGGCATCGACCGGTAAGAGAGCAATGGCTTGGGTATCGATCAGCTGCAGCATCTTGCGCACGGTGCGAGTCAGGTCGACAGTGCCGATCAGCAGCACGGTGCTGCGCAAATGGAGTTCGTTTTTTTCGATCGCGACGAGTCGGGCCGTTTGTGCATCCCACAGATGAGCATCGTCGAGTTCTTTCCAGTAAGCAGCCTGGATTTCCGAAAGGACACGCCAGCGCGGGACATCGGCCCACGAGTTCGACCCCTCGAGCGCTTTCACCACATCGGCAAAGGCGAGTTTTTCGGCGGCCAGTTCGTTGTGGAGTAAGCGTAGTGCCGACGCGAGCGAGAGCCAGCTATCGAGATCGCTCGTGGGGGGCGGATTGGGAATCAGATCGTGAAGTTTCGCAGCGGGACAAGTGGCGAGCGCTTTGGCCCACGCGAGTTGCTGCGTCAGATCGGTCGCGAACGGTCGTTTCGGAGTGTAGAGCAGTTCGGGGAGTCGACCTTCGGTGGTGATCTGCGGCGGCGTGAGCGTGAGCTTCTCGTTTTCGGCATGCAGTACGAGGAGTTCGAGCAGACGCCGCCCCGCTCGGCTGCCGGGAACAACGCACAAAAAGTTGCTCAGGTCCCATGTGGTTCCTGCGATCGAGGCGCGCAGAAACGCCACCACTTGATGCAGGTGTGGTTGTTTCGAGCCCAAAAATTGGCGGTCGATCGGCATCCGTCCTCGGCCCTGTTGCGAAATCGAAGTCTGCCATCGGCTGTGCGCCGTGGTCGCCACGATAGCAGAGTGATAGCGGCGTCCAAGGTGCCTACGAAAAAGGTGGCCTCAGGTTGTGACACGTTTGGTCACTCGGAGCAAAATTTTCCCAAGAAAACGAAAAAGCCCCGCATGCAGTGTTCGGCATGCGGGGCTTTCGGTTGGTTATCGAGGGCCCACGAACTATCGCGAGGCTATCAGCTCGTTAGCGAGGGGCTGTGGCCGAGGCAGGAGCAACGCGGGTGGCGTTGTTGGCGGCAGCAGGTCCACCGGCAGGAGCGATTGCTGGAAGCTGCCCCACTTTGCTGGTCCGGCCACTTTGCGACGTACCGGCGAGGAAGTTGTCGATTTGAGCCGAGGCGACCGTGTTGTCGAACTCGGAATTCATCAGGATGCGGAGCTTCTTCTCTTGGATGTCGGCCACCAGCTCGTCCTTCACCGTGGCGAAGTCGGCTTTCACTGGGCTGGTGCGACCGAGGCAGCGAAGAATGATGTACTGATCACCCACGGCGATCAGACCCGAGAGTTCGCCCGCCTTCAGTTTGAACGCTTCTTCTTCGATGGCAGCACCGCCACCGTAGCGACGAATCGGAGGAACTTGACCACCGTTGCTACGCGACGAAGGTTCGACCGAGTATTGGCGAGCGAGTTCCGCAAAAAAGTCGTTGGTGGGATTGGCGCGAGCCATTTCCCAAACCTTTTGGGCCTGGCGTTGATCGGTGAGAACGCAAGCGAGCACTTCCACCCGAGGACCGTAGTTCGATTCGTAACCCTTTTGCAGGTCTTCTTCGGTCACTTCGACACGATTGCCCACCAGCTTCTTGAGCGCCACCGAAGGCCAAACAGCATCGCGAATGTAGAGGTCGGGAGTCGCTCCCTGCTCATCAATCACGGTCTTCATCCAGCGTTCGACATCGGGCGTTTGATCGGCTTTCACGAAACCGAACGAAGCTGCAGCGCGAGCCACTTCGGCATCGATATCTTGCTGCGTGATCACCAGCTTCCGTTTGGCCAGTTGTTGCTCGAGCAGCTTGCGATTGATTTCCCCTTCGAGCACCGATTCGCCATTGCGGGAGATGCATTCTTCGGAAAGTTGCAGCATGCTGACCGGGCGACCGTTGATGGTCGCGGCAACCCCTGGCATTGCTTTTTGCTTTGCAGGATCTTCAAACACGTTGACGACCTGAGCCGACTTACGCATGTTCTCGAAGAACTGGGCAGCCGACACGCGGAGCTTGTTTTCGCGAAGTTTATCCGTGAGACGTTCCTGCTGAGCAGGGATGTGCTGCGGAGCGAGCACCATGCGAGGGACTTGCTCGTCGCACAGCAGAATGTAGTAGAGGTTGGCCACTTTAATGACGCTCGAGAGTTCGCCCGGTTTCAGCGAGAAGGCGATTTGTTCGAGAGTGGGGTCGCCCGTGTGCATCCGAATTGGTGGGATCACGCCGCGAGCCGAGGCAACTGCAGGATCTTCGCAATATTGCTTCGCCAGATCGCCGAACGATTCGGGTTTGGCAGCAGCAGCGGCGAGAACTTGATCGGCCTTCTCTTTCGAGCTGACGGCGATCATGCGAGCGCGAACTTTCGGACCAAATTCCGACTCGAACGCCATTTTGAGTTCTTCGGGGGTGACCTGAATTTTGTCAGCCACCAAACGTCGCAGGGCAATCATCTGCCACACCACCGTGGTGCGATACTCTTGTTCGCTAAAGCCGCGCTCTTCACGCAGCAGTTGCAGCCAGCGATCGCGGGGGAGACCAAACTTGTTGGCGATGCGATCGACTTCGTCGTCGACATCTTGTTCGGTGATCACGATGTTTTGAGCGGCACAGGCATCGAGGATCAGCTGACGATTGAGCATGCTCTCGAGCACTTCGTTCCCGAAGCGACGCATGCATTCGCGGCCAAGATCGGTGCGGGTGATCTGCTCGCCGTTTACCACGGCCATCACCTGCAGCGTCTTTTTGCTAGGGGCGACCATCGTGGGGGGCGATGTGCGCGAGGCTGTTTGAGCAGCGGGCTGACCAGCAGGTGCTGCCGGGCGGGCTGTGGGCTGCGCTGCTGGAGCTGCGGGGCGAGCGACCGGACGAGCCGGGGCTTGAGCCGTGGCGGTGCTCATGGGGATCTGGCGAATCGCCACACCGGCAGCGATTACCATGGCCGCCGGAATGCCCCAGCGGAGAAGTCGTGCGGCACGCGAGGGCGAGCCAACCGAATTTTGAGTCGAGGATTCCGTTCCAGTCATGTCCATTCTCTCCATCGTCATCCGTGAGCGAGCACCGTAGCGATGTTCCGGGCGGAACAGCACTCGGGCGGGAGTTTGCCAGTCGCTTCGCGTCAGCGAAGGGTTGAGTCGATCGTGGTGCGCGAGCCAGTCCATCGTGGACTTGTGGCAGACGCATCTGACGCGAAGTAGCAGCGCACGAATCTCCGGCGCCGCTTGCGAGGAGTTATACCGGCCAGCCCCTAGTGTGGGTCAATGCCGATTGAGCCTCCAAACTTGAAGGATTCTCGGAAAATAGTGAGAAATTTGGAGAGCCAGGAAGCTAGCACGCCCGAGGGGCCTGCTAGCAGCTAGGGAGCACTCGAAATCGAAAGCTTGCGAATCGAGGCTTCGATCGCGGCTGCTTCCGCTTCGGCTTCCTTCACCGATTTTCCGCGATTCATACCGGGGCGGAGATGGCCAATCTCGGTCAGCCAGGCATCTTTCCGTACGCGCTGACGCTGCGCCACAAGATCGAGGAGTTTGGCGTTCGTCGTCCCGGCTGGCATCAGCACCTCGAGCGATGCTGCGGCAGCAATATCTTTGTCGCTCGGAAAAAGGGTCATTAGCACCTGCTTGGCCATCAGCCACTGCCCAGTGGCGCCATGATGCACGCCGTCTCCTGCCAGGACAAACTTCGGGTCCTGCTTCCGCTGCTGTTTTAGGTAGTCGTTCATCGGCCCATGCAGGTCGATCACGGTCCAGCCTTCGTCGCGTTTTGAAAGGAGCCACTTCGAGTAGGCTTCGAGCACGCTGTCGTACCCTTCAAACGGCTGTCGATATTCCTCGAGACCAGCGGGCAATGTTTTTCCCGCGAGAGGCTGCGGATCGAACGGCGGTGGTGTGAGGTGCACAATCTGCGCCCCTTGCTGCGTGGCGATGTCGTGCAGCAGCTGCATTTTTTCGCGATAGGCTTTGAAACGCTCTTCGCCGAGCGGGTGATAGATGCCGCAGTTCATGCCGTAGCAGGCAAACACCACATCGGGGTGCAACTTGTCGAACATTCGCACCAGCCGCTCGTGGACATCGGGTCGTGGAAACTTCCCCCCGGCATGTCCCGGCTCGGAGAGTCCCGAAACCGTCTCGCTCGGTAGTCCGACATTGATGAAATCGAGATCGAGGTCGTAGAACTTGGTCCGGAACACCCCTTCGATGATTTCGATGTAGCGTCCACCGTAGGTAATGCTGTCCCCCAGAAACACCACGTTTTTGGCGCCAGAAAACAGTTCGGGAAGCTTCTCGGGTGCGGCCACTGCGGCAGCCGCTTTCCCTTGAGGCTCTTCAGCTTGAGATGTCAGGGTAAATAGTGTGAGTGAAAGCACCGCTAAAGTGGCAATCGCGATCGGCCGGAGAGGCGGGAAATACATGGAAAACTTCTTTCTTTATTCTTGGTTACATACCGATCTCGGCGGGCCATAAGTTGACCAGAAACCGTCGTGGTCAGTAGAATTAAGGAGTGAGCCGGGCCCCTGGAAGCTGGCGAGCTAGCAAACGCTGGTCGCTAAATTTCCGCAAGCATCTGGCTCATCCCGCCACAATTCGAACGGACCGACTCGCCCGAGTCGATGACCCAGCAGCAGCGATGCACGCTGGGTCGATACTCGTTCGAACAATTGCAGTTGTCACGCAGATGCCGCATCGCGACAGCCGCTTCCTACTTTGCATGCTGAAGGAACCATCCTATGCCCAACCTTCTCACCCGAGCAGCACGCTGGTTGATGATCATGCTGGGCGGCATCGTTGGTTGCCACACCCTTCTTGCGCCGACACGCCTCTTGGCGGCAGAACTCACGGGCGAGCAAATTTATACGCAGCAGTGCGCCGACTGTCACGGAAAATCGGGAGAAGGTGTCGCACAGCATTATGCGACGCCGCTGGCGGGAGATCGTTCGATCGTCGAACTGGCACGGCTGATCGAAAAAACGATGCCCGAAGGTGAGCCCGAGAAATGCGTCGGCGACGACGCCAAAAAAGTGGCCACCTACATCTACGACACGTTCTACGGTCCCATCGCCCAAGCCCGGCTTCGGCCAGCTCGCATCGAGCTGTCGCGACTCACGGTGCGTCAGCTACAAAACTCCGTCGCTGACATCTTGGGAGGCTTTCGTCCCAGTGGCAACTGGGGCGACGAGCGTGGCCTTAAAGGGGAATACTACAAGTCGCGCCGCATGCGCAGCTCCGATGCCGCAATCAAGCGCGTCGATCCTCGTGTCGACTTCCAGTTTGGCGAAGAGAGCCCCGACCCATCGATCGAAAAAAATGAATTCACCATCGCCTGGGAAGGCTCGGTCTTTGCTCCCGAAACGGGCGAGTACGAATTCATGGCTCGCACGCACAATGGCGCGCGACTCTTCATCAACGACAGTCGCAAGCCGCTGATCGATGCCTGGGTAAAGTCGGGCTCCGATACCGATCATCACGAGCCGATAAAGCTGCTCGGTGGCCGCGCCTATTATCTGCGGCTCGAGCTCCTCAAATCGAAAGATGACAAGGAAAAACGGGCTTCGATGACACTCCTCTGGAAACGACCTGGTCGTAGCCTGGAAGTGATCACGCCGCAGTTTCTCTCGACACAGTGGCAGCCGACGCGGTTTGTCCTCAACACCCCCTTTCCGCCCGACGATCGAAGCATTGGCTACGAGCGCGGCACTGCCATTTCCAAAGAGTGGGATCAAGCTTCCACCGATGCCGCGATCGAAGTTGCTGCTTATGTACGCGACAATCTGAACGAACTGGCTGGCACTCGCGGCGACGCTGGCGACCGCGCTGAGAAGGTCAAACGATTCTGCACCAAGTTCGTCGAACGTGCTTTCCGCCGACCCATCGACGACGATCTCCGCAAGCTCTACATCGATCGCCATTTTGAAGAGGGAAGCGATCTCGACCTCGCCGTTCAAAAAGTCGTGCTGCTGGTGATGAAGTCGCCACGCTTTCTCTACCGCGATCTCGATGGTAACGACGATCCCTATGCCACGGCTGAACGACTCGCGTTCTACCTCTGGGATACCGTTCCCGATGAGCAACTGCTGAAAGATGCCGCAGAAGGTCGCCTGAGCAATCGCGAGCAGATCGAGGCGGCCGCCAATCGGATGGTCTCCGACCTCAAATGCCGCGCGAAGGTGCGCGAGTTCTTTCGCAACTGGCTTCGCATGGATCACCTGACCGATCTGGCCAAAGATCGCGAACTCTTTCCCGAGTTCAACGACGAAGTGGTGACCGACCTCCGTAGTTCCCTCGAGATGTTTGTCGACGATGTGGTCTGGAGTGACTCGAGCGATGCCCGGCAACTGCTGCTGGCCGACTACATCTACCTAAACGGCCGCTTGTCGAAGCTCTACGGCGGCGATCTGGCTGAAAACGCCGACTTCCAAAAAGTGACGCTCCAGTCGCAGCCTCGCGCTGGCGCACTGACACATCCGTTTTTGCTCTCAGGCTTTGCCTACACCGCCACCAGTTCGCCGATTCATCGCGGGGTGTTCATTGCCCGGAGTGTGCTCGGTCGTTCGCTCCGTCCACCACCCGAGGCTGTCTCGCCTCTGGCGGCTGAGTTGCATGCCGACCTGACGACGCGTGAACGCATCAATTTGCAAACCAGCAGCGAAAGCTGCCAAAGTTGCCACGCGATGATCAACCCGCTCGGCTTTACGCTCGAAAATTATGATGCCATCGGTCGTTATCGAACCGAAGAGAAGGGTAAGCCGATCGACACCACCGGGGGCTATTTGACCCGCACCGGAGAATCGCGCGAGTTCCGTAATGTGAAGGAACTAGCTGATTTTTTGGCCGCGAGCGAAGAGACCCACGGCGCGATGGTCGAGCAGATGTTTCACCATTTGGTGAAGCAACCAGCTCGTGCCTATGGCGAAGATACGCTCCCTCATTTGCGTGCATCATTTGCCGCTGATGGGTATAGTATCCGCAAGCTGCTGGTTCGAACGGCGAGCTTCGCAGCGGAGCCTCGCCCCGCTGCCATGGCCGCCAAGTAAAGATGTCAGTAGCTGAACTCATTGACTCCGTAAAAACTGTCTCCGTTAAAGAGGCTTGGCACGGCTGGCTGGTCTGGCCGTGAACAGCTCCGACTGATTCCGCTCTCGATCCTCCGATTCTGTTTGAACCCCACCGAAGGGAAGCCAAAACCATGATGGGAAACTATCACTCGCGACGTGAGTTCCTCCGCCAACTCGGAGTCACCACCGCTGCCCTTCCGTTCATCCTGAATCTTCCGAGTCTCGGTTTGGCGGACGAGGCCCCACGCAAAAAGCGGATGGTGGTGATGTTCAGCCCCAACGGCGTGGTTCCCAAGAACTTCTGGCCCGATGAAGAGGGTGAGAACTTCACGTTCAAGGAAAGCCTCACGCCGCTCGAAGCTTTCAAACAGCAAACCATGGTGCTGCACGGCGTCTGCGACAAGGTTCGTGGCGACGGCGATAACCACATGCGTGGTATGGGTTGCCTCCTCACCGGCATCGAGCTCTTCCCGGGCAACATCCAAGGTGGCAGCGATACACCTGCGGGTTGGGCCAGCGGCATTTCGATCGATCAAGAGATCAAGAACTTCCTGCAGAGCAATCCCGAGACTCGCACCCGTTTTGGTTCACTCGAGTTTGGTGTGCTCGTTCCCGATCGCGCCGATACTTGGACCCGCATGTGCTACTCCGGATCGAACAAGCCGATCGCTCCGATCGACGATCCGTATCAGATGTTCAACAAGCTCTATGGTCGCAAGAAAGACCAAGAAGCACTGAAGAGCGTGCTCGATGAACTGCAAGACGACCTGAAGAAGGTGCGCGAGCGGGTCAGCACCGACGATCGACGCTTGCTCGACGAACACGCCACCTTTGTGCGCGAGATGGAGCAGCAGCTCTCGGCCCAACCAGCCGACGCAATTGCTCACGCGGAACCCGAAATCGAACAAGGGGTGAAAGAAGAAAACGACAACATCCCGAAGATCAGCAAACTGCAGATCGACTTGATGGTTGCCAGTTTCGCAGCCGACTTCAGCCGCATCGCGACGCTGCAATACACCAACTCGGTCGGTGGGGCCAAAATGCGTTGGCTCGACATCGATGAATCGCACCACGAATTGTCGCACCACGAAGACAGCAACGAGAAGTCGCAAGAGAAGCTCACCAAGATCAACAAGTGGTACTGCGAGCAGATGGCATACCTCGCCCAGCGACTTGCCGAAACACCCGAGCCAGGTGGCCCCGGCAGCCTGCTCGACAACACCACGATTGTGTGGACCAACGAACTGGGGAAGGGTAACTCCCACACCCTCGACAACATCCCCTTTGTGCTGGTCGGCGGTGGTCTCGATTTCCGCATGGGTCGCTCGGTGAAAATGGGCCGCGTCCCGCACAATCGTTTGCTGCTGTCGATGGCCCACTCTTTTGGACATCACCTCACCACCTTCGGTAACCCCGACTTCTGCGGCGATGGTCCTCTCACTGGATTGACGTAGTGTCGATTTCTTCCCAAGCTCTTGTCTGTGAATGCTTTAGGGCTGGAGCTCGGGACGGCTGATGTTGGCCTTACGCAACCCATTTCGGGCGTAGTACAATAGAGCTACATCGATGAAGATGTAGACAAAATCGCGTCCTTTGCATTCCTAGCGGCTGGTTCGTCCTGAGTCGCTAGGAGTACAATCGCCCCCTACGCGACACGCACTAAGCCGCTGCTGTAGTTCCAAGATGGATGCAGCAGAGGATGGAGTTGATGAACCCTACGCTCCCCGAGACCTTCATTGCACGCAAACGGGCCGCCAGCCGCTTGCGACTTGCCGATGGAGTGCTGCTCGTCTTTGCTATCGCCACCCTATTGCTGGGGCATGGCGTCGAACGATTCGAATCCGCTGTCGGAACCGAAGTGCAAATCTTCGTTTCCGTTTCGATGGCGCTCCTCTTCATCGGACAAGCGTGGCGGCTCTACATCGAGTACGAAGCCGACGGCTTCTCCTGGAACTCGCTCACCTCCGAACGCAAGCTGGTGCTCGGGGTGCACGTTCTCTGGTTTGTCATGCTTCCGCTGGTCGCTTTGACACCGATCCGCCCGATTGTGACGCAGCCTTCGACCTTCGAGCGCTTGCTCTTTTGGTCGGAGTTCATGCTCACCGTGCGCCTGTTCGCCACTCTGTTTGCAATCATTCGGCTGGTGATTCAGGAACGTAGCAATCCGGCATTTGTGTTCGTCGTTTCGTTCTTTCTGCTGATTGCGACCGGCACGCTCCTCTTGATGCTTCCGGTCTGCTGGATTCAGAAAGAAGGGAACCTGACCGAAGAATCGGCCCCCGCTTTGGTCGCCCTTTTCACCGCCACAAGCGCCAGCTGCGTCACGGGGCTGGTGGTGGTGGATACCGGAACCTCGTGGACCCGCACAGGGCAGGGGGTGATCCTCGCGCTCATTCAAGCAGGTGGTCTTGGGGTGATGACGTTCGGTGGCTTTTTTGCGCTCGGTCAGCGGCGCAGCTTTTTGGTGCGCGAAAGTGTCTTTCTCGGGAAACTGCTCGATGCCGATGATGCCACCGCTGTCCGTTCGCTGATTCGCTCGATCTTCGTGTTTACGTTCATCAGCGAAGCGCTGGGAGCAATTGCCCTTTACACCATGGCTCCCGCTGGGCCGACTGGCGACCGGGTTTGGTTTGGCGTGTTTCATTCGGTCAGTGCGTTTTGTAATGCCGGTTTTGGGCTCCTTCCGAAAAACCTCGAAGGCTACGGTCACACTTGGCAAGTTTGGGGGGGCGTTGCCTCGCTGATCATCGTGGGTGGTCTCGGTTTCGATGTCCTCCGCAACACCACCACCTACATCGCCTCGCAGCTCGGCACCAAGTTTGCGCCCGATCTCGCGCGGCGCTATATCCCGATGACCAGGCTCACCGCCACCTCGCGCCTTGTGCTTTGGACGACCGGAATATTGCTCGCCGCTGGGACCATTTCGCTGCTCGTGCTCGAGCTCAATAACGACGTGAACAACGACAAACCGATCGGCGCACAAATCGCGGATGCCTGGTTTCAGTCGGTCAGCTGTCGCACAGCCGGCTTCAACACGATCGACTTTGCGAAGATCACTCCCGGAAGCAAGTTGTTCTGCATCGGGCTGATGTTTATTGGTGCTTCCCCCGGCTCGACCGGTGGTGGTATCAAAACGGTAGTCTTCGCGGTGACGGTGCTCGCGACAGCGACGGTGGTGACCAGCCGCGAACGGCTCGAGGTTGGTGGACGAACGATTCCCGACATGACGATTAAGCGAGCGATTGCCATGCTCGGTTTGGCGATCAGCGTGGTGCTGATAGCGTCGCTACTGATTGTGATTTTGGAAGACAAGCCCGAGCTGTTTCTCGATCACCTGTTTGAAGTGACGAGCGCGTTTGGCACCGTGGGTCTTTCGACCGGTGTCACAGCGGCGCTGAAACCGGCATCGCAATTGGTGCTGGTCCTCACGATGTTTCTCGGACGCGTGGGCCCCCTCACGATGCTGGTCGCTTTGGCGCGTCAACGCCCCGCCCCGAACTACGAATATCCTACGGAACGTGTCACACTCGGCTAGTGCGACAAGCTCTTAAGCAAGATGAGGTTCTGCCGTGCAACGTGTTGCTGTAATTGGCTTGGGTCGGTTTGGCATGAACCTGGCCCAACAGCTGGGACAGAATCGCGTCGAGGTCATTGCCATCGATCGCAATCATCGCCTCGTCGATGATGTGAAAGAGGAGGTCACCTTAGCGGTGTGCCTCGATTCGACCGACGACGGCGCGCTGGTGAGTCACGAACTGCATCAGTGCGATGTGTGTGTTGTTGCGATTGGCGAAAACTTCGAAGCTTCGCTCCTGACCGCCACGGCGCTCAAGCGGCTCGGAGCGCCGTGCGTGATTGTCCGCGCTCAAACGGCCAGCCATGCCGAAATCTTCCGTCGACTCGGCGCCGATGAAGTGATTCAGCCCGAAACCGAGTCGGGACGTCAACTGGCGCGTCGCCTCGCCAATCCGCGACTCGAAGATATCATCGAGCTGTCGGATGGCTACAGCCTGATTGAAATCCGCGCTCCGCAGGCCTTTCACGGTAAGACGCTCGAGCAACTAGCGCTCCGGAGCAAGTACCGCGTGAATCTGGTGGCCATCAAACGGGCTACCGACGAGAAGAACGAGGCGGGAGAACCGGTCCTCATCACCAACTACGTGCCGCAGGCCAGCGACATCGTCGAGGGGACCGATCTGCTGATGCTCGTCGGCAGCGATGCCGCCATCGCCACGCTCCCCAAATAGTCGAGCATCTCCGTAGCTCGCATCTGCTCGGACCCAACTTGGGCTGCGAAACCTGGCTGAAATCGTGGCTGATAGAGAACAGCAGCGCAGGGAAGGCAGCCCGGCAGAATCAGGAAGTGTCGCGAGACTAGCTCGACAGGCGAACAAGATTCTTCTGGGGGCATTTTTTTCGGTCACCGCTGGAATATTGACCTCATTCCGGCGAAAACTGACTGCCGTGAGCAAAGTTTTGCTAAGTGCTGCTTCTTGGGTCTGTCAGCCCGCAGCGCAAAGCACGACAGTGAGACCAGCAGTATTCGCTGGAAGAGCTTCTGCTCACGCAGCCTGCTACCGGCCGCTGCTGTGCGGCCAGAGGAATGAGAGATGCCACTGGATGCTGATTCGATTAAGTGTCTGGAGACGGTGAAGCGAGGAACCCCCGCACGCTTTGTAGCGGCGTCGAAGGGTGGAAAGATCGTTGGGTGTGTAGTCTATCGCAAAGGGGGCTACGACGGTCACGCCAAACGGGCCAAAGAATCGGGAGGCACGCTCTGCTTTGGTGTCGTCAACGGCACAGGGGCGGCGCTCGTGTTCAATCTAGCGCGGGCTGATAAGTTCGAAGCGGCACCCACCAAAGATCTCGCACTTCGGGAATACGTGAACGAAGGGAACGATCTCAAGCTGAAGCCTGTCTTCGCCATCATCAACACCTTGCCCGTGGTGGCCGACGATGACAACGACGCGGCGGGCTATCTCTCGCTCGACGAGTGGCGCGAGCGGATCGAAGGGATTCGCCAAGCACAAGGCTTCGACGCAAAGAAAGAACTGCTCAAAGACGAAGCCACCGTGCTGAGCCAAGAGGCGAGTCTGGCGAAACTCGATCCGGCGCTGCAGGCCAATCCCGAGCGCGCGGCAGAAGTGGGAGCCGTGCATGCGAAGGTGAGGGAAGTGCTGCAAGGGCTGAGCGCTCAGCTCAAGCAGTGGGCAGAATCGTCGAGCGAAGAGAGCGAATCGGAGTCAGACGAGCTCGATACGCCACGGCAGATGCCTCCCGTTCCCGCAACGCCGAATCGGCCTCGGGCCAACATGCGCGTCAATCCTGGTCCAACTGTCCAGCAACAGCCGGTGGCTCCGGTCCAGCAAGTTCCGGTACAGCCCGTGGCTCCAGTGCAACCTGTGCCTGTTCAGCCTGTCGCTCCCGTGCAGCAGGCTCCCGCGCAGCCTGCGATTCCTCCTCTGACACAAGCCGAACAGCAGGTGCGCAATCTGCAAAATGCGATGAGCGCCGATGTGGCTCGTAAGGGAGCTGCCATCAATGGGGTGAAGCCTCCGTTCACGTCGAAGGAGGTGAAGGACATCATGACGGAAGTGGAATCCGATGCCGCCAGCGATTTTGGCCAGATCTGCAATCGGATGGTCATCAACATCAATACGGGTCGAAATCCGGATAACTACGAGGGGATTCTCACACGCTGCACCGAGGGAATTGCGCTTGCGCAAAAATATCTGAAGGATCACAAAGACCCGACGATTGGCAAGCTCCCCGAGCGGGTGCTGAAGCGCAAGCAATACTGCGAGCTCTTCATCGTGAAGTTTCAGAAAACAATCGACGATACCAAGCTGGCCGAAGAAGCTGCATTGGCGCTCGTCAAAACCTATGGCGCAGTCGCTGCTAAAAATGCACCTCCCCCGCCGATGGAGGCCAAGGAGGAACTGGAAAAGCTGCTCGATTCGAGCTTGATTTCGAGCACCACCAAGCAGCGGATTCAGCAGGTCGCTCAGCTGATTCAGCAGAACTGCGTCGCGGCCGGGAATCAAGCCTTGGCAGCGCTTCCAGCCGATGCGCCGCGCACACGTCGGGCCGACATCATGCTCCGTCAAGGTTGCTACAAAAAGCCCGACAGCGGAACGAGCGACATTCGTTTGCTCAAGAATCCCGATGGTTCGATCGCCTATGCATTCAAGTCTGCCGTGGGAGAAGCTCCGCAAGCGCTCGATCTGCTGGGGCTCGATGATGGTGCGTGCGCGGTGCGCGAAGAACTTTGCTCGGCTGCGAACGACGAGTTTTTGCGACAAACGGGAATCGACCTCGGTTTTCCCAAAGTGGAAGTGACCACGATCGCCGGAAAGACTGGCGCGCTAATCGATGGGGTGCGGGGCAAGATGGCCGATCCCGAAGAAGTGTCGCAGCTGTCGCGTCGCGATGGAGTGCCGCAAGCCGACATCGATGCAGCGATTCTAGCGGTGAAAACGCTCCCCGATCTGGTGACGCCGGAAAGCCTGCAGAAGGTGGTAGTCTCGGCTCTGCTGACCAATCAGTGGGATGCCAAGTGGGGGAACATGATCATCGAGAACAACAACGCTCGACCGATCGATGGTGGTGGCGCCTATCCGACCCAGAAGATGATCGACGAGTACAACGACGACATCAATCGACGTGGTTTGCAAATGGCGTTCAGCACGATTGTGAGCTACCCGGCAGCGAACTACATGCCGCAGAGTGGTCAGCCTCTGCCAGCTGCGCAGCAGCCCATGGACGCCGCGCTCAAGACAGCCATTCAGCAATTCGATCCCGATCAGTACGCCACCGCTCTGACGGCACGCAAGAATCAGGTGGTGGCCAACAATCCGAGTGTGGCTGGCCCCAACGGCCACGATCTGTTGCCCCCCGCTTCTCTGAAGTTGACCAAGGATAGTGCGCTGGCGATGAAGGCGATCCTGGCTGCCAAGCCGAACATCTCGCTCTACGATTTCGTGACCGACTACGAAACGTGGCTCAAGACCTGGCTTGCGGCCAACGCCACACCACCTCCAGCGCCACCACGTCCGACGACACCTGCGCCGCAAGTGCCACCGGCGCGTCCAGCGGCACCACCACCTGGCACAGGGAACTAGGAAGTGCCCCGCGTGCTCGATGAAAGAAGCACTGGAGATAAACCCCTGGGCTGCGGCGAAAAAAATACCAGCTGCAGCCAAGTTTTTGTAGTTTGAAAAAACGAGAGCGACGCCGTAGTCGTCTCCCTTAGCGGAGGACTACGGCGTTTTCGTTTGCGCACCCGACTAAGGCTCGCACCCGCGTACGACGTTGTGCCAAAACCGCGCCGGTTTGCTGTTGAAGCTGCTCCAGGCAAGTAGTACAACAGGGTGGTTATTTGTTCAGCGTGCTGGGAGTTTGTGGTGGCTACTAACTTCGACCCCTACTACCAGTGGCTCGGCATCGCTCCCGACGAGCAACCGGCGAACTACTATCGTTTGCTCGGCGTTCGTCTGTTCGAGTCGGAGCCTTCGGTGATTCAGAATGCGGCCGATTCCCGCATGATTCATCTCCGCACGTTTCAAAACGGCCCGCACTCGCGTCAGTCGCAGCAACTCCTCAGCGAGATTGCCATCGCATCGCAGTGTCTGCTGGTGCCAGCTCAAAAATTGGCCTACGACCAGCAGCTTCGTCTGCAACTAAATCCTCCGCAGATGCAGCCGCAGGTTCAGCAAGTCCTCCGTCCGATTCCTGTCCAGCTGCAACTGCCGCAGCAACTCCCGCCACCGATCCCGGTGCAACCAGCGGCGGCTGTGGCTACCAATTCAGAACCGCTCCCGAGCCTCGGCTTTTCGACGGCGCGATCGAGCCATCGCAGCGCCAAGAAGAACCCGGTGGTCGAGATTGTGAAAGTGGTGCTGGGTGGCGCGGCTGGTCTGGCCCTCGGGGGGATGATTTTGTGGTTCGGATTTGGGGCCGATCCGTCGGGGCTGTTTGCCAAACTAATGCCGCCGAAAAACGAGAGCCCTAACAGTAGCGCGAAATCCGTCGTTCCGGGGACAACCTCTGCAGGTGCATCGCTTCCCGGCGGTGCGAATCCTAGCGGCGTCAATGCAGGATCACCTCCCGTCGCGCAGCCGGTCGGCAATGGTGGAACTTCAGCGGGCAATTCCTCGCCCGGTCCCGCTGGATCAGCGCAGCCAGGGGCAACTCAGTCGGCGTCAAATCAGCCTGGATCAACTCCGCCTGGCAATCCGCCACCAAGTTCCGCTGATCTAGGTGTCGATCTGGCGAACCTGACAGCGGCCGAAGTGAATTGTCGTGATGGAATTCCGGCGGTCATGGTGCTGGGTGGGCTCGGCACGAAGAATGCAATTTTCCACCATCCCCAAACCAACCTGCCGAGCTCGAAAACCTTTGATATCCAAGGGAAATACACGCGAGTGATCGGTGGAGCAGGGCTCAATTTAACAGCCGCCGGAAAATTCGACGGCGAGATCCGAATGAAGATCTACGGCGACGATCGGATTCGCTGGATCTCGCAGCCGATCAAAAACATTCACGACTTTCAGAAGTTCGAGGTCGATATCACGAACGTGAAGTCGCTGCGACTGGTGGTGGAAGCGACCAAGGATCTCGACGACGCGCATGCGCTGTGGTTTGTCCCCAAACTGTTTCAGGACCCTGCGGGGAGCAATCGCCAGTTGCCCCCCAGTTTCTTCAAGCCCGACTCTTCGCCGGGCATGGTGGCAGCGAACGTTCCTCCGCGTAACTTCGGCCTTGCCGCACCGAAGCAGGGAGTTCCCGTTTCCAAAATCGATCCCCTCCGCCCGGTCTATCTCTCGGAACTGCAGTACATCGATTTCGATGCCTACGAAATGCGTCCTTTGCGTGTTTCGATTCGTGGCAAGCGGTCGCCGCACGGCATTTTCCTCCACCCCAATACCGACCTAGGTTCCCGAATCGTGTATCAGCTCGAGCGTAAGTTTCGCATGCTTACGGGAGCAGTTTCGCAAAACGATTCGGCGACCGACCTTGCCTTCACACCGCTCACGATGCGTGTGGTGGGAGATGGCCAAGTGCTTTGGGCATCCCGGCCGATTCGTAGTGTCTCCGATGTGCAAGCGTTTCAAGTCGATATCACTGGCGTGAACCAGTTGCAACTCGAGGTGGTCTGCCCAGGAAATAACGGAAAATCGCATGCCGTTTGGTTCGGGGTGCTCGCCAATCCCGAATTACGAATCGATAACCCGGAACTCGCCACGCTGTTTCCCGAGTTTGCACCAACCTCGTCATCAACTCCATTGCTGGCCGATCTTTTGCAAGGGGGACCCGTGCAGAAAATCGCGCGTCCCGATGATGCTGCGATTACTGCCGCGCAAAAGACGATGGAAGAAGTGCTCGGCGATCTGCTGACGCAAGCGACAACTCCCGAACTCAAGACGCAACTGGCCGACAAACTGTTTGAACTCGGCTCCGAGCCTGGTCAGGCACCCGCCGATCAGTTTGTTGTGCTGCGAGCAGCGGTGACGAGCAGCTTTACGGTCGATCAGTTTTTGCGTGCGATAGTGCGGCTCGAGTCGACATTCGAAGGTTCGTTCTTAGCAGAGAAGATCGCGGGACTGCACGCCTGTAAAACGCAGGCTGTCCCCCAGACAATCACGTCGCTCGCCGAGTACGTGATGAAGTCGGTCGCGGAAGCAGAGCAGAGCGATCAGTTTGATCGGGCTTTCGAACTGGGGGAGATTGGTCAAGCGATTGGCAAAAAGCTGGGTGATCGCCGCCTCAGCGAGGCATTTGCTAATCGGGCCAAGCATACGGAAGTGTTGCAAGCGGCTTACAAGGTTTGTCAGCCTCTTTTTGAAACTCTGAAGACCGACCCGACAAATGCTGAAGCGGCGATGAAATGTGGTCAGTACCTCGCCCTGGTCCGGGAAGATTGGCAGACCGCATTGCCGCTGCTGGCCCAAGGGACCGAGAACCCCGCGCTCGCCGCAGTGGCAATTCAGGAGCTTGAGTTTCAAGCGAGTGAGAATTCAAGCGAGGTGGTGACGCTCGTGAAACTCGGCGATGGCTGGTGGAATTTGTCGGAGACTAGCCCGCCGCTGTCGAAGGATGGTTATCGAAAACGCTCGGCCTACTGGTATGCAAAAGCCAAAGAGAGCGGACTGCGGGGGCTCGATCTCGAAAAGGTAAACAAGCGGCTCTCCGAGAAGCCTTCCGATTGGCTGGCGAGTTGGCGTCCCTTCTCGCCCGAGGCTCTCGTCATCAAGCAGGTCGCGGCGAAGTACCATCTGTTCGTGACCAACTTTTCGACGAAACAGCGGAGGCAGTTACCGGATCTCGAGTTCACCACGGACTATCGAATTTTGGACATCAGTGGAAACGAAGTCGGGACCTGGGCCGCTGAAGAGCAGAGGCTGTTGTGCACGTTCCGCGACACAGGGGATGGGACTGCTGAACTGCAGTTTGTGCCACGTAGCAAAAGCTGGATCGGTCGCCACAGCCGATCTTCTGATCGCACGGTTTGGGGGTGGGAGCTCCTGCCCGATTAGCCGATCGTTGCCTCGGTCAGGCGGTCGATTTCAGGTGTCCTGCCGACCAGAAGCGCCGCACGCTCGCTTTTCTGCCCCTGAGGGCTAATGGGAGCTGAACTGCCGCAAGCTCTGAATGACGCGGTTTTCTTTTACTTAGTGCGGTTTGCCGCACGCTGCGAGGCTCGCTACGACCGCTGAAATCGGCAGAATCGGACTATTTTGTCTAAAAGTCACGTTCAGCACTTGTAATTGCGTGTAAGACGATCATCATCGCCACTGTGCATGGAGTGTAGCGCAAAACGGGCGCTCTGCTTCGTCGAAGTACCGTGCACGGATCCTGCATTGCAATTTGATCTATTGAATCTTAACGAGCTGCAACATGGCCTCTCCCCACGTTCGTCGTTCCGGCAATCTCTCTGCGCGCACCCAGGAAAAAGCGAGCCCAGCTCGCAAACGGACTCGCCAGCAAACTGCCCGCAGCCGATTTTTGCAGTTTGAGTCGCTCGAAGATCGTCGCGTGATGGCGACCTATCCGGTAAGTCTTGCTCACTACTGGAGCTTCGACGAGGCCACCAGCGGAACAGCGCCGGTGGTCAACAAGATCAGCGCGGCGAACACGGGAACCTTCACCGGCACCGCTGCTCACGGCACCGGATTGATTGGTGCTGGTTCAGCACGTCTGAATAACGTAGCGGGCGATGGTGTGAACGTTGGTGCGGCCAACTTCAGCTTCACCACCGGCATTTCGGTGGAAGCGGTGATCCAGTCCAACTGGAATGGTGCCTTCGGCGACTACGACGAGATCTTCCGCAAAGAGGACGGGGGCAATCGCATCCTGCTCTCTTTCCAAAACGATATTAATAATCCAGGAGCCGTGCCTCCTGTTGCTCCTGGTCCGGTCCTTTCGTTTGGCCTGAATGTCGGCGGTGTTTATACCGAACTCGACATGCCACTCGATGGCGTGGCGGGGCGACCAACACTCGGCGAACTCACCGACAGCACGCCCGACCACATCGTGGCCAGCTACGACGCCGCGAGTGGCGTGAAAGCGATTTACGTCAACGGAACGCTGCGCTACTCGACCGTGCTGGCTGGAAACATCACTAGTGGTGGTGGTGCGCCGGGTACGATTGGCAATCACGGAACAGCCAACGAGCCCTTTACGAACAAGATCGACGAAGTGGCGATCTATAGCGCTGCGCTCACAGGGGGTGAAGTCGCCGCGCATTATGCCAACGTTCAGCAGGGGCGTAACTATTTCTACGATGGCTCGTTCGATGCCAACGAACAGGCTCCAGGCAAAGCTGGCGACGCTGCCGCCGACACTTTCACGGTTCGTTCGTCTGCTGGTGGCTACGAGATTCTGGTGAACGGTGTTTCGGTGGCTCTGCTCCCTAGCAGCACCAGCAGCATCGTGATCGATGGTTCGTCCGACGACGATAAGCTCGTGCTCGATCTGTCGGCTGGCGATGCAATTCCTGTCGGTGGCATCATCTTCAACGGAGGCGTGGGAGGAAATGACTCGCTCGAACTCGTCGGTGGAGCTGTCGCGTTTGCCGATGTGAACTATCGATTCGATAACGCCAACGATGGGCGGATTTCGATCGGATCGTACGGAGCGGTTGATTACACCGGACTCGACCCGATCATCGACAACCTCTCGGCCACCACGCGCAACTTTAACTACGTCGGTGCTACCGAAACGATCACCGTCACCGACACCGGTGGCGCTGATGGCATGAGCACTATCGCTTCGACCTTGGGCGAGTCGGTGACGTTTGTGAATCCCACGCAGTCGCTGTCGATCGATGTGAATAGCAACGGTGGATCGGGCGACGACACGATCACGCTGACTTCGATCGATGCAGCGTTTCGCGCGGCGATTACCATCACCGCAGGGAGCACCGACACCGCGAACTTCAATTCGGCGCTCGTGCTCGGCGATGTTCTCTCGACCGGCAATCTGAACGTGACCGCCGGCATCATCAACATCAATCAGTCGATCAACACCACGGCGGGAATCGCAGGAACGGTGTCGCTCACGGCACTGGATCTTTTGAATACGGCTGGCGCTGGCGATATCACCACAGCGGGAAGTTTCACCAGCAGCGCGACCACGCAGTCGAATCTCGCTGGCGATGTGACGACCACCGGCGATGCGATCAATATCAACGGTGCCGTGGTGCTGACAGGCAACGTCGCTGTCGCCTCGGCAGGTGGCACGATCACCTTCGGTGGGACCGTGAACGACGACGCTGCTGCGAGCGATCGCAGTCTCTCGCTCGACGCAGGTGCGGGAAATGTGAATCTGAATGGAGCTGTCGGCGGCACACTTCCACTAAGCAGTCTTGCGATCTCCGGTAACGTGATTGCGGCTGGCAATGTGGCGACCGCCACGCAGCTGTCGGTGACGAATGCCGGCATTTCGTCGATCACCGGAGTGATCTCCGGGGCGGGGCAGCTGGTGAAGCAAGGAGCGGGGCAACTCACTCTCGGCGGAGCCAATACTTACAGCGGCATCACCACGGTGAACACGGGCACGCTCCGGATCGCCAGCGATGGCAATTTGGGCGCCGCTCCCGGCGCGTTTGTGTCCAATCAGTTGGTGCTCAATGGTGGCATCCTCAGCACTTCGGCTGGGGTGACACTCGCCGCGAATCGTGGTGTCACGGTCGGCGCATCGGGCGGCACGCTGCAACTAGGTGGCGCGCTGAATTATGCCGGTCGATTCACTGGCGCAGGCAACACGCTTGCTACTGGAGGCTCGGACCTGGTCCTTACGAATGGGACCGGAACTCCCTCGGATGTGAACTTCACGCTCAACAGCAGCCGCTTGTTTTTCAACAGCAACAACGCGCTCGGAACGGGTTCGATCCTTGTTCAGAGTGGTGCGCGGCTGGTCAATAATACCGGCAGCACCGCAGCCACTGTTGCCAACCCGATTACCGTGGCATCGGGTGGCGGACTTGCAGCACGCGTGACCACGAACTACAGCAACGCTGCGCTGCCGACCAGTGGCAGCGTGAGTTTTAACAACGACGATCAGCCGACCGCTCAGCTCACCGTACCGACCAATCTTCCACTCACTGGCAACTTGAGTATCACGGTCGGTGGTAATAATGCTGCACCCGGCGCTGCTGTTTTGTCGGGTGTGATCTCGGGTAGCTCCAATCTAACTTTAGCATCGACCACCAACCCTGGTGTCCTCTCGCTGACTGGGGTGAACACCTACAGTGGCACGACCACGATCACGGCCGGTGTGCTTGCCGCCTCTGCCTCGACTGGCATTGGCGACGGAAGCGCCACGAACACGCTCATCCTGAATGGTGGCACACTGCGAGCTAATGCCACGATCGCCTCGCCTGCCACTCGCGGCGTCACGCTCAACGGGACCTCGACTAGCACGATCGACACTAACAACACGTCGATCACCATCGCTGGTGTCATCAGTGGTGGCACTAACGGGGTCAACAGCCTTTCGGTAGCCTCGACCGGTGGCTCTGCCGGAAATCTTGTTCTCTCGGGCAATAACACGTTCCAAGGGAACTTGGTGGTGAATCGTGGTGGCATCACGGTTCAGAATTCCAATGCTTTGGGAGCCTCGGGAGCTGGAAACTTCACACGACTCGTCGGCATCGATGGCAGTAGTGCCGCGCGGCTGCTACTGAACAACGGCTCATCGATCAACGTTCCTGAGTCGCTGCAGCTTGCCGCCAACAGTGCTGGACGAGTCACGCTCGAAGCCAACAGTGCTGCTGTCCACACCTGGAGTGGGCCGATCGATGTCACCAGCACCGGTAACTTGATCAACCTGACTTCGAATGGTACCGGAGCACTCACGATCACGGGAGATATTTCGGGAGCCCTGAGTGGCGGCGCTGTCCTGCTGCTGCGTGGTGGCTCGACCAATGCTGCCAATCATTTGCAAGGTAGCGTGAACATCACCGGCGGGAACTTGAGCAAGACCGACGGAAGCTTGTGGGTCGTGGGAGCTGCTGGAGAGACCTACAGCTGGCCCGGCACCAGCGTTTCGGTCGGCCAGTTGCGAATGAACCTGGCCAACATCTTGCCAGCGACCGGAACCATCAACATTGGTCAGAACGACGCTAGTGCGGCCACGCTGAATCTCAACGGCTTTAGCCAAACCACAGCCGGGATCACGTTCAGCCAAACAGGTGGCACGGCCACAGCGAATGCTATGTCGATTACGACAGGGAGCGGGACCCTGACCCTCAATGGCAACATGACCTACAACGCCACAGTAGGGACCTCGAAGGGAACCGGTCTCATCTCTGGCAATCTCAATCTCGGGGGAGCCTCGCGCACCTTCACCATCAACGACAGTGGCCAAGCGGTCGATGTTCGGCTCTCGGCGATCATCAGCAACGGCGGTCTTGTGAAGGCAGGTGCCGGAACGCTCGAACTCACTGGGGCCAATACTTACGCTGGCGCCACACAAGTGAATGTCGGGATTCTTTCGCTCGGCACCACCGGATCGATTGCTTCGAGCACCGTCACGGTGGCATCGGGCGCTACGCTGATGGGAACCGGCACCACGGGACCACTCACCATCGATTCCGGCGCGACGCATCGTCCAGGCAATAGCCCCGGCATTACCACGGTGAGTGGCAACTACACCGAAAACGGTACGCTCGAGATCGAACTGCTGAACCACACTGGCAGTGCTGGAGTGGGCTACGATCAGGTGGATGTCACCAGTGGTGGCACTGTTACGCTCGGCGCGGGGGCGATTCTCACAACACCATTCCTCGGATCTGCTGGGACCTTTCTGCCGACTTACGGCCAAGTCTTCACCATCATCAATAACGATGGAGTCGATCCGGTAACTGGTACGTTCGTAGGACTCGCCAATGGGGCTCCGATCGTCGTCGACGGACAGACGCTCGAGATCTACTACGCTGGTGGCGACGGCAACGATGTGGTTCTGGTCTCGACGAGTGGCACTCCCGGCTTGCTCTACGTCAACGACGAATTCACCACCTTGGGTGTCGTGGATGGCGATGCCGAGACCGCTGGTACACAAACCGCTTATGTCGGCATTAACGCGTTTGCTTCGATCGACGATGCACTCGCCGCCTATCCTGGCTACGCAGGGCCGATTGTTGTCAACGGTGGCGTGTATGCCTCGGCGACACTCGCAGGGGGCGGAGCGGTGACGCTGCGTCTGGTGCAAGACATCGCCAACGGCGAACTGGATGTCACGCTGCAGTCGATCACTGGCGACGCGAACGATTCGATCGTCACGCGATTCAATAACGTAGCCAGCGGCGCACTTGTTTTGGAAACTGGCTCGTTCCCCGGCATCGTCAGTGGCGCAGGGGGGATCGTCAAACAAGGAGTTGGTACGGCGTCGCTTTCGGGCGCGAATACCTACAGCGGCACCACCACCGTGGCGGCTGGTGTGCTGAATATTGTTGCAAGCGCGACCGTCAATCCGCTCAGCAACTCGGCTGTCATCCTCAGCGGCGGACAACTCGACGTCGACACCCTCAGCACCGTTTACACCGATGCGCTCGGCCACTTTGGCTACCACATCAACAACGATGGTCTGGCGCTCGATCTCACGAACAACCTGGGTGTACTTAACGGAAACGATCCCTCGTCGTTCAGTAACTTCGAAGGGCTGGGACTTCTCACCAATGGCCCAGGTAACCGTGGTCTCGATTTCGACAGTGATGCCGACTTTACGAGTGTCGTTGCATCGATTCGCGACGATGCGACCCCCGAAGGTTTTGTGATCAGCCAGCCCGATAACTACACGAATCTGTGGTTCGGCACGTTCACCCCCAATGTCACGGGCACTTGGGGATTCCGCAACAATGGCGATGACGATATCGGCGCGATTTGGCTCGACGTCGATCAGGATGGCCTTTTTGAATCGAATCCACCTGGACGCGCCGACAATCGTGGCGAACAAATTTCGTACGAGAACACCACGCTGCGGACCCGGAATCTGGTGGCGGGTCAGAAGTATCTGATTGCTGTGCTACATCGCGAAGGGACCGGCGGATCGGGAATTGATATTCGTATCGATCCACCACCAGCTGGCAGCGAAATCAAACTCAAGCCTACCGATTTAGCACAATTGGGACTCTTCAGCTTCACCGATCAATCCAACATCACGCTCGGCAATAACGTGACGGTGAGCGCCAACTCGTCGATCAGCGCCAGCAGCGCCATCACGTTTGGCTCGCTGACGATGGCCTCGACCGCCACAGAACTCGACATCATCTCGGATCATGCAGCGGGAACTTTGCCCGGTAAGGTGAACTTCAGCGGAGTCACTACGCTCGATGGGGTGAAGACGTTTGATCAGCAAAACTCTGCATCGCTGAGCTTCAATGGTGTCGTTCAAAACGGCACAGTGGCTGGCGGAATCACCAAGACCGGCAGCGGCAATCTGCTGCTCAACGCCGCCAATACATTCACGGGGGATGTGACAGTTTCCGGCGGCATCGTTGCGCTGGGAAACAACGCTGGCCTCGGAAGTGAAGTGACCGGCAAGACCGTGGTGAATGGTGGTACGCTCGACATTCGCGGTTTCCGCGCGGGAGCCAACGGCGATGAACTGGTCGAGATTCAAGGGACCGGTCTGAATGGCTTTGGGGCGATCCTCAACACGGGCGCATCACAAACCGGCGCATTCCGACGTCTTACACTCACCGGCAATGCCACGATTCGTACCGATAACCGGATCGATGTTCGCAACACCAGCGGCGCTTCGACGCTGAACATGAACGGCTTCACCCTCACGAAGACCGGAGCCGCTGAACTCGCCATCGTTAACACCACGATCGCGAATCCTGGAAGTGTGAACGTTAACGAAACGATTTTCCGCCTCGAAGGAAGCACGATTTACGGCGGCGCTGGAATTGTCTCGGTGGCCAACGGCGCGACGCTTGATCTCTGGGCGAACACGCAAACTCACTCGGTGAACGTCACGCTCGCAGGTGGTGCCAACCTCACCGCCAACGGCAGCGGCAACGCAACACTCTCGGGCACGGTGCTGCTCAATGGTGTCGCCAACATCAACACCAATAACAACAGCGGCCTTAGCAACCTGAACATCAGCGGCGCTGTGACCGGCAGTGGTGGCATCAATAAAGGTGGCACAGAGCGGCTGACTCTCAGCAGCAACGCGAGCACCTATGGCGGCATCACGACGATCAACGCCGGTACGCTGGTGGCTGCCGCTAATAATGCGCTCGGGGCAACTGCTACGGGAACCAGCGTGATTGCCGGAGCCACTTTGCGCTACGAAGGGGCGACCACTCCTGCTCCTGAACCGCTTGCAATCATTGGCAACGGCGTTGGCAACGTCGGCGCACTGCAGTCGGCCACCAATGACGTCACCGTCACGGGACTGGTGCGTCTGCTGGGGAATACCTTCATTGCCAGCAACACGGCGGGGCGCACGCTGACGCTGGATGGCCCGCTCCTCAAAGAACAGCCTTCCGACCTGACTTTGATGGGAGCTGGCAATTTCGATATCAATGCTGATATGGACAACGGCGACTTCTCGATTGCTCCATTCACTGCCCGTGTTTTCAACGGTGTGCAGCAGACCATCAACGACGCGACGGTGATCAACAACGATCTCAACGGCACCACAGTGGCCACGCGAACGAACACCCTCAACGGACCACTGACGTTTGCCAATGCTGCTGCCTTCAACACCCTCTTCACCCCCTCGGTTCCACTCGGGGACAACTTCACCACCGTTTTTGTCACGACTCTGACCGTCACAACCCCCGGTATCTATACCTTCTCGGTCACCAACAACGACGACGGTGCAGCGGTGTGGCTCAAGCCATCCGCTAATCCTTCTTTTGTTGCAGGCGATCTTCTGCAAGGTATCGTCGCTAATTCCAACACTGGCGTTGTGACACGCAATTTGGCCGTGGGAACCTATACGCTCGTCTATGCCCATCGCGAAGGTAGTGGCGGCGAATCCGTGACTGGCCGAATTGCTGGTCCATTGAATACTGGGATTACTAACGGAACCCTCCTCCCCATCGTGGCACCTGTGCCGGGTTCCGACCAACTCATTAAGACCGGTACCGGTACAGCGACCCTCTCGGGCAACAACACCTACGCTGGTGTGACGCTGGTACAGCAAGGTGTCTTGGTGGCCGATGCCAACAACGCTCTCGGCGCTACAGCTCCTGTCGCCGCCAACGTGAATGTCGGTGTTCTGAATCAGGAGTGGCAACTCGGTACCGATAACAACGCAAACAGCGAATTCTCGCAGGAAAACGGCAGTTCCAACGCTGCTCCCGGAAGTGCCACAGCGCGCGATGACGACTGGTACTTCGCAGGGACTTATCCAGGTCCGATCGGCGTTGTGGCTGCCAACGAAGCAATTGGCGGCGCACCAGCCACTGGATTTGAGCGTGCTCTCACGGTGGGTGATCCCACCAATCGAATCCACTTTAACCTTGCCGCCGATCAAGTCGACGACAACTACAACTTGGTGATCGACACGGTCAGCAGCAGCTTCACTGCCGGCAGCATCACGCTCGAAGTACGGGTGAATGGAAATGTGGTCCACACCCAAACACTCTCCGCTGATACGACGATCACCACGGCAACCTTTAGCGGCACCGCTGTGGGGCTCACGACCGGTGATAATGTGGTCACCCTCACGCGCACAGGTCTGGGGGCCTTCCTGCAGTTTGATTACATTCGCTTGAACCGCCAGATGGTTATTGCGGCTGAAGATACGCAAGTCGAAGCGGGTGCCAAACTGGTGCTTAGCAATGTCGCTTATGCAGCGACCGAAAACGTTCGACTTCTTGGTTCAACCCTGGAAGGAACTGGCACTTCTTCGTTTGGCGGCACGGTCGAACTGCTTGCTGATAGCACGATCAACGTTCTGGCTGCGGGAGTCCTGACCCTGCAAGGTGTGATCGACGACAACGCTGGTGGTTTCGGAGTCACAAAGACTGGCCCCGGTACACTCGAACTGACTGCTGGAAACACCTACAGCGGGGCGACAAATGTCACGGTGGGTGAGTTGCTGGTGAATAACACGCTGGGATCGGGGACGGGCAGTGGGCTGGTGGTAGTGAGTGGGACGGCGATTTTGAGGGGAACGGGAAGCATCGCAGGGACGGTCTCGATGACCGATTCGTCGCGGCTCGAGCCTGGCGCAAGTCCCGAGACACTAGCGACCGGCAGTTTGTCGTTTACCGCAGGAACCACTTTCAACCCTGAGATCGGCGGCACCGCTCCGGGCAATGGAGTGACCGGCTACGATCAGGTGAATGTCACCGGCACTGTTTCGCTTGGCGGAGCGACGCTCGATGTCGATCTGTTCGGCGGATTCACTCCCGATCCACTCCTGCTCCAAGAGTTTGTCATCATCACCAATGATGGGACGGATGCGGTGGTGGGGACGTTTGCGGGGCTGGCCGAAGGAGCGGCAGTGGTGGTGGGTGGAAGCACGTTCTACATCAGCTACAGCGCCGATAGCGCGGGGCCAGGTGCGGGGAACGATGTCGCGCTCTATTCACAGCCGATCATCAACGGCACTGCCGGTGCTGATATCGTGACGGTCACAGCTGCCGATGGGGCGGGGAACATCACTGTCACTTACTCGCTCAACAATGGCGCGGTGATTGGTGGTTACACGACGACGACACCACCCAACGCCTTCACGTTCTACGGCGGTGATTCCGACGACACACTGAACGTCAATCTCAACGCCATCAACGTCGCGCTCCCCGGAGGGATTTACTACGACGGTGAAGGGCAGGGCTCGCCGGTTGCAGCCGGCGGCAATCCCTCGTTTGGCGATGTGCTGGCGATTGTCGGCAACGGAAACCAGACGGCAACGTACACCAGCGACGCCGTGATTGCTCGCGCCGGAACGATCACCTCCGATGCCCTCGCCGGGACGATCACGTTCCGTGGTCTCGAGCCGGTGAACATGTTTAATCTGGCTAGCGCCGTCGTCAACTTCGGTGGCGCTGCCGACACGATCGACATCAGCGCTGGCTTTGGTGCAACGGTCGCTACCTCCGCAATTCCGGCCCTCGTTGTGAGTGGCAACAGCGGTGGCGTGGCGTTCGAGCAAGTTCATCTCTCGGGCAATATCGCTGTCGAGATCAACACCGTGACGGGTGGCTCCGATGCTGCCGACAGCGTCACCATCACGAGTGGTGCGAATGCGCATGCGAATGCGAACATCACGATTGATACGGGAGTGGGGGCCGATACGATCGAAGTGGATGGTCCGCTGATGGTTGGCGCTGGTGGTGCGATCAGCTTGACCTCAGGTGGTTCGATCAGCGTGAACAACACGATCACCGCCGGACTTGCTGTGACCCTCACCGCGCTCACCGGCTCGATCTCCGACGGCAACGGCGCGAGTGTAAACGTCGCGACCGGTCTGCTGGTCGCGCAGGCTGCCACCGGTGTGGCAAACGCCATCGATCTCGACACCACCATCACGTCGCTGATCGTTTCCACGACCGGCGCAACCAATGGCAACATCAACATCAACGAGACCAGCGGCCTCGCAGTCTCGTCCGCAACGACCGTGAATGGCAACATCACACTCACTGCTGCCAGTGGCGACATCGCCGTCACCACCATCACGGCCGTAGGCGATGCGACGCTGGTGGCGACGACGGGGGCGATTACGGATGCGAACGCAGGTGTGCTCAATGTGTCGGCGAGTAACCTGAGCGCGACGAGCGCTAGCGGGATCGATCTCGATACGAGCATCGCTACGCTTACCGCCAGCGTCACTGGCACCGGCGCGATCGACATCGATGAAGCGAGCGCCATCACGCTCACGAGCATCACGACGAATAGCGGTCTCGTCGACATCACCTCGGCGACCGGCACGATGACCGTGACGAGCATCAATGCCGCCGGCGCGGTGAACCTCGCGGTGACCGATACCGGCGCTGCCGACGACGACATCATCGTCAGTGGCACACTCAGCTCGACGAGCAACGTGGTGCTGCTGGCAGGGGACGATGCGACCCTCAGCGGCACGATCAGCGCGACGGGAACCGTCAGCGTGACGATTGATGCGGCGAGCGCGGATGTGGGTGGCGCGGTGCTGAGCTTTGCAGGGGATATCGACGCGGTGAGCGCGACGTTCACCGGCGGCGCAGAGATCGATACGTTCAACGTCCGGCCCGATCAAGACAATGGACTCGCGAGCACGCCGATCAGCATCTTCGGTGGCAATCCGACGGTGCCAGCGGGCGATCTTTTAGTGCTCGATATCACGGGACTCGGCGTGCCGACATTGACGCTCGGCGCAGTGGACTACAGCGGCGTCTGGTCGTTCGGCACATCGGCGGCAGGAGTTGCTTACACCTCGATCGAAACGGTGCAAACGACGCCGCTGACGTCGGTCTACAACCTCGTGCTCGACATGCGAATCGCCGGCTTCCAAAACGGTGCGGCCGACGCGATCGAGATCTTCCTGAGTGCTCCCAATGTGTTCGAAGTCGAGGTGAATGGCCTCGGCAAGTTCAGTGGCCAGGCCGATACGATCAACAGCTTCACGGTGATCGGCAGCAGCGATAGTGAGTCGCTGACGATCCGCGAAACAGCAGCGGGACTCCCGAGCTTCGACGGCGCTGCGCCGCTGGTCGACAACAGCCTCGCGTCGGGTGGTGTGAGCAATGGCGCGCACTTGAATACAGCCGCTGATACGTTCTACACCGCGAGCAATCTGACCGATGTGACGATCCACTTCGATGGCGGACTGGGTGATAACAGCCTCGCGCTCGAGCTGATCACAGCGGCTGATGTCGGCTACTTCAGCGACGTTTTGGATGGTCAAGGAAGTGGCAACGTCGGTGTCGGTCCGAGTGGCGCGCCGCTGACGCTCGTCAGCTTCGCCGATCTCGACACGCTCATCCTCGACGGCGCTGGTGGCAACCTCGTGGTCGATGCTTCGAGCAGCACGAGCACTGCCGATATCGAGATCAGCGACGATGCACTACTCGGTGACGGTGTGACCGAGATCACCGCCGATACGGGACTGGTCGCGACGACCACGTTTGAAGGCTTCCTCGCGCTCGACCTCATCGCGGGTGGCGGCAACGAAGCGATTGATCTGGTGAACATCGACAGCACGTCGACCCTCACGAGCATCGATATCGTGGCTGGTTCGTCGCTCGCGGCGACCGACAACAGCGCTCACACGGTTCGCATCCACGCGATCAAGAGTGGCGTGCCAGTGACGGTAACCGGCGACGTTGGCGTCGACACGTTCCAGGTGTTTGACAGCGGGAATTCCGCATCGAACATCGCTTCGACTCTGTCGTTTAATGGCGTTGCCGGGGACGACGACGCGCTGATTGTCGACGACAGCGGAAGTGTGTCGGCCGACTCGGTCGTCATCACGCGCACGACGATCGAAGGGCTCACGATCGCGTCGGGCACCGACATCACGTTCACGAGCATCGACGATCTCGATGTCACCACGTCGGGCGGCGCCGATACGATTCGCGTCAACATGACCGAAGCGGCCAACGACCTTGATACCGCCGTCGTCACCGGTGCCGGAGACAACGATCAGTTCTACGTCAACGCTGCCGATTTCCTCGCGCGGCTCACGCTCAACGGTGGTCTTGGCGACGACACCTTCGGCGGCACACCATCGAGCACCGCGCCTGGTTACATCCTGAGCGCAAGTGAACTCGACGGCGTCGACGACATGATTCGTCCGAGTCTCACGACCCCCTTCTTCATCAACGGCAACGATCCCACGGTGCTGCCGGGCGATGTGCTGAACATCGATGTCTCGGCGCTCGGCGGTGGACTCGCCGCGACGAGCCCCGTGCTCGTGAGCAGCGGACAAGTGTTGAGCTCGACGCACGCGACCGTCACCTTCACCACGATCGAAGATCTCAACTTGACCGACGATGGCGAGATGACGAGCGCCACGATCAATGACATCTACATCCGCGGCACCAATGGCAATGACACGATTCAGTTCGCTCGCGCCAACACGACGCTTGAACCCAGCCGCACTCGCGTGCAGATCGGCTCGAGCTACACGTACCACAACGTCCCTGGCAAGACGCTCGTCTACGGCCGCGGCGGCAACGACATCATCAACCAATCGAACCTGCAGATTCCGGCGGAATTCTACGGTGAAGCGGGAGATGACTTCCTGACGGGCAGCTTCAACAACGACCTCTTGGTCGGTGGTCTCGGCAACGATCGCATCAATGCCAGCAGCGGCAACAACATCGTCTGGGGCGACGACGCTCCGACGAGCGACGAGCTCAATCCGCACGAGCTCAACATCGGCGGTAACGATACGCTGAGCGCGCTCGGCGGCAACGATCTCTTCTACGCCGGTGGCGGCAACGATAGTGTGAGCCCTGGCGCGGGTGACGACTGGATCCACGGCGGCTACGGCAACGATCAGCTGAGTGGCAGCTCGGGCAACGACCGCATTTACGGCGCGCAGGGGAACGACACGATCAGTGGCGATGTCGGCGACGACTTCCTCAGCGGCGGCGATGGCGACGATCGGCTGTACGGCCGCGATGGCAACGACGTACTGATCGGCGGCGACGGCGTTGACCTGGTCGACGGCGGCAACGGCAACGACCTGGTGCTCGCGGCGATCACGACCTACCAAGGGACGAGCGATACGGCGACGAGCAACACCTACAATAGCGCGGTCGACGCCGCGATGCTCGCGCTGCTGGTGGCCTGGAACAGCGGCGGCCCGGTCGCCGCGAATCTCACGCACACCGACGACTTCGACCGCGACACCATCTACGGCGGCAGCGGCAACGACCTCTTCGGCACCCACACCAATGCCGACCCCCTCACCAGCGACATCCGCGGCGACTTCAACAACTCCCAAGACACCAGCCTCTAAAGGGGGCAGAGAAGGCGAGAGGCGGGAGAATGCAAAAAAGCCTGTATCGCAAGCGTTTGAAGCTCGAAATACAGGCTCGTAGATTGTTTCGCCGAGCAGCTGAAAAGAATTCAGCTGCTCGGGTGGGGTGAGCTGTTCGCCTCGGTTAGCTGGCGCTGAGGAGGAAGACGGAGACTTGCCAGGGTTGTTGATCGAGGTAGAGACCGCGATTGAGCAAGTCGTCGCCTTGCCAATCGTAGACCTCGCCATTCATCTGATCGGCAAGTTTCCAGGATCGGTGGGCGAGGCTGTTCCAGGGCAATCGTGCGTGACATTGGCTGGCGTGATCGGCGTAGTTTACTGCTATGACCATGAGCTGCTGATCAAGCTCCCAACCAAAAACCACCATGCTCTCGTGCGTCGGATTTCCTTCCCAGGCCAGTGAGCTTTCGAGCAGCTGCCAGTTGCCTTCTCGTAGTGGTGCGAGCTTTAGTAGCTCCAGTATCTTACGGTAAAACTCCTGAATCGCTGGATTCGTTGCTTCTTTGGGGCCGCGACCCAAGTGGGGAGAGATGCGTTTCTGTTTTCCCTCGAGCTGTCCTTGATGGAGGAAGCGAAGTCCAGGGGAAAAGAACGTGATGGCAGCGGCGGCGCGATGCATCTCGAGAGGAAACGTCGCAGCGACGCGAGGTTCATCGTGATTTTCGAGGAAGCGGGCCAGCTTGTCTTGAAAATCGAGGTCAGCCAGGAGATGCAGCCGCACAGCCAGCTGGTGATGATCGCGAAGTCGATCATAGAGACGTTTGTCGTAGGTGTAGTCGAAGCCCTGCTGTTGAAGTTCCCATTCGAGATCCCAGTAGACTTCGGCCATGAAGCAGAAGTTGGGAGTCTGCGAACGGACGAGCTCGGTCGTGTGAGGCCAGAAGAGTGGCGCGCGATGTCCCCACGTCCGTTCAAAAATTTCAGGTAGCACCAGCATCGCCATGTCGCAGCGCACACCATCGCACTGCCGTGATATGCGTAGCAATTCCTCGGTCATTGCTGCTTGCGTTGCGGGTTTGGAATAGTCGAGCTGAAGTGTATCGGGCCAGCCAGAAAAGTAGGGATCGCGGCCATAAGCCAGGATGCGATCGCCGCTGGCGGTGGTCAGTCGAAGGTAGTTCTGTGGCGCACTCTCGAGATCAGCCTCCGTTGCATCGATATAAAACTCGGGATGCTCACTCACCCAGTGATGGTCGATGCCGGTATGGTTCGGAACAAAGTCGAGCATCAGCTTGAGGCCCCGCGCGGCGAGTCGTGCGCGGAGACGTGCGAGGGCTTCATCGCCTCCTAAATCATGGTGCACATGATAGGCGGTGATCGCAAAACCAGAGCCGGGAATATCGTCGTCGCACAGGTCGGGAAGTGTCTCTTCGAACTCGTGCCGCCACTGAGGATTCGTGCGCGAAACTTGCTGCCCAGCGAGTCCGGTTTGCCACACGCTCAGCATCCAAATCCAGTCGAAGCCTTGCGAGACAAACTCATCGAGTGCAGCGTCGGGAATATCGTCGAGCGTGGCGCGGCGACCGAGCGTGCGAGAAAGACTCGTGAGCCAAACACGCGTGTTCACTTGATACAGCAATGGATAGCGGGGGTGCATCGGAGGATCTTTCAAGGTGTGGTCGCAGTGATGCTACGCTCGACATCGATCAGCGATTGTTGACTGACACGCAGCAGACCCTCTTGACCGCGATCGAGGTCGGTAATCAGATTCAGCACAATCGAAAACGCAATCACCAGAGCGATGATCGCTGGCGATCGAGCGGTGCTTGAAATGCCCGATTGATAGCCGAGCGAGGCCATGCCAATCCAAGCGAGGCCGATCACTCCGATCCAGATGACAGCGGGAATTCGGCTGCGGATTCCGACCATGATGCGTTTGGCATGCAGCTCAATCACGCTATTCAAGGAGTCGACAAACAGAGCGGTGCTTTCCGAACTTGGAGCGAGTTCGATGGCTTCGGTTGCATGTCGCCAGAGCTCTCGCTGAATCGCTTCCGACCGCTCAATCTCATGCCCAGCAAGATGGTTGCGAACAGCCTCGAGTCGTATGGTCACATACTCGCGGAGCAGTTTTTTCACATCCACCTGTATCTGGGCGGGCAAAAAGTTGGCACGTAGGTAGGTGGTGTGAATGGCGGTAGCTTCTGCGTGGACTGCTTGCCGACGATCATCAAAACGTGAGGCCGCGAGGCTGAAGGTGAAGCCCAGTACGAGCGCTACGAGTCCCAGCACCGAACCGACCATCGCCCCGACAGGCTGATCATTTTCAGCGCTCAAGTGCGCGCGGCGCCAAAGGCCAAAACGATGTCCCAGTTCGACAGCGATGGCGAGTATCGCTGCGGTTAGCAGAAAGATTCCCCACAAGGGAATAGCGTCGAGGGGTTCGGAGTACATGATGCGTTTCTAATGCTTAGCGCGAGCTGGCAAGTTCTTGAGGTGGTTTATCAGCGGTGAAGTACGAGTTTTTTCCTCCCGCGAGCACTTGCTCGGGAGTCATGGTGGCGAAGAGGTGCAGGCTGCGAGCAATCACACCGGTCCAGCCGGTTTGATGACTCGCGCCAAGTCCCGCGCCGTTGTCGCCGTGGAAGTACTCGTAGAACAGCAGGTGATCGCGCCACTCGGGATCTGTTTGAAAAACTGGCACGCCACCAAACACGGCGCGTTTACCTTCGGCATCGGCCAGGAAGATGTTGGAGAGTCGTCGACTAATCTCTTCCGCGACTTCGTACAGGTTCATCAGGTTGCCCGAACCGGTGGGACATTCGATTTTGAATGAGTCGCCGTAGAAGCTGAAGTATTGCAGCAGAGCGCGAATGACAAGTGCGTTCATCGGCATCCAGATCGGTCCGCGCCAATTCGAATTGCCGCCGAACATGCCGGTATCCGATTCAGCTGGCAAATAGCCGACCCGATACTCGTGGCCGTCGACATGCATCACGTAAGGATGATCGGCGTGAAAACGCGAGAGTGAACGAAGGCCATAAGGACTCAGGAATTCGTTCTCGTCGAGCATTTTGGTGAGGACGCGGCGCAGGCGGTTTTCGTCGAGGATGGAAGTCAATCGTCGTCCGTTGACACCAGTCTTCAGCGGATCGTGGATCGATTGCCGCAGCCCGGGACGCGCCTCGAGAAACCATTGCAAGCGTTTGGCAATGGCGGGGCGCGAGCGCATCAACTCGCCATCGAAACAAGTGGCGGCGCACAGCGGAAGCAGACCGACCATCGAACGAACCTTCAGCCGCTTCGCTTCGCCACTGGGAAGGCGGAGCACATCGTAGTAGAAGCCATCCTCTTCGTCCCACATCCCGGTCTCTTGACCGAGGTGCCCCATCGACGACGCGATCCACATGAAGTGTTCGCTGAACTTGAGGGCCATGTCTTCGTAATCGGGATCGGTGAGCGCAAGTTCGCTGGCAATCTCGAGCATGTTCTGACAGAAGAGCGCCATCCAGGCAGTGCCGTCGGCTTGTTCGAGATAGCCGCCTGTTGGCAGGGGAGCGCTACGATCGAACACACCGATGTTATCGAGCCCCAGAAAACCTCCTTCAAACACGTTCTTTCCCGATCGATCTTTGCGATTCACCCACCAGGTGAAGTTCAGCAGCAGCTTTTGAAAGCAGCTCTTGAGCCAATCTTTGTCCCCATCACCGCGCTGCGCTTTTTCGAGGCGATAGGTAAAGATCGTCGACCATGCATGCACCGGTGGATTCACGTCGCCGAAGTTCCATTCGTACGCGGGAATCTGTCCGTTGGGATGCATGTAACGCTCGCGGAGCATCAGCTTGAGTTGCTCTTTACCGAAGTCGGCATCGACCAGCGTGAGCGCGACGACATGGAACGCGAGATCCCACGCGGCATACCAGGGATATTCCCATTTGTCGGGCATCGAGATCACATCGCCGTTGTACATGTGATGCCAGTGCTCGTTGCGCGTTGCTTTGCTCGCCGGATTGAACGGTCCGCTGCCGCGCTCGTTGAGCCATTTGTCGACGTCGTAGTGATAAAACTGCTTGCTCCACATCATTCCCGCAAGTGCCTGGCGCATCACGCGGGCTTCGTCGTCGCTCAGTTTCGCTGGCGTAATCGATCGATAGAACTCGTCAGCTTCGTCACGGCGCGTTTGCAGCGTCGTGTCGAAATCGCTGTTCCAAGCGGTTTTGGTGGAGCCATTACGTTTGGGAACAAGTGGCGAAACATCGTTCAAGCGGAGCGGAATCTTTTCCGAGCCACCTGCGGCAATCGTCAGCTGAAAGTGTGCGGCGCACTTCGTTCCGGTGCGCTGCGGATTCACGGCCTCGGTTTGCTGATGGATCAGGAAGTTGTGGAATCCATCTTTCACAAACGGCGTGCGATTGGGAGTTCCAAACAGACGTTCGTTGTTGGTTTCGTTTTCGGTGAAGAGAAGATTCGCACTGCTCGAGCAGTAGAGATAGCGCTCGCCCAGTTCGGCATCGGAGGCTTTCACACATTGCATTTCGCTCGTCGCACTGATGGCATCGAGACGTGGTCGCATGCGGCCAGGTTTCCACGACCACTCGTTGCGAAACCAAAGCGTCGGCAGGAGATGAATCGTGGCACTCTCGGGACCTCGATTGTGCACCGTGATTTCTATCAGTAAGTCTTCGGGGTTCTGTTTGGCATATTCGACGACGACATCGAAGTAGCGATTCTCGGCAAAAACGCCGGTATCGATCAGCTCGTATTCCATCTCTTGACGGGTGCGTCTGCGGCTTGTGGTCACCAAATCGTCGTACGGAAATGCTGCTTGAGGATACTTGTAGAGGTACTTCATGTACGAGTGTGTGGGTGTGGAATCGAGGTAGTAGTAATACTCCTTCACATCCTCGCCATGATTACTCTCGCTGTTGGTGAGACCAAACAGCCGCTCTTTCAGAATGGGATCGTGGCCGTTCCACATCGCTAGGGCAAAGCAGAGTTGCTGCTTGTCATCGCTGATTCCCGCGATTCCATCTTCGCCCCAGCGATAGGCCCGCGAGCGTGCCTGGTCGTGCGTGAAGTAGTTCCAGGCGTCCCCCGATTCACTGGCATCTTCGCGCACAGTTCCCCATTGCCGCTCGCTGAGGTAGGGGCCCCATTTTTTCCAGGGGGATTCCTTGGTTCGGGACGCTTCGAGACGGAGTTCTTCGGCGTTCATAGGAGGTGACTTCAGGAATAGATGTCGGTCGAGCGTGTGAAATCCAAGTGGTGCAAACAGGGTGCCGTGCGAGCGATTGTCAGTCTCTCAATCGCACTATTGTGGTCTCGAGGGGGGACTCGTTGCCAACGAATTTCGGCGACGAAAGCCCGCTCGAACCGGCGTGCGTCAAGACACAATCGATAGCCTAAACGACTGCCGCGCAGAATTTCGCATGCCATTTACCGCATAGTTCAAACTCGCATGCCGCAGCTAGGCTGAGGTGTCACAGCTGCGCGAAAAGCTGTGACATTGCGTCACGCCTAAAGGAGTATGTCGCGCGTGACACGTCTGGTCACGGCGGAGCGCGCGAGGCGCTGTTTCCAGGCCGACTTGGGGCCCCAAAACATGCGCCCAGGGGCAAAAAATCGCAACTTTCGCGCGATTTGCGCAAGGTGGCGCGCGCCCCTCCTCGCGCTCGGCTCTCTGCAATCGCGCGCGTCCAGGCATAGGAGTTGCATTGCTAACCCGAGGCGGCATCGAGGCTTGGCGACCGGTCAGATGGTCGCAGACGGAGCTTCGCTGGTCGCCGCATCCCCGCCACATTCAGCACGCTGTTCTTGGAGCCAGCCCGATGGCCAAAGCGAAACAGACTCCCCCCAAAAAATCGGTTCAGGCTTGGGAGCAAGCGTGGCAGCAGCACTGGGAGCAAGCTGGGTTCACGCCGTACGAGCTCAATCTTCCCGAGAATAGTTCGGTAGGACGTGAGCGGAACTTCCTCATGCAGCGGCGCACTCCGGAGCGGGAGAAAGCACGTCTGCAGCGCATCTCGGCGGAGTTCGAGCGGGGCTTTCGTCAGCTCTCGCCACTCGGTCCGGCGGTCACGGTGTTTGGGTCGGCACGTTTTCAGCCGGGGCATCCCTACTATCAACTGGCTCTTGAAGTCGGACGCGAGCTGGCCCTGGCCGGGTTCACTGTCATCACCGGTGGTGGCCCGGGAGCAATGGAAGCAGCCAATCGTGGCGCTCACGAAGCAGGGGGGCGATCGGTTGGACTGAACATCAAGCTACCCCACGAACAAGAGCCCAATCCCTACGTCGATCAAACGGTGGAGTTTCAGTATTTCTTCATTCGCAAAGTCATGCTGATGAAGTATTCGTGTGCCTACATCGTCCTTCCAGGGGGACTCGGCACGCTCGACGAATTGTTTGAAGCGGCCACCCTCATTCAGTGCGGCAAAGTCGGGCCGTTTCCACTGGTGCTGCTGGGAGAGACCTTTTGGAGTGGCATGCGCGATTTCTTGTTCTACATGGTCGAGCAGGGAGTGTTTGCCCCGGAAGAGATCGGCTTTGGTCGCATCGTCGACTCACCAAAAGAGGCGGTAGAAATGGTGACCCGGAGTTTGCCCGCGTCGATTCTCGAGCATCTCACACCGCTCGACGCTTAAATCGGCTCTCGCTGCGCTTGGGCGAGAGCCCCAGGAGTCGTCACCAATCCAGCTCCATGCATGCGTGAGTGGTACGTTGGGGTAGGGGATGGAGCTTCAAAGGATTTTGCGGAAGAATTAACTTGTGAGCGAAGTTGGTTTACTTCTAATAACGACATTCCACCGATCATTTTCACCTTGGGTTCGACAGATAGCGGAGGATGGTATGCGAACACTCGCATGGTTTCTCGCAGCGGCATGGCTCGCTGCAACGGCATCGACAGTTTCGGCGCAAACGCGTCCACCAGTTCCTGTGCCGCGCCCGGCTAGTGCGACGATCTCGCCCGACGAACAGCAGATTCGCGAGGGGGTGGTGAAGTTTGTCGAACTCTATAACGCGAAGAAGGCCAAGGAACTCGCGGCGCTCTTTGCTCCCGAAGCGCGTGTGGTCTATCGCGATGGCACCGAGGTGAATGGCCGCGATGAGATTGCCAAGTCATTCGAGGCTGGCTTCGCTGCGAGCCCGAAAGCGGCGATCAGCGTGGTGGTCGACTCGATTCGCTTTTTGACCGCGGATGTAGCGGTGGAAGAAGGAGATTCGATCAACTTTCCCGATGGAGAAACGCAAACATCCCGCAGCCGCTATACCGTGCTGCATGTCAAGCGCGACGGGGTGTGGCAGATGCAGGCGATTCGAACAGTGGAAGAAGAATCGCTCTCGGCCTATGGCGATTTACAGCCGCTCGAGTGGCTCATCGGCGACTGGATCGATGAGGGGCGAAGCGAGAATGTCGAATCGACCTTTCGCTGGGATGTGAACAAGTCGTTTTTGATTGAAGAGTTCAAAGTGGTTCGCGAAGGGGCGGTGGTGCTGCAAGGTACGCAGCGGATCGGCTGGGACCCGCAAGCCAAGCAAGTTCGCTCGTGGGTGTTTGATTCGGCCGGTGGTTTTGGGGAAGCGAGCTGGGTGATGGTCGGCGATGCCTGGGTCGTGAAGGCAAAAGGGGTGATGGCCGATGGAACTTCAAACTCTGCCACGCGGGTGCTGATTCCCGAAGGTGCATCGCGGGTGGTGTGGAGTTCGAAGGATCGTCTGCTGGGGAGTGAAGCACTTCCCGATATCACCGTGACGATGGTCCGCAAAGCGCCCGCCGCCAAATAGCTGCAGAGCCCGCCGAAAAAAGCTGCAGCGCCGATCGCGCTGCGTAGCTCACACACATACAACCAACCGACTGAAGACGCGGAGTACTCGACCAATGAACCGACGACTGAAAGCCACTGCGGTGGCCCTGGCATTTTTATCGATGATGGCACCGACGCTCAACCTGCAAGCGCGGGGTGGCGGTGGTGGACGAGGCGGAGGAGGCGGGGGTGGAGGCCGCGTTGGTGGCGGAGGTGGCGGCATGTCGCGACCTTCCCCATCGATCAGCCGCTCGCCATCGATGAGCCGCCCGAGCCCATCGCGTCCCTCGGCGGGAATGTCGCGCCCCTCGACACCGTCGCGTCCATCGATTCCGACCACACGTCCTTCAACCGGTTTTTCTCCCGGAAGTCGGCCCGGTTCGGTCGATTTCGCGCGTCCTTCCACTCGACCGGGGATCAGCAATCCGGGGCTCACGCCAGGTACGCGTCCGGGCATTTCGCAGCTCCCCAGTTCGCCGCGCCCCGGCATCAGCACCCGTCCCGGTGTCGGTCCAGGCATAGGTGGGCCAGGCATTGGCGCCCCTGGTATTAGTCAACTTCCGTCGACCCGCCCGGGGATTGGCTCGGGGGGCGTCGGGACTCGTCCTGGATTTCCTGGGAACAGCACGGCGCAGCTGCCAGGTCTCGGGAATCGTCCCGGGATCGATGGCACACGTCCGTCGCAGCTTCCCGGTCGTGGCACGCCGCAAGAGCGTCGCGGGGATCTTGAAAATCGTCTAGCGCAGCGTGATCAAAATCGTGATCAGTTTCAAAACAACCGCGATCAGATTCGTGAAGACTGGCACGATCATTACGACAACTTCTACGATCGTCACGACGACTGGCATCACGGCTGCTGGAACGGCAACGCCAGCGATTGGTGGCATCACATGTGGGACGATCACACCGCCCTCATGGCGTTTGGAACGACGATGTGGGGGATCAATCGTTTAGCCTACGGTTTTGGATACTGGGGTTATTCGAATCCGTATTACACCGAGTCGTATCCGATTGGTGGTGGAGCTGCGATCGACTACTCGCAGCCGATGGCGATGGAACCTGAACCAACCACCGCCTCCGATGCGCCGCCGCCGGGGATGGAATATTTCGATGCAGCGCGGCTCGCCTTCTATCAAAAGGATTATGCCACCGCGCTTGCGCAAACCAACAAAGCGCTCGGCGCGATGCCCAACGATCCGATCATCCACGAATTCCGCGCGCTCGTGCTGTTTGCTCAGGGTGGCTATAAGGAATCGGCGGCAGGGCTGTATAGCGTCCTCTCGGCCGGACCGGGCTGGGACTGGACGACCCTCATCAGCCTCTATCCCGATCTCGATACCTACACCGCGCAGCTGCGGAAGCTGGAAGACTACGTGCGAGCCACGCCCGAGTCTCCCGACGGAAACTTCGTCCTCGCTTATCACTACCTGACAGGTGGCAACAAAGATGCCGCCACCGCGCGGCTGAAGGTCCTCTACAAACTGATGCCGCAAGATAAGCTCGTGCAAGAGCTGCTGCTGATGACCGGTGGCCCGGCAGCGATCGGTGCCGAGGAAACGGTTGCCCCGACCCCCAGCACACCGGTTGCTGCGATCCCGCTGCAGTCGCTAGCTGGGAAGTGGACCGCAATGTCGGCCTCGAGCAAGTTTGTGCTCGAGATCACCGCCGATGGCAACTTCACCTGGAGCTATTCGCAAGGAACAGCAACGCAAACGGTGAAAGGGGTCGCTGCGATCGATGGCAACGTCCTGGCGCTCGAGCCTGAATCGGGGGGCGTGATGCTGGCGGAAGTCACCTCGCCCGCTGGCGGCAGTTTTGACTTCCAGATGCTCGGCACACCGCCGGGTGATCCTGGACTCAAGTTCACACAAGCTCGCTAAGGCGGCATGGCCGGTGCAGCCGGTCCGACGGAGTGTGTTCTATTCCGCCGAGTTGCTCTCGAGGTGTAACTCGGCGCGCTCGGCGGTGCTGGAAGCTCGCGGCGCGACGAACCGCAGATGGCGATACGACGTAGGAGGAAGTCGCAATATTCGTAGGACTTCCTCGCTCGCTTCGATTGTCCGGTGAACGTCGGCGTGGGGGGCGTTGATCGCCAGTTCACTTTCGACCCAGGGATGCGTGGCGCTACGTACCGACACCACTCCATCCGACGGACCATCGAGCGAAAATGGCTTCGCACAGCCGAGGATGCTGTGCAGTTTCACGTCGTGCTTGATCTGCATGCGCCGCATCACTTCGAGCAGCGGCGAGTGGGGCGAGAGCATATCGATGCTCGTCGGCAAGCGGCTTCCGATACGAGGATCGAAGGTCGCCGGATTGTCGCGTGTCAGTTGCTCGAGCATCGCCACTTGCTCGGGCGCAGGGTCGACCAGCAGCGAGGCTCCACGCCCCACCAGGGTGCTCGACATCAGCGAACCGGCATGGGGCGTCGCAATAAAAATGACGCGGCTGACATGTGGCGCGGGATCGAAAAAACAGTTCTCCGACAGGAACCTGCGAGCCCGATCGGTCGTCACAATTTCTTCGAGCGGCCGATTGGCGAGCCGATTCCAGATCAGCTCTTCCGAGTGCGTGATCTGCAGCTTGGCGACCAAGCCACCCATGCTGTGCCCGACCAAAATCATCTGCCGCAGCGCTGGGTCGGAGTGTTCGGGATCGAGCAGCTCGACAGCGGCGCGAAGTTCGCGACGCAGCGCCGTGGCCGACTGCAAAAATCCTTGTCCCGTGGGATAGCGAAACGTCCAGAGCTGATACTGGGCGTTGAACTCGGGAACGCTCCGCAAATCGTTCGACATATCGGCCCAGCTGAGCGGATCGGAATAGAGTCCGTGGATCAGCACCACCGGAATTTTTCCCGGCTGATACGGCGTCACAAAATCGAGCTCTGCGCTCGAGACACCTCCGGCGGGCTCGACGAAACCGGCGAAGTACGTTCGGGGCGAACTCTGCAGCTGAATCAACTGGGCCGCTGATAGATTCTGCGCAATGCGGGCCGGATCATCCGCTTCTCCCGCCGGATGCTGGTGCGGGTTGTAGAACGTAAGTTCTGCCTGGGAGGCGAGCGTGCTGGCCCCTTCGCCCGCTGGCAGTTCGTGTGGCTCGCACGCGCGAAACCGGAGCACCGGTGTGGCGCTGAAGTACGATCGCTCGGGATAAAAACGTTCCTCGACCGGATCGAGATTGCAGCGGGCCCGCTCGACCACCAACGGAAAGCCGATGCCGTCGCACTGATAGCGCCGCCGCAGCAGCGGCTCGTAGCGGTGAGGTGGAAGGTGCCACCTCTGAAAATCGCTCGGATTCCAGGCAAAGCCTTCATAGTCGACCGGCACCATCGTCGACTGGTCTCCTTCCACAATCACGAGCCCGCGCTCGGGATCGAAGCGTCCCTGCTCGCAGGCTGCGGTCAGCAGTTTGCCGAGCGCGGCGTTATAGCCTCGCAGCAGCGCGCCACGCTCGTGAGAAGCTGGCAGCGACTGCAGGGCAAACCAGTACTGTGCACACTGCTCGAAATAGCGTTCGACCGAGCCAGGGGGCGGCAAGCTTTGGGCGGGATCGGCTGTTGGCGCAGTAGCTTGCGCTGCGGAAAGAAAGGGCTCGCCTGGGGCCTTGCGCCACTTCTGGAGCGACGAACAGCCCGCCAGACCGATCGCCAGCGCGACGAAGAGAGCAGTCGAGATCGGGACCGCTGTGGGCCGCATGACAAGCCAGTGCAAAGGATCGACGCGTGGATGTTCCAGCATCGTCCTGACGCGGTCGTCTGCCCCTCCAAGAGCTCTTACTCTTGGCTATCGGCAGATCGATCGCTTGCCACGCAGCGGGAGTGATCGCGCGCGGCTCAAACTTTCGCAAAAGGAGTTACACCGCAACCTACGATCGGCAGGAAAGCTAGAGCTTCACGCGCTATTTGCTGGCCGGTGGAACCGGCCCTACGGATGACCCGCCGTACAGATGACGACGAGATCGGTCTAGCGGCTGGCGACTAATGTCCCTTGCTTTCGGGTTTAGCGCTTTCAGGTTTGGCGACGGCGTGGTTGGCGGGCTTCCCGGCACCGGTGAGTTTAACCACCAGGTAATAGAACACAGGTGTGAGGAAAATGCCGAACAGAGTGACGCCGAGCATCCCCGAGAAAACGGCGATGCCGAGGGTGCTCCGCATTTCAGCTCCTGCGCCGACGGCGATCGCCAGGGGAACCACCCCGAGGATGAATGCCAGCGAGGTCATGATGATCGGTCGCAAACGAAGTCGGCACGCTTCGACCGTGGCATCTGCGGGGCTTGCCCCTTGTGCTGTTTTTTCCTTCGCAAATTCGACGATCAGAATCGCATTCTTACTCGCCAGACCCACCAGCACGACGAAGCCGATCTGCACAAAGATGTTGATGTCGAGCCCCGCCCAATCGACGCCGACGACCGAGCAGAGCAGACACATCGGCACGACCAGAATCACCGCCAGCGGCAGTGTGAGACTTTCGTACTGCGCGGCGAGCACCAGGAACACGAGCACCACCGCTAGCGCAAACACGACGAGGGCAGTGTTTCCCGCGCGGATTTGCAGCAGGGTGAGTTCGGTCCATTGCAAGTTCATCCCTTGCGGCAAATTACTCTCGCCCACCTCTTCGACAAACTTGACGACGGAGCCCGAACTGACGCCGGGGAGCGAGCCACCATTCACCGCCGCAGCGGTCACGCCGTTATAGCGAATCACGAGCGCGGGGCCGCCGAACTCGGTGACATTGCACACGCTGCCGAGCGGCACCATCTGCCCCGCTTGGTTCCGGACCTTCAGCTGCTGCACTTGTTTGGGAGTGAGACGGAAATCGGGATCCCCTTGCAAGTTCACTTGCCAGGTACGGCCGAACTGGTTGAAGTCGTTGGTGTAATAGCCACCCAGATAGAGCTGCAAGGTGAGAAAGACTTCGCTCAGTGGGATTCCCATCGCTTTGCAGCGTCGGCGATCGATATCGACATACATCTGCGGTGTTTGGGCGCGAAAACCGCTGAACATTCCGACGAGTCCCGGTTGTTTATTCCCTTCGCTCGCCAAGGTGTCGGCCGAGTCTTGCAGCGAATCGAGCCCGAGCGCTGCGGTGTCGCGGACCATCACCTTAAAACCACCGGCGCTCCCCAGACCATCGACCGCCGGTGCGCCGAACACTGCGACCGAAGCATCTTGTACTTCGGCGAAGCAGGCAGCCCGCAACTGTGCGGCGATATATTCGGCCCCCATCTTGTCGCCATGACGAAGATGGAAATCGTCGAGAATCACATAGACGGTGCCAAAGTTCGAGCCGATGGCGTTTTGCACAATCGATTGGCCCGAAATGGTGATGGTGTGCGCCACCCCCGGAATGCCGCCGCTTTTGCTTTCGCCATGCCCATGGTCGTGCGACTCGTCATGCGCATCGGCAGCAGCCCCTGCGCCACGCGCGATGCGCTCGACCTGCGCCATCACCTCCTTGGTCCGTTCGAGCGAAGCGGAGTCGGGAAGCCGAACGTCGACCAGCAAATATCCCTTGTCTTGCGACGGAATGAAGCCGGTCGGAACCGAGGTGAACTCGTAGTAGGTCAAGTACAGCAGACCACCGTACACCGCCAGCACAATCACGCTGACGCGGAGCATCATGCCGACCGATTTGCTGTACCAATTGGCAGCCGAAGTGAACCCCAGATTAAAGAGCTTGAAGAACCATCCCAGCAGCAGGTTGATCAGCCGCGTGAGTGGGTCGCTTTGCTCGTGTTTTGGTTTCAGCAGCAGCCCGCAGAGCGCCGGGCTAAGGGTGAGCGAGTTGACGGCGGAGAAAAACGTGGAGACCGCAATCGTGAGGGCGAATTGCCGGAAGAATTGTCCGGTGATGCCCGAAATGAACGCGCACGGGATGAACACGCACATCAGCACCAGCGAAATGGCGATGATCGGTCCGGTCACCTCTTGCATCGCTTTGGTGGCAGCTTCTTTTGGCGAGAGGCCATGCTCTAGATGATGCTCGACCGCTTCGACCACCACGATGGCGTCGTCGACCACGATGCCGATCGCCAGCACCAGTCCAAAGAGAGAGAGGTTATTGAGGCTAAATCCGAGCCCGAGCATCACCGCAAAGGTGCCGATGATCGCGACCGGAACGGCAATCAGCGGAATGACCGTCGCGCGCCACGACTGCAGGAACGCCAGCACCACGATCGCTACCAGGATGATGGCATCGCGCAGCGCTTTGAACACTTCTTTGATCGACTCGTCGATGAACGGCGTGGTGTCGTAGACGATGGCGAAATCGAGTCCCTTGGGGAAGCTCTTTTTCAGTTCCTCCATCCGCTCGCGAATCAGCGCTGCTGTCGTCAGGGCGTTCGAGCCGGGCTGCTGAAAAATCGCCAGACCAATCGACGGCTGCGCGTCGAGCGCGCACGAGGTATCTTCGTTCTTCGCGCCGAGCTGAATGCCGCCAAAGAGACGTTTGGTAGAATCTTCGCGCGGGTCGGTCACCAGATCGCGCATCCGGGTCAGCTGCCCATTTTCCCCGGTTTTGACGATGATATCGCCGAACTCTTCAGGCTGGGTCAAACGACCGAGCGTGCTAAGGGTGTACTGAAATGCCTGGCCGGCGGGAACCGGAGGACGCCCGAGCGCACCGGCAGCCACCTGCACGTTTTGCTCGCGGAGCGCCGCCACCACATCGCTTGCAGCCAAGTTGCGCGAGGCCATTTTGTTGGGATCGAGCCAGACCCGCATGCTGTAGTCGAGCTGACCTAGATACGTGACGTCACCCACCCCTTTGATCTGCGCCAGTTCGTCGCGAATCTGAATCGTGGCGTAGTTGCTCAAGTACAGCTGATCGTAGTCGCCGGTCGGTGAAATCAGATTCACCACCAGCAGAATGTTGGGAGACTTCTTTTTCACACTCACGCCGGTCTGCTTCACTTCACTTGGGAGCGAAGGGAGCGCGAGGTTCACGCGGTTCTGCACCAGCACCTGCGCCATGTCGAGGTTGGTTCCCACTTCGAACGTCACGGTGAGGTTGTAGCCACCGTCGTTCGTACTTTGGGAGCTCATGTAGAGCATGTTCTCGACACCAATCACCTGCTGTTCGATCGGCGAGGCGACCGTATCAGCCACCACTTTCGAGCTCGCTCCGGGATAGAAGCAGCTCACTTGCACCGTGGGTGGGGTGATCTCGGGATACTGCGCCACCGGCAGGATGAAGACCGCAATCCCGCCCGCCAGCGTGATGATGATCGAGATGACAGCGGCGAAAATCGGACGATGGATAAAGAAGCTGGCCACGTTTATTCACTCGCCTCCGCTGGGCTGTTGGTGCGCGATGTTGCGGGGGGAGGTGCTTCAGCTGAGGGGGACGCAGCTGCTGGCTCCACAGGACGTGGCGCAGGCTCCTCTGTAGGAGGTGGCGGAGCATCGGGCGCGGTGAGTTTAACTTCTTCGGCGTTCACTTTCATTCCAGGCTTCACGCGCTGAACACCACGCGTGATCACACGATCGGTCGGCTCGAGCCCTGACTTCACGATCCGCAGCCCCTCGCGAATTTCCCCCACTTCCACGTTCTTGCGCTCGACCGTGCCGTCGGCGGCGACGACATACACAAACTTGATGCTCTGATCGGTCGCCAGGCTTTGCTCGGGGATCATCAGCGCGGTGTAAGGTTCGCCAATCGGCACTCGCACCCGCACGAACAAACCACTCACTAGTTTGCGGTCGAGATTTTTGAACTCACCGCGCACACGGGCGGTGCCGGTGTTGATGTCGACCTCGGCGGATGCAAAATCGAGCATCCCCTCGTGAAGAAACTCTTTCTCGTCGGCCAGTTGCACCTGGCATTTCATGTTCAGTTCGCGGAGACTTCCCGGCTCTGTTTCAGCACCCTTGTTGCCAATCCGTTTGCGATAGGCCAGCAGCGAGCGTTCGTCGATGTCGAAGTAGACATACATCGGCGATTCTTGCACGATCTTCGTCAGGAGTGTTCCCGAGCTCATGCCGCCGGTCAGCAGGTTCCCGGCCGTGACGTAGGCCCGATCAATGCGCCCCGCAATGGGGGCCTTAATCGTGGTGTATTTCAGATCGAGGGCGGTTCGATTGGAGTCGGCAATCGCGGCACCGATGGTCGCTTCCGCTTCGGTAACAGCGGCGACACTCTCTTCGTATTCTTCGAGCGAGATTGCCTTTTCTTTGATCAGCAGCTGATTGCGGGCGAGCTTCGATTTCGCCAGCGTGAGCTTCGATTCGTTGAGCTTAATCCGGGCGAGCGACTGATCGTGAATCGCCTGGTATTCATCGGGCTCGATGGTGAAGAGCGTTTGCCCCTCTTTCACATAGTCGCCATCTTTGAACTCAACCGTTTTGAGGTAGCCAAACACACGGGCACGCAGCTCGACAATCGCCGATGCTTCGGTTTGCCCGGTGTACTCGTCGGCATCGACCGTTGGTCGCGAGACCACCTGGGCCACGGTGACCGAGGTGACAGGTGCCTCGCCCGGAGGCGCTGAGGCTGAAGAACAGGCGCTCACAACGAAGCTGACGGCCGAGAGCGTGACGCAGAGCAGGGCGATCGACTGGCGGGATCGCTTGTTCCCTGCATGCGGTGCGAGATGCGTGGGCATACTCAAACTTTCGGAATGACGGAGAAGACGAGGGGGCATCGCCGCTTGAGACGGGATAGCGTTGGCCGACTACAGGACGAAAACTCCAGCCGCACGCATCGCGCGACAGGTTCTCGCCCACGCATTTTGTAATACTGCTCGCTGCTCAATAAAAGCAGCAAAACGGCTGGAATTTCGAATCCACACCCCGCGAAGGTCGCTCCCTACCGTTTCTTTCCTACACGCTGAACCATCGGCACGCTCCACTTCTTCGCCCGGAAGTGATTGGCTCTGTAAAGGCCGCTCGCAGCTGCGCATCGCCGCACAGAACCAAATCTCACGGAATTTCTCGCGTCCCATGGCGATCACCCACCGCTCAGCGCTTCGCCTCTCGCAGAGGCTTCCGCTCGTTTCCCTTGTCTGCCTGCCCCTTGAGGCGCGCGTATTTGACTCACATTGCCCGCCAACGCGCGCTAAAGTGCACGTTGGTGCTCACTCGGCCCAGTGCCGCTGAACAACGGTGATCGTCTATCGAAATTGTGGCTGTCCTCTCGGCCGAGTCGGGATCTTCTCAGTCGCCAGCCACCCACGCTGCCGTAACTCGCTGCTGGTACGACGAAATCGGCCGCGCGGCTCTTTGCCACGATCAGTCGCTCGGCGATCGCTTGCCCGCCATTGCGACACATTCGCGCGCCGCGCGGCTGTGCGGTATGACGTTTGCAACTTGGTGGAGTGGTAATCAGCAGCGCCAAGCCTGGTGCTCGCGACTTCGCCTGCTGATAACCGCACGCGCTTTGCGCATCTGCGAATCGCGCGCGAAGCTGGCGCCTCTCCGCCGGTTCGACAGCCGCACTTGTCTAGGAAAGAAGGACTCCGATGTCTGCCACACCCATCATGCTCCAGGAAGTCAATCACCAAGCAGAACCGGCGACCGATGGCCCGATCACTCTCGAGGCCTACGGCATCACGGTCCGCGATATCCGGCGCAACTATTCTCCCGCAGCGCTCTATGTCGAAGCGATTCGCGACGACGCCAAGTGCGACATTGCCGACTCCGGCGCGCTCATTGCCATGTCGGGCGAAAAGACGGGACGATCCCCCACCGATAAACGCGTGGTGCAGCATCCCGCTTCGACCGACAACGTCTGGTGGAGCAACGTCAACGTTCCGATCGACGAAGAGACGTTTGAAGTCAATCGCGAACGCGCGGTCGACTATCTCAACACGCGCAGCAAGCTCTACGTCGTCGATGCGTTCGCCGGCTGGGACCCCAGTTATCGCCTGAAGGTACGCGTGATTTGCACCCGTCCCTATCACGCCCTGTTCATGCACAACATGCTGATTCGCCCCACAGCGGAGGAACTGCGCAGCTTCGGCAACCCCGATGTGGTGATCTACAACGCGGGCTCGTTTCCTGCCAATCGACGGACGAAAGGAATGACCTCGAAAACGAGTGTCGACCTCTCGCTCGAGCGCAAGGAGTTCGTCATCCTCGGCACCGAATACGCCGGCGAGATGAAGAAAGGAGTCTTCACCATGATGAACTATTTCGGCCCCGAACAAGGCATTTTGTCGATGCACTGCTCGGCCACCGCCGACAAAGCGACCGGACGTTCGTCGCTGCTGTTCGGGCTCTCGGGAACCGGCAAGACCACCTTGTCGGCCGATCCCCATCGTCTGCTGATTGGTGACGACGAGCATTGCTGGACCGATCAAGGGATCTTCAACATCGAAGGTGGTTGCTACGCCAAGGCGATCGACCTGACCCCCGAAAACGAACCGGAAATCTTCCAAGCGATTCGGTTTGGTTCGGTCCTCGAGAATGTGGTCTACGATCGTCAATCGCACCACGTCGATTTTCACGATACTTCGATCACGCAAAACACGCGCGGCGCTTATCCCATCGAATTCATCCGCAACGCCAAGATTCCTTGCGTGGCAGGGCATCCCACCGATGTCATCTTTTTAACCTGCGATGCGTTTGGTGTGCTGCCACCTGTGAGCAAGCTCACACCAGCCCAGGCCCGCTATCACTACATCAGCGGCTATACCGCAAAAGTCGCGGGGACCGAGATGGGTGTCACCGAGCCACAAGCGACGTTTTCGCCTTGTTTTGGAGGTCCGTTTCTCGTCTGGCGTCCCGCCAAGTATGCCGAACTGCTCGCCGCGAAGATGCAGCAGCATCGCGCAAACGCGTGGCTGGTGAACACCGGCTGGAGCGGCGGCGCCTATGGTGTCGGTGCTCGTATGAAACTCAAGATCACGCGGGCCATCATCGAGGCGATCCACAACGGTCAGCTGGCCCAGTCGCCGACCGTGAAAGATCCGGTCTTTGGTTTTGAAGTGCCGACCGCTTGTGAAGGGATTCCCGCCGAACTGCTCATCCCGCGCCAAACCTGGAGCGACAAAGCGAGCTACGACGCCACGGCTAAAAAACTCGCCACGCTGTTCCAAAAGAATTTCGAAAAGTACGCCGACGGCGCCAGCAGCGAAGTCCTCGCGGCCGGACCGGTGTAACGCGCGCCGCGCTGTGAGCGTCGAACTGGGGCCGTGATTCTAGTAGCAACGAATATCGAGATATCCCATGCAATTCATCGTCACCATCCAGCTGCAGCCGGGGCAGAAGAACCAGGCGGTCGAGACCTTTGAGCTCCGAGGGCCGAGCCGCTATCCGTCGGTGAAATTCGAGAACGCCTGGATCAGCAAGCATCACGACGTGATCTACGTTCTGGTCGAGAGCGTCGACGAAGCGCACGTCACCAACGCCTGCTCGGCCTGGGACAACTTTGGCCGCCACACCATCGACCCCGTCACCAGCTTCGAGCAGTTCTAGGCCCCAGCCATCCGTAGCGCTGCCGTTGCTCGCAAGGGAGCGGCCGGCGCTCTCTGGGTGCCTCTAGCTTGCGTTGCCATTGCTTCTCAACGATGCACCTTTGCGGGAATGATGAAAACCATGGCACTCCCTAGTGACTCGCCGTCCGAACATTCGAAAGTCTCGACACGTGTGGACTCGGCTCATCTACGCGCCTTGGCCATAGAAATGCTCGATGCCAGCCCACTGCTTCACGGCAGACTCCGCGACGGCTCGGTGCATGTCGAGTCCGATGGCACAACCTTACTGATTTACGGCCGAGTCCCCTCGTTCCATCTGAAACAGCTGGTGCAAGAATCGCTTCGCCGTCTCGAGGGAATCACACAGGTCGAGAACCATTTGATCGTCACCGATGCCCCCCGTCCCACAACGGTGAACTAGAGAGCAGTTCTGCGGGAGTTCGAAATCTCATCTCCCCTTCCCAGCCACCGCTCGGCAGCAGCCGGCGCCAAGAAACGAAAAAGCCCTCACAAGTGCGAGGGCTAAATGTGAGGGCTAAAGTGGTCAGGGCCGGAGTTGAACCGGCGACACATGGATTTTCAGTCCATTGCTCTACCAACTGAGCTACCTGACCGGGCCATCCCGTTCCGATGGGCCTGCCTAGCGGCGAGCCTATCGGTGGGTGGGAAGCAACTTAGAATATTCACGATCCTGCAGGCTGTCAATCGCGGGTGGCAGGTCGCGGGACAACGAGCAGGGCAAACAGCCCAGCGGCGCGCGGCGAAACGTCTCGCCAGGAGCTTTGTTCTGGCTGGTGCACGACTTGCGTCATGGGGTCTGACACGCCAATCGCCCGGGAAGTTCGCGGGGGTGGCTTGAAAAAAGGAGATCGCGCTGGCCTAGCGGGGCGTAATTCGGTCGGCTGATTCCCGGATCATCGCGGGCTGCTGTCAGGGCTGATCTGGCGAGAAAACTCTTGAAAATAGCGGCTCGGCGTTGAACGTTCCCCCGGTCCCACGCGACATACTTCTCTAGGCCCACCTGCTATCGTTTCGCGCAAACTCTACCGGCGTCAGTCTTTAGAGTGCGAGGCTCTCCCATGGCTAGGTTGCCCCAGCCCGCTCGGAAGGCTACATTGCCGTTTGACTTACGGGGGCGGTATCCTTTCCCCCGGTTTCTCGCACGATCCACTCACCTGGGCTCCCTCATGATGCGCGCCACTTCGCCAGCTGCGATGTTTGCCTGTGGATTTTTGTTCGTGATTGTCGCCGCCGGAGGCTGCGGATGTACGTCCTCCACAACCACCTCCGACGTCGATTTCAAGCTGGGGGATCTGATCGAGCCCTTCACCCCGCCGACGCTCGCCGAACTCGATGCGAATGCTAAGTGGGAAGATCAGCCGGTGGTGGATGCGATGGCGGTGGCCCGGTCGGAGCAGAAGAGCACCACAGCTCCGGTGACTGTCGATGAAGCGCTTGCTCTGAAGAACGATTCTCCCGAGGCGAACGAGAAGATTTTGAAAACACTCGGGCGTTTGGCCGAGTCGGATGACGAGGCTAATTGGGATGCGACTCTCAACCGGCATGTCCCCGGCGATGTGAAGAGCAGCAATCCGCTGCTGGCGAGTTCGACCACCGAGTTTGAAGTCAATTCGCTCCTCGGTTTTGGTCTGTTTGGATTCGATGCCAGCTTCAAGCCGTTTGCTTCGAGCGACGCGGTGGTGTCGTGGCAAACGAGTGCCGATCGGATGTACGACAAAGTGGTGATGCGGAAGGATCTAACGTGGTCTGACGGAAAGCCGATCACCGCGCACGATATCGTCTTCAGCTTTCAGCTGATCATGTCGGAAGCGGTTCCGGTTCCAGCGCAGCGCTCGGGGACCGACAAGATCAAGTGGATCGAAGCGTACGACGATCACACGCTCGTGATTTTCCACAAAGAATCGCTCCCAACGAACGTTTGGAACATCAATTTTTCGGTCGTACCTAAGCATGTGTATGAGAAGTCGGTCTACGAAGATCCTTCGCTGCAAGATAGCGACTATCACCGCTCGTTCGAGAACAATCCGGTGACGGGTGGCGCGTATGAAGTGGTCAAACGGGTGCCGCTGCAGCAGATTGTGGTGAAGCGTCGCGAGAGCTACTACATGCACGAAGGGAAGCAGGTCCGCGAGAAGCCCTACTTCGAAACGGTTCGGTTCAACGTCATCAACGATCCGAGCAAGGCTTTGCTGACGCTTAAGGCGGGCGATGTCGACGAAATGATCCTCACGCCGCAGCAGTGGACCACCGAAACCATCGGCCCCGATTTCTACCGGAACAACACGAAGGCCTATGGGGTGGAATGGGTCTACTTCTTCTTTGGCTGGAACAACAAGAGCAAGTTTTTCAGCGACGCGCGGGTTCGCAAGGCCATGTCGTATGCCTTCGATCACGAAGAGCTGATCAAGAAGTTGCGATTTGGGATCGATGAACCTTGCAACGGCATTTTCCATCCCAACTCGATGTGGTCTCCCAAGGAGAATGCTCCTAAGCCTTACCAGCGCGATCCCGAGCAAACTCGCAAGCTCCTCACCGAAGCAGGCTGGACCGACTCGAACGAGGATGGTGTGCTCGATAAAGAAATCGGCGGCAAGCGTGTGAACTTCGAGTTCTCGATCCTGGTGTCGAACCGCGCGGATCGAATCGACATTTGCCGCTTACTTGCCCAAAATCTGCAGCAGTTTGGGATCGTGTGCAACGTGAAGCCGCTCGAGCCGACCGTGCTGCAGCAGAAATGCCTGGAGCACGAATTCGAGGCCTATTTTGGAGGCTGGGGAACGGGAACCGATCCCGATACCTCGGAAAACCTGTGGGCGACCGATAAAGAACGGAACTTTGTCCAGTATTCCAACCCCACGATCGACAAGCTGTTCGAGGAGGGACGCCGCGAATTCGATCTCGAAAAACGGCAGAAGATCTATGCCCAGATTCATCAGCTGATCTACGACGATCAGCCCTACACCTTCCTGTACTTCCAGAATGCGTTCTACGGATTCAACAAATCGCTGCGGGGCTATCAGTTCAGCCCGCGCGGCCCGTACTCGTATAGTCCTGGCTTCAGCAGCATCTATAAACCGGCGATGCAGTAGTGCAAGATGCTTCGGTGGGGAATGAATCGAATTACATCGCTGGGATGCCTTGAATGTTCACTTATCTAGTCCGGCGAGTGCTGCTGGGAAGTGTCACCCTGCTGCTGATTACGATGCTGGTCTATCTGCTGATCCGCAGTATGCCCGGTTCGCCGCTGGATACCGATCCGGCGATGATGAATCCCGAGAAGCAGGTGAGCAAAGCGGACCGCGACCGGATGATGAAGAACTACGGGCTCGATAAGCCGCCGATTGTGGGCTACGGCCAGTGGATGGGAAACGTGCTGCTGCGAGCCGACTTGGGGCGAAGCTTCACCCACAAGCGGCCGGTGATTCTGCTGCTCCGCGAGCGGCTGTGGCCCACGATTTTGCTCGCCACGGTGTCGCTCGTCTTGTCGCTGGTACTGGCGGTTCCGCTGGGTCTGTACTCGACGGCACAGGCCGGTAAGCCGGTCGAGCGGGGGATCAGCATCGTGCTCTACGGGCTTTATGCCTTGCCCTCCTTCGTCACCGGTTTGCTGCTGCTGATTCTCTTTTATGTCTACCTGCAAGGGACTATTTTTCAGCTCCCGCGCGGCGGCATGGTGAGTCAGGAATACGCCAGCTTTACCTTCTTGGGGAAGGTCTGGGATCTCTTCGTGCACATGATCTTGCCGGTGATTTGCTACTCCTATGGGAGCCTGGCCTACTACAGCCGCTTTGTGAAATCGAACATGGAAGAGGCGATTCGTCAGGACTATTGCCGCACCGCTCGCGCCAAAGGGGCGAGCTCGCGCGTGGTGCTGATTCGTCACGCCTTTCGCAACACGCTGGTGCCATGGGTCACTTCGCTCGGCATGATGTTGCCGGGACTCGTGAGTGGTTCGATCATCCTCGAACAGCTGTTCGACTGGCCCGGCATGGGCTACCTCTTTTTCGAGGCGATCACTGCTCGCGACTATCCGGTGATCATGGCCGAGGCGCTGTTGTTCTCGGTCCTGACGCTGCTCGGGCAGTTGCTGGCCGATATCGGGATCGCGATGGTTGATCCGCGTGTTTCGTACAACTAAATCAACGAACAACTACTCAGCCGATTGAGCGGAAGAAGGACCACCGACGTGACTGCTGCTGCGGCTAGCGCCCCACCACCCAAGCTTGGACGAGGTTTCTTTGGAGAAGCCTGGTTGCGCTATCGTCGTCGTCCGGTGGCGATGCTGGGGCTCGGGTTTTTGATCTTCCTAGCGATTGTCGCCCTCACTTCGCCGGCGATTGTCGGAACCCGGCCGATCGTTTGCAAATACAAGGGAAAGCTCCACTTTCCATGCCTGCAGTATTTTCGGAGCAACTGGCAGTTTGTGCCGTTTTTCAAAGATCAGTTTGCGGACGACTATCCCACGGCGCTCAAAAAGAACGACCCCAATAGCTGGGCGATTTGGCCCCTGGTGTATCAAGATCCTTATCGCCGCGTACGACAGGATGAATGGCCCGGGATGCCCGAGAATTTGGTCGGAGCGGCACCGAATCGCTACAACCTGATGGGGACCGATCAAACCGGCACCGACGTTTTTGCGCAGCTGGTGCATGGGAGCCGCATCGCGCTGTTTGTCGGCTTCATTTCGACCGGGCTCTCGGCGCTGATTGGGATCGTGCTGGGCGCGATTGCGGGCTATTTCGGCGGCATTGTCGATATGCTGGTCAGCCGCTTGTTCGAAGTGGTGGCCTGCATTCCGCCGCTGATTTTGATTCTCGCGCTCCTGAGTGTGCTCGAGAAGCCGACGATTTGGCACGTGATGGTGGTGATCGGCTGTACGGGTTGGACCAGCATCGCGCGGCTCACGCGCAGCGAGTTCCTGAAGCTGCGGTCGGTCGAGTATGTGACAGCCGCCCGCGCGCTGGGGGCAGGACGAGTGCGGGTGATGTTTTTGCATGTCCTCCCCAATGCGCTCGCCCCGGTGCTGGTGCCCATTACGTTTGGCGTGGCGTCGGCCATCATGGTCGAGAGTGGTCTCAAATTCCTCGGCTTTGGTATCGATCCTTCGGAACCGAGCTGGGGCTCGCTGCTGAATGCGGGACGCGGAAATCTGACGCAGTGGTGGCTGATTTTCTATCCCGGCCTGGCGATCTTTTTGACCGTGCTGGCCAACAATCTGATTGGCGAAGGGATTCAAGAAGCCACCGACCCGCGCTTGCGGGAAGCGGCTAAGTAGTCTCGAGTTTGGAAGCAGACAAGGTTGCCCGTTGATCAAGTGTGCTAGTGAGCTGGACCGGTAGTTGCTGGAATTCCCTCGCGCGATACGCCTCATGAACCAATCCATCGTTTCCGTGAAGAACCTGGTTACGCAGTTTCATACCGAGGAGGGAATTGTCCCGGCGGTGCGAGGCATTTCGCTCAACCTGCGCGAAGGGGAAACGCTCGGCATTGTCGGCGAATCGGGCTCGGGCAAGAGTGTCACATCGTTCTCGATCATGCGACTCTTGGCAGGGACCGGCAAGATCGCCGAGGGGAGCATTTCGTATCTTGGGCGCGATCTCGTGGCGCTCAGCGAAACGGAAATGCAAAAGCTCCGTGGCAAAGAGATCAGCATGATCTTTCAGGAGCCGATGACGTCGCTCAATCCGGTTTACACGGTCGGCAAGCAGGTGATGGAAGCGATTCTGATCCATCAAAACGTCTCGCGTCAGCAGGCCCGCGAGCGAACGATTGAACTGTTTCGTGAAGTCGGCATTCCGGCTCCCGAGACACGAATCGACAGCTATCCGCATCAGATGTCGGGGGGACAAAAGCAGCGGGTGATGATTGCGATGGCGCTCGCCTGCAATCCGAAAGTGCTGATCGCCGACGAGCCGACCACCGCGCTCGATGTGACGATCCAGGCGCAGATTCTCGATCTCCTCCGCAAACTGCGCGACAATCGTGGCATGAGCATCTTGTTCATCACGCACGATCTGGGAGTGATTGCCGAAATCGCCGACGAAGTGGCGGTGATGTTTCAAGGAGAGATCGTCGAGCATGGCAAGGTGCTCGATATTTTCAGCAATCCGCAGCATCCCTACACGCGCGGACTACTCGCCTGCCGGCCTCGTCTCGATACGAAATACAAAGTGCTGCCGACCGTCGCCGATTTCATGGAAACGGTGAAGGCCGACGATGGCGGCGTGAAGATCATCGAAAAAACGATGACCGAAAAACGGCTGGAGTCCCTCACGACGGAAGGGCGCGGGCGACTGCTCCACCCCCGTTCTGTCCTCAAAGCGATCGGACATCCGTGGGAAGATTCGCCCCACGCTCCCGACACCACTTGCGTGACCGAAGGGCAAGCTCCGCTGCTGCGAGTCCGCGATCTGAAGGTTCATTTCCCGATTCGCAAAGGTCTGTTCCTGCGCACGGTCGGCCATGTGAAAGCGGTCGATGGGGTGAGCTTCGATATTTTTCGGGGGCAAACGTTGGGGCTCGTAGGGGAATCGGGCTGCGGAAAAACGACCACCGGTCGCGCGATCTTGCGGCTCATCGAGCCCGATGCGGGGGAAGTGCTGTACGACGGTGTGAACCTGCGACAGCTCGGCACCACCGCGATGCGACAAGCGCGGCGCAAACTCCAAATCATCTTTCAAGACCCGTATGGAAGCATGAATCCGCGGCTCACTATCGAGTCGATGCTGACCGAGCCGATGGTCATTCAGGGGCTCGGTAAAAGTGCCACCGATCGCCGCGATATGGCGGTGGCGCTGCTCGAAGAAGTGGGGATGAAGGCCGAGCATTTGCGGCGTTATCCGCACGAGTTTTCGGGGGGGCAGCGTCAGCGAATTTGCATCGCCCGCTCGCTGGCGGTCGAGCCCGAGTTCATTGTTTGCGACGAATCGGTTTCAGCGCTCGACGTCTCCGTGCAGGCTCAGGTGCTGAATCTGCTGAAACGTTTGCAGGCCAAGCGAGGGCTCACCTACATCTTCATCAGTCACGATCTGAGTGTCGTGAAGTTCATGGCCGATATGATGGCGGTGATGAAGGAAGGGAAGATCGTGGAGTTCGGCCCGTCGGAGACGATTTACGCCAGGCCGCACGAGCAGTACACGAAAGATCTGATTGCCGCGACCCCGAGCGACGATATCGAGCTGATTCGTCAGCGTCAGATCGAGCGGCAAGTGGTCCTCGCAGCGCGGGCGAATAAGGCCCAGTAACCACTCAGCGGCAAGGTTGGACTACGACTCCCTTAGCAATCGATGTCGGGTGGTCTTGGGTCACACTGGCAAGCTTGCCAGGACAGAAGCTGGGACCGATGTGGTGGGTGAAATCTGCCTGAAAGGTAGGGCTCATCGACAATTCATTGGGTAGAGCTTAGTGGAACACACGCTTGAAGCCTGCTGGTTGCTGCCTGACATTCGTCGATAGACGGTCTACCACAGCATTCATCTACAGTGGCCGCTGTGGCCGACGCTCGCGCGAAAACTGCTGCTCGATATCGTCGATCTCGTGCTGCTCGCCATCGATGTCGTCGAGCCGGATCAGGTCTTCAATCATTCCGGCCGTATCGCTGGCAGTTTGCGACAGCCGATTGATCCAGAGCGATTGCAGGATGCCGGTCGAATCGAACAGCTCGTCCCGAAAACATCCGAGCACACTGGTGGCGATCCGTTCGTTGAGATCGGCGTTCGGAGTCGGCTCGGCCTGGAGCGAGCGGAACGAGGCCCGCAGCGAAGCAATCGCCAGTTGCTGCGAAAGATCGTTCATCGCGGGGGAACTGGCCAGTTCGAAATCGGCGGCGAATTCTTTCACGCGCGTCGGCTCGAAAGCGAGTGGCTCGATGTCGATCGACGAAGCGAAGTGGGCCAGCAGCATATCGCACCAGCGCTCGACGCGCCGCCGGAGCCGGTTGAGCGCCACCGCTTCCCCAAAATCGAAACCCCGTCCGAGAAGAATCAAACTCAAGACCCGATTGCGCGCCTCCTGATGCCCCATCATCACGCTCCGCGCGATCGGTTCGACTTCCGCTTCCCCTTGCACTCGGTCGTAGGCAATCGCTGCTGCGGTGAAGGTGCGGGTGAGGAGTTCGCTCGCCAGCACTTCTTCGAGAATCACCCGCAGACGCTGATAGTCGTGCGGGATTATCGCCGTATCGGTCGAGCGCGGGATTATGCGCTGCCAGCGCTCGAGGCGACATTTCGAGGCGGTCCAGTACTGCTCGAGGGCACTCTTCGGAATCCGTCCCATGCCACTGGCGAGTACTTTGCCATGCAGGGCCACCAAGGCACCAATTTCCACCAGCTGGCGAGCATGCATGACAAATCCTCGGTCGATCCTGGGAGAGAAGCGTGAACGATAGACGACGCTCATCCAAGAGCCCGAGGGGACAAGGGCTCTTGGACAACGTCGTACGGCGGCTCTGCGGCATCTTTTCCTGTGGCAGTCGATACCTGCAAAGCAACGTACCCGTCCCATTGCACGCCCCGTGCCAAGTGGCGGCTGGCCAGAGGAACTGGTCCCCCAGTTTCCGGCTGCTGAAGCAAGAAAAACTCGGAAAAAGAGCTTAGAATGGGGAAAAGAATTCCAAGCTACCGAAGTTCGAAGCGAATCCAACAACGACGCCCGCGAAGTCGCGGGCGTTGCCTTTTCGCAACATCCTGAGGTACTCCCCTGGGGAAAGACTCCACGTGGGACGCGACTTTGCGAGCCCTGCCGAGCGGGAAGCTGCGAGGGCTGCGCCGGTCGGATGATCTCGACCGATGCGCGATGAAATCATCGCTACCGATCCAAGGGATTTGTGCTCGACGGAGAAGATGCCATGAAAATTGGGGTCGTCAGTGACACGCATGGGCACACGCTCGGAACGCTTGCGGCTGCGCGGATGCTCGAATCGCTCGAACTCAAAACGGTGCTCCACTGCGGCGACATCGGGAGCACAGAAATACCCCAGCTGCTCGCTCAGTTCGACATGCACTATGTCACCGGGAATGTCGACTACGACCGGGCTGCCTTGGGAGAGGCGATCGAGCGTTTGGGGCAGCATTTTTACGGCCGGTTTGGCGAAATCGAACTCGCTGGACGCAAAATCGCGCTGCTGCATAGCGACGACCACCTCCGCTTTCGCGAAGTGCAGCTCTCGGGCCAGTACGATCTCGTTTGCTACGGCCACACGCATCAGCGACTGATTGAGTTCCAGGGTAAAACAATGGTCCTCAATCCAGGAGCGATCTACCGCGCGTCGCCCCACAGCATTGCGATGGTCGATCTCGCCACGATGGAGGCCGAGATCATTCCGCTGTAGCACTGCGCGACTCGAAAAAATGAAGTGACGCACGCAGCGCCAGACAGCAAACTCACTCCACAACCGTCCTGAATCTCCTCAGAAAATAGTGTAATGGCCAAGTACCTGATCTCCTTTCCGAGCGCTGCGATGGTGGTCCCTGAAGGGGAGTGGGACGCAGTGGTTCGCGACTCGCATGCCGTGATCGAAGAGGCAAAAGCTGCTGGGGTCTACGTCTTTGGGGGTGGCATCGACGCAAGTGTCCCCCCGGTTCTCGTCGCAGCCGACGGAGCAGTCGCCGAGGGGGGCTACCCCTGGGCACCTCCCCTCAACGGCGGCTTCACGGTGCTCGAAATACCGTCGCGCGAGCAGGCTATCGCGTGGGCCGCGCGCCTTGCGAAGGCCTGTCGTTGTGACCAGGAGCTTCGTGTCTTCGGGTTCGACCCGCAGTCCTAATCGCGGCGCAGAAAGCGCGGCTTAGCACTTCATTCAAGCGCCAGGCGGAGCCTTAGTACTTCGTCTATCGACCAATGTCAGGTGTTTTGGGGGCCACTGGCATTTTGCCAGTTCAGAAGCTGGAACCGATGTTTTGGGCAAAATCTGCCTGAAACATAGAGCCTATTTACACTTCTCACTGGGCAGAGCCCAGTGGCACTCTGGATGGAAGCCTGCTCATTGCTGCCTGACTTTGATCTCCAGGCGGAGCCTTAGGTCAGGAGCGTGAGAGGATTCACGCGCGAGGTGAGTGGAATCCCCACTCGCGCGCCGATGCGCTGCGACTCCATCACCGCGCTAATCATTTCCACGGTCGTGCGCCCTTCGTACATACTGCACTCGGGCTGCCGATCCTCTTCGATCGCTTGCATCAGGTCGGTGACTGCCAGGATGTTGCCACCGGTTTGCCCTTCCTCTTTGATCGGTTCGGCCAGGCCGATTCCGGCAGAAGTGATTGGCTTCCAAGTCGCCTGACTGCGGCCAGCACTCCAGTTGGGATCGGCAACGAACCAGGCTTTCGGGAGATGGCCGGTGAGCACCTCGACAATCCCTTTGCTCCCGAAGATTTGCACCCCAAAGCGATCGCCACGCGCCTCTTTTTGCGAACCGAAGTAGGCCGTGGCTCCCGACGCTAGGCCGAACATTGCATCGACGCGATCCCCCGCCAAAGGGCCGATCCCTTCAGCTCCTTCGCGCACGTTTTTCTTCGTGATCGGAGCGCCGTTCTCGCGAATCTGCGCAAAGCACCATTCAGGTTCGCCTCCAAAATGATGCACGAGGTTCAGCACGTGACTTCCCAAGACCCACAAATCTTCGACACCACCGCGCTGATCTTCTTTCCCGCGAGCGCGGTACTCGAGCACCGTCCCGAGCAGACCATCGCCGATCAGGTCGTGAATCGTTTGCAGCACCGGGCTATAGCGAGTCTGATGCGCGAGGGCCAGTTTGACGTCGGTTTTCTCGCACGCGGCGACAATCGCATCCGCTTCCGCCGGGGTTCGGCAAAACGGCTTTTCCATGTAGATATGAATCCCGCGATCGGCCGCCGCGATCGCCATCTCGGCATGCTGATCGAGCCAGCGGGGACAGATCGCCACGATGTCGGGCTTCGTGGTGTCGAGCAGTTGACGGTAGTCGGCAAACGTTTTTGGAGCTTTCAGCCGCGCTGCTGCAGCGGCCAGCCCTTTCTCGTCCCGATCAGCCACCCCCACGATTTCGCAGTTCTCCATCCGGAGCCAGACCGTGTCGATGCCGTGGCCGTAGTTTCCACGCCCCGTTTCGCCGATCACCGCCACGCGATACTTGTGCAACATCGAAACCTCGACCTGGAGAGCGGGACTTACCGGATGAATAGCGGCTGTTTCTTCAAATGCCGCTAGGATTGCGATCGCCCCGCACAAGCCATGCAGGGGCAAGCGATTGGCCCCTATTGTGACGCTGGACCTAAACGCTCGCTACTGTTTTAATCAGAGGCGGAGTTTCTGGTTCGATTCTTTTCGGGCAGCAACATTTCTGGCAGCGTCTCGGGCAGACAAGGTGACGGCAACTCATGCGATCGGCTTTCTGGTTCGCAGCGGCACTCGCGATTTTCGCCGGCACTATGCGCACGACTGCTACCGCTGAAACGCGAGCCGAGAAGCCGCCGCAGTTCGAGACCGATGTGCTGCCGATTCTGAAAGCCAAATGCTTTGACTGTCACTCGACTACCGCCGACGAACTTCAGGGGGGACTGAAGCTCGACAACCTCGAGCTGATTCTCCAAGGTGGAACCAGCGGTGCGGCGATCGTCGAGGGTGATGTCGAGAACAGTCTGCTGCTGAAGGCGATTCGCTACGAAGTCGAGGATATGCAGATGCCCCCGAGTGGCAAACTCGACGACGAAAAAATCAGCCTCCTCGAAGCCTGGGTCAAATCCTTGAAGAGCGACGAGTGATTGCAGCGCAGCAGCACTCCCGCGTTCCCTCAAGAAACCAGCAAAGGTGGAGCACTCGCTGGAAGTACTCCACCTTCGATGTTTTTTCGACAAAGTTTTTTAGTGGCCAGCGCTATCTCTAGCGGCTCAGGCGGCTGCTGACCGATTCGACCTCGCCGAAGCTGGTCGGGTGGAGATCGGTTTGGTGCGAAATGGGGCGAAGCGTGGGAGCGTAGTAGCCCATTTCTTCCTGGTACACAGGTTCTTCGGTGTACGGCTTGATCGGTGGGAAGCGCCAGGGGCTGTGGTAGTCGGTCATGCGGACCTGCTTGTACATGCCTGGCCAGTGATAGGTGTAGAGCGGGGGAACGGGGTAGTTGTAGCTACCGTTGCATCCGCAGTTGAAGTAGCGGTCGAGTCCGTCGTAGTTGCTCTTGCAGCCTCGGCCGCAATGTCCGCCGCGACAGCCGTTGCCACAACCATCGCCGAAGAGTCCGCCACCACAGTGACCAGTGGCACAGTGGCCAGTGGCACAGTGGCCGCTGCCGCACGAACCGCAAGCACCGTTGCCGCAATGGCCGGTGGCACAAGCAGTGGGGCCAGCTAGTCCGCACGAAGGAGCAACCGTATCGGTGCAACCGGCGCTGCGCGTGACGCGTTCCGCCTGGGCGCTCGAAACAACGAAGGCCACCACTGCCATAGCAGTCCAGGCCGCAAATCCAAGTCGCATGGTGACTCTCCGAAACGTAGGTCGATCGTCGTTCTGCAGGTCGATAGCGCCAACCGTCGCAGGCCGATCTTCAGCCGCGCAGTCTCCGCTGCATAACTCATCGGCTGGAGGGTCGTAGGAATTCCTCCGAATCCTCCTGAAAGCGCGGCTCTTGCCAAGGTTGCCAAGTTTACCGCGATTGTGGGAGATTGGTGCCAGACGCTAGCACTGCTAGCAATTCCGCGATTTTTGCAGAGTTCGTGGTCGATCGCGGGCAGTTTTGATCGACAATCTTTCAGCTCCCCTGCTGTCAACACATTCTGACCCACGCGACTTTCCGACCCACATCCCTGAAGAGCCAAGTTCCATGACCCAGCCCGGCACGACACGCGATTTTACGCTGCAACTTACACTTCGCACTTCAGCTGACCAGCTGTTCGACGCCCTCACGACCCAGGCTGGCTGTGCCCGCTGGTGGACCACTTTTTGCGAAGGGGATTCGCAAGTCGGCAGCATCTCGAGCTACCACTTTCCCGCTGCCGGTTTTCATGCCGTGATGCGGACGATCGAGTTGGCTCGTCCCAACACGCTCGTTTGGGAGTGCATCGAATCGAGTCACGGCCCCAGTTTGCCCTACGAAGATCTGCACGACTGGATCGGCACGATCATCCGTTTTGAGATCGTCCCCCACAGCGACGAGCAGTGCATCTTCAACTTCACCCACGAAAGGCTCGCGCAGCTCGAGTGCTATGAGAGCTGCAAAAGCGGCTGGCAATTCTTCCTCGGCGACAGCCTCCGCAGCTATGTCGAACAAGGGCAAGGCAAACCTTGGACACAGGGATAATTGGAAACAAGAATAACATCACACGCTGACAGCTTTTCCAAGTAGGATGAATTTGCCAACATGCATCAGGCCCCCACTCTCTCAGCGTGAGCAGCCACCTTGAACGACCAGACGCCACATCGTTCGAACGTGCCGGGAGACTTCTATGTCGCCGCCGATTGCTGCACGTTATGCGATTTGCCTCGCAGTTGTGCGCCGACACTCTTTGACATCGTCGAAGAACAGCATGAGGGTATTCCGGGGACTCTTCCCCATTGCTATGTGAAACGTCAGCCTGAGACTCCGGCCGAAACAGCTCAGATGCTCGATGCTGTCCGGCTTTCTGAATTGCAATGCATACGCTATCGGGGGACCGATCGACTGATTCAGTTGACTTTGGCCGACCACGGTTGTGCACATCTCTGCGATCAACTCGCGCCCGATTTGCAGCCTCTTGCTGAAGCGGCCCAGCGCTTGCAAGCACTACGCGATCCACAGCATCCCGGCGATGCTGCGAAGCGCCCCTGGTGGCGTTTTTGGTAGTTGAGTTCAAACTCACAGCTACTTTACAATGGAAGCGAAGGTCGCTTCCTCACCTCTCTCGATACTGGGAACTTCGCATGCAACGGTTTCTCTCGCTTGCGCTCGTGCTGGTCACCTTGGCGCTAAGTCCCTCGCATCTACAGGCTGAGGATCTTTATCCGTCCAAGTTCAAGGAGTTCTTTAAGCCGGGGCTAGGGGTGAGTGTTCGTAGTCTAGAGAACTCGGACGGCTATAGCGTTCGGATCTTCAGCGACGAAGTCTATTCGATCGCTCAAGACGCCTTGAAGAACAAACTTTCCTTCGATCAACTGCGTGCAAAATATCCCGCTCTCGAGCAGGAGTCACAAAAGTTCCTCAAAGAGCAATCAGCGAAAAAAGAGGGTTCCGACAGCGGGGCGGAACCTCTCAAGCAAGTTCTGACCACCGTGACGCCACTGGTGACCGGTCGCGTCGGGAAGGTGACTCACTGCGGCGACGACTACCTGTTGATCCAGTACGAAGATCCGAGTTTTGGCGAGCTAAGCGTGATTCCGTTCCGCTCGATCACACGCCTGCAATTGCCGACCAACCACGACCTGAAAGTACGCAGTTCCACACTCCGCTTAATCGAAGAACCGAAGTAAAAAACCTTTTGAGATAAAGGCGAATCGCGCGAGACATAAAAAAAGGGCCGAGCACTCGGTGAAGAGTGGTCGGCCCTTAGAGGTTGATCGGCGAGGGGCTGAAGGTGCTTACCAGCAGCGGCGGCGAGCGCGGCAAGGACCACACTCGACAGCAGCCGAATTGTCACAGTCGGCAGCGAGGGTGTAGGTGACTTCCTTCTCGACCATTTCGGTCACAGGGACTTGCACTTCGCGGTTCACGGTTTCCGCTACCATTTCGCAGTACGAAACTTCCTTCTCGAAAGGGACGCTCTTGCAAACGGTTTCGTGGAAGGTCTTTTCCACCTGCGTTGGAACGCACACAGTGTATTCCACTTCGCGCGTCTTGGTTTCACGCTTGTAGCTGCAAACCTTCTCGGTCACCGTCTTTTGCGTTGGCTTGCAAACGGTCACTTCGCAGCTGTAGGGCTCTTCAACGAGCGTCATCTTGCAAACGGTGACCGGAACTTCCATCTTCACGATGCTGGGGACCCACACCTTGCAGGTGCGTGTGCAGCCGCAGTTGTCGACGTAGCTCTTGCATTGCCACGAGCCTTCATCTTTGCACACCATGCGGGTCTCGGTGACCATCACAGGCTTGCAGATTTTGCGAACGCCGGTTTTGGTTTCCTTGGTAGGAATCATCACCGTCACTTCGCGGCTCACTTCTTTCCACTCGGGGGTGCAGACTTCATACGACTCGGTCCGCTTCTCGGTCTTCGGCATCATCACCGTGACCATCTTTTTCACTTCCACCTTTTCAGCCACCATCTTTTGACAGGTGACCATTTTGGTGCGCGTGACAGGCTTGTGAACCACAACGGGAACCGTCATCGTCTTGTAGGTGACGACTGGCACCATCACCTTTTTGGTGATCGTTTGTGGTGCGGCTGTGGCGGTCTCACAAGGAGCGGCACAGGGAGCAGGTGGGCACGGAGCACACCAGCGGCGACCAGCGTGAGCCTGGCTTGTGGCGAGCAAGCCACAGACGAGCCCGACAGCCGCCCAAAGGGGGACAAATTTGCGGAACATGTTGAAAAACCTCCCATGCGTATAACACCGGCCGAGTCGACGTGAAGATGTCAGTCGAGCAGGATCTCAGCCGAGCTTTCCTCGTGAGCCTCATGGCACTTGAGCGTGCCGATTAAATGGCCTGCGTAATATATGCTGACTTTAACGGCAGTGAATAGTATGCGATCGTAAGAGCAAGGGGCGAAGGTTTCGCCTACGATGAGCGTCTGCTGAATGTTTTTAGGGACCCCTGGCAACTCCCGTGACACCCGAATTGCAAGGAACTGGCGATGTCGCACGACCATGCTCAGCCGACCGGAACACCTGATGGCAGGGTGCCGCAGTGGCTGCCACGCACGCTGCTCGTTAGTTTGCTGGGGCTTGTGGCAATTGCGGGGCTGGGTGTGCTGCGCGCTGCTCCCGAGGGGCCGGGCACCAGCCGAGTCGGTGGCCAACGGCCACGTCTGCTGACCGTGCGCGATTTCGGCGCGGTGGGAGATGGTCAAACCGACGATGCCGCAGCGATTCAGCGCGCGATCGACGAAGGAGATGGCGATGTCGTTTTCCCAGCAGGAGATTACAAACTGACCCGCTCGATCGTCGCCCGCTTAAACACCACCGGTCGGCTCGGCATCAGCGGCACCGGCACCGCGCGGCTGATGATGTTCGCCCCCGGTCCCGCTTTGCAGGTGATCGGCACCCATGGAGGGACGGCGGACCCCAAGTCGGTGATGGCCGACGTTTGGGAAAAAGAACGGATGCCGCGCATCAGCGGAATCGAGATCGTGGGGGCTCATGCCGAGGCCGATGGAATCGAAGCTCGCGGCACCATGCAAATCTCGATCGACGGCGTCTTGCTCCGCAAACTGCGCCACGGTGTGCGACTGGTCGAGCGGAATCGCAACGTCCTGATCAGCGATTGCCATATCTACGAGAACAGCGGCTGTGGTGTGCTGCTCGATCAGGTGAACTTGCATCAAACCAACATCACCGGTTCGCATATCAGCTACTGTGGCGGCGGCGGTGTGGTGACACGTGGTGGCGAGGTTCGTAACCTGCATATCGTGGGGTGCGATATCGAAGCGTGTCAGTCGCCCGAAGGACCACCGACAGCCAATGTGCTCATCGATTGCAGCACAGGCTCGACTGCGGAAGTGACGATCGTCGGCTGTACGATTCAGCATGGCCGCAACGCGCCCGAGTCGGCCAATGTCCGAATCCTCGGCCAAGGTAAGTTCAAAATGAAGGGAGAGATGGTCGACGTGCAATGCGGTCACGTGACGATTGCTGACAACGTCTTCTCCGATGTGCAAACCAACGTTCATCTATCGGGAGTGCGTGGCGCCACGATCACCGGCAACACGATGTGGCAAGGGTGGTCGCATAACCTGGTACTCGAGAATTGCCAGCAAGTGGTGCTGACCGGCAACATGCTCGAGCGTAATCCGATGTATGGCTACACCGACGAAGCGAGCAACCGTGTACGCATCTCCGCCTGCCAAGATCTCACGATCGAATCGCTGCATCTGCAGTCGGCGGGGGACAACACCACCGAAGTTGCCGCGCTCTTGATCGAGAAATGCGAGCGACTTCAGCTGCGCGGATTGACGCTGCTCGATTGCCAACCGACTTCGCTTGAGATTCGCGATTCGTCGCACGTCACTTTGTGTGATGCGACGCTTCGCTACGATCGTCCCGGACTCTCGCATACGCTCCTTAAGTGGACCGGCGGCGACTCCGGTTTGATCCTCAGCACGATTGTTTCGGGAGAAGTGGAGATCGCCGAGTCGTCCCTCGCGCGGCCTGCCGACTTGATCAAAATGCCCGCTCATTCCCCGGCCAAAACGCAGTAAATAGCACGCTAGCCTCAAAGCAGGTTTTCATGATCGCACTGATCGCACACGACCAGAAAAAACCGACGATGGTCGAGTTTGTTCGGAAGTATAAGTCGGTTCTGGCCCGCTACCAGCTTGTCGCAACGGGGAGCACAGGACGGCTTGTGATGCACGACACAGGGCTCGCGGTGGAGTGCGTAGCGCATGGTCCCGATGGTGGCGATCTGATCATTGGTGGGCGCGTCGCAGAAGCGAAGATCACGGCGGTGATTTTTTTTCGCGATCCACTGACTGCTCAGCCGCACGAGCCCGACGTGAGCGCTTTGATGCGCGTGTGCGACGTCCACAACGTCCCTCTGGCGACAAACTTCACCAGCGCCGAAGCGATCATCACTTGGCTCGATGCCCGCGACGGTTCGCCTGCTCCAGTTCCAGTGGCTTAACGCGCAGGAGCTTCAGCAGCGAGATCTACGGGACGATCCCACCGTTCTCTTCTTCGATGCTGCCCCAAGGGCTCACCTGGTTGCGATAGATGTAGAAGTCGACCGCTCCTCGATAGGTTCCCATCGCCACGGCAAGCGAGGCGATGAGCATCCCGACGAGGGCCCAGTTACGTTTGGGAGAACGCAGCCCCCACACGCCAAAGCAAAGGGCCATCAGCGCCACCAGCGCGCCGCTCCAAAAGAAGAAAGAAACAGCCACGGCAAAAAATCCGCAAACGATGGCTGCAATCGCGCCCCCGGTGGCGGCGTGATTCGGCGGACCACTCACGCGTCGCAGCCGATCTCTCACACGCTGCTCGTCGTCGCTGAGGCTGCTCGTCGCGCTCGGCGGTGGTTGGATATCGATCCGTGTCAGCTCTACTCCCGGTAAAAACGGACTTCCGCGACGCATCACCGCAACTGCCGGCGCGGCCGCTTGGCTCTCAGGATTAGCGTTTGTAGGCTCGATCGCGGTCGCATCAGCATCGGCGACTGTGGCAGCGACCACGTCGGCTGCCAGCGCTGCTTCTGCTGGAGCGGTGGCCAGTTCGGCCGTCACCACTTCGGGCACTAGCGCCCCGCGCTGCGGTGGGAGCGAGGTGATCAGCGGATCGGCAAACTTCTGTCCGCATCGCCAACAGCGATTCACGGCACCGAGAAGTTCCTCGCCACATTTCGCACACTTGATCGCCATAGTTGGATTTACAGTTGGGTTTGCTCGGTCGAGCATTTCGTGTTCGTGCTGCAGGGCTCTGCAAAATCGTTCTCGATCGGCCAGGCTCTATCTCTCGCACTAGTTCAACATACCGCGTGGATGTAACGAAAACGACCGCCAAGTCATTAGGAAATACGGGAATTCTGCCCCACTCCCCACGGTTCGTTGCTTGCGACTGCGACGGCGAAAAACTAGGCTAAAGGCTTCCCACGTCGCGCCACTGGTGCGCCGCTGTTGATCAATCAGTGCCCACCAAAATCACCTCTCTCAGGCTTTCGTTTTCATCATGTTTGTGACATCGTTTCGCTCTCTCGCCACCGCTGGCATCCTGCCACTCTTGGCCCTCACACTTTCGCTTCGATCGCTTCTGGCTGTGCCAACAGCTGGCCCTGCGGAAGAGCCCACCATCGCCGGGGAATCGCAAGATGCCTCGCAAGTGATGTCGGGGTTCAAAAAACCCGAAGGGATCACCGTCTCGCTCTTTGCCGCCGAACCGCTCGTGGCAAACCCAGTCGCCTTCGGTATCGATGAGCGCGGCCGCGTGATCGTGTGCGAAACCTTTCGTCAAAGCAAAGGGGTGGAAGACAATCGCAGCCACGCCCATTGGCTCGACGACGATCTCGCTGCTCAAACGGTCGAAGACCGCCTCGCTTACATCCTGAAACATCTCGGCGATAAAGCGGGGGACTACACCAAGCACGACGACCGCCTCCGTCTCCTCGAAGATACCAATGGGGATGGTGTCGCCGACAAATCGACCGTGTTTGCCAAGGGGTTCAATCAAATCGTCGATGGAACCGGCGCAGGTGTGTTGCTTCGTAAAGGGACCGCCTACTACACCTGCATCCCTCATCTCTGGATGCTCAAGGATGCCGATAACGACGGTGTCGCAGAAGACCGCAAGAGCCTGCACGAAGGCTACGGTGTTCGCTTTGCCTTTCGTGGCCACGACATGCACGGGCTCATCATCGGGCAAGATGGCCGACTCTATTTCAGCATCGGCGATCGTGGCTTGAACGTGAAGCAAGGTGACAAACACTTTGTGAATCCATCGAACGGTGCCGTGCTTCGCTGCGAGCTCGATGGCTCGAATCTCGAAATGTTTGCAACCGGTTTGCGAAATCCGCAAGAGCTCGCTTTCGACGACCACGGCAATCTGTTCACCGGCGACAACAATAGCGACAGCGGCGATCGCGCCCGCTGGGTCTATGTGGTCGAAGGTGGCGATACCGGTTGGCGCATGGAATATCAGTACCTCAGCGATCGTGGTCCTTTCAATCGCGAAAAGATCTGGCATCCCCAGCACGAAGGACAGCCTGCTTACATCATTCCCCCGATCACCAATTTCGCCGATGGTCCTTCGGGACTTGCGTTCGATCCCGGCACCGGCATGACCGACCATTTCCGGGGTCGCTTTTTGCTGTGCGATTTCCGTGGTGGACCGGGCAACAGCGGCGTTCGTACGTTCCGCAACAAGCCCAAGGGAGCCTCGTTCGAACTCGTCGACGACGAGCAAACGTTCTGGAATGTGCTGGCGACCGACGTCGATTTCAACACCGATGGTTCGATTCTGCTGTCGGACTGGGTGAACGGTTGGAATGGCGAGAACAAGGGGCGCCTCTACACGTTTGCTTCCGCCGAAGCTGCTAAATCGGCGATCGTGCTGGAAGTGAAAAAACTACTCGCCGAAGGTTTTTCGCACCGCGAAACCGCCGAGCTTGTGAAACTGGCCGCGCACGCCGATCGTCGCGTCCGTATGGAATCGCAGTTCGCCCTGGTTGAGAAAAACGAAGCTGCTGCACTCGCTACGCTCGCAAAATCGAGCGATTCGCTCCTCGCCCGTTTGCATGGTGTGTGGGGCCTCGCACAACTCGCGCGGCTGAAACGCGACCCCTCGATTGCTCAGCCTCTGGTGGCCCTGCTGGCCGACGATGCTGGTGAAGTGCGAGCCCAAACTGCCAAGATGGTGGGTGAACTGAAACTCGCCGCCGCACTGCCTGCTCTCCTCAAACTGACTAGCGATAGTGAACCTCGCGTTCGTCATTTCGCAGCCATTGCCCTGGGATATCTGGGCGATAAGTCGGCGATCGAAGGACTCGTGAAGCTCGCCGACGACACCGGTGCAGCCGACCCTGTGATTCGTCACGCTGCGGTGATGGGACTCGTCGGCGCCGCTCGTTCGGAGGAGAATCTGAAGGTCTACTACACCAGCTCGTCCCCCTCGATTCGGATGGCGATGGTTCTGGCGCTACGTCGTTTGAAGAGTCCCGACCTGGGTCTCTTCGTCAATGACATCGATCCACTGGTGCGTGTCGAAGCAGCCCGTGCGATTTACGATGTCCCGGTCGCGGCCGCGCTTCCAACGCTTGCTGCTGCACTCTCCCCCGCCGTCACCGACGACGCTTTGGCTCGCCGCATGCTCGGAGCAAATTTCCGCCTCGGAACAGCCGAAGCAGCCGAACGAATTGCCAAGTTTGCCGCTTCGAGCACCCCGAGCGAAACGCTTCGTCTCGAAGCGCTCGGCATGCTCGCCAATTGGGCCAAGCCAAGTTCGCGCGATCGGGTGATCGGCGTTTGGAATCCCCTCGAGCCTCGCGATTCGGCCATCGCCAAAACTGCTTTCCAAGCGAACATCGCGGGAATGCTGACCGGTGGCGATAAGGTTCGCTCCGAAGCTGCGAAAGTGGCCGCTGGCCTGGGGATCAACGAAATCGCGCCGATTCTCATCGAACTGCTATCCGACAAATCGCTCAGCGGAAAGTCGCGTGCCGACTCGCTCTGGATCCTCGGTCAACTCGGCAGCGACAAGCTCAACGAACTGATCTCCACTTCGCTCAAGGATGCTGATCCTTACGTCCGTTCGACCGCGCTTCGTATGTTGGCGCTCATCAAACCAGCCGAGGCGTTTCCACTGCTCGAAATCGCTGCCCTCGATGGCCAGGGAGTCGATCGCCAGCAAGCGCTCGTCGTGCTCGGCTCGCTCGCCACGAGTGATGCCGATGCAGTCCTTACGAAAGGACTCGACACACTTCTTGCCGGCAAGTTCCCCCCCTATGCCAGCCTCGATCTGGTTGAGGCAGCCGCCAAGTCGGAATCGCCCGAAGTGAAAGACCGTTTGAAGAAGTACGAGTCGACTCGTGCTGCTGGCGATCCCGTCGCTAAGTTCATCGAATGCCTCGAAGGTGGCGATGCCGATGCGGGCCGCGTCATCTTCTACGAGAAGACGCAGGTCTCATGCGTCCGTTGTCATAAGGTGGCTCAAACCGGCGGCGAAGTGGGGCCCGAACTGACGAAGATCGGCACCGATAAAGCACGCCAGTATTTGCTCGAAGCGATCGCCGACCCCAATCGCGCGATTGCCAAAAACTTCGAGACCGTGACGATTCTCGATCTCGATGGCAACGTCCTTTCGGGAATCGTGAAGTTCGAAAACGACAAGCGTGTCGATCTGATGACCGGTGAAGGGAAGATCGTGTCGGTCGAGAAAGAGAACATCGACCAGCGTAAGTCGGGCAAAAGCTCGATGCCGGAAGATCTGACCAAGCACCTCTCGAAGAGCGAGCTGCGCGACCTCGTGGCGTTTCTCGCGAGCCTCAAGGGCGAGAGCAAATAGCCCGCAAGTTGCCCGTTTGTCGATACTCTCATTCAGCCAGCTTCGCACTTTCGAAAGACTCGTTTATGACTTCGCCACTAGGCTCGCATGTTGGTTCGGTGGCGAAGTTGGTCGTCGTGCTGCTGCTGATGCTTGGATTTCGCAGTGCTGCGGCTGCGGATCTGGAGTACACCGACGAAACGATCGAGGGGTGGACCATTCGCCTCGCCCCCTCGATGCTCGAAGCCAAACATGCCGAGGTGCTCACCAAAACCCGGCAGATGCTCGGGCATGCTTTGTTCGACATCAAACAGCAGCTCGCCAGCGATCGCATCAAGGATCTGCAAACGGTGGTGATTGTGGTCGAGGCTGATAACGCTCGCCTCAGGGCCATGCAGTACCATCCGTCGAAAGAATGGCTCCGCGCCAATGGCCACGATGTGCGTTTGGCTCGCTGCGTGCATATCCCGGTGGCATCGCACTACATCAATCCGCGGCATCATCGCACCCAGCCATGGTGCGTGATGCACGAACTGGCACACGCCTACCACGATCAGTTTCTCTCGTTCGATCATCCCGAGGTGATCGAGGTCTTCAAGAAGGCGCGCGATGCGAAGCTGTACGAAGATGTCCGCTTCATCAACGGCGGAACGCGTAAGCACTACGCGCTCACCGATCACAAAGAATATTTCGCCGAGCTCAGCGAATCGTATCTTGGCACGAACGATTTCTTTCCGTTCGTGCGGGGCGAGCTGCAGTCGCACGACCCCGCTGCTTATGCTCTGCTCCAAAAGATCTGGGGCAAGCTCGAGTAGCCGATCGCAGTTACAGAGCTACTCTTTCTTGGCTTCCTCGGGCTTCGCTTCGTCCTGCTTCTCGGATTTCTCTTCCGATTTCGGCTCTTCCGTTTTTGTCATCGGAGGAGTGCCGACCAGCGGCGTAATGTTTTCGCGAAGCCAAATGTTTCGATACTTCACGGGATTGCCGTGGAACTGAAGCGAAATCGGCTCGCGCTCGGGGTGCTTCGTATAGCGTGGCGCTTCGACGTACGACGTTCCGCCGAGCAGCTCGAAGTGGTTATGCACCACAATGCCGTTGTGCAGCACCGTGACGAAGGCGGGGGACTTCACCGTGCCGTCGTCATTGAATGCTGGAGCCGTGAAAATGATGTCGAGCGTTTGCCACTCTCCCGGTTTGCGGCAAGCGTTCACCATCGGAGGCTGTTGCTTGTAGATCGAAGCACATTGGCCGTCGACGTAGGTCTCGTTCTCGAACGAATCGAGCACTTGCACTTCGTAGCGACCCATCAGGTAAATGCCGCTGTTGCCGCGACCTTGCCCTTTCCCTTTCACTTCAGCGGGCGAAGCAAACTCGACGTGCAGCTGGCAACTGCCGAACTTCTCCTTGGTCGTAATGCCCCCTTTAGCAACCGTCGCTTCGCCGTTTTCGATGACCCACTTATCGCCCCCCTCGAAGGCGTCGAGGTTGGTGCCATCGAACAAAACGATCGCATCGGAGGGAGCCTTTCCAGCTTCGCCCGGCGTGACGACCGGCGGTGTGGGCCACACGATGCCACTCTTGTACTCATCGACCCACCACGCTTGAGCGAGGGCCGAAATGCCGAGTACCAAACCACCTGCAATCCAGATGCGCGTCCGTTTCATGGTCGTAGCAAAGCTCCGAGAGATTCCTGGAAATGAAAGTCGCGAAAACGTTCGAGAAGCTAGCCCGATAGCATAGCTGCGGTCGCTGCGAGTTGCGAATTGGCTTATGAATTCGGCGATCGCGGATACTGACGACGAGGACCAGGACGATCGGCAGACGGTTTGGGCGGAGTGGTCAGGAGCTGGAAATTTCCTGGCCCCAGCAAATCGTCGAGGCGTGTGCGGAGTTCTGGGGTTACATCGATTTTCATCTTATGCGCCCGCATATGGACGCGGCTGGCGTCGTCGAGCACCAGGACGAGTTGCAGTTCCTTATCCCCCGGATAGCCGCGCGTGATTTCGCGAATCTTCAGCAGGCAGTCGTCGGGCTGATCGCGCGTGTCGACACGCACCACGAGGCCCGAGGTGTAACGCGTGCTGAGCTGATCGAGCGGCATCAGTTCGTTGATGACGAGGTTGGCTTCTTCGCCACCACGCCTATCGATCGCACCACGCACCATCAGGATGGCGTCGGGCTGAACCATCTGTCCCATTTCGGCATAGCCATCGGGCCACAAGATGCAGCGGATCGTGCCTTCGGTATCTTCGAGGTCGAACATCACATAACGCGATGGCGCACCAGGTTTGGGGTTCTTCGTATTCGAGAGCTTGATGGCCGAGACCATGCCGCCGAGGATCACTTCCGAGCGATCGGGAATCGGGCCGATGTCGGCTGTTGTGTGACTGCGGTACGTGGCCAGCGTTCGTTTGTGTTCGTCGAGCGGATGGCTCGAAAGATAGAAGCCGAGCACTTCTTTCTCTTGCGTCGCCATTTCCTTGCTGGCGAGTTCTGGAACATCGGGAAGGGTGGTCGATTTGGCCTTCGAGGGCTCCTCTTCTTCGAACGCGCCGAACAAGTTTTTCTGGCCACTTTTACGGTCGGCTGCGACGGATTGCCCCGACTGGATCGCGCGCTCGACAATCGCAAACTGCTGCGAGCGGCGAGCACCAAAACAGTCGAAAGCCCCCGCTTTAATGAGGGTTTCGATCGTTCCCTTGCTCGAGCCGGTGGCGTCGACACGCTCACAGAAATCGAACAGATCGCGAAACGGTCCCCCCTTGGTGCGCGCGGCGACAATCGACTCGCCAGCCGACCCACCGCAACCTTTGATTGCGGAAAGTCCGAACAGAATCTTTCCATCTTTCACGGCGAAATCGACGTTGCTTTCGTTCACATTGGGGGGCTGCACGGTGATTCCCATGCGCGTGCAGTCTTCCAAATGCTCGACGAGGGAGTCTTTGGTTTTGAAGTTACGCCCCTGGATATCGCCCGAGAGTAGTGCGGCCATGAACTCGACCGGATAGTGCGCTTTGAGATACGCCGTCATGTAAGCGATGAGCGCGTAGGCGGTCGAGTGACTCTTGTTAAAGCCGTAGCCAGCGAACTTGATAATCAGGTTCCAGAAGTCGTCGGCCTGTTTTTCGGTGATCCCTTTTTCAACCGCCCCTTTCAAGAACTGCACTTTGTTCTTGTTGATCAGGTCTTCTTTCTTTTTGCTGATCGCCTTAATCACGGTGTACGAAGCAGCGAGCTCGATTCCGCCGAGTTCGTTCAGAATTCGCATCACCTGCTCTTGGTAGACCATCACGCCGTTGGTCTCGGAGAGGATCTTTTCGCAAACGGGATGGATGTACTCCGCTTGCTTGCGACCATGCTTCACCGCGACGTAGTCGGCGACCATACCACCTTCGAGCGGACCGGGGCGATAGAGGGCGTTGGTGGCGATGATGTCGCGGAAATGGTCGGGCTTCATCTTCTGCAGAAGATCGCGAATGCCACCACTTTCGAGCTGAAAAATGCCCTTGGTTTCGCCGCGCTGCAGCAGCGCAAAGGTTCGTTTGTCGTCGAGCGGAAACTTGTACGGATCGACCCGTTTACCGGTCGTTTGCTGAATGATTTCGACCGCTTTGCTGAGGATCGTCAAGTTTCGCAGGCCGAGGAAGTCCATCTTCAACAAGCCAGCCGCTTCGACGTCGCCCATCGACCACTGGGTGATGATGTCGCTTTTGCCGCCGACTCGTCCGAGCGGCACATACTCGGTGAGCGGTTTGTCGGCGATCACCACCGCAGCAGCATGGGTGCCGACGTTCCGCGCGAGCCCTTCGATGCGCATCGCCAGGTCGAGCATTTCGCGAACGTCGGGATCGCCGTTGTAAACAGCTTTCAGCTCGTCGCTCTTTTCGAGCGCATCGCTCAGATGGATATGGAGTTCATCGGGGACCATCGCGGTGACTTTATTCACGCGCTCCATCGGAATGCCGAGCACACGGCCGACGTCTTTAATGGCCGCGCGGGCGGCGAGGGTTCCGAACGTACCGATCTGCGCGACGTTCGATTCGCCGTACTTGTCTTTCACGTAGCGAATGATGTCGCCACGTCGATCTTTGCAGAAGTCGATATCGATATCGGGCGCTTCTTTACGATTGAGATCGAGGAATCGCTCGAACAGCAGATCGTATTTGATCGGACAAACGTGGCTGAGATAAAGCGCAAAGCAGACGAGTGCGCCGACGCCGCTGCCACGCGCCGTCGCTGGAACATCTTGCTCGCGCGCGTGACGCACGAAGTCCCACACGATGAGGAAGTAGTTGGGAAATCCGAGCTTGTTGATGACGTTTAGTTCGCGTTCGAGACGCGCGACAACAACTTCCGAAAGCTCGCCACCCGGGAGCATTTCCTCGTCGCCGGCGTAACGTTCTTTAAGCCCTTGTACGCAGAGTTCGCGGAGATAATCTTCCGCAGTTTTCTCGGGTGGAATGGGGTAGACCGGAAAGTGACGCTTGCCGAGTTCGAGATCGATATGCACGCTGTCGGCGATCTCTTGACTGCGCGCGACAGCATCTTCGAGTCCGTGAAAATGCTCGTACATTTCTTCCGCCGAGCGGAGATAGAACGAGCCGTTTTCCATCTTCATTCGATTGGTGTCGGTGCGGAACTTACCAGTGTTCACGCACAGCAGCACGTCTTGCGCTTCAGCATCTTCGGCATAGGCATAGTGCGCGTCGCTGGTGGCTACGAGTGGCAGCCCCATTTTCTTTGCGACATCGACCGCCCCTTCGAGTTGGAATCGCTGGATGTCGATTCCGTTGTTCATGATCTCGAGGAAATAGCGGTCGCCAAAAACTTTGTGGAACCAGCCGGCAATTTCCTGCGCGTCTTTGAGTTCTTTGTCGCCACCATGACCACGCAGCACGGCGTTAGAAAATTCGCTCGACACGCAGCCCGAGAGGCAAATGATTCCTTCGCTGTGCGCTTGAAGAATTTCTTTGTCGATGCGCGGTTTGTAATAAAAACCTTCGAGCGAGGCGGCTGATGCGAGCTTAATCAGGTTCTTGAAGCCTTGGCGATTTTGTGCCAGCAGCGTGAGGTGGTAGCTTGCTTCTTTGCTGTTGGCGGCATCTTTCTTTTCGAAGCGGCTGCCGGGTGCGATGTAGGCTTCGTAGCCGATGATCGGATTGATGCCGAGCGCTTTGGCTTTGTTATAGAATTCGAGTGCGCCGTGCAGGTTGCCGTGATCGGTGAGCGCCAGCGCGCTCATGCCATGTTCTTTCGCGCGCTTCAGGAGTTTGGGGACCGACGATGCCCCATCGAGCAGGCTGTAGTGCGAGTGGCAGTGCAGGTGAACGAACTTGCGATCCGACATAGCGCGAAAGCTCCTTGCCAGCAGAATCCTAGACCGCCCGGCACGCAGGAATCGGCCGAGTCAGAGCGCCTGATTGTAGCCGAACCGATGTACAGATTGCGGCATCTTGACAGCGGCTCAGAGGAGTGGCGATTTGCAACTAGAAGTGCGCTTTCGATTTGCGCCACGAAGAAATTTGGCAAAAAGTTTATCGAGCTGCCACGCAGCTAAGGTTCGACACGAATCAGCCGACCGAAGATCGAACTAGCGCCGATCCAGCCGTTGATGAGGCCACGGTTATTGCCGATTTGGAAACGGCCTCCCTGAATCGCTTTGATCAGGTGGAGGTATTCTTTGCCACGCACTTTGCAGAGGACGATTTCGCCAACCTGCAGCAGGCTACAGTCGTTAAGGGGCTGGACCGTGCAGAGTTGTCCCGACTCGATCTTGCCGATCATTGAATTGCCGCGCGGTCGAAACGAAACCGTCTCCCCCTCGCGCAGCTTGGCGATGTACGCAGTAGCCCATCCCATGGTGGTTGCTGCCTTTTACGATTCTTGTTTTTTGCTTTTCGCTGAATCGTAAAGGAAAACCGTTGGTGGCTCCAGGGTGGCCTATGTTATTGTTCCTTGGCTGTGAAAAACGCCGATCTACGAATTGGATAAATTCAATAAGATGGAAGGAGGCGGCGGACGGACATCCGATCGAGTGCGATTGCGGAGGCATTCGATGTTTGATCAAGATTTACCAATGGAAATGTCAGCTGACGAGATATATCGTTATGTCAACGCGCTAGTGGCAGTCGCAAAAGTGCGCGGCCAATTTCAGCTGGCGAATCAGCTTGAAACCGCTATGCAGCTTGGCAGTTCGGGACTTGAAATTCTCGGAGCGATTGGAAACATCCTCCGCGACAACGCTGCCCTTGTTGACTCGCTATTACCCAAGCTTGAGCGATTACGAGTTCAACGATCCATTGCTTACTATTATCGGAGATGAACCTAGCCGCTAAGTTTGGTAGGTCGGCTACACACATACAATCTTGGTTTAATCTGGACATTACGCCTCCCAAGCCGGCGGCTTTGCCGTCGAGGAATTGACATGTTTGGCCAGTGATCCTTGGAAACTCATGGCCAGAGATAGAGCGTTTTCAAAGAATCATTTTGCATCTCGGCATGATGGTGCGTTCCGCATGCGACGGCAAAGCCGTCGGCTTGGGACGTGCGAGCGAAGCTCGCTTTCATAAAATTAAACAATTGACGGACATCTGTGGATTGCACCGCAGCTCTGCCAGTCGTTGTTCGACTTCCTCACGCGTCATTGCGGAGCCAGGATTGGTTTCATGTTCCATCATGCGTCGCTTGAGTTCCGCGTGCTGCTGAGGCGTTAGCAAGGCAGTACTCGCATCGTCGAGCGAATCCCAAATCGCCTCGGCAAGGCGAAGTCGATCAGAAATCGACATCGTGGAAACCGCTGAAATTGTCTGCTCGATATTTTGCATTCGATCTTAATCTTACAAGGCAAAAGTGTAGTAGAGAACAGCGATGCTTAGACAATTCCGGGTGACTCGGACTTCCTTAAGCCCTACGCAATTCTGCTGGTGAGGCCGCCGTCGATGACGATGGTTTCGCCGGTGATGTAGTCGTTGGTCACGAGCAGGGCGATGGCGTCGGCGACTTGCTCGGGTGTTCCTTCGCGGTGGAGCGGGATGCGCTGCTCGAGGTTCAGTTTTTTGCGCTCGGCTGTCATCGTCTCGTGAAAGCGGGTGCGAATCACGCCGGGGGCGATGCAGTTCACACGGATGTTGTCGTCGGCCAGTTCGCGCGCGAGGCAGCGGGTGAACTGAGGGATCGCACCTTTCGCGGTGGCATAGACAAGTGCTCCCGCGACGCCCCGAATGCCAGCGGTTGACGAGACGGTGATGATCGCCCCTTCGCCGTGGGCTTTAAGATGAGGTAAAGCGGCCTGCGCGAGGTGGAAGTTGGCGGTGACATGCAGGGCGAGTGTTTGCTGCCACTGCTCGGTGGTGAGCTCGGTGATGCTGCCGTTGCTTGGACCACCGGCGTTATGCACCAGCACGTCGAGGCGGCCGAAGTGGGTGGCGACTTGCTCGATCGAGTTGCGGCAATCAGCTTCCTGGGAGAAGTCGGCCGAGAAGAGAAGGCACTTGCGCCCGATCGCGGTGATCTTGGCTTCGACCTCGCGAGCAGCATCGGAGAGCTGGCGCGCGGCGATTGCGATATCGGCCCCAAGCTCGGCGAGTTTCAGGGCTGTTGCTGCGCCGATGCCGAGCGTTCCGCCGGTGATGAAAGCCACTTTGCCGTGCAGATCCATGTGCGTGATTCCTGGCGTGGAGAAGGTTCGCTATCGATACGAAAATGGCCAGCTCGAACGGGTCGAACTGGCCATCATGAATGAACTATCGTTGGCAGGGCGGAGATTATTCTTCGCCGAGAGCGGGCTGCATGCGGCGCTCGATCACTTCGCTGTCGAGGCGGATCACTTCCGTCCCGGCGTAGAGATCGGTCCGGAGCAGTTCGCGATCTTGCTCGGCGTTGCCGGTGAGGGTGAACTTCACCACGAACGCGCCAATCTGGATGCCATGTCCGCTGTAGACAGGTGGCCAGAATTCTTCACCACGACGGGCAAGCATGCGGGCGAGCAGTCGGGTCGCTCGTCCCGAGTAGCCACCGAGGGCCATTTCGAGGCGACCTTGCGATTCGCGATGGATGTAGAACACGAACGCCGCATCTTGGGTGTTAGCGTCCCACTGCACGACATCCCAGTTGCCATCTTTGGTTTCGTAGTAGATGCCGGGAACGTTGGTGTTGTGCCCCTTACCGAGACGCAAACCACCAAAGCACGAGGCAAAGTGGGGATCGTTGTCGCGATAGCGGAGGAACATCGGACAGCTGCGCTTCGACGGCGATGCGACAGCATCTTGCGTGGCGAAAGGTTCGCAGCCGAACGTGGTGGAGAGCAGGATTTCGACGAGCGGGTTGCTCTTGTTGCTGCCGAGGCAGATGAGCGCTTTGTCGCCGGCGGTGCTGCAGAAGGTGTCGTAGACTGCATTGGCCTGCAGCATGCACTCTTCGGTCGGCACTTGCCCGGGGCTCCAAACGAGCGACTGGTGCAGGTGTTCGGGCTGAAGATCGGCAGCGGTGAGCGGGGGAGCACCGTTGGATTCTTCGGTTTTGGTCGGGATGGTGTTGCCGAGCGAGGTGACCCCGTTGAGGAGTTCGCCTAGCAGGACGGAGTCGGACGCTACGACCCAGGCATCATCGAGGGTGTCGTTGGCATCGCTGCGCCGAACACCGACGCACAACTCGAGGCGGCGGCGACGTGCCAGCAGTTCCCAAAAGTGCTCGGGTTCGACCGCAAAGAGCCGACCAGGAAGCTCTTCTGCCGTCGCAAAACGACGCTCAATCAGGTAGTCGCACAGCTTGGAAAGAGCATCGAGCGGGATGTATTTCACTTCGTTTTTCAGGAGGGCAGCCACCTGATGACGATCGAGTCCCGTGTATTCACAGATGTTCTTAATCGTGCCAGGCCGTTTTCGCGGGTCGGGAACGTGGCCAACGACTTCGGCCAGCCGAAAAGAGTAGCGCATTATCCGCCTCCAGGCGCTTGCGTGCAGAGTGCCAAACTCGGGCACGCGGTAGGGGAACGTCTGACAAGGAAACCGAGTGCCTTGCCCAGAAAGGAGACGTTCCACACGTGGGGGGATTATCTTCCGTAGCGGCGCAAAGTGCAAGTGCCTCCGGCGCTATTTGTGGCGTTTAGCATTCCACTAGACGGGAATTTGCAGCGGAAAGGTCGTCCGCTCTTACAAAAAGGGGCTGTTTCGAGCATGGCAAGAAACACCGCCCCTAGGATAACTGCTCGAGGACGCCACAGAGTGATCAACTGTATAGATTGGCGATAGGGGACGATTGAACTGGCAATTTCCAGTTCGGCCGCTAGAGCTTACGGCAAAGGAATCGTCCGTAGCATTCGCCGAGGGCACACCGCGCAGCAGCTGCTAGCGAGCACGGAGTTGCAAGCTCCGTTTGTTCAGATAGTCGATCAGCAGTTCGTCCATCGGTCGGCTGGTGTCGATCAAAATGCGTTCGCAGCCGTTCCGCTGAGTGATCTCTTCGAACTGCTGGTTGAACCGCGCCACAGCCGCCAGGTAGCCCCGCCGCAAGTCGTCGGTCTGCGCGAGGAGCTCGTCGGGGACTTCCAGCCCCACGAATTTCACCATCCCATCGAGTTCAAACGCAATTTCGTCGTGATGCATCACCTGCATCAGCACCACATCGTGCTTGCTGTAGCGGAGTCGTTGCAGCACCGGCTCGAGTTCGTCGAGATCGGTGAAGAAATCGCTAAGAATGATCACGATCTCGCGCCGCCCCAGTCGGCTGGCGATTTCGTTCAGCGACTTGGCCATCGCTGTTTTTTCGACCGGCTCGATCTCGTCGAGATGATGCGTCATCCGCACCACTTGGTCCATCGAGTTGCTCGGGGGGAGCGTGCCGCGAACTTGATTGTCGAACGTTACGAGCGAAACTTTGTCGCTTTGACGCACGATCGAATAGCCGAGCATCGTAGCGATTTGCGAAGCGTATAAAAGTTTCTGCTGGCGTCCTTCGCCGTAGCGCATCGACGCGCTGACGTCGAGCACCATGTGACAGACGAAGTTGGTTTCAAGCTCGTACTGTTTGACGAAATACTTATCGCGCGAGTAATAGACGCGCCAGTCGACGTGTTTGGGATCATCCCCCGGCACGTACTCGCGATGCCCCGCAAACTCCACCGCAAAGCCCGAGAGTGGCGACTTGTGTGCACCGGCCAAATTGCCGATCACAAGACCACGCGGCTCGAAATGACGATCGGCAACGTGGCTCAGCACGTCGGGATCGATGTAGCGGGATAAGACGCTTTTGGCCATGGTGAAGGAGAGACCGGAGGTAAGGGGCTAGGGCTCGGAGGAAGAGGCTAGGAGCTAGGGACTAGAGGCTACAGGCTAGGAAAAAGGAACTTGATGGAGGTGGCACTGCTGGCTTTGGGGTGGCACTGCTGGCTTGTCCAGCAGTGAGTGTGGTCATGATTGGAGCGATCCTTAGGCAGCAGGCTTTTCGTACTTCTTGTCCGCCGGAATGGCTTCGAGCAGCATGTCGATCAGCTTCTCGCTGTTGAGGCCGTTGGCCTGGGCGGCGTAGTTGCCAGCCAAGCGGTGACGTAGGGCAGGTTTCGCAACCGCTTGCACATCGCCGACGGTGGCGTGGTAGCGACCGTAGAGAATCGCGCGGGCTTTGGCGCAGCTGACCAGAGTCAGCACACCACGTGGACCAGCACCCCAGTTCACCCAGCGGTTCACAAAGTCGGGAGCCTCTTTCGTGCCAGGGCGTGAAGCACGCACCAGCGCCCAGGCAAAGCCGAGGACTTGATCGCTCACGGGAACGCGCGTGACCAGTTTTTGGAACTGCAGGATTTCGTCGCCGGTGAGGACCGGAGTGATCTCGCCCATTTGACCAGTGGTGACACGGCGGGCAACTTCCCATTCTTCAGCGCCGCTGGGGTAATCGACTTTGATATGCAGCAGGAAGCGGTCGAGCTGAGCTTCCGGCAGCGGATAGGTGCCTTCTTGCTCGAGCGGGTTTTGCGTGGCGAGCACAAAGAACGGCGCGGGCAATTGGTGCATCTTGCCACCGGCCGAGACGGTGCGCTCTTGCATCGCTTCGAGCATGGCAGCTTGGGTTTTCGGCGGCGTACGGTTGATTTCGTCGGCCAGCAGCATGTTGGCGAAAATCGGTCCGGGAAGGAAGCGATAACCGCGCTGACGGGTCTCAGGATCTTCCTGAATCACCTCGGTGCCGGTGACGTCGCTTGGCATCAAGTCGGGAGTGAACTGGATGCGCTTGAAGGTGAGATGCAGCGACTTGGCAAGCGAACTGATCAGCAGCGTTTTTGCTAGACCTGGCACACCTTCGAGCAAGGCATGCCCCTTGGCGAACATCGAAACGAGCACTTGCTCGATCACGTCGCTTTGACCGACGATCACTTTCGAGAGCTCATCGCGCAAGCGGTTGTAGGCCCGTTCGCACTTCTGTACTTCAGCTACGTCGTCGGCATTCTTGGCGTCGGTCATGTCAGTAAATCCTGGGAGCGAAAAGCGAAGCGATTTTTCGAGTGCACAGCGAGTCGGTTCGTACCACGCGTCTCGTTAGTACTATGTCTCGCAGATCACCGATTGCTACAGAGTTTTTGAAAAGTAAGTGAGAAACAAATCACGAATTTGGTAGAACTCTTTCGCTCGGGGCGAAAGAGCTGAGTCACGATCAAGTGCGACTGGTTTAGTCGACGCTTTCGAAATAACGACGGAGACGTTCTTCGTAGCCCCGTGGCGCTTTACCGCGCGCCTTCGATTGAATCGACGCGCGAAGCGAAGGTGGGAGCTTGGCGAACCAAGGCTCATCTTCGAACTTAAGTTTCGCCTGCGTGCTATCCTGGTCGGCGGCATTGCCTCGGCTGTCGGCATTCGGTGCCTCGGCCAATTGCCCCTTCATTTCCGGCTGATCTTGGTTCTGGTTGCTTTGGCCCGACGTGGCGGCGCCACCTGCTGAGGCGGACGACGACGTGCTGCCGGGAGTCGGCTGCGAGGCGGGAGTTTGCGACGCTTGGGCGCCGGGCTGAGCACTCGACTGAGCCGCACTTGGAGACCCCGGTTGACCCGGCTGTGAACCAGCAGGGGGAGCTGCCGCTTGAATGGCAGCTGCCTGCGCGAGGGCTTGCGAACCGGCAATTTGGTTGGCTGTCGCTTCCGGCGAACTGGGGACGAGTCCCGTGCCAAGATCGGCTGGAGCGGCTGAAGGCTGACCTTGAGCCGGCTCGCCCTGGCCTTGACCAGGTTGACCCTGACCACTTGGTTGGCCTTGGCCCGGTTGTGGTTGCCCGGCGGGCTGACCTGCAGGTTGGCCCGCCCCCATGGGAGTTCCTTGACCGGCTGGAGCTTGACCGGCTGGAGCTTGACCTGCAGGAGCAGGTTGACCAGCGGGCGCACCTTCACCGGCGGGAGTACCCTCGCCAGCTGGAGTTCCTTCGCCTGCAGGCTGACCTGCTTCACCCATCGGCGCACCTTCGCCAGCAGGAGCCCTTTCGCCCATCGGCAAACCAGCAGGAGGACCTTCGCCAGCGGGAAGAGGAGGCATCTCTTCACCGAGTCGCGAAGCTGCTTCAAGCGCCTCGCGAAGTTCGGTGTTGGCGACTTCCGCTTGTCCCGAAATCTCTGCCGCTCCTTCGCCCGTTGCTTGCTGCGCTTCGGAGAACTGCTCGGTCGCTTGCTGTAGTTTCTGCGCGGCTGCTTGCAGAGCCGCTGAAGGCTTGCCCGCAGGTTGGGATTCGCCGGCTGGCTTGCCGGATTGACCTTCACCCGCTGGCATCGGCGCGCCTTCGCCCGCTGGTTCACCGGCCGGAGTCCCTTCACCCGCTGGCTCACCTGCAGGTGTCCCTTCGCCCATCGGAGTGGCTTCGCCTGCTGGCTCACCACCGGCAGGCATATCCCCTGCAGCACCGGCGAGCTCGGCCGCCGCTTCGGCAATGTCGTTACGCGCTGCTTGCTGTTCCTCGGCTAGTTTGGCGATCGATTCAGCGAGTTCTTTATCGCGACGCAACTGCTGCTCGCGAGCCGCGAGGCTGGCCGCCGCTTCGTCAATTTTCTCTTGCACTTTTTGCTGAGCGGCAGCCGCTTCGCCTGCAGCCTGTTCGGCGCTCGGCATCGGGCTACCCGCAGCTGGCTCGCCCGCTGGTTGACCTTCGCCCGGAGGCATTCCTTCACCAGCCGCTTCGGCGGCGGCCTCGGCAGCACCTTCGGCGGCAGCTTCTGCTTGAGCGAGTGCGGCGGCAGCAGCGGCGTCGACCGAGCTGGCCTTCTCCCCTGCAGCAGCTGCTTCGGGAGCAGTTGCTTCGAGAGCAGCCGCTTGTTCAGCGGCTAGTTTTGCAAGCGCGGCGTCGATCTTTTCCCCCGCCATTTCCAAGGCTTCCCCAGCTGCCTTTTGGGGAGCGGCAGCCGCTTCGCCTTGACCTGCCTCGATCTGCTTTTGGGCAGCAGCGGATTGCTCGGCAGCTTCGGCGAGTGCTTCGCCTGCTTCAGCGGCCGGTTGTCCAGCGGCAGCAGCGGCGGCTTCAGCAAGGTCTTGCGCTTCGGCAGCAGCAGCGGCGGCTTCAGCTTGAGCGGTGGCATCGGGCATACCGGCAGGAGCTTCGCTGGCCGCTTGAGCAGCTTGCTTGGCCGCTTCGGCGGCTTTAGCGAGTGCGTTCTCGGTCGCTTTACGCGCCGCTTCGGCTTTCACCGAGTTTCCGGCGAGAGTTTCCTTGGCCGCTTCGGCGGCAGCTTTGGCAGCTTCCTTCAGCGGCGCGGCGACTTCAGCAGAGGCTTGCTCGGCTGTCGCAGCCGCCGCTTCGGCAACTTCCTGCTGCTCGGTCGCAGCTTCGAGCGGGCTATTGGCCTTACCACTCGCCACCTCTTCGGCAGCGGCGCTCGCTTCGGCTTGCTCGCGCATCGCTTCGGCAATTTGGCTCGCGATATCTTTCGCTTTGGCTTCCTCAGCACGACCCGCCGCGCGAGCGGCTGCTTCCTGTGCTTCTTCGACCTTCATCTTCGCGGCGGTAAGGTTTTCGATCGCTTGGCTGAGATCGTCATTCTGCTTCGACGCGAGCTGTTCGACCGCCTCGCGCGCCGCTTCAGCCTGCTCGAGTTGTTCGCCTGCAATCGCTGCGAGTTCGGCCGCTGCTTCACCCGCTTCTTTGCGAAGTTCGGCCGCAGCTTCGGCCAGTTTCTCGGCTGTAGCGTTGGCTGATTTGGCTGCTTCGGCAGCCGCTTGTTTGGCAGGCTCGCCTGTCATCTCCGCTGCTTTGGCAATGTTCTCGGCAGTCGCTTTCGAGGCCTCGGCCGTATCGGCCAATTTTTCGGAAGTCTCGGGAGATGTCTGCTTCACCCCTTCGGCGATCTTGGCCGCCACTTCGGCAACATCGGCTTGTTCGGCCTGTAGTTTTTGTTCTTCGGCCTTGGTCAGCTCACCATCCATCGCTGATTCTTCGGCAGCTTCTGCGATACGACGTTCGGCAGCAGCGGCGCGCTCGAGAGCTTCGGCGGCTCGCGCGAGTTCACCCACTTCGACAGCTTTCTGACGACGCTCGAGATCGGCGAGCTGCTGAGCTACTTCCGCTTGAGCTTGCTCGAGTGCCTGAGTGGCATCTTCAGCAGCTTCGACGCGGGCCTCTTCCATCGCCGCATCCGACTTGGCAATGGTCTCTTGGGCATCTTTGGCTTCTTCCGTCGCTTGATCGAGCTTGGCATCGATGGCGGGTGAGAAGTCGGCTGCCTCTTGAGCCTTTCCAATGGCCTCGGCGACTTGCTTTTCGAGTTCCGCCGCTTTGGCAGGTTCTTTCGCTGCTGCCTTCATCGCTTCCGCTTGTTGGGCGGCTGCTGCGGCCAGCTTCTCTTCGAGCGCTTCGAGCTGCTTCACTTCTTCGGCCAGTTGATCGGCGCTCTTGTCGGCTTGATCGAGATCGGCCCCTTGCTGCAGCTGTTTTTCGATCTGCGCCAGATTGCCAATCACTTCATTTTGATCGGTCAGAGCTTGCTGTTTCTCGATTCTGAACAGCTCCTCGGCCGCTTCGAACGCCGAAGCCTTCGCCTCTTCGAGTAGCGGCTGAATGTTGTCGAACTTGCTCAGCTGCTCGGCTAGTTTTCCGAGATCTTTTTGAATCTGCGTTTGCTCTTCACTCAGCTTTTCGCTGGCGTCCTCGGTCAGCTCGGTTTCGCGTGTGGTCTCGCGGAGCTCTTGCTGCCGCTTGAGCATTTCGCGAACCATCCGAATTGCCGCTTCGCGATCGCTGTCGATCAACCCCTGGGTCTCTTCTAGCTTATCCAGTAGCGCGGTGAGCCCCTTGATCACGCCGTACTGCTGTTTCGAAGCATCGGCAAATTGTGCTTGCGAAAGCAAGAGTCCAGCAGCGGTGAGTTGCTCTTGAACCTGCGCGACTTTCAAGATCCGCAAACCATCGGCGGCACCAGCGCCTGCTTGTCCACTCCAGGTCGAGACATCTTCGAGCGTGGCGACGAGTTGGTAGTAGAGTTTCTGAACGTCGGCCTGATCTTCGATCGTCAGCAGGGCAGCGCGTTCTTTCTCGTCGACCTTGCGCGTCGGCAGCGCTTTGGTGGTGTTGTAGGTTTTGGTTTCGAGACTGATCAGCTGCTTCACTTCCGCCGCGAGTCGGGCGATCTGCATACGGCGATAGAGCTTTTGACGCTCGGCCATCAGATGCACCACCACTTCGCGAATCTTGCCGCGAGCAGCGTTGAAATTGGCGAGTCGCTCGGCCTGCGTTCCCTCTTGGGCTTTGACTAGCAACTGCACAATCTCTTCCATCTCAGCCTTCATCAGCTGCGCGATATTCCCCTTCATCGAGGCGATATCTTTATAGATCGGCAACTGCTTCAGGCCGTTCTCTTCGAGCTGCCTTAGCTGCACATCGAGCACGCTTTCGACGAGCTCGCCCGCCAGCGCGCGAGCCTTCTCTTGCGCCTGCTGTTTACGGCGCAGATCGTCGCCACTATCGGCGGCGAGAGCTCCTCCGACCAGCGACATACCAATCAGCACCGAAAGCGATTTTCGCTTGTCGGTCATCCATGCGAAGAGGCCACGAGTGCTTCGTCTCATTGCGATTCTCCAATCCCAAGTTGACGTTTGATAATGTCGGTAAGTCGCTGCTCCGAGCGTTCGTCGGCTTCCGAGATCGCGGCGAGCACGCCACTTTCGTCAGAGATTTCGAGAACGAGCGGGTCGGTTTTAATCGTTTGGCCGGTCGGCAATCCGGCTTCGGTCGTGCCACGATAATCGCAAATATGGAGAGTCAGTTTGAGCCGATCCCCTTTGCCAAGTTTGTACGGCGCAAGCTGCAGTGGATAGCTTCCCGAGATCGGCAGTTGCCCGGACAGAACCGGTTTTTCCGCAGGCAGAATCACCAGTTCGTGCTTCACCGTAGGAACCAGTTTGCCTGGCTCGGTGCTGCTCGACGGATCGACAGCCGACTCGGTGGAGACGAGTTGTTCGTCCCGTTTGGGTTCCACTTCCACCTCGAGCATGATCGAGGAGATGCCGAAATCATCGCTCGCGCGGTACTCAATCACCGGAGATGCACTCGGCAGCACGACCCGGTGCACCAGCTGCGACGAACCGGTCGGAGGACGATCGGGGCGAATGCGAATCGCGCCAAGCAGCGGTGTTTCGAGCGAGAGTCCATCGCTGTCGATGACTTGAATTTCGTAGCGAACTTCTTCGCGCAGGTTCGTCAGGGGTGTGCTGGTGCCGGCAGGAATTTCCCACTTTGATGGGTCGCTGCTTTTCGCGAAAACAACACGCTGCGACTGATCGCGCCAACGCAAGGTCATCCAGGCTTCGGTGAGTGTTTTGCCGTTGATCGAGGCGAGTGTGATGTCGACCCGTGTCCCCTCGAGCAGTGCCAGTTGACGACCGGTTGGGATCGGCTGTTCGAGCGACTTGGCATAGGCTGGTGGAGTGATCTTCAGCTGCGGCTCGATCGCTGGCAGGGGAATCATCGCCACGGTGGCGGCGTCGGTCCAAGCATCGCCGAGGAACAACTTGTAAGTGACGTTATCCATCAGCCGCGCGAGCTCTCCCGCGTAGATCGCCGATTCTTCTGCTTGGACAGGAACTGCTTTAAAAGCTGCTTCAGTGGCGGCGATGTGCTGCCAAAGTCCTCTCGCGAGCTTCACCTTAGAGACTTGGGCCGCAACTTCGGCGGCATCAAGCACCAGCAGCCCTGTCAGCTCTTTTTGCTGCGGCAGCAAAAGTTTTTCATCCGACTGAGCGAGCGTTTTCATCTTCTCGATGGCGGTCGCGAGTCGCGCTTGACGCTCGGCGATGGTCAGCCGCTTCAGGTCGATGGTGGTGCGACTATCCGACGCCGCTGTCGACTGCAGCCGCGCGATTCCGGTATCGGGCAAGCTTCCTTGGCAGCGAATCAAGAGCGAAATCGGCTTCCCTTGAGCGCAGCGAGCATCGTCGGGCTGACTATCGCGCACTCCATCTTTGAGCACTAGATCGCTATTGACGAGCAACGCATCGATGACGGTCGCCGTGGGGTAGTGGGTCGAGCCGAGCAGCAGCCGACTAACAAACGCGCTCAGATGGCGCGGGAAGATCAGCGAAAGCAGGAGCACGATCGCCAGACCCGCTCCGAGGAGACTCCCACGACGAACCATCTGCTCGCGCGAAAAACCATCGAACACATTGATCGCCGAGGTGGCACTCACCACATAATCGACGACGGCTGTTTCGAGTTGTCGCGAGCCCCAGGTGGCTGCTTCGGGGGATTCAAACTGCAGAGCAGCGACGAGGTCGCTATCGATTTCCTGATGCTTCTCGACCAGCAAAGCGAGATCCTGCTCGGTCTCTTGCACCCCGAGCATCGGCTGCGTGAAGCGGCGATAGGTCCAAACCACACCGACGATCCCCAGCAGGATAACGACGATGCGCGGAAGGACTTCGAGCGCGAATAGCCAGTCGAGTAAAAACACCCCTGCCAGCGCGACGATCGCTGCGATCCCCGTCGCCGACCAGGCGGTGAGCAAACGAACGGTCGCACGCGCTCGTCCGAGCCCGGCAAGTTGTGATCGTAGTGCACTTAGCTTGGTCATGTGAGCTTGATCATCTTTCGCGAGAGCCATTCACAGAGCATCAATCCCACCACCAGCGTGAGCCACAGCGGCGTGCTCCAGAGCGAGTGATTGCGGGTCAACTTCTCGACAATCGGTTTGCCGTCGAGATCGGCTGGAAGGTTGCTAACCGTCGTCAGGTCGTACGATTTGCCACCCGTTTGCCGGGCCAATTCGTTTTGGATTTTCTCGTCCCGAACCGCGCGGCGACGTTCGGCCGAAAGAGGCGTCACTTCGAACCGCTGTTCGTCGAACTTGCCCGTCACTGGATCTTTCACACGCAGGCTGTATTCGCCCGTGGCGAGGACCGGTATGCGAACTTCAAACACACCATCGCGGAGCATCGGCACGTTAATGGTGCGCGTTTCATCGCCGCTTGGTGCAGGAATGGTAAGTTCCCCTTCCAGACCTCGCAGCGGAAGGGTTTCATCCGTCAGCGGCTCGTAGTTTTCGTCATACGCTTCGACGGTGAGGGTCACCTTATCTTCGGCGCGATACTGCTGCTGATCGAGCCGCGCCACAAAACGTTTATCGCTCCCGAGCGCATGGCTCATGCCGAGCTGATAGATCAGCTGCGACCAGAATTGACGGTAGTACTTCTCGCCGTAGCGTTTGCGGAGTCGCCACGTTTCGTTCATGCCGAGGTAGATCACTTCCCCTTTGCCATACTGACGGGCGGCAATCAGAGGTTGGGGCGTTTTGCCATCGGCACATTTGTCGGTGGGATGTTCGGCTAGAGCGAACGCTTGTCCGTGCAAAGCCGAGACAGGCTGATACCAGGGAAGCTCGCCGAGGTTATCCCACGCCTTCAGATTTTCCGCTTCACTGGTGCCGAGTTGCATGAAGGGATAGCGGGCAGCGTGGGGCGTGATCTGCGGACGAAACTCAGGATACTTCGGCGATGTTCGCAGTTCGGCCGAAGGATCGACGATCACTGGCAGCATGTCGGCCAGCGGGGTTTGGTGCAATTCGCGCGGACCAAACCGGGGTCCTGCAATCACCACGAGGCCGCCACCGAGGTTGCCGACATATTCCTTGAGCATCTCGCAAAAACGATCGTTGATCGCAGCGCGGGGCATATCGTCGAGGAAGATCACGTCGCTGGCGAAAAAGTCACTCCGCTTCGGTGTGAGGGTCGGCAGAAAGAGCACATTAGCTTCGCGAACACGGGGATCGGACGATCCGAGAAACGTCCGAAAACCTTGCATGCCGACCAGCTTGTCGCGGTGAAACACTTCCTTGATGAAACGCCATTCCCAGGTCGGTTCGTTGGCGACATACATCAGCCGCAGATAGTCGTCGATGATATTCACCTGACGTGTGGCACGATTGTTCTGATCGATCAGTTCCCCTTCGACCGGGTCGACTGTCGCCGTGAATTCAAAGCGGCCCGATTCGTCGGGCGTGAATGGTAGCTCGACCGTTTCAACTCCCGCAGTCAGTGTGACGGTTCGATCGCCGACCTTGATCGACTCGGCCATCTCGCTCGAAGCTTCACCACTCAGTTTGCGGGCCATCACCGAGACACTTACCGTTTGTCCGGTCAGTCCACTTTGACGGAGCTTTACCATCACGGTGCTGCGTTCGGCCTTCTTCATTTTGGGATCGGTTTGCAGATCGACCGCGAGATCGACCGCTTCCGTTACCCCGAGTCCGACGGCATAGACCGGCACACCGAGACGCGCGGCGAGCGATTGGTCGGCCGATCCAATGGGGGAAGGTCCCGAGTTGTTCGCAAAGTCGCTGAGGATCACCACACCTGCGAGACGACTCGAACCAAACTGCTGCGAAAGTTCGGTCATGACACTTCCGACCGCCGTCACTTTGCCGGTGGTCGAGAGCTGCGCGGCGAGAAACTCCGGATCGATTTCGCTTGTCCCTTGCGGATTGAGCGACAGTTTTTTGAGCTGGCTGGTGGTGTTGCCGTCGAACAGGAACGCTTCGATTTCGAAGTTCCCTTGCTTTTGAAGTTCGACAAGCAAGTTGGCGTTTCGTTTTTTCAGCAGCGCCTGGATGTAGGCCATCCGGCTTTTCGGTTTTTCTTCCGGAGTGAGATTTTGGGCCTCGACAGCGGCATCGATCGTTTGGCGATCGGCGTCGGTCAGTTCATCTTCAATCGCCATGCTGTCGGTGCCATCGACAATCACATAGAGGAGCGGTTTTTGCTCGCTCGTGACGGTCAATTGCAGCACAGGATCGGCGAGGGTAATCAGCAGCACCGCTAGGAGCAGGCCGCGACAAGTGGCGAGCGCCACGCGCAGGGCGGGAGATCCGCGATGCTGATATTTCCAGTAAAAGACCTGCGCGGCGATCAGCAGCGCGACAGCGCCGAGGAAGACCCAAAACGGTCCATCCTGGGCCCAAGCTGCGGCTAGCGAAGGCTTGATTTCGTCGATAGCGACGGTGTTTTCGAGTCCGAGAAGCCAACCTAAGGTGCGTGTCATTGCGGCCTCGCCTGGGCGAGAGGAAAGGTCGTCACAGCCGCACTGGAGCGGTCACTTTGAATCGTCGGCCAAGCCAGCACTGACATCTCGACGAGCAGGAGGATCAAGACCAGCAGCACCAGATACCACCAGGAGTATTGGCCACGAATCGCGGTTCCTGCGAGGCTGATCTCGTCGCCGGCACCAACCCAGCGGAGCTTGCTCCCTGCGGTGAGTTCTTCGAACTTTGTTTGCGACATCGGAGCGAGTTCCGATTCTTCCGGATCACCGGCAATGGCAATCGGCAATCGCCAAACGACCGCTTGTGCGGCCTCGTCGCTGGCGGGATCAGCGGGGTCGCTCGTGCCGCTGGCAAGCGGCGTGGTGCGATAGGCGACCACTTCGTAGATGCCTCGGTCGAGGAGCGAGGCGAGCGTTACACCCCGCTGTTCGGTGCCGATGTAGCCCACATCGAGTGGCTCGGGAAGTCCGGCCTGTTTAGGGCGGAGCAGCTGCACCGAAAGATCGGCATCGTCACTTGGCAAAGGGAGGACCAGTTTGTCGATCGCGGGAAAATTGCGGCGTGGCAAGGTTGCTTCGGTCATGCTCCGGAGGATCCTGTCGAACACCAGCACAGCGTTAGTTTTGGGGAGTGTGTTCCACGACGACAAAACGCCAGTGGTGACGAGCATCACTTGCCCGCGACCCATCCGACGCTCGATGAGGAACGGCGATTGAGCGGGATCGTCGTAGCGAGCAATCACGCGCGGCACTTCGCGGTCGACCAGCTGCGCGATCTTGCGGGCGCGAGCTGCTGGATCAGCGGGGAGCAGATCCTCGTCGCTGGTTGTTTGCGAAGTGGCCCAGACGAGCCAGGTGGGACGGAGTTCTTTGAGTCGATCGGCGTCATCGTGCAGCTTTTGCTGCTCGATGGCCGAAAGTTCGCCACGTGCTTCGCGGGGGGCGAGTTCTTCGCGGCGCGTGTGAATCGTAGCGAGTTCTTCTAGCTCGGCGACCAGACGCGCCGCGAGCTGTTTTTTGAGTGTTTCGAGCGTTTCGCCTCGCGCGTCGGCGGAGATCGCTTTGAAGAAAAACGGCTCGCTATAGAGGTCGCGAAGGTCATCTTCGGCCACGCCAGCTAGCTGAAAGTACGACTCGCCCGACAGGCTGTCGAAGGCGAGGTTGAAGGGTTGCAAATTGGCCCCCGCGACTTCGGGGACTTCGCCAATCGCTTCGCTGGCCAGTGGTACGGGGAGAATCCCTTGGCCATCGAGCCACGCATCTTCGTTCCAGCGAGCCGGGTTGAAATCGGCCCCAGCAGCGATGAGGAGCTGCCCCCCTTGGCGGACATAGTCGCGAAGCAGCGGCGTCATTTCGCCGGGAGCTTCGATCCCTGCGATGACGACGAGCCGCGACTGCGCGAGGAGCTCTTGCGTGAGCTGAGCAGGGGTAATGTGCTCGACACGGACGAGTTGGCGAGGCTGCTCGCTGCGCGAAGTGCGTGGCGCGAGGAGTTGTCGCAGATGTCGCGTTTCGCCGAGGCGGCCCTTGATCGGGTCTTCACTCTCAGCGCCGTACTGATCGATGAACAGCACGGGAAGAGCGGCGACCACTGGGGCAGCGAGCGAGCGCTCGTCGTCTTCTGGAAGTCGATCGGGAGTGAGGCTCGCCCGGAGCGCGACGAAGACAGGCTTTTGGGGTTCGGGAAGTTCCGAGAGGGTGCTGAAGACGTACTCGAAGTCGACTTCACGCTGACTTGCGCCAGCTTCGAGCGAAATCGTTTTCTCGCCGATCACCGTCTCGCCAAGCGCGAGTGTCACTTGAATGTTTTGGCGAGGTTCGGTCCCTGCATGAGCCACCGTCACGACAATTGTGGTGGGGGTTTCGATATCGGCCAGACCATCTTGCAGCTTGATGTCGGCGATCCAGGTGTTGTCGCCAACTCCGGTTCCGACATCGACGATTTGCATCGGCGGCACATCGGCCAGCGAACCTTGCGAACCGAGATCGCGAAAGTTGCGCTGCTGAGCATCGCTGAAAAGGACGATTCGTTTGGCGAGTTCGGGAGCAGCTTCGCTCGCTTTTTTGGCTTCGTTGATGGCGCCGAGCAAACTTCCTTGCCGATCGACAATCGCGATTCGGCCAATCGCTTCGCTGGCGAGTTCGTGAGTGGCGTAGGGATCGGGGCTATACCCTTCGCGACTGCCGCAGAGAGGAATCACCGAGATCTGACTGCCGCTGGGAAGGAGTTCGACAAACTGACGAGCGCGATCTTGAGCTTTGGCCAGCAGTGTGCTGCCGATGGCGTCGCTCGATTGAAAGCCCATGCTCAAGCTGTTGTCGACCAGCAGGATGGCATGCAGCGGCTGACCACTGCTGAACTCCTCTTGCTGCGACGAGAAGAAGGGGCGTGCGAGTGCTAGTCCGAACAGCAGAACGGCGAGTGTTCGGAGCGCTAGGAGAATGAGGTCGCGAATCTGGAGCATCTTGCGATTGCGCTCGAGCGCTTCACGCAAAAAGTCCATCGCAGCCCACTGCACAACGCGGTATTGCCGCCGGTTGAGCAGGTGAATGATCACCGGCCCCAGCGCGAGCAAGGCTCCCGCAGCAGCAAATTGCCAGGCAGTGAGTGAGGGAAGAAAGTTCATCGGGCCAGTTGCTTCACAAGTAGGTGAGGTCGTGTCGAAGAGACGCCGCAGCGTGGCGTGCCGAGCGTTCGTCTTGGAGGATCAGTTCTCGCTGCTTTAATATTCGCCGCTTTAGTTTTCGCTGTATTTCTGACGGAAGCTTTCGATCTTTCCCTCTTGCAGGATGGGGAGATAGCGATTGGGAATCGCCAGGATGAAGCAGGCGACACTCGTGCCGTAGAGTTCTCCTTCTTTCCCGCCGACGCGGCCGCCGCCACGGGCTCCGTTGTCGCGCCAACAGCCGTGGATGTTCGGTTCCCCAACTTTGTTGATTTGCGATTCGACCAGATAGTCGCGTAGCAGAGGATAGTTGGTTTGCCAGTACTCGCCGTTGACTTGATAGAGCGCTTGGCCGACGTAGTAGAGCGTGTAGGCATCGAACGGCATGTTGCCGTCGCGATTTTTGGACTTTGGAAGTTCGCGAATCGCTGCCTGGATCACTTCCATGTTTTTGGGGATGCGCCAGTCGTCGTACTGACCGAACTCTTGCAAGCAAACGACGCCACAAGCGGCCATGGCGATCGAAGGGCCACCACCACCTCGGCCGTAGGTGAACTGCCCCGGCATTTTTTGCTGTTCGGCTTCGGTAGCCCGACGATCGCCGCTGGGGCTGTAATGCTCGCGAACACTCGTGATGGCGAGGTTGATCACTTCGGGGGGAACTTCGAGACCACTATCAACCGCCGAGCGGAGCGCCTTGGCCTGCATCACCGCGAGGCTGAGGTCGTGACCAAACTGCTGGCGTTTGGCTTGATAGTCCCAGCCGCCATCTTCGCACTGCGTGCTGGCGATCAGTTTGAGGGCGTTATCGAGCACACGATTGAGCCGCCGGTCTTTGGTGGTGGTCATGCCGTGCGCTTGTCCGAGGACAAACGTCGCCAGACCATGGTTGTACATGTCGCGCTGCTGGTCGGAGATGTTCAGCAGCCCCGAGGGCTTGGCGTTATTGGTGACATACTCGATGGCCCGGTCGAGTTCGCGACCATACTTTCCCCGTCCTGGAGCATGACCGGCCGACATGAAAGCCAAGGCCCCCATGCTCACCAGACCGAGATCTTTCGAGCCCCAGTTCCCCTCGGGACCTTGATTGCGAGCAAGCCAATCGAGCCCTCTGTCGAGAGCCAGTTCGCTGGCAGGGGTGAGTTCGTTGTCGGGCGTGAGCAGCGGACCGGCGACCGCGCGAGTTGCGGCAGCGGGTGTCTTCGAGCCCTCTTGGGCGGCGAGCGGACCGACGACGAGCATCGGCAGCAGCGCGGCAAGAATCGAGTAGCGGAAAACGGAGGGCATCGCTGCTTATGTCCAGTTGGCGGAAGGGCTAGGGACAGAAGGATCGGGATGGACTTTAGTCGACAGTGCGGAGGGGACGTGGCACGTCGAAAAAGCCTGCTCCTATCGTGATTCGAATGTCGCGGTAGGTGAAGCAGTGAATCGTCGGCCGCTAGTGGAATTACGGTTCCTCGAGGTGATCAGGAACCGCCCCGAGCGGGCAGCAGGCAAGCGATCTACCACGTTATGGCCGCCCAACGAGTTCCGTTACACACGGATGCGCAGGACGCTGGGAAAAACGGGCAAAAACGGCGGAAATCGTCGAGAAAAGCCGGGGATTGCGGACTTTAGCCCGTGAAACGCTTCTCCCCCCAGCGAAACTACTCGACGGCGAGGGTTTTGAAATACCACGGGGACGCACCACCGCCCGTTTGCAGCAGCTCGAGGGTGATCCAGTCGGTGCTCGCTTGGGCAGGGGAGAGATCGGCAGTGAGGTTCACCCAGCGATCGGGAAAAGCAGCGTCGGTGATGACGGTTTCCTGCAGCACGCGATCGCCGCAGCGGAGGGTGATTTTCCCTTCCCAGCCGTTGTCGCGAGCCGCTTCGAGCCGCAGTTTCTTCCCGCCAGTGAGCTTGGCGGCGGGCATGCTCCAGAGGATCGGATTGTTTGTATCCCCTCGCAGAGAAACCACTTGCGACTTGCCGTGTGCTTCCGCCAGAAGTCCCGTTCGGTCCCCCGCTTGGGCCTCGAGCAGCTGAAACGGGCTTGCGAGCAGCGCGGTGGCCTCGCGAAGTTCGGGCGCTAGCCGCTGCTGCCAGGCGCGGGTCGAGGGATCGAGCACGACGACCGGCAGCGCAGGTCCGCTGGGGGTCAGCTCCACCAAATCGCGCGTGGTGTCGTGCTGCGACTTGCCGAACCAGAGCCAAATGCGGTCGCCTCGCAGCTGCATCAGTCCGATGCGTGGCTCGTCGTCGTCGAGCCCTTCGAGCTTCGCGCTTTGGGTCGGAAGTCCGGTGGCGGCATCGATCCAGATCAGGCGACTGGCGCGGGGCTTTTCGTTTTCCTTCAGAGGGTAGCGGGTCGCGATCAGCAGCGACTTAGCGCCGAGCATGACCCGGGGATGCATGTGCGGCGCATCGTAGGTCCAGACGCTCCGACCTGTCGCCGGATCAAGCGCCGTGAGACCTGTCGACTCTTCAGCGATGAGCTGTCCGGCGGCGATGCCAGTGATGCCGACGAGCGATGGCAGCACGCGCGACCAGCGGAGCCGTCCCGTTTTGCGATCGACCGCCAGGAGTTCGCGAACCCCAGCCTGAGCGATGTAGGCGGTATCACCCACCACCAATGGCGGCTGAAAACGTTGCCGCACCCAGCTGCTATCTTCCTCCGGAGGCATGGTGGTTTGCTTACGCATCCAGCGGACTTGTCCCCGAGGATCGAAGGCGACCACGATGCCGCCGAGCGACGCAATCGCTTGATCGAGATCGGCAGCGACATCGCACTGCTGACGTGCGAGCCAAATGCTTCGCAGTCGCACAATTTCGTGCGTCGATTGAATCTGTCCACTTGCCCAGTCGACCAGTTGCCAGGTGACCACCGCTTCGTCTTGCTCCAGAGGCGAAAGTCCCATCACGCCGAGACGACCTTGCAGCAAGATCGGATCGGAAATGAAGCGTTGTCGATCGGGGCTCGCGGTATTCCAAAGGAGTTTGCCCGACGATTTTTCGTAGCAGCAGAGTTGCGGCGAGTCGCCGTAGTGCATGCGTATGAAAATGCGGTCGCTGGTGACGACGGGACGAAACGGAATGCCGGTCAGTTTCTGCGCTGCTTGCATCGAGCCGGGTGGAGCTTGCGATTGCCAGAGGCGAGTGCCGTTGTTGCTGAGGTCGTAGGCGGCGAGCTGAAAACGATTGCTGACGTAAAGGATGTTGCCATCGAGCACTTGCTCGATCTGCAAATCGACCCACGGAACTTTGTTTTGATTCGTGCGGCTCCCTTGTTCTTCGTTGGGGCGCTCGCCAGCAGGGCCATCGAGTCGGGCTTGCGTTTTGAGGGTATACGACGTGGGAGCGGGGACGTCGGTGACCGGCGCAGCCACGGCGGTGAGACCACGATCGCCCCGCGCGATCATCTCGCGAATCATCGTTTCGTAGTTGCTGGCCGACATCGAAATGTCACCAAAACGGACGTCGGCGGTGACGGGGGCTTCAGCTTCGACACCGAGCATAGCGGCGGCGAGTCGAATGCGGGGAGCCAACTCGGCAGCGAGCGCTGGATTGCGCGCGCGGGCTTGCTCGTACTCGAGTCGCGCACGCTCGAACCAGCCACTGGCCAGCGCGCGATCGCCGAGCCACTGATGCGCTTCGGCAGCGGAATCGGTTCCTGAAAATTGAACAGCAGCGAGTTCGACCAGCGGCGCGTTGCCCGACAAGGTGGCCTGCGCTAATCGAAGCTTCGCGAGGGGAGCAAACTGGGTGGCCAAGGCTTCGCGAAGCGGGGGATGATCGGCCAGCATCAGATCGATGGCTACCGGCAAACTGGCGAGCAAACTGCGGTCGCCGAAATAGGGTGCTACACCGGGAGCCGATTCGGGATCGATCGACGTGATCATCCGCGCGGCATCGTTCCACGCTTCGCTTTCGATCACCGACTGAATCTCGGTGAGGCGCGAGTAGGTATCTTTGCTCAGCTGTTCGATGAGGGGATGACGCCAGCCATCTTTGAGTCGCGTGAGTCCTTCGCCACTCGCATCCACGCGCGAGCGGAGGGCAATGCTCTCGGCCCAGTCGAGCAGCGGCGCACGCTCGGCGGTGTGATAAAAGCGAAGCTGCTGGCTGAGCATCAGAATGTCGGCCGGATTTCCTTCGTAGACCGCGTGGCACAGCAGCGCCCGAAACAGATCGCTCGGGTCGAACTCTTGCTGCTGCCAGGAATTGACCGAGTACGACAAACTTGCGCGACGAATTTCGCTAAACGACTGCACTCCGGTGCGGGAGATTTCGCGCATCGCCAGATCGATGAATCGCTGCGGAACACTGCGCCGCATCGACTGATTGTTGCGAAAGTCGGACGTCATCAAAGCGGCATCGGAAAGCGCTGCGATTTGTTTTTCGAGCGGCAGCGTGGCGAGCAGCGGATCGTCGAGCAGGCCTTCGAGTACCGGAAATGAAACCTTGCTCGTTAAGCCTTGCGCCAGCGTAGCGACGGCAAACGTACGTCGCCACGCATCGAGCGGCACTTCGCGCGGCTGACTGGCAAGTAGCGCCGCTTGCCACTGCGCATACGTCGTCAGGTCTCCGACGTGCGGCACTTTTGCGAGCAAGTCCGCTTGGGCTAATTGCGTTAGTCCGGTGAACTCGCGCAGTTCGATGCGCTGGATCGTGATTCCTGTTTTGGGCGTTTTTTGAGGGATTTCGAGCCCAATCGACATCACTTCGCCGGGCTGATTTTCGTGCGGCACATCGACCGTGGCCCACGACTTTCCATCGGCGCTCAGCGACCAGCGGACACTGCCGCAACCGTAGTTCAGTTTCACAAAGCAGGCGGTTTGCGTCGCGGCGAGTGGCCGTTCGGTGTAGGGATAGAAATCGGCTTCCCATTCGGTTTCCCAGCCCCGAAGTCGCGCGACGAGTGGGCAATCGCCACGCTTGTTTTTGAGGAAGCGGAGAACTTCGTGCGACTTGCCGTCGGCGCGACCGAGAAAAACGCCGGTCCCGGGACCAATGTCGGCCAGCTGGAGCACCACTTCACCAAGCACAGGCCGAGGCAAGAGAGCGACATAGTTCAAGCGTCGTTCGGGGTTGTCGGCCGAGAGACGAATGCCTCCGCCTGCCACCGGCTGAGGCATGAACTTAGCAGCCCACTCGAGGTCTTCCTGCGAGGGTGTTTTGCTGGGGTTCGCAAACTGCCAAGTGAGTTCGGCCGGCTTCTCGATCGCAAGTGCCACCGGTGCTGAGTGGAGTGGTCGTGGGTCTCCCTCGGTCCGGACCAACTCGATCCCATGAAAGGCTACGCGTCCATCGAAATAGACGTCGTCGGGAGCTGTTGGCAGCGGAGCGGTGATGAGCTGCACATCGCCGCGCGAGAGAATGATTTGTCCGTTTCGATAGCGGAGCTCGATCGGACCACCGTGCCGAATTTCGCTCCGTCGATTTCGCTCGTCGTCGGTCGAAGTGAGGGTGAACGATTGGCTTTTGGGACGCGGCTTATTGCCGTCGCGGGTGTGGGTGTAAGCAGCCCATTTGTAGCTTTGATCTTCGTAGTAGTAGAGCGTTACGCCCGACGATCCGCTGTAGCAGTGGATCTGCAGCTGATTGTAGTTTTCGAGCGACAGCCGCAGCGCCGAATCGTTGGTCCAGGGGGACAGCAGGCGAGCAATTCCCTCGAGCTGTGCACACTTGCCGCGCTGCGTGTTGGTGTCGGCGATGCGGTGATTCATGCCGGGAACGGCAGCAAACCAGGGGCGCACATCGGCTGTCAGCGGCAATTTCTTCTCGGTGTCGAATTGACGAAACGCCACTTCCGACAGGGGTGGCAGCGGTCCCTGCGCATCGATCACCGCCTGCCACGGCAGGGGTGGTGGAGCGGGTTTCACCGGCTCACTCGTAGCAGCTGGTGCCGGATTGCCAGGAGCGTTTTCAGCACGCGGAGGTGTTGGGCCACTCGGCTGGCCTGAAGCTGGCTGGCTCGCTGGATCTTCTGCATCGCTTGACGATGCTGCCGCTGTTTTGTCGTCAGCCGTTTCTGGCTGGTCGGCGTCTGATTCGTTGGTCTCTTTCGCGGGATCATCAGCTGAATCGACCGAGGCGATGCTCGGCGCGATGACGTTCCACAGAATGGCCCCCGAGAGCCCGACGATCGGAATCACCAACAGCAGCGCGATCAGCACCACGCGCGAGTTGCCTTGCGCGAGCGACGGCTGTCGCGCCAAGATTTGCTCGGGAGTGAGCTTGGTGGAGCGCGCCAAAACGACGGAGAGCTTCGTGTCGACTTCCAGTTGAGCGGCGAGTGCTTCGCGGATCGCGGGGGAAGTTTCGAGGCGAGAACGTAGGAGTTCGATCTCTTCGAGCGTCAACTCTTCAGGAGCTTTTTGCTCGACGAGAGCGAGCAATTGCTCGTCGGTCATGCGGCACCACCACGTTTCGTATCAAGACAATGCTTGAGCGCTTGCCGCGCTCGATGGACCAAAAGTTTCACAGCCCCTTCGCTCCGTTTCAGGTACTCGGCGATCTTGGCCATGCGCAGCTGTGCGCCATAGCGAAGTTCGATCGCCTGCCGAGCACTGGGGCCCAGCGAACTGATGCAGGCGGGCAAATGCTGCATCGATTCATCGTCGTGATCAGCCACCGAGACACGGAGTTCGTCGATCTCGAGGCAGAGCTCGGTCCAGGCGACTTCTTTGCGGCGCTGGCGCTTGCGTACATGCTCGCGGAGCACGTTCCGCGCGATGCCGATCAGCCAACTTCCCACCGCCGAAGCTCGATCAAGCCGCTCGCGCCCCAGATAGCAGCGTAGGAAAACTTCCTGGCTCAAATCTTCAGCGTCGGAGTGTTCGGTGAGCCGTGCTCGCAAGAATCCGAGCACCGTTTGCTGATAGAGCTCAATCAGGACCGAGAAAGCTTTTTTGTCCCCCCGCTGTACTGCTTGCACCAGCGCGTGATGCCCCGAGACTTCGTAGGCCTCGCCGCGACGCTGCGTCGCTTCCCCCGACGCTGCCAAATCGCGCACGACCGACAGGTCGCGAGCCATCTCGAGGGCAGCGGAGGTGGGACGAGACGTTTTCACGCGATCTTCACTTCCAGGAGCGGTGGGGGCAGGGGGCTCGCAAGGCGGAGGGCGGTCGGATTTCGATGACTCATCTTGCTGCATCGATCCATGCCAACATCGTAGTCGGTCGCTCCCACGGTTCGCAACTTTTTCTTCAGCACTTGCATGCAGGTTTGTCGGCGTCGACAAGAGGTTCGACAACGGGGGGCGATCCTCAACAACTGGAACTGCAGCAACCACTTACGATCGAGCTAGCCGAGCGGCCGAAAGGGGAGGCACGATCGACGTATCAGCAGATGGCTGCGGGGACAAATCGTGTTACGTCAATTTCCGCACAGTCGCGCGGCAAGCAACCCCTAACGTGTTGGTGGCGCTGGTTCTGGACGTTCTTTACAGGGATGCTGAAATGGCAATTTGCCACCCCGCCACGCTCCCTTGGCTTCGTGCTCGAGCTTGGCATACGCCTCGGCCAGTTCAATCACCGCGTCGTCGCTCCGGTCGACCTGCAGATCGAGCCAAAGTTTGAATTCGGCTTCGTCCTGCTCGCGCACCTTGTCGACACGGATGCCAGCTGCCAGACGTCCCCGATGATCACCGCCAGCACAGTCCCCTGCGAGGAGCGCGGCCATCAAACGGTCGGCGAGCGAGCCTTCGGTCGCTTCGTAAGCAGCTGCCATGCCGGCGATCACTTCGCGGCCGGTCAGCGTGTTCCCTTGGCAGCTGTAGAACTTGCCGGTCTGAGCCCCCCAGTACGAACTTTCCTTCGGCGCAGTATCGGGGTTGTGCACAGCCACTTCCCCCTTCATGTTCACGATCGCCAGTTGCCGAGCTCCCGGCTGAGGATCGCTCTCGAGCAGTTCGGCGAGCACACGCTCGGGGCGTTTTCCTTCCTTGAGCATCGCCAAGGCCGGCTCGCCCCATTTGGGAACGTGATAGTGCTGCGTGCAGAACGCGCCGATCCCCGCTTTGACATACGGAACGACGCGCCCCACGGAAGGGTACATGCTCGCGACTGCAGCCCCCACTTCGCCATGCTCGGGATCGCAGGCGACGATTGAAAACGTAGCGACAATCTCGCGGCGCTCGCGCTGCTGTGCTAGTTCGTCGCGCGCGATGCTCGAAAGATCGTCTCCCCAGCTAGGAGCGAGCGCTGCGGGACTTAGTGAAGAGAGGCCGAGAGCCGAGCCGGTAAGAAGTGCTCGCGAGAGCAACGATCGGCGATGAATTTTGGTGTTCATCGCCGTAGTGTGGCGTTAGCATCGGGCGAGTGCAATCAAAATTTCGCCGCACTCGCACACGCACCATAGCGGCCAGAATGATCTACTGGCCGACGAGCGTAATTGGAATCGGGCTGTCGAACCCATGTCCCAGCACCGAGTCGTTCGGATCGGTACCAGCAGCTACAGCACCTTGATGATTGTGGAACGGATCATCGGGAAGCGAATCACAATCGTGGCACGAGATGAAAGCGATGTGGCCATCCTCGTAGAGCACGTTTTGACCACGTCCGCCATGATTGCTCGAGCGGCGTCCAGGCTGCGAATCGCAAGGAGCATCGCCGAGCAAAGCGTAGTTGGTGCGGCGAGCATTGGCAGGAGCAAACAGGCTGCCGTTCATCAGGTGTCCCATCGCGTAGCCAAAGCTGCCACCCATCCGCTCGCGAAGTTTTTGCAGCGACGATTTGTCGGCACGATCGATTTCATCGAGTGTCGGGATGGCAAACGAACTCACATCATTAGCTAGTTTCGACGAAGGACAGAGGAGCAAGCGGGGATCGCTCACCAACTCGCTAGAAACGAGCATCGGGCCATAAATGCCGGGGGACGATCGATTTCCGGTCTGCGAAATCTGCGGGAAACGATGATCGGGATCGTGGTCGCTATATTCCTGCAGCGCGAACCCGAGTTGACGCAAATGATTTTGGCAAACGGCCAGCTCGGATTGAAAGCGGCTGTGAGCGATGGCTGGGAAGAACAGCACCAGGGCCGCCACACTCACGCTAATGCCCATCAGCACGTCGGAGAGCGAATACCAAGTGCGCGAGGAATAGCTGGCCGGACTGATTTCCGACAGGTGAGGCTGATCCTGAAAATCGACAGCCGTCGCGAGCCTTGCCTGCGCCACCGACACCAGTGGCGAGACTTCCTCGACCGGTGTGGCCAGCACGAAATCGAGCGTGCGTGAGGCGAGGTCGGCGGGTGGTTCGTGATAGAGCGGGGCATCGCATAGCCCCACAATGTCGAGCTTGTCGCGCAAGCGCATCAGCTCTTCGGCAAGCCGTGGGTCGGCTGCCAGTTGTTGTTCGACTTGCTCAATTTCCGTGCGCTCAAGCGCTCCGAGCAAGTAGCCAAGCAAATGTTCGCGGCTGGTACTCATGGGCTTTCGGGGTGGGAGTGATTCCACATCTCGGTGAGCTTCAGCACGGCAGCATGCACACGGCTTTTCACGGTTCCTACGGGGATCCCCAGCACGTCGGCAGCTTCGCGATACTTCAGCTCTTGGAAATAAACCAGGTCGATCACTTGCCTGAGTCCTTCAGGTAGTTGCTCAACCGCATCACTAATCCAAGTACGTCGTTCTTCCGAATTGAGTTGGGCAGTCGGATTCGGTTCGCTGCTGACCAAGAGGTCCATCAGCGTGCCGAGATCGTCACCACCCGTCGAACTCGTTCGGTCGAGACTCACCATCCGATGGCGTTTGCTCCTTCGCTGTGCATCAATCGCCTGGTTGGTGGCAATGGTGTAGAGCCAAGGACGAAACGAGCGATCAGCTTCGAATTGTCCGCACTTCAAGTGCACTTGCAGAAATGCAGCTTGAAAGGCGTCTTCGGCCAGTTCGGCGTCCTGCAAGTACCGCCGCAAGTAGCTGTAGAGTTCCCGTTGATAGCGGCCTACGAGTTCCGAGAAGTAATCTCGGTGACGCGTGTCGCGATAACGGGTGAGCAGCTGCTCGTCAGTCAGTGACGACAGGTTAACACCAGTGTTCTGGGAAGCGATCTCTGGGAAGGTGGCTTTCATCGTTTGTTACGAACCGCTGGGAGATTTAGTTCGCATCTTTCGTGAAGTGTTCCCTCGGGCGAGGCCGCGATACAACCAATAGCGACGTTTCGGCGAATGGCCGAATTCTAGCAATCGAGGTCAGGAAAGTCTGCAGTCGAATCGACTGACCGACAAACCTCGATTGTTTCCCTCGCTACTGGAACGGCCGATTTGACAGCCGCCAGAGGGCGTCTTACACTCACGCCACCAACTAGAAGCAAGCCCCGTGCCTGAAAGCTCGCGCGTGCCGAAAACAGACTACCAGTGGGCCACCAAAGGCGATGTTAACGCGTTCTTTGGCTTGATGTTAGATAATGTCGCAAATTTGCTATTGACGGTAAGTCTGCTTTCAGGAGTGTTCGGTTTTCCTGAAAGAATTGCACTTCGCTACATGATCCCGGGTACCGCTATCGGGGTACTTGTCGGCGATCTTCTCTTCTTCTGGCTGGCCTTCCGTTTGGCCCGAAAAACCGGCAGTAAGTCCATTACTGCCATGCCTTTAGGTCTCGATACACCCAGCACCCTCGGCATGATTTTCTTTGTCCTGGGGCCCGCCTTCCTCGAGGCTCAGAAAACCCTAAGTGTTGACGAAGCTGCACTTTACACCTGGCGACTCGGGATTTGTGCCATTTTTACCAGTGGGTTGTTCAAACTTGCATGTGCCCTCGGCAGCAACTGGATTCGCCGGGTCATCCCCCGGGCGGGGCTGCTCGGCTCCCTCACCGCCATCGCTTTGGTCCTGATTAGTTTTCTTCCGCTGCTCGAAATCCTCCACATGCCGATTGTCGGCTTTGTGTCGCTAGCAGTCGTCCTGACGACACTTGTCGCGCGGGTCGAATTGCCTTTCAAGCTCCCCGGAGCGTTCGGCTCGCTCCTGATCGGGGGCATTCTTTACTACGCGCTGCGCTATGCCGAAGGTTCGGGAATTTTGCCCGCTCCTTTGCATCTTCCGGCCGAAGGGACCCCGATTAACCCGGCCCTGGGGCTCCTGCCGTACGAATGGATGAGCGTCTTTTCGTTCCAGTGGCTCACCGCGTTCAACGACTCGATCAACTACTTGCCGATCGTCATCCCCTTTGCGCTCGCCACGGTCGTCGGCGGGATCGACTGCGCTGAAAGTGCCGCCACGGTCGGCGACGACTACGACACCCGCGAAGTGATCGGCGTCGAAGCGCTCGCCACCATCGCAGCCGCTCTTTGCGGCGGTGTGATTCAGTCGACCCCCTACATCGGCCATCCCGCCTACAAAGCGATGGGAGGTCGCGCCGCCTATGTTTTAGCGACTGCCATTTTTGTTGGAGCTGCTGGACTCTTAGGTTTCTTTGGCTATCTCTACGTCGTGATCCCCAAAGTGACTGTCTTTCCGATCCTCATTTTCATCGGTCTCGAGATCACCGCCCAAAGCTTCCTGGCGACTCCCAAACGGCACTACGCCGCCCTGGCCATCGCGTGTGTCCCGGCGCTAGCGCAACTCGGACTGATTTTTCTCGACAAAACCTTTGGCGACGGCCTGATGTTCGAGAACAAGATTTCCGTCGACAGCCTCAAAACCCCGGGACTCGCCGAAGAGATCACCACCCTGCGGATTCTCGCCAACGGCTTTATTCTCACTAGCCTGTTTTGGTCGAGCGGCTTAGCGATGATCATCGACCGACGGCTCGGCGTCGCGGCTCTGTTTTTCCTAGCTTCGGGGGTCTGTACCCTGTTTGGCATCGTCCATAGCCCGCAGCCCGGCAGCCCGATGTTCTTCCCCTGGGATCTCACTCCCGAATTGGCCCGCCCCGTTTTTCAGTACGCGACGGGCTATTTCCTCGTCGCTGCTATGCTCGGCCTCTGGCAGCTGTACCTCAATTTCCAAGGGATCGAGCCGCTCGAAGGGGATGAAGATCCGCACGCTCTCGCTCCCCCTTCGCCAACAGCCGACTTGTCGTAATTGTCCGTCGCGCGATCCAAACCAGTGACACCCTGTACTGGCTCGCACGGCAAACGACCACTCCACTTTCACGCGCCCCCTTGGTAGGTTCACTAGGCACACTCTCTCCTCACTCTCGTGCCTCGGAGTCAGCCTCGATGTCGCTTGTGCGTGTACTCGAAAACGAAGTGATGGACTCGCTGGAAGAGGCCACCACCTACGACGAGATGGATCACTCGACGGTGAACACCCGTTTTGTCGATGATTTGCTCGCCGCTGGTCTCCCGGGCAACGACGTGCTCGACCTCGGGACTGGCACCGCACGGATTCCGATGGAACTTTGTCGCCGCCACGCCGATTGCCGCGTGATGGCTGTCGACGCCGCCGGGGCGATGCTCGATCAGGCCTATTACAACATCAGCGCCGCTGAACTAACGGGCCGCATTCAACTGGCCCAGGCCGACGGTCGCAAGCTCCCCTATGCCGACGGGCTGTTCCACGCCGTCATTTGCAACACGATCGTCCACCACATCGCCGATCCGCTCCCCGTCCTCGCCGAAGCTGTTCGGGTCACCGCCCCTGGTGGCCTGCTGATGATCCGCGATCTCACCCGCCCCGACACAGAAGAACAGCTCGCCACGCTCGTCGAGCAATACGCGGGCCAGGAAGCTCCCTATGCCAAGCAGATGTTTGGGGACTCGCTCCGGGCCGCCTTCACCCTCGCCGAAATCCGCGACATGGTCGCCTCCCTCGGCTTTCCCCCCGACACCGTCACCATGACCAGCGACCGTCACTGGACTTGGCTCGCACGGAAGGGATCAGAGACTAGAGAATGAGACTAGAAATTAGCCGCTTGAGGCCGCGGGCCATTTCGGGGTGCCATGCTCCTGCCCTGCCCCGGGTGCCGTGCTCCTGTCGCGTCAGCAGCAGGAGCATGCTGAAGTGCAGCCGGATGCCGCTACAGAAATTCTTCGTTGGCACAGATTTGGTGCTCGCGTGAATCGCGGCATCTCGTAGCCCGACCGCGCATCGAGCCGAGCCCGTCGCACGACAGTCAAGTCTTCTTCTCTCGCCAACTCCAACAATCCCGAATCTCTCACAGGAAATAGTTTGCCAAGCTGCAATTCTCTGTGCCATCATACGCAAACTTCTGGCAGTGCCAGATACCATTAAAGTATGGCAAATTTACCCCTAGGTGCTTCTATGTTGCGTTGGATCACATCACTAATTCTTTCGCTTGCTGTACTCGTAACTGCCAGTGCTGCCGATGCTCAAAGCACCACAGAGTACTACCCTCTCAAGAAGGGAAATGCCTGGACCTATAAAGCTGGCAAGGTAGTAGAGCTACAAGTGAAGGTTTCAGAAGTCGCTGAAGACGGAACCGCCACCCTTGATACTGTCCACAATGGCATGACGGTTGCTACCGAGAAAGTGATCGTGAAGGAAGATGGTATCTATCGATCGGAACTCGCAGGAATGGAGATTAGTCCACCCGTCAAGATATTGAGTTTGAAGGACAAACAGCCCAGCGCCGATGGAACGACTTGGGAAATAATGGCTGACATCGGCACTTCCAAATTGAAGGGCACCTCCAAAAAGGGGAGCGAAAAAGTGAAAGTCCCGGCAGGCGAGTTCGACGCAGTGGTTGTTGACTTCGATGGCGAAGATGTCACGCTCGGTCTCAAAACGACGGCAAGAACATGGTATGTGCCCAAAGTCGGAGTGGTGAAAATCAGCATTAAAGTGCTCGGCAACGAGACGGTCCTCGAACTCGAAAAATTCACCCCTGGTGAATAATTCCCCCGAAAGCTCAGGGGACTGAAAGCCGTCTCACGGATTCCACCGTCCTTGCCGAGTGCCATGCTCCTTTCGCAGCAGCAGGAGCAAGTGGACGCCATGTCCCGCATTCACATTTCCCTACTCCCCCGGCTGTCGCAGTAAACACCCCTCGCAGTTGCCTCTCCCAACTCCCTTTCCCGCCTCATAGTCCCTAGCCTCTAGTTCCCAGCCCCTTCCCTTACTCCCTTCCCACCTCTTTCCGTAGAAACTACAATTTTGGGTTTCCTACAACTCGTTTCCCTCTCAACAGATAAGAGACTCTGCTCGTGGCAAGCCCTTTGAAACTCGCGGTGATTCCCGGCGACGGGACCGGTCCTGAAGTAACAGCCGAAGCCCTGAAGGTGCTCGCTGCCATCGCCAAGCTCGAAGGCTTTACCTACGAGACCACCACTTTTGACTGGGGTGGCGAACGCTATCTCAAGACAGGCGAAACACTTCCCGCTGGTGGTGCCGACGAACTTCGCAAGTTCGACGCCATCTATCTCGGCGCTGTCGGTCACCCCGATGTGAAGCCTGGCATCCTCGAAAAGGGGCTCTTGCTTGAGCTCCGCTTCCAGCTCGACCAGTACGTCAACCTTCGCCCGGTGAAGTTGTTCCCTGGCGTGGAGTGCCCGCTTGTCGGCAAAGGTCCCGAGCATATCGACTTTGTGGTTGTTCGCGAGAACACCGAAGATATGTACGCTGGCATCGGTGGCTGGCTCAAGAAGCACACGGCCGACGAAGTTGCCACCCAGACCGCTGTTTACACCCGCAAGGGTTGCGAGCGCGTGATCCGCTGGGCCTTCGACTACACGATGAAGCGCAACAACCCCAAGGGCAAAATGCTCACGCTCGTCGCCAAGACGAACGTCCTCACCTACGGCCACGATCTGTGGTGGCGCACCTTCCAGGATGTCGCCAAGGACTATCCCGAAGTGAAGGCCGACTACAACCACGTCGACGCCTGCTGCATGTGGATGGTGAAGAATCCCGAATACTACGACGTGATCGTCACCACCAACATGTTTGGCGACATCATCACCGACCTCGGCGCGATGATCCAAGGTGGTCTCGGCGTCGCTTCGGGGGGCAACATCAACCCTGATAAGGGTGGCGTGAGCATGTACGAACCAATGGGTGGTTCGGCTCCCAAGTACACCGGTCAGAACGTCATTAACCCAATCGCCGCCATTGCCGCCATGAGCATGCTGCTCGAACATAGCGGACAGCCCAAAGCGGGCGCTCGCGTGATGGATGCCATCCAAAAAGTGACCGGCACCAAGATGAAGAGCCAAAACGCTGGCAAAATGGGCTACGGCACCAAAGAAGTCGGCGATCTGGTGATTGCTCACCTGTAGTCGAGCAGCGGTTAGTGGCGACGACACCGCAGCCTAGGTTGCTCTTCGACCTAGGCTGAAGGTGATCTAGGTTTGGATGGCGGGGCGAATCGCTGGGTGGCACTGCTGGCTTGTTCAGCAGTGTGAATCGTGAAAGCCGAGCCACCTTGTCGAGCATCCCTGAGGCCCACGTACTCGAACCTTCCTTTTGCGGAGACTCGCGATGACGGTCAGCGACTTGTTCAGCTTGAAGGGAAAGACGGCCCTCGTTACTGGCGGCAGCAAAGGGATCGGCCTCGCCGTCGCGCGGGGCTTTGCCGAAGCTGGAGCCAAAGTCGCCATCGCCTCGCGGAAAGTTGCTGATCTCGAAAAGGCCAAAGCGACCATCGGCGAAGGGCTCGATACGCAAGTCGAGTACTTCGTCACCGACATGAACGACCGCGATCAAGTTGGCAAACTGGCCGCTGATGTGCTGGCTAAGTTCGGCCGCTGCGATGTGCTGTTCAATAACGCAGGAAACAACAAACCGCAGAACCTCGTCGACACCACCATGGAAGTGTGGGACGAAATCCTCGAACTCAACTTCACCAGCTGCATGCTGCTGTCGAAGCATCTGGTCCCCGGGATGATCGAGCGCAAATGGGGCCGCATCATCTACACTTCAAGTGTGATGGCTCTCGCTTCGAATCCAGGTCGCGGGCTCTATTCCGCTACCAAAGCAGCTCTTGTTGGTATGTCCCGTGCACAGGCTCTCGAGCTTGGTCCGCACGGCATCACGGTCAACTGCCTCGCGCCAGGACCGATTGCGACCGACCTGCCGATGAGTCTCTTGTCCGACGAGCAGAAGAAAGCATTTGCTTCGCGCACCGCTCTGCTTCGCTGGGGCCAAGTGGTTGATATGGTCGGCCCGGTGCTGATGCTCGCCACCGATGCCGGCGCCTACATCACCGGCACCGTCATCTCCGCCGACGGCGGCATGCTCTGCCGCACGTTTTAGAACGCTGTTTGCAAGTTGCCTCTGGTGGTTGTCGACAACTCCTCGTCTCCTGCTGGGTGCCATGCTCCTGTCGCGTTAGCAGCAGGAGCATGGAAAGTGCGACGATGGTTAAAGGGGCACACTGCTGGGCAAGCCAGCAGTGCCACCCGACGCAGCAGGAGAATGGGATGTGTATCGCTGTCACAAGGTTCACACTGCTGGACAAGCCAGCAGTGCCACCCAAACAAATCAATTGCAAGCTGTTGACCTACAGCGTCCAGCCTTTGCGGTACTCTTTGTGCAGCAGCGGTTCGGCCTCGGCGTAGTTGGTGAACTTCATGTCAGCGGCGTTCCAGTCGAGCTTCTTTCCGGCGCGGTAGGCCACGGTGCCGAGCAATACCGCTTCGGTGAGTGCCCCGGCATACTCGAAGTTGCAAGTGGTGGTGCCACCGTCGCGAATTGCAGTCGTCCATTCGCGGTGATGACCAATCGAGCGTGGAATCGTTTCCGCGGGAAGCTTGTACCCTTCGAACTTTTCTTCGGGGAACAAGACGTAGTCGCCGTAGTTGGCCAGCAGCATCCCGTCGCTGCCGATGAACAGCAGACCACCCGACCAATCGGCGGGCTTGGTCTTGCTGTGCGACAGCTTCTTCAGCAGTTCAGGCCGACGACCGCTGTCGTACCAAAACAGCTTCACGGCTGGCGATTCGCCACGAGCTGGATACTCGTAGGTTGCTTCGCACCAGTCCGGGCAGCTGACGCTATCGACCGGTGGTCCCTTGGCTTCGACCGAAGTCGGAGCCTTCAGGTCGAGCGCCCAGTGCGCGAGGTCCATGAAGTGACAGCCGAAGTCGCCGAGTGCTCCGTTGCCATATTCCCAGAAGCGGCGCCACTGAAACGGATGGACGTCGCTCGAGTAGGGGCGATCGGCAGCGGGGCCAAGCCACAAATTCCAGTCGAGACCAGCAGGAGCTTCAGCTGCGGTGAATTTCGCTCCGCTGTACTGCGCACCTGCCCACACATGCACATCGCTCACTTTGCCGATGGCGCCACTTTGAATGATCTCGACCACGCGACGATAGTTGTCGCCTGCATGAATCTGATTGCCCATCTGCGTGACGAGCTTCTTTTCTTTCGCCAAGTTGTTGAGCGTGCGGGCTTCGAGCACCGTGTGCGTTAGCGGCTTTTCGCAGTAGACATGCTTGCCCAATCGCAAAGCCATCGCAGCTGCGGGGGCGTGCGTATGATCGGGCGTACCAACAAGCACGGCGTCGATTTTGGCCGCTTGTTTGTCGAGCATGTCGCGGAAATCGCGATAGCAGGTGGCTCCGCTGTGCTGATCTTTCACCTTCGCCATCAGGTTGTCGTCGACATCGGCCAGCGCGACGATTTCCTCGCCGAGTCGGGCTACTTCGCCGAGATTTGCTCCCGCGCGACCCGTCACACCGATAGCGGCGATGCGCAGTTTTTCGCTAGCCAATCGCGAAGCGCGAGCGGGTGACTCGCTGACGTAAGCGCCGAGCGAGAGCGCGCCGAGAGCAGCGGCCGACGTCGTGAGAAACTTTCGGCGACCAGCCAGCAGCTTCGAGCTGTGCAATGCTTGATTACTCTTCATCGTTACCAGAACCTAATCAGGTGGAAAGAACAAAACAGAATCAAAACTTGGAGAACATCGAGAGGTTTTCAGCCTTACTTCGATTCGACTTCAGCGAGCCGAGCGCCGGCCAATTTCGTGGCCTTTTCCATCACGCTGGCGATCGTCACCGGACCGCCACCGGTCCGTTTACTTTCGTCGGCCGCTTCCATGAAGGCATAGAGTTCGATCGTTTCTGCGGGATCGATCGGCGCTTGACCACTCCGGAAGAATTTCGCGATTTCGACCATCAAAGGACGATAGCCGGCGAACTTGCCGATCTCGCGCGAGCCTTTCGTGCCGAAAGCGAAGCCGCCATAGCCGGCGCTTCCTTTGCGAATGCCGCGGAACGTGCCGATTCGTCCATCGCTCCACTGACCGACGGCGAGATCGAAATCGGGAGTCGAGACGCGAGTGACTTTCTCGCAGCCAGTTCCCATGATGGTATAGAGCGTTTCACAGCCGTGGATCCCATACCAGTAGAGCTCGGGGTGTGTCTTTTCGAGCGAGCAAGGGCTGAAGGCGTCGCAGCCTGTCACTTCGCCGAGGGCTCCTGCGCGAATCTCTTGAGCGCCGGGGGCATAGCGCAGCGACGAGCTCGAGAACATCGGGCAATCGTATTTCTTAGCTGCTTCGTACAAGGCAATCACGTCGACAAGTGAACCAGCGACAGGCTTGTCGATGAAGACCGGCTTCTTGGCTTTGAAGACTGGCAGCGCTTGCTCGAGGTGAGGCCGACCATCGTTGGTTTCGAGCAAGACCGCATCGACTTCAGCGAGGAGGGCGTCGATCGAGTCGACAATCTTCACCCCTTGCTTCTGCACTTCTTCGATATATCCCGGCACGCGGCTGGTGCTCGACTCGATATCGGGGCTCCCTTTAGGGTAGGCCGCAACGATCTTGAATCCCGCGAGGTCTTCGGTTTGGTCGGGTTTGTTGAACTCCTTCGTGAACGCCGTGGCGTGCGAAGTATCGAGGCCAATAATCCCGAGACGCATCACTTTCGAGTCCTCTGCCAAGGTAGGTGAAATCAGTACAAAACCCAGAGTGATAGCGAGCAGCGTGCGAACGTACATCGAGGGAGATCCTGCGATTAGAGGCATGTGCCTGGCGGTTAGGTGACAAGTGGAAACAGCGTCGCGAGGGAGATTGGCGAGCGGAGTGTTGGTTTGCTTGGGAGGACTACTGAGCTGGTTGGTGCAGGAGTGAGTAACACCTCCGTGAATGACATTCAGCGGGCTCCAGCCGCTTGGTGAAGCGACAGCAGCATTTCGACAGCCGACTCGACCAGCAGTTCGCCACCACCCGAGGCGACGCGTGAATTGACCACTTCGTAGCTCCCTTCGACGAACGCTTTTTTCGTTGGAATGTAGGCCGGTGCATCGTTGCAAAGTTCGAGGACGAGCGTTTGCTTGAAGGGGGATTTTTCTTTGATCGCCAGCCCAAGTTCGGTGAAGACTTCGCCCGGTAGGCAGACGATAGCGACATCGCGCGAAAGGGCGATGCAATTCAGCCGCACCGGGAGTGGTTTTCCTTGGTAGCGAGCTGCGAGATCGACGATTTTGGTCGCTTCCACTTGCTCGAGAAAACCGAGTTCTTTGGTGCCGACGAGCGCGAGCTGCGATTTGGCTTTAGCGAGTTGCTCCTCGGAGTACACTTGCACGGGAACTTCCACCACGCGCATCGAGGCGGCGAGTTGCGCTCCCATTCTGGTCTCAGTTTTTTCGAGCCCCTTGGTGACGGCGCTGGCAAGCTGCGCACCGATGCGGGCTGCTTCTTCCTGTCCCTTTTGCGGGCGGTTGTGCGACACGTCGATATGGTTGATATCGCCGCAGCATCCGAGCCCAAAGATCGATGTGCATTGGTTGCCCAGTTTCGCCGCGATTGCGTCGTGGAGGTACTTGGGATAGTCGGCGCTGAATTCCGTTCCACCGACTGTGTCGAGATGGAGGGCAAAATTCACCAGCGACGCTGCGACCTTGTCCCCGGTCTTAAACAGCACAACGCCGACATCGGGATCGATCGGTCCTGCGACCCGCACGATTTGCGGATTCAGCTTGCCAGGATTGAAGCGGACCGAACCATCCTGCATCACAAATCGGCGGTTGAAGGAGATGCTCGTTTCGTGCCCGGTGGCATACTCGATCGTGGTGGTCTCGAGTTTCTGGGCGGCGTCGCTGGCAACTTGCACCAGTTTCTCGACGAGGAACTTGGGGTAGTCGAGTTCGGGCTTAACTTGTTCGGCTGCAGCGGCCTGCTTGGCTTTCCACCAGTCGAGCAGTACGCCGCCGTAGAGGGGACCCGTGTGCGAATGGGTCGCGGCAATCACGATGTGCTGCTCGTCGATCGACAGCTTGTGGGCGATTTGGCTGCGCGCTTCGGTGGTCAGCTCGCGGCTGACCCCAATCAAATCGCACACAATCAAAACGGTGGTAAGTTCGCCTTGCTGTAGCACGAGAGCACGGGCGTAGAGCGGGTCGTGCGTGCCGGTCGACAGCCGCTCGTAGAAATAGCCGCTCATGCGGTACGGCTCGGGGGGCGTGATATCGATGACCGCTGCGCCAACTTGCAGCGGCGGGAGAATTGCCCAGCAAGGGGAGGCGAGTGCGGACGCAGCTAGAAACAGTAGCGCGAGCGCAGCCAATGAGCGGGCGCGAGGCGAGCCAAACATGCAGGATCTCCCAGGCAGGAGTGGGGAGAGTGGCGGATAAGGAAGTGGCGTTGCCTCGGTACTGTGGCGAATTAACGGAGCCGACGCAAGTCTTTTCTTTGCCAGGGGCTAGGGAAGCGCTCTGCTGGGGCAGGTGAACGCTGCTGAGGGGCTGCCCCATCGTGCGGTATTGCCACATCGCGCACGATTCCGAAAAGTCGGCAAAAACCGTTCGAATTCTCGGGATTTAGCGAGCGTCGACGGTTTGCGAACCTTGACCTTGGCGGGGGCCGTTCCTACCATGGCCTGATTACACCTCTTCCACGAAAGTAGCCAGGTTATGGAGTCGACGGATCTGAAATTGGCGGCCAGTCACGCAGGATGTTGTTCTGCCGACGCTGGCTCCGAAGGTGTGAGTGCTCACGAGGCACTGGTAAACACGCCGGAGTCGGCCATGAAGTCTCCCGTCGATCTGCAGCGGATCGAGCGCGCGGTACGCGAAATCCTGGCGGCTGTGGGAGAAGATCCCGATCGCGAAGGGCTCCTCGAAACGCCTGCCCGTGTCGCTCGCATGTATGCAGAGATGTTCAGCGGGCTGAAGCTCGATCCCCGCGAGCACACGCGTAAGTTCTTCACCGAACAGTACGACGAAGTGGTGCTGGTGCGCGACATCAGCTTCTGCAGCATGTGCGAACATCACCTGCTGCCGTTCATCGGTCATGCCCACGTCGCTTATATCCCCAATGGCAAAGTGATCGGCCTCTCGAAGATCGCTCGCGTGGTGGAAGTGATTTCGCGACGCCCCCAAGTGCAAGAGCGAATGACCGAAGACATTGCGAACCTGCTGGTCGACGAATTGCACGCCAAAGGTGTGGCTGTGGTGGTGGAAGCATCGCACAGCTGCATGACGATTCGAGGGGTCCGTAAACCAGGAAGCTCGATGGTCACCTCGGCCATGAAGGGCTTGTTCCGATCGAACCTTTCGACCCGTGCCGAAGTGATGCAGCTGATCTACGGCAGTAAGCGATAAGTGCAGGCGTGGGATCGATTGTTCTGATTCTGATCGAGTTCATGTTTCGCATGTGCTTGGGCATTTCACTGGCGATGGCGGTCACCCCTGCGCGCTACGTGACGAGTGGTTTCTATCGCGTTCATCTGTGGGTGATCATGGGGCTCGCCACATTCGGCGGGCTAATGATTTACTCCTCGATGTCGGCGGCTGAGGCACCAGCCTACTTAAAACCGCAGCTCTATCTGGCGATTGCAATTGCTGTGGTCAGTTACATCGGGGCGGTGATCTGGATGTACGAAGCGAGCCGCGCGGGAGTTGCTGCGCTACTGATAGTCAGCCTGCTGTCGCTTGTTGCAATGCTCGCTGCGGTGCTGAAACTCTCCGCCGCAATGATCGCCTGGCAAATGCTCGATCGCATTACCGGAAGTTTTGTCGTCGGGCTTGTCACCACGGCGATGCTGCTGGGGCACTGGTACCTCAACACCCCCGGCATGCGACTCGAACCGCTACGCCAACTGCTGATTCTGCTGGCGCTCGCGATTCTGCTTCGGATGCTCTTTTCCGGCGCGGGACTGATTGCCACCTATGCTGTGGCCGATTCGGCACCTCCCCTCACGCAGAGCTGGATCGCGTTTCTCTCGCTCCGCTGGATTGCCGGTCTGCTGGCGACACTCGGGCTCACTTGGCTGACGTGGCTGACGCTCAAAATTCCTAACACGCAAAGTGCGACCGGCATTCTTTACGCGGGGGTGATTTTGGCGCTGATTGGCGAACTAACTTCCCAGCTGATGAGCGCGCAGAATCCATTTCCGCTATGATGTAGGGTTGGTAATCGTCTGTAGACCAACGCGCGAAGTCCCTGCCAACGTCGCGCTGGAGACCCGGCTCGATGAACGTCACGTATCGTTGTCCCCACTGCGACCAACTCGCCCAGGCGTCGTTCACGGCTGAGTCGAGCGAGATTGTCTGCACAGCCTGCAACCACCGTCTGCAAGTTCCCGAAGGTTCCTGCACCAACGAGCAGGTGACGCGGTGCCTCGTCTGCCCGAGCCAAGAGCTCTACATTCGTAAGAACTTTCCGCAGGGGCTCGGCGTGACGATTGTCGCGCTGGGGATCATCGGCAGCACGATTGCATGGTATTATCACTATCGGTTCGTGGCCTACGGCTTTCTCTTCGGCACGGCGTTAATCGATTTACTCTTGTACCTGTTTGTAGGTAATCTACTGCAGTGCTATCGATGCCAGGCGCAATACCGAGGCGTCCCTGGGCTCGAGAACCACGAGCCGTTTAATCTGGAAACCCACGAGCGCTATCGGCAACAGGCGATTCGACTCGCGGAAGCCGAGCGGGCTCAAGCAGCCAGCAAAGCCGCCAGTGGTTCGAGCACACCGGCCAGTTGACTATGTACCCGCTCGAGGGCACTTGCTCGATAGGCCGCTGGTTTTGCTTTACGAAGTTTGTGACTGATCACGCTGGGATGAATCGGGCCGACGCACCGTTGTAAACACCTCACGATTCTTCTTACTCCCCCCTCCACATCACCATGGATCAGCAGCGCGAACGGATCGAAGCTGATTTGCGGGGACTGCTGGCAGGCCAGGTGTTCTGCGACGACTTCACCGTCCAGATGTACTCGACCGACGCGAGTATCTATCAAGTCCGGCCGCTGGGAGTGGTTCGTCCGCGCGGCGTTGCCGATGTGCGGGCCCTCGTCCGCTACGCTGCTGAAAATTCCATCTCGCTCCACGCACGCGGCGCCGGCACGGGGCTCGCTGGCGAATCGCTCGGACCAGGTCTCGTCGTCGATTTCTCGCAAGCGATGCGCCGCATCGTGAGTCTCGACCAAGATACCGTGACGGTTCAGCCCGGGGTGGTGCTGGGGCAACTCAATCGCTACCTCGCCAGTTTTGGGAAGCAGTTTGGACCGAGCCCAGCCACCGGTGGCGTTACCACCATGGGGAGTGTTCTCGCGCTCGACAACTCGGGAAGCAACTGGCTCCGGCATGGGAGCGCCCGCCGCCATATTTTGTCGATGCAGGTGGTGCTGGCCGATGGCGAATCAATGGAAGTCGCCAAGCATCGTGTGACCGACGATCCGGTAGTCGATCCATCTCCTCGTCGCCGCGAACTGGTGCGCCGACTTGCGGAGCTAATTCAGCGCGAATCACGCGTCATTCAGTCGCAGCAGCCCAAAAGCTGCGTCAATCGCGTCGGCTATCACCTGCACGATGTCCTCGAAAATGGTCAGCTCGATCTGGCCCGTTTGCTCGTCGGTTCCGAAGGGACTCTCGCCCTCATCACGCAGGCGACTCTTCGAATCGTGCCGATTCCCAAGCATCGGGCGCTGATGGTGGTCTTCTTCGATCGGCTCGAGTCGGCGGTGCAGGCAGCGATGGATGCCGCTGCTCTCGGCCTCGCGTCGTGCGATTTGATGGACCGACGCATTCTGACACTGGCGCGCGATACCGATCCGCGCTACGCTGCGATCATCCCGCGCGATGCCGAAGCGATGCTGCTGGTCGAACAGCAGTCGGACGATGCTGCCGAGGTGGTTGATAGCCTGCAGCAAGTGGCGATGCACTGGCAGCGCAAGCGTCGACTTGCCTTCGACACGAAGTTGGTGCAATCTCCCGACGACTGCGATGCCTTGCGGCGCATGGCGCGGCGCGTTTCCCCCACGCTCTACCGCGTGGCTGGCCCCGAGCGTCCCACGCCGTTCATCGAAGATATTGCGGTTCCCCCCGATCGGCTCGCCGACTTCGTGGTGCGGATGCAAAACACGCTCAAAGCGCATCAGGTCACCGCGTCACTCTTTGCCCACGCCGGGCATGGTCAGCTGCACGTTCGGCCGTTTTTGAATCTGGCCGACCCAGCGCACGTGCGCAAAATGCATGCGATCGCCAGCGAACTCTATCAGCAGGTGCTCGACGTCGGCGGCACGATCAGTGGCGAGCATGGCTGCGGGCTCAGCCGCACTTGGTTTGTCAAACGTCAGTGCGGTCCGCTGTACGACGTGCTTCGCGAAGTGAAACGCATTTTCGATCCGCAAAATCTGCTCAATCCCGGCAAAGTGGTCGCCGATGTCCCGCAGCCTCTCGTAAAAAATCTCCGCTCCTTTGCCGCAGCGGGAGAGATTGAAGAGACCACCATTTCGCTGCCGAGCGAAACCGAAGTGACCGTGGTACATGAGCCACCAGGCCGCATGGAATCACCGCTCGAACTCCATCTGGCGTGGAACGAACCGCTGCCGATGGTTGCCAGCGAATGCAACGGCTGTGGACGTTGCCGAACGCAGTCGCCCGAGATGCGAATGTGCCCCATTTTTCGGATGGCACCCGCCGAAGAAGCATCCCCTCGCGCGAAAGCCAATCTGCTGCAAAGTTTTGTCGCGGGACAGCTCGACGTGGCCGATCTCACGAAAGAGCGTTTCAAAAACATCGCCGACTTGTGCGTGAACTGTCATCAGTGCCGGCTCGAATGTCCTGCGGCGGTCGACATCCCCAAGCTGATGATCGAATCCAAGGCGCAGTACGTTGCTGGCAACGGACTCGACACCACCGACTGGATTCTCTCGCGACTCGACTGGGTCTCGCGCTGGGGGAGTCGGTTGATGCCGATCGCGAACTGGATTTTGCGAACTCGCTGGACCCGCTGGCTAATGGAAAAAGCGACCGGAATTGCGCAGGGTCGAAAATTGCCGCGCCTCGCCTCGTCGAGCTTTTTGCGTCGCGCCGAGAAACGTCGACTCACTCGTCCCACCCGTCGGGTCGGCACGAAAGTCCTCTACTTCGTCGACGTCTATGCCAACTATTACGACGTCAAACTGGCCGAGTCGTTTGTCAGCGTCCTCGAGCACAACGGCATTGCCGTCTACGTCCCGGCCGAGCAGTTGCAGTCGGGGATGGCCAAGATTTCGCTCGGGGATGTCGAGCGCGCAAGGCCCTTGGTGGCGCAGAACGTGGCGATGCTCGCCGATGCTGTGCGGCAAGGCTACACCATAGTCGCCACCGAACCATCGGCCGCCCTCTGCCTGACGCACGAGTACCCCACTTTACTCGACGACGACGACGCCAAACTGGTCGCCGCTAACACCAAAGAAGCGTGCCAGTACCTCTGGGAAATGCATGCCACGGGGCGACTCGAACTCGACTTCAAGCCTCTGAACATCACCGTCGGACATCATGTGCCGTGTCATCAGCGCGCCTTAAGCGATAAAAGTTTTTCGCGGCTGCTGCTGGGGCTCCTCAAAGGAGTGACCGTCAAGCCGATCGAGCGCGGCTGTAGTGGCATGGCCGGCACGTTTGGCCTGCGCCGCGATAACTACCGCACCAGTCTCCGCGCTGGATTCGGCCTCATCGCCGCGCTCCGCGATCCATCGATCGAAGTCGGTGTGACCGAGTGCAGTTCGTGTAAAATGCAGATGGAACAGGGGACCACCAAGCCGACGATTCACCCGATTAAGTTGCTCGCCCTGGCGTACGGATTGCATCCCGAATTCGAGCAGCTGCTGACTTCGCGCAGCGAAGAGTTGGTGGTGACATGAGCCAGACAGCAGTCACCTATCGCATCAAACTGTTTGCCGCCGCCAAGCAGTTGGCAGGGCGCGGCGAGATTGAAATTGAACTTGCGCGTGGTGTAGCAGTGGGAACGCTTCGCGCGGCAATCGTAGCGCACTATCCCGAGCTGACTTCGCTCGTAAAAGCAGGCCGCATTGCCGCCGGCGCGAGCTATGTCGACGACTCCACGCTGCTCGATCCGTCGGCCGAGCTGGCCCTCATTCCTCCGGTGAGTGGAGGGTAGCAAGCCATGATCGAAATCACACAGAGCCCCATCGATAGCGCCCAGGTACTCGCTGCCGTACAGTCGACCGCTGCCGGCGCCGCTGTTCTTTTTTTAGGAACAACCCGCGAGTTCACCCACGGAAAACAAACGGTGCGGTTGGCCTACGAGGCGTACGAGCCGATGGCCCTCGCGGAGCTGAAGAAACTTGCCGAAAAAGCATCGTCGCAGTGGCAGCTCACCGCCGTGGCCATCGTCCATCGCGTGGGAGAAGTGGGCCTCGGAGAAGCGAGTGTCGCCATCGCCGTCAGCTCGCCGCATCGCGACGCCGCCTTCGCCGCCGGAAAATGGATCATTGACACGCTGAAGCAAGATGTGCCAATCTGGAAGCAGGAACATTGGTCCGATGGAACGACAGAATGGCAACATCCAGGAGCCTCTGACGGCAGCCGATCATGAACGATCACGAGCCGCTGGTCGATGCGTTTGGTCGCGTGCATACCAGCTTGCGAATTAGTGTGACCGATCGCTGCAACATCCGCTGCTTCTACTGCATGCCGGATACCGCTCTTCGTTTTCTCCCTCGCAGCGAAATCCTGACGTTTGAAGAGATCGAGCGTCTGGTCCGCATTCTGGCCCCGCTGGGAGTGAGCAAACTCCGGCTCACCGGTGGCGAGCCGCTGCTGCGGGCCGATCTGGCGGGGCTCGTGCGCCGACTCAGCGCGATCGAGGGGGTCGCGGAAGTGGCGATGACCACCAACGGCATCTTGCTCGCCGAGCAAGCAGCCGCGCTCAAAGCTGCAGGACTTTCGCGGCTCAATATCAGCCTCGATGCGATGACCGAAGCGGTGTTTCAAAAGATTTCGCGACGTGCGGGGCTCGACCGGGTGATCGCCGGGATCGAGAAGGCCCGCGAAGTTGGCTTTGAAAACATCCGGCTCAACACGGTTGCTATCGCCGGGATTACCGAGCCCGAGATCGTTCCGCTGGTGAGCTTCGCGCGCGAGCGCCAGATGCAGCTCCGCTTTATCGAGTTCATGCCGCTCGATGGCGAGGAGCAGTGGAATAGCGAGCAGGTGCTGACCGGGGAAGAGATTCGCCGCACAATCACCGCCGCACTGGGGCCGCTTGAGCCAGCGGCACGCGGCGATGCGAGCCAACCGGCGATGGACTATCGCTTCACCGATGGGACGGGCTCTGTGGGGTTCATCAATCCGGTTTCGCACCCCTTTTGTGGCGATTGCAATCGGCTCCGCGTGACCGCTGAAGGGAAGTTTCGCAACTGCCTCTTCTCGATGGTGGAGTGGGACGTGCGCGAGCTGCTCCGCTCGGGAGCTGCCGACCAGGAGATCGCGGCGCGTGTGCGAGACTGTGTCGCCGCGAAGAAGCCAGGGCATGGAATCGACGATCCCGATTTTCTTCGTCCTGCCCGCGCGATGTATCAAATTGGTGGATAGTTGCTGAGGTCGTTCTCTTGAATCGCTACGCCCATCGCGCAAGCTGTCACGAATCTGCGGGGTAAGCCAGTGAAACCGAGTCCCGAAGATCTCGAAAGTCGTGTGCAGCAGCTCGAGCAAGAGGTCGCCTCGCTACGGCGCGGTGGGCGTCGACGCAAGCGAACGGTCCGGTATCGATCGGCGGCCCATATCCTGGGGTGTCCGCTCCTGTGCATCGCGACAGGACCTTGTCCCGAGCTAGGCGAATCGGTTGGGCACGCGCGTGGGGTGCTCGCGATTGGCGATGTCGCCACGGGAGTGATCGCCATTGGCGGAATCGCTCGTGGTGGTCTCGCCATTGGCGGTGTTTCGGTGGGACTCTTCTCGCTCGGTGGCGTTGCGGTTGGACTTTTGGCCGGAGCGGGTGGGGTTGCCACGGGACTTGTCGCCGCAGGAGGCCTGGCCATCGGTGGACTTGTAGCCGGGGGAGCTGCTGTCGGTTGGTGGCCCGTGGGGGGCGGCGTGCTGCGGATTCCCGATCTCCTCGAAACATTCCTCGGACGTTGACCCCCGTTTCGTTTTTCTCCTCGATCGCATCCTTTCGGAACCTGTGATGACAAGCTCGCCGGAGCGAATTTATCTCGACAACGCCGCCACCAGCTGGCCCAAGCCAGAAGCGGTGTACCAGGCGGTCGATCGCTATCAGCGGAGCTGCGGCGCTAGTAGTGGTCGCGGCGTCTACAGCCACGCGATCGAGTCGCAGCAGCTAGTCGATCAGTGTCGCCGCTCGCTCGCTACGCTGCTGGGGGCCAGTGATCCAGCGCGGGTCATCTTCACCTCCAGCGGTACCGACGCTCTCAATCTCGCGATCCAAGGGATCCTCGCGCCAGGGGATCATGTGATTGCCAGCGACGCCGATCACAACTCGGTGCTGCGTCCCCTGCGGATGCTCGAAGGACGCGGGCTAGCGCTCTCGATCATTCCCCTGGCAGATGGTCGAATCGATCTTGAAAAACTCGAGCGCTCGGTTCGACCCAGCACGAAGCTCGTGTGCGTTAACCATGCCTCGAACGTGACGGGATTGGTGCAGCCTCTCTCGGAAATTGCTGCCATTTGCCAGCGGACCGGCGCGCTCTTGCTGGTCGATGCAGCGCAGTCGCTTGGGCATCTGCCGATCGATGTAGCGGCACTCGGCTGCGATCTTTTGGCGAGTCCCGGACACAAAGGTTTGTGGGGACCGCTGGGGACCGGACTCTTGTACGTGGGGGATCGCGTGAGCGAGCTGCTTCGTCCGCTCCGTTATGGGGGAACCGGCAGCCGAAGTGTCGAAGAGACGATGCCGACCGAGCTCCCCGATCGACTCGAGGCGGGGAATCTCAACCTGCCAGGCATTGCGGGGCTCGGGGCTGGAGTGCGCGAGGTGCTGCAGGTCGGCGTGGCAGCGATTGCAAAGCAGGAACAGCAGCTTCGCGCGGAACTGATCGCGGGACTCAGCAGCATCGCCGGGGTTCAGCTTTACGGCGCTCATCCCGGCGCAGCGGCTGTGGGTGTCGTGAGCCTGAACGTCGAGGGGATCGACCCGCTCGAGCTGGCGTCGCTGCTGGATGCCAATTTCGGGATGCAAGTCCGGGCGGGGCTCCACTGCGCTCCGCGCATGCATCTTTCCCTCGGCACAGCTCCCACGGGAACAGTGCGGCTGAGCGTGAGCCATTTCACCACCAGCAGCCAGGTGGCGAGCGCCGTCGAAGCGATTCGAAGCATCGCCGAAGCGATGGCCGGTTAAGCGCTGGGGCCAACGCTGGCAACGAATGTCACGAAAATGTTGTTCGCGCACACCGGTCCCGATACGATAGAGCGTATCGCAACCGGGCAGAGCAAGGAGCGGCCAATGTTTTCTCTCTCCACGAACCTATTTCGCGCCATCATTCTCGGCGCTATGGCGCTAGCGCTCTTCGCCTCGAAGGGAGCTGCGCAGAAGCCCGCTGCTTTCGATCTGGAACGGGAGATCGCCAAGCTGCTCGAAGTGGGGTGGGGAACTTCGGTCAGCAGCAAAACAGCGGCTGACGAGCAGTACACCAAAATCGTGGCGAGTGGTGGTGGCGATTTGCGTGGGACCGAAGCGATGCTGCTCGTCGCGATCCAGCAGCGGCGCTACGATGTCGCGCAAAAGCAGGCCGACGCGCTGCTGGCTGCCACCAAGCACGATCGCACTGCATCGCGCGCCAAGATTTGGCTCACCGCGCTTCTGAAAAACTATCCCGCGTCGATGCTCGCTTCGGAACAGCTGTGCGACGACGTTGTGAAATCGCTGGCCGATATCAAAGAAGGCTCGTCGGCTGAACTCGTCGATCAAGAGTCGGCCAAGGCAAGCGAAATCGTCGCCTTTCTCGGGCGAATGTACGGTTTTTTCGGTGGACCAGGACAAGCCACCATCAATCAAACGCAGCGTAAAACGTCGGAACAAAAAATCATGGACAAGTTGCCTGAAGAGCTTGCCAGTGTGTTTGCGACCGCCCGCGATGGTGTGCTGCAAAAGCATTTGGAGATGACCGACGAGAAGCTCGAAGAGGGGGATAAGGCCCGCGCTCAGCAGCAGGAGATGAAGGATCAATCGCTTGAGCAAATCGAGCGAGATCGACAACTGGTGGCCGAGCGCGTGCAGGCGATGCGAGCCCGTCGCGATGAGCTGAGCCGCGAACTGCGCGAAACACTCGCTTCGATCGCGCAGGAAGATGTGCCCCTCGCCGCGCAGGTGTCGCGGCTCGAATCGAGCGCGGCGCTGCTGAGCCGCGATATCAGCCGCTATCAGATCGATATCGATCGTCTCGAGTTGCTCCTCGCGCGCGAGCGCGATCCGCTGATTCGACAGGCCCTTCGGCGCGATATCGATCGGCTCGCGTTTCAGCAGTCGCGGCTCGATAACGAGTATCGTTTGCTCGATCGCGAGGCAGCTTCGATCAACGCCCAGCGAAGTGTACTTTTGCAGCGCAGCCGCGAAGTGCAAAGCTCGTTTGGCGGGCAGATCACCAGCATCGACAAGGACCTCGCAGCCGCCGCTAAGCAGGAGAAAAAGGCCGACGTGATGGAGCGCGAAGCGCGGAAACCGGCCAGCAGCACGACGAAGCGAACCCTCGCTCTGGGCGCGACAGCCGCCGCCCTTTCAACCTACGAAACATTTCCGCTCGAAGAGGCCAAAGCCAATCTGCTCGAGCGTTTGAAATAGTCCGGGCCTCGCGGGACCGATTCGACTTGCCTGCGCAACGCGGATGCTCTACAAACAGGTGGTCAGGGGCTCGGAAAGCGGTCGGTAATCTCATCTCTCGGCTGACGCGCTTTCCAATCGCAGGCAAAGGATCGTCCGATGCGTTTTCTCGTCCCTTCGTGCGCACTCGTCGCACTCTTCTCGCTCGGTCTCTGGACCAGCATCGCTCCTGCTCGAGAGAAGTCTCCCGCTGAATCGCTCGCTGCTGTGCCGCTCTTCACCGCGATCGAGGCCGAGCAAATCGAAGCGAAGGTGATTCCTCGCGACAGCACTCACGCCACCATTCAGCTGAAAAATCTGTCGAAAGAGCCGCTGGTGGTCTCGATTCCTCCGCATCTGCTGGCGGCACCCGTGCTCGCCCAGTTCCAGTTTCCGGGAGGAAACAACAACGGCAACGTGTTTGGAAATCCGCAGAATCAGGGCGCCAATCAGGCCCCACAGCAGCTCGGCCTCGGGATCGGGAACGGCGCGAATAATTTCCAAGGTCAGAACAATAACAACAACTTCCAAAATGGTGGACTGTTCCGCATTCCGGAAGGAAAAGTAGTCCGCATTCGGATCGAAGCGGTCTGTCTCGATCACGGTAATCCCGATCCTAGCCCGCACCATAAATACGAGCTGAGGCCGATTGCCGAGCGAAGCGACGACGAGATTTTGCTCGCCGCTTTGATGAGCCTCGGCGACAAGTCGATCTCGCAGCGCGTCGCCCAAGCGGTTGCCTGGCATCAGGTGAACGACAAAACGTGGGACGAGCTTTCGAAGATGTCGCGCCCCATCCTGGGCGGGCCCGCCAAGCGGCTCTTCACGACCGCCGAAATCGATGCCGCACGCCTGTTTGTGCAGCAGTTCGACAAAGCGACCCTGGCGGGCAAAGTCTCTGCGTCCACCCAGCAATAGGGGTGGCTCTATCGCATTCACCCTCGCGAGCGACTAAACTCCGCAAAGCCGAAGGTCCCTGAAAACGTTCGGCTGGCGGTTCTCGCCGCATGGTGAAGGGCTTTCCGTTCCTCTCGCGGAGTTTTGTTTTATGCGTCGCACTTGGTTTTGGTCGCTGCTCGGTGCAGCTGTCGTAGCAGGACTCGCTTCCTCCGCTTTTGCCGAAGGTGTACCCGGCAGCAAAGTGAAGTTTGTTCGCACGCAAATCGACGGAAAATTCCGGAGCGAAGGGGTTTGCGTCGGCGACTTCAACAAAGATGGCAAGGCCGATATCAGCACCGGATTTGCCTGGTACGAAGCACCCGATTGGAAAGAGCACTCGTTCACCGAAGCAGCTGTTCCCGAGTTCAATCCCAAAGGCTACAGCAACTCGTTCTGCTGTTTCACCGAAGATGTGAACGCCGACGGCTGGCCCGATGTGCTGGTAGTCGATTTCCCCGGCACACCCACCTGGTGGTTCGAAAATCCGAAGGAATCGTCGAAGCCTTGGACCAAGCACAAGGCGATCCCAGTGACGAACAACGAGAGCCCAAACTATCTCGACGTCGATGGCGATGGCAAGCGTGAACTCGTTTGTGCGTTTGCACCAACGACCGAAACTTCCGACGGCCCCGATCGTCAAATGGGGTTTGCCAAGCCCGATCCCACCGATGCTAAAAAGCCTTGGTTGCTGACAGCAGTCTCGACGAAGCAAGCACCGCAGACCACCAAGTATTCGCACGGTCTAGGGGTGGGGGACATCAACAAAGATGGCAAGAACGACATCCTGTGCGCTGATGGTTGGTGGGAAGCTCCTGCCAAGGCCACTGCCGGTGAACCTTGGAAGTTCAACCCAGTGAACTTTGGTGGTAAAGCGGCCCAGATGTATGCCTACGACTTCGATGGGGATGGGGATAACGATGTCCTCACCAGCAGTCCGCACGCCTTTGGCATTTGGTGGCACGAACAGCTGACCGACGGCAAGTGGAAAACCCACGAGCTCGATCGCAGCTTCTCGCAGATTCACGGGGTGTGCCTCGCCGATATCAATGGCGATGGTCTGGCCGATTTCGTCGCTGGCAAACGCTGGTGGGCTCACGCCGCTGGTGATCCCGGCGTCGATGAACCAGCAGTCTTCTACTGGTTCGAGCTGTCGCGCGAGAATGGTCGTCCGGTTTGGACGCCGCATCAATTCGACCACGACAGCGGACCCGGCACCCAGTTCGAAGTGGCCGACGTAAATGGCGATGGCTTGCTCGATGTCGTTTCGTCGAGCAAGAAGGGGATTCACGTCTTCAAGCAGGTCCGCGAGTAGCATCGACCTGCCGTAGTGTCGATTAGCGCCGGCTACGGGCGAGCGAATGCAAAATCGCTTGTAGCAGGCCATCGACCGTCACAATGCCGAGTACGCGGTGGGCTTGATTCACCACCGCGAGCGCCTCGAGCTGATGATCGATTAGCAGCTGAGCCACTTCCGCTTGGGTTTGGCTCGGCCGAGCGGTCGGACTCTTCCGAGCCAGCTGCGCGAGGGTGGTGATGGCTTCACGCTCGGGTGATAGTTCGAGCGTCGATGCAGCCAGCTGCTCGCTGACATGCAGTTCGACCAAAGCTCTGCGCGATACCACTCCCACCGGAAAATCGCCACGCACGATCACCACATACGGGCTGCTGCTGGTGTGCATGGCGAGCAGTGTCTCTTCGAGCGAAGCATCGGTTTCTACCGATTCCCCGGCATTTTCGAGCAACTGACCACACGTGTCGTGGCTCGTCGGAAAACCGCCGCAAGCCAGCTCTCGTAGGAAATCGCTGCTGGTGATCATGCCGACCAGTTTTCCCTCGTCGACAACCGGAAGCGAATGAATCTGGTTCTCGACGAGTCGAGCCAGGGCAATCGCCACTTCTTCCGACGTGCTGCAAGTGAGCACCCGCGCTGTCATCACCTGGCAGGCTGCAATCGCGCGGCGCTCGCTGTCTGCGTTATCCGCAGCGCTGAAGAGCGGGCTGCTTGCCACCAGCACTTGCGATTCGAGAGCCCGCAGCACATCAATTTTCGAGATCACGCCGACCAGTTTTCGCTCGCTGCTGACCACCGGCAAATGGCGAACGCCGAGTTGCTGCAGCTTTTCATGCACTTCGGCCAGGGTGGTCTCTTCGCGGCAACTGATCGGGTTGTACGTGATGAGATCGGACAGAATCATCGCTACATTCCTCGGGCTCGGCACAGTCGTCATAGGCAGGCGCTCGATACCCCAGAAGTACGGATGGGTAGGAGCGTAGGACGAAAGGAATGTAGTTCACAAATGGACTGCCGGACGTTCAGCGGGCAGTAGCCACCGGACTTGGCGAAACCGATTTCGCGGCGGTCGATTTTGGGTCAGTCCCTTGGCAGAGGAGTTTCTCGATCGTTTCGTAGCGGTAATCGAAGATCCGTTTCAGGAGACCCTGCACCATCACCACGTGAGCCAGTGTGCCGATTGGTCCGAAGGGGATTTGATAACGGACACGGTCGGTCATCACCGTTTCGTTGCCGTCGGCCACGAAGGTGTGCGTATGGTGCCACAACTTGTACGGGCCGACGAGTTGCCGATCGACGAAGCTATCGGTGGGGGACCATTTCTCGATCAGAGTGCGCCAGAAGATCGGGACCCCGAACAACCGCAGTTTGTACTCGATGAGTGCCCCCTCGCGCATCTCGATCGGAAGTTTCGAGAGGATTTTGAAATTCAGCCACGGAGGGGTGATGGCTTCGAGATTCCCGGCGTCGGCGAAGAATTCAAAGACTTCGTCGAGGGGCCGGGGGATGCGCTGCACGCGCTCGAGAACATATTCTTTCGACATCGGTCGGCTCTTCCTTCCAAACCGTAAGTGGGGCGCCGGAAGAGCCGCAGCCAATCGGCGGGCTGGATAGCTCGCGTGCTACGGTTTCTTTCCGACAATATTGTTGAGGGCTGGCAAGAGTTCGGGCCACTGAAACTGATAGCCGGCCGCTTGGATGGCGGTGGGAACGACGTTTTGCGACGCCAGCAGCACGCGGGCAAACTCCCCCAGGGCGATGTTCAGGACAAATCCAGGAACCGCTGGAAAAAAGGTCGGTCGGCCGAGTGCCTTGCCGAGCGTGTGGGTGAACTCTGTATTGCTAACCGGCTTGGGAGCGGTGGCGTTCACAGGTCCCCGCACGTTTTCGTGGCTGGCGGCGTAGAGCATCAGCCCGACGAGGTCGTCGATGTGAATCCAGGGCATCATCTGTTTTCCGCTCCCGAGCGGACTTCCGACCCCCAATTGAAACGGGAGGAGCATTTTCCCGAGAGCGCCCCCTTTTTCTCCGAGCACGATGCCGATCCGGGGATTCACCACGCGGACCCCAAAATTTTCAGCAGCCTGGGCTTCGCGCTCCCAGCTTTCGCAGATTTCAGCCAGGTAGTCGCTGGCGGGAGGAGAGGTTTCGGTGAGGATTTCGCTCGGGCGGTCGCCGTAGATTCCGACAGCCGACGCGCTAATTAGCACGCGTGGGCGGGGGGAAATTTGTTCCATTACTTGGACTAAATGGCGTGTCCCCTGCACGCGACTCTCGCGCATCCGCTCTTTTTTGGCCTTCGTCCAGCGGCCATCGGCCACCGAATCACCCGCCAGATGAAACACCACGTCAATCCCTTCAAACGCTTCAGCGGGGGGATGTCCCGATGTCGGTTCCCAGGCGTAGGCCTTCACTTTGTAGGCGGAAAGTGCCTTTTCGGCTTTCGCGGGATCGCGCGACAACACTACCGGGTTATCGAGCTTGCTGATCAAGCGTTTGCCGACAAAGCCGGTGCCACCGGTAACAAGAGCACGCATGGAAAGATCTCCGCCAATCAAAGGGGTCGCATAAGTCGCATTCCACTATTGCCGATTTGCGAAGTTCGGCAAGCAGTCGATTTCGATTGCACCTGCTCGGGAATTCATCAATAATACTTGATCGTTCCCACCTTAGCGGCAAACGCAACACCCGCCCCAGCAGCTTAGCGTTTGGCGCTCCTCCCCTCGCCTACCGGAGGCAGCATCCGCATGACGCACCTCGCCCCCTTTCGCGAGCCGGCTGGTTTCTCGCGCCGATTGGCTCTTACCGGACTCTCTTTCGCCCCGCAAGCAGCGGCGCTCGTGGCTGTCGTGCTTGGGGCCATCGCCAGCCCGGCTCATGCGGCTGACGAGCACCCGATCTCCTTCCAGCGCGATGTGATGGCGGTGATCTCGAAAGCAGGCTGTAATTTTGGGGCCTGCCACGCCAACACGACCGGCAAAGGAGGGATGAAACTTTCCCTTCGGGGCGAAGATCCCGCCTTCGACCACCGCGCGCTGGCCCGCGAACTGCAAGGGCGACGGATCAACCTGATTGAGCCCGAGCAAAGTCTGCTGCTGCTGAAAGCGACCTCGCAAGTCGCCCACCAAGGAGGGCTTCGCTTCGGCAAGGAGTCGGAGGAATTCGACATCCTGCGGCGCTGGATTGCGGCCGGTGCTCCCGGACCCAAAAGCGACAAAGCTCCGCAGCTACAGCGCCTCGAAGTCACCCCGCGCGAACTGGTTGTCGTGGCCCCGTCGCGCGAAGTGCAAATCCAAGTGACGGCCCATTTCGAAGATGGCTCGACGCGCGACGTTCAGTCGCTCGCCATCTATGAACTCACCGACCGGCTCGTCGACGTTTCGCACGATGGGCTCGTCACCGCCAAATCCAACTGCGAAACGACCATCGTCGTCCGCTACCTGCAGCAGCAAGTGCCGGTGCGACTCGCTTTCATTCCGCAGCAAACGTCGTTTGCGTTTCAGCGTCCGGCCGAGCAGAACTACATCGACAAGCATCTCTGGAATCGGCTTGCGCAGCTCGAACTTCAGCCCTCTCCCGAAGCGGATGAAGCGACGCAGTTGCGGCGGCTCTATCTCGACATGATCGGCCTGCTGCCAACAGCCGACGAAGCTCGCAGCTATCTGGCCGATAGTGCGGTCGACAAGTGGCCTCGCAAGGTCGATGAACTTCTCGCGCGTCCGGAGTTTGCCGAGCACTGGACCCTGAAATGGGCCGACCTCTTACGGACTGAAGAGAAGGTGCTCGACAGCCGCGGCGTCGATGCGTTCTATACCTGGATGCGCGACGGGATCGCCGCCGATAAACCGCTCGATCAGTTCGTGAGCGAAATGATCACCGCCGAAGGTAGCACCTACGAAGTTCCTGCCGCCAACTTCTACCGCGCGAATCGCGATCCGCTGACGCGCGGCGAAACAGCCGCTCGGTTGTTCCTCGGTGTGCGGCTGCAATGTGCACGTTGCCACAACCATCCGTTCGATCGCTGGACCCAAGACGACTACTACAACTGGTCGTCGATCTTTGCACGCATCGACTATGAAATCATCGACAACAATCGGAAAGATAAGCTCGACAAGAACGAGTTTACCGGCGAGCAAAAAGTGCTCGTCAAAGACAAGGGAGAAGTGAAAAACGCCCGGACCGGCAAAGATGCCGTGCCGCAATTCCTCGGCGCTAGCAAACTCGAAATCGAGTCCTCCGCCGACCGTCTCGAGCCGCTCGCCCAGTGGCTCACGTCGAAAGAGAACAAGCAGTTTGCCGCAGCGCAGGCCAACTTCGTGTGGTATCACCTGATGGGGCGTGGACTCGTGCATCCGATCGATGATTTCCGGCTCACTAATCCGGCGAGTCACCCGCAATTGCTCGAGGAATTGGCCACGTCGCTCGTCGCGCATCAGTACCAGATGAAGCCCCTCATTCGCGAAATTGTGATGAGTCAGGCGTATAAAACTTCCGCTCTTCCGTCGGCCGGCAACGAGCGCGATGAAACCAACTATGCCCGCGCGGTGGTGAAGCGTCTCTCGGCCGAACAACTGCTCGATGCTCAGCTGCAAGTCCTTGGTGTAGCGGGCAAATTTCAAGGCTATCCCGACGGTACACGTGCCGGGCAACTGCGGGGTGTCGAGCGCGAACGTCGTCGACTCACCGGTGGCGATCGCTTCCTTCGAACCTTTGGCAAACCGGCGCGGCTGCTCGCCTGCGAGTGCGAACGCTCGAGCGAAACGACTCTCAAGCAAGCGCTCGTGCTGATTGGCGATGCCGATCTCGATCAGCATTTGACGCGCGACGATGGCCGGATCGCCAAACTCGCAGCAAGCGATACACCGTGGCAAACGGCAGTCGAAGAATTGTACTGGACCGCACTGACGCGCAATCCCACGCCCGATGAACTCGCGCGAGCCAAGCAAATTCTCGACGACACCGGCAGCCAGCGCGAAATGCTCACCGATCTCGCCTGGGCGCTACTGAACAGCAAAGAGTTTGTCTTTCGGCACTAAGGCCGCACATGGTCGCTGGAAATCGAACGCAGCTTTCCGGTTCCCCGCTAAGAAAAACACGACTCCACCTCTCTTCCAGGATTTCGAGATGCCTCCCATCACGACGATTTCTCGAGCCATGCGACACACGCACTTGGCTCTCGCGCTGCTGGTGCTGCTGACTACCACCACAGATGCCTGGGGAGGCGAAAGTGATGGTCGGCTCGATATCTACTGGATCGATGTCGAAGGTGGAGCCGCCACACTGCTAGTGACCCCCGCAGGCGAAACACTGCTGATCGACTCCGGAAATCCTGGCCGGCGCGACCCCGATCGAATCGTGAAAGTGGTGACCGAAGTGGCGGGGTGCAAGCGGATCGATCACCTGGTGACGACCCACTATCACGGCGATCACTACGGCGGCGCTATCACGCTGGCGACGCTGCTGCCGATCGGTACGCTCTACGACAACGGCCAGTTCGAAGGGATGCCCGACAATCCTGGCAAAGCCTACTTCGATATCCGCGCGGAGAAAAAAGAAGTGCTCGCTCCTGGCAGCGAGATCAAGCTCCGCCAGTCGGACAAAACAGGGGCTGCGGCGATCAAAGTCCGCTGCTTGGGAACTCGTCAGCAGTTTGTGCTCGCCGGCGAAGCGACCCCTGCTAATGATTCGATCTGCAGCGACGCACGCGAGAAAAATCGGGATGGAAGCGACAACGCCAACAGCGTGGTTTTGCACATCGGCTTTGGACCTTGGAAGATGCTTGATGCCGGGGATCTGACCTGGAATCAAGAGGCCAAGCTAGTTTGCCCGAAGAATCTGATTGGTCTGGTGGATGTCTATCAAACGACCCATCACGGGCTCGATGCGAGCAACAATCCGCTGGTGATTCGTTCGATCGAGCCCCGCGTGGCAATCATGAACAACGGTGCGACCAAGGGGGGGATGCCCGACGTGTTCGAGGCGCTCCGGGCGCAGAAGTCGATCCAAGCGATCTATCAGCTCCACAAAAATCTGACGCCAGCTGGGGCCGATCTCAACGAGCCTGCGGAGTACATCGCCAATCTCGAGAAGGAATGCGCGGGCAATTATGTCCACCTTTCAGTCGCGCCCGATGGGGCGTCGTACAAGGTGAGCATCCCAGCCAATAAGCACGAGCGACAATTCACGACTCGCGACGCCGAAGGAAAGAAGTGATGCACGACTTCAGCTGCCCCTCGATGCAAACCGTCTCGCGCCGCACGATGATCAAAGTGGGTGGCATGGGGATGCTTGGGCTCTCGCTGCCGCAGTTGCTGCAAGCCGAAGCGACCGCTTCGAAGCTTCGCGCGCGAGCCAAGTCGGTAATCTTTCTGTTCCAGTGGGGTGGGCCGAGTCACGTCGATATGTTCGACATGAAGCCCGATGCGCCGGAAGATATTCGCGGCCCGCTGAAGCCGATTGCATCGTCGGCCGACGGGATTCAGGTCTGTGAGCAGTTGCCCGAAACTGCGAAAATCATGCACAAGGTTTCGCTGATTCGGACCCTCACGCACACGATGAAAAATCATAACTCGGCGGGCTACTATGCCCTCTCGGGGCACGAACCACCGAGCGACGATCAGCGGCTGCGCGATTCGCTCGATCTGTTTCCGGCTTACGGCAGCGTCGTCGATCAGCTAACACCGCCAGCGACCGACATGCCGACGTTTGTCGCCTATCCCCATGTGATTTCCGACGGCTCGATCACGCCGGGACAGCATGCGAGTTTTCTCGGCAAATCGCACGATCCGCTCCTCTTTACCGAAGACCCAGCGAGTCCCGATTTTCGCTTGCCCGAGCTCAGTTTGCCGTCGGGGCTGGCGATCGATCGGCTTCATCGCCGGCGCGAATTGCAGCGGCTGATCGACAAGCAAACGCGGCTGCTCGAAAGCAGCGCCGAGGCGCAAGGTTTCGATGCCTACTACGATCGGGCGATTCATCTGCTGACGAGCGACAAAGTGCGCCGCGCGTTCGATCTGTCGGCTGAAACTCCCGAGACACGCGACCGCTATGGACGAACCACCTATGGCCAAGGCTGCTTGCTCGCACGCCGCTTGGTCGAAGCGGGCGTGAAGTTCGTGACGGTCTATTTTTCGAACTCGATCGGTGGTCAGAGTACGAAAGAAGGGGGCTGGGATACGCACGGCTTCAACGACACGCGCATGTTCCCGATCGTGAAGGACTATCACTTCCCGATCACCGAAAAAACCTTACCCACGCTGCTCAACGACCTCGATGATCGTGGACTGCTCGACGACACGCTCGTCGTTTGGATGGGAGAGTTTGGTCGCACGCCGAAGATCAACGGGAACGCCAGTCGCGATCATTGGCCGCAGTGCTACACCTCGCTGCTGGCAGGTGGCGGCGTGAAGCAAGGCTATGTGTATGGCAAAAGCGACAAGCATGGGATGTATCCCGACGAGCATCCGGTGAAGCCGGAGGATATGGCAGCCACCATCTACGCCGCGCTCGGCATCGATCCGGCGAGCGAGATTCACGACCGGAACAATCGCCCCCTCGCGATTGCTGGCAAACCGGTGTGGGACGTGTTTGCGTAATCGCGCGGCCTGATTGAATCGACTGGGGTACCCAAAAAAACGCCGGGGTAAGTGGTAGAGGCGTTAAGCGGTTTTCTCTTCTTCGAGTCCGAGCTGGTCGATCATCGTTTCGCGGATCTTGAACTTCTGAATTTTGCCGGTCACGGTTTGCGGAAAACTGTCGACGAGGCAAATGTAACGCGGTGTTTTGTAATGGGCGATGCTGCCGCGACAGTAGGCCCGCACGTCGTCTTCGGTCAACTGCGCGTCGGCTTTGCGTTTGATCCATGCGCACAGCTCTTCGCCGAAATGACTATCGGGAACTCCGACCACCGCCACCTGCTCGATGGCCGGATGGGTGAAGAGGAACTCCTCGATTTCGCGTGGGTAGATGTTCTCGCCACCACGGATCACCATCTCTTTCAAGCGCCCCGTGATTTTGTAGTGACCGGTCGGGAGCCGCCGGGCGAGATCGCCGGAATGGAGCCATCCCTCGCGATCGATGGCAGCTGCGGTAGCCTGCGGATTGGCGTAGTAGCCGATCATCACGCCATGGCCGCGCGCCACAAGTTCCCCTTGCTCTCCCTCGGGTACATCGAGGTTATCGGGACCGACGATCCGTACTTCAAAGCCCGGAAGAGGCCGCCCGACAGTTTCGACGCGCAGCTCGAGGGGATCGTCGATGCTGGTTTGCGTGATGACCGGGGAGGCTTCGGTTTGGCCGTAGGCGATGGTCAGCTCGGGGCAATGGAGCGTGGTGGTGACGCGGCGCATCACTTCGATGGGGCAGGGGCTGCCGGCCATGATTCCCGTACGGAGGGAACTGATATCGCGCGCGGCGAGCGTGGGATCTTCAAGCATCGCAATGAACATTGTCGGGACACCATAGAGCGCGGTGGCGCGCTCTTGCTCAATCGCCACGAGCGCTTTGGTGGCCTGAAAATGCTCGGCTGGCAGGATCATCGCCGCTCCATGCACCACCGCAGCGAGCGAACCGAGGACGCAGCCAAAGCAGTGATAGAACGGCACCGGAATGCAGATCCGATCGGCGGCGGTGAGATGTTGACGATCGCCGATGTAGAGGGCGTTCATCAGCAGATTGCGGTGCGACAGCATCGCCGCTTTCGGAAAGCCGGTCGTTCCCGAGGTGTATTGAATGTTCACCGCATCCTCGGGCTGTGGCCGAGCCAGGTGCGGAGCAAGTTCGGCGTCGCTGATATTCTTTCCCGCATCCACCAGCTCTTGCCAGCGGAGCATCCCCGAAGGGACTGCGCCTCGCAGTCCGACCGCCAGACGCAGTTTGGGAAAGCGAATCGACTGGATCACTCCATCGGAGTTTTTGCCGAGTTCCGGGCAGACTTCCGCGAACATCTGGTAGTAGTTCGACGTTTTGAAGGCATCGGAGAGGAAGAGGGCAGCCGCGTCGCTTTGACCGAGGACATACTCGAGCTCGAACGGGCGATAGGCCGGGTTGATCGTCACCAGCACCGCGCCGATCTCGGCGGTGGCGAGTTGCAGCAGCACCCACTGGGGGATGTTCGTGGCCCAGATCGCGACGTGATCGCCGGTGCGAATGCCACACGCGATCAGCCCCCGCGTGACCGCGCGAACATCCGCCGCGAGCTCGTGCCAGGTCCAGCGACTGCGTGCGAGGCCATGCGCTGGGTCGAGAAAGACCATGGCATCGCGGTCCGAGAATTTCGCCGCTGTCTGAGCCAGCACTTGGCCAATGGTTTGACGATCGACGGCAAGTTCGGTGGCGCGATGAAAACAAAGCGAACCGTTCTTGCTCGGTGGAGAAGAATGAGTGTTCATCGCAGTCGCCTGTCACCCACAGCCGGACCGGCGGGAGAGGCCGGAGGGTGGTTTCGACACTGAAAGTGGAACTGCGAGTCCCGGCAAATTCCGCCAGCCGGTTGTTAGTCCCACATCGGACGAGCTGTGGCGTAGGCGAGGGGCCCGAAGATCAACAGTGGTAGCCAGGCAGCCATGGTGGGGCTCAGCAGGTAGTTACTGCCGAGCGAATGGCATGTCATCACCACGATGAAGAACGAGCCGACCAGCAGGAGGCAAATCGCCGCCGCCAAAAAAATATTACGGTTCCCCTTCGTCAAAACCAAGGGAAGGCCGAGAAAAAGAAGGGTCATATCGAGGAGCGGTTGTACCAATCGAGCGTGCAAGGTCACTTTAATGTCCGCTCCGGGCTGAATCGTACGGGTTTTGAGCCCGGTTACGAGTTCGTAGGTCGAGAGGTATTGTCGCCAGGCATTGCTGGCCGCGAGCTGCTCGAAGGTGACGACACTCGAGACAAAGCATTCGTCGGGGGCGAGCCAGCGGTGATCGCGCGGGGCGAGAATCGTGGGCTCGTTGTGGAGTGAGACCGACGACAGCTGAGCGACCGCAAGTGGCTGCGTGACACCCCGCATCAAGTAGCCCGACGGGTGCTCGTCGGTGGCGGGCTGATAGAGGGCCTCGCGGGCCTGAATTGCTCGCCCCCAGCTGACGAGTTCCACCGGAAGTTGCTCGGTCCGGTCGTCGGGGAGCAGGAAGTTGGGCGCGACAATTTTTTGCTCTTTGGCCACGGTGCTTGCGCCCGAGATCAGGATGTCGCTGCGCATGTCGAATTTGGGGACAAAGCGCCGCGAGTTCTCGCCGAGCCAGTCTTGGGCGTTGCGTCCGAGTTTAGCGCGCATCTGAGGGAGGTTGAATTCGCGATTGGCAGCCCCCAGGAGTGCGACGATTCCTGCTGCAATGAAGACCGACCGCATCGCTCGCGCGGGAGAGATTCCCGCGGCAGCAAGCGCCGTCAGCTCTTGGGTTCGCTGCAGCCACGTGACGGTGAATATCGCCGCCACCATCGCGAGTAGGCCGATCGTCCGGTCGAAAAAACCGAGGACGTGGGCACTGTAGTACTCGAAGATCACTCCCAAAATGCCGCCCGCATGCTTCTCGCCATAGTTCGAAAACTCGTCGAGGTTCCCCAGGCAATCGATCACGACGAACAGACCCGCCAGGCTGACAAAGCAAATCAGCAGCACGCGGATGAAAATCGTCAGAACGTAGCGATCGATCGTAGTCATCGAAAACAGCTTGGGGGACGACGGCTTGCAAAAACAGGTGACGGGGAAATGTTCGGCTAAGAAACTCGGCAAGGAAGCTTGGCAGGGGTACACTAGGTCGGAACGTCCCTGAGGGTCAAGACGAACTCGCGCGAGGTGCTGAGGTGCTATCACTGCTGGCATCGCGGTTGGTGACAGCCGCCACCGATCTATTGTTTCCACCGACGTGCGCTGCTTGTCAGGCCGATTTGGCGACGCCTCACGGCGTGCTGCTGTGCAGCAGCTGCGAGGCGACGATCCGCAGCGACACCTTGCCACGCTGCCTGCGCTGCGCGATGCCGTGCCGAACGATCCTGCAAAGTAGCGTCGGCTGCAGCCATTGCCGCGAGATGAAACTCCCCTTCGCTGCGGCAGCGGTGCTCGGGAATTACGACACCTCGCTCCGCGCAGTGGTGATTCGCGCCAAATATCCGCACGGCGAGCAGCTGGCGCTCGCGGCGGGGCAACTCCTGGCCGATCGCATTCAGGAGCTCGCTGCGCGAGGCGACAGTCCTTTCGCCACCATCGATGCCGTGGTCCCCGTGCCGATGCACTGGCTCAAACGGATGGTGCGTGGCGCGTCGGCTGCGGAGTCGATTGCCCGAGGGGTGGCCAGTCGGCTGAATGTTCCACTCCTTTCGAGCGCCGTCGGCTGCACCCGTTTTCTCGCGAAACAAGGTTCGCTCAGTCAGCGAAAACGGGCCCGCAATGTTCGCTCCGCCTATCGCGCCACTGGCCAGTTCGAACTCACCGGCGCCAGTCTCCTGATCGTCGACGACGTCCTCACCACCCTTTCCACCACAATCTCTATGGGCAAATCGCTGATCGCCGCCGGAGCGGCACAAACTCTCGTCGCGGGGATCGCTCGTTCCACTTCGATTGTCAGCTGAGCGAGTTTTTTGTCCTGCTCACCTCGGCAGAGCCCCCGCTAACCACTCCCGCTATCGCCCCTTTCGGATTACGCTACAAGGCTTGTTCTGCGACTGTCCCGGCTGCTGGGGCTTCTGATTTTCGTATCGAAAGCGACTAGATCTACCGTCATGAGCGACGCACCGAAACTACGGCTAGGAACCCGCGCCAGTCCTCTCGCCCGTTGGCAGGCCGATTGGGTCCGCGATCAGCTGATTGCTGCCGGTATCGATGTCGAAATGATCCTCATCACCACCGAAGGGGATCAGCAAACCTCGCAGCCTCTCGGGCAAATTGGTGGCCAGGGACTCTTCACGAAAGAGATTCAGCGGCGCTTACTCGCTGGCGATATCGATCTCGCCGTCCATAGCCTCAAGGATCTGCCAACCCTGCCGATCGACGGTTTGTCGCTCGCCGCTGTTCCCGAGCGTGAAGATACCGCCGACATTTTGATTGGCCCCGCCGGAACCTCGCTCGCCACGCTCCCCAGCGGCGCAAAAATCGGCACCGGTAGCCTTCGCCGCAAAGCGCAGCTGCTGCATGCCCGCGCCGATCTCGAAATACTCGATATCCGGGGTAACGTCGATACCCGCCTCCGCAAACTCGACGAAGGTCAGTACCACGCCATTATTCTCGCCGCGGCGGGGCTCAAACGTCTGAAGCTCGACGACCGCATGACCGAGCGTCTCGAAGCGCCACTGATGCTTCCCGCTGTCGGGCAGGGGGCTCTTGGAATCGAGTCGCGCAGCGATGATCCCACCACGCGAAAACTCCTCGCCCCACTTTCCCATGCGCCGACACTGCAGGCTGTGATCGCCGAGCGTTCGCTCCTCGCCGCTCTCCGCGCCGGTTGCCTCGCGCCAGTTGGCGCGCATGCCCAGGTGGTTGATGGTCAGCTGACGCTCGCTGCGGTCGTGCTCAGCATCGATGGCCAGTCGCGGCTGTTCGCCTCGCTCACCTCCGCCCCCGCCGATGCGGCCCAGCTCGGAGAAGAAGTCGCCGAGCTGCTGCGCCAGCAAGGAGCCACGGAACTCCTCGCCAGCAGCCGCGGCAATCGCCTCGACTAACTGGCCACTCCGTTCTTCCTCAAGGGTGGCTACTAGCTGGCTTGCCCAGCAGTGAGAGGCTTGTCAAAACTTAAACTGTGTGGAGCTTTGCACAACACAGCTACCCGACCGACACGCCAATCAGCTTGCAGGGGTGCCCCTGGCTTGGCCAGGGTAAAACACTCGCTCGGCCAAACTTGCCCATCGGCCTCTTTTGCCACTTCGGATCGGCACTTTCTGCGTGTTCGACCATTTCTCGCGCCTGCTAGCTCGCGGCGCTTTTCGCACACGTTCGGCCCCCTCGAAAATCATTAAGCCCCACGCTCGCGGAGACTTAATGCCGCTAGCAGCATGTCGCTAGCAACCCCGGTTTGCACTTTGGCCCGCTGTTTGCTTCTAGCGATCGGCACGCCTGTGGGGGGCCACCGGCAACTGATGGTAATTGCACATGTACTACGGACTCTACATCTCGGCCGCTGGCGCTTACGCCCAGAACCAAAAGGTCGAGATGATCACCAACAACCTTGCGAACGTCGATACGTCGGGCTTCAAGAAGGAGCTCGGCATTTTCGAGGCTCGTCAATCCGAAGCGATCGAGCGCGGCTATGAACAGCCAGGCACGCGCGGCGTTAGCGACATTGGTGGTGGAGTCGAGTTCAAAGAAACCGTCACCGACTTTTCGCTCGGCACGCTCCGAGCCACCAGCTCGCGTACCGATTTTGCCCTCCCTGCGACCGATCAGTTTTTCGAAATCGAGCGCGATGGCGAAGCCCTCCTCACCCGCAGTGGCAACTTTCATTTCTCGGTCGATGGTGTTCTCCGGACCCAAGATGGCGATGCGGTGCTCGCTGCTGGCGGAACCCCGTTGACCCTCGATCCTTCGCTCCCTTGGCGCGTACTGCCGGGCGGCCTGATTTCGCAAGGTGGCGACACCGTGCCGCTGAGCATCAAGCAAGTGAGCAACTTTCGCTCGCTCGAAAAAGTCGGGCTCAACGCCTTTCGTGCCAATGGTGAACTGACCGATGTGCCAGCCGAACTGCGTGATGTTCGCAGCGGATCGCTCGAACTTTCGACCGTCAATCCGATGCAGGAAATGGTCGAGATGATCGCTTCGTCGCGAGCCTACGAAAACAACATCAAGATGATTCAGCATCACGACGGAATGACCGGTTCGCTCGTGAGTCGCTTGCTGAAGGCGTAGTCATAAGTAGAGATGGTCGGGTTGCTGGTTGGCGATGGATTGCCAAACGTTCGAGAGCTTAACGAGATAAATCAGGGAAGATTGCCATGAGCGTACAAACACTTTACACCGCTGCGACCGGCATGGAATCGCTGCAGACGAAGCTCGACGTCATCGCGAACAACCTGGCGAACGTAAACACCACCGGCTTCAAGCGTGGCCGCGCCAACTTCGAAGATCTGTTCTACCGCCAGGAAAAACTCCCCGGTTCGCAAGACCAACAGCAGAACCTCACTGCTACTGGCACGGCGATTGGCCTCGGTTCGCGCGTCTCGAGCGTGCAGACCAACTTCAATCAAGGGGCGTTTCAGGAAACAGGTGGACAGCTCGACGTCGCCATCGAAGGCCAAGGCTTTCTCCGCGTGCAAGACCCCAGCGGCATCACCGTCTACTCGCGAGCCGGCAACTTGTCGATCAATGCTCAAGGACAACTCGTCATGGGCTCGGCCCAAACGGGCCGTTTGATCGATCCCAACGTCTCGTTTCCTCAAGACACGATGGCGATCTCGATCACCGCCGATGGTCGCGTGCTGGTCCGTCAGTTTGGTCAGCAAGACCTGCAGCAGATCGCACAGATTCAGCTCGCCACCTTCCCCAATCCTGAAGGTCTCCTCAAGCTCGGCGAGAACCTCTACTCGCAAACCGATGCGTCGGGACAAGAGATTGTCGACAACCCGGGCAATCAAGGGATCGGTGTCCTTCGTCAAGGGATGCTCGAAGCTTCGAACGTCGAGCCAGTGCAGGAACTGATCGACCTGATCACCACCCAGCGCAGCTTCGAGCTCAACTCGCAAGCGATCCAAGCGGGGGATCAGATTTTGCAGCTGATCTCGAATCTCCGCCGGTAATCTCCGCCGGTAATCGCTCGCTCCTTGGCTTCGAAATCGGTTCCCACACGCACGAAATACTAGCCCCATGTTCTTCAACTCCACCGCCTCGAAAAAGACAATCGCGAGCTTCCTGCTCCTCCTGTCGGCTCAGATGTCGGCTCGCGCTACCGAAGTGGTGCTGCGTGACGATGTGTCGCTCAGCGGCGGCATCGTGCGACTCGCCGATATCGCTGAAGTCCGTGGCTCGAAAGCGGAAGTGGCCGACCTCAGCAGCGTGCGGCTGCTGCCTGCTCCTCGGGGCGGCGAAGTGCAAGCGATCACCCGTCAGCAGATTCGCGAACTCCTCTCCCTCTCGGGAATCGAAGGGGATAGCTACGAAATCAGTGGCGCCGAGATTGTCCAGGTCAAGAGCAGCCTGATCAGCAAGAGCCTGCAGCCTGCCCAAGCGATCTCGCACAGCACTGGCGAAACCTCCGCTGCGATCTTCACCGCAGGTGGCAACTTTCCTGGCGAAGGGGCTCACATCCGGACGCGTACCGCCGCTGATATGCGTCGCGATATTCAAACTGGTGTCGTTTCGCTGCTCGGAAAAGTTCGTCCCGAAGTTCCACGCTGGAATGTCTCGATGACGATCCCTCGCGAGCACGAAGCGAGCCTCGTTTCGGCCGAACTGGTGGAAGTGCGTGGCGGAGTGGCCCCCTACATCGGGAAGCAGTCGTTCGAAGTGATCGCCAAGACGAGCCGAGGCAACGAAGTGGTGGGAGTCGAAGCGGTGGTGCATGCAGTGGCCGAGTTTGCTGCTCCTGCTAGTCCCGCTGCAGAAGCCAAAACCGCCAAACGCGACGCTCGTGGCGAAATTGTCGTGAAGCGTGGCGAATCGGTTCGTGTCCGAGCCATTGCCGCTGGAGTGACGGTGACCACTTCGGCCAAAGCGATGGCCGATGGGGCGATCGGGGAAGTGATCGAACTGGAAGTGGATGGTCATCGCAGCCGCGTTTCGGCCCGCGTGGTCGCCCCGCAATTGCTCGAGATTTATGCCGCCGGTCCTCAGGTGGCCACAGCTACGAAATAAGTCGCTTCAAATCGAGCGATTGCGACGAGTGGAAATGGATTGCACGCACATGCCAAGGAAGGCTCTTACGATGAACAACCGACGCCAATGGATTGGCCAGGCACTCGCGCTCGTCGTCGCTACGAGCACCTCGGTGGTGCATGCCGATGACGGCCCGAACTCGAGCCTGTTTAGTGGCCGGATGCAGACCAACCTGCAGCCCGCGATGCAGCCAGGTATGCCAGCGATGTCGGCTGCTCCTGGTCTCGGTAGCCCTTCGAGCTGGTACGAAACGCCCCTCCCACCGCCGAAAGAAGTGCGGGTCAACGACATCATCACGATTCGGGTCGATCTCGGTTCGCAAGTCGTTTCGGAGAGCGAATTCCAGAGCCGCAAGAATGCTCAGTACAACCTGCTGCTGTCGGAATGGATCAAGCTCGATGGCCTCAAGAGTGTGAAGCCAACCGGGATGGCTGATGGCGAACCGCAGATCAACGGCTCGCTGAACCAGCTCAACCGGGTGACTGGGGAACTCGAGACGACCGAGCAGATCAAGTTCGAAATCGCCGCCACGGTGGCTTCGGTCCTTCCCAACGGAAATTTGGTCGTCGAAGCCCACCGGAGTGTGCAGAACAATCACGAGCAGTGGATGCATTCGTTGTCGGGCGTGGTGCGCCGCGAAGATATCGGCCCGGGCAACATTGTGCTGAGCAAAGATATGGCCAACCTGCAGATCTCGAAGCGTGAGAACGGACAAGTCCGCGACACTTATCGCCGCGGCTGGGTAAATCGCTGGCTCGATACTTTCAACCCGTTCTAGTCGACACGCATCTGCTGACTGAATTTCCTGAGAAAGAGCTTCCGATGATCCTCGCTAAACCCCAACCACTCCTGACGCTCGCCAGCACCTTCACAGCGATTTGCACGCTGCTGGTGGCCTCGGCTGTGGCCGACCATCGCATCGGCGATCTTTGCCGCATCAAGGGTCAAGAGGCCAACACGCTGCATGGCATGGGGCTGGTGGTGGGGCTGAAGGGAACCGGGGATGTCGATAGCAAAGCGACCCAGCGTGCCCTGGCTCGCTACATGGAATTGATGGGGCATCGCTTGTCGACCGACGCTCAAGGGAGCGTGCTGCTCGATGAACTCAAGAGTGTGCGAAACGTCGCGCTGGTGTTCATCACCGCGACAGTTCCACCCGGCGGTGCCCAGCAAGGTGACACGCTCGATTGCCTGATTAGCGCCATCAGCGCCAAGAGTCTCGAAGGGGGCCATTTGATGCTGACCGAACTCTATGGTCCGCTCCCCGGCGACCGCACAGTGTATGGTTTGTGCCAAGGGCTGGTGTCGATCGACGATGTGATTAAGCCCCAAACGGGACGCGTGCCACTCGGCTGCACGGTCGAACGCAAAGTGCAAAACGAGTTTGTGAAAGATGGCAAGCTCACGCTGGTGATGCACAAGGATCATGCAGCGTTTCAGACCACCGCTTATCTCGAGCAGCTGATCAATCAGCAGCGCGACTTTAGCCCTGGTGCCTCGACCGCCAGCGGCATTGCCCACGCCGTGGATCAGGTGAAGATCGAAGTGCTGATTCCTCCGACCTATGCCGATAATCCAGCGCTGTTTGCATCGCTGCTGCTCGACACCCGCGTCTTCCCCCCGAAGACCGACACCAAAGTGATCATCAACGAACGGAAGCGGGCGATCATCGTTGGGGCTGATGTCGAGATCGCTCCCGTCGCCGTGATGCATGGCAATCGTGTGATTCAAACCGGTGGCGAGCCAGTGAATCAGTTCGTAACGGTCGATCCAACGGCCGATACCTCGCAAACCAAATTGGCCGCGCTTGTCGATGCCCTCAACGCCCTCAAGATTCCCGCCGAAGATGTGATCGACATCATCAAGATGCTCAAGCACAAGCGGGCCCTCTACGGCGAATTGATCATCGAATAGTTGGCAAACGTCTCCCTCACTTAGCTCCTTTCTCTCCCTGAGCGACTCCCATGCAAATCACACCTTCGCAACTCAGTATGGCCAGCGAACCTGCCGGCTTCGGCGCCGCGAAATCGGGCGACCAGCTGCGCGAGGCGTTTGGCCAGTTCGTCGGGAACTCGCTCTTCACGCAGATGCTCTCGTCGATGCGTGAAACGGTGGAGAAGTCGGAATATTTTCACGGTGGGCGGGCGGAAGAAGTGTTTCAAGGTCAGCTCGATCAACTCCTGGCCGACGAACTGACCGAAGCGAGCAGCGAATCGCTCGCCGGACCGATGTTCGAGCTGTTTCAGCTGCAGCGGCAGAGCTAGTCAAACGTTGGTGCGGTGGTTGCTCAGGATGGCGTTCGAAACTTCAGGCAGTGAGTTTTCTCGTGATTACTAGCGAAAACATGACCAGCAGCGAACCAACGTGGGAACAGAAGATCGGCCTGCTGCTCGACGAGCTATCGAGCGTGCAGAGCGAACTTCTGGGAGTGCTGTCGGCCAAACGCGATTGCCTGGCGCGGCTCGACCTCGAGCAGATGCATGCCCTGCAGTCGACCGAGCTCGAAGTTTCCAGCCGACTCGAGGCGTGTCACGCCAAGCGTAACGAACTGCTCGCCACTGCGGCTAAAGAGGGGCTGCCGCACGACAGCATCACGCAGCTATCGAAAACGATGCCTGCGCGCGATCGGAAGGTCGTCGAACAGCGGATTGCTCAGTCGAGCGCTCAAATGCGGCTGTTGCAGCACCAAAGTCTCACCAACTGGGTCGCCGCACAAAGAGCTTTGCTCCATGTTTCGCAGTTGCTCGAGATTATCGCTACTGGCGGTCGCCCTGAGCCGACATATGGAGATAGCCAGCCACTACATGGACGTGGTTCGTTGGTAAATCAGGAGGCCTAGTGAGGCTGTGAGCGTTGGGTAATCAGTACGGCCCGACATCCAGCTAAAGACTAGCGAGCCATCGCATGACACTTCTCAGTACGCTGCAGATCGCCAACAACTCGCTGATTGCGTCGCAACTCGGCTTGCAGGTGGTCGGCAACAACATTGCCAACGCCAACACGCCCGGCTACATCCGCCAGCAAGTGGTCCTCACCCCTGCGCCGACACAGCGCTATGGTGGTTTGCTGCTGGGACTCGGTGTCGAAGTCCAGGCGGTCATTCAGCAGACCGATCGATTCTTGGAAGAGCGGCTTCGATCGGCTCTCAGCGACCTGGCAAGCGGCGAAGCCCAAGAGAAGACGTACGTGCAACTTGAGTCGCTGCTCGGCGAACTCTCCGACACCGATCTCAGCACGGCGCTCACCGATTTTTTCGGGAGCGTGCAAGACATTTTGAATCAGCCCGACAGCGAAAGTGTTCGCAATCTCGCGGTGTTGCAAGGTCAATCGCTGGCCGCTGATATCTCGCGGATGCACGAGCGGGTCGGGCAGCTGCGAACCGACATCAACACACAAATCGATCAAACGGCTGTCGAAATCAACGGGCATATCAACGAGATTGCCAAGCTGAACGTGCAGATTTTGCAGGCTGAAGGTGGCGGCACTTCGGCCAGCGATGCCGTGGGTCTGCGCGACCGGCGCTCGATTGTGCTGAACGAACTGGCGCAGATTCTCGACATCACCGCGATCGAACAGCCGACCGGCGATGTGTCGGTCTATGTCGGCGGCGACTATCTGGTGTTTCAAGGGACAGCACGTCCCGTCACGATCGAGCAGACGACCGATCGCGGGCAAACGGTGTCGCGCATCAAGCTCATCGAGACCGATGCGCCCCTCTTCTCGTCGTCGGGAAAATTGGCTGGGCTAGTGACGAGTCGCGATGCAATTCTCGGCGGCTTTCTCGATAGCCTCAACGATTTCGCGACCACCTTGGTGAGCGAGTTCAACAAGGTCTATTCGCAAGGGCAGGGGCTCAGCGGCTATAGCCAAATTACCAGCGAATTTGCAGTCGATAATGTCGAAGCCTCGCTCGACGAAGCAGGACTGAAGTTCAGCGCTAATAGTGGCTCGTTCGACATCCTGGTGCGGAACAAGCAGACCGGATTGAGCGAAACGACGCAGATTCAAGTCGATCTGAATGGACTCGACGACGACACTTCGCTCGAAGAACTCGTCGAGGCAATCAACGCTGTCGATGGGATCAATGCCTCGATCGATCCCAATCGCCGGGTCGTCATCAAAACCGATAGTCAGCTCGTCGATTTCAGCTTCGCGGGGGACACCAGTGGTGTGCTGGCCGCTTTGGGAATCAACACGTTCTTCAAAGGGACATCGGCCAGCGATATCGGGGTGAATAAACAGCTCATCGATAACCCGGCACTGTTTGCGGCGAGTGGCGGTGGCATTGGCGAAGATACCGACGTGGCAATCAAACTGGCCAATCTACTTTCGACACCCCTTGAATCGCAAAATGGTTCGACCCTTGCTGTTCTCTACGACAAGCTGACGGCCGAGGTGTCGCAAGGTGCGGCGGTGACGACTAGCGTGACCGAAGGGTATCGTGTTTTTCAAAACACACTCGAGGGACAACTGCTGGCGATCACCGGGGTGAACCTCGACGAAGAAGCGGTCCGGATGATTCAATATCAGCGCACCTTTCAGGCCTCAGCACGTGTGATCTCGACGATCAACGATCTGCTGGAGGTGCTCGTCAATATTTAGTGACTGGCCGCAAGTCGCTGCGCAGCGCGTGGCGGTGGCAAGTGAGAAAACGATTGTAAAACAAGGCTCAAACATGCGAAATCGCAGGGCTCGGGCAAGACGCTCGAGGAGACCTGCCGCTTGACAGAAGCTTGTGAAAACTCTGGCGTAGGACTTTCTCGAACATGGCTGGCGTGTATCCCGTACCGACAACTCGCACCAGTTCGATCCTTGCGCAAACGCGTCTCACGGCGCAGTTGCAGGCCGATCAGCTTTCGATCTTGCGCTTGCAATCGCAAATCAGCACCGGTCGCCGGATCGCTTTGCCGAGTGAAGATGCGCCAGCGTCGCAGCGGGCGATTCATCTGCAGCAACTCCTGGAGCTTAAAGCCCAGGCGCTTGTGAACCTCGATACGAGCCAGTCGTACCTCGATGCCACCGATAGCGCGATTGCCAATGTCAGCAGCACGCTGAATCAAATTCGCTCGACTGCGCTTGGTGTCGCCAACACCACCTCGAGCGAAACGACGCGCGCGGCAGCCGCAGCCGAAGTGAGCCGCGCCATCGAGCAGCTCGTCGATGTAGCGAATCAAAACTTTCGTGGTCGCTACCTGTTTGCAGGCTCGAAAACGACTACCGTTCCGTTCACCTACGATGGAACGAACGTGATCTATAACGGTAACGAGCGCGAGCTTTCGAGCTACGCCGATATCGATCTATTGCTCGAGACCAGCATTGCCGGAAGCCAGATTTTCGGGGCGTTTAGCTCGAGTTCGCAGACGGTGTCTGACCTGCAGCCGATCTTGACGCGAAGCACGAAGCTGTCGGATCTGCGCAGCGGTGAAGGGATTGGCGATGGAAGCATCGCGATCTCCGACGGCAATAGCACGCGAATCATCAACCTCAGTGGCGCGAGCACGATTGGGGATGTGGCCGATCTGATTGAGGCCAATCCACCCGCCGGTCGAACGGTGACGGCGCGTGTGGGTCCGGAAGGTTTGATCCTCGATATCGACGACGCTGGTGGTGGCAACTTCACGATTCGCGAAGTGGGTGGAGGGACCACCGCCGCACGGCTCGGGATCTACGAACCATTGGGGACACTCACCGGCCCAGTGACCGGGGAAGATCTCGATCCGATCCTGACACGGACCACCAGCCTGGCCGATATCCTGGGGGTGCGCGCCCAAGCGATCGTGCAATCGAGTGGTCCGAACAACGATATCGTCATCGAGTCGCTCACGCGTGGCTCGGCCAGCAACGGTGTGAGTTTGCAGCTGGTCGATGATTCGGCGCTGCATGCTTCCCCAGGACTTGTTGCCGGTGCCGAGCAAGTGGTTTATAGCGAAACGGCAGTGGCGGCTCGCGCGGCCCTTTCGTTCTCGGGGTTTGGCAACAACTTGCTGCTGACAGGGAGCGTCACCGGAACGTCGCTCAACAACGTAACGATCGAAGTGGTGAGTGGCGGCGCGATTGGCGATGCAGCCACCGCGACGTTTGACGCCAACAGCAAAACGCTGACAATTGCAGTCGATTCCGCGGGAAATACGTCGATTCAGTCGGTCGTCGATGCGATCGCGCTCGAAGGGACTTTCACTGCCAGTCACGATAGTTCGGACGGAGTCGATGGGGCCTACAACCCACTCTCCACCGTTTCGGTCGGCGATATCGGAGTGGTGACCGGCAACACGAGCGCGAGTGGGGGCGAGGCTGGGACGATCTTTGTTTATGTCGAAGCGGGTGCGACAACGGCCAATCAAGTGGTCACGGCGCTCGAGGCCAACAGCGATGTGACAGCGCGCTTTCGGGTGAGTCTCGACGACTCGGATACCTCGAGCCCTGGTGCTGCGGGAAAAGGGAATGTGCTTCCTGGCGCAAGCGCTACGACGATCGATGGAAGTGGCAGCGATCTCGATCTGACGTCGGGAATCATTATCGAAAATGGAGGGGAGTCGTTCACGATCGATCTGAGTGGCGCGGAAACGATCGAAGATTTGCTGAACGTCCTCAACGGTTCGCCGGCGCATGTGCGGGCCGAAGTCGACCCGACAGGGAAGGGGATCATCGTTCGCTCGCGGCTGAGTGGTCGCCCCATCAGCATCGGCGAAAATGGTGGAACCACCGCCGCCCAGCTCGGGATTCGTACGACGACGGAAGAGATCTACCTGACCGAACTGAACTACGGTCGCGGAGTCGGCACGTTTGAAGGAACCGATTTCACGATCACGCGGCCCGATGGTGTGGCGCTCGACATCGATATCGATGGCGCTGTGACCGTGGGAGATGTGATCGACCGGATCAACAACCACGCGCTCAACACCGGAAGTGGCCGCGTGACGGCGGCGCTCAATCGTGTCGGTAATGGGATCGAACTGACGGCTAGCCAGTCGAGTAGTCCAGGAACCTTGTCGATCACCAAGGCATTTCAAAGCGAAGCCGCTTGGGATCTCGGACTGATACCGACGGGCGAGCAGAGCATCACAACCTCGACGGCAGCCACGGTTGCCAGTGCGCGGCTCGACTTCGCCGGCGCTAACAGCGACTTGCTGGTGACGGCTGGCATCGCGGGGAGTTCGCTCAGTGGCGTGGCGATTCGTTTCGTCGATTCGGCAGTCGGCGATGTTGCAACGGCAACTTACGATGCTGGCACGCGCGAGCTGACGATTGCCCTCGATGCCTCGGCGACTTCAGCAACCACGATTCGCGATGCCATCAATCTCGAAGGAACATTCTCGGCCGCGCTCGACGCGACGAGTGATCCGACCAACGATGGAAGTGGCGTGATTGGCACGACCGGTGTCGTAGGGATAACGAGTGGTGGAACAGCAGAGGTGCTGACCGGCGCGAACACCTATCACCAAGAGGTGCAGGGGGTGTTCAACACGCTGATTCAGTTGCGCGACGCGATCAACAATTTCGATCTCGCCTCGATCGATCGTTCGCTCGAGAGTTTGGATGTCGATCTCGATCGAATCAACTTCGGTCGCGCGGAGATTGGTGCTCGTGGTCAGGCGCTCGATCTGCTCCGGACCCGCCTGGAGGATGAAGAGGTGACGTTGAAGGACTCGCTCTCGAAAGAGATCGAGGTGGACATCACCCAAGCAATCTCGGAGCTCGCCGCTAGGCAGGCGTCGCTCGAGGCCTCGATGCAGCTGATGGCGACCCTATTTCAGACGACGCTGCTGAACTATCTGTAAGTCGCTGTCTCTCCCCCGCAAGGGGGCGCGCGTGATGTTGCGCAAGTTGCGCGAAGTTGCGCCCCCGGAACCAATCGTCAGCTCTGTTGTGCTGATTTTTCTGATTCTGCGGACGGTGGTGGGCCGATGTAACAGAACGAGGCCCTCGGTGACCGGGAGTGCAGCGACTGCGTTCACTTGCTAGCTAACGAACTTGCTCACGGGGGGCCCCACAGCCGCGAGGCAATGGGCGGACCGATCGCGTTTACGACAAGAAGCAGATCCTATGCAAATTAGTACGACCCGATTTGGCCTGGTGGCAATTGATGTCGAAGACATCTTCCTCTTTCCGCACGGCTTGATTGCGTTCGAGGATTGCCGTCACTGGGTGCTGCTGGCTGACAGCGATAACGACTCGCTCGGCTGGCTGCAGAGTGTCTCGCGTGGCGAGGTGGCTTTGCCGGTGATTAGCCCTCGTCGATTCATGCCTGGTTATCAGGTGCGTGTCACACGCGGGCAGTTGCTGCCGCTCGAGCTGACGCAGTTCGATCAGGCCTATGTGCTGGGAATTGTAAGCAAAAACAGCACGGAATTGACGGTAAATTTGAAGGCTCCGCTGGTGATCAACCTCGATCGTCGGCTGGGTCGTCAGGTGATTACGACCGACGAACAGCCGCTCGCTTTGGAGTTGGCCGTACGTCAAGCGGTCCGTCGCGTGGCATAGTGAGTGGGGCGAAGTTGAGGTGTGGTTCGCATGTCATAAACGGTGCGGACTGAAAAGATGTGACGGCTGCGCAAAGATGTGAATCTAGGAGAGGTGGGCTACCGATACTCTCTGCTGTCAGGCAAAGGCAAGGTCGCGACGACGCTTGCACGAGTCTGAGCTGATTCAGCACTGGGATGGATAGGCCTGGTGGGTCTTCAGCAGCTACCCCCGAGTTTCCCCCGCTATGACAAACCGCCGCCGGTAGCGAGAGATCGCTACGCCAGGCCAAGACAACAGGAAGGAGCCACCGATGCTGGTTTTGTCGAGACATCGCGACGAAAGCATCATGATCGGAGACGATATTGTCGTCACGATCGTAGACATTCGAGGAGACAAGGTTCGCTTGGGGATTGAAGCCCCGTCGGACATTCCGGTGCACCGCCAGGAAGTGTACGAAGCGATCCAGCGTGAAAATCGTAAGGCGAGCCAACTTCGCCCCGGTGATACACGCGATCTTGGGAAGGCGAATCCCGCCGGGATGTAGTCAAGCAGGTCGCTGGAATCATCACCCGGCCATGCCCCGCTCCGATTGAGCCAGTGAACTTAATGTAGCGCTTGAGTTCCTGGCCCTAACCACCCGCAGAGTGGTGTGCGATAGAGCACGTATCGAGAGTGGAAGTGGAACCTGGTTTAGCGATTGAGACCGCTTCTACCCAATAAACATCCAAAGGCTGCTTGTCGTTTGACAAGCGGCCTTTTTTTAATTCTTGCCGATCCCCCCGCGCAATCGGAATGACCTAAGGTTCCTTTGGTTTGCAAGAAGCGATCCGACGATAGGAAGAAAGGTTTGGAAGGCCTGGAAGCGCAGGGATCAAGTAGCACACCGATGGCGGACTCAGCGCGGGCGATGCTGAATCCGAGGTTGGAAAATGATGGTTCTGCTGCTTGTGCGATTGGGCGAAGGAGAAAGCTTGGTGAAACTGGGCGAAACGCCCTAAGGTTCACCTAAAGCACTCAATTTAGCCAGTCGATACACCTTCCAGAGATAGGCAACGTTTCCAGGACGGTGTTGCCCAGTGTCGTGCTGATTCAGGGATGTGGAATTCCTCCAAGTGATGCTGCCACGCTGCTGCCGATGCCGCGTGGGGCATGACCAGACTATCGGCAGGCACAAATGGTAGTTCCATCCGCTTGAGACCGCGGTTGTCCGCCGCTGGCGATCACACACATCGCCACGGACAGTCGGCCCAGCTATCGGAAACAGTTCCCGTAACGGCCGGATGAGGCACCAAGGCAAATCAACCAGTTCCAAAGGGGTTACGTGAATGAGCCGCATTAATACGAACGTTAGTAGCTTGATCGCCCAGAAAACTCTGGCTCGATCGAACGCCGAGTTGCAAACCTCGCTCGACCGCTTGAGCACCGGTTTGCGGATCAACTCGGGCAAAGATGATCCAGCAGGTCTGATCGCTAGCGAAAACCTTCGCCGCGACATCACGGCCTCGGAACGAGCCATTAAGAACACCGAACAAGCCAATCAGCTGATCGCAACGGCTGACAGCGCTCTGTCGCAAGTGAGCGGTCTGCTCAACGACATTCGTGGTCTCGTCTCGGAAGCCGCTAACACCGGTGCTCTCTCCGACGAACAAATTGCTGCTAACCAGCTGCAAATCGACTCGTCGCTCGAAGCCATCGACCGTATCGCTCAAACGACAACGTTCCAAGGCAAGAAGCTGCTCGACGGTAGCCTCGACTTCATCACGTCGTTCACGACGGGTGAATCGAGCGTCAGCGACTTCCGCATCGATCAAGCCAACCTCGGTGCGACCGGCGAACTCGCCGTGAACATCGATGTGAGTGCAGCCGCTACTCGCGCCTCGATCACCAACGGCAGCATCCCTTACACGGTTGGTAACTCGGCCACTGGTACCCTCACCTTTGCCGACGTCACGACCCCCGCTGTCCAGTCCACCGGTACTCTGACTCTCGCCACGACTGTCGCCGACATTGATATCGAAGCAGTCGCCGGCGAAGCTGCCGACGGACTTGCTGGCGACGATGTCGAAATCGAGTTCGTCTCGGGTGCCACCACCGGCGCACTGTACGATGCTCAAACTGGCATTCTCACCGTCACGTTGGCCACTGGCGCGACCGTCGACGACGCAGTAGCCGCTATCGAAGCTACCGACGAATTCACCGCCACGCTTGCTTCGGGCACCGGCACCGATGCTGTCGACGTCGCTGATATCATCTCCTATACCGGCGTTCTCACCGGTGGTGCTGATCAAGTTGCCGACAACGATATCATCACCATTGCTGCAGCCGGTTCGGGCACTGCTTTCAACGGCACGCTCACCTTTGCTACCAGCAACACGGTGACCGCCGGTGATGCCAACGTCACCCTCACCAACGGTAACATCACCATTACGGTGAATGATTCCGATACCTACGACCTATCGGACCTCGCCGACCTCATTCAAACTGAACTCGGCGACGACTATGAGGTTACCCTCTCGACCAACGCGTCGGATGGTTCGTTCGATTCGTCGGCCGACACCGCCGTCTCTGTTAACCTCGCCGGTGGTACTGCTGACACCACGACCGGTCTGCAGGAAGATGTGACCCTCGAAGTTGCTGGCACCAACGGTGCTGAAGTATTCAGCTTCGAGCAGGGTACAACCGCTGCACAAATCGTCGACGCCATCAACCTGGTGGGCGATGCCATCGGCCTCACCGCCTCGGTCGAAGCTGGTGTGATCACCTTCGAATCGTCGAACTTTGGTAGCCGTCAATTCGTCGCCGTGAACGTTCTGAGTGGTGGTGTGGCCTTCGAAGCTGGCCTCAGCAGCCGCCGCGCCGAAGGAACCGACACCCAAGCCACTATCAACGGCATCAGTGCTGTGGGTGATGGTCTGGCGATCTCGATCAACTCGTCGACCCTCGACGGTGTGTTCACCCTCGAAGACACGGTGGTTGCCGACGACGTAATCAACCTCACCATCGATGGTGGTGGTGCTCGCTTCCAACTCGGCCCCGACGTTGTGAGCAATCAACAAGCTCGCATCGGCATCCGTAGCTTGAACACTGCCAAGCTCGGTGGAGTCAGCGGTAAGCTGTACGAACTCCGCAGCGGTGGCGACAAGGCTCTCGATGGCGACATCACCGGAGCTGCCAAGGTTGTTGACGAAGTGATCAACGAAGTGGTGCAACTTCGCGGTCGCCTCGGTGCCTTCCAACGCACGACCCTCGAGACCAACATCACCACTCTCAGCGATACCCTCACTAACCTGACGGAAGCTGAAAGCACGATCCGCGATGCTGACTTTGCCGCTGAATCGGCCCGCCTCACACGTGCTCAGATTCTCGTCCAGTCGGGTACTTCGGTGCTCGGTATTGCGAACTCGAATCCGCAAAACGTGCTGTCGCTGCTCCGTCAGTAAGCTCAGCTCGGAGGCTGACTTTGCTCAGTCTCTCTAAGCCAATTTGATCAACCTCACCGGCCTGGACGCCTTGTGCTCCAGGCCGGTGTTTTTTGCTAGCTTCGCCAAGCTTTCTTCCTGTCGCATCTCTTCTGCCAGCGGCACCGAAGCTAGCACTCCTACAACTTCACACGGATTTACTCGTGGTCGTTGTTGACCCTAGCCGAACGAATACTGATACGCCTCTCTCGATCGGCGTTGCTCCTCAGGCAGGCTGATCGACGAACGTCCTCGTAACTGCGAATCCGCCGGTATGACACGAATCCAGTCGAGCGTCGGTCTCATCACCGGCATCAATATTCAGGAGACAGTCGATCAGCTCATCGCGCTGCAAGCGCAGCCGCGCGACCGCCTCAATACGAAAATCACTGACGCCAAGGCCAAGCAAACCGCCATCACCGAACTCACCGCCCTGACGATTGGTGTGCAACTCGGTATTCGTCGCCTCGGAACATCCGACATTTTTGGCAGCAAGACGGTCAGCAGCAGCAACTCGTCGCTCCTCACCGCCAAAGCCAGCACCGGATCGATCGCCGGCACCTATCAGTTTGTGCCGGTCCAGCAAGCACAGTCGCACTACCTTCTCAGCAGCGGTATTTCGTCGCGCACTTCGGCCCTCGGCGCTGGCTCCCTCTCGTTTGGCTACGATGCCAAGCTGAACGAAGGTCTCGAGCTCTCCGAACTCAATGGCGGCGATGGTGTGGCGCGGGGCAAGATTCGCATCACCGATCGCAGCGGCAAAAGCGCGACCGTCGATCTCCGTTATGCCAGCACGATCGACGATGTGGTGAAAGCGATTAATGCCAACGATGGCGCGAGTGTGAAGGCCACCCTCGACGGCGACACGATCAAACTCGTCGATTCCTCTGGTGGAACCGGCAACTTGCAAGTCGCAGAAGTGGAAGGGGGAACGACCGCTGCCGATCTCGGACTTGGCGGAATCAGCGTCGCCTCCAACACTGCCACCAGTAGCGACCTTGTGCGGCTGTTCGATGGTCTCGAGATCTCGCGGCTGAACGACGGCAATGGGCTCGACATCAACGGCGCGCTCCCCGATCTCACGGTCACCTTTCGCAACGGCAGTTCCCCGCTGTCGATCGATTTCAATCGTCTCGCGAAAGCGGCCACCACTTCTTCGGTCACCACCACTGCCACCAATGGCCTCGACGCGCAGGTAACCTTCACCTCCACGGCGACCGGCAGCGACTATGACGGCGTCACCATCCAGTACGTCGATAACCCGGGCGTGACTGCCGGAAACGAGACGGTCGCCTACGACAGCAACTCCAAAACATTGACGTTTCAAATCGATGCGGGTAGCACCACCGCCGACAACCTAGTTGCTGCTGTTTCGGGCAACAGTTCGGTAAGTGCACTCTTCACGGCCACGATTCCGAGCGGTGGAACTGGCGATGGTTTCGTCACGGTCGCCGATACCGGTGTCACGTCGGGAGGAGCAGCCCTCGCCGCACGAACCGAACGAACACTCGGGGAACTCATCGATACGATCAACGAGGCTGATCCCGCACGACTGCAGGCATCGCTAAGTGCCAATGGCGATCGGATTGTTCTCACCGACCTCACCAGCGGCGGTGGCACGTTTGCCGTCGATAGTCCCGTGGGGGGCAAAGTTGCCGAGCAACTTGGGCTCACAGGGACGGCGGTGGGAGGAACCCTCACCGGCGGCCGCTTGCTCGGCGGACTTAAGTCGACTTTGCTGCGAACGCTCGATGGTGGCTCGGGAATTGAGTCGCTGGGTTCGGTCAGTATCACCAATCGCAGTGGCACCACCACCGCCGTTGATCTCTCCACGGCAGAAACGCTCGACGATGTGATTCGGCTCATCAACAACTCGGGTGCGGGTGTGACCGCCGATTACTCGGAGAATCGCACCGGAATCACCATCACCGACAACACAGGCAGCACCACCAGCAACCTGATCATTGCCGACGGCGATGCCAGCACAACAGCCACGCGACTCGGCATCGGACAAAGCGTTGCGACCACAAAAATCAACAGCGGATCGCTGCGTAAACAATCGGTGAGTCGACAAACCGAGCTGACGTCGTTTCGAGGTGGCAATGGTGTCGGTACGGGGACGATAACACTCCGCGACTCGGCCGGAACGGTGAGCAGTTTGAACTTCAATACGCTCGGCGCCAAAACAATCGGCGACGTGATCGATGCCATCAATAACCTGAGCGTGAATGTCGAAGCTCGCATCAACGAAGCTGGGAACGGCCTACTGATTGTCGACAAAGCTTCTGGCAGCGGCAACTTGATCATTCAAGATGTCGGCAGTGGCACGGCAGCCAAAAGTTTGCTGATCGCTGGCACATCGACGTCGGTAACACTCGATGGTCAGCCCGCTAAAGTCATCGACGGCAATACGACCCAGAATGTGACGATCGATGCCGACGATACACTCGACGATCTCGTCAAAAAAATCAACGATCTCGGAGTTGGTGTGACCGCAGGTGTCCTGAGCGAGAGTAGTGGTTCGCTGCGGCATCACCTAACCCTTCTCAGCGGCAAAGCAGGAAAACAAGGGGAGCTGACGATCGATGCCTCGGGAATCGGACTCTCGTTTACTGAACTAGCATCCGCGCAAGATGCTGTGCTGCAAGTGGGCACCGGAACACAGGGGCTGCTCCTGTCGTCGAGCAGCAACACGTTCAAGGATGTGATCGATGGAGTTGATGTGACGGTGCAGGGAAGTTCAAAAGATCCCGTCTCGATCACATCGACCACGTCGACCGATTCAGCCGCTACCGCGCTCCAGGCATTTGTGGATCAGTTCAATCGGCTGCGCGACAAACTCGATGAGTACACCGTGTTCGACTCCGCTTCGAACACCAAAGGTCTCCTCTTTGCCTCGCGCGAGACCTTGCAGATCGAATCGAGCCTCAATCGTGTGCTCAACAGCCAGATTAGTGGACTTGGCGAATACAGCTCGCTCTCGCAGCTCGGCGTTACGGTCAATGAGTTTGGCAAACTGGCGTTCGATCGCAATACGTTTAACGAACGCTATGCCGACGACCCTGAATCGGTGATTGAGTTCTTCACCAACGAGAACCGGGGCTTTAGCAAAAAGCTCGACGACGCCGTAGAGACCTTGGCCGGAGCCGATAACGATTCGCTCCTCATCACCAGCTTCATCACGCTGACCAGCCAAATCGAAACCTATCAAGCACGCGTCGAATTTTTGACTGCTCGCCTCGATCGCTCGCGCGAGTCGCTCCTCAATGAGTTTTACCGTTTAGAGTCGACGATTGCGAAAATCCAGGCCAACCAAACGGCCATTAGTTCTATTCAGTACATTGGGGCCAACGGGTCGAGCAGCTCATCCTCGTAACGTAAATCGCCGAGAACAATAGAAGCTAAATCACGCCACTTACGCCCCCATGTGTAAGTCCCCAAGTGTTACTACTGTTGAGATGCTCCCGTGAACGATCCTTCCATCGATCTCAGCCACTCAACTGCCGGCTCCACCTATTTCGAGACGCAGATCGTTACGTCGACCCCTCAGCGGCTGCGTTTGCTGTTGATTCAGGCGGCTCTTGGAACGATCGAGCAGTGCCACCTGGCGGAATCGCGCGGCGAATCAGCGGAAGTGGTTCGTCAACTCACTAAGCTTCGCGAAATCGTGGGCGAACTGCTGTCGGCGATTGCTCCCGGCGCGGGACCGATTGCCGATCAGGTCGCGGCGATCTACGACTTCATCTACCGCGAAGTGGTGGCAACCCATCTCGATCAGAAGCTCGACCGCCTCGCGGCGCTTGTGCCGGTACTGGAAGAAGACCGACTCACCTGGCAACTTCTCTGCGAGCAGCTACCGGAGCGAGTCGAACCGACAACGGCGCTCGATCAAGAGATTTTGGCCCCGCGATTCGTCGCGGAAATCCAAAACGTCACCGATACTGGCACCACCAGTTTTGGATCGCATCAGATGGCCGGCAGTAGCTTTTCGTTTGATGCTTAAACGGGGGCATCTCTTTCGAGTGTTGTCGTAAGCTGTTGCTAGAACGCGAGTTTCTTCTCTCTTAGGCCAATCGCTGGCCCCATCTTGCTCGGCATACTCCCCCTCGAAAGTTAAGTGGGAGATCGTTTTGCGGTAGTCACTACAGAAGCATGGTGACATCAGCCGCACTCCACATGCGAGCCGCCTCCATGCGACCAGTGGTTGCGGAGTTTGCCCCTCCACTGGCACAATACGGGATTCACGATTCCACGACAGGAATCGCCGTTACTGACGACGTGGCATGAGGTTCTGATGGGTGCATCTGCCCCCGGAATCCTCGCAAATAACGAACCAGCCGCTACCTGATCATGGGCTGCCTGACAAAGCAAAGTGCTCTTAAGCCTGGGAGATTGAAAACATGACGCAGACCAAGACCCTCATTCGTGTGGGGCATAGCCCCGATCCCGACGATGCGTTCATGTTCTACGCTCTGGCCAAAGATCAAATCGAAACGGGCGAGTATCAGTTCGAGCATGAACTGGTCGACATCGAGACGCTCAATCGCCGCGCATTCAGTGGCGAACTCGAGCTCACCGCTCTGTCGCTTCATGCTTACGCTTTCCTCGCCGACAAATATCTGCTCTGCACATGCGGCGCCAGCATGGGGGACAACTACGGCCCGATGGTGATTGCCCGCGAAGATTGTTCGATCGAGTCGCTGAAGGGAAAGACCGTTGCGGTTCCCGGAACGCTCACGACCGCCTTCCTGGCACTGAAGCTTTGCCTCGGCAACGATTTCAAACATGTCGTGGTGCCGTTCGACGAAATCCTGAACGTCACCGAGCGTGGCGAGTTCGAAGGAACCCCGATCGACGCCGGTCTTTGCATCCACGAAGGTCAGCTGACCTATGGAACGCAAGGTTTGAAATTGGTGGTCGATCTCGGTAAGTGGTGGCTCCAAGAGACCGGACTTCCGCTGCCGCTCGGTGCCAACGGCATCCGCCGCGATCTGGGACCGAAGGCGATTCGCGAGATCAACAAGATTCTTCGCGAGAGCATTAAGCATGGGCTTGAAAATCGTAAGCCAGCTCTCGATCACGCCCTGGCTTATGGCCGAGGACTCGATCACTCGAGCGCCGATACGTTCGTCGGCATGTATGTAAATGACTGGACGATCGACTTCGGTGAGCGTGGCCGCGAGGCGGTTCGCGTTCTGCTGCAAAAGGGGTTTGAGGCGGGGGTAATCCCAACGCTTGTCGTCCCTGAATTCGTCGACGAAGGTTAATCGAAAGCGATCGACGCTTGGGTCCCGATAATCCACTAGAATCAGGCGAGAGCAAACTGCTCTCGCCTTTTGCTTTAGGCAAAGCTGGCGACTGTAACGAACCTTTCAATTAGCAAGTCTATCGTGGACGATTCGCCCTCTAGCTCGAGACTTCCGCCGCGACCTATTCGTCCAGCCGATCTCGATGAAATTAGTCCGAGCAAATCGCGGCGAGGATGTTTGCCAATCATCCTCGCCATGGCTTTTCTCATCGTGCTCGGCGCGGTGATGATGATTCTTTCGCTCGGCTATCTGCTCCCATTCCTGATGATTGGTGGCGGGCTGATCGTGCTGATCTTCGGCCAGTATCTGCTGTTCGGCTGGCTGATGGAGCGAATCTATCGCAATCCGCAGGCTCTTCGCGAGCTCGAAGAGCAAGAGCGGGAGAATCAAAAGCCGCCACCACCAACCAAACCGTTCAACGGCAAAGATTAGTCCGTTTCGCACGAATGAGTTGCCTGCGGCAGGCTTTAGAGCTTCACACCTGCGGGATCGAAGTACTCGGGAGCGAGCCCTTCTTTCCACTTGATGTTACAGCCGATGCTGGGAACTTGCGGCTGCGGCGCTTCGCTGCCACCGAGCACGGCATCAATCGCGGCACGCAGATCCTTACCGGTGACTGGCTGCCCATTGCTGGGGCGGCTGCTGTCGAGCTGACCACGGTAGAGGAGCTTGCGGTTTTTGTCGTAGAGAAAAAAGTCGGGAGTGCAAGCAGCGCGATAGGCCTTGGCCACTTCCTGGGTTTCGTCGAAGAGATAGGGGAACGGATAGCCGCGCTGTTCCGCTTCGTGCACCATCTGCTCGGGCGAATCCTCGGGATGCTTATTGGTGTCGTTCGAGTTGATGCCGACCATCGCCAAGCCGCGTGGCAGGTAGTCCATCGCCAGCCGTGTCAGTTCCTCTGCCACATGTTTCACGAAGGGGCAGTGATTGCACATGAAGACGACGAGCACCGCTTCGGCCGGGGCCAAGTCGCTGAGCGAAACCATCTGTCCATCGACATTCAGAAGCGAAAAATCGGGGGCGGGAGAGCCCAACTGCACCATCGTGCTGGCAGTTTTTACCATTGGATATTCCTTGTTCGAAGCGGCGGAAAGTTCGCACGTTTTTCAGGCCCAGCCATGAACATCAGGGGCCTGCTGCGCGTCTTGATTCATAGCTCTTAGTTTAGCGATTTTCGACGCCGTTGTGGGGATCGTTGCGGTGGAGGTCGCGTCCCTTAACCAGCGGTCGATTTGACCCACCAAGCGTCGATGATTGGCTATAATAATCTCTGATCACAAGTCTCTTGTTTTTGCAAAGAAGCAAACTCGCCATGTCGCTGGTCATTGCCCCTCGCAGCACCGCTGCCGTTCTTCCGTACAAGTCGCTCAGCAACGAGGAACTCTCGTCGCGCATTGAGGCGGTTCGGAAGCAACTCGGTTCGCGGCTGATGATCTTGGGACATCACTATCAGCAAGACGAAGTGATCAAGCACAGCGACTTGCGTGGTGATAGCTATCAGCTGAGCCAGATGGCTGCCGCCAGCAGCGATTGTCGATACATCGTTTTCTGTGGCGTCCATTTCATGGCCGAGACAGCCGATATTTTGGCGAATCGTCCCGAGAAGCTCGAAGCGCGGGGTGGTGAGCGTGTGACGGTGGTGCTCCCCGACATGGCGGCGGGGTGTTCGATGGCCGATATGGCGGCGATCGAGCAAGTCGAGAATGCCTGGCAAGAGCTCGGCGAAGTGATCGACACCAGCGACATCACGCCGGTGACTTATATCAACTCTGCTGCAAGTTTGAAGGCTTTTTGTGGTCGTCACGGTGGCATCGTTTGCACCAGCAGCAACGCCCGAAGTGTACTTGAGTGGTCATTTGCGCGCCGCAAGCGGGTCTTCTTCTTTCCCGATCAACATTTGGGACGCAACACCGCGCTCAAGATGGGTGTGACCGAAGAGGAAATGCCAGTCTACGATCCTTACGCGGGCGACCTCGGCGGCAATAGCGAAGCGGCGATTTCGGCAAGTCGCGTCATCTTGTGGAAGGGGCATTGCAGCGTGCATCAGATGTTCCGCAAGGAGCATGTCGATCAGTTTCGAGCAAGGATTCCAGGGATCAAGATTCTGGTCCATCCCGAATGTCCTCGGGAAGTGAACGACCTTGCCGATATCTCGGGATCGACGAGCAAAATCATTCAAACGGTCGAAGCGGCACCTGCGGGAACGAAGTGGGCGATAGGGACCGAACTTCATTTGGTGCAGCGGCTTAAGCAAGAACATCCCGAGCAAGAGATTCATTTTCTCTCGCCGGTGATTTGCATGTGCGCGACGATGTATCGCATCGACCTCGCCCATTTGTGCTGGAGCCTCGAGCAAATCGCTGCTGGCACACCATCGAACGTGATTCGAGTCGATGAGCAAACGACCACGGAAAGTCTCGTGGCCCTCTCGCGAATGCTCGAAGTAAAGTAGAACGCCCGATCGATCTTCGAGACAAACAGACGCCCCACGCCGATGTTCTAGGCGTAGGGCAGGTTAACTCTTTAATCGAGGGCTCGATTGAAGAGGGCCCGAATTACTACTTCGTTTCGAGCGGGATGTTGAGGTTCGGATCCTCTTCGAGTGCTTTTTCGAGCGACTCGAGTTTCTCGGGAGTGGTGGTTTCCTCCGAGTCTCCACTTGGATCGAGAGGCATCGCTTCCGAGTCCATCTCTTCGCCCGACATTTCCCGTAGCTCGGCCGCTTTCACTGCTTCGAGCGGAATGTCGATGGTCGAACCATCTTCAAACGTCACCTTCACCCCGGAGAGTTCTTGGTTCGGGGCTGTTCCGCGATACAGAACCGTCATCACGGCAGTTCCTGAGGGACCTTTGATATCCACCGCGATTTCGTTGGGGGAAATCTCTCGCATGGCATTTTCGCCATTGTGTTCGATCGGCTCACCAATCTTGGCGATCACTTCCGGGGAATCCGAGACAGCCATGAACGGAGCTCCCACCCTGATGGCGAGGCTCAAAGTCTGGAGCATCTGTTGCGCTCCTTGCTGGGCTCGATATCCCAGGAAGACACAGCCGCCGCAAACCCCCGCGCACATCAAAAGAATGATGCCGAGGATCACCAGCACGATGGTGAAGAAGGAACCACCACCCGAGTTTTGTTGGCCGTACGGCTCTGGACTGCTCATTGCTTTTCATTCCTGTGGGGGTGGTGCTGCGGGCCATCGGCTGGAAGGATTGTAGTGGTCTCCCTTTAGTTTGTCGTTCGTACGCCTCGAATATTGCGAATTTGGTGAGTTTACTTGCAACTCCGTTCGCGGGGAGCGGAGTGAATGGAGACTGATGGGCGTGTCTACATGTTTGTGTAGTCGAGCGTAACAAAGTCTTGCAGTTCGAGAGTGCTCCCATCTTCGAACCAGAGTTCAATCGCTTCGATTTTGTAGTCCCGAGACTGATAGCTCCCTGATTTGATAACCGTCACCTCTGCGGTTCCCTGAGGCCCGCGCACTTGAAAGTAGATGAGAGTGTCCTTGAGAGAACTAGGTGCTCCTACCACGGTGATTGGCTTGCCGATTTTTTGCTGCACCTCGGGGGACATCTGCACTGTGCGAAGCGCGGGAATGGCTTCGAGCGATGCGGTGGTGAATTCAATGTGGGGGGAGCTTGGTCGCTGAGGTGGATTTTGATAATGATTGCGAATTAAGCCGCCACATGTGCCGAAAAGCATTAGCGCCAGAATGATGCCTCCATAGAGAGAGAAATTGCTCTTCGGCTTACGCTCGTAGGTGAAATCGGGGGTGGAAGACATGCAGCAGATCTCCCCACTCGGCGCAGAGGAAGGCCCTCACGACGAGTCGACAAGATAGTGTCTGAAAAAAGACGAGTGCCAGCGCTGGCAGATTCCGCATTGCAGAGCTATTACGCTAATGCGGGTGGTTTTTGTAGCACGTCGGATTGGTCAGAGCAACTAGAATTTTAGAAACGTTGCTCGGTGTGAGAATGTGCAGCTGGTCTACTTCGTGTCGACTTGGCGACAGTAGGCAACTTGGGCAGCGACGTCCTTGATGACGTCTTTCTTCGACTTCTTGCCGCCAGCAGCAGGTGCCGGAGCCGCAGGAACTGGTTCGGGGGCAGGGGCTGGCTTGGGAGCTTCAGCTTTCGGAGCGGGTGCAGGTGCTGCTGGCTTTTCAGCGGCTGGTGCTGCTGCGGGGGCTTTGCCACGGGCTGCGGCCATAATATCGGCCACGCTCATCGCCTTGGCATCTTTGGCGGCTGGTTTGGCAGCAGGAGCTTCGGCCTTGGCTTCGGCGGGAGCGGCTGCTCCCCCTTCTTTCTTGGCCCGAGCGGCAGCCATGATCTCGGCCACGCTCATTTTGCCAGCGGCTGGAGCAGCAGCGGCAGCTGGTTTTTCGGCAGCAGGTGCGGCCGGGGCTTTGGCGCGGGCAGCGGCCATGATATCGGCCACGCTTTTGCCGGCGGCTGGTTTGGCAGCTTCTGCAGCAGGCTTGGCTTCGGCTTTCGCGGCTGGTTTCTCGCTCTTTGCCTTCGGTTCTGGCTTGGGGAGCGGCGCGTCGATCACCTTCAGGTAGCTGAGGTCGATATCGAACCAGCCGATATTGCTGTTGCCGTCGAACTGCACGAGGGCTCGACCACTCATGTTCACTGTTTTGATAGTGCCGGTCAGGCCGTCGAAACGCTTGAGTTCCGCGACACTTGGGTCAACGACCACATACTTGTCGGTGTATTCTTTTTTGAGCGATTCGATGTACTCAAACACCATGACCCGCGACTCCCAACACAAATTGACTTGCCGATGCACCGCCCGGGAGCCATGCAAATCAGCTAGCTAGGTTTACTGCCTGCTGGACGAAACCCGCTTCTGGATCCTGGATAGATCTGCAGATTTGTCCAAAGTGCATGCCATTAAAGAGTTTATGGTCTTTGCTGGCAGCTACTAAGTGCCGCTCGAGCAGGTTCGATTCCTACTACCCACGGCACACGCATTGTGGCACGTGGGGAGCGGAAATCAAGGATACATGCCGACTTACGTGGCATGGAAAATCGACACCCGGAGCGTCTAGCGATTGAACAGGAATGCTGGGTTATTGATGAGTGCCCAGGCGAGATCCTGAACACCGATCATGCGGGCATTCTTCATCTGGTTTTCGGCCAGTTGCAGTTCGCTCGAGAGACGTACAAAGTCGGCATCGCGACTCTTGTAGATCGCCACGAGCTGCTGCTTCTGTTCCTCGGTTCGTTCGGCTGCGGGAACGGCCAGCAGTTTGGCAAGGTCGGCTGGAAGCGAAGCGGCGTCGAGCGGCGTGCTGCTGCCGGTGGTCGACAATCGGAACGCTCCCAGGCAATGCTTTTGGTCCTGGAAGTTGAACGTCATGGTCACCGTGATGGTGCATTTCCCTTGAATCGCTTCAGCGGGAGCCGCTTTGAACAACGCGTAGTGATTCTCGCCAAACTTCGGCGAAACCGCCCAGCCCGAGGTTGGATTGTTATCCACCGCGCCGGCCACATGCCAGCTTTCCTGATTGAAGTCGGCCATCACTGCCGTGAGTGGCACCGCAATCGTTTTGGCGGGATCGCTATCGGGAGTCACCGTCACTGCCAATTCGCTCAGCACGAAGTTGCCATTTTGAGCACGACCGGGACCCTTGGCGGGGAGCGAGTCATCGGCCAGTGCTTCCAGTTTGAGGCCGGTGAAGTTGGACATGTCGACGGGGAACTTCAGCATGTAGGTTTCCTGTCCTGGATCGCCGGAAACGAGCACACTGTGATCCTCGCGCGCTGCAAACTTGGTGGCAGCGTGCGACGAGGTCATGTCGGCTGGCTTCAAGGTTTGCCAAACAACAGGCTGACCAATCGCAGTTTCCCAGGCGGCTTGTTTCGCGCTGAGGCCCGCTTCGTAGTCGGCCAGTTTTTGTTTCGCAGTGGTCACTTCATCGGCAGGACCCTTCAGCGCGGCGATACCGAGGTTTCGCTCGCTTTCCGTTGGCTTACGCGCCAGGAATCGAAGGAAAATCTCGTCGATGAGTTTGTTGTCGTCGGTCTCACTAGCCACCAGTTTATTGAGTTCGCTAACAGGGTCGCCAATCGCCTCGGCCACGGTCGGACCATTAATCAGCTTCAGCACCGGACCAAGCACCATCCCCGACGAACGTTCGCATTCGCAGGCCGATTCACGCACCGGCTTACCGAAGTCGTCGAGGAACGGATCGCTGACACCAGCGTCGGGCAACTGAGCCGCGCGGAAACCAACCGGAACTCCATTCAGCTTCGCCTTTGCGCCAGTAGCCTGGTGAATGGCGTCGAATAGCACTTCGGCGGGAAGCCGTCGTGGAATGGCGTGCGAGTAGTTGATCGTGTCGTCTTCGTTCCACTTGTTCGAGCGAATCGAGAGTTGGTAGGTGCGGCTTTTGCAAATCGTGCGGAGCATGTGCTGAACATCGAATTTGTTTTCGATGAAATCCACAGCCATCGCATCGAGCAGAGCTGGGTTGGTCGGTGGATTTCCGGCGCGAATGTCATCGATCGGCTCAATGATGCCGACGCCAAACAAATAGCCCCACAAGCGATTCACATAGCTTTTGGCAAAGTACTGATTGTCTTTCGAGGTGATCCAGTGAGCCAGTTCTTCGCGACGCGAAGCGGCCGACTTGGCCAGATCGCCATGTTGATATGGGAACGAAGGTGGTGACACTTGCTGGGTACGGTCGTGCGTCACTTCACCGCTGCCGGTGTCGTAAATCACTTCCACCAGAGGAGCCGCACCTTCCACAGCCGAACCACCAATTTTTTGGCCTGCGTACATCGGATCTTCTTTGCGACCAACTTGGGCAAAGTAAGCCGACAGTTGATAGTACTGATCCTGCGTCCAGCGTTCGAACGGATGATCGTGGCACTTGTTGCAGTTGAAGCGAACTGCCAGGAACAAGTGCGTGGTGTTCTCCATCAAGCTCGCTGGGTCGCGAAGCGTTTTGTAATAAGCGGCTGGTGGATTTTCGACATTCGATCCACTCGCGGTCAGCACTTCGTAGGCGAACTGGTTGTACGGCTTGTTGGTAGCAATGCTTTCCTTGATCCAGTTTCGTAGTGCGACGGAGCCTTCCTCTCCCAGGAACTTGCGATTCACCTGCAGCAGGTCCGACCATTTGTTGGTCCAGTGCTCGACATACTCGCGGCTTCCTACGAGTTGATCAACGAGTGCTTCGCGCTTGGTTTTGCTATCGCGCGTGTCGGCCAAAAACTCGGTCACTTGGGTCGAGGTAGGGGGGAGGCCTGTCAGGTCGATGTAGACCCGACGAACGAACTCGTCATCGGTGCAGAGTTCGCTCGGCAAGATCTTCATCTGCTGCAGTTTTTTATCGACGAGTCCATCGATGTAGTTGTATTCGGGCATCGATTGCCAAGCGAAGCCGGTGCGATCTCCCATGCAAATGATCGTGGTCGCCGCATAGGCACCTTCATAACGCACAAGCACGGGGGCTTCGCCACGTCGCAGCGTCGTGAGCAGACCACTTGGGGAGGCTTCGATCACTTCGATATTGCCACTCTCGATGAATGCTTCACGCGTCACATCACGGGTGCTGCCATCGGTGTAGAAAGCCTTGACGGTGATCTGTTGCGTCATCGCCTCGAGTGGAACGATTGGATTGACGGGGTAGACTTCGATGTGCGTTACGCGTGGCGCGTCGAGGTCGAGTTTCACACCTTGCGAAATCCAGGTGCGGACCAGTTCGTAGTAGCTCGAGTCGACTTCCGTGCGAACGCCGCCGACGTGAGGCACCGAACCGGTCGCCTTCAAGAGCATCAGGCTTTGGTCGGGAGCAGCGCGATTGAAACGACGCGATCCGATGTCGTCGGTCAGAGCGCGGTGATCGTAGATGGCATCGTATCCACGTAACGAAAGCTTAAAGCCACCTTTGCCATCTTTCGCGCCGTGGCACGTTCCCTGGTTGCATCCCATGCGCGACAGCACAGGCTGCACATCTTTCACGAAACTGATCGGCCGGACTTCGTTGTAGCCGGTGACTTTCGTCGGAATCCGAATCGACTGATCGCCAAAGGTGTAAACCACTTCGCCACTGCCATCGGCTACTGGGCTCACTTGTCCGTCAGCCGAAACCTTCACGACATCGCCTGTCGTGGTGACGGTGGCATGCCGCGTTAGGTCGAGCGAATCGCCCCCTTCGAGTTTGCCGCTAATCAGAACCTGGCGATACGAGAATCGACCATCGATCTCGATCGAGGCAGGGCGGGCTTCGAGTCCCACCACCTTGATCCCTTTCGGGAGTGGCTCGAGTGCAAAGGCTTGCAGCGACACCAGCATCGCGATGGCCAGCGTCGGGAGAAAAGCGAGTTGGTGATGGTACGTGTATTTCATAGCGATTGCGATCCTTCGTTCGAACTAACTGGCTGGGACTGATCGTGTGAGGAGCTTGCTGCCAAACTACATTGCCCGTTCAGGCTCTACTTCGAGGCAGCAACCGTGCTGGGCATCACTTCCACCGGGGTGAACTTCGTCATCAGGGAACCATCGGCGACCTTCAGTAAACGGATATCGCCGTCGAATCCAGCCACCGCAAGCGTGTTGCCATCGCGGCTGAAATCAACCGAGTACTGACCACCTTCGGGCACGGCCAATTTCCATTTCTCAGCGCCATCGGCAGCCGCATAAACGCGAACTTCACCACGTCCATCGCTGCTGCTGCACGCAGCAATCAGATTGCCATCGGGGCTATAAGCCACACCGAAAACACGGCCGGGCAGTGCTGGGAACTCGCGTAGCAAGTTGGCGTTGTCACCAATCTTACGAGCTTCGGTGCGGATCATCTTGAAAACCTGCGGGCGTCCATCAGAACCGCCACACAAGAGTTCGTCTTTCGTGGGGTGCCGATCGATGGCCATCAAACCACCCTTGAGCGCGCCAGGAGTGATGCTGGTAATGTTGTCGATGAATCGCTGCGTCGGCACTTCGATCAGCTTCATCGACATGTCGCGGCTGACCGAGATCACGTGATCGCTTTTGGTGCTGAAGATGGTGTCGAGCACCCAGTCGCTGTGAGCACCATTGAAGAGCACTTCCTTGCCAGTGGCGGGGTCGATCGCGCGAATGGTGTTGTCCGGACAGCCGAACGAAACCATTTTGCCATCGGGGCTCCAGCTACCGCCATAAAGCGTGTCGTAGCCAGCCGTGTGCGACAGTTTGAGAGTTCGGGTAGCGACATCCCAGATCTGCACTTCGCCAAAGCGTCCCGGCGAGCCACCTGTAGCGGCGAGCATCTTGCCATCGGGCGAGAAGGTGATCGATTCAATCCGTTCCGACTGTCCGACCAAGCGTCCGACGAGTCCAGTCCCATCGGCTTTGTGCAGCAGCACTTCGTGGTAGCCACCCACAGCGATGATATCTTCGGTGGGGGAGAATTCGATGGCTCGAATCACAGGTGCCGCTTGGTACAGCGGTGGGTGATCGGCATCGTAGGTGGGTAGATTCGAGGCGGGGGTATCGTCGACCGCACCTTGGGCAATCCACTTAGTAATGGTGTCGATTTCGGGCTGCGTGAGTGGTGGGCCATCTTTCGGCATTTCGGCCTTACCGTCGACCGGAGTGATCTGACCCATCAAGTAGCTCTTGTCGGGACTGCCAGCGACAATCGCAGCATCGCCCGATTCGCCCCCCTTAAGCAGGTCGGCAAAGCTGGTCATCACATACTCGCCACCACGTTTGGCGGGCTGGTGGCAACCGATGCAGTTCTTAGTGCGGAAGATCGGCAGGACCTGGCGGAAGTAGCTCACTTTTTCAGCAGCAGCTGGTTCATCGGCGGCGCGTGCTGCATCAGCAATGCCACTCAGGATGAGGCTGCAAGCGGCGAGCATTTGCAGTGCGAAATTGGTTCGCAATTGCATGGCGTAAGTCCTTACTTCAGAACACGTTATTGGCAACGTGTGACAGCTTCAGCCAGAGCGGGCTCGAAGCAGTCCGGACCAATCATTGGTCGCGGTAGGCGGCCCTTCATCTTCCCAAGCGAAAGAGGGCGCCAGCTTCTCGAAAATGTCACGCAAGGTGCCGGGGTTTCGAGGGCAAACAGCAATCGATCGAGCAGTCGGTTCCTGGCGGAACTAGACGCAGCATCCAGCCGAAACAAAGGTGGGAGCTGGTTTGTGTAAGGGATGCCAACCTTCCACTAAAGGCATTCTTAGTGCGGGCGATATCCCTTGCAGCAACGCGTCAATCATTGCCGATGAACTCCAAGTGTATCACCTCGAAATGCAAAACGCAAATTTTCCTTGCCCAAGTTCTCATTCCAGCCGCTACCCGAGTGATTTTCTCTTCCACTCCCAGGTGAATACCTTCTCGAGGCCCGCAAAGATCGGCGCAGGGACCGCTAGCAGTCGGATTGAGAGCGGGGAGTTGAGCAAACCACTAAACCAACCTGGCGACCTAGGAATCGCTGTTAAGGGAAAATGATCCCGCGTTGTATCGTTTCATTGGCGGGCGGCATACCGCACGGCTGGATTTTCGTTGACATCGACACCTTTCGATGGTTACACTCCCCATGCTCGGAGGGTCTCGCGACAGTATAGCTAGGGCCTCCAGGCTCCCGCCTCGTATTGAGTCCTACCGATCGTTCTGCTTGGATCAAGGAACGCATATCCGATGACTCTCACACCCTTTCGCTCAGTCTTCGCTGGGCTTCGTTCTGCCGCAACAGTGGCTGTTGCATTGGCTTGCTCGATCGGATTCGGGCGCCTGGCAATCGCTGAGGGTCTCGATCCGGCGAAGCTTCCGGGCATTGTGGTCGATGACGGAGCGGCTGAAGCTCTGGGAACTTGGACGAACTCGACCCACACGCGTCCGTTCGTTGGTGCCGGCTACATCTATAGCGCCGGTGGCGAGTCAAACCTTGTGAAGTTCCCTATCGAGGTGAAAGAAGCTGGCACCTACAGCGTGCTGCTGGCCTACAGCCCGGGAGCCAATCGTACTGATCGAGCACCGGTGCAGATTCATGCTGCCGATGGCCAGCACAGCGCAATCGTCGATCAGCAGAAGGTGCCCGTTGGTGTCGGCCCTTTCCATCTGCTGGGGCAGTACGATTTCACTGCTGGTACGACCGAGATCATTGTCTCGGCTGAAGCGAACGAAAAAGGGGTGGTCATTGCCGATGCCGTGATGCTGGTCAGCAAAGAATCGCTCGAAAAATTCAAGGCCGACTACGCCAAGGAATTCCCCAAGCTCGTCACCAAGAAGGCGGATAAACCAGCGAAGCCAGTTGCCGGTGCGAAGGCCAAACCTGCCGAGCCACCCCTCGAAACGGCACCTGCCTTTGTGCGTGTCCCAGCCACCAAGCAGCGCGAAAAACTAACGCCCCATTCGCTCGATGCGTTGATGGAAAAACATGTCGGAGGGATCGAATCGGCGACCATTGTCGGCGATGAAGCCTTCCTGAGGCGAATCTGCTTCGACCTCTGTGGACGTCAGCCAACCTCCGACGAAATGGCGACCTTCTTGGCCGACACCATGCCCGACAAGCGGGAACGGGCTGTCGATCGCTACCTCGCTCTTCCCGAATTTGGTCGTAACTGGGGCAACTACTTCAGCGATGTCGTCAGCTACCGAACTCCCGAACCCGAACTGACGTTCCTCAACTACACACCGTTCAAAGGCTGGTTGGCCGAGCAGCTGAATCAAGACGTGGGTTACGACGAAGTTGCCTATCGCATCATCACCGCCAGTGGGAAGGTGGCTGATAACCCAGCCGCTTCGTATGTCGGTTTCCACCAGGGAGATCGTTCGCGACTTGCCGCAGAGACCACACGCATCTTCCTCAGCACGCAGATTCAGTGTGCCGAGTGTCACGACCATAAGTTCATCGACATGCCGCAGGAGACGTTTCACCACGTCGCCGCGTTCTTCGTGCGTGTTCAGGCGAAGCTCCCTTGGAACGACAGCAGCCAGATCCTCGTCTCGAGCAAAGCGGCTGGCGAACACAAGATGCCCGAAGGTCGCGAAGAGATGAAGCCGATGGCGTTCTCGGAGAAGTCGCTCGAACTGGGACGCTCGGATATCGATCGCCGCGTGGAACTAGCCAACTGGATTGTCGGTTCCGAGAACCCTTGGTTTGCCAAGGCGTTTACCAATCGTGTTTGGGCTCGCATGATGGGACGCGGATTCTGCGAACCGGTCGACGAGATCGGCGAACTTGGTGATCGAGTCCTTCCAGAAGTTCATGCAGCAGTAGCCGATCACTTCATCGCCACTGGCTTTAAGGCCAAGGATCTCTTCCGCACGATCGCCCTCTCGAAGAGCTATCAGCGCGGCATTTGCGATCCGGCGAAGGGTGATGAAAAACCGTTTGCTACGATCGCTGCCGGTCGCCTGCGAGGTGATGAGGTGTTTGATTCGCTCGCCGTTGCGATTTCGCTGCCCGACGTTACTCCGCCAGCAATGGCACCCACCGCAGAGATTCGCTTCCCGCCGCCACCCAAGAGCACCCGCGATCTGGTGAATGAAGCGTTTGGCTTCGATCCATCATCGGAAGCGGTGCATGTGCTCCGAACGATGCAGCAAGCGATGTTCCTGATGAACAACGATCAGATTCAAAAGCAAATCGATGCCTCGCCCGGTTCAGGCACCGTTCTCGCGCAGCTGCTCGCAGCCGAAGCTTCGAACGATGTGGTGGTCGAGAAGTTGTACGAGCGTGTTTTGGCTCGTAAGCCGACGGCGAAGGAAATCGAGATTGCTCGGGAGCATATCGCCAGCATCGCCGACCGTGGCGACGCTTTCGAGGATCTCCTGTGGAGCATGATCAATAGCGCTGAGTTCTTGTCGCGTCGCTAAACGGCATGAACCTGAGTTGAGCTGAGCAGTTTTGTCCGTCCACTTTTGTACGAGCGTAGGTCGACCATGCAACGCACTGTAGTTACCGCAACAGCCGACAAGCATGGCGTTACTGGTCGGCGTGGTTTTCTGCGTCAGATGTTTACTGCCGGTGTCGCAACAACGGCTGCAGTATCGTGGCGCGATATGCTGATGGCTCGCACGGCCGACATGGCCAAGTCGGGCAAAAAGATGATTCTGCTGTGGATGGATGGCGGTCCGAGCCAGTTCGAAACTTTCAATCCCAAGATCGGTTCGAAGTTTCAAGGTCCGGCAAAGGCGATCAAGACCAACGTTCCAGGTGTCGAGATTGCCGAGTATTGGCCCGAAACAGCCAAGGTGATGGACAAGATTGCTTTGGTGCGCTCGATGAAGAGCGAAGAGCGCGACCATTTCCGGGCCATCAAGCTTGTTCGCACGGGCTATCCAATCAAGCCGACGATCAACTATCCCACCTGGGGTAGCGTTGTGGCCCGTGATCGCTGGGACCCCGGATTTGATCTTCCAGCGTTTGTGCGCGTCGGGACGCCACGCATCAAGACGCGCGATGTAAATGCTGGTGTGCTGGGGGCACGGTACGAGTCGTTCAAGATTCCGAGCGCAGGTAAGTTGCCCGAGAACGTCAGCCCCGTTGTCGATCCGCAGGTGCTGGAGCGTCGTCTGGCGCTGGCGGCCAAAATGGATCAGCAGTTCGCTGCATCAGGAAGTGAAAAAGCGGCTCGCGAACAGCGTGAGATCTACGAACGCACCAGCCGATTCGTTCTCAGCCCACTCATCAAAACGTTCGATCTGTCGCAAGAGCCCGAGAAGATGCGCGAGGCTTATGGCGCGACTACCTTCGGTCAAAGTTGCTTGCTCGCTCGACGCTTGATCGAAACCGGCGTCAGCTTCGTTGAAGTGATCAACGGTGGCGATGGAAACGACCAAGGTTGGGATACGCACAAGCGAGGGTTCAAAGAGAATCCCGAACTAGCCGCGCAAACCGACACTGGTTATGCCGCGCTGCTGACCGACCTGGCCAATCGCGGGCTGCTTGAAGATACGCTGGTGGTGTGGATGGGCGAGTTCTGCCGCACACCGAAGTTCGACGCCGATGGTGGCCGCGATCACTACAGCGAAGGCTGGATCGTTGGCTTCTCGGGTGGTGGCGTGAAAATGGGGCAGGTGATCGGCGCGACGGACGATGAAGGGGTGAAAGTCACCGATCGACCAGTCGGCGTTCAGGATCTGTTCGTCACGTTCTGCCACATCCTGGGGCTCGACCCGCACGAAGAGTACATCACCGATCAAGATCAGCCGCTGAAGCTGGTCGAAGGTGGCGAACTGATTAAAGAGCTCGTCTAAACGAGCCAGCGAGTGTTCGCTCGCAACAATTCAACCTCTCCTCCATCGCGCTAGGAAATCCTCTCCTCCAGCGCGATGTTTTTTGCGCGGAACGCAATAGCAAGTCCGTGATCGAGATCGTTGATCGCGCCAGAAGATCGCGCGAGTCATTCAGCCAAAGCGTCGACTAAGCTTCGAGTGGCTGCCAGGCTCGCACTGCATAGTGAGCGAGTGGGTCGCGGGGAAAATGCTGGGGATGGAACAAGTGGGCCAGTAGCTCCAGCGTATCGATGATGCGCGGACCACTCCGGTTGAGGAGCGCGTTGCCATCGATGACGTAGACGCGTCCTTCACGCACCGCCTTCAGATCGCGATATCCAGGAAGCGAAGTCACTTGCCTCGCTTCGAGCTTGGTTCGCTCGAGATCAAAGCCGCAGGCTGCCAGCAGCAAGAGATCGGGATCGGCGTCGACTACCTGCTGCCAGGTTGCGTACTCACTGTGCGCTCCCGCTTTGGTGAGCAGGCTTGTGCCCCCAGCGATTTGCAGAAGTTCGGGCGTCCAGTTGCTCGCCGTCATCAGCGGAGCAAACCATTCGAGACAGACCACGCGTGGTCGCTGGTGAGGGAGCAGCGAATTGGTGATCGACTGCACGTGCTCGATGCGTGAGGCCAGCTGAAACCGCAGCTGCTGACCACGATCGGGAACACCCGCAGCCGTGGCGACACGCTCGGCATCGTCGAGGATATCGGTGAGCGAGAGAGGCTGCAGCGCGACAATCTTGGTGGCGACAAGATTGGGGGTTCGCGCGACGGCATCAACCACGTCTTCGTAGCGCACGGCACAAACGTCGCACTGTGCCTGGGTGATCACCAGATCGGGAGCTAGAGTCGCAAGCAGCTGCTCGTCGACTTCGTAGAGCGGCTCGCAGCGGCGGAGAAGTTCGCGAACTTCGAGATCAATCTCGCTACTCGGTTTCGCCGAGTCGATGCGACTCCGGGTAGCTTGCGGCAGCGATCGCACCTGCGCCGGGAAGTCGCATTCGTGGCTGACAGCGAGCAACTTATCGCCGAGTCCCAGTGCGCACACAAACTCGGTGGCACTCGACAGCAAGGAGACGATGCGCTCGGCCACGGCTACGAGATTTCCTGACGTCCAATTGGCAACGCTACTACTCCGCTGGTTTCACGTCCGCAGGCTTTTCGTCGGCCGATTTGTCATCGGCCGGTGTTGCCTCGGCGGGCTTTTCGTCCGCAGGCTTTTCCTCCGCTGGTTTATCGGAGGTCGGCTTATCGTCCGTCGGTTTGTCTGCTGCAGGCGTTTCTACAGCAGGTTTGGGCTCGGCCGGTTTGCTTTCCTCAGGCTTGTCGGCTGGCTTCTCTGCAGGTTTCGTCTCGGCAGGCTTCTCGTTGGCCGCTTCTTCCAGCAGCTTGACTTGTTCCAGCAGCGTTTGCCCTTCCGCGTGACGTTCGAGAAGCGACTTCAGTACAAAGTCCTTCGGAAACGGCTGTTCGATCTGACCGAGCAAGCTGCGGTACTTTTTGATCGAGTCGATCAAGTCTTGGGCCTCAGCGTTCTCCATCAAGTCGGGAAATTCGCGGAAGATCTCGGACCAAAGGCCCCACGCTTCTTCGTACTTTTCCTTCGCCACAGAGAACTGCTCACCCGTTTCGGTAAGCAGGTCGGCATCGTAGACCAGTTTGCGAGCGGTGAGTGTGCGCGGCATCTTCTCGGCGCGACAACGGCTACGCCAGTATTCGAAGTTGACGATGCCCCGATAACGTCCGATCCAGTCGGCGAGTTCGACGTCGGATTCCATACGCTCGGTCAGTTCGCGAATGGCGTTACGTTTTTCTTTCGGTGCACCGGCGATCACTTCGGCATTGGTGACGTTGATTTTGGTGGTCGCTTCGCGAGCAAGTGCGAACTCGTCGAAGGTGCGAGTCGCTTCCGGTTTCTTGAGAGCCGCTTTCTCTTCGTCGCTCAGCTTCGATTCACGCTCGGCCTTCAGTGCGGCACGAACACCGGGAGCCAGCTTATCGATTTCAGCATCGGCAGCTGCCAAGCGGTCGCGGGCTGCTTCGAGGTCGTTCAGGCGAATATTGAGGCCGCTGGACGTAGGGATTTCGCGATTGCCGTAACACTCTTCACCCACGTCGAGCTGTGATCGATCTTCGTAGTCGCTCGAGTGCCAAGCACCCGCAGCGGCACGCCAAGCGAGTTCCGTTCGGTCTTCAAAGCGTCCATCCTTAGCCATCGCACTGGCGGAATTGATGCGCGACATCGGACTGCCGCTGTAAAACAGCAGCGGGCTTTTTCCACGAATCGGCTTGCCGGTGTAAACCACCGAGTCGATGGCTTTGTTGTACCACAGCCGCGCCACGAGCCAGTTGTCGGGCTTACCGTCGGGGCCTTTCGCTTGTTCGCGATCGACTTCGACGCCGTTCTTACGGAACAGTTCGTGGAAATCCTTGTCGTCGCGGAACAGGCGGCGGAACTGCTTGGACTCGTCCGAGCGACCGATCTTTTGGCCCACGAACCAGCCAACCTGATAGAGCAAACCAGGTTCGTTGCGGTTGTACTGCGTGCCGGTGATGAGGAAGTCGATCCCCTTCTTCACCCACTCATAGCGAAAGCGATAGTCGTCGAACTCAACCGAAACGTTGTACGAAAGGTTGTGTGCTTGGAATTCCCAAACGCCGAGGAAGTTCGGCTGCAGGCGGATGATCTGGTTGACGGTCAGTTCGAGATTGTCCCAGTCTTCCACCTTCTTAAAGTGGTTGGCATAACCCCACAACAAGTTGGCAGCAACACCGCGCAAACCGAGCGTGGCGAGTTTCATCGACTCGCTGGCAGGATCGATTTCGCCGAGCTGAGCTTGCGCGAGACCATATTCCGAGCGGAGCTGCGAGAGCTTGCCACCAGCCGAGGCATCTTTGCCGATGGTCGCCGGCTGGCTGAGTGCCGCGAGCGGCAACAGCAACAGGGCAATGGCGGCGATGTAGCGAACTTTACGAGCAAACGAGGCATTGCGGTTCATGCTGCAATTTCCCGTGTCTTTAGAAAGAAATAGCCAACCACAGCGACTACTAAAGTGTAAACCGCTGCCATCGTCACTTGTTGCAGCACCACATCGCTGAAGATGTCGTAGCCGTTGGCAACAAACTTGGTCGTATCAAACCGGTTGTAATCGGGCAGCACATATGTGGCGACGCGAATCGACTGCATCAAGACCTGGTCGATCCCTTGCACCACCATGGCGGCAATGCTGTTGATATCGAGTTCGTTCTGCACGTTCTGCTGAGTGAGCAATCGAATCGTCGACTCGATCGGTCCACCACCTTCGACAGCACCGGTCGCCACCTCGCGAACAAATTGTCCGAAGTAGCCGAGAATGATTCCCGAAAGTGCGGCGAGCATAGCCACAGGACCACTCAGGAAGGTGCTGAAGGTGACGCCGAAGCTGGTCACCAGCAGCATCTGCATCCAGATGCTGAAGTAGGCCTTCACCATGTTGAGTTCGAACGTGCTGTCGCCGGGACGGAGATAAACGTCGGCCTGAGCCACACCAAAGTATTGGCCTGGTTCCGCACAGCGAATCACCACTTCCACTTGACCTTCGTGCACCAGATCTTCAAAGAGATCGAGTTTGCTCGACCCGCTACCGAGTGCGCCGGTCAATTCTCGCTTGATCAAACGGAAGTCGGAAACGAATTCCTTCGACTCAAACGGGATCGGACCGCTGCTGCGAACTTTGGCTTTATCGTTGGGATTGCGAATGATGATTTCGCCGAGAATACCGCGTTCGATATCACCTTTGAACGTGCGGAACACACGCAGGTTGAGTTCGAGCGGGAGACCATCGGGATAGCGCTCGGGAGTGATGCCGCTGAAGGTCCAAGAGGCTTCGGACTTGCTGCGTGCTCCACCTTCGATGTAGCCGCGATATTCCCATTCGCTACCGACGTTAATCCCTTTGCCAACGGTGCCGTCGCGATCGCGAATCACCAGCGAACCGAACACCGGGGAGCGAGCGATCAGATGTCCTTCAGGTGGTCCGACGAGATACTTCGCGTCGTCTCCTTCGCCGACACGGGTCACTTCGTGCGTGTGACCCATCACCAAATTGGTGCGCCCTTTGCCATCGGGACCGACTTCAAACGTGTGACGATGGTGCGAATCTCGCGAGGTTTGACCGGCGAGTCGTGCGCCGCTGCTGGTGCTTCCCGATTCGTCCTCGATCACAGTTTCGACTTCGACGACGTGGTCGTGCGTGAGACCACGCACCACGAAGATGTAACTGAGCAGACCCATTCCCGCGATCATCGCTGTGCCAACAGCAGCAAAACCGATGATACGACCGAACACAATTTCGCTGGCGCGAATCGGCTTGGTGACAACGGTGTAGATCGTTCGATTTTTGATGTCGTTGGGTAAGCTGAACGTGCTGAGGAAGAGCGCCATCAGCAGCACGAGATAGTTGGTAGAAACAAGCACGGTGCTCAAGTAAACACGCGCCGGGTTACCATTTTCGACGTCGAGAAAAAGACCTGCGAACAGCAGCAGCACAACGAACACGGCAAAGCCAACGAGCACGCGGTTACGAATCGCTTCTTGAATGGCAACGCGAGCGATGGCCATGGTGCGACGCATTGAAAAGCGTGGCAAATCTTCGGTGACCCCCGAGAAAATCGAGCGAGCCACAAGATAGAACGCTTCACTGGGGCCGAGTGGAATGGAAGCCACTAGGAACCAGATCAGTGGAATCACCATGCCGAGAATCAGCAGGATGGCGATCGAACCGAGCAAAAAGCCCCATTCTCGTGGATCCCGCGGATTGCCGAGCAGCCATTCGTTGTACTTAATGACTTGATATTCAAACGCCATAGAAGCGGTTCGATTGCAAAAAGTTCGAAGTGTAAAGCGTGAGGAACATCTACCGCGAGGCGAGCCTGGGGCTCATCAGCCGATCGGCTATTTGCCGCCCGATGCTCGACGACCAGGACGAGCTTCGCTGTCGCGGACGATGTTGAGGAACAGTTCTTCGAGCGACAGGGTGGGGTGGTCCATGCCGAGCAATTCACCACCATGCTTTTCGATGACAGCACGAATCTCGGCTTCTGCTGCGGCCGAAAGTCCCTTGGCTCGCACCTGCGTCACGTCTTGCACGGTGAGGAGCGTATCGACCCGTCCCAGTTCCTTGAGCTCGCCTTGATGCAGGATCGCAATGCGGTCGCACACGTCCTGCACATCGGGGAGCAAGTGGCTGCTCATCAGAATCGTTTTGCCTTGATCGCGAAGTTTCAGAATCAAGTCCTTCATTTCGCGCGTACCAATCGGATCGAGACCCGAGGTTGGTTCGTCGAGCAGGATCAGTTCTGGCTCGTTGATCAGAGCTTGGGCCAAGCCGATGCGGCGCGTCATACCTTTGGAGTACTCGCGGAGCTGTCGTTTGCGGGCTCCTTGCAAACCGACACGCTGAATCAGTTCGTCGGTCCGTTCTTTCCGAACCGCTGCGGGCATGTCGAAGAGGCGGCCGTAGAAGTCGAGCGTCTCTTCGGCGTTCAAAAATTTGTAGAGGTAGGACTCTTCCGGCAGATAACCGATCCGCTCGTTCTTGGTCACTTCGGTCGCCTCTTGGCCAAACACCAGGGCCTGACCACTGGTGGGGAAGAGTAGTCCGAGCAGGAGCTTGATGGTGGTCGACTTGCCCGAACCGTTCGGCCCGAGGAGGCCGAAGATCTCCCCCTTTTTGATTTCGAGGTCGAGTGCCTTCAAGGCCCGCACTTTTTGACGGCCCCAGAAGTCGCGATAGACCTTCGACAAACCGCGGGTCTCGATCACGACATCGTTGGAGACCGGTGGGCGAGTGCTTTTGGCAGGTGCTGTCTGAGTGCTCATGGAAGAATCGCTAGTGGCGCGCTTGGTGAACCGTGACAGGGCAGATTAGGGAATTGTCTTGACGATCGAGTGACCTCGACTGGTGCCAGTGGTCTCGCGAGGGGCGAGGCGTGCAAGCAGCCGAAGTGGAAGAGGAGAAGCAGTTTAGTGTAACTCGGTGCGGTCTCGGGCTGAAGGATCAAACCGGGGCAAAATTGGTACGAAGGTGGCCAGAACTGGCACATCAGGCACTATGACCGGCGTAAATGGGAATTCGCCCAAGTCTTCCCGTGACAGCATTTACGCCAGCATCCTGGTGGTGGTTCAAACCGTTGTTTGTAAAAAAGTCAAAAGCCAAAAGGGCTGCAAAACATCGTTAGCAACGCCTCCCAAACGGTTATAGGCGGCACCCCGCCTGCCCGCAAGGATCGTCCTAAGGTCTTGCCAGTTAAGAATCTGCAAACAATCGAAGAGGATCGCTAGCAGGGCTGGAAGGGAGCCCGCAGGTGGCGTTTGTACGTTTTTCAGCTCCGGAAAGAGTTACAAACGTCAAGAGCGGTTTGTGGGGGCCGCTTAAGTTGCTCTTGATTTTTTCTAAGTCCCTGTTTTTGCGGTAGTTAAGGGCGGGTAGAGGTTGTTTTTTCGCCGTTTTTGGAGCGTTTGGCACGGTTGGTGCATTATGTCTCTTCCATCAGCGACGCACTCGCCTCTGCCGAAGGCGAGTCCCATGGAACCAATTCGAAAACTCCCGATCCGGAAACTTGCTTCAAGGAGGAAGCCTATTGAAACACGATTTCTCCCCGATCTGGTCCGGGGAACGATAGCCTGATGTTCGATTGGGTAGAGTCGAACGTTAGGTGCACACCAATCTCTCTTTGATTCCCGCCTGGAATACAAGGCCGCCGTGGTTCCCGCACCGCAGGCGGCCTTTCTTTTTTCTTGTCTCCGCGCAAGCTCGCCGGGTGAAGTTGAAACCGGGCTAGGGCAGCGACAGTGGGCCAATCGGTCGTTAGACTACCGACCGCATCGAGATGCTCCCTCCTCCACAGCGACCTGTGCATGTCGTCTTTCCCTCCTATAGTCAGCCGACAGACCGCTCTCGACTATTTGCTCGGGCGGATCAACTACGAACGAACCGTTACCGTTCCCCACCAGGGAAAAGGGTTTCGTTTGCAGCGGATGCAGTCGCTGCTGGCGCTGCTCGGCAATCCGCACTATAACTGGCCAGCAGTCCATATCACCGGGACCAAAGGGAAGGGCTCGACCAGCCTGATGATGGCGAGCATCTTGATGGCGAGTGGCTACAAAGTAGGGCTCTACACCTCTCCCCATCTCGAGCACCTCGAAGAGCGTTTTGTCGTCGACGGGCAGCAGATCTCGAGCGAGGTGCTCGTGGAACTCGTCCGCGAGATTCGGTCGGCTGTCGACCAACTGGATGCCGAAGCAGAAGCTCGTGGTGATCTTGAAGGGGGACCGACCTTTTTCGAAGTCACCACGGCGATGGCGATGCTGCATTTCGCTCGGGAAAAAGTCGACATCGCGGTGCTGGAAGTGGGGCTTGGGGGAAGGCTCGATTCGACCAATGTTTGCCACCCGATTGCCACGGCCATCACCTCGATCAGTTTCGATCATATGCGGCAGCTCGGTAACACGCTGGATGCTATCGCGCGCGAGAAAGCAGGGATCATTAAGCCTGGGGTGCCGATGATTTGCGGCGTGCTGGCAAATGAGCCGAGGGAGGCGATTGAAGCGATTGCCAGTGAGCAGCGAGCGCCGCTCGTTCAGCTGGGAAAAGAATTCGAGGCGATCGATCTGGGAGCATCTCCCAGTGGCGGCCAACTCATGCATTACCGAGAACCGAGTGGGCGCGAAGGTGCCTGGGAGCTGAACGACGTTGAGCTCGCGATGCCGGGCGCTCATCAAGTGCGAAACGGCGCGATCGCGATTGCGATTTGTCATCAGCTGGTGCAGCAGGGCTATCGCATCAGCCCCGCGACGATTCGGCAGGGACTGGCGAGCGCACGGGCTCAAGCTCGGATTGAACGGGTAAATATTCGCCCGGCAGTGATTTTAGATGTGGCCCACAATGTGGCGTCGATCGAGGCGCTGGCGGATGTGATTTCCCAGCAGTTTTCGTCTCATCGGAAGATTTTGATCCTCGCCAGCAGTCGCGATAAAGAGACCTCGGCGATGCTCGGGGCATTGCTCCCGCTCTTCGATCACGTCATCCTCACATGCTACTTGCTGAATCCGCGAGCGGTGGAACCGCCGCAATTGCTCGAGATGGCCCGCCGTGTCCTGAGCGAAAGTAAGTTGCCCGAGCCGATGCTCGAGACTGCTGATTCGCCAGCCAGCGCCTATGCCCGCGCGATGGAGTTGGCAGGGGGCGAGGATTTGGTTTGCATTACAGGTTCGTTCTTTTTAGCTGGAGAGATTCGTCCACTACTAAAGCGGTAGTGCGGGAATGATTGGACGAGCCCCTGAAAGGCTCGATAACTGTCGACCAGTGGCCAGAACGTGGTCGACCACTCATCAGAGATGACAGCGAGTGCTTACAGAGCGGTCGTTCTCTGAGGAGAATGGGCAACCTGATCGACAACCGAGAGAAGGAGTGACTGCGCGATGCCACGCGATTGCCATCTGCCATCTGCTGCCAAGCAAGTGGCTGTCAGTTTACTTAGCTTGCTTTGTCTGCTGGTCTGCAGCACGTCGATCGTTGCGCAATCTCCACCACCGATCGATGCCAAGTTAGCTCAGCAAGAGATGGAATGGCTCTCGAGCCGCTGCGATGGTTTCTTCCGCGCATTCACCGATACGATGGTGGGACACGAACGGGCGATTCGTGATTTGATTGCTGCGGGACCACTGGTCGACCGCGATACCGAAATCGTGAAGCTGGTCGATTCGTCGAACAAAATCACCGAGCGTTATGGCAAGTACACCGGCCACGAAATGGTCAGTTCGAAGATGGTCGGGACCGATCTCGTTTACTTGCGATATCTCTACAAAGCCGAGCGATTTCCGGTGGTCTGGCATTTCATTTTCTATCGCACCACGGGAGCTGGCGGTGTGAAGAAAGAATGGACCCTCATCTCGCTGAAGTTCGATGGGCAAATCGAGCAATTGCTCAAGTAGCAGGCGCAGCGAGTGCTAAGTTAGCGTTTTTCACGCAGCTGATCGGGCATTGAGATCTGCACAAGTGGCGACCCGGTGCTCCCCCCTGGATTGCTGCCGCTCTGATTGCTGGGGCACGATCCACAGCCGCTCGAGCAACCCTTCTTCGCATTGCCGCGCAGCGTGAGAAAGACCTGCAAGCCGAGATAGAGCGCTGCCCCTGCGACCAGGCCGATGACGATAGCCATTTGGGTGTCGATAGTGGGCATGACGTTCTCCTCTTAACCGGCGATTCGCGAGCCAACTTGGTACACGATGAGTGCCGCCACGTAGGCCAACGTGGTCATGTAGACAAAAGTGAAAATCGGCCAGCGCCAGCTGTTGGTTTCGCGCTTCATGATGGCAAGTGTCGACGAGCACTGGGCACAGAGGGCGAAGAAGACCATCACCGACAGGGCGGTCGGAATCGTGAACACGGGACGTTCGGTTCCCGACCACTTGGCATTCTGCAAAGCTGTTTTCAGCTCGTCGGATTCTTCATTCTGCTCGTCACCTAAATTGTAGATCACGCCGAGTGTGGCAACGATCACTTCGCGGGCAGGGAATGAGGCGATGGCTGCACAGCCGAGTTTCCAGTCCCATCCTAAAGGCTTCACCACCGGCTCGATGGCGTGCCCCATGCGCCCGAGATAGCTGTTCTCGAGATGGGCGGCGGCGATGGTGTTTTCGCGATGCGCCAGTTCCGATTCCAGCGCTGCACGCGCTTCGTCGGAGAGGGATGGTGCCTCGAGTTGCATCGCTAGATCGTTACGCTCGGAGAGGAGCGTCGCATCGATTGCCTGCTCGTTGCGCGGGAAGTAGGCGAGCGCCCACACCACAATCGAGACGGCGAGAATCAGTGTCCCCGCGCGCTTCACAAAGGCCCAGCCTTGCTCGAGCATCCGTTCAAGCACAATCCGCAGTCCCGGAAGTTTATAGCTCGGAAGTTCCATCACGAAGGGAGGAGTGGCACCGCGCAGGAGTGTCGATTTCAGCAAGAAGGCCATCACCACGGCCGTGATGATTCCGATGGCGTACATCGCAAAGAAAACGATGCCGTGGAGGCTGATCAGGCCCCCCAAGTAATGAGCTTCTGGGATGAAGGCTTTGGTGAGCAGAACGTACACCGGCAAGCGGGCACTGCAGCTCATCAGTGGCGCGACGAGCATGGTGGTTAAGCGGTCGCGTCGATTCTCGATCACGCGGGCCGCCATGATGCCAGGAACAGCGCACGCAAACGACGAGAGGAGCGGAATGAAGCTCTTACCACTGAGCCCCACGCGCGACATCAAGCGATCCATCAAGTAAGCAGCTCGCGACATGTAGCCGCAGTCTTCCAGGATCGCGATGAACAAAAACAGTGCGAGAATTTGCGGTAAAAAAACAACTACTCCCCCCACACCTGCCACCACGCCGTTGACCAGCAGCGAGCGGAGCGCACCTTCGCTGGTGATGCTTGTTGCCAGGGAAGTGAGAAGTCCCAGGAACCACTCGAGCCCTGCATTGGCGCTGAAGTCGGAGCGTGGAAAATCGCTCACGTGCGAGACCATTTGAAACATCAGGAACATCACGATCGCGAAAACCACACTGCCGGCAAACCAGTGTGTGAGGACCCGATCGATTCTATCGCTGAGGGTGACAAGTTTGGTCGAGGGACGTGTGACCACTCCTTGCAGAACACTCGCAGCCCATTTGTAGCGACTCATCGCTTCAATCGCAGGAACGGGACAGCCGCAGGTGGCGAGCCATGCTCGAGTGTCGGTGAGTTGCTTGGTCAGTGCTTCGCTTGCTGGAAATCGACCACTCGAAGCGAGATAGCCACTCGTATCGAGCAGTAATCGCTCGACCAGATAGCGGGGCGCGATTTCTTTGGACGAATCGTGGTTGATTGTGGCGGCGAGCTTTTCGACTTCGCTCAAGAATTTGCTAGGAAAGGGGCTCTCGATTTTGGCAGCCGGTTTATCGACAGCAGCTGCCAGTGCCCCCTTGAGCTCGTTGATCCCAACTTTGCGATGCGCTTCGAGCGGGATGATCGGAATCGGTAGCTGCGCGGCAAGTTTTGCAAGGTCGAGCGTCAGGCCTTTGGACTTGGCCAGATCGACCATGTTCACGGCCAGCACCGTTGGCAGGCCGAGTTCGAGAATCTGGCTCAGGAGATAAAAATTGCGCTCGAGGTTACTAGCGTCGACGATGCAGAGGACAACATCGGGCGGGGGGACTTCTTTCCGAAGTCCCAGCAGGACTTCGACGGCAACCATTTCGTCGGGAGAGCGGGGCGCGAGGCTGTAGGTGCCGGGGAGATCGACAAGCTCGAACGACTGTCCTTCAAACTCGGTGCGACCGATTTTCTTTTCGACCGTCACGCCGGGATAGTTGCCAGTTCGTTGACGAATCCCAGCCAGCGCCGAGAAGAGTGTGCTCTTCCCGGTGTTCGGATTCCCAAGCAGGGCCACCGTGATGGTGCGTGACGGGGTCGATGTTGTCATGAAAGGAGCGAGCGAAAGGGAAAGGGGAGCAGGGGGACTTCTGGCTGCTTGACTATCTGGCCGAAAGGCCCGTTAGGCAGGGGTGACTTCCACCCGCGCTGCTTCGCTTTTGCGAAGGCTGAGGCGATAGCCACGAAGTTCAATCTCGAGGGGGTCACCGAGCGGAGCGCATCCAAGCAAGGTGAACTCGGTACCAGGTAGGAGTCCCATCTCGAAGAGTCGCATGCTGATGTCATCAGTGCCACTGATCGAGGCCACAACGGCTCGGCTTCCAATCGGAAGTTTGGCGAGCGTGAGTCCCGGGGAGGTCATAGGTGGTCTCCGAGTTCGACGAGCACCCCTGTGAGCTGACCACCACGAAAGCAAAGTTTGCTTCCCGCAAGTTTCAGAACGCACGGAATGCCAGGCTGGACCATCTCGACAAGCTGTCCCTGCCGGAGACCAAGTTCCTCGAGTCGGTGCGTATCGTCGGGGTCGCCACAAATCGCCGCGATTCGCGCCGTTTGTCCCGCACTAAGCATTTCGAGAGGAATAAAGTCGTGCACTGGTGGGTATTTCTGGCGAGCAGAATAAGTTGAGATTCTATCTCAATTCGAAGCAATCAATCGTAAGCCGACGTCACGATGAAGGCAATCCCTCGGCTGTTGTAGCGGGGGTGATCGGAGTGCCAAGGCCCCGGCAAGGATAGTTCGGATCGGACTCAGCACCGCGCTCGAGCATTGCCATCAGATCGAGTACCAGATCGTCTTCCCAGGGGCGTCCGATCACTTGAACCCCGACGGGCAAACCGACGCTTTCCCGATCGACAGCAGCCGCTTGTTTGAGAGCGATATCGGACGATTTTTCGCGCGAGGCTTGCTCGTCGTCGCGTACACGTGTGATCCCCATCACTCCGGCGGGAAAGCCGAGAATGTTGGCATAATAGGCGTAGGAAGCTGCTGCCAGAAGATCGATCGGTTTGCGATGCTGAGGAGCGGGCAGTGCGTGGGGCGGACCGATCAGGGCGACCAATCGCTCGCGCTGAAGTTGCTCGAGCACCTCGTGCTGATACTGCTGCATGGCGTAGGTCAGCCGCCAAAATCCGGTGGCTGAGGTCGCGCGAGCGCTTGCGACCAGATGCGCCATCGTCGGCTGTCCGGCGAAACGGAGTCCGGTCGATAGCAGGGTCCGGAGCAGCCCCGGCATCCCGGCGAGAAAGAGCATGCGGCTGACGCGCCAGTCGAGTTCACTTCCACGGGTGATGGCGCGGGTATCGGTGCCGCCATCGCTGCCGAGTAAGTTGTAATAGAGCGTGACCAGTTCCTGAGCGTGAGGAGGATGGACCGGTATGACCTCGCAGCCGGCACTCACGAGAATTTCGCGCGCGATGGCGACCGCGCGACGAACTGCCGGCGAGGCGGGGAAAACTCCATCGTCGTCGAACCAGCCGATCCGAAGTTTTTCGTGCGAGGCTGTGCGTGCTTCCAGCGGCGTATCGAGTTCTCCGATGTCGCTCGAAACTTGTCGGCGGCAAGCATCCTCGCCGCGAAGCACACGCATGGCTAGTTTCAGATCGTCAACGCGCCGCGCCATCGGTCCCGGCTGAGTGACAATCGAGTCAAACCCGCGCAAGGTATTCCGCGCGCCACTTCTTGGCAGCAGATGCGACGTCGGTTTAAAGCCCATGATGCCGCAGAAGTGCGAGGGGACTCGAATGCTCCCGCCGAGGTCGTTACCGAGCCCCAAAAAACTTCCTCGCGCGGCGATGATCGCTGCTTCGCCACCGGTGCTCCCACCTGTGGTGCGAGCCGTGTTCCAAGGGTTGTTCGTTCGTCCGTAAACGGGATTATCGCACTCGTGCCACAGCATCATTTGCGGCACGTTTGTTTTGCCGAGAAGAATAGCCCCGGCATGCTGAAGTCGGCGTACCAGAACACCGGTTTCGGTCGCACGTTGCTTGGCGAGGTGCGTCAGACCTATCGAACTGGCAGTCCCCGCGAGAAAGAAGCATTCTTTGATGGTCGCAGGGACACCCAGCAGCGGTGGAAGTGACTCGAGCGATTTGTTGCTTCGTGCGCGGGCCACTTCAGCGTCGGCAATGCGGGCTGCGGTGCGGGCTTCGTCGAAGCAGCGAATGACGACCGCGTTGATTGCCCGATCGACGTCGATGATTCGATCGATCGCCGCAGTGGTGGCCTCGAGCGACGTGATTTCGCCGCGCCGAATGGCAGCAGCAAGCTCCGAGGCACCTAGCTTAAGAATCTCTTCGGCGTGCGACATCAGGCTACTCGCTCCGCCGAGGATGTGGTGTTGAAAACTGCCGGGAGCGAAAGCCGCGGCGTTAAGTCCCTTGGCTTCGCTACGCAATCGCTCGAGAAACTAGCGCTCGATCTTCGTGAGACCAGGGAGTGCAGCCTGCAACTTGGCGACACCATCGTCGCTGATGTCGTTGCAGAACGTGATCACCAGATGCTTCAGGTTCTTGAGACCCTCGAGTTCAGCAAGTCCGGTGTCGGTGACACGTGTGCTGCCGATGTGCAGGAATTCGAGATTCGAAAGCCCCTTGAGATGCACAAGACCGGCATCAGTCACTTGGCATTTGTCGAGATTCAGACGCTTCAGTTTGGTCATACCAGCGAGTGGGGCGAGACCGGCGTCGTCGACAAAGGTGTACCAAAGATTGATCTCTTCGAGGTTTGTCAGTGGCGCGAGCGCGGCGAGACCAGCGTTATCGATGTTAGCGGTTTCTGAAAGGTCGAGCAGTTTCAGCTTGCTCATGCCAGCCAAGTGCACCATCCCTTTGCTCGTGGTGGTGGTGCTGCGAAGTTCGAGGATCTCGAGGTCTTTGAGCCCTGCGATTTGTGCGAGGGCATCGTCGGTGACATTCGACGCGCCGTAGAGTTTCAGCTCTTTCAGCTTCGAGAGCCCGCCGATCACTTTCATGCCATCGACCCCGACAGCCGACTGCTCGAGCGAGAGCGAAGCGAGGTTCTTACAATCCTTGATGTAGCCCATCACGGTGTCGGTGATCGTGGGGCCATAGATCCGCAGACTCTTCAGCTTGGTCATGCCAGCCAGAGGCGCAAGACCCGCTTCGGTCACTTGATTGCAGTCTTGCAGGTCGAGGAGTTCGAGCTGCGACATGTCCTTGATTGCGGCGAGGCAGTCATCGTTGAAGTTCGTTTGCGGAGCACGAATGCGACGGAGCGTTTTGATCTTCGCGAGCGATTCGTAGCCCTTCGAAGTGAGATCGCAGCGCTTCAGCTGAATGTCTTCGAGAGCAGGCAGCTTGGTGAGGTGTTCCATGCCGGCATCGGTGACCGAGCTAAGTTCGAGCACCAGGATTCGAAGTGTGGGGTGACCATCGAGGTTTGCCAGGCCCGCATCAGTGACCCCGCGAACATTGGCTTCGAGACGCGTGAGGCTGGGGAGTCCCTTCAGATGCTTCAGGTTTTCGTCGCTGCCTTCGACGCCGAGCTTCACTTCGGTGATGTTCCCTGCATCGTTGCGAACGAAGGTGGCACCGGCGAGTTCCAGGGCCGACACATCATCGGCAAGGTCGGCCTTCGATTCTGCTTCGCCTTCCGTCTTGGTAACGCTCGATTCCGGTCCGGGAGGGGCTGGTGGTGTGGGGCAACCGGTCAGCATCAGGGGGCTGACTGCCACGAGGGTAGCGAGCGAGTAGGCAAAGAATCGATGGCGACGGAGCATAGTGATGGGTCTGCTGTTGGAAGGTGGGGGCAAACCGCGACGAGCGTGGGGCACGATGTTCGTCGCGCCGGTGCAGGCCACAGCCAGTAGGGACGAGGTTAGGTAGCGAATTGCCCGAACGATGTCGGACCGCCCGAGCGTTTTCCCTTAGCCAGTCCAGGGACTCAGCAGTCCGGGCGACTGATCGCGGGAGAAATGCAGCACGAGGAGCCGAACGTCGGACGATTTTTCGGGCTTCGAACCAGCGCTTCAGCCTACTAATCTGCTAATCGCGACGCAAACCCCCTGCGGATCGCCGCTCGGAAACCGCTTCGATTCCCGTGTGTTTAAGCAGCCCGAGAACTGTGAGGAATCTCGTTTTTCTGCGGGAAACCACGGTGCGGGCGGTTGAAGAATGCGTGACAGCCGAGAGGGCTGTAAGAATTAATTGCGGAGGAATTGGTATTTATTCGAGGTGAATACCGCGTGCTCGCAAGAAAAAGAAGGAGCGGCTCTCTTCATTCAGGGATCTGGGGGCAGGTGTCCCGTGGCGCTGAAGAGAGCCGCTCTTCACGAACTATCAGCTCGCGACCCTTAGTGCCACCTTCTTGGCAGGGTGGTGGCAGGATGCGATCTGATAGGAGAAGTATCGGCGACGGTCCGCCGCATGCTTTTGCTATTTGTACCACTGAAAAGACAATCCCGCTCAGTTTCTATGCAGGTTGTAGCAGTTAGAAAACAAAAAACCCCCAATTGATGGGGGTAAAGGAAAAACGAATAAAAATACCTCTCCCCAATTCCACAGAGTAGCGCTCTCCGACGCACACTTCTTGCGATCTTCACACCCCGTCATAACTTGCGCAAACCTAAGTCTCAGAATAACTTGCCCTGGGGGGGGCAGGAGCGATAAGCTTCTAGTAGCGTCTACCCGCATGCTCTTCTAGGGACGCTTCACGAATCCAACTATCTCCGATTTCTCCCCTCTCTCCCGAGGAGTCTCGAAAATGGCAACGCTGGTTTCTCCGCCCGTACGCAAATTGCCCACCATCCATCAAACCCAATGCTTTATTGGAGGACAGTGGCTCCCCTCGCAAAGTGGCAAAACGTTCGAGACGATCGACCCCTCGACCGAACAGGTGATTGCTCAGGTGGCCGAGGGGGACGCCGCCGATGTCGATCTTGCCGCCAAGGCGGCCCGCAAGGCATTCGAAGAGGGGCCGTGGTCGAAAATGGATGCTCGCGATCGTGGTCGGCTGATGTACAAGCTGGCCGACCTGATCGAAGAGGAAAAGGAAGAACTGGCCGCCCTCGAGTCGCTCGATAACGGCAAGCCGGTGCGAGATTCGCTCGCCGCCGACCTGCCACTCACGATCGACTGTCTTCGCTATTACGCCGGTTTCGCCGACAAAATCCATGGCCAAACGATTCCAATCCGAGGCAATTACCTTTGCTACACCCGCAAAGAACCCGTGGGAGTGGTAGGGCAGATCATTCCTTGGAACTTCCCCATGCTGATGACAGCTTGGAAATGGGGACCCGCCCTCGCCGCCGGTTGCACGATTGTGATGAAGCCAGCCGAACAGACCCCGCTCACCTGCTTGCGCATGGCTCGACTGGCACAGAAAGCGGGCATTCCCGACGGCGTGATCAACGTGGTGCCCGGTTATGGACCGACCGCTGGCGCCGCAGTGGTGAAGCATCCGGGAATCGACAAGGTGGCGTTCACCGGCGAGACCAGCACCGCGCAAACGATCATGCGCGAATCGGTTGCCTCGCTCAAACGGCTCACGTTCGAGCTGGGTGGCAAGAGCCCCAACATCATCTTCGCTGATAGCGATCTCGATGCGGCTGCGGCGGGCGCGCACTTTGGGTTGTACTTCAACCAAGGGCAATGCTGCTGCGCTGGCAGCCGCGTGTTTGTCGAGGACAAAGTGTATGACAAGTTCATCGACAAAGTGGCCTCGATGAACACGTCGCGCCGGCTGGGCGATCCGCTTGACCCCACCACCGAGCAAGGTCCGCAGGTCGACAAAACGCAGATGGAAAAAATCCTGCACTACATCGATCTTGGCAAGCAGCAAGGGGCGCAGATGGTGAGTGGTGGCAAGCGTTTTGGCGAGAAGGGCTACTACGTCGAGCCGACCCTGTTTGCCGACGTGAACGACGACATGTCGATCGCCAAAGATGAAATTTTTGGCCCGGTGATGAGCGTGCTCCGATTCAGCGACATGGACGATCTGCTGAAGCGGGCCAACAACACCATGTTCGGACTTGCCGCCGCCGTTTGGACACGCGACATCGGCCGAGCGCACACGTTTGCTAAAGCACTTCGAGCTGGCACGGTGTGGGTGAACTGCTACGACGTCTTCGACGCCGCTGCCCCGTTCGGCGGTTTCAAGATGAGCGGCATCGGCCGCGAACTTGGCGAAGAAGGCCTTAAGGCCTACACCGAAAACAAAACCATCACCGTCGCCATGAGTTAGATCGCAAAGATCGTAAACCTAGCGAAAAAACAACATTTCAGCAGCGCACCTATGTGAAGGGATCGTCTTTTGAGGGCGATCCCTTCTTGTGTTTGGGTAGCGAAGGCTGCTACCGACTAATGCAGTAGAGATGTGTTTTGGAGCGGATGTAGATGCGGCCGTCGCTGGTGGCGGGCGATGCGATGGTTTCACCTTCGAGTTGATTTTCGACAAGCTTGTCGAAACGCGGGGTCGCGCTGATCACCGTGCAGCGGCCATCGGTGTTGAGCAAAAACACGCGACCTTCGGCGGTGATGGGGGAAGCCTTGTACTTCCCCGCAATTCGCTCTTTGAATTTGAGGTTGCCACTCGCCAGGTCGATGCAGCGGAGAATGCCGTCGTCCGTTACTGAATAGATCAGCTCGCGAGCCACGACGGGTGTGCAGCTGTCGGGAGTTCCTTCCGTGTAGCTCCAGAGCACAGCGCGATGATTCTGCTCGCCAGTGCCTGTGGGACGGACTGCAATCATGGGGCCGCGCATCCCGCGTGTGGTGATGATCATGTCACCAGCAATCGTCGGCCCGGTTACTGTGCGACCACCCACGAGACCATCGAGCATCCAGATCTGGTTGCCACTCACAGGATCATATGCGTCGAGCTGGTTGCCACCCATCACCACCAATTGCTGTAGGCCGCCGATTTTTGTCAGCAGCGGTGTAGTGTACGAATCACACTGTTCACTCTTAGCGGCAGTCATGCGTGGCTTTTTCCATCGCAATTTGCCCGTCACTAGATCGTGCGCCACCACGTAGCTCTCCACGGGTTCGGATTGCAGGTCTGAACGCGAGTCTTGCATGCAAACGTTGATGACCAGTCCACTCGCAATCACTGGGCTGTTGGCATGGCCCCACCAGATCGTGTAGTTGCCATACGCTTCGGCCAAATTGTGTTTCCATAGCTCGTTTCCCTCGAAGTCGAGCGCCACTAGTAGTCCATTGCCAAAGTGAGCAACTACTGTCTTGCCATCGGTCACACACGAGGGACTGGCAAGGTTGTGGAGGTCGTGAAACTTCTGCTCTTTGCGCATCTCCGATTGGCGCGCCGCTTCTCCGGTTCCAACGCTCTTTTGCCACTCGATTTCGCCTGTTTTCTTCGAGAGCTTCAGCACCATCAGCTGTTGATCTTGGGTGTGGCTGGTCAGGAAAATCGCGTCTCCCCAAATCACAGGAGTACTCGCGCCCGACGCAGGAATCGCTGTTTTCCAAGCGATTCCCCGCTTTTCGCTCCAGACAATCGGCAGTTCTCGCTCGCTGCTGACACCCGTCCCTTCGGGGCCGCGCCACTGCGGCCAGTTCTCTGCCATGGCCGAAGAGTGGATGAAAACGATCGCCAAAAGTGTGAAAGAAGTCGTGAGAAATTGTTGGCGAATTACGTGGTAAGTCGTAAGGAGTTGCATCGAAGTAGGCAGGCCTTATCGAGATGGGAGAGAGCGATGGCAGAGAGACATTTGGCAAGCTAAATCGCAGTGTAACGAACTGTACACCAGGCCCCAAACACTTTTTCTTCGCGAGACAGCTGCGCGTTTAAAGTGGCGATTTGCTACTGCGGCCAGGAATTTCGGCGACATAACGCGGAATGGCGTAGCCCGGTAGCGATGCGCGAAGTTGCTCGATCAACTCCCGTCCGCGCGATTCTTCGACGAGAAAATGGGCCGCTCCAGCGACACGATCGAGCTGGCTTAAGTAATACGGCAGTACGCGCATGTTCACGAGCGTTTCGCATAGTTCGTGAAGTGCTTCAAAGTTGTCGTTCACTCCGCGCAGCAGCACCGCTTGATTCATCACCACGATCCCTGCGTCGACCAGCCGCGCTAGTGCCGCTGCCACGGCGCTGTCGATCTCGCGCGGGTGATTGATATGCACCACCATGTAGGGTGCTAGTCGCGTGCCGCGCATCCAGCCGATCAGTTCGTCGTTTACTCGCTCGGGTATTACCACAGGGACACGCGAATGAACCCGCAGCCGCTTGAGATGCGGAATCTCGGCGAATCGATGGGCCAGTTCGGCCAGCGTGCTGTCGACGATCGTCAGCGGATCGCCACCACTCAGAATCACTTCTTGCACCGACTCGTCGGCCGCAATCTCATCGATCGCAGGTTGCCAGCCAGCGAGCCCCCGTGGCGTTTCGTCGTACGGATAATGTCGGCGGAAGCAGTAACGACAATGCACCGCGCAGCTGCCCGACAAAATCATGAGCGCGCGACCATCGTACTTCTGCAGCAATCCCGGCAGACGCTCCGACTCTCGATCGCCAACCGGATCGGTCAAAAAATCGGCGGGAGAACTCATTTCCCCCGCGACCGGCAGCACTTGCAGCAGCAGCGGATCGGCCGGATTTCCGCGCTCGATACGCGACAGATAGGGACCTGGAACCAGCACGCGAAACTGCTCGGCGGCAGCATCCAGCGGGACGAAGGCGGGATCAATTGCCCCAGAAGGGCCGGCGATCGAGGTTGCAGCCAGATGCTCAGGAGATTTTGTAAGTCCAACCGCTTCAAGAAGTTCCGGCAGTGTGCGTAGGCTCTCGCGAAGCGTTTTTCGCCAGTCGCTGGCAGAAATAATGGAGCCTTGCCCGCCGGACGATTCGCCCGGCGAACTGGACCTCACATTTTCGCGATTGCCTGCTACAATTTGCATCTTTCCAGAATAGCAGTTCACTCAGGATGGCGTAGTAGGGAACATTTTGTGGGCACGTACAAGACAAGCGATTTCAAAAAGGGTTTGAAGGTTCAGATCAATGGCGAGCCTTGGCTGATTGTGGAAATGAACTTCCGCAAGCCAGGCAAAGGCAATGCGCTTTACGAATGTCGCCTGAAGAACCTCATCCGTGGCACGACTCTCGACCGCGTCTACAAAGGTGGCGATTCGCTCGAGTCGGCTGACGTCGAAGAAATCGAAGTCCAATTCCTCTATCGCCAGCAAGACACGTTCGTCTTCATGGACAACGTCACCTTCGAGCAATACGAAGTGTCGAAGGAGGCTGTCGATGAAATGTGGAAGTTCCTCAAGGATGGCATGATCTGCAGCATCACGCTGTTCAACGGTCGTCCGATCGTGATCACTCCACCAATGCACGTCGAACTCAAGGTCGAGTACTGCGAACCAGGTGCTCGTGGCGATACCGCGACGAACGTCACCAAGCCTGTAAAGCTCGAGACTGGCGCTGAGATCCCAGCTCCGCTCTTCATCAACATCGGCAACGTCATCAGGATCGATACCCGCACTGGCGAATACGTCGAACGCATCTCGACGTAATTGCACAGCCGCAATCCAACGCAATGACTACAGCCCGCGTGATGAGCTCCAACTCGAGTTCATCACGCGGGTTTTTTTGTGGACTCTGTTCCAGCGAGCGACGTCGATGAACCACCAGCGTGCAACCACCGAGACGTTTCGACCCACGGCGTCGACGGAGATGATCGCCCGCCGATCGCAGCTGCTGCGTACGATTCGCGACTTCTTTCACACTCGCGACTTTCTGGAAGTCGAAACGCCGCTCCTCTCGCGCGATAGTGTGATCGACCTGCATCTCGATCCGCTTCCGGTCACCCTGTTCAAAGATCCTGTCGCCTACAAAGCGGGGCCGACCTACTGGCTGCAAACCTCTCCCGAGTTTGGCATGAAGCGATTGCTGGTGACCGGCATTCCAGCAATTTATCAAATCACGCGAGCGTTCCGAGGAGGAGAAACCGGCCCGCTTCACAATCCCGAGTTCACCATGCTCGAGTGGTATCGCGTCGGTGACAACTACGCGCAAGGGATGTCGCTACTGGCCGACTTTGCACAGCAGGTGATCGCGCGGGGCGAGCCGGTGGTGATGACTTTTGACGAAGCGTTTGTAAAGTACGCTGGCCTCAGCGCGCTCTCCGCGACATCGCTGGAACTCTCGCACAAAGTGCTTGAAATTCCGCAAATCGCGGGACTTCTCGACGGCGAGGAGGTGGAGTCGAGTTTTGATCGCGATTTCCTCATCGACCTGCTCTTAACCCAGCTTGTCCAGCCCCAACTGGGGACTGCAGCACCCGTGATTCTGTGCGATTTTCCAGCGACACAATCGGCCTTGGCCCGCGTTCGTGAGACATCGCCACCGGTGGCTGAGCGTTTTGAGCTTTACGTCGATGGTATCGAACTGGCCAACGGCTATCACGAACTACTCGATGCCGAGGTCCTTCAAAAACGAAATGCGATTGCTCAATCGCAGCGCAAGAGCGAAGGGAAATACGCTCCCCCCATGGAAAGCGAACTTCTGCGGGCAATGCAGGCCAGCGCACTTCCAGCTTGTAGTGGAACCGCCGTGGGAGTCGACCGCTTGCTGATGGTCATCTCCCAGGCTCGGTCGATCGATGAAGTGATTACTTTTCCGATCGACCGAGCCTGATCAAGGTTGGTGTGCGACGAACGTTTGTCGATGGTGATTTCAAGTCCCTGATTCGGCACGAATGGTCTTCAGACCTTCATGCACCGAGAGCATGGGAGAGCGTGTCACCGAGATAAATCGACCACCGTTGTCGTACAAACCTTGTCCTTTGAAGCGGCACCAGGTGAGGTCCATCAGAAGTCCCAGCCAATCCCCTTCGCACAAAGCGAGCGAAGCAATCACGCGGCGATGCGCAATTGGCTCGCGATGGTAGAAGTCGAGGCCATGTTCGGAGAGGTGTTTGCCGAGCACGGAAACCGTCTCATTCGCAAGGGGAACCAAGTCTCGATCTACAGGGGTGATGTAGATCGGATAGGGGTATGGATAGCGCGGCTCGCGACGGCGCTCGATGTTCGTCCGACTTCCCGTTTGCTTGGCAGCCAGCGCCACGCGAATACTCGACCCGACAGGATCGGGATGACCCATCGCCGACGCTGCTACTTGAGAGAGGGAGGGAGGGACGATGCTCGCAAGCACTTCCAGAGCCGAGGGACACATGCAAATTTCCTTCTGAAGCGATGCGAGGCCCGTGCGCCCCATCGGCTTCTTGGCGAGTGCAGTGCTGACCATGTCGCCCGCGCAGCAAGGTGATCGCAGCGCGAGTAATGGAGGGTGTATAACTTTCCAGGACGACATCAGGCTGCTTTGTGCACCATGTGCGCAGGGTAGCGTGAAATCGTCCTCTCAAAATGGAACATCAGGCCAGCAGTGGGCAGAGATAACTGCAGGCGGGAGTATCGAAATAGCAGAAGCGAAAAGAGCGGCGATCGAGGGCAGAGAACAAATGCCGCTAAGAAGATATCTACGACGATTTGCCCCCGGAGTCAAAGAAACTCCATGAAGAAAAGTGTGGGCTGCGGCAACTCGCGAATCGCTCGGCCCCTAAGCTCGTTACGCCTGTTGCAGTTTCGCAACAAGCGTCGCGTTTACCTATAAATTGTCGCTTTTTTACACACCCAAGAGAGCGGCGGGTGACTAGCGCTCGGGAGCGTTCTTCGGCCAAATCTTCAGCACGACACTGTTATTCGGCGTTCCTGCCAAAGGATACTCAGCCGCCACTTTCACCTGCAGTTCGCGGAGCAATCCACGTCGCGAGGCTTCGGCTTGCTCTTCCTTCCATTTCGGTCCCTTCACAACGAGCAGTCGACGAATCGAAGCCCAGTAGGGCTTGAACCACGTGAGTAGCCGATCGAGTGGCCCCACCGCGCGAATGGTGAGGGCATCGAACCGATTCTCATCGAGCAGATCTTCGCTCCGGAAGTTCAGCGCGGCACATTCGAGACCGAGTTTCTCGACCATGTCGCGGAGCACGTTCACTTTTTTGCCCGTGTTGTCCGAGAGGGTCATTTGCAAATCAGGACGCACAATCGCCAGTGTGATACCTGGCACACCGCCGCCACTTCCGACGTCGAGCACTTCTTCGCTTTCACGTAAGAGTTTGGCCAGATGCATCGTGTCGACCACGTCGCGGCTGACAAAACGCTCGTAGTCGGTGTGACGTGTCAGATTGATCTTCTCGTTCCATTCCCACAGCAGTTTGCAGTAGAGGTCGAGTTTATCGATCGTCGCATCGGGAAGTTGAATCGAATGCCGCGCCAGTGCGTCGCGCATCGTATCGTTCGGGAAGGCGGGTGGTTTCGATTCAATCTCGTCAGACACAGAGGTTCTCAATTCGGTTGATGTCAGGGACAAATGGGAGTGGGGTCTTTGGTCAGGCTCCTGCCTAACCGAGACTGATTTCATTAGACAGAAAACGCTTCACGCAGGAGCGCAAGGCTCTTGGGAATCGCTTCCATCGGGGGTGCTTTTCCTTCAAACTCGAGCGAGACAAAACCCTTGTAGCCCGCGTCGCGGAAAATCTTGGCGATCCGTTTGTAATCGAGGTCGAGCGTATACCACAGTCCGCCACCGTAGTAGGTTTTGGCCTGAACCAGAATCGTGCGGGGGGCCATCAGCGCTAAGCGATCGTAAGGATCTTCGAGGAAGTTGCCGGTATCGGAAGTGACTTCGAGCCACGGGTGGTTCACTTCTTTCACCACGCGAAGCACACCTTCAGCGGTGCGGCCGAGTCCCCAGTGGTTTTCGAGTCCCAGCAGCACGCCACACTTTTCAGCGGTTGGCAGGCACTTCTCGAGACTCTCTTTCACCCAGCCAAACCCATCCTCGTCGGTGAATCCTGGTTTGGGTTCTTCGATTCCCCGCTTAGCCATCAGGTCGTCGAAGTCTTTGCTGGTGCCCCAGGTGCCGGTGTTCACACGCATCGTGGGAATGCCGAGTGCATAAGCCAGTTCGATGCAGTGAATCGTATGGTCGATGTTCTTCTGACGGATTGCTGGATTGGGCGAGAGAAAACCTTGATGCGTGCTGAAGCCCGACAATGCAACGCCGTTGGTGAAGGCGGCCCGCTTCAGTTTTTGCAGATAGCCAGGATCTTCGCTCGTCATTTGGCGGTGCAGGATCTCGACCCCGTCGAAGCCCCAATCAGCTGCCATCGAAATGCACTTTTCCACATCGCGCAGCTCTTCGTGCTGGAATTGCCAAAACGAATAGGTGCTGACTGCGATCGGGTTAGGTTTCAACGTTGGCTTCATCGCTGGTTTCTCGGTCGGCTGGAGAGCCTCGCCTGGTTTCGATTCGTCAGCTGAGGCCTGGAATGCAGAGACCATGGCTGCCGATGCTGCGAGCGAACTGGCCAAAAAATTTCGACGGTCCATGACACTTTCCTAGGCTGGTGCTTGATCTCGAATAAACGGGGAGAGGAAAGTTGTCCGCTGCTTGGATTGATTACTGGCGAGGCTGAATCAGGTCTTTGCCGACCCACAGCCGCAGTGGCTCGGGAACCACAATGCTGCCATCGGCCTGCTGGTAGTTCTCGAGCACCGCGATCAGCGCGCGGCTGATGGCAATGGCTGTTCCGTTCAAAGTATGAACGAGGTGCGTCCCCTTTTCACCCTTAATTCGATAGCGAATGTTCAGTCGACGCGATTGATAGTCGGTGCAGTTGCTGGTGCTGGTCACTTCGCCATACTCGCCAGCGGTGCCGCGCCCCGGCATCCAAGCTTCCAAGTCGTACTTGCGGTAGGCAGGTCCACCCAGATCGCCCGAAGCGGTGTCGATCACGCGGTAGGGAATCCCCAAACCATCGAACAGCTCGCATTCGATTTCGAGCAGTTCTTCGTGCATCGCGTCGCTTTGGTCGGGAAGCGTGAACGCAAACATTTCGACCTTGGTGAACTGATGCACGCGATAGATGCCGCGCGATGCTTTGCCAGCCGCTCCTGCTTCGGTCCGGAAGCAGTGCGAAATACCGGCGAGCTTGATCGGAAGCTGTTCGAGGTCGACCGTCTGATCGGCATACATGCCGCCGAGTGTGATTTCGGCCGTACCGACGAGGCTGAGATCGGAGTTCTCGATGCTATAGATCTGCGTTTCAGGACCGCGGGGATTAAAACCAATCCCCACGAGAATCTCTTCACGAGCTAAGTCGGGGGTCGTGGTGGGGGTAAATCCGCGGCGCATCAGAATTTCGAGAGCATAGCGCTCGAGCGCCAGTTCGAGCAGCACCCCTTCGTTCTTCAGGAAGTAGAAACCGTGACCTGCCACACGGGCACCGCTATCGAAGTCGATCAGCTGGCACTTCTCCGACAACTCCACATGATCGCGAGCCTTGAAGCCCAGTGGGCGAATGGGCGTAACGCCGAGCTTCACATCGCGAGCATCAGCTTCACCACCCACCGGGGCATCGGGGTGTGTGAGGTTGGGAATCGTTATCTGAATCGCATGGATTTGTGTTTCCAAGCGATCGAGTTCAGCCTGGGCGGCATCCTTCTGATCGCGAAGTCGGCGACCATCTTCTTTGCGCTGCTCTCGCTCCTCGGCATCTTTCGCTTTGCCAATGCTCTTGGCCACTTCATTCGCCTGGCGATTAAGTTCCTGCACTTGGCTGGCGATATCGCGGCGGCGGGTCTCGAGATCCACGAGCCGATCGACCTCGCAAGTGACTCCGCGGCTGGTGCAGTTCTGCTGAATGAGCGAAACGTTATCGACAATGAATTTGCGGTCGAGCATGGCAGAAGTAGATCGGACTTAGGTTGAAGTGGGGTGCTGCTACAAAAACAGTGTGTGGGTGGACGGAACAATCGGGGCGGCTGTTGCCGCATAACGCGTTACAAGCTGGCGAGTTCGTTCCACAGGTGCGAACTGGCCAAGATGCCCCGATGGAAATCGGCCAGGCAGAACTTTTCGTTCGGGCTGTGGGTGTTATCGTCGTCGAGTCCCCAGCCTAAGAGAAGCGTATCGGCCCCCAGCAGCTGAGCAAATCGGGTAACGATCGGAATCGAGCCCCCTTCGCGGATGAAAACGGGCGGAGTCCCAAATCCGTGCTCGATCGCTTTCGCGGCAGCGGCAACAAAGGGGCTTTCGAGCGACGTGACGCAGCCGGGGGCTCCGTGCATGTCGACCAGTTCCATCTGAATGCCAGCGGGGCACTTGCTTTTCAGGAATGCTTCAAGAGCAGGGGTGATTTTCGTTGGATCTTGGTTGGGGACGAGGCGGAAGCTGAATTTGGCACTCGCTTTCGCAGGAAGCACCGTTTTGGCACCTTCTCCCTGATAGCCACTCGTCAGCCCGTTGATGTCGAAACTGGGGCGACACCAGCGTCGTTCGAGCGTGGTGTACCCCTCTTCGCCCGAGAGTGCTGCGACCCCCAGCTGTTTGGCAAAGGCCGCTTCGCTGAACGGGAGTTTGGCGAGTTCGTCGCGCTCGCGCTCGGTGACCGGAAGGACGTCGTCGTAGAAGCCCGGCACCTGCACGCGGCCGCTTTCGTCGGTCAGAGCGTTCATCATGAAGGCGAGCGCTTTGGCGGGATTGGTCACGCCACCCCCAAAGGTGCCGCTATGCAAATCCTGTTTTGGACCTTGCAATTTGAGTTCGTAGTAGGCAATCCCTCGGAGGCCGTAGGTAATCGCCGGGCGGCCAGGGCCAAATTGCGACGTATCGCTGATCACCACCACGTCGGCAGCCAGTTTTTCCTTAACGCCGGGCTTGGTCAGGTAGTCGTAAATCCCTTCGCTGCCGCACTCTTCTTCCCCTTCGATCAGAAATTTGATCTGAATGGGAAGCTGGCCGACCGTCTTCAGCCACGACATCGTCGAGAGCAGGTGGGTGATCATCTGCCCTTTATCGTCGGTAGCTCCGCGAGCGTAGATGTTGCCATTGCGTTTGGTTGGCTCGAATGGGGGGCTGGTCCATTCCGCCAGTGGATCGGGTGGTTGGACGTCGTAGTGCCCGTAAACCAGCACGACGGGCTTACCTGGCACCGGTGGCGACTCGGCGTACACCAGCGGCTGACCAATCGTGGGGATTGTTTCCGTTGCCAGGCCCATCGACCGGAAGAGGTCGGCCACCCAGTCGGCAGCGCGGCGCACTTCGCCGTGGTACTTCGAATCCGCGCTCACGCTGGCAATGCGCAGCAGTTCACAAAGTTTGTCTTCAAAAGCATTTGCGTTATCGAGCACAAACCGGGCTACTTGGTCCATCCGTCCCTATCCTTGCCGTTTGCCGCGATCGGTTTTCGTAAACTCTGGCGGCCATTTGCTGTAGAATCGAGCTTCGCGTCATCCCTGCGAACTTCGAAACGCCCCGCGGTGTCACCCCGACAGGGAAACACTTGGCGAATCGATTGGCCCGCCAATATAATGCGGGGGTGCGGAATGGACCATTCCGCTTGTGCCTCTCCAGGCTGACGCCTGTTTGCACCAAAGATAGTTTGGAGTGAGTCACGTGTCGGAAGAACAACGTCAATCAGCAGTCGCCGAACCGGAAGTCGTCGAAGCCAAGCCAGTTCAAAAGAAGAAACCGAAGCGGCAGCCCCGCTATCATGTGATTCTTTGGAACGATGACGACCATACGTTCGACTACGTCATCCGCATGATGAAAGAGCTGTTCGGTCACCCCGAAGTGAAGGGGAAGCAGATCGCCGATGAAGTGAACGAAAAAGGAAAAGCGATCTGCCTCACTACCACCCTCGAGCATGCCGAACTTAAGCGGGATCAAATTCACGCCTTCGGTGCCGATAAGCTGAGCCAAAAAAGCAAAGGCTCGATGTCGGCTTCGATCGAGGCGGAGATCACCGGGTAGGTTGCCTTGTGTGTTCGGGCAATTCGCGCGACGTAGTTTTTTGTCCCCGTTTTTTGTGCTCGCTATCTGTGTCGCCCGAAGTTGCTCATGACCGCCTCGCTACGCACCGTCACACTCGGCTGTAAAGTCAATCAGTACGAAACCGAACTCGTCCGCGAAGGGCTGGTTCGGTTCGGCTACCACGACGCTGTGGAGGACGAACAAGCCCAGCTTTGCGTCGTAAACACCTGCACTGTCACAAGCGACGGCGATAGCAAAAGCCGCTACACCATTCGCAAACTCGCGCGAGAAAATCCCGACAGCCGCATTGTGGTGATGGGCTGCTATGCCACACGAGCACCCGACGAGCTGCTGAAGCTCCCCAACGTCGTTGAGGTGGTGACCGACAAGCGCGAGCTTCCCGATGTACTGCAGCGCTACGGCGTGATCGACCTGCCAAGCGGCATTTCGCGTTTTGGCACGCGGCACAGGGCGTATGTGAAAGTGCAAGATGGCTGTTTGCTGCGCTGCAGCTACTGCATCATCCCCCAGGTCCGGCCCCACGTCTCGAGTCGACCACTGCAGCACATTGTCGAAGAGGTCCAGCGCCTAGTTGCCAACGGCTATCGCGAAGTCGTTCTCACCGGCGTTCATCTGGGGCATTATGGGGTCGAAAGCAATTGGAATAAGCCCAAAGAAGCGTGGCTGCGGCTGTCGACGCTCCTCCGCGAACTCGTGAAGTTGCCGGGCGATTTTCGCCTGCGACTTTCGAGCATCGAGGCGACTGAGGTGACCCGCGAACTGATCAGCGTGATGGCCGACAATCGTCAGCGAATCGCGCCGCACTTGCATCTCTGTTTGCAGAGTGGCAGCGACAGTGTGCTGCGCCGGATGCGTCGTCGGTGGTCGAGTCGCATGTTCATCGATCGCTGTCAAATGCTCCGCGACGCGCTCGATGCACCAGCAATCACCACCGACATCATCGTGGGCTTTCCAGGCGAGACCGAAGCCGAGTTCGAGGCCACACTCGAGACCGCCCGCGCGAGTGCCTTCTCGAAGATTCACATCTTCCCCTACAGTGCACGCAAGGGAACTCCTGCTGCGGAAATGCCGGGGCAAATCTCGTTTGAAGTGAAGACCGAGCGAAGCGCGCGACTTGCTGAGCTCGAAAAGCAAATGCAGCGTGAGTATCTGGCATCGCTCGTCGGTAAACCGCTGGAGCTGTTGGTGGAAGGTGAAATCGACGCGCCGCCGCTCGACGCCTCAATCGCTCCGCTGGCAACTTCATCAGCCCGGATGCAACTCGGCACCACCTGCCGCTATGTGCCGCTCGAACTACGCTCGAATCTCGCTGGCGATGGCGACCTCACGATCGTCACCCCCACCGCCGTGGCTGGCGATCGGCTGATTGCTTAGCGAAAGCAATCCGCTAGTTTTCCCGCGCTACTGATTGTTGTTTTGCGAGATGCCGGGGCGGGTGGCGATTTCGGAACCAGCGCCTCCCTCGATCACGCTGAACTCGGCCCAAACGGGCAAGTGATCCGACACCTGCAGCGCCTGTTCTTGCGTCAGGTTGAACTCGCGCATGAAGTCGTACACACCGCCGCGACCTGTGAATTCGGTGGTCGAAGTACCTGCAAACAAGATGTTGTCGTACTGTGCGTTGCCACGCGTATTGGTGGGGACTCCCGCGACCACTTTTACCAAGCTCGGAACACTTCCCAGTTGCCGCAGGTTTTTGTCGTTGACGTTGAAATCGCCGAGCATGATCACATCGTCTTCGCGCCGCTGATCGTCCCGGACAGCAAAAAACACATCGTCGAGCCAATCGAGTTCGTAGTCGACGATATCGGGATCGGTATGCACGTTAACTAGCGAAAAAGTGAACGCCTTATCGGGCTCGGCCGCGCGACAGCGGAACCAACCGACCAGCGGCTCGCGGTGTAGCAAATTGTCGGGATCATCAACGGTGTAGAGCTGATTGCGGTCGACTTCGATACTGGTCCGGTCAAACACGAACGCATACTGCTCTTTGCTCACCGAATTTCCCAGCCGAGGGCCGATACAGTAGTCGTACTGGTGCTTTCCGCCAGCGTTGATCAGTTCGACCAAGCGGGGCATCAGGTCTTGGCGCACTGCGCGAATCTCTTGAATCGCAATCACATCGAACTGACGCAAGATCTCGACAATCACTCCCATCGCGGCCGGGTCGGCCATCTTGTCTTCGCCAAACACCTGAATGTTGAACGTGGCGACGCGAATGGTGGCGTCGAGTCGAGGTGGCGGCGCATCGGTCGAGGTGAGATGCGTAAGCCCCGGTGGAATCGGCAGGTCGCTGAGCTTGCCACCGTACTGCTGATAGAAATACCAGCCGAACGCGAGCGCAAGGGCACCGGTGACGAGTTGGAAAAGACGTTTCATCTGCCCCTCCGTGGGCCAGCGACCAGACATCCGACGAGCAATCGAGTTGGGTAGAGAGGGGAGAATACGCGGTTGTCAGGATTTGCTCCAGATCGAAGTTGAATGGCTATGTGGCTACTGGCATTTAAGTCGCAAGCGAACAGCTCCCTTCACCTTTGCCGGATCAACCGGCTGGCCCCCCTGCGTGATTTCGATCAACCCTTTGGCTACGAGCTGACTGGCAATTCGCCGAACGTCTTCCATCTGCGCGCGCCAATCGAGTGGGGCGAGCGATCGAGCGACCTCCGACGGGCAGCAACTCTTGGCTGGACCACGTTTTGCGACGAGCTGCAGGATCGCCGATTCGATTTGTACGCCGGTCAGCACGGGACAGGATGGCTTGCTAAGTAACTCAAAACAAGTTTTCGCCAGTTTGGCGATCTTTGCTAGTTTAACGGCCAGACGAGCCATCCATGCTTTCGGGGGTCTCTGGGCTGAGCTCTTGCGGCTGTTTGATCGTCGGAAAACTCTCAAAAAATCTCGCCCGAATCTGAGCCGCTGAGGGGCTCGTTCTCTTGCCCGATCTTGCGTCATCCGTTAGTTTTAGGAGTTTCGACTCCTCGCCTCTTTACGGCCCCTTTCGTGTGAATCGGGCAGGCAGAAGTCTTCCTGGTTGGTCGCGTTTGGTTTTTGCGTTCGGGTTTGCAGGTTGAACGTTGTTTAGCGATTGCTAAGCATCATCAACCGTTGGCGTGTCGCCCGAAGCTAAAGCCGCGGAAAGTTAGTTGTCCTTATCATGGTTGATCGCAGTCTCATTCGCTTGCTGGAAAACGATCCCGATATCACCGCCATGTTTGAGTCGGCCATTGCCGATTTCGAGGAGCAGGGCTTAGACCCTGTGGATGGTGGTGGTGAGTTCGATGTGAACAAAATCGTCGAAGGTCGCGTGCTTCGCGTTGCCGACGGCATGGTGCTCGTAGATATCGGTTTTAAGAGCGAAGGTTCGATTCCGCTCGATGAATGGGAAGAGGGCGAAGAGCCACCCCAAGTTGGTCAGCTTGTTCGCGTTTTGATTGAAGATCTCGAAGATGAAACCGCTGCCCCTGAAGATGGTGGCATGGTTCGCATCAGCAAGCGTAAGGCTAAGAAGCTCGACGCTTGGAAAGAGATGATGGACCGGATCAAGGAAGGCCAAGTTGTCACGGGTACTGTCAGCCGCAAGATCAAGGGTGGTCTGCTGGTCGACATCGAAGGCGTGAATGTGTTTTTGCCAGCGAGCCAGGTCGACATCCGTCGTCCAGCCGACATCGGCGACTACATTGGCCGCACCGTTCAGTGCGAAGTGCTCAAGATCGACGAAGCTCGCCGCAACATTGTGGTCAGCCGCCGTTCGCTCATCGAACGTCAGCGTGAGGAAGATCGCGAAGCGCTCCTCAAGGAACTCGAAATTGGCCAGGTGCGCAAGGGTGTCGTGAAGAACATCGCCGAATTCGGTGCGTTCGTCGACCTCGGCGGCATCGATGGTCTCTTGCACATCACCGACATGAGCTGGGAACGCATTGGCCACCCAAGCGAAATGGTCGCTATCGATCAAGAGATCGAAGTGATGGTGCTGCATATCGACCGCGAAAAGAAGAAGATCGCGCTCGGCCTGAAGCAGAAGGAAGGCAACCCATGGGCCGATGTGGATACCAAGTATCCTGTGGGAACCGTGGTCAAGGGCTCGGTTGTAAACGTGATGAGCTACGGTGCGTTCGTGAAGCTCGAACCAGGCATCGAAGGGCTCGTTCACATCAGCGAAATGAGCTGGACTCGCCGCGTGAATCATCCAAGTGAACTCGTGAACATCGGCGACGAGATCAGCGTCGTGATTCTGGGTGTCGACAAGGATGGTCAGCAGCTGAGCCTCGGCATGAAGCAGACCCAGGAAAATCCTTGGACTCGCGTCGCCGAGAAGTATCCAGTCGACACGATTGTCGAAGGCAAAGTTCGCAACCTCACCAATTACGGTGCGTTTGTGGAACTCGAAGAAGGTATCGACGGTTTGCTGCACGTCAGCGACATGTCGTGGACCCGCAAGATCAGCCACCCGAGCGAAATGCTCGAGAAGGGTCAGCCAGTTCGCTGCAAGATCCTGTCGGTCGATCAAGAACGTCGTCGTATCGCGCTGGGTCTCAAGCAGCTCGACGAAGATCCATGGGCACGCGACATCCCAGGCAAGTATCAGCCTGGCCAGGTCGTGAGCGGTGCCGTTACGAAGATCACCAACTTCGGTGTTTTCGTGGGTCTCGAAGATGGCCTCGAAGGCTTGCTCCACATCTCGGAACTGGCTGACCATAAGGTCGAGAATCCCGAAGACGTGGTGAAGGTCGGCGATAAGATCGATGTGAAGATCCTTCGCGTCGACATCGACGAACGCAAGATTGGCCTCTCGCGCAAACGCGTGGAATGGGCCGAAGATGAAACCGCAGCCGCTGAAGCAGCCGAAGCTGCCGCCGCAGCTCCTGCCGCTGACAAGAAGAAGGCTCGTTCGGAGCTGAAGGGTGGTTTGGGTGGCAGCGGTCCACTCATCGCTCCTCCCACCGGCGAAGAAGCCTAATTCCTGTGTGACCTTGCCCAGCAAGGTCATGCCCGATGTAGGCCATGGTTGCTTTGAGCCGATTGTGCCGAGTCCATCACTTATCGCGATGGCTCGGTCACACCAGCTAAGAAGCGGCCCACGAAGAATCGCACGGTTCTTCTGTAAAACCTGAATTTACGACGGCCCCGCTGGTCCTTACCGGTGGGGCCGTTTTCATTGGTACAAGGTGAATGACACGTACAAACTGCGTACGACGTTTGCTTTGCCACTCTTTGCAGGCTTACCACTTCGTGAGCCGATGATGTGTTTGTCACTCGTCCCCCCCGAGAGCAAACACGCTATGACTTCCGTGAAACGTAAGGTTGGTTCGACAAGTGGCAAGGCTCGTGGAGTCGCTCCGCGCAAGGCCATCTCGCTACAGACTCCGCTGGAGTCCTACCTCCGCGAGATTAACGAAACGGCACTTCTTAGTGCTCGCGACGAACGCGAACTCGCAGCCGCCATCGCCGATGGCGATGTCCGTGCTCGCGATCGCATGGTCCGCGCGAATCTTCGCCTCGTGGTGAACATTGCCCGTGGCTACACCGGCAAAGGGCTCAGCCTGCAGGACCTTATCGAAGAGGGAAACCTCGGTCTGCTGCGTGCCGTCGAAGGTTTTGATCCGGCCGTCGGAACTCGCTTTAGCACCTACGCGAGCTACTGGATCAAGCAGTCGATCAAGCGTGCATTGATCAATTCGGCGAAGACGATTCGAATTCCTGCCTACATGGTTGAGTTGCTCAGCAAGTGGCGTCGCGCCACGGCTCGTTTGACGGAAGAGCTCGGCCGCGGACCAACGCCTGAAGAAGTCGCTCGCGTGCTCGGTCTCGCGAAAAAGAAGTTGCCGATCATCAAGAAGGCAATTCGGATTTACAACAGCACGCCGCAAACCGATCAGTCGGAAGCAGGCTGGTCGCTCGGCGAAATCGTGATGGACGAACGGCTGAAGAATCCCGAGGACGAACTGGTCGAGCAAGACGTGCTGAAGCATGTCATGGAAATGCTGCACACCATGGACAGCCGCGAGGCGACCGTGCTGCGCATGCGTTTTGGCCTCGGCGACACCACGCCTCACACGCTGAAAGAGATCGGCGAAAGTCTCGGCCTGACTCGCGAGCGTGTTCGCCAGATCGAGACCGAAGCGCTCGGCAAGTTGGCCGATGGTCTCAAAGATCCCCGCGAACGCTACCTCGAATCGCTCGAATTGAACCACGACGACGATTAGTCGGTTCTTGTTGGGATGCACTCACCAGCATGCTCTGAACGAGGTAGTGATTGACGACGCTACCTCGCGCGGGTGACAATTGCTGGATGAAAACTCTGCAACTCAACCATGTGGCGATTCACGTCGCTGATGTCGAGCGAAGCTGTCAGTTCTATCGCGACATCCTGCAACTCGAGTCACTTCCAAGACCTCCATTCACCTTCCCTGGTGCCTGGTTTCGCATCGGAGGTGATCAAGAGCTGCATCTGATTGGCGAGCGTAAGTCGGAAGTGCTGTCCCACAATCGGGGCAACCACTACGCGATGCTGGTCGACGATATTGACGCTTGGGAGCGTCATCTCACCGAGGTAGGGGCCCAATTCTTCCCGCGGCGCATTCGCCCCGATGGTGCCTATCAGATTTTCCTGTGCGATCCCGATGGCTATTACATCGAGCTTTGCACACCCCCCGGTGCCCATCAGGGGTAGCTGTCAAGCGGCGCCAAGTTCCAGCCGATGCCAGCCTCTGCTCAGTGCTGTGCTGGCCGATCTTCGGAAGCTTGGTGGTCGAACATTTCCCGCCTACTGCTTCCAGGGGCTCCTTTTTTCCTCACGGGTAGTTTGCCTTTCGGCCGGTCTGATTAGAATAAACGTAGGCGTGAAGATTTTGTGTCAACTGTTCCTCGAGCCGACGGACCCCCACGCATGTCCGAATCGCAGCGAATTCGCCGCCAGCAAACGCTTCGCGAAGCCGAGGGCTATCTCGATTTGATCACCGTGTTTGGTGACCGCTGGCCTTGTCACCCCGATCATCGCGACAAGTTGGCCGAACGTGTCCTGTCGATGCTAGGCAAAATCGAGATGCAACCGGGCGCTGAAGCCCAGGTGCTGATGCTGCAGGGCCAGGCACTGCGGGCCATGCAGCGTTATGTCGAAGCTGCCGCTAAGTTCAACACGGCTGCGGCGCTCGACGACAGCCACGTGCCGTCGCGATTAGCACTCGGCTGGTGCTACAAACGTTGTCGCCGCCTCGACTTGGCGATCCAGGCACTCGAAGAAGCGATGGAGATTGCCCCCCACACGGCAATCATTCACTACAACTTGGCTTGCTACTGGAGTCTTGCTGGCAACGCCAAGATTGCCTTGATCTATTTGGCTCAAGCGATCGAGATGCAGCCGAAGTATCGCGACCTTGTCGGGAAAGAGCGGGACTTCGACAACGTCCGCCAAAATCCCAACTTCCTGGCACTCACCAGTGTGATTGTGTAGTGGGAATCGGCAGGCGGCTATTTAATGCCACCTGCGACGGCCACTTGGCGACGCGAACGCCACCAAGCTTTGGCCACTAGCTGCGGAAAGATCCAGGCATCTTTTAAGTAACGCTTGGCGAGGCGTTTTGGTTCAGTGCAGGCGCGGTGTAGCCATTCGAGACCGACCTGTCGCATCCAGACTGGCGCTCGCTTCTTTTCGCCCGCCAGAAAATCGATCGTCGCTCCGACGCACAATGCGACTGGGCAATCGATCTGCTCATGAAATTTGTGCACCCACAATTCTTGCTTCGGCGCACCAAGGCCAACCACCAGCACGTCGGCATGTGCGGCTGAAACTTTCTCCAGGATGCGCTGGTTCTCGGCTTCATCGCGCTCGAAACCCAGGGGTGGGCAGTAGGTCCCCACGACTTGGACATTCGGCCAGCGATGTTCGATTTTCGAGGCGGCTCGCTGAGCGACACCCGGACCAGCCCCTAGCAAAAAAACTCGCAGGGGAGCATCACTTCGTGCCGCATTAAAAAGTGCCGGAACCAAATCGCTACCTGGAACGCGGGCAGGGAGTGGTCGGCCCAACAGCTTGGCGGCCCAGTAGACCGGCATGCCATCGACCAGAATCATTCCCGCCTTGCTATAGGCCTCGCGCAGAGGGGTGTGATGCTCGAGGAGAACGACGTGATCGACGTTGGGAGTCACAACGTAGTGGCAACTCCTCACTGGGTCGGCTACCCAGGCCATCACTTGTCCAACCGCTTGATCCATCCGGAGAGGATCGACTTCGAGCCCCAGTAGTTCGATGCGTGCACACACGGCGGCTCGTCTCCAAGGTTGAATCGCGGGGGGAGAGGGGGCAGGCTGGCCTGCGAAGGAGCGAAAGTCCACTGGGCAGTTCCGGCTCACATTGCGAAGCGCAGCTAGGAGGGATCTGTTACGGAGGACTTGGCACCAGGAGTGTGAAGAAGTCGCTCGCGCGGTTCTCACCGGCAAAAATACCTCACGAAACGTCGATAGGTCGGCAAGATCCGATGCGAAAATGCCGAAAAACCAACGGATCTCTCTAAAACCTCGCGACTTCGCCTAGGCGAGCGAAGCAGCCGCGGGCTACTCTTGATCGTTACGCTTAGCTACGATTGAGCAGTTCGATTTTTCTGAATTCCTAGGCCCTTCGGGGCGTAGCGATCGTATCGTTTACGACGCCTAATTCCGACGTCAGCCGACCATGCACTTCGTGCCACCTACGCCCGCCGACAGCCAGCCTCAACCGGGGCTGCTCGAGTCGCTTCGATCGATGAAGCTGACCGCAGCGGCATTGGCGTTTGTCGCCAAACTGATCAGCGGCGCGACAGTGCGGTGGTATCAGTGCCAGCCCGATACGTGCCAGCGCATCTATTTTGCCAATCACACGAGCCATCTCGATGCGCTCATCGTTTGGAGTTCGCTGCCGAGCAACATTCGCGATCTCACTCGCCCTGTGGCCGCCAAGGACTACTGGGGAAAGACGAAGATGCGGCGGTATTTTGCCAGCCAGTTCAACGCCTTGCTGATCGATCGCGACGAGATCAAAGTGCATCAATCGCCGGTCGACTTAATGATCCGCGAGATGGGAACCAAATCGTCGCTGATTGTTTTTCCCGAAGGGACCCGCAACACCGACGAGGAGATGCAAGAGTTCAAGAGCGGGCTTTATTACCTCAGTAAGAAGCGACCCGACCTGGAACTGGTGCCGGTTTACATCGACAATCTCAACCGAGTACTTCCGCGCGGCGAGTTTTTGCCGGTTCCCTTGCTCAGTAGCATCACCATCGGCCCCCCCATTTGGCTCGAGCCGCAGGAAGGTAAAGTGGCGTTCCTCAAGCGGGCACGCCAAGCCGTGCTGCGACTCAAGGACGCTTAAACCTGCCCCATGGAAGCCATGAATCATTTCGCGAGCCCACTTCCGCTATTCCTAGCGAACGTTACCCGGCAAGAGTGGCTCGATATCCGCACGCTGGTGTTGCTGGGTGTGGTGCTGGGCATCCTGATAGCCGCCTACATCATTGGTCGCGCACTTCGTCGCGCGCCGGAGAGCACCGCCAGCCCGGCCGTGGTCCGCACGTTCAATCTTCGTGTGGCCGCTTGGTGGATGATGTGCACCATCCTGGTAGCTGGCTTTTTGCTCGGCTATTCGGCAACCGTGGTGCTGTTTGGGCTCGTGTCGTTCTGGGCCCTGCGCGAGTTCATCACGATGACGCCAACGCGCCGCGGCGACCATCGCACCCTCTTCTGGACCTTCTTTGTCTTCACCCCGCTGCAATACTTTTTCGTCGCCCGTGGCAGCGAGTGGTATGGCATCTACACCATCATGATCCCGGTGTATGCCTCGCTCTTCATTCCCGCACGTATCGCGATTGCAGGGGATCCGAAACGATTTCTCGAACGGGTAGCTAAGATTCAGGCCGGTCTGCTGATCTGCGTGTATGCACTGAGCCACGCTCCCGCTGTGCTGAGCTTGCAGTTGACCACTTCCGACAAACAGCTCTGGGTGGTTGGGACGCGTGAAGCCCCAGCTGCCCCCGAGACGCTCGTCGATGATGGTAACCTCGATATCCGCCCCGAAATTCCCGTCGATCCCAAGAATGGTTCGAAGGTGCCGAGCCCTGCGAGCGAAAAAAGTTCAACCAGTTCAAAAACGGTTGCTGCTGATCCCAAGAGCCAGTCACCAGCTCTCACCGCGCCCACCGATGCCTCGAAATACATTCGGGGAAGCAATGCCGGTTTGCTCTTCTATTTTGTGCTGCTCGTGCAGCTGAACGATGTGTTTCAGTTCGCTTGGGGCAACCTACTGGGGCGGCATGTGATTGCCCCTTCGATCAACGCCAGCCGCACCTGGGAAGGGATGATTGGTGGAGCACTCAGCACGATGCTGGTCGGCGCGATCCTGTGGTGGGCCACCCCGTTTAAGATGTGGGAATCGGCCTGCATGGCCCTGGCCATCGCGGTGATGGGCTTTGCTGGCGGCATGACGATGTCGGCGATCAAACGCGATCGCGGCGTGAAGGATTACGGCACGCTCGTTTCGGGGCATGCCGGCGTGCTCGACCGCATCGACAGCCTCTGCTTTGCCGCCCCCATCTTCTTCCACCTGACGCGATACTTCTTCTCGGATATCAGCTGACGATCTTTTCACCACAAGGTGTTGAAACGATGAATCGTGCACTCACTCGTGGTGATGGAATTGTTTTCCTGACACTGAATCTCGCTGCTTTGTGGCTTTCCGAATCGCGTGGTTTCTCGGTGATGGGAGGTATTCCCTACCTCGAATGTTTTCTCGGTGCGAATGCGATTGCCATTGTTTGGATTCTGAATCGACACCACTGGCGCATGAAAAAACCGGAGGGGGCCGAAACCACCTCCGGTTCAATTGTTCGCGATCAATCTGGCAGCGACGGCAAGTGATAGTCGCCACGAGTTGAGAATGCCTGCTGATTACAGCTTCCAAGGCTCACGCATGGCGGGGCTGAGGAGCTTGGCTGCTTCTTCGTCGCCGAGAATCTGCTCCGAAGCGGGATCGAACTTGATTTTGCGACCTAGGGTCATCGCAATGTTGTTCAAGTGGCAGATCGAACCAGTGCGATGCCCCACTTCCGCAGGTGCAATCGTGGGCTGACGGCTCTTCACGCAGTCGATGAAGTTGCGATGGTGGCCAGGGCTGCGCCCCAGTTTGAAGTCTCCCTTGGAGATGATCGCTTGCACTTCCTTCAGAAGTGCTTCGTCGCTGGCTTCGAGCTTTTGGCCGTGGATGTGGACGAAAATCCAACCGTCGGCCCCTTCGAACTTCACACCACGAGGACCGACAGCTTCGCCGATCATCTCCAGGCCGCTGGCGTAGGTGCACTTGAACTTATAGTCCCAGAAAACGTTGTAGAGGCTGTCTTTCGCCTGCACACCACTCGCTTCGTATTCCACGGGGCCGGTGGCGTCCATACCGGCACCAAGCTGGCCGATATCGATGACGTGAGCGCCACGGTCGGTCATCTCGCCGCCGCCGTAAGCCAGGTTGAAACGCCACCAGAAATGGCAACGCTTTTCGGTGTAAGGGACTTCAGCGGTGTGGCCGAGCCAGAAGTTGTAGTCGAAACCTTCGGGCACATTTTGGGCTGCTGGAATCCCTTCGACCTTGCGTGCTTCGAGGTGATGACCGTCGACACAAGGCAGATTGATTCGAAGCGTGTTGAGCTTGCCGATGCGGCCTGCTTGCACGAGTTCGCACACAGCGCGGGCGTTGTCGCCACTACGTTCTTGTGTGCCGGTTTGCAGAATGCGTTTGTTCTTTTCGACAGCGTTGCAAATACCGCGACCTTCTGCCACCGAGTTAGCGAGGGGCTTCTCGCAGTAGATATCTTTGCCCCCGTTGGCAGCAGCAATCGAGGCAATCGCGTGCCAGTGATCGGGAGTCGAGATCGCCACGGCATCGATATCGGTGCGCGAAGTGATTTCGCGGAAATCGTTGTAGGCTTTGCAGTCTTCGTTCTTGTAATGGCCGTTCACTTGCTTGTGGGCCATGTCGCGGTTCTTCGCGTCGACATCGCACACGGCGACCATCTGGACATCCGGGAAGCCCATGAAGGTTCCCATGTTGTGGCGACCCTTACCGCCGGTGCCAATGCAACCCATCACAATGCGGTCGCTGGGAGGAGCTTTGTCCTCGAGACCAAGGACCGAGGCGGGGACATAGTAAGGAATTGCCAGGGCCGATGCAGCCGCTGCGGTGGTTTTCAGAAAGCTGCGGCGGTTTTGATTGACTGCCATAACGTGCGAGACTCCTGGTGGGAGGGACTAATGAACCCCCCAGAGTCTCGCACAATCGACGTCCTGAATCAAGCTTGCGGAAAACTGGTCGCCGCAAGGTGATATGCAACGCGAACGCAGTTACCGCTGGGCTCAAAGAATGGAAGCTTATCGCTGCAGTTTTTTGTAGCGGAAGCGCACCGGCTCATCGGCTGAGATACCGAGTCGCTGACGACGCTGTTCTTCGTACGTCTGGAAGTTTCCTTCGCACCAGTGGACGTAGCCATCTCCTTCAAACGCCAAAATATGCGTGGCGATCCGGTCGAGGAACCAGCGATCGTGGCTGATCACCACGGCGCAACCGGCGTAGTTCAAAACAGCTTCTTCCAGGGCGCGAAGGGTATCGACGTCGAGATCGTTGGTTGGTTCGTCGAGCAGCAGCACGTTCGAGCCGCGCCGGAGGAGTTTGGCGAGATGCACGCGGTTGCGTTCACCACCCGAGAGATTGCCGACCTTCTTTTCCTGATCGGGGCCACGGAAATTAAACCGCGACACATAGGCTCGTGAGTTCACCTTACGGCCACCCATCTCGAACGTGTCGTTTCCTCCCGAGATCTCTTCGTAGACCGTTTTGTCGGGGGAAAGAGCATCGCGGTTTTGATCGACGTAACCAAGTTCGACCGTGGAGCCGACTCGCATTTCGCCACTGTCGGGTTTCTCCAGCCCCATCATCATGCGGAAGAGTGTGGTCTTACCAGCACCGTTCGGACCGATGATGCCGACGATGCCACCCGCAGGCAAACGGAAATCGAGGTTATCGATCAGCACTTTGTCGCCATAAGCTTTCGAGACGTTCTTGGCTTCGACGACGAGTTCGCCAAGGTGCTTGCCTGGTGGGATCTGAATTTCAAATTCGTCGGGGCGTTCTTCAAAACGCTCGTTGGACATCTGTTCGTAGGCTTTGATGCGCGCCTTGCTTTTGCTTTGACGAGCGCGGGGAGACATCCGAATCCATTCGAGTTCGCGCTCGAGTGTTTTCTGACGCGCTTGGCTCTGTTTTTCTTCGCGGACCATCCGCTCTTGTTTTTGAGCCAGCCACGACGAGTAGTTCCCTTCCCACGGAATCCCTTGACCACGGTCGAGTTCCAAAATCCAACTCGCCACGTTATCGAGGAAGTAGCGATCGTGGGTCACGGCGACCACCGTGCCGTGATAGCGCTGCAGCGTTTGTTCGAGCCAGTTAACTGCTTCGGCGTCGAGGTGGTTTGTCGGTTCGTCGAGCAGCAGCAGATCGGGTTTACGGAGCAGAAGTTTGCAAAGCGCCACGCGGCGTCGTTCACCACCCGAGAGTTTCGAGACATCAGCGTCTTTCTCGGGAAGGTTCATGGCGTCCATCGCGATTTCAAGTTCGCGATCCATTTCCCATGCGCCGGTGGCTTCGATCTGATCTTGCAGCCGTGCCATTTCGTCGCACAGTTTCTGCATTTGATCGTCGTCCATCGGCTCGGCGAGCAGCGTCGAGATTTCGTTGTAGCGATCGAGCGACTTGCGTCTTGGCGCAATCGCCTCTTGCAGGTTGCCCCACACATCGAAGGCGGGATTGAGTTGTGGCTCTTGCGACAAATAGCCGCAGGTGAAGCCGTCGGTGAGACGCGCGTCGCCATCGAAATCGGTATCCATCCCCGCCATGATGCGCATCAGCGTACTCTTACCCGAACCGTTTCGCCCGAGCACGCCGATCTTTGCGCCGGGATAGAAAGCGAGCCACACTTCTTTAAGCACTTCGCGCTGACCATGTTTTTTGGTCAGACGCTGGATTTGGTAGATGTATTGACGTCCGTTCATCAGAGTCGTCCTTCAGGATCAATGCGCGCCGCGACAAAGGGCGGCTAGGTCTTCAAAATAATGGGGATAGGTTTTGGCGGTACAGCCGGGATCGAGAATCACCACACCTGGGACGAGTAGTCCCGGAAGTGCGAGGCTCATCGCCATGCGGTGGTCGCGATAGGTTTCGATCGTCGCGGCTTTCAGTGGACCTGGAATGATGGTGAGCCCTTCGTCCCGTTCTTCGACCGTTGCGCCGAGTTTACGTAGTTCGCGAGCTAAATCGCCAATGCGATCGGTTTCTTTGTGACGAATATGGCCCACGCCGTGGATGATCGTAGGGCCGTCGACGAACAGGGCGACAGCGGCGAGCGTTTGCACCGTATCGCTGATCGCGTTCATGTCGACTTCGATGCCGCGTAAGGCTTTACCCGAGACGGTGATCTGATGAGGCTGACGCTCGACTCGGCATCCCATCTGCTCGAGGCAGTCGACAATGCCGACATCACCTTGCAGCGCATCGGGACCGAGGTTCTTCACCGTGACCGAGCCTCCGGTGATCGCCGCAGCGGCCCAAAAATAGCTCGCGGCTGAAGCATCGGGCTCGATCTGGTAGTCGATGCCGGTGTATTTCTGCGGCGCTGCGAGTTCGATGAGCGAAAGGCTATCTTCGCTGCGAGTCTGTCCGACATCGATGCCGAACGACTTCATCACGGCAAGGGTCATGTGGACGTAGGGCTTCGAGACGAGATCGCCCGTGACATGCACGCGAACTGGATTTTTGGCAACAGGCGCCGCCATTAAGAGACCACTGAGGAACTGACTCGAGACATCGCCGCGCACTTCGACATCGCCGCCGCCGAGTCCTCTGGCTTTGAGCTTCACAGGGGGAAAGCCTGGTTTGATTTCCCCTTGGCAATCGGAGCCGAGGCGATTGAGTGCGTCCATCAAGTCGCCGATGGGACGCTCGCGCATGCGTGGTACACCATCGAGCCGAAATTCCCCTTCACAAGCGGCCAGCATCGCCGTGAGGAATCGAATCGTGGTTCCACTATTACCGACGAACAAATCGCCCGTCGGTTTTGGAAGCCGACCTCCACAGCCGGTGACCGCGAGCGTTTGCTTCTCGTCGCTCGCTTCGACCACGATACCAAGCCGATCGAGGCTGTCGATCATCACCTGAGTATCTTCGCTATCGAGAGCTCCGCGCAGGATGGAGTTGCCATGGGCAAGCGCGGCACAAACTAGAGCTCGATTCGTAATGCTTTTTGAGCCAGGAGGCTGAATCGAGCCAACAATGGGTCCAGACGTTGCAACCTGTATCCGGTCGTTCACGGCGCGGCAATCTTCCAAAGGGTCTTATCGCTGCGAATGAGCAGGGCGTTGCCACTGACAGCGGGGGAGGCGAGAACAGATTCACCGAGAGAGTTGGTTTCGACGAGTTCGCCCTTCTCGCCATTGATGCTGGCGACGAGGCATTCGCCGTCTTGATTGACGCTAAACAGATGATCGCCCGCGAGCACGGGGGTCGACCAGAAGGTTCCCTTCAAACGGAGTTGCCATGCGACTTCGCCACTCTTGGCATCGCCGCACGTAATCACACCAGCACGTGTGAGGATATAGACCTTGTCTTTGTAGATGATGGGGCTGCTATTGCCGGGCGAAAGACGACTTGATTCCCAGGCGAGTGTGGCACTGGTTTTGTCGGCAGGTGCTTCCAAAACGGTAAGACCGTTGGAAGGGAGATAGATACGTCCATCGGCAGTGGTAGCCGAGGGAATGCCAGCACAGGCCGACTTGTATTCCCAAATGATGTTGCCGGTCGCTGGGACGTGAGCCGTCAGGCGATCGGGCGATTGCAGCAGCACAAGTTCTTTGCCATCGGATCCTTTGAGCGCCACTGGCGAGACCCAGTTGGCATCTTTCGGGCGATCGATGCGCCAAGCGGTTTCTCCCGTTGCACTGTTGATGCCGGCGGCAAACGAATCCCCTTGGTTTTCGATCTGCACGACCACTGTGTTACCGACCACGAGTGGCGAAGCCGACATACCGACGTCGTTGCCTGCTTTGGGATAGTCACTGGCGAGGCCCCGATACCACAGCAGATTTCCTTCAAGGTCGAGGCAAATCAAATCGTTCGACGAATAGAAGGCAAAGATCCGCTCGCCATCGCTGGCAGGGGTTGGAGCAGCGTTGGCGCTCGTGGGATGGTGGAAGCAGCGACCTGTCGCCCAAAACTGGCGATGCCAAAGTTGCTTGCCACTTGCAAGGTCGAAGCAGAGAACGTGTAGGCGATTTTGTGTCACCGCGCCACTGCTGGCGGTCACAAACACCTTGTCCCCCACCACGATCGGCCCCGAAACACCGTGGCCTGGAAGCGATGCTTTCCAAGCGACGTTTTCCGTGGCCGAGAACTTCAGCGGAGGCTTCGACTCGGCGGCGAGGCTGCTCCCATCGGTTCCACGAAACTGTCGCCAATCCTCGGCATGAGCACTCGCTACGAGCGTGAGTATCGAAGCAGCTAACGCGTACTTAAAACTCGCACGAAAGGTAATGAGCATAAAACGTATTTCTGCGTAGTGGAGAGTTTATTAAATGCGGGATGAACCTCGAGGCAATCGCGACTAGCGAAGCGTTCGTGGCAACTCGGCTGTCTTCGGGAGTGGACGATCTTGCGACAAAATGGCTGTGCCAATCGAGTCGCAGGCGCGGATCTGAAATTGCCAGCGCTGAGCCCAAGCCTCTTTCTGTTCGTTCTGACAAACCTTTAGGAGAATCGTATTCTTCCCCTTCTTCAGCTTGACCGATTGGTTGTACTGATCGACTTCCATACCGGCATGGTAGACGTGGTTTTCACTCAGCAGTTCGCCGTTCACCCACAGCTTGGTGGCGTTAATGCAGCCCAGGCGAAGATCGATCGTTTGATCTTTGTCGGAAGCAAATTCGGCGAGACAGTAGACAATCGCACCTTTGTGATTCTCGAGCACTTTGTTGAGGTCGACCACACCGTAGTCGTCGGTCGTGGTGTGATCGATCCACTTCACTTTTCCCTTCATACCCTCGTACTCGGCGGCTGGATCGATGCCGAGTTCGGGTGGATAGGCGACATCCCATCCCTTGTCTTCAATGTTGTCGAAGGGACCAATCACCTTCCAGGTCATCAGGTAGCCCATGTGCGTGGCGATGTCGACCGTTTCACCAGCGTCGCGAAGTTTGGCGGAAGCTTCTTTGATTTGATCGAGATCGCGAGAGGCGGCGAAGGCTTTTTTGTAAGCAGCGATTTGAGCTGGCTTTTCTTTTTCAGCAGCGGCCTGCGACAAAGCGTAAGCAACGGCATCGCGGCGGAGTTCGAGGCTGGGGTCGCCGAGCAGCGTGGGGATCAACTTAGCTTCAGCCGTCGGGTCGACCGAAGCGAGCAGTTCGTACGACAATCGCCGCGCGTGGGGCGAGTGCTTGGTGTCGGCGAGGAAGGTTTCGAGTTCGGTTTTCGGAAGGGGCGCGCGACGTGTAGCAGCAGCTTCAGCCAGGCCACGGAGCCAGTTTTCGGCCAAAGGGGAAGCGCCGTCCATCGCTGCAAGGATCTGGGGTACATCGCTGGCCGAGGCTGCTTTCATTTCGAGAGCGGCAGCAGTGGCGGCTGGATGGCCGGCACCTTTGTTACCCACTTCGCGGATGGCGGCTAGTTGTTTCGACCAGTCGGCTCCCTCTGCCGAAGCCGAAATCGCGCCGACGAGCAGCGTGGCTGTGGCCAAAGATTTCCAGGCGAGAGTTTTGCGAACCAAGATTTTCCAAGTGGCAAATGGGCGTGACATAAAGCATCTCGATCGTGGAGGACGGTTTGCAAATGCCGGGGATCGCGAGTCGTGAAAACCCAGCCGCGTGAGCATTTTAGCGAAGTCTCGCGCGGCTGGTAATCTGGCAGTCGATGAGAATTGATCGCATCGACGAGTGCATCCTGGAGAACTATTTTGCGGGCGTGATCTGGATGTTGCGTAGCGCAACAGCACCGTGATCACCTTGGAACATCAGCGGACCGGTTGCTGCTTCTTTGCCAGTCACACCCGATGGGGTTGGCCCCTTCATTTCGACATTCTCGTGAATCACTTCGCCGTTGAGCGTCACCTTCACGAACTTGGCATTGGCGATCTTCTTGTCCCCTTCAAACTTGGGGGCAGTGAAGACGATTTCAATCGTTTGCCATTCACCTGGTTTCTTCGCGGCGTTCTTTAGTGGAGCACTCGCCCCATACAAGCCACCGAGATCGCCAGGACCGACCTTGGCTTTGCCAAAGCTATCGAGGATCTGCACTTCGTATTCGCCCAGGACATAAATGCCGCTATTGGATCCCTTGGGAACCATGAGCTCGAGCGAGATCGTGCAGTCGCCGAACTTTTCATTGGTGTAGATGTCGACTCCGCCGCCGGTCTTGTTCACCAGCCCCGCAGCACCTTCGCCCGAGTCGCTAAACGCTAGCTTGGCTTCATTGGTGGCATCGAGTTTGGCAAATCCGACGGCCCACTGGCTCTTCTCTTTCGAATTCTTGAAGCTCCAGGCCGAGAGATCGGCGTCGAGCTTGGGGCTGATGACGGATGGCTCAGCGGCCCATCCGCTCGTAGCAAGCGCAGCGAGGGCGGTGAGGACGAGCAAGGTTTGACGAATCTTCATGGGTGGGAAACTCCGGCGAGAGGTGCGTGCCGAACAGGCTCGCTTAATTAGGGGCAGGAAGGGGAATCGCACGGCGCGAAGTGCCTCGCGCCGTAGGCCGCTGATTGTAAGCGGTTGTACATCGGTCCGACGAATGTTTTTCGCCCGATTTATGCCACTTTTTCGCCGCAAAAGAGCAGCCTCGCCAGGTGCTAGCGCGACTTGCGTTTCGCAGCGCGAATGAAATTCTTCATCTCGTGAGGGAGTGGGGATTCAAACCGGAGTGGTTCCCCCGTCATGGGATGCGACAGCCCAAGCAGACGTGCGTGGAGCGCAATCCGCGCATGCGTCCAGCGCGTGTCGGCTGCTTCATCGGCGCGATAACGCTGGTCGCCAATCAGCGGATGCCCCGCTTCGGCGAAGTGAACGCGAATCTGGTTGCGACGCCCCGTTTCTAGCCAGACTTGGACCACCGAAGCGCCTGCCAGCTCTTCAATCACGCGATAGTGCGTCACTGCATGCTGACCAATCGATTCATCGTCGGTCGAATAGCGATTCAAATCGCGATCGGTTGCCAGAAAGCTCTCGATCATTCCTTCCGGTTTATCGAGTTTGCCGCGCACAATCGCCACATACTCGCGCTCTGGTTTATGCATCGCAAATTGATCGCGCAGCATTTGCGCCAGTTCGGTCGTCTTTCCGAAGATCAGCAGGCCCGATACGCCTCGATCAAGACGATGCACTTGAAACGCACCTTTGCCCCGCGACACAATTTTCACGTAATTTGCGACACGTTCGAGCAACGTTCCACGGTCGTTTTTGGGGGTTGGCACAGTGAGCAGTGCCGCTGGTTTCTCGACCACGATGAGGTGCCGATCTTCGTAGACGATACCAAAACCCAGACCACCCCGAATCTTCTTTTTGGGATGGTAGCGATGATGTGGATCGAAAGCGATTTCGATCCGATCGTCGACCGAGAGTGGCTGGCCAGGCTCGTCCGTTACCGCGCCGTTGAGCTTCACACATTGATGATCAAGAAGTCCACGAACTTGCTCGCGCGAGAAGCCTGAAAGCTGTTTCACTGCCAAGTCGAGACGATGGAGCTCGGCGAGATTCGATTCGGTAATGACGAGCGTTTTTTGAAGAATGGCCATCGACAATGCAATCGTGCGGAAATGAAAAGGCGAGCCTGACAACGGGGCCAGACTCGCCAAGGTTCTCGGTAAAAATCGTTAGGAGCGAACTTCGAGCCGGATTCCATTTCGAACAGAAAAAGCCTCGCAGTCCGATCCAGCAAAACTATTCGCCCATCAGTTTCTTGACATTGGGTTCGATCTGTTCGGCCCAAATGCGATAGCTCTTTTCGTTGAGGTGCAGCAGGTCGGGCATGATCTCTTTGCTCAGCGTGCCATCCTCTGCGAGGAATGCCTTGCCGATGTCTTGGAAAAAGACATCTTTGTCGTCGGCCAGTTTGGCGATGATGGCGTTAGCTCCATCGTTCACTTTGCGTTGACGATCTTCGGCGGTGGCACCACGTGGGAAGATTCCGAGGATCAGGATTTTTGTTTCGGGAAGGCTCGTGCGGAGCTTCTTCACAATGGCTTCAACACCAGCGGCAATGTCTTCCGACTTGTTGCCACCGGAGTTGTTGGTGCCGATCATGATCACGGCCAGCTTCGGCTTAATCCCTTCGATGTTGCCGTTTTCAAGGCGCCACAGCACGTGCTGGGTGCGATCGCCACCAATGCCGAGGTTCACGGCATTTCGCTTGGTGTAGAACTCTTCCCATACCTTCTTGCCGGCACCTTCCCAGCCTTGCGTAATGCTGTCGCCGATCATCAGCAGATCGACGTTCCCTTTCTTAACTCGCTCGTTCATCGACTCGTGGCGTTTCATCCAGCCACCATCGCGTGGCACAGGCACCACGGTATCAACCGCTGGCTTGTCTTCAGCGCGAAGCGAAACAAAAGTCGTGCTGACAAGTGCCAGGGCGACAAAGAAATTGCGGAGCAGTAGAGTCATGAGGATCTCCCGGAGAGGTGTGGAAAACTAGGTGGGGCTGGACGTCAGCAGGATAATCGATCCGCGAGCGCCAGGCGAGTCGCGGCAACTGTTGCGGGACAAAAACGAAAAAGGCTCGCTACCCACCAGGGTGGATAACGAGCCTTGAAGTCGCTTCGAATTTGCTTGACGTGCAAAGCACTGAGTTCGGCGCTAAGCCTTGGCGGGAACAGGGCCGGCGAGGTGCTGCGACAGGGTGACTGCGGGGGCAGCTACCTTGAGAACTGGTGCGAAATCGCAGAATTCCTTGTCGATTTGACCCAGGATGTCAGCCGGGGTTTTGCCGCTGCTTCCTGCAATTTTGGTGAACGCTTCGCAGAAAGCTTCGCGTTCGGTCCAGTTCTTTTCACCAGCGGTCGGAAGCATCGACGAAAGTGCCACAGCGAGGCGACCGACGTCGGTGCTGCCAGCAGCGAGCATTTCGGGGAGCTGCGTGTGCGATTCGATGAGGCGAGCGAACTCTTCTGGGAGGCTCCAGGTGCGAGCCATCAAGGCGGCAGCATCGGCGTGGGTCCAGCCAAACTCAGCACGTTCGAGATCCGAAAGTCGCGATGGCGATTCGGTTCGACCGGCGAACAGTTTCAGGTATCGCTGCGGCAATTCCTTGGCCAAGAGAGGAACGGCCATGTCTTGGAGCAGGGCAGCGGCGAAGAGATCTTCGGCTTCTTTGAGCCCCGAGAGCTTGCCCATGGCGCGGGCAAAGAGTCCGCGTCGGAGCGAGTCTTGCCACAAGCTCTTGAGATCGAAGGGGCCGCACTTCGGGTTCGGCATCAAGCTGAAGACCGCGCTCCAAAGTGCGAAATTCTTGATCGTGCGGATACCGACGAGCGTGATCGCGAGCTTGATGCTCGAAATCTCTCGCGAGAAACCGAAGTACGACGAGTTGACGAACTTCAGCACCTGACCGGTCAGGCCGGGATCGGCTTCGATCGGCACGGCGAACTCAGCAGGGCCATTGTCGGGGTTCTGCGAGAGCTCCAAAAGTCGGATCGCACTGTGTGGCAGCGCGGGCAACTGAGCACTCTGAAGCAGTTCCTTGAGATTGTTGGGATTCGCTGCGGGCATGGATGATTCACTTCGTGGCAGTGAGAAGGGGAAAACCTGCCAGGCAGGCGGCACGTTCCGGCCGCTCGTCCGCTGGCAAGGAAAACCTAGGCCACGAGTTGCCCTACGGCAAACTGGCTCTGCCACAAGTTTTATTGTGCGAAAAAGCACAGCAAAAATTCCTTCGGTTCGGTCCTTGGGGAGATTCCGTGGTGTGGTCTTTTGGCAACATCCACCAGAGGCTCGTGTGGATAAAAGGGGACAAACGCGACGTCGAATAGATCGCACGATTCGTGCTGTAAGTCGTTTTTGGTTAGTTGTTTACGGCAATTGATGGGGCAATGCACAGTCTCGGCATCGGGATTGCCTTAGTAGCTGGGCAGGTCGGTCAGGCAACGGTCGGTGACGAGCATCTCGCCACCCCGGCTGCTCCGCCGAACTGCTCGGAGCTGTTGCCATGCCATGCCACCTCGTGCCGGTTTCGATTGCGATTGCTGCAATGATGCTCGTTACGCCTGCGCTGGTTAGTGCTGACGATTCGTCGCAAGCTTCGAGTGTAAAACAACCTACGGCGATTTCTGGTGGCCATGCCGCCATTGATGATGGCTGGCGTCGCACCACTAAAGGGTGGGAGCATATGAGTTCGTGGCAACGTCCTCAGCCGGCTCCCGCTAAGCTCTCGGCAACTGCTCTGGTGCGTAGCTCTAAGTCGCTGGGCCGAATGGACTTCCATCCAGCGATTCTGGCGATCGGCATGATCGTTACAGCGGTGGTGGCGTTTCTCGTCTGGGACCCTCGCGAGTCGCTGGAACCAGCCAGCGGCAAATAGCCGCTCGAGTCGGGTTTCGGTTTCTCGGATAAATCTTGGGGTTTGATGTACGGATCGATTGCCCGGTCTGTACTAATTCTTCTAGACGCCCCGCGATCCAAGTTCTGGTCCGCGCATGGGGCGACCGCTAGAGGAACCTGCCATGCGACTGACCCTTCGAACCTTGCTCGCCTATCTCGATAACGTGCTCGAACCGGCTGATGCCGAGGCACTCCGCAAAAAAATCGAGGAAAGTGAATTCGCCGCTGGCCTGGTTTCTCGCATCAAAAATGTGATTACCAAGGCCCGGATGAACGCGCCTAAGGTGGAGGCTAAGGGGCTCGCCGAAGATGCAAATAATGTGGCCGATTATCTCGACAGTACGCTCACTCCCGAGCGGGTTGGCGATTTCGAACGCTACTGCCTGGAAGGGGATGTGCATCTCGCCGAAGTTGCGGCCTGCCATCACATTCTGACACTCGTGCTGGGAAAACCAGCCGACGTTTCGACCGGGCTGCGTGAGCGAATCTACGGCCTCCCCAGTGCACCAACCCCCGAGCCCAAATCGACAGTCACCCCGGTCGAGCAGGCAGTGGCAGAAGCTGCCGCGAGCAATGGTCACGAAACCTTGGCACCAGCCGTGTCGGCTGCTGTTTCGGCATCGTCGGCCAACACCGATCTTCCTACGGGCGAAGCTACGCCCAAGCCGGCAACTGCTGCGATTCCTGCGGCGGAAGTCCCCGACTACCTACGAGCCGCTCAGCCGCGACGTTCGTTTTGGCCAATCGCCATCACGGCGATTGCCGCTCTCGTGCTACTCGTACTCGGCCTTCGTGCGATGGGACCGCTCGACAAAACGCATCCGCTTTTTGGTGGCGGCAAACCTGTCGCGGAAGTCGTTCCTCCCGGCAATGACGAGGTGCCAGCCGATCCAGTGTTGAAGGTCGATGAGAACGGCGATCAGCCGACCGACGCGGGGGACGGTTCAGCGACAGTTCCAGGGGCAGAAGTTGTCCCAGGGGATGTCCCTGCCGTTCCAGGGGATGCGTTGCCAATTGTTTCGATTCCGGGTGAAGAACCAGCTGAAATGCCGGCCGAAAATCCAGGAGCTAATCCAGGAGCACCGGCCCCTGCTGAGCCGGGAGATATGCCTGCTGAGAATCCTGCCACCACTCTGCCCGCTGATCCTGGAAGTGGCACACCCGCTCCGGAAGAACCGGTTATTCCTGGCGTCACAGAGCCTGCGCCGGAAGTTCCTGGCGAGCCAGTACCAGCGGCGGGAGAAAAAGATCTCGGTCGATTTTTGTCCGACACGCAAATCCTTGCCCGACAAGATCCCGAGACTTTGCTCTGGTATCGCACACCACCTCGCACGGTGCTGCAAGCAGGGGATCGAGTTGCGTCGCTTCCCACTTACCGGCCCCAAGTCGCACTCGCTTCGGGTGTGCAACTGACCTTCGCTGGCGAAGGTGCCCTGACTCTCGTTCCACCGATGGAAGCGGGCAATTCGCGGGTTGCGATTGAATATGGGCGATTCCTCGCTGTTACCAACGGCGCGATGGGTGCCAAACTCGAAGTGATCACCGCCGGTGCTCGCGGCGTGCTGACGCTCAGCGATGCCGATGCTGTCGCCTCGATCGAAGTTCGCCCCTACTTGGCTCCTGGCACCGATCCTGAAGTCGGGCCCGTCATCTTGGTGGTGGATGTGTTTGCCAGCAGCGGACGCGTGGTGTGGCAGATCGAGGGGGCGGAACCAATCGAAATTCCGCCGCATCATGTCGTCACTGACTTAGGAAACGGCGAAGTCGAGCAGAATGGTCCGTTTGAGAACCCAGCGTGGGTCGATGCGAGTAGCACCTCGGAACTCGACCGACTGAATGCCGATCTACTCGAGCGGCTGATCCCGGGGGATAAGCCCCTCGATGTTTCACTGAAAGAACTCACCTCGCATCGACGCATTGAAGTGCAGTCGCTGGCTGGCCGCTCGCTCGCCTCGATGGGGAGCTTCGAATCGATCCTGCGAATGCTGGGAGATGAACGTCACCACTCGTTTTGGGCCGGTGAAGTCGAAACGCTCAGGCAGTCGCTGGCTCGGAGCAAAGATTCGGCCGTTCTGCTCCGTCAGGCCATTGTCGCCACCATGCCCGCGATTGCGACGGAAGTCGACCGACTCTTGTGGGGCTACAGCCGCGAGCAATTGGTCGCGGGAGATGCCGCAGTGATGGTGAAGTTGCTCGAGAGCGACGCTATGGAGGTGCGAGTCATCACGCTCGATAACTTGCGTACGATCACCGGCGCGATGCACCTCTATATGCCGCAAAAGAAGGCCGACGGAAATCGGCTGTCCATTCAGAAGTGGAAAGAACGACTCGAAGGTGGAGCAATCGACTACCGCACCCCGCCTTCGCCCCTGTTTCCTTACGAACCCCTCAAAGGGGTCGATCCGAAGGGATTACCTGCAAAACCGGCAGGAGCCAAGTCGTAGTGTTTTGGGGGAATCTTTTTTGGGCAAATCTTTTTCCCAGTTTGCCCGATCCTCACCATTCTCCCACCCTTTCGCCTGAGGGGGGAGAAGTTAGACTGAGCCTGAGCGGCACAAGTCGTAAGTGGCTGGAATTTCAAGTCCTTCCACATCGGCTTGGCCGAAGAACGCAAGTGAGGACGCAGCGGCTCCATTCATCCACTCATCGGGGGTGAGCATGGTGCCAGCCAAACTTCCCGCGATCGGGCCCAGTTATCAATTCTGGCCGTCCGCTGGAAGCACAAGGTAGACTTCCTCGCGCGAATGAACGGCGATTGCTACAGGGCGATGATCGACTGCCTTAGGTATGGCTTAAGGTGGTGTGATCTCCCGCTCACCGGGGCAGCCCCATAGCCTGGCGGCGGCTCGAGTCGTAGCATGGAGTCGGTCTCGCTTGTCGCTCCACTTGTCGCAATTACAGCTGGGAGAATCATCGGTGCAAATCAACATTGCCGCCCGTCATGGTCATTTGAGCGAAGGAACGCAGGAGCGTATCGCTGAAAAAGTCGAAGTGGTGCGGCGATTTTTCGATCGCATTACCGGCATCAACGTGACTGTCGATCCCGAGCATCGCGTCGAACATCATCAGGCGAGTTGGGTAGAATTGCGTGTGACGCTCGAGCATCACGACGACCTGATTGCTGTCTGCGAGGCGGATACTACCCTTGCGGCACTCGACGGCGTAATCGATAAGATGGAAGCACAGCTTCGCAAACACAAAGAGCGTTTGAAAGAGCACCGAGCCACGAGCCACAAGCATATCGAGCCTCCCACCGAATAACGGTTGCCGTTGCCTCGCTAGATCCTGGTATGTAGCGGGTACCGAACGGGCGAGATGTGCTGGCTCAGGGACGTGCGACTCATATGCCGACTGGATTTGGTTCGATACGACTACGGATGCGTATCGTTGCCCCGGTTGGCTTGCATGTTGTCCCTTGGGCGACTTGTCGAGTCGGTCCGGCGAGGCAATATTGGCCCAGCGGATGATTGATGACTCAATGATTGATGGGTGATATCTGGCGGGCCGAGGATGGCGTTTCGGCTGGCCAGCTTTGATTCGATGAATGGGTAGGGAATCGGTGGAGTCGTGAGAATGTTCGACTCCGAAGTATTTCAGTAAGCGAAAACCTGCCGCAACGGGAACTTGGGGTCCTGTTGCTCAGCCAGACCTGGGGAATGCGTTATGAAGTTCGCGGATTTCGTGAGTGTCGGTTCGATCAAAGCCGATCTCGCTGCCGAAGACAAACCGGGCGTGATTCAAGAAATGGTCGGTTCGCTGGCCGCTGCCGGCGCGATTAAGGAATCGGAAGTCGAAGGCATTATCGCCGCCATCATGAAGCGTGAAGAACTCGGCAGCACCGGCATTGGTCGTGGTGTTGCAGTTCCTCACACCAAGCACCCTAGCGTCGAAAAATTGGTCGGCACGGTCGGTGTCAGCCATGCCGGCGTCGATTTCAACAGTCTCGACGGCGATAAGGTTCAGCTGTTCTTCCTTCTCATCTCGCCACCGGATCGCCCCGGCGACCATCTGCGAGCTCTGGAGAACATCTCGCGTCAGCTTCGCGACGACACGTTTTGTCGCTTCCTGAAGCAGGCCCGTAGCACGGTCGACATCCAGACGCTTCTGGATGAGGCTGATGTGAGCCAGTTTGGTAGCTAAGCATCGCCCAGTTGTGGCGTTTTGCTTCCCCGTGTTGCACAGCTTGGTCCCTTGGGGGCCAGTCTCGCGTAACCAAGCTTTTGCGTGTGCAAGTGCTCTGTAGCAAACGCTTTAGGTGGTCTGTTGCCGGCGGCCACTGAAGCACCTGGGGGTTGAATCTCGCACCGAGCCTGTTTGCGAGGTAGGCTGAAGCTTTGAGTGGCGAGTGGGATAGTGATAGGCGTTTGCTGGCCAGGATTTACGTTTCGCAGTTTTTTCATCTTTGATACGACAGTGGCGGCCGATGTCTGACCAAACCCTCGAGCGGAACGTGATGGTGACCAATCCGCAAGGGTTCCATCTGCGCCCTGCCAGCATGTTTGTGAAGCTCGCCTGCACCTTTCAGAGCAAAGTGGAAATTCTGAAGGGAAACGACCGATTCGACGGCAAAAGTAGCCTGGACTTGTTGACGCTGGGGGCAGGAAACGGTACGACTCTCACATTGCGTGTGAGTGGCGTCGACGCTTCTGAAGCGATCGAGGCCCTGGCCGCACTCGTCGAATCTGGATTTGGCGAGAACAATCCGGGCTAAGCTCGCCCGTGCTTTTCTGTTCTCGCTGCCTCTCCAGCGTTCACCGCCGGGTAGTATCAGCCGCCGACATCGCCGCTTCTGGCAGTTTGTCGATCGGGTTCTGTTTGCCTGTTGGCTGTCGTCGACGATGTTTTCCGAACACAGGCTTTGCGTTCGTACTATCCGCACACCGAAACCGTTAACTGCCGCCAAGTTGTTGGCCAGAGTCGATTTCGCCCAGCACTCGTTGCGATGCCCCCACGAGAGAGGCTCCGAGTCTGTTTTGGGCTAGAGATCCTTTGCCGATTGGCTTGTCTCGGCAAAACTGCAGTGAGTTTGCATGTCGCGTCATCCGGCCTATTGCTCAGCCGAATCTTCTAGCGGGTCTCTACTCGCCGCGCATCACTATCGCCACTGCTGGTCTCGATCTTCTTCGCCATCCATCGTGATGGCTTTGTGTATTGCCCGTTTTTTCTTCACCACGACTTCTGCGCTAGCCTGCCGCTGCTGCTCTTCAGCAAACTTCGCACGCCAACTGTGTGCCCGGCCGCTGGTCCTCTTGAAGTCGCACTTTGCCTGTCCCGTTTCACCGCAAAGGGTTGCAGGCGCATTCCGATGAAAGAAGTATCCCGCATGAAAAGCGAAATGCTGATCAATGTCTCGCAGCCCGAAGAGTGCCGCATTGCCATTATCGAAGATGGGCTGCTCGAAGAGCTCTATATCGAGCGTGCCAGTCAAGACAACTACGTGGGCAATATCTATCGCGGCCGAATCGTCAATCTCGAGCCGAGCATTCAAGCAGCGTTCGTCGATTTCGGTGTCGGTCGTAATGGATTTCTGCACATCAGCGACGTCGAGCCACAGTACTTTCGCCAAGGTGGCTACGATCCAGCCGAGCAGATCGGTGGAGGCCGTTTGGCCGATATCGACACCGGCGAAGACGATGATGCGCCACGTCCCCAGCAGCGTCGCGAGCGACGCCCACCACGCGGCGGACGTCCACGTGTAAAGCCACCGATTCAAGAGATTTTTCGTCGTGGCGACGAAGTTCTCGTGCAAGTGATCAAGGAAGGGATTGGGACAAAAGGCCCGACTCTTTCGACCTATATCAGCATTCCAGGTCGCTACCTCGTGCTGATGCCAGCGCTCGGACGCGTTGGTGTTTCGCGCAAGATTGAAGACGACGAACTCCGCCGCACACTGCGCGATACGCTTCTCGAACTTAACCCACCGAAGGGGCTTGGATTTATCGTTCGCACAGCAGGCCAAGATCGCACGAAGAAAGAGCTTTCGCGCGACATGGCTTACTTGCTTCGCCTTTGGAAAGTGATTGTGCGTCGCCTGAAGAAGACCGCTGGCCCAGCCACGATCTACGAAGAGAGCGACATGATCATTCGTACGATCCGCGACATCTTCACCGCCGAGATCGACGCGATCTATATCGATCATCCCGAAGCATTCGAACGCGCAAAAGAGTTCTTGCAACTCGTGATGCCTCGTAACGTCAACCGGCTCCATCAGTACGAAGGTCGCGAACCTCTGTTCCACAAGTACAAAGTGGAGCAAGAGATTGTGCAGATCTATCAGCGCAAGGTTCCGCTGCGTGGGGGCGGTTCGATCGTGATCGATCAGACGGAAGCTCTGGTGGCGATCGACGTGAACAGTGGTAACTTCCGCGCTGAAGACGATGCCGACGAGACGGCTTATCAGCTGAACATCAGTGCGGCGAAAGAGATTGCCCGCCAGCTTCGTCTGCGCGATCTCGGTGGTGTGATCGTAAACGACTTCATCGACATGCGTAAAGAGCGTCATCGTCGTGGTGTCGAGCGTGCCTTGCGGGATGCGATGCGCCGCGATCGGGCTCGCACCAAGATTTTGCGCACAAGCCCGTTTGGTCTGATCGAGATGACCCGTCAGCGCATTCGGCCTAGCCTAAAACGCAGTGTTTATGGCGATTGCCCATGCTGCAGTGGTCGTGGTGTTGTGAAGACAGCCGAGAGCATGGCAATCGAAGTAGTGCGCATGCTGATGCTCGCCAGCCAGCAGCCGAACGTCAGCCGCGTGACGGTTCGGGTGAATTCCGAAGTTGCTTCGTACCTGAACAATAAGAAGCGTCGCGAGATCATGAAGCTGGAAGACGATGCCCAAATGGTCGTCCAGATTCTCAGCCACGAAGGTGCTTTCCCCGAGCATTTGCAGGTCGAATGCCGCGACAACGAAGGTCGCGAGCTCAATTTGCCCGCGTAAGGCTGTTTGCCGGATGTGTTGTAAGTGCTGTCGCTGCATTGTTTTGCAGCGACGGCAAGGCGGGACATCGCTCGCCTATCAATCAGGGCTGGGCGCTCGCCCTTTGTGCCGGTAAATTACTCGATTCGGTATTGCCGAAGAGAAGTCTTCATGCGCGACCTTAAGTCGCGTGCCGAAGCCGGTAATGCCCTCCGACTCCCAAGTTTTTAGATTCAAAGAAAACCATGTACGCCATCATTGCCGAGAACGGACGTCAGTACAAAGTTGAAGAAGGCCAAGTATTCCAAATCGATCTGCGCGACGATGTCGGCGCTGGTGATTCGGTGACTTTCAGCAAGGTGCTTCTCATCGGTGGTGGCGAAAAGCCAATCGTGGGTGTTCCTGTGGTCGAAGGTGCCAGCGTGACCGCAGAAGTGGTCGCACAAGAGCTTGGCGACAAGATCTACATCCAAAAGTTCCGCCGCCGCAAGAACTATCGCCGCCGCACGGGCCATCGCCAGATGTACACCCGCGTGAAGATCACCAAGATCTCGGTCTAGTTGATCGGTAGGGGCTTAAGACTACAAGCGAGGAAGCAGTTGCTGCTTCCTCGTGGCAGATAGCTGTGGTCGCATGAATTCTGAAGAGCCGCACCATCTGTAGCGGCTCCCGAGCTGAAAACACTTTCACTCTCTGCTGCGCGGGTGAACTTGCTCGCGGCTCACTCTTCTTCTTCGGCTTGCAGACCGTATTCGTCGATCTTTTTGCGAACGGTCGTGCGATGCATACCCAGAATACGGGCTGCCGTGGCACACTGTCCTTTGCATTTCTTGAGGACAGCTTCCAGCAGCGGCGGCTCGACCAGTTTGAGCAGTTCTTCGTAAAGCTCGCCAGTTTCGCCCGCTTCTTTGACCCGCGCGAGGGCCCATTCACGAAGGCGCGTGGTGATCTGATCGCGCTCGTCACCGGTGTTCGCTGGTGATGTTCGTGGCACCGCAATCGAGGCTGGTAAATGCTCGCTCAGAATCACACCATCGCGCGCAACGATCATGGCATGCTCGATGGCGCTACGTAGCTCGCGAATGTTGCCAGGCCAGTGTCGCGAGCGAATTTCCTTCATCGCTTCGGGAGCAAATTGAAGCGCCCGGCCAGCCATCGATGCAAAGTGCTGCGCGAGGAGTTGCACGTCGTCGCCACGATCGCGTAGCGGAGGCAACGTGATCTGAAATGTGCAAAGTCGATAGTACAGATCGTGCCGAAACTGGCCACTTGCCACGAGCGCGGGAAGGTCCTGATGCGTAGCAGAAACCAGGCGAAAACGGGTCTTTTTGGTCTGGCCGCTTCCCACTGGCATCACTTCGCCGTGATCGAGCGTGCGCAAAAGTTTCACTTGCACAGGAAGGGGAATATCGGCCACTTCGTCGAGGAATAGCGTGCCGCCGTCGGCTGCCAGCAGCAACCCTTCGTGCGCATGATCGGCTCCAGTGAACGAGCCTCGTGTGTGTCCGAAAAGTTCGCTCTCGACGAGCGACGGATTGAGGGCAGCGATATTCACAGGAACGAATGGACCGCTCGCTCGGTCGCTATAGCGATGAATCGCGCGTGCAACCAGTTCCTTGCCTGTGCCACTTTCGCCCGAGACCAGCACGCAGGCTTCGCTGGCGGCTACCAGCGCGATGCGCTTGAACACTTCCTGCATGGCGAGCGATTGCCCTACCAAGCCATCGGTTTGTGAACTGCGATGAAGGTTTGCCGGCTCGGCAGGAGCGGCTTTTTGCGCCAGCAGCTTCGCGAGGAGTTGCTCGATTTGAGTTAGGTCAAACGGCTTTAAGAGATACTCTCGCGCGCCGCCACGAACCGCTTCCACTGCTGTCGACAAATCGCCGTGCGCGGTCATGATCACCACCGGCGCGCCATGCAGCAGTGGATGCAGCTGTTTCAAGGCAGTCAGACCGTCCATCCCAGGCAGACGAACATCCAGCATCACGAGATCGTAGGGAGCTGTTCCGGCGAGCGCAATCCCTTGCTCCGCCGACGAAGCGATTTGCACTTCGTGCCCGAGTCGCTTGCCCAGTTGTTTGAGACCCCAGCAAATGCTTGGCTCGTCATCGACTACCAGCAACTTCGCCATGCGGCACATCACTTACAAGAAGAGGAAGCGTGACGAAAAAATGGGTTTGATGCTGCTCGCGCGACCAGCGAATCTCACCCCCATGAGCCGCCGCCGTTTGTTTGGCAACGCACAGCCCTAGCCCAGTCCCTTGCGGCTTATCGGTCGCGAAAGGCTCGAACATTTTGGCGGCCGCGAATTCGGAAACGCCGCTCCCATTATCGATGATCTCGATCTCGCACGACGTAGGACGCTCGCTATGCAAACGGATCTCCACCGCGCCAGTTCCACTAAGATTGCGGCGATCGGCGGCTGCCTCAATCGCGTTCATCAGCAGGTTGATCACCATCTGCTGCAGCGACGGCGCGTCGCCCCGCATCGGTACAGGCAGGTCACCGAGTGATGTCGCCAGCTCAATTCCGAGGTGCGATGCCGTGGGGGTCACCAAAGGGATGAGATCGAGCAACGTTTGCCGCAAATCGATCGGCTGTAGTTCGCGTGTTTCCTTGCGTCCGAGCGTCAGCAGCCGCTGTACGTACGACTCGATGAGCGACAGCTGCTGGGTGGCCACTTCCAGCGACTCGTGGTTGGCATCGATATCGGCGCGACCACTTTCGAGATCCCGTTCCAGCAGATCGAGTGCCAGGCGACAGCCGGTGGCCGCGTTGCGAACCTGATGGGCAATGCCGCCTCCTAGTTGCCCCAAGGTTCGAAGACGTTCGCTCCGACGGATCTCTTCTTCGTAATCAGCCAGACGCTGAGCCATTTGATTGATCGCCTGACCGAGCCGGTGGACTTCGTCGTCGATGCTGGTCTCAGGCATTTGCCGATAATCGCCCGCTGCGATCTGCGTCACTTGTTTCTGCAGCTGATCGATGGGACCAGTGACGCGGAGAGCCACGACGTAAGCCGCCGCAATCGTGAGGGCAATGGCAACCGCGCCGATGGCAAGGGGGGGCCAGATCGCTTGAAAACGAGCAGCTCGCCACGCTTTCGCCGGGTAGAACGCGTGCAGCTGAAGCTGCGAGCCTCCCACGGCACGCCGATCGAGGATCGCTGGAAAATGGATCAGCTCGACATCGTCGCCGGCAAGTTTCGCGACAATCGAAGCCCCGCGTCCGTGCGACTGGAGCGTGGCGGTGTCCAGTTGCAGCAGCTCGTCGGAACTCGCGGCTGTCGCTGCGCCATCGAGCGTGGCGATCAGATATTCGGCCCCTGTTAAGCCGCGTGCCTGCTTTAGAACCGACGATTCGAGTGGAAAGTTCGTAGCGGCGAGCGTGCGCACGACGTCAGCCTGCTGCTCGTCCACTTCGGCAATCACTTGCCGCGATGCGAGATAGGCATTCATGACGCTCACCACCAGCACCGCAGCCAGCACCACGCTGACCATCGGCAACAGGATTTGGCGGCGAAGTGGCCACCGCATACGAAAGCTCCAAGGAATCAGTCGCTCGATCGGAAGGATCAAGCCGTTCCTTGTATCGTAGTTGCCACGCGTCCCCTTTGCCCATCGCTAGGGGGACCGATTGCCTGAAACTTTTGACTCTACAAGCCAGCAGCAAATGCCGCCGGAGCAGCAACTAGCGGTCGATTTCGCCCATCACGATGTCGAGCGAACCGACGATTGCGGGGACGTCGGCGATCAGACAGCCTCGGCAGAGGTCGGCCGTGATCGACAGGTTGCAGAACGAACTGCTACGAGCGCGGACACGCCATGGAATCGCGTTGCCATCGCTCACGATGTAGAAACCCATCTGTCCTCGGGGACATTCGGTTTCGAGGTAGGCTTCACCCTTCGGAAGTTTCGTGGTGAGCTTGATCGGCTGACCCCAGTCGCCCGAAGCGGTGCTGTAGCGTTCAATCGCTTGACGCACGAGGTCGATCGACTGCACCACTTCCAGCATGCGGACGTAGAATCGGTGCCAGCAGTCGCCAAGCACAGCTTCCTTGGGAACCGGTGGATAATCGTGGTCCGCAGGGTAGTGGCCATTGCGGCTGACGATCACCTCAAACGCATACCCATCGTACATCTCGGTGTAGCGTTCTTCGCCATCGCGACGCAGATCGTAATCGACACCGCTGCCACGCAATACCGGGCCTGTGCAGCCGTAGTCGATGGCCATTTCGGCCGACATGATGCCGATTGCCGCGGTCCGTTTCACGAAGATCGAGTTCGTGGTGAGCAGGGCATGATATTCCTGAATCACCGGTTCGAACTGCTTGAGGAACTCTTCGCACTTCTGCAGCCAGCCTTTGGGCAGGTCCGCTGTTGCCCCACCAGGCGTGAGGTAGCTGTAGGTAAGTCGAGCGCCGCAGGCCTCTTCGAACAGGTCTAGAATCTTTTCGCGTTCTCGGAAGGCGTACAGGAACGGGCTGAAGGTCCCCAGGTCGAGGCCGTAAGCACCCATCCCCACCAAGTGGCTCGCAATGCGGCCCATCTCGGCGATGATCACGCGCAAATGGCGAGCCTTCTCGGAAATCTGATGTCCCAGGAGCTTCTCGACCGTGAGTGCCCAGCCGAGATTCATGTTCATCGCCGCCAGGTAGTCCATGCGGTCGGTGTACGGAATCCACTGACGGGGTGTCAGGTTTTCACCAATCTTTTCGGCACAGCGATGCAGGTATCCGAGGTGGGGTTCGACCTGCGATACGATTTCACCATCGGTACGCAGCACCAGCCGCAGCACACCGTGGGTACTCGGGTGCTGAGGTCCCATGTTGACGAGCATTTCGTCGGTGCGAACGTCGAATTCGACTACGCGTGGATCGTCGAGATTGATGGACATCGATACGTTGCCTTCGGATCAAAATCGCGAGTAACTATTTCCCGCGTGAATTGGTGCAATGTTGGTGCGGTGCTGGGGCTGCGTTTACCGACCTCGGATGCCGTGATAGTCGAGCGGCATTTCGTAGTCCTTGCGAAGTGGATAGCCGATCCAGTCTTCGGGGCAAAGGATGCGTCGCAGATCAGGGTGCCCGACGAAGTCGATCCCCGAGAGATCGAACACTTCCCGTTCGTGCCAGTCGGCGGTGCGCCAGATGTCAGACACGGTGGGAACTTGGGGGCATTGGCCCGGGACATCGTCCTTCCATCGCGGCAGCATGACCTTCAGCACCAGCGAGTGCTTTTTGGTGATGCTCGAAAGGTGATAAACCAACTCGATGTGTGGCGAGAAGGTGGCCTTGGCTGCCTTCTTGGGATCGGGCTCGAAGTAGTCGACTGCCGTAATGCAGTTGCAGAAGTTCAGCTGCAGTTCAGCGTCGACTTTGAGAAACTTCGAAACGTCGCGAATCGCTTCGGGGGCGACTTCGATCCAAGGATCGATAGCATCGAAGTTGGCGCCGACAATCTTGTCGCCAAATTGCTTTTTCAGTCGATCGAGAAGGGTGGGGCCACTCATGCTTGCGTACTCTTATCGTAGGACTTGCCAGCGGCTAAGTCGGCGGGTGTAAACGGAGCTCTCCAGCTTAGGCTGAGAGGGCAGCTTCTTCTTCGAGTGGATCTTGCGTACGGGACTTGATCGGAGCTTCGCTACGTTCTTTCGAAACCGCACGGACCCAGTCGAGGTCGCCACGCTTCCAGACGTAAGCAAATCCGATGAGCAGCACCGCGAAGAAGGCACCGATATCGATGATCGTAAGCCAAGCCAGTGTCCGGGCTCCTGCGTGAATGCGGGCCGAAGCAATCGCTGCTTCATCGCCAGTCGTAGGCACAGCGGAGGCGAGCGCCGGGGGTGTTGTGGTAGGAACGGTCGGGTTGCGAACACCAAGTTCTTTGTAGATGCCAGCGGCGGCTGGAGTGAGCTCGAGCTCTCCGTTCTCAGCCACTTGCACCACTTGAACATCGTCCTTCATCAGGGTGGTGGTTTTGCCAAACACAGCTGCCCAGGGAAAGAAGAACGCCACTTCCACATCAAAGATGATGAAGAGCAGAGCGACCACATAAAACCGAAGATCGAACTGGACGAAGCTGCTGCCGATCGTTGGCTCGCCGCACTCGTAGATCTCCAGTTTCTCTTGGTGAGGGTTCGAAGGGCGGACGAACAGGCCGACCAACAAGTTCACAAACAAGAAGGTGACGCCAACGCCGGCGAAAACGGCCAGATACGCAACGATTCCAAGCGTCGTGGCTACTGCTGGTGACATTGGCGGCAATCTCTTTCAGTATCGCTAGTTCGAACCGAGGTTCGAAGTCAGGGCGAGCTTCGTGCTGATGTGGGCGTAGTTGTTCGGTTTGACTGGGGACTAAGTGTGACCCGTTACCGAGTATTAATTATCACCGGAGGCAGTGGTGCAGGGGCCGCCAGGAAGGCTTTCAGCCGTTAGTGAGGTGCGATCACTATAGGTGGCGTCGAGTTCGTGAAAGTAGAGGACTTCAGGGTCTCCCACTTTCCAGCAGAGGAAGACCGCTCGGCCATCGAGTTTGGCAGGAAAATCGACGATGCCATCGACAGCTGCTCGCGGATAAACACCTAGGTCTTCGAGTTCGGTGACGTACTCGCGAAGTCGCTCGGCGTCGCGAGCCAGTTCTGCTTCTACTTGAGCCAGTTCTTCGGAGTAGACATCGCCGGTTTTGCGGGTTCGGCCTGCGGTGATTACCGCCAGACGTTCGCGTCGCTCGACGAGTTCGCGAGCGAGGTTGGCCATGTCGGTAGCAATGGCACGCACCAAAGGGAGCATGCTGTTGGCCTGCTCGATGGTGAACAGTCTCTGAGGTTTCACTTCATCCGCAACCATAGTCGACCTACGCTTCTATAAAGCGAATCCGTGGGCAAAAGCGATTCACTACCTCAACTTCTCTTCAATTACATCGATCTATTTCTACTCTTCGCGGAAAGTCGGTTTCAGGCAACTTTTCCGCGAGAATTTCAATCGTGGAGAGGAAAAAACGACAGGACAATTTTCGATCACAAGCTGCTACTGATTCGGTCCGCCGTGGACAGGCTCGGCGATGACTTTCGACTCAGCAACGGCAGTGGGGTTGAGGGTCGAACGGCCCCAGGCCACTTCCAGTGGAAGTCGCGAGAAGTCGACAATGCAACCATCGCGGCTGTAGCAGCTCAGATCGTGCGTGGCTCCCATGAAAATGCAATCGACCGGGCAGGGCTCGACGCACAATGCACAAAACATGCACTTCGAATAATCGATGGCAAAACCGGTGATTTTGAAGCCTTTGCTCCCCTCGACCCGCTCTTTACCGATGTAAATGCAGTCGACCGGGCAAGCCTTGGCGCACTGGTCGCAGGCGATGCAGGTGGTGAGGTCGTAGCGATGAAAACCACGATAGCGGGCCGCCACCGGCACGGGCTTTTCGGGGTACTCAAAACGCTCGGTGAATGTGCCACGCTCAGGCTGATAGGTGATAAGCCAATAGCGGAGCGTGACATACATACCGTGGCCGACGGTGTAGACAGCCAGATAGATGTTTCGCAGCCAATCCCACATAGGAAGTGATCTTCAGCAAGCTGTTGCAGCTACGCGGGTTCGGAAGAACCTTCGTGGCAGCATGGTTGGTAACAGGCGCATTTTTGCCGATCGACTTAGCCGATTATAGGCGGCTGGCGATGGTCCGCAAGCGAGGGTGCTGGCAACGGAATTCCACAAAATCTACCAGTGCGCGATCGGTTTCCGCACAATCGAGCACACTGACGCAGCTCGCCAAATTCGTCCACTGAAGCCGTAGCTGTCGAAGATACTGATCACAGAACCTCCGAAAGATGGTTTTACAATTGTAGTTTCGACAGGCTTTTCGAGGGTGCATCGGCGGTTGTGGGGTGAAAACGAATTTCACCGCGAGTTGTCTGGCATAATGGAACTACAGATACCACCTGAAGTAGCGTGCTCGCTAGCGATGGGGGCTTGAATGCTAGCAGATTTTTGGCTGATGCCGCCGAATGTTCCAGGCGTCAAGTCGCATGCTATTGGCAGATCGAGAGTTAGGGCGAGAAATGAACTTAGTCAGCTGGGTGTTAAATGGGGCAGTTCTTGCCTTTTGTATCGGGCGCTTTTCCAATAATTTTTCGAATTCCCAAGCTTCTGGCGCTTGAATTCTTGACTGGCAGTTTTCGCGATCCACAATAAAACGAAGGCCTACCTTAAACTTGTCCTCTTCGGACAGGTAGCGCCTCCTCGCTCGATGGTCCGCTAGCAATTTTGATCAGCGTCTAGCAAATCATTCTCAAGCGTGAGGGGATGCGGCAGGAATCGCTCCGGTACGGAAGGAACGCGCCATGTTGGTGCTATCACGGAAAAAGAACGAGAGTATCGTCATCAACAACGACATCACGATTGTGGTGGTCGAGATTCGCGGCGACAAAGTACGTCTGGGAGTTGAAGCTCCTAAGGAAGTGCCAGTCCACCGCCGCGAGGTCTACGATGCCATTAAGCGTGCCGAAGCTGGTGAGTCGGCTCCCAAGCCGGCTGAATAGTTTCGGGGCATTGCACGTAGGCCCTGTCGCTGCATCTTGTTGTAAGCGAGAGGGTTAGCGTATTCGTTCGTATGCGTTCCCAGAGGCTTGCCTACCAATCTGCCAGTTCAGCACCCCTCGATTGCTGCTGGCCTTCGGTTATTGTTCGCCCACCTGTTTTTTAAAAAAAACGTGCACCGTCCGTGAACTCACAAGCCCATTTGCGGGTCTCTTGGTCGGATGGAAGAGAAGATCGTCGATGCAGGCTGTACTGCATCCCCTTGACGATCAGAACATCTCTGTCGTATATCAAAGGCTTGCTGAACAGCGGGTTCCGCAGTTGCCGATAACTGTTGGAGTACTCGCTGGTTTGCATTTTAGACGGCCCCATCGTCTAGAGGCCTAGGACATCGCCCTTTCACGGCGGTAACAGGGGTTCGAATCCCCTTGGGGTCAGTTTTTCGAAACCGCTGCGGAGTGAATCGCTCCACAGCGGTTTTTTCGTGCGCTCACCGAGTCGCGCTCGCCCCGCACCGTTGCTTTTGGTCCGCACGAATCTAAAGTGCGGGGATGATTTAGTGGCCAGTGTCTCATCCCAGCGGCACTGGCGATTCCTCTACAATCGTGCTCAGCAACCTTTGTCTCAGGCAGCGGAGAATTTCTAGTGGCGGCCAACTACGACGCGTTCCTGCTTATTTCCTTCGGTGGTCCCGAGGGACCCGACGATGTGATGCCGTTTCTCGAAAACGTGCTCCGTGGCAAGAACGTCCCGCGTGAGCGGATGCTCGAAGTGGCTGAGCACTACAACCATTTCGGTGGCGTGAGCCCGATCAACAGCCAATGCCGCGAGTTGCTCGAGGCGTTGAAAGTGGAGTTTGCTGCGAGCGGTGTCAACTTGCCCATCTACTGGGGCAACCGCAACTGGACACCCATGCTCCGCGACACCATGGAGCAGATGAAGAAGGATGGAGTGAAGCGGGCGATTGCTTTTTTCACGTCGGCCTACAGCAGCTACAGCGGCTGTCGCCAGTATCGCGAAAACATCATGACCGCTCAGCAAGAGGTGGGAGAAGGGGCACCTGCAGTCGACAAGCTGCGCGTCTTTTTCAACCATCCTGGCTTTATCGAGCCGATGATTGCTCGCACGCGCGATGCGATTGCAAAGTTGCCCCCCGAGAAGCAATCGGGGGTAAAGATTCTCTTCACCGCTCATAGCATTCCGATGGGGATGGCGACGAATTGCCGCTATGAAGTGCAGCTCAGCGAGGCCTCGCGACTGGTGGCCGAAGGGGTAAACATTCCCGACTGGAAACTGGTGTATCAGAGCCGCAGTGGACCTCCGTCGCAGCCGTGGCTCGAGCCTGATGTGTCCGATGCACTGGCCACTATTGCTGCCGAGCATCCAGGAGCCGGTGTTGTCGTCGTGCCGATCGGATTTATTTCCGATCACATGGAAGTGATGTTCGACCTCGATGAGGAAGCGATGCACAAAGCAGGCGAGCTAGGCCTCTCGATGGTGCGTGCTGCAACCGTGGGAAGTGATCCACAGTTTGTGCAGATGATTCGCCAGTTGGTGGTTGAGCGGATGAGCGACAATCCCGAACGTTTGGTGCTTGGGCAATTGCCGCCGAATCACGATGTTTGCCCGGCAGATTGCTGTAAGTATGAGCCGGTTCGGCCACCGATGGGGGCTGGACGACCAGCAGCGAGGCCGTAACGAATTCCGAGCGTTGCGGCTCACGGCTGAAGTTCCACGGCGATGGCAACGGCGCCTCCTCCGCCAAGGCAAAGTGTGGCCACGCCTCGCGAGAGGCCTCGCGCGGCAAGTGCATGAAGCAAAGTGACCACGACCCGTGCACCGCTGCATCCGATGGGGTGTCCCAGGGCAATGGCCCCCCCATGCACGTTCAGCCGATCGTGCTTGATCGAGAGCCCGCGCATGCAGGCTATGGTTTGAGAAGCAAATGCTTCGTTGATTTCCCACAGATCGACATCGGCGCTGTTCCACCGCGCGCGATTGAGCAGCTGATAGACAGCGTCGATAGGGGCTTCAAACAAGTCGCGAGGTGCACGGCTCACGCTGCTGGTGGCCACTATTTTCGCCCGTAATGCTCCAGTGGCATGACTAGCGATTTCTTCACTCACCACCACCACTGCAGCTGCTCCGTCGCTGATCTGCGAGGCATTCCCGGCGGTCGTTGTTCCCGCTGGATCGAACGCGGGACGCAGTCGCGCAAGATCATTTGCAATGATTCCCGGTCGGGGACCTTCGTCGCGATCCACGGTGGTGGTTCCCGATTTCGCCGTGATTGAAATCGGTACGATCTCTTTTTGAAAGAGCGCCAGTTCTTGGGCTTTGGCTGCGCGATGATGACTTTCGAGCGCGAAGGCATCGAGTTCTTCGCGCGCGATCGAATGTTGGGTCGCCAGCCGATCGGCAATGGCTCCCATCGAGAGTTTTTCGGTGGCGCAGGTGAGCCCGTCGTGCTGCAGCGCGTCGAGGAGCGTGAGGTCGCCAAACTTCACGCCGGTGCGACCTGTGGTTAGCAAATGGGGTGCTCGGCTCATGCTCTCCATGCCGCCCGCCACCACCACGCGCGCATCGCCAGCACGAATCATTCGAGCGGCTTGCGTAATCGCATCGAGCCCCGAACCGCAAACGCGGTTGATCGTCACCGAGGTTGTCGCGACAGGTAAGCCGGCCAGCAGCAGCGCTTGGCGCGCGGGGGCTTGTCCCGCACCCGCCTGGAGCACTTGTCCCAGAATCACTTCCTCGACGAGAACAGGATCGATATTCGCATCGGCGACAGCAGCGAGCATTGCCATGGAAGCAAGTTCCTGCGCCGAGAAACTTGCGAGTGCGCCGGTAAGTTTTCCCAGAGGTGTTCGGCGTGCCGCAATCAAATAAGGAGTCGACATCGCGAGATTCCTTTCGCCAGTAAGTTTAGCGATCGAGGAGGAGAGGTTTCGCGCAAGCGAACTGACGGCTGCAGGGTACAATCAGCTGCTATCTGCATTCTACCTGATTGCGCATCTCACCTCGCAGCGGACTATTTCTCGTGACCACTCCGACTTCCCCCGTCGAGCGCCGAGAGCTCGGAAAAACAGGCATTTTTGTATCACCGGTCGCCCTCGGATGCTGGCCAATTGCCGGGATGACGAGTCTGGATGTAAACGACCAGGACAGTTTGGCAACGCTTCAAGCGACACTCGATTCGGGGATCAATTTTCTCGATACCGCCTATTGCTACGGCGCATTTGGCGAGAGTGAAAAGTTGATAGCCGAGGCGATTCGAGGGCGTCGCGAGAAAGTGGTGATTGCTACGAAGGGTGGATTGCACTGGAAGTCGCCCACCGAGCGAGCCTACGACGGGACCCCACAGAAATTGATCGCCGAGTGCCACGAAAGCCTTGCGCGACTCGGCACCGACTACATCGACCTGCTGTACCTACATGCCAGTGATCCGAAAACGCCGGTGGAAATTTCAGCCGAGGCGTATGTGGCCCTGAAATCGGAAGGGAAGATTCGTGCCGTTGGTGTTTCGAATCTCACGCTCGAGCAACTGCAGAAGTTCGCTGCGGTTTGTCCGGTCGATGCCATCCAGCCACCTTACAACATGCTGCAACGCGAAATTGAAAACGACTTACTGCCGTACTGTCTCGAGCACTCGATTGCCGTTTGCGTCTACTGGCCTCTGATGAAAGGCTTGCTGGCTGGCAAGCTTCCGCGTGACTACGTTTTTCGGCCCGGTGATGGCCGCGCAAAGTATCCAATGTTTCAAGGGGAAGAGTGGCTGAAGAATCAGGACTTTCTCGATGAACTTCGCGTCATCGCCGCTGAATGCGGAAAAACGGTGGCTCAGCTGGTAGTGAACTGGACGATCCACCAACCTGGGATTACGGTGGCTTTATGCGGCGCAAAACGCCCCGATCAAATCGCGGAGACCGCCGAAAGCATGGGCTGGAGTCTCTCCGCGTCTCAGATCGAGCGTATCGAAACGGCACTAGCTCGGCGTGGTTTACCACTCACACGCGGGGCGGTTTAACCCCGCAATCTCACTCGGCAAGCCCTGGGCGAAGTCGCTTTGTGTGGCTATCTTAGGGAGAGCCGAACTGACTCCACCGGGGACATGTTCGGCATTCATTTTGGCAACTTGGTAGACGTTGAACTCGCGCTTCGCACCCGTGGATTGCACGTGGCACGAGCGTCCCAGTAATCGAGAGAAGCAGCACCCGCTATGCAGTATGGAATTATCAAGTCGGTTTCGTTCGAGCGAGGTTTTGGATTTATCCGGCAGCAGCGAGGTCTCGACGTCTACTTTCATGCGACCGTGGTCGTCGATCAGGCATTCGAGCGCATCCAGCCCGATCAGCCGGTGAAATACGAACTGGAAAAGCGTGATCGCGATGCGCCGAAAGATCCCCGCGAAAAAGGTCCTCGCGCCATCAAGGTCGAGTTGATCGATCGCGTACCGGGAGGCATTCTCGCCCCACCTCCACCAGCACAAGCTCCCAAACATCATCCCCGCGCCCGTCAGCGAAAGCCGACTTGGCGACGCAGCATTGGCGAGCCTGCTCCCTCCGCCGATGCCCCCGACAGCTCAGGTGCGGAAGGGGTGACGGACGCAGGCGGATCGGATATACCATCGCAAGAGTGATTGGTTTCGATTTCGCAGCGCTTCGTGGGAGTCATCGCGATGAAACTGACGATTCCCGTGGCCCTGGCCACGGCACTGATCCTGGGTTCGATGGCTCACGCTGCTGACGACGCTGCCGAAGCATCGGATGCCGCATCGATTTCACAACGTCACCTCGCAGCGTGGCAATTGGCCTTTGCTGCAACGATCGATCGCCATCAAGTTGAGGCGGCTGTTTCGAGCGACGATGCAGTGATGCGCTACTGGGGCGCGATGGCCATTTTGCGAACGCCCCGTGATTCAGCCGAGCGAGCTGAGATGCTCCCGCTGGTTCAGCCGCTGCTGGCCGATGCCTCACCAGCCGTGCAAGTGGTCGCTGCCGAAATCGTCGCTCTTTCGCCCGATTCCAAGGTGGGTATCACGCGGCTCGAGACCCTCAGCCAGCATCCGCAAGAGGCGGTACGCGTGCAGGTGCTGGCAGCTATCGAGCGACTTGCGGCCCATGCGGAAGTCTTGCGCCCAGTTTTGACCGAGGCGCAGAACGATTCGAGTGAGTACGTGAAACGAATCGCTAGTCGCACGCTCGCGAAACTTAATCAGCAGCCCTAAAAGCTCGTAGTTCGCCGTGCTGCTTTCTTCGTAATTCTTTCTCGGCCCTCCGGCGAAATGGTTGAATCGGCTCACACGCCCCGCGATGATTGAGGCAGCCTAACAGCCTCTTCCAGCGAGTGAGCGCGCGATGCCATCTCTTCCGTTCCCTACGTTTCGACCTCTCTTCTTCGCAGCAATGCATCTCGTCGCCTCGCTGCTGATCGCACAGCAAATACCATCGCTCGGGGCCGAAGCACCTGCACCGGCGAAAACGCCCACCGATACGACTCCACCCGCCATCGCAGCGGCGAAAGAGCTAGCCACGATGGTGCAAAATCTGGCCCGCGATGCACGCAGCAGTGTGGTGGTTGTCACAGCCAGTGGACGTGAAGCTAGCGATACGCAGCTCGGCACCGGCTTTATCATCTCGGCCGATGGACTTGTTGCTACGAACTATCACGTCATTGGCGAAGGTCGGCCACTGGAAGTTCGCACCGCCGACGGCAAGCAACTCGAAGTCATCGAGATTCACGCGACCGATCGTAATGCTGACTTGGCAGTTTTGCGGGTAAAAGCCGAAGGACTTCCGTTCCTGAAGCTGGGGGACTCGGCAAAGGTGGCTGAAGGGGAGCCGATTGTAGTGCTTGGGAATCCGCGCGGACTGAGGCACAGCGTGGTGAGTGGCGTGATCAGTGGCATGCGCGATATCGACGAGGCGGGGCTGAAACAAAAGATGCTGCAAATCGCCATGCCGATCGAGCCTGGCAACAGCGGCGGACCGGTTCTGAATCTGGCCGGGGAAGTGCTCGGCGTGGTGACAATGAAATCGCTTGTCACCGAGAATCTCGGCTTTGCAATCCAGGTGAGCGATCTGAAGCGAATTCTCGAAAATCCCAACTCGCTGCCGATTGCACGCTGGATCTCCATCGGTGCGCTCGACCCCAAGCAGTGGACCACGCTGTTTGGCGCACGTTGGTCGCAGCGTGGTGGCAAACTCCTCGTCACAGGGCAGGGGAACGGTTTTGGTGGCCGCTCTCTCTGTTTATCGCAAGAGAAACCGCCTGAGCTTCCCTTCGAAGTTTCGGTAATGGTGAAAATGGACGACGAAGCCGGAGCTGCGGGGCTCGTGTTCCACAGCGATGGCGAGAATCGACACTATGGGTTCTATCCTTCGGCTGGCAATGTGCGGCTCAGCCGATTTGAAGGCCCCGACGTCTTTAGCTGGCAAGTTCTCTACGACAAACCGACAAAGGCCTATCGCGCGAAGGAGTGGAACACGCTCAAGGTGCGTGTGGAAGAAGGGGCGATCTCTTGCTTCGTCAATGACGAGCTTGTCACGAAGGTAGAAGATCGCGTCTACACCTCGGGACAGGTGGGACTTGCCAAATTTCGACAAACTTCGGCTGAATTTCGCCGTTTTCAGGTGGGTAAGAGTGTCCCACGTGCTCTGCCGAGTGAATCGGAGGCGAGTAGCATTCGCGAGCAAGTGGCGATGATTCCATCGCTACGCGAAATTGTGAGCGAGTCGCTTTCCCCCTTCACCAAGAATGCCAGCGCCAGCGTGCATGTGTTGCGAGACGAAGCGGCCCGCTTGCGGGCACGTGCCGATGAGCTCACGCGTATCGCAGCAGATGTTCGAACCGCGTCGGTCGTGGAAGAGCTTCGTAAAGTCGCAGGTCCCGAAGTGGCCGAGGTCGATCTCCTGGCAGCCTCGCTTTGGATTGCCTCGCTCGACGAAGAGGATGTCGACGTCACGGCGTACATCAAGCAAGTCGATCGTATGGCAGCGGAGGTAAAGTCCTCTTTCACCGAGAAGCCCGCCGATGACGAAAAGATCACCAAACTCAATCGGCTGTTGTTCGATGAACTCGGATTTCATGGGAGCAGGGCTGACTATTATCAGCGCGCGAATAGCTACTTCAATCGTGTCCTCGATGATCGCGAAGGATTGCCGATCACCTTATCGGTGCTCTACCTTTCGCTGGCCAAGCGAATCGATTTGCCGATGGAAGGTGTCGGCATGCCAGGACATTTTCTCGTGCGGCATCGACCCGTCGAAGGGGAGCCGCAACTGCTCGATCCGTTTGATCGCGGCGCAAAAATCTCGCGTGAGCAGGCTGCCAAGTTGATGCTCGAAAGCAGCGGTGCTGTGCTGGAAGATGAGCATCTAGTCGCAACGCCCCACCGGGCCATTGTGGTGCGGATGCTGCAGAACTTGCTAAATCTCGCACAAGGATCGCAAGATCGCGAGGCGATGATCCGCTATCTCGACGCTATGATTGCCGTCGACCCAGCCTTGGTTCGCGAACGAGGCTTACGAGCGATTGTTCGTTTCGAAACTGGTCGGAAGCAAGCCGCTGCTATCGATCTCGACTGGTTCCTCGAAAAGAAACCGGAAGGGATCGACCTCGAGCAAATCGAAAGTATGCGGGCCTTTTTTCTCGAAGATAGCGGAAAGAACTAGCTCTCTTCCCGCTCGTTTTTAGGCACTTCACGCACTAGCGGTAGATGCTGCCGCGATCTTCAATGCCGCCTGCCACGGTCGTGTCGACTGGCTCGCGGGCAATGTTGGCACCATCGCGCGACGCTGCATCGCCTTGCCAAGGTTGGTTCACGGGACGTTCCCACTGAAACAGCACTCGCCCACTGGGAGCAGTGCGAGCAGTTGGTTGTGCCTGAATGGGAGTGAGTTCGCGGTCCAGCACATTGCCACCGACCGGGCTCGAAATCGGACTCGAAGCAGGTATCGGAGCATAGCGATCGATGGTTCGTTCGCCAGCGACAGGAGCCGACGATGGCAAGGTTGTCGACACAGGCTGAAAGGGAGAGCCGGCAGGGGGGCTCGGCATTTGAGCCTGATCACGACGGTTTGAATACCAACCTTCGGAGACCGGGCGCGAAACCGTTTCCGATTCGCGAGCGTCGGTCATTGGGGCTGCATTTTTGCTGGGAGCAGCGGGGAAGTTCGTCGGAGCGGCGGGCTGTTCGTAGCTGGCAGCAAACTCGCGGGCCGTATTTGTGCGTGGTTCGTCGAACTGCTGACGTGCAGCGCGAGCTGAACTTGCAAAATCACGACCATCCGATTCGCGTGTCGCTGCAGCAATCGATTCTTCGGTCGGAGCAGGTGCCAGGTCAGGACTTCCTTGACGAACCCACTCGAGCCAAGTCACTTGAAGTTCCGAGAGGCTCGAAAAACCGTAGAAGCGACGTGTCGTGGCGGTCCAGTTGTTGGTCTTCATCCCTTCGCCGACATAGTCGACGTACTTCCGCTTCCCACCTTGGAAAATTAGGTAGCGAGCGAGCGAGTAACCTTGCGAATAGAGGGGAAGAATGTCTTGAGGATACTCGGTCATCGCAAACATTTGATTGAAGGCGATACCCCGATCGGTGGTGAGGAACTGAATCAGGAACTTGTCTTGCTTCGCTTTCTCGACGTCGTGTTCCACCGTGGTGCAGGCACCTTCATCGGCCCAGCGTGGAAGAGGACGACCGAAGTGCGTAGCAAAGATGGTGTGGGTGATTTCGTGAGGCAGAACCGAGTCGAGCACACGTTCGCGTGATCCTTGGATCGACATCGTCCAGCCGAAAGGGACGCCCCGTTCGAACATGAAGGTCGTGGCGCCACCGGCACCGAGATTGTGATGCACGGTCGCTTCGATGGGGCAAGGTTGTTGCCACGGTGGAAGCTCGCGGCCAAGCCATTCAATCGCCAGGTCGCGTCGCAGCGTTTCAGCGGTGCGACAGATCTCTTCCGCGAGTTCAGGTGTGCTCGTGGTGACGAGAAAGTTTTGCGATCGTGCGCTGGCAGCCGAGGCCAGATTGCCTGTTGAGAGAGTGGCAACGATGGCGAGCGAGGCGACGATCAAACGTCGCGCGATGCAACTAGTACGAGCTTCCATGCTCAGGGTCCTTCCCGGGGGGCGGATGGTACGCTCGTGACTTCATGCCACGAGCGGATCGAGTTTGCGGGATAGTTACTTGCGGGAGCAACAATCGGGCCAAACTCGACACAATCCTTGTTGCCGTGTGGTTGAGATCGTCTCAACTACTGATGGCTTCAAGTTTTCAGCTACCTTCAAACCGGGCGAGCAGCAGCATCCTAACTGACAGTCGACTCGGTGTTTTGGGCAGCTCCTTTGTAAGGTTTTCAAACTTAAACCGACTTTGGAAAAATCTCCTAGACCGAATCAGCCCCCGCCGACCGTTTTGCGAAAAGTTCTCCGAAGTTCTTCACTGCTGTTAGCTAGCACTGCGTGCTTTTATGGGCGGGTAAGATGTGCCAGTAATTCGCTATTTCCGGCCGGGAATTCATAGCTGTTTAGCTGAGACCGTTCGACCCAGCGATAGCCGTCGGCTGCTGGTTGACTGGGGTCGAGCGGCTCGCAATCGAAGAAGTGCAGTTCGATCGTGGCGTGATCGTAGGTTTGCCTGCGTCCTGGTAACGGAGCGACGATGCGAACTGCTAAGTTGGTTTCTTCCAGGCATTCGCGAATCGCCGCATCAGCCGCTGATTCACCCGGCTCGACTTTGCCACCGGGAAACTCCCACAGTCCGGCAAGTTTGCTTCCTGGTGGACGCTGGCCGATCAAAAATCGATCGCCACTGCGCACCACAGCCACTGCAACGACAACCTGAGGTCGATTGTCTGCCATCGAAATCTCTCCAGGCTCTGGGCTATGACTACGAGACGCTGATGCAGGGGCATAAAAAATCGTGAGTAACCCGGGAGTGTTTGCTCCCAAGTGACTCACGATCGAGTGGATCTACTAGTTTCGTTGGCTTGCAAACAGGCGGTTTACTTGCCAGCGGCTTTCAGCTTATCGAGCATTCGACCGGGCGAACCCATGGCGTTGTAGCCACCGTCGATGTGCAGCACTTCCGAGGTGATACCGTCCGACATATCCGAGAGCAGGAACGCGCCGGTTTTTCCCACTTCGCTGTGCGTGACGTTGCGGCCGAGCGGTGCCATTTCTTCGTAAAGGAATTGCATTTCGCCGACACCAGCCGCTTGACCTGCGAGGGTCTTGAGCGGGCCAGCACTCAGCGCGTTCACACGCACACCCTTGGCACCCAGATCGTAGGCCAAGTAGCGCATCGAAGCTTCGAGCGCTGCCTTGCAGATACCCATGACGTTATAACCCGGCACGCACTTCTCGCCGCCGAAATAGGTCATCGTGAGTACGGCACCGCCAGGCTTCAGGATATCTTTGGCGTGGTTGCAAACGGCAATCAGGCTATAGGCCGAGATTTCCATCGCCAGCTTAAAGCCTTCGCGGCTGGTTTCGATCGTGTCGCGTTTCAGATCGTCAAGCGTGGCAAAGGCGATGGAGTGAAGCAGAAAATCGATTTCCCCCATTTCGCTTTTCGCAAGAGCCATCACCGAGGCGATGTTCTCGTCGTTCTGCACGTCGAGTGGCACCAGGAACTTGCAGTTGTTGGGATATTCGTCGGTGAGGGTCGAAACGCGGCGGCGATTCTTCTTGCGCTCGTCGTCTGCCTTATCGGGCAGGTGAGTAAAGCCGCATACGCCCCCTTGTTCCATGATGAACTTGGCAATGGCCCAGGCAATCGACCGATCGTTGGCAACACCCAGGATCAAACCCTTCTTACCCTCGAACATTCCCATTCCCAATCTCCTCATCGACTCTGATACGTCGGACGTGCGATAGATGGATCACCAGCGAAGAAGCATACCGTTTCTACTGCTGTTTCACTACGCCACCCGCCAGGGATGCCGGCGAGAAAGCTCGACGCAGCGACACTGACTGATGAATCGCCCTGTTGGCGTGAATATCGTCCCCTGAGGTTCATTTTGATGCCAGAAGTGGTAAACTTGCGTCTGCAAAATGAGGGCGCTGGCCGAGATGTCACCGGGCGTTAGAGTGGACGCGATCAGCAGTCGCAGTTTGGGCAACGAACGAGAAGGGGAGAGCCGTGCGATCTAGAAATCGAGAAATGTCGCTCGTCGAATCGCTGGAAGCCTATCCGGCACTTGCTGAGGCAGCCGCTCAGCTGTTCTATGTCGCATGTCAATCAGAAGTTACGCAGCAGCTTGTGGAACGTTCGTTGCCGGTCGTAGCGGGGGCGCTCGGAGCTTCCTATGCCGCCGTGATGACCGGTGAAAAGGGTGTTTGGCGCCCCGTTGCGGCGTTTGGTCGCGAGAAAACCGTGCCGATCGAGTTGCTCTCGGATGTGCTCGACTTGGATGCGCCTCGTGGGCTCGCCGATTGGCTGGCGACGCCACTTCGTGCTGAAGGAACCACCGGCTGGGTTTTGCTCGTCCGTGGAACTTGGGAAACAGCCCCGGCGGGAGATAGTTCGCTCGAGGTGGTCTGCCGTTGGCTCGGCGAAGCGATCGCCACCACAATGGGGCATCAGCAGTCGCGGGCTCGGCTCGCCCGGCTCGAGGCGATTGTCGGACTCGTAGCCCAGTGGCGTCAGCATAGTGCTATGGAGCCTCTGCTCGTCAGCATTGCCGAAACTTCCACGCGGCTGCTCGAAGCCGAGCGGGCCAGCATTTTTCTGTGGGATCGCGCGAGCAAAACGCTCGTCGGACGCCCCGCTTTAGGCGTGGAAGGAGGAGAGCTGCGCATCCCTGAGAACGCCGGGATTGTGGGCCAGGTCGTCGCTTCGGGGGAGGTGCGGCGGGTGGATGCCGACATCGAAGCCGATCAGCGCGAAGTCGATCGCCGCGTCGATAAGAAACTGAAGTTCGAAACGCGTTCGATCCTATGCGTCCCCCTGCGAGGTGCCGGCGGTGTCTTGCTCGGCGCTTTCGAGGTGCTCAACAAACGCCAAGGAAATTTCACGCGTGACGATGAACTGGCGCTCGTCGAACTCGCGGCTCATGCAGCTACAGCGCTTGAGAGCACTCAGACGATCGAAAATCTGGTGCAGACGCGCAAGCAACTCGTGGACCACGCTGCCTCGGGGGTGGAACTGGTTGGCGAGTGCGCATCGATCGGCGCGCTTCGTAGTGCGGTCAAGCGAGTGGCTGATACCGACCTCGCGGTACTGATTCTGGGCGAAAACGGCACCGGTAAAGAAGTGGTTGCGCAGTCGATTCACTACTTGAGCAAACGCCGTCACGAACCCTTCATTGCCGTGAACTGCGCCGCCATTTCGGAGTCGCTGCTCGAAAGCGAACTGTTCGGCCACGAAAAAGGGGCGTTCACTGATGCTCGCGAGATGCGGGTGGGTAAGTTCGAACTAGCAGCCGATGGAACCCTGTTTCTCGACGAAATCGGCGATATGAGCCTCGGTGGTCAAGCCAAGCTGCTTCGCGTGCTCGAAGAAAAAGTGGTGGTGCGTGTCGGTGGCAGCGTGCCGATTCCGACAAAGGCCCGGGTGCTCGCCGCCACGAATCAGAACCTCGCGGAACTCGTACGTGCAAAACGGTTTCGCGAAGACTTGTTCTTTCGCCTCAACGTTGTGTCGCTCGATTTGCCCCCACTCCGAGCACGCGGCGAAGATATCGTGCTGCTGGCCGAGCACTTTCTCAAGCAGTTTGCTGCCCGAGCACGGCGTCGGTTGCCAAAATTCACCGCAGCTGCTCGCAAACGACTCCTGATGCATCCTTGGCCCGGTAACATTCGCGAGCTGCGTAACCTGATGGAACGTTTGGCCTATTTGGCTCCGGAAGATCAGGACAAGATCGACGCCGGGGATCTCGAGTTCATACTTTCGCCTGGAACCTCCCCAGCCACTTCGCTCGGCGATGGAACCCTGGCCGATGCGACCCGCGAATTCCAAATGGAATTTATCCATAAGACGATCGAATCGACCCGAGGGAACATGACCCTCGCCGCCGAAAAAATGGGGCTCCAGCGATCGAACCTCTATCGCAAAATGCGTCAGCTGCAGATGGATGTGGGCGAGGATAATAACTAAAGAGCAGGTCAACCTCGGCGCTCAAGAGGCTATCTAGGAAGCTGGTTCCATAGACCGTGCTTTAAGCAAGCGTTCCTGGATGCCACAAATCGGCCGAATGTCGCGTCTTGGTTCTACAACGAGCACACCCTTTCGAGCTAGAATGAGGGCTTGAGCCGACTAAATCCAGAATCGAGTTTCGGTGGTGGCTTCTAACGAGGAATCCCCGACCAGGATCCTGTCAGGCAGCTTCCTGGCTGTGAGATGATGGACGTGACGACGCAAAGGGCTCTGCTGAAGAGTCGCGAGATTCGCGTGAAAGGAATTGCCATGTTGGTGCGATCATCCCGACGACTGCTGAATCCATGGCTGCTGACGATGCTGCTGGCCATCCCTTCCTTCAGCATTCTTGCGGGCGACGATAAGCCCGCGCTTCCCGCCGCCACACCTGCAGCGAGCGAAGACAAAATCTCCGAGCTGATTCGCCTTCTCGGGTCGGAAGAGTTTGCCGAGCGCGAGCGCGCCCAAACGGAACTCAGCCGCCTTGGTCTCGAGGCGTTCGATGCCCTGCACCAAGCCCAGTACAACGAAGATGTCGAAATCAGCTTACGCGCCCGCTATTTAATTCGGGCCATGAACGTCCAGTGGTTCGAGGAAGAAGATCCTGTCGAAGTTGTTCGCATTCTGAAGGGCTACGGTGAGAAATCTGACATCGACCGCCGGAGTCTGATGGATCAGCTGACGCAACTTCCCCCCGATCAAGTGCTGGGCCCTCTTTGCCGCTTGGTCCGTTTTGAGACCGACAACGTCTTGTCGAAATATGCTGCGCTGAAAGTCCTCAACCTACCTGTCCCCCAAGACGACGCGGCAAAGCAAAAAGTAATCAACACGCTGAACGACACGGTCGGTCCCAGCAAACGAACTGCTGCGGGCTGGATTCGCACCTTCGCCAAGTCGATCACCGCTCCCGAGGAAACCATCGATACGTGGACTGCCCACGCACTCGCCGAACACGAAACACTCACCCATTTCCCCGAGCGAACCAGTCGCGAAATTGTCCGCGACTTGTACCGCTGGGAAGTCGAACTCCTCCGCAAATTCAATCGCGAGGAAGAGATGCTCGCCGTCATTCGGCGCACGATTCCCTTGATCGAAGGGGCACCTGATCAGCTGCAAGAGGTTGTCGACTGGCTCGCTGAACGCAATGCCAGCACGATTGTGCGCGAAATCGCTGCGAAATTTCCGCAGCCGTTCACCACCAATCCCTCGCTCATGTATCGCATGGCCGAGATCGAGCTGAAGAGTGGCAACAAGCAGCAAGCGGAAGAGATCGCCGACAAAGCGCTCGCCATTCGTCCCGAGAGTCTTCCGGACCATCTTCGCGTCGGCTATCTCCTGCAAGAGCGTGGCCTGCGTGAGTGGTCGGAACGCGAGTATCGCTCGGTTATGAAGAATGCCACTGCTGGAACGCAGTACGACATCCAGGCCCGCTTTTTTCTCTCTGAAATGCTGCACGATTTCACCGAAGAGCTCGAAGCGGCCAACACGCTGCAAGGTGTGTGCGACTTGGCCGACAAAGATCCGGCCGTGCGCGACATGATGGGGCGACTCCGCCGCAACAAGCCCAACGGTGTCTATGCCCGGATGCATTACTTCTACGCTCGTCACTGGAACGGTGCGGGAGACGTGGCCAAGGAGCGTGAGGCGCTCCTTAAAGCGGTGGAATACGACGACACCGATGCCGATGTTCTGATCGCTCTCTTTCGACTAAAAGAAGCGAGCGACATGGTCCGTACACTCACTCGCGAGAAGATCGAAACAGCCGCCAAAGGTTTCCGCGACGATTGGCAAGAATTGCGCCAAGCCGCTGAACAAGCACCGAACGAACAGTTTCGCCGCGAGTACGACGAACAGATCGCCACCGCCTGCAATCAACTGGCCTGGCTCGTGAGCAACACGTTTGGCGATTTCGACGAAGCACTGGCCGCCAGCAAGCGATCTCTCGAACTGGTCCCTGAATCGGCTGGCTATCTCGACACCTTGGGACGCTGCTACTTTGCCAAAAAAGACCTGAAAATGGCCATTGAAACGCAGCGCCGGGCAGTGAAACTGGAACCCAATTCGCGACAACTGAAGCGACAGCTCGACGAATTCGAAAAAGCACTCGCAGCCCAAGGCGCGATGCCATGATTCACAACGGGCGCGATTCTCATCGCGATGCAGCTCCCGAGTCGATCTCCGAAGATCAGCTCCAGGTGGTCGCTGAATCGCCTGAAGCAAACAGACTCGAGCCGGAAGATAACGACGCTGGATCGAGCACAAAACAGCCCGATCCGCTCTATCGCTGGGTCATCCTCGGGATGTCGACCGGCGTGATGCTGCTCTCGACCCTGATGTCGATTCGCGACGAGAAGCAGGTGGTGGTTCCGCTGCTAGGCAAGCCGCTCCCCGAACTCTGTCAGCTGCGGCGTTATACGGGGCTCGATTGTCCCGGCTGTGGTCTCACCCGTTCGTTCATTTCGATTGGGCATGCCCAGTTTGGACAAGCGTGGCGCTACAATCCGGCCGCATTTGTCCTGTTCCCTGTTATTGCGCTGCAGATTCCCTTTCAACTTTTGCAGCTCGAGCGTATTCGCCGAGGACTCCCCGAGTTATCGGTGCAACGACTCAGCCAAGTGGTGCTGGGAATCGTCACCGTGACGCTGCTTTCGCAGTGGATTCTTCGTCAAATTGGTTTTTGATTTCCGTGGCGACATCGATGTTGCCGTCGAGGCTCTAGTGTTTCCACTATCAAGGATTTGACGAAATGAAAACCGCAACAATCGACACACGGACAATGGCTTATCACGAGGCGGGGCAGGGCCCAGCGCTGCTGCTTGTGCACGGCTTTCCGCTCGATCATTCGATGTGGAATGAGCAAATTGCCTCGCTCTCGAATCAGTATCGCGTGATTGCTCCCGACCTACGTGGATTTGGCAAATCCGACGGAGCAGGTGAAGTGACCACGATGGCTGATTTTGCCGACGACGTGGCCAAACTCGTCGACCACTTGGGAATTGAAGAGCCGATCCATTTCTGTGGGCTCTCGATGGGGGGCTATGTCGCGTGGCAATTTTTTCTGCGACATCGGGCCAAGCTGGCGTCGCTGATGGTGTGCGACTCGCGAGCCGCAGCTGACTCACCGGAAGCTGCAGAAGGGCGCCGCAAAACGGCTTCCAAAGTTTTGGCAGAAGGTTCCGCTGTCGTCGCCGACGCCATGCTCCCCAAGTTGTTCGGAGAGTGGGTTCGCTCGGCCATGCCAGAAGTTGTCGAAGCGACCGATCGCGTGATGCGTCGCACCAGTCCTGTGGCTGTCGCAGCTGCACTAGGCGGAATGGCAGCACGGATCGACTTTACCCCCCATCTTGCCAAGGTCGATCTGCCGACGCTGATTGTGTGCGGCGAGCACGATGTCATCTCGCCACTTGCGGAAATGAAGACCATCGCCGACGCGATTCCGGGTGCCAAGTTCTGTGCTGTCGAGGGTGCCGGGCACATGTCGCCACTGGAGAAGCCGCAAATTGTCAGCGGCGCGATTCGTGAGTTTTTGACGAGCGCGATGGCGTAGGAGTGTACCCCTGTTCGCGAAAGACGTGACAGGCAGCGTCGGGCGAGCTACGGAAGTTCGAATACGCTGGTGATTTTCACCACGGCGCTGTCGTCGGGAAACGTGTGAAACGCTTTCACGACCAAGCTCCGGTTGCGAGCTTCGGGGTGGATATAGCTCACAGCACCGAGTGCCATGCGACCACTCGAATCGAACGTTTGCAGTACACCGGTGGGGTCGTTTTCGCGTGTCAGTTCTTCTTGAAACGACCAAAAGACTTCGGGCGCGACGGTCTCGAGCTCGAAGTTCATGTGATACATCACCCCTCCACGGCACTCGACTCGATCGTTGCGCGATCCTTTGAGTCGGTACGACAGCAAACGACGCTTTTCGGGAAGCGGATGCTGGGCGGAGCAGGCGACTTCAGTGAGTGTGAGACCACGGTAGCGCCAGGTGATCACATGACCTGCCGAAGTGATGTCGATGGTGGCTTGATAGTCCCCACGTGATATCACTTGCGACTTGTGAACCGCGAAGAGTTCGGGATGCAGTGCTCGCCCGAAAAGCTGAAACGAAAGCTCGGCAACTTTGGGGCGAACAGTCAACATGGCGACGGCAATTCCTTCGAAACACTGGGGACCAATCGCTGCTCGGGGCAACGTGTTTGACCCTCGCGATGGGTGCATTATACGCTTCGTGACGCGGGTCCACAAAGGCAGTTTAATCCTTGAAAAGAACCGTGAAAAACGGCTCTTGACACGGCGCAAAATCGCGAGTCAGTCGCCCCCGAAGTGATCGAAGAACTGCTAGTCTTGCACGAAGGCCACGAGGACGTCGTAGATGGCATGAGCGCCAGCAGCGATGCCAAAACCACGGTATGCAAACAAGACTGCGAAGTACGCGCCGGCGAGTGCTCGAAACACAAAACTGCTCCAGGCAAAGCGATCGCCAATCGTGGTTGCAAAGCGATACCCCAGGATTTCAAAATCGAATTGATAGTGGGCTGCTGCAAACAAAAGACTCGAGGCGATCACAGCTACCATCGTGGCAGCTGTGGGTTTGAGTCGCACGGCGAGCAGCACCCCATAGCAGATCGAAAACAGCAGCAGCCGAAACATTAGCTCTTCGTAGAGTCCCGCGCCGAGATAGCCGATCATCCTGGCCAACACCTCGGACATCGAGCCTGCAGTCGATGGAACGTAGAGCGACGGGAGCTGGGCAAAGTAGCTGCCGACAACAAACGCGATCGCCAGGAGCAGCGAACCGAGCGCCAACGACTCGAGCCACATCCAGCGGATGATCCGCATTTCGATCTTCCATGGATCGCGGCGCGTGTGATGCCATCCGAGCAAAATGGCCACGACCAGGATGGGGAGCAGAAAATACTGTCCAAAGCCGGCATAGGTGAGGGACTTGCGGAGCCAGACGTCGGCACCATTACGGACGGCCCCACTTCCGAGCGCAACGACCCCAATCTCGTAGGCCAAGATCATCGGCAGTACGAAAATGAGCGCGGTGAGCGGACGCTGCGACGCCTGCAAGTAGGCCTTAGCGCGCGAGTTCACCACGGAGTTAGGTGCCGCCGATTCGCCGGGCAACGGAAGGTCCTTCAGGTCGTCAAGAAATGAAAAAGCCGCGAAGCTACCGACATTATCGGCAACTTCGCGGCCAAATTTCTCAAGTCGAAGCGAGGCTACCCTCGCTTTTCGCTCCTAAGGGCGTGGTAGCCCCGGTACAAGCGTGCTCACCGGTTCTCGCATCGTCAGGTCGTGCGAAAGCAGCCGGTTTGAGCCGACAAAATAGCTGTGGAAGTCAGCGACCACCAGATTGTAGGTTTCGGCGACTCCTTCTTCGTCCACACTACTGACGCGCACACTGCCGTTTAAGCTGTGCAGCACCATGCCACTCTGTAAGTCGCTCGCTTTTTTCCACCCTTCACCGGCGACCCAGAAGACATGGCCGCCGCTGCAGGAAATGGTTTCGCCCCCGCAATCGATTTTGATGAGCTTCCCCGCTGGCCGTGTACTCTTGCTCGTCGCAGGTCGCAGGGCGAGTTCGCCCGTTTTTGTATCCTGGGTGTAGATCAGGTCACCGACTTGGATCTTCTCGACCGCGACAGGACCACGTGCTGTCCAAACCGGAGTTCCAGCGACAAGGCAATCCTTCGGTCGTCTCTGCTGATCCCAGTTAAAACCGCCGGTCAGAGGCTGGGAGGAGACTTGGGTGCTGCGCGGTGAATCGAAGCCCGGCTGAATTTGCCGGTCGATAATTTCGACTTGCCGGAACTCTTGCGAAATGGTGGTGGCTTTCGTTCCGACCGTTTGAAACTCGTTGTACTTCGTCCACCAATCCCACCAGGCTGAAGGTTCGGCTGCGATTTTGTCTTCGCTTGTTGCGATCGAGAGGACCCAGCAAATGCGATCGTTGATCTGCTGCGTGATGCGGTTTTCTGCTTCCGCTGCACTCAGGTTCTCGCCAATCTCAGCGGCGATTTCGGCTTGTGCTCGTTCTGTCGCGTTTTGCTGGATAGCGTTTCGCTCGGCACTTGAGTAGCGACGTCCACGATTGCCACTGTTTTGCTCGCGTACGAACTCGGCCTGGGCCACGGCAATTTCCCGGCGATCTTGGGTTTCTCGGACAAAGACTTGCTGGGTCCCGATCCGTCCCCCTTCGAGTTGCACCACAGCCCACTCGGCTCGAATGGGAGTGACCATCGAAGCGAGCAGCAGCGGAACGTAGGAATGCAGGTCGCGATCTTGCAGCAGCTTGGCCGCTTCTTCGCGAATGAACAGGCTGTCGTGCATCACAGCGTGCCGAGCCAGAGATCGCGAGGCCTCTGTTTCAGGAATGGTTGCGAGCCACTCGATGGCGAGCATGCAAGGGACCTGGCCACTCGTGGAAACGATCGCTTCCACGGCAAACACAGCTTCGACATCACGCAGGGCCAGCAGTTCCTTCTTGGCCGCTTCACGCTGAATCTGGCTCCCCTTCACCAACTTTTCGACGATCTTTTGGAGCTGAACGCGGTACTTTTTGACGGAAGCAGCGCGGCGTGATTGTTCGATAGCACCGGCGGCTAGTTCAGCCTCGGTGGTCCAGCGCCCCTCGATGTTTTGAAAGCCGAGCATCCGCCGGGCAACAGCGTGGTCGGGATCGAGTTCGATCACCCGCTCGAGGTGCCCTCGGGCTTGCAAATGGAGTTTTTCAGCGAGGCACCACTCGGCCAGCTGAAGCTGTTCATTAGGGGTGTCGAGAAATTCACTCCGTTTGCGTTCGTACTTGGCGAGGCGTTTTTGCCAGAGTGGATCGACGAGCATGTCGTCGACCGACTGCCACTCGCTCCGTTCGTTTCGCATCATCCCTTGCATCCAGCGGGGGGCCGGCAACTCGGGAGCGAGTCGGGCAGCCTCTTGCAGCAGTTCGCTCCGTTCGTCCGACAGGCCGTAGATTTCGCGCTGGAGCGCTTCGGCAACGTTTTCTTTCGCTTGGGTGAGCGCCGCAGCGCCACGCAGTTTTTCGACACGCGTCGCTTGCTGAGACCTTCCGACGGGAGAAGCTGCCGACGCCAATCGAGCTGCGATGAAATCGCCGAGCAAGATTGCCATCCCCAGCAGCAGAACAACGCGCAGAACCAACCCCCAAGAACGCAGCATGGCAAGCCCCTCTAGATACGAGGAAAGGAAGAGTAGAGTTGCTAGTGCTTGCCCCACACTCTGCAACGACCGGAATGCTACTTCTTTCTGGGAGTGCCGATCAAGATAAAAACGAAGAAACTTTTCCGAATGGATGAGTGAAAGGTGCAGCAGTGAATTGCTTCCTGGGAACTGTGTTTTTCCTGGGTTTTAGTTAGGTGGCCTACTGGTCTCTGGGGTGGAGGGCCACCGGTACCGCAGCCTGTTCGTTGTTGCACGTGCTCTACTGGGGAACTTACAATCCTGTGATATCTGTTGGTCTCCTCACCGCCAACTTCCCGCCTGTCACTCTGATTTGAGGAGTTGCTTTTGATGTTTCGCTGCCATGCGATTGTCCGCTCGGTTGTTTTTGCTTTCGGTCTGGCGCTCGCTACTTTCGGCGTTGCTGCCGAGGGTGAGAAAGACGAAGGTTTCGTTCCTCTGTTCGACGGCAAAACCCTTGCTGGCTGGACCGGCTCGGTCGACGGCTATGTCGTGGAAGATGGTGCTATCGTTTGCTTGCCCGACAAAGGTGGCAATCTCTACACCGACAAAGAATATGCCAACTTTGTGTTCCGCTTTGAGTTCAAGCTCACCGCCGGCGCGAACAACGGCATTGGCATTCGCACCGCTCCCAAGGGTGATCCGGCTTATGTCGGGATGGAAATCCAAGTCCTCGACGACAGCTCGGATAAGTACAAGGGAATTGCTCCCTATCAGCATCACGGTTCGGTCTACGGTGTCGTTCCCGCCAAGACAGGTTTCCTGAAGCCTGTGGGTGAATGGAACACGGAAGAGATCACCTGCGATGGCCGGAACATCAAGATTGTGCTCAACGGCGAAACGATTGTCGAAGCCAATCTGGATGAGGCGAGCACCCCAAAGACGATCGATGGGAACGCTCACCCCGGTCTGAAGAACGAAAAAGGCTACATCTGCTTCTGCGGCCACGGCGCGAAGGTTGCGTTTCGTAACCTGAGCATCAAGGTGCTCGAGAAGTAAGATGCGCCAGAGATACGAGTAGTTACGTAAGTTAATACGTGTCTGCTGATCGGATACCCGAAGGGATGGAGATGGCACAGAGCCGTTTCCCTCCCTTCTTTTTTTGCTAGCGATGCAACGCTGCGATGGCACGCTTCAGCCTCGCGCAACGGCAAACTGTACACCACCAATTCTTTTGCCTGATATTGTGAAGAACCGCTGGCCGATAAGTGCAAAGCGAGAACTTGTCTCCTCGCAGATAGTGGGGACATGCTAGCAAACGTTTCGGAGCCTCTTTTTTGCGAGGCTGTCACTGGGAATGTTGGCTCGGCAGGTTCCTTAGGAGGCTGTTAAACCGTTCTCTCCAAACAGGGCAATGGATTGCCCGGTAGGTACAAGGATGTTGCTAAAAAAACTCTTTATCGCGCGGACCCTCGTGGTTCATGCGCTCCTCGCGCTTGTTACAGCCACCGCCTGGGCCGACCCAGCCGATGACGCGTTCGCTAGTGCTTATAAACAATACACCGCAGGTGAGTGGGCTACTGCTGCGCAGTCACTCGTGCAGTTCTCGGGCGATTTTCAGTCGCACCCTCGTGCCAATGAAGCCCTGTTCTACGCTGCCGAAGCGCTCGTCCAGGACAATAAGCTGGCCGAAGCGACAGTAATGCTCGAGGATCTCGTTAGCAAAGAGATCGATCCCGAACTTCGTCGGCAGTCCGATTTCCGACTCGCCGAAATCTCCTACCTCGATGGCAACGACGCCGACGCTCGCAAGCGTTTGATCGCGTTCCGTCAGGCGTATCCCAACGACTCGCTCAACGCCATGGTGCTGATGTACCTCGGCGAGATTGATCTCGCTTCCGAACAAATCGACTCGGCGATTTCGCTCTTCTCGGAGTCGCTCGAAAACTATCCGAAGTCGACTTGCCGCCAGCAAGTACAGCTCGGTTTGGCCTGCGCTTGGCTCCGTCAAAAGCAAGTGAAGCCAGCGGTCGATGTGCTCGAGCAACTCGTCAAGAGCAGCGATGCCACGGTGGTGCGCAGCGCCAAAGACCTGCTCGAAATTGCCGCTGAAAATGAAAACGTAGCCGGTGGCACGGCGCTTCCACCAGCAGAGGCAGCGCTAGCTCGTGCTCGCCAGTTGCAGCAAGCACGGCAACTCGATGCGGCGATCGCTCAGTTCACCGCCATCTATCGTCAGTATCCCAATAGCCCTCAGGCACCTTTGGCCAAACTCGGTGCAGCTCGCGTCCATCTCGAACAGAAGCAGTACCGCGAAGCAGAATCGCTCCTCGCTTCGATCGACGAAAACGGCGCGAACGTCACGAACCTCGATGCCGTGCTGTACGAACGCGGCTGGGCTTTGGCGATGATGGAAGTCCTCACGAAATCGGACGAGCTTTTTCAGCGTCTGCACAAAGAGTTTCCACACAGCATCTACTGGGCCGACGCCACCTATCGTTTGGCCGAACGCTCGGCGCGTCGTGGCGATTCGAAAGCCGCAATGACGCTGGTCGGAGAAGTGCTCGATTCGAAATGCGACGACTCGCTTCGTGTGCATGCTCTGTATCTCAAGGGGCAACTCGCTGCCACCGATCAGGAGTGGGCTGTAGTTTCGAAAACCATGGACGAACTCCTTGCGAGCGACGCCAATTCGCAGCTGGCTCCAGCAGCTCGCTACTGGAAAGCGGAAGCGACGTTCCGCCAAAAAGATTTTGAGTCCGCTGCCGAGCAGTTCGAGATCCTGGCAGCCCAGACCAGCGGTCGCGCCGAAACCTGGCTCGCGATGGTCGAACTCCGTCGTGCTCAAATCCTGGCCCACAAAGAAGAGTGGCAACAGTCGCTCGACATGCTCACGAATCTTCGCAAGCGATTTCCAGCTTTCGCGCAGAAGCATGAAGCCGACTACCTGGAAGGTCGTTGCCTCGCCGCACTAGCGCTGCTTGATGATGCCCGCGCTGCTTACATGCGAGTTCTCGCCAGCGCCAGTGGCCAAGATACCGAAACGGCTGCCATGGCCGCTTGGATGATTGGCGAAAGTTATTTCCATCAGAAACGCTATCCCGAAGCGATTGAAGCTTACGAACAGTGTGCACGTGGACACAAATTTCCCACGTGGCAATCGGCTTCGCTGCTGCAAGCGGGCAAGTGCCTGCAGCTGCAGAACAAAAAGTCCGAGGCTGCAGAATACTATCGCCGCGTGGTAAACGAATTTGCCGAAACCACGTACGCTGCCGAAGCTCGCGAACGTCTCGCCACCACCGATATGCCAGCGGCCGAAACAGCCGAAGGAAAAGCGGTCAGCAGCCGCGAATAGCATCCGCAAGATGCTCCGCGATTGCGACGTCACTTGTCCAGGTCGTCCGAAAGTTACAGCGAGATTCGAGTCATGCGCCTTCGAACCAAGATTCTGCGATTCGTTGCCGCGACCAGCAGTCACTTGCGCTCGGTTGCGACGTTGACGCTGCTCGGACTCGCAGCCTCGGCCAGCGCTCAAGAATCGATGGCAGATGTCGCCGCCGGTGAAGCGACCATTCCCACGAAAAATCTGCTCGACGTCTTCTACGACGGCGGGCCGTTGATGTATCCGATCGGGCTCAGTTCGTTCGTACTCATGATTTTTGTCTTCGAACGTTTCATCAGCCTCCGCCGTGGTCGCGTGATCCCTAAGCCGTTTGTGAAACGCTTCATCGAGCAGCTTCGCGAGGGACAACTCGATCGCGAGAAAGCGGTCGCTTTGTGCGAGCAGAATAAGAGCCCCGTTGCTGTGGTGTTCGCCGCTGCTGCGAAAAAATGGGGACGGACAGCAGTCGAAGTCGAGCAGGCGATTCTCGACTCGGGCGAACGAGTAACAAATCAACTCCGCCGGCACTTGCGGCTCCTCAACGGCATTTCGCAAGTCAGTCCTTTGCTCGGACTCCTGGGGACTGTGCTCGGTATGATCTCGAGCTTCAACGCCATCGCCACCGCTGAAGCATCTGGTCAGCGCGAAGCACTTGCCGGTGGCATTGCGGAAGCTTTGATCACCACTGCCGCAGGCATGCTGGTGGCGATTCCTGCGCTCATCGCCTATCTCTACTTCGTCGGACGGGTCGATCAGCACATCACCGAAATCGACATGCTAGGGCAACAAGTGGTGGAGCTCATCTCGTCCGATGCGCTCGAGCAATCGAGCCGCGCTGCTCGGAAAGAACGAGCCAAAGCGGCCGCCTAGCTCGCTACGAGGAAACCATCGCTAACTCCCCGAAAAACAGATCACTTCCATGCCGCTGAAAACCCATCAAGACGAGATGCCATCGATCAATCTGACGCCGATGATCGATATCGTTTTTCAGCTCATCATTTTCTTTATGGTTGGTACTCGCTTCACGGAGATCGAGAAAAGTATCGATCTGAAATTGCCTCAGGTATCGAGTTCCGCCCCACTTTCGTCCGCTCCTCAGAAGCGGGTGATCAACGTGTTTCGCGATGGCAAAATTCAGATGAATCAACAGGAGTTGTCGCTCGGTCAGTTGACGAGCGAACTCAAAACAGCCCGCGAGCAGTACAACGAACTGGGGGTGGTGGTGCGCGGCGATGCACAGACTGACCTGCAAAATGTTGCCGCCATTCTGACCGCATGCCGCGAGGCGGGAATTTCTGATTTGGGAATCTCGGTCCGACTAGGAACCAAGGAACGATAACCTGTGGCCGCGAGCAATTCCCTACTCCTGCTTGCTGCTGGTTCCAGCGATCGCGCCCTCGCTACGATTCTGTTCATTGGTCTAGCGATCCTCACCACGGGCCTTGTGACGTTGATGTGGACCCGCTGGGGGCATGCCCGTCCGCTCGCTAAATGCGCGGGGCTTTCGCTCTTCGCTCACTTGCTCCTTTTGATGTACGCCTATGGCACGCGCGTGCTGTTCGACTCACCAGGACGGATCACCTCGAGTGGCACGATGCAGGTGCGGCTCGCCGATGAAAATTCCGATCAAGATGCCTCCCCCGCCAGCGAAGACTCGCAGCAGCCCTGGGAATGGTCGGTTTCCGAAAAACCTGTTGGTCCCGATCTGCTGTCGCCCGATAAAGTGAATTTGCCCGAGGAAGAGGTTGCTCAGAATCCTGCGGAAAATCCGCAGCCGAGCGACAGTCCTGCTCCGATGCCACCGCAACTGGTGCAGCGTGAACCTTCGCCTCCGGCGCTCCTGCCAGAGCCCCCAGCAGCGACTCCACCGGTTGATAAGACACCCACCGAAAACGCCGGGGATCTGGCCGAGATGGGGCCGATGCCGTCGGAAGCTGTCGCTCCAGAAGTGGCTGCTGTAGAGCCGCCAGCAGAGCCCGCGCCTCTCGTGCCCCGGCCGAACCCAGTTACCTCCTCGGCGCAGAATGTGTTCGAAACTTCCCGTGTCGGCCAGCTTCCGACCACCATTCGCCGCAGTGGCGACGGCAAGCCTGTTCCCGCACTGCTCCAAGCACGCATGCAGGCCGATCGACTCCTCATCGCGAGCCGCTTTGGTGGTACTCCGCAAACGGAAGCCTCCGTCGCTGCTGCCATCGACTGGCTAGTTGCAAATCAATCGGCCGATGGTCGCTGGGACTGCGATGCCCATGGTGGTGGCCGCGAAACTCGCACTTTAGGACACGATCGTGGCGGTGCAGGAGCACAAGCCGACACAGCAATCACAGGTCTTGCGCTACTGGCCCTCATGGGGCGTGGTGAAACACATCTGGCTGGCGATCATCGCGAGTCGGTGCAGCATGGCCTCGAGTTTCTCTTAGCCAGTCAAACTGACGATGGATGCCTCGCAGGAAACGCCGAACTCTTTGCGGCGATGTATGCGCATGCCATCGCCACACTGGCCGTGTGCGAAGCGTTTGCGCTCACCGGCGACGAGCGGCTGCAGCCTGGCGCGGCGAAAGCGATCGAGTACACACTTCGCGCTCAGCACGTCGCTGGTGGCTGGCGTTATCGCCCCGGAGATGCGGGCGATATGAGCCAGTTCGGCTGGCATGTGATGTCGCTCAAGAGCGCCGAACTCGCGGGGTTGCCGATTCCAGCCGAAACAAATCTGCGCATGCGCCGATTCTTGGCGAGTTGCACGTCGGGGCGTGCGCGGGGACTAGCGGCCTATCGTGCGGGCGATCGTCCCTCGCGCACCATGACCGCCGAAGCAATGGTTTGTCGCGGATTTCTCGGGGAAAACGTAGCCCAAGCGACCGCCAGCGAAGGGCTGCAATTCATTCTCGAAGAACGGCCGAGTGCACGCAGCGGAAACTTTTACTACTGGTACTACGCGACCCTGGCGACGTTTCAGCAGCAAGGGCGCGAATGGGAAACGTGGAATCGTGAGCTACAGCGCGAGTTGCTTTCGACGCAGCGACTCGATGGAGCGATGGCTGGCAGCTGGGACCCCGATCAAATCTGGGGTGGCTACGGCGGACGTGTTTACAGCACGGCGCTTGGCGCACTCATGCTGGAAGTCTACTACCGCTATCTGCCGACACTGGGTGACGATGCCGCTGCTGCCGATCGTATTACTGAACGTCCCGACGTCAGCCCTTATGGGCGATAAATCGCGCGTGGTTGTTCTTCGCCATGTTGTTTTCACCTGCTAAGTGCCGCGCGTTGCGCCGTACCACTCGATATGTTTTCGCGGACAAAGCTGAAACCCGCGAGCGGCACAAAAGGGGGCGAGCCAAGCACTACGCGCCGCTAACTCCTCGAGCTTCGTTCCTTGCGGCATCAGCAGCACTCGTTCGGGACGAACCTCGGGAAACTCTTCGAGCCAACTGTCGAGCTCCGCGAAATCGCTCTCGCTATCGATCACAAATTTCAGCTGATAGTCGTACTCGGCGATCATTTTGCGAATCACGTGGGGCTGATGCCGCACGCGCTCATGACGAGCTGCCCAGCGACCAGCACGCGCCACGCTCGGCGTGCTGCTGGCGAGCTTGGGACTAATCGACATCAAATCGCAGGCAACTTCCAAATGAAGCGTGCCTGCTGTCTCGATGGTGATGTGCAGCCCGAGTCGCTTCAGTTCCTGCGTCAGCGGCACCATTTCGCTATAGAGCATCGGTTCGCCGCCGGTGATCACCACGTGCGACGTTTGCTTCGCCTGCACCTGGTGAACGATTTCTTCGAGGCTCCAGTCTTCCCCTTCAGGTTGCCAGCTCGTGAAGGGGGTGTCGCAAAACCAGCAGCGAAGATTACAGCCGCTGGCGCGCACAAACACGCTCGGGGTGCCTGTCAGGCGCCCTTCCCCTTGCAGCGACGTGTAAAGTTCAGCGATCAGCATAGCGGTAGTTGTAACCTCGCCCCCTTTGCGCGAGCCTAGCCATAATGACACAATACGTAATTCACGAAAAGGAGAAGCCCGGCGTGTCTGATACCCCCCGAAATCTGCTCGAAACGTTCGAAAACAAGTTCCCCTCGCGCGACTATACGATCGAGATCGTCGCCCCCGAATTCACTTCGGTATGCCCCCTCACAGGGCAGCCCGACTTTGGCACCATCACGCTCCGCTATACCCCCGATGCGAAATGCGTGGAGCTGAAGAGCTTTAAGTTCTACCTGCAAAGCTTCCGTAATCGCGGAATCTTCTACGAGAACGTCACGAACTCGATCTTCGACGACTTGGTCGCAGTGCTTGAGCCCCGGCATCTTGTCCTCACCGCTCGCTTCACTCCTCGTGGCGGCATCTCTTCGGTCATCGAAGTGGTGCACCAAAAAACAAAGTAATTCGCAGTAGCAACCGCTCCCTCCTGAGTGTTGTCGTCGGTTCTTGTTGATTTTTTGCAGCTGAAAGTTAGCGAGCATGAAGATTGCATACATCGATTGCTTGAGCGGCATCAGCGGCGATATGTTCCTCGGAGCCCTCGTCGACTCTGGGGTTCCGCTCGAGCAATTGCAGGCTGCTATCGACTCGCTCGCGATTCCCGTTTGTCGGCTCGAAGCCACCAGTGTGCATCGCAAAGGGTTTCGCTCGCTGAAGGTGAAAGTGCATACCGAGCCTGAGAAGGCGCACCGCCACCTGCACCATATCGTCGACAAGATCGAAGCCTCGCAGGTTCTCACCGCGCCCCAAAAAGACCTCGCCAAACGGATTTTCACCAAGCTCGGAATCGCTGAAGCGACCGTGCATGGAACCGATCTGCGAAAGGTCCATTTCCACGAAGTGGGGGCGGCTGATTCGATTGCCGATATCGTCGGCGCTGCGGTCGGAATTACGCTGCTGGGTGTCGATCGGATCGTCTGTTCTCCGGTGCCAACGGGAAGCGGTTTTATCGAAATCGATCACGGCCGCGTCAGCATCCCGGCTCCAGCAACCGCCGAACTCCTCAAGGGAATTCCACTCGCTCCTTCGGTTGCGACCATCGAACTCACAACCCCCACCGGTGCCGCCATTGTCGCCACTGTCGCTGACACGTTTGGTCCACTCCCGGCGATGACGATGCAAACCATCGGTATCGGGGCTGGGGATCACGACCTGAAAGTACAGCCGAACATCATGCGGCTGATCATCGGCGAGTCGACCGCTGAACTTGCTCGCGACGATGTGTGGGTCCTCGAGACCAATCTCGACGACGTCACCGGAGAAGTGATTGGCCATGCCACTTCGAAATTGCTCGACGCCGGCGCACTCGATGTCTACACCACTGCGATTCAGATGAAAAAGAATCGCCCCGGTGTTCTCATCACGGTCTTGGCTCCAGCAGAACTGGCGGCGAAGTGCGAAAAGATTTTGTTCCGCGAAACCGGCACGCTTGGAATCCGGCGCTACCTGGCGAGTCGTCACAAACTCGAGCGCCGGGCATGTTCGGTGGAGACATCGATCGGCCTCGTCGCTGGCAAACTGGCGACCCTTTCCGACGGCACGGAAAGTTTCTCTCCCGAGTACGAAGCTTGCCGCGTGATTGCTGCCGAAAAGAATCTGCCTCTACGCGAGGTCTATGAAATTGCTCTTCGCGCGTTTGAGCAGAAAACAACTTAAATCTCGATGAATAATGGCGTTTCGTGAGGGCGTAATGTCCTGAGAAACGACCACTCATTTTCGCGAGTCTTAGCAAACAGTCGTTGCCCCATGCCGTCGCCACTCATCATTCTCGGGGCATCGACCCGCGCTTTGGCCCAGTCGGCTGTGCGGGCTGGCTATGAGCCTTGGTGCGTGGATCTCTTTGCCGATCAGGATCTGCGGGCCCTTGCGCCGGTCGTGCAGATTCAGCGCTATCCCACCGAGTTCCTGCGCGCTATCGATCAGGCTCCTGAGGCACCTTGGATTTACACAGGTGGCCTCGAAAACTATCCGCTGCTGATCGAGCGCATGGCGCGGAAACGTCGCCTGCTGGGTAACCATCCAGAGACGCTCCGTGCGGTGCGATCGCCAACCCTCGTTCAGCAAATGGCGAGTCGCGCTGGTTTGCGCGCGCTAGACGTACGATTCGCTGCTGATCAACTCGCTGGCTCTCAGCAGCGCTATCTCGTGAAGCCACTTCGATCGGCAGGTGGACTGGCGATTCGATCGCTCACTACCAGCGAAACGATTCCACGTCGCTGTTTTGCCCAAGAGCATGCGGAAGGAGAATCTCTAGCGATTTTGGTAGTGGTTTCTCGCGGGGGAGTGCAGCTGCTTGGCGCGACACGTCAGCTGCACGAACAAGCGCATCCGCGCGGGGCATATGTTTACGCTGGATCGATCGGTCCCCTATCGCTCACAGAAGTTGAAACTACGCAGATCCGAAGTTTTGTGAAGCTTTTTGCTGCCGAGCATCGACTGGTGGGAATTGTCGGGATCGATTGCATTCGAACTTCCAGCGGACTTGCCGTGGTCGAGATCAATCCGCGTTATACGGCCAGCGTAGAAATCCTCGAACGTGCCACCGGTGTCCCTGCGCTCGACTGGCATTGTCGCGCTTGTGGAGGGGATTTAGACGTCGCCAGTCTAACTATTGCCGATCGTGCCGATCGACGCATTGTGGGGAAGCAAATTGTCTATGCGACGGAGAGTTGCGCTGCGTCGAGCGATCTAAGTCTGCGTGATGACTGGGCCGATGTGCCCCATCCTCTCGAGCAGTTTGCAGCAGGGATGCCGCTGCTGACAGTTTTCGCCGAAGGGACATCGATGCTCGAAGTTCAGCAGCAACTCGCGCGTAAGAGCGACGAAGCGCGTCGGCTGTTTTCTCCGTCCAAGTAGCGAGCTACGGTGCTCCACTCGCTTCGTCGCGCGACTGTTTTTCTTTCAGCCGAGCGACGTCGGCATCGAGTTCTTCCTGGGTCGGCTTCCATTTTTTACCTGCCAGTTTAGGCTCGAAATCGGGCTTTCCCGCGAGTTCAGCCAGCGCTTTCACGGCCCGCAGCGTCAACTCTTCGAGCACACCCTCTTCGTGCTCGCGCCCCAGATATTCGGTGATATCGATCGGGTCGCCATACTTCACTTTGACTCGGGCTCGCATCAAAAACGGACTCCAGGCGGTCCCGCCGTAAGGAGAGCCTTCGATGTAGCAAGGAAGGAGTGGCACTTTCGATTTGAGCGCGATCATGGCGACGCCGGGGCGCACCGGCAACATGAATTCGTCGGTCATGTTGATGCGACCTTCAGGGAACATTCCGACAAGACCACCCGCCGCTGTGAGTCGCAGCGCGGCCTTCGTCGACTGCGTGTCGACGCCGCCACGATTCACCGGAATCACTTCCACCGCGCGCAAGAACCAACCAAACGCTGCACTTTCACAGTACTCGCGCGCCACCATCCAGTGCACTTTGCGACCGGTTGCTGTCTGTACGAAAAAAGGATCGACGCTGCTGCGATGATTCACCACCAGGATGGCCCCGACGTTCTCGGGAAGTGGAACTGGTCCTGGAAGTTGCGCTCGCCACCACAGTTTGGCGATCAGCCACGCGAGGACCCACAGCACGCATTGCAGCGGATTCATGCGACTGCGAGCCATGTTCACGATCATCACAACGAGCAGCCCGAGCGCAAGAGCGCCGAGAGAAAACCCAATCGCCTGCGTGGTTGTGAGCGTCATGCTGAAAACGTTCCTTGCAGCAGTCGTTGAAAGAGGTGACAAGCTACCGGTAGCTAAAAATTCATACAAACCGAGCGCGAACCCGACTGCGACCGGTGCTGTCCACCGTAGACTGGCTCGCGATTTCATCGTTGGCACCAGCCAATGCGTGTACTTTTGTTATACTCGATGATCTTCGCTCTGGGCATGGACGACCCTCCGCTGAAGTGATCAGCAGCCAGTCCTCTCTCGAAGGCATTTTTCTATGAAATCGCTCGCTGCCGATCCGACCAGATCGACAGAAACCTGGTGGAACCGGCCGTGCGGTGGTCGAGATGTGCTTGCGGTGGCCTTTCCGCTGATTGTCTCCACCGCTTTCTGGTCGGTGCAGTGGTTCGTCGACCGCATGTTCCTGATGTGGTATTCGACCGAAGCGATGTCAGCCTCGCTTCCCGCCGGGATGATGCACTGGACGATGCTCTGCCTGCCGATGGGAGTGGCCTCGTACTGCAATGCTTTCGTGGCTCAGTATTACGGTGCCGAGCGATACGGTCGCATTGGCCGCGCGGTGGGGCAGGGGGAGATCTTCGGCTGGATCATGACGCCGATTTTTCTGATTTCGATTCCACTCGCCTCCTACCTCTTTACGTTTTCAGAGCTGTCACAAAGTGGCCTCGACTATTTCCGCTGGATGGCGCCCGGAGCTGGTGCCGTCGTCCTCTCAAACGCCATGTCGAGCTACTACACCGGTCGCGGTCTCACCTGGACGGTGATGCGTGTAAACGTCTTTGGCACGCTCGTGAATATCGTGCTCGACTACATGCTTGTCTTCGGTGTTGCGGGGCTTCCCGAACTGGGGATCAAAGGGGCAGCGCTGGCCACGGTGATTGCCAACTGGTCGAACGTTCTCATCTTCGGCTGGCTGATGAGTCGCGACGAAAATCGCGAAAAGTTTGGGCTCGCAGGTCGCTTGCGTTTCGACTACGAACTGGCCAAACGAATGGTAATTTACGGCATTCCCAGCGCGCTACCGATGGCGGTCGAGGCGTGTGCTTTCTCGCTGATGACGATGTTTGTTTACCGCCTCGGCGCCACCGAAGCTGCCGCCACAGGTCTGGCGTTTAACGTGAATGCGGTGGCGTTCATTCCTGTATTTGGAATCAGCATTGCGGTGACCACCCTCGTGGGACAGCAACTGGGGGCTGGTAATCCAAAGCTAGCGGCGCGTGCCACTTGGACGGCTCAGGTGATCGCGCTCTGCTACACCGGTGTCTTCGCTATCGCTTATATCTCAATCCCCGATTTCTTTTTGCTCGCCCATGAATCGGGAGCCAAAGATGCTGCTGAATTCGAGGAGGTGCGCGCACTGACTGTGATTCTGCTTCGCTTCGTCGCCTGCTACTGCTGGTTCGATGCACTGCAAACGGTGTTTGTCGGTGCGCTCAAAGGGGCTGGGGATACACGCTTTGTCCTCTTCACCGTCACGATTGTTTCCGGCGCAGCTGTTTCGATTGGTGCCTTTGGCCAGTTCAAACTCGGCTGGAACATCTTTGGCTGGTGGTGGGTTCTCGCGTTTTGGCTCTTCACGCTCTCCGCCGTTTACTGCACCCGTTTCATTCAAGGGAAGTGGCAGTCGATGCGCATTATCGAGGCGGAACCCGAGGCGGTCGAACTGCCGTAAGTCGCCGCTGCTGCGAGGGGGCTTACTTCGCGCCAGCGAGTCGCAAGATATGGGCAAAGTGCGCGCTCGAAACACTTTGCACGCTCAGCCTCGATCCTTTGCGGAGTAGTTCCATGCCGTCGAGCTGCGGATCCTCGCGCAGCTGAGGGAGTGGAATTGGTTGGGCGAATTTCTCTTTCAGCCGCAGATCAACCATGTACCAGCGGACGTTATCGGGGGATGTCCCTTCGTCGAAGTAATGACTCGACTTGTCCCACGAACTTGGATCGGGGTAGCCCTCGCGCACTACCTCTGCAAGACCAACGATCGCCGGTGGCTCGGCGTTGCTGTGGTACACAAGCACCTCGTGCCCCAGCTTCATTTCATCGCGGAGCATATTGCGGGCTTGGTAGTTTCGAACCCCGTCCCAGTGGGTCGTTTTCTTCGGCGCTTTCAAAAAATCGTCGACACTCCACGATTCAGGTTCGGTCTTCACCAGCCAGTGCGTCCGATCGGCAGAACCAGGGCCGCTGGTTGCCTGCTTCGAAGGGGCAGACTTGGCTGGTGTTGGTTTCGAGGTCGACTTCGATGTAGATTTCTTCTTGGCCATCGCTTGGACTCTGCGGGAAGTAGCGGCAAAAGATTGTGGCCATTATCGTAGCGAGTTTCCGGTAAACTCGTCGCTAGGGGAATGCCCCGTTCAGCGCAAGATTAGCAATATCGGCGCATGGTTGCCGAATAGTCTTCCCGGTGATCTGTCGTGAAATCCTTAAGTGTGCAGGAGCTGAGACAATGGCGATGAGTTTGATCGCGGTGGCACTGATTGGCCTGGTGGCCGTGGTGATCGTCGCTGTCGTCGTGGCAGTCATCGTTGTCGCCGCTTCACAGTCGGGAAGAGATCGCCACGAGCCCAAATAGTCGGAAACGAACCAACCGATGGAGCAGTGCAGCTAGCCTTAAGCCTTCGTACACCACGAAAGAGACCGCTATGATTGGAATCGGTATGATTGAAATGATCATCCTCGGACTGGTCTGCATGATGGGGCTGATCGTTCCCATCGTGATTGCCGTGGTGCTCGTCGCGGGAAAATCCAGTCGCGATGGTCGCGACGAGCAAAAGTAGCTCGACGCGACGCATCGTCGCCAGTCGATAGCAGGCGAGCTATTTCGGAAGTGGCAACTTCGTAAGAGGCTCTTGCTGCGAGAGGCAGTGGAACGATCCGAGTCCCCACACCAAATCGAGTGATGGCGAACCGATCACGCGATGATGGGGAAGCAACTCTTGCAGGATCGCGATCGCCCGCGCATCGGCGGGGTCGCCAAATTGTGGCACAACGACTCCGCCGTTGACGAACACAAAGTTGCAGTAACCAGCCGGCAGTCGCTGATCGTCGACAAACAGTGGCCGGGGGAGTGGTAGACGCACGATTTCGAGCGGACGATCGTCTTGATCGGTCATCGCTTGGAGTTCGGCCAAGTTCTGCTGGGTCGGCCCGTAGTTCTCATCGCTTTCGTCCTCGCACACCGAAACGACGACCGTTCGTGCATCGACAAAGCGCGCGAGCTGATCGATGTGACCATCGGTGTCGTCCCCTTCGATTTCGCCCCCGGTCATCCAGAGGATCTTCTGCACCCCAAGATAGTCGCGCAGGTATTGCTCGGTGGCGGCCTGATCGAGGTGCGGATTGCGATTCTCGTTCAAGAGACAGCTGCGCGTGGTGAGCAGGGTCCCTCGGCCATTCCCGTCGATCGCGCCACCTTCGAGGATGATGCCTGGAGTGAAAACATGGCGGCCTTGGATTTTCGCAATTTTCCCAGGGACTTCGTTGTCGAAATCAAATGGTGGATACTTGCCACCCCAGGCGTTGTATTGCCAGTCGACGAGGGCGGGGGGGAGATCACGATCGCTCGTCAAAAACGTTGGTCCATGGTCGCGACACCAGGCATCGTTCGTCGGAATGTCGTGCAGAAACACGTTCGGCACGTTGCCGACGAGCGACTCGGCTTGCGCCATCACCTCGGGGCGTCCGGCGTTGATGTTGACTCTCTGAAACTGGGCCATCGCGCGCACCAGCTGCGCAAACTCGCCGGGAACTGGCTCGAATTTACCGGGCCAGCTTTCGACATTGCGCGGCCACGAGACCCAGACACTCGCTTGCGGTTCCCATTCCGCGGGCCAGCGATAACCAAGTTGCGCGGGGAGTTCGTTAGCGGAGGTCATCGATGTATCGCCTCGTAATATCGCCGTAAGCATCAATGCGTCGATCGCGGAGGAAGGGCCAGTGGGTGCGGACGACGTTCACGAGTCCGAGATCGCACTCCGAGATCAAAATCTCTTCGCGGTCGTGTGATGCTTTGGCGATCAGGTTGCCATTGGGATCGGAGATGAACGAACCTCCCCAAAACTCGAGAGCACCTTCGCGACCGACGCGATTTGGCGCAGCGACGAAAACCCCATTGGCAATCGAATGGCTCCGCATCATCGTTTCCCAAGCGCGGTGCTGGCTCTCGCCAAACTCGGCTTTCTCTTCGGGGAGCCAGCCGATCGCGGTAGGGTAGAAAATAATCTCGGCACCCGTGAGGGCAGTGAGACGGGCCGCTTCGGGATACCATTGATCCCAGCAGACACAAACACCGATCCGGCCAAACTTGGTGGCGAAACTACGGAACCCGAGATCACCTGGCGTGAAGTAGAATTTCTCGTAGTAGAGTGGATCGTCGGGAATGTGCATCTTGCGATAGATGCCGAGCTGCGTGCCGTCGGCATCGAGAATCACAGCGGTGTTGTGGTACAGTCCGTGTGCGCGACGCTCGAACAACGAACCGATGATCACCACGCCATGTTTTTTGGCAGCGGCAGCAAGTGCTTCGCTCGAAGGGCCTGGAATGGGTTCGGCGCGGTCGAACTGCCGGTGATCTTCCGACTGGCAGAAGTAAGGACCGGTAAACAGCTCCTGCAGGCAGACGATATTCGCGCCGGCAGCAGCGGCGTCGGCAATGCGAGCGAGTGCTTTTTCGACATTCGGCTCGCGCTCGTCGGTGCAGGTCATTTGTACGCAGGCAACCTTCACCTTGCGTGAATCTCGATATTCGTAGGGCATTTCGGTCCTTCCAAACTAACGGCCAAAACCAGGCAAGCTATAAATATACGCAAAACCGTTTGCCGGAAAGCGGCAGTTGACGAACTTCTTCACATCGCACTTACGTGACAGCGGTGTGGCAGCCTGTGATCGAGTGCAGTAGTGAGTGACGAGCGCGACCAATTGACGAGCCAATTGAAGGCCGAAGCCCAGCGGCTCGGCTTTGCGCTCGTGGGGGTAGCGCCAGCAATTTCACCTGCGGGATTCACCCATTTGCGCGAGTGGATTGCGCGGGGCTATGCGGGAGAGATGCAGTATCTCGAAAAACGGCTCGAGGCGTACGCGCATCCGCGGCATGTGCTCGATGGTGTGCAAAGTGTGGTGATGCTGGCAATGCATTATCGGACAGCTGAGCCCCGTGAAGTGGTGCCTGGAACTGGTCGGATTTCGCGCTACGCGTGGGGCGATGGTGACTATCACGACATTATTCGCGAGCGGCTCGACAATCTTGCCGATTGGCTCCAAGAAAAACGAGCTTCAGCAGCGGTGCGCGGGGTGGTCGATACGGCGCCACTTCTGGAGCGTGAACTGGCGAGTGTGGCCGGACTCGGCTGGACCGGAAAGCATACGCTGCTCATTAACCGCCAAGCAGGGAGCTATTTTTTCCTCGCAGCGCTGCTGACGAGCGAAGAGCTGACAACCGATCAGCCGCACGAGCGCGACTTTTGTGGTAGCTGCACGGCATGCCTCGAAGCGTGCCCGACGCAAGCCTTTCCGCAGGCGGGTGTGCTCGATGCGAGCCGCTGTATTTCGTACCTGACGATCGAGCTGAAGGGGCAGATTCCGCGCGAGCTGCGCAGTGGCCTACAAAACTGGATTTTCGGCTGCGATGTTTGCCAGGATGTTTGCCCCTGGAATCGTTTTTCGCCTGTCGCCACCGAGATTGTGTTTCAGCCTCGCGAGGGAGAAAACCCGGCGGACTTGCTCGCTCTGATTGCCCTGGACGACGCCGCGTTTCGCACTCAGTTTCGTGGCACGCCGCTGTGGCGTACCAAGCGTCGCGGCATCGTGCGCAATGCGTGCGTGGTGCTCGGAAATCAGCGTGAAACGCGGGCTGTGCCGCAGCTCATCCAGCTGCTGCGCGATCCGGAAGCGATCATTCGGGGCGCAGCGGCATGGGCCGTGGGAGAAATGGCGTCGCAGCTGGAGAGCGACCTGGCGCGTCAGGCACTAGCGGAGCAACTGACGCGCGAAGAAGATCCTGAAGTTCGCGAGGAACTCGAGTGGGCGCTTAGCCGATTTTCGCCTTCAGCTCGGTCAGAAGCTTGATCGCGTGGCCGATTTCGGCCTTTTGACGAGCAGGCTCTTGGGGAATTTCGCGCTCAACGGTCAAGGGACCGGTGTAGCCGATTTCGCCGAGCGTACGAAGGTAGGTTTCCATACCGACGTCCCCTTCGCCGAGCGGCATTTCCTGGCCCCATTCCTTGCCAGGATTGGCAGCCCATTTGCCATCTTTGCAGTGCACGCTGCGAACATACCGGCCCACTTTACGCAGTGCCTCGATCGGTTCCCCGGTGCCATACAGAATCATGTTGGCGGGGTCGAAGTTGATGAACAGGTTATCGCGCCCCACGTCGCCAATGAACTGCAGCAGGCCGTCGGCGGTCTCTTGTCCCGTCTCGAGGTGCAGTGCTTGTTCGTTGGTTTTCACGTAGTCGCACAGGTCTTGCGCCACGGCGATGATTTCTTGATACAGCGGATCGGTGGTGTCGTGCGGCACAAAACCGATGTGCAGCGCCACCACCTTACAGCCGAGAAGCTTGGCGAAGTCGGAGATTTCTTTCATCTCCCGGACGCGAGCAGCGCGGGTCGCGGGTGGAACGAGTCCCACCGTGCGCACCACGGTGGGGATATCGGCGTAGCTCTCTCCCTCGAAACCACCGAACACACAGGTGAGCTCGATTCCGAACTGCTTCAGCCGGGCGAGGAATGCTTCAGCCGCCTCTTTCGTGCGGGTCTGTTCGTGCGGGGCATGGATCTGAATGGTCGGTACACCCAGTTCATGGGCGACTTCCAATTTCACACCGAGGCCGGCATCGACACTCGTAAACACTCCCAAAGGCCATTTCTCCACGAAACCATCTCCTGGACATGAGTTAGCAAATAGACGGGACATGAGAGGGCTCGAAATACGCGAGTCGTTCTTCGTCGCGTGCGAGCAGCTGACCGGCGCGGCCATTGTCGAACCGGTAGTAGAAAGGAGTGGTCGCCGAAAGAAAAGGCCCACGTCTCGAGGAGAGACATGGGCCTGCGATTTATCGGTGATACTCGCCCCAGCTCGAAGGCTGGGGATGGTGAACTGCTGGTGGCAATCGACTACGAAAGTTTAGCGCCGAGTTTCTCAGCCACTTCCTTCACGACGCTTCCATCGGGAGTCTTGTCGTCGTTGATGTCGTACCAAGCTTCGTCGAACTGCACGTGACCACCCTTGCCGGCATTCGCCGCGTTAATCGCGACGTTCGACGTGAGGGCGATCACGGCATCGCCGAGTGCCACTTCAGCCTTGCAGCGTGGTTGGTTCTCGGGAGCCTTGTTCCGAATGCACCAAGCAAAGTGCTCGATTTCTTCGGTATAGCCGCGGCTGACGGGTCCGCTGTCTCCCGAAGCTGCTTTGGCGAGGGCAGGTCCCTTGCCGCTGGCTTGGGTGTCGAGCGAAGGACCACCCTTGTCGTTGGCCACGCCCACCTTGGTGGTGGTGCTCGAATCCTTGTAGAGCATCACTTCCTGCTCACGTTCGAGGATCAGCGTCCCCTTGCTACCCATCACGATTTCGCCGTAGCCGCCGAAGCCGTTCCCCATGATCGACGAGTACGTCACGACGATCCGCTTGTTCGGATCGGTGCCGTAGTCGGGAATGCCGGTCTTCGGATCGGGGTAGTTGGTGAACTTGTCGTAGTAGCCAGGACGGAAGTCAGGCTCGTAACCTGGTCCGGGGAATTCGTACATGCAGTAGACATGATCTTCAGCATGACGATCGGCAGGGAACGTGTGACGACCACCGACAGCATGCACGCTGAGCGGATGAGCCTTCTTGCCATCGCGGCGCAAAGCGCTGCAGAAGATGCTCGCGGCGTCGAGTTGGTGGCTACCGAGTTCGGCCATCAAACCGCCACCGGTGCGAGTGAAGAGCCGCCAGCGGCAGAGTTCTTCTAGAGCCGTGTGCGAGCGTCCACCGAGGCTGAAGCTTTCGTAGCCGTAGTTTTCGGCCTTCACGCCGGCGTCTTGGGCCCAGGCTGTCCACTGCGCAATGCGTTTGGCGAGCCCCAAAGCGCGAGCAGGATCTTTTTCCTTCTCGGCTTCTTTCTTCATCTTGGTGAGCTGTTCGGTGATCAGGTCGACCTTCTTCTGATCGCCACCGATGTAAGCCATTTCGCCACCTGGCAGCGGCTGTTGCCAGCTATCAGCGCCAGGCAAGTTGCCACGATGCCACTGGGCACGAATGTGATGCAATTCACCCAGCAGACCCCAGCGAATCAGGTTCACTGCGTTGTCGTAGAGCACGCTGTAGTGACGCTGGTGACCCACAGCCAGATAGAGATCTTGCTTGTCGGCAACTCGTCCCATCACCTTGCATTCGGCCACATTGTGGGCCATCAGCTTTTCGGTGAGAACGTGTTTGCCGGCCTGCATCGCTTCTACAGCGACGATGGCGTGAAGGAACAGCGGCAGGGCGATGATCACCGCTTCGACGTTTTCGTCCTTCAGGACGTCGCGATAGTCGGTGTAGACCTTCACCTTCGACTTGGCATCTTTTTCGTCGGCGTAGCCATACTTTTTGATCAGACCTGGACGAGCACCCAGAGCGGTGTCGCTGGCCCAGTCGCCGTGAAACGCGCGATGGATGTTGTAGGGGCGAATATCGCAAATGGCGACGACGTTGACGTACTCGGGGTTACAACCACCGATGAGCACGCTTCCTTCGTCACCCGTGCCGATCACCGCCACGCGTACCGGGTCGGCCACTTTGCCGTAACCGAAGTACATGGCACCCAGGCCAGCACCGGAAACTGCACCTGCGGCAATCACTCCTTTGAGGAAGTCGCGGCGCGAAACGCTGAGGGCGTCGTAGTAGTTGTCTTGGCCAATGGCCTTTTCTTCGGGATTCAGGTTCATGCTTTCACTCCCTGTTTCGAGCCGCAACAGTTGCGAATGAGTCCGGTTACAAGAAAGTCGAGTCCAGCGAAGCGCCCCGCGCCGATTGCTGCAAGAACAAACAGCGCGAGCATTTCCACTCCCTGGTAATAGATTGGAGCTGCCCCGACCGAGCCGGGGAATTGCGACAAACAAACCGACAGCAGAAACAGGCCAGCGGCTGTCGCTGCAAAGCGGGTGAAGAGGCCGAGGATCAGCAGCACGCCGACAGTGGTGTCGAAGTACGGCACAAACCAGTCCATGAATTCGCTATCGAGCGGGCGGCGCCCCACTTTGCCGATTTCGAGGCGACCACTCTTTTGGTATTGCTCGGTCGTGGCGAGCGCGTTGATGTCGTTTTCGAGGTCTTTCCACAGGTTGTCGATCGTGGGGAGTACCTTCATTTTCAGAGAATTGCGTTCACTTTCGATTTTAGCATCATGGGCCCGGAGTGAAGCAAGATCTTGTCGCACCTGTTGCTGCGCATTTTTGTCGCGGCGCTCGAGCCCCAGCTGATACTCTTCGATCTCGTCGGAGTTGCTACCAAGCCACGCCCGGAGGCGTTCTTCGTAGCTGGTGGCGAGCTTAGCGGAGGCAGCCGACTGATCTTTGTCGAATCCGAAGTGCGAACTGGCCTGCGAGGCATAGCCCTTCCAGTGAGCCCCCGCCAGTTTGGAATCCATTCGGTAGAGGCCGTCGGCATCCCAGATCATTTTTTTGTACTGAGGTGCCAGCGGGCCTTTGGCAGCAGCCAGGAAGTAGCTGGTGAAAGGCTTGGGGTCCTGCAGCTTGCTCGTACCTTCGAGGTAGAAGTGGAGGCCGATGCCGAGCCTGAGGGCCACGATCGCCGCGGCAGCAAGAAATCCGACGTGAAGACGTGAACTGGACAGGGGAATGTCTCCTAGGCAAAAAACATGTGCCGCGTGGCCCGCCGCGCGATTGAATTGCTCGCCGAGCAAACAATCAAGCCAGCGAAGTTGGCAAAGGTGGGATGAATTTTGGCGAGCCACTGCTGGCCACGTGGCGATATCGAGCGCCCCTTGTACGCAACGCTCTTCGCCGGTAGCCAATCAGCTTGCACCGATTCCAAGTCCTCATTATGTCTTGCGACGCACCCTTCGCCAACCGCCTGAGGCGGGAAAAACGGCCCTCGAGTCGTCAAAATTCGTTCGTCGACCGCTTCCCTCTGCGTCGACTGCCAGGTTTGCCTCACTGGTTTTAACCGCACCAGCCAACCGGAGTTCACCGGCAAGTTTCCGCTGCGGGCGGGGACCCGTGCGTCATTGAAGGGGTGCAAGGTCGGCTGTAGAATCGCGGGCTTGTGATTTGCCGAGCGCTGGCGGCCCCAGGGGCACCCCTACGGTGCAACCCACTGGCCGGTTCCCTTGCAGCCCGCTGAACGTTTCTGGCGAGTCCAGTCGTCCTCTTCCCCCGCGTCGCGGGGCACGATGCCTAGGGCGTCGTCCACAAGCATTTCTCTAGAGCAACACCGCTTCCCATGAGCCAGCCGAAGAACATGGTGGTCGCCCAGAGTGGCGGACCCAGCCCCGTTATCAACAACACCTTGCGAGGCATTGTCGAAGCCGCTCGCAACTACGCGAACATCGGCACGGTCTACGGTGCCCGCCATGGTATCGAGGGGGTTCTGAAGGAAGAACTGCTCGACCTCTCGTCGCAGCATCCCGACGAAATCTCGCTCCTCCGCTATACCCCAGCTGCCGGTTCGATCGGCACCTGTCGCTACAAGCTCAAGCCGAACCAGACCGAAGATTTCGAGCGCGTGATCGAAGTCCTCAAAGCTCACAACGTGGGCTACTTTGTCTACATCGGCGGCAACGATTCGATGGACACCGCCAACAAGGTCGCCAAGCTCGCCCACGAGCGCGGACTCGATCTCATCGGCATCGGTGGACCCAAGACCATCGACAACGACGTTGGCGATAGCGAATTTAAGCTCATCGACCATACGCCGGGCTACGGCAGCTGTGCCAAATACTGGATGCACGCCGTTCAAAACGCGAACGAAGAAAATCAGGGCTCCTGCCCAGCCGACCCGGTGCTCGTGATGCAAGCGATGGGGCGCAAGATCGGCTTCATCCCAGCCGCCGCTCGTCTAGCCGATCCGCACCGCGAAATGCCGCTGCAGATCTATCTGGCCGAGAGCCCATGCTCGCTCGAGCAGTTGGCCGACAACGTCAACGATCAGCTGAAGCGAGATGGCCGCTGCATGGTGGTGATCAGCGAAGGCTTTAACGTGGGGAGTCTCGGCGAACGTCGTGACTCGTTTGGTCACGTGCAGTTCAGTTCGAGTGAAACCACCGTGGCTCAAACCGTGGTGAACTACCTGAACTCGAAGGGGCTCGCTGCCAAGGGAGCCGCTCGCGGCAATGTCCCGGGGACCGATCAGCGTCACTCGATGGCGTATGCCTCGACGGTCGATCTCGACGAAGCCTACCGGGCCGGCGAGATGTGTGCGCACCTCGCCACCACCGGCCAAAGTGGCTACATGGCGACGATTCTTCGCAACGAAGGTTCGATTTACAGCGTGCGGTACGACAAAGCTCCGCTGGAACTTGTCGCCAACAGCGAACGGATGTTCCCCAAAAACTGGATCACCGCCGCAGGTAACGACGTCACCGACGACTTTATTCGCTACGCCAAACCGCTCGTGGGCGAAGGGATGCTCAGCCTCCCGATGGTCGACGGCCGCCAACGCCTCACCCGCCTCGAGAAAAAATACGCAACTCAAAAGCTCGCCAAGTACATTCCCCAAGCGGATCGGAAGTAGGCGGGCCCGAAGGCCCGTGCAAGGGGGCCAGAGGTCAGGGGGCGGAGACCAGGGAGAGAAGCAGTGACAGCAGAGTATTTTGGGTGAAGCTCTAATGCGATGAAAAGCTATCGAGAGCTCAGGGTTTGGCAGTTAAGTGTTGATCTTGCGGTTGAGATCTGCCTGCTCCTCGAAAATTTCCCTAAGCACGAACTTTTTGGAATTTGTAGTCAGCTTCGCCGATGTGCCGTTTCGATTCCATCCAACATTGCGGAAGGTCATCAACGAGATTCCACCAGAGAGTTTTTAAAGCACTTGTCGATAGCCTGTGGATCTCTGGCAGAACTTGAAACACAACTTCTTATCTCTGAGCGACTTGGTTACCTCAAGCCTGAAAAATTCAGTGACTTCACAGCTAGGCTTCAAGAACTTGGACGAATGATTAACGGACTTCAGAATTCGTTGCGACGAAAACTAGACTGAGGGTTGATCGGTCAGTTTCACCTCGAATTCTTCAATGGATAGAACATTCCTTCGGTAGATTTTTTCGTTACTTTCAACCGTATTACCTGACCCCTGCCCCCTAACCTCTGGCCCCTCCAAACTATGTTCGAAATCACCCCCAAACACTCCTTCCTGGTCGGTATCGACTCCGATGGATGTGCGTTTGATACGATGGAACTGAAGCACAAAGAATGCTTCATTCCCAACATCATCAACTACTACAACCTGCAAGCCGTGAGCAAATACGCTCGCGAAGCTGCTGAGTTTGTGAACCTCTACAGCAAGAGCCGCGGCATCAACCGCTTCCCGGCGCTGGTCGAAGCACTCGAGTGGCTCGCTCGTCGTCCTGAAGTCATCGGTCGTGGCTTCAAGGTCGAGATTCCCGAGTCGCTCCGCGCTTGGCTCAAAGAAGAGACCAAACTCGGTAACCCAGCGCTCGAAGCCAAAGTGAAGGCGACGAATGATCCTGCTCTGACGCAGTGCCTCGCTTGGTCCAAGGCGGTGAACAAGACGGTTGACGAGATGGTCCGCGCGGTGCCCCCTTTCCCGCTGGTTCGCGAAAGCCTCGACAAGCTTGCTGAAAAGGCCGATCTCATCGTCTGTTCAGCGACCCCTAACGCCGCACTTGAAAAAGAGTGGCACGAGCACGGTATCGACAAACACATCGTTAAGATCTGCGGCCAGGAAGTGGGGACGAAGAAAGAAATTCTCGTCAACTCGAAGAAGTACGCCGCCAATCACACCCTCATGATCGGCGATGCCCCCGGCGATTACTCGGCTGCCAAAGCCAACAGTTGCCTCTTCTTCCCGATCAATCCTGGTCACGAAGATGCCAGCTGGAAGAACTTCTACGAAGAAGGTATCGAGCGTTTCTTTGGTGGCACGTTCGCCGGCGACTATCAAACCAAACTGCTCGCCGAATTCGAAAAGTACTTGCCCGAAAAGCCCTCGTGGCCCGTGGTGTAGTGCGACAAGAGACGCTCCGCAGTTCCTAACGAATCTTCAGCGGAACTGCGGATCAAGCTGCATACAATCTTTCCAAGTTTCTGAATCACTTTTTGGTTAGTCAACTCTCATGGCATCTTGCGATTTTGGTTTGATCGGACTGGCAGTGATGGGCGAGAACCTCGCTCTCAACGTCGAAAGCCGCGGCTACAGCGTCGCTGTTTTCAACCGCACCACTTCGGTGGTCGACAACTTTATTAGTGGCCGCGCGAAGGGGAAGCAGTTCGTCGGCTGTCACTCGCTGGAAGAGTTGGTCCAGTCGGTCAAAACGCCTCGCAAGATCATGATGATGGTGAAAGCTGGACCAGCAGTTGATGATCTCATCGAACAGCTGCTCCCGCATCTCTCGCCCGGCGACGTGATTATCGACGGCGGCAACGAGCACTACACCAACACCGAACGCCGTACCGCTTACATCGAAAGCAAGGGGCTGCTGTACATCGGCACCGGTGTTTCGGGTGGCGAAGAAGGGGCCCTCAAAGGCCCAAGCATGATGCCCGGCGGTAGCGAAGCTGGCTGGCCACTCGTCAAGCCGATCTTCCAAGCCATCGCTGCGAAGGTTGGTCCGAACAATGATATTCCTTGCTGCGAGTGGGTCGGTCCACGTGGTGCTGGTCACTACGTGAAGATGGTTCACAACGGCATCGAATACGGCGACATGCAGCTGATTTGCGAAGCCTACCTGATGCTGAAAGAAGCGGGTGGCCTTTCGAACGAAGAGCTGTACGACGTCTTCGAAGAGTGGAACAACAGCGAGCTGCAAAGCTACTTGATCGAGATCAGCCGCGATATCTTCAGCGTGAAGGACGAAGAAGCAGGGGGCTATCTCGTCGACAAGATTCTCGACGTGGCTGGTGCCAAGGGAACGGGCAAGTGGATGAGCCAACTGGCGCTCGATCTTGGCGTTCCGAGCACGATGGTCACCGAAGCGGTTTATGCTCGTGGCCTCTCGGCCATGAAAGCAGCTCGCGTGAAAGCTTCGGGCATCCTCCAAGGACCCACGGTTGCCACGGCTGGTGTTTCGGTCGGGGAAAAGAAGGCGTTCATCGACGCGGTGAAGCAAGCGCTCTACGCTTCGAAGATCTGCAGCTACGCTCAGGGTTATGTGCAGCTGCAAGCTGCTGCGGCCGAGCACAAATGGCCGCTGAACTACGGCGATATCGCTCTGCTGTGGCGTGGTGGCTGCATCATCCGCGCGAAGTTCCTCGAGCGTATCAAGGAAGCTTTCGACGCCCATCCGAACCTCGAAAACCTGTTGTTCCACCCGTTCTTTGCTGAAGCTACGGCCAAGGCACAAGACTCGTGGCGCAAAGTGGTGGTCCTTGCTGCTCAGCTTGGTTTGCCGGTGATCGAATTCAGCAACGCTCTGTCGTACTACGACAGCCTGCGTCGCGAACGTTTGCCAGCCAACTTGCTGCAAGCGCAGCGCGACTATTTCGGCGCTCACACCTACGAGCGGACCGACAAGACTGGCAAGTTCCACACCGATTGGATCAGCAAGCGTGCTACGCCCAAATCGTAAGCTGCGCTGATTCACCCGTTGTCCTAGCGGCTCGCAAGCCACCTCTTCTCCTGCTTGCGAGCCCACCGCCGAGGCAAGCCTGCACTCGGCAATCCTCTCGCACAATCGCAACCGGGAATCTGCTTCATGTCCGACTTCGTGCGACACCTGTTCGGCCTCGAATCGCAAGTGGCGGTTGTCGTCGGCGCCACGGGGGTTCTCGGTGGGACGCTCGCCGAAGGCATTGCTCAGGCAGGAGCCCATGTGGTGGTCGCCGGTCGCGATGAAGCTCGGGGCATCGCTCGCGTGCAAGCGATCGAGAAGCTCGGCGGCACGGCAGAATTTCACTCGGTGACGGCCGACGAGCGGGCTTCGGTCGAGCAATTGCTGGCAGCCGTCCTCGCGCGTCACGGCCAAGTCGACATGCTCGTGAACTGCGCCGGCGCGAACTCAGCAACTCCTTACTTCGAGATCAAAGACGAAGATTGGAACCGGGTGGTCGAGAGCAATCTCACCACCACGCATCTAGGGTGTCAGATTTTTGCTAGTCACATGCGGACCCAGGCCGAGGGGGGCTCGATCCTCAATATCGGCAGCGTGACGGCTCACTTGCCCCTGTCGCGAGTCTTTGCCTACTCCGCTGCCAAAGCGGCGGTGGTGAACTTAACAAAGAATCTCGCACGCGAGTTTGCGACGCAAAAAGTGCGGGTCAATGTTCTCTGTCCCGGATTTTTTCCCGCCGAACAGAACCGCAAGATCCTCGACACCGAGCGGGTCGACAATATCATGCGTCAAACGCCGATTCAGCGTTTTGGCGAACCCCAAGAACTCATTGGACCAGCTCTCTTGCTCCTCTCTCGCCGAGCGGGCTCGTTCATAACTGGTGAAGACCTCTACTGCGACGGCGGCTTCACCTCCATGCGTTTCTAGCGATTGGAGTTTCGGGCCTGTCCCGCACTCTGCGTCTAGCTGCGTAACTTAGACTCCCTACTCTACGAGCCATCCGACGATCGGTTGCGAAAAAGGTCTGCACATGCCTCACCAGGTAGTTATCTTCGGAGCCTCAGGCGACCTGACAAGTCGCAAACTGATCCCCGCACTCTATCTCCTCTCGCGCAAGAATCGCTTGCCCAAAGAGACGAAGGTGATTGGGGTCTCGCGGACTGATTTCTCGCACGAAGCGTGGCGCAATGAGCTCCTCGCAACCACCAAAAAATTCGCCGGCAGCGAGTTCGACGAAGCGTCGTGGAACACGTTTGCCGCCAATGTCTTCTATCACGCTGCCGATGCTGCCGAGTCCGATGGCATTCAGTCGCTCGATCGATTCCTGAAGGAACTGGAAGCGGGGCAAACCAGCACGCGGCTGTACTACCTCTCGACGAGCCCCAAGCTCTACGAGCAGATCATCGCGCAGCTCGGTGCTGCCGGAATGGCGGAAGAATCTCAGGGAACGCGCCGCATTGTGATCGAAAAGCCGTTTGGCACCGATCTCAGTTCGGCCAAGCGGCTGAACCTCAGCACCCATAAAGTGTTCGACGAAAAGCAGGTCTATCGCATCGATCATTACCTCGGTAAAGAGACAGTGCAAAACCTGCTGGTCCTACGTTTTGCCAATACGATTTTCGAGCCGATTTGGAATCGTAACTACATCGACCATGTGCAGATCACCGTGGCCGAAGAAGTGGACGTGGGACGTCGCGCGGGCTGCTACGATGGGAGTGGTGTGCTGCGCGACATGTTTCAGAATCACTTGCTGCAGCTGTTGATGATCACCGCGATGGAAGCGCCGTCCCGTTTTCAGGCCGACTTTGTTCGCGATGAGAAGGTAAAGGTGCTGCGTGCTGTTCGGCCGCTCAACGGCAGCGATTATGCGCGCGATACCGTGCGTGGTCAGTACGACGGTTATTTGCAGGCAGAAGGGGTGCCGCAGGGGAGCCAAACAGCCACGTTCGCCGCGCTGAAGCTGCAGGTCGATAACTGGCGCTGGAGTGGTGTGCCGTTTTACTTGCGCAGTGGCAAGGCAATGAGTTGCCGCACCACGCAAATCGTGATTCAGTTCCGTCAGCCTCCGCACATGCTCTTTGCCGATGGAGCGCGTCCCGCTACGCAGTGCGATGCCAATCGACTGGTGGTGCAGATTCAACCCGCCGAAGGAATTCAGCTCGAGTTTCAGACGAAGGTTCCCGATGCGGGGATGCGTCTGCGGATGACCGATCTCGACTTCAGTTTCCAGCGAGAATTCACCGGCGTGATGCCCGATTCCTATCAGCGGCTGTTGCTCGACGCGCTCAATGGCGATGCCAGCTTGTTTGCTCGCAGCGATGAAGTGGAACTGGCGTGGGGCATCATCGATCCGATTCTCGCGGCGTGGCAAAGCGACGATGCTCCACCACTCGATGGCTATCCCAAGGGAGATTGGGGCCCCGATCGAAGTGATAAGTGGATGCATGAACAAGGGCGTCAGTGGTTCGATGTCTGCCCGGTGCTGCACTAGTGCGTAGCGCTGCTAATACTGGTAGAGATGGACGCAACAACTTCGGCTTCGAAACTTCTCCAAGGAAATCTGCCAATGAATGACGAGCGACAAGCGACCGTGCGATTGGTAGACGAACTGGGCGCAAGTGGCAAAGTGCGTCAGATCTTCGACGATATCAAGGCGACGAAGGGGATCGATCGTGTCCCCGCATTATGGCGCGCACTGGCAACAGCGCCTGATGAACTGGAACTCGTTTGGACGAGTCTCAAAGCGCGAATGCATCCCGAAGCCGTGGGACGCGAAAGCAATCTCGACGCCAAGACGCGCGAGATCATTGCCCTGGCAGTCTCGGCCACCAATGGCTGCAGCTACTGCGTGAACTCGCACACAGCAGCCCTTCGCAAACAGGGTGTCGATCAAGAGACGCTTGGCGAGATCATGGGGATTGTCTCGCTATTTAACAGTACGAACGCCCTCGCCGAAGGCTATCAGGTGGAGCCCGATGTCTTTCCACCTTTGGATTAACTCTCTGTCGATTGGCTGATCACTACGAGATCAGCTCTTTGATCGGCTCGACCGGTTCGACACCCACCAATTTCTGCTCGAGTCCGCCGTAGAAGTACGACAGCTGATTGGGATTCATTCCCATCTGATGCAGCACGGTCGCATGCAGACGCTTCACGTGCATCGGTTGTTCGATAGCAGCAGCGCCGAGTTCGTCGGTCGCACCCACGCTTTGACCACCCTTGATGCCGCCACCGGCCATCCACATCGTAAAGCCATACGAGTTATGATCGCGGCCGGTCCCTTCGGCATACTCGGCTGTGGGTTGACGACCAAACTCGCCACCCCAGATGATCAGCGTTTCGTCGAGCAGGCCACGTTGACGCAGGTCCTTGATCAAACCGGCGATTGGCTTGTCGGTACGACCAGCGTGATAGTCGTGGTTCTTTTTCAGATCGCCGTGAGCATCCCAGTTGGCGTCGTTGTGATTGCCACCGGAGTACAGTTGAATGAATCGCACACCCCGTTCGACAAGTCGTCGGGCCAGTATGCAGCGCCTGCCAAACTCGGATGTCCGTTCGTCGTCGGCACCGTAGAGCTTGAGAGTCTCGGCTGTCTCTTGCGTCAGGTCGACCGCTTCGGGCGCGTGCATCTGCATCTTGTACGCGAGTTCGTAGCTGGCAATGCGAGCGGCGAGATCGGTGTTTTCTGCACGCCCCGCTTGGTGCTCGGCATTGCTGGTGTGTAGTTCGTCGAGCAGTTTGCGCTGCATCTCGCGAGTCATTCCCTCGGGAGGACTCAGGTCGATGATCGGCGCACCCTTGGATCGCATGAGTGTGGCTTGGTAGCTGGCCGGCATATAGCCGCTCGACCAGTTCTTTGCGCCACTGATGGGTCCCCCGGTGGGATCGAGCATCACCACAAACCCGGGCAAGTTTTCGCTCTCGCTGCCGAGTCCATAGTTGATCCACGAACCAAGACAGGGACTGCCGCTGAGAATCTTACCAGTGTTCATCTGCAGCATCGCCGAGCCGTGAATCGGCGAGTCGGCCTGCATGCTCTTGATGAACGCCAGCGAATCGACTTCGGTGGCCAGATTGGGGAAGAGTTCAGAAACCCATTGTCCCGACTCGCCGTATTGTTTGAAGCTCCACTTCGGACCGACGACGCGTCCCGAGTTTTTGCTACCACCGCGCCCTTTGGTTTTCACTTCGATCGTCTGACCATCGAGCTCATAGAGTTTTGGCTTATAGTCGAACGTATCGACGTGGCTTGGGCCGCCGTACATGAACAGGAAGATCACACTTTTGGCTTTGGGAGCAAAGTGCGGAAGCTTAGGGGCTAGCGGATTGACGAATGGCGTGACACCGTCCGCTGCTGTCGATTGCTTATGGAAAAAGGCGTTTGCGCCGAGCATGCCGGTGAGGGCGAGCGAAGTGAACTTAGCCCCCGCTTCCCAGAGGAACTCGCGCCGAGTTCGATGGCAAAAACTTCCGGCAGGCTTTTGGTTGAAACTCATGATTCATCTCCCGAGCAGTGCGGAGCGTATGGATTATGGAAAACTGGAGTGGCCACTCATGCGCCACGCATTTAGTCGAGATAGAGGTACTCGTTAAGGTTCAGCACGGTGAGGCAAAAGAGCCGCCAGGCAGACTCTTTCGACTGAGCATGTTCTTTCTCGAGGGTATCGATCAGCTTCAAATGGCGATCGATTTCCACCTCGGAAGGTTCGCGGCACAAGGCAATGCGATAAGCGGCTGCAATGCGCTGCTTCGGATCGTCCCCCGCTTCTTTCGCAATTCGCTGAGCAAATGCGGTGGCCATATCGCCAGTGAATTTGCCATTGAGCATTGCCAGTGACTGAGCAGGCTGCGTGGTCGAGAACCGCGAGTCGCAGCTGAAATCGGGATCAGGCAGATCGAACGCACTCAGCAGGGGAGTGAGGAGCGATCGCTTGACGTGGATGTAGACGCTTCGTCGCGAAGCCTCTTCAGGACTACTCTTCTGCCAGCCTGCACCCGGAACAGATTGACCGGCGAGCACCTCAGCCGAGATCTCTGGGTAGATCGATGGGCCGAGCATTTTGGTGTTCAGCGTTCCGCTGGTGGCGAGCAAAGTGTCGCGCACTTCCTCCGCCCCGAGCCGGCGCATATCAAACCGCGAGAAGAGATCGTTGGCAGGGTCCTTTTCGAGTGCATCAGCCGAGGGACGCGACGACATTTGATAGACGTTCGACATCACCATCGACTTATGCAGACGCTTGAGTCGCCAATCGTGCTCCATCAGGTCAGCAGCGAGCCAATCAAGCAATTGAGGATGGGTGGGAGGAGTTCCCAGGCCACCAAAGTTGTTCGGGCTGCGGACAATACCTCGTCCGAAGTGATGCTGCCAAACGCGGTTGACCATCACCCGTGCAGTTAGCAAGTTTTTGTCCGACGCAATCCAGTCGGCGAGAATGCGACGACGTCCCGACGTTTTGGCACTCTCGGGAAGTTCTGGCATCGCCGGCACGCTGCTATCGAGCACACCAGGAAAACCGGGCGCAACCAGGGGACCGGGCGATTGTGGATTACCACGTTCGAGCAAAAACATCTCGCGGCCACGATGACCATACTCGGTGATCGTGAGGGCATAGTCGGCAGGGACCTGACGGCCGCGTAATTCATTCTGCTCGCGCTTCAGGCGACGATACTCGCGCACTGCGTCTCGTCCGAGCAAACTTTCGCCTTGGGTGTTGATGACCTGCTCGATGTCGATCCGCTCTTGCTTGTCGGGAGTTGCCGAGAGAGGGCGGAAATCGAAATTCGGTCCTTTCCAGCTCATCGTGAGACCTCGACCACCACCACGCTGGAAATACTCGAGCTTGATGGGCTTCTGACCCTGCGTGAGTGCGACCTCGATCTTCTGCACAGTCCCTTCACCATGAATGCCGTCGTACTTGATCAGTTCCTTCCCATCGACGATCAATCGCGATCCATCATCGGAATCGAGATGAAACGTGTATTGGCCATCGGCTGGAACATTCAAAGTTCCCTCGAAGACAAACCCAAAAGCATCGGGACGATCGGCGATCGAGATATCGAATCGCTTCGATGGAACATCACCCGACCGCTCGGCTTTGAACATCGCAAAGTCGGGAAGGTTGTCCCACGATTCGCGGTAATAGCTGTAGCGGAGCGAGTCGAGATCGCTCGAGTCGGGCTTGCCCTCTCCGTTCTTGGCGGCCAAAGCTGCCCGAAATTTCGCTTCCGATTCAGCTACGCGTGCTTGGAATTCGTCGCGCTGTTTTTGGAGGTTTTCCAGCTCATTTTGATAGTTCTGGCGATCTGCATCGGTGCGAAACAGCACCTGCTCGATGTGATCGCCCCGGGTTTGCATCGGGCGAATGTTCGAGAAGAACGCTGCCATAGCGTAGTAGTCTTTTTGCGGCAGCGGATCGATTTTATGATCGTGGCAGCGAGCGCAGTTGATCGTTAAACCGAGAAATGCCTGGCTGGTGGTCGCCACGAGATCGTCGAGCTCGTCGAACCGCGCGAGTTCGCGATCGGCTGGTTCGTCGTCCCACAATCCGAGGCGATAATAGCCGGTCGCAATCAGCGATTCGGGAGTTGGGTTGTCGAGTTCGTCACCCGCGAGCTGTTCGCGAATGAACTGCGTGTAGGGTATGTCGTCGTTAAACGCGTTGATCACGTAGTCGCGATATCGCCAAACGTGCGGCTTGGGGTTATCGCGCTCGAAGCTGTTGGTTTCAGCATAGCGCACGACATCGAGCCACTTCCGCGCCCAATGTTCGCCGTAGTGCTTCGAGGCCAACAAGCGGTCGACTACTTTCTCATAAGCCTCGGGGCTGCTGTCGTCGCGAAAGGCTTCCCACTCGGCCCACGTTGGTGGAAGCCCGGTGAGATCGTAGGTGATGCGCCGCAGCAGCGTGACTTTGTCGGCTGCTGGTGCAGGCTTCAGATTCGCGGCCTCGAGCTGAGCCAGAATGAAGGCATCGATCGGCCCTTTTGCCCAGCTCTTGTCGGTAACTTCGGGCACGGCCGGTTTGACGACAGGGCGGAATGCCCAGTATTGTTCCCACTCGGCTCCCGATGCGATCCAGCGCTTCAGGGTGTCGACTTGCGCGGCGCTGAGTCCTTTCCCTTCGGGCGGCATACGCTCGCTGTGATCGGTGCTGGTGACCCGCCGCAGCAGTTCGCTTTCGTCTGGTTTACCTGGGACAATCGCCTTCAGCCCCGATTCGAGAACGGCTCGCGAAGCCTCTTGGCTGTTCAGCCGCAGACCACCTTCGGCGTCGTTGGGGCCGTGGCATTGGTAGCAATTTTTCGCCAAGATGGGCTGCACATCGCGGTTGAAGTCGAGCGGCTTTTCGGTCGCTTGACCGAAGGCGGTCGACACCACCAACGTGAGACAGGTCGCAAACAGGCGAGGGAGAGCTAGATAAAGACGACGCATGGCCGCTAAAACTCCGACAAAGTTGAAACTGGCAAGCCTGGCGTGAAGGTGGGCGGGCCAAGCTTCCATGATCGCACATTGCCTACGAAATCGCGAAGCAAAAAGTGCGGGGAAGCGTTTGGCTCGAAGCGGGCTATTTATTTTCAGAACGTTTGTAATTTAATACCAGCGGAAGTATATTGCAACCTAATTCCGGTCCTTCGAGGACGAATTTCCCCTTCGTACTTCTTTCCTAGAACCGAACGCAGGGGCGTTACCTAGGATTTAGCTTCGATTTCTGCTGGAACTTCAGGAAGTGAACTATGCGTGTCACGTCGTCGGGTGCCAGGCCCTCGATGCTTCGCGAGCTCAACGTCAGGCAAGTGGTCGCGGCTGTGCAAAAGCACGGACCGCTTTCGCGGGCCGACATCACGCGTTTGACAGGCATCAGTGGACCGACCGTCACCCGGGCGGTGATGTCGCTGCTCGATGCAGGGGTGTTCGAGGAAGGGGCGCTGCAACAGGCGGCTGTGGGTCGTCCCGGCAAAGTGGTTCAGCTTGCTAGCAAAACCGTCACCGTCCTCGGGGTCGTGGTTGGGGCTCGCACTTGTGAAGTAGTAGCCAGCGGCCTCGATGGTGAAATGCTCGAAGGATCAATAGTCCAGTTTGCCACGCCCGCGAAGTACGAACAACTGGTGAGCGAGATCTGCCGGGCTGCGCAGCAACTTGTCGATGCTGGTGGTCGGACCGCGCTGGCTGTCGGGGTGAGCCTTCCTGGGTTGTACGACAGCCGCACCGGTTCGACGGTTGTTTCCCCTAACGTGCCGCAAACCAACGGCCGTCAGCTGGGAGCCGATTTGGCAAAGAAGCTCGAGCTCAAAACGGCTGTGCTGCAGGAATGCGATTCGCTCTGTCAGGCCGAGCAGACGTTTGGCGAAGCGCGTGGCTGTAGCGATTTCGCGATGCTCGACATCAGCGAAGGTTTGGGGCTCGGCGTGATGCATGGTGGCCGCTTGCTCGATGGTCACAGCGGACTAGCCGGGGAACTGGGGCACGTGACGGTGAATCTCGCGGGACGCAAATGCGGCTGTGGCAACGTCGGTTGTCTCGAAACCGAGGCGACTGACACGGCGCTGGCCACCGCGCTAGGGGAACGTCTAGGGCGGACTCTCTCGTTTGATGATGCGATGCAGATGATTCAGTCGGGCGAGCTCGATCCCGAGCAAGAATTGACGCAGGTGCTTGAGTACCTGGCGGTCGGCGTGGCAGCGGTGATCAATATTTTCAATCCTAGCAAACTGTTCATCTACGGCCGCGTGCTCGACGTTCAGCCGACCGTCTTCGAGCGGCTGTTAGCGCTGGTTGCGCGGCGCGCACTGGCCCCCTCGAGAGCTGATTGCGAGATCATCCGCGCGCGAGGCAACAAACGCCTCGGCGCCATTGCCGCTGCCATCGAAGTGGCGACTTCGGTAACCAACTCCGACGGACAGGATGTCTAAAACGATCGTTATTGCCTAGGAATGCTGGGCTTATCGCCCGATGCGCGATTTGGGCTGCAGCGCGGCTTTTCCCGCTTCGAGCAGGGCCACGATACGATCGACGTCGTAAACGCAGCCTCCCCAGGTGCCACCACCAACGGCTTGCAGCGCGGCCCAGAGTTTGGTGTCTCCCGGCAGTTCATTGTCGGGAGAGAGGTCGCGGCGAGTGGGGCGCATTGCCAGCAGCATCGCTGCTTCATCAGGCTCCACGATTCCACCGGGTAGTCCGACGAAATCGACGGTTCCCACCAGATTGTTGCGATCGATTTCGATCCGAATCATATCGCCGTCACGCAGTTTGCCGATCGGTCCCCCCGCGAGTGCTTCAGGACCGACATGCCCAATGCACGCGCCGGTACTGACCCCCGAGAATCGCGCATCGGTGAGGACGGCAACCTCGCGCCCCCACTTCAAAAACTTCAGCGCCGACGTGATCTGGTAGGTCTCTTCCATCCCCGAGCCCATCGGTCCGCGGCTGATGAGTACCAAAATATCTCCCGGCTTGATCGGTTCTCCTTCACCCTTGATCGCCGCGACAGCTTCGCGCTCGGTGGTGAAGACACGTGCTGGGCCGAGCTTGCGATACACACCATCCGCATCGACGACAGCAGGATCGATCGCCGTCGCTTTGATCACCGAACCTTCGGGACAGAGATTGCCGGTCGGAAAACAAACGGTGCTGGTGAGTCCTCGTTTGCGTGCTTCGGCCGGTGGAATGATCACGTCGTCGGGGTTCACGCCATCGCGGCGCTGAAGCTCTTCACGGACCGCTTTACGGCGATCGGAATGTTCCCACCACTCGAGCACATCGCCGAGCGAAATACCGGCCACAGTCATTGCGTCGAGCTTGAGCATATCGAGCGCGCGAAGGTGGAGCATCATTTCCGGCACACCTCCCGCGAGAAAGAGTCGCACGGTCGGATGATTCACCGGACCGTTGGGAAGTACCGAAACAAAGCGAGGGACTTCGCGGTTGATTTCGCTCCACTGGTCGACGGTGGGGCGTGGCAATTCCGCCGCAAATGCGATGGCAGGTATATGTAGTAGCAAGTTGGTGGAACCGCCGCAGGCAGCATGCACCACCATGGCGTTGTGCAAGCTATCGCGGGTGAGAATGTGGCCGAGTGTCCGATTCTGCTGAGCCAGTTGATGCACGGCGCGAGCACTTCGCGTGGCGATGTCGAGCCAGATCGGCTGACCGCTCGGCGCCAGTGCGCTATGAGGCAAGCTCATGCCGAGCGCTTCGGCCACCACTTGCGACGTGGCGGCTGTTCCGAGGAACTGGCATCCACCACCAGGCGTGGCACAAGCAGCGCACCCCGCAGCCGACGCTTCGTCGAGCGAGATTTCGCCGTGGGCATAGCGTGCGCCGATGCTTTGCACTTTGCCGGCATCTTCGCCCGCAATCGGCGGGAGCGTCACACCTCCAGGAACAATCACGCCGGGAAGTTTTTTCATCCCCGCCAGCGCGAGCATCATGGCGGGGAGCCCTTTGTCGCAGGTTGCGACACCAATCACCGCCTGACGCTGAGGGAGCGAGCGAATCAACCGGCGCATCACCACCGCCGCGTCGTTGCGATAGGGGAGACTGTCGAACATGCCGGTCGTCCCTTGCGTTCGGCCATCGCAAGGGTCGCTGACATAGGCTGCAAACGGCACACCGCCGAGCGACTTCACTTCCCGCGCTGCGGCGGCGACCAGCAGCCCCACTTCCCAGTGCCCCGAGTGAAAGCCGAGCGCGATCGGCTGTCCATTCTCGGCGCGCAAACCACCTTGGGTGCTAACGATCAAATACTGTGGCCCCAGCAAATCCTCGGGCTTCCACCCCATCCCCGCGTTTTGAGTGAGCCCAAACAAGTCGCCACTCGACCAGGTCCGCAGTATCTCGTCGGTGAGTGGCAACTTGCCCGTCGGACCGGCAGCAGCAGTAGTGATGTCGAAAAGCGATGGGTCGCCCGAATCAAGAATCGATGGAGAGGTCATAGTGGCTCGCTGGTCGCGCCAGGTTGTGCGGCGCAGTTGGCTGGTATCGTTGTTATGTTGTGCGTTACCGAAGAATCGAAAGAAGTGGAGCTAGGTTACTGCCTCGCGCCGCAAGTGACCACTCCGCTACCGACGACGAAGTTCACTGGCAGCAGCGCCGCATCACTGCGACTCGCGCGAGGGTGGAGGGGCGGTCGGCGAAGGAGTTGCAGGCTCGCCGCTGCCGCTGAAAGCTCGGAACAAGGCGACGAGCAGCACTGGCACCACGATGGAAATTCCCATCACCAGCGGCATCCCTCCGAGAATGTTCGAAAAACTTCCCATCAGCCCATAAGCGATCGCAAGCACCAGATTGCTCAGCAGCATCGGCGGCAGAAACACTTTCCACGGCATGCGATGCATCCCTACCAGCAGCACAGTTGCTTCGGCCAAGACCGGCACACCACGTCCGGCAAGGATCAGGAGCGGGCCAAATTTTTGCGAGAGTTTTTCCGTACGGGCCAGATCATCGGCGCGCGTCAGCCAGCTTACCAGCGGCGGGCCCCACCACCGCGCGAGAGCAAAACCGAGCACCGCTCCCAGGGTCATTCCCAGGAAGCTGGCGAGAATGCCCAGCAGCGCGCCGAGCTGCGAGCCAGCCAGCGTGGTGACCAGACTCGACGGAACTGGCAGAAAAACATCCGTTGCCAGCAGGGCAATGACGATCAAAGCGACCATCGCCGGTGGAGGAGGATTCTTCTGCCAGGCTGCGAACCACATGTCGATCGAGTCGCTAAACAGCAAAAAAGGGATGATCGGCACCAAAAGGACGATCACCATCGGCAGCATCGGCCTGAGATATTGGAGCACGCGTCGTAACTCGATCGATCGACTGGGGTTCAAGGAGGGAGGAAAATCGCTGGCCGCTGCTCATCACCGCAGGACCTGCCATGGGAAGCGGTTTCCTGCGAGGCTCGGTTTCTTCTATACTTACATCTGAGTTCTGCGAGGTTATGCGCTGGAGTATTTGGCAAAGTATATCGCAGCCGCGTGGAAGCGTCCGCCTCAGGCAATCGTAAAATCGCCGAGCGAATCTGCCACCGAGCAAAGCTCCATCCCGAAGATGCGTGGCCGTAATGCCCTTGGCAAGGAAGTGGTTCTCGTGAGTCTAGATCGCTGGCTACAGATTCACACGGCAACGCTCGCCGTTCTCGGCGCTCTCTTCCTGGGACTGGGGCAAAATCATACCGTCCTGCCACTCGTACTCGCTTTTGCGGCGGTAATCTCGGTCACCGGTTTGCCGCTTCTCAATTGGCTCCGGATGAATCGCATTCTCGCGAATGTGGTGGCCCTAGGGGCAGTCCTTTGGTCGCTCCGCGATTTCTTTTCGACCGAGAGCGATCGCCAGCTCATCGCCATCGCCGACATGCTCGTCTATCTGCAAATCGTCTTGCTCTTTCAGGGTAAAACGCAGCGCATCTACTGGCAATTGCTCGTCCTCAGTTTGCTCCAAGTGGTGGTCGCTGCAGCTCTCAATCTCGGTCCGCAATTTGGTCTGCTACTGGCGGTTTATATCAGCATCGCGATCTCCGCCCTGGTGCTACTGTGCCTCCATCGCGAGTGCGTTCCTCCCGACTCGGTTCCCGCGACACCGATCGCGCCGGCACAACCCAAGTCGGCAGGTCAACGACTGCTCGGTTCGCCGATTGCGAGTGAATATCGCTATTCACTCACGTCGCGATCGCTCCGCCATTGGCCCTCGATGGTCTTTCGGCAAGTCGGTTTGCTGGCCTGTGCCACGATGGTTTTTGCGGTGATTTTCTTCTACGCCACTCCGCGTCTCGGGGAAGGTGCCTGGCAAGGCCCTCGTGGACGACTCCATCGCGAAACAGGCTTCACCGCCGATGTGCGACTCGGCGAGAGTGGCCGTATCGAGCAGACCGATAATCTGGTGATGCGTGTCGCACTCACGCGCTATTCCGATGGTCGGCCGTACACGCTGCTGGAAGAACCTTATTTCCACGGCATGGTGCTGACGCAATATCGCTCCGACCCGCTCGGCGGAAGTCGCTGGATGACGTCGAAACGGTCTCCCGGGCAGCAGGAAAATTTCTCGGTCCACGTGAATCAGCCCCCTTCACCCACGGCGGTGGTGCGACAAAGCATTGCGGTCGAAACACTCAGTTCCGACGTTGTTTTCGCTATTTTTCCGGTCCATCCACTCCCCGATACTCCGACCGAGCTGCGCTATAACCGCATCGCAACGCGCTTGGTGCGTGGCCCAGCCGAGGATCTCGGCTCGATGCGCGAGTATCGCTATTCCATCGGCACGATGGCGCTGCGCGACGGGCGTCAGCTGAAGTGTCAGCCGCACGCTAATGCGCTCATCAAAGAGGCCGATCTCTTCCAGCTCGAGTACGAAAAGCAAAGCCTCAGTTCGTACGAAGAATCGAAGTTCGAGCGGCTGAAAAAATTCACCGATGATTTGATCGCCGAAAAGCAGCTCACCAGCAGTTCGACCCTCGAGCGAATCAAGGCGCTGGAGGCGCATTTTCTCGAGCCCGACGTCTATACCTACTCGCTCGAGATGACCCGTAAACGCGATCGCACGGTCGACCCGATCGAGGATTTCGTCCTGAATCACCGGACTGGCCACTGCGAGTATTTTGCGAGCGCACTGGCGATGATGCTGCGAACGCAAGGAATCCCCAGCCGCCTGGTGATTGGCTACAAGGGGGGCGAATTCAATTTTCTCGGGCACTACTATCAAGTCCGTGGTAAGCACGCGCATGCTTGGGTCGAGGCCTATCTGCCGGCCGATGAAGTTCCCGATGGCGAGCTCGCCGGAACTCCGAGTCTAGGTGGCGCTTGGTATCGGCTCGATCCTACGCCCGGGATTTGGGGAGACGAACTTGCGCGGTCGCGCGATTCGCTCACCGATCGTGTGGGAGATGCGTTCGACTATGTCGATCTACTCTGGCGCGACTATGTGCTCGGGCTCAATTCGTCGCGCCAAAAGGACTCGATCTACGATCCACTCACCGAACGTGCTTCCGGCAACATACCTGGCTGGGACGAAGCTTCGCGATTTTCCGCGACCATGAAAACCATCATGAAGCGGATCGGTGTGAATACCGAACCACGCCCCGAAGATGGCCGCCAATGGTTCGACTGGCGGACCGGCCTGCTGGTGGTCGGAACGATCTTTCTGCTGATCACCATTTCGCAGGTCGGCATGTTCGTTTCGAAATTCGTAGCGACGACTCGCAGCAAAAAAATCGCTACTCGCAAGTCGGCCGATGTTCCCCAGTTCTATCGCCGCCTCGAGGCGGTGTTGGCGACGATCGGTTTTCGCCGCGCTCCGGCCGAAACCCCTCACGAAATGGCAACGTCGGCAGGCAGCAGCTTTGCCAAAGTCCCTTCGGGGGTAAGCATCGCTTCGCTTCCCGACGACGTCGTTCAGCTCTACTACCGCGTCCGCTTCGGGGGGATCCCTCTCTCGCCCGACGAGCAAAAGCGGGTCGATGAGGCGATTCAAACGCTGATCGCGGCCCTCAAGGAACCGGCGCTCCGTGCGGGTGCCAAAAAAGTTCCTTCTTAATTGCCTAAGCAGACAATCCTCGGCAAATTGCCTGCATTTCGGCCCGCTCGGCCTCGAATTCTTACTGGTCGAGATGCTGGCCGAGCTAGACCTCCGCAAGTGGGATGTCGATACGTATACTAGATGCCACGTTGGCCACCCGCGACAAGGCTGCGGAGCCCAGCTCGCGCTGCTCCGATCAGGTCTCCCCATTTCATCTTCCCACTGGCGCTTGAACTGCTGATGTCTGCCGAGAACCCCATCGAGAACAGCCCCCTTTCCGACGAGGCCCTTGCGCTCGTCGAGAATACGGCGCGCTCGGCGAGCCACTCGCGACATTTCGTCAGCGGACTAGTGGGAAGCAAAGTGGTGCACGCTTCAGCGGTCGCGGCCATCATGGCCCTCTCGTCGCTCGAGTTCTTTTCGTACAGCCCGCCGCTCGGCCAAAGTGCGATCGAGATTTCATCAGCACCCAGCATGCCGTCGCAAGCCGCTGCTCAGTCGAGCGCGACGATTACCCCAGCCGAGCAAACTCCCGCTGAAGAGCCAGCAGCTGATCCGCGACCGGTCGAACTCGTCTCTCCCCCGCTCAGCGCCGAGGATATCCCGCTCGAAGAGCGCGCTCTACAAGCCCCCGCGCGGCTGGTGGCAGTGGTCGATCAAGGAGAGCTCGCGCCGAGCGAAAGCCAACTGCTAGAAGGTGAAATCGCACCCGCTTCGACTGCCGATGCCAGCGACCCGATGACAGCCGCAACTTCGCTCAGCCGCAGCACGCAAACATCGGCCACCGATGTTCCTCCCACACCGCAGTCCCCCACAACCACATCACTGCCGCGCACCGCAGCGACCACGCCACCCACCGCCACGGCAGTGGTGATGCAGCTGCCCCAAAGTGTGACCGAGCCTGCAGCTTTGCCCAGCGAAACGGCGAGCACTCCCTCGGCAGCTTCCACAGCGGCGATGTCGGACCGAGGTAGCGAGCAAGCACCACTTCTGGTGAGTCTCTACTGTCCCGAGCCAAGCTATCCTCCCGAGCTCCTGGTGCGGCGCATCACCGCGACCGTGAAACTGCGACTGAAAATTAGTGAGCAAGGCAACGTTGCGTCGGCCACCGTCGTGCAGTCGAGCGGCTATCCCGCGATGGACAAGGCGGCTGTCGATGCAGTTCTGAAGTGGCGTTTCGAACCTGCCCGCCGTCTAGGAATGGCAGTGGCAATCGACGTCATCAAGCCGTTTCGTTTCGAACCCAAAATCCAGGAATAGTTTTCCTCTCATGGCTGATGATACGTTGGCGATTGAAGTGCTGCTCTTTACCGACGGGGCCTGCAGCGGCAATCCGGGCCCGGGAGGCTGGGCCTATATCCTGCGGCATGTGGCCAGCGGTAAGGAAAAAGAATGCTCCGGTGGAGAACTCGAAACCACCAACAATCGCATGGAATTGACGGCCGTGGTGGAAGGCCTGCGGGCCCTCACGCGCACCACCGCAGTCGAAGTGCTGACCGACAGCGAGTATGTCCGTAAAGGAATGTCGGAATGGATGGCAGGCTGGAAACGGAACGGCTGGCAACGAAAAGAAAACGGTAAGCTCAAGCCGGTGAAGAATGTCGACCTCTGGAAACAGCTCGACGAGCTTGTCGCCAAGCATCAGCTGAAACTGACGCGCGTCGCTGGTCACAGCGGACATCCTGAAAACGATCGCTGCGACGAACTCGCAGTCGCTGCCAGCTACGCTGTTCGAAACGCATAGTCTGTCGCAAAACTTCGTCTGGCTCTCTCCGCTCTCCTCTTCCAAACGCAACTTTTCTCGGTGAGTATCTCGATGAACACCCGTTCCATCGCGACTTGGGTCGTGCTCTTACTCGCTACCTTTCCGCTAACACTTGCCGCCGAAGATTTATGGCTGGCGGTGGGCTACGGTGGCAGGCGGATGATCTCGACCGACGGTATCCGCTGGGAAATCACCGGAGAATGGGCGCAGCTGGGCGGCGACGACAGCAACAACCTGATGAGCGCCGTTTATGCCGAAGGGAAGTTCGTGGTTGTTGGTGGAGGTGGCGGTGGCAGCACTGGCGGTGGGCATATCTTGGTCTCATCCGATGGCAAAGAGTGGACCGAGACCAAGCAAGACAAGTCGCGCATCAATCCGGTGGTGCATGGTGGCGGCCGATTTGTCGTCGGGACTTCGTCGTATCCCAGCGGCAAGCTGATGTGGTCGGACGATGCCGAGACATGGCACGAAGGGGCTCCGATTCAGGCGAAAGGACTCACCCATTTTCGCCACGGATGTTTTGGCAACGGCATCATGGTGCTCGTGGGCAATGGTAGCCAAAAACAAGAGGATGGGACGCAAAAACCGATCCACTGGGCCATCACCACCACCGATGGAGAAACGATCAAGAGCGAGCGAGTCGACCTCGCTGCGCATGGCGAAATTGTGTTTGGTAAGGGCCGCTTCGTGATGCTGAGTCACGAGGGAGTGGTGCAGTCGACAGCCGACGGTGCAGAGTGGAAACTGCACGACGATTTATCGCGCGAGAAGTTTCGCTCGATCGTTTGGACCGGCAGTGAGTTCCTGCTGGTGCGCGGCGACGCCGCTTTGAAATCGAGCGATGCAGTCACCTGGGAAGCAGCCGCCGTAAAGTCGTTTTCCGACATCAAATGGAGCGATGGCAAACGCTTCATCGCCAGTGGCTGGCCCGGCAAGATGCTTTTTTCGAGCGACGGCACAACCTGGGAGAAAGCACCTCCGATGACCGATAACGGCATCAATGTGGTGGTGCACGCCAGCAAGTAAGTGGCCAGCAATTACTGATTGTTCTGCGGCACGATGGCCGCGATCGGCTGAGGCATACTTTCGCGAGCCACCTCGGCCAGCACTTCATCGATCGCCTGTGTATGCTCGCTTTGCAGCTGGGCTGCAATCGTCGCGTGCGACACATCCCCCGGCGTGCTCGAGGTCGAGACCTGCCGAATCGCCACTTCGTGCGTCACATCGACTGCCTGCTCGGCTGTCGGCGTGTCGAGCCAATTCAGCACATCGCTGGCGAGAAGTTCGGCCAGCGAATCGTCGATCAAACGGTCTTCGAGCTGCGCTTGACGATGCTCGGCGCGAAGTTCGAAGCTGGTTGGCTCGTGGTGGAAAGCAACGAAACCTGCGCTGCTGCGGGAAGCGAGCCAATCGGCAGACGAATCTTCAGCCGCGCTGCGCTGCGAGGCATACTCATCGTCGAGCGACGGTTTGCGTTTGCGAAGCAAATGGGTCGACGATTCCTCCTCCTCATCGCTCTTGGCAGAGGTGGTGGTTTCGTCGTCTGGAGTTTCGGAATCGACTTCGCGTAGCTCGAGTTGGCTCGAACTCGAGTTCTCCTCGTTGTCGCCCAAAGAGTTCGAATTTCCCGCGAGATCTTGCTCCTGATTCTCGAGGAGCGAATCCCAGTCGACTTCGCCATAGCTCGACGTGACAACGCTGAATGTGTCGGTCGCCAAGTAGCTCGAATCGATCGCTTGTCGTACGGAATCTAAAAAGTTATCGAGCGTCGACCTATCCCCGGAATCACGCCAGTTTTGAACGATCGAACTAAGGTTCTCCGGAATCGTCACGCCTAGTTCTGGCAAGCTCGGCCGGCCCGTTCCGCCAGCTAGTCCTGATTCACTTAGTGGAAGATTGACGTGACTGGGATTGCTGCCGATATCGAGGGGAGCGCGACCACCGGAATCGATCATCACGATCCAGTGAGGGGGTGGTGGAGGTGCGCTATTGCCGCCGCGCGGGTCATGACGCACATCCAAATGCTCGCGTCCCTCGCGCTGATGACGCTGAAGTTCGTTCGAGAAAAACTGATCGACGCGGGGCATCTCGGGGCCGGATGGTTCCAACGCTGAACCGAGATCAGCTCCGTAAAGCACTTGCCGAGACTCGAGTTTTTCGAAGGTTCCAACTGGACGTGCAGCGGGCGCAGTTCTCTCGACAGGTTGATTGTGTGGCGGCTTCGCTGCAAAGAAAAACCATGTCATGGGAGCGGCTCACTAGCTGAAAAAGAAGGCTCGGCAACGTCCATGGCCGCGGTGTCTTGCCAGCGCAGGGCCAGTTGCTGCTGCCGATCGCGAATCGATTGCATGGCGTCATACGCCTCGCTGCTGCGAGTTACTTTGCTCAGTGCATCATCGAGCAACATCGTCGCTCGAGCAAGTAGCGACTTGGCTGTCGCATGTTCGAATTGTTCGTGGGCCACGAGTGCGCGGCTCGCCAGCAAGCAGCTTAAGCTCACCTGGGCATCGGCGTTGTCAGGTAGCTCGTCAACGAGTTGCTCTTGCAGGGCGATAGCGCGGCCGAGATAGTCGGCGGCTGCCTGGTGCTCGAGCTGCTGACGATAGAGCAACCCTCGACGACCAAGCGCGGCAGCAAGCTCTTCGCGAGCCGCAAAACTCTGCTGCAATTGTGCCGACTGGGATTCGAGCAGCTTGATGTGCAGATCGCACGTTTCAGCAGCGGCGGTGAGGTTCCCCTGTTTCTGAAAGTTCAGCGTCACTGCAGCCAGCGAACTGCTGTTGCTTGCTGGCGACGATCCCGTCGTGGTTGAAGTTTCTGCTACGGCAGTAGCGTTTGCCTGGTCCGAGACTCCGCTGTGACTGGCACTGATGAGCATGCCGACCAGCGACACCGCAGCAACCAGCGTGATGGTGGCGGCGGTGGCGAGCAGCACTAGGCGTGTCCGATGAAGCGTCTTACGGCGTGCGGCTCGCTCGCCATTATCGAGCAGATTTCCCGAGGAAAACGAGCTTCCGCGGAGTAAGTCGGTGATCCAGCTGGTGCCCAGAATGGCGGCAGGAAGTGTGGCCGGAATCGGTTCCCCTTCGATCAGCCGCGCAAGATCGGCTGCGAAGTCGGAGGCGCTTGCGTAGCGCTCGTCGCGCTGATGTGCCATGGCCCGGCAAAGTACGAGCTCCACCTCGCGTGGAATTTCCGGACAGAGCTTTCGAATTGAAACCGGTGGTCCACTCGCGATCTGCTGCAAGAGCTGCGAGCCGACGTAATCGGAATAAGCCGGGTGCAACGTGAGGAGTTCGTAGAGGGTTGCGCCGAGCGAGTAGATATCGGTACGATGATCGATACTTCCTGCGGTTCCGCGTGCTTGTTCGGGGCTCATGTAGCGCAGCGTGCCGACCAGATCGCCACTTTGCGTGAGGGACGAAACGTCGTGCAAACGTGCGAGACCAAAGTCGGTGATCCAGGTCTTTCCCCCTGGCTCGACCATCAAGTTCGAGGGCTTGATATCGCGATGAATCACACCGGCGCGATGTGCAGCTGCGAGTGCATCAGCAGCGGCCAGACCGATCCGCAGGACTTGCTTGATGTAGTCGCTGAGGCTTGTGGCCAGTGGCACCAGACAACCATCGCTCCGCAGCGGTTCTGGGGAAGCAACGTACGAAGGTCGACGTGCTTCAACCCGCGCGGCACGCACCAGTTCGATGACTTCGTCGAGCGAGAGTCCTTCGACTAGATGCATCGCGTAGTAGTGCACGCCCGCGTCGTCGCCAACCATCAGCACCGGCACGATGTTGGGGTGCGCCAGCGCGGCCGCAGCGCGGGCTTCGTGCTGAAATCGGGCGATCATACGTGCGTCGAGCGACGATGTGATCGGTAGTAGTTTGAGCGCGACGCGTCGTGAAAGCGAGAGCTGTTTGGCCTCGTAAACAATTCCCATCCCACCGCGGCCAAGCTGACGAATCAGCTCGAAATCGCCGATGCGCATCGAGAGGCTGATGTCGAGCGGCGGTGTGGGAAGAATCGCTCCACTGCCCTGGCCGGCGGTTGCCAACTGCTGCAGCTGACCGAGGCTTTGGAGGTAGTGCGCTAGCGCCTCGCGCAGGTCGGGATGTTCGGCCAGCAGCGCGGCCTCGTCGAGTCTTTCTCCTTGCTCGAGGGCCGAGAGATAGCGATCGAGCAACTGCGTAAGTCGATCCTGCTGCTCGTCGGTGAGAGCCTCGAGCAGTGGCGAGTCGTCCAACGATGGGGGCGAGCCGGACGACAAACGGGATTGCTCAGAGATCATGTCGACTCCGTCCGTTGCCGAAATCGATCCATCGCTCGCAGCCAAAGCATGCGTACCGCGCCTGCTTTGCGGTTCATGCGAATCGCAATCTCTTCAAACGCCAAGCCTTGCAAGTTGCGGAGCTGAATCACTTCGCGATAGTCGGGCGGAAGCTGAGAAAGGCTCGCCTCGATGGCGTCGATCTCCTCGCGGCGATTCATCGGCGAACTGGGGGAGGGGCCACGGTCGACCAACTGCCGCCCGAGTGCAGCTTGCGATCGATCGGCACTCCGGTCGCCCGCTTGCAGCGAGACTTCGCGGCGGATGTCGCGCCGTTTGGCAGCAACATGTTTTTCGTAGTGATGATGCAGGCAGTGAATCAGCACTTGCCGGAGCCAACCGACGAGTTCGGCGGAGGTCGTCCCTTGGAACTGATGAAAGTCGCGCACGGCGCCGAGCATCGCTTCCTGCACCAGATCGGAAGGACTGACGCGCCGCCGGAGCCGCGCATCGAGCTGGGAGCTGGCAAGCGTCATCAAATAGTTGCGATACAGCTGAAGGAGCCCCCCCAGTTGATCGAGTTCGCCACGCCGACAACGGTCGAGTTGCAGCTGAGCGAATTGACTTTCGCTTCCGAGTGGAAGCCCACCACTGGCTGTCATCGGAACATCTCCCTGGGGTAGGCGTGGCGCCGGAAAGCGGCAACTGCGCACCTACACCCTTTCACAGGACGAATCTTTTCGCTGGGTGTCACACGAAAAAAAGTTCGCTCCCTCGCCCGCAACCGAGCTTGTCACACCTTAGTGTACTCCAGCTGACCTTTGTTAACGTCCGAGTCGCTGATTTATTGCAAAAAACGCCTGGAAAACAGGGGGTGAGCTGATCGTTTGGAAAAACTTGTCCAGTTCGCGTGTGACAGCGAAACGTTGTGCACGTCCTAGCCACTTAGGTGACGAACTTCGGTTGGTGGACAGAGAGAGGCCGAAGATGGTCCCCGCAATCCGCCTCTTGCGAGGCAACTCTTCTCTTCGTGCTCATCTGAAAGTGGGGTGTCGGATGTCTCGTATCAACGTGCGCCAGTGCGTCGTGTTGTCGGGAGTGATCCTCGGAACGCTGCTGCTGGTCGACCCAGCCAGTGCCCAGTGCCAAGGAGGTGGTTCTCGCGGCGGAGGTCAAACCTCGACTGCTACCACCACAGCCAGCAGCGGAACTTCGTCGAGCGGGGCTGTAGTGTTCACGAGCCCAGGTTCGTGGATGTACGAGCAGCAAATGCTGGCTCAAGCCGAACAGCAGCGCCGGCAGATGCTGGCGCAAGCAGTTGCGGCCTATCAGGCGAAGAAGGCTCAGCAGGAAGCTCAGCGGCGCTACTATGTTGCGCAGCGTCGCGATCAGGAACTTGCCCGTCGGCAGCGGATGCGCGACTTCTTAGCCTCGCAAAACGGCGCGCAGCAAGTGCAAGCTCGACCAAGCTTCAGCGCTTCGTATGCGTCGTCGTATGGGCAAAATCTCTACCGTCCCGCAAGTTTCGTGGCCACCAATCGGTAGCCAATCTGTCACGGGCCATCGGCCAGTCTTGGATGCTCCCTAAACGGCAACTGCGCTACCGCTGCGCAGTTGCCGAATATCTCGCCCCGCTCGTTGCAGTTTTTTGGACAACATTTTTCAACCTACTACTCCCAGAGGTAGCTCAACATGTCGCGACGTTTGTGGAATGTGATCGAACAGCTCGAAAATCGGACCTGCATGGCGGTCGACTTCGAAGTCTCCAGTGGCGGTGATCTGCTCATTAGTGGCACCGCCGATGGGGCCGTCGTGATTCGCGCCACAGCCGCATCGACCTTCGAAATCTCCGACAATGGTGTAGTGATCGGCACTGCTGAAGCGGTTACCGACGATATTCAAATCGACATCGACGACGAAGGAGTTGCCGACAACAGCGTAACGCTCGATCTCAACGGCCAAGCAGTCGATGCGGTGCTGGCCAAACTCGGTGATGGCGATAATCAGCTCACCATCACCGGTGGAACAGTCACCGGGAATGTCGCCATCGTGACAGGGAGTGGCGACGACACGATCACAATCGACGAATCGGCTACGCTCGAAAAATCGCTGATCGTGAATGCTGGGGCCGGGGATAATGTCGTGACGATCAGCGGCGACGTCGCCCGGGATGTGCTGATTGCCACCGCCAGTGGCGACGACAGTGTGACACTCTCCGCTGGCGCTGCGATCGGTCGTTCGCTCGTCGTAAAACTTGGGAGTGGCGACAACACAGCCACCATCGGTGGATCGGTGCTACGCGACTTGGCGATCTCCGGCGGTGTCGGCGACGATTTGATTACGCTGCTGGCGGAATCCTCCGTTGGGCGTTCGGCGGCGATTCTCACCGGCGCGGGCGACGACACGGTCGACGTTTCCGGGACTGTGATCGGCAGCCTCTGGTCGAATCTTGGCGAGGGGGACGATACGCTCGCACTCAGCTCCACCAGCAACTTGGGAGGCTCGCTTAGCGCGCGGCTCGGCACAGGCGCTAACAGTGCCACGATCGATGGCAATATCGACGGCGACCTGTCGATCACCTCTGCCACTGCCGAGGATTCGGTAACGATCAGCGACACTGCCACTCTTGGGGGCGAGACAAACCTCACGCTCGGCGAAGAATCGTCGCAGGGAAGCAAAGGGCGCGGTGGTTCTGGACGAGGTATGGGCGGTCGACGGGGGCCGATGTTTCGCTAAGGGACGCTTCTGATAACTCGGTGTCGGGAGGGATGATCGCTCGTGGATGCTGGCAGATGGAGCGAGCATCCGAGCGGAAAACAGCGGGAAAACTCACGATTTTGACCAAAGGTGTCGGAGCTTTGGTGAGCAGCGCTGTATGATGAAGTGCAGGGGAATGCGGCTCGTTCCGATAGGCCGGAGAAAGACGCACGCACCAACCAGGCCACTGTTCTGACGGGAGCAATGCCGATGAGCACCGAGATCGAAAACCGCGAGCATCCGCGAGCCACAACGGCTATCGTCGAACAAGCGTCGCGCGTGATTGGGGCCAATCGTCGTCGGTTGGGGTTTGTGCAAAATGCATCGGCCCTCACACGAGCAAGTGGTACGATCGAAGTCGCCACGGCGACCTCGCGCGGCGCTAGCTGGATGGAAGTCGACCCCAAATATCTTGGTACACGTGCGGCGGCTGATTTGCTCGCGCGCATTCAGCAACTCGAGCACTGGCTGCGCGATCAACCGGCACGCGTCGACTACTGTCGTGAACTAGCGGCTCTCTATCTCGAAAAACAGCGCGACTACGAAGCCGAACGACTTCTCGTCCGCACCCTCGAGCACACGGCCAAAGACCCACAAGTCTTGAGCATGCTCGAGGACGTAAAAATCTATCGCATGTCGCTCAAGCTAGTCGCTGTCGAAGCCGATGCGGCCCACGATCCCTCACCAGCCAATCAGGCGATTGTCGAAGAGACGCGCAAGCAGCGCGATCGTCTCGAGATTGATGTCTTCAGTGCGCGAATGAAGCGCGAGCCCGATAACATGGTCCTTTCGTTCGAGTTTGGTTGCCGCCTCAAACGGGGTGGCGAGTTCGCCGAAGCGCGACCTCATCTTGAACGGGCGTTACATGCGCCACAGCTCGCCGCCGCCGCTGCCCTCGAACTCGGGGAATGCTGGGAACGCTCCGGACGTTTTGCCGAAGCACTCAAAGCCTACCGCTCCGCTGCCGATGCGATCGCCGATGATTCTCAGGCCGATTGCCGCACCGATGCTTTGCTCCGCGCCAGCAGCATCGCAGCCGATTTGAAGCTACCGAATTTAGCCCGGCGCTATCTCGGTTGGCTGCTGCAAATCGACCCCGATCATCGCGGCGCAGCGACGTTGCTCGAGCGTCTCGAGCGGATCTAAGTGACGGATTGATGCTTCGCCCGCAGCCCATTTTTCATGACAACCTAAGTCTCTTCCTCGGAGTTTGTCCCATGACGCAAGCTGTTGTCGATCCTGAAGAACTTCGTCAGTTTGCTCAAAATCTCAAGCGATTTAACGCTCAGTTACGGGAAAAAGCGACAGCGCTTGGTAACCAGCTGGCGACCTTGAGTGGATCGTGGCGCGATCAAGAGCACAAAAAGTTTGTGGATCAATTCGAAACCAACATGAAGGTGCTGATGAGGTTCACGGAAACCGCCGACGAGTACGTTCCTTACCTGCTCCGCAAAGCAACGCACATCGAAGACTACCTCCAGTCGTAACGCATCACGTATCGCACAGACAATACAACTTCGGCCCATCTCATCCCTTGGGGAATCGCTGCTGTGGCTAAGCAAGCCCAACTGACTTCGATCGAAGTGCTGCAAGTGCTTCGCGCCGAACTCATCAAGTTCGAGGCCGCAGTGCGCGAAACGCTTGTCTCGATCGAGATCACCGCGACTCGTCCCCTCGAGTGGGTCGAGCACGAACGGAGCCGCTATTGGCCGAAGCAGTTCCAGCAAGCCTCCGATCGATTGAGCGAATCGCGCGTCGCCCTCGATCGCTGCGAACTTGCGTCGGCGACCGACGAGCGGCGCTACTGCTACGAAGAGCGCAAGGCGCTGCAGCGTGCTAAAGAACGCGTCCATCTGACCGAAGACAAAGTTCAAGCGGTGCGGCGCTGGCGCGTCTTGCTACGCAAAGAACTCGATGAGTTCCTCGTGCAAACAGCTCGCACGCGGCTGTTTCTCGATAGCGAGGTGCAGCAGGCCATCGCTTCGCTCCGCAACATGTCAGAGGCACTCGATCGCTATGTCGAGCAGCGTGGTCCGCAGCCTACATCGAGTCCAGTTGGTGGAAGCGAAGGTGCGCCGAGTCAGGAGCCAAGTGTATGAAATTCGCTTATTTCAGCGATGAAATGGGGCAGTTGTCGCAGGCCTTTGGCAAACTCAATGAGTGCTTCCACGAAGTCCGCTCGCACTGGAACGATGCCGCCGCCCACGACTTTGAGCGCGAGCATCTGCAGCCCATCGCGCCGCAACTGAAGTTGCTGATGAACTCGATGCAACGCTTCGGCGATGTGGTCCGTCAGATGCACCAAGAACTCGACGATCCCGCCCGTCATGAATCGATGGGCGATTGATTCCTCCCCTGATTGTTTTCCAAGAACGCAGCACGATCCTGCCATTGTCCAACTGATTTTTCCATGCTGCAGAAAGAGAACCTGTCGTGACCACCACTTCGATTTCCATCGAGCGTCAACGACAAATTGTGGCGACCCTTGGTACGCTGGCGAGCGATCATGCGGAGCAACTCCGTGCGATCGATCAAGCCTGTAAGACGCTGCAAGACTCGGAGCAACGACTCGCCGCAGATGAGATGGCGCGCGTCTCTGCCGAGTTCGAGAAAAAGCATGCCCAGCAGATTGCGACTTACAAACAGCAGCGCGATATGGCGCTCGCGCGCTACGAGCATGAAGGGATCGCGGTGTTTCAGGCTGAGCGAACTGCGCTCGAGGAAGAGAACACGCGTCACACCGAAGCCCGTGAAGTGATGCGCACCGTGCGTCAGCACGCGATCAGCGAGGTGCAGGAGGAATTTCGCAAGGCACAAATCGCGCCGAAGGTCAACGCCGCGCAGTTCCAGCAGCAATGTGAGTACAGCAGCAGCGAAGTGAGCGCGCTGGTCGTCAAGGCGCAGAGTATTGTGCGGCGTCGTTGCGACTGGCCCGAGTCCCCTCCAGCCCCCCGTGTTCCAGGGCTCTTTACCAAACAGCAGTGCGTCGACCGCTACACCGTTGCGCTCGCCAAGGCCTATGAAAAAGTGCATGCCTTGCAGCATCAGCCGAGCGCTCGTGTCGCTGAAGATGGTTGGCCCATTCTGATCGGCCTCTTCACGATTCCGATTCTCGGCTATCCCGCGTGGCTCCTCGTGGGAGAGTATGGCTGGTGGGTCGCGGCGATACTTACGGTGTTCGTCGCTTCGCTCGTGGCGGTGGCTGTTGTGCTAATCATGCGGCCGATTGCTCGCCGCGAAACGCTGCGGCTCGTTCCCGAGTTTCAAGCCGCCATCGATGAAGCACGCGATGCACTCATGGCTTCGCTCGAAGCATCACGACGCGAATTGGCTGAAGAACAGCAGCGCATTTTAGCCAAACGCGATACCGACACGCTCGCCGCCAAGAGTGCCTACAAACAATCCAAGGCCGACGAAAAACTCGCGCATCAGGCCAATATCACACGGATTATCAACGACGCCGAGAACAAACGGCTAGCAATCGAGAACCGTCTCGAACCGCTGATGAACAAGATCGAGCAGACCTATCCGCCGCAAATCACCGAGCTTGAAGTGAAGTTTGCTGCCCAGCTGCAGGAGTTGGCTACGGCCTGCGATGCAGCGGTGGAAAAAGCCGAGCTTAATCGTCAGTCGCAAGTGACAGCCGCCAATGCTGCGATGAAAACGACACTCGCCACGTTGCTTGCTGAAGCGGAGGCGATGCAGCAGCGCGTCGACCAGTGGTGCCCACCTCTTTCGAGCGAAGCTCTGCCCACGCCGGCGGTCGATGTCGAGGCTCTGCGGCTCGGTGAATTTCAGCTCGAACTTCCCAGGCTCGATGCGGCGGCGATCGATCCCAGCACGCTCGATATCGCGATTCCCGCGTCGCTGCGACTTCCGGCAGTTCTCTCCTACCCCTCGCTCCCTTCGCTGCTGATCAAGGCCGAAGAAGAAGGACGCGATCAAGCCGCGCGGGTGATACAAGCCGCGATTCTGCGACTACTCGCCACGTTTCCACCAGGAAAAGTGCGGTTCACGATTATCGATCCCGTGGGACTTGGCGAGAACTTTTCCGCGCTCATGCATCTGGCCGATTTCGACGAGCGTTTGGTGCACAGCCGAATTTGGACCGAGTCGAATCATATTCAGCAGCGGTTGGCCGATCTCACCGCGCACATGGAGAACGTGATTCAGAAATACTTGCGCAACGAGTTCGATTCGATTCAGCAGTACAATCAGCAAGCGGGGGAAGTGGCCGAAGCGTATCAGATTCTTGTGATCGCGAATTTCCCCGCGAATTTCTCGGAAGAAGCGGTCCGCCGACTCCTGAGCATCACCGCTAGTGGCGCACGATGCGGTGTTTTCACCCTCATCAGCTACGATCGCAAACTCAAATCGCCACGACCCTTCGACGAAGCTGATCTAGGGCGCAGTTCGCATGTGCTGGAGTGGGATTCGAAGCTGCAGCATTTCCGCTCGCAGATGGAAGGTCTCACGCATGTTCCGCTGGTGCTCGACACGCCCCCAAGCGACGAAGAATCGACCGCCATCATTCGGACGATTGGCCAGCGTGCGCGTCACGCCGCGCGCGTGGAAGTCCCCTTCAGCTACGTAATTCCCGGCGAAGAGAAATGGTGGACCGGTGACAGTCGCAGTGGAATCGATGTTCCGCTCGGACGCGCAGGGGCCAAAAACTTGCAGTACATGCGACTCGGGAAAGGGACTTCACAACATGTGCTGATCTCCGGCAAAACAGGCTCCGGTAAATCGACGCTGCTCAACGCCATCATCACGAATCTGGCACTCCACTACTCGCCCGACGAGCTCGAGTTTTTTCTGATCGACTTTAAGAAGGGGGTGGAATTTAAAGCGTATGCCACCTGCCGTTTGCCGCACGCACGGGTGATCGCCATTGAAAGCGAACGTGAGTTTGGCATGAGTGTGCTTGAGCGACTCGATCTGGAACTGAAGCGACGCGGCGATCTGTTTCGGCAAAAGGGGACGCAAGATCTGGCCAGTTTTCGCTCGGCTGCCCCCGAGGTGGTGATGCCCCGCGTGCTGCTTGTGATCGACGAATTTCAAGAGTTTTTCACCTCCGACGACCGTGTTTCGCACGACGCAGCGCTGCTGCTCGATCGCTTGGTGCGACAAGGTCGAGCGTTTGGCATTCATGTGCTGCTCGGCTCGCAAACGCTGAGCGGTGCCTATTCACTCGCGCGTAGTACGATTGGCCAAATGGCGGTTCGTGTGGCGCTGCAGTGCAGCGAGTCGGATGCCCACTTAATCCTCAGCGAAGATAACACCGCTGCTCGTCTGCTGAGTCGCCCCGGCGAAGCGATTTACAACGACGCCAACGGTTTGGTCGAAGGGAATCATCCGTTTCAAGTGGTGTGGCTCCCCGATGAAGAGCGCGAGCACTACCTCACCAAAGTGCGCCAGTTGTGCGACACACGTGGCACCAAAGTCGGACCACCGATTGTGTTCGAAGGGAGTGCTGCCGCCGATGTTCGCGACAATAATCTGCTCCGCGCTGCCATCGAGACCCCGGCCTCTCGTCAAACGCAACTCTCGCCGCGGCTGTGGCTCGGCGCTGCTGTGGCGGTGAAGGACCCCACTTCGATTACCCTGCGACGCGGCAGTGGCGCGAACCTGCTGATCGTTGGCCAAAACGAAGAGCTTGCCACCGGCATGATGTCGGCCGCGATCCTCGCCTTGGCGAGTCAAACGGCGAGCACTGTTCCTGCCACTACTGAGAAGCCCCCTCAGTTCTCGAAGGTCACGCTGCTCGATGGTGCCCGCCCCGACACGACGTTTCCCGAGCAATGGAAAACGATTCTCGGCGATTCAGGAATCGCGGCGAGCACGATGCGCGGCAAAGATGCCGTGTCGGCGATCGCGCAGCTGGCTGATGAAGTCCAGCGTCGTCTCGATGCCGGTGAGCATCATGCCGAAACGTTGCTGCTGGTGATTCACGACCTGTCCCGTTTTCGCGACCTGAAAAAGTCGGACGATTTTGGGATGAGCTTCGGCGAGAGTAGTGAAGCAAGTGTCAGTGCTAGGCTCGCGACACTGCTCCGCGAAGGACCTGCCGTAGGGATTCACACCATCGTGTGGGCCGATTCTTACAACAGCGTCAACCGCTGGTTCGAGCGCGGAACGATTCGCGACTTCGAGTACCGCGCGCTGTTCCAGATGAGTGCTACCGATTCCGCCAATCTGATGGACAGCCCCGGCGCAAGCAAGCTGGGGAACTACCTGGCGTATCTCTACAGCGAAGAGTCGGGACAAGCCGAGCGGATGCGTCCCTACGGAATTCCCGACAGCGACTTTCTCCGCGAGTTCCGCCAAACTCGGGAGAAACTGAGTCGCCACGCCGAACTCTTTCAGCCTTAAACAAGTGCCGAGCGCCGTACTCGGAGCAGCAGGTCGTGTAGCTCGTCTCCCGCTGCTGGTGCCTCGGGAAGCTGCGTCGTTTTCATCGCCTCTTCGAGCAGCGAAACCAACCGCAGATACTCGGCTGTATGCAGCGCCAGATCGGCCTGCTCGAGCTTCGATTTCTCGAGGCCAGCTAATTTGCGCGCCACCAGTTCGTTGATGTAGGGGAGCTTCATCTCATCGTTCAGTACTAGCAAGTTCGCTTCGATTTTACCGGCTCGCATCAAATGGATTCCGGTGAGCAGTACGCGATAGACGTAAAGTAGCGGCTTCACGCGCGGAGGCTCTTCTTTCTGGAACAGATGCCACTGCGTGCTGGCAAAACCGAGGTAGTGATGGGCATGAAAACGGGTGATGCAGCGACTGGCGATTTCGCGCAGCTCGGCATGCCACGGAGTCGTGCTTACCACCAGAGGCGACAGCAGTTGCTCGAGCACGTAGCCGTTTTTCTTAAGCATTAGCCCGAAAAACTTTTCAGCTTCGTGGGTCACGAGATCGATCTCGAGTCCTTCGACTATGCCCGACTTTTCGACGGTATCGGGACCCCGTTTGAGACCCACCAGTTCGTCAAGCGGTAGCAGGTGGATTCCTCGGAGATCGAAATCGGAATCAGGCGACGGAAATCCATAGAGATGCGCGCCGCTGATGGTGGCAAACAGGAGTGGATAAGGATGAGCAACCACTTGTCGCTCGAGTGTGGCATAAGGGATCACGGCAGGCTCGCTTTTAGGGCTAATGTCCGAGCTTCGATCAGCAGATCGTTGGCAAGCTCGCGATTGGGATGTTCGGGGAGTGAGGTGGTGGCTAGGGCCAGGTCGAATTGGTGGCTCAGTGAGCGGCGCAGCGCGTCGACTTCGTCGAACGTTCGCTTCCCCGACTTAATATCGCGCAGCAGCTGCAGATGCTCTCCCACGTGGAGCGTGAGCTCGCCTGTTTGCAGCAACGTGATTCCGGTCAGCTGCAACCTGATGAGGTGCATCATCTGTTTCCAGCGAATGCGCTCGAGGTTGCGAAGCTCTGTGGTGATTCGTTTGAATTGTGACTCGACATAGCCTTGAAAGGTGTCGTAAACAGCTCGCGACAAAAACTCTGCGCGAGCAGCGATCAGCTTCTTTGCAAAAGGAGAAGCAAACTCGACCAGGGGCGAGTACAACGTTTCCAAAATGTTGGGATTGCTCTTGAGGGCCAGTTTGAGGAATTTTTCGAATTCCCAGTAAACCTCTTGCGTGGCATCGTTTTCAATCTGCTCAGGGACTCCCTCGAGCGACCAATGCTGCTCGGCTTGAGGCAGATAGATGCCACGTTTGTCGGTGTCGGAATGTTCGTCGTCGAGGCCATACGCGCGCGAACCGATCACCACGCGTAGCATTACGCGTGATTCGTAGTGTCGAAAATCTAGTTCGGACGGACGCATGGTTAAACTCAGCACTAGCCTCGAAGAATTTATAGGTTCATGCGAGTGGTTCGCGTGTTTCTGTCAGTAGAGTTGACTCAGCAAACAGGTCACCAAAACAGGCGGTCAGGTGATCGGCTCAGGCTTCGATTTCTTCGAAGTGAACCTTGGGACGAGGAAGCTGTCATTCACGTTCGCGCGAGTTGCTTGGGAGGCAGGTTTGCCAGCATAATCGATGGGGCGAATGTTGTAGTATGAGTGTGTAGCGACTAGCGTGCGGTTGGATGGCGAGCGGGTGATGTATGTCTGAGATCAAAGGACAAAAACTGTTTGTGAATGTCGGTCCCTCGGAAGCTCGAAGAAGGCTCAAAGGGTTTGGGCATGGGGTGCGCAAAGTGCAGAGCAACGGCCGAAATCAAGCGGTGATTATTCACACCGCCACACGGCAAAATCTGACCGAACTTGAAGCCAAGTTTGCCGATGTCGGTTTTGCCAGCCGAGCGACAGAACTCGCCGAGCCGATTGAAAACCTGCGAAATCTTGGCCCCACGAGTTGTCGCTGGCTACACGATATGGGTGTTTACACGATCGACGAGCTACGGAAATTAGGAGCTGTCGATACGTTTCGAATTGTCAAACGCTCGCATCCTGAAGCGTCGCTCAACTTGCTTTATGCCCTGGTGGCGGGGCTCGCCGATCGCGACTTTCGAGATCTCTCGGAGGAAGAAAAACAGACACTTCGAAGCGCTGCCTTTGCGGCTGATTGACCGCTGCGTCGCAGTCTGCTGCGTCGGTGAAAAAGTGTGGTATAACGAGCGTCTCCTCTCCTCCTGTGGGCCTTATGCGCGACGTTCTTCGGAGGTCTCGCTACAAGCCCAGAACAGCCACTCGTAGAGGATCGAGGTTCTGCGTGAAAGTCCGTCCGTTTGTTACTGGGGTCGGTTTATTGCTCGTCGTGTTTGCGGCGATCGAAAATCACGCGAGTTTCGGGGCCGAGGTCTCTGGCGCGATCGAAAACCCTGGCGAGCAGTTTAGCCCAGCTGCCGATTTTCAGCTGACAGCCGACACCACCTTTGGCTGGCGCACCGGTCGGCTGAGTGGTGCGATTAACCTGGCCGGGCATACTCTTACGATCGACACCGGTGGGGGCAACCGTACGACGCTCGACGGGGCGATCAGTGGCGCGGGGAATTTGGTCTGGATCGGTGGCGGTGCTCCCACGCTACAAACCGCGCCGTCGTTCCTCGGTGGTGAATCGCCGAGCAGTTTCACCGGCACACTCACGATCACGCAAGGAACGCTCGCGCTCGCTAAGCCGATGAACGTTGCAGCATTCGCCGGAAAACTGCTGGTGCTTGGCGGTGGGAAGAATCAGGCAATCGTGCGACTCGATCAGAGCGAGCAGTTGCCCGACGACTGCGTCGTGCGAATGCTCGGTGAACATGAGGCGCGGATCTGGACCAGCGGCAACTCCGAAACGCTCGGCCCGCTCGATCTGCAAACGCACGGCACCCTTGATCTCGGAGAGGGGGACAGCAGTTTGTGCTTTGCCGATAGTTCGGCGGTGCGCTGGGATCTCTCCAAGACACTCACCATCGAGCAGTGGACAACTGGTCGCGACAAAGTTGCCTTCGGAACTTCGGCGACAGGTCTCACCGACCAGCAGCTCGCGCGGATTGGGTTTGCGAATCCGTCGCAGCATCCACCGGGACTTTACTCCGCGAAGATCGGTAGCGATGGCGCGGTCGTACCGGGAGTCAAGATTGCGGCCAAAAATGCACCGTTTGATCTCTCGGAGAATGCTCGCGCGGAACGAGAGAAACTGTACGCCGTCCAGGGCCTAGCGCACATTGCGGCGGCTGATTCTCCGCTGCAGCAAGGGATGAGTCTCTCGTTCTTCGGCGACTCGATCACATGGCAAGATGTCTATCTCGCCAAGATCCGCGCAGCGATTGCTGCGGGGGAAACAACGAGAAAACTCGAGATCAAGTGCATCAATCGGGGGATCAACGGTGGAGGTGTGCTGGCGGTTCGCGACGGAAGCGAAAAGGCTGCCTACGTGAGCGAAGCCGAGCGCGATGGTCGTCAGGCGGCGCTGGCCGAAGTAATTGCGGCCGACAAGTCGAGTGTCGCGGTGGTGTTTATTGGCATCAACGATGTGTGGTGGCGCGATACAACTCCCGAAGTCTTCGAAACGACGTTACGCGACATCGCTGCCACCTGTCGCCAGAACCGTACGAAGCTGGTTCTCGCTACGCTGGCGATCTACCAAGAGAAGCCGGACGGTACCAACCCGCTCGATAAAAAATGCGATGCATTTGCCGAGCTGACGCGCACCGTTGCCAAGGCCGAAAAGGTGACGCTGGTCGATCTCCGGAGCGCGATGATTGCGTACCTGCAAAATCACAACGCACAGCTACGCGTCGATGGAATGGTGGTCTCGCGCGAGAGTGGCCTGCTGACCTACGATGGTGTTCATCCCAGCGAGGAAGGGAATCGCTTGCTCGCCGAGCTGATTAGTGATGGAGTCGTCCGCGCGCTGCGGTCGGAATAGTTTTCGCTCTCCCGGTAAACGCTTAGTCGGTACTTCTGGCTGAATATCAGAGCGTATCAATGCCCCCTCAAAAATGTTTGAGGGAGTATGGGGAAGATGCTACGATCGGGGGTCTTTCGTTCTCCCCATCTTCGCGGCAAAAAACGCTTCTGAGGTTCCGTCATGGCAGGCTCGAAGGTAACGGTTCGAGTAGAGGTCTTTCATCAGCAGCGGTTGCTTGCGCAGCGAGTTCTGGGGCTCGTCTTGGGGGCGATTTTATTAGGCGCACCCGCGAATGTTTGGTCGCAAACGGCAGCTACAGCTCCTGAGGTGAAGGCTGAGTTGCCGAATCAATTGGTGCTGGCCAGTGGGGCCGGTTCGCAGATCGATATCGACCAAAAACGTAGCCAAGGGATCCTCGCGCGCGAGCTCTTTCGGCAAGCCTTTATCATCGCAGCTGCGGAGACGAATAATGTTGCGGCATACGACCTGAATCTTGGCCAGCGAGGTCCGGAAGGGTGTCCCCAAGTCGATTTGAAATTGCTCGCTAACCCGGGCTTGGTGTTTCAGCTTTCGGTGGTGCAAGGGACCCCCGGCATGCAAGGCAAAACCGAGCATCTGAGGCCACACGCTGCTGATAGTTTTTCAAACCGGGTCGAGGAAGCGGAGCAATTTTCGCGGGGGCTGTTTGGGGTGATGCTCGAGAAGGTGGCGCGCCGAGGGAGCCCGACGTTCTATCGCAATCCCCGCGAATTGTTGCCGCAGGTTCCACCGCTGCTCGCCGATATGAACTTTGTCTCGCAGTGGCATGCCGCAGCGCTACTGCACGAAGACATCGAGAAACGTGGCTATACGGTGCATAACCTGGCGGCCCTCAGCCGCGCGTATTCGAACCTGGGGATTCTGACCGATCGTCACTTTCATCCGACGAACAAGGTGTTCAGGGCTCGCGCTCTGTTGTACGCACAGCGTATGGTGCGCGATGGCCGAGCGAAGGGGCTAGCGCACGAAACTCGCGCGTATGCTTACATGTTGCTCGGCATGCCGCTGCTGGCGCTGGAAGATCTGCTGGCAATCGAGGGTTTAAAAGAGGAAGAGCGGCAAGGCATGGTAGGTCTTGCGCCGCTGATGAAGTCGTACCTCGATTTCGACTATCTAGCGCTCGAGCCCGATCGGCATCCCGATTCGCTGCGGCAATTGGCGACGCTGCTGAGCTATCTCGCGCGGGAATATTCCTACGACGATAATGCCAAAGCGATTGCCGCGATGAAGGTGATGGAGTCGATGCCGCAGTGCTATCGTGTCGTCGCCGAGATCTCGGAGAATCGCGAACTGGGTACCGCTCGTCAAGCAACCGGAGTCAGCCCACTGCTCACCGGGGCGACCCTTTACAGCCGCATCGCCAAGCTGCCGTCGCTGCCTCCCGCCATCAAAAAACTGGCCGATGAAGGGCTCGTGCTGACCACGGGAGGGGGACCGCTTGGCTCGCACGATGTTCGCGCCGAACTGGTGCTGCGGGGCAAGTTGATCGCTGCGCTGCAAGCTGCCGACGGAGCAGTGGGAGAGCAGCAGCGGCTGACGTTTCCGACCCTCGGTTTCCTGCTCTCCGACCATTCGTTCATGGAAGTGGTCCGGCTGGCCGAGGTGCTTGTCCACAAACTTGCCGTGCCGCTTGATCCCGGATTCGAAGTCTTCGAGCCGATCTATAAGCCACATCCCTACAGTTATGTGGTCGATAGTTATCGCGGAAGTTTAGAGTTGCGTCAGGTGGCGATCGGCAAGGCGAAGCAAGAGAGCTGCGCCAATCTCGATATGAATGCTCGTGCTCTACTGCCGGTGATCGATGGAGCCCAAGCGGCGATGGTGGGGCAGTGGAGTCAAACGAGAGATAAACTCGCGAGACAGACGGACATGACCGGAGCCGATTTGAGTCGACTCTTCAGCCGGCTCCCTCAGGCACCAGGCGCAAGGCCCGACCAACTAGCGGAAGCGTTCTACGAAACCTGGCCCAATTCAACACTGGCGCGGCAGGCGATGATCAACCATAACTGGCGCGCTGTGAAACTTGATCTCGATGTCTGGATCAACCGGACCGCACAAGAACCGCTGCTGACACCTGCGCTCGCCCAGCGGCTGATCGCCGAGCGAGAGTTCGAGAAGGCCGCGCAAATGCTCGAGCAGAGTGTGAAGCTGGCCGGATCGTTCGAGGCCTATTTTCAGCTCGCCACCTGCTATCAGCGGATGGACAAAAAGCTTGATGCCATCGAGGCCTTCAAGGGAGCACTACAGCTGCCCGATCGGGGGCTCAGTCGCGCGAAGTTCAACGAGTATATCGCTCGGGAATATCTGAAGCTCGATCGCGCGCAAGATGCGCTCCCTTATGCGGAAGCTGCGGCCGACAGCTATTCCGAATGGGGGCTTCGTGTAGCTGGCGAGACGCACGAAATTTTGCGCAGCTGGGCCGATGCGGAGAAGTATTTCAAAGCAGCTTCGCTCCGCTACGGCACGACCGACTGGTATCGCTTCACGCACGGCACACCCTTTGGCGACTACGAAGGGGCGCGCGAGTTCATGCGTAAGGCGGCGCTCGATGATCGCAATGGCCGGCTGGGTGTCACGACCCGTGCGCACCTTCTGCTGCTCAGCGACAAGCAGGAAGTGGCGGCCGATTATCTGCAGCGACAAGTGCAGCAAAATCCACGAGCCACGACTCTCCGTTTACTCCTGGCCTCAGCCTGCGATCAAAAGGGGGATGCTAAAGCGCGCGACGCCGCACTTCGCCAGATTCTGGCTGACGACGCAGCGCAAAAATCGAACTTGAACCATCCAGCGTGGGACATCTGCCACATCAAGCTCGCCGAAGCGATCCTGGCCGATGTAGAAAAAGGGAGTCGAGGGGAACTCGATCCCCAAGCGATCGACGCTGCGAGCGAGCGTGCGGAAAGCGACGATGGGAGGATCGATCTCTACTACTTGGCGGGACGCTACTGCGAGCTACGCGAGAAAAAGGATCTCGCCAAGACCTTCTACCTGAAGGCGTGGGGTAATGATTTTGTGAACTACAACACCCGTTATGCAGCGGGCGAGCGCCTCGAGAGAATGGGGGTCGATGCCCGCAGCATTCTCACCGAGAGTCAAAAGAAACTCTACGGCGACGCTGTTGCCAGCTCTCCGGACGCCGTGCCCGCTGCAGAACCAGAGGCGGAGAAAATGCCGGCTGCTGAGAAGCCAGAAGCTCAAAAGCCAGAGGAGCAGAAGCCGGCTGCCGAGCAACCGGCTCCATAAGTCTTAGCCGCCTGGCGCTATGGCTTGGCGAGCAACTCGAGCGACTGCAGGAACGTTTCGGTCTTGCGCAGCGTGTCGAGGTAAAGCTCGTGATCGAACATCAGGTAGCCATGTTTTCCCCCGTCGTTGATGTCGAGCTCGCAGCGATTCCCGGCTTTTTGCATCGCATCACAAAACGCCTGAGCGCCGGCAAACGGAGTCACCGTATCGCCTGTTCCATGAAACAGCAGCGTCGGGGGCAACTTCTCGCGGACCTGATGCACGGGGGATAGCTCCTGCCAGCGCTCGCCGATCTTCGCGTTGCCGTAGCCCGCTTTCGAGGTGTCGATCACGGGAAACAGCAGCACTAGCGCACGTGGCATGCTGGTCACTTCGGTCGATTCTCCCGCTTCATCCTGGCCATCGAACAGCGCCGTTCCGGCCGCGACATGTCCCCCGGCGGAACCTCCACTGACCACGATTTTATCGGGATCAATCCCCAGCAGATCGGCATGGCTTTTGACGAATCGAACAGCCGATCGACCATCTTTCACGCAGTCCAGAACGGTTGTCCCTTGTTTCGGATCGAGCAGCCGATACTGCACGCTGATGCCGACCATGCCAAGTTTGGCAAAGTGCTCGGCAAAGGGATACATCCGCTGCGGCTCTCCCCCGGTCCAGCCACCGCCATGGATCACCAGGAAGCAGGCTCGGCGATCGCTCGCTTTCCAGCCGTCGGGCTCAAACACGTGGAGATAGAGCTCGCGGCCTCCCACTTTTTTGTAAACGATTTGACGTGCTGGCGCGAGATCGGCGGCCAGTTTCCCCACGGCATCGAGCGGCTTGGGAGCCGCTTGATTAGGCTCCGCGATCCCAGCATGCTGGACGATGAATTTGACGATCGGCGTGGGATCATCGAGACCGTGCGGATGATGTCCGACGCCAGGCTTAGCAATCAGCGTGATCGATCCTCCGAGCTGACGATAACGCTCGGCTATTACGCCAGTGTTTTCGTCCCATGGCACCACATCGTCGGCGTCGCCATAGACATGGAGCAGCGGAACCTTGGCAGCAGCGAGGGGGGCGAGGTTGTCGACCGGGTTCTGCTTGGAAGCGAGGGCCGCAGCGTCGTCGGCAAAACCAAAACGCTCGAGGACGAGCATCCAGTCGCGCGGGCTCCCTTTCCCCTTTCCCTTACCACCCGGCCAGCTCTTGAAATCGCAGACCGGAGCGTCGCCATAGATGCAGGCGACCTTGTCGGGGTTAGCGGCGGCCCAGTTGTAGCAGTAGAGTCCGCCGCGACTCAGGCCGACGAGCGCCACCTTTTTCGCGAGGCCATGTTTTTCGGTTAGCTGCTGATAACAGCGGTTCCAGTCCTCGACCGCGCCCGGAGCGCCGAGCATATCAGGAACTCTCACGTAGACGATATGAAACCCGCGCTTCAAAAGTTCGATATCGGGGGCTGGCTTGTGACCAAAAAATTCACCGTGCCAGACCCAGGGCCGTCCTTCCGCCGCTGCTTTGGGAAGGACGACAAGGACAGGCTTGCCCGCGATCTCGAAATCAAAACGTCGAAAGCCGTTCCACTCACTTTCGGTCCCTGGAAAAACGGTAGCAGCACTTTCCTCGGCATGCGCGGCTGTTAATTGCGAAAGCGTTAGGAAGAGCGCGAGTGATACGATCCAAATGCGGCCAAACATGGGGGATTCTCGAGCGTTTAAAGTTAAGGGCAGCGTTCCGTCGGATGTGAATAATCGGCTGTGAAGCAGCTGTGCCGTGGGAAGTCGTTTATTTCGTATCTGGCTTGTTATCCGCTGCCGAAGTGCCGAGTGCTTGCTCGATCACTTGGGCCACTTGATCGGCCAGAAGCTGCGAGCCCTCTTTGGTGAAGTGGACATCGCTTGGGATTTGCGCCGTCTTGAGATGGGGGGTAATCGTGGCGCTGAGGTCGTTGATCTCGACACCATTTTCTTCCATCACGCGCTGGGCAATCGCGTTGTACTCATCGATGCTGCCGAAACGCCGCGTGGGGCTAATCACACCTCCATTGGGAACCGGTGTTGTGGTCCCCCAAATGAGCTTCGCGCCAGTCGCTTTCAACTTTTTCACGACCGCCCGAAGATTCGCTTCGTAAACATCGGGAGGGGCGTGGCGCACACCCTCCGGAGGCAACTTGGCATCGTGTAGGCCGAAGTTAAAGTGAATCACATCCCACTTCTTTTTACCGAGCCAAGCGTCGAGATTTGTTAGTCCGTTTTGCGTACTGCTGCAGTTCGTAAGTGGCCGATGAACGTTCGCTTTCTCCTTGAGCAGTTCCCGCACCGGCAGGGTGTAACCAATCGAAATCGAATCGCCGATCAGCAGCACGCGCGGAAGTCCTGCGACATCGTCGATCGGTGCCATTGCGCCGGTTGCTCCTTTGCCTTTCGCTTTCGGCTGCTCCTGGGCGTGGAGAGTGGCTGTGGCGGCGAGCCAACCGGCGACGACAAGAACGGGCCAGCTTCGGAGCAAGGGTGGGTGAAACATCGTGAGGCTATCCTGGGAGAGAGGCGCGGGGGAGCTATCAGCAGCTTAGCCCACCAGAAGGGCGTAGCACGTATTCTGCATGGTGGCGCGGCCGCTGCAAGCATTCGAGCGCTCGAGATGGTGGTCGCGCAGTGCTGCGGGGGAGACTCGCGACGCAATTTTCTGGAAGCCGCTCGATCCTTAGCTTGGCAGTGCTCGCGCGAGCGACGATACTGCCCAATGACCGCTGCCACACGATGCGCTTCCACCCTGGAGAGACCGATGAACGTTCGTATGCTGCTGAACCTGCTGCTCGTCGCCAGTGCCGCGCTGCTGTGCAGTGCTGCTACGGCGGCCGAGATGGAAGTGACCGCTCCACCGGCGGAACTGAAGCTCGATCCGGTCTATACCAAGTACATCAGCGCCGAGGGATATCCGATCATCGCCAGCGCGAAGGTGAACGACTACGCGCTGAAGGAAGCGGCCTACCTGGTGAACATGCTGCTGGCCAAGCGACCCGATGTTCGCAAGGCGATGATTCACAGCGGATCGCGACTGATCATCATGGCACACAACGAATACACGACCGACGTTCCCGAGCACTCGCATCTGAAACCGAAAGATTTTTGGGATGCCCGGGCGCGAGGGCTCGGTGGTTCCCAGACCGATCCCGTTTGCTCGTGTGGCGAAGAGAATTTGCTCTGCTTCGAGGGGGACCCGTATCACACCGAAAACATTTTGATCCACGAATTTGCCCACAACATTCATTTGCGTGGCATGGTGAATGTCGATCCCACCTTCGATGACCGGGTGAAGCAAGCGTATGACGCGGCGATGAAAGCGGGGCTTTGGAAAGGGAAGTATGGCTCGACGAACCATCACGAGTATTTTGCCGAAGGGGTGCAGTCGTGGTTCGACAACAATCGCGAGCCCGATCACGATCACAACCATGTGAACACGCGCAAAGAATTGCTCGAGTACGATCCGAAGCTCGCTTCCCTGTGCCAAGAGATTTTTGGGGACACTCAGCTGGTCTACACCAAACCGATCACGCGGCTCGAAGCACACATGACGGGCTACGATCCGGCCACTGCACCGAAATTCGTTTGGCCCGAGCGGCTGACGGCGGTGAAAGCGGAAATCAAAGCCAAAGCTCAAAAACGGAGCGATGAGGCCAATGCCTCGCCAAAACAGCCGGAATAGCTGCTGATCGAGTAGCTATCGACTTAGTAGCTGCTGATCGCCCAGCGGCAATGCCGCACGAGTCTTACGTCGGCCATTGCCGAAAGACGACGCAAACCGTGGTGGGATCGAGCACCGCAAACTCGCGTGCTCCCCATGGACGGAGCGAAACGGTCTTGCAGTTGGGGTGGAGTAGCTCGGCAGCACGGCTCTCGATCTCTCGAAACAGAGCGTCGATATCGTCGGTTTCGATCGCCAGTTCCGGTCGATCTTTGGCGGCATACTCGGGGCTTTCGACGATGTAGGCCTTGGCACCATCGCGGGCCACTACCGCCAGCGAGGCGTCCTGATAGAGCACCTCGAAGCCGAGCCCGCGCACGAAAAAGTCGAGCCCTTCGTGCAACTTGTTGTAGAAGATTTTGGGTATCAGGTTCTTGAGCATCGCATTTCCTCGGGGGGAGATGACCGAGCAGACAGCTGCGCCGCTGTTTCTCTCGCAGGGCTGGAAATCCACTAGCCAAGCACAACCTGGGCAATCGCATCGGCCAGCGCGGTAGCGGCCGGGGTATGATGACGAAGCCAAAGCTCGGGCTCGATTAGTTCGAGCTCCATGACGACGTAATTCCCTTGATGATCGCGGACGATATCGACCCGGCCATAGACCGGCGCTGGGTCGCAGGCAGCCATCGCGCGCTGGGCGAACTCGATCTGCGCGGGAGGTGGCTCGTACGGATGAACCGTTCCGCCATGATCGTCTTGCACGCGAAAATCGCCCCGCTTGGGGAGCTTTCGGACGGCATGCGTGAACTGGCCGCCGACGATCATCAGCGTATCTTCTCCCTGCTCGAGCACACTCGTTTGAAACGGTTGCAGCAGAAGCGATTCGTCGAGCAGCAGTTTCTCGACAGTCGGCTGCAGACTCGCGGCACTGGTGTGGTTGACGCGATAGGTGTGACGAGCCGCGCCGGAGACGCAAGGCTTAATGATCGCTTCGGCCCAGCCCGTTTCGTCGAGTAGCGCTGCGAGCTTCGGGCTGCTGCCACGCTCGACGAACTTCGTCGGCACGACCGGGATCCCTCTCGCCTCGAGATCGGCGAGGTAGTGCTTGTCCATGTTCCAGGTGACGAGCGCGGCGTCGTTGCACAGCCGCGTTTGCGTGCGCACCTGGTTCAGCCAGCGAGTGAACTGGCTGCGCCGGTCGAAATAGTCCCACGTCGTTCGGAAAACAGCGACGTCGAACTTCGACCAGTCGACGTCGGGGCTAGCCCAGTCGAGACGCTCCGACCAGATGCCGTGTCGCGCTAAAGCGGTCTGCAGCAACTGGTCGTCGCTCAAAATGTTTCCGAGATACCAGTCGCCTTCTGCGGCGACCGATGCGGTGTAGCGTGCTTCGGTGAGAAGTGCCACACGAGCCACGTGGAGGGGCATCTTTTCGATTGCTTCTTTGCTAGATGCCCCTGCTATTGGCCGTGGAGAGGAATTCCCCGATCCCTCCCAAATCCTATTTTTTCAGGAGGTCGACCATGGCCCAGCCGAGCGAGTTGCCGACCTCGAAGTAGGTTTCGGCATTGTGATTGTAATGATAGCCTTGGTTGTTAGGGGAGACCGAAGCATCGCGCCAGAAGGGGCGAACATCGACCGACTTTACGTTCCCGGCGAACTCGGGATACTTCCCTTTCTCACCACTCACGGCGAGCTGAGCCTCGGCGATTTGCAAAGCAAAGCCTTCGAGCCCGGGAGTGCCGCAACCAGTGGCGACCACGAACTTGGCATTCGGGGCATCGAAGTCCTTCCGCAGCGTCTTGATCAGATGGACGAGGTTTTGCTCGTAGCGCCCAGCGTGCGCGGCGTTTTGATCTTTGTGACCTTGCCACCAGACGAAGCCAGCGACCTCATATCCCTGACCCTTGTAGCCGGGATAGTATTTTTCCAGGTTCTTCAGAACTGCTTTGGCGTGCGCGGTGTCGGCGTCGTACTGACGGCCGGCATACCACGAAACCGGTTTGGGCTCGGTCCCCTTTTCCCAGAAGTTGCTTACATCTTTGTAGCCGGCGTAGATCTTCCCTTCGTGTTCGAATCGCTCGCTGCCAGGGGGGAGCAAGTCCCAGCCAAGGCTGCGGTTGCCGATGCACGCTTTCAGCAGCAGCACTGGTTCTTCGTGGAAAGTTCCCAGCACATGTCCAAACCCGAGTTCGGGTCCGAACGATTTGTTGGGGGTGAGCCATTCGTTGCGGACATCGCCAAACTTTTCCATGTCCTTGTAGTCGACGCCGCGCTGATCCATCACATGAACGTAGCGCACATCTTGCCGCGTGGTCCAGGCTCCAGCGTCGTCGATGAGGTAGGGATACTTCCCTTTTTCCTTCACCATGTACTCGAGGGTGCCGTTGAGCTCTTTGGGACCGACCCGACCAAACCCGAGCATGTTCGATTGCCCGAGCATGATGTAGACCTTAATCGGCTTGGTGAGATCGGCCGGCTTTCCATCGGGGCGCGGCAGTTGATGCTGGGCCGTGGTGTCGGGCGAGGGGGGCGCAGCGGGAGCTTGGGCTGGCTCCGCAGCGTGCATCAGGCTGGCGGCTGTGAGTAGGATGAAACAGGCAAACGTGGCGCAGGACTTCATGGGATGTCGTTCCTCTGTTAGTTTCAGCGAGTGCATGCATGCAATTTTAGTCGCAGCGATTTCCTCTCTCTTGGCCCAAAATCGCATCCAGCCGTGAATCCGCGCATAGAACATCTCGTTTCATCCCTTTCGCAGCCTGTGTCGCAGGTGGAAATCGGCCTGCTAGAACGGCTGTTCGACCGTGCGCCGGATGTCGCGTTCTTTGTGAAGGACGCAGCGGGACGCTACGTCGCGGTGAACGAGTCGCTCGTGGCTCGGCACGGGCTCAAAAGCAAGTCGCAAGTGATTGGCAAATGCCCGCGCGATATTTGCCTCGGCGATTTAGGGCGGATCCCGACCGAGCAGGACGAAAAGGTGCTCCGAACAGGGCGTCCGCTGATCGACCACCTCGAAATGCAGTGGCACCGTCCGCACGATCCGGTCTGGTGCCTGACGACAAAGCTTCCCATGTTTGCTCCCGACGGCGGCGTGGTGGGGCTGATCGGATTTTCTCGCGACATTCGGGTCCAGGTCCCATCGCACGAAATTCCGAGCGGTTTTGCCAGCGCTCTCGAGCAGTTCGAACAGAGCCTCTCGCCCGAGGTGACCCCCGCCTGGCTTGCCAGTCGCTCGCAGCTGTCGCCACAGCGGCTCGCGCGGCTGACCAAGCGGCTGTTTGGGCTGACCCCCAACCAGTTCATCACCAAGTCGCGCATCGCAGCTGCCTCCCGGATGCTGCGTGATTCGGGAGATTCGGTCGCGGAGATCGCCCACGCCTGCGGCTTTTACGACCACAGCGCCTTCACCCGCGCGTTTCGCTCCGCCACCGGCCTCACCCCCACCGAATTCCGCGCCAGGCCCTAAGCTATTACCAGATAAATGCTTGCCGCTTGCCGCACAGTAAAAACGAAGGTCCGTTTTACACGATCAACAGGGGATTTTGGTTTCCACTCGGAAAACCGGGCTTCGGAGAGAGACTCCAAGCCACCAAAGAGAATGGGAGAGCCCTAAGCCCCCGCCACAAAAGAAAGTACACCCAAGAGGGCTCGAACCTCTAACCTTCGGTTCCGTAGACCGATGCTCTATCCAATTGAGCTATGGGTGCATGCTGTAAGTTGCTGACGGGGCTTGGTTTAGGCCAAGTCCTTGGCAACGCGGAAGGGGCGTGCAGAGGCACGACTTCCAGTAGCAAGACAACCAAGTTTACAAGAAAGTTCGCCAGCCGCAAGTGAGGATGGCAAGTTCGATGCCTGGAAGCTGTTAGGTCGGTTTGGGCGGCTTCTCGCCTGCTTTGAGCGAGCGTTTGAGCATCGGCTGGAGCTCGTCGACAAAGTCGCGCACATCCTTGAACTCGCGATAGACGCTGGCGAAACGGACGTAAGCCACCTGGTCGGTTTGGGCCAGCCGCGTCATCAGCATGCCGCCCAAAATGTGGCTGTCGACCTCGGTTTCGTAGTTGGCGTAAACCTCGCTCTCGATGGAGGCGACGATGGCGTCGATTTGCTCGTCGCTGATCGGTCGTTTCCAACACGCTTTGGCGAGCCCTTCGCGAATTTTCTCGCGATTGAACGGCTCACGGACCCCGTTTTTCTTGACTACCTTCACGCCCATTTCTTCGAGGCGTTCGTAGGTGGTGAAGCGGCGTTTGCAATTCAAGCATTCACGCCGACGCCGAATCGCGAAACCATCTTGGCTCGCGCGACTGTCGATGACGCGATCGTTATCGACTCGGCAGAACGGACAACGCATGGGATACCTGAGAACGAGAGGGGGCCACGCCATCTTCCACGTCGTGCGAAGATTGCCCTAGGGCGTGACGACCGCAAAAGCACTATACCCTGTGCCTGCTTGGTTAGGGAGGAGCGCTTTGAATTTCAGCTCGCGGCGAGGGACTGCGGCTGGCGAAAGTGGCCGTTTTTTCGCATTCCTTCGTTCTGCTCGCGCGACTCGCGTATAATTCGTGCAATCTGCAGTGCTCGAGGACGAACAACACCATAAACCTTCCTCCATCGAACCTTCCCTGTCTTGCGATCGAGCGATGCACCACCGGAGCCACCTAGGATGAAGTGCCCCAATTGTACGGCTGAAGTTTCAGAGACGGCTGCCTTTTGTCAGAACTGCGGGTTCGCCCTGAAGGGGAAAGAACCGATGACGCCGGCCGACGAGTTTCGTCAGAAAGCGCAGCAGCGTAGTGCAGCGGAAGGGGATACCGAAAAAGATCTCTGGAACGGCAGCTTCTCCCCCAAGGCGATGTATGGCTACTGGCTGCTCGCCACCGTCATCACCGTGGCCAGCCTCGTGGTCTGCGTCCTCTTTCCACTTCCGCCGCTGATTTTCTTCATCGTGGTGGTCGACTTTGCGATTTGGCTCGGCATGGGTGCCTACTTGCTCTACCAGCGCATGGGAGTGGCCTATCACCTCACATCGCAGCGGCTGATTCACCATGTCGGCATCTTGCGTCGCGTGACGAACCGAATCGAGATGATCGACATCAACGACGTTTCGTTCGAGCAAGGGCTCATCGAGCGGATGCTGGGGGTCGGGACGATCAAGATTCTCTCGAGCGACACTTCGCACCCGAGTTTGGTGATGCCGGGTATCGACGACGTGAAGAAGATCGCCGCCATGATCGACGACGTGCGACGGGAAGAACGCCGCCGCCGCGGCATGTTCATCGAATCGATTTAGTGGCGTGTTTCGCGCGGCCTCGTGCTGCGGAGCTACTGGCCAGTGCTGGCGACGACTGTCGCGGACTGAGTACCTCCGGTAGCTCGGCTACCGGTGTGACCCATGGATTTAGTATCGTGCGAGTGAGCGTGCCTGACGACTTCGTCTATCGATCCAAAGTCAGGTGTTTTTGGGTGGCACTGCTGGCTTGTCCAGCAGTGTGAATCGCAGCTGAGAATGACGTTAATCGCTAGACGGAGTACTACGTCTTGCTCCAGTCGCGGCGCTGGCGACTGCTGGGAATTCCCATCTTTTGGCGATACTTGGTGACGGTTCGCCGGGCGACATTCAGCCCTTGCTTTTTCAGCTCTTCCACCAAGTCGTCGTCGCTCAGCGGCGCTTGCTTATTCTCTTTGTCGACGATCTCTTGCAAGCGAATGCGAATGATGTCCCAGGCGACATCGTCCCCCTCGGCCGTTTGCGTACCACCGACGAAGAACCGCTTGAGGGGAAAAATGCCGCGTGGTGTTTGAATGAATTTGTCGTCGACCGCGCGGCTGACCGTGGTGACGTGCACTCCCACTTTGTCGGCGATCTGCTGCATCTTCAAGGGCTCGATATGCTCGGGCCCTTCGTCGAGAAATTTCGTTTGGTGATCGACGATCGCTTGCGACACTTTCGTGAGTGTGCTGCGACGCTGTTCAATCGACTCAATCAGCCACTGCGCGGCGTTGATCTTGCGCTTGATGTACTCGCGCTCTTCCGGAGTCGCTGTGCCGCTGGCGAGTCGTTCGCGATAGTACTTGCTGATGTGCAGCGTGGGAGTGCGCGACTCGTCGACTTGCACCAGGTACTGACCATCTTCGCCGCGCACCACCGCCACATCGGGAGTGACGTTGGGGACAAACGCTTCGGAGAAACCAGAGGCCGGTTTGGGATTGAGTTTGCGCAGCTCGCTCCACGCTTTTTGTATTCGATCGATCGAATAGCCGGTCGATTTTTGAATCAGCGGAAGTCGGTTATCGCGCAGGTCTTCGAGGTGGCTGGTGATGAGCGTTTTCAGCTCTTCGTACATGAACATGGTCGGCGTCAGCTGCAGCAGTAAGCACTCGCGCAGATCGCGGGCACCGATGCCGGGGGGATCGAGCTGCTGAATGAGCGCGAGGGCTCGTTCGGCCAAAGCGATCTGTTCTTTGGTGGCATCGATCGGCAGCAGATCGCGCAGGCTGCTGCGGAAATAGCCTCCGTCGAGCGGATCGAGTGTGCTGATGATGCGTTCGGCCATCTGCATCAATTCGAGCGACAGATCCATCTCTCCCAGTTGATGCAGCAGATGATCTTGCAGCGACTCGGGGCGGTCGGCGACGTTCGAGATCACATCGTGAGCCCGGTCGGAATCTTCTTCCATCCGGTTCGACGAGCGGCGTGATTCGTCGAAGTAGTCGGGAACTTCGCGGTCGAGATTCAGCAGACGTTCGAAGTCGTCGGCGTTGTTATGCGCTTCGTCAACGACAATCGGTTTGTCGTCGACATCTTTCTCGTTGGGCAGCTCGCGTTCGACTTGCTCGTCGGGGAGCGAAGGGTCGCGGTCGAGCATTTCCAGGAGCGGGTTTTCGGCCAGTTCCTGCTCGATACGTTCCTGAAGCTCTTGCAGCGGAAGCTGCAGAATCTCCATCGACTGAATCATCCGGGGCGCAAGTTTTTGCACCTGGACTTGTCGAGCTTCGAGACCAAAAGAAAGACGCATGAGTGATGCCTACAGAAATTCCTTCTGAAGCCGCCTGAACATAATTTTGCGATACCAAAACTTCGGCCCGGTGGTGATCGACCAGCCGCGAGACCCATTTAGTCGCGAGGCTCAATCAGCCGGAGACCTTATCACTTGCGAGACCTTGCGTGCCTGGAGTGTGCCAGGCTCGAAAGTGCACTCAACTGTAGGTCGCCATTGGACGCCTGTTGCCCGGTCGCAGGCATCCCCAGGGGTGCTGCGAGACAAGCGTCAAAGCCGTTACAACCGCTGCCAAAGTTCGTGTGTCGTTGCTGGTGTTTGCCACTGTTCTCGGAGCCTGCGGCCAACTGCGGCGCGACTCAAAACTTCTGCCTCAGCGACAAGGCGTCGGCGAGAATTTCTTTGTTCGTATATTCCAAAATGCTGCCGGTCGTGATGCCGCGCGCAAGCCGCGTGATCTGGACCGGATACTCTGCCAAAAGGTTCGAAATGTAGAGCGCAGTCCCATCCCCTTCGACCGTGGGGTTTGTCGCCATGATGATTTCGCGGAACGTACCAGACCGCACGCGCTCGACCAAGGGATCAATCGTGAGCTGATCGGGACCGACACCATCGAGGGGAGCGATTCGTCCGAGCAGTACGTGATACAGACCTTTGAAAATGCCGGCCTGTTCGAGGGCCATCAGGTCGCGCGGCTGTTCGACGATGCAGAGGAGCGTTTTGTCGCGGCGATCGTCGCTGCAGATGGTGCAGGTGGGCCCTTCGGCCAGGTTGTAGCAAGTCGAGCAATACTGCACGCTTTCGCGGACGGCACGAATGGCATCGGCCAAGGCGAGGGCTTCGGATTTGTGGACCCGCAGAATGTGATACGCCAGACGCTCGGCCGATTTACGACCGATTCCGGGGAGTTTTGAGAACTCCTCGATCACCGTTGCGAGGGACTGCGTGACCTGGGCCATCTGCGACGATAACTCCTGCTTGCGTAGAGGGTTACGCACTCCGTAGAAGCACGCACCGAAACGGGGCAAGAGTATGGCGACAGACTTCGCTTACACAGGCTTCGCTTAGACGTCGGATTCAGCGGGATCGACCGCCGCAGCGATGGTTGGCTCGGCAGCCGTCTCATCACTCTCGGGCTGTTCCGGAGGCTCGGTGACCCCGATAACCTCGGCCCCAAAAATCTCGATCGCCTGGCGAATGATCGGTTTTCGATGAACGTCGATCATCCTCTGGCGACGCGACATGCGGGGCTGCTGGGGAGCCGATGGGATCGGTCCTGCGACCACGCTATCAGCGGTTAACTCGAGCTCTAGTCGCAGTTTACGACCAGCAGCTTGATCAATCGCACGTTCCAGATCACGACGCTTTTCGGGCCGATCGCAATACTCTTTCGCTTGAGTGTACGCTTTCGGGAAGCGAACTACTAGTCGATCTGGCGCGGAAATTGCAGTCTGGGTCGCTTTCGAGGCAAATTCCGCAAGCATTTCGGGAACGGTCGACAAAACCTGCTGCCACAAATCGCTCGCATCTTCCAGTCGCGAAGGGGCTGGCCGCACCGTTTCCACCGGCGCGGGGGCGACCGAAGTGCGGCTGCCGCTGATCGTTGCCAGTTCCGCCAAATCGCTCGCCGAGGGACCTTCGTAGATCTCGCCATCGTCGACGTAACTACTGCTGCGAGCAGGAGTTGTTGGTGCAGCCGTCGCGCGAGGTGGCGGGGCAGGGCGAATCGGCTCTACAGCTCGCGGCGCCTCGGCTGCACGCGTAACTGGCGGGGCAACTGGTGGCGTGGGGCGAGAAACAGCCGCCACAGGTGCTGGGGGTGCCAGCGAAGGAGGAGGCGGGGCTAACTCAGCCGTTTTTTTTTGAGCTGGCGGCCCACTGGGGGCTGCTGCAGGGAGACTGGTGGGTGGCAAAGCCGCTCGGGGCGCGGCAGCTGTTCCGGCTGGAATCGCCGGAAGTGGGGCACCTGATTTGAGCTGCGCCACGAGATCGGCCAGCATGTCGAGCTGTCCGAGGCTGCACAGCCGAACCACCGCCACTTCCACCAGCGTGCGGCCATGGGTCGATTGGCGGAGCCTTGTGAGCGACTGATCGACGATCTGCACCGCTGCCAGCAGCGTTTCGGTCCCCCAGTTAGTGGCCAAAGTTCGCACGGCTGGTTCGTCGGACAGAGCCACGTGCAGCAGCATGTCGCTCGACGCACCGACCGAGAGGACCATGGCGTCGCGGAGATAGCCGAGCAGCTGTTCGGCGAGCTGTCCGAGGTCGACCCCTTCCCCAGCGGCCGCATCGATTTCGCAAAGTGCTCCAGCAGCATCGCGGGTGGCGACAGCGGCCATCAGCGTGGCAATGCGGCTCGACTTCGCGGTTCCGAGAGCCCGGTGGACATCGTCGACCGTGATCTGTTTTCCGCCGTACGACAGGAGTTGTTCGAGCAGCGATTGGCTGTCGCGCATCGAGCCCGCTGCCCGTCGCGCAAGGATCGCCAAGGCCTCGGGTTCCGCCTCCACATGTTCGTTTTGGGCGATGGCGGCAAGCCGGTCGAGAATTGCCTGCGAAGGGAGCGGGGCAAAGTCGAAACGCTGACAACGCGACAGCACGGTGATCGGTATTTTGTCCGCCTCAGTCGTGCAGAAGATGAATTTCACATGTTCCGGCGGCTCTTCGAGCGTCTTCAGCAGCGCGTTGAAGGCCGGCGTCGTGAGCATGTGCACTTCGTCGATGATGTAGATCTTGAAGCGGGCTCGGCTGGGGCGGATGTTCACCCCGGATCGAAGCTGACGAATTTCGTCGATACCACGATTGCTCGCGCCGTCGATTTCGATCACGTCGACATCGTCGCCCGAGGCTACACCCCGGCAGATATCGCACACGCCGCAAGGCTGGGTCGTCGGCCCATTTACGCAGTTCAAAGCCTTGGAAAAGATGCGGGCGGTCGACGTTTTGCCAACTCCGCGAGCACCAGTGAACAGATAGGCGTGCCCGACACGGCCGGTGTTGATGGCGTTACCGAGGGCCTGCGAAACTTGTGCTTGCCCGACGAGCTGCGTGAAATCTTGCGGGCGATAGCGGCGGGCGACCACCATGTAGCGATCGCTACCAGCCCCAGTGCTCCCGGAATCGATGTTCCCAGAATCGGCAGTTCCACTACCCAGGGAGCCATCGGCCCCCTGTGGATCGTCGGACGGCGGATCGGTGGGCCACGCACTCATGACGAGGAGCAAGTTCCATTAGAAACGCGGAATTGAAGCCGCCACATGCCATCCTGTCACACGGTCACGGCTGTGCGCGTGACCGGAAATTCGTCGACGGTTCGGCCAACTGCGAAGAAGAGGCCCCCGCACAAGAGTACCTCGCTTATGGCTGCTCCTGTTACGGCCTGACCAGGTTCACGGCTCCCCCTCGCGAGGGCCCCTACTTCGCAGGTCCGAACTAGTCGAGTCCTGCAATGTACGATAGCCCCGCCTGCCCGTCAAACCGGGGGCCGGCAATTGCGGGGAGGCTCTCCCAACCGACAGCGGCGCCCAAAATCCCCAGCACTAGCCGAGCTGACCATCCACCGCCAGTTGGTGGAAATAATGCGTCACTTTGTTCTGGTTTTCGAGCAGCCAGTCGATCGTCGGTTCGCAGTGCATCGCTTTGTGAATCGCTTTGGCGGTCGCTTCGCGGTTCACTTGCAGCAGCAGTTCGTAGTCGACATCGGTGGCGTCGACGATGCTCGGATCGAGCCAGACCGAAACGATGATGCCGAGATCGTTGGCTTTATGCTTTGGAATATCGCCGGCGCGAACCGCGTCGAGCACACCGTGGGCAATGCCTGCCTGCACGCTCCCCATCAGGATGTTGGTGTATTTGCTGCGCTTCACGGTCACTTTGCTGACCATCAGCGTGGCCGGTTTCACTTGCACGTCGCTGTTGAGGATCGCAAACACGCGCGAGTGCCCTTTGGCCTGATTGCCGAGCAGGTTGGCCATCGCAAACCCCACCGGGCCGTCGAGTTCGCCGATGATCACTTCAGGCTCGGCAGCCGACCAAGCGGGCTCCCCTTCGACGAGTGCCTCGCCGGTGCGCAGAATGATGCGCTCGCTAGCCAGGGGCTTGGTTTTCGACGACTTCTTGGCCGATTTCTTTTTCTTCGCCATGAGGATGCTCGATCGGTGAATGATTACGTGGAATTGGGTCGCGCGAGTTTGTCGATGGGCTCTTGCTCATCAGCGGCGCATCAAAACACAATCACTAGGTCGTCGCAAGTGGCTTAAGCTGGGCCACGAGCGGCGGCTCGGCGCGGCAGCTGATGCCGGCGCATCTCCACGACTCTCTCCACCTTGCTGATGGCTGGCGGCTATCGGCACTTGCCATAGGCCTCCTACTCATGCTCCCCGAAAAGATCCTTCAATCTGCAGCCGATTTTGTACGCGAGCGATTTGCGCACGACAGCAGTGGTCACGATTGGCAGCACATCAGTCGCGTGCGGCAAATGGCGGTGAAACTCGCGGCGGAAGAAGGGGCCGATCTGTACGTGACCGAACTCGCGGCGCTGATGCACGACGTCGACGACTGGAAGCTCACCCCCGGCGCGTCGGCTGAGCATGCCGATAAAACCCCCGAAACTCGCCGGTTTTTGCAGTCGATTGCAGTCCCGCAGCCGGTGATCGATCAGGTGTGCGACATCATCACTCGGCTGAGCTTCAAGGGTGCTGGTGTTGCAACGCCGATGCATTCGCTCGAAGGGCAGTGCGTTCAGGATGCCGACCGGCTCGATGCGATTGGAGCGATCGGCATCGCTCGCGCGTTTGCTTATGGCGGCGCGAAAGGGAGGCAGATGATCGACGACACCGTCGAGCCCGAGATGCACGGCTCCTTTGAGTCGTATAAGAAAAACAAAGGCCCGACGGTGAACCATTTCTACGAGAAGCTGCTGCTGCTCAAGGACCGGATCAACACCGAGTCGGCCAAGCGCATCGCCAATGAGCGGCACGAGTTCATGCAACTGTTCTTGCAGCAGCTGAGCGCCGAGTGTCGTGGCATTCACTAGCGGGTGGTAAGAGGCGGAGCTTTTGAGCAGGCTCTTGCGGCTGCGCTGCCCCGGTAGCGGAGCTACCAGGGGTACTCCAAGCGATGAGTGCAATTCTTCGAGTGCTGCTGACGAATTTTCAGGAACAAGCGGATCAGCCCCGAGAATTGTTTAGGTGCTGAGTTTGGCGGTGCTGTACGAGGTTTGATCGGCCAGTGCCTCTTGCAGCAGTTCTTCGTCGAGGCGGTGATAGGGAAGTCGCTTCAGCCAAATCGCAAGTGCAATGGCAATCACGAGTCCGGCGAATGTGACCGCCAGCGTGTAGCCAAATTCTTCCCCTTCATGGTTGTAGATCATCGCCAGGGGACCTTGTTTCGCGCTGCCTGTCATGGCGACTCGTCCCAGCGTCAAACTGAGGGCGTTGTGTGTCAGGTGATAGAGGACGCCGGTCCAGAGGCTTCCCGATTTCACGGCGACATAACCAATCACACAGCCGACCACCACAGCGGCGAGCGATTGCTGCAGCACACCGTGGGCGAGGCCGAAAAAGATGCTCGAAATCACAATTGCGGGCCATTTGTGCCCGGTGGTGCGAAGTCCCGAAAGGATGAAACCACGGAACGCCAGTTCCTCGCAAATCGCGGGGGTCACGGCGATCAGCAGCATCGCTTGCCAGAGCGGCGCGCTCATGATGAGCGTTTCAAACGGGGCGAGCTGAGCGCGAGTCTCGTCGCTCAGCGGATAGAGGATGCCGATCTGCGTCGAGATCCAAATCATGGTGGGATGCAGTGTCGCGGCGAGCAGTACGGCGGCTGGGAGCGTGAGCCAGTAGCTCGGTCGTCGTAGCATCAAGGTTTCGAGGGGGCGACGTGTCAGCATGATCGCCATCAAGCATGCCGGGGCGGCGATGAGTGCGATTTGCAGCACAGCGGTGCTGTTCACAAAATCTTGCCACGAGGCAGGCATCGGAATCACGAAGCTGACGAAGAACCGAATCACCAAGAGGAGCACGCCGCAGAGCATCGCCTCGCCAGCGGTGGGCAGATCTTGACGATCGCGGACGAGATGTCGGAGCCAAAGTCCCAGCCCAAAGCGTTCGCTTTCGCGGAACAACACCGATTCGTTACTGAACTGTTCGACCGCCCAGCGGATCGACAGGATGCAGCAGACAGCGGTGACACCGATGACGATGGGACTATAGCGCAGGGCCTCGAAATATTCCCCTTCGATGAGGGTCCTGAGCAGTAGCATCACGCCGGTGATCGGAATGAAGCTGAAGCCGAGATCGAGTTTTGCAGAAGGCAGCAGCGGCAGGGTCATCAGCGGGAGCGAGATCAGCAGCAGCGGCATCAGGTAGTACTGTCCCTCTTTCGAGCTGCGTGCAAACGCGGCGATGGCGAGCGACAAAGCGCTGAACAGCGCTGCGATTGGAATGAGGGCGACCAAGAGCCAGAGGGTTGCAAACAAAGGTGGCGGGCCGAGATCGATCGGCAGATTCACGCCACTCATCTGTTTCATTTGCGTGATGATGAAGGTGCCGGTTGCTCCCATGCTGGCCAGGTTTAGCACCGAGGTGCCGACGCTGAAGCTCATGACGGTGAGGAGTTTGCCGACCACGATTTCGCTTCGACCAGCGGGTGAGCTGAGGAGCGTTTCGAGCGTGCCACGTTCTTTTTCACCAGCGCAGAGATCGATGGCGGGATAGAACGCGCCGGTGAGGGCCCAAACGAGCAGGACGAAGGGGAGGATCTTGCTCCAGATTGCTGCGCGGCGCGATTCGACTTCAGCGATGTCGGTGCTGGTGAGTTCGAACGGCCGGACGGCCGAAAGAGGGACGTTGCTTTGTCGGAGGTTCTCTTGCACCACACGCTCGCGCCAGCGATGGAGCACATCGTCGATGCGGTGCGAAGCGACCCGCGATTTGTCGCTCGCCGAGTTGCGAATCACCAGGGGTTCAGGAACATGCTCGGGCTTCACGGCATCGGCCGCACTGTTTTCAGTGACGCTGTTGTCGGTGGCTGCAGGTGACGCGTCGCGATCAGCCGACTTTTGCGCGGCGCTATCGTACGAATCGCGCAGCGGCGAGCGCAGCTTTTCGATCCGCAGGCCGAAGTCGGGTGGGAAGAAAACGACGGCGTCGAAGTCTTTATCTTTGATCTGCTTTTGGGCATACTCGCGAATCGCTTCGTCGCTGGAACTCTGCGGCGCATCTTGCGCGAGTTCGAGGGCAATGAGCCGCTGTTCCGACTCGGGACAAACATCGAGCGCGAACTTATTGCCATCGAGCAGCACTGGATCGCTCGGCAGCGTATCGCCGCCGATAACGAGGACGCGCGAGGGACTTTCTCGCAAGAATTGCTGCACTTGCAGCACGGTCATCCCCATCAAGGGATAGAGCAGAATCGGCAGGATAGCTATCGTGAACAGGGTCCGTCGATCGCGCAATTGATCGCGCAGTTCGCGGAGAAAAATCAGCCTGACGTTGTTCCAGTTCATGGCGAGTTACCTGCCTTCCGTGCCTCGGCTGTCGCGGCGCTCTTGCCCGTGCTTTCAGCAGCTTCTTCTCGCTTCGAGATGAGCTGAAAAAAGAGCTCTTCCAAATCGTTTTCGGCGTAGGTGGAGCGAAGTTCGTCGAGCGAACCTTCGGCCAAAATATGCCCGCGATGCATGATGGCGATGCGGTCGCAGAGTCGCTCGGCCTCGCGCATGATGTGGGTCGAGAAGATGACGCACTTACCGGCGTCGCGCAGCTGCGCCACTTCTTTCAGCAGAGCGCGAGCGACAAGCACATCGAGCCCAGCGGTCGCTTCGTCGAAAATCAGAACAGGTGGATCGTGCACGAGCGCGCGAGCGATCGATACTTTTTGTTTCATGCCGGTCGACATCTTCGCCCCGAGCACATCGCGAATTTCGTGCATCTGCAAGCGATCGAACAGTTCGTTCATGCGGGCTTCGAGTTGTTCTTTCGACAGTCCGTAGAGCTTGCCAAAATACTCGACCATCTCGAACGCAGTCATGCGATCGTAGACGGCGGTGTTGCACGACACAAAACCGATTTGATGACGCACGAGCGATGGTTGTGTGAGAACGTCGTAGCCATTCACGCGAGCGCTGCCGCTGGTGGGGCGGAGCACGGTGCTGAGAATGCGCAGGGCACTCGTTTTGCCAGCGCCATTGGGTCCGAGCAGGCCGTAGATCTGTCCGGCGTGAGCGTCGAACGAGATGCCGGCTAAGGCGACGAACTTGCCGCGCCGAATATCGGCGTAGGACTTCGTGAGATCGCGTACGTGGATCATGCGTCCTGCTGCCGACATGGAGGGGATGAGAAGAACCAGCCGCGATCGAGGAACTGCGATGGTGCGCAGGGTCGCACTCTGCTGTTGTCACGCGAGCGCTTCGACGTAGCCACTGCCAAGTAGCGACGAAGCGGTGATCCGCGCGACAGATATTTTCTTGAAGCTCTGTACCGCTCAAGAAAAATGAGTCGACCGCTGAACTCTACCACACCATTTGTGGTCGTCGCCGAAAAGCGCACTCACGAGCATCAGTTTCGGGGGAGTTTCTACGGGAGGGGCGCGCGTGATGTTGCGCAAGTTGCGCTTTCGCGCGCTATTGTTGCGCGTTCAGCAGCGCGATTGTCGGCTTGTTAGCGGGTGTAGCAAATGTTCCGAAAATAGTGGTGACCAAACGTGTCACACGGGTGTTTTACGATGGAATCGTAAGGGAGAGTCGTGAGCTACATTTTTGCGTTCCACCGAGATTGCCCCGCTTATTCGGCCTGTGCCAGTTGTCTGCCCCAATTGCGAGCGAGAGTTCCATGACCGTGCTTCCGTACGCCGAAAAACCTGTCGATTTTGTGATCCCCGAACCCATCGTGGGGGAAGTGCTGGCGTTCACGCCGCCGGAACCGAAATCGCTCGAAGAAACGGGGCTCGCCGCGCAGGAGGTCGAGGCGCTGCTGCTGAAGCATCTGCTGACCGGCGGGTCATCGACCGGCAGACGGATGGCCGACGTGCTGAAGCTGCCGTTTGGCATTGTGCACGAGCTGCTGCGAGGTGTGAAAGCGCAGCTGCTGGTGAACTACAAAAGCCAGGCGCAGATGGGGGACTTCGAGTATGAACTGACCCCTGAAGGTGAAGCTCGCGCACGCTATCACAGTGACCGCTGCACCTACTGCGGCGCAGCTCCTGTGACGCTCAGCGCTTACATCGATTCGGTGCTGAAGCAAAGTGTGCGACGCGTCCGTCCTAAGCTCTCGGATTTGTGCCAGGCGTTTAGCGATCTGTCGATGGCACCGGCGATGATCAGCCAGATTGGTCAAGCGGTGCACGCCGGGCGCGGGATGTTCATTTATGGTTCGCCAGGGAACGGAAAAACGAGCATTGCCGAGCGTGTGATTCGCGCGGTGAGTCAGCATGTGTGGGTGCCGCGCACGATCACGGTGTCGGGCGAAATCATTCGGGTGTTTGATCCTGCGAATCACGAAGAAGCGCCGCTGGCAGCCGGAAGCGCGATCCTGAGCGACTCGAATTTCGATCGACGCTGGGTGCGCATTCGTCGTCCGTCGATCATCGTGGGTGGCGAACTGCGGATGGAACATTTGGAGCTGACGAGCAATCCCGCGACCGGCATCATCGAGGCACCGGTGCAGCTGAAGAGCAACTGTGGTGCGCTGGTGGTCGACGACTTTGGACGACAGCGGATGACAACCACCGAATTGCTGAATCGCTGGATTATTCCGCTCGAAAAAGGGTACGACTTTTTGAGCCTTCCGTCGGGACGCCAGATTCAAGTTCCCTTCGATCAGCTGATGGTTTTCTCGACGAATCTCGAGCCTCACAAGTTAGTGGACGAAGCTTTTTTACGGCGAATTCCGTACAAACTCGAGGTGAGCGATCCCACGCCTCGCGAGTTCAAAGAGCTGGTGAAGCAGTGGTGCGCGAAGCTGGGGCTCGAGTATTCCGAAGAAGCGCTGCAGCACTGGCTTGAAGAGCATTACAAAAAACCGGGCCGCGCGATGCGCTACTGTCATCCGCGCGATCTGGTGAATCAAGTGAAGACCTTTTGCGAATTTCACGATCTGCCGATGGTGCTGACATCTAAAGGAGTGGATGTCGCAGCACGAAACTATTTCGCGGGGCTGTAGCAGCGGGCTGTGTGACGGTTGATGGCGAGTGGCTGGCTCGATTTTGATAGCGAGGTGCGAACCTGCGAAAGCGATGTGGCGTCGGTTGTCAATCTGCGCCAGTCCATTTTTCGTCGAGCCACAGTCGCTGGGAGTTGAGCCGAGCGGTTGACATCGCTACAACCACCCAGCAGCGCGGTTGCTCGCCACGCAGTAGATTGGCGACCAACATCACAGCTTCGCGGAGTTCCTTAGTCATGAATGCTTACGCACCGTTGATCGATCGCTATGCTGCCGGCCCTGAGCGGCTGCGCGAGTTGGTGATTGATCTCACGCCCGATGAACTTCGCGCACGACCGATTGCTGGCAAATGGTCGACCCTCGAGGTAGTGGCACATATCGCCGACTTCGAACCGATTTTTCTCGACCGCATGAAGCGGGTGATCGCCGAAGAGGAATCGCCGATTCGCAGTGGCGACGAGAACTTGTTTTTTCAGCGTCTGAAGTACGAGCATCGGCAGCTTGCGTGCGAGTTAGCGCTCATTGAAGCTTGTCGAGCGCATGCGGTCACTATCTTGCGTAACATCACTGATGCCGACTTTGCCCGCGAAGGAATTCACAGCGAACTAGGACGTGTGAGCCTCCAGGGTTTGCTGGAAAAAGTAACGGGGCACATCGAACATCACTTGCCTTTTATTGAAGAGAAGCGTCGAGCCCTGCGAGGGAGTTAGCCCCGGGATTTACTGCCAAGCACCCTTACGTATCCGTCGTTTGAGCGAGACAATAGCTTCCTGCTGCGGTAAATTTAGAGTGCTGCAACGAAGCCTAATCGATTGCAGCAGCAAGGTTTAGGTGCGACAGAGGGTGATGCCCATAGTCGCTTTGGCTCACTACAAGGTATAATTTCGTTAGGTGTCGGGCGGGATTGCACAGCGTGTGTGTGCCGCCAGTCGCCGTGGCTACGACGAACCATTTGATGACTGAAGCAACCATCCCACTGACTCACCCGCAGCGTGTGCTGACGCTCTTCGGAGCCCGCGATCAGCATTTGCACGCGATCCGCGACACGCTTGGTGTAGCAGTGGTTCATCGCGACGGTCATCTCCGTGTCACTGGCGAAGAGTCGGCTGTGGTACGCGCGACCCAAGTCCTCGAGCAAATGCAATCGCATCTTGGCTCTAGCGACGATCTCAGCGGAGAAGTCGTGGCCGACTTCCTCGCGCGCGCTCAAGGAAAACGAACGCTTGTCGCCGGACCACCCATCGATGTGGTGAATGTTTCGAAGCGCATCAGCCCCCGAACGGCGGGGCAGGCTCGCTACGTTCAGGCCATTCGCGAGAGCGACATCACGTTTGCCATCGGACCTGCCGGGACAGGCAAGACCTATCTTGCCGTCGCTGTTGCTGTCGAAGCATTGAAGCAGCATCAGATTCGGAAGATCGTGCTCGTACGTCCTGCTGTCGATGCGGGAGAGAGTTTAGGCTTCCTGCCGGGCGACATGCACGCCAAAATTAACCCCTATCTCCGTCCGCTTCTCGATTCGCTCGCCGACATGGTCGACTACGACTTGATGAAGCGATACATGGAGACCGATGTGGTGGAGATCGCTCCACTGGCCTACATGCGAGGACGTACGCTCAACGAAGCGTTCATCATTCTCGACGAAGCGCAAAACGCGACCGTCGCACAGATGAAAATGTTCCTCACCCGAATGGGCATCGGATCGAAGATCGTGATTTCGGGCGACACCACGCAGGTTGATCTTCCGCGTCCTAGTGCCAGCGGACTGACCGACGCCCTGGCTCGCCTCCGTGATATTCAAGGCATTAGTATCGTACAATTAACGAAGTCCGACATTGTCCGGCATCGCTTGGTGCAAGAGATCGTGCGGGCTTACGAAGAAGAACCCAAGGCAGCCATCGCGCGGCGAACTCGCTAAAGAGCATCTTGGCGGAGAGCTCTCGAGCATTCGAGTGCGCGACAGCCGGTTGTCAAATTTATGTCGTACGGACCAAATCGCCGCTACAAACCTGGACGCGGAGGCTCACTCGGGCTTTCACGCTCGTCCCTCTCCCGGCTCGTCGAAACCCTTTCGCGAACCGATGTGCTCGTTCGTTTGTGCCTCGCCTTTGCCGCCGCACTCATCCTCTGGGCGATCACGGGTGGCTGGGCTCCACCCAGTTCATTTCGCACGGGCTATGTCCCTCGACGCGACATCATTGCCCGCGTCGACTTTAGTGTCGACAACATCAAAAAGACCGACGAACTGAAGCGCCAAGCGCGGCAGCAAGCCGAATGGGTCTACGAAAACAACCTTCGTCCCCTCGAAGAAAAACGACAAGAACTTGCGAACAAAATGTCGCTCTTGTCGCAGTCGGAAACGATCGACATGGTCGATCCCACGGTCTGGCGCGAATTCAATCCACCACCACCTCCCGACACGCCGGCGACCGATGATGCGCCAAAATTGGCAGCCATCCGCGCCTTCTTTTCTTCAGGCATGGATAGTGGCAAGTTCGACGAAGCCCTCAAACGCGCGCTGCTGCCACTCGAACGCAGCGGTCTGCTGAACACACTGGCTCACACCAGCGATCAAGGGCCGCAAGGCTATATCTTGATTCGCCCCAGTGGCGAACCGAAGTGGAGCCATCGCGCTAGTATCGACGAAGTGCAGATCAGCAAAGTGAAGCCAGGCCTGAAGCAACGCCTGCTCGACGAAATGCAATCGCAAGGTGGCATGAACACCAATAGCGAAATCGTCGCACAACTCACCTACAACTGGCTCGAATCACGACTTCCCAGCACTCTCTCGCCCGATCCTATTGCTACCAACGACGAGCAAGTTCGCGCGGAAGCCGAAGTGGCGATGGTCAGCGACAGCTATCGCAAAGGGGAGTCGGAACTCGCCCCCGGCGGACTGCCACTCGGGCCAACGCAGATGGAACTTTTGCGTCACGAGTATGTCGCGTGGCTCCAAGAGATGAGCATCTCGCGACGCATCAGCCACAGCGCTTCGCTCTTCGGCATGTACACCGCACTCGCCGTGCTCTGCGGCTTCTACATCTACCATCGCAAGCGCCGTGTTCTCACCGATCTGCGCCAGTACATCACGCTCCTGGCATCGGTCATCACTACCGTTTGGCTCTGCTGGATTTGTGCCGCCGATCAATGGCGTGTCGAGATCATTCCGCTATTACTCTTTGGCATGACAGCCGCCATTGCCTACGAAAAAGAACTCGCACTTCTGCTATCCGCATCGGTTTCACTCATCGTTGCATTCTCGCTCGAGCAAGGGCTCGCCGAATTCGTGATCCTCGTAAGCAGCGTAGCTGCAGCGATCTTGCTACTTCGCCGAATTCGTTCGCGAACCAAGTTAATCTACGTCGGCGCGTTTACCGGTGCAGTGGTGATGCTCACCACGATTGGTGTCGGCACTCTCGCCGGACAAGCCTTCGGTGCTGCCAACATCGCCATGGCCTTCTCCACTCCGGAAGCCGCTGATCTGGTCGGTAGCTCGCTGCTTCCATCACTGATGGTTGGTGCTGCTTGGTGTGGATTTTGTGCGTTGCTCGCCGGTCTGCTCATGACCGGTCTACTCCCATTCATCGAACGTTTGTTCGACGTGCAAGCCGACATCAGCCTGCTGGAACTCGGCGATGTGCAGCATCCACTGCTGCAAGAACTCGTGCGCCGGGCACCTGGCACTTATAACCATTCGATCAACGTCGCATCGATTGCCGAAACAGCAGCCGAAGCGATTCATGCCAATGGTCTGCTTGTTCGTGTGGGGGCTTACTTCCACGACATCGGGAAGATGCTGAAACCCTCGTATTTTGTGGAAAATCAGGGCTCCGAAGGAAATCGTCACGAATCGCTTCAGCCCGCTATGAGCACCCTCGTGATCATCGCCCACGTGAAGGATGGAGCCGACCTTGCACGTCAGCATCACCTGCCGCAATCGATCATCGATTTTATCGAACAGCATCACGGCACCACGCTGGTCGAATACTTCTTCCGCCGCGAAGCCAAACGACTCGAGTCCGATCCCGATGGTGGTGAACTGGACGAAAGCACCTTCCGCTATCCTGGTCCGAAGCCGCAAACCAAAGAGGCGGCTGTTCTCATGATTTCGGATGTGGTGGAAAGCGCGAGTCGCGCACTGACCGATCCCACCCCGTCGCGTATTGAAAGTCTCGTGCACGATTTGGCGATGAAGCGTTTGCTCGACGGCCAGTTCGATGAATGTGGACTCACGCTGCAAGAGCTGCGCGTGCTCGAAGACAGCCTCGTCAAGTCGCTCACGGCAGTCTATCACGGCCGCGTGAAGTATCCTGAACATCAGACGGTCTAGCATCTTCTCTGGCATGCCACCGGTACTGAACTTCCGATAAGGGCGACTCGTTTGATTGACGTGCAAGTGACGAATCGTCAAACGCGGCACAAAATCGATAAGAAGCTGCTATCTAGCGCCGTTCGCAAAGTGCTCGCACTCGGCGAGATTAAGTCTGCTGAAATCAGCGTCGCGGTGGTCGATGGCGACGAGATGCATCAGCTCAACCGTCAGTATCTGCAGCACGACTACACTACCGATTGCCTCAGCTTTGTGCTCGACTTCGAGGACGACCACCTCGAAGGGGAGGTGATCGTCTCGGCCGACTATGCGGCTCAAGAATCACTGCAGTATGGCTGGCGCATGGAAGATGAACTGCTCCTCTACGTCATCCATGCGTCGCTCCATCTCATCGGGCACGACGATCACGAAGAGTCCGATATTGCCAAGATGCGTGAAGCTGAAAAACAGATCCTGGCGCAGTTTGGCCTCGAGCGTCGCTAGTTTTTAAGCGAGTATTTCGCCTGCATTTTCCTCTCCAAGCTTCTGGAGCCTGTCGCTCGGCAAGCGTATAACGTGGGGATGGAAGATCGCGACGAAAACCCTCTGAAGATTCCCAAAAAACCTTCCCCGGCGACGATCACGCAACTGGGATGCGGCCATCTCGTGATTTCCATAGCGGTGGCTTGTGCACTGCTCCTCTTCAACGGCCTCACGGTCAGCAGTGTCTACTCCGGATGGGCCTCGCGACTCTCCGATTTCTGGCGCGAGCCCCGCATCGCCCAATCGATTCTGTTTCTCGGTCCGATTCTGCTGCTGGTGTTTCAGTGGTGGATCTACGATCTGTTTCTCGATCGTTTTTGGCCCGCTCGTAAACGTGTGCAGTTCTCTTCGCGAAAGTAATGCACGCCACGCATCCCCCGCACCACTTGCTCACGAGACCAATTTCATGCCTCGCTTCGAGCTTTCCGTTTCGCGCTATTGGTGGATGCTGCTCGCGCTCGTGGGGTTCGTAGCACTCGCTTGCTCCGCGAGCACTGCGTCGGCTCAAGACGAGGACGACGAGACTCTCGATCCATGGCTCCCCGGGCTACTCGCTAAATACAGTGTCGATGCGAAGTCGGCGGTCCGAGTGGAGTCGAATCTCTCGCTCGTATGGCCCGAGAAACGAGTCGACGCGCGATTGCCTGCAGCTGATTTCACCGCGATCTATTCCGGTCATCTCCTTGCGCAAGGCAACGGCAACTATCAGTTCGAGGCCTATGTTCGTGGCGATGTAAAAATCATCGTGGCTGGCAAAACGGTGCTAGAAGGTTTAAGCCCGAAACCGGCCTGGATCGCGGGACAGCCGATCGAACTGTCTTTTGATCATCATCCAATCACCATCGAGTATCGATCATCCGGTGAGAATCCGGAACTGAGACTTTTTTGGCGTGGTCCTCAGTTTGCACTCGAGCCAATTCCACCCCGGTTTCTCTTTCACGATCGAACGCAGCATCCTCCGCTCGAACTCAAGCGTGGCGAGTCGCTGGCGCACGCGCTGCGCTGTGGTGCATGTCATCGCGATGAGCTGGCAACTGCAGATGCATCGATTCCCGCTCCTTCACTTAAGGAGCAGCTGGCATGGCTCCAGGCCGACTGGATCGTCCAGCATTTGTTGCAAAAACCCGCACGCGATTCTCAGCTCGAATCGCGTCGTATGCCGCAGTTTGCAATCTCCGAAAAGGAAGCAAACTTGCTGGCTCGTTGGCTAACGAATGTCGAAAGCTCGGATGAGAAAGCAGAGGTCGAAACGCCACCGCCGAGTAATCCTCAACCATCAACAACCCAAGAAACTCCCGCCAAACCTAGGCCGAGCAAAGAGCAAGGGGAACTGCTGATCGCATCGCTCGGTTGCTTAGCATGTCATCATCGTGGCGAACTTGGTCAGGCTGGTATTTGGGGCGGAACATCGCTCGACGATGTTGCCAAAAAACGTCCCGCAAACTTCGTCGCTACTTGGCTCTCCGATCCATCGAAGGTCAATCGAAATCATCGCATGCCAGTGTTCGATCTATCGTCCGACGAGATCAGCTCGATCAGTAAGGCGCTTAGTAAATCGCCTGTAGCAGAGCCGAAATCATTACCGCTCGACGACAAACAGAAGGCAGAAGCAATTGCACTAGCGACCAAGTATCGCTGCCACCTTTGTCACGAATTGCCAAGCACTCCGGCACCTTTCGATGCACAAGCGGTGAAGCCGCTTTCCAAGACGACCGACTGGAAGCGCAGCTGCGCTAGTCTTCCAGATAGCTCGGGCGACAAGCCTGCCTATGGAGTGGCTCGCGAGGATGCGGAGGCTATAGCCGCCTGGTATTCATCGCGCGATCCGTCGTTCGCGATGTCGATAACAACGGGGGAACTCCTCCTCCAGCGCAGCAATTGTTTGGCCTGTCACCAGCGCGAAGGGATCGACCGAAGTAGCTGGCAGCTGACGCATTCCTTGGCCGAGAAACTATCCGCGATCACCGAAGCGTATGCCCAGTTGCCAGCGATTCCGATACTAACGCCCCCGGCACTCAACAGCGTGGGTGATAAGTTTCACGAACAAGCACTCACTGCTGTGATCCGTCGACAAGATCGGCCGCATCGCCCCTATTTAGCAGTGCGCATGCCACGTTTTCCACTCGCCGCCAGCGAGCTTACGCATTTGACGGCGCACCTCATCTCGGCCGATCGAATTCCAGATCGTGCGAGCGAGTATCTCATCGAGCAGCATTCGCCGAGCACGGTGAAAGTTGCTGGCAGTCGGCTCGTCACCACCGATGGGTTTGGTTGTACCAGTTGCCATCAAGTCGGATCGGTGCTCCCTGCCAATGCGCCAGCCAATGCCCGCGGCCCCAGTCTTTCGATGCTGGATTCCCGAATTCGTCGTGATTGGTTTGATCGCTGGGTCCGAAATCCGCAACGGATTGTTCCGCGCATGGAGATGCCTTCAGTCCAGCTGGCGGTGAAGGGGGTGCTCAACGATCACTTGCCTTCGCAACTCGACGCAGTCTGGAAAGCCCTCAATCAAGAGGGTTTTGAGCCACCACTTCCCAACCCGGTGCGCACGCTCCGTTTGAGTGGCACCACGACGGAAAAACCGCTCGTACTCACGGATGTAATCGAGCTCGATAAATCGTTTGGCCGCGATAAGCCGCTAGTTCGTCCGTTCGCTGTTGGGTTTTCGAACCGGCACAACTTAGTTTTCGATCTTGCAGCAGGCTCTCTACTCGATTGGCGAAGTGGCGATCTCGCGCGACAACGAACACGCGGTAAAACGTGGTACTGGGAACTCGCTGGAGCCAGCCTCGTGAAACCACGACTTTCTGGAAGTGAGTTTGCACTGCTGATTGACGGAAAAAAACTCCTTCCGTCACAGCAGTCCGATGGTGTGATGCGGCTTGAGTCGTGGGAGATGCGCGATGAAGGAACACTCTCGCTCAGCACCACACTCTTGTGGGAACCAGATCCCCTCGAGGGCTCTCCAAAAGATCTGCGAAACTTTGTCCCCCTCGCTCAGTATTTCGAGCCTCGCCCCGCGCTCCAGGGAACAACCGGTATTCGTCGCACGCTTCATGCAGCAGGAATTCCTGATTGGGCTGAACTAGTGATGCAGCTGATCGATCCAGCGATCGCAGCAAAAGCGAAGTTCGATCCCGATCATGGTCGTTTAGCACTTCCCGAAAGCGAATGCTATTTGGAAATTGTGCAGCAGCGTGAGGGACGAAGTCGTGCCGAGTATCGCGCCGATGGTGCGCTAGTCGTGAAGCCTGTCGATGGTATCGTTGATGTTACCATCGATTATGTGACGACCACGGCAATCGATCTTTATCCCGGCGCAGGCAGCGAGAGCTTTCCGGTCGAGGCTGCCCAGGTGGAAGTCGCAACCGGTTTGCAGGCAGAGCGTTTGCCTTTGTGGGGCGATATCATGCCGACCGCGATCGCTTACGACGAAGCTGGACGCATGCACTTCGCGTCGCTCAAAGGACAGGTCTTCGCAGCTGTCGACAACGACGGCAATGGAAGTGAAGACACACTCGAGCTACTGGCCGACGGACTTCCCGCTCCTTACGGAATTGCAGTCGAGCCCAGCCGCGTGCTGGTGCTTGCGAAGTATGGTCTCGTGGCATTGCATCACCGGGTATCGAGGGAGCGCTTGTCGAAGTTCAGCATTGCCGCTTCGGGCTGGGGCTATACGGCCGACTATCACGACTGGGCTGTGGGACTTCCGAGCAACGGTCGTGGTGGCTATTTCGTGGCAATTCCTTGTCAGCAAGATAAGCGTTCTGCCAGTGAAGCTCGCTTGCGTGGCAAGTTCCTCGAACTATTGCCGCGTGATCCCACGGAAGATGACCCTTCTCGATTTGCGATTCGTGTGATGAGTGCTGGGCACCGATTTCCGATGGGCCTCGCGCGGTCGTCGCAGGGAGAGATCTTCGTTACTGATAACCAAGGGAACTACAACCCGTTCAACGAGCTGAATCATGTGGAGCAAGGTTCGCACTTTGGCTTTGTGAACTCGCTCGAGAAAGAAGCCAAAACGCCAGTTCCACTCCTGAAGGCTCCTGCCATCGACATTCCTCATCCGTGGACCCGAAGTGTCAACGGTATTACATTTCTCGAAACGCCCGCCAAGCTCAAGGCCGAGAAGGGGAGCCTGTTTGGTCCATGGGAAGGGCATCTCGTCGGCTGTGAGTACGACACGCGACGACTGATTCGGATGTCGCTCGAGAAGATCGATGGTGTGTTTCAAGGAGCCGCTTATCCCCTTAGCGGCGTGGCAGGAGAAAACGGCTTGTTGGGTCCTGTCGTTGCGACAATCAGTCCCGCTGGAGAACTGGTGGTGGGCAACTTGCGCGATAGTGGGTGGGGCGCCGGGAATAACATCGGCGACATCACGAAAATCAAGATCGATCCCAATCAGCTCCCCGCAGGTGTCGCTGAAGTAACGATTGACTCGCAAGGTTTTCGTATCGCTTTTACGAAACCGGTGGATGCCGCTAAAGCGACCGACGTGAAGTCCTACACCATCAGCCACTATCGACGCGTCAGTACACCGGCCTATGGCGGCGCTGATATCGATCGTCGTGATGTTACGCCGCTCTCGGCGACACTTAGCGACGATCGTCGTAGTGTGCTGCTGCAGCTTTCGAAGTTAGAAACCGGTGTGGTGTACGAGATTCAGCTGAAGAATCTCACCACCAGTGGGAAGGACGAATTCTTTCCCGCCGAGGCCCACTATACCGTTCGCAAATTACCGCCCAAGTAGCCAGCGCTCTTAAGTCTGTTCGAGCGAGAAGGTGCTGAAGGCAACATCCTTGAGCAATCGTTTTTGCAGCACGCGATTGATCGAGAGGACCATTTCGCTCTTCAAAAAGGCCAGGCTCGGGTCTGCGAGTTGCTCGGTCTCGACGCGCTGAACCAGTCCGATCACCGAGTCGCGAATTCGTTTTTCGTAAGCTGGCAGCGAGGCTGTAATCTCTTCCTGTGAATCTTCGGGGAGCACTCCGTAGAGCTCGAACGAAACCATCAGCACCCCGTCGGGCGTGGCGTGACTGACCCGAAATTTGCCGAGCGATAGTTCGACGTAGTGCTTCGGGTCATGACGCCGCTGCTGTTCTTCCAGTAGATCGAGCAACTCTGCAGGAGCCATCGCTGGTTGAGCAGGGGCCGATGAACCGCAGCCAGCTAGGCCTACAACGCTTGTCGCGAGCAGCAGTGTCCAGCTGATGTTTCGAAGATTGAAAAAAGTGAGCATGGTGACAGATCTTGATCGTTCGCGAAAACGGCTTGATATTCGTCCTTAAAAATCTAGCTCGCCCCTTAGGAGAAGCTATCGATCTAGCGATGCCGTTGGTGCGGAGCGTAGCGATTATTCAGGCAAATATTTGATGGAGCTGGCAGGACGAAAGGAAGGAGGTAATTCAGCGACCAACGCTTACTCGGGAGATGCAGCCGCACGAACGTCGTAAAGTGGTTGATGCCGGTAGTAAACCTCGAGGATCATGGTGGCGAGTGCTGTATCGCAAAGACGTCCACCAGCTGTCGTGTGGGGGTCGGCAAAGTACCAACTTCCTAGCTCGTGTCCATCGCTTGCTTGCGACTGCGTTAAGTGATCGCGCAGCGTGTTGTTCCAGTCGCTCCACTTCTCGTGGTGCAAGTGATGTAGCACTTGTGTGGCATAGTAGTTGAAGTACATGTCGTCGCGCGAAGGACCTAGCGACACTAGCATCTTGGCACCACGCTGCAGCCGCTCGTCATCGCGTCGCCAACCTTCGTACATGCGGCAGAGGAGCCCAACCGCCGTGCAGGTGGGATGAGGCTCGCGACCTTGATAGCCGAACTCGGCACCACCGCGTGAACTGCAGTGATCGAAAAAGCTGCTCGTGCGGACCAGCGTTGTTTCGGGAATGGAGAGTCCGGCTAGTTCGCCACTACGTAGTGCCATCCGTTGCCAGCCGGTCACGAGCGTGTCCCCCGGTTGTCCGGGAAAATAACGCCAGCCGCCACGAAAATGCTGGTTGCTGGTGATAAACCGAATCGATTGACTTGCGGGATCGAGCAGCTGGTCGTCGTGCGTCATCGCCAGAAGTTCGCACAGGACGATGGTCGCGAGACCATGACCGTACATCGTTCCCTCTTGCAGATCGAGTCCACGCGAAGTGAGCGATCCACGCTCGAGCAGGTAGGTAACGCCCCGAGTAACTTGCTCTTGATAGGGACCGCTTTGGTGCGTGTTTCCCGCCCCGAGAAATGGAAGTAGTGCCAGCGCAGTCGCTGCTGTTGTCGACCGGTCGGAGCCTTCATCGCGACATTGCCCACGGCACTCGCCTCGATGATGGTGAAAGTTCCAGCTTCCATCGCTCAGTTGATGCACGGCGAGCCAGGCAAGTGCTCGCTCGACAGCGCGTTCGCTTTGGGGTGTGCCGCCGAATCGATCGACCAGCGGCCCGCGCGCCGACTCCGTTCTCCCTGCGAGACCTCCGCCCGTGGGAAGGTTGGTAAGCTCTCCCAGCGACTCATGCGGCTGAAAGAGTGTGGCGTCGAGCGCCGCTGAGATCTCGGGGCGATACGACTCGGCTCCTGCAAGTACCGAAGGAATATCGAGTGGCAGCGTGGTGAGTGCAGGGCTCTCCAGGAGATCGGCCTCCAGTGGTAAGCCAGCGGGCGTGTCGAGTGGTGGTGGCTTGAGCGTGAATTCGATTGGTGGTTGCTCTTGCTCGACGACCATCGGCAGCGATCGCTCAAACTCAATTGCAATCGTGCGATCGCTTGGCGTCGGTGCGGTCGCTGCCAGATGCAAGCGAGCCCCTGTAATCACGATCGCCAGATGTGCGAAGCTGCTGAGCAAAATTGCCCACAGTCGGACTTGCGTTTGCCAAGTAGTGAGACGCGAATCGCCTGTTTTGCCACGCGCACGACCGACCGATAGCACAAACGAAGTGCGCTTGGCGGCTCGAGTTGGCGAAGTGACAGTCATGCGAATCGTCATGGTCGTAGTGATTGTCAGGTCTCTACGAGCAAGCGATGCGCGCAGGAGCTGGCGCAAAAGTTTAGGTCAGAGAATGTGCGCGTCGCTCGAAGAAAGGCCTAGCTCGGCGCATGAAAAAAGCCCTGCGAGGCATGGTGCATCGCAGGGCTTGGTTTGATCGAATCTGTCGAAATCGCGGACTGAGTGTGCTGAGCCGTCGTTTAGAGTGGGAACTCTTCTTCAGCTGCAGCCTTGCCGTAAATCGGCATGTGGCGGTAGTACACTTCGAGAATCATCGTGGCCATGCTGGTGCAGTAGATACGACCACCAGCTTCCGAGCCGTGATCACCCTTCATGTACCAGCTTCCCTTTTGGTGACCGGTTTTGTCCTGGCCATTGACCAGCGAGTCACGCATTTCCTTGTTCCACTTGTCCCACAGTTCTGCACCTTCACCACCTTCACCGCCGTAGTGACGCATCACTTGGGTGGCGTAGTAGTTGAAGTACATGTTCCCCTTCGAAGGGCCAATCTTGCTGATGAACTCAGCACCACGCTGAATGCCGGGGTGATCTTTCTTCCAGCCGAGATACATGCGGCAGAGGAGACCGCAAGCGGTGGTGGCTTGACCAGCACCTGGACCAGTGTAGCCATACTTCGAGCCGCTGTCGGCTTGCACGCTGTCGAGGAACTTCACAGCACCTTGAATCGTGCCGGGAGGAACTTGGAGGTAGGCCATGTGACCGCTCTTGAGAGCCATCAACTGCCAACCCACAGCCGAAGTGTCGCCAGCTTGGCGTGGGGTGTAACGCCAGCCGCCACCGACAGGGTCTTGAGCGTAGACAATGTGGTTAAGCGACAGCTGAGCTGGGGTCATCAAGCCTTTGTCGTGGGTCATGGCGTAGGCTTCGCACAGCACGATCGAGGCGAGGCCGTGCGAGTACATGTTGCCGCCACCTTGGGCCAAATCGCCAGCGTTGTTCTTCACCTTCATTTGGCTGGTGAGGAAGTAGAGGCCAGCTTCGACGTTCTTCTTGTAGGTTCCAGCCTTGTGCGTCTGACCAGCACCCAGGAAGGGGAGCAAAGCCATGGCAGTGGCACCGGTGCGGCAATCGGTCATACGTCCACCATCGCTGCAGCGCCCTTGGCAGGGGCCGGTGCGGTGGTCGAAGTTCCAGCTTCCATCGGGATTTTGGTGAGCGGCGAACCACTGAAGTGCAGCGGCCACGGCAGCTTCACTGGCACTATTGCCACCAATCTTGGCGACCATTGCGCCACGGGCAGCTTCACCACGCCCTGAAACGCCACTGCCGGTCACCGAGCCGACGGCTTGCATCAGGTCGTTCTTGGGGGCGGTTTGTTCGCCGAAATCACTCAGTTCGACATGCACAGCAGCGGTGTCGACATCCATCGCCAAGGAGGGATCGACAGGTGTTTCAACCACATCGCTTTGAATCTGCGCGACGACATCGGAGCGAGTGTCGGAGACATTGGTCTCGTCGACGTTGATTTCGATTTTGTCTTCGACGAAGTCTTCCACTTCCTCGAGTTCTTCGGTCTTGGTGGCAGTCACAGCCACTTGGTTTTGCTGCTTGGGTGGCTCGATCGTGATCACCGCCAGGATGATGAACGCGAAAAAGTGCACCACGGCCGAAACCATGTAGCTAGGCACGGCGTTAAAGAGGACGAACTTACCGCCACCGCCACTGGGGGCATCATCGGCCTCCTCCTCGGGAGCTGCTGCCGCTGGCTGCTGTGGCTTGGCAGGCTGAGAAGCCGCCGCAGCAGGAGCTGGCGCCTTGCGAGCTGGAGGTGGCGCAGGACGCGCACCCTGTGGCTGGCCAGGATTAGGAGGGGTGGGAGTGGTGCTCATGAAGAAAAGCTCCGCTCAAACTTCAAGACGAAGTAGATGGAAAAATATGGCGAAAAGTGAATATCTGACGAGCAAAATCAAACCGGGCCCGTAACGACCCGCGATCGGTGAGCGATCTACTACTAGATGCTCAGCAAATCGGCAGCAAACAACTAACGAGGATCTAGCATCACAAATCCAGCGAGACTCAGCAGTGCATCCCAGGATATGACCCCGCCGACTCGCTGCTTTCGCAAACGACAGGCGGGGCCAGATACCAATGCGTAAGTGCTGAATTCGTATCTCTTTAGACTACCCAATCCCAACCAGAACGCAAGCAACAAAACTGCTGGCAGAGCGAACAAAATCACACGAGATCCAGCTCGCAATCAGACGGAAACTAACGAGGTTTCGCGTACGTAAAACAAGCGGTGGATGGTGTGTAAGTCGTTTCTGAGCATGCACTTGCGATGGAGTAGTCGATGCTGGTGAAGCGAGCAACTTTCCTAGCAAGAGCCAAACTGTGCTGCATGCCCCAAGCAAACTTGGATGTAGTTACAACGAATGATTCGCCTGGTGGGTGTCGGTTTATTCCCCACCCTTGTTCAAAAAACCGACGAATCTTCAAAAAGTACTCAGACCCCCAGTGAATTCCCCGGCGATGCGGGAGAACGCTTCAGCCAGCGGCTCGACCTCAGGCGATCGAGCCCCACAGCGGCGAGAATCACAAGCCCCAGCATGATCCGCTGGGTTTCGGTGTTGAGTCCCAGCAGGTTCATTCCGTTGGCGATCACTCCCAGGATCAAGCTTCCAATCAGGGTGCCGCGCAGGGTGCCTTCGCCTCCGGAGAGGGAAGTTCCGCCCACCACCACGGCGGCGATGGTTTGCAGTTCGTAATCCTGTCCGTAGGTCGCGGCCCCACTTCGCAGCTGCGAGGCGTAAACCACTCCTCCGAGTCCAGCGAGGGCTCCGCAAAGGGCATAGATCACCACCAGCAGACGCTCGGTTCGTATGCCACATAGCACCGCCGCTCGTGGATTGCCACCGAGTGCATAGAGGTGCCGGCCGAACACCGAACGCTGCAGCAGAAGTTCGCAAACGCCAAACACAACACCCATTAGCACCACGCAATTGGGGATTCCCAGCAGCGTCGCGCCGTTGCCGAGCCACCCCAGCGAAGGTGGAACCTGGTTGATCGATTTGCTTTCGGAGATCAAAAACGAAAGCCCCCCGACGATCAGCATGGTTGCCAGCGTGACGATGAACGGCGGCATCTTCAGTAGCGCGATGATCGTTCCGCTGGCTGCTCCAACGGCGGCACACACAAGTATCGCCGTGAGTCCGCACACAACCATGCCGATGGTGGAAGCTTGCTCGGCGCCAGCATAGTCGCGAATCAGTCGCGTCATCACCACGGCAGAGAGTGCCACTAGACTCCCCACCGATAAGTCGATCCCTCCACTGATGATCACGAGAGTCATACCAACCGCCAGAATCGAGATCACCGCGATTTGACTCGTGATGTTGATCAGGTTCTCGCTCTTGAGGAAAGCAGGCCAGTAGTAGCTCGTCGCGCTGACGACCGGAATCGGCTGATCGACCCCCAGCAACTCATTCGCTTGAGAAACAGGAACCCACGCTGACGCCACGCGATGACAGACAATCGCATCGATCGACTTCTTCTCCTTCTTCAGCTCGCGGAGCATGTTGCCCACATCAATCGGGGTTCCTTCGACTTTGGCAACCACTTCGAGGCCACTCTCAACGAGCTGTTTTTCGCACGCTGCTGTGAAGGCCCGATCGCTTTCGGTTCCGCGAGCTACCACCAAAATTCGCTGGGCCTTTGGGTAACGCGCTACGAGCGATCTGGCTGCTTCGTTTCCCCCCGAGGCCCCTTCGGGAGATTGTTCGCGCCAGGTGAGGATGCTGAGCGTTAGCGCGAGCACCAGCAGTGCGACAATCAGTTCTGTACCTGGAGGAAATCGTCGCATGGATCAACGGCGTTCTAAGGGGAGAGGCGTGAATCGAGGCTGCTAACTTAGCGTTAGTGCAATCACCCTACGGTGCTGATTTACCGCGATAAAGTCCCGTTGGAATCAGCTGTTCTTTCGGCACTTCTTCACCCCGAAAGTAGCTCACAATACTGGCGGCCACTCTTTTGCCGATCTGGTCGGGATGCTGAATCGGGTCGGCAAAAATCTTCCCTTCATCAATCGCTTGCATTCCATCGGGTTGACCATCGAAGCCAACGATTTTTACCTGATCGGCTTTGTTCGCTTTTTCGAGAGCCGCCCGAGCACCGAGGGCGCTTGGGTCGTTGATTGCGAAGATGCCAGCGAGATCGGGATGAGCTTGCAGAGCATCTTCTGCCGCCTTGTATGACTTGTCTTTCTGACCATCACCAGGAAGCTCCGACACGATTGTTATCGCGCTCGAGGGGTTCTCGCTGTTGTGCTTGTCGATCACTTCCTTGAATCCCTGCACGCGCAGAATGCACGACTCGGCTGCTTTGAAGTCGAGGATCACCACTTTGCCACCGGCGCTTCCAACCGCTTCAATCATCGCTTCGGCAGCTTGTTTGCCACCACCCAGATTGTCGGTGGCAATGTGCGAAACAACTTCTGCTCCCGGCGCGAGGCAGGCAATGTCGGCGGTGAAAACGGGAATCCCCGCCGCAGTAGCTTCCTGAATAGCGGGGCCAATTCCACGACTATCGCAAGGACAGAGCACAATCGCCGCATGTCCCGCGACGATGAAATCCTTCACCTGATTCTTCTGCCGCGCAACATCAAACTCGCCACTCACCACCTCGACGTCGTAGCCTTCCTTGACGAGTTCGGATTTGATGTTGTCGGCAATCACATTAAAAAACGGATTGGTGGTGGTCAGCAGCGAAACGCCAACCGTCCCTTTGCTAACGCTTCCCTTGGTCGATTCACCACTGTCACTACTCACAGGAGTGGGGCTGGAAGGTCCACCGCAACTGAGCGCCACACACGAGAGGACCAACCAGGCCAAGTATGCCACACTGCGCCAAGCGTTACCTACACGAAAGAACATCAAACAATCTCCTGAGAGAGGAAGGAGTGGTTGAACGTGGGAGAACGAAAACAAACGAGCAGAACTACTGCGGCTGTTCAATCGCGTAGAGCACGCGGCCACTTCGCATATAGATCCGCCCGTTGATTGCAGCTGGGGATGCCAGAATCGGATCGGGGAGCGAGTTCTTCCCCACCAGTTCGTACTTGCCAGACGCCCGAATCAGATAGGTCACACCCGTTTCGCTCGGAAAATAGATCGTATCCCCCAGCAGTACGCCTGACGCGGAAAACTTGTCTCGAATCCGTTCTTGCCACACAAACTCGCCGGTGAGTGCATCGACGCAGGTGGCGATTCCAAAATCATTCACCACGAAAAGTTTGTTGTCGAACAGAACTGGCGAGGGGACGTGTGGACCACCACGAACAGCGGTCCAGGCGAGGTGTGTTTCGCTGACATCGCCACTACCACCAGGACGAACAGCAAGCGTGGGACCTTGTCGCCCTGAAGCGGAGTAGATCAGCCGCTCGCCGATCACAATCGTCGGGACCACTTCTTTGGTGGGACCTGCGAGCGACCAAAGCTGTTTGCCGGTGCGGGGCTCGTAGGCGGTGAGCATTTCGCCACCAGCGTAGAGCAATTCATCGCGCTCTTTCATCCGGACGATCGTGGGAGTCGACCACCCCATCGCTTTGGGGCGCTCGATGCTCCAGACACGTTCACCGGTCACTTTGTCGAGCGCAACGGCGAGGGAAGCTCCTCGGTTTTGATCGTGGACCAGGATCACGAGATTCTCGTAGAGCAGGGGGCTAGCGCCGCTCCCCCAGAGGCTGTTGAAATTCGACGTGTCGTACTTCCAGAGGAGCTTGCCTTGCATGTCGCAGCAGATCAGTCCACCCGATCCAAAGTACGTGATCACACGCTCCCCATCGGTCACCGGTGTGGCGGATGCAAAGCCGTTTTTGTCGCGTACATCGGGCTCGATTGCATGTTCGGGAAGCTCGTAGGTCCAGACGATCGCTCCGTTCTTCGTGTCGAGGGCATGCAGACTCCGCTGGCTCCCAGCTGCTCCTGCGGTCGTGAGAAAAATACGATCGTTCCAGATGACGGGCGAACTGTTGCCGTCTCCTGGAAGCGTCGCTTTCCAGGCGATATTTTCCGTGTCACTCCACGTGGTAGGCCATTGGGTGGAGGCGTCACCCACGGCAATTCCTTGACCGGTGGGACCACGAAAACGGGGCCACTGTTTCTCGGCGCCGGGCGAGGGGAGCACGATTGCTAAGTCGAGCGCGGGGACTTCGCTCCCCCGCACTGTTCCCGCTGCCATCGCGACTTGCCCTTTGTCGAACGGCGCCGTCTGCTTCCTTTGGGCATAAACGCCCCGAATCAGGTTCAGGTAATCCTCGCGAATCTTCGCGCGGCGCTCATAGGCTGCCTGCAGCGCGGGGTCGGCCTTCACCTTCTCGAGCCCCCCTTGCTGCTTGGCAAAAGTGGCTGCCGAGTCGCGCGTCTCGACCCGTCGCCATTCAGCATCGAGATCGGGGCCGTTCATTTGCGCCAGGAGTGCCGCATACTCCTGGCTCTGAGTGTCGGACTCGAGGAGTCGCAAATCATCCCCTAGAGGAAACTTGTCCTCCGCTATGAGTGTGCATGGCAACGTGATGAGCATGACTGCGATAGCGGCGCATCGAAAACCGTGAGCGACGAACATTGCGGCCGAGTTCCTGTCGTGAAATTCAAGGGGAGAGGTGAGTGCAAGAATCGCAGGGGAACCAATTCCTGGTTGCGAGTGTAGCCACTGGCTGCACCACGCGTCAAAATATCGCTCCGACGATTTCCATCCTTTGAACAAGGCTCGCGCAATGCAGCACCTCTCGATTGGCCCGCTTTACTACGAATACTCGCGGCATAACGAGCCTCGCTTGACGGTCCAGCCGGGGGAGATTTTCTCGGTCGATAGCGAGGATGCTTTCAGCGGGCAAATCCGCACCGATGGCGACCGTCGCGATAAAACAAAGGTTCCCGGAAGTAATCCGCAAACAGGGCCAATTGTGGTCGTCGGCGCACAGCCAGGGGATGCGCTCGCCGTGACGATCCACTCGATCGAACCGCTCATTGGCCAATGCGCGACTCGCACAGGGGATGCTCGTAACTTAGCGCAGTGGCTGGGACCTGATTGCCCGCATGGGGTGCATATTTGCCCGATTCGTGAAGGGCAGATTTTCTGGAGCAATGAAACCACGATTCCCTATCGGCCGATGCTCGGTTGCATCGGTACCGCTCCAGCCCATGGTGTGCCGACGACACTTCCTGCGGGCCCTCACGGGGGGAACATGGATATCGTGGAAGTTGCACCTGGGCACACGGTGGTGCTGCCGGTCTTTGTCCCAGGCGGCTATCTCTACTTGGGAGACGCTCATGCCGCGATGGGGCATGGTGAGCTGTCGGCCAGTGGGCTCGAGATGCCAGCGCGATCGATTCTTTCGATCGAGTTGCGGAAAGGCAATAACTTGCCATCGCCGCGCATCGAAACACCGGAGGAGATCATGACGATTGTCAGCGGCGCTCCGATGGAACAGTCGATCGCGCAGGCCTTTGCGTACTTAATCCTCTGGATGGAAGCCGATTTTGGTGTTCCCCGCTGGCGCGCGTACGATCTGCTCACGCATGTCGCGAGAATCAGCGTGGGCTATTTCCCCATCGGCACTGTCGGTGTGAAAGTCCCGCGCAAGTATCTTCACGCTCGCTAGTCCCCTATGCTGGCAACATTCGCTGCCGAGCAAAATCATTCCCTGGCAACTTGCCCAACCTCGCCTCTCACTTCTCACCGAGGATTGTTTTGACATGAAACGTTTTCTCTCTCTCCTCGTCGTTGCACTCGCAGCGGCGTTTTCTTCGAGCCTGGCCGCTGCTGAAACAAGCAAACGCCCCAACGTGCTGCTGATCATCACCGACGATCAGGGGTACGGCGATATTGGTGCCCACGGCAACACGATGATCGAGACACCGAGCCTCAATGCACTCGCCAAACAAGCCACGCGGCTGACCAATTTTCATGTCGATCCAACTTGCGCCGAAACCCGTTCGGCACTGATGACTGGCCGCTACAGTTGCCGCACCGGTGTTTGGCACACCATCATGGGACGCTCGATTTTGCGTCGCGATGAAACAACGATGCCACAGCTCTTCTCCTCGGGCGGATACCGGACCGGCATGTTCGGAAAATGGCATCTGGGAGACAGCTATCCCTATCGCCCGATGGATCGTGGTTTTGGCGAGTCGCTGGTCATTGCCGGAGGTGGCGTCGGACAGTCGCCCGATCATTGGGGGAACGACTATTTCGACGATACCTACCTGCGCAACGGCCAGCCCGAAGCCCAAAAAGGTTACTGCACCGACGTGTTTTTTCAGAATGCCAAGGCGTTCATCGAACAATCCCAAGCGTCGAGCGGGAAACAGCCGTTCTTCTGCTACATCGCGACCAATGCGCCGCACGCTCCCTACAACGTCGATCCCCAATTGGCCGAGCCCTATCTGAAAAAAGGGGTTCCTCAGCCGATGGCCAATTTCTACGCGATGATCAGCAACATCGACGAGAACATTGGGAAGCTGCTCGCTTTTCTCGACGAGCGGAAGCTATCGGACGACACGATCGTGATTTTCATGACCGACAACGGCACTGCGGAAGGGGCTGGCCGCAGTGGGCGTCCTGGCGGGAAAGCGAAAGGGAAGAATCTCCCAGCAACAACCGACGAGCCGAAATGGAACGGCTACACCGCTGGAATGCGGGCCCAAAAGGGATCGCAGTACGAAGGAGGACATCGCGTTCCCTGCTTCATTCGCTGGCCCGGTGGCAAGTTGCCTGTCGACCACGAAGTGAAGCAACTGACGGCCCACTTCGATTTGCTGCCATCGCTCCTCAAGTGGTGCGATGTCGAGAAGCCCGCTGCTTTGGAGCTGGATGGACAGCCGCTCGATGCACTAGTGCGTGGCGCGTCGACCTATGGCTTCGACGATCGGACGATCGTGGTTCATTCACAGCGGGTCGAGTTTCCCGAGAAGCATCGCAAGACCGCAGTGATGAACGGTCCTTGGCGGCTGATTGATAACACCGAACTCTACAACATCGCCGACGACCCTGGTCAAACCAAAAACATCGCCGCCGAGCATCCTGCCGAGATCGAAAAGCTCCGTAAGTTCTACGAAAGTTGGTGGGGGAGTGTCTCGACGAAGTTTGATCAGTACGTTCCGCTCGTCTTGGGTGCTGAAGCTTGCCCGAGCGTCGACCTCTGCTGTCACGACTGGCATCCCGGGACCGAATCGATTCCGTGGAACCAAAGTGGTCAGATCGGCGTTGCAGGAGATCCATTGCAGAACGGCTTCTGGGCCGTGGATGTTGCCCGGCCAGGAACCTACCGATTCCTGCTCCACTCTCGCCCCGCTTGGGTCAAGGAGCCACTCAAAGCGACGCGTGCCAAGGTGAAGATTGGCGAGCTTGAAAAAGAGATTACGATCGATCCCCAGACGCATGAAGCGGTGATCGAACTCGAGCTTCCGGCCGGAGAGACCAAGCTCTGGACTTACCTCGAGCATGAGAACGGTAAGTCCCGCGGCGCGTACTACGTAACAGTCGAGCGGGTGAAGTAGCTCGACTGCGCGATAACTATCCGCTGGTCAGTCAACCGGCGAGGCGTTCGATCCGTTCGATCGAATCGTCGATCTCGCCAGCGGTCGGTACGTAGCGAAATTGCATCAGATACGCGTCTTCGGTCGTATCTTCGTAAAAATCTCGGAGCAGCGAGATGGCGCGGAAACCGAGGTCGCGGAAAAAGAGCTGCGCCGAAAGATTCGTTTCGCGAACTTCCAGCATGATGCGGCTGCGACGTTCGCGCGATAGCTTGCTGACGAGCTTGCGGAGCATTTGGCTCCCGATACCACGACGACGAAGGTCGGCCGCCACGGCAAAATTGAGCACATGCAAACGGTTGCGATGCAACTCGTAGATCATGAAGCCCACAACCCGCTCGTTATGCTCGGCCACCATGCCGATGCAATTCCGCTGACGCAAACAGCGGATGAAGTCCTCTTCGCACCAGGGAAACTCGAAAGCGCCCGCTTCGATGGCAAGCACCTCGGGCATATCGCGACGAATCATCCAACGGATGTGAACCGGCACCTGCGTTTTTGTTTTGGTCGTCATCGGTGGCTCCCTCCCGAACTTCCCTACTGGCACGCTGTGCGTCAATTGTCGAACGAGACCAGTTGTCGCCACCACCAGCATCCCTGCAGGCTCGGACCGGCGACCTTTCGTTCATGAGTGGGCGTAGGATACCGAGCCTTGAATTTTCAGCCAATACGAATCGTGGCAGTTGAACAAACAGTTGTCCAACTCCCAGAAGATGCTAGCATTGCGAGCGTCTTTCTTTACCCCACACGTGAATCATTCCTCGTTCTAAATGTCGGCTTGAGTATGGCAAAGTTTAAGCATGTTTTTTTAGACACATGTGTCTGGGATGCCATGAAGTACGACTTCGATGGAAAGCAGTTTATAGCTCTTGCGGATCTTGTTGAAGCGAACGACGCGAGGGTTCTACTACCTAAATCGACTGAGCTTGAAATAAATAGACATCTCGAAGATCGGGCAAATGAGGCTTTCGCGCAAATTAGAAAGTGTAGTCGAGATGCTCCGTTCGCTCGCTCTCTCTACTCAACTGATTTGCTAAGTGGCGATGAAGTGTTGGGCCAACTAAGAGAACTTGCTAGGAAAGCGTGGGCTGCGGCGAAGAAAAGGGTGCGGTCGAGATCCATAGGATATTCAGGCATCGATCTAGACTGTGTCATGGAGCAGTTTCGATTGAATATTCCACCATTTGGAAAGTCAAAATGCCAAGAGTTTCCCGATGCTATTACGATTCAAATACTGAAAGCCTATTCCAATAAATTTAAACTGCCGATTGCGGTAGTTTCGCAGGATAAAGGTTTCTTAGAGGCCTGCAATAAGATAGCTAGACTCATCACTTTTGATTCACTTCCAGGGTTCTGTCAATCTCAGATTGAATCGGAAAATCTGGTTGGAGTTGCCTGTTCACTGTTGCGAGAGAATGAATTTGAGAAGGTCCTGCAGTTAGCTCGTACAGCTGTCGAAAACGTCACTTTTGAATCCGACGACGATGACTTTGAATTGACTAACCAAGAGATAACGAGGCTGGAGATTACCGCGTTAAATATTGTCGCAATTGCGAAAAACTCCTGCGTTGCGCGTATAAAGATTGAGGGGGAGGTAATGCATACAGTTGTGCCTGATGTGGGATTGTTTGGAGCTGTTTCTTCGCGCGAAGTCGATCATACTATTATTGAGGACTTCGAACTCTTTGGTGATTTGAAAGCCGAATTCGATAGTTCATGGACCAAAATAGTAAAGCTTGCCCCAATTCAACTCGATGATGAATTCGTCACTCTGTTCGTCCAAATATAACTACCTTACATATCGAACGTCTTGAGAACTTCGGCGGGGGCAGGCTGGTAGGCAAGGGGCTCGATGCTGGCACCGGCGCGACCTTGGCTGAGTGATCGCATCGCGGAGGAATAGCCGAATAGTTCGCGGAGCGGTGCATGGGCTTCGATCACCGTCATGCGGCCACGGTTTTCGGTCTTGGAAATCACCGCGCGACGCTGCTGCAGATCCCCCACGAAGTCGCCGAGATAATCTTCTGGTGTCGTGATATCGAGCTTCATGATCGGCTCGAGAAGCACGCGGCCCCCTTGCTCGAGTCCCTTTTCAAACGCATCGGAAGCGGCGATTTTCATTGCCCGATCGTCGGTCTGCTCGGGGTTCCATTCGCCGGAGAGGATCGTCACTTTCAGCTTCATCAGCGGGAAGCCAGCGATGCGTCCACCCCCTTCGCCGAGCGCTTTGAGTTCGTCGAGTGCTGCGGTGAGGAGTTCGGCCGGAAGCGTATCGGGTGGAACTTGCGTCACAATTGCGACCGGCAAAACCTGTTCAGGAGCCGGCTCCATACGAATCGTCAAACGAGCAAACAGCTGCTGTCCAGCAATCATGCGATTGCATTCCCCCACGATATCGACGCTGTGCGCAATCGACTCGCGATAGCTCACCTGCGGCTTATGGAACTTCACGTTGAGATTGAAGTCGCGCAACAGCCGATTCTTGATCACCTCGAGATGCAACTCTCCCATGCCGCTGATGAGCGTTTGTCCCGTCTCGCCACTCACGACACTGAGTGTCGGGTCTTGTCGCTTGAGCATGTCGAGCGTGTCGTTGAGTTTCTTCCGCTCGGTGCTGTTCTCCGGCTCAATCGCCATCGAGATCACCGTTTCGGGGAACTTGATCGACTCGAGCAAAATGGGCTCTTTCGAATCGCACAGCGTATCGCCGGTCACACTTTGGCGAAGGCCGATCACGCCGACGATATCACCACACTCGACCGATTCGACTTGCTCTTCTTTTTTCGTCGCGTGGATGTGCCACAGCTGGGCGACGTTCTCTTTCAGGTCCTTGCCTGGATTGAGGACGCGCGAGTTGCTTTTGAGCGAACCGCTGTAGATGCGGCACCAGTGAATATCGCCCGTTTTGGCGGGAAGCACCTTGAACACGAGCGCCGAGAATGGCTCGTCGGGTTTTGCTTTGCGGCTGGCAGGCCCCGCCTTCTTCTTTTTGTCGGCAACAGATTCCCCTTCCACCGGCGGCATGTCGGCTGGGCTGGGCAGGTAGTAGCCGACCCCATCGAGCAGCGGCTGAACACCGATGCCATGCAGCGCGCTGCCGCAAAATACAGGCTGCAGCTCCATTTTGAGTGTGGCTGTGCGGAGTGCGCGGCGGATCATTTCCTCGGGCAGCGGTTCTTCGGCCAAGGCGAGTTCCATCAGCTCGGTGTCGTGGTTGTAGAGTTTCTCGAGCATCTCATCACGCCACGCCGCCACGTCGCTTTCCATCTCGGGCGGAACCGGCCCTTCGATCACCGTGCGACCTTCTTTATCGCCCGGGAATGTCAGCATTTTTTGCGAGACGAGGTCGATCACCGCTCGAAACGGGTTGGCCACATGGGGTGGACCTTGCCCCACCGGAATCTGCACCACAACGGGATGGGCACCCAGACGCGAGGCCATTTCCGAAACGACCGCTTCGAAATCGGCCCCTTCGCGGTCGAGCTTGTTGATGAACGCAATGCGCGGCACTTTGTAGCGATCGGCTTGTCGCCAAACGGTTTCGCTTTGAGCTTCGACCCCTTCACGGGCGCTAAACACCACCACAGCACCGTCGAGGACGCGGAGACACCGTTCGACCTCGGCCGTGAAATCGACGTGCCCCGGGGTATCGAGCAAATTGACGATCGAGTCCTTCCAGTTGAACGTCACGCAAGCGGCGTAAATCGTGATGCCGCGCTGCTGTTCCTCCGGATCGCTATCAGTCTCGGTGGTTCCCTTGTCGACTTCACCAACGCGGTGTTTGGCGCCACTCAGATACAGCATGCGCTCGGTAACCGTGGTCTTGCCTGCGTCGATGTGGGCAATCACGCCGATGTTGCGAATCTTCTGGATTTGACGTGCCATGGCAGTAGCAATTCTCTACAAGGAAGCAAAGCGGAGGTGATCGCCAAGCGATCTATTTTTGCGTGCAAAGCAAGTTTGCGACAGGCGGGCTCGATCGGTACGGGAGTCATCCGGCGAGCGCACGAAAAAACCGCGATGGTTTTGAAGCATCGCGGCTGGTGTTAATCGATAAATTACCGGCAGCGAAGCAGTTAACGGCAACACCAGGGTGCAGCCGCAGAACTGCCGCAAACTACCAAGCGAAGTGAGCGAACGCCTTGTTGGCGTCGGCCATGCGGTGCACGTTTTCACGCTTGGTGACAGCGGCACCTTCGCGGTTGTAAGCGGCCATCAGCTCTTCGGCGAGCTTCTGGTGGGTGGCACGCCCCTTCTTTTCGCGAACAGCCGACAGCACCCAGCGGATGGCAAGCGACTGTTGGCGATTACGGTTCACCTGCATCGGGACTTGGTAAGCAGCACCACCGACGCGGCGGCTGCGAACTTCCACGTGCGGCTTCACGTTTTCCAGAGCCTGGTGGAACACCTCGATCGGATCGCGGTCTCCCATCTTGGCTTGGATGACGTCGAGCGCATCATAAAACACCTGCTGAGCAACGGCCTTTTTGCCGTCGTACATCAAGCAGTTGATGAACTTGCTGGCCAGCACCGACCGGAACTTGGGGTCGGGCTTCAGCTGACTCGAACTCGCGGTGATTCGTCCCATGCTCACAATCCAGACAAAAAACGGTAACTGATTTGGAACTTTAGCGGGGTTTCGCTCGAGCAAGATCGCATCGAGCTATTCCCGAACTGCCAGACCAAACTAGTGGACTAGCAGAGAATTTTGTAGCAGAGCAGTGGCTCGCTCGAGCGAACTACGACTTCTTCGCGCCGTACTTGCTGCGAGCCTGTTTGCGACCGTTCACTCCCAGCGTATCACGAGCTCCGCGAACCACGTGATAACGCACACCTGGTAGATCGCGAATACGACCACCGCGGATGAGCACGATCGAGTGTTCTTGCAGGTTGTGACCTTCGCCTGGAATGTAAACGGTGGTTTCACGACCGTTCGACAAACGCACACGAGCGATCTTTCGCAGTGCCGAGTTCGGTTTCTTCGGCGTCATCGTACGAACGATTAAGCAGACCCCTTGTTTGAAGGAGCACTTATCGAGCACGGGGCTCTTGCTAAAGGTTCGCTTATCACGGCGAGGTTTTCGCACAAGTTGATTGATAGTCGGCATTTGCGATTACCGGGCATTAAGTTCTGGCAAGTCGAGAATTCAGCAATTTATCAGTTTGACGGCGAGTGTCAAGTCGCCCGGCCTCCTCACGCGGCAGGAACTTAGAAGAAGTTTCGCCTTCTAAGTCGCTGCTAGCATCGGACGCCAGCCCCAGGCCACCATTTCCCATCAAGCTGATCGTATCGGACCGCAAACTCCACTTTGACCAGCAATTCAAGTTGCTAAGGCAAAGCCAAGCCGACTGTTACGTAAGAACCAACCTATTTCGCCTCACGCAAGCGGTCTCTTGCGCAAGGTTTTGATCAACAGCCAACCGGTCGAAACCGACTGACGGGCGGCCAACTATTCGCTGGCTGCCGAACCACCGAGCAAGCTTTCGAGCGACGGAGCAGGCTTGCCCGAGCTCGAAGGTGCCGGTGGCGAGTTTTCCGACGGGGCATCGCTGCCAGCCAGCAGTGGGAACGCTGTCTCGAGGACTTTGTCCTTCTGTTCGGCCATCGCTTGCAATGCTTCGGGGCGGTAGCGAACTTCCGACTCTTGGAAGTTGCGGAAACCGGTACCAGCTGGGATCAAGTGCCCCAGGATCACGTTTTCCTTCAGACCCACGAGATGGTCGACCTTGCCAGCGAGTGCTGCTTCGGTGAGCACCTTCGTTGTTTCCTGGAAGCTCGCAGCCGAGATAAAGCTGCTGCTTTGCACCGCTGCCTTGGTGATACCGAGCAGCTGCGTGCTGGCAGTAGCCGACTTCGGCTTGCTGCCACGAGCTGCGTCGCCACCAAGCGCCTCGATTTGAGCATTCACTTGCTCGAGTGCTTCCTTCGGAACAATCGAGTCGACAGCGAAATCGCTGTCACCCTTGTGCGTGATCTTCAGGCACTTCGACAGGTTCGTGTTGACGGCACGGAAGTCGAAGCGGTCCATCACCAAACCTGGCAGGAGGTTCGTGTCACCAGCGCTCTCGATACGCACCTTGCGGAGCATGCGAGCGATGATGATTTCGATGTGCTTGTCGTTGATATCCACACGTTGGCTGCGATAGACGTTTTGCACTTCGTGCACGAGGTACTGCTGCAGTGCCTCTTCACCCGAAATACGCAAAATATCGTGAGGCACGAGTGGTCCATCCACCAGGGCCTGACCAGCTTTCACATGGTCGCCCGAGTGCACGAGGAATCGCTTACCGTGCGGCACCAGATGCTCGCGTTCGATACCGCTTTCGCTGCGGACCACAATCGTACGCTTGCCACGACGCTTCTCTTGCAGAATCTCGACCACACCGTCGACTTCCGCCATCACGGCAGGGTCTTTCGGTTTGCGAGCTTCGAAAATTTCGGTCACGCGAGGGAGACCACCGGTGATGTCGGTAATACCAGCCGCTTCGCGAGGCGTCTTGGCGAGAACCGAACCAGCGGAAATCACCTTGCCTTCTTCGACCACCACGTGGGCACGTTCTGGCAGGTAGTAGACGTCGAGTGGCTTGCCTTCGGAGTCTTCGAGCACGATTTGCGGGTGCAATTCGCCCTTATGATCCATGATCAAGCGACGAGCGTTGCCACCGCTATCTTTTTCGATACGGAGGGTTTCGCCTTCCACCACGTCTTCGTAGCGGACCTTACCGGCGACTTCCGAAAGAATCGGAATCGAGTGAGGATCCCATTCGCACAGCACTTGGCCAGGCTTCACCACGTCGTTTTCTTTGACGCGGAGAATCGCACCGTTCGGCACGTCGTACTTCTCGAGCTCGCGACCACGTGGGTCGAGGAGCAGGATTTCGCCGTTCCGGGTGAGAACGATGTTGTTGCCTTCTTCGTTCGCCACAAACCGCATGCGAGTGAACTTGACGATACCTTCCTTCTTGGCCTTCGTCTCCGACTCTTCGACGCTCGTATTTACCGTACCACCGATGTGGAACGTACGCATCGTCAGCTGAGTACCGGGTTCACCGATCGACTGAGCGCCGATGATACCGACGGCCATGCCTTCTTCCACCAGCGAACCGGTCGAGAGATCCATGCCGTAGCAGAGGCGGCAAACACCGAGAGGCGCTTCGCAAGTCATCGAGCTGCGAACTTGAATTCGCTCGAGGCCGAGGTCTTCGATGCGACGAGCAATTTCTGGTGTCACGAGGTCATTTTCGCGGACGATCACCTCGTCGGTGATTGGGTTCACGATGCTCTGGCGGCTGACGCGACCGATGATCGCTGCCGAGAGCTTCACTTCCACCTTTTCACCACGGTAAATCACACCCTTGGTGATACCTTGGGTTGTTCCGCAGTCGTGCAGCGTGACCACCACGTTTTGGGCCACGTCGGCGAGCTTACGGGTCAAGTAACCCGAGTCAGCCGTCTTGAGAGCCGTATCGGCCAGACCCTTACGGGCACCGTGCGTCGAGCTGAAGTACTCGAGTACCGTGAGACCTTCGCGGAAGTTCGACTTAATCGGGGTTTCGATGATTTCGCCCGTTGGCTTGGCCATCAGACCACGCATACCAGCGAGCTGACGAATCTGTTCGATACCACCACGAGCACCCGAGTCGGCCATCAGGTACACAGGGTTCACGTAGCCGTTGCCGCCACGATCGTCGGTACGCATCGCTTCACGCATTTCACCCGTGATCGCTTCGCGAGCATGGGTCCAAGTGTCGAGCACCTGGTTGTAGCGTTCTTTTTCGGTGATGACGCCGCGCTCGTAGAGCTTCTTGTACTTCATCACCGTTTTTTCAGCTTCGGCGATGTGCTTGATCTTCGTGTCCGGTGTAATCAAGTCGTCGGTCGCGAACGACAGACCGCTGAGGAACGCTTCGCGGAAGCCGAGCTGCATCATGTCGTCGAGCAGGTTAATCGTCGCTTTGCGTCCGAGCAGCTGATAGCAGTCGGAGATGCAGTTCGCGAGATCGCCCGACTTCATACCCTTGTTGTAGAAGTCCATGCCACGGGGCAGCATCGAGTTGAACAGGATGCGTCCGTAGGTGGTCTGCACAATCGCGCCAGGCTTGTGCTTTTCGTCCCCATCGGACTTGAGCTTCTGGTTCTTCGGCAGGCGGACCTTGATCTTGGCCTGCATTTCGATCTTGCCGTGCGAGAAGGCGAGTTGGGCTTCGGCAGGAGTCGAGAAGATCATTCCCTCCCCCTTACGGCCTGGCAACTCCAAGGTGATGTAGTTGCAACCCATAACCGTGTCTTGCGACGGGCTCATGATCGGCTTGCCGTTGCTCGGCGCGAAGACGTTGTTCGTCGACAAGAGCAGCGTGTGAGCTTCGACCTGGGCTTCGATCGAAAGTGGCAAGTGCACCGCCATTTGGTCACCGTCGAAGTCGGCGTTGAAGCCTTTGCACGACAGCGGATGGAGGTGAATCGCGTTACCTTCAACCAGCACAGGCTCGAACGCCATGATACCCATGCGGTGGAGCGTGGGAGCACGGTTGAGCATCACCGGATGGTTCTGGATCGCCGATTCGAGAATGTCCCAGACTTCCTCGTCCTTGCGCTCTAGCATCTTCTTGGCCGACTTAATGGTGTCGGCGTGGCCGAGCTCTTTCAGCTTGCGAATGATGAACGGCTGATAGAGTTCGAGCGCGATCTTTTTGGGCAAACCGCATTGGTGCAGCTTGAGACGCGGACCAACCACAATCACCGAGCGGGCCGAGTAATCGACGCGCTTACCGAGCAGGTTTTCGCGGAAACGACCCTGCTTACCCTTGATCATGTCGGTGAGCGACTTGAGCGGGCGGTTCGAGCTGCCGAGCACGGGACGCTTGCAGCGGTTGTTGTCGAACAGAGCGTCGACCGACTGCTGGAGCATACGCTTTTCGTTGCGGATGATCACTTCCGGCGCGTTGAGATCGACCAGCTTACGCAACCGGTTGTTGCGGTTGATGATGCGGCGATAGAGATCGTTGAGATCGCTTGTCGCAAAGTTGCCGCTATCCAGCAGCACCAGCGGACGAAGATCGGGTGGAATGACCGGCACGACATCGAGGACCATCCACTCGGGACGGTTATCGCTGTCGCGGATCGATTCCACGATCTTCAGACGATTGATGAGGTCTTTTTTCTTCTGCTTGCTGTTGGTGGTGGTCAGCTCTTCACGCAGTTCTTCCGACAGCTTGACGAGGTCGAGCGCCGAGAGCAGTTTGCGAACCGCTTCGGCACCCATGTCGGCGTCGAAAGCACCATCGCCCCACTGTTCGCGAGCGGCGCGGAACTCTTCTTCGGTCAGCAACTGCTGGCGTTCGAGGTCCGTTCCCTTCGGATCGGTCACCACGTAGTCTTGGAAGTAGATCACCTTCTCGAGACTGGTGGTCTTCATGTCGAGCAAGTTGCCGAGGCGGCTCGGCATTGCCTTGAAGAACCAGATGTGCACCACAGGTGCAGCCAGTTCGATGTGCCCCATGCGCTTGCGGCGCACGCGGCTGTGGGTGACTTTCACACCGCAGCGATCGCAAATCATCCCCTTGTACTTCATGCCGCGATACTTACCGCAAGCACATTCCCAGTCTTTTTCGGGGCCAAAGATGCGTTCGCAAAACAGGCCGTCTTTTTCCGGACGATATGTGCGGTAGTTGATCGTTTCTGGTTTCTTCACTTCGCCAAAGGACCAGCTGCGGATGTCGTGAGGACGCGCGAGGCTGATCTTTACCGAAGCGTAGTCGTTAATGCGGTCGTAAGAGGATTCGCCGATGGTCATCGAGAACTACTCCTGTTATGTACTAGCCGCCACCGGTGATTCTTGCGGTGACGGCCTAGTTCTATGCGGCTCTGACTTGATTGCAGGGAAATAACACACACGTTTGCTGCTGCCCGGTTTGCGATTTCGCATCAGGCAGCCGGGCAAACTACACGCGGCGTTTCTCCAGCTGCATGTTGAGGGCGAGCCCTCGGATTTCGTTCGTGAGCACTTCGAAGCTTGCGGGGGTACCGGCTTCGAGGGTGTTCTCTCCCTTGACCATCGATTCGTAAATCTTGGTCCGGCCTTCGACGTCGTCGCTCTTGACGGTGAGGAGTTCCTGAAGAATGTAGGCGGCACCGTAAGCTTCGAGTGCCCACACTTCCATTTCTCCGAAACGCTGACCACCAAAACGAGCCTTACCACCGAGCGGTTGCTGCGTGATGAGCGAGTAAGGACCAGTGCTGCGAGCATGCACTTTGTCATCCACCAGATGGTGGAGCTTCAGCATGTACAGGTAGCCCACGGTCGTCTCTTGCTGCAGCGCTTCGCCGGTGCGACCGTCGAACAATCGCTGCTTACCGTGGCGTGGCAAACCAGCTGCTTCGAGGCAGTCGTTGATGTCGCCTTCTGTAGCTCCATCGAACACAGGGGTAACCGCTTGGAAACCGAGTGCGGCACCAGCCCAGCCGAGATGCGTTTCGAGAATTTGTCCCACGTTCATACGGGAAGGCACGCCGAGCGGGTTGAGCATGATCTGCACGCTCGTACCATCGGGCAAGAAGGGCATGTCTTCGATCGGAAGGATCTTCGCGATCACACCCTTGTTACCGTGGCGACCTGCCATCTTGTCACCCACCGAGATCACTCGTTTGGTCGAGATGTAGACCTTCACCATCTGCAGCACGCCGCTGCGAAGTTCATCGCCGCGCTTCATGCTGTTGAGTTTTCGATCGCGATTGTCGATTGCGAGTTCGACGTTGGGCCAGTGCTGTTTGTAAACCTTCTCGGCCTCCGCGATTTTGTCATCGCTACGAAGCTTCGAGGTGATCTTGAGCAGCTGGAAGTTGGCGGCTCGTTCCGAAACGAACTTCGGATCTTGATCTTTGACCAGCGGAGTTCCCTCTTCGTCGGTCAGCGTTTTGCCAACCACCGCTTCGAGTTCTTCCACCAAGGTGCCGAAGGCCTGAGCGATCCACTTGTTTCCTTCGGTCTCCGCGTCTTTGAGTTCCTTTTCGAACTTCTTGCGTTCGTCTTCCGACAAGCTCATGCGGCGCGAAAACTTCTGCGTATCGATCACGATCCCTTCGATACCCGAAGGGACTTCGAGCGAATCGTTCTTCACATCTTCGCCCGCACGACCAAAGATCGCGTGGAGCAGTTTTTCTTCGGGAGTGAGTTCGGTTTTGCTCTTCGGCGAAACCTTGCCGACCAGAATGTCGCCAGGCTTCACAAACGTACCGATGCGAACAATACCGTTCTCATCGAGATTGCGAAGAGCTTTTTCGCTGACGTTCGGAATGTCTCGCGTGAACTCTTCGCGGCCGAGCTTGGTTTCACGAATTTCAACGTCGAACTCTTCGATGTGGATCGAAGTGTAGGTATCGTTTTGCACCAGCTCTTGGCTGATGATGATCGCATCTTCAAAGTTGTAACCGTCGAACGACATGAAGCCGACGAGCACGTTACGACCGAGAGCCAACTCGCCGTTGTAGGTGGCGGCACCATCGGCGAGGACCTGATTCTTCTCGACCTTGTCGCCCAGCTTGATGATCGGCTTTTGGTTGAGGCAGGTACGCTCGTTGAGCCCTTGGTACTTTTTCAGGTGGTAGATGTCGCTACCGATTTCGATGCGGGTGGCATCGCAGTAGGTGACTTTGCCAGCCCGTTTAGCACGCACGACCATGCTCGAGTTGCGAGCTACATCCTTCTCCATGCCGGTCGCCACGATCGGTGGCTCGGTCACGAGAAGAGGTACCGCTTGACGCTGCATGTTCGAACCCATGAGCGCGCGGTTAGCATCGTCGTGCTCAAGGAACGGGATCAAACCGGCCGAAACACCGACCATTTGGCTGGGTGCCACGTCGATGAACTGAACTTGGTCGGGGAGCACGATTTCGAAGTCGCTGCGGTGGCGAGCAATCAGGCTGGCCGACTGCACGATCTTGCCATCTTGCACGGCGGTATCAGCCGGCGCGACGTACGCATCAGCTTCTTCGTCGGCTCGGAGCCAGACTACTTCTTCGGTTAGCTTCCCCTTGTTCACCTTGCGGTAAGGGGCGACGAGGAAGCCGTACTCATCAACACCGGCATAGATCGCGAGGCTCGAGATCAGACCGATGTTCGTACCTTCAGGCGTTTCAATCGGGCAGATGCGACCGTAGTGCGAAATGTGAACGTCGCGGACTTCGAAGCCGGCACGTTTACGGTTCAGACCACCAGGGCCGAGTGCCGAAAGACGACGTTCGTGCGTCAGCTGCGAAAGTGGATTCGTTTGATCGACCACTTGCGACAGTTCGCCACGTCCGAAGAAGTATTCGATGGCGGCCGAGATGCTCTTGGGATTGACGAGGCTGCGAGGAGTCATGTCCTCGACATCCTTCAGGCTCATGCGCTCTTGCACCGTGCGGCGCAGTTTCAGGAACCCTTTGCGGAGCTCGTCGCTCGCCAGTTCGTCGATCGTGCGGAGACGACGGTTACCGAGGTGATCGATATCGTCGATGTGCGCGTCACCCGTGCCACCCATCAGATCCAGGAGGTACGCGATCGAGGCGATCAAGTCCTCAGGATTCAGCGTCATTTCCTTGTCGCTGGTTTCGAGCTTCAGCTTGCGATTGACGCGGAAGCGACCGACGCGACCGAGGCGATAGCGGTTGACGTCGAAGAATTTCTCGGCAAAGAGAGTCTTCGCTTTTTCAAGCTGGGGCGGATTGCCCGGACGAAGCCGCTGGTAGATGCGGAGCAAGGCTTCTTCGTGGCTCGAAGTGGTGTCTTCGGCCAGGCTGTTGAAGATCACCGGAACCTTAGGAACCGGAATCACTTCCACCTTGGTTACGCCCGACGTGCAGATCGTTTCGGCAGCGTTCTTGGTGATTTTGTGACCCGCTTCAACAATGATTTCGCCGGCGCGATCGCTTCCCGAAGGATAGCAAACGTCGTCGACGGCAATCTTCCCTTCGATCTTCACGACGCTGCGACCGTCGGTGATTTTTTCAATCGTGGGTGGGTAGAAGGCGCGAATCAGGTCGGAATCGGTGCTGTACTTCGGGCTCATCGCACGCAGCAGCGTGAGAGCCGAGAACTTGCCACTTTGATCGATGCGGATGCTGAGCGCTTCGCGCTTCGTCACATTCACTTCGATCCAGCTACCACGTTCAGGAATGATGCGGCAGCTTGGGAGCTTACGATCGCTCGTGCCGTCTTGTTCCATCACAAAGTCGACGCCGGGGCTACGGTGCAACTGGCTAACGACCACGCGCTCAGCACCGTTGATGATGAACTCACCACCGCCGAGCATGATGGGAATGTCGCCGAGATATACCTCTTCCTCGATCGGCTGCTCTTTGTTCAGGCGAAGCCAGATCCGGAAAGGGCGACCGTAGGTGAGACGCAGTTGGCGGCACTCTTCCGGCGTGTAGCGGGGTTTGCCCAGATCGTAGCGCAAATAATCGAGCTTGATCGTTTTGTCGTAGCTCTCGATCGGGAAGATCTCTTTGAGAACTCCCTCAAGACCTTGATCCTTGCGCTTCTCGGCAGGCAGGTCGTCTTGCAGAAAGGCGGCATAGCTGGCGGTTTGGATAACCGTCAGGTCGGGCATGGTTTGCACCGAAATACCGCTGCCGAATCGACGACTCTCGCGAGGACTCAAACGCCGCTGTGCGGGAATAGCCATATGGGCGGATGCTCCGAAAGAAAATAGGAAGGCTGCTGCTCTTGCCGCGATTGTTCTCTACCGAACAGTCATCCATGACCGCCAGCGGATGATGAACCACTGTTGCCAACCGATCACTTCACCGGGAAGCGACCAGATCGACCTCGACTTGCAAGCCAAAGCTGCTAAGGACCTGGGGAATTTGCGAAACGATGGGGGAACCGACTAATCAACTGCAAACTGAGAGGCAAAAAACTTCGAAAAAAACCGAAGAAATTCACACCTTTCGATCCGTGGAAAAACGACAAACCGCCCGGGCGAAAGGCAGTAAATGCCCGACCCGCTATGCCGATAATCCTGCTGCTGGGAAGAATTGTCTCGGCTGCCAGAAAGACCATGTCTTCCACGACCAGCCGAAAGCTTTGCCACGAGGAGCCAAGTTGGTGAGGATCACGCCATCCCCATTGCGTTGACATTCCACGCTTTCACAGAGGGTCCCAGCGGAAACTCTGCGCGCAATGCGACCCCGAACCAGTCCTAAAGCGGAATTCCGCTGGATTGGGCGGGGGACTATTGTCAAGTCAATCCTGCCTGCACAACTGTCACGATTACTCGCGACCGTCGCGTTAAGGTGAACGGAGCCAAATCTGGAACACGCCAGAAGACCCTGCAAAAGCACAGCGGCTTCAGCAAAATCAGGCGAGTCGAATAGCTGGGCAAAGCCCTCGACTAGACGAAGTTTGAATTCTGTACGATTTTGCGACAAATTACTAGTGGCTGATCACAGAACACCAAAAATCATCCACTTGCCTGCCGGGATGTTACCACAGACAGGCAAGTGGGGTGATCGTGGGTGCCTAAGATTAGGCAACTAGGTTGATCTCGCAGCCTCGATTGAAAGTGTCGCAGTCTAAGAAGACTCGCACTTTCTGCAGCCAATTCGGGGTTACCGAACGACGAACTACTTGAGTTCGACGGTGGCGCCAGCAGCAACGAGTTCGGCCTTGACCTTCTCGGCGTCTGCCTTCGAAACTTGTTCCTTGATCTTGCCAGGAACGCCTTCGACCAGCTTCTTGGCATCCATCAGCGAGAGACCGGTGAGGTTCTTCACAACCTTCACAACGTCCAGCTTCTTGTCGCCGAAAGCGGTGAGGATCACGTCGAATTCGGTCTGCTCAACAGCAGCAGGGGCAGCGCCACCAGCAGCTGGGGCTGCCATCATCACACCGCCACCCGAGGCGGGTTCGATGCCATAGGCTTCCTTGATGTAGTCGCTGAGCTCTTTGGCTTGCTTCAGGGTAAGGCCAGCGATCTTGTCGCCAATTTCTTTAAGTTCGGGAGCAATGTCTGACATGGCTTTCGCGATCCTTTCTCAATCTCACATAAGGATCAATCGCGGCTGCGAGGTGCGACTGATCTAACAAAACAGACTAATTCGAAATTGGTGGCCTCAAGACACTCATCTTGCGAGCTACCTGACTCTAGAAGGAACAACCTTCTAGGGTCGCTATCTGGAAATTTGCCGGCTGGTAGTTCGTTTTTACTAAGCCAACCGACAGACTCGAGGTGTTCATTTTATGGCAAGCCCGACCGCTTCTTACGGCGAAACTAGGCTGCCAGTGGCAAACTAAGCACTGGCTTCGGGAGCGGCATCTGCGGCACCCTCTTCGCCTTCCGACTTCTTCTTGATCTGGCTGAGAAGCTTTCCGCCGGGCGAGTTGAGCTGCGAAAGCAGCTTGGCTCCGGGGCTGAGAATTTGACCAACCAGCATGCTGATCTGCTGGGTGCGGTTAGGCCACTTGCTCACTTCTTCCACCTTTTCTGGTGAAAGACGTTCGCCGTCCATGACGCCCCCTTTAGGGACGCACTTCTCAAATTCAGGCTTCTTGTGAATCTCCACCATCTCTTTGCAGAGCGAGACGAAATCGTCCGAGCCCCACACGATAGCCAGGCTACCTTCACCACCTTCGAAGGCCTTGGCGATAGGCTGACCTTCGGTGGCGCGGAGAGCCAAGCTGCTCTTCACGACGAGCAAGCGAATGTTCTTGCTGCGGAGTTCTTTGCGGAGGGAATAGGTGTTGGCCGAATTGAGGCCGATCACGTTCACCAGGAGGGCGTCGTTAACACCACTCAGACGGCTCGAGACGTCGGAGGCGATCAGATTCTTCAGTTGCTTGCTCACTTGAGCACCTACTAACTAAATAATACTTGTGAACGTTAAAAGGCCGTATGAAGTTGCGACTTGAAGGTCGAGCCAGCAAGTCGGCAAACTTCCGATTCCAGGACAGACTGAACTAGCTGGCCACCACATGCACGCTGGGGCTCATCGTGCCGCATAGAGCGATACCCTTGAGGTATTGCCCTTTGCAGGTGTTGGGCTTGAGGCCTTGCACGAAGCTAATGAAAGTCTCGATGTTCTCTTTGAGCTTGGCAGCGTCGAAGCTCATCTTGCCGACAATCGCGTGGACGATGCCACCGTTATCGTTGCGGAACTCGACCTTACCAGCCTTGTATTCTTTCACGACCTTGGCGACGTCGGCGGTCACGGTGCCAGCACGGGGGCTTGGCATCAGACCACGAGGACCAAGCACGCGTCCGAGAGGACCAACCAGGCCCATCATATCGGGAGCGGCGATGCAGACGTCGAAATCAGTCCAGCCGTCTTTGATCTTGGCGGCGAGGTCTTCCTGGCCGACGAAATCAGCACCAGCCTCTTGAGCAGCTTTGGCCAATTCGCCCTTCGCAAACACGGCGACACGCTGAGTACGACCGATACCGTGAGGCAGCACGACCGAACCACGAATGATTTGATCGGCTTGCTTGGGGTCGATCCCCAGACGCATGTGGATCTCGACCGTTTGGTCGAACTTCGTGTTGTTGAAGGTCTTGATCTTCTCTACGGCAGTCTGCAGTGGGACCAAGGTCTTCACAGCGGGATTCTTGCCAGCGAGTGCACGGTAGCGTTTTGATTGTTTGGCCATGACTAGTTCTACAGGCTAAATGCTTCAGGCTATGTTCTTCAAACGTCGACTTGGAAACGACTTACGGCCGAATCGGTCGAACTGTCGCGGCCCAGCTACTGGAGCGAGGCAAATGGCGAAACCAAAAAGTGTACCAAATCCAGGGACGACTACGCCAGATGCCTCAGCGAACTCTTGGAAGAATTCGCCAAGTTTGCGTGTCGAATCGCTTTAGCAGCGGCAGATCACTCGGCTGGCGAACCAGTGGTGAGTGATGGTGCTGCAAAAGAGGGGGAAATTAACCCTCGACGATAATCCCCATGCTGCGGGCAGTTCCTTCGACCATCCGCTTGGCAGCAGGAATGTCGCTGGAGTTGAGCACGTCCATCTTCTTCTTGCAGATCTCTTCAACTTGCGCCGAAGTGACCTTGCCCACTTTGTCCTTGTTCGGCACGCCCGAGCCCTTAGCAATGCCGGCAGCAATCTTGAGGAGTGCCGAGGCAGGTGGGCTCTTGGTGATGAACTCGAACGTACGGTCGCTGTAGACCGAAACGACGACAGGGATTGGGATACCGTTGTATTCACGGGTCCGTTCGTTGAACTGCGACACAAACTGGCCGAGGTTCACACCGAACTTACCGAGCGACGTACCCACTGGCGGAGCAGGGGTGGCCGAACCACCAGGAACTTGAAATTTGGCCTGACCGACCAATTGCCTTTGCTTAGCCATGGAACCGTCACCTTCTCATTACCAAAAAATATCGATTTCGGCGTTCTGTCCCGGAGTAATGCGACCTTCGCATCGAACTCACTCGGAAGTTACACCGCTTCAATCTGCCAATGTTCGAGTTCGACCGGTGTGCTCCGACCGAAAATATTGATCATCACCGTCACGCGACCATTTGCCTGGTCGATGCCGTCGATGTCACCTTCAAAGTTTTGGAAGTAGCCTTCCTTCACTCGCACGCGATCACCCACCTTGAATGGAATTGCGGTGCGAACCTGATTGGTATCTTCTTCGAGCATTTTGCTCGAGCGAAGAATCCGTTCGACATCTTTGGGATCCATTGGCGTGGGCTTGCCCATCGCGCCAGTGAAATCACCGATGCCCGAAGTTTCGCGGACAATGAACCACGTTTCGTCGTTGAAGACCATGTTCACCAGGATGTAGCCTGGGTAGATCTTCTTTTTGACGACGCGGCGTTTTCCGGTCTTCGTAAATTCGGCCACATCTTCGGTCGGCACCACCACATCTTTAAAGAACCGCTCGAGGCCGTTCATGTTGATGCGACGGAGTAGCGACGCTTTGATCGAGTCTTCGCGGTTGACCTGCACTTTGAGGATGTACCACTCAAATTTCAGGTCTTTATCGGCGAGCGATTCATCGATGAACTCGAGCGGCTCCGCATGAATGTAGGGAGCATCAGCCTCGTCGTCATCGGTCTCTGCGTCAGCCGAGTCGTCGGTTTGTGCGCTATCGGGAACGTAATCCGTGGGAGTTGGACCGACAGCATCAGCCTCGTCGTTAGGCAGGGCGCTGGAGTGCGCAGTGGCCGACTCTGCTCCAGTTTGCTGGAGGTTTTCGTCGGGCGATGCACCTTGCGAGCTATCCGGCTCCACCATCGGAAAAACGCCTCTTTCGGTCTTAACCGCAAACACCCCAGCCAGACAGGAGTCTCGCTGAGGAGTCGAATGTTCGTAATGTGTCGGCTGTTACTTCACAACCTGCAGCACGTATTTCAGCAGTGCTTGCCAGATTGAGTCGTAAGCAAATAGCACGATCGTTAGTCCAAAAATCACGATGATCACCACGGTCGAGCTCCGTACGAGCTCAGTGCGCGATGGCCACGAAACTTTGTTCATTTCCGCTTCAACGGCGATGAGGAAGTCGGCGAAGGTGGGGAGATTGACAAGGCGATAGCCAAGCCAAAGTCCTGCTGCCAGAATCACGCCAGGTATGGCGTACTTCAGGGGAGCGTTCATCCAACCAGATTCCATCAACCGCCAAGCGCCGAGGGCAAACGTGAGCCAAATCGCTAGGCAGGTTAGCTGCCGAGTGATTCGCCCTTGGCTCTTTTTGTAAATTCCGACTTGCACCAGCTCGCGGAGGATCAGTTGGACACCGCCGGGAGCAGCTGCTTTTTCCTTCAACATGTGTTCTGCCCGTGCTCCTTGCGACCCCATAGCACACCTACCCTGATATGCGCCGGAAAAACCGACTTGAGGACGCTCGACTGTAAATCACCGCCTCGATCGCGACCTGATCAACAACAGCTTGCTCAGGGTTTAGCTGAGCGAGCACTAACCGAACTCATACCGATTGAACCGAACCGAGCACGGGCGGAGGGAATCGAACCCCCAACCTGCCGCTTTGGAGACGGCTGCTCTGCCAATTGAGCTACACCCGTGTAGACCGGCGAAATGTCTGCGAGCTTTGCAGCTGCATCCAGTCCGTGTCGGTCGCAGGCTTCCGCCCGCTACCAACCCGACCGATATAGGTCGAGCCTACATCGGCGTTACCCAAGTCGTAAAGGGCGCGAGCCACGCTCGGCGCCCTTCCTTTGTTTTTTATCTTAGGGCCACCTGCCCTGCGGCGGGTGGCTGGAACTTCCTAGGCGATCCGAAGATCGATCTAGAGCAAGTTTCCTATTCGACGATCTTCGTCACAACGCCCGAACCGACGGTCTTGCCACCTTCGCGGATAGCGAAGCGAACACCGTTGTCCATAGCGATTGGCTTGTGCAGTTCGACGGTAACGCGAACGTTATCGCCAGGCATGCACATTTCGGCGCCAATCAGATTGGCGGTTCCAGTCACGTCGGTCGTGCGGAAGTAGAACTGAGGACGGTAGCCACTGAAGAATGGGGTGTGACGACCACCTTCTTCTTTCGAGAGGCAGTAGACTTCAGCTTCAAACTTCATGTGGGGGGTGATCGAGCCAGCCTTGGCGAGCACTTGACCACGTTCGATATCTTCGCGCTTCATACCACGGAGAAGGCAGCCGACGTTGTCGCCAGCGCGGCCTTCATCGAGCATTTTGCGGAACATTTCGATACCGGTGACGATCGTCTTCTGAGGTTCTTTGCTCAGACCGATAACGGCGATTTCGTCGCCAACCTTCACCACGCCACGTTCGATACGACCGGTAGCGACAGTACCGCGACCTTCGATCGAGAACACGTCTTCGACAGCCATGAGGAATGGCTTGTCTTCTTCGCGCTTTGGCTGTGGGATGTAGCTGTCGACGGCGTCGAGCAGGTCGCTGATGCACTTCGAAGCGACTGGATCCGATGGGTTCTGGTAGGCTGGGAGAGCCGAACCACGAACGATTGGAATTTCGTCGCCGGGGAAGCCGTACTTGCTGAGGAGTTCGCGGATTTCGATTTCCACGAGGTCGAGCAATTCAGGATCGTCGACAAGGTCGATCTTGTTGAGGAACACAACGATCGCAGGCACGTCCACCTGACGAGCGAGAAGCACGTGTTCCTTGGTTTGTGGCATCGGGCCGTCAGCAGCCGACACGACCAGGATCGCGCCGTCCATCTGGGCGGCACCGGTGATCATGTTCTTAATAAAGTCGGCGTGGCCGGGGCAGTCGATGTGAGCGTAGTGGCGATTGACGGTCTCGTATTCCACGTGGGCTACAGCGATGGTCACGGTCTTCGATGCGTCGCGAACGGTACCACCCTTGGCGATATCCGAATACGACTTGAACTGGGCGAGGCCCTTGGCGGCTTGTACCGACAGGAGAGCACCGGTCGTGGTGGTCTTTCCGTGATCGATGTGGCCGATCGTTCCGACGTTACAGTGCGGCTTGGTCCGCACAAAAGTATCCTTGGCCATTGCTTTCTAACCCTGCATTTTCAGTGTGAATCGATGCGACAACTAGCTCAATAACTGCACCACGACAGGAGCGCACAGTCTCCCATCTGTAGGAGCTGCCGATGGGAATTGAACCCACGACCTCGTCCTTACCAAGGACGTGCTCTACCAACTGAGCTACAGCAGCCAATCCGTGAAACCGACTATGGTGCAATCCATCGAACGCAAACCAGAGCGGGTGAAGGGAATCGAACCCTCGTAGCCTGCTTGGAAGGCAGGAGCTCTACCATTGAGCTACACCCGCAATCAATCGCAAACTCGCCAGCCGATGGTAGTTGCCCCAAAAGGAACTGCCACAGCCGCTGCTCTGCCAACCAGAGCACCCACGAACAAAACTAACAAGCCAAAAACTCTGTCACCCGAAAACTTGTCGACCCTTCGACTTGAGCTATCTGTCTAGCAGAAGCCAAGCCAACCGGACGCCAAGTGAACTGAGTGGGAAGTGTAGGATTCGAACCTACGAAGAGACTAGCTCAACAGATTTACAGTCTGCGCCCTTTAGCCACTTGGATAACTTCCCGACATTTGCTTGTGAAATGCCAGCTCGCGAGCGAACTGCGTTTCACAAGACTTCCGACAATTTCTCAACCCAGAAACACTGCTCCACCGCAAGTCTGCCTGGAGGAGTGATCACTCGAACGAGCCGACCACCGTTCATCGCTGGAGCGTTCGCAACGTGTTGCCAAGTCGCGAAATCAGGTTAGTCGACGTACTTCGCTGGACGTCTTCAAATAAGAGCCAGCGAAGGGACTCGAACCCTTAACCTGCGGTTTACAAAACCGCTGCTCTGCCAGTTGAGCTACGCTGGCCTCCCGGCGATGCTTTAGTGCTGAGTTGAAAACCAGTTAATATAGCGACGACCTGCTCTTCCGCAATATGACCTGCGAATTTTCCCTGCTTGAATTTCAAGGGGAGAGCCTACCATCGTTAACTTCCTGCTGTTCACACACTTCAAGCCTTCGCAGCATAGCAGCACACCGCTATCACCTACAGGGGGCGGTTCGCGGGTCGGCAACTTTGCTGGAAGGTTGCAAGTGATATCTGGGTAATGCTTTACGGTCGATCTTGCGTATCTTTACACCAGCTTCTCAGCTTACTTCGGCGAATTTTGTCCTTTAGTAACAGAGAAAACCAGTCGAAAGAAGGCTCGCGCAATTCTGAGGGCTGCGCTGCAGCTTTTTACGACTAGTGGTCGCTGCTAGCAAAAATAAGCCCCAAGCGGTTGAAGGCTTGGGGCTCGGGAGAGACTGTTTTTCAGGAGCTTGGTATCAGTCGGTCAGGCTTGGTGAAAGTCGCTGTTTGGGCAGCAGCGACCTGCTTACCTGTCGAGGAGTGTCGATTATTCGTCAGGAATCTCGATGTGCTCGAGCACCGCTGCTTCTCGCAGCTTGTTGAGGGCGCGAGCTTCGATTTGGCGAACGCGTTCTTTCGTCACGCCCAGTTCATGTCCCACTTCCTTGAGCGTCAGTGGCTCGTGGCTGTGGTCGAGGCCGAATCGGCTAATGATGATCTTCTGTTCGCGTTCGTCGAGTTTCTCGAGGATCTTCTCCACCTGCAGCTGCCGCTGCTGCTGCACATGCTCGAGCCCCAGCTGATCGCTGCGGTTGTCTTGCTTGGCGACAAACAGCTCGTCTTGGCTCGTGCGGAAACGATCGCGATGCTTGAACTCTTCCGGAATCGTCCGGGCAAAGTTCTTCATGATCGCCCAGCTGGCGTAGGTGCTAAATTTATTGCCGCGGCTGAAGTCGAATTTTTCGGCTGCACGAATCAGCGACATATTGCCGTCGCTCACCAGACCGAAGAAGTCTTCGCTTCCATTGACGTGCCGCTTGGCAATCGAAACCACCAGACGCAAGTTCGCCTGCACGATGCTGTTTTTCACAGCCACTGCTTCTTCGTACAGATGCTCGATCTCATCCATCACGCTGGTGCGTGCCGAGGCTGGGTCGAGCTTGTCGCGAAGGGCGGTAGCTTTGAACTTCAGGTAGTTGAACTTGCGGAACAGGTGATACTCTTGCTCGCGCATCAGCAGCGGAACTTCGTAAAGCGCCGCCAGGTAAGGAGGGAGTCCACTCGGAGTTCGCACCTTCTTGGCAGGTGCGTCTGAGGTTGGCATCGGCCCCAGAATTTCCTTCTCGATCCCCGGCTGTTTAAACGATTCGTGCATCATGAAATCGAGTGGCAACTCGAAAATTCGACGAGCACGCATTTCGTTATAAACGCGATAGACCGTGGTTCGCGTACGGCAATAGCGACGTGCCAGCACATCGACCGATTCGCCGCGTCGAAATTGCTGGTAAATCCGCTGTTTAATATCGTCGGTGAGTGTTCCCGTTTGCTGTGGGAACACTGCTTGTTCGGGGTTCTGCTGGTCGAACTGTTTGAGGGTATATCGCACCGTTTCGACGCTACGATTCACATGGCGAGCAACGCGACGGGCAACTTCCGAGGGGCATCCGCCAGCTTGCACCAAGCGGCGAGCGCGCTCCACAATTTCCACCTTCTCGTCGTCGGTGAGCTGGCTGAATTTTTCGCCACGGCGGACACGTTCTTCGTTCTGATTCACGAAGCGTTCGACACTGCTGCGAAGAAAACCAACACGCTTGCGGCGACCATCGAAAACGAAGCGGCGACTCACCAGTCCCTGTTCACGCCAGCGAGCAATCGTTTTGCTCGAAACGTTGAACATCTTGGTCAGATCTTCCACCGTGTGCACTGGTTCCCCAGCATCTTCCACGTGAATATTGGCGGAGTCCGACATGTCTTCGACGAACAGCCGAAGGTCGTGGATCGCAGCCTGTCCCGACATGGTTGCTGCAGGAGCAGCTTCGGGGCGATAGTCCGTAATACGGAAGCAGAGATATTCGTAGCTGTAGCTACGTGACTTGTCGAGTTCTTGGAGCAGACGTTCAGCTCGGCTGATCTGTTCCAGCTTTTTGTCGCGAGGAGCAAAACGGACCTGCTGGTCGCGCAGCTCTTCGATTGTCGAATTGAGATAGCCACTATTCATGGTTGCATCTCCTCTTGGTGCACTCGCCTGACAACGTGCCTGAAAGCCGCTTTCCTCGCGACCTCCCAAACACCACCGTCAGAAACCATCCCTGTTAGCGGCCTTTCGATCGACTCAGGTCGACGAGCAACATCGGTGCTGCCATGGGGCGGACACCAAAATCACCTGAAAGGCTCACCAGCGATGCGTGCTGTGTGTCGATTGCGACCTCAGCATGCACCACTCGACCAGTCCTACGGTCGAAGTCTGACATTAGTTCTCCAAATCGCTTCCCCCACTCGGGGAGAAACCCTTCGGATGCTAACGATCTCATCCAAGTGCATTGGGCGTGCCCAAACCAGTCGTAGCGACAATTCCAATTGTACCGGGCCACTTTCCGCCTGTCGCATCAATCTTTCAGAATCTTGGCCCGCTCGCCTGAGCCACCCATTCGTCCTGACAAATCTATTCTACTATATTTTTTATGGCCATTGCTAAGGTGTTGTCATAAAATAGGTTGCGCCGCAAGATTGAGTGGGAAAAACGATCGCCTGGCCCGCCTAGTATCGCCTGCTTGCGCTCTCTCGCTAGCTTCCCGGGGCGCACTGGCGGAATAATCGGCAAAATCTGAACTCTGGCTCCCCGCTGGTCGATCTTCTTCTGAGAGGACGATCCGTCTCAGTTTTTGTCTTGATTTGAGACGACCGTCTCATCTTGATTCGGGAGAATATCGCGATGTCATGCCTCAAGATTTTTCAGAAAACAGCTCTCCTTGGGGGTGTGATCGCGATTTTTGCCCTCTCTGGCAGCCTCGCTCTAGCTGCTGATACGGCCGATCTGACGTACACGCCCCAAGTGGGCGAAACTCAGATCGTAAAAGCAGTGGTAGAGGTCACCGGCGATTTGAAATTGAACGCCGATGGGACCAAAGTCGAGCGTCTGCCGATCCAGGTGACGGCCGAACTCGACTACGTCCAGCGACTGACTACGGCTGGCGGTGCTCCGGGCACTAAAGCCGCGACTGACGGCCGCATGCTTCGCTACTACCGCAGCGCCACGGCCAAAATGAAACTCCGCGACAGCGAGATGCAGCAAACCCTGGCCGACGATCGTCGCCTGATTGTGGCCGATGTCGCTGGGGACGAAGCACTCCTGTTTTCACCCGCTGGCCCGATCACGCGCGAAGAACTCGAGTTGGTCGACGCACCTGCCAGTCAGTTGATCACTGCGGCGCTTCTTCCAGGGAAGACCGTTTCGACCGGTGATACCTGGACTTACGACGACGCTGTTGTCTGCCGTCTGCTGGGGCTTGAAGCGGTTCAAGAACAAAAAATCGTCGCCAAGCTCGACAAAATCGAGATCGGCGTCGCCATGATTTCGCTCGAAGGGAAAGTCGCCGGTGCCGTTGGTGGCGTTGCTTCCGATATCGAACTCAAAGGACGGGTCAATTTCGATCTCGGCACCAAAATGGTGACCTGGCTGGTCCTGGCGATTCGCGAAAACCGCTCCATCGGCCATGCTCAGCCCGGGTTCGAAGCGGTCACAAAGCTCCGGATGGTAGCTGCACCAGCTGCAAGTCCACCTGAACTTGCCGCCGAACAACTCACCGGCCTCCCGCTCGAAAAATCCGCCGGCAGCTCGCTCATGCTTCTGCGCTCGCCCCGTGGTGGCTATGAACTGATTCACGACCGCCGCTGGCGCACCATGGTCGATCGCAGCGACGTCACCATTTTGCGCATGGTCGATCGTGGCGATCTCGTGGCCCAGTGCAATATCACGCGGCTGCCGCCACTCGGCAAAGACAAGCAACTAACGATGGACGGCTTCCAAAACGACATTCGCCGCACGCTCGGAAAGAGCTTTGGTGACATCGTCGACGCCAATGAACTGCAGTCCGAGGCGGGGCTGCGCATCCTCCGCGTCACTGCCGCTGGCAACACCCAGGACTTGCCGATCCAGTGGACCTACTACCACGTCAGCAACCCAGCAGGCGAGCAACTTTCGCTCGTCGTCACCATGGAAAGCAAGCTGGTCGAGAAGTTTCCTCAGGTCGACCGCGAACTCACCAGCAACCTTCGCCTCCTCGACCTCCCCAAACCCACCCCCGCTCTCAACAAACCCAAAATCGAATCCGCCACAGTCAAGCCAGCTACATCAACAAAATAGAGTGACTGCGGCTGGGTTGGTGTTGTTTGAGATGCTGGGAAGCCGTGGTTTGCAGCGAACCACTGCCACCCGACCCTAATCACCAAGGCAGCCTCGATCGTTTAGTTGTCCCAGTCGCACTCATTAGTTCCGTTCGAGACGCTTCTGTCCTTGATAGCCCAGGCCTTCAAAAGCACGCTCAAGCTCCGGGACAGGAGGACTACCAACCAGATCTTGCGACATGATCCACACCATGTGCACCGCGTCGGGTTTCCGCGTCACGTAAACACGAATCATTCCAGGCTGTTTCTCCATCCACGATAACAATTCACGATCGTCGGCTGGATAGACCTCGAACTGAGCCGTTACTCCGTAGATAACCGACAGCTTCACTGCTTTGCCAACTACAATGCTGATCCCTACGCAAAGTGTAATCGTCAGTACCACCGTTGCCGACACTGCGAGCCAGTACCGATCGCGAAGTGACTTGCCTGTTTGCTTTGGTTCGACCACAGGGGAATTATCGGTGGCGTGGTTCATTTTGGCGTTAACGCAGGTTTAGCAGGCGGCTTCGCATAGAAATGCCAATTTCGATTGCGTTCATAAATCTCTTGCATGGCTTTTTGGGATCATTGATCATCTGTTGCTATTTCCGCTCACCAAATCCTACATGATAGGCCCAGCGAATCGAGCGAGCATTCTGCTTCAGACTGCCGATTCGATTTAGCAGCTTGTTGAGCTTGGTATAGGGATATTGGAGCATACCATTCGGCGAATCCTCTCCCAGTCGAAGCTCAAGATACAGGATTCTGTCCACAGCCTGATCGACCTCTAGGAGAACGTCGAGAGCCACCAGAGTTTGTGTTGTGATGAGAATTGCTGCGCCAAAGATATGAATCTCAAGAGGCGACGGACGCAAGATTTTGACTGCGTAGACGCCATCGAAACTTTGGTATTCCCATTCGGGATGCGCCTCGGCAAGTATGCCAGGCAGGTACCATTCTAGTGAAAGGAGCAGTTCAGGGATGCCATCGCTAAATTGATGCAATTCTCCCTGCTGTTCACTTAGCTTTTTGATGATCTCAGAAATTCGTTGCTCGAGCCCTGAGGCTTGGTTGTTATTGTTGGGTTGATCAGTGAATGGGTGGTTCTCCAGTATCTCATGGTCTTCATGCAGTGATATTCGCGTTTGCGTAGTTCTCAATCGAGGAGAATCGCAAGGTTGCTGCCAAACATCACTCTCCAATGATCTTTACGAGGACTCGTTTTCTGCGGCGGCCGTCGAACTCGTAGTAGAAGATATGTTCCCAGGGGCCGAGGTGGAGTGAGCCGTCGGTGATGGCGACGACGACTTCGCGTCCCATGATTTGTCGTTTGTGATGAGCGTCGGCATTGTCTTCGCCGGTGCGATTGTGAAGGTAGCCTCCTTGGGCCGGATCACTGCCTGGGTTAAAGGGAACCAGTTCTTCGAGCCAACGATCATAGTCGGCATGCAGTCCCGATTCGTTGTCGTTGATGAACACGCTCGCCGTAATGTGCATCGCATTCCCTGAACATATTGCGTAACACACTACCATTCGTGGTGAGTGGGACCACTCTGCGTACTATTTACCACTCATCATGTGCGACTCGAAAAAGGAACTCCGTCAAGTGATCGGCCTTTCGTGCGAATTCACCGCTCATTTCCATGTAGTAGTACACAGGGGGATCACTCCCTTCGCTCGCACGGATGAACATGAATTGGTATCCCTGATGCATCATGAATGCGATCGCATCTGCCGGCAGCTCAATGTCGGCTTCATCCTCCTGCACAAGCTCACGAGCCGCTTGGGTCATTCCAGGCAGCCAGCGGTACGTGATATCTGTTCCACGGTAGAAGTCCCCCATGTCTCGGCCCATTCTTGCGAGAAACTCGCGGTAGGAATCGGGCAATGGCACGCCGACGTCCTTCTCAATCTCTTCGATTTCAGACGGCGAGCATCCAACAAGATCGCGTCTCGTGACGACTCCTCGGTCCACAAGGACCGCAGCAATCTCGTCGATACGATGTTTGAAATTTGACATTTACCGGCCCCCGTACCTCCCCTCATTCGCCAATAATCTTCACCAACACTCGCTTCTTCCGTCGCCCATCAAACTCGTAGTAAAAAATATGCTCCCAAGGCCCCAGATGTAACTCGCCCTTGGTAATCGCGACGACGACTTCGCGGCCCATGATCTGCCGCTTGTGATGAGCGTCGGCGTTGTCTTCGCCGGTGCGGTTGTGAAGGTAGCCACCTTGGGCCGGATCACTCCCGGGGTTAAAGGGGACCAGTTCTTCGAGCCAACGATCATAGTCGGCATGCAGTCCCGATTCGTTGTCGTTGATGAACACGCTCGCCGTGATATGCATGGCATTCACGAGAACAAGTCCCTCGGAGATGCCGCTTTCTGCGACTAGCCGCTCGACATCGCGATGGATCGAGACGATTGCTCGACGCTGAGGGACTTCGATCCACAGCTCTTGGGTCAAGGATTTCACGCGGGGCTCCTGGTTTCGCTGTCAATCAAGACTCTTGTAACGGCAGCGATTCTTGCTAGGCGATCTTATGTCAAAGGCTGCGCATGAAAAAGCTGCTGAGAATGTGGTGGTTCACAGCAGCTCGGAGAGGGTAAGGTGAGGATTGCGATGGAGAGACTATTTCATCTCGAAATCGCTAGGTTTCATCCCGGGGCGGAAGCCGTTGAACTTGAACGGCAGGGGCTGATAGTCCCCCACGAGATCGACGTTCGACTTCTCAGGAATCTTGTCTTCGAGACCGACGCACCAGAAGCTGGCGTTGACTAGCAGGCGACGGGTTCCTTCGCTCAGAAGGTCGGTCGCAGCACCAATGGTCGACGTAAAGACTCGCGATTCCTTGCCACTTTCACCCTTGTAGCTGCGGGTCCAGGCGATGGGCATCATCGGGTCGTTCACCTTGCCTTCGACGGGTGGATCATCCGATTTCATTCCGGTGAGGACTTGTCCCAGTACCAGCGTGTCGCTTTCGACGAGCGGCAGGACTACGCCATAGACATCGCTCGGTCCCCACACATCGCCGCTCTTAATGCCACGCAAAATCGGATGCGATTCTTTGCCTGGGGCCACGATGCCACGCGTGCTTTGCGAGCCGTGATTGCCGTGGTGATTGATCCACGTTTCGCCCAGCACTTGCTTGCCGAATCCACCAGGGAAATCTTTATTGTTGAAGCTGTACTTTGCGTAGGTCTTGCCACCTTTGATGTTGAAAGCGTGGGTCGATGTGCGGATACCAATGATCGGGCGACCCGACTCGATGTAGTCGACCACATGTTTCATTTGATCGTCGGGAAGATCGCGGAAGCGTGTGAAGATGATCATCAAGTCGGCACTTCCCAGCGCTTCGAGTCCTGGAATGTTGCTGACGTTGGGGTTGATCGTGCCATCCTTGGGATCGATGGCAAAGAGCACCGTGCACTTGAAGCCATGATGCTTGGCGAGAATCTTGCCGAGTTGTGGGCAAGCCTCTTCGGAGCGGTATTCTTCGTCGCCACTGACGAGGACGATATGTTTTCCCTTGCCGGGGCCTTCAGCCCCCTCGTACACCACCTGAGCTGACGCGGCGGAGGTAAAGAGTGCCAGGGTGGCGGCAAGTGCCGCCGAAAAATGGAGGGCCCATTTCATGGAGAAGGTTCCTTGTAAGTTCATGCGGATCAGCAGCGCCGTTTTGGTTAGCGATGCTGATGGAAAGATGTTGATGCTGTTGTTGTCGCTGGTTGCCGGCGGCTGAGCGGAGCGTGCGAAACAGCCGGCGACCCGATGGCTATTGGAGGTTACTTTGCTTCGGCTTTACGCTGACTAACCGCGTCGGCCTTGGGAAAATCTTCAGGAATCGGGAGAGTCACCTTGCCAGTGGCGGCCCACTCGGTGCCACGGACGAGTGTGGCGATGAAGCCGACGCATTCCATGGAGTAGTCGGCGTGTCCCATCGGGGTGTGGAAGATGCGCCCCTTTCCGTACTCGATCGTAAAAATCATCGGTTCGTGACGTCCGCTGCCACCTTTTGCAGGATCAGCAAACGCGGTGGCGAGGATGTTCATCGAGGTGGCTGGGCCACGTAGTTTGTCGTACAGCTCGTCTTGGGCATGTAGCCATTCGCGAGGCATTCCCTTCGTGATGGGATGCTCGCTGTCACGCACGATCACAGTAAACGGATGCTGGGGACCGTGGTGTCCGCCGCTCCCTTTTTCTTCGTTGCGGACCACTTTGCCAGCCTCGTCGAGATAGACATAAGGCCCACTCTTCTCGCTGCGACCACCCCAGCCGCCGATCCCGATCATCTCGTTGTATTCTTTCCAGTCGCCGAACGAATTGTTCGCTGCGTGGATGACAACAAATCCGCCGCCATTTTTCACGTACTCGATGAACGACTTTTGCGTCGCTTCAGGCCAGTTAGCGCCGTTGTAGTTCGAGATAACCACGTTGTACTTCGAGAACTCGGGCTTGAAGTTTTCGTCAGTTCCCTGCGGAGCGGTGGTGGCCACATCGACGGTGAAGAGCCCCGTCTCTTCGAGGTACTTTTTCATCATCTGCGTGGTTTTGGGCCAAACGCCGTGATTGTTTTGGCCATCGACGATGAGTGCTTTCTGCTTTTCGTCGGCAGCAAAGACGTTAACGGCCATCGCAAGCATGAGGGCCAAACCGGTGGCCGCAAAGAGGCGTCGAGAGAGCGACATGGTGGGCAAATTTCCTGGGTGTGTGCGGGTGGGTCGTTGATCGCTAACTTTCCGGTGGAAAGTAGCGGCAAGGCTACGTAGTTTAGCCTTAGTCCTGCACGAAAGGAAGAATGCCCGTCGCTAACTGGCGATTGGAGGTGATTGCTAGCTTCGCTTCAACATGCGAGGCTTGTAGACCGCGACGGGGGAGCCGTCGGCGATGAACGCCGAGGCCGGTTTCTCACGCAGGTAGGGCGCGAATTTTTCGCCGTAAAGTGGCGCCACATCGCAGTCGAAATTTGCCTCGCTCACTTGCCAGGCGTTCCAGGAGGGATGTTCCACACGGTATTCCACCGTTCGCCCGTCGCGCTGAGCGCAGTAGCCGAAATAATGCTCGGCGATGAACTGCTCGGCAGAGCCATTGGTGAGCGGTTGCCGATTTCCCGAAGCTTGCGCCGAGAGGCTGTTCCAGCGCCCGCCGAATTTCCAGCGGTACGCAACGCTCGGCGACAGCCGCGGATCGGTCGTTCCCTCGACCAGCGACTCTGGCACCTCGTACTCGATTGGAACGGCCGAGTAGGGCTCGTTGTAGGCCAGTTTGGCAACGGTCGCGATGGCCCAGCGTGGCACAAGTTCGCGAATGAACGTCACACCTCGGAGCCATTGCCCTGCCGACTTGCGACGAACGTAGAAACGCAAGTTTACTTCGGGAAAATGGCGGTGCAGCGGAATCGGTATCCCAAGCACGCGGGTGTCGAGGAACAGAAAACCGACCATGCTGACGAAGGCCTCGCCCTGCCACAGGTCGAGTTCGGTTCCGGCCGGAACGTGCGGCTGCAAAATCTCCGGATCGACCCGATAGTTCAGCATCGCCAGGGCTTGCCAGCGTGCCCGCAAAAACACGCCCCCCACCGGCGGCGGCAGCGAGTCGGCCGTCACAATGGGGAGTTCCTCAGCATGTCGCTTGAGTGTTGTGGAGGTATTCATGGGGCGATCCCAGGGCGGATTAGAGCGGTGTCTTATTCCTATAACCGCAAATCTGCTCGCGAGAAAACAGCACCAGCCCTTTATTGACGCGAAGTTCGGTTACAAAAAACGCCCTTCAGCGTAGATGATCGAAAATCTGCCTGGAATCGACCACTTCTTACGGCAAAGCCTCTTTCACCTTCTGTATGGCGATCGGGATGTCGGTGCAGTGGACATCCACACCTAGGCCGATAGCAAGGAAAAAATCTTGGGCCGCGCGACCGGGCCAGCAGTTCACCTTCAAGCCTTGCTTGTGTGCTTCTTCGACCATCGCTCGCGAAGTGCCGTTGAGCTGGCAGGCGATGTGCGTCGCTTTCAAACTTTTGGCAAGCTCGATGAACTCAGCCGACAATGGTTTGCCAGCGATGATCGAAATCGGAGCCTTCTCGTCGAGTGCGCGAATCGCCTTGATCGGCCGATGGTCGAATGACGTAAACAGGTAGGTCGAGCCGTCGGCTTTGCGAGCGGTGGCTTGCTCGTGCAGTTTCTTGCAGTACTCGGCGATCCGCTCATCGGGGTAGAGCGTTTTGTTGCTCGTTTTCATTTCCAGCTCGATGTAGACGTGGGGCTTGTCGGCGAAATAGTCGAGCAACTCGTCGAGAAGCAAAAACTTCTGTCCATTCTTGGTCGTGATCGCTCGCAGTTCGTCAGCTGTTTTCTCTTCGACCGGTCCGGCGCCGATGTGCGTCCGGTCCAAGCTGTCGTCGTGCAGAATCACGAGCACGCCATCGCGGGTCATGCGAATGTCGGTTTCAAAGCCTCGAATGCCCCGCTCGTAGCAGGCTCGAAAGCCTTCCATCGTGTTTTCTTCGTACTCATACGCGCCGCCCCGATGCGCCAAAATCAGCGGCGTTTTCGTCGCAGATGGTTCGTCGGCTGTAGCGCGCGAAGCGCTGGCCAGCGTCGAGCAAAGCAGAATTCCAAGTATCAGTAACCGGCAAAACATCGCAGCTGTTCCTCACGCGTGGGTATTCAATCAAGCAGCCACTATTCTACCCGATGAACTGTACAGCTGCTGGAAGCGATTGCGTCGCCGAAGGGTGCTTAACCAGCCGTTAGTGCTTTCGCCATTCGCTCGTAAAACCTTGCCCTAGATTTGTTTGCAATTCCGCTAGTGCAAAGTTTATGCTGTGGCCTTACTCGTAACCAAAAAGAGGTCCAGCGATGCCACGAAGTTTGCCAAAAGTTCTCCCCGGAAGTCTCCACTCAACGCGCCGCCAGTTCCTGGGTGGTTGCATCGCTGCCGGTGCAGCGATGGCGATGCCAATTCCGATGGTTCACTCGCAAGAGACGCAGCGAGGACCTAGCGATAAACTTCGCCTTGCGATCATCGGCTGCGGCGGGCGTGGCGGCGCAAATCTGGGAGGCGTGAGTGGCGAAGAGATTTACGCCTTGTGCGATACCCATCCAGCATCGCTCGCGGGGGCGAAGAAGTCGTATCCCAATGCCGTGGCTGTGAGCGACTGGCGCAAGCTGATCGACGACCCCAAAATCGATGGCTATGTCGTCTCCACCGCCGACCATCATCACGCGCTCGTTTCGCTTGCTGCGATGAAGCGTGGCAAGCACGTTTACTGCGAAAAGCCACTCTCGCACACGGTTCGCGAAGCGCGATTGATGCAGGAAGTTTATCGCGAAAATCGCGGCAAGATCGCCACCCAAATGGGAACGCAGATTCACGCTACCGACAACTATCGTCGCGCGGTCGAACTGGTGCAGTCGGGGATGATCGGCGCGATCAGCGAAGCCCACGTTTGGTGCGATCGAGGGATCAGCAAGGTGAATCCTGTCGAGCTGCCGGAACAGCCGATTCCCGAAGGATTTGACTGGGAAGCTTGGATCGGACCGGCTGCAATGCGTCCCTACAACGGAGGCTATTGGCAGGGTGGAAACCTCAACTGGAATCGTCGCTGGGAGTTCGGCAACGGCGTGCTTGGCGACATGGGAAGCCACCTGATCGACTTGGCCTACTGGGCGCTCGATCTTCGCTATCCCACGTCCGTGGAAAGCGTTGGTGCTCCGGTCGACGAGTTCGAATGCCCCACCTGGCAGCAAGTCACCTGGGAGCACCCCAAGCGCGAGGGCGATGCGCCGCACCATGCCGCCTGCAAGTTGGTTTGGTATCACGGCGACGAAGGGATGAAACGCCGCGCTGCTTACCTTCAGCCGATGATCGGCGACGACACCAACCTCGGCGGCTGGGGGATTGGCGTCGCCTTCGTCGGCGAGCAAGGCGTGATCGTGGCTGATTACGGGAAGATTGTTGTCAGCCCCGGCGCTAAATTCAAAGATGCACCCCGCCCCGAGCCCACCATCGCCCCTTCGCTGGGCCACTACAACGAATGGCTTCACGCGGCGAAAACCGGTGGCGAGTCGCTCTGCAACTTCGACTACAGCGGCATGCTCATCGAGCACAACTTGCTCGGCGTCGTCGCTCATCGAATCGGCAAAAAGCTCGAGTGGGACGCAGCTGCCTTCCAGTTCACTGGCAACGCCGAAGCCAATGCCCTCCTCACCAAAACCTACCGCGACGGCTGGAAACCTGAGGGGGTTTAATGCGCTGGTGAATTTCAACTCGTAGGTCGGCTTCGCAATTGGGTGGCACTGGCCATGTAGCCAGTGCTGAAGTGTGAGTTGGCTGAGCTAAATCGCTGGAGTTGAAGCAGTTTTATGGCCGCAGGTCGCTGCTTAAACCGCTGGCATAATTCCATGGCGAGATTCTGTTAACTTGAAGATCAGTCCTAAATAGGCAAGCTGGAAATAGGCAAGCTCGAGATGCTGCCCTGTGGCAAAATAGTTCTTGAGCTTTGGCTAGTACATTGCGATGAATTGCAGGCATCGCGAGGGCGCCCCAGCGGTTCTACAGGGAATTGGGGGGCAGTATCAGCTGGATGGACATAGCAGTGAAACTAAATCAACTTGGGTGTAAGCCATGACTGCCTACGCACGAAGATTTACCCAAAGTTTGTTTGTCTTTGTTTTTGTAGTACCGCTCATCATGGGAGTGCTATTTGCTTGTTTTCGATCTGATTTTCAGAAGCGGTCTGAAATTTCATTGAGCAATCACTCAGTTTTAGATTTGAAAGCTCGGCTTGAACAATTTGGATTTGAGGTTGAGACGCGTGCAGTTAAATACTGGTCCGACTCTTGGCTTTTTGGTGATACTCCGATTTTGGCCATTACAAAAGTGACTTTGTCCGGAAACGACTTTCCGGACGACAAGAGCGTGTTTGCAGTTTTCCGCCAGATTGAAAGCAAGTTCGTCCTTGATGTTAGCAAGAGCGATTTTGACTGTAACGACTTTCGTTCATTGTCAAAAGTCAATTGTAGAGAACTTATTGCTTTTCAAACTATGCTTGCGAACGAAGAATGCCACATTGAATCGATGCCGTGGATAAACTCTATTGATGTGCGTGAAACAGAGGTTGGTGGCGAATTCATTTATGGACTAAATAACTTGCCTAGCCTCCGATATGTCCGTGCTACACACGGTCCCTCTTTGCCGTATAAGTATCCTGGTTATGAACTCGACTTCTCGCTATTGCTGATGCCCTCTGGTTCACCTTGATGGCCAGTACTACGGTTGAGCTGGCGCTTTACAGAAGTTGTAGATTTCGGCTGTTTCGATTGTACGGAGGCAAGGATGCCCACGTTGCAAGAAGTTCGTAAGTCGGTTACCCCGTAGCCTAAACCTAAGCAGTCGCGCGAGCTTCAGAAATCTCGGGATCGGAGCGCTAAGGGGCAAACAGCAGCACATCAACAGCAGATAGTGATGGAAAAATCGTTCGATCGTCGGCTATAGGGGTAGCCGACCTACGAGTTGTGGCAGACGCTAGGCCTGCCCTACTTCGCGTTGGCAGCGCCGCGCTCCCGTTAGGTTCCCTGCGGGCACCTAACCTACAGGCCGACATAATTAGCCGCGACGGCGGGGTTTGCGGCGAGGGTAGGGGAGCGGAAGTTGCTCGGGGAGTGGCTCGTGCGTTTCTTCAGCCCAGCCTTCACGCTCTTCGGGCGAGGCATAGTAGCGGAGCCAATTGTCGCAGTCGTCGTCGGGATCGAGGCAGTGCCAGTGCAGGTAGTTGCGCGGGCGATCGAGCTTCTTCTCGGGTGACGGAAGGATATCGCGGAGCAGCAGGCAATAGAGCTGTCGATCCGACAGATGCTCGGTGAAATCGAGCACAATCCGCTGTTCGTAAAGCCGATCGAGCGTGTCCATCAGCAGTTTGTGCAGTTCCTTGTCGCTCAGCTTTTCGGGCGAAGGGAGCCGCAATTCGGGCTCAAACCAGCGGCTGATGGGGAGCACCGGAGCCTGTTCCCAGGCGAGCATTGAGGCCAAGAATTCGTTTTCAGCCGAGGTTGGCATGCGGCGGCAATCGAGCAGCTGAAGCGATTCTTCAACGTAGGGCTCGAGTTCGTCGCGCAAACGGGCATTGAGCAAAAGCTCGTCGACTTCGTCGGCGCTGGGACGTGTGGGGAGCATCGCAGCAGGGTCCTTGGCGGGGTTAGCAAAACAGGGTGCGAATCCACAAGCGACCTGCGGGGAGCGGGCCATTGTGGCGAATTCAGGCGGCACGACGAGGGAAATGACGTGCTGCCCGATCCATTGATGCTAACCACGGTCCGGCAGGGGACCAACGAAACTTGCGGCCGAAAATGAAGAAAACCCTAGGTTTTTCGCCCTCGCGAGGCGTACAGCTGATAGGACCGGGAAAGTTTTCCAGGAAAATGGCCGCCAGCAGCTAGCAAGCTTCAAGAATGCCTCGATTTTTTCAGCGGACGATCGAGGCCGAGTTGGCGAGAAATGCCATGGAAAGGCGAGCCGTCGCTGTCATTTGCCGAGGGGAGGCGGATGGCCTCGCCACTCGGTTTTGCCCAAAAAGTGCGATTAGCCAGGCTACCGCAGCAGCTTGCGGAGCTCGGTATCGAGTTCACCGGCGTTGATGTTGCGGTTCACGACTTTCCCCTCGCGATCGACCAGGATCATGGTCGGGAGGGTCAGAATGCCCATTTCGTTTGCCAAGCGGCCTTCGAGTCCACCGGGTTCGAACAACTGCGGCCAAGGCAAGGTTTTGGTGCGGAGGTAAGCACCCAGATCGCGGGCATCGCTATCGAGGTTCACACCCACAGGCGTGAAGCCCTGTTTGCCGAACTTCGCTTGCAGGTCCTTGATCAGGTCGAGATCTTGCTTACAAGGCTCACACCAAGTGGCCCAGTAGTGGACCAAAACCACCTTGCCGGAGAGGGACGAGATGTCGACCGCACGGCCGTCGACCGTTTTGCCGCTCAGCGTGATTGTCTTGCCGACCGACTCGAGGCGACGCTTTGCGCCAGCGGCTTTTTTGGCCAGATCGGTCGAGGGGAACTCGCTCACAATCTTGCCGAACCACTCGATCGCTTTCTCTTCTTTGCCGCTGAATTCGCTACCGATAGCGAGCTGCAACATTGCCTCTGCAGCGTCGGGACTTTTGGAATACTCTTTCACAAACTCTTCAAGACTTGTCATCCAGGTGGCGTTCACTTTTTCGAAGTCGACATCTTTTTTCGACAGTTCGAGGTTGTAGAGCGCCGACATCTCGCGGAACTTCACATAAGCCACCAAATCGGTTGATTCCGGCATTTTTGCGACCATTTGTCGCAGGGAAGTGAGTCGCGCAACACCCTCGGGAAAGGCAGCGGATTGCACGGCTGCTGCGACCGTTTCAGCGTACTGACGTATCCAAAGTCCGCGATCTTCTTCCGATTTTGCGGAGGTCACGAGCTTGTCCAGGATATCGGCCCGGTCGCTATTGAGTTTCGCCACTTCGGTGCGCGATCGCGACTCAACAAGTTGCTTGTCGAGCTTCTCGAGATCGGTGATCAGACGCTGCATTTCGGCGCTAACGGTGCTCGCGTCGGCAGGACCTTCAGTCTCGGGACGACGCGACATCGAAGCTTGAAAAAAGTATCCCACCGAGGCTTGGGCGGTTGCATCGGCGGCAAGATTTTGCGGTACATCGATCAAGCGCCAGGCATCCCCCACTTTCACGAGCGTGCCGATCACCAGCGTGCTGTGCTTGCCGGCGGTTTCGACCACGGCAGTGACGTTGTCGTACACCACCAGATCTTGTGTTGCGCCGTCGACACCAGCCGGAACGATCCCCGGTTGGCTCGCTCCAAAGTGAATCCAGGCCGACTTAGGGGTTACGACCCGTTGTTTTTTCATCAGGTCGGAAAATTGCGTCGAAGCATCTTGCACCTTAGTGCGCAGCTGTTCGGTGCGGGCTTCACCGAGCCCAAGAGAAACCAGTTCTTTTTCGGAGAGCACAAGGCGGGCAAAGCGTCGCGAATCTTGCTCGGCAAGTGCGGCAACCACTTCAGCGGTCACTTCTTCCGCCGAAATTTGTTTCCAGGAGTCAATTCGCGAGTCCTCGTCGGCATCCAGGCCCCAGCGAATGCCGGAAGTGCCGAGCCAGCGATATTGGTCTGCTTTGTTGTTGAAATTCGCGTCGATGTCGCGGTAAACCTCGATTCCGTGCTTGAAATAGCACCACTGGTCGACCTTGCCATCGCCATTGGAATCGAGAAAACGACGCAAAACCTGCCCCGATTCACCTTTCACCACCCAGCCCGTAATTCCGCCGACCGACTCGATTTCGACGGTGCATTTAGCGGCTTCCTCGGCTGTGGGGCGATCAAAATCGACTGTCGACTGAACGGGCAGCAGCTGGAGCGCATCGCCAGCCGAGGGTTTGGCACCGAAGGCAGCGAGTGGAGCGATCAATCCAAGTGCGGCCAAAACCGTAGTACGCCAGAACTTACGCATCGGAAATCCCTTCCTCTCGAGAACCTGCTCCAGTGAAGTGCCGACAGTGGGCACTTTGCGACTTTTCTGCTGTCACTTGGACTTTATCGACCATCCGACCATCGGCACAATTGCTCAGACCTACGTGCGAAGCACAGCTTACGCACTTCGCCCAGCTCATGATCGGCAGCATAACTACGGTGATTTTACGGGCTCCCGTCGGGGGGGGGGAGCAGAAATTTCACTTTCCGCTGAAGTTCTTCCTGCCACATCGCCGAAAAACGCCAATCTGCTGGTCGCGGGTGCCTTCGAATGGCCCGGAAAATCGAACGATTACCCGGGATAAACGGAACCCAGCGAGCCCCGCTGCCACGATCAAGCCACGGATTTTATGCGGCTAACTACCAGGAACTTTCCTGGAGTAGCCGGTGCCCCTTTGACAAACGTCCAAGGGGAAATAAAATCCAGGGTTTCCAGTCGAGCGAACCTCGAGCACTGGTGACGCATCCCTCCTTGATTGAAGGGGCGTGCCAAGCCCCGGAGCTCGAAAAACACTGGCGAATATTGATCCGCGCGGTTAGCTCAGTTGGTTAGAGCGCGTCGCTGATAACGACGAGGTCACAAGTTCGAATCTTGTACCGCGCACTGGATTGCTGATTTGGGGACGTAGCTCAATTGGGAGAGCACTGCCTTTGCAAGGCAGGGGTTGAGGGTTCGACTCCCTTCGTCTCCACTTGTTTGTGATGGTGTGTGAGGAGTTTCGGCTCGCTCTCACGCAAATTTTGGGTTGTCGGGTTCTGGCCCCTTGAACGAAAGTTCATCGCCGCTAGAATGCCCCTCCCGCTCAGGTTTGAAGCAATTTCGAATGTCCGCCGAACCGGTTGCCATCGTGCCCTGTTCCGCCCACAGTTGGATTTGCCTCTTGAGTTGCTCGGTGCTTGTTTGTGGTGCCTTTCGCTGTAAAGTGAAGGGCCAAAACAGTTTCGAGTGGCTCAAATAAGAAACCTGAGCTGACCCCCTTGCGTGTTTTTGAGTGAGTCGCAATATTAACGCCTCACGAAGAGAATGTTGGGTTTCGCCGCTGACGCGATTCGCAATAAAAGTTTTTCGAGTGCTCAACAAACAGCCTGTTGACAGTCGAAAACAAGTTCTCTAAGATACTGGGCTCCCACTGAGACAACCTCTTGGTGTGAGTGGTTTGGTTTGCTGATCGCAAGCAATATTCGGCTTGGCCGAGTATTGCTTCTGCTCAGTGAGCGGAGACCAGGCGAAGGCCTTTAATTAGTCCTTCGCCTTGTTCATTGACAATCTGGTTGTTTGGTAGATGGCATCTTTGTGAAGATGCTTGATGATCAAAATCAAATCGAGCTTCGGCTTGGTGAGGTGATGAAAGTTAAGTGTCTGTCACGGTCTCTAATAAAGCGCGACTTGGTTGATGGCTTCGGCTGTCAACTAGAGTCAAAAGACAGATTTGAGAACTATTGTTACTTTGCAGATCTATTTGAACCCTAAGATTCACGTCTTAGGTCATTCAAGTTGAAAATGCAGTAGCTGCCGCAGTTCAAGATGCACCCAGCTCAGATTTCGGTCTTAGCATTGAGTGAGAGTTTTGGATATTTGTGGTCAAGCTATTAAGGGCACATGGGGGATGTCTTGGCGTCAGAAGGCGACGACGGGCGTGGAAAACTGCGAAAAGCTAGGGGTAGCTGTTAAACAAGTTGTGATCCCTAGATTCCCTAATTATTGCATACTGAATCCATAGGTATGCAAGGCCAACCCAGGGAACTGAAACATCTCAGTACCTGGTGGAAAAGAAAGAAAAATCGATTTCGTTAGTAGCGGCGAGCGAAAGCGAAAGAGCCCAAACCGCGGAGGTTTTCCTCTGCGGGGTTGTAGGGCCGTTCACATGAGAGTTACAAAGTCATTGACTAACAGAATGGCAAGGAAAGGCCAACCACAGAGGGTGACAGTCCCGTAAGTGAAAGTCATATGATCTCTCGAGCGGTACCTGAGTAAGTCGAGTCACGTGAAACCTCGACTGAATCCACGGGGACCATCCCGTAAGGCTAAATACTCTCTGACGACCGATAGCGAACTCAGTAAGGCGACTGAAAGATGAGAAGAACCCCGTCGAGGGGAGGATAGTGAACCTGAAACCATGTGCCTACAAGCGGTCGGAGCACTATGATCTTCGGATAACGTGTGACGGCGTGCCTTTTGCATAATGATCCGGCGAGTTACCGTCAGCGGCTCGGTTAAGGTCTTACGGACCGAAGCCAAAGGGAAACCGAGTCTGAATAGGGCGACTATGTCGCTGGCGGTAGACCCGAAACTGCGTGATCTACCCATGAGCAGGTTGAAGCGCGGGTTAAACTGCGTGGAGGACCGAACCCACTTGGGTTGAAAACCGAGGGGATGACTTGTGGGGAGGAGTGAAAGTCTAATCAAACGCAGAGATAGCTGGTTCTCTCCGAAATAGATTGAGGTCTAGCCTCAAGGAACTACTTAGTAGGGGTAGAGAGACTGAATTGGCATGGGGGCCCTTCCAGGCTACCCAGCCGAGCCAAACTCCGAATACTATTAAGACTACCTTGGGAGTAAGACCGCGAGGGATAAGCTTCGCGGTCGAGAGGGAAACAACCCAGACCATCAGCTAAGGTCCCTAAGTAATACTCAGTCACTAAGGAAGTGAAGTTGCAGTGACAGCCAGGATGTTGGCTTAGAAGCAGCCACCATTTAAAAAGTGCGTAACAGCTTACTGGTCGAGCAATTTCGCGCCAATAATGATCGGGAGTAAGTATTACACCGAAGCAATGGACTCGTAAGAGTGGTAGGAGAGCGTTGTACGCCAGATACAAGCCATACGGAAACGAATGGTCTCGGGGCGTACAAGTGATTATGCCGGAATGAGTAACGATAAAACAGGTGAGAATCCTGTTCGCCGAAAGCCTAAGGTTTCCTGGGGAAGGGAAATCCGCCCAGGGTTAGCCGGTACCTTAGTCGAGGCCGAAAGGCGTAGACGATGGATAGCAGGTCAACATTCCTGCGCTGGCGTGATGAACTGATGGAGTGACGGCGTCTGAATGGTGAGCGGTACGACTAGAAATGTCCGTAGGGTACAGTGAGTCAGGGGATAGGCAAATCCGCCCCGTACGACAAGCTGTAAACTCGAGAGCATCCAAGTTCTCGAAGTCACTTGCAAGACGTCCAAGAAAAACTTCTAAGGGTTAAAGTCACGACAACCGTACTAAAACTGACACAGGTAGGCGAGACGAGGAGTCTAAGGCGCTCGGGAGAACGGTGGTTAAGGAACTCTGCAAAATGACCCCGTAAGTTCGCGATAAGGGGTGCCTCCGCGAGGAGGCCGCAGTGAATCGGCTCTAGCGACTGTTTATCAAAAACACAGGACTCTGCTAACACGTAAGTGGATGTATAGAGTCTGACGCCTGCCCGGTGCTAGTAGGTTAAGGAAGAAGGTTAGCGAAAGCGAAGCTTGCGACCGAAGCCCTAGTAAACGGCGGCCGTAACTATGACGGTCCTAAGGTAGCGAAGTTCCTTGTCGGGTAAGTTCCGACCTGCATGAATGGCGTAACGACTGGAGCACTGTCTCAACCACGGACCCGGTGAAATTGTAGCCGTGGTGAAGATGCCACGTTCCCGCGGTTAGACGGAAAGACCCCATGAACCTTTACTGTAGGCAGGTATTGGGCTGAGGTATGTTTTGTGTAGGATAAGTGGGAGGCTATGAAGGGGTAGCGCCAGCTATCTCTGAGCCGTCGTTGAAATACCACTCTGAATATGCTTTAGTTCTAACTTTGACCCGTGAAACCGGGCAAAGGACATTTCCTGTTGGGCAGTTTGACTGGGGCGGTCTCCTCCAAAAGAGTAACGGAGGAGTGCAAAGGTACACTCAGCCTGGTTGGCAATCAGGCTTTGAGCGCAAGGGTAAAAGTGTGCTTGACTGCGAGACAAATAAGTCGAGCAGGTGCGAAAGCAGGTCCTAGTGATCCGGTGATTCCGAATGGAAGGGTCATCGCTCATCAGATAAAAGGTACTCTGGGGATAACAGGCTGATCGCTACCGAGCGTCCACAGCGGCGTAGCGGTTTGGCACCTCGATGTCGGCTCATCACATCCTGGGGGTGAAGAAGCTCCCAAGGGTTTGGCTGTTCGCCAATGAAAGTGGTACGTGAGCTGGGTTCAGACCGTCGTGAGACAGGTCGGTCCCTATCTGCCGTGGGCGTACGAAATTTGAGGAGGTTCTTCTTTAGTACGAGAGGATTTAGAAGGACGAAGCTCTGGTGTACCAGTTGTCACGCTAGTGGCACGGCTGGATAGCTAACTTCGGAAAAGATAAACGCTGAAAGCATCTAAGCGTGAAGCTCTCTCCAAGATCAGATTTCGTAGTACCTAGTACGAGAGTCCCCAAGAAGACGACTTGGTTGATAGGATGGATGTGTAAGTGTAGTAATATACTTAGCTAACCATTACTAATGGACGAACGCTTGGCCACATATATTCAACACTCTCCTGAGGCAGCTACTAACGAAAGTGCGTAGTTCTCAGCTGTAGAGATCAGTCGCAACATATATGTTGCGGGAAAGGTTGTCTGAATGCTTTTCAGACACCACCCATCTACCAAACACAGATTTGCCACTACTGGTTTTACCGTCAGTAGTGGTACTTCCCGGTGACCATATCAAAAAGGAAACACCTGTTCCCATCCCGAACACAGCAGTTAAGCTTTTTGAGCCGATGATAGTGCAACAAACGCGAAAGTAGGTATCGCCGGGGTTTTTATAACAATTAAACCTCACAGAGTTCAAAAGACTCTGTGAGGTTTTTTTGTGCGCGCATCGTATCCAGCCAGATCAATGGCGTTCTTTTTCTGACCATCGCTCATCGCTGTCGCGCTAATCTTGCCGGAAGTCTTCAGCGAGACTTGCATTTCCCCTGGTTGGAATCGAAGAGGATTCCTGCCCTCTTTGGTTCTTGGTGAACTTGCCGAGTCAGCTTGGGAAGGTTCCTCGAGAGTCCAATAATTTGACTCCGCTTGGGCCGAGCTGCTTTCGATCTCTGCTCTGCTAATGTGCCCGACTTTTGTTTCTAGTTACTCGGCACTTTCCAGCTTACTTTGCTGAGGATGCTGGCGAATCAAGGAGAAGTCGGTCGGCCTGCTGGAGCAGCGTGAGCGATGGTTTTGCTGCTGCTTGTTGCTGGGTGCTGGAATCGGCTGCCGTTGTCGTTCCACCACAGTGGGGGCAGGTGACATTCCGGCCCAGATACTGCACGCGAATTCGCAAATGACGCCCACAGGTGGGGCATTCCTGGTAGAAGAATGTAGCCAGGTGCATGCGAGATCCTCCGCGTGCTAGAAAAGCGTTATGTGAGAAGAGGGTCGCATTGTAGCGATTGGTCGGATGCGGTGCAAGAAAAGACGCCGTCAAGTTTCAGCGAAGGATTCGCTGTGGCACCTTAGTGCTTTCCATGGCTGCTTGCACCCCAGACAAGTCGCTACTCCATGCGATCGGGTTGGCCAGTTCTACGGCGAGGCAGGTGTTTGGGTTCGCCCCGTCAGTGGGGAATTCGACAGATACTCACACCAGCGCTTCGAAGTTGATAGCCGGATGGATTTTGCGACGCTTCTCTCACGCGGAAGTTTTCCCGGGCTATCGAAGATTTTGGCTGCTCGCGTCAGTGAAGTCAGCCAGGTTTTGCCAGTCGCAGCCGCTGATGCTTCAGAGATATTCAGCGGATCGTTTTTGCGGAGATTCGGCCGAGTTACTTGGGGTCGACCCGCAGTTTCACACGATACTCGCCTGGGAACTGATAGCCTTCACCAGCGTAGTCTCCCTGCATCCCCACGGCCAGTTGCAAGAGCCCTGAAGATTTCGCTGTAAAGTTAAGCGAGCGACCAACTTTGAACACGGTTCCCTTGTCCCCAATTTTGGCAACTAGGCAGCCGCCAGGAATTTGGTTGGGGATATACCAGCCGTAATTCGGTCCGCCGTCGGGGGTGCTCATCGAGTTGGTGCCCCACGGAGACATCACAATCGTTCCGTCGGCCTTGATCGAAATTTTATCGCCGGCCTGAACACGAATTCCGGTGCTCTTGAACGTACGCTGCGCCAGATTTTCGCCGGGAACGCTGAGGCTGCGTCGAAAAGATTCTTTCAATCCGCTGTCCCGTTCGCCACGTTTCACGTCGGCGAGCGACACTTTCAGGGGGCCGTATTTGCTGGCCAGTTCAAAATTTTGGGGAGAAACCTTGCCCGTGACGGTGAAATCCGTGGTTACAACGGTGTCGAGACGAATCCAAGGCTGGGCAGCTCCCTCGCCACCTTCGTCGAGATCTTCCGATTCCTCGGCCTGCTCTTCGATTTCTTTCAAAATCTCCCCGATGTGCCGCTTAATTTCAGCGTTGTCGCTTGCAACGAATCGCACGATTTCGTTTTGAACGCCGATTCCCATGGCCGAAAGCTCTTTGTGAGCTGCTTCGCGCGATTGGTAGTCGTCGCCACCCAGTTGCTCGACCAAGGTTTCGATTTTTTTGATCTGCTCGGGATAGCTATCCAGCCCAGGAGTAAAGCTGCGAATCTTGTTAATGGGCACTACGAGTTTGCCAAAAGTGGTTTCCACCGTAATTTCTTCGACGGATAGATCGCCGGTCAAAATGCTGCCGTCGAGCAAATGCAGCCGAACTTGGCGTGGAGGGACCTCTTTGACAGGTGCCCGAGGAATATCGATTTCGGGTTCCTCTTTGTTTTCGGGCTTATCGGCCGGGGTTTCTGCGGCAGCTGGTTTCTTCTCGGCGGCGACATCGGCGGCGGCTTCATCGATTTCTACTGCGATGGCGCGTTCAGCTCGCGGCTCGCCGAGAATCTCCTGACCGCTCGACGAGGCCGTTGATTGGAAGAAAACGGCAAAACCGACGAGGGGGATCAACCACAAGTTTGAGCGGCATTTCACGGGAAAAATCTCCGAAACGAAGAGCGGTGACTCGGGCGATCGATGGCAGGCCATCATGGCTGGCAAGATGACAAGGTCGCGCAAGCTGTGCGGTAAGACCTTATTGTCATCAGTCGCCGAGGCATTTTCCACTCGGCAACGTAAAACTTCTCGTCACAACGGTGTAACGTGCAAAAACGTTACAACTGGCCAAAAAAATGACCCGAAGTTAGTGGCTTAGATGCCAGCAGAGGTTCACACCAAGTGGTTCAGCGCTAAGCCGACACTGAGCTCGCGAAATTCCGCCCAATTCGCGAATGCGATCGAGATCCGATTCGTTTCGATAACGCAGGTACCAATTTCCAATCCATTCCATGTAGCCACGGGTGGGATTGGAGTGGCTGAACTGGAAAACGAGGGATTCGCCGCCGGGGGCGAGATGGGCGACGAAAGTGGCGAGCATCGCTGCCGCTTGTTGATCGTCGAAATAGTCGAAAAGTCCCGTGCAGTAGATGCGATTTGCGCCGGCGATTAGCGCCTGGTCGGTTGGTCGCTTGGGAAGTCGCAGTAAATTTGTCGCCGCGAGTTGCAGCTGCTGAGGCTGAACTAGTTCCAGAAGCGGGGTCCAGGCCGCTTCGATCGCGCGAGGATCGAGGTCGAGCAGCACCAGCGAAAGTTTCTCACGATCTTTTTCGGTCAGTTTTTGCAGGGCATCGAGCACATCGAGGGCACTTGCGCAGCCGATCACCACAATTTTTAGGTGATTGGCTCCGCTACTTGCTGCAGCAACAATGTCGCTCGAAACCATGTGCATCCGATTTCGGACTGCTGCTGGGGCGGCTTGAGCTTGGAAAAACTTGTCGAACCAGCGTCCCAGGGGGTGAGGAGAATGGACTTCGCGAAAAATTTTCGCGAGCATCTCGAAATCGCCAGCATAGCCGCGTGGTTTTTCACGTGCGTGCCGCTGAAGATCCCCTACTTCGAGCCATGTTCTGGCGATATTCCAGAGTCCAGCCGACGGACCCCGATTGGCTTCACCGACGAGCCCCGTTTGCTCGAGGGTTGCTAGGCAGCGCGACATGGCTCGCTCGATTCCAGCGTAGGCAATTTCGCCATCGGACCACTGCGAACTTGCCGCTTCGAGAGGGGCCAGATCACTGAGCAGATTTTCGGCCGCCGTTATGATGAGACGCTCGATTTCGGCATCACGCGGCGCTGCTTCGATCGGAAAAAACGAGGTCATACCGCCGACCTCTCGCGCGAAACGAGTTCCGGCCAAATAGGCTCGCGGTACATTTGCTCGATTACAGCGGCATAGTGGTCGAGCATCGCCCCTCGGGCCAGGGTTCCTTTGGGAGTGATCCGATCTTGTGGATCTCGCCAGGGACCGGGCAGCAAATGCAATCGTCGCGGTACTTCGTGGGGCGAGCGGTCAGCAAGTGATTCGAGAACCAGGATCGCCATCAGTTCGCGAACACGTGGATGGCTGCTCAACTGGTCGATGTCGAGTGATTCGCTAGTAGGTAGCAGGGATGAAAGCTGAGCGGTATCGACAACTAGTAGGGCGGCGAGCGAAGACTTTCCGTCACCAACGAGCATGGCATGGCACAGCAGGGGATGCTCGCAAAGTCGCGCTTCGATAGTTGCAGGGAACACGTTTCTGCCACCGCTGGTCAAGAGCATCTCTTTTTTACGGCCAAGAATCGACAGGAAACCGTCGTTGTCGATAGTGCCGAAGTCGCCAGTCAGCAGCCAGCCATTCTGAATAGCTGCGGCAGTCGCGGTCGGATCGTTCCAGTAGCCCTGCATAACATGGTCGCCACGAACCAGGATCTCGCCATCGCTGGCGAGCCGAATCTCGGTGCCAGGCAGTGCTTGGCCGACGGTCTTCGGTTTGTGGGATGTGGTGGTGTTGAGCGAAACCACAGGCGCGGCTTCGGTCAGGCCGTAGCCTTCGAGCAAAGGCACACCGCGCGAGGCGTAGAACTGGGCCAGTTCTTCAGAGAGGGGAGCGCCGCCGCAGGTGCAGGCTCGGATTTCACCCCCCAGCACTTTGGGCAATATTCCCGGCAGTTTGGCGAGATTGTTCTGCTCGAGACCGGCAGCAATTCTTGCAAAAAGTCGAGGAACGCCGGTGATGTAAGTAGGACGAATTTGGGCCAGATCGGCCATCAATTGCGAGGGATCACTAATGATGGCCAGCTCGCCCCCCATCACGGTCCAGCAGAAAAAATCGGCAGTTCGCGCGAGCAAATGACTTAGCGGAAGTGCGACAAAACGGCGACGGGCTGCTGCGGTTCCAAACGAGTTAACCAGAGCTTCGGCGGCAAAGCAGAGATTGCGATGCGAGAGCATCACGCCGCGCGGTTCGCAGCTTGTTCCCGAGGTAAACACAATCGTCGCCAGCGTTGCCGGATCAAGTTCGTCTGCGAGTTTCGAGAGATATTCCAGTGGATCAGCAAGATCGGATCGGCTGAGGATTTCGGCGAGCGGAAGAGCGGCCTCTGTGGGCGCGTCGTCAAAGGTAATGACCTCAGGCACTGGATTCGAATCGCCAGTTGCTGAAAGACTGGCGGCCATCGAAGCCTTGGAGACCAGCGCCAATCGAGGGGCCACTCGTCTTGAGAGCGATTGCAACTGCACGGCAGGTGAAGTGACATGCAGCGGAACACAAACAGCACCGATCGCTTGAATTGCCAGATCGGCGATCATCCACGGGAGCCCGTTTTCGCTCACCAGAAGCACACGGTCCCCCGGCTGGACTGCGCGGGATTTCATCCAGCAAGCCAGTTTGGCGACTTGCTCGGCGAAGTGGGTGTAAGAGATTCGCTGCCAACTTCCGGCTTGTTTGTAATGCACTCCGTCCTCGTTTACAGCCGCGCGAGCCCGATCAACGAGGTGGTGTAAGAGTGTGGGAGCCGCCGAACAATTCATCACATGCAACAGCCAAGAGACGAGGGTGGGAGACGAGCCATTCGGATCGGAGTATGATCGAATGCTCTCGCGGATCGTCCGGTGCGGATCGATTTCGCAGCTCTTCAGACGTTCCCGAATGCCTCCTATTATCGGGATTATTCGCTCGCTGGGCAGGTCCCTACATCGCATGTCGCAGGCAACTTCGAGCTCGACTCCCCCCGAAATCCCCGCCCGCTCGCGCGGACTCACGAAGCTCGATTCCGCCCGCTACAAGCTCGAAGCAAGCCCCCTGTTTCAAGTGGCTTCTCAGGGGAATTTTCGGTCGCTAGTGCCTGCTGATCTGCATGCACCTCAGGAGGTCGATTCCGGCTGGAAAGCCGCCTTCGAGTCGATTGTCGAAACCCTGAGGCAATCGCGCGAAGCAAATTCCCTCTTGGGTCCTGATGGTCGTACTTCCATCGAACTGATTACAAAGCTGGGGACCCTCGGACTTTGGGGATGCTCGGCAGATCGCTCCGAGCTTGCAGAGTCGACCTCTGCCGCGCCAATTCCGCGGCGGGCGTGCCACTGGAGCGAGTTTTTCCCACTCCTCACGCGCCTGGCAACCATCGCCAAGCCAGTGGCCGGGCTCGCGTCGATTCACCACACGATTGGGACGCTCCGAGCGGTCGACAGTTTTGGGACGCCCGATCAGCGTCGCCGCTTTTTGCCTCGGCTCACGTCGGGCGAGACGCTTTCGGCGATGGCGATGACCGAACCGGCTGCAGGTAGCGACCTCTCCGCAATTCGCACCACAGCGGTCCGGCAGGGCGAATTCTTGGTGATTTCAGGAGAAAAGTGCTTCATTACCAGCTTGGCCCATGGCCGAATCGCGACCCTCATCGCGCGCGAGTCCGACCGTTTGATTGCCGCCATCTTGCCAATTCCCGCTCACGATTCTGCTGAGCTTTCGCTTTCGACCTATGCACTTCATCCGCTCAAGCATTCCTATAACCAGGGGCTCTGGCTGCGAGAATTTCGCCTGCCACTCAAGGATGTATTGCCAACCGAAAATCGGAGTGGATTGTCGGTCGCCTACTACGGCCTCAACTATGGTCGCGTGGCGGTGTCATCGCTGGCCGCTGGCTACCTGAGGTCGCTGCTGGCCGACATGTTGCCCTGGTCGAGGCATCGCAAAACGTTCGGGCAAGCGATCGCGCTGCGTCCTTTGGTGAAGCATCGAATGGCGCGAGTTGCCTCGCTTCTAGTTGCTTGCGATGCCTTGGTCCAGTACTGCGGAGGGCTGCACGACTCCGAGTATCGCGTCGAGCTCGAAGCGATTGTGGCCAAGGTCTTTGCGACCGAAGCGGTGAAAGAAGCAGCGATCGATTTGGCACTCAAAACCCATGGTGGCCGAGCACTTCTGGTGGGGCATCCTGTCGGAGATTCGCTGCACGATTACCTGGCTTCGACGATTTACGAAGGGGAGGGGGATCTGCTTTGTCTCTCGCTCGGCCGCTCCCTCGCCGCTGCCATTTTGGTGCCTCGACTGGAGATTCCAAGCCCAGCAAATAGCGAGAAAAATCCCGAAGAAACTGGCGATCGATTGCTCGAAATCTGGCGGCGTGATTTCGTGAAGCTACTGGCAGCAGATCGAACTCCCTGGGAGGGCTCGCAGGTGCAACTGGTGCGTCTCGCTCGACGCTTCATGCAACTGACTGCAGCGCGGCTGACACTTCTCAAAGCTGCAAAATCCGAGTGCGAAATCACTCGTTTGGCCGGCGAACTGTTTGCCGAGACCCTGTTTGCCGCCGAGCTGCGCGAGACCGAATCTCGCGAGCTGATTGCCCGGAGCGAGCAGTTGGCAGACCTGATTGTTGCAACAGGCTGGCATGCACTTCGCGATACACAGCCGGCCGCCATGATGTTCTCGTACGCTAATGCGTAGCGACATCCGCTTTCACCACCGAAAATTGCCTTGACGGTCGAGCGAAAAAGGCAAAGAATACCGCAGAACTTCCAGCGTTCTGCAGTTCGCAATTCGCCGCACTTCAGTTTTCTAACTCCTCAAGGCAAAACGTCGCGTGGCCAGCTTCGCCGTGATCCTGCCAGCAGCCGGTAAAAGCAGTCGGTTCCGCGATCCGTTTTTCAAAAAACCATTTGCTCCGCTCGAAGGGCGAGCTGTCTGGGTGCATACCGCCGAGCGGTTTGTGCACCGCCCCGATGTGGTGCAAACGATCCTGGTGATCTCCCCCGAGGATCGCGAAGAATTCAGCGAGAAGTTTGGTGCCCACGCTGCTCTTCTGGGGGTGGAGCTGGTCGATGGAGGGAACGAGCGTGCCGACAGCGTCCTCCGAGCGATCGAAAAAGTGCGTCCAGAGGCCGACTATATTGCTGTCCACGATGCCGCGCGACCTTGCGTCACCGAGCGCGCGATCGACGAAGTCTTTGCTGCGGCCGTGAAAGTGGGAGCCGCAATCTTGGCCGCTCCCGTCACAGCCACGTTGAAGCGGAGCACTTCGGACCAGCGGATCGACGCCACCGTCTCGCGCGAAATGCTATTCGAAGCACAAACGCCTCAGGTTTTTCGCCGGGCTCTGCTCGAGCAGGCCTATGCTCGCCGCGATCCTCAGCTTCCTTCGACCGACGACGCCCAGCTAGTGGAAAGGCTCGGCCATCCGATTAAGCTTGTTAGCGGCGCTTCGACGAACCTCAAAATCACGACCCAAGATGATCTGAGACTCGCCGCTGCCATTTTGAAGTCGGCCGGCAAAAGTCCCTCATCGGTTGCTCCGCACCCATTTGCAGGAGACTCGCTCTGGCGGTAACTTGCGGCAACACGGAAGAAGTTGAACAATTTGAGCAACTTTGGTAGTGCTGCTGGAGTTTATAGGTAAACTTTCCGAAGTCGTTAAGTGGCAGACAGAATCTGTGAAAGATACTTTTGCTTTACAGGATCAAGTTTGTTCTTAGGAACCACTCCCAAGTGGCAATTGATCGCCGCCACTTCCCCTAGAACATAAGTCGTTTCGATCTCTCCATTTTTCCGTTAACCCAACATACGGTGCTCAGGTGGTTGGCCGAGGCTATCACATCGCTCTTGATCGCGAAAATGCCAAACGAGTATTTGCCCAGAAGGACGACGAAAACCTTCGTCGCTTGCTGGACGAACTTAAATCGTCTCCCGAGGTGAAAAAAAGCGGGCGGCTGCTCGATTTGGGCACCACATGGGACCCGATTCATCGCTGTCTCACCGAAGGGGAACTCGATCCCACCGGTGGAGATTTTCCGCTGAACACGGCCATTCTCGGGGGCAAGAAATTGCACCAAGGGGATGACTACGCAGCGATGCTCATTCGCCCCGACATGAACATCTTCATCGCCGAAGCATTGGGCGAGGTCGATGAAATGGAGTTCCGCGCGAAGTTCTTCGCCCTGAACACCGAGTCGTTCAAGGGGCCGATTACCGACAAGGCATTCGTCGAAATCTGGTTGAATCTCCAAAAGCTCAAAGTCTTTTTTGAAGAATCGGCCGAGAATCTCGAAGCGGTGATTTTCACCGCCAGCTACCAGGGATAACGCCGTTTTTCTCGTGGTTTTTGCACTGCTTGTCAGCTAGGACAGGTCCCCCTCGACCTGCATGGCCCGACGGGTAAATGCTTGACCCACTTCGGCAATCGTCCGACAATCACCGGTAGACCGACAAATCGAATCGTTCTCGCATTTCTTGGGACTGGGGTGTTTTAGCGACCGCAGTCCCATCGCTTGCTGAACTGCTTTGGCCGAGCCATCGGCCTTGACTGTTCGGCAGCGACTTCACCCACGATGGCTGGATATTTCGGCGCTCCGCATGCCTCCGCAGGTAATCGACGTACAAAACTCCGACGACCCACGCGACGTAGTGCATCGAGCCGTGCAAGCGTTGGTCGAGGGGCGTGTTGTCGCGTTCCCCACCGAAACGGTGTACGTCGCTGCTGCCTCGGCTCTTAATCCTGCAGCGGTGGGGCGGTTGCTTGAACTTCGTGGCGGCTCTGCTGATATTCCCCTCTCGATTGCCCTACGCAGCACCGACGACGCACTCGACTATGTCCCCACCATTCCCTCGCTCGGAATGCGACTTGCCCGGCGCTGCTGGCCTGGCCCGATGACCCTCGAATTGGCCGACGCTCATCCCGACAGCGTTGTGCAGCGTCTGCCACCCTCGGTAAAAAAAGTGATTTCACCTCTCGGGAATGTGCGGCTTCGTGTGCCGGCTCACGCCCTGCTCAGCGAGGTCCTCAAACTCCTGGCCGGTCCGCTCGTGATCACAGCCGCTCGACCCGCTGGCGCTTCCGACCCGATCACGGTCGAGGATGTCGTTCAAAAAGCAGCCAACCACGTCGATTTGGTCCTGAATCACGGCCGTTGCCGCTTTGGCCAACGTGCGAGCGTGGTCCGGGTTCTCAATTCTTCGCTCGAAATCCTGCGCCCCGGGGTGATCTCGGAGGCGAATCTTCGCCGCCTCTCGAGCTGGATGGCGGTGATGGTTTGCACCGGAAACACGTGCCGCAGCCCAATGGCTGAAGCACTGCTGAAGAAGCGTTTGGCCGACCATCTCCAAGTGCCGATCGACGCGCTCGAAGACCACGGATACATGGTGATGAGCGCCGGAGTGGCTGCTGCACCAGGTGGCCGAAGTGCCAATGAAGCGGTGATGGTGATGCGCGAGCGTGGGCTCGACGTTTCCCAGCACGAAAGTCAGCCCCTCACCGACCGGCTCGTCCGCTTTGCCGACGTCATCATCACCATGACACGCGGACATCGCGAAGCAATCGTACAGAACTGGCCCGAAGCTGCTTCCCGCGTGCACGTTCTATCGCGTGGACGCTCGGATGTGGCCGACCCGATTGGTGGGCCGCTCGATCTTTACCGCCGCTGTGCCGACCAAATCGACGAATTACTCGAGCCCTGGCTCATGGATTTCGATCTTCCCGAGCCCCCTGCGGGGGAGAACCCGCCAGCCGATCCCTCCAACAACTGATCGCTGCTCGGTAGAATAGCAATGCGGCGTTAGTTTTCGAACTTTTCGCGCGAGCCTCGACCGGGTGATCTTGGTCGCTCTCTTTCGATCCGAAAGTGGCTCCCGCTATTTCTTTACGGCGATATCCTCTCATGCGTATTTCGATTGGCAGCGATCATCGTGGTGTTAAGTTGCGAGCCGAGCTCGTCGACGCTCTCAAAGCCGCTGGCAACGAAGTGGCCGACGAAGGCACGTTCCAAACCGAAAGCATGGACTATCCGGATGTCGCCGAGGTGGTCGCTGGCAAGGTCTCCAAGGGGGAGGCTGAGCGCGGGATTCTGATTTGCGCCACCGGTGTAGGGATGTCGATTGCCGCCAACAAAGTGGCCGGTGTCCGAGCTGCGGTGATTCAGGACGAAGCAGTCGCCAAGCTCAGCCGCCAGCACAACAACCTAAACGTTCTCTGCCTGCCGGGCGATGCACTTTCGACCGATGCCGCCACCAGCTTGGTGAAAACCTGGCTCAGCACCGAGTTCGAAGGGGGGCGTCACGCTCGCCGACTCGAAAAGATCTCGCACCTCGAGCAGCACCAAGGCTAGCTCCCAGCAATTCGAGCGTCAGCAGTTCGGCGCACTCGTGCGAACTCAAGAAACGACCAAAGGCTGTGAAGATCGATTGATCCTCACAGCCTTTGATTTTGTACTTCGCAGTTACTCGCAAACCCCTGAACCCCAACCCCGTGGTTAGAAGTTCGCTCCGGCACCAGTGTCAACGTTACCCACCATGTGGAAGTGGTTGTGATCGATGTAGATCACTTCCTGAGCATCTTCGTCCACCAGGGTGTGAGGTACTGGCCAGCCTACGCGAGTGGTTTCGCTGTAGTAAATCGTGCATTTGTAGTGAGCATGGTGCAACTGCACAGGACCGAGCAGCGGCACAACGCGTGGGGGATCGACATAGTCGGCGATCTTCTCTTTCACGATGCGAACGTTGTTACGCGAACGTTCGTGAAGGAAGGGGAGGCCACCTTGGATGGGATTGGCCTTCTCCCAAGCGCGAACCACTTCGTCGTCGCTGGGTGGGTCGAGAGCGACCGCTGGGCCACCAGGAAGAATCGGGCCCAGAATCGGAGCACGCTCGTAGCGCTCGTGATTCCAGAACTCATCTTCCTTCTTCTTTTGGAAGTAAGGGCTGACAGGAATGGGTATTCCAACTAGCCCCAATTCGACGCCACTTGTCATGCCAATGCATCCTGTTTGGCAGAGCGATAACGCTGCCATCATGATGCAGACTGCTGCTAGGGCGATCCTGTGAAACATGACACTGATCCTCGGTGATCGGGGCCGGCCTGGAAGCTCGACGATGCGGAGTAACTGGTGCGAATCCCAACATTCTCGCGATGCCTGATAACCAGCCGGCGGATGCCTGCTCGTTATCCGAAACTATTTATCGTGTGAATCTGGGTGGAACTTGCGGAATTTTCCGGATGTAGCGGAAATTCCGATTCCTCACGCGAGCTTGTATCGACCTCCCACCCCGGCGAGTTGAATTAGTTTCAAGTTTTTGGGCAATTTCATGTTCCGTCGAGCTAGTTCGACCTGCAATCACAAACTGCTAGCAGCAAATCGTTAAACGGAGCCTAGTTCCACAGCTCGCGGGCACCGATGAAAGCGGGCTCAAGAAAACGAAAAACCCCTGCTAGATCTGGGTTCTAGCAGGGGTCTGACGTTACGAACTTCGGTTTTTCAGCTGGCCACTCGTCCGCCGTGAAGCGGGCGATGTTTTTTAGTGGCGGCGGTCTTTGAAATCGAGGAACCACCAACCGTCGTCCCATTCCAGGGTGACTTTACGCCATCCGAGTGGAACCTGTGGATAGGGGTAGAATGGGCCGATGTAAGGCCAAGCGGTAGGCGAGTACTGCTTGGGGTAGGTTACAGCTGCATAGTTAGGATGCGAAGCGTAGCTCGGCCAGGCATAACCAGGCATCGAGGGATGATCGTAGCGAGCGGGAGCCACGCCCATGCCGGTGCCGGCAGTGTGCATTGGCATTGGCTGGCCAGGCATGCCCATTGCTTCGCCTTGGTGCGAAACGGTCCGAGCTGGTGCAAAAGCCATCGGAACGGCCGAGCGAGTGCCAGCATAAACTGGAACTACAGCGCGAGGCTGAGCTTGAGCTGGTGCGTTGTAAACCGGCGTGGTGTTCGAAACTGGGTGAACGCCAGTTCCAACAGCCGATTCGCGGGTCATGGCTTGGCTCATCGAAGGAGCATCTTCGTAGCCACTGGCGGGTTGAACTGTCGAGGCAGCAGCACCGATCGAGAGATCGTTGACCACTTGCACGACACCAGGAATACGACGAGCCACGTCGAGGGCTCGGGCTTCCTGATCAGCCGAGGCCACGCGGCCCGACAGCCAAACGGTGCCATCTTCCACTTGCAGATCGATGCTGAAACCCTTCAGCGATCCCTGCTTTTTCTCTTCTTGCAGTTTTTGAACAACTGCTTTGGCAATCTGTTGATCGTCGCCGAAGGCCAGCGACGGTCCCAAGACCGTCATGGCCAATACGGCCAATCGAAACACGTAACGTCGCATGGGTCCCCCTCCTGAGGTAAGAATCCGTGTCTTGTCGATTTCTCGCAGGCTATCGCGGCCAATCACCGCAGCCCGGAGTCATCGTTTCGCTTTTGGACAACTGCCACCGCGAGTGTGGCAGCCGCCACAACAATGCTTGGAACATCCCAGAAGCACTGTCGGCGGCAGTTTGTCCGCAGGAGGGAAAAACGCGATGCATCTGTCCGCCGCACCACCTGAATCAGGTCGCGTGGCAGACAGACGTCTGGATCGAACTCGCTTGCTTGCCCCCCCCGGGCGCAAACTTCTCGGGCATCATCTGCCCGCTATTAGTTGTCGGTATCCGGTCGTGCGGAAAGGTAGCTTTTTTCCGATTTTGCCGGACGCACTAGGGCCAAATTGGGCCTAAAAACAGGGATGTACGACGTTTCTTGGTAAGCTTTAACGGTAGCGCAAACCTTGATTTCGCCCCGCAAACGCTATCGGTATGCCGCTAGCGAGTTCGAGCCGGTTCTCAAGCGACATCAGCCCGCCTGATCATCCAGTTGAAGGTGGGCGAGCTCACTGGACCGAAACTGCGCGGTAATAGAAGGCCGCCTGCTGTCGATTGGCTCACCAGGTAAACGGCAGCCGCTAGCAACGAGGAGGGAGGCGATCTCCGTGAGGAATCGCCCCCAAATCAGATACCCGACGAAGCCCGCAATTACGGCAACAGCGCCTTGGTATCCCCCTCGTGGAAGCTTCGTACAAAACGCTTTCCTTGGTAGTCGAACCAGATCGTGTAGAAGTTCTTCGAGCGATTCCACGGGTTCTCGTTCGTGAGGCTCCATTTAATCGCTTGCGTGGGACTGGTGATGATCCGCTGTCCGGTCGCGGTGAGATCAATCCAGTTAAGCCCTCCCCCTAAGTACATGGCGACAATCTTGAACTCTTGCCCCGCCTCTTTATAGGCGATACCTGTGTTAGGGACCGCCGGGGCCGAAATCACTTCGGTAGCGACAGCCGTTTCCGTTTGCGTCTTCCCTTCGAATTCCCACTCCACTTCGAGTGTCTTCTCGACTCCTGGTTCGGGATCGCCAAAGAAGCGATCGTCGGCATGCAGCGCCGCAAACGGATGCTGCGCCACTTGAGCCTCGAAGTACTTCGTGACGTCGATTCTCTTAGTCGGACCGCCGTAGGTCGCCTTCTTCACAATCACCGGCGAGCCGAGCGGGTGCGATTTGCTTTCAGGCTTTCGCTCTCCATCGACGCTGGCAGTGCCGTTGAGCATCGTGAGTTTCAGTGTGTGGAATGCGACTCTCGCTTTGTGGGCGGTGAGGGCCATGTGATCGCGGCTGCGCATTTTCCGCACACCATCGATATTCTGCGAGCCAACGCCACGCCAGATCCCCAAGAGCTTGTCATCGAGGTAGATCTCGACCGTGGAGACGTTGGAGTCGCTCTTCACTCGAGCAAAAAAACGATAGCGCCGACCATTCTCGAGTTGATTGGGGGCGACGCGAACGAGAGTGGGAGTATCGACGCCGAGTAAAGCATGTTGACCCGCTTGGGCAGAAAGGAGCAGGGCACAATAGCCGCGCGGTGTTGGAAGCACCATCGAGACGATATCGGCACCTTGTTCACGCGTGAACTCGGTGTAGACCTCATAGTCCCCGCGGATGGTGACAGGGACATCGAGCAGTGCAGCATACGAAAGTGGTGCCAAAATGCTCCCGTCGTCGCGCCGTTCCCACTGCTGATTGAGGCAGTCGGTCTTCAGGTTGACGACCTCGAGCAATTCCTCGGGCAAATCCTTGGCTCCAGCGGCTGGTTTAATAGTTGGAGCAAACGGGTCTGCAGGCATCGCGGGGCGAGTCGTGGGGCTGGGAACGGCCGGGACCACCGGCACCACTGGAACATTGGATGCCACGGCTGGCGGTGTCACCGGGGTGGGAGTTCGTGAGGCTATATCGGAAACGACACCCGCCTTGCGAAGTTGCTCGATCCGCAATTCGGCCTTGGCAGCGGCGAGCCCTTTAAGCTTCGATTTCACTTTTGTGTACCACAACAGAGCTTGGGCACGCATCACTTCCTTGCCCACTTTGCTGGTGTCTTTTTGCGAGGCCTCCCACCACAAATCGGCCACTTTCTCCTGCTGAATGAGATCGTCGGTGGCAGCGACTTCTGCTTGCACCGCAGCACGCAGAGGGGAATCGCTCGCTTTCAGCAAATGCTCGAAGCCGAGGCGGAAGTCCTGTTTCATCAAGAGATAGAATCGCCCCAGTTCGTCGTTTGCAACCGGATCGTCGGGAGTCGTTTCGAGTGTTTTACGAGCGACCGCGATTTTCTCGGAAGCGGCTGCAATCTCTTCGATCGCGCGAGCCCGATCGAGCAGCTGTTGTGCGGTTTCTACATCCCGTCCACGTCTGGCATAGTCGGAGAGGCCGGTGAGCAATTTGGAGGCATCGGTATAGCGGTCTTTCAAGCACAGCGACTCTGCCAGCTTGGTTCCCTCTTGGATGGCGATTTTTTTCTGCTCAATCGGAACAGAACTTTTGAGAGCCAAGCCAATGGTGGCGATGCGAACCGCCTCGGCATCGAATTCAAACTCCGATTCCAAAACATCGATCGCCTTCATAGCGCTTGGCACATCGGCTGCATCGGCTGCCACTTCGCGGCACAAATTGAGCAGCACAAAGCGAGCGGCTGGATCGTCGCGCGTTTCGAGAGCGACTCCCATCAAACGCGTTGCGAGTTGGGCTTTGGCGGTGGAAGTGGTGGCTTTCGAGACCTCGAAGATCGAATCGATCTCTTCGCGGCGCGAATCGCGATCCTCTTTCGATGGAATGGCCTGCTTGGAGGCAGCAGCGGGTGCAGGCTCCTGAGCCTGGCAAAGATGGGGGAAAAGGAGCAGTAAAACGTAGATTCCGAGGCTCGCCATCAAGAGTGATCGCTGTCCGCTGGATCGGGAAGAGCAACGGTTGCTTGAAGTCTCACGCGACGCTGCTGGTTGCCACGAGCAAACGCTCCGCCATTGCAGGTTGCTGACCAAAGCCGATCCCAGTCTGATCGCTATCATGATGAGTTTGCTCCCTGGATAGTGGTGAAGAGTGCACTTGATTATGGGGTATCTCGTGACGGTCGCCTATCACGACGGGCAAAGAATTTTTGGGGGATCAGGGGGCTCATCGTGCACTCTGTCTAGCCCTGATGCCCACCCACTGGTGAACGAGAAAGTGAGGTGCATTTCCAGCAGTGGCAAGTGGCGAGGAAGTTAGTCGGCCACGGCTGTTCCATCGAGCACGCGCAGCTCGAGCGAATGAAATACCACCTTGCATCCGTGAGCAAACAGACTCGGATGTTGCCCATCGATGATCGTGCGGAACTTGTCGACCACCTCGATCGCAGGCCCTTTCCAGTTGGCAATCATTTCGCCACCGAGGAACATCTGCGCGACAGTATTGTCCCCATCGGACGCAACACGAATGGCCAGCTGATATCGCTTGCCATTCTCGATCGGCTCATGCACGCCGAAGACTCGGTTTTCGGAGAAGCCGATAACCGATTCCCCTTTTTTTCGATGACTGATCAGCAGTTCGAGAAATTTTCCTTCGACTGGGACCACCATGCCGAGCGCATTGGCTCCCTCTTCGCGAGTGAAGTCGAGAAACAGCTCATATTTTTTCGGGAGCTTTACAGGGAGATACAAACGTGAATCGAGTTCCCCTCCCGAGACAATGGTGGTGTCGACGCGACTCCATTTTTTGCTCGATGGGTGGACTTCTGGGTTGGCAAGTTCGAGCAAGTTGCGGGGCAGTGGTCCGCCTGGTTTCGTGGAGGATTTGGTCGGGGCTGCTGGGGACGAATCGTCGACCGTGACAGAGCCATCAATCATTTTGAGATCGGATGAGTGAAATACCACGCGTGAAAGATGGGCGTAGAGGCCGATGTGGTTCAGCTTTCGCATCGTTCGAGTACCACCGTTTTCATTGAGTGTCCCTGCTCCGGTCCATTTGCCGAGAACAGCTCCGTCGAGCGTGATCTCGACGCTCGATTCCTCCTGACCTGCGGTCACCGATGCGATGAGTTTGTAGCGATGGTTGTTCTCGAGAGTCGATGGTGTGAGTCGAACCGCCTTGGGATCGCCGATGCCGATGTAGCCAACATCGCCACCCCGCGCTGAGAGCAGGACCGAGCAAAAGCGGTCGTTCACCGGCAAGATCAGACCGACGACTTCGTCCTCGGTTTCACGGGTGAACTCCATGGTGAAGACGTAGCTGCCGGTGATGGTCAGGGGCAACTGCAGCAAAGGAGCTTCTGCTGGTAGCGCGATGATCTCTTTTTCGCGACGCTCCCAAACTTGGCTGATCGCATCACGTTTGACATCGACGAGGTCGAGAACATTTTCTGGCACCTTGGCGACAACGGGGTTGGAACTGCTAGGGAGGCTGCTCGATGAAGAGTCCCCCGCCTCTTTCGCAGGTGGCTCGCGTCCTTCATCGAGGGTGAGTGTTGTCCCTTGCAGGAACTTTACTTCAACGGAGTGAAAGACGACGCGCGACTCGTGAGCATAGAGCCCAAGGTGCTGCCGGGATCGCATCTTGCGATCACCATCGGTATTGGCAGTCCCTTTCCCTTTCCATTCGCCCAAGGTTTCGTCATCGAGTTTGGCCTCGACGCGCGTCCCCTCAGGAGTTTCCACCACCCTCAGCGAGAAATGATAGTTGTGGCCATTCTCGAGCCGCGATGGTTCAAACTTTATGCGAGTTTCAGATCCGTTACCTAGGTAACCAGAGACTCCACCATCGGTTGAGAGGAGAACGTCGCAAAATCCGTCCGATGTTGGGAGGACCACCCCCACGATGTCGTTGCCTGTTTCGCGAGTGAATTTCACATGGACTTCGTAGGTTCCGCTGAACTCGAGCGGCAACTGGAGCAGCGCGCCGTAGCCGGGTGGGGCGGCGATGCCGTTCTCGACACGCTCCCACTTTTGATTCAGCGAGTCTTTGTCGACGTCCACCAGATGGATCAGGTTTTTGGGCAACTCGACCGTTTTGGCCTTAGTTGAGCTGCCCGATAGGTCCGGCATCGCCGGACGCTCGCCAGGAGGTCGCGAGAAAATGCCGAGATCGCCCTGGGTCGCTGCCGGCTGAACGCCAGCGCTAGTCATCTGCTTCATGCGCAGGTCGGCTTTGGCGACAGCGAGTCCCTTGAGGTAGGGCTTCGCTTTTTGGTACCAGGCCAACGATCGCGACTGGAATTTTTGCTGCGATTCCTTCGCCGGTTCCTTGGAGGCAATGTCCCACCACAGGTCGGCCAGCTTCTCTTGCTCGATTGGATTCTGGGGATCGGTGAGTTCTAGTTTGGCGGCCGATGCCAGGGGAGTATCGCCCGACTTGGCGAGGTGCGGCAAAGCTTTGGAGGCATCTCCTTTGGCGAGCAAATAGTAGTTGCCTGCAGTCAAGTTAGCTGCGACGTCGTCGGGCGTTTGCTTGAGGACCTCGAAAGCGGGCTTCACCTTAAGAAAACCGACTTCGAGGGTGTCGGCCAGTTTCCGCTGTTCCGCCAGGAGGTTGGCTGTTTTCAGATCGCGCGCTCGGCGAGCGACGTCCGACAGACCGACGAACAGCTTCGATGCATCGGCATAGCGGTCGTCGGCCATCAGCTTCTGGGCGAGCTGCGTACCGAACGTCAGCACCTCTTGTTTCTGATCAGGGGGAACAGCCGACTTGGCCCCTTGGCTGATCGTGGCGATTCGAACAGCATCGGCGTCGAACTCGAAATCTGGCTCTAGGAGCTCGATAGCAGCAAATGCGACCTGCATTTTGGCGGCATCGCAGGCGAGTTCACGGGCCAGGTTCAGCAAAACGAACCGAGCAATGGGATCGCTGGTGGTCTCTTGTCCGGTGGTGAGGACCCGCTCGGCAAGTGCCGCTTTGGCTGCGGGGGTGACCGCCTTTGCCGGTTCAAAGATGGAGTCGACCTCGGCTTTGCGAGCATCGCGGTCGGCCTTCGGCGGGACGGGCTGTTTGGTCGATGCTGCTGGAGCCCCCACCTGAGTACACACATCGGCGTGAACTTGTGGACCATCAGGCTCCCCGGCCCGTAGGGATGCAGTGATCCCTAAGAGTAGAAAACCTAGGAGACGCGGGCTAAGCCGAGCGCTGGCTAGCGTGGTCATTTTGCTACCTCTTTCTGGGGCTTCGAGAGTCGCCCAGATTATCTAGCAAATGTACGCCAATTGAAAGCCAGAAGCTTGAAGAACGGAGGGTTGTTACATTCCGCTCCAGCTGGCGCTCGAACCGAAATCGAACGTTGCGCCGACGGCCATGATCGAGAAGGTTGTTCCGCACCAAGCCCAGCTGCCATGATTCATGCCGATGGCGGCGACGGTGGCGAGCCCCATGCCAATGAGGCAAAGCACAAAGAAGGCCTGGCAGTATTTGTGATGCGAAGCATGCTGAATGCGCGCCAAAAAGATACTCACAAGACCTGTGAGTTGCAGGGCGAGCGTCAGGGCAAAAAAGGTGGGATCAGCAGCATCGAACATCGCAAAGACTCCAGAATCCATTCCGGAAGGGGGCAAACAAGTTCGCTTGTCGTGACAAACGGGCAGCATTCTCATCCATGAGTAGGCAGCCGAGCCCCACTTTAGCGATTCTTGTGCCAGCACGCGATTATTTTCCAAATCGCAACTTCCCCTCGTTTATTTTCGGCAGTTTCACTGCTTCGAATGCAAGCCTGCCACTCGGAGCGGTAAATCTTTCCAAATCTGATTTGTAGATCTTACAACCGAGAGCCCGCCGGAGGCTAGATCACAATCTGCTAGCGGACCCTAGTTCTAAATGTTTGAGATCGCTTTCAGAAAGTGCTAGCAGATTCTCTTGGAACGAACATCACGAAACTGCTAGCATTTTTACATGTTGGGGTGTGCTAGCGATTGATAAACTCAAGGAGACTGGCGGATGGACGGTTCCGATGAACGCGAAGCGAGTGAGTGGTATGAGAAGAAGTCGGGCTGGATGTCGGAATTGCTCGGCGAAGAGCACGATATGGTGATGCATGCCATCATTCCCTACGCGATCGGTGGCGGGCTCGATCTGTACTACTATCCCAACCAGGTGGAAGGGACAGGTATCGCGACGAAGGAACTTTGCGAACTCCCGGGGCAAGGATCGTCGAGCAAGCTGTTTCAGAACTACGAAATGGTGATGTTCACACGGCATCCACTCGACCTCGATCTTGCGCAAGATGAAACCACTCCTTTCGGCGCAGCCCACAAGAGCATCAACGCATTTTTGAACTTCATGGCTCCCTACAGTGCCGAGGCTTCACTGAATCCCTTCGAAACTTGCGAGTTTCCGGCGGAGATGGATATCGTTGGTGGGCGTTGCTTGATTTTTGATTACTACGGGGCAACGTCGGAGGATTTCCCAGCCGAGTTTGGCATGCTGCTGCTCATCGAGATCTTTCCGAGCGAAATGGCTTTCGCACGTGAAAACGGTGGCGACGCACTCATCAAACTGCTGCGAGAGCGTGACCACCATCCGTACAGCGATCTCGATCGCGAACCGGTGGCGTAGTTCGTCGAACAATTGAGACCCGAGTTTCAGGTCGGTTCCCGCAGTTTCAAACCTTGCTGTTTGCGCAAGGTTTTCTTGGCGATGCTGTACGCCTGTGAATCTGCTTGCGAGAGATTTCTTTTTTTCTAACTCTCGTTCAGTCAAGTGTTTGCGCAGCGGCTGCTGAAGCTTGTGACCTAACGTGTCCGAGCCCCCGCGATAAATCTAGCACCGGGGCTGATTGAGCTTCGGAGTGAAAGAATCTGCAAGTTGAAGTGTGGCGAAAAGCAAGGCGTCGTTCGAGTACGTCAGCCCGCGATCAAGCCCGCTTCGCAGATTCGCGCCGCACGACTTCAGGCAAGACCGCCTGGGATCGCGGCGCAGAGTCAACCGCAAGCCATTCCACAAAAGGGAGTTTGAAGATGTCGAAGTTTCAAGTGCAGTCGGGTTCGCTGAAGATCACCATCGTTGCTGAAACCGCTTACGACGCTGCTATGGAAGCGGTCGCTTGGTGGGGCGATCGCACGTCGAACATGAATCGCGATCAAGACCGACCCTCGCTGGCTGCGGACTTGGTGGTGAAAACCGAGAAGGGGCGCACCAGCCGATTTCCAACCTATCCGCTCGTTGCCCGCTCGCAAGGACAAGCAGGCCGCGACGCTTGGGCTTCGCTTCTCCAGCGTGCAGTGGCTGGTTGTGGCTAGTCGGCTATTCAGTTGGTTCTTACAAGATCAATCAAGCACATATTAATACATAACTTCTAACAGAATCTTATAACCGAAGGCGAAGGATTGTCATGGCAAAATATTATGTGGAATCGGGTGAGTTCAAGTTGGTTTGTGAAGCTCACACACAGCGCGGTGCGGCACTTTGGGCTGTGCATCGTTGCTTGTCGCAGAGCCTGCCATTTCTAGGTGCCGACGAATCGGAAAACGATTTGCAACCTCGCAAGCGACTCGATGCCAAGATGCAGGTGAATGAAGTTGGCTTTCAGCGTGGTGATGCCAAGACTTACGATACTTTTGAACTCGTTACCGAATGGAACCACTTGATGGTGGCGCTGGGGCGACTTGAAGAAGAACTGGCAGCCCGTGAACCAGTGGGCGTGTAGCGCAGAGCGCTGGAGAGCGCGGGAGACCGATAAGCTTTGTTGCAGCGGACACAAAGGCTGAGCAGTAGAACCGGCCTCAGGTGTGGAGTAGATTGGCGAGCGGCCAGGAATCTGCTTCTCCCTTTGAATTTCGGAGTTCATCGCCAGCATGCTCAGCCTCCTTCGAATTTACGTGTTGCCAGTCTTAGCGATCCTTGTTGCTTGCGGGATGTCGTGCCTCACCTCCGCAAAAGTGAGCGCGGCTGAAGAGTCGTATCCCAAACCGCCCGAAGCTGTTCGCAAAGAAGGTGTGCCGCAGGGGAAAATCACCAAGTTCGTCCACGAGAGCAAGGTTTTTGAAGGTACGAGGCGCGACGTTTCGGTCTACATTCCTGCTCAGGCCGATGGCAAGTCGCCACTGGCTGTGATGGTATTTCAGGATGGGCACACCTATCTCAAGGAAGGTGGAGATTTCAGTGCCACCATTGTGATGGACAACCTGATTCACGCTGCTGAAATGCCGTTGACGGTCGGGATCTTCATCGATCCAGGGCACAAGGGTGATAGCAAGGTCGAGTCGCCGTGGCGCAACAACAATCGTAGCTTCGAATACGACACGCTAAGCGATCAGTATGCACGCATGGTGATCGACGAGATTTTGCCCAAGGTCGCCGAAATGCATCCGCTGACCAGTGATCCCCAGCAGCGAGCGATTTGCGGCATCTCTTCTGGAGGAATTTGCGCTTTCACGGTGGCTTGGGAGCGTCCCGACGCGTTTCGTAAAGTGCTGAGTCACGTCGGCAGCTTCACCAACATTCGTGGTGGCCATGTCTATCCAGCACTCATCCGCAAGACGGAGAGAAAGCCACTGCGCGTCTTTTTGCAGGATGGCAGTAACGACGTCGATAACGAGCATGGCAGTTGGTGGCTAGCGAACCTCGAGATGGAAGCTGCTTTGAAATACTCGAAGTACGACTATAAATTTGTCGGTAGCGAAGGTGGCCACAACGGAAAACATGGCGGCAGCATTCTGCCCGACTCTCTCCGCTGGCTTTGGCGGATGGAATAGCCTCGCCCGGCAGCGCATTTTTCACACCTGCGGCAATCTGCTCTCGATTGCCGTATGCCCCGGCTTTTTTGCCTCCCGTCATTTTCTTCTTCGCGACGGCGCCTTGCTTTTATTAAAAACCACCCATAAGGCGTAGTCTTCTTCATCGTTTTTTCACTGAATCTTCACGTGACGGGCGTGTGAAGATGGTTTGATGGGGAGCATGCAAGCAAGCGTTGTGCGTGCCGTAAAAGCTCCTGGCGACGGGAGTTCTCTACTGCCGACGTGATGCCAAATCGCCCTAGCTGGCGGCTTGGGACCCAGCGCTCGATGCTGCATTGCCGGGGATTGCGAGAGCTCGCCAAGCGCTCGATGATCGGCATGTTCTCGCCGGTCGAAAGCTGTTTGTGCCTCGTGGAATGTCGTCTCGTCGAATCGACTAACCCCCAACGATGGCCTGCAGCGGAATGGACGCCTGTATTTGCGGGTGGCAAGGTGCCTCTCGAAGCATGGCCGCGACTGGCAGTTACGTCGAAAGAGTCTTGGTTCCATGAGCAAGCACTTGCAGCGCGATCTCGAAAACCTGAACACCGAACTCCTCACCATTTCTTCGATGGTCGAGGAAATGATCGACAAGGCCACGCAGGCACTCGCCGAGCGGAAGCACGAGTTGGCCACGCAAGTGGTGGAGTCAGATTCGTTCGTCGATCAGCGCGAAGTGCATGTCGAAGAAGAATGCCTGAAAATGCTAGCCCTTCATCAACCTGTGGCGGTCGACCTGCGTCGGATTGCCACCGTGATGAAGGTGAACAACGATCTCGAACGCATCGCCGATCTCGCCGTCAGCATTGCCCAGCGTGCTTTGGCGATGGACGAATATCCCGCGTTTCCGATTCCCGAACGGCTCTCGCGCATGGTGGTGCTCACCACGCAAATGGTGCGCGGCACGATGGATGCCTTCGTGAATGCCGATAACGCCGCCGCTCGTCGCATCATGGCGATGGACCATGAAGTCGACCAGTACAACTGCGACATCATCGCCGAACTCCAAAATTTGATGCAAAAGCGAAGCGAACTCGTTTCCCCCGCTTTGCACTGTTTTTCAGCGGTTCGACACCTCGAGCGCATCGCCGATCACGCCACGAACATTGCGGAAGATGTGGTCTACCTCGTCGAGGGAGATATCGTGCGTCACCGCAATCATTCCTCCGAACAATCTCCGTCTAGTTGATTCGCACAAAACCTGTAGCTGAGCTCTGTTATGGCCAAAACGAAGGTTCTGGTAATTGAAGACGATCGATCGCTCGCCGAAGTGTTGTCCTACAACCTGAAGCAAGCCGGCTACGAAGTGCTGACCGCTTCCGATGGCCAAGATGGTCTACTCCAAGCTCAGTTAAAAACTCCCGATATTGTGCTGCTCGATCTGATGTTGCCAGTGATCGACGGACTCGATGTCTGTCGCCGCTTGCGGGCCGATTCATCGATGCGTGATCTGCTGATCATCATGCTCACTGCCAAAGCGGAAGAAACCGACGAACTGGTTGGCTTTTCGCTCGGTGCCGACGACTATGTCGCCAAGCCTTTCAGCGTGAAAGTGCTGCTCGAGCGTATGAAGGCACTCCGCCGACGTCGCAGCGGCGAAGCAACTCCCGAGGAAGTGACCAGCCGCCTTGGAGTCACTGTCGACCGTCGTCGCCATCAGGCGATGGCCGACGGCAAGCCGCTGCAGCTCACCCGCAGCGAATTCCGCCTCCTCGATACCCTCATTCGCCAGCCAGGCCGTGTGTTTCATCGCGCTGAGCTGATCGACGCTGCCCTGGGCGAGGACACGATGGTGATGGAACGGACGATCGATGTCCATATTCGCGCGTTACGCCGCAAGCTCGGGCAATACGCCGACGTCATCGAAACCGTTCGGGGCGTGGGATATCGGTATCGCGACATCGAAACAACCAGCGAAGTTGCTAGCTAGAAGCTACTCGACGCGAATTTTTCTCCCCGCCGCTCGCCGTCCAAGCAGTGGTCTACTAAACTTGTGGCATGTTCACAGGACTAGTGGAAATGAAGGGGAAGGTTGCAAAGCTCGACGAGCAAGACGTCGGCGTGCGACTTTCCATCGAAGCCCCCGAAATCGCTAAAACCGTAGCGATCGGGGATAGCATCTGCATCAGTGGTTGCTGCCTAACGGTGGTCAAAAAAAACACGAAAACCATGGTTTTCGAAGCCGGGCGTGAAACGCTCAGCCGCACTAGTCTGGGCCGGCTCGAGATCGGCAGCAGCGTGAATCTCGAGCGCTCTTTGGCCGTTGGCGACCGCCTCGGCGGTCACTTTGTGACCGGCCATATCGACTGCACGGGAACAGTGATGAAAGTGCGGGAAGAGGGGGCCTGGTCTTATCTTACGTTCCGAATTCCCCGGCGAATTGCATCGCAAATTGCCGCCAAAGGCTCAATCACGATCGATGGCGTAAGTCTCACGGTGGTCGACGCTGAACTCGATCGCTTTAGCGTGGCCCTGATCCCTCACACGCTGTCGATGACCACGCTCGGTGAGCTTGTGGTTGGCGATCTCGTGAATCTCGAGACCGACATCCTCGCCAAATACCTCGAGCGACAGCTACAATCGACGAAGCGTTTCTAACAGCTCCCGCTGTTGGGTCGCCCAGCTTCGTTTCTTTCCTTTGTAGGTCGGTGAGTCTGCTTGGCTTGCCGGCAGATGGACCATCATGACATCGGCCCGCCAGACCGTTTCGTACCTCACCAGTCGCTTTCGCGAAGCGGGAATTCGGCCCGAAATTCGCCACGGGCAGAACTTTCTGGTCGACCTGAACCTCCTTGATCTGCTGGCCGATGCCGCCCAAATCACCGAGGACGACGTGGTGCTGGAAGTGGGGACCGGCCTCGGCTCCCTCACTTCCCGACTGGCTGAGCGTGCGGCCGAGGTGGTGACCATCGAAATCGACGAACGTCTGGCTGCCATGGCAGAGGAAGAGCTCGAAGATTTCGACAACGTAACCCTTGTCCTGCGCGATGCTTTGGAGTCGAAGCACAAGCTCAGTACCGAGGTGATGGACATCGTCCGCGCTAAGTTGGCGGAAGCTCCCGGTCGACGCTTCAAACTAGCGGCTAATTTGCCCTACAATGTCGCGACACTCATTATTTCGAACCTACTCGCAAGCGATCCGTGCCCCGTTTCGATGACCGTGACCATCCAGAAGGAATTGGCCGATCGAATCGTCGCACCGCACGGAACCAAGGACTACAGCGGTTTGAGCATTTGGGTCCAGTCGCAGTGCGAAGCGAAAATTGTCAGAATAATTCCTCCGCAGGTTTTTTGGCCCCCGCCGAAGGTCCATTCGGCAATCTTACACCTCGAACATAGTCAGGCATTGGCCTCGCAGCTTCGCGATCCTGCCTACTTTCACTCCTTCATTCGGGCAATCTTTCTGCACCGCCGGAAGTTTCTGAGGGGTGTTCTGGCCAAGCTTTTCGATGGTCAGCTGACGAAGAACGATATTGACCAACTCTTTGTAGAGAAACAGCTTACGCCAGAAACCAGGGCCGAAGAATTGCCGGTGGCAACACTCGTCGAGCTGTCGCACTGGCTCCTCGATCGGGGGCTCAAAGTCGAGCTCGCCTCCGATCAGAAGTAGTCGAAGTGGAAGAGCCTAACGAAAACGCCGCAAAAATCGCTAGCAGTGGCTCCGCTATCAAACTTTCAGCAAAATTGCGGTCCCCGGGTGTTGACGGTCTTGCCCGGGCTCTTTACACTCCTCTGTTTCCCACCCAGGGAAAACTAAAAGCAAAGAGTTTCACAGCGGTGACCGATCTCTAGTGGATCGATTAAGCAGTGAGACGGTGCAGCACTTTTGGAGCTGGTATTGTGGCTGGACAGAAGGAAGTAATTCGCATTCGGATGGAAGCCTACGATCACGCCATTCTTGACCAGAGTGCGCTGGAAATCGTGGACACGGCTAAGCGAACCCATAGCGAGGTTCATGGCCCCATTCCACTCCCCACGCGAGTCGAACGCTACACCGTTCTCTCGGGTCCGACCATCGATAAGAAGGCTCGGCAGCAATTTGAAATTCGTACGCACAAGCGGCTGATCGACATCGTTCAGGCTACGGCCAAGACGATCGAAGCGCTCAATAAGTTGAGCTTGCCTGCTGGTGTGGATATCAAGATTAAAGCCTCCTCGCGATAGTTTGGTTTTAGCCAGTTTATCGCGAAGAATATCTTGGCTTTGGGCCCTGGTAACGAAGTGCTTGTTCTGCTTTAATGCGGGACTCCACTAAGTTAAGTTGAATCTTTAAGGCCCCGTTGAGTACTGCTCGGCAGGGTTTTGAAATATTGATTTGGTGTCGAATTGGTGTGATTTCCAATCTGCTTCATTGGGGCAGCAAATTGAATCGGAAGCTTCGCTGGTAAGACGAAGGTTTCCTTCGCGCTCCAGTAAGCATATGACCACGGGACACATGGCGATGACTAAGGGTATACTCGGCCGCAAGGTCGGGATGACGCAAATTTATGATGAGGCTGGAAATGCAATTCCAGTCACGGTCGTCGAGGCAGGCCCTTGTCGTGTCCTCCAGCTTAAAACACTGGAGCGCGATGGCTATGAGGCTGTTCAGCTTGGCTTTCTTGATAAGCCTCGCCGCCTCGCCAGTCGCAGTGAACGTGGTCACGTAGCAGCACTCGAAAGCAAGCGTGCCAAGCGGCGTGCAGCTGCCGGTGTTGTTGCAGTTGCTAAAGCCGCTTGCGAACCTAAGCGATTTGTTCGCGAATTCCGCGGCTCCGCCGATGGCTTTACCGTCGGTCAAGATGTGACGGTCGAAGCACTCGAAGGCGTCAAGGCTGTTGACGTCACCGGCATCTCCAAAGGCCGTGGTTTTTCGGGTGCAATGAAACGGCATAACTTTGCCGGTCAGCGTGCGACGCACGGTGTGAAGAAGGTGCATCGCCACATGGGTGGTACTGGTGCCCTCGCTTCGAACCGCGGTGGTGGCCGTATGAAAAAAGGCAAGAAGATGCCGGGCCAGTACGGAAGTGCTCGCATCACTACTCGCAACATCAAGCTTGTGCGAGTCGACAAAGAAAATAATCTTCTGCTCATCAATGGTCCCGTCCCTGGTCCACAGGGTGCAATGGTGATCATTCGAGAGACCAACAAGGTCAGCTAGAGCAACTAATCGCTCCGGCGTTCAAGGTCTCAGGGCAAACACAAAGTTTTTATTGGCATACGAACATGGCAACACTTCCTGTCTTTAATCGCTCGGGTGCTGAGGTCGGCAAGTACGAAATCGACCCTGCCGAAATCGCCCCGAAGATCAGCCAGCAGCTGCTGCACGACGTCGTAGTGATGTACCAGGCGAATCTTCGTCAAGGTACGCATCGCACGAAAGGTCGTGGTGAAGTAGCTGGTTCGACGAAGAAGATGTACCGTCAGAAGGGTACGGGTAACGCTCGTGCAGGTTCGCGCCGCTCGGGTGTTCGTCGTGGTGGTGGACACATTTTTGCTCTCCGCCCACGCGACTACTCCTATCGCCTCCCTCGCAAGGCTGTGCAAGCTGCCACGCGTATGGCAATTGCCCATAAGCTCAATCAAAACAGCGTGGTGGTGATCGACGAATTGTCGATGGCCGCTCCGAAGACTAAAGAAGTTGCTACGATCCTGAAGACGCTCGGATTGGCTGGAGCCAGCACGCTGGTGACCACGGCCGGTCTTGACGTCAACGTTTATAAGAGTGCTCGTAACATCGACAAAGTGACGGTTTCCCCCGTCGCCGACCTCAATGCTCTCTCGGTTCTTATGCCTCGCAAGATGCTGGTCACGAAGGCCGCTCTCGATGCCATCAAGACTCGAGCTAAGGGCTAGTTGTTTGTTCGATGAAATGAGATGGCAGTGGCTGATGATGCCGCTGCCCCAAGATCTGCGAGTTGCCTGAGGATTATCCCATGTCGACTGAAATTCAAACGACCGAAACACCTCGCCTGGAGTCTTACCAGGTGGTGCTTCGTCCGCTCGTGACAGAAAAAGGGATGCATCGCAGCACCCGCAACAACCAATATTCGTTCGAAGTCAATCCTCTCGCGACCAAGCACGACATCCGTCGCGCCGTCGAAGAGTTGTTCGAAGTCAAGGTAGAAAGCGTTCGCACGCAAAACCGCCTTGGCAAGAGCCGTCGCAACCGCACGAAGGCTGGTGTGACGAAGTCGTGGAAGAAGGCGATCGTAACGCTCAACGCTGAGCACCGTATCAACTTCTTCTAATCGTTTCGTTCGTAGTTTCGCAGCGGCTTGAGTCAAACAACTAAGGCCTCCATAACGGGGCGGTGAGCTGAAATGGGCATTCGTCATTACAATCCGGTAACGCCAGGTCGCCGTGGTGCGAGCGTTAGCGATTTCAAAGAACTCACCAAAGGTGCAGTTGCTCCGAAGTCGCTCCTCAAACCAAAGAAGAAGACCGGCGGACGCAACAACCAGGGTAAGATTACCACTCGTCACATCGGCGGTGGCCATAAGCAGCAGTATCGCGTTATCGATTTTCATCGCACCAAGGACGGAATCCCTGCCAAGGTTGATTCGATCCAGTACGATCCCAACCGCAACGCTCGTATTGCTCTGTTGTTTTATGCCGACGGCGAAAAGCGGTTCATCATCGCTCCCGATGGTTTGCTCGCCGGCCAGACGGTCGAAAGCGGACCTGATGCACCTCCCACGGTTGGCAATTGCCTGCCGATGAGCCGCATTCCTGCCGGCGTGACAATCCACAATATTGAACTTGCTCCAGGTCGTGGTGCTCGCCTCTGTCGTAGTGCAGGCTCGAGTGCAGTCCTGATGGCACGTGAATCAGGCTGGGCACAAATTCAGCTTCCGAGCGGCGAAATTCGCCGTGTTCCTGCTACTTGCCGTGCGACGGTAGGTGCTGTGGGCAACTCGGACGCAATGAACGTTGTCATTGGTAAGGCTGGTCGTAAGCGTTGGATGGGCGTTCGCCCAACCGTTCGCGGTACTGCCATGAACCCGATCGATCACCCGCACGGTGGTGGTGAAGGTCGTACCAAGGGTGGTCGCCATCCGGTCAGCCCGACGGGTATTCCGGCCAAGGGTGGTTCGACCCGCAAGCGTCGTAAGGCCTCGAATTCGGCGATTGTTCGTCGTCGCCGTTCGCGTCGTTATGGCGTCCTGAAACTGAAATAATTGTTTGAGTTACCGTTTAAGCGAGTGAGTTGAGACTCCTATGAGCAGGTCTACCAAAAAGGGTCCTTTTGTAGATTTCAAGGTCTACAAGAAGGTGCAAGCCACCCTGACATCAGGTTCGAAAGAACCGATCAAGACGTGGGCTCGTGGCTGCACGATTGTTCCCGAATTTGTGGGCCTCACATTCATGGTTCACAACGGCAAGGCACATCTCAAGGTGTTTGTTACCGAAGATATGGTCGGTCACAAGCTGGGCGAGTTTGCTCCGACTCGTACCTTTAAGGGTCACGGCGGTAAGGCCAAGAAGTAAAGCGTAGGAATTTGCTTGTAGTTTGACTGGACTTATAAGTGCTTCTTATAACGACCATCAAAGTCGCAAGAGATGAAAAGAGTTTAATATGGCATTCAAAGCAAGTCACCAACACGCCCGCATGAGCGCCCGTAAGGTTCGCTTGATGGCGGACATGATCCGTGGCAAGTTTGCCGACGAAGCGCTCGACATTCTCAAGTATCAGCCCCATCGTGGTGCTCGTTTGCTGGAGAAGGTTTTGAAGTCGGCGATCGGCAATGCTCAAGATCCAGAGCAAAACCCCGGTAAGACGGTTCGCGTCGAGCAGTTGGTGGTGACCGATGCCCGCGTTGATGGCGGCCCGATGTTCAAGCGAATTCGGCCTGTCTCGCGTGGTATGGCATACGGAATCAAACGTCGCACATCGCACATTCATGTGGGGCTCACCGACATCAGCGAGATGTAAATTTCGCAGTGAGGGTGATCTGCTTCACGGTTAGCAGCTAAGACTCGAGTACAGAGTTCAGTCAGAAGCGAGTAAGGCATATGGGACAGAAAGTTCATCCAATCGGCTTTCGAACCGGCATCATGATCGGTTGGAAGAGTCGTTGGTATGCGTCCAAGAAGGAGTATGCCAATCTGCTCCTCGAGGACAAGAAGATTCGCGAGTTCGTAAAGAATCACCCAAGCAAAACGCAATATCGCAGTGCAGGTATCGATCGAATCGAGATCGAACGTACTCGCGATGAAGTGAAGGTCGTTTTGTTCGTGGCTCGGCCTGGTGTGATCATCGGTAAGAAGGGTCAAGAGGTCGAGATCCTGCAGGAAGAACTGCAGAACCTGACCGGCCGTCGCATCAACCTTAAGATTGAAGAAATCGCTCGGCCTGAAATCCAGGCTCAGCTGATTGCAGAAGAAATTGCCCAACAGCTTTCCAAGCGAGCCAGTTTCCGCCGTACGCTCAAGCGTGCGATCGAGCAAACAATGGACGCCGGTGCTAAGGGTGTGAAGATTCAATTGGCTGGTCGTTTGGGTGGTGCCGAAATGGCCCGCTGCGAAAAGGCAACTGCTGGATCGCTGCCACTCAGTACGCTTCGTGCCAAGATCGATTATGGCTTCACCGAAGCGATGACCGCCCAAGGTCATATCGGTGTTCAGGTTTGGGTCAACCAAGGTATGTTTGAGGGAGATGCTTCCAATGGCGCTGATGCCCAAACGAGTGAAGCACCGAAAAAGCCAAAGAGGACGTATAAAAGGTAAAGCCCAACGCGGTAACCGCGTGGTCTTTGGCGATTACGGCTTGCAGGCTTTGCAAGGTGGCTGGATCAAAGCGACAACCATCGAATCGGGTCGTATTGCTGCACAGCAATATATCCGTGGTGAAGGTCGTTTGTACATTCGCGTATTCCCACACAAGTCGGTCACTTCCCGCCCACTCGAGACTCGAATGGGTAAGGGTAAAGGTGAACCGGATCACTGGGTGGCTGTGGTTCGCGAAGGTACGATCCTATTTGAACTCAACGGCGTGACTGAACAGCAGGCAAAGCTTTGCTTCGCTCGTTTGGCTCACAAGATGCCGGTACGTGTTCGCATGGTTCGTCGTCGTCCTGCCTAGTGCAGCGGTGTGTCGAACAGATAGTTTACAGAACGTGATGCTACAGAGCGAAGGTAGATGGCGATGAAGGCGACTGAACTTCGAGAGATGAGCGACGAGCAGCTGGGTCTCACGCTGAAGGAAACGGAACACAACTTGTTTCGTCTTCGGATGCAGGCTCAAACCGAGCGTCTTGATGCTCCTTCGGAACTTCGTCGACTGAAGCGTCTTGTCGCTCGCATTAAGACGATTCAGTGCGAGAAGGCGAGCAAGGCAGTTGCTGCCTAGTTTTGGTTTCGAGCTGATTCGTCATTAAACAAGTTTCCTTTGGTTTCACTGCAAAGTTGGTCAGGCCATGCCCAAGCGAGTTGTTGTTGGACTTGTTACGCGTGATAAGGGTGATAAGACCCGTCGCGTGGAAGTGCCGCTGGTAGTTCGTCATGCTACGTATGGCAAGATCATGCGTCGCCGCACGATTTGCTACGCACACGACGAAGCCAACCTATCGAAGATGGGTGATACGGTCGAGATCGAAGAGTGCCGTCCTATGTCGGCCACCAAGCGATGGAACCTGGTTCGCGTCGTTTCGGCTGCTAAGGTCGATACCAGTAAGCCAGCGGATGCAGCGGAGTAGTCCGCTACCTCGCAGTCGGCTGTAGACCAGTTTGCAGTTGAGACCGGACAACGCCTGATCCGTTTTGATCAGACGCCTAGAAGACAAGAGTTGAGTCATGATTCAGCAAGAAACTCGGATGGCCGTTGCCGACAACACCGGCGCCCGCGAAGTGATGTGCGTGAAGGTGCTGGGTGGTTCGCGTCGTCGCACCGCTGGCATTGGCGACGTGATCATTTGCAGCGTGAAGAGTGTTATTCCGGGTAGCGAAATCAAGAAGAAGGCCGTCGTTCGGGCTGTGGTGGTTCGCACCAAGAGTCCTCAGCGTCGTGCGGATGGTAGCTACGTTCGTTTCGATGCCAATGCTGTGGTGCTCGTGGATGCTGAAGGCAATCCACGCGGCACGCGTATCTTTGGTGCCGTTGCTCGTGAGCTGCGTGACAAGAATTACATGAAAATCGTTAGTTTGGCGAGCGAGGTGGTCTAATGCACATCAAAGCAAACGACGTGGTGGAAGTAATCACCGGCGACGACAAAGGTGTGCGTGGCAAGGTGCTCTCGATCGATCGCGAAGCTGGTAAGCTCGTGGTTGAAGGGGTGAACCGTGTCTACAAGCACGTTCGCCGCAGCCAAAAGAACCCACAGGGTGGTCGCCTCTCGAAAGAGATGCCGATTCAGATCTCGAACGTGCTCCTGTTTTGCTCGAAGTGCAGCAGTGCTTCGCGAACTGGTTCACGCGTCGCAGCTGACGGCTCGAAGGAACGCTTCTGCAAGAAGTGTGGAACTTCGGCTGGCGTGATCGCCCCTGCTAAGAAGAAGTAACAACAGCCGTTAGGCTAGTATCGCTCAGGTCAACTCGATCTCAGCGGCATACGACTCAATCGAATCAGTTTGTAGCGAGTGACGGTTATGACATCGCGAATGCAGGTCAAGTTTGAGAAAGAAGTGCTGCCTGCCTTGGCTGAAAAGCTAGGTCGCGCCAACAAGTTGTCGTTGCCACGCATCGAAAAGATCGTGGTGAGCATGGGTGTTGGTGCTGCAGTGCAGGATAAAAAATTCCTGGAAACTGCTGCAGAAGCGATGGGCCAAATCACCGGTCAACGCCCTATTATCACCAAGTCCCGTTCGGCTATTTCAGCCTTTCGTCTTCGTGAGAACATGCCGATTGGCTGCAAGGTTACGCTTCGTGGTCGGCGGATGTTTGAGTTCCTCGATCGCCTCATCTCGCTGGCGCTTCCTCGCGTTCGCGACTTTCGTGGTGTGAGCCGAACTGCATTCGATGGCAATGGCAGCTACAGTTTGGGTCTGTCGGAACAGTTGGTGTTCCCTGAACTCAACCCCGATAAATTCACCCGTCCGCAAGGTATGAACATCACCGTAGTGGTTCGCAATGCTACCGACGACGAGTCGCGTGAGATGTTGGCCGCTATGGGAATGCCGTTCCAGACGGAAGGTGGCGACAAGTAACGTCGCCGATTTAATACAGTTCGTGATTCGTTAGGCTGACAAGTTGCGGTTTGGTGAGCCTCGAGAATTCACCCATACTCCGCCTTTAGGAGTGTGAGATTTTCACAATAAGGCAGCAGAAACGTGGCCAGTAAAAGCAAGATTGCCAAATCCAAATTGGAGCCCAAGTTTTCGACACGGCTCAATCGGCGCTGCCAAATGTGCGGTCGCCCACGAGGTGTGTATCGCAAGTTTGGTATCTGCCGCATTTGCTTCCGCAAGCTCGCCGACCAGGGTTTGATTCCCGGCGTGCGTAAGGCTAGCTGGTAGTAGTTTGGATGTTGGCGACGAAGGAATCCTCCTCAGCGAGTGCTTGAGGTGGTGACTTCTAGCGGTGGCCCAATGCTGAGAGCTGATTGGTAGTTAAGGGATTCGAAAGACATGCTTACTGACCCTATCGCCGATATGTTGACGCGGATTCGCAATGCCGTGCACGTGGAGCGTCCACATGTGGATGTTCCTGTGTCGAAGGTGAAGCGAGGCGTGGCCGACGTTCTTAAGCGTGAAGGCTACATTTGGGATTGGTCGGAAGTTGATGGCGAAGCGATCAAAACGCTCCGTCTCGAACTGAAGTACGGCCCCAACGGCGAGCATGTCATCCAGCACATCAAGCGTATCAGCTCGCCTGGTCGCCGTGTTTATCGTAAAGCCACGGAACTCCGCCCGGTTCTCAACGGCCTGGGTATCTCGATCATCAGCACCAGTGGTGGTGTACTGAGCGATCGCGAAGCTCGCCAAAAGAAGCTCGGTGGCGAAGTGTTGTGCGAACTCTACTAAGCGATTTTGCTTCGCACGATTTCGCTGCTTTGCGAGATTGGGAGCTTGAAGCATTCCTCGGGTGAGTGAGCTGTTTGATTCAAAGTTTGGTCCTTGTTTTCGGCGAGTGTGATCATGTCACGTATCGGCAATAAACCAGTTCCCGTTCTCGACGGCGTGAAAGTCTCGCTTTCGGGTCGGAAGGTTCTCGTCGAAGGTCCCAAGGGGAAGCTCGAGTGGGAACCAAGTAAGCCGATCTCGGTTGAAGTCGACGCCGCGACTAAGGAAATTGTCGTTAAACGTGTCGATGATGAGCGTGAATCGCGTGCTTTGCATGGGCTTTCGCGGGCGATCATCAACAACATGATCATTGGGGTCAAAAACGGTTACGAGAAGCGTCTGGAAGTGGTGGGCGTCGGTTACGTGGTGTCGCTCAAGGGAACGATCCTGAACCTGCGCGTCGGCTTGGCCAACGAACTCAAGCGTGAGATTCCCGCTGGCTTGACCGTTACCTGCCCCGATCAAACTCACATTGTGATTCAAGGTTGCGACAAGCAGAAGGTGGGCCAGTTCGCCGCCGAGCTTCGTTCGCTTCGCAAGCCTGAGCCTTACAAGGGCAAGGGTGTTCGTTATCAGGGTGAAACGATCAAGCTCAAGCCAGGTAAGGCAGCGACCAAGTAAAGTTGCTCCGCCAAGTTTCTGTAAGCAGTACGCTACAGACTGCTTGACGCGACAGAAACTCTGTCGACGTCTCAGATAGCTTGGCACCGTGGCGATGAGAGAGTTACGAATTTTTAGGTTTGAGGTGCGGACGTGGATAAGAACAAGATTCTGGGTGGTCGGCGGCAGCGTCGGAAATATCGCGTGCGTAAAGCGGTTCGCGGTACGACCGAGCGTCCTCGCTTGTCGGTCTATCGCAGCTTGCAGAACATCTCGGTCCAAGTGATCGACGATTCGCAAGGCAAGACCCTTGTCTCGGCCAGCACGCTCGACACCAGCGTTCGCGAACAAATTGCTGCAGGCGGCAACAAAGAAGCTGCTGCTGCCATCGGCAAAGTGATCGCCGAACGTGCGATTGCTGCAGGAATTAAGCAGGTCTGTTTTGATCGCGGTCATTTCCGCTATCATGGTCGTGTAGCTGCTTTGGCCGATGCTGCTCGTGAAGCTGGACTCAGCTTCTAAGCAGTGCTGGCTTCTAGCGCTAAGTTGATCAGACCGAAGTCGACCTCGGTGAGGTCGCAAAGAATCACGATTGCAACTTGGATGAGTCGGGCGTTCATTCAAGCATGACAGGTTGAAAGCCGAGTCCAAACCGCTACTGCCTTTGGCAGTAACTTGAGTATGTATCACGGGAGGAGCCACTGTGGCTAACGAGACGACGCGAAGTGAGTTCATCGACAAGACCGTGCAGATCAAGCGCTGTGCCGCCGTTGTGAAGGGTGGTCGCCGCTTCAGCTTTGCTGCAATGGTGGTTGTTGGTGACGGTAAGGGACGAGTGGGCTGGGGCTATGCCAAGGCCAACGAAGTTCCCCCCAGCGTCGAAAAGGCTCAAAAGCAAGCCGCTCGTACCATGGTGAGTGTTCCACTCTCGGAAGGTACGATCCCGCATATGGTGCGAGCTCAGTTCGGTTCGGCTGACGTCATGCTCATGCCCGCTGGTCCTGGTACGGGCGTTATCGCCGGTGCGGCCGTGCGTGCTGTTTGTGAAGCAGCTGGTATTTCGAACATCATCACCAAAAGCTTCGGCACCGGGAACCAAGTTACCGTTGTCAAGGCTGCCATCAAGGCTCTTGGTCTCCTGCGTACTTCGCAAGACATCGAGCGGCTGCGAGGAGTTTCGCTGACATGAGCTTGCACGAAATCAATGTTGGGATTGAAAAGCATAAGCACACGAATCGCCGCGGTCGCGGTACTGGTTCGGGCAACGGCAAAACCGCTGGTAAGGGTCACAAGGGCCAACGAGCTCGTGCCGGTTGGAAGTCGCTTCCGATTTTCCAAGGTGGTGGTAGCCCGCTGGTTCGCCGCGTTCCAAAGCGTGGTTTTACCAATAGCTTCGCTCAGAAGGTCATGATCATCAATGTGGGTGATCTCGAGGCCATGTTCGAAGACGGCACCACAGTGACTCCAGAACTGCTCGCCGAGAATCGCATCATCAGCGGTCAGTACGATGTGCTGAAGGTTTTGGGCGATGGCGATCTGACCAAGAAATTTACGATCTCGGCTCATCGCTTCAGCGAGTCGGCCAAAGAGAAGATCGAAAAGCTCGGCGGCACAGCAAACGTGCTACCCGGCAAAGTGACGGTCGCCGAGAAGCGAGCCGCCGCTGAAGCCGCAAAGCCCCCCAAGAAAAAGTAAGCTAGTCGAAAAAGACACCCAGCCCGGGTCAGTGCAAGCTGACTCGGGCAGCTTGTTGTTGGTAGCCACTTTTTGGTTGCATTTCGGCAAGCCACAGGCGATCATCACGGGCATTGCTCACCAGCCTTCCTTCAACCGCACGCTTCGCCTAACGAAACTGTCCGTAGAACACGATAGGTTGCAGGTCCTTCTCCCACCTTGTGCCATCTCGAAGTCGTCCGCGATTTCTGTTCTTTCTGGCTTCGCTCTCGCATAGCAGCGCTCGACAGGATTTGGTAAGTTGCCAGCTCTAGTGGATCTTTCGTAGAAGCTCAGTTCAGACTCTTTGTAGCCTTATGGGTTGCGGGTGCGGACGCTTCGAGCGATCGATTCCAGAAGCCTCGATCAGATAGACAAGTTGGTTGCTCGGGCAGGTAGGCCTTCGAGCGAGAACCGCAAGACCTTTCCCGGACGGATTACCTTATGTGGCAGAAATTCAGGGCGATTTTCACTATCCCCGAACTGCGGCAGAAGATCATCTTCACTGCCATTCTTCTCGGCGTGTTCCGCATTGGTTATCACATTCCACTCCCTGTGGTGAACCAGGCTCAGTTGGCTGCCAACATGGACAGCCAATCGAATGAACTTGCGAAGTTCTTCACCAATGTGGCTGTGTTCAGCGCGGCCGACCTGAAGCAAGTGACGATCTTTGGTCTCGGCATTATGCCGTACATCTCAGCCTCGATCATTTTGCAGCTCCTCGGAAGTGTTTGGAAGCCGCTCGAAGACCTTCGTAAGGAAGGGGAAACGGGGCGGAAGAAAATCAACGAATACACCCGCTATCTCACGGTGGCGATGTGTGTGGTCCAGAGCATGATGTTCCTTGGGACCATGCTATCTAGTGGTGATGGTCAAGCCTCGACGATTCACCCTGACTTTTTGTCAGGTAATTCGCTTCACTGGTCGTGGTATATCACCTGCATTCTCACCATGACCTGCGGCACGATGTTCGTGATGTGGATTGGTGAGCAGATCGACGAGTTCGGTATCGGCAATGGTATCAGCTTGCTCATCATGGCAGGCATTTTGGCCCAGATGCCAGTGGCACTTATCGACTTTACGACCAACATGAAGTGGTCGCTAACCGCATTCAGCGAAGTTGGTATTGAGCACATCGTCGTTCTGGCGATTCTGTTTGTGGCGGTGGTTTTTGGAGTGGTGTTTATCACCTTAGGACAGCGTCAGATCCCAACACAAAGCGCTAAGCATGTGCGTGGTCGTCGCCAGTTCGGTGGTGGTCGTCAGTACCTGCCACTCCGGCTGAATCAGTCGGGTGTGATGCCGATCATCTTCGCCAGCAGCTTGCTGATGCTTCCCGCGTTCATCTTTGGTTTGATCGCCAGCTCGTTCGCCGGTTCGGAAAGCGATAGTGGACAGACCACTGCCAAGTTCTTTTACGAACTGCAGGGGATGTTTGCCAGCGGAACGAGCTTCACCTACATCGTTTGCTACGTGATTCTGATCTACTTCTTCAGCTACTTTTGGACCGCTATTACCTTCAACCCGAAGGAAATGGCTGACAACCTGAAAGACTTTGGAACGTTCATCCCCGGCTATCGTCCAGGTCGCCGAACTGCCGAGCATCTCGAAAAAGTGATGGTTCGCATCACTTATGTGGGTGCGGCATTTTTGTCGCTCGTGGCCATTGTTCCTACGTTTGTTTCGAGTGCTTTGAACGTGGCCCCGAACGTAGCGAGCTTTTACGGTGGAACTGGTCTTTTGATTGCTGTTTCGGTTGCTTTCGATCTGATTCAGAAGATCGACAGCCACTTGGTGATGCGAGACTATCGCGGACTCCTGGAACCTTAATCCTGACGCTTCTTCGGAGGCGGATTACTCGAAGTGGAAGGCCTCGCGGGGCGGATCGGCGGGGAATCTGGCGAGGCTGGCATGCTGATAGTTTTCATCGGTCCTCCGGGTGCGGGGAAAGGTACTCAGTCCAAGCGACTGCTCGAGTACCTCGGCATCCCCCACCTTTCGACCGGCGAACTCTTGCGAGCCGCCAAGAGTCAGCAAACACCACTGGGTCTGCTGGCCGCCCAATATGTCGATCGCGGGCAACTTGCCCCTGATCCTTTGGTTCTGAGCCTGGTGGGGGAGTGCCTCGACCAGCCTGAGTTCGCGAAGGGGTGTTTGTTCGACGGTTTTCCTCGCACGCTGCAGCAGGCACGTTCGCTCGACGTCACGCTCGAGGGTCGCAAGACCCCACTCGATATGGTGATTGAGCTGGCTGCTGATGAGGCGGAGTTGGTCGGACGTATGCTTCGCCGAGCAGCCGCTGAAAAGCGTGCTGACGACAATCCGCAAACGATCACACAGCGAATGGAAGTCTATAAACGGCAAACCTTTCCGCTGCTCGACTATTATCGAAAACAGGGCCTGTTGGTGTCGATCGACGCTTTAGGGACCGCCGACGAGGTGTTTGCCAAGATCAAGGCAGAGGTTGATCGCTGCCGGGAGCATCCTGTCGTACGAAGTTAAGTGCTTTCACTGCCAAGCTGGCGATTCTGTAAGCTAGCGAGCCTGCGAGGGTTAGTTTGGTGTTGAAAGGGTGGATTTCGTTGTCTGGGTTCGAAGTCAAGTCGAACTGATGGCGAAAGACTCGAAAACATGAAAATTCCTCGCCGCCGCCCCTTGTGAGCAGTAGGCGAGTAGGGCTATACTTTCTCGCTTTCCTCTAGCGCAAGCATGTGTGGTGGTGATATGAAGGTTCGAACCAGCGTGAAAAAGATTTGCGAGAACTGCAAGATCGTTCGTCGCAAAGGTCGGGTTTATGTCGTGTGCAGCAATGCTCGCCACAAGCAGCGCCAGGGCTAGCAGTTACGCTGCCTAGCTAACTTGCTTGGGCACGAAACTGAGCGAGCCTTGTCAAAGCTTGTCTTGATTTAGTTCGAGAGAGCAGCACGGCTCAAATCGCGATTTTATCCCTACTGCATCGCTGGACCTGTTGTCCGCGGCAGTTTGAATCAGAAACTAATAGACAAAATAGCCGGTGTGAGTTTTCGGTACTGGAGCATTGGGTTATGCCTCGTTTGCTAGGTGTGGACATTCCGAACGATAAGCCCACGGTCATCTCGCTGGGGTATCTGTACGGTGTTGGCGATCATGTGGCCCGCGAACTTTGCCAAAAAGCTGGCATCGACACGGAAAAGCGTGCTCGTGACCTTTCGGAAGAAGAGTTGGCCCGCCTGGCCACGTTGCTCGAGCGCGACTACACGGTGGAAGGTCCTCTCCGTCGTCTCGTCCAGCAGAACATCAATCGCCTCCGCGACATCAAGTGCTACCGCGGTATTCGTCACCGCCTGGGCCTTCCTGTTCGCGGTCAACGTACCAAGACAAACGCACGCACCCGTAAAGGTCCTAAGAAGACCGTTGCTGGTAAGAAGGGTGTGAAGGACATGCGTTAGTTGGCCTTCGTGGTGGTATCGCTTCCTTGCGAAGTTGATTATCTGCCACAAGACCACATGCCATGTCGTCAACGATCAATCCGGTGTCGCCTCGAGAGTGACACTGCGAGCTTAAGAATCACTTGTGAATCATTTCTGCTTCTCTCGAGCAGACCAAACTTGTTGACCTAAGGGTGAGAAGTCGTGTCGAAAGTTAAGAAGAAGAAAATTCGTCGCAATGTGACGGTCGCCATCGCTCACGTGAAAGCGACCTTCAACAACACGACCGTTACTGTCACCGACACCAAGGGTGACACGCTTTGTTGGGCTAGCGCTGGCACCTGTGGCTTCAAAGGAAGCCGCAAGAGCACCCCGTTTGCCGGACAGTGCGCTGGTCAGCAAGCTGCCGAGAAGGCTTCGAAATATGGTGTGAAGGAACTGGAAGTTCGCGTGAAAGGTCCCGGTTCGGGCCGCGAAAGTGCAATCACCGCATTGCAGACCGCTGGCATGACCGTCAAGACGATTGAAGATTGCACGCCGATCCCACACAACGGCTGCCGTCCTCCGAAGCGTCGCCGCGTGTGATCTGGCGTTGTCTATGCTCGTCTGCTGAGTACCTCACAGAGTGTCTCGCAGTCGCTAGGCAACCTAAGCTCGCAACAGACCGTTCCCCCTGACGTATTTTTCGATTTGGTTCCTCGGGAGAGATTGCAATGCATATTCGCTGGCGGGGATTCGAACTTCCCAGCATCGTCAACTGCGATGCCACCACACTCACTTCGACCTACGGCAAATTCGTTGCCGAACCGTTCGAGCGTGGCTTCGGCACCACAATTGGCAATAGCTTGCGTCGAATCCTGCTGTCGAGCCTCGAAGGTTCCGCTATTACGCAGATCAAGATTCGTGGCGCTCAGCACGAGTTCACCACCATCCCCGGTGTTCTCGAAGATGTCACCGACATCGTGCTCAACGTCAAGTCGCTGGTGGTGAAGAATCACAGCGAATCGACCCGTGTGATCACCGTCGAAAAGAACACCACCGGTTTGATTACAGGTGCCGATGTTCAAGTTGATAGCGACGTTGAAATCATCAACAAGAACCACGTTCTGGCGACCCTGACCGACAACGTTCCATTCATGATGGAAATGGTTGTTGAAAATGGTCGTGGTTATATTCCAGCAACCGAGCATAGCACCGGCGATCACGAAATCGGCATCATTCCCATTGATGCCGTGTTCAGCCCGATCACCCGTGTTCGCTATGAAGTGGAAGAAACCCGCGTGGGTCAAAAGACGAACTACGATCGCCTGACGCTTGAGATCTGGACCAATGGTTCGATCCATCCTGAAATGGCGCTCGTCGAATCGGCCAAGATTCTCCGCAAGCATCTCAATCCGTTCGTGCAGTACTCTGAACTCGGCCCACGCGTGCATGCCCCATCTCGTGGTGGCAGCCCTGTGGTCGACGGTGCTCTCGACGGCAAGCTTGCCATGAGCTTGGCTGAATTGAAGCTGTCGGTTCGAGCCATGAACTGCCTCGAATCGGAAAACATCCACACCGTTCGCGACTTGGTGCAGAAGACAGAAGATCAACTGCTTGAAGTTCGCAACTTCGGCGAGACTACACTCAACGAAGTCAAAGACAAATTGCACGACCTGGGTATGTACTTGGGAATGCGAGTTCCGCCAGCTTCGATGGCTCGCTAGTCATCGATGATGCCTGATTTTGGAACTCAGATCCTCAGCCGCCCACTTTTTTGATATTTGCGAGTTTGCCATGCGTCACCGTCGTAAAGGCCGCGTCCTCGGCCGTAGCCCAAGTCACCGCAAAGCTTTGCTGAAGAATCTCGCTGCGGCGCTGGTTCTCACTGAACGCGACGCCGAGGGAGAAGAGAATGCTCCTAAGGTGAAGGGACGCATCGTTACCACGCTGCATAAGGCGAAAGAAGTTCGCCCGCTCGTCGAACGTTGCATCACCATTGCTCGTCGTTCGCTCAAGCACATTGAAGCTGCCAAAAAGCTCGGCACCGAAGCCAAGCGTGGCACCGAAGCTTGGAATCAGTGGCGAAAGAGCCCGCAGTGGCGCGATTGGGCCAAGGCAGTTGCACCAGCTGTTGCTGCTCGCCGCCAAGCGATTCGTATGCTTGGTGACAAGACGGCCGTTCGCATTCTATTCAACGACCTCGGCCCTCGCTTTAAGGATCGCGACGGGGGTTACACCCGCGTTGTTCGTCTTGCCAAGCCACGCCTGGGTGACGCCGGTACTCGAGCCATCATCGAATTCGTAGGCATTCGCGATCGCGTCGTTCAGAAGGCTGAGAAGCCTTCGTTCGGTGGCGATGAAGCTTCGAACTAAGGTCGATTGGTTCGCTCGTTCTGGGCACCTCATCCAAACGATTTAAGCAAAAGCGAGTTCGCTCCGGCTAACTCGGTTTTTTGCTGCGCGTTGCTTGCCCGGAAAGATGGCAAAAGTGCTTTGATCCGCACTTGTTTCCCCCGTCGACCTGAAGCATCATAGGCCCATCATTCGAAAAATCGTTCCGGGAACAGGAGTTTCTCCCGGTGGCTAAATCACGAGCAGAACATCGACGGGGAAGCAGCGGCGCATCAGCACGTGGGGAATTAGCTCCCGTGCTCCGTGCAAAGTCTGTGTTCGACTTTACTGCCGCCATTCGGAGCGTCTGCATCGAAGCGGTGGCCGTGACCCCCGAGCTATCGCACGTCGATTTTTCGCGGATTGCCGTCACCTTCAGCCAGGCACGCAGCACGAGTAAGTGGGGGCTCTATGCGTCCCTCACACCACTTCGATTTGAAGGTGGGAGTGCAGTCGGTGTTCGTCGGGGAAAGAAGCTGCGGATTCAGCGAGTCGTTTCACCCGCTGGTGTCGAGATGCTCTACATCCTGACGTTTTGTCTTCCCCGGTTTATGAACCTCGATTTCCGCGAGAAGCTGATCACGATCTTCCACGAACTGTGGCACATTAGCCCGAAGTTTGACGGTGATATTCGCCGACACGAGGGACGCTGCTATGCCCACTCGTCGTCGCAAGCGGCGTACGATTTTGAAATGGGAAAGCTTGCCGATCGCTGGATGACGCGTGGCATCGATCCGGCACTCGTCGGTTTTCTCGAGGGAAATTTCAACAGCCTGGCGACCAACTTTGGCCGAGTAGTGGGAATGAAATGCCCGCGTCCTCGACTTCTTCCGGCGGATCGGTAGTCAAAACCGCTCGATCTGCTCGCTTCCGGCTCCCGGCAATTGCCTGCGAGCACTGCCGTAGCTACAAGTAAAGAAGGGGCCCACTTGGGGCAATCCGAAGAGTGCCCGGCGTTTGCGAGGTACCAACATGCCAATCTATGTCTACGAAGTTATCACCGAAGGTGGCCAGCCAGGCGAGCGTTTTGAACTTTATCAGAGCATGGCCGACGACGCGCTGACCAAACATCCCGAGTCGGGTCTACCTGTACGGCGCGTGATTCAGCCGCCTAACATTGGCGGGCGTTGGTCGGATGGAGCAATGAGCCGGTCGGTTGCCGACGATAAGAAGCTCGATCGCCTCGGATTCACAAAGTATGTGAAAGCTGGTGATGGCCATTACGAAAAACGGGCAGGCCAAGGGCCTGACGTAATTTCCGCCGACAAGCCGTTTACGATGCCAGACGATTAACTGTCCGCAAGTGGCTGCGGCGTAAATGTGTGCGCCTCGGTGGCTACTTCAAGCTGCGATGATATGCCTGTCGTTGCCCATCGCTCCCCTTGGCGACGGTGGTGCCCTTCCACTCGGCAGAGGCAGCCTCGAGTGCTTTCTGGGCATCGGACTTCTTACTCAGAGTATCGCGAACCGCTTTATCGAGTGCCTCGGCGTAAAGCTGATAGCCGGGGACTCGCAGAGGGATCAGTTGCTCGGAGGCTTCCAGCGTTTGCTTGAGGGCTTCTTTGGCGCTCTCGAGCGGGGCTCCAGCGAGTTCTCCTGTCCAGCTCGAGAGTTGCTCGAGTTGTTGGGGACTCGTGGGGCAGGTATCTGCACAGGCTGGCGCGATGCGACTGGCAATTTCGCTTGATGTCAGCCACCAAAGAAAGGTGGCTGCCAGTTGCGGCTGATCCGACGCGCTAGCCACCGAGACGATACGCCCCGAAAAACCTCCGAAAGCAATGGTGGAGCCTTCCTCGCTGCTGGGGAGCGGGACAAACCGAATCGACTCACGAATCGTCTTTGGGGTGGCATCGAGAGCGGCTTCGTCGAGACGCTCGGGAAAAGCGATCGCCATGGCGCATTCGCCAGCCACAATTTTTTGCCAGCAAAGAGAAGGTGATAGTTCGTCGGTTTGACCAGCGCTAGTTGCGTCGGACACAAGAGCGGAAAGGGCATCGACGATTGCGGGCGAGGTGAGCCGAGGTTCGAGGGTGTCGTAGTTCAGCAGAGGAGAAATCTGAGATCCAGCGGCCAATTTGCTGGCGGCACGTGCGAGCATCCAATTGCCCCCATTCTGCGGAGCTGTCGGCTGCAACAGCGAGTACCATTTCTCTTTCGCAATCGGCAAGTCTGCAAACTGCGACCGATCCGCAAGTCGCTGGCAGGCTTCGCTTAATTGAGCCCAGGTCTGGGGTGGCTCGATTCCGGCTTGGGCGAGCAAGTCGCTGCGGTAGGCGAGTAGCCAGCGAGGCGATCCCAGGCTGACACCAAAAGTTTGCCCCTCCCAGCGAGTTTCGGCGCGAACGTTGGCGAATTGCTCGCGCACATCGCGAGCTTGCGATTCCACTTCATCCGTCGGCAGAGGGGCAATCAGATCGGCTTCGGCAAGCGATCCAAGCATCATGGTCGGGAAGATGACGACATCGGTTCCCAGTCGCTTAGCTTGCGAAAGATCGGCAGCGGTGACATGTTCGATCGATAGCGGGGTATCGAAGCGGGCGCTCCATTCCCGCTGCAGGACCTCGTCGAGCGAAGTCTCGTCGACCAACAGAATTCGGAGAGGGGCTGCCTCTTTGGCGGCGTTAGGCTCTGGCGTTTCGACGCTCGGCTGACATCCCAGCGCAACCATCGCGGCGATCAGCAGAGCAGGTAGACGCGATGTTCGCCAAAAACCGTACATGACTAGACCTGGAGAGCAGATTGGTTGCGGGGCGATTTGAAAGAACTCTTTGCCAAGAATAGCACAGCGTGAGGTTTCGGACAGACGCATACTACGATCACTCGGCGTAGCGAGTTCGCAGCTGTCGGAACTATTCATCAACTGCGGCTCGCGAGCTATGGCGAGAAGATTTCAATCGAAGCGCCGGTGTTTCGAGGTCGGCTCATGATCAGGCTTGCGAGTTCACTTGGGGCCTGCTGATGGGCAATGCAGCTCTGCACTTTTTCGCACAGGTCTGCCGCACGTTCTTCGCTAGGCATCACCACGGCGAGCGTGGGGCCCCACGAGCTTTGCACCACTCCCTCGCAGCCATTTTCCCGCAGCCACTCGACCCAGGCTGTGAGTAGGGGGCCGTTGTAATTCCCTTGCTGAATCGAGGCAAAAAAACTGCCGGCAATGTTCCCATAGCGATACAAACTGGCGGCAAACGTGCTGAAATCGTGTGTGGCCGCTGATGGAATCAACTGCTCGTTAGCTTCGCGTATCAGCATGTCGGTGGTGGAACTGGCGACCTGGGGAAGACTAGCCATCGCGCGCGATTCTTCTTCACCCGCCAAACCGGGCTGAGCGCGCGGACAGAGCAGCACGAATCGCCACTCGCTTGGCAAGTCGATGCGACAATCGAGATCGCCCAACGCGGCACCACTTTTGCCCCCATCCACAATCAACCCACCAAGCATGAACCCGTGCGTTCCCACAGCCGAGCGTTTGCCGCGTCCGCTGCAGGCTGCCAGTTCCGCTGCACCCAGTGGGGGCAAATCTGCAAATGCTTCTAGCGCCGCGACTGTGGCGAGTGCCAGTTGGGTCCCCACACCTAGTCCGGTGTGCTGCGGCGGCACTACCACGGGGATCAGGTCGCAGTGCGGCAACTCTTTCAGTTGCAGCTGCGATTGCCACCGCGATGCTGCGGTCAGGATGCGAGTTGCATGTTCTCCAAGGATCGAAAACCCAGCCGACTCGCGCGCTTCGAGCACCAATTGCGGCGCCTCGAGCATGGCACCAACGCCCGCAAATGCGCGATCACCACCAGCGAGCGACATCAACCCGAAGTGCAATCGACTACCTGTAGTGATCCGAACAACCCGTGCCACGCCTGAATCGCCCTTTAGTGATGTTCGGTCTCGTTGGTTGCAGGTTCGCTGCAGAGTTTGGCCAGAACAACGCGTCCGAGAATGGCAAACGCATCTCGCTCCCGCTCCCCGCCTGTCTTGTCGACGAGAGGTCGGAGTCGCTGTAATTGATCGAGGATTTCCGCGGAGGGAAGGATGCCGACACGTGATGCGAGAATGGCAGCTTCGATCACGGCGTGCATGGCCCGATTGAATCCCCAAAAGGGCCGCTCTTCACCTTGGTCAACCACTTCACAGCGAGCAATCCATCGCGGTGACGATCCTTCCCACTCGCGGACTCGCAAAGCATACCAGCGACAGCATTGTTCGAGGATCACCCCTTCAATCCCTTCGGCCTGCCGATGAGCAGGTAGGGAGGCGAGTTCACTGGCGAGCACGCGTGCGATCAGCAGCACATCGTCGGTGACGTGAAAAACAGCGACACCTCGTGCTCGCAAATGCTGGTAGGTCTGTGAAGTTTCAAACGGCTTCAAGACAAAGCTTGTGCACGCGCGATCGACGACTGGCCCCATCGCAGCCAAATGAGGGCGGCTGTCGGGTGCGATGGTCGTGAGCAATCCCTCGAGCACCATCAGGTCGTTATCGCGTGCAGGAGAGATGGTCATAGTGAAAGATTACACAGCTCAAGAAGAAGTTGTTTTGAAGCCGGATGAACTTAAAAAGTAACCGGGCGCTGCGGGGGTACGAAGGGCTGCTGTTTGGTTTCACGAAGTTCATCAGCGATCGATAAATGGTCGCTCGAAACTGCGAGTCCGGCGAGCTTCAGAAAATTGCTAAGCAAAGGATAGCCACAATCAGTAAGAATCGACTCGGGGTGAAACTGTAGGCCAAACAAGGGAAAATCGCGGTGTTCAACCGCCATGATCGTACCATCTTCGGTCCGGGCCGTGATGCGTAGCGAATCGGGAAGCGTTGTTTCATCGATCACCAGCGAGTGATAACGCCCCACCGAGCAGTGCTGCGCAATACCTGAAAAAATCCCTGCACCTGTGTGCGTAATCGTGCTGGCTTGGCCATGCACGGCTCGCTGAGCACGAACAATGCGGGCGCCAAGTGCAGCTCCAATCGCTTGATGGCCCAGGCAAACACCCAAAATGGGTATCGTGGCGGCGAAAGTCCGAATCACTTCGAGGGAACAGCCTGCTTCGTTGGGTGTGCATGGGCCCGGCGAAATGATAATGGCGTCGGGGCGCAGGTCGCTCGCAATCTCTTGGATGGTGAGGCTGTCGTTACGACGTACAACGGTCTCTTGCCCCAAATTGCGAAAGTAGCGAGCTAGGTTTTGCACAAAGCTATCGTAGTTGTCGACCAGTAGTAGCATCGTGCGAGGAACTTTTGCGAGGACAGTAAAAGGTCTTGCGGAGGGATGATCGAGCGGGATCGTGGGAGCGGCTTAAGGTAGTAGCGACGAGAGAATACCGGCCGCTTTGTGCCAGGTTTCAGCATACTCGAGTTCGGGTACCGATTGCGCCACGATGCCTCCACCCACAGGAAATTGCCACCAGCCGCTGGATGCCGTGATGGTTCGAATCAGAATGCTGAGATCCATACTGCCATCGAAACCAAAATAGCCGAGCGAGCCGCAGTAGGCCCCGCGCGGATCGGGCTCTAGCTCGCTGATGATCTCCATCGCACGAACTTTGGGGGCACCAGTAATAGAACCACCAGGGAAAGCATGCCGAGTTAGGTCCAGAGCCGATTTGCCGGGCGATAATTTTCCTTCTACCACTGAAACCAGGTGTTGCACGAACTGATAGATTTCCAGGCCGCACAGCTGCGAGACATGGAGCGACTCGCTGTCGCACGCCTGGGACAGATCGTTTCGCAGCAGGTCGACGATCATTGTGTTTTCGGCACGATCTTTTTCACTGGCGAGGAGATCATCTCCCGCAAATAGATCGGCCTCTGCGCGGAAAGTTCGTTTACGGGTCCCTTTGATCGGACGCGCTTCGACCTGCTGACCGGACACTTTCACAAAACGTTCTGGCGACGCGCTGACGATCTGCTGATCGCCCAGATCGTAGTATCCAGCGAAAGTTGCGGCATTTCGCTCACGCAGGCGGAGGTAGAGATCGAGAGCTGAACTGATCGCCGGAAAGAGTAGACGCTGCGACAAGTTCACTTGAAAGACATCCCCCGCCAAGATGTATTCGATGGCCCGCTCGACAGCGGCAAGGTATCCCTGGGGTGTGAAGTTGCTCAGCAGTCCTTCGAGTTGTGGCGCCGACCACTGTCCTGCGATGGCTGGTCGCTCCACTGTCGACACTCTCAAGCTTTGCTGGCTACCATCGCCTTTGTATTCGCCGCAGAGCATCGCTCGGAAATAGTCCAGTCGATCTTGAGCACGCTTCTGGGAGGGAGGCTGCTCGGCGCTAAATCCGTGCGAGATAATCCAGGTTTTGCCGAGCAAGTGATCCCAGGCGATCACCGTGTCGTAGAGTCCGATCGAGAGTGTGGGGAGCGAAAAAAAAGGATGTCGGCGGAGTGGAATTCTTTCGAGGCTTTGGACCAGGTCGTAGGCAAGAAGGCCAGCCGCACCACCTTGAAACGGTGGTAGTCCCGCCACCGTGGGTGCTGGAAATTGCGAGAGCACGCTGGCTAGCTTCGTTAAGCCATCTTCGGCACCTTCAGAAGTCAACCTTTGAAACGGATCGGCAGTCAGGAACGAATAACGTCCCAGCTTAGGATCACGCAGCGCACTATCGAGCAGTAAACATCGAGGTAGGTGCGCGATGCGACGGAGCGCAACATCGACCGCTGGAGCATTGGGTAATTCAAGAACGATTGGTTCGTGAGAAAATGAGTTTGAATTCACGACGAGGACTCACTTTGCTGATCGTCGCTGCTTGGCTGGCTCCGCTGAGAGGCCGATCCTTTTCGGAGTCGATGACTCTCTTCGGCCACGGTCAAAAGTCCCCAGTCGAGTGCCTCATCCTGACGGTACTCTTTGCCCAGTTGATTGGCGATCATCGCTTTGGCAAGTTCATATCCCAAGTAAAAGGCGTGCGACGGATCGACATTCTTAGGAGCATCGCGCGTCGGTTTCTCGCCACCAAAACCTGGGTTCATCAGCCGCTCGAAAAGCAAGAAAGGATCACGCTCGGCTAGATGCAAGTTAGCGCCAATCAAATGCAATTTTCCTCCCGATACATACGTGCGAAAGTTGTTGTCCTTGATGACTGAAGCCAGTTGTTCGAGAGCCGTTTCTGTGAGTTCCTGGGGACGTGCATCACGGAGCATCACTAGTCGAGTGTCGAGTCGTTTTGGGGGGACGCGATGTTTCACCGCGTGATGAACCAACTGGCGGGCGACTGCACATTCCGCCACGCTGGTGCGAGCCCAGTTGATCACTTGCGTCGTTAGAACGCTGCGAATTCCCAGCTCTTCGCAGATCGCAAGCAGCACGACGTTGATGCCGGCTGAGTCGACGTCGGTCAGTTCGGTGATGTTGCCGATCCCCATCATCAGTTCAGCGTCGGGATACTTGCGGCGCACGGCTGCGTAACGCTCGAGACTAGCTGCAAAGCCAAAACCAATCGGCTCGAGAATCGGGTCGATGCGCAGCGGAATGTTTCTTGTCGCAAGATACTCAATCGTATCATCGAGCGAATCGAGCGACTGTGGATCGTCGGGGATGGCTACAACTTCGATCCCCCAATCTGCAGCAGCCTGTCGATTGCTGCTATTCACACTGAGTACGAGCTGTGCACCGGCTTGAGCCGCCTGGGCGATTTCGGCTGGATTTAGACTGTCGATCGAAACTCGCAATCCTTCGTCGACGAGCGCTCGCACCACTTCCCCAACCTGGGACCAGGTGTTTCCAGGTTCGCATCCGACATCGATGAAGTCGGCACCATCGATGGCCAGTTGCTTTGCTTTCGCCACGATTTCAGAGGTGGAGAACTGCGGTGCATGATTGATTTCGGCGAGGATTTCAATCGTGTAATTGCCGTAGTCTTCGAGTCTCGCTGGTTTCTCGCCAAAGTGAGTCGCCAGCGCGCGGAGATCGCGTGGCCCCACTTCCACTTTCGCATTCACCTTCGTTTCGATGGGAGTTAAGTCCCCCCGGCAATAGCCAGGCAAGATGATGCGTGTGGCTTGAGCGACAGGGGTAATGTGCTTGGCGATCCAAGCAGGAGTCATCAGTGCAGCGACGGTGATGGGCAGCACATCAATCGTGAAGTCGAAACCCAGTTTGGCGGACAGCGTCTGCACTTCTTGCCGCAACGCATGTTCGGCAAGTCGGCCTGTCACAAAATGAAAGTGCTCGGGCATGGATGCGGAACCTTGGAATCTTCAGCTGGAGCACGTATCGCTTTGGGCAGGGACAATTTCGTCAGGTATCGCGGCCGATGCAAACTCTATGGCTACAACACATGCGTGCGTAACGCACTAGGTTCGCAAATCGCCGAAGCGAAAGCCGCCATTCACAGGTAGGGTGTGACCTGTGATGAAATCAGCTGCCGGTGAAACCAAGTATAAGATCGCTTGGGCTACATCGGCGGGAGTTCCCCAGCGGGCGCGAAGCGATTCCTCGATTGCGCGCTGCTGCCAGTACTCCGAGGCATCGTCCCCCCAACTTGTCTTGATCCAGCCTGGTGCTACGCAGTTCACCCGAACTTCTGGGGCCAGCGATTGGGCAAGGCTTCTGGTGAAGGCCATGATCGACCCCTTAATCGCCGTGAACATTTCGCCGCTGTCGCCAGCCATGCCATGCTCTGCCTGATCCCAACCGATGTTGACAATCACACCTTGCTTATGCTCCTTCATGCAGCGACCTACCGCTCGTGAAAGGAGTATGGTTCCCTCGACATCCACTTGCCACAAACGAGCCAGTTTTTCCTCGAACGACCACTTCGCAGCGGCTCCGGTCAGGACGTCGGCGCCGGCGTTATTCACCCAGATATCGACCCGCGGATGCCGAGCTTCCACCTCACTCAAAAGTTGGGCGCGTCCCTCGGTGGTTGAGATATCGGCGATCACGTACGACGCGGTTAGGCCTCCACCGACGAGCGCTTCTGTGAGCTCGCGAGCACGCGACTCACCTCGGTGGCCGTGAACCACAACCGAAGCGCCAGCGCGAGCCAAAGTGCCAGCAATCTCGGCGCCAATTCCGCTGGAGCTTCCTGTGACAACAGCCACGCGACCGGTGAGTGGCTGCGAGAGTGAGGAAAGATTAGCTGAAGTGTTCATTGCGGCGCAGCTTCACTCGGCGGATCGCTTGGCTTCTCGGCAGTGGCTGGCTGCTCGCTTTGTGGTTTTTCGACAGTCGCCAGTTGATAGCAAGCAGCATCACTGGCGCTACGTACCAGCAGCTTGTTCCCGACGAGGCAAAGGTTGTTCCACGATTTGTCGGTAAGTGCGTCGAGAGTTCCCATTTCTTCAAATTTCTCGGGATTGGCAGCGACAAGCTTCACAGGCCCCGATTCGGTTTGTACTAGCAAATTTTTGCCCACACCGAGAACCTGCCCATGGCCATAGCGTCCTTTTTTCCAACAACTGTGACCATCGGTGAGATCGACACATTCGAGAATTCCATCGGAGAGCCCGTAAGCAAACCCATCGATCAGCACAGCGTTGGTGAACTTGGTTTTGAGAACGCGAGAGTTCTCCCACACGATGTTTACTTTCCAAACGTTGTTGGCAAGGGAAAGCTCCATCAGGGCAGCTCCCTGGCCATAACCTTTGGAGAGAAACAGTTTGTTTCCATCCACCAAGTGCGGCTGAGAGTTGCTGGCGTTTGCGCTACTGCTGCCCGCCCAAGGAATGGTCCAAAGAGTGCTGCCGTCAGCGAGGTTGTGGCCCGTCACCGAGTCTTCGTTGATCATCACGAGTTGATCGACGCCGGCGATGTTCATCAGCGTCGGGGAGCAGTAGCTGATTTGCTTACTGCCTGCTTCCCAAAGCACATCTCCCGATTCTTTATCGAGCGCGATGATCGAAACCGGAGCGTCGCGTCGACCACCTTCGGGAACAATCACTTTGGGCCCAATGATGAGTGGCGAGTTGGCGCGTCCCCAGGCGATTTCGTTCATATCCTCGGTTGAGGTAAGTCCCTGACGGTCGAGCAGATCGATACTCCAGATCAGTTTGCCGGTTTTCAGCTCGAGACAGCGGAGCACGCCCGTCGCCCCGAGGGCATAGACATTCGTGCCATCGATGGTCGGAGTGCTGCGCGGTCCAACACCACCCAGCACCGTTTCGTGGCGAGCTTTGATCGCATGCCCCCAAACGGGCTGCCCATTGTCAAAACGATAGGCTGTCACCCACTCTTCGGGGCCCCGTTGTTCCATGGTGACGGCGATTCCCTGCGAAACCACAAAGCCCGACCAACCAGCACCAAGTTTCGGGAGACGCCAGATTTCTTGCGGCGGGGAGGCTGTCCAGTCGGTCACCAGTTCGGGGCCTGGAAGATATCCGTTGCGATTAGGGCCCAGGAATTGTGTGAACTGGCTTTCCTCGCTGCTGGCCTCGATCACCGGAGGAGCAGCAGGAGTCTCGAGGCGCTGGAGCTCACTGTCAGCCGACGCTTGCCAGCGGAAAGCCAGGGTGGGAATCATATTTCCATCGACCGAAACGATCTTCAGGGTCGAGACTGCTATGGCCACCAAGCCAAGTGCGATCCCCAGCATGCCAAAACGAATTGAAGGAGCATAACTACTGCGAAAGGCAAGCCAAACAAGGAGCGAGACGAGCGCAATGAAGCTAAAGACTAGCGACAGAATGTTCACCAGGGCGAAGTCGAACTGATCGCCAAAAATCTGCAACAGCACCACGATCGTGATGCAAACGCTCACCACAATCAGCGAATTTCGATCGGGTAATCGAGAGCCAGCCTCAGCTTGCTTAGGAGGAGGGGACGCAGGCTTGCTGGGAGAAGGAGTCGTCATCGATGGGCTTTACCAAAGGGGCGGCGTCGAGAGTGCGGTTCCGGTGGCAGGAAAACCAGCCGCAAATCTGTCGGGAATCGTCTTGCGTCGACGCGGGGCGTTACACCCTAGTGTAGTGTGCTGTCGACTGGTTCAGAGAGCCCACTTGCGTTGGATTCGAAGGGATTTTTGCCTTTAAAAGGCGAGTAAATCGCCACGCATCTCGGCTGCGAGCTATTTGCGTGGGACAAGCGTTTTGAGATAGGCCAAAAGATCGGCGATATCGCGATCGGAGGCATCGTCGAGCAGGCCCGTAGGCATCAGTGAGACGCGACTTTTCTGAAGCGACACAATCTCTTCGCCAGCGATTCGCACGGTTGTATCCGGAGCCGTTTGCAGCATGGTGGCGTCGGGAGATTCGTACACCACAAGCCCGTTCAGCACACGCCCGCTTCCGGTAAGCAACTGCGTTGTTTGGTACAGCGGCGAAAGATCTCGGTTGGGGTCTACGATAGCGGCCAGCAGGTCGGACGTCGAAAACCTCGCGGCTGCTCCTGCCAAATCGGGGCCGAGGGGGCTGTTTCCAGCGTGACAGCGAAGGCAGCTTTTCCGCTGAAAGACGAGGCGTCCACGCTCGCTATCGCCGTCGGCAAGTTTGATGGACGCCAGCCGCTCGTTCCAAGCGGCTGACGATTGGTTGCTCGTTGGGGACAAATGGGTCGCCGCTTCAGGAAAGCGAGCTACTAGTTCATCGGTCCAGGGCTGATAGACCTCAAGCAGGTTGGCTTCGTTTGATTCGAGAATGTCGAGCGATTTTCCTGTCCAGGTTTGCAGGAGCACGTGCAGTTTGCTTCGCAGGCGTTTGAGCGGAGGGACAGCGCATGCTTGTCGCAAGACGCGGACAGCAGCGCTCCAGGCTGCAGCATCCTCGTAAGGGCCGAGCATCACGAGCGCGTGGGCCGAGGCCTCGGCGATCTCGGGCTGAATGGAATTTAGTCCCTCAATGAGCCGCTGGCGATCTTCGGTTTGAGGACTGCGGGCCAGATAGGGGATGATGTCGTCGTGAAGTTCTTCATGGTTCCAAGCTTCGCGCATCACCGCCAAGGATTCGTCGGTGGGCAGCGTTCCGGCGAGTTCAATCAGTTCGGCGGACCAGCGATGCTCTTCATTCTCGCTCGACTTAACAACTCCGATCAACTTTCGCGCCGCATCGTTGCGTGCGCTGCTGGGCATCGCGCGAGCCAGCATCGCTTGCTGCAGGAGGTTGAATTGCTTGTGGCTGACCACGGCAGCGGCCAGTGTGGGATCGCGAGCATACAAGGCCGCTAGGGCCTCGCCGACCCGCTGGGGCCAATTGCGGCTGATGTACAAGTTGTTCTTTTGCAGCTTGTGATGCAGACGTGTGATCGCGGCGGCTGTTTCCTGAGTCGCGACCGGCGATCTTGCTCCAGGAAGATGCGCCATCACCATCAAGTAGTGCAGGTCATCGTGAACATCCGATGTGTCGGTGCAATGAGCGGCAATACGTTCAAGCACCGCTTCATCATCGATGACTAAGACGGAGAGCAGGCGAGCTAGTTCGCGATTGAGTTCCTCGTCAGAAGCTGGAAAAGAGTCGGCGATGCGCTTGCCAAAGGCAATCCTCGCGACCCGCAAGGTGTTGGGATCGACAGCAACGCTGTAGCCCGCGATCACGTCACGCGTCTTGGGATCGAGATCGAGGTCACCGAGCGAAAGGATCATCAATCGAGCTGCAATCAGCTTGTCGCCGGTTTGAGGAAGATCGATGAAGCACTGTGCTGCGAGGGCAAAATGTTCGACGGCTAGTTTATTCCGCGCAGCTAGGCGCATTAGTTCGACGAGCGGCTGATCTTCGAGAGGGCGATCAATGCGCGTGTCGGCCGTAAGTGCTGCCGATCGAACGCGACGGTCGTCATGAACAAACGCGTCGTGCCAATCATTCGTCATCAGCACGTTGGTAGCGGTGCGATGAATAGCTGCGAGCGATGCCAGGGATTCCCAAGCGGTGCGTGCCACCAGTGGATCTTTGCTCGCGGCCTTAGAAGCAATCAATTTGGTAGCGGAGCTGTCGCGCGCCGACCGTCCGAGTGACCAGATTGCGCGGGCTTCGATTAGGGGATGGTCTTTGCACAGAAACACCGCCTCGTCGAGCGAGAGCCCCCCAAACATTTCCGTGAGGATCTCGATTCCTCGAATCCGTTCTTCCAGCGGTGCAGTGCGGTCCGCGACACGGGCCATCAAGGTCTCGCGCCCAAGTTCGGCTGCGATCGGCTTCCATACAGCACGGCTCCAAGCGGCGAGTGGCTGCGGCGAGCGAAGCAGTTTATCGATGGGGGCCTCATTGTCGGGGGAACTGCTTGGCGCTGAGTTTTGCGGGCCTTGGTACGTCACGCGAAATACACTGCCACGCGTGCGTCTTCCCCCGATGGCAACGTAGAGTTCGCCCGACTTTCCGACGGCGATATCGACAGGCGCGAAGCCCACATCGCCAGTCGTTTCGAGGAAGATTTCGGGCTTGGCTTCAAAGCTGCTGCCGCTTGACTGCAGAGGAATGTGATAAATCCGTCCCAGGGTCCAGCAGGCACTCAAAATGCTTCCCCGATATCGCTCGGGGAACTGCGTGTGACGATAGACGGTCAGTCCTGTTGGCGATCCTCGGCCGAGTTCGGCGAGTCGCGGGACATTGTCGAAGTACGAAGCGGGGCGATTCCAGCTTCGCTGCCATCCTTGAAGCACCCAGCCATGATGTTGTCCCTGGCCGATATCGAACAGCCGCGTCGGACTGTACCAGGGCAAGTGCTGGTCGCGCTCACCATCGGCATCGACGGTGAAGACATGACCCAGCGGGTGAAAATCGATGTCGTACGGGTTACGAAATCCATGTGCCACGATTTCGCTGTCGACCATCGAGGGAGGAAATCGAAGCAGGGCACCGCAGACTGGCGTTTTGACGGGAGACGATATTCGCGACGCATGTCGAGGCGTTACGCCTGTGTCGTTGCCGCAGATCACATAGAACCAGCCGTCGGGGCCTTGCACGACACCGTTGGCTCCATGTTCGGGCGATCGAAGCGATGCGAGCAAGCGGGGAGGTCCATCTGCCACTCCGTCACCATGTGCGTCGGTGAATCGGAGAAGTCCGTTGTCGCCGGTGCAGAGGAGGTCGTGGCCGTCGAAGCAGAGGCCATGTGCACCACTCGCGGGAAGCTCGGAGAAGGTTGACGAGCGGTCGGCGCGTCCATCACCATCGTCGTCGTGGAGCGTTTTGATATACCCAAGCCCAGCGACGACAACTTCACCTCGAGCATTCAGCGTCATGCTGAAAATGTCGTGGGCCAGGTCATCGCCCGCGAAGGTCTCGACGACAAAACCAGCAGGAGCTTTGATTCCGACTTCTTCCGCAGCAATTTCAGCAGTAGTGAGCCAGGCAGATAGGATCGCGACGATCGATGAAGCGAGTCTGCAAAAGGAGGAAGTTTTCGGCCGCCGGGATGGGGACGAAGCTGTTGGGCAAAGAGGGAGAAGCACATCGCGCATAATCGCCGCTACTCTCTGGCTGGCAAGTGCCGCATGGCACGCTGCAGTTAGCAGGACTCAAAGTCGCCTAGAGTGTAGCGAATGCCGCTCGCGATTTCGACAAAAAGATCGCAGCGATTTAGTGCGCCGCTGGCGCGAAGAAACGGCGTGCTCGAAACGCCAAGCGTCGCAGCTAGCGCGCGATCGAGAAGCCCCAGGCAACTCCTGGGCGTCGTGGTGGTCCGCAGTGTCGCGGATGATGGTGATACCAAAACGGTGGTGGCGGTGGGCAATAGGTGTCGTAGTGGTGTTCGACGATCACTTGTCGCGATCCACCGGCCGGAGCATAGGCGACCGGCTGTGCAGCTGTGGGCTGAGGCGTTTGCTGCATCGTTTTAATCACCGCATCGCTGACCCCTTGGTCGCGAAGTGCGATCAAATCGTTCACGGCCAGTGGACGCGATACTCCGCTGGCACGAATGTGGGTGTTAATAACTTCGTCGCTCAGACCCGCTTTTGACATCGCAATGACATCTTCGATGGTGGCGGCGCCAGAAATGCGGCGACCCATGCGAGCTTCGATTTCGGCTTGGGAACGGGCGAGGTCGGCATCGATTCCATCGCCAATCGCAGCACCCGTGAAGGCGCCCACCGCCGATCCCACGACAGCCCCAGGCAGGGCGTTGCCACTGCCATCGCCAATTGCAGCGCCAGTCAAAGCACCCGCCAAACCACCCAAAACGAGGCCGCGATCCCCATACCCATTGCCGCGGCAGCCGATGGAGCTGGTCGTGAAAACCAGGATGCTGGCTAATGCCAGTAACTGGAGTCGAGCTGTGGGATTTTTGTGCGTCATCGTGCCGCGTGTCCGAAGGTAGGTCTTCAAGCGATCCGGTGTCCGCGCGCAGAATGCCTGCGTTTGAACGAGGGGGCTGGATGATCCTGCGATCGGGGCGGGGCGTCAATAGCAATGAACTTGCCAGAACGGGAGTTCTGCTAGCAATCGCATTTAACTAGCGCTGCATTTCAGCAGGGATGTGCGACCTATTTTTTCTCGCTAGCAGCTGTTTGCGCGTCGCGATAACGCTTCACTGCTTCATCCCGTTTGGTATCGTTTTCAAAGCCGATTGTGCGGGGGTTCATGAAGAAAGCTTGGGGATTTCCCTGCAGTTGATCGGAGGTGACGGCGAAATAGTCTTCGACTTTCAGGCCAGCCAGTTTCACGGCAGCCAGTAGAGCGGCGTCGCGCATCTGTAGTTCGTGAATCACCTTGTTCATCTGCACTCGCCCAATCACTTGCTTGTTGTCGAGCAGTTTTTCGATTTGGGGAAGGTCTTCCTTGGTGCCGAGCTTAAAGACGGTCATCAAGGCCATTTGTTTGAAGTGGGTGTGGGGGAGGGCATCGTCGGCGAGCAGTTTTCGAGCGACCGTCAAGCCTTCAGGCATGTCGTAGTCCATGGCGATCCGCAGGGCCTGGTACGACGCTTCCACACTGACATTCTGGATCACACGCGACAGAAGTGCCTTGCAGGGCTCCCGCTGCTTTTCGTCCGACATGGCGCTGCGCATCGACTGCTGCAGAAACAAGTTTAACACCGTTTGTTCGGTGCCGAGCGAAACATCGAGGGTCGGGCTCCCTGTGACCAGCGCGATCGCGGCGATCTGCGCGAGTGGTGCCTGCTCGCGATTTCCTGTGTTGGTACGTTGCATGATGGCGGCACTTCGGTCGCGCAGAGCAGCATCGATTTGCTTGGGCTCCCGCACCGCCATTTCGAGCAACTCACCATCGACTTCGTGCATCGAGGCAAACAGGCGACGCGAGTTGTCGCTGTCTCCCATCACCGCCAAGGCGTCGGACCAAAACGCGAGTGGCTGCCGCAAGTTTTCTCGGCGCAAGAAGGCTTCAATCCGTCGTTTTTGGTCCTGCTGAGCGATCATCGACAGGATTCGCTCGGCGCGATAGCTCACTTCGTGATCGGGGCTCTTGGTTGCGGCTTCGACAGCTTCAAACGCCTCGTCGCTGGCAGCAATCAGTTCAGCTGTCGCTTGTTGGCGTATGGAATATTCCTTGCTCCCGAGATCGGCGACGAGTCGCGCAATTTCGGCGGGAGTCGGAGTTTCATCAGCGAGGCCTAGTACCGGCAGAGCGAGCCAAGCGGCACTCGCGACGCCCAGCAGCGTTGCTTGCAGGAAACGTGTTGCGCGAAAGAAACACATGGCAGGTACCTGGGAAATCGCAGCAATCTAGCGGGTGAAATTAGGGTCACTCCATCTTAAGGAGGGCTGCGGGGAGGAGTCCAGCAGCTTTTTGGGCGCTCGTTCGATTCTGCTGAGTTGCCGGAAGTTGTGTGCCGGCACGCGTGGTTGGCGGGGATGGTTTTTGACTCGGTATTGAGTCGCCAGAGGTGCTTTGGGGGAGGTTTTTGTAACCGCCGGCCTCTTGGAGGCTACTTCTAAAGGGGCGGAGTGCGGCTCGCCGCCTAGCTGAGAAAGGGGTGATTTCATCGATAGGTGGGGTGTGAATGCCGTGTTGGCGCTATGACTAGCACGGCAGTTGGCTATGGGGAATTACGTTTGCGTTACATTAAGTTAAGGCCTGTTTATGGGAAATTTAGTTGACTTTGTGGCTGGTTAATGGGACTCTAGGGTGATGGTGGTCGAAGTCCCGGAGCAGAGATCGCCAGTAGTTGTACTTTCATCACGTTTCGTAAGGGAAGTGGAATGAAGCGAAGAGGTTTTACGTTGGTCGAGCTACTCGTGGTGATTGCGATCATCGGGGTTCTCGTTGCTTTGCTGTTGCCGGCAGTGCAGGCAGCTCGTGAGGCGGCTCGCCGCATGCAGTGCGGCAACAATCTCAAGCAGATTGGCTTGGCTCTGCAGAACTACCATGACACCATGCTTTCCATGCCATATGGAGCTCGTTGTCGCTACATTGGAACAGCCAGCAGTGGCTATGGTCCCAGCTTTTTTGTGGGCATTCTTCCGTACTGCGAGCAAAAGCCGCTGTACGATTTGATGGAAGCCCAGGCCATCTTGGGCTACGACTATCAGTCGACGCAGATCACCGCGACAGCGGCCAATGCCAAGATTGGTTGGATGCGTTGTCCATCGTCGCCACTTCCGGAGCTTGAGCTCCAGAACAATCACAATCTTCAGGTTCCGTCGTATGTTGGTATTGCTGGTGCAACTGGCGGCGGTAATACCGGCAAGACGGGCGAACTCGATTTTGTCGAGACTCGCGTCACCTCGGGTGATCACGGTGGGCAGATTGCCTACGGCGGCATGCTCACGCTCAATAATGCCTACAATATGTCGGCTGCAATTGATGGAACCAGCAGCACGATGGTGGTTGGTGAAATTGGCGACTATTTCTTCTCGACTGGCAACGTGCGAAATCGCGTCGACGGCTCGTCGGTTGGTGCTGCCCCTGGTGGTCGCGGCGGTTGGTGGATGACCGGTGCAAACGCGCCTAATTCCACTGCTGGTGGGACTTCGGTTGGTCAGCTTGTCTTCAATCTCACTACGATCGGCCACCCGGTCGGATATAACGGCAAGGGTTTGTCGCTGGCCGTGAATGCCAATGGCATCGGTGAGCGTGCGCAAAATAACCCGATGCTCTCGGGTCATCCCGGTGGATCGCAAGTTGCGTTTCTCGATGGTCACGTTCAGCTTGTGAGTAAGACGACCCATGTCGCCATTCTCAAGCGTTGGGCTACTCGCGATGACGGCCAGATGATTCAGGAGTAGTTTCTCGCGGCGACCTGTGTTGGGGTTTGCCTTCCGGCTGGTCGCTGATGGCTGAAGCTGCTTAATGCATCAGAGTGAGTTTATTGAACCTCGGGGCGTGATTCGTCTCGGGGTTCTTTTTTTTGCGCCAGTTCCGCTTCTTGCCTAGTGTGATGCTTTTCGGCTGCTGAGTTGGTTGTTCGGGTTTTCGGGCTGCGGAAACTTGAGCGTTTTTCGCGATTCTTTGGATTAGGCGAACTGGACACTTGGTTAAATAAGACGTCTCGGGGTGCTCAAAAAATAGGCATGTGGCTCGGGTGAGGTACAGGTGTTCATGTGATTGATTTTTAGGCAGGTGAGGGCTGTCGACGTAAGTGCAAGCAGTGCAATCACATTGGTGCTTGTCTTGACAGCCCCGGTATTTTTAATTCGAACCGCGACACTGAACGTCGCGAAGTAGAAACGTCTGTTTGAAAACCTGTCAGATGGAAGGAGCCGGCAAATGGAAACCACTGTAATGTCACCCGCCCCCGCTCAGGAAGATCGCAAGATCGTCGCTCAACGAATTGCTGCCGAAATGTTTCAGCAGCAGCCCGATTGGGTCACGTTCTTCCGCGAAGTGCTGGGAGTGGATGGTCTGGTGCGTCGTTTGTTTAACGACCCAGCTGAACTCACCGAGTTCGAGAAGAGCGGCGAGTATGCCGAGATCCAGCAGATGCTGGCGAAGCTTCGCGAGCGAAGCGGTGCCGCTGCTGATGGCAAAGAGCCCACCCGCGTGATCACTGTCCGTTTGCCAAAGAGCTTGCACGAAGCTCTCAAGACCGAAGCCTACGGTCGCAAGACCAGCATGAACCAGCTTTGCATCTCGAAGCTGCTGCAAGTAATCGATGCCGAAATGGTCCCCACCGAAGATCCATCGTAAGTCCAACGCGTCAGCGTCGAGCGATTGCCAGTATTCCATTTGCCAGGTTACCGGTTCGAAGTTTTCACAGACCTACCTCGCGTGACACCTGCCGAGCATCCGCTCACAGGCTGTCGCGCAGGTGTCTGCGAGCTGCGGCTTGTGAACTAGACTCTTGGGAAACTGAACGCTACTACTGGTCGGCCGCGAAAAAAGATCTCGCTCGCTGAAATCGCTTGCCAGGGATGGCCAGCGCGGCCACGACCGGTTGTTTCAAAATGCATGAACCGCAAAAGATGCGCGGTCTGCAAAGAAAATGGTTTCGGAGTCAGGCAATAAGCCGGGTTCTGTTGGCGTCTTCGACGGATCGAAAACGTCTGACGACCATTTCTCTAGGCTAGCAATTGCTCGCTAGCTCCGGCAACCTACCCGAGAGTCATACGAAACCGAACCGATTCCGGCTGTCGGCTGTGACACCGACAACATGCTCTCTGCTTGGTCTTGCTCCGGGCGGGGTTTACCTAGCCAGCCGAGTCGCCTCGACTGCTGGTGCGCTCTTACCGCACCGTTTCACCCTTACCGCATGCAGACAATCAAACCTTGACGGGGGCTCATGCCCGCAGCGGCGGTCTGTTTTCTGTGGCACTGTCCCTGATCTCACGACCGGTCGACGTTATCGACCACCCTGTCCTGTGGAGCCCGGACTTTCCTCTCGCTGCCAAATGGCAGCCAGCGGTCGTCTGCCCAACTCCGAAACCATCTACAACCTTATCCCAAATAGCTTCCCAAGACAAAGCCCACGCTCGCCAAATCGGCAACTGCTATCCAGGAGCCGATCTTGCCACGCTCGGCTCTACCGAAAAAATAACAGGCAGGAAACGCCATCCAGCGCTGCTCACTCGAGGCCGTTTCCTGTCGTGATAGTCGAGTACTGACCTCTCACAGCCGATCGATTTTCAAAAACCATGCTACGTAAACTCACGCTCGTCGCTGTTTCGATGGTCGCAGGTGCCGCGATCATGCTTGTGATGCTCGAGTCACACGATGTAGTGGGGCTCGTTGCGGCCCAGTTACCAGGACGCTTTGAACCACCAGTGCGCGAAGCAGCCCCACCCGAACTAGGGCTGCCCGGTGGAGTGCCTGGTCTGCCGCGCGCCGCAATTCCCGCGGCACGTCCACCGGCAGATCCTTTGGCCGACTTCACTCCCGAAGAGCGGACCAACATTATGGTCTACGAAAAAGCGAATCGCAGCGTCGTGCACATCACCACCAAGAGTGTTCGCGCCGAGTTGCTGGTGCTCGAGGTTCCCACCGAAGGTGCCGGCAGTGGGAGTGTGCTCGATAAGGCCGGGCATGTGCTCACGAACTTTCACGTCATCGAAGGCTCGCAAGAGATTCGTGTCACACTCGCTAGTGGCGAAACCTTCGATGCATCGGTTGTCGGATTCGATGCTCCCAACGACATGGCTGTATTGAAGATCGATGCACCTGCTGAACTTCTCGAGCCCATTCAACTCGGCGATTCGTCGAAGCTCCGCGTTGGGCAGATGGTCTACGCGATCGGCAATCCGTTTGGGCTCGAGCGGACTATGACTACCGGCATCATCTCGAGTCTCAACCGCTCGCTTCCGACGCGAGGTGGACGAACGATGCGCTCGATCATTCAAATCGATGCTGCACTTAATCGTGGCAATTCGGGTGGGCCACTCCTCGATTCTCGCGCTCGGCTGATCGGAATGAACACCGCGATCGCCAGCACCACAGGCGAGAATACTGGTGTCGGCTTTGCGATTCCTGTCGATTCGATCGTGCGCGTCGCCAGGCAGTTGATCGAAGAAGGTCGCGTGGTTCGTCCTGATACTGGAATCAGCCGCGTTTTCGAAACGGAGCGCGGGTTGGTGATTGCCACGCTCACTCCTGGTGGACCAGCAGAGCGCTTAGGTCTTCGTGGATTTCGAATCGTGAAAGAAACGAAACGCCGGGGGCCATTCACCTACGAAGAGAAGAAGATCGACCGAACCTATGCCGATATGATCGTGTCGGTCGATGGCGAAAAAGTGAAAACGGCCGATGAATTCCTGTCGCTCATCGAGCAGCATCGCCCTGGGGAAAAAGCGATCCTCGGGATCTTGCGAGGGGAAGAGTTGCTGGAAGTGCCGATCACTTTGGGGATCAGCGAGTAGGCCACTATTCGCCGATTATCGATGGCCCCGTGTGGCAGCTTCCATGATCACTTGCTCTGTCGCTTCACTGCGCTCGAGATTGGCCGTGAGGCAACCTTCGCTCAGCACTAAAATACGATCGCTTACCGCTAGTAATTCTGGAAGTTCACTCGAAGTGATGATGATCCCCATTCCCGAGGCACTTAGCACGTCGAGCAGGCGATAGATCTCGGCCTTGGCTCCCACATCAATGCCGCGGGTCGGATCGTCGAGCAAGAGGACCTTCGGTTTCGTCAGCAGCCAGCGGCCAATGATGCACTTCTGCTGGTTGCCGCCACTCAGACTTGTGATGGCAGCTGAGAGTCCAGCTGTTTTTACGCCGAGTTGCTTCGCCGTAACGCTGCAAGCTTCTCGTTCTTTCCAGTGGCTCACAATTCCAGCAGTAGCAAACTGATCGACCGTGCAGATCGAAATGTTCTGCCCGACGTCCATCGCTGCGAATAGTCCCAGCCGTTTGCGATCTTCTGTCACCAGCGCAACACCGGCGCGACATGCTTCTTCAGGATGGGAGAAGGAGACTTCTTTTCCATCGAGAACGATCTTGCCGCTCGGCTGATCGGCCGCCGCACCAAACAAACATTCGAGCAACTCGGTGCGCCCAGCTCCCATCAGGCCAGCGATTCCTAGGATTTCGCCTCGTCGGAGTGAAAGTGAAACGTCCTTCAGACGCCAGCCGCGAGGATGGCCGGGCCATGGCAACGAAAGCTGTTCAACGCGCAGCACTTCGTCTCCAGTTTTACGAGCTTCGCTGCGATGAACCGATTCGATTTCGCGCCCCACCATCAAGTGCGTGATCTCTTTCGGCGAAGTTTGCTCGCGACAAACCGTGGCGACATGTTTTCCGTCACGGAGCACGGTGATCCGATCCGAGAGCGTGAACACCTCGTCCATCTTGTGTGAGATATACAGGATCGTCACACCCCGCTTACGCAGCCGATCGATGACGCGATAAAGTCGACTGACTTCCGACTCGGTGAGCGCGCTGGTCGGCTCGTCCATGATCAGAATGTCGCTTTGCAGCGAAAGTGCTTTCGCGATTTCGATGAGTTGCTGATCGCCGATCCGGAGTTGTCCTGCGAGTGTTCGTGGATGAACGTCGCACTCGAGTTCTCGCAGCAGCTTGTGAGCCGCTTCTTCCATCGCGCGATCGTCACGCAGTCCGAGCCAACCACGAATCTCACGCCCAAGAAAGATGTTTGCAGCGGCTGAAAGTTGCTCCACCAAGTTCAGCTCTTGATGAATGATGCTGATTCCCGCTGCTTCAGCATCGCGCGTGCCGCTGAATCGTTGTGGTTTGCCAGCGAGCAGCAGTTCTCCTTCGAAATCGGCCAGCACACCCGAAAGAATCTTCATCAGGGTGCTTTTTCCGGCACCATTCTCGCCGCAGATGGCGTGCAGTTCGCCTGGCAAAATATCGAGCGAGACGTTCGAGAGCGCTTTCACGCCCGGAAACGTCTTCGAGACGTTCTTGATCGAAATGATCGGCAGGGGTGAGTTCATCGAGCGATTCTCTACGGATGGTGACCCTGCGAACTTGCGAGCCGATGAAGCCTCGCTCGGAGAATTGGCGTCAGGCCTTTTTCGAGCGAAGAACTTCAAACACCTTAATAGCGATGAGTAGCACCAGCGTGGTTCCTCCGATGATGCTGCCGGGAACTGTGCCGATGATCATCACACCGAGCGCTAAGGCCAAGAGCGATAAGGTGGGGATCGCTGCAATCCCCATGGCACCCGGAAATATCTCACGACCACTTACCATGAGTTGTCGAATTTGGCTGAGTGTGACAGCCAGCACCACGACGACGCCCACGATCATTCCTTCGTAGACATCAGCGCCGGTTTTAATCACCTTCGAGACTGCATCGATCACCACGCGAAGGAATAGGGCACCCAGAACGGTCCCCATGATGGTTCCGACGCCACCTTGGAGCGAGCATCCTCCCACAACAGCAGCGGCGATGGCATTGAGCTCGCTGCCAAGTCCTTGCAGTACCGGATCAGCACCTGCCTGATAGGCAATGAAGAACAGGCTTGCAATGCTGGCGGTGACCGAGCCATAGCAATAAGCGAACCACTTGATTCGCTCGGTTCGGATGCCACTGAGTTTGGCCGCTTGTTCGTTACCGCCGAGTGCGTAGAGGTGTCGCCCCAGCACGGTGTACGAGAGGATGATCCAGGTGATGATAGCAAGGACTGCGAACGTAACGACCGAGTACCAGACGTTGTTGTTGATCGCCCGGAAGAAGGGATCGTAGACGGTGATTTGCACCGACTTTGCGCCGGTCACTTGGGTGGTCACGTTTTCGCAAAGAGCGCGCGACAAACTGCGGAGTCCCACCAGCGTCGCAAGTGTCGCGACAAACGGCGGTAGCCTTACAGCAGTGATTAGCCAGGCATGCAAGGTACCCACCAGTAGCCCTGCCAACATGGTAACGCCAAGTGCAATCGCAATGGTTGTGGCACCGACCGGTTGATAGGCAATCAACTCCTTGGGGGCCAGGATCAGCATGGTGGTGCAGCAAGCAGTGCTGCCGAAAGCGATCATCGATCCAACCGAGAGATCGATCCCTCCCGAGATGATTACCACCGTGGCGCCGAGCGCAAAAATACCGAGGACCGCCGTGTACCGAGCCACTTCTTTGGCACTGGTCAACGGATCTCGGAAATAGCTGTGATTGCTGTCGGCCGCGTTGGTGATTAGCGCCGTGACGATGATCGCAATCACGAGCGCGATTTCATTGAATCGCAGCGGGCTGTAGCTCAGGAGTTTGTTCATGAACTGGTGAGGTTGTACTGCTTGAGCCACTCTTTAAATTTCGACAGCGTCATGAACTCGACGACTGATGAATCGAACAACTCGGGCTTGAGAACAGTCCCTTCATCGGGCGCTACAACACGGAGACCTGTGATGTAGAGATCGCCATTGGGTTCGCCCAGCTTGGGGAACATTTCCTGGATGGTGGCCTGATCCTCTTTGAGCATCGCCTTCAAGAGACGAACCGTCTCGACACCCATCATAAACGGGTTCTGTACCACCATGGCATCAATCTTGCCTTCCGACATGTTCTCGACGGCAATGGCCTGCGCGTCGACAGTGATGACGGTTGTTTTGTCGCGAACACTACGCTCGGTCACCACTTCGGCGATGGCGGGGGCGTTGTAGGCCCAGATGCCGACGAGCGCCACAATTTTGTCGCCATGGTTAGTGAGCGCGTTGCGTACGTTCTCACGAGCCTTGTCCTTGTTCATCGCATCGGGCATGCGGTCGATTTCGGTGTATGCCTCGCCGACCGCTTCTTTGAAGCCGTTCATGCGACTGCGAGCGTTATCGTTGTCGTTGTAGCCCGAGAACTGAACGTAGCCACCCGACTCTTTGCCGCGCGACTTCAGAATCTCTTTGGCCGCTGTTCCGAGCACGCGACCGGCAACGATGTTGTCAGTGCCGATGTAGTAAGGGCGAGCATCGGGGAAACGCTCGCGATTGATGTCGCCGTCGACGGTGATGACTTTCACCCCCTTGGCTTGCAGCTTCTTCATTTCTTCGACGATGACTGGATTGTCGGCATCGACCGCCGAGATAGCGACCGCTGCAATGTCGGACTGAGTGCCGAACTGGCGGAGCTTTTCGATTTGGCCAGCGGCACCGCCGCTGTTTTTTTCCATCACTACGGTCCAGCCGTCGGCAGCGACATCCGAGCGTTTGGCACCTTCCTGAAGGCCAGCATTGCAGGCGTCCCAGAAGGGATCGTCGCCGTTGGTCAGGAAGATGATTCGTTTAGTGCCAGACGAGCTTCCACTTCCTCCGCTGGTGGCGGGATCGCCGCCACCGCAGCCGAGTGTGGTGAAGCTGAAGACCGCGATCGCGGTGGCTGCGACATAGCGCAGAAAGGTAGAGCGAAACATGGGGAGGAATGTTCCGAAACGTTTGAAAATAATTCGAACACAACGCGTTCTAGCAAACCTGACGGCACTTGCAAGCTGCGTATCTACGTTTTTGCCCGCTTCAGATCACCCCGAGGAGGCTCAAAAACGGTAGATCGCGACTCAACTGCGTCGCCAAAGTTTGCCCGACCGGAAGCACCCGCCGAGCCCCTTCGCTTTACCGAAATGCTTCTTCGCAAAGTGGCTCAAGTGGTTACTGCGCCGGAAGTTGGGATTCTAGTAGGGCGAGATCGATGATGCAAGCAAATCCGCCTGCACGTTTTCCAAAAGGGGTGACACTAGGGGAGTTCGCGATGAACTCGATAGGGGACTCTGGTCGATGCACCATCAGCGTCGCAATCGACGCTTCAAGTTCGCCTAACCTGCCACCCCAAGCGATTACTGGTCATGATTATGCAGTTGGATGCCCTTCGGAATCGCGCCACGCGTCCTCTCGCTGAATTGCAAGTGGCAGGTGCACATCAGCGACAAGCAGTCGTCGGTCCCTGGCGGCTGACTTGCTGTTTGGGACGTGGTCGCTGGTCGAGTGTTTATGCTGCTTCCCCAGCCGACTACGACCGCGAGTGGCCCGCGCAATTTGCACTCAAGATTCTCGATCGCTCGCGCTGCACCAGCAGCCGCGCCACAAGTTCGCTGCAACGCGAGGCGGCTGTGATGCAGGCCGCCCGTCATCCTCGTATTGCCGCACTGCTCGATGCCCAACTGTCACACGACACGCCCTACGTAGTCACGCCACGCATTGCTGGTGTCACGCTCTCCAAGCTTTTGTCGGCCGATGTCCCCTCCGATGTCGACTTCGCTCTGCCGCTCCATCGCTCTTTGTGGGTGGTTCGTCAAACCGCTGAAGCGATTCGTCATCTGCACGAAGTCCGCTGGCTGCATGGCGACGTCAACCCCTCGAATGTGATGGTCTCTCCACGAGGCGAGGTCACGCTGATCGATTATTCATGCGCCCGCCGACTCGATGGCGAAGAATCGATTCACGACGGCTGGACGCAAAGTCATGCCGAGTACCATGCCCCCGAACTGCGGCGCCCCGGTATCCGTATCAAAGCGGCGGCCGATGTCTATTCGCTCGGTGTGATGATGGCCCATTTAGTGAGTCGCCAGCCGAGCGCGACGGTGGATCGAAATCATCAACTTCCTACGGAGTGGCTGCGACTTCTCACGGCGATGCTTGCCGAAGATCCACGCCATCGTCCCACGTCGGAAGAAGTGGTCGACGAGCTTTTGGCTCTTGAGATTAGCCTGTTGTAACGCTCAACCCAGCCTGTACTGGCTACAGCTTCTCGCCACGATAGCTCAAATCGAGCAGTTCCATGGGGTGCATGATCCGCAGGGTCTCCCCCTCCATTTTCGCTTGCCGCATGATTTGCAGCAGACAGCCAGCATTCCCAGTGACGACGAGCGAGGCACGGGTGCTACGAATGTTCTCGAGTTTGCGCGCCCCTAGCTTTTCAGCCATTTCGGGCTGAGTGAGGTTATAGGTTCCAGCGGCTCCACAGCAGAGATCGGACTCGGGAAGATCGACGAGCGTGAGTCCGGGAATCTTTTTCAGCAAAGCCCGAGGCTGTTCACGCACTTTCTGGGCGTGGGCTAAATGGCAGGCGTCGTGATAGGTCGCCGTCACTCGAATTTCGCCCGGTGGGGTGATCAGACCAAGCTCAGCAAGGAACTCACTGGCATCGCGCACTTTGCTTGCGAACTGTTGTCGTTGGTCTGTTTTTTCGTCGTGCCAGTGATGTCCGTAGTCTTTCAGCATGGCACCACAGCCGGCGACATTCGTAATCACGGCATCCACCCCCGAAACGTCGAACGCTTCGAGATTGGTATTCGCAAATTCGCGTGCGGGGTCACTGCTTCCCGCATGCAGGTGGATTGCTCCGCAGCAAACTTGTTTCTTGGGCACAACCACATCGCAGCCATTCTCTTGCAGCACCCGCGCTGTGGCCCAGTTGGTTTGGCGAAACAGCACATCACCCACGCAGCCGGTGAAGAGTGCCACGCGTGCGCGTCTGCGTCCCTTGGCGGGAAGAAACTCGGGAACCTCCAGCAGCGGCTTTTCAAGCGGCGGAAGCATCGTTGCCAAACGACCAAGCTGCGGCGGCAAGAGTCTCCAAAGTCCGGTGGCGATCATCAGGCGATCGAGGCCCAGGAGCTGCGCGATACGAGCTGGCAGGAGAGTCTTGCGAAGCCGCTCGGGGTAAGGAAACAACCCAAACAAAATATAGCGGTGAAACCAGTCGTGCGATTTCGGAGGGGACTGTTCGCTCGAGCATTCGCTATCCATCGCGATGCGAAACGGCTCGATGAGCTTGCCGTATTGCACACCGCTGGGGCAAGCAGTTTCGCACCCACGGCAGTCGAGGCAAAGTTCAAGATGCTTGCGCACTTCAGGTGCCAGTTCAAGGCGACCATCGGTAACCGCGCGCATCAAATAAATCCGTCCGCGTGGGCTATCGTTTTCGTTGCCAGTCTCGAGATAGGTCGGGCACGATGCGGTGCAAAGCCCGCAGTGAACGCAGTCGAGGAACAACTCGTAGTCGATTCCCGAGCCGGGATTCTTCTTCGTGGCGAGCATCGGGAGCGCAAGAGAGTCGCTCGCCGCTTTGCTGGCGGAAGGAGTCGATGCAGTTTTCGTGGGAGGCGACATATTAGGTAAAACTTCGTCGGTAGTGGGCTGGCGAAGTGTTGGTTGCAACGGAGGTTTTCGAACTTGAAGAATAGCTTCTCGGAGGACTCGCAGGGAAAAGAATCAGCTCTCGCTTCGAAAAATAAATCGACCGCGATTGAGCAGATCTCCGGGGTCAAACTCCCGCTTGATGGCAGTCGAGATCGCGAGGACTGGCTGCGGAATGGCAAACACGCTGCGCTGCGTCATTTCACTCTGCGAAGGATTGGAGAGGACCACCAAACTGCCAACACTGGCAGCTACTTCCGCTTGGAGCCTCCCCACGACCGCGCGCGAAATCCCGCTGCTCGGAAACTCCGAGAATCGAAGCACCAGGATTCCACTTTGGGCATGCGAGACGACCGAGACCTGCGGATCGACTTGTTCGGCCGACGCAATGATCGCCGTCACCACGCTAGGGCGGAGGCTGGCTTTAAGCACCAAGGGGGAACTTGTCGCTGCGGGAAACTCGACCATGCGCGACACCAACGCTGCTGTGTCGTCGATCACTATCGAATCGCCTATGCCGGCCGAACGCCACTCACTTTGTAGCTGCGTGGTCATCCACTCCACTTCACGATTCGTTCCCTCCAGGAGTGCCGCAAGGGCGGTTTCGCAGCCGCGCGATTTAGCGAGCGGCGCGAGTGCGGGATCTTGAGCCCACGCCGGTCCACGCAGCAGTTCCACCGCCAAAGGACGCGACTTCGAATGCACCATCTTCGCGAGTAGATCGTCAGCGACCTCCAATGTTTTGGGGGAGCAAACCACCCACTTCGAGCATTCGGGAATCGGCTGCAATTTGAACGTGGCACTGGTGATCACGGCCAGTGTTCCGAGCGAACCGGTCAGCAGTTTGCAAAAGTCGTAGCCTGCAACATTCTTCACAACACGCCCACCACCGTGGAACAATTTGCCATGCCCATCCACAGCGGCGATGCCAATCACATGATCGCGCAGCAGTCCACATCCGAGTCGACGTGGGCCATTAAAGTTCGTCGCCAGCACACCTCCTACGGTCGCCTCGGCAGCACTCGGTACGTCGACCGGAAGCCGCTGATTTTCCTGCGCAAGTGTCGTGACGAGCGTTTGCCATCTCAGCCCCGCTTCCACCGTGATGGTCATATCGCGCGCGGGATAGTCGATCACTTTCGACATGCCCGTTAGATCCAAACCGATACCTCGATGCTTGGCCGGTAAACCAAAATCGAGGCTGGTTTGGCCACCCAGGGGATAGATCGGCGTGCGCGTCGCCAGCGCATCGCGCACTACCCTCTGCACGTCACTCTCCAAGGTGGGAGCGGTGATGGTATCGAGCGGTAGGGGAGAGGTAGTAGTGCGAGTCACGGGAGAGGTTGCTCAGGTTCAAGGTGTCAGCAAGTCGGTGAAACGATCCGAGTGAGTTCGCTTAGCAGAATGTCTTGCGAGGTTCACATCGCGGCATGTCGTCCGGGATGCTTTTGCTCCATCCCACAACCTCCGGCGGTCGGCAGCAGCTTTTGGGGACTTAGGTTCCCTCGTGGATTAAGGGCGACACGCAGCTGCGTCATCGCAGCGAGATCATCGGGGGTGAACATCTTGTCCATGAAGCCGATTTTCTCCACGCCGATACCATGTTCGCCCGTCACACTCCCCCCGAGGCGAAGGCACTCTTCGAGGATTTCATCGCTCGCCAGGAGCACACGTTTCACTTGCTCGGCGTTACGTTCGTCGAATAGCAAAATGGGATGCAAGTTGCCATCGCCCGCGTGAAATACGTTGACGATTTTCAGATCGTAGCGGGCACCGATCTCGCGAATTTTACGAAGCATTTGTGGCAATTTTGTGCGTGGCACCACACCATCTTGCGTGCAATAGCTCGGGCTCAATCGGCCAATAGCGCCAAACGCTTGCTTGCGTGCTTTCCATAGTTTTTGTCGCTGGGCTGTATCACTTGCCAGACGGACTTCCCGCGCGCCGGAGGCTTTGCAAATCGACACAATCCGCTCTTGCTGCTCATCGAGCCCCGCTTCAATACCGTCGACTTCGATCAGCAGAATCGCTTCCGCATCGAGTGGAAATCCAAAGTGAAACGCATCTTCGAGGGCAGCGAGGATTCCCTGATCCATCATCTCGAGCGCCGCGGGAACGATCCCTGCGCCGATGATTTCACTAATCGCACTCGTCGCATCGTCGACTGATTCGAAAATGCCGAGCATCGTGCGATACCCTTGTGGATCGGGGGTAATGCGAACCCACACCTTGGTAACGATCGCGAGTGTCCCTTCGCTCCCCACCAGAGCACCGACGAGATCGAGCCCTGCTGGTTCTTCGGTCGGGCCACCCACCGTCACGATACTTCCGTCGGCCAGAACGCACTCAAGCCCCAGCACATGGTTCACTGTCACCCCATATTTCAGCGTGTGAGGGCCGCCGCTATTCGTGGCCACATTGCCACCGATGGTGCACGCTCCCTGACTCGATGGGTCGGGCGCGTAGTGAAAGCCAGAACCTTTGAGTTTGGCTGTGAGCCAGGCATTCACGACACCAGGTTCGACGATTGCAAAGCGATCGCGAAAGTTGATCTCGAGAATCTCTTTCATCCGCGTGAGGACGATCATCACCCCGCCGCCAACCGGCAGGCATCCGCCGGCAAGCGAAGTCCCAGCACCACGAGGCAAGAAGGGGATGTCCATCGTGTTGCAGATTTTTACGATGGCCGAAATGTCCGTCGCATTCCGAGGAAAAACAACCACATCGGGACTGTTCTTCTCGATCACAAATCCGTCGCACTCGTACACCAGCAGATCGCAGCCCTGAGCCAGCACGCGCTCGCTGCCGACGATGTTTCGCAGCTGATCGACAAGCAGTTGTTTTTTGGCGATGACCATGAGAGATGCTGGAGAGCTGGTCGGTTAGTTAGGTAAGAAAAGGTGCGAGCGGGCTGGAGAGCCCGACGCACGGGTCCTGATTATAGATCGAAGCGAGCACGCTTCCAGCCGACGAGTGTCGTGATCTTCCCAGCGGAAGAGCGTGGCGCGAACCGGTTAGTCTGTTTTTTCCAGTTCATCCACCACTTGCTGTCCGATTTGCAGCGCTGCAGTTGCGGCGGGGGAGGGGGCATTCAGTACATGCACCATCCGTCCCGATCGCTGAATCACAAAGTCATCGACAATCATTCCATCGGGCGCGACAGCCTGCGCTCGCACTCCTGCCGGGGCAACGTGCAGGTGCTGCTCGCGAATTTCTGGGACGAGTCGCGATAGAGCCCGAACAAACGCACGTTTGCTGAGTGAACGCCAGAATTCTCCGGCACCCATGCGCCAGTGCTTCGTTGCAAGCCGAAGAAACCCGCCGTACGTGAGTGTTTCAGCAAGATCCGCGAGGTTGATGTCGAGCATCCTGTACCCTTCGCGCGCGAAGGCCAGCACGGCGTTGGGGCCACACTCCACTCCCCCTTGAATCATCCGCGTGAAGTGCACTCCCAGGAACGGAAACGAGGGATCGGGCACCGGATAAATCAGCCCCTTCACTAAATGTTCGGCAGCTGGGGTGAGCTCGAAGTATTCGCCACGAAAAGGGACAATTTTGGCCGATGGTTTCTCACCAGCAGCTCGCGCGATACGGTCACTCTGCAGCCCGGCACAGCCGACCAGTTTCTGGGAACGAAAATCACCCGCTGTCGACTGGACAGTCACTTCGCCAGCAGAGGTGCGAATATCGGTGACTTGAGCACGCAAAATTACGTCGCCACCCCGCTGCTTAATCAGGGTGGTCAATTTCTCGCAAACGCCGCGATAATCCACAATTCCGGTCTCGGGAACATGAATCGCAGCGACTCCCGCAACGTGCGGCTCGATCTCGCGGAGCCTAGCGGCGGTGATCATTTCGCAGCGAACACCGTTTTGCGTTCCACGCTCGAGAATTTTTGCCAGCCGAGGGCGTTCTTCGTCACTGGTGGCGACAATCACTTTGCCGCAAATTTCGTAAGCCACGCCATGCTCGGCACAGAAGGTTTCGAGCAGCCGCTTTCCGATGCGGCAGTTCGTTGCCTTCAGTGAACCCGGCTTGTAGTAGATCCCCGAGTGGATCACGCCTGAATTGCGGCCGGTTTGATGAAAGGCCACCGACGCTTCTTTTTCCAGAACGATCACACGCTTATCGGGATGACGATTCTGTAACTGCCAGGCAGTTGCTAGTCCCACAATGCCGCCACCAACGACGACTACATCGCAGCGGCTGACGCTCGAGGAATGTACGGATGACACCGGGTGACTCGTCATGGTTGGCAAAGAAGCGAGGCTGAAATTGCGTCGCACTGAGGTGGCGAAACGATGCCGTATTGTAGTCTCACGCACTATGGACACGCGATTTCATCGCTAGCAGAAAGCGCAAGTCGCTATCTGACAAGGTGTTGCATGGCAGCAAAGTCGCTCTGGTACGACAAGCAGGGGGGCAGTACACTCCCGAGCCAATTCTATTCAGCATCGGCACTCCAGAACGGAGTGCGATCGAGCCAACTTTGGGGCTCAGGAGTTGAATCCACGTAGTGGTCGGTCCTTCGATGAGTTCAGACAGTCTCCAGCAACAACAGCCGGTTCATCCAGCGCAAAGACGCACAACTCTTCTGCTGCGCTGGTCTACTTGGATCATCGTCGGATGTCTGGTCGCATTGACTCCAGCCTCAGTACAGGGGCAGTATGCCGCCGGAGATCCCGAAGTCCTTGGTGGAGAACTCGCCGGACCGGGCGAATATCTCGATCTCGACTGGTATCTCGCTCAAGGGGGCGAACTGGGGCCCTCCGAACCATGGTCGCTGCAGTTGCTGCCCGAGGGAATCATCTACAAACCGTATCTCGCGAGCACGAAAGAGTCGCGACTTGCGGCAACGATTGTCAGCACGACCAAGCAAGGGACCAATTGGGATGCAACTCTCGGTGGTCGAATCGGGCTCGCGAGGCTCGGAACCGAAAACGAAGTTCTGCCGGAAGGTTGGCAGCTGGATGTGGAAGGTTCTGCACAAGTTCGCTTAAATCTCTCCGAAAATGTAGATGTGCAGAGCGTCGATTTTCGGGCAGGTTTGCCACTGACCTACGGGGTCGGACCGCACCGGATGAAGTTTGCTTACTACCACCTGAGCGCTCACATCGGCGATGAGTATCTGTTTGCTAACCCCGGCACGCCGCGACAGAATTTTGCACGTGATGCCCTCGTACTTGGCTACGCACGTTATTTTTCGCCAGAGTTTCGCGCTTATGGCGAAATGGGCTGGGCGTTTTACTCCATCGAGAGCGAACCGTGGGAGTTCCAGTTCGGCGTCGATTATTCCCCATCGATGGCAACCGGATTTCAGGGGAGTCCCTTCTTTGGCGTGAATGGGCACCTGCGACAAGAACTCGACTACAGCGGCACGCTTTCCGTGCAAGCAGGCTGGGCTTGGCGTGGGGATGAGACTGGGCATCTGCTGCGAGCCGGACTTCAGTATTACAACGGTGCCAGTAGCCAGTTTGCGTTCTATCGCCGCTTTGAAGAGCAAATTGGCTTTGGCCTCTGGTATGACTATTAAATCGAGCGGAAACCGCTGATGCACCCGGCGATTGCGCGGGTCGGTCGTCAAAAGCAGCTAGATGGCGTACGATTCTACTACTATGAATCTGCCATCTAGTTCGTCTCTCAAGTATCTCCTGACGATCGAAACGACGTGCGACGAAACCGCAGCGGCGGTGATCACCGATGGGCTCGAGGTGAGAAGTTCAGTGGTCTCATCGCAGGCCAAATTGCACGAGAAGTTTGCCGGAGTGGTTCCGGAAATTGCAGCTCGCGCTCATCTCGAGAGCATCTTGCCGGTGCTCGATGAAACGGTGAAGTCGGCCGGCATTTCGCTCGCGCAGATTGATGCCATTGCTGTCGCGACTACACCGGGACTTGCAGGATCGCTTTTGGTCGGGCTGATCGCGGCCAAGACCTTGGCAGTCGTGCTCCGCAAGCCACTCCTGGCGGTGAATCATCTGCATGCTCATATCTACGCTTGCCAAATGTCGGCCGGACGCAACGTGTTTCCATGCGTCGGGCTAATTGTGAGCGGTGGACATACGAGCCTCTATCGATGTGCGGGGCCGAGTGAGTTCGAATTTCTCGGCGGCACGATCGATGATGCTGCGGGCGAAGCGTTCGACAAAGTAGCGGCGATGCTCGGGCTTTCGTATCCCGGTGGGCCGAGTATTTCGGCGGCTGCTCTTACCGGGAATCCCAAGGCCTACACCTTTCCGCGAGGACTCGCGGGGAAACAGCGTCCCTTTGATTTCAGCTTCAGCGGACTGAAGACAGCTGTTCGTTATGCCATTTGCGGACCTGGAAAGCCCCTGGAATCGGCAGCTCCGCTTACGCCACAGCAGGTGGCTGATTTAGCCGCGAGCTTCCAAGCAGCGGTGGTGGATAGCATCGCCGACAAAACAATGCGAGCGCTCCGTGAAACGAGACTCCGGCAACTCTGCGTGGGTGGTGGCGTGGCGGCTAACGCGGCACTTCGCGAGCGGCTGAAGCGAGAGACTTCGAAGATCGGAGTGGCGCTCGAGATTGCACCGCTGGAGATGTGCACCGACAACGCCATCATGGGAGCGATTGCTTGGGAGCGTTATCACGCAGGTAAGTTCGAAACCCTCGAGCTCGATATCACGCCAGGGCTCGTGCGAGGTTAGCAGCGGTTGTTGAATCAGCTCGGCTAATCAGGCTCTCTTGCCCGTCCGTGTCAAGACAACGAAAAAGGGCTCTACCGCTGAACGGTAGAGCCCTTCGTTTTGCTTTAAACAAACGGTTCAGGCTGAGCTGTGATGCTGGCTTAGAAGCCGACGCCACCGCCACCGAATCCGTTGCCGCCACCAGCGTTGCCCTGGTCTTGCGTTTCGGAGTCACCCGTGACGTAGTTGAAGGTCGAGACTTCGGTGACTTGCGAGAAGGTTGGCGAAGGCGAAACGCGGACGTAGCGACGGTCGGCCGAGATCACCGCGTTGCTGTTGAAGTTAGCACCTTCAGGGAGCGAGATGATCACAGGACGGTAGCCAACGCCACCACGACGGAAGGCACGCAGGCCAAGTCGTTCGGCCAAGGCGACCGATTCAGCGAATTCGCGAGCTGCTTGCGAATCGTCGAGGCTTGATAGCTGCTGAGCGAGAATAGCTCGGTTCACAGCATTCTGCACCTTGGCGATGTTCTGCACTTGTGCTTCTGCGAGTGGTTCGTTGCGGCGGCCTTCTTTCACATCGAACACCACGAGAGCGTTCTTCTCGCCGAGATCGATTTGCTTGCGCATCCGCTTCTGTTCGTCAGTACCATACTTGGTGTAGATATCGACGGTGACTTTGCCACCCGTTGGGCGACCGTAGATGCCGCGAATCATCACGCGATACTCGCCACTGAAGCCTTCACTGCAAACGTAAACTTCTTTCTTCTCACTCGAAGCGAGGGGATCGTTGGCATTGGTAGTGCTGTCGCCAATGAGGACGCCACCGCTGGTGGAACGTGGGTTGGTGAGCGAGCAAACCGTTCCGGCTGGCTCTTCGACGCTGATGTCGACATCAGCATCGCCACCGTAGGAGACGACAACCACGCAGTCGCGTGAGTTGGCTTGACGAACGGCAAGGTCGAAAGCTTTCGCTTCTTCAACCTTCTTTTCACGAAGCAGCTGTTCGTAGGTGGCTTTACCCACGCGATAAGCGTTTTCGCTAACCGCTGTGAGTTCCTTGGGCCAAGCATGGCTCAGAATTCCCACGCAGGCCCATTTAATCGCGTCGCGGTCGTTCACCCGCTGAGCGAGTGCGAGGCCTTGAACAAAAGCTTCCGAGCGACTGGGGTTCACGTTTCCAACCTGACGGAAGACCTGAAGAGCACGGGCGTGCAGGCCAGCCTTCGACAAGTATGCGGCGACGAAGAGCATTTGTTCTTCGGTTTCCGCAAAGTCGACAGCCGACATCAGAGCACGCTCGATTTCATCCGGGGATGCTTGAGCAGCTTGGAGCGAGAGCCCGAGAGCTTCGTACATCCACGATTCGGTCATGCCATGACGCATGGCCCCATGCAGGAGGTGCGAAACTTCTTCGTACTTCTTTTCGTGCATGAGCACGCGAACGGTTTCGCGTACATCGCCACGAAGCGTGAACGAGCGTTTGTCGTCGTCGGGCGTGGCAGCGAGCGAGCTCTTCTGCGAGGCAAAAAAGCTGTCCCAAGCTTCAGCAGTGGTGCGACCAGCAGGAACTGTCACAGTGATCCGCTTGGCAGCGGAAGCACTGGTGGCAGCCGATTCTGGGCGACGGACCGCCGTGGGAACTTCGGCAGCTTGTGCAGTTGGACGAGCCACTTTCGCGGCGGGTGGGTTAACAGGAGCGGCAGGTGCAGGGCTCTTGGTGCCGAGCGAAAGGTCGTCTTCGACAGCGAAGATACCACCACCACCACCGCCACCGAAGCCACCACCACCGCCACCGAATCCGCCACCACCACCACCAAGACCACCACCGAAGCCACCTTGGCCACCACCACCACCGTTAATACCACCTTGGCCACCGAGACCGAACAGGTTGGTGTTGATGCCGATGGGGAGCACAAGATCGCCCACTGGATACACCTTGGTGATCAGCTGGCTTTCAGCATCTTCGGGGGTCGTGATCTGAAGCACTTCGTCGCGAACGACGTAGGTGAGTTCGAGTTCCGAAAGGAGCAGACGGAGGGTCGAGCGAAGCGAAATACCACTGAGGGTTTTCGTGATCGGGGTATCGACACTGGCACCAGCTTCTTCGAGCTTCTTGGTCATCAGCACGATCGGAATGCCGTGCACTTCTTGGAGGAAGGAGATCACGTCGCTGAGAGGCGTTTCGACGAAGTCGAGCGAGGCATCGCCGTTGAGAGCCTTGAAAATTCGTTCTTCCGATCCACCTGGCTTGGCAAGGTCGACCTGAGCGTATTTCTTACGGCTGATCGTGATTTGTTCCCACTTCTCGGCCGAAGGATAGACGATTGGTGGTTCATCGGGGAATGGAACCGTCGAGAGCTCGACTTGATACATGGCATCGACGAAGCCACGATCACGCTTGGCAGCGAGTTCGAACATCCGATGACCGTGAATCTGGAAGCGACCACCGTAGGTGGCCGATGCCGAGAGAGCAGTATCGGGAGCCAAGTTGGTGATTTCTGGAATGACTTCGATGTCGGCAATGTCGTAGCGACGCTCGTCCATCAGGGCATCGAAGCGATCCATGATCTGCTTGATCCGCTGTTCTTTCAGCACGAGTTCGCGATTCAGACGTTCGCGTTCGAGAGCCGAGGCACGTTGCGATTCAGCTTGTGCTTTGCGTTCGATGAAATCGATGCCGACTCGCTTCGATTCGCGGATGGCCGATTCGAGTTGATCGCGGAGTTGCTTGCGGGTCGAAGCGTCGATGTCTGCTGCTTCTTCAATACGTTGCAGAGCCACTTTAAGCGTTTGCTCGGAACCTTCAGGGTTGTCCCCCATGGTGTCGCGAGCTTCACGCAAGATGTTTTCAACTTCGGCTTTGAGCCGGCCAGCACGCACAGCACGATCGGTTTCGACGGTGCGAATAAAACCATCGCCAGCGCCTTCAGCAAGGACTTCGTCGAGCAAGGTACCGGCAGCGGCACCATCGTCGGCTTTGGTCAGAGTGAGGTCGTCTTCAGCGGCGACTGGACGAACAGGGGAAGTAGCGGCTTTGGCTTTCTTCGCAGCTTCGATCAAAGCCTTAGCAGCAGGATTTCCTGGATCAGCGACCAGGGCAGCTTCAGCAACCTTGGTAGCCCCATCGAAGTTGCCGCTGGCGAGAGCTTGATGGCCGAGTTTGACCATCGAGTCGGCTGTTGCGAATGCGGTGGCAGCAGCTTCACGAAGTCCAGCCGAACCGAGCGTTGGGAGCGAGGCTCCTCCGTCAGCTTTGGCAGCGGTCACCATTTTGGTGAGGAATGCGAAGTCGGGCGATGATTTGCTTGCCTTCACATCCCACTTGAGCGAAACAGGCTTGCCATTCATTTCCCCTTCGACGGCGAAGGTGGCTTCGGGAGCGTTCTTCATACGGCCGATCACGATCGAATCGCGATCGAGACGCAGTGGATTCATGTTAGCTGGGTAGGCTTCGACAACATCAGCGGAAAGCGTGGTTTTGGTTGGCCAAACCACGTTGCCGTGAACGGTGCGAGCCAGAGCCGAACCGGCCTGGTCGGGGGCACCGACTTCGTCGCTATCGATCACCAGATTGCCGCCCGTTTGTTTTGCCAGGGCTGCAAGCATGGTGGCGTTGCGTTCTTGGCCGATAGCCAAAGCTGACACCGAGACGTGGGCCTTCGCCAGATCGCTCGAAAGCTTGCTGAACGAATCGGTGGTGAACATATTGGCTTTGCTCATGCCATCGCCAAAGTACACCACGCTGCGAGCGTTTGTGCCTGGTTCGAACGCGGCTGCAGCGGTGCGAAGTCCCGCTTCCATGTCGGTGGCACCGAGTGGCGTGCGTGCCATCAGTTTGACAAGTGCGGCATCGAGTTCGGCGGAACCGACGGTCACAAAGCCGGTCGTGAGAGGCACTGCCTTCACGTCGACAGCTACGAGTTTTACGCGATCGTTCTTTCCGAGTCCGCGAATCATCGCCGACAGGGCTTCGAGCGCGTCGTCGCGGTAAAGACCGCTTTGACTAGCCGAAGTATCGAACAGAATTACGACGTCATTTTTCTGGGTGGCATCGGGAGCCACTTGCGGCGTGACGCTCAGAGCGAAGTGGACATCGCCACTTCCGTCGTCAAACGTCGCAAGACGGGCAGCCTCGGTGCCCAACTTGGCCGTTTCCTCTGCAACGAGCGACGTGGCAAGAGCCAGCGTGAAGACTGGCAATAGCGCCAGTACCAGCGACCTGCGCAAAAGCATGTGGAGAACTCCAATACCGATGTGACTAGACCGGCAATTTCTCTGTTCCGTAGAAAAACCGCAAGTCGCCCCTTAAATCTGGTCCCCGAGAGTGGGACCGGCAGCAGCGAACGCCGCCGTCTGTTCAGTTTATTCGGCTTACCGAGAATACGCTACCAAAAAAATACAAAATGCCGTTAAACCCGATGTTCGCACGTTCCGATCATACCGCCCACGGCACTTCGCAAGGAACATTCGGGCAAGTTCGGCCAGCGTCTCGTGCGGCAATCCGTCTCTAGAATAGTCTACTTACTGACTGTGTGTTTGTGCGGTCGAAAGAAAAGCCCGCGAGCCGGTTCAGCTTATTCAACCAATTGATTAGCAGAGGGGGCCCAGGGGGTCAGAAAGCGACCGAGGCGGCCAACTGCCTCGAAAGACATTGGGCCGCCTCGGGGGCGCGTTCAGGATGCGATGGTTGTTCGGTTTGTGACAGCTTTCCCCTCGTTAGGGTTAGCGGCTCTCGGCAGTGGTCTGGGCTGTAGCTGTTTCAGCGGGCTGCTCATCGCCGGTGAGTTGCTGTTCGGTCTCAGCCTCGAAGGTAGCGCCTTCGTAGTCACTCCAATCGTGGGAGTCTTCGAGACCCACCTGATTTTGCCGACGCTCGCGAATCGCAAGTGGTAACACGACTTCGAGGCCACTTCGATCGACAGCGGACTCAATCTGTGTGGTGATTCCACGGCGATAGAAGGCAATCGTTGATTGTGAATCGCTTTGCATCAGCCACTCGAAAAGCCCATCCACCTGTCGGCGAGTCGCGGAAAGCAACATCAGCCGACCGGTGGAAGTGGACTCAGCGTGGGCTTGCTCTTGAGCGGGTTGGCTTGCACTTGGCGATGGGTTATCACGTTTTTCTCGAGGGATTTCGCGTTTACGAGCAAGTGGTTGCTGCTCTTGCTCGAGCGATCGGCCGAGCGACAGCAGGGGAAAGAAATCGTCGGCAAGACGAATCATCGAGCCACTGCTTGGCAGTTTCTCGCTACCGGCAATCGTGGACGAGCTGATCATTGTGCTTACATCCAGGTGATCGATCGCCACGATCTCGTGGCCGGCTCGTTTCCAGAGCACAAGATGCGTTTGCCCTTCCAGCACCACGGCGCGAGCTTCATCGATCTGGGTGGCCAGTTCGCTTCGCAATGGACCGTGGGGCACTCGACTGGTGACCACCAGGGGGGAGTTTTCGCTCGTCAGTTCCACGCTAGGGGCTGCTGTGATCATCCCAAGAGCCGATGCGATGTCGCTGGGGGTAACTGGCGAGGATGTCGCGTCGGCCTCCACGGCGACCGTCGGGCTGTAGATCTCGCCGGTTACTGCATCGAGGCCGCACGAACCTTCGTAGCCGATCGAAGCCGAGATCTCTCGCGGGGCAATGCTGGCGTGCAGGTCGCTGGTAAGTAGTGTGGGAGAACGATCGACCGGCAGGATGGCGACGGTGGTCTCACGGTTCGTGGCAAGGAGCGGACGAGCTGTGGGATCGATCGTCACAGGGGCCGTGAGCGACACCTTCTCGCGCAGCGGAGCATATTTCGGCTGTGGCTTGGCGGATTGCTCGGGCCGGCCGATGGCGGCAACGGCTGCGCCAAGCAAGCCGAGCAACACAAAAACGGCCTGGAAGGAGCGATTCATTCGCGGCAAACTCCCGTCAAATCCGTGGGGTGCAAGTCGCGGGGAGGCGCTTGCAGGTGCCTGAGGAAAGGTCAACGAGCGAGGTGCACAACCATCGCCCCTTGATAATCAAAGGTGCCGGTAGCAACGGTGTCTCTGGCGGCGGGGCGAAGTCCGGGGAGGACGTTTCGCATAGCTCACACCAAGCGAGATGCAACAGGTACCGGTGATATCGGAGTCTGATGTCTGCAGAAATTAGGTAAATGGCGTTGGCCTGCAAAACCGTACCGGTCATACCTAGGCGGTAGGTGGCGATTGATGGGTGGAATAGGAGGGATTGATGTGAGTGATTCAGTGAAACATCACTCACCCTTGCTATTGGGCGCGCAGCAAGCATCAAGATGATCCGATGCGTTCAGGTCGGTCAGGAGTGGCTAGAAAATGGGCAAGCTACATCCACAGTCCGGAAGTGCAGCCATAAGGCGACTTCATTTACCACTGGCCCGAGCACCGATTTCGACACCTGCCTACCTCTTGGGCACCCCTGTGGCATCAAAACTCATCACTCCTCGACCCTGTTTTTCGCTATTCTTCTTGAAATCATCGATTTCCACGCATCGGTGATGGCAAGGGTATGGCAGTTGCTCTTTCAGAACCAATTGGTGCGAGCTTTCCGGCATTGCGGCCTTCGCAGCGGAATGATCGCCGGTTACCGTAAAGCTTGCCGAATTCAACATAAATCCCCCAGGCTACGCAGCCGATAGTGATCATCTGCAAACCTTGGTGGACAAGCTAGGTCGGAGTTCCAGATTCCGACCCAGCTTGGAAGTAGTGCGAGTCGCGGTTCGATTCATGCCATGGCGGGCGACGCTTCGATCGCGGCAAGGTGTTTGCTTCCCTGCGGCGGGACATAGTTCCCGTTGATCCCTTAGCCCGAAGTTAGAACCTAGCCATGGCCATTCGTGTCGCCCTGCATCACAAGACGGAATATGCCTACGATCGTCTTATTACGGCCCTGCCGCACGTGGTTCGGCTGCGCCCCGCACCTCATTGCCGCACGCCGATTCTCAGCTATTCGCTGAAAGTGCAGCCGGAACCTCACTTCCTCAATTGGCAACAAGACCCGTACAACAACTTCCTCGCTCGCTTGGTGTTTCCCGAAGCCACCAAGATCGTTTCGTTCGAAGTCGATCTGATCGCCGAGATGACGGTGATCAATCCGTTCGACTTCTTCATTGAAAGCTCGGCCGAGAAGTTCCCGTTCACTTACGACACCATCCTCTCGCGCGAACTGACGCCGTACTTCGAAAAAGAAGAGCTCGGTCCTTGTCTGGCGAAACTTGTCAGCGATCAGCGGGGCGAGGAGGAGCGAACCGTCGACTTTCTGGTGCGCATCAATCAAGCGGTGAAAGATGCCGTGGGTTATGTGATTCGCCTCGAGCCCGGCATTCAGACCTGCGAAGAAACCCTCACTAAGAAAACAGGTTCTTGTCGCGATAGCGCTTGGCTCTTGGTGCAGTTGCTACGTCACCTCGGCTTGGCCGCGCGATTTGTTTCCGGCTATTTGATTCAGCTGACAGCCGACGTGAAATCGCTCGATGGACCGAGTGGAACGGAAGTCGATTTCACCGATCTACACGCCTGGACCGAAGTCTATATCCCCGGCGCAGGCTGGATCGGACTCGACCCCACCTCTGGTCTTCTCGCTGGCGAAGGGCATATCCCACTCGCTTGTGCAGCTGATCCGATTTCGGCAGCGCCGATCACCGGTTCGTTCGAGTTCACCGTCGATCCTGAAAAGCCCGACGACAAAGTTCGCGAAGATTTCCGCTTCGAAATGTCGGTCACGCGTGTTCACGAAGACCCGCGCGTCACGAAGCCATACACACCGCGTCAGTGGCAAGCGATCGAGTCCCTCGGCCATCGGGTCGACGAAGAGCTCTCGACCTCCGACGTTCGTTTAACGATGGGTGGCGAGCCGACCTTTGTTTCCATCGATAATCGCGACGCACCTGAATGGAACACCGCTGCTTTGGGGCCACACAAGCGCGAGCGTGCCGGCGTGCTGTTTCGCCGATTACGCGATCGCATGGCTCCTGGCGGACTCTTGCACTTTGGACAAGGGAAGTGGTATCCCGGTGAATCTTTGCCACGCTGGGCGCTCGGCTGTTATTGGCGAAAAGATGGCGTCGCGATCTGGGAAGATCCATCGCTGGTTGCTGAAGACGACGTGAAATATCCGTGGACTTCCGACGATGCCAAGGCATTTGCGCATTCCCTCGCGCGACGGCTTGGTGTCGATCCACAACTGGCCAATCCAGGCTTTGAAGATGTTTGGTACTACCTCTGGCGCGAACGTCGTTTGCCAGTGAACGTCGATCCTCTCGACAGCAAGCTCGACGACAAAGAAGAACGAAAGCGCCTGAGCAAAGTCTTCACGCAAGGTCTCGACCGCGTGATCGGCTACGCATTGCCGCTGCGACGTGTTTACACGCCGATGGGGCCGAAGTGGATCAGCGGGCACTGGTTCTTGCGCCGCGAGCATATGTTCTTGGTTCCCGGCGATTCGCCGATGGGATTCCGACTGCCGCTCGATAGCATTCCTTGGCAAGTTCCCGGCGATCGTGAGGAAGACTTTGAAGTCGATCCGATGACCCGCTTGCCAGCGCTGCCACCTCGCAATTCGCAGTACAAGCATCCCGCCTTCCATCCCGATGGAATTCCGGGACCTTGGAATGTCAGCCCATGGGGAGCCACTCCCTTTGCGCCGCCATCGTATTTGACTCGCAATGGACAGAACCAAGTCGGCTCGGGATTAGGTCCCGCCGCGCCACTGCTGCAGACGCCGCTCAGCCGCAGCTTGTCGCCGATGATCGACCCATCGAACAACGCACCTCTAGTGCGCGATTTGGCACGCGATTGGCAGCAGAATCGTTCGCTGCTTTCACCTCCGGGGCTCAACGAGAGTCGTCCAGGCATTGTGCGAACAGCACTCTGCGTGGAAGTGCGCGACGGAAAAATGTTTGTCTTCATGCCACCGCAAACGATCCTCGAGGACTACCTCGATCTCGTGGCGGCTGTCGAAGCTACGGCTGCCGAACTCGATATTCCGGTGATGCTCGAAGGCTATTCACCTCCGGGCGATCCACGCATCGAGCACTTCAAGGTCACACCCGATCCAGGCGTGATTGAAGTGAACGTGCAGCCCGCTCACAGCTGGGACGAAATGGTGAATCTCACCAACGTTGTGTACGAAGAAGCTCATTTCTCGCGTCTATGTACCGAGAAGTTCATGCTCGATGGCAAGCATACCGGCACCGGTGGTGGCAATCATATTGTCGTGGGTGGTAATACACCGGCCGACAGCCCGCTGCTCCGTCGTCCGCATCTGCTTCGTAGTTTGCTGGCGTATTGGCACAACCATCCGTCGCTGTCGTACTTGTTCTCCGGCATGTTCCTAGGCCCTACGAGCCAAGCGCCGCGCGTCGACGAAGCACGTAACGATAGTTTGTATGAGCTCGAACTCGCGTTTCAGCAGATTCCCGACGATGGCTACACGCCACCATGGCTGGTCGATCGTGTGTTCCGTCATTTGCTTACCGACGTGACTGGCAACACCCATCGGGCTGAATTCTGCATTGATAAGCTCTACAGCCCCGATTCGGCTGATGGGCGTCGAGGTTTGCTCGAGTTCCGCGCGTTCGAAATGCCTCCTCACGCGCAAATGAGCCTCACGCAGCAATTGCTGATGCGGGCTCTCATCGCACGCTTCTGGGATCGGCCTTACAAAGCAAAGCTCGCTCGCTGGGGAACGGAGCTTCACGACCGTTTTCTGCTGCCACACTTTGTACAGCAAGATTTCCAAGATGTGCTGTTCGAGATGCGCGAACTGGGCTACCCGATGCAAGAAGCCTGGTTTGCTCCGCACTTCGAATTCCGCTTTCCCGTTTTGGGGACGATTCAGCAGCGCGGCGTGCAACTCGAGCTACGTCAGGCCATCGAGTGCTGGCATGTGCTCGGCGAAGAAGCGACAGGTGGCGGAACTGCCCGCTATGTCGATTCGTCGCTCGAACGTATTCAGATCAAAGTCGATGGCATGACCGACACGCGGCATGTCGTCACCTGCAATGGCCGCCGTGTTCCGTTGCACCCGACCGGTGTAAATGGGCAATTCGTGGCCGGTGTTCGCTACCGTGCCTGGCAGCCACCCAGCTGTCTGCACCCCACAATCGGCGTGAACGCACCCCTGGTGATCGATGTGATCGACAGCTGGATGAACCGTTCGCTCGGCGGTTGCAGCTACCACGTGGCTCACCCAGGTGGTCGCAGTCACGAAACGTTCCCGGTCAACTCGTTCGAAGCAGAAGGTCGCCGGCACGCACGGTTCTTCGCGATGAACCACACGCCAGGATCGATCTACATTCCTGCGGAAGAAATTCACCCCGAATGTCCTCTGACGCTCGATTTGCGACAAGCGGTGATTCCACCTGCTCCGGTTCCGTCAGAAGCTTCGAGCGGCCAAGTGCGGGCCGGAAGCAACGGTCGCGTCGGAAAGCCTCACACCGTCAACACCGCGACGGCTGAGCATACGGCTTGGTAAAAAGCTTTCGTAGTGTCTAGAGTTTTCGGCAGGAAAAACGTTTGCCGAAATTTTCGGAGGCAGCAAATCAATTGTTTGCTGCCTCCCGACCTCAAAGGCCGCGTCACCTGCCATCTTCCCCCCGAGAACGGCTAGTTTCTCGCCGCAACTCGCTTACAGCGGCGATTGCCCCCTATTTTTGGGCTCCGCGGTTTGCTAGGTTTTCTCCGCTGTCTCCATGCATCGAGGCAGAGATCACATTCGCAATACAAGCAATCGGGAGAGTTCCATCATGTCGATGTACATCGGCGAAGGTCTGGTCGGCGAAGGTAACGAAATCGCGCACATCGATCTGCTCATCGGCAGCAAGGATGGCCCTGTCGGCACTGCCTTCGCAAACGCTTTGGCCAATCAGCACGCAGGTCACACCAACCTTCTCGCAGTGCTCACGCCTAACCTCGCCATCAAGCCAGCCACCGTGATGATCACCAAAGTGACCATCAAGGGAATGAAGCAAGCTGTGCAAATGTTCGGCCCAGCTCAAGCTGCAGTGGCCAAGGCCGTGGCCGACTCGGTCGAAGCTGGCATCATTCCTAAGGACAAGGCTGAAGATCTGGTCATCGTTTGCGGCGTGTTCATTCACCCAGCCGCTGCCGACGACAAGAAGATCTACCAGTACAACTACGAATCGACCAAGCTCGCCATCGCCAACGCCATGGCCGGCAAGCCAACCGTCGACGAGATGCTCGCTGGCAAAGAAGCAGCAGCTCACCCATTCCGTGGCTTCTAAGCTCCGCTGGGTCTGATCGCTTTTCGAGCGAAACTTTACAACTCACCTTGCGCAATTTTATGCGTAAGGTGGGTTGTTTTCGTATCGGTAGGTATGTTTGCCATGCCAGCCCGCACTATATCGAGATCGAGGTTAGGGCCATGAGTAAGCCGAAAATTCTTTTGCAACTCGACCCCGATACACAAGCCAGCGTGTTCGACGCAGTGGTGGCAGTCGACAGCGGAGTCGATCATCTGCTGCAGTATCGGGGGGTTACTCCCGGGCAAGTCCGTGATTTGGTGCACGGCTGTATCTTTACCCGTGGCGGAGCCGATCTGGCTGCGACCGCGATTTTTGTCGGAGGCTCGCAAATAGCCGCTGGCGAGGCGCTCCTCGGCGAAGTTTTAGCCAGTTTTTTTGGCCCCATGCGTGTGAGTGTGATGCTCGATGCAAGCGGTGCAAACACCACCGCAGCCGCCGCTGTTTTGGCCGCTTCCAAGCACCTCGACCTGTCGCAAATCAGTGCCACGGTGCTCGGCGGAACGGGGCCTGTAGGTCAGCGCGTAGCGCGATTGCTAGTCGGCAGTGGTGCTTCCGTCAAACTAGCTTCGCGAGCCATCGAACGGGCCGAAATTGCTTGTAGTGAGATTCGTCAGCGAAATCCCGGCGGCTCTATCACGGCAGTGAAAACGTCAAATGATGATGAAACGCTCGCTGCCATCGCTGGCTCGCAATTGGTTGTTGCAGCGGGGGCTGCTGGTATCGTCCTACTCAAAAAATCGCAGATCGAAGCTGCCACCGATTTGAAGGTGGTGGTCGATCTCAACGCTGTGCCACCGCTGGGAATCGAAGGGGTAAAGTCCTCTGACAAAGCAGCTCAGCTCGGACATGTCTTGGCGTATGGTGCCCTGGGAGTTGGTGGCACCAAAATGAAGATCCATCGCGCTTGTGTGGCGTCGCTGTTCGAGAGCAACTCCCAAGTGCTCGACGCCGAAGCGATCTTCGAAGTTGGCAAAAAGCTCTAGAAATTCACGTAGCTGATTGATGAGCGATCGGCCGTAAGCTTAACGTGAAGTTTGCCGCTGTCGTCGATTTACCAGTAGGCCATCACAGCGGTGATGATCCCCAGCAATGCCATGCAGATGCAAAACATGATGATGTTGCGTCGCATGCGACGCTTCGCCTTCTCTTCGGGTGTGAGCCGCCGAAGTTCGATTTCGTCGTCCCCTTTGCCAATCGTTTTTGGCGTTTCTCGCACCGTCACGTAGCCACCATCTTCGGTCGGTACTGCCACAGCACCGGGAGCTAGATTTTCCGGTGGTGGAAGCATCATGCGGGGTGCAGTTGGCAAAGCCACTTGCTCGAGTGTGGTGCTCATCACCACCTCGCCCGCCGTGGGGGGCAAAAGGGTGTCCGCTAGTTCCTTGGGACGCCCCGCCGCTAAAGCTTGCGACTCGAGTTGCAACATCGCGGCACCAGGAGCCGCAAATTCATTGGTCGCCCCCGGAGGCAGCAGAGAATCGATTGATGCACTTCCGCTCGGTGCTGCAGCTGTGGAATCACCAGCCATGGGAGGTAGCAAATCTGCGCCGGGAGGAAGCAGATCGCTAACGGAGGAAGTTGCTGGTGGCGTTGCCACTTGTGGAAGTGGTGCAGGATCAGCCGAAGTGGTACTAGGTGAGGCGCTCGCAGGCGATTCCGCGCCGGGAGGGAGCAGCGAATCGATATTCGCTGGCTTCGTGGCCGGTTCTGTAGTTTTGGCAGGCGCAGATTTGACTGGTGTTGTCTTTGGTTCTTCGGGCGGAAGAGCGGGAGACTGAAAACCTGGTGGATACTTGTCGTCTCGTTTCGGCGACTGCTTTTCCGCTGCTGGTTTCTCGCTGCTTGTTTTTTCGCTTGATGGTTTTGGCGAAGCGAGGGGACGACGTTCTTCCTTCATCGTGGGGCGCGAGCGCGTCCCGGCATCGGCACTCGTCGTAGGTGGGGAAGTTGCTACGGGGGATGAAGGTTTGGCTGGAGCCGCGGGGGGCAAGTCCATCACCGTGGGGCGCGAGCGTTTTTCTCGCTCTTCCTTGGCTCGCGCGAGTGCCGCTTTGGCGGCTGCATGTCGCGCATCGGCATCCTGCTTGGCTTGCTGCTGTGGCGTGTTTGTGGGTGCTGCTGGCGTGGCACTTTGCGGCGCACCTGTTTGCGCCCCGCTTGGGGTAGCAAGGCCCAAGTACTGCAGAAAAACTTCGTAGGGAGGGAGCGCGATCGGGGTCGAGCAAAACGGACATCCCACCTGCTGACCCGCCATCGAAAGTGGCACCGTCATCCCTTGCTGACAAGCTGGGCAGGGGAGTTGCAACAGCGGATCGCCCGCAGGTGCTTGAGGGGCAAAGTTTTGCGGCGCAGGCTCTTGCTGCGGGGCTTGCTGCATCGCAGCCTGCTGCGCCATCTGGTCCAAAATCTCGACGGGTGGCAATTGCAAAACGCCAGCACACATCGGGCACTGCACCTGCTGGCCAGCCATGCTACGGTCGATTTGAAGAAAGCCCGCACAGAGCGGACACTGCAATGGCACCACACTCATCGATGAAGGGCCTTCTCCGCTGGCGACCAAAAACCTGGGTCTCGCACCGGTGTGCACATAGGACGGAAGATTTTGACAAGTCTTTCATCGTAGTCACCCGCAGGAGTCCACTTCAACCCACACAGGCCGGTTCTTGGCTCCCGAATCAACAACTTCTTGAGACGAGCCCCTACGAACCAACCGCGATGCCGTCCCCCCACACTTTTGGTGATGTGCCTGGACGGACAGATTGATCGAATACCGGAAGAGACTAAAAATAAGGCCTTTCCAAACAAAAAGGCGCTGAGGAAAGTTTTCCCCCATGACCGATCCTCGGCTTCCATGTGGCCAGCAGTGGGCTGCTCCCGGCAAATGGCCTCTGGTGGGCGAGCGATGGCCCGATCCTGCCCTGTCACCCACAGAGCTAACAATCGAGGGGTGCTGCGCATTTCCCCAAACGATAACTCTCGAGCAGATTGCTTCGCTTCCACCAACCACGCTCACGCTCGACATTCACTGCGTCACACGTTGGTCGCAAAAGTCCCTCACGTTTCGTGGCGTGTTGCTCCGCGATTTGCTCAGCGAATCGCAGCCGAAGCCCAGTGCTCGATTTGTTGCGTACATCGCGCGCTCGACTCGACTGCATAGCACCAGTATGCCACTTGCCGATGCGCTGGAACTTGGCACCCTCCTAGCAACGCACGTCGATGGCGAGCCGATATCGACCGAGCATGGAGGGCCGCTGCGCGTCATCACGCCTGGGCGTTACTTTTACAAAAGCCTGAAGTGGCTCATGAAGATCGAGCTGCTGGAAGAAGACCGACTCGGCTACTGGGAAGCGGCAGCCGGATATCACAATCACGCCGATCCATGGCTTGAAGAGCGTTACGTCTCTTCGAGCCTCTCGCGCGCCGATGCGCTCGCACTAGTTACTTCGCGAGACCTCTCCGGTAAAGAACTCCTCTCGCTCGATCTGCGTGGTCACGAGCTTTCCCATCTCCAGGCCGTGGCAGCGATCTTGCGTAACAGCAACTTCAATCGGTGCCAACTGCTGGCAGCCGACTTCAGCCGCGCGAATCTATCCAACGCAACATTTTGCGAGGCCGATTTGCGAGGGGCTCAGTTTCGCGAGGCTGATCTCGAAGGGGCCAGCTTTTTAGGAGCGAACCTCAGCGGTGCCGACTTGCGAGGTGCTTCGCTGCTTGGCTGCACGTTCGTGAGTGGAATGGCTCAGCCGACCTGCCAAATCGACCGAACTACCCAGTTCTCAGCTACTGCACTCAACATGCTCTCGACCCTTGAGGCGGAGTTCATCGCCGCTCACGCTCTCGTCAGTTAAACTCCCGTTTTGCTAGCGGATTCTTGTTGTTTTTGCGATCTTCACCGCTAGCAAGGTGCGATTCGGTCAACCGATCGCGCAAACTTTGCCGATGGATCAGAATAGAGCGCGACCACCACAAGAACTTCCAGGGTGTGCAATTCGATGATCCGCATCCAGCTGCTAGCAATGCTGATGTTTTTGGCGATCGGTGTGATCTCGACCAGCGAAGTCATGGCCGGACCACCGTCGTATCTGCTGCTGCGAGATAGCGCATCACCTAGTCCGCCACATCAGCCGGGCGAGCCCGATGCGCAGTACTATCAGCAGCGCACCACAGGCTATGCCTACGGCTGGTTCGGTGCCTGTCCCCGAACGCATGCCACGCGGCACTTCGGCATCTACCGCGAGTACACGCAGTGGAGTTTCCGCTAGAGCCTCTCGCACGAAAAGTTAGCGTGCGTCGTGCTGGTGGCTGGCCGCAATAAAGCTGAGTTAACTACTGGCGAGTGGCACCGACAAAGAAGCTGAACACCTGGCGATCGTCGCCATCGGCATCTGACACAGGGAAAGCGAAGTCGAGAGCCAGTGGTGCTGGCCCGAGCGCCGGAACGCTAACTCGCAAACCAAAGCCGGGAGCCACGCGGAAATTGTCTCCATTGAGGGCGATTTCCTGTTCCACGGTACCAAAGTCGCAGAACACGGTTCCTTTGATCATGTCGTCGGCCGTGAGTGGAAAGAAGTATTCCACCGAGTTCAGCCAGCGGAATTCACCACCTACGCGCACTGTGTTATCAATCGGCGAAGCGCCACGGAAGCTAAAGCCGCGAAGGGTCGAGTAACCACCCGCAAAGTAGTTCTCAAAGATCGGTGTTTGCGACCCGGTGAAGCCGGCACGCGACGAGAACGAGAGTGTGTGACGTCCCGAACCGTCGGGGCGTTCACGCAGCAGAAAATATTTGCTGTACTCTGCTTCAAAGCGTGGATAGTCGAAATCGCCAAACACTTGTTCGTACGAAAGCTCGATCAAGTGACCTTCGGTCGGCATGAAAATCAGGTCGCGCGTGTCGTGGGTCAGCGTTACTTTGCCACTGAACAAATCGTGCTTGCCAAGTGCGTTGTCGAGTTCAGCTACACCCAGCACACGCGGATCAAACACGTTGACATTCTCGGCCCGCACCGCACCACTCACCGAAAGATCGGGCGACAAGCGATAACCCCACGACAGTCGACCGCCATAGCGCGATTCGTCGTAGTCGTAGTAGTTGCGGTCGAAGTAAAACGCACTCGCGCTGAAACTGACGTTACTATCCATGAAGTACGGATCGGTGAAGCTCACCAAGTAACGCTGTACCTGATCACCTGGCTGTGCTTCCAAGCGAAACCCTTGACCACGACCTCGGAAGGCTGTGCCGTTGGCAAAATCGTCCCAGCTCGAGGGAAAGCCAAAAATGTCGAAGTTCCGTTCGTCGACTGTAATCTGACCAGTCACACCTGCATCGCTGTTCACACCCACACCGAACATAAACCGTCCCGTGCGTGCCTCTTGCACCACGATATCCAGCGGCGTTGGTGTCCCTTGAATCTCTTCGGCAGTGGGAGCGATGTTCGAAGGTGGCTGCCACAAGGGATACGAAGGACCGAACCATCCACCACTTCCTCCCGAAGGATTCGAGATGGCATTGGGAGCACCGGCGGGAGGGACTTCAAACGTCCCTGCAGGCGGAGGTGGCAGGGGAGGTGTTCCAAAGTTATCGATGGCAGGATTGCCTGCCCCTGGATAAACCGCAGGCGGTGGCGAGTAGCCAGGCTGCGAGGCAAACGTCGAAGGTGTGCCGCTTGGTGGTGCGTATGGCTGCGGCGTGTAGGGCTGGGGAGCGGTGGAATACGTGGGAGGTGCAGCGGGCTGAGTGCCGTAGGCCGAGGGCTGTGGCGCGTAGTTGGGTTGCCCATAGCTGGGATAGGTCGGTGCCGTGTTCTGAGCAAGTTGGCCAGAAACAGGCATCGGACCACGACGATACAGGTCGCCACCAGGGAGCCCTGCGCTGTCGTAAGCATCTGGCGACTGAAAGCGAACCACAGGTTCTTCACTAGCCGCAGTTGTGACAGTCGGGGGAGTGTAGTTCGTGGTAGTCGGGCCAAGACGCGGAGCTGTGTCTGCAGGGAGCGCTGGTGCTGTTGCAGCCGGATAACCACACGAGCCACCGGCGCACGACTGGCAATTCCAGCAGTTACCCTGCGGCGCAACACACCCCATGGTGACGATCGAGAAGATCGTACCGAGTGCGAGCAGCAAATTGACAACGTAGCGCTTCAAGTGCACGTTCCTAAGGGCGGATTACCGGGGGCTGTAGCTCGTGGCGGGAACAGGCGGTGCATACGGGCTCGGCGCGATGGGCATCGTGCCACTCGCAGGAATCACTGGGCTCGGAAGCTCGAGTGAATAAGGACCAACTTGCGGTTGCATCGGTGGATAAGCCGACGGTTGACGCACCACATCGCTGCGGGCTGGTGCACGTGGCATGCGGCTGTCGTATTCAGGCTGCTGACCACGAACCGTGCTGCCACCACTCGAAGCGGTGTTGCCGATCGCTTGCAAATCAGGCGGTGTCACGACAATTTTGGGGGGATCGCCTAGCTGGGGATTGGTTTCAAACAGCTGCGATGACTTCAAGCGGCGTTCACTTGCCCGCAGTTCTCGCGTGTCGAGAATATCTCCCGGACGCAGACTCAAGCGGTTGAGAATCACACTCTCACGCGTGTGAGGATACTCCCCTTCGATCTTCACGCGGATATCGCCGACGCTGAACACGCCACCCTCTTGCACGCGATACACCACGTCGAGTTGACCTGGCTCTTCGAGAAAGCGAGGGTCGGCTTGGACGTCGGCAAACACATGCCCTTGGCTTCCATAGAGATCAACAATGGTGTTAATATCTTTGGTCATTGCCGATTGATCGAAAAACTGACCACTCTTGAGTTCAAGGAAGTCGAGCAGCGGACCAGAGGCGAACTTGACATTCCCCTCGACCGACACGCTTCGCACGACATAACGCGGGCCTTCATCGATCACAAACTTCAGGGTGACCCATTTGCCCGAATCGTCGAACACCATCTCACGACCGACACGAGCCCGAAAATATCCGAGGCTTCGATAGTAGCCCGTCAGCTTTTCGACATCGGCATCGATCTTCGAACGATCGACCTTGCCGCGCCAGAAATACCACATGATGCCAGGTTTCGACTCGATCTGAGTTTTGAGGCGAGCGTCGGTGGCGATGGTGTTCCCTTCGAACTCGACATCCCAAATTCGTTCGAGCGCACCTTCATTCACCAGGAATACGACACCCTTGTCCCCCGGCTTATCCCCCTCCAGGATCGAAATCTGAGCTTGGGGGAAACCACTCCGGTGATAAAGGTCCTCGATTTTGCGACGAGCTTCTTCCGTGGCGTAGCTGTTAATACTGTCGCCCACTTTGAGCCCGTGCTCTTTCACCATCTTCTTTTCGCTGACACCCCGGTTGCCCAGGTGCCGGACATACTGAATCCGCGGCCGTTCAAACACTTCATAAATCACAATCACGCCACCATCGGCTGGGCGTGTATAGGTTTGAACGTCGCGAAATAGACCCGTCGAAACGAGCGAGCGAACATCGCTTTGCACAAGCTCGGCATCGAATTCACGATCCTTGCGTGTGCGGAGGTGTTTTTGAATTTCGTAGTCTTTGGTGATCGTGTTGCCACGTACTTGCACATCCACCACAAGCTGGGGAGCGGCGTTGGCGACGTTATAGCCCGAAGGAGCAGCTGGCGTAGCCATCGCTGGTAAAGCCGGTGGTGGCATGCTCGGTGGACCAAACTGCGCGCGAGCTTCGGCCTGGGCGATGAGCACCAGCAGTGCAATCGCGAGGTTGTGGCCATAGCGGAGTGGGTGATCGGCGACTGACAAGTTTTGGATCCCCCGATCCCAAGTGGAAGTTGCACATCGAAGAAGAAACGACAGCGCAGCGAAGGCACGGTGAAACGCTGCCTTCGAGCGGTCGGTGTAATTACCGGAATGGGTAGCACCCGGCAAGGTCGTTTTGAGAGAAGCGGCGAAACTTCAGAAATTCTGCCGCAAAATGTGTTCGAGAGATGCTAGCAACCGAGGCAAGGAAAACCGCTAGCGACTCGCCTAAACGACCTGAAACAAGACTCTATTTGCGAAACTCGCGCCACTCGCCGCCGATCAGACGTTCGTGAGGCAAGTAGTTCCCCTTGTAGCGCATATGCTCGGACTGAGAGACGTAGTACCCCAAATAGAGCCACTTCTTACCGAGTGTCGTGCACAGGGCTATTTCCTGAAGCACGGAGTAGGTGCCTAGGCTCACCTCTTTCACGCGTGGATCGTAGAACGTGTAGACAGCAGAGATTGCGCTAGCACCGACATCAATGATCGCGATCCCCACCAGCGTTTCGTCGAGGTAGTACGCGATCTCGCGGGTATCGCAGCAGCTGAGCGTGAGGAACGATTCGTAACCCTCGGCATCAAGATGCGATTCACCAGCCGTCAGCGATCGAAGTTCGCGATGCAAATTGAAGAGCTCGACGCGCTGGTCGTCGATCACAGCTGGCTGCACTTGCATCGTGATCAGCTCGCTGCCGCGTCTCAGCAGACGCCGCTGGGTGGCATTAGGGCGATAGTCGGCTGCGACAATCCGAATCGGCTCGCAAGCCTGACAAGCGGGACAATCTGGCTTATAGAGCATCGGACCAGTACGACGATCGCCAGCCGCAAGTCGCTCGTCGAACTCCGCATGCGACAATCGTCGCAGCTGCATCCGAAGGGGCATCCGTGCGACAAGTCCCGGCAAATAAGGACAATCGGAAGGCTCGTCGTAGGCCAAGAATTCGACCGGCGATGTCTCTTCCTCTTCCGATCCGTCTTCGCCCCTAGTCATCAAAAGTTTCCACCTGCTTCGCCACCAGGAAACTGGTTGTAGCTGTCGAACTGCTCGAGTCGATCGGGAGTTGGGTCTTGAAACCGCGTGAAGTTCTTCAGGAACTCGAGCTTGATATCTTCGCCAGCCGGACCACTTCGCTGTTTACCAATGATGATCTGCGCCTGACCCGACACCGAGTCGCGCTCTTCTCCTCGAAGATAATACTCTTCGCGATGCACGAACATCACCACGTCGGCATCTTGCTCGATTGCTCCCGATTCTCGCAGGTGCGACATCTTAGGAATTTTGTCCGTTCCCGCTTCTGTCTGTCGGTTGAGCTGGGCCAGACAAAGCACTGGCACTTTCATTTCGCGAGCCATACCCTTCAGGCGGCGAGCAATGCGTGCCACCTGTTCCTGACGCGGGTCTTTGGTGTTGTCGGGTTCGATCAGCTGCAGGTAGTCGACGACGATCAGCCCGAGACGTCCCTCGCGGCGAGCAATGCGCCGCGCGGCTGCTGCAATCTCTGTCACGGTGCGGCTGGGAGAGTCGTCGACAAACAGCGGCGCTTGCGCAAGCTTGCTCGAAGCGTTCACGATCTTGGTGCGATCTTCGCGTGTTAGTGTACCGGCCCTGAGACGCGTACCTTCGACCCGCGCAACCGAACAGAGCAAACGATCGGCGAGTTCGAGCGACGACATTTCGAGGCTGACAAACAGTGCCGGCACGTTTTGGTTGAGCGCTACGTTCTCAGCGATGTTCATCGCAAACGCGGTTTTTCCCATCGCCGGGCGAGCTGCCAAAATGATGAGCTCGCCGTTGTGCATGCCACTCGTTTTTTCATCGAGTCCGCGAAATCCATACTCCACACCACTGGTGTCGAGTGTTCCGCTCATGCGAGCTTCAAGTCGGTCCATCGACTTCTGCAAAACATCCTTGAGCGATTGCACGGTGTTGTCGCCGCGCACATCCAGGATCGAGAAGATCTTTTGCTCAGCTTGCGAGAGCAGGTGCTTAGCTTCCTGCGATTCGTCGTACGCATCACGCAAGATTTCCGTCGATGCTTGAATGAGCGAGCGAAAAGTGCTCTTGGTACGGACGATCTCAGCGTAGTAGGTCGCGTGCGCAGCGTTGGGGACCGAGTTGATGATTTTGCTGAGATACGCCGTGCCACCCACCGCCTCGAAATCGCCGGCGGTTTTCAGGCGATCGATCAGCAGCGTGGGATCGATCTTTTTGTTCCCCTCGTGCAGCGCACACATGTGGCTGAACAGCTTGCGATGCGCATCGTCGTAGAAGTCTTCTGAACGGACGATCATCACTACGTCGTCGAGCACATCGGGCAATAGCACTATCGAGCCCAAGAGACCAATTTCTGCCTGACGATCAAAAGGAGGCTGTCGATCACCAACCTGTTCGGCTGGCTGCTCGAACAAGCGGCGTGCTGCACCATCTTCACGACGATTCTTGGCCACGGAAACTTCCTTCTAAGAGCTCACTCGCAAGCCCGCGTAACTGAGCGATTAATCCATCAGCGGGGCCAAAAGAGTACCTGCCAGTGCTTCTCGTAAGGATCGATAGGCGGGCGAGAATCGTGATTTTACCACGCCCATGCCGTCTGTGCAGAGAACCGCCGGAAAGAGCACGAGCGACTTAGCGTAATGACGATTTCTCCGCGGAAATTCTGCAGCGGAAGTGCGGGCCATTTCTTATGCCAGGCGAATGCTGGTTTAGCGGCGACGGTTGAAAACTCGTCGCGCACGCACACGCTATTCAGGGCTTTCGGCGAGTGATAGCAAGAAACGATCACAGCCATCGTGCGAGCAGGCACACAATGGCTGTGGAGGTAAGGTGTGCGAAGCATTCAGCATCGCACGAATCTTCAGTAATCGCCCAGCCGCAGTGCTGCCATCGAGCAGCAAGATGCGGACATGCGACGCCTATTTTTTGTCAGCTGCAGGAGCGTCGCCGGTAACCGTGGGAACAACCCAAACCTTGAGTTCGGAGTTGATGTCGTTGTGCAGGTGGATCTTGACGGTGTAGAGACCGAGTTCCTTGAGAGGACCTTCGAGTCGCACCTGATCCGAGGTGATCGAGAAACCAGCTTGCTTGAGCGAAGCGGCGATGTCGTTGGCATTCACGCTGCCGTAGAGATGCCCTTCGTCGTTGGCATTGGCTTCGATCGTGATGCTTTGACGCGAGATCGCTTCCGACAGTTGGCGGAGCGAAGCCAAGCGTGCCTTCTCGATTTCGAGCAGACGAGCCTTGTGCTTGTCGACCATGCGTTTGTGGTGGTCGGTGGCAATCGTGGCCAAGCCTTGTGGCAGCAGGAAGTTGAGGGCATATCCTCGCTTTACCTGAACGATATCACCTTGCTTGCCGAGGTGATCGACCGATTGGATGAGCAGCAGTTGCACGCCACCGGTTGGGCCTTTAGGAAGACGCTTGAAGCGGCCGAATTTGGAAGATGCGTTAGCCATAGTGCAACCTGAACTCGTCTCGAAAAACGTTTTGCTTATCGGGCTATCTCGAACGTTCTGTTCGATCGATAACCCACCAGTGAACTCAATTGTTGCTGCAGTCGGTCTGGCAGGGTTGTCCTGAAAGACGATACAGCGGTCGATCGGTATCTATTACAAAAACGATTAAAACGGAATGTCGTCTTGGGGAGGTGGAGGGGGAGCGTTGCGGGTCGATCGCTGCGGTGCTGCTGGGGCCGACATCGGTTCGCCGTAGTCGGCACCATCGTCGTAGCTTGCACCACCACCACCTCGATTGCCGCCACCACCACCGCCCTTGGCGCTTCCGAGCATCTGCATTTTTTCGCCGACAACGCGAAGCTTCGAACGCTTCTGGCCATCGGTTTCCCACGTGTCGAGCTTCAGTCGACCTTCGATCAGCACCTGCGAACCCTTACCCAGGTATTCGCCAGCGACCTCAGCCGTTCGGCCCCACAGGGTGACATCGACAAACGTTGTCTCTTCAATCCACTGGCCATCTTGACCTTTGCGACGATCGTTCACCGCGAGGCCCAATTCCGTCACCGCCATACCACTTTGCAGGTACTTAATCTCGACATCCCGGGTGATATTCCCGAGCAAGATTACACGATTGAAATTGGCCATAAACGGTTTCCTTGGCAGATTCTCGAAAGGGGCATCCGGTGGGATACCTAAACAAAAGTCACCTTAGGCGAGAACCTACCAAAACGTTCGAACGCTCGCAAGTTAGCCAGGTTGCCAGACTCAGATCGCCGGGGCGATCCTTAGTTGGCAGCTTCTTCGGGAACTTCGAGGGCAGGAGCAACAGGAGCTGCTTCCACGCGACGATGTCCACCCTTGGCGTGTTCCACCAGCGTGTCGACCAGTCGTGGATCGACCTTGAGGGTCATGTGACGAACGATCGATTCGTTGATGCGAATCTGGCTGTGGAAATCGTTGAGCTTGCTGCCGTCGAGACGGAAGTAAGTGATCCAGTACGTTCCCTTTTTGTGGCCATCGATTGGATAGGCCAAGCGTTGCTCGTTCCAGAGTCGGCTGACGAGCACTTCGCCACCCAGTTTCTCGATCAGAGCAGGAATCGTCCCACCCATGCCACCTGGATCCTGGGCATACTTGTTCGAGTCCAGGATTACCATGTTTTCATAAACACTTTGAGCCACGATCACGCTCCTCGCCAGCAAAACCAACTGTTGTGATTTGTCGAAATAATTTGGTAATTCGAAGCGATTCCGAGGGTCTGTAAGACGATTGCTCTTACACGTTTTTGGCATTGAACTTGTTCATGCATGCCTGAATGCCTTCTTGCACAAAGGTTTGCACGCCGTCTGCTGCCAGTTGCCAGGAAATCTCCGCTTCGATTTGTTCGTCTTTGTTAAATCTGCTGAGAACGAAGTTAGCCACATCCCAGCCGGAAGGTGGAGCTCCGATTCCGACTCGAAGTCTGGGAACCGCATCGGTTCCGAGTCTTCGAATCACATCGTCGAGCCCTTTTTGACCTCCCGAGGACCCTTTCGCTCGGAATCGCAGTTTCCCAAGGGGAAGTGCAAAATCGTCGCAAATGATCAGGATGTCGGCGGTTTCGATCTTGTAAAAGTCACGTGCTGCCAGAACGCTCGAGCCACTAACGTTCATGAACGTCGTTGGCTTTAAGAGCAACATTTTTTCAGGGCCTAAGTTTCCTTGAGAAACTAGCCCTGAAAATTGCTCTCGCTCGGCAGTGGCTTGCACGCGACGAGCGACGATCGACACCACCTCAAACCCTACATTGTGACGCGTTCCTTGGTAGCGGCTTCCCGGATTCCCAAGGCCCACAATCAATTTCATGCTTCACCCACAGACTAGCATCTGTAGACAAGCAACTTGGCAGCGAACTATTCGGCTGCTTCGTCGGCTTTGTCCTTCTTGCCAATCACCTCGGGTTCGGCCGAGCCAGCAGCTGCATCGTCGTCGCTGGCAGCCTTTGGAGCCACGCACGAGACAACGACCACACTGCCGGGAGTTACGAGCTCACCATCTTTGGGGAGCGTCACTTCGTTGGCGTGGATCGCTTTGCCAAGGTGAAGGTTGTTCACATTGACGATCAGTTTTTCAGGAATCTCTGCAGCAGGGCAGAGGATTTCGAGCTCGTGCGTGATGAACTGAAGCACGCCACCTTCGGTGAGGCCGGCAGCAGTTCCCTTGAGTTCGACGGCGATGGTGGTGCTCACCTTCTCGCTGGCCGAAACACGCATCAAGTCGATGTGGATGATTTCCTTGCTCCACACGTCCCATTGCACGGCGCGAATCAGAGCGCTCTCGGTCACATCTCCCTTGAGATTGACGAGCTTGCCACCGTGCTTCACAGCGGCCCAGATCTCTTCGCTGGCAACCGTCAGGCTGATGCTGGCTTCGCCGTGGCCGTAAAGAACAGCAGGCACTTTGCCGGTGTAGCGGAGGCGGCGATTGTTGGCGGTGCCAAGTTTGTCACGCTTGGTGACATTGAGTGTTTCTGCAGACATTAAGTCGAGGCACAAACTTGCTCGAGATGAGCAGTTGCACCAGCTCCAAACTTCAGTAGCCCGCTATCCACCGCCGGTCACATGCCAGCAGCCTGTCGCGGAATCGTTCTGATTTCTTCCCCCAGCAAAAGCCTCAAGCCACTGGATGGCGAAGTTCTTTTTGTGGGAAACCAAGTAGTGTGCCAAACAGATGATGCGCTGACAAGCCCTAACAGCATTCAGGGAGCGACTATTTTGGGGATGCTAGCCAAATGAGAGTCGAATCCGGGTATGAACTGCGATGTATGGAGGTAATTTCGGACCACAGGGGCGTCATGGGAAATGGCGTAAGTGCTTCTAGGGAGAGTGTTTGCATGTAAATCGTGGGTTGGTGAACCAGGGCAGTCAGGCTGGGGTTCTCTTGGGCGATCACTTGCCGCCCGTTTCGTCGATGGTTAAGGTTGTGATAGCAGTCGAGAGAGTGGCGTCGAGTCGAGTTGGCGACACTCTGCTTGGCAGCTAAGTGCTTTTGCATGTATGACTTCCGACGAAAACCGCAGCCCCAGATTTGCTACCCATGTCGAAAGCCAAACCTCGCGTTTTTGAATACGTCGAACCGATCGGTGCTCGTGTGCTAGTCCGTAAGGACGAGCCGAAACGACAAACCAAGGGGGGGATTGCGCTCCCCGACGCCGCCGAGATCCCCACCATCACCGGCCGGATCGTCGCCATTTCTGCGCAAATCGAAAACGACGAAGACCTGCCGCTGCGACAGTACGACAAGATTCTCTTTCACCCCAAGAGTGCCATTCCCGTCGATTTCGAAGCCGATAATCAGCTGTACGTGGTCCCGGTCGAGGATATCGTCGCTGTTTTTCGTCGTGAGTCGAGCGAAGGTGAAGCAGCCGAGTAGGGCTCGCTGATTACTTCTTTCCGACTTCACGGAAACTTGCATTTCATTCGCACGGGTCTCCCCCTAGAATTCGTGGGCTCAGTCTCCATGAAGTACCTAGGCTGCGGGAGTCCCTACGCATGCTTCACTTGTTGAACCTCGCCAAAGTTGTCATCGCAGCACTGCTTGTGTCAGCTGCGGCCACGTTTGTGTCGTCAGCGGCAGCTCAAGAGACGGCCACACCTGAAGCGATTTCGCGAGCGATTCACGAATCGCCAGCGTTTCTTCAGGGGAGCAAAAGTCACGAGATTCTCGAGCAGGTCGATGCCGGGGGCATCCGTGCGATGCTCGCAAACTTCGACGACGGCGAAGAAGATGCTGCCGAAGTCGGTTCCCTGGCCGACACCACATGGGTCGGCGACGACGCCGTGGGTGTTTGCACCTTCAAGTTCCACGCCAATGGAAAGCTATCGTATGCGTACGGCGGCGCCGTCTATCACGACGGATTTTGGAAGCAAGACGGGAGCAAAGTTCACTTTGAAGTGAACAACAAATATCGCGAGTCCGACATGGTGATCAATGGCGATAAGATGATGGGCAAGGGCTACAACGTCGCTCAGGACAAGTGGGAACTCACGCTCTTTAAAGTCGCGAGTTTCGCTAAGTAGTCAGCAGCAACAACCGCGTGAATCGCGTGGAGGGAGTGAATGCCCTCGCAATGCAATCGCCGCGTCTTTAGGGCCTGCTGACTTATTCTTCACCCTTGTCGAACAAGATGCTGATCGACTGATCGTGGTGAATTCGCTTGATCGCCTCTGCCAAGAGTGGAGCGACTGTCAGCACTTTGATCTTCGGGGTCATCTTTTCGGGCGGGATCGGAATGGTGTCGGTCACTGCCAGTGACGTGATGGGGGACGCGCTTAGCTTTTCGATCGCTTTCCCACACAGCACTCCGTGGGTGGCTGCTACGTGAATCTCTTTTACACCCGCCGAGGTGAGTTTCTCAGCAGCGCCGCAAATCGAACCGCCGGTGCTGATCATGTCGTCGAACATGAAGGCAACGTGCCCCGCCACGGGACCACCGATGATGTGTTCCTGTCGTGTTTCGGTCGGGTTGTCGCGACGCTTGTCCACAATCGCCAGTTTGCCACCCAGTCGTTTGGCATGACCCAAAGCACGTTTGATGCTGCCAACATCGGGGCTGACCACGATGCGATCGCCGTCGGGTACAGGAATGCTGCAGGCGTAGTCGTTCAGCACCGGCGCGGCGTAGAGATTATCGACCGGAACGTCGAAAAAGCCTTGGATTTGCGGCGAATGGAGGTCCATCGTCAGCACACGGTCGGCACCGGCACGAGTAATCAGATTCGCCACCAGCTTGGCGGTGATCGGCACGCGACCTTCGTCTTTACGATCTTGTCGAGCATAGCCAAAGTACGGAATCACCGCAGTCACGCGTGCTGCCGACGCGCGTTTGCAGCTGTCGATCATGATCAGCAGTTCGAAGATGTTGTCGTTCACAGGTGGGCAAGTCGGCTGCACCAGGAAGACATCGCGGCCGCGGATATCCTCTTCGATTTTGCAGAAGTTTTCCCCGTCGGGAAATTTGCCGAGCGTAATTTCCGCGAGTGGCAAGTGAAGAAAATTGCAAATGTTCTTCGCGAGCGGACGATTGGCCTGTCCACTAAAAATCTTGAGTTCACGCATGGCAGGCTTAAGTCAATCGTTTTGGGTGGTGGACAGAAAACTTGCGAATTGGTGTGCAGCAGCGGTCTCAAACGTTTGGGCAGATTAGCAAGGATAACCCAGCTCGCGCATCGCCACTTCGGCGGCTGACAGTTCGTCGGGCGTGTTGATGCTGAGCGCCTCACACGGCTTCAGAATCGGAAGTGCTTTCACAGCCTTGTCTTCTCGCTTGAGTATCGCCGGGCAATCGGTGAGGTAATACTCTTTTTGCTTGTTATTGTTTTGGAGTTTGTCGAGGGCATGGAGCAGTTGCGGGCCATCGAACACATAGGTGCTCATGTTCACTTCGCAAATCTCGCGCTGCTCGGGCGTGGCATCTTTCTCTTCCACGATCCCCAAAAACTCGCCAGCCGAATCGCGCACGATCCGTCCAAGACCGGTGGGATTTTCCTTGGTCAGTGTGCCAAGGATGCAGGCCGGCTGTTCGCGGCGATAGGCTTCCAGCAGTTGTTTCACACTCGAGGCTTGCAGCAGCGGCGAATCGCCAGCCACCACAACCACCGGGCCGACATGTCCTTCCAGCAGTTCGCGAGCCATTTTCACGGCGTGGCCGGTTCCGAGTCGCTCGGTTTGAAGCACAAAATCGACCATCGGCCGACTCGAGAGAGCAGCTTTCACGTCGTCGGCTTTGTAGCCAACCACAGCGATCACGCGGGTTACTCCCGCCTGCTCAAGAGCGTCGATCACGAAGTGGATCATCGGTCGACCAAGCACCGGGCAGAGGACCTTGGGGAGGTCGGTTTTCATGCGCGTCCCCATCCCGGCAGCGAGAACGACGGCAATCACTTCGGTGAAGCTCGACACGGTAACTCACTTCAAAGGAGGGACGAAACCTGGGGAACGTGTGCTAGCAGATAGCTTCCACCTCGGAAAACCCCAGAAGAAAGTTTGCCACGAACGGTCGACTACAGAAAGGGGGTTAAGAAGCTGTGTGGGTGGTGCGTTAGAGAGGGGGGACTGGAAAATCGCGAGTGTGAAACACCGATGAAATATTCCGGAAAGCGTTGACAGCGGGGGTAGGGGGGGCATAATTCCGGTTTGGCGAGCGCCGTAGCCTTTTTCCCCATGGGGATGAAGGAGCGGCGTTTTGACGTTTAGTAGCTCTCTGTTTCTCGGAGTTTCCTCGGTTGCTAGAAGCGATTCAGAAGGCCGACACGCTGATTGAAGCCCTCGGGTGGATTCGACGTTTTCGCGACAAGATTACTGTCATCAAGCTAGGCGGCAGTGTGATGGAGGACGAGAACGCGCTACGGCACGTGCTGCTCGATATCGTCTTCATGGAAACCGTCGGCATGCGCCCGGTGCTCGTGCATGGCGGGGGTGCCGCTATCGATCGAGCCATGGCAGCCGCCGGACTGACACCGAAAAAAATTCGTGGACGTCGCTACACCGACGATGCCACGCTGAAAATTGTCGAGGAAGTTCTCGCCTACGAAACTAACGAATCGATCGCCGCAAAGATCGAGGAACTTGGTGGTCGGGCGATGAATCTGAACTTCCGCAGCACCAATGTGCTGTTTGGCGAACGAATCACGCTTCCTGGCGAGGATGGCGAACAGCTCGACCTGGGTCATGTCGGCAAAGTCACCCGCGTCGATCGTGGCGTGATCGAAAATCTTTGCTACGCCGGCCAAGTTCCTGTGATCCCATCAATGGCGATCGACGAATCAACCGGGGGGATGCTGAATGTGAATGCCGACACAGCTGCCACCGCAGTTGCCACGGCGCTCGGCGCAGAGAAGCTCATTTACATGAGCGACGTCAATGGCGTGCGACGCGATAAAACCGACCCCAAATCGATCATTCATTCGCTCACCGACGTCGAAGCGCGTGAACTCATTCGTACGGGCGTTGTCGATGCAGGGATGATTCCGAAGGTCGAGGCGTGCCTCGAAACGCTCGATCGGGGTGTCCGCAAGGTGCACATCATCGACGGTCGCTTGCGACACTCGCTGCTTCTCGAAATCTATACCACCGAAGGTGTGGGAACCGAAATCGCGAGCACTTCGTAGTGCAGGGAGCGGTTTCGCGCCAAGTTTTCACTCGGTCCTGCGAATAGTTTGTTTCACGACTGATATTGATTTTTCCCGTCGTCCATTTCGATTTGCATGCTGTCTGCGGTGACAGGAAAGGTTTGCCATGGCCACCACCCATCCCCATGAAGTTGCTCCTCTGAGTTCAGCCGACACGGTCGAACTCTTTAAGCAGTATGTGATTGGCAACTACACCCGCTATCCAGTCAATCTGGTCCGCGGTGAAGGTTCGCTGGTGTGGGATGCAGAAGGGAATCGCTACCTCGATTTCTTTCCTGGCTGGGGCTGCAACTTGCTTGGGCACTGCCCCGAGAAAATTGTCCGCGCCGTGCAAGAGCAAGTGGCAACGCTGATCCATGTCCCCAACACTTGGCACATGGATGTTCAGGGACGCTGGGCCCAAATGCTTTCGCAGCGAAGCTTTGGCGGTAAAGCATTTTTCTGCAACAGCGGAACGGAAGCCAACGAAGCGGCGATCAAACTGGCTCGTCTGCATGCGGGCAAGGGGCGCTACAAAATCATTACCTTCACCGGTGGCTTCCACGGGCGGACCTTCGGTTCGCTATCAGCAACGGCGCAGCCCAAATATCACGAGGGACTCGGGCCGATGGTGGCCGGATTTCTCTACGCTCCGCATGGCGATCTCGCAGCGGCGTCGAGTCTTGTCGACGACGAAACTTGCGCCATCATGATCGAGCCAATTCAAGGAGAGGGTGGCGTCAAGATTCCTTCGAAGGAGTTTCTCGAAGGGCTGCGCAAGCTCTGTGACGAGCGTGGACTACTCCTGATTTTCGACGAAGTTCAAACCGGCTGTGGTCGAACCGGACAATGGTTCGGCTATCAGCATTTTGGTGTCGAGCCCGATCTCATCACGCTGGCCAAGTCGCTTTGCGGTGGCATCGCTGGTGGCGCACTGCTGGCCAAGAACGAAATTGCCCCAGCACTTCGTCCAGGCATGCACGCCGCAACGTTCGGCGGCAATCCAATTGCTGCTCGCGCCGGTATCGCTGCCATCGAGATGATTGAAGAAGAAGGCTTGCTCGCACAAGCCGTGCAGCTTGGACATTTGTTCGAGCGTCGTATGCAAGACTTGCAAGCCAAGTGCGACCTGGTTCGCGAAGTGCGTGTCGCTGGTGTGATGGTGGGTGTGGAGTTGTCGGTCGAAGGCGCACAGGTCGTAAAGAGCTGCCTGGAGCGGAAATTGCTCGTCAACTGCACTCAGGGAAATGTGATTCGTCTGCTCCCTGCGATGAACCTGCCCGAAGAGCAAGCGGAAGAAGGCTGCGACATCCTGTGCGATGTCATTCAGTCGTTGCCACGAGCCTAGTGGGCACACCGACGATTTTTGGCAGAAGTATCGTTTTTTTCTTTGAAATGTCGACGATTCTCTCAGCCGCTGGCCAATTTTGGTCAGCGGTTTTTCGCTTGAAACGGACCTGGATTATTCTTGTTGGATTACTGATTGTTAGGTGAGGAGATTGCTAATGCGGCACGTGCTAACCCTCTTGGAACTTTCGACCGAGGAAATCGAGCGCGTGTTTGCGATCTCGCGTGACCTGAAAGCCAAACTGGCCGCCGGTGTACGCGAGCCACTCTTGCCTGGACGCATCATGGCGATGCTGTTCGAAAAACAATCGCTTCGCACCCGGGTGAGCTTCGAAACTGCCATTGGCCATTTGGGTGGCAACAGCATGTTTCTTGGCCAGGATGTCGGTTGGGGCAAACGCGAGTCGGCTGCTGATTTCTCGCAGGTCCTCAGTCAATACGTCGACGTGATCGTTTGCCGCACGACAGCACATGCCCGCATCGAAGAACTCGCTAAGTACTGTACAGTTCCCGTCATTAACGGCCTCACCGATTCGGCGCATCCTTGCCAGGCACTGGCCGACGTCTTCACGCTCGTCGAGATCCATGGAGATCTGACTGGCAAACGGGTGGCATATGTCGGAGATGCAAATAACGTGGCGAAAAGCCTCGCCATTTGCTGCGGTAAACTCGGTATCGAATTCTCAATCGCCGCTCCGAAGGGCTATGAATTCGACGACGAGTTTCGCCAGACGCTTAAGGCTGCTGCCCCGAACATGAAACTCCTCGAGAGCCGAGACCCGAAGGAAGTGGTGAAGGGGGCAGTTGGTGTTTACACCGATGTCTGGGTGAGCATGGGGCAAGAGGCGGAGCAAGACGAACGTCGCCGAGCCTTTGCAGATTATCAAGTGAACGAAGCCTTGATGAAGGTTGCTCCCAAGAACGCCAGCTTCCTTCACTGCCTCCCTGCCCGTCGTGGCGAAGAAGTGACGGATGGCGTGATCGATAGCCCACAGTCGGCTGTGATTCCCCAAGCAGGAAATCGGATGCATGTCCAAAAGGGTCTCATCGCTTGGCTCCTCAACGCGAAGGTTTAGTGAGCGACCCTGCGGGCGCTGGTAGGGGTGGAGCACTAGATACGACAGCATGGGTCGATAGGTCGACTCTTGCTGCTCAAGATGCTGGCTCTCTTCTTCGCGATCCCAATGTTTGCTCTCGTCTCTAGTTCCTAGCTCCTCATCTCTAGGCTCTCCACAGATCTATGTCACGCACAGCTAGTGAACTTCGGCCGATCAAGATCAAACGCAACTACACGAAGATGTCTCCCGGAAGTGTACTGATCGAAGCGGGAGAGACCGTGGTTCTCTGCACGGCGAGTGTCGATGCCAAAGTGCCCGATTGGCTCGCGGGGAAAGGGAAGGGGTGGATCACAGCCGAATACAACATGCTGCCGCACAGCACTCGTCCACGTAAGCAGCGCGAGCGGGCCAAGACGGATGGACGTACGACGGAAATCCAGCGTCTGATCGGACGCTCGCTGCGTGCTGTGATCGACCTTGAAGCACTCGGAGAGCGTTTGCTCCAAGTCGACTGCGATGTGCTGCAAGCCGATGGGGGAACGCGAACTGCCAGCATCACTGGCGCGTTCATCGCTGTGGTCGATGCGATCCGCTCGATCAAAGGAGATGCGAATAACCCCAAAAATTTGCCGATCACGCGGCCTGTGCTCCTCGACAGCGTGGCGGCAATCAGCGTGGGTATTGTCGAAGGTAAGCCAACGCTCGACCTCGAGTATGTGCAAGATGTCGATGCCGATGTCGACATGAACGTCGTGATGACCGGCAGTGGAAAATTTGTCGAGATTCAAGGGACCGGCGAAGAAGCAACGTTCGACGACGCGCAGCTCGCAGCGCTCCTGAAACTCGCCAGGCAGGGAATTACGCAGCTGACAACGATCCAGAAGACCGCGCTGGGCAAAGCGTGGCCCTTTCCGGTGAAGAAGTAGACCGTCGCAGCTAGGGCGATAGCGAGTCGGGGTTTGTGGCTCGCTTGATCTCGTAGGCCGGATCGTGCGGCGCCACAAAAAAGGTCCGCTGATTTTCGTAGCTCTGGCCGTTGTCGAGCAGGCATCGGATGGTGACGGTTACCAGGTGCCCTGATGTTGTTTTACCACTCCGCATTCCGGTAACTTGCTCCGGATTCGTGTCGATCTCAAGCACCGCTTGCCGCACGATTTTCAGGCTCAACTTGGCTTTGCGAACTTGATCGGTGAAGCGGCTGATAGCCAACCGCCATGCCGTTTCTTCGATGGGATTGGTGTGACACGCCCAGCCCATCAGGCTGAATTGATAGCTCGGTTTGCGGACCAGTAGCTGTCCAAAGAGCCAATAACCACCCAGGTCGGAGTTGCGACTGGTGTAGGTGCCCAAAAAACCTTGCAAGGCGTTTCGGATCGATTTGCGGCGCATGATGGAGGGCATCGGCTCCATTGTAGTGCCAAGCTGCCGCTGGGGCGCAGACTGCTGATACTACCAACCGATTAGCAGCCCATCTCTTCGGGACTGATCTTCGCCCGCTCGGCAATATTTCGAAGCTGACTACTGCTGAAAGGCACCACACGCCGTAATTCGTCGGCGATGGAATCGGACATGGCGAATAGATCGTGCTTTCGTGAGGGAGCAATTTGCGAGCACGTTGGCTCGAACGATTCGCAGGAGCTATTTTGTCATGTCGATGTTCGCGGCCTTCTTTCCTTTTTTGCCGGCTGGCTTGTTGCTAGGAAGAGCTTTTCCCTTCGGAGCATCGGGCGCATTAATGAGGGGAAGATACTTGCGTAGCGATTGCTTCACGCTGGCAAGTTTGGGGTCGGCTGCGAGGTTTTTCCACTCCTGTGGATCGGAAGTGTGGTCGTAAAGTTCCTCGCTTCCGTCGGCATAAACGATGTAGCGATATTGCTCGCTACGTAGCGAGTGGTTGTTTTTTCCATGCGTACAAAGGGCCGGTGTGTTCCACTCCGCACTCCCATCTTTCAGCAGCGGCACTAGGCTGGTTGCTTCCCAGGTGTCGAGTTTCTTCAGATGGCAAAGTTCAGCCAGGGTCGGGGTGATGTCCATCAGGGAAACCGGTCGAGCACAACGTGCGCCGGGAGTGGTCATGCCAGGCACGTAGATGAAGAGTGGCGAGCGGGTCGCTTCTTCCCACAACGAGAACTTGCGCCAGTGAAGTTTCTCGCCGAGATGCCAGCCGTGATCGCCCCAGAGCACCACAATGGTGTTTTTGCCGCGCGGTGATTTTTCGAGCGCGTCGAGCAAGCGTCCGATTTCGTAGTCGGCGTAAGCAATGCTTGCCAGATAGGCTTGAACAGCAGCGCGATGCTGACCTGCCTCGATCACTTTACGATGATCCCCCTCGGGTTTAGCCATCCGCTTTCCAGCTTCAGGAACATCGTCGAGATCGGTGTTGAGGATCTTGGGCAACTCAATTTTGTCGAGAGGGAACTGATCGAAATACTTTTGCGGCGCGTAGAAGGGGAGATGAGGGCGAATCAGTCCACACGCGAGAAACAGTGGCTCTTGGCGTTCCGCTTGCAGGTGCTGGATAGCCCAGTCGACCGTGGTGTGGTCTCCCATCTGCTGGTCGGTGGCATCGACAGGACCCCAGTCGAAATGAGCAGCGTTAGCGATGCCACTGTTCGGCACTTGCTTCGGCTCGGGGAAATCACCAGCCTTCTTCCACACTTGCCATGAATCGTTGTCGTTGTAGGCGTTATGAAAAATCTTGCCGCCACCGACCACTTTGTAGCCATGCTTCCAGAACAACTGTGGCAGCGTGATCGCATCGGGGAGGGCTGGACGCCACGGCTGATCATTGTGATAGACACCAGAAGTGCTGGGTCGAACGCCGGTCATGATCGCAGCACGCGACGGATTGCAGGCCGGTGCAGCGCAGTGCGCCTGCGTGAATGTGACCCCCATTTTCGCGAGTCGATTGAGATTGGGAGTGCGGGCGTTGGGATGTCCGCCTAGTGGTTCGATCCAATCGTTCATGTCATCGACGGCTATGAAGAGTACGTCGGGATGCTCTGTCGCAGATCGGTTTTGATCGTCGGCTGTGACATGCTGCGCGATGAGCAGCGAGAAAAACAGTACGACCAAAGACATGCGCGTCATGGTGATGTCGTCCTGAAAAGGCGAGCCTGGGAGGGGCAGCAAAGATTGGCGTAGCATAGCGTTGCGAGCTTTCTCACAAAAGCTGATGCTAGTTAGATGTGCTTGCGGCAAGTTGCTCAGTGTGCCAAAGTCGCGGCGGCATTGTCTAGCGATGCATCAGCGGCAAAGACAGCGAGTGCCGTCGTGGAAAACGACAGCGGTGAGATCAACGTTCCGCCGCGCGATTGCATTGCCGCAAATCGAAATGCCACGAAGAACTAGCGACCGATCGTCCGCTGAGCTTTAGGCTCTACCAGATTTCAGGTAACGCGACCATTCTTTGCATGATTAACGTCGAGCGGGTCTGTGCCCTTCGCGTTATCGTTCGGTCGTCGAAACAGGTGGCAAGTCAGGCTTGGTCGCACCGTTTGCTATCTCGCGATGGGCACGAGCGAGTGCTTCAAACACTTCGTGCCGATGTACGGGAACCTCGTGAGGAGCTTCGATGCCAATGCGCACCTTGTCTCCCTTCACTTCAACCACTGTGATCACGATATTGCCGTTGATGACAATCCGTTCGTCCTTTTTGCGTGATAGTACCAGCATGACCGCACCGAATCCTTGGTAAACCGACAATCCCCCTAAGGAAAATAAAGCAACTAGGGAAAATTGTAGGAGCCGCCACAGAAAAAGTTAAGTCTCGTCAAGCGATTACCGACGACGCGAACAAGTCTTGCGATGCCAGTGGGTGGCTGGCAATTTCTGCGGCAAGGGCTCTAACTGTTTTGTGGGTCGATGGTTACATGAAATCATGCGGCCAGTTTCCAGAGGCAATATCGGGCCCTGGAACTGGTCAAAAAAACAGTGGACAACGAAGCGGACAGCATTCCGAGTCTCGGTTCTGCCCTAGTTTTTCTGCGGATCGTAAAGCAAAGGGAAGAACTGACCAGTCACTTGAGTCCCCGCCGGAACCGGAGGGACCCCATTGAGAAGGGCGTCGTTGCTACTGCTGCCGACACCGTCGCGCATCACGTTAATCACCGTTGCACGTCGTGGTCGAGGAGTTCGATTCTCAAAGCTTCCGTGTACCAGCAGCGGATGGTGGAACGAACAACAGCCGGCATCGAGTTCAATCGCCACAGGATGCTGAAACTGTTCCCACTGTTCGGGCGAAAGCACCTCTTGAATCGCTTCCATATCTCCCGCGAGACCGGTGATAGGTAGCAGAGGCCAAAGATGGCTCTTGGGAACGTAGTGCAAACAGCCGTTATCCACTCGGCTGTCGTCGAGACCAATCCAGCAGGTCAAATGGGCCATCGGCTGTGTCCGGGTCCAGTACGAATAGTCCTGATGCCAGGCAACCACGCCACCATGTTTGGCCGGCTTACAAAAGAGTTGATCGTGCCAAAACCGCACGGCTCCTCCCAGCAATTGACTAGCAGCCACCGTGAAGGCTGGGTTCCACAGAATATCGTGAAAAGCAGGGCGAAGACGCCATGCCCCGAGCGCGTGAAACAGCACGGTGTCGGGATTCGAAGACTCGTTGGTGTGATACTCGTACCAAAGATCACGCCCCTCGTGCTCGGGCGAGAAAAACTCAGCGAGCTCATGCCGCAGTGTCTCCACTTGCTCGGTCGACAAAAGTCGAATACCGGAGAGATATCCCTCGCGGTGATAGAAGTCGACTTGCTCGTCGGTGAGTCGGAATTGCTCATACTCCGCCGCTGATTTTGGAAGTGTAAACAGATCGCTTGCGAGCTCGTGCAGTTTGGAATAGTCGGTGGTCATATCGCTGGGCAGTTAGTCACAAATGTGGAGAGGTCAAAAAAGCCTGGGAAGAGGAAGATGCACTCGACGTCATTCATCGACGCTCTAGTGCTCAACTATTTGCATCGCCACGGTCTCGAAAATCAAGTCGCCTAGCGAAGATTTATCGCGACACCGAGCGGAGATTGAGTGTGGACCGCGACAGCGTTACGATTGACACACATCTCGAAGCTGTTTGATGATCGGACCACTTCGACCCACCCATCTCTCCAAGGATTTCTCGAATGCGTTTGTTCGTACTGGCCTCGCTCGTCGCTGCGATTTGCATCGTCAGCACTTCTGCAGTCGCTCAAGATGGGGCGGCACCTGCTCCTAGCAAAACCGAGCTACTTTGGCCGGCTGGTGCACCGGGAGCCAATGGAACGGAAGACAAAGATAAACCGACACTCATCATCTACCTGCCCGAAGCCAGCAAGGCGACTGGCTGTGGTGTCGTCGTTTGTCCGGGTGGTGGCTACGGCGGTCTTGCGATGGGGCATGAAGGTCACGATATCGCCCGCTGGCTGAACGATCATGGCATCGCCGCTTTCATTTGCGACTATCGTCACGCCGGAAAGGGGTACAAACACCCGGCTCCGATCAACGACGCTCATCGCGCCATTCGCACGGTTCGTGCTCGCGCGAAAGAGTTCAATGTCGATGAGAAGAAGATTGGCATCCTTGGTTTCTCAGCCGGGGGACATCTCACCTCAACAGCTGCGACTCACTTCGACTCGGGCAATGCCGAGTCGAGCGATCCGATTGAAAAAATGAGTTGCCGCCCCGATTTTGTAGTGCTCTGCTATGCCGTGATTGCCCTCGATCAGCCTTACACGCATAAGGGATCGCAGAACAACCTGCTCGGCCCCGATGCTCCCGCTGAACTTGTCGAATCGCTCTCGAATGAAAAGCAAGTTACCAGCAACACCCCACCGACCTTCCTGTGGCATACGTACGAAGACACCGCTGTTCCGCCGATGAACAGCGTGGTGTTCTATAAGGCAATGGTCGAGAACAAGGTTCCTGGCGAACTGCACATCTATCAAAAGGGGCGTCACGGAGTGGGGCTTGCTCGCGATATCGAGGGGACCAAGGGGTGGCCCGAAACGTGCCTCCATTGGCTGAAAACGAGCGGGTTTATCAAGTAATAACTTGTTTTTCATACCGACTCGATCATGAAAACTTCGTTCCCCACGACAAGATTCGTGGGTGACGAGCGAACAGGCTCTTTGCCTAGCTTCGAAACATCTCGGTGAATTCTTTCGGGAAGTGAGACTTGCTATGTCGACTATCGCTTGCACATCTTGTGGCAAACAATATGCACTCACGCCGCAGATCGCGGGGAAGCAAGTGTGCTGCACAAGTTGCAGTGCTGTGTTTTCGGTTCCGCAACTTGCCGATGTGGCGTTTCAGCCTGAAGTGATCGGACCTGGAAAATCGCGAAACGCCGATGAAATCGACTACAAGATCTTCGGCGAAGAGATGCAGTATGTCGAAGTGACGCTGGACCCAAGCGAGATGGTGATCGCGGAAGCGGGCGGCATGATGTACATGACCAGCGGCATCAAGATGGAAACGGTGTTTGGCGATCCGGGCCAAAAACAGCAAGGCTTCTTTGGCAAGCTGATGAGCGCCGGCAAGCGGATGGTCACAGGCGAGTCGCTCTTCATGACGACGTTTTCCAACGCCTCTACGCAGCGCGAAGTGGTGGCATTTGCTTCGCCGTATCCGGGACGCATCATTCCGATGCATCTCGATCAACTCGGGGGAGAGTTGATTTGCCAGAAAGATTCGTTCCTCTGCGGTGCCCGAGGAATTCAGATCGGAATCGCATTTCAGAAGAAGATTGGTGTGGCCCTGTTTGGTGGTGAAGGCTTCATCATGCAGCGTCTGACCGGCGATGGAATCGTGCTGATGCACGCAGGTGGCACACTGATGGAACGTACGCTTTCCGCTGGCGAGACCTTGCGGGTCGATACCGGGTGCCTTGTGGCGCTGCAGCCGACCGTGAACTACGACATCGGGTTTGTGGGGGGGATCAAGAATTCGCTCTTCGGCGGCGAAGGGCTGTTCCTGGCCACGCTCACTGGTCCCGGAAAAATTTGGCTACAGTCGCTGCCCTTCTCGCGCTTGGCGGGACGTATTCATGCGGCAGGTAGTGGAACTAGTGGCAAGGACGAAGGTTCGGTCCTCAACAGCATCGGTGGCATCGGCAACATGTTTATGGGTGGTGGCGATTGACGCAGCCGAGTGAGCGAAAATCGCTTGAATTAAGTGGTCTTCGCAATCTTTTCCCAGTCAAGGGGTAAGCTGATGTCGAGTGATGCGAGGGGCGCTTGCATCGCTTCGACATACTTTTGGGCAGCGCCGGTATTGAAGATCACCACATCTTCGCTCCGCCCAATCCAGCCGCTGCTGGTGAGCTGCGCCACGGCTGCGACACAGGCCGCACTTTCGGGGCAAAGGGCGATACCCTCTTGTCGAACGGCCATTCGTTGCCAGTCGAGGAGTGTTTCCTCGGCCACTGCGAGCGCAGTGCCGCCACTTTGACGGACCGCGTCGAGAATCAGAAAGTCTCCCACGGCCACCGGAACTCGCAGCCCACTCGCAACGGTGTGAGCGTTGGGAAACAGTTCGGCAAACCGCTCGTTCTTGTCGTAGGCTGTGGCGATGGGGGCACAGCCCGAGGATTGCACACTCACCATTCGCGGAAACTTTTCGCTCGAGATCCACCCCAGCGCGGCCAACTCCTGAAACGCTTTCCACATCCCAATGAGTCCCGTGCCGCCTCCGGTGGGATAAACGATGACGTCGGGCAATTTCCAATTACACTGCTCGGCCAGTTCGAGACCCATCGTCTTTTTGCCCTCGAGACGATACGGTTCTTTGAGGGTCGAGAGATCGAACCAGCCCATCGTCTGCTGACCTTGGCGAACGATCTTGCCGCAGTCGTTGATCAGCCCATTTACCAGGAAGGTTTTGGCCCCTGCCAGTTTGCATTCGAGCTGGTTGATGATCGGGGTATCTTCGGGCATGAAGACATAGCATTCGAGACCGGCTCGAGCGGCGTACGCAGCAGCGGCTCCACCGGCATTTCCAGCAGTTGGCAGCGCCACACGCTGCACGCCGAACCGGCGCGCCATGGTGATGGCCATCGCGAGGCCGCGGCTCTTGAAGCTCCCGGTCGGGAGCTGCGATTCGTCCTTGATCCAGAGGCGATCGAGCCCGAGATCGCTGGCGAGTCGAGGGCAGGGAAGAATCGGTGTAATCGATTCGCCGAGAGAAACGACATCGGCATCGTCGAAATAAGGCAAGAGTTCGCGGTAGCGCCACATCGACCAAGGTCGCGCGCGAAGTTGATCGGGCGTGACTGCGGCGCGAACAGCTTCCAAATCGTAACGGACTAAAATGGGGCGATCGCGATGCAGGGAAGCGATTTTGTCGGCATCCAGGCGCTCGCCGTCGATAGCGCCTTCGAGGTGAGTTACAAAGCGGGGCATGGTTGCTTGTGAATTTGCCTAGCGAAGTGTGAGGAATTTACTCAGCTCACCGTAGGCCAGCACGCATGCGCACACAAGCATACCGATCGACGAGACCCACAGAAAAATATCCCAGACGACACCGGGGGTGACCCGTTTATCGCTTCGGCAGTATCGAAAATAGAGGGCAGCGCCCGACAGCATCGGAAGCATCAAGGCCTGCATCATCCCACTCAGCAACACAAGCTCGGCCGGTGTTCTTGGGATTGCTAGGAACAGGACTAGGCAGAAAAGGGGCAAGAATCCGCTGAGGATACGGACACGCTTTTGATGTGCTTCATCGCCTCGCGCTGCCAGCCCGATCACTTGCAGCGAATCGGAAAAAACTCGAGCATGCCCCGCGTTGGCAATAAAGAAGGTGGAATAGAGGACCGCGAAAGCGCCAGCGAGAAACAAAACTTTGGCCCAGGTTCCGAAGATCGGTTCGTACATCACGTTTAGTGTACGAACGAGGTCTTTGTCTTCAGGGATGAGTCCTGTGCGGCCAAGAATGGCGGCTCCAAGCAAATAGAACGCAATGGTGGCGATGGTGTAAACGATCATGGAGCACCAGGCGTCCCAGCGCATCACGTTCATCCAGCCGCGAGCACGCTCGCCCCACGACGGCGATTCGTCGCGCGGTCCGGTGTATCTGGCATAGCCACATTCGATACACCAGTAAGGATAAGCGAGGAGTTCTGTTGCCCCCCACCCCGATGATTCCAAAGGTTTTGAGCGCGGTTGCAAGAGCTGCCCCAGGTTTGGCGGCGCTTTCCGTGGGAAGTCCGAACGAAAGTCCGGACGCGATATCGCCCCAGGTGATCGCCCAGGTTTCGGTTTGATTGAGCATCACGACATTCACAACCGTCATCAGGGTGAAGATGGCGACAAGCGCGGTGCTTAGGTTCTGGATGAGTCCGTAACGTCCGAAGTAGAGGAAGACGGAGGTGACGACCCCCACGATGACGGCCCAGAGTTTGTCGTCGGTCCAGTAGCGCGACTGACGTGGATGCTCGGCATCGAGCTTGGCCTGCTGGGTCGTTAGTTCCTCGCGCTCGATCGTCAGGGGAGCCCGCGCTACGTCTTGCTGATCGGTCGGGAGTTTGTCGATCGACTTAAGTTCGGCAGCCACGACCGCGAGTCGCGAGGTGATGTCTTGGCGAACGTTTTCGTAGCGTCCTTCGGTCGTCAGTGGGGCGCTGATGGCGAGCGCTTGGCCGACGCCGCCGATGATTCCACCGAGCTGCGCGAGGCTGGCAAAAAACATCGCAAAGTAGTACCAAACCAGCCAGTTGCCGCGTCCTTGAATGCGTGGTCCTGGAACGTCGGACAAGGCATCGAGCGTGTTCTTGCCACGCACAATGGCATCTCGCCCCAGTTCCACCTGCACAAACACCTTGATCACACAGCCGAGAATGATGAGCCACAGGAGCGAAAATCCTGCCTCGGCACCGGTCTTGGTGGTGGCAATCAGTTCGCCAGAGCCAACGATCGAGCCGGCGATGATGAGGCCCGGTCCAAGTTGGCGCAAGATGCCAAAGAGGCTCGAAGGAGGTGTCGCAGTCGTGACGATCGGCTCAAATCGAGAGGAGGCGCGATCCTCGCTCGAGGATGCTGCTGGAGCGTTCATGGGATAGCGAGCTCGACGGTGGGAGAGGCAGTGGAGAGCGCTGGTCAAAGACCGACGTGCGACCACCGTAACCTAGCGGCGAACTGCTGAAAAGAACTATTTCGCGAGAGATGTCGATTCGTGAGAAATCGACACCGGTTTCCAAGAACTACGCGAACTTTTCGGCCCCTTTCGGAGGCTATTCCAGCGGCAGATAGGGATTCGTGGGGGCAGGGCGAAGCGAGGGAGCTCGGCCCGAAACAGGTGGGCTGGCTGGCTTCGGGGCTGGCGTAGGAACAGGCTCCGCCGACTCAATGACGTCTTCGGAAGTGGTGACCTGCGAGCCAGCTGGATCGAAGGCCGAGCCAACGCGACCACACTCGAGGTTGTCGCGCGTCCAGCGGCCACCGACATAGCCGTAAGCATAGTCGTACGGATGGCAGCAGATCGCGCAGCCAACCGAGTTAGCCAAGAGACTGCTGACGATCACCAGCTGCAAGAGTCGCGACATCGCCAAATTCCTTCTTCCCGCGAAAATAGCGGCCACCGGCGCAAAGCTGGTGGCGCGTGGAAGAAAGATCGGATAACCGGCCGATGTTGCTTTAGGAAGACTTTGACGATTGCGCCCGATTTCCGCATTGCGGCGAATATCCGGGCAGCTGGGGACTGTCACTCATTCCTGCATCGCCAGTTCGAAGTTGCGAGCAGCCATCTGCTGGCAGAGCGACGGGTGTCGATCGAGCAGTGATGCCACCACGCGCCAATCGAGCGAATCGGGCCCCAAGGCATCGATCAACATCTGCACGAATTCCCAGTCTAGTTCGTCCTGGATTGCTAGACGCAAGTCGTCACGGTCCAAAAGTTTAGGAAGGGGGAGCATACGCACGTGAAAATGGCCCGGATGACGATAAAGATAGCGCGAAGGATGCTGCCGGTCGAGTGGCTGATCGGCATCGCGGTCGGCTTCCAGCAGCGCGGTCACGTTGATCCATTCGGCGGCGACCCCTGTGCCGGTGGTGATTGCCGGGCGACCATCGGCGTGGGCAAAGCTGACGTAGTCGGTCGCTGGATCGCTCTCGGCGGTGCTAATCAGGCGGTCGATCAGATCGGCATCGACAAACGGCTGCGAAACCGACAGACGCACGATCGATTCAGCGGGAAAACGGGTGGCAGTAGCAGCCAAACGTGAGAGCGGATCCCCAGCGCTGCAGCCGTAAACCGTGACATCGGGGGGCGCTACTTCCGCCAAACTGCGAGCTACGGGATCGTTACCGGCGAGCACCACCACGCGGTCGAGAAAATGCGATTCGGTGGCGTGACGCACGATCCATTCGAGCAGTGATTTGCCGGCGAATCGACGCTTTCCTATCGACCTAAGTAGCGAAGATTGGCCATCTACGAGCGAGGGCAACGCCTCGACGACTCCGAGGGTCTTGTACATCCTTGCAATCCTGTATTTTCCTGGAACGCCTCGATGGGAGAGATTTAAGGCGAACTCAGGAGCCCTTATAGATAATCCAAGGGCCGCGAAAGCGTCAAGCTATCTCTCCCCCACTTGCGGTAAACCGAACAGGTGGAAGGAGATAAGTGGTCGAAAGAGGGCAAACGAGGTGCCCCAAGGCCACGCCAGTGGGATTTATCTACCTAAAAGATCGATGGCCCGATGGCCGGACTATTCTTCCGGAGCGTACATCAGCCGGCCGCAGCTCTTGCAGTAGACCAGCTTGTTCAGCCGCAGCTGATCGATCGTTTGGGGGGAGAGCATGGTGAAACAGCCGCCACAAGTTCCGCCATCGAGTGGCCCGAAAGCGTCGGCGCCGCGACCCTTCACCAGGCGGTTGTATTCAGCTCGCATTTCCTCGGGGAGTGGCTTTTCAGCTTCGGCGAGTTCCGATTGCACCCGCACGAGTTCGCTCTCGAGCCGCTCTTGCTGCTCGTCGACACGGGCCTTCACTTTGGCAAGTTCGTCCTTGGTTTTGGACAAAACCACCTCAGCCCCTTTGACATTCTCTTGCAGCGCATCGAGTCGCTCGAGTCCCTCGAGAATCTCGTCCGAAAGGACGCTGTTGGCTTGCTGATCGGCGGCAATCTGATCCTTCAGCAGCTGATACTCTTTGTTATTGTTGGCTCCGTGGAGCTTTGTCTGCAGGTCCTTGATGCGAGCCTCACGCTGCTTGAGTTGCAGCTGACGTTCGTCCGAAGAAATGCGGGCTGTTTTGTAGAGCTCTTTCGCCGTAGCGATATCAGCTTCGCATTTTTTGACGTTCGCTTCCGTCACCTTAATCTGCCGTGGCCCTCGCGCAAGTCGATCTTGCAAATCGGCGAGTTGCTGATGAATTCGGTGAAGTGTTCGCAGCGTTTCGGTCAGCGTGGTCATCGTCGCAGGTACCCTAGCCCATGATTAATTAGGTACCCGAATTATAGCAGCTTTGATCGCCCGCTGTCGCGCTGTCTGATTCGGCCCGGGCTGTGAATCGTCGAAGAAATTCGCTCCGCAAACGAAAAAAAGGACCATCGACGGCCGATTTTGCCACCGATGGTCCCTTCAGGAGTCGATTCGTGATTCGCTAGAGGCTTGGTTGCTAACCTAGCTCGCCATTTGCTTCAAAAAGCCTTCCAGCTGTTTGCTGCGCACTGGATGCTGAAGTTTTCGGACCGCTTTGGCTTCGATTTGACGAACACGTTCGCGGGTCACTTTGAAAATGCGACCTACCTCTTCAAGCGTGTAGGTATAGCCGTCGCACAGGCCGTAACGAAGGCGAATGATTTCGCGTTCGCGCCACGTGAGGGTCTTCAGCAGGCCATCAATCCGTTCACGAAGGATGCCATTGGTCGCGCAGAGCACGGGATTGTCGCTGGCCGTATCTTCGATGAACTCGCCAAAGCTCGAGTCTTCACTGTCACCCACCGGGCGATCAAGGCTCACCGGATGACGACCGATGTCGAGCACGCGCTTTACTTCTTCGAGCGGCAAGTCGACGAGCGCGGTCACTTCTTCGGTCGTCGGTTCGCGGCCAAGTTCTTGCAGCAACTTTTTCTGCACGTTGCGCAGCTTCGAAAGGACATCGATCATGTGCACGGGAATGCGAATCGTACGTGCTTGGTCAGCAATCGCGCGTGTAATCGCCTGACGAATCCACCATGTGGCATAGGTCGAGAACTTAAACCCACGACGATATTCGTACTTGTCCACCGCGCGCATCAGGCCGGTGTTCCCTTCCTGAATCAGGTCGAGGAACGAGAGTCCACGATTACGATACTTCTTGGCGATCGACACCACGAGCCGCAAGTTGCCGCTCGAGAGTTGACGCTTCGCTGCTTCGTATTCGATGTACTGACGTTGCATTGCCACGCAGCGAGCGCGGAGCGAACGGGGGCTTTCGAGCGTTTCCATCATCAGGTGATGAAGTTCGCGGCGGAGCGAGCGACGCTCGAAGCGTCGGCCATCTTCCTGCTTGATTGCTTTGAGACGAGCACGGACGCGCTCCATACGCGATGCGAGTTGCTCCATCTCTTTCATCAGCGGCTGAACGCGGCGCGTGCGCAAACTGAGCTCTTCGACCAATTGCAGGCACTTGCCTCGTCCTCGCAAAAACGTGCGTCGCGATTGCTGACGTTCTTCGCGCGAAGTGCTGGGACGAATCAACTTGCCGAACGCCTTTTTGTTGCGGCCGAGCAATTGCTCGATCGAACGCAAATTGTGCGGCATGCGTGCCAGAATCTGTTCCTTGGTCAGCTGCTCGGTGAGCGAAACTTTGATCGTCCGGTCGAAGGGCAATTCACCGGCGTACACTTGGGTGAGTGTTTGCACGGTGGCGCGCATTGCATAGTCGCACGACAAAATAGTGCGGCGGAAACGCTTGCGCGTCACCTCGATTTTTTTGGCCAGCGAGATCTCTTCCTGACGCGAAAGGAGCGGGATTTCCGCCATTTGCGAGAGGTAGAGTCGAATCGGATCGCTGTTGAGCTTTTTGCTCTCTTCAGGCTTCAGCGGAACTGCATCGCTTTCGCGCGGTACAAACAAACGAGGTTTGCCTGGCTCTACCGGTGGCTGATCCACCAGTTCGATTCCGGCATGTTCGAGTGCCACGAGCAGGTTGTCGAGCTTTTCAGGATTGACGTCTTGATCGGGCAGATAGTTGTTGACGTCTTCGTAGGTCAGATAGCCTTGGGTGTTTCCCTTGGCGACCAATTCTTTTAGTTCGATTCCAAGATGATTCATGGGTCACGATCCTCCTTGAACGTGAGCCACACTTGGCCAGTCAAAATCTCCCGGGGAGGAAACTTCGATTCGCAAAATGTGGAGATGCATCGCAAACAATCGGCACGGCAAGTTGGCAGGTTCTTGCGTTGCCCCCCATTGCGGGACACAAGTTCCAGCCGCATCGCACAGCCTCGCAGTTTTCACCCATCCATGGGTGAAATGATTCCCTGCTGTTGTCGTTTCGCGTCGATCAGTTGTTTCAAAACATCCACCTCCTCGTCTTCGCTCATCTGTTTACTAGCGAGCGCTTCCTCGGTTGCCAGAAGTTCACGCTGCTTCTGATGGTGACGAAAGCTATTAAGCACAGCCCGCATGCGCGTGGGCGCATCGTGGAGTGCCTTGGGTTCTTTTTGGGATGCAACTTCGACGAGCCCAGCCAGCAGGCTCTTGAGGGCGGGATTCTCGATCGAAGCAAGGATCGCACCAAATTCGAGCGATCCCCCCGACTCTTCCATCTCGCGATAGGCTACGAAAACTTCGCGAGCCGCTTGCGAGGTGATATCGACATCGCTGAGTTCGCCGAGGGCAATCGGCACGAGTTCTTCATGCAGCGCCATGATCTCGAGCAATTCCGACTCGCGCGGAGGAATCGAAGCAAGTTGGTACTCTGCTGCAGTGATCGGTTTCGTCGTTTCGAGTTTCGCGGTCTTCGGCTGCAACTGCTTGAAACGCGTCGCAATATCGAGATCGTCGAGCCGAAACACACGTGCCAAGCGAGCCAAAATCTGCTTCAGTCGCAGCGCCGTCGTATCAGCCGCATTCGCAGGATCCACACCCTTGGCCAGCAGCGTAAGAATTCCTTCGAGCGCCTTGTTGGCCAGATGCGTATCGCGAACCGGATCGATCCCTTGAATCGCGAGCCGAATTTTGTGCTCGAGCGCGTCCACTGCCGTTGCGAGGAGTCGACGAACCTCGTCTCCCCCTTTTTCCTGCAGGATTTCGGCCGGATCGTACTCGTCGGGGAGCGTGAGAATTCTCAGGTCCAGCTGCGACGAGACAAACAGTTCCAGGATTTCATTGGTGCGCCTTTGTCCCGCCTCATCGCCATCGAGCAGCAGTGTGACCGAATCGGCAAATCGGCGAATCAGCTGAATATGGCGGCTGTTCAAAGCCGTTCCGAGCACAGCCACCACGTTCTTCAGTCCATACTGATGGCACATGATCACGTCGGTATAGCCTTCCACCACCGTGAGCGAGCGTGACTTGCTGACCACTTCTTTGGCGATGTCGAGGGCGTAGAGATTTTCGCTCTTCGAGAACAATCGGGTTTCGGGAGAGTTGATGTACTTGGCGGCATCTGCCTGCGATGCTCCCGGCAAAATACGTCCGCCAAAAGCAATCGGACGACCCAGAGGATCGCGAATCGGGAAGATCAGCCGACCTTTGAACCGATCGTAGTGCGTGCCACGTTCCGACTTGCCGGCGAGTCCCGTCGCTTCGAGCACGGCAGGTGAAAAGCGTGCAGTGCGAGCTCGGTCGATCAACCAGCTCCACTGATCCGGCGCATAGCCAATCGAAAACTTACGGATGCTTTCGTCGGTGATGCCACGCTCGCGAACATAATCGCGAGCCGCAGCAGCGATCTCGCTACGCAAAAAACATTCGTGATACTGCTGTCGCGCCCATTCGGTGCAGGCTAGCAGGGTGTTCTTGTCGTTGGGGCTACCAGGCTCAACCGGTTTGCTGTGCTGCTGTTCAACCAGTTTCACGCCCGCGCGATCGGCGAGCATGGTGAGGGCTTCGCGAAAATCGCAGCCCTCTTTCTGCATGATGAAACTAAAGATGTCTCCGCCGATATCGCAGACCCAGCATTTCCATGTCTGGCGGTCGGGGTTGACCTGCAAACTGGGCTTGCTGTCGTTGTGCCAAGGGCAAAGACCAACGAACAATCGTCCGCTGCGACGCAGTTCCATGTAACTGCCGACCACATCGACGATCGAAACCGCTTGTCGTACTTGCTCTTTTGCATCGCCGCTGAGCACTGCCATACCTCGACAAAAAACGAAACCACCAGTGCGCGGGCGACATTGCCCGAACCTGCTACGCCTGATTTTAGCGGCGCTTCGGGCCAGCGATATACGCGGCCGTCGGTTTCGTGGTGCGAGGTTGGTGGTCACGTCGAAAAGGGACCTAAAAATAAGCGGCCTTGCCACAAAGATCGATTCGCAGGTATTTACCGCACCCATGACACAGCCGCGTGATATTCGTCTGCTTCTTTCGTCTGCTGTGCACCAGCGTGCAGAGGAAACGTCAGCAGAGGTCACGCGAGCATTCGCCAAAGGAACCGTGGCTGCGAAGGGATCTCCCGAACATCTAGGGTCGCATGCTTGCGGCAGCTAGAAGTCTGTGGAGTTGAAAGATGCGTCCTTGCGATAGGCGGCGAGATGAGAGAAATCGCTGCACGATCGGTGTGCCATCCTTAGCACGCTCGAGATTATAGGCAGGGTCGCCCTTCGGTCAACGCGAGAATTTTCATGAGCCCATTTGGTCGGAAAATCGCGAAAAAATGGGGTCGAAGTGCTAGCTTGCTGCAGTAGCACTCCCCTAGGTTTCGCGATTCGACGCAGCTTTGTAGAGCTATTCTTTTGCTGCAGCTGTAGCTTCTTCGGCCGGTGCAGGCTCGGTGGCTGGGGGCTGTGCCTCTGGCGGCGCTGGTGACTGGGGAACTGGAGTCTGAGGAGCTGGTGGCGTGGGCGTAGAACCTTCCTTCTCGAGGATGTTCTGAATCCGCTCAGCCTTCTCCTTCATCGTCCGGTCATATACGTCTTGCTGCGACTTCTGAATCTCGTACAGCAAGTTCACCGCCTCTTGGAAGCCTTCGGCCTTCACCATTCGCGAGAGAATCAGCCGCATTTCGTCGACCATCTTCTGCTGAACAGCCACCGCTTGGGCAAACGCTTCGCCGCGTGGCTTTACATCGGCACTTTGACGCCGCGTTTCGTCCAGCTTGGCAATCGACTCGCTGGCCATCGGTCCTGATACCAGCTGCATCGGCTCGACGATCTCTTTGGTCAGGCGTGTCTGAAGCTTTCCACCGGGCTCTTCGATGCGGTTGTTCTCGACCTCGAGTACGAATCCGCTGAAGCGTTCGGCAATGGCGGCGGTGTTGCTGGCGACTTGTTTTTGCCGACGCTGCAGTTGCAGCAGCATGTCCTTTTGTATCGACTCGAGAGCCGCACTGTTATTGGTTGTCGCTTCGAGCGCACGGGTCTCGGTGAGAATGTCTTCTTCGTTCTTGAGAAGCCGCTCGAATTCCTGACGCTGTTCTTTTTCGCGTCGCAGCAGATCAGCGCGAAGCTCATCTTCGGTAACCACGCGAAGCAAAAAGTCGGACGACTTTCCGACGTTGGGAACTTCATCAGCAGCGTCGTCTTTCACGTTGTCGTTGTCTCGTGCGGCAATGCGAAGTGTAAGCGCGCTGCCCGTTGGAATCGCCAGAGGCTCAAGTTCCACCACATCGGCAAAATCGACTTCCAGTGCTGGTAGCTGCTTGGTGAGCGATTCCAGAGCAACGGTGCCATCTCCCTGCTTTCGCTCGGTGTCAGACGTGGTCCAGCTGTACTCGATCTGGCTGCTAACGATCCCAAAATCGTCGGTCAGACGTCCCGCCAGAGGAATGCGTGCTTTGGGAACCACCACGCCACTGACGCCCAGGAGTCGCATCCGAACGCGAGGTTCGCGGTCTAGACGGATGCGAATGCCAAACGAAGTATTGCGGCGCGACGAAAGCCCGAGTTCATCCTTCAGCACGATGGTGTACTGGCCGGCGACAAAGTTGGAGATGTCGACCACTCCCGAGAACGAGAGGCTGTTGTCGACTTTCAATTCGATCGATTTCTCGTCGTCAATCACGATCGAAGCACTGGCGAGTGGCTTGGTCGATGTCCCCTGAATAGCGAGGGAGCTACCACGGAGCACGTAGTAGGGACCTCGACCTGGTGGAAGTTTTTCCGGGGCTAGATTCGCATACTGAGGGGGGGTGACTTCGAGCTCGAGTGAATCGACTGCTGGTGGATCAACGAGTTCGACCTGCACCCAGTCGGTGTAGGCATCTCCACCACGTGCGCGAAACTCGAACGGTTCCAGCACATTGTTAAAGACAGCTTCGAATCGTTGACTTCCATCGGTCGGCTGTTCGGTCGTGCGTTTCATTGCTTGCGACTGACGCCCCCGGGCACGCCGAAAATCGATATGCACGGAATCGGGAAAAATCTTGCTATCGGCAGCGACCGTGACGAACTGCGTCCAGTCTTCGCCACGCGGGAAAACAACCTTGCCGTTTACCGCGCGTTCGATTTCGAGGTTTGTGCTTTGTGGCCATGGTGTGCTCATGAGGAGCAAATTACGTTCGGCCCAAATCCGCAAAATCCCGCTAGGAAATGCCGCAATCGAGATTACACACCAGCTCGACAGACCCAAGGCCAGGACCAGCAGGATGGCATGGAAGCGGAACGATAGTGAATCGAGTACGTTCGAAAAATCGACCTCTTGAGCGCGCTTCATCCCCATCCGAATGGTTTGGTTCATCAAGAGGGGGGACATGCCATGTTGCTTATCTTCGGGAAGGCGCGCGAGCTGTAACGCACTAATCAGGCTTTCACCGAGATGTTTGTTGGCAGCTTCAACACGGAGGCAAAGCGCGTCGTCGCTAGGAACTTGCGACAGTGGAAGGAAGAGCCACTTGTAGGCAATCCAAACAGTGGCGGCGATCATCAAAGCCAACATGACAGCGCGCTGCGATAGGTCCATGCGAAACAGGTAATCGAGGATCAAGTCGGCAAGCGACAGGAGCAGTGCTCCCCAAGCAATGCGCGAGAGGCCATCGATCCAAAACCAGAGGCTGATTTTGCTACGCAGCTGCGCAAGGCGGCTGGTGACCAGACTCGTTTCTGAGGTGCTCGGTAGTGTGGCGCCGGACATCGCGATGGACCTTCTATGCAAAATCGAGTCAAGCATCCCTGGGGATCACGCTCGACAAACGAATCTTCTCAAGCTTCAAATCGATCGAACAAAACTTAGGCAAGGACTACAGCAGTTTGTACTGCTTACGAACCCACCACTCAGCAGCCAGCAGCACGATCAAACAGGTGAGCATGCCGGGCGTATCCCACAGCGGCTGAGGTCGGCCGCGAGTCTCCAGCACTTCCGTTTTGTTAGGAATTGCTTCTGCAAGTTGGCTCAGTTCACTGATCTCGAAGTACTTGCCACCCGACAGATTCGCAATCTCAGTGAGCAGCGGCTTATCGAGCCAAATCTGATTGGTTTCAACACTCGGTAGTTCGATGGTGAAAGGTGTCTCGATGGTTGCCGATTCACCATCACCAGCACTTGCGGGACGAACACGCACGGTGAACACGCCAGTCGATCGCGCAGTGAGAGCCGCCTCGTAAGACCCAGGCTGATTGGCAACGGGAAGCAGCGTGAGAGTTTCGGGCTGATTACCCGTAGACTCGAGCGTCGCTTCAACTTTGGGAGCAACGAGCGGATTGTAGGTGGCATCCTGCAGCCGAGCGGAGACTGTGATCCGTTCGCCGATCTCATAGCGATCGCGATCGGTTTGCACATAGCCACGACGACGTCCCTCCAGCGAGCGACCTTCCACCAGATAGCGTGTTGCTTGAATCCAGAATTTGTCGAAGAACTCCGCTTGGCGTCCCGCTCGCCGCCAACGCCAAGTTCCATTGAAACCGAGATAGAGGGTGTGCCCGGAGCCATAACGACCGGCGACCAGCAGCGGTCGCGGACCTTCGACGCTGCGCAGGGTGGGGTCACTATGTTCGAGCAGCACGGTGGCAGTCGGTTTCGGTTCTTGCGAAGGAAAACTCCAGAAAATGCCGGGTAATGTTTCCCAGCGCTGCAGCGTTTCTTGACGATCTGGATAAAAACGCATCACCGGGTGATCGACGTTGGCCTGCGTGACCTTAAGGGGCCAGCTACGCTGATTCGACGACAAAAGCGAGGCAACTTCGAGAGCCCCTACGTCGCCAAACGAGACCGGCAGAAGCTTGTTGAACTCGCTAGTTCGTGCACCCGTAAGCAAACGGCCGGAATGTTTTGGGCCAGCCATGAAAAGTAGGCCACCGGAGTGTTCGCCCACGAACTGTTTCAGCAGCTCAATCCAAGCTTCATCGAACTCTTGGGGATTGGGATCGAAGAGCATGATCACGTCGTAATAGAACAGGTCTTCCCGCGTAGTAGGGAGCTGGGTGATTTGACGCGTACCCTCTTGCGCACGCTCTTCGTCCAGCGTTTGTAGCCAGCAGCTAACGACGATTGTCTTGTCGCGCGCTAGCAGCTTTTGAAGTAAGCGGAACTCCCAGGTCGGAGCGCCGGCAACGAGAAGGACACGCACTTTCTCGCGGCTGAGAACTTTCACCACAGCCGACGAAACCTGATTGTCGTCTTCGTTGATTTCGTCGTCGACAGGCTGGACGCGTACGCTGTAGACCACGTCCCCCGGCTCTTTAGCTGTATGCGAGAACTGCGCACGCAGGCGACCACCACCCTCGGGAACTTCTAGTTGCAGTGTCTGCACTACAGCACCACTGCTGAGCGATTTATCGCTTTCGTTCACCTTTTGTTCGATCAATTCGACCCGCGCATCGCCCGCTTCAATTCCTTGGGCGGTAACAATCGCATCGATCTCAAATGGTTCGTCTTGCCAAACTTGGGGACGCACATAGAGACTCGCCACTCGCAAATTGCGTGGCTTGCTCGGGTCACCCACACCGACCATGAAAAACGGAACGCCTCGCTCCTTGGCTTCAAGAGCGGCGTTGCGTGGGTCGTCGCGGCCGGTGTGCTGTCCGTCGGAAAACATCACCACCGCAGCGGGTGAATCGGTCGACATCGATTCGCGAATTGCCATCCACAAATCGGTCCCTCGGCCATCCGCCGCCAGTAAAGGGAGGGGAGTTTTCGGAGCACGTGAGCTTTCGCTTGCTTCTTCGGCGGTTGGCGGCGTGGTGGAAACAGGCCGCTCGGCACCTGTTGGAGGAAGTGCTGAGCGTGTTTGCAGTCGCTCTACATGATCCGAAAAGTTGATCGCTTGTACTTTGCCGCGCGTCGCCAGTTCTTCGAGCAGCTTGCTTTCGGGATCACTAAGAACTTTGTTGACGATTTGAGTGCGAGTCGGGCGAAGGCGGCGCACTTCTTCGAGCGACAGGTTCATTACGCTCGAGGTAATCTTGGCTGCCGTTTCATCGTCGTAACGATCAGCAGTATTCATCGACTGCGAAGCATCGCGTGCTAGGATGAGCGTGGGTCGGACTTCGCGATTCTGCAGGTAAACCAGCGATGGGCCAAGGAAGATCACGACGAGCAGCAGCACGACACCGCAGCGCATGCCAGCGAGGAGAAGCTTGACCCAAGCGGGGCACGTGTCGAGCTCGCGACGATAAAGATTCACAACGCCGTAGAGCATGGCCGCAACTGCGGCAATCAGAACGAACACTCCCCAACTCGTTGGCAAGTTGGTGAGCAGGAACTCTACCTTCGCACCTTCGGGAACTTGCGAAGCGTCGTAACCAAACCAACTGACGATGGTGTCGGTGAACGATGCTGCTAGTGGCAACAGATTCATCTTCGATCCGCCAATCGCGCTAGGGGTGGTCATCAGGAAGTCGAGCGAAGAAGCGATCACGAGAGAATCTCTCACGCTAGTTTAAGTTCTTAAGGAATGGATCGGGGTGCAGGACAGGTCGGACAAAATCAGGCGAGGCTAAAATCTCCACGCGCGGCTGAGAGCAGGCATGTCGATCTTTCGGAGTTCTTTACCCGCAGCATCTATCTCGGTCACGCCGGTGGAATCGACCACAACCGTGGTGCCAGTCGCCAAGCGTTGCGCTGAATACGGATTCTTAAACTTTCCCTGCTGCCAAACCACTTTTCCATCGCGGCTGTATTCGCGAATCTCTTGCAGGTTCAGAGAGCAAACTAAGGTGTTGCCATTTTCGAGACGTTGTACGGAAAAAGGCATCCCGACGCCGCCGATTTCCCACACTGTTTTGCCGGAGGCATCGATTTCAATCACCTTCTGCACGTTCTGCAGCGCCACGAGTGTGCGACCATCTTCTAGTCGCCGCGCATCCACAGGACGCCCTTCGAGAGCCGCTTTCCAAACGATTTTCTTCGCCGGATCGATCTCGAGGACTTGCGAGCCTTCTGTGCAGGCAATCAGTGTGTTGCCATTCTCGAGTCGTTCGACACTTGTGGGACCTCCGGGAAGGCCATCGTAGCGCCAAACTTCTTTACCTGTGTCGTCGTACTCCACTAGCGAACGCTCGTTGAAGCTGCCGATCAGGCGATGTCCATTGGGAAGCCCTTGGCAGGCCCAGGGCTGAACACCGGTCGCACGCTCCCAAAGTTTCTTGCCAGTCACATCGAATTCGATCACTTTGTTCTGGCCGTGATTGGTCACCAAGATGCGACCAAGATCGATCGGAACATTATCGAGGGGATGTTTGAGGAGCGCGGTGGAGGAACTCTTTTCGAGCCATTCATTCCACTTCTCGAGTGGCGCCGAGCGTTCTTCTTTCGGAGCATAGACGGTAAATCCAAACGCCTCGCCAGTGTAGCTACGAAGGGTTCGAAAGGCTTCGAGTCGCACCGCGACATCATCGGCATCGAGCAGCTTGACAAGCGTTGGGAGCGATTCGCGGCGATTGTTTACTGCTAAGATGCGAGCTGATGTGGCCCGCACAATCGGAGCATCGTCGCTGAGGAGCTTGAGTGAAAGTTCGACCGAGCGAGCGGTGTCGAGTTCGGCAATGGCACCGAGCACGGCAATGCGGTGCTGAGGATCGGCCTCGCTGAGTCCTTCGACAAGCATTGGCAAATCTTTGGTGGTTGCCGTGGCGATCAGAGCGCGGCGCAGTGCAATCCGCAGATGCTCTTCGTCGCAAAGAGGTAGCGATTTTAGCAGCGAAGAGGCGAGCCCTGGCAGGTTCTCTTCGCGAATGATCGTGAGGGCCGCAAACAAAAGCGAACGACCTTCTGCCTGGGTTTGATCGAGAATGCGTTTCGAGCGCCAGCGGATTTCCGGATCGTCACTCTTGGTGGCACTGACGAGCACATCGTGCAGGCCGGCTGGTTGCCGCATGAGCAGCTTCATGGCCGTCTCGCGTGCTGCGAAACTCTCGCTCCCGAGTTCCCGTATATGCTGCTCGAGTTCAGTGCGTCGCTCGGGGCTCGGCTGCATCGCATCAAAATACTTGATGAGCGATTCGCTCGTTGGCTGAAGGTCGTAACGCGCAAGCACTGCAATCTGGGGCGAAACTCCGGGCTCAGCAGTGGTCGCCTCAGCTGTTTTGTCACCAGCAGCGTCGCGAACTTTTTCGACATCCACCTTGGCCCGGGCAGCAGCAGCTTCTTTGATCGCTTCCTTAACGATTGCCTTCTTAAGTTCGATCTCTACAGCGCCCTCTTGTGCAACGGCTATCGAGCCAAGACCAACCAGCACCAAAACCAGGGAACACCGTGCGCACGAGTACACCGAGCGTAGCAACCGACTGGTTGTACGCGAGGTGATCGACGCTGCGATGGACACGTGGTTCATAGTGCTGAAAAGGAACTGAGTGCCTACAATTAGTACTGCGATACGCCGGTAATATTGCCCATCCGTTGTTGCCATTTCACCTGCGTGCCGGTGGGGTCGACTTCCGAAACGCCGTTGTTGTCGGCAATCAAAGTGTTTCCATTCGGCAGACGCTGGGCACAGAATGGATTGACGAGCGGAACCTTCGCAGTCCACACCGTTTTCTGACCACTGGGATCAACTTCCACCACTTGTCCGGTGTACATCTGGCAGACGATGGTGTTTCCGTTTTCCAGTCGTTCGACATGGCACGGTCCATTCATATTGCGAGCTTCCCAAACAGTCTTGCCGGTGGAGTCGACTTCCACGACGCGACCTCCTTGCTGCAATGCCACCAGTGTGTTGCCATTGGAAAGTCGTCGGGCAGACATCGGACGACCTTGTACGGTGATGGTGGTTTGGGTTCCGTCGGGAGCAATCTCGATGATCTGTTGCACGTCGGCACATGCCACCAAAGTCCCGCCATTTTCAAGTCGCTGGCAGCTGTACACAGGACCAGGAAGACGGTCTTTCTTCCAAACTTCTTTGCCTTCTTCGTCGTACTCCACAACGGTGTTCTGAGCGAAGAGAGTGACGAGCCGATGTCCGTTGGGAAGACCCTGACAGCTCCATGGATTCGGGACTTGTTTACGCCAACGCTCTTTGTGGTCGGCATCGAGTTCGATGATCAAACCTTGTGCCTGTGAGACCAGCAGCGTGCGCCCGAGAGGCATGTCTACATCAGGAAGGGGTAGCTTCAGCTCAGCGGTGGCACCGGTGGTCGAGATCCACTCTTTCCAGGCCGCTACTGCTTTTTCACGTTCTTCGGGTTTGGCTTCCGCTATGAATGGAAGGGTTTGGCCGGTCGCGGCGCGAAGCGATTGATAGCTGCGTGTCCGAACCTTGCTACTGAGCGCGTCGAGCAACTCGCCCAGCTTCGTGAGCGCGGCTCGATCGCCGAGATTCATCAAAGCACGAGCTGCTGCCAGCTGCACATTTTCATCGGTATCGCCAAGTAGCTTAGGGAGCGACTGCTTGGCTTCGTCGGGGGCGAGCTTGGCGAGGATGCCAGCTGCCATGATCGGACCAGCCGCTTCTTTCGCTTCGAGTGCAACGCGAATGGCTGGCAAATCGTCGGCTGTTGGCGGAAGTGCAGTGAGAGTTTGAGCGGCTGCTGTAATCAGGTGTTCTTGATCGAGGATCGGGGCCAGCTTGAGGATACGCTCGGTTTGTCCCACGAGCTTCTTTTGTCGCACGACAAACAGCGTGTTCACCAGCAAGCTGCCACGCTTCATCGCCATCTCTTTGCTAATCGTGGGACGTTCTGTCGGAGCGACAAACATCTCGTTCATCAGGTCGATCGTCACATCGGGGTTCTGCTGCGACAACTTCAGTTCAGCGATTGCCGCAAAGAGACGTGCGGCAGCCTCATCGGGTGTCGACTTGGCGAGCACCAGTTGGTAGCCACCACGCAAGTCGGCCAGCGTGCGATCGAGATCTTTTTGCTTGCTGTATAGCCGCATTCGATTGAATTGTGCGTCGGCATCCCCTGCTTTGATTTGTTCCGCCAGCATGTTCAAGCGGTGGTCGAGATTGGTCATCGCATAGACCCGGCCACCTCCGGTAACCCAGAACTTTTCGCCGTCGCTGTAGAGATTTCCAACCGGATCGTCGGTAGTGAGCGAAACTCCAACTTGCGTTTGCTTCGTCCCTTTCTCAAGGTCAAGCTTGACGATCGAATCATTCACCGGCATGTAAATCGCATCGCTCGTGAGTGTGCCACGTCCGAGTGAATCTTCGAGTTCGGTGACCCAAACAAGGCGTCCGCTGGGAATGTCGTAGCGGCGAACCACGTTCTTGCCAGCCACGAACAAGCCACGTCCCGAGACTCCTAAAACATAGGTGGCAGGGACTTCCCACTTCACGCGCGGCGATTCCCAAATGATCTGCCCACTACGGCGATCGAGCGCAACGATTTTGTCGCTGTCGCTCGAAAGGACGACGAGCGTTCGTCCCGATGGGATCACCACATCCTCGGTCCACCCCTCGAAACTCATCATGGCGCCATACTGCGTTCCGTACATTTGCCGCATTCGATCATCGGGCTTACCGTCTCGTTCATAGCGCACAGCCCAGCGGATGTTTCCACCTACGGCATCGATGGCAAACACCACACCGTTACCGCACGTCAGGTAAGCATCGCGACCGTCGACCGCCATGATGGTTGGCGACCAGGGGGCGGCACCACCTTGAGGTTCATCGCACAGGTAGGTCTTCCAGCGTGTGCTTCCATCGGATTTGGCCATCGCATAAAGCCAGATCGTTCCACCATCGGTGACAGGAGCGAGTAGCAGTTCACCGGAGCCAACCGGGGCAGCGAGAAATCCGACATCTTGCGAGCCTTCTTTGTCTTCATCGCTCGCACCGCGATGCCACTTCACTTTTCCGCTATCGGCTTCATAAGCTGCCAAAAAATTTGTGCGGGTACGGCGGGGCGTTACTCCCCACTGGAATCCGCGCTGCTGACGAGCGACGCGCGGAGGCGTTTCATCTCGCCCGAGACGTTTGCCTTCAATCGAGTAGATCATGTCGTCGACCAGCGACATCGATTGATGAATCCGATCGCCAAACAGCATCACCTCCGCAGCGGACTTGGGACGCTGCGACGCTTGCGTTTGAATCCCCATGTTCATCTGCATCATCATCAGCATCTGGCTCATGCCATCGAGCTCAAACTGATTGAGCCAAACGCTGCGCCACACAGGCTGCGAGTTGAGTGCCGAGGTGTGGAAACAAATCAGCTCATCGGCCAATTTGATGTAGACCTTGTTGTCGCGGAACAGAAGTTGGCCCGTGGGGAGCCAGCCATTCTGACGCCACTGCGAAACGAGTTGTTCACGCGAGAAGACTTGAGGCTGTGCGTTGGGATCGCGAACAGCGGAGCGGCGAACCATGATTCCCGGAGCGACCATGCCACCCCAAGGATTCATGACATTCGAATCCGAAGCAGAGAGCTCGACCTCTTGTACCCATAGTTCGGTGAGGGTCCGCTCCGACGCTGCTGAGGGCAAAGGGCGCATCGCGCCACTGCGACTGCTGCTTCCGAGAAGCATGGGCCAATCGAGCGAAAATTCGCTAGAAAACGAGCTCGAAGTGGCGGCTAATTGCTCGGTCACTGCATCGAGAATCGAACGCTCCGGACGAGGGCCAGCCACGGAAGCAATGCTGCTGAGTGAGGTTTCAGCACCTTGCTTATCCCCCACGCGGCTGCTGGCCACAGCCAGTCGCAGCAGCACTTCGGCGCGAGGAACTGAGGGATCTGGATGCCGTTCGAGAATTTTGTTGAGCAGGCGACTTGCGCCGACGAAATCGTGTCGATCAAGCGCGAGGCAGGCGAGCCGAAACGCAGCATCGTCCCCGAGAGAACTTAGAAAATAGCGGTTTGCGACACGTGCAAGGGCATCTTCTTCGGTCTCGGGCGTCGCACGGCTTAGGATCGCTTGAGCTTCCCCGTCGGCCGTAATTCGGTAGGTCGAGAGGGCGAGTGGTGGAAGCGAAGCGAGAGTCAATTCGATCTCGTCGGCGAGCGAAGTATAGGTGCGGCCATCTCGCGTCATCAGCGTATCGCCAGCTTCGTCGAGCACTTTTTGCCACAGCACCACCGCCAGATCGAGGCGCCCATCGGCCACGCATTGATCCGCACGCTTCAGCAAACGCTGCTGTTCAGGATCCGTTTTCAGTGCTGCTCCGCCCGGAAATCGAGTTTCGCTGGGATCGGGAGCACTGTCATCTTCTGCCTTCGCGGGGCCTGCGACTGCACGCTTGATGCCAAAGGCGCCCGGCAACGGAATCGGGGCCAGCTGCGCGGAAAGTGTCGACGTGAATAGAAACGAACCGACAAGAGCAAACACAACTGCGCGAGTGCTCGACCAGTAAGGAAGGATCGATTTGTTCATCGTCATGACTCCTTCGGGATGCGCCGGTGAGGGCATCTTAGCGACGTCGACCGAACCACCAACCAAGAAGTTGCTCGCCCGAGAGGATTGCAACCACTGCCCACAGCAAATACCACCAAACTTCCGATTGTGCACCGACTGAACCTAGCCCCGCTGCTTCCTCGGCATCGATTAGTTGCACGTTCGCGCCAGCCAATTGACGACGGAACGAATCGCGGTCGACTGCTTTGAGGTTCCCTTCGGTCGGATCGACATTCGCCGCGAAGAGCACGGGTTGCTCGGCACCATCGCGGCGTGTGAGCTTCATTTGATAGAACCCGGCGGTATTCACATCGGCATACTCGGCCAGCCAAACGGTGGCGCTCGAGTCCGCTGTCGGCGCTACATTCCCTTTTTGAAGCGAAACCGGCTCGGCTGGCACTGGCGTCGACTTCGGAGCCTCGGCTGGTTTACCTGGCGAAGGGGCACCATCTTCCGGTGGCTGGGCTTGCAAATTAGCTTCTCGATTCGCAGGCCCTTTGACCGAAACGTCGATTTCGAACTGCGCTAAATCGATCTTCTGACGGAGCGGCTCACCCACACGCACGGAGGCCGATTCACCACTCGAGCCCGACATATACCGGACCAATTCTTGCATCGTCAGCAAGTAGCTTGGATCGCTGGTCCAGTTGGTCCAGTCGGCATCAGCAGGCATCGCCAGCACCATTGTTCGGCCCCGTCCCATCCCCTTTTCAGCAATGGCGGGAGACGAATCGGGATCGCTAAAGCGAGCAGGAATCGAAACGCTGCTGCCGAGTTGCTCTTTCTTCGGCGCCGAAGCCCACCATCGAAACACTTTCATGTTGTCGAGAAACGGATTGTTTTGCCCAGCGAAAATCGACAGGACAGGATGCTGCGGCTGTTCGACTCGCAGCGAAACCCAGGTGTTCTCGGTCTCGTCGCCGCGTACATTCTCGAGTCGCAGCGGCGAGAGCCCCGCCCCGTCGCGGTAGTAGTTGTCATTAAAAAACTGCTCGTCGATTTGATCACCAGGAAAAATCACGAGCCCACCACCCGCTTCGGTCCAGCGCTCAAGTCGCAAAAGATTTTCGAGCGTCTTATCGCCGAGCCGATACACGTTGCAGAGAAAAATCACCTCATATTTGTCGAGCTGTGCTGCTTCGAGTTCGTTTTCGGTAATCACATCGACAGCCACTCCACTCGGAACAGGTCCCAGAGGAGAGAGAGCCCTTTTGAGATAGAACGATTCGCTCCGCCCAAACGACGCACTCGGATCGCCATCGACAATAAGTGCCGGAATGCCCCGCACCACACGGGCCGGAAAATAGGCCACGCTATCGCCTGCGAGCGAATCGCTTTCGGCATCCATTTCGGGGGCGAGTTCGATTTTCACTTCGCGTGGTTCGAGATCGGCCTCCGCTCCGGTGGCACTCTCATCGGAGCTGAACGTGAAGGAAAATGTCGCCGCCGCTGACTGGCCTGCTGGAATTTTCTCGATGGTGTTCTCGAGGGGGAGTGCATCACCGGCGGTGAACTTCACACGCACATCGCGAACTTCAGTGGCCGAAGGATTCGAAACGAGCACATCAAAGCGAGAGGAAACTCCCGCAACCAAAGTTCCTTCAGGTCGAACTTCCGTCACGATCAGATTCCGATCGCCACTGTCGCCGGCGGTAATCACATACGAACCGTTGACGAGCTTGCTAACCCGCTCGAGAACTTTAATCGGTGTCTCTGCAGTGGTGTCGGATGCTTTCCAGTCGCGCTCGCGTAGGTCAGTAACGATGTAGAGCACACGGTTGATGTTCGACGGGGTTTCCGTGAGCGAATCTTCGAGTTCCTTGAGTGCCACATCGAGCGAGGCAGCACGATCGCTCGGCTCGAGCTTTTCGATCGTCGAGACCACGTCGTCGATCGTCTCGTCCGACAGGTGGGTGCTAGCCAGCAGTGGCTGATCGGGCTTCGAGGTGACGATCAGCGTGACGCTGTTGTCGCTATCGTCGTCGGCGAGCGAGCGAACCAGGTCGACCAGCCGCGTGCGAGCAATTTCCCACGACGACTCATTTCCTTGCCGCGTTTTCATGCTCAGCGAATCGTCGAGCAGGATGATGCGCTCGAACTGATTCGCGTCGAGCAGTCCCGCTGTCAGTGCTGTTGGAAAGAAGGGACGGGCAAGCAGTGCACCCAGTAGCGCCACGGCCAAGCAGCGTAGCAAAAGAAGCAGAATATTTTCGATCCGGATGCGACGACGGTTTTTCTTGTCGGCGTCGAGCAAAAAGTCCATCGCAGCCCAGTCGACGATCTTGAACTTCCGCTTGTTCAGCAGATGGATCAGGATCGGAATCGCAATGGCCGCGAGCCCCGCGAGAAAAATCCCGGGGTTCACCATCCAGCCTTCGAACAGGGCAAACATTGGCCACGCCAGCGACGGGCTAGAGAGCAATTCAAGCATCGGGCCCGCCTTTCTGGGTGATAGCCAAAGGGTCGAAACGTTGCATAGCGAATATCTTGTGGTAGCTGATCGTCAGGGTGGGGAAACTCGGTAGGTCCAGCTGCGGTCTTAGCCTCGCTGAATTGCCGACCGTCGCATGCGCTGCCTAAATGTCAGGTAGCTTCCGAGTACGGCATCAAGCGGGTCTTTGGTGTTCATCAGGACGTAGTCGACGCCGCTCGATGCACAGGTCTTCTTCACGTCGGCCAAAAAGTTGCCGACTGCTTCGAGATAACCCTTGCGAAGTGCGCGAGGCTCGGTGTGCAGCTGCACATCGGTCTCGAGTCCTCGGAAGAGGGTGTTGTCTTGAAACGGGAAGGTCAACTCGTCGTCGTGCATCACATGAAACACGACAACTTCGTGGCGACGAAGGCGAAATTGCTTCAAGGCTTCGTTGAGTGTGGCAAGATCGAGAAAAAGGTCGGAGACCAAAATCACCATGCCGCGACGACGGACTTGCTGCGCGAGTTGGGGAAATACCTGCGCAACATCCGACGTTTCATCGGGGGTGGTGTTCTCCAGTTCGTGAAGCATCAGTTTGAGATGATTCGGGTGCGAACTAGCAGGGAGATTTTTGGTGATGCGGTTGTTGAAGGTCACCAGACCGACCGCATCTTGCTGCTGCTGCATCAAGTACGCCAGACTCGCAGTGGCTGTCGCGGCATAGTCGAATTTGGAAGGCCCCTCGCCATACTTCATGCTCTTACTGCAGTCGAGAATGAGTGTGCATTTGAGGTTGGTTTCTTCCTCATACTCTTTGATGTAGAGACGATCGGTTTTCGACCAGACTTTCCAGTCGATATGACGCAGGTCGTCGCCGGGGGTGTATTCGCGGTGCGTGGCAAATTCCACGGCGAAACCGTTATAGGGACTCCGATGCTGACCGGTGATGAAGCCTTCCACCACCAGCCGGGCGCGCACATCGAGTCGCTTCACGCGATCGAGCGTTTTCCAGTCGAGATAGCGAGGCTGATTCGTTGCCCCAGGGCTCGTGACAGACATCGTTGCAGGTTCGACTTTCGATTCTGAAGTGAGAACTACGAGGCCTTACGATCGCGGGTATCGATTAGCTGCCAAATGCGCGAGCCAGAGCGGGGGGAACTTCGTCGCCAGCGCTACGTTGTGGAATGTCGGTGAGCAAGCGATCGATCACCTTATCGCTGGTGATGCCACTCGACTCGGCGTTGAAGTTGGTGATCACGCGGTGACGAAGCACCGGATGGGCCACGGCGCGAATATCGTCGGTGGTGACAAAGAATCGCCCTTCGAGCATCGCCCGAGCCTTCCCTCCCAGCAGCAGATACTGCATACCGCGAGGACCGGCACCCCAGCTGACCCAGTCCTTCATGAAGGCGGGTGCCTCTTGCTCGTGCACGCGTGTGGCGCGAACCAAGCGGAGTGCGTAGTGAATCACATGCGGGGCAACCGGCACGCGGCGCACCAGTTGTTGCAAACGAATGATATCTTCAGCCGACAGCACTTCTGTGACCGTCACGCTGCTAGGGGACGTGGTCGATTCCGCAATGCGATACTCTTCGTCGTAGCTGGGGTACTTCACGAAGACTTTGAACATGAAGCGGTCTTGCTGGGCTTCAGGGAGAGGATAAGTACCCTCTTGTTCAATCGGGTTTTGCGTCGCGAGCACAAAGAACGGCGAGGGGAGCGTATGTCGCTGACCACCGATCGTCACCTGTCGCTCTTGCATCGCTTCGAGCATCGCGGCTTGCGTCTTGGGCGGCGTACGATTGATTTCGTCGGCCAGCACGATGTTCGAGAAGACCGGACCGGTGAGAAACTTAAACGCTCGTTCGCCGGTCGAGCGATTCTCTTGAATCACTTCGGTGCCGGTGATGTCGCTCGGCATCAAGTCGGGGGTGAATTGAATGCGGCTGAAGAGGAGCTTCAGCGACTTGGCCAGCGTGCTGACCATCAACGTCTTCGCCAGACCTGGCACACCTTCGAGCAAGCAGTGCCCTTGGGCAAAAATGGCGACGAGCAGCTGCTCGATCACAAGTTCCTGACCGACGATCACTTTGCCGAGTTCGGCCCGCACTGAAGCGTACGCCTTCTTCAGGTTCTCGAGCGCCTGCAAATCGTCAGCCGATGGTGCCTGATGAGTCTCTTGCGACATGTTGCCAAATCCTGATGTCTCGAAGCGAGAAGTGTTGATGGATGGAAGGTTGGTCGATTCGCGTTCAGCAGCGTCAGTTGCCGTGGTTCACACCTAAGACGAATTGGCCGGAGGAATCGTTTTGGACTCGATCACCGGGCAATGGTCTCTGGCAGCAAACAGGGCAAACGATCCGCACGCGCCTCCGATTTTGAAGGTTGGAGCAGTGTTTGCCACGGAGTTTGCCGTTGTGGTGAGTGACTTTGGCGAGGGGAAAGGTTCAAGCAGTTTCGTGCGTGCTAGGCTGAATTCCCCAGCCCGTGGGGGAGAGGCGATTTCTATTCTAAATTCTGGCCAGCCAGATACCAGCGAAATGCTTGCTCCAAGGGGAAACTTCGTCGACAATTCTTGACAGCCGAAGTGGTTGTCGCGATTCGAGTTCTGAAAATGCTCGCCTTGCCGACAACAGCCCTAAGTCTCCTTCTCTGCGCGTGGCACTATGCTCGACCCAGCCTTCGCAAATTTGGTGAAGGAAACGACGTCGCACCGACGTCCAGCGGTGTCGTGGCTGCTCGCCTGCGGATTGCATGGCTGCGTCGCCTTGGGAGGTGCATGGATGTTTGCCAGCAGCGACCTGCCGATGGCCCCTCCGGTGGCTGTTCGCGAGGCGGGAATCGTCATCGTGACGGCGCATGCGACCCCCCAGTACTTTGCCGAAAACCATTCTAACCGCTCGGCGGACACAACTGGTCAATCTGCTGGCCAGTCGCCAGATTTTGCGGCATCGCCCGAGGTTAATCCATTACCAATCTCCGCTGAGTTGCCCCAAATCGCTCGCCGTTTGCCGCAGCAGACCGAAGGCCCACCGTCCGTCGAGGGGACTGAACAAGAGGGGAAGCCAAGCGTGTCGTCGCTCGCCAGTTTTTCGCGCGAGACGAAGTCGCCCGGGGGCCGGCCGCTGCGCGAGATTCCGTCGATCGATGTTGCGGCTGTTATGGCCGACGAGCTGCGCCGCAATCCGCCAGCCGCCAAGCCGATTGGCGAGGTCGCCAGCTTTTCGATGTTTGGAGCAACAGCCCGTGGGCGCTCGTTTGTGCTGGTGATCGATCGCTCGCAAAGCATGGGGGGCGAGGGGCTGGGGGCGATCGCTGCCGCGATGCAAGAGCTTCAAGTGCAACTCGCTGCTCTCACGCCGCAGCAACGTGTGCAAGTGGTGGCGTATAACGATTCCGCAGCGCTCTATGGCGATGGACGACTCGTGCCGGTCACACCAGCCGAGCAAGAGAAGCTGGTTCGCTTTGTCGGTGGCATTGTGGCCAGTGGCGCCACGGAGCATCGGACCGGCATTCTAGCCGCACTAAGGCTCGCGCCCGAAGTCGTGTTTTTGCTGACCGATGGAGGTGACCCGCCGCTGTCGAATCACGATTTGCGAACACTGGTCGAAGCCGCCGCTGGTCGGACGCAGATTATCGTGCTCGAGTTCGGCCGTGGTAAGCTGTCCGAAGAGAATTCGCAGGACGAAAAACTGAAGAAGCTCGCTCAAGCGACTGGCGGCATGTACCGCTATGTCGATCTGCTCGACGAGCGCTGAAGATGTCGAGGCCTGCACTGCAGCCAGAGCGAATCACGCGAAGTGGGCTGTGAGCGACGCAAGTGCTTGGACAGCAAACGCTGTGGCGATCAGGGGGTCGTCTTCGCGCATCCGACTACTGGCATTCGCCCAGCTCCCATCGCGCCGCACTTCTTTTTTCAGCTCTGCCAAGATTCCTTTGGCAAAGGTTGCGCGGTTGTTGGGGGTGAAATGGACAAGCAGCGGCGCGAGAGAAGCGTAGTAATAGTAACGCAGGCCGCGCTGCCAATCGACTTCCTGAGGGAGCGTTTCAAAACCGGGTACAATCTCGAGATTCAGCTGCTTTTGAAGCCAAACGATAGCCGCGTCACTTTTCCACTCGTGATCAGATTTTGCTGCGGCCAGTACGAGAACGCCATCGCATGTGGCCGATCCGTAGGGGCGCGCTTCGAGCTGCTTGCTATCGACATAACCGGCTTTGTTGCTGAGCGACATCGGCTCGGTAGTAAATGCAAAGCCTTCCTTGGTGCGGCAGCGATGGACGTAGTCAGTGCCACGCTCGATCGACAGCTCGCGCTCGTTTGTTTCCGGCAGAGTGAGCAGCGCACGGATCACTAGCGACGTGACGGAAATGCTTGTGCCGGTGGTGATCCCCTGGGCATCTGCGCGTGAGAGAAAATCCCAGCCTCCGTACTGCGGATGATCACTCGCAAAACCTCGACCTTCAGTCAGCTGCGATTCGACCAGGAATTTCGCGAGCAGCTCCTCGGTTTTGTCGTTGCGAAAATCGCCCCCCAGAGCTTGGATTGCGAGTAGCCAATGAGCAGCCGCATAGGTGGGAAAATCGAGTGTTCCATCAGGCGCAGCAGGGGCTTGTTTTTTGGCAAGGCCAGCCGACAAGAAGGCCTGCCCGCGCAGAAGTTCTGGAGTGAACTTTGCGCGCTGAGCGGCTGGAAGTTTTGCCAGTGTGTAGAGTATCAAGGCCGTGATCGCGGCCCCATCTTTTAGCTGGCCATAGTGATGCGAATGCCAACCCCCATCGCGTCCGATTTGCAGACGCAAGTACTTCGCGCCACGAACTAACTGCTCGAGCGATTCCTGCTGAAGTCCCTCGGTCGATGACAAGTCTTGCATCGACGTTATGCCTGCGAGATAGGCAGGTAGCGATTGGGAGCGCTCAGCACCAGGATCGCTGCAGCCGTGCAAAACGTGCGGCTGGTGATGCAGTGATGGCCGGTCCAGCTGCCGTCGCTATTTTGCACGCCGACAATCCTGTCGCGAACGGTGGGGAACCATTTGCTCCAACCTTCGCCACCTTCCTGCAGCATCGTTTCGGTGATGAGATGGAACGCGAGATATTCTTCGCCACCTGCTTGCGAGAAAGCGGTGTTGTCTTTGTTGACGAGCTGCAGCACATCGGCGAAGGCCTTCTTAGCTGCTGGTTCGTTTTCCATACCCAGAGCATACAGAACACGAACACCGGTCGCATTTTTGTAGAGCGTGTGCATCCAGCTTCCCTGATTGGGATTGGTCGCCGCGCTCATTTGCTGCAGCAAGTGCTTGGCGGTGAGGTCGGGTGAGCCACCCACTTTCAGCCCTGAATAATGAGCCGCTCGCAAAGCCACCCAGCCCATCACGGTACCTAAGGTCGGAGCCCAACTCTGATTGCCCCAATGTCCCTCGGCGGTTTGCGAGCCCACGATTGCTGCGACCACACGTCGCAAGGCATCGCGTACCGGATCGGTGTCCCAACCTTCGCCAATCGCTTCGGCCAGATAAAGTGCCGCAAAGAAGCTGTGGGCATGTCGGCCAATTTTGTTTTGCAGCTGCGTCCCTTGCATCGAAGTGATGTCGTCGGCTGGCATCACTTCCGTTGCTTGGATCAGGTACGAAACGATCCGCTGCACTTCGCGACTCCGTGGCCCCTCCACCGGCGTGTTGCCTGTGGCCATGAGCGCAAGTCCCACCATCGAGGAGCAACCAATGTCGGTCGGCTGACCAATATCGACTCCGCAACCACCGTCGCGGTGCATCGTCTTCATCAGCCACTCGACCCCTCGGCGAATCGACACTTCGCTCTGCGGCGTGAACTCTTCGAACGTGGCGGCTGCCGTCGCAGGAGCTGTCGACGCAGGGGCTGTTTTCTTTTCGTCACCTTCGGCGGCCCAAACGCGGGCTCGGTATCCGGCCAATCCTGCCGCAGCAAGCGTTGCCGCTGAAATGCCCGAAGTCGTTAGCCAGTCGCGACGTGTGAACCGCTTACTCATCGAAAAGATCTCCCCGGTGGGCCCGCTCTGCGATGGTCGCCAGAAGCTACATTCGCAGAAAGGACGCAGGCCTCGATTATCGAGTCCTGCGCGAGCCGCGTCAAACATTCGTTACGAGCGCGGAGCGATTTTGGCTCCGGGTGAAACTACGATAAACCTTGACCCTTAGTGCACTTTGCCCTGGTCCAGGTTTTCAGAAACTCCTAAAATTTAAGTCTGGTTCGCCTTTTCTCTGCTAGCGTTCAAAAGCGGTCTCATGGGTTATCGCAGCCTCAAAAAATATCTCGGGGAGACAAATCTCGAGCGCAAGTGCCGCTGGCTCTTCGGTATTTGTTTGTTTGGGCTGATTTTCTTTGCGTTCTTCCTGGTCGATTGGATCGGCGAAGACCTGGTGAAACGAAACATTCACCGCAATGGCCGCGAATGGGTACGCGATTTCCTCTACGACGCTCACTGGGAAGCCTGGGAAACCGATCCCACCAAAAAACCGGTCCGGGCGACCCTCAGCCGACTGCTGCTGCCGCAAAAGTTCGAGGCTCGCGTGATCGCCCTCGATCGCTCGCTCGTCGATGCCATGAATCAAGAGGGGCTGAACTTTCGCGAAGGTGAGAACCAGCAGCCTCGTCAGCGATTGTGGGCACCCGACGATCCTGAAGAAGCCAAACTGCTAGAGTCTCTGAAAAGCGATTTCGAGAAAGCACTCGCTCCCAAACCTGCGCTCACTTCCCCCTCCGATGCGCCGCTTCCTCCCGACGATCCGCTGGCGGAGACTTCCGGCGGTTTTGAAGTCTCCGACGAGGATGAACCGTTCAAAGCGCATCCCGACCCTGAAAGTGGCCGGTACTATTTCTATCAACCAGTCTCGTGGCAGCATAATTTTTGCAAAAGCTGCCACGAAGGTTCGTATGGCAAGTTCGCCATGAGCGCGTCGGAATCGTTTGCGCCGCAGGAAGCCGATCTGCCGTTCTTGGTGGTTCGTGTTGCGCTTCCCTATAGCGACGCGCGTGCGGCGATCAACTGGACACGCGCCGTGCTGCTGGCGGTCGGCATTCTTACGGTCTTCATGTCGATGGTGGCGCTCTGGATGGTGGTGAAGTACGTCGTCATCAAGCCACTTTCGCACCTGCGAAGTGTGAGCGAAGCGGTGACGCGTGGCGATCTTCAGCAGCGGGCCGATATTCACACGAACGACGAATTCGAAGATCTCGCCGCATCGTTCAACAAGATGCTCCGCCACTTAACCGACGCGCAGTCGGAACTGAAAGAAGCCAACTACGATCTCGATGCGAAAGTCGATCAGCTCGCGCAGCTGAATATGCGATTGCATGAAATGAATCGTCTGAAGGGCGAGTTTCTCGCGAATATGAGCCACGAACTGCGCACCCCGCTCAACAGCATCATCGGGTTTTCCGAAGTGCTGGCCGGAATCGATTCGCTCACCGATAAGCAAAAGCGTTACGCACAAAACATTCAAAAGTCGGGCCGTTCGCTCCTCGAAATGATCAACGACATCCTGGATCTCGCCAAACTCGAGGCGGGAAAAATGGATGTGCGTTTGAGTGAATTTCGTATCGATTCGATTCTTTCGGCTCACTGCGACATGGTGCGATCGCTCACCGAAGATAAGAACATCGATCTCGTCCTCGATATCGAAAACGATCTGCCGGCCCTCTATCAGGATCAAGCCAAGCTGCAGCAAATCCTGACGAATCTGCTCAGCAACGCTATCAAGTTCACCCCCGAAGGTGGTCGCATCACCGTTGGCGCGAAAGGGGATTCGCGAGGTTTCATCGAGATGTATGTCTCCGACACTGGCGTGGGAATTGCCGATGCCGACAAAGAAATCATCTTCGAGAAGTTTCGCCAAGGGACCGCTGTGCTCGGTCGTGACAATCTCACGCGCGAGTACTCGGGAACCGGCCTGGGACTCTCGATCGTTAAAGAGCTTTGCAAACTTCTCGGTGGTGAAGTGAGCGTCGAAAGTGAACTCGGACGCGGCAGCACGTTCCGTGTAACGATTCCTTGGATGCGTGCCGATCAACCACAAGCAGCAGCGAAGTTGCAATCGCGACTCGATGATCTGACCAAGCCACGGCGGCTCGATTTTCAGCGTGGCGATGAACCCGACACAACTTCCTCGAGTCAGCCAGCCGCTGCCGGTTCTTAGTCCGAGCGAGCCTCGCTGATCGATCAGCTTCCCGAAAGTGGCTGCACGATCACCTCGGCCTCGCGTTCGTAAGTAATATCTCCCGCTGGGAAACAGATCAAAGCGTCGGCCTGTGCGAGCGTTCGCAGATCGCCCGAACCTTTCCAGCTGAGCGGCTCGACCAGCAGTTTCGTCGCCTCTCCGGTCAGCAACTTTCCGGGCCAAAACGTGGGGCGATCGCCGCGGCAAGTGTGCGTTTTGCTAAGTGCCGCTGGTCGTCGTTGGATCGAAGAGGAGGCCAAACCTTGCAAGGTTGCGATGGCCGTTCGTACAAACAGCTCGAAACAAACCAGACCACTCACAGGATTGCCGGGTAGTCCAAAGACGAGTGTCGGTGGCGCATCGGGGTGGCTTGGGGTGCTGCGATCTTTGGTTCCAAACCAAAGTGGTTTGCCCGGCTTCAGGCTCACCTTGTGAAAGTGATTTTTAACTCCGAGCGATTCGAGCACTTGCGGAACCAGATCGAGCACTCCGGCAGAAACGCCCCCCGATAACAGCAACAAATCGTGCTGGAGACCAGCCGCGATATGTTGCTCGAGGCTATCGCGATCATCACGGGCGATGCCGAGGATGGTGACCACCGCGCCGCAGCTCTCTGCAAGTCCTGCCAGGAGTGAACTGTTGCTGTTTCGCAGCGCACCAGCAGGGGGCTTTTCGCTCGGATCGACCAGTTCATTGCCGGTGGCAAGAATCGCGACACGAGCGGCCGGAACAACCGTGGGATGAGTGTAGCCGACTTCGGCCAGCAGACCCATTTCGATGCCACGAATTTTTGTTCCCGGTGATAGAACTACTTCACCAGTTTTCATCGACGAACCGCGCCGCGCGATGTTTTGTCCCAACGTGATTTTTGATTCGTCGATCACAATTTTGCCATCAGCCACTTGTGTTTTCTCGATCATCACAACTCCCGCAGTCGCTGCAGGAATTGGTGCGCCGGTCATGATTCGAGTGCAAGTGCCAGGCTCGATGGCTTTCGTCGGGAGCGAACCCGCAACCACTTCTTCGAGCAGCGTGAGGGGTGTGCGTGGAGCATCGATCAGCGAAGCATGAATGGCATAGCCATCGACGATCGATTTGTCGTGCGGAGGAGAATCGACATCGCTCACCACTTCGGCCGCGAGCACCCGCGCCAAAGATGCAGCCAGCGGCATCGAACAAGCTGGCAGGGGACGCAAATGCTGGCGGATCTTAGCGATCGCCGATTCGACCGTTTCCATCGCAGGTCTTACCTTGGAGAGAGGCTGGCGAAACTACATCGCCAAGAACGAGCGAAGCATGTCGTGGCCATGTTCGGTGAGAAAGCTCTCGGGATGAAACTGCACACCGACCGTGGGCTTCGTTTTGTGACGGATCGCCATAATCTCGTGCGAGCCATCGGGGGCAAGTGCGTAGGCAGAGACATCAAATTCGCTCGACAGTGTGTCGGGGCGAATCACCAGGCTGTGATAGCGGGTGGCGATGAGTGGATTGGGAAGCCCAGCAAAAATCCCCTGGCCATCGTGGTGAATTTGATCGGTCTTGCCATGCATCAGATGCTTGGCGCGAACGATTACACCACCGGTCGCTTGACCAATCGACTGATGCCCGAGACAAACACCCAGCAGAGGTAGTTTGCCCGAAAATTTTTCAACGCACTCGATGGATATACCAGCTTCGGTGGGAGTGCAGGGGCCGGGCGAGAGAATCAGATGGGTCGGCTTTTTGGCGGCGATTTCGTCGGTGGTGATTTGGTCGTTGCGATGCACCTCGATTTCGAGCGACTTATCGATTTCGCCGAGACGCTGCACGAGGTTGTAGGTGAACGAATCGTAGTTGTCGACAATCAGAATCATCGTAGGGCTCGAAAGAAAGCAGCGATTCGCTCGTGGAACTTGAGGTGACGACCAGGGGCGAGCCATCGCTCACGTTGGTCTTACAGATGATACACACTGCGAGCGGTTTTGCAGGAGTACTAGTTGCGCCGCTATACCAGAACGAGAGCCCGGCGGAGGGTTGGAGGTTCGCGGCCAGCTTAGTTCAAGCTGAACGGAGGGGGGTAGGGGCTTCGATCTGGGCGATCGCCGGTTTTGTCGAGCAGCCGCGTGAAGTGGTCGATCATTTGATGTGCTCGACGATCGACATTCCATTCCGCCAGCAGCCGCTGCTTCACGGTGAGCGAAAGTCCCAGCGTGTAGGCAAAAATGTCGGTGAGCATGCCGAGCGAAATTTGGCTGGCGAGAAGTTCGTCGAGTTGGCGCTGAATAGCACTGTTGTCGGGCATGAGAGTCCGTGCACGATCGACAAGTGTCCGCTGAAGCTGCGGCCGTTTGGCGGCAGTCGTGCTGGGATAAAAGTCGTCGAGCAGATCGACTTCCGCCCGCCGAAACGCTTGGCTCATCGGAAGTTCGCGACGAATTGCCGCCCGACGAACACCTTGCAGCAGCACATTGTGCCGACCATCGTCGGCGGGTTGATGCGAAATGATTTTGCACAGGCATGCCACGGGCGAAATGGCCGGGCGACCACCGTAGTCGCGTTCCCACCCTGGTTCGAGCAGCACCATCGCAATCAAGCGATCGGTTTCGAGTGCTTCGGTAAGCAAGTCGACATACCGCGGCTCGAAAATGTGCAAAGGCTGCACAACGTGCGGAAAAACGACTAGGTTCGGCAAGGGAAACAACCTCACCTGACCAGAGAACTGGCCGAGCGAAATCGAGCTGTCATCAAAGGACGACATAGGTTGGTTCGTAACGAAGTTGCCGAGGGGTACAGTCATTCGCGTGGCTAGATTACACCACTCTAGGTGGTCTAGTGCGAAAGTTTAGCACTCCCCAAAGTGGCGGTAAAGTGCATGCCTGGAAATGTATTTCGGATTTTGACTCGATCGTTTCAGATTTCTTGCAGCATTTGAGCGAAAACTTCCAACGGAAGTCCCACGACATTGGACTCACTTCCTTCGATGAGGTGGACCCAGTCGAGCCCATCCTGATAGCCGAACGCCCCCGCTTTTCCTTCCCAGCCGTCGGTGTCGAGATAGGCCTCGAGTTGTTGGTCGGTGACAGGGTCCATGATGAGTTTGCTGCGGTCGACCCGAATCTGGGGGCGAATGCCGGGGCGTTTCCAGAGGCACAGTCCGCTGTAAACGTGGTGCTCGCGGCCGCGCATCATGCGGAGCATCTCCCGGGCGTGATCGCGGTCGCTAGGCTTCCCGAGGATCATGCCGCAACATTCCGCGACGGTGTCGCAGCCGATCACGATTCCGTGGTCGACCTGCACTGCCACGTCGGCTGCTTTTTGCATCGCCAGTCGAGCGACGAGTTCCGGAGGTGTTTCGCGGCTGCAGATGCCACACTCGGCCGTGTCGGCCGGAGCAAACACCGTAAAGTCATAGCCAGCTTCACTTAAGAGCTGTCGACGTCGTGGCGAACTGCTCGCCAGGTACAACGGTGGCAGGGGGCTGTTCATCGAGGAGTTCACATCGAAAGAGCGGCGGAATCACCAGAACCGAGAGAGCTTGGCAACATTCTAGCAATGTTTGCCAGCAGCATCCGTGTGCGGCAACTGACAGCTGCTAAGATAGAGGTATCACACGACTTGAAGCCTGTCGTCGTTGAGGGAGAGCGACCTCCCTCGATGTTTTTGAGCGATTTTTCTTGCAGCAGCTTCGCCTATGCCCCGCACACCGAGTCTCGACATCCTGCACGAAGATAACCACTTGTTGGTCATCAACAAGCGCCCGCTGTTGGCCACGCAAGGTGTCGCCGAGGGGACCCCGAGCCTTGTGACCGAAGTGCAGCAGTACCTTAAGGTTAAGTATAAGAAGCCGGGCAATGTGTACGTGGGGGTCGTGAGTCGGCTCGACGCGCATACTAGTGGCGTGGTGGTGCTGGCGCGGACAAGTAAAGCGGCCAGCCGACTTGCGGAGCAGTTCCGCGAGCAGGGAGTCGAAAAAACATACTGGGCGGCTGTGGAAGCGGCTCCCGAGCCAGCCAGTGGGGAACTTGTTAGCTGGGTGGTGAAGGACGATAAGAATCGCCGGATGACCATTGCCGATCGTAAATTGGCAGGGTGCCAGAAAGCGGTGCTGACTTACGAAACGCTCGAACAGAATAAATCGGCGGCGCTGGTGTCGGTGAAGCTCGAAACGGGCCGAAAACATCAGATTCGCCTGCAACTGGCAGACGAACTTTCGCTTCCGGTGATTGGCGACCGAAAGTATGGTAGCCGGATCGAGTTTCCCGAAGGGATCGCGCTTCACGCACGCGAACTGGCGTTCGATCACCCGGTGGGTGGCAAGCGGCTGTCGTTTGTCGCGCCCCTGCCAGCGACCTGGAAGGGGCTCAAGTTCAAAGCGGGGAAATAAGTGACTGTGACTTGCTGGTTGTAACTTGGAAGTATCGCGAGAACGAATCGGCTGGGGGATCGTCATACTAGAAGTGGTGTGCGAATAGAAAGCACTGGCCTTGGCATTTTTGGGACGCTTGATCCTAGCGCCAGTCGATCCAGATTCCGCCGGGTCCCCAGTGAACGTCGCTGAGAACCGCCTCGAGACAATCCCACAAAATCTCTCTCCAGGCCGGTTTGCGAAACTTTGGCATCGGGTTGCGGGTTAGTTTGAAGTGGAGAAGTTCGGCTCGCGATGGTCGAGCGTGACAAATGCGCAATTCTCGGCGGGAAATTTCCGGGAGCCATTGATTTTTTAGTTGCCGAATCGATCTACTAATTACTTCGATTTCGAGCAGAAAGTATTTGACTACTTCACCGTAGGGGCGTTGGTTCGATGCGTTCGATGTTTCGCAATTCGGCACTTCTGAGCGGACTGGTTACCCAAGACCAGGTCGACGAGGCAATTGCGCATCTACGCTCGAGCGGATCTCTTTCGGCAACTGCGGTGGAACTCGACGATTCGCTTCTCGCCGCTCGACTTGTGGAGAAGGGGATTCTGACCCCCTATCAGGCCGATCAGATCCGTAGCGGACGCACCAAGCTGAACCTGGGGCCCTACATCATCACCGAATGGATTGGCCAAGGTGGTATGGGGCAGGTGTTCAAAGCACTCCACCAAGTGATGGGGCGCGAGTCGGCTGTAAAAGTGCTGCCACTCACCAAATCGACCCCGGAAGCGGTGAACAACTTCAATCGCGAGATTCGAACCCAAGCGCAACTCGATCACCCGAACCTCGTGCGAGCCTACGATGCGGGGCGCGATGGCAATGTCCATTATCTGGTGGTCGAGTATGTCCCCGGGACCGACCTGCGGCGGCTGGTTCGTTCGCAAGGCCCGCTCACGCAGCAGCAAGCGGCGAGTGTGATTTTGCAAGCAGCGCGAGGACTCGAGCACGCCCATCAGCGTGGTTTGATTCACCGCGATGTGAAGCCGGGCAACATTTTGGTGACGCCCAAGGGAATCGCAAAGGTTTCCGACCTCGGGCTAGCTGGATTCATGAACGAAGCAGAAGCGGATCCGCGCGCAGGAAAAATCGTCGGAACAGCCGACTATCTTTCGCCTGAACAGATTCGTACACCCACCGAGATCACGCATGCGAGCGACATCTACTCGCTCGGTTGCACGCTCTACTACGCCGTCTGCGGCAAAGTTCCATTTCCTGGAGGAACCGCCCGCGACAAAGCGCGGCGGCACTGCGAAGAAACGCCTTGGCACCCTCGACGCTTCAACCTCGATCTGCACGAAGAGTTTGTCGACGTTATCGCCGACATGATGGAAAAAGATCCGCGCAACCGCATTCCTACCGCCTCGGAAGTGGTGGCTCGTCTTGAGCAATGGGCCGGTGATGCGAGCCCCATTGCTGCACGCTCGGCCATTCGCAGCCCCTGGACAGCACCGCCGCTGCCAGCAGCTCCCGATGGCGAAGATCGCGCCGACAACCTGCAAGATACCGATGGTGGCGAGCCCAGCAGCGGACTCGAGAGCCCGAGTCAAATTTCGCAGCTGTCGCAAGCTTCGCAGCAAACCGCTTCGCAAGGTGCTGCGAGCCAAGAGACCCTTCCGGCCAAGCCTGGACGGATTCGCCCCGTAACTGCTGGTGCCACTGGCTCAGGAAGTTCGGCCCTCAGTAGCGCGAGTGGAATTTTCTCCACACCCATCTCGAAGTGGCCAACGACCACGGTGGTAGCCGTCACACTTGCGGTGGCTGTTCCCGTGTCGATGTTCGTCGGCGCACTCGTCGCCTCCGTGCTCTTCTATCTGATGCGCTAACTTCCGGCGGCTGGTGAAGTTGGCGGCGCTGGCGGTCCGGTGAAAGGATCGGCAGGTGTTCCCGAACCGGGCGATGAAGCAGGCACAGGCGCTGCGGCAGGCTGAGTAGGGGCTACAGGTGCTGCTGGTGCAGGCTGCGGAGCTGTTGGCGCGGCTGCACCGCCCGCTTTTCTCTTGGCGAGTTCTTGTGCCAGGATGCTCGCTGTGTCGCTTTTTACAAACTGAGGAACAAGCCCTCGCGCTGTTGTGAACAGCTTATCGATGCGGGCTTGGGTCGCTTTGTCGGTCGAACTGATCCGCTGCGACTGCTGATCGATCGCACGCTGCAAATTCTCTCCCGAATCGAGTTCGCGAAATTGATCGAGCAGCACCTGCGCTTCGTCAATTTTTCCCTCCGCTAACCGTTTACGAAATCGGGCAGCGGCTAGCTCTCGCTGTGCAACGAGATCCATGATGCGGCTTTGAAAACTAACCACGACACCTTCCGCTTCTAGTCGTGGCGTGTCGTCGGGAAGCGACGCGACAAGTTCACTCTCTTGACCAGGAACCAGCGGAAGTCGGGCCAATAGTTGCTGGCCACTTTTCACCAGCAGCACTTGAATACCGAGCGATGCTGGAAGTCGCACGGCGCCGCGCCAATCGCTCACGCCAATCAGAGTTGCATCTTCGCCCGTTTCGCTTCGTAGATAAACGCCATAGCCCACGAGGGGCTGTGGATTGGTGCCGCGCGATTGCAGCACGAGATCGGTCACCGGCGCTTGAGGCTTCACAACGAAAGCAAGTCGCTCGGTTCGTTGGCCACCTTTCACAGGAATGGCGTAGCGAAATCCCGAGATCAATTCGCCAGTCAGTTGAGCACCAGTGCGCGACGTGGTGCGAATGAGGGACCATGGCACCGATTGAATGCCTCCCTTCATCGGTTCCCCTTTGCGATCGTTGCGCCGAACGACAGGGCGCAGCACCGCTTGATCGGTGATGGCGGCTGGTTGGATGTCATTCGTCACAAGCCCACCCGCTCGAGCGCGCCCTGCGAGTTTGTTGCCGTCGACGCGCTCGATGCGCATCATCGGTGTGAATGCACGAACGACTCCATCGACAGCCGCATACGGAACCAAACTCCGCTCTAGCGATGGACGAAAGAATTTGCCAAGCCATAGCTCGCTCCTGACATCGAACTCACCAACGCGGAGATCGATGGTGCCGTCGAGCGACTTCGATCGAGCAGCGTGAATCAGCATCAGCTTGTCGAACTTGGCATACTCGGGCAGAAGTTCCTTCAGCCGATCGCGCGTGATATCTGCGGGGGATTCAGCGAGTTCAGCCTCGAGCGCGGGGCTCGCGAGCATCACCTGCGATTGCCAAGTGGCACGGAACATCAACTCACCCTGCTCGAGCACCTGACGCTCGATCGCCTGTTCGAGCAAGTCAGGATCGGGCAGAGCAGGGGAGACTGCAATCACCAGCTGCACCCGGTACGGATTGAATTCCCAAGCCGATTGTGCATAAAGCCGCGAGGTGCCAAAGCTAAGTCCGCTGACCAGTAGCACAATTGCGAGCGATAGTCTTGCTAAATAGATCGGCATCGACTGGCACGAGAAGCTGCGGAGAAAACAGGAGCGATGATGGTGCATCAGCGGGCTCCTGCGGTGAGAGAGGCGGGATATGTTGGTCTGCTACTTTGTGCGGTGGCGGCAGCAGGAGCAAGCCAGCGATCGATATCTTGATACAGCGAAATACGGGGACCTTCGAGCACCACGCGATCTTTGCGATAAGCGTAATGATCGACCAACTGCCAGAGCGGCAGGACTTCTACTTCTTCATGAACAAGGCGGTGCAGTTGAGCTAATCGCTGCCGCGCAACTTGCCAGTTACGAGCCCCATCAAGCTGTTGCAGCGATAATTTAATGAACGGGTTGTTCGTCGGAGCAATCCCCAACTCGCCGAACAGCCGCGAGGCGTCGGTGAGAGGTTCCCAAGCCGCCAGTTGGCGGTAGACCAAATCGCAGCTTCCGTCAGGATCATCAAATACCCCCGGTGGAAACTCTTTCAAGGTGCATTCGATCTTGAGGAGCTTCCACTGAGCCTTAATTGCGCGACAAGCAATGCGGCTGGTTTCGTCGGCGGGATGTCCGAGCACGAGGGGCTCGAGTTTGGGTACCGCTTCCATCGCTTTCTCTTTGGCCGAACGAATTTCAGCTTCCGCCAAAATGCGTAGTGTGGCTGCGAGTCGTGGATCGTACGGGCGCGGGAGAACCGTTTCGTCGTAGGCATACGCCCCTTGCTGATTCCCTTCAAAGGGAGCCGGAAACGGACCACTCACGAGTTGTGAACCAGCAATCTGTCGATCCCCAAGCAGACCTTTGTCGAGAATCAGCTGGCGGTTGATGCCATACAGCAGAGCGCGCCGAAAGGTCCGGTTCGAGAGAAACGGATGGTTCATCCGCACGGTCAGCAGATGGGTTGTCGGGACGTTGTAAGGAGCGACGACGATATTCGGATCGCTTGAAAATGCGTTAATATCCCCAGGAAAGAGGGCATCAATGACATCGATTTCGCCCCGCCTTAGTCCGTTGATCGCGCGGTCGGTGTCGTCGTAGACTCGCTCGGCCACTTCGCTCGGACTGCTCGGAGTTGTCTCGGTCGACTGAGCACGCACGAGTCGCATCACCGTGCTGTCTTGCGCGAGAATTGCGTACTGCTTCAGGTTGCCGACCCCGGTGGTTGGCAGAGGAACATTCCGCAGCAAAGCCTGCGGCATGACGTGGAGCAACTTGAACTCCGTGATCACCCGCGCGGGACTGGCAACGCGCACGCTGTCGATAGTGCGGGCCCAGGCGGCATTGAATTCGTCGCTCGCCGGATCGGCAGTTCGCAGTAGCACGTTCGACAGCCAAACTGCAGCCGGCATTTCTCCTTGGGCATTGCTCGCCGCAGCTAGCGCCGGGGGCAAGACAAACGTCAGCTGCAGTCCATCTTCGGATAGCGTGGTGGTGCCAAGTGGCGAGGCATACACGCCCCCTTCAGCGGTGAGTGATTTCAGCTGCATCAGCGTCGCCGAAGTGAGTTGCCCCGTTCGGCGGGCTGCCGGATTTTGCAAACTCGTCGGCGCGAGTTCGTGAGCAGGATGCGTTACACCGATGACGACGCGAGGATATAAGCGTCGCAGTTCCGCCACGAGGGCCGCGCCCCCTTCGACCTCGGGCCAAACGGCCTGCATGTTCGATAGCTCATCGTGCGCTTCGGCAAAACGTTTCGCTTTCAGATGTTCCGCAGCAGCATCGCGATGAATGGCGGCTAGCGAGTCGAGCTGTTCACGCCACTTTTTAGCAAACGTTTCATTCGATGCTTTGTAAGTCGTTTCGAGTCGCTTCAGCAGCGTGCGTGTGCTGGAATAGTCTTCCTTCTCGAAATAGCCCGCCAACATGCGATCGGCAATATTTCCGAGCACCGCCATCAAGGTGGGAGCCGTTTCACTCGCTCGATATTGCGGGTTCTGTGCCCACAGCTCTTCAAGGACCGCCAGCGCCTCGTCGTACTTATGCTTACTAAAAGCAGCCCCGGCCGATCGGTAAAGGAACGACTCGCGCGAGTTCTTCAGCCCGTCGAGCTTCGGGTAATAGTCCAGCAAGAAGACCAGGTAGTCGAACGCTTCATCGAGCTTGCCATCGGCGATCAACTTGTCGGTCTCTGCCAGTACGATCTGTTCGTAGAGCTCCAGTTTTTTGATATCCCCCCAAGCGATTTCGAACTCACGCGCATCGTTAACCAGTCGCAAGCGAAGTTTTTCTGTTGGGCGCGGATTCGACGGCACCAGTCGTCCAGGAAGCTTGAGAGGCTGAACGACTAGCACTTGGGGCATCCCCATCTCTTCGATCGTGATGCGATCGAACGGGACCTGCTGATAGAGTCGCTTCCCTCCTTGCGCTGAAACTTCGCGCGACCATGCCGACACCAGCGCCAGCCAGGCGAGTGCAAGAAGAATCGGTTTAGCGAAGTGTGGCGAAAGCATGCGATGATGGGCTGCGATGTGTGCCGTCTAAGGAAGGGAAAACGTTTCGCGAGCAAAATTCTAGGGGCTTGCCGGTTTGGGAATCGTGACAAACAGCAATTGACCATCGGCGGCGGCGACAGCGAGTCGCGTTTCAAGCACGGCATTCACGCCAGTCACGACGCGTCCAATTTCGCCCGTCGCAATGATTTTTCCCGTCGCTCCCTCCACACGGACCAGCTTGCCACTGGTGCTCACCAGTAGCAGATCGCTTCCGAGCACCACCGGCGGGCCAGCGAGTTGATCGCTGTAGTCGAGGATCCACTTAGTTTCACCATCAGCACCAAGCGCGATGATCCCTTCGGGCTGCGTAGCGACGAGCACCAAATCGAGCGCCGCAAAGGGACCACTCGTCACTCGTCCGGCAAGTTTTTTGGTCTCGGTGACCGCGAGTGTTTGCGGGTGGATGGTCACTAGGCTGTCGACCGCTTCACCACGTCCCACACCAACGATCGTGCTGGCCACGCGGGCGAGTTGCTTAGCGAGTGGAAGCGTTGAAGTGGATTCTCCAGCAAGCGCCAATTGCGGTGGTGTCCCCGCACGCTCGACCAGTTTGTAGAGCATCACACCCCCGTCGGAGAGGAGAATGTTTTTGCCATCCTCCAGGAGTAGTGGCGAGAGCCAGGGGAACTTCGCGCCTGCTTTCAGCGGCGGAGTGAATGGGAAGATCGGGGCCTCACCTGTGAGAGGATTCACCGCTTGCACAGGCCCTTTTTCGAGCGGCACAATCACCGAACTCCCGAGGACGAGTGGCGTGCAACGAGAGCTTCCATCGATCGAGCTGAACTCGGTGTAGCGGCTCTTCTCTTTCTCTTCGAGGTTGCACAGGATACCGCGATTTCCGGTTCCAAAGCCGCTGATCAAATACTGATTGTTGCCGAGATTCGAGAGCTGCGACAGCGAAATCGGACCACCTCCGAGAGGTGGTGTGAGCTGCGGAGTTGCGTAAAGTCCTTGTCGCAGTGCATCCCGCGGAATGCTGTAGAGCAGCCCTCCACGGGTGGCTGCAAAAACTTCGGAGCGAGGCTGATGAATCAGCACCGCAGCGAGTTGCTGCGCGATGCGTGTGGTCCAAATCGCTTTGCCGTCGGCCGGATTGCAGGCCTCTACCAAAATGCCATCTTGCGTTCCGCGGCGACGCGCGTGCACCAGCACTCCACCAGAAAACTGCAGTGGCGCGACGAATCGATCCCCCGGGTGAAGTGTCCAGCGCCGAGCTAGTTGTGCGAGAGACGCTTGAATTTCGTAAGCACTCGCGCGAGTGCCTACGAGCCAGACCTGATTGGCTTCGACAGCTGGGTAGGTTGTCGTGGGTTCCGAATCGGTCGCTTCGAGTTTGCTGATCTCGCGAACGCTCTGCTGCGGGCTCGTGGGGTCGATCTCGATGACCGATGTTTGGCCAAGATCGGTCACCGCAATCACCCGGCGACTTGCTGTGAGCAGCGGTTCGGTAATTCGTCCCGCGAGCCGAAACACTTTGCTCGTCGGTTGAAGCTGTTTGTTCTCGCCGGTTGGGGCGAGTGTTCGCAGCACGCTGTAGTTGATCCCCGGGCTCTCCGCGATCACCACATGGTCGAGCACCACCAGCGGCGGAACAAGAATCGAACCTTCAAGATGCCCCAGAAAACTCGTCTCTTCACACGCCAGCGTTTCCATCCGCAGGGCGAACAGCGTGCTGTGATCTCCCAGTTGATAGATGCGGCTGCGGCGCGAATCGAGACCAACAGCGGTACTCAGTTTCTGAGGAAGTTTGACCTGCCGTGGCGATGTTCCGTCGGCCAGCGCGATCTCGTAGATCGTCCCACTTTCGCAGCTGATGTAGGCGACGTCGGTTCCTACCACTGGACCAAAAAAACGTTCCCCTGGCGCGTGTCGCCACTTGATGCTGCCGGTCGCTGGCTCGAAACAGCAGAGAGTGCTCGTGCGCACATCGACAGCGAGCCAGTCGCCCGTCGGAGTCACCACAACGGCAGGGGCTCCCTGTCCTAGATACTTGTGCCACTTGAGAGCACCAGTGCCGAGGTCAAACGCATGGAGGCTTCCTTCGACAACCACAGGAACCAATCCGGTTGTGGCTCCTGTCCCTGCGGTTTCCGCATGCGAAAGCGCGATCGCAATCACACCTTCGGCAGCGGCAGCGGGGGCAGCAGGAAGGGGATTGTCACGCACTTCAATTTGCAATTGTTCCCCTTGCGACAGCCGATATGTCGCCGCCATTAACGATTCGGAAATTTCGAGGGCTGGATACTTCTTGAGCAGTTCGCGGCGCGTGGCGTAGCCGGTCGCGGCTTGATTTTGGTCCGCAGCGGCCGTCATTTTTTCGACGGCCGTTTGCAGATCTCGATCTTGATCGATACTGCGCCGCGCGGCATCGAGTTTCTCGATGATCTGACTGATCCGCACTTCCTGATCTTTGCGTAGAGACGACGGAATGTACGACGGATTGTTCACCAGCGCGATCGCCGCTTCGGTCTTGGCGACAAGTTCAACGCGCTTCGCGGTGTCGGGTTCGTCTTTCGCTTTCGTGGCAAATCCATCAGCAATATCGGGCAAGATCGACGCCAGTTCGGTACGGGCTTCATTGAACGATTCGGTCTCCACCTCAATTTGCGGCAACACCTGCTGCGCTGCTTTCAGGCCTTGCACCGGATCGCTCGCTTTATCGGTCACTTGGCGAATCTGCGCCATACCACGACGCACACGTGCGAGGCTGCTGTTAGGGTCGCTCGGATACTTTTTCAGAAACTCATCGAACACCGCGATCGCCGTGGAGTACGATCCGCTCCGATAATCCTCTTCCCCTTTTTGAAACAGCTCTGATGCCGAGCCACGCGTAAGCGAGTAGACCAGTAGGCCTGCAGCCAGCAGCAGCACGCCGAGAGCGCCGCCACCAATGAGCAGCAGCGGAGAATCCCACTGGTTCTTCTTTTTCGGTGGAACAACAACACCGGCTGCTGCAGCGGGTTGACCAAGCGGACCAGCGAGAGGACCTGCCAAAGGGCCACCCATGAGTGGATCGCTCCCCAGTGGAGCAGGTCCTGCAATGGGATCGACCGCAAACAGATCGTCGATCGGGGCCGGACCGCTGGGGACGGACAGCGGCGTCAATTCCGTCAGAACTTCCAGATTATCTTCAACCGGAGGCGCGATGGAGGGGGGAGAAATCGGGGCAGGCTTGCTCTCGCGCTTAGGTGGTGTCGAGCCAGGTTTCTCGAGCGTCTTGAAGCCACGCGGCGCAGGTTGAGGCTTAGGTTTGGGTTCGCTTTTCGGAGGCGAAGGAGCAGCTTCTGCTTTGGGCTTCTCGGGCTTCGGCTCCACTGGCTTTGAGGACGATTTTGGATTCTCGTCGAAGTCGAGAGGGGCCATGTCGATCGAGTCGTGAGCCGATGGCGCAGGGGCCACAGGAACCGGCGCTGCTGCAGGAGCCTGGGGAGCCGCTGGAACTGCGGGCTCGAGGTCCACTAGCTCATCGAGCGGATCGACTTTCGCCGCAGCAGGTGCCGCAGGCTCGAGGTCGACAATGTCCTCTTCTTCCTCAATCGGGAGCATCTCTTTCGCAGGAGCTTTGGTCGGTGCAACTGCTTGACGCGTTGTGGTGGGAGCATCGGTCGCTTCACTCGCCGACGCGACTAATTTACGCGCTTGAAAATTCGTCAGGTGCTCGTGATCGACCAGAACTTTGGCCAGCGCTTCGGGAGTGACAATAAACTTCGATTCGCGCAGCTGACGACGCAGTTCGGAGATCACCTTCTCTTCCAGCAGACCTTGTTGCTCCGCCAGGTCGAGCATCTTCGAAGCCGACATGAATCACCACCACTACGAGAGATCAAGGTTCAGTTTCAAGGATTTGTCCCACACTTGCAGCCCACACCCAAGCGCGTTGCAAGCTTCACACACCTACGGCGCTTCGTCATCCTCCACGCTCAGCAGTTGCACTTCTTCCATCCCGACATCGTTCCCCGCATCGATTGCCATCACCACGCGTTCGTGCAGCGCTTCACCACTGGCGATGACCAGCATTTTCGTGGGGACCGAGCTTCCACCATCTTCACGAGCCTGACGCAATTTTACCAGCAATTCCTGCTCGCTAGGGGCTTCTCGTTCGTCGTCCCAGTGGGCGGCAGAAACATAAAACGTGTTCAGCGAATCGACTCGTACCACCACATAGTCGGGGTTCTCTTCATAGTCCTCGACCGATTTCGCTTGCGTACTCGGTTGATCGCTTTCAGGCTTCGGAATGCTGAGCGATTTCTGCATCGTGAACGAAGCGGTCACCATGAAAAAAATCAGCAGCAGGAAGGTGACGTCGACCATCGGCGTCATGTCCATGTCAGCCTCTTGCGGCTGACGCGTCTTACGTTTCATCGAGGGTCGCGGGGGCTCGTCTTCTTCGTCCACAGCAGCAGGTGGTCGCGGGGGGGAACCTTTCCAGCGAGATTCGCCACTTATCGCAAACGGAGGGGGAGCTGTTTCCTCATCAACCACCGCCAGTGTCGCGAGTCGTTCGTCGCTAAATGGTTCCACCGATGCATCGGAGGCGTAATTCGGCTCCATCACCACGGTCATTTGCAAGTCGGAATCGGGAACTTGCACGATGTCGAGTGCAGCCTCATCGCCGGCAACAGCCGCTGCTGATTCGTCTGCAGCGACATCGATAAACAGGTCGCTTGGGTTCTCAGTGGCAGCATTGGCGGGGGCGAAATCTGGCGGCGCTACCTCGGTCGAAGGCTCGGTTTCGAGGACGGGGAGTTCCTCTTCCGCTTCCGGAGCTTGCGGTAGCGGGGGCATGACGGTCGATAACTCTTGGCAACGAGGGCACCGCACCCGTTTCCCCACAAGATGTGGGGAGGTGAGTTGTTCATGACCGCAGGTCACGCATCGAAATGGGATGGGAGTCGCTGTCATTGCGATTCGAGTACTGCCACATAGAGCTGAGGAACTTCGGCCTGGCCAGCAGCCCGCGCGACACGCGTTACATCGCGGTGCTTGAGCCCTTTCTCGGCCTTAATCAGCACATTCACTTTCAGGGGATCGAGCGCCACTTGTTCTTCGACATACGCCTGAATCGCGGCCTCTTGCCCCGCGATCGTGCTGCCGTCGATCAAGTTCGCTGGAGTCGTTCCGTCTCCTTTGTAGACGTTGGCGATTTCACCTGGCCCCTTGGTAACTGTCAGGATCACCGACTCTTTGACAATCGCGACACTTCCGTGCCGGGCGGGGGGAAGATCGATTGCTTCACCCGCCTGCATTTTCGACGACACCAGAAAAAAGATCAAAAGCAAGAAGGTGCAGTCGATCATGGGGGTGATGTCCATTTCGGCTTCTTCCACTTTTCGACGCGGACGATTCAGCCGCGTTGATTCACGAAGATTGGCCATCGACAAACACTCCCTAGGGCGGGCAAACAAGTGCGAGAAACCAGCATGCTTCAGGGACTGACCATGAAGCTATCGAGCTTGAAAACGGTGAGATTATTTGCGAACGGGGGTGACGGCTGAGGCAAATCGATCGAGAAAATCATTCAGCCCGGCGAAGACCATATCTTCCATCTTGCGAATCCGAACGTTGATGCTGGCGACACAAATAGTCGCCGGAATGGCGATTGCCAGTCCGATAGCAGTGGTGATGAGCGCGAAGCTGATGTCGGACGCAAGTTGGTCGGGCTTCACGTTCGCCTCCGACGCCAGTTTGCCGAACGCTGCCATCATGCCGAGCACCGTTCCGAGGAGTCCCAGCATCGGCGCGGTTTTGATCACGTTGTTAATCCAGCTGATGCGATGGTCGAGGTCACCGAGCACGTCGCGCTGGAATCGATCGACCACCAGTTCCTGAACTTTCGCCAGCCCTAGGTTGCGGCGCGAAATAGCAAGCAAGGCGAGCTGTGGCAGGGCTCGTCGATCGCCGTCACAAAGCGCAGCTGCTGATTCAAAGTCTTTCTTCTCGAGGGGGGCCTCGAGTGAAGCCAAGAACTCTTCCTGCTTCTTTTCCGATTTGAAACGGTTCTGACCGATCCGCATATACACCACCACAATGCAGTACGCACCCCAAAGTGCATCGATGGCCAAGGCCCCGTAAACGGTGTTACTAATGAAATCCCAGAAGAATGGATCGATATTCATGCCAGGTGGTTTGCTTTGTAAAAGGTCCGACGAGTATTTCGGCGGAGCAGGTTACGATGTGAGTTCGTCAAGGAGTTGGATCAGTTGTCGAGCGAGCAGAGGGAGCTAACAACAGGCTCGAGTGAGCCCCTTCGTCAGCTAAAAGAGCCAGGCATGCGTGGACGAAAACGGTTCGACTAGCCCCCACGCAGTTGCTGTTCGATTACAAAAAATTCGTACTTACCTGCAGAGCCTCGCACGCCAAACACCGTCTTTAGTACATCCTTGATCCGGCGGCCGTTGAGCTGCTGATTCTCGAGGACGAGCAGTTTTTGATAAGTCGCTTGGCTATAAAACTGAAATACAATTTTGCCACTAGGGTCGGCACCGGCCCGGCGGGCCAGCTCGCGATCAGCGTCGCGAAGCTGGCTGCTGCGATGCAAAAACCGAAGTCGTTTTTCATCTTTTGGATCACCGACCCGCCGCAGTGGCTTCGCGGTCGAGAGCTTCGAAACGTACTCAACATTCGGACTCCCACCACCGGCGACTCCTAGCTCGACTTCAAAGTAATCGAGTTGCTGGGCGTAAGTGGCTAGACTCGACGCATTGAGACGCACTTCCCAGCGTTCCCAGGCGGGGATGCCGTCGGAAGTTCCGGGACCACCGGGACCGATTCCACGGCCATCTCCTGTGCCGCTCCCTTCGCCGCGACCTTGCGACGTGGTGCTGTCGAGCGAATCGAGCTGCATCTCTTCCGACGCAACGATGGTCGAAATCGACTCGAGCGACTCCGTGAGAGGAGGCTCGACGTTCTGCTGAAATTCTTCGGGTGCTGGCTCGTCGAGGGGCTGTTCGCCTCCCGTGAAGTTGTCGCCACTACCACCACCACCAACATCTTCCACCAGTGTCACTTCGAGCGCTGGTGGGTTGAACATCAGGCGACTCGAAAGCCACACGATAAACAGCAGCAGCGTGGCGGTTCCGAGCAGCACAAGTACGGCAACGAGCATCCCAGCCACCTGGTCGAAGCTCGAGACCTGCAGCTGCGGTTGCGGCGCGCTGGCGCGGTCCGGTCGATGACCGGAAGGTGCAGAAGAAGTTGACGCCTCGGGACTACTCATTACAACGTGTTTGAAAGAGTGGGGTTCGAAAAGAGTGCCTGTAACTTTAGTCAAGGAGCTAGTTGCCGGAGCCAAGCTCGATGGCCAGACGCTGTCATCCGTCTATGCTTGTTGCGAACTACGCTGCTTGCTAATCGAGAAGTTCAGCATCGGGGCGTACCGACAAATACCAGGCTTTCCAAGCCGCGATAGCCGCGTCGATTTCACCTCGCGACGGCGTTTCGCTGAGTCCCACTCCTTGAAACTTTCGGCTGAGTATCCGCAGTGCTTGATCAGCCTCTTTCACAATACGAATGTCGGGATCGGTGAGTGCGTAGAGCAAAACAGGCACGCTGCTGTAGTCGCGTGCTTGCCCCAGTGCTTTCACCGCGATGATGCGCGACTGATACGAGCCAGCTCGCACCAGTTCTTTGAGCTTCGTGATCTGACTCGATCGCTTGGTGATATCGCTTTCGAGTGTAAGCGAAGTCGGCAGATCGCTGATGCTACTTAATATAGGATTCTCGGGATCTTCGATGATTCGCAACAACTCGTCGACGCTGCCCGTGAGTGGGGTGGTCTCGAGTTTGCCATCTTTCTCGCGCAGATCGCTCGTCGCAGGGGGGAGACCCATACCACCGAGCAGCGTCCCTTCGCCTAGGTCGCCAACCACTTTCGAAATCGATTTGCTGGCCGAACGAGTGAGAAACAGCACCGACAAACAGGTGGCGACGATCGCATTGTCTTCACCATGCCAGCTGCCATCTTTTTGCTGGGTCTTACGCAGATGTTCAAAGCCATCGTCGTACCAGCGTGCCGTTTTCGAGCGAGTTCCCTCGGTCAACTCGCGGAAACTTTGATAACGCTCGAGGCCGTAGAGATAGTAGTGATTCCACCGCGGTGAATTCACCGTGTAGTTCTGCTGAAACCAGCGATTCCCGTCGGCCATGCCGCGACGAACCCACTCGGCTTGAATCACTTTCGAAATACCATCGCCACGCTTGCGAGTATTGGGTGGCTCGATCACCTTCAGCTTCGAGGAAACACCGGTCTCTTCTTTGTTGTTTTGTGGGTCGGTGATCTTCAGCATGTCGGCTGTGATGTAGAGCGAGCCAAGTCCGGCTGCGGTGAGCGAGGGACTTGTTTCCGCTCCATGCTGACGACGCTGCATCGTCCCATCGTCGGAGACGTGGTAGACAAAACTTCCGCGCACATCTTGTGTGCGAATGAGCCAGCCACAAGCACGTTCGATCACCTCGACTGGAATTTCGAACCCGCTGTTTTTGGCCATCCACAAACTCAAAATGGCGTACTGCGTTTGTGAGGTATCACCAGCCGGGTTGTGGAGGTAGGTCCAGGCCCCTTCTTTCATCTGACGAGAATAGAGTGCCTTGAGAAGTGTTTCGATTTTGTCGCGATACTGCTCGGGATCGAGCTCACACATCAGGATGATCGCCAGCCCAATTGTGTAGATTTCCGAACTACTGGTGATCTGTGCGTTGCTTAATAAGAGGTCGATGGCAACCAGTCCATCTTTGACTTTGGGATGCGTTTTTTCGCGCCCCGCTTTAAGGAGCGTTAGCCCCATCAGAATACGACCGCCGTAGCGAGCTTCGGTCTGCTGTTCGAGATAGCCGACCGCGCGGTCGATGACCTCGACAACTTCTTTGCTCTCGGGAGTGACGGCATGCGCTGCTGGAGGTGTCGCAAAACAGCACGCGAGGATCGCCACGATCGAACACGCCGAGAGCCATCGCCCCCGATAGGACAAACGACTTGAGGGGCGGCAGGGGTGAACCGACCAGGAATCTGGTTGGTGGAGGTTGCTGATCACGGCAAATCGTTTCCTTGAAGCACGGGGCAGGAGTCGATACCGCAGGCCTGCAGCGCTCGGTGTACCAGAAGGGGTAACCGCCACGCTCGAGCCCAAAGGCTAGCACGGGTTCCGATCGATAGGAGAAGAGACTCGGTAGGCTACTGCCCGTGACACGCGATGTCAAGCATTTGCTCTGGCGCAAGTGATTATGCCGAAAGTAGTTGCCCTACATGAGCGAGGCTTTGGGCAGGGCTGCTAGTGGACCCGTTCACCCGTTCGCAGGTCGTCAGCCGACGCGCGATTCACCGAAGGGAGGGGTGGCGATGGTCGTCGTGGGAGAATTTCGCCACATTTAAGAAAAGTTGCTTGTCGGTCGAGCGCGAGCGTCGTCATATTAAGTAGTCACACTTGCGGGTGAACCATTGGGGCCCCTCGAGGTACTTAATGACGCGGAGGGGCGTGAGGCGAGATTCGACTCGGCCCTCTGCATGGAACCTGTTGGTGGTAGCCGAGTTACTGGCGACTGCTGGAGACGATCATGAGCAAGCGAAACTGGCGTGCATGGGCAAAACTAACCGGAACCTGGGCCCTAGCTGGGGCCGTGGTGACGGGGCAACTGGTCGGTTCGGCTCTGCCGCACGTGATGGCTCAGGAAGGTGCTGCGGCGGGCGAAGGTGCTCCAGCCGCTGGACCATCGAGCGGCCCTTCGGCCCTCGGCATTCGTCAACAGCGAGTGGAGCAACTGGTCGAGGAGCTCTCGCGGAAGTTCACCAGTCTGGCGATTTCGCTCCAAGAGAAAGAGCCCGAACGAGCCGAACGCCTGAAACAAACACTCGAAGCATCGAAGAAAATGCTCCTGCAAGAGCGGACCGGCGACATCACCAAACTGCTCGACGCTGCCCAACTCGGCAATGCTACGGAAAATCAGCAGCAACTGCTGAGCGACATTCGCAAACTGATTTCGCTGCTGCTCGACGATCCCTCCGACAAAGAAAAAGATCGCGAGGAATTCGAGCGACTGAGCGAATGGAAAAAGCAGATCGAATCGATCATCGAGTCCGAGCGTGGCGAAAAGCGCGAGTCCGATCGCGTTTCGAACAAAGAACAAACGCTTGCTGCCATGGCGGCCCGCATTGCCGCTGTCGAAGCACTTTTAGAAAAACAAAAAGCGATCCTCGAGGCGACCGAATCGGTCCGCGCGGAAGGAATTCAAAAGCTCGGCCCCATCGCGGGGCAGCAAGCCGATACCCGAGAGCAAGCCGAAGCCATTTTGAAGGATATTGCCAAAGAAGCTGGCGATCAGGTTCCGGGCGAAGGTTCCGGAGAAGCTCCCAGTGGCTCCAAACCTGGAGAAGGCAAACCTGGGGAAGGTAAACCTGGAGAAGGTAAACCTGGAGAAGGTAAACCTGGAGAAGGTAAACCTGGAGAAGGTAAACCTGGAGAAGGTAAACCTGGAGAAGGTAAACCTGGAGAAGGTAAGCCCGGAGAAGGTAAGCCCGGAGAAGGTAAGCCCGGAGAAGGTAAGCCCGGAGAAGGTAAGCCCGGAGAAGGTAAGCCCGGAGAAGGTTCGTCCGAAGGGGCGAGTGGCGGAGAGTCGGGAGGTCAGCAGGGGGGCCAGTCGGGCGAATCGGGAAGTCCCAAGCGTCCTAAGGAAGCGGGTGAACGTCCTCTGGAAGAGGCGGTAAAGAATCAACAAGCAGCTGAGAAAAACCTCGGTGAAGGAAAAGGCAAAGCAGCCACCCAAGACGAACAGTCGGCTGTCGACAACCTGCAGCGAGCGCTTGCGGAACTCAAGAAGGAAGAGAATCGCATCGCGTCGCTTCCTCCCGAAGCTTTTGAAAAGATGGCGCAAAAACAAGACGACATCGCTGGCCAAACGGCCAAGCTCGACGACCAAATGAAAAAGGCTGGCGAGCAAGGAGGAGGGGAGCAAGGTGGCGGTGAGTCGGGCGGGGGAGAATCTGGCGGCGGCCAGTCGGGTGGAGGCCAATCGGGCGGTGGTGAGCAAGCTGGCGGCAAGCAGCAACCGGGACAGCAGAAGGTCCAGCAAGCTCAGCAGCAGATGAAGCAAGCTTCGGGCGATCTCCGCAAGCAACAGCCGAAGGATGCTTCGCGTCAGCAGGGGAAGGCGATTCAAACGCTCGAAGAAGCGCTCCAAGAAATTGAAGAGCGTTTGGCTCAGCTGCGCGAAGAGACCCAAATCGAAAAGCTGGCGAAGCTGGAAGCTCGTTTCCGCGAGATTTTGGCCCGTCAGGAGGTTTCATCAGCCGACACGATCGGTTTTGAGACCAAGCGACTTGAACAAGGTGGTGAACTGAAGCGAACTGATCGGTTGGCTTTGGGTAAGGTGGCAGTGGAAGAGCGTGCTTTGGCGGAATTATCGCAGCAAACGCTCGACATCATTCTCGACGATGGCAGCAGCGTGGTGTTCCCGGATGTGGTTGCCCAGCTGCGCGACGATTTGCTCGGGGTAGCGCAGCTGACCGACAGCAAACGAACCGATGCTTACACCCAGTCGCTACAAAAAGAGATCGAGCTGACGCTCGCCGAACTCATCGAAGCACTCCAAAAAGCGCAAGAGCAAAAGGAGAGTGAAGAGGGAGGGGGCGGCGGAGGAGGAGGTGGCGGCGGTGGTGAAGAACCACTTTTGCCAGGCTCTGCTGAGCTGAAACTGTTGCGCTCGGCTCAAATGCGTGTGAATCGCCGTACACAGTCGCTCGACACCGCCCGCGATCCCAAGGGGGAACTCCCCGACGATCTCAAGAGCCAAGTGCAGCAGATTTCGAACCGACAATCCGAAATCGGCGACATGACGATTCGAATTCTCGAGCGAGCATCGCAGTAGCGATCGTCGTCGCAAGTCGTCCAGGCATTGATTCGTGGGTGATGGTTCGGTCGTAGTAGGTCTGCAGAAGGAAATGGTGCGATGAGTAAGCGAAGTTTCGCAAAACCGACGTTAGGCTCCTTCGATTCGCTATTCGCGGGGCGATTTGTCCCGAAGCTCATCGCAGCCAGTGCCCTGATGGTGATGGGGATTTTGACGCTCCGGGCTACGGCCGAAGATCCGGTTCCTGCGAAACCAACGGCCAGTGAAGCGGTGATCGACAGTTTGTCGGCCTCGCTTTCGGCGAGCAAAACGTTGCCAGCCGATAGCGTGAAGGTGGCAGTGGAATTGCTGACTGCTCTCCGGAGTGATCCGCAAGCCCAGCCCATCGCTGTGACGGAAGCGCTGCGCGAAGTTTATCCGTCGTACAAAGAAGCTTTGGTGCTGCTGGGTGATGAAAACATTCCGGCGGCCATCGACAGCCTCACGGCTCTCAAAGCTTCCGAAGATCCGTATCTCGCCGCCGACGCCAGTTACTATTTGGCTCGCGCTTATCTGCTGAGCGAACGATTTGAAGAGTCGATGCCACTCTTGAGCGAACTGCAAACCAAATATCAATCGCAAAGCGTTCGCGCGGGGGAGGCCTTGTTCCTCCAAGGTGTCGCGGAAGCTCAGATGCTCAATCGGCCCGCTGCGCTAGAGGCGCTTACCAAGTTTCTCGAGCAACACAAAGATGCTCCCGAGCGGATGCGTGTGGGGGCGATGCGTCAGCTGGAAGAACTGAAGTTGCTCGAAGATGGCACGCTCAGCGACGTGCAGATGCGCATGAACTACAGCCGCCGCAAACTGGCCCTTGAAGACACCGGCGAAGTGACCCGCGAACAGCAAGCGAAGATTGTCGACATCCTGGCCAAGCTCATCAAAGAAGCGGAAGAGCGAGAATCGCAGGGAAAGGGTAGCGGCAAAGGAAAAGGCAAAGGGAAGGGAAAAGGCCAAGGCAAGGGTGGCGAAGGGGAAAGTGAAGGCCAAGGCGAGGGGCAAGGAGAAGGCCAAGGTGGACAATCGGGTGGCGGCAGCAAGGGAATCGATTCCGACGCCGTGAAGCGTTTGACGCGCGGTGGTCCTCAAAGCCCGTGGAGCCAACTCCGCGACAAGGAACGCGATCCCGTCTTCAGCGCGATCAAAGAAAAGTTTCCTGCTCGCTATCAGCAGTTGATTGAACAATACTATAAGAGCTTCCAGGACGACTCCGAAGGTTAGTGGCTTGCACCGGCGAGCGACCTCTTTGAACATAGGCAGCGACGATGAGTGGGCAACAAGCCGTGGCGACGCATTTGAGTCCCCGATTGTCGGGTGTTTTCCAGTCGAACATCGCTGCGAAACTTTCCGGATCGCCAGCTCGTCGTGTTATCGTCTCCGTGGTGGCGACCTTCAGTTTTGTGGCTACGTGTATCGGCGCTGCGAGCCATCTCCTTGCACAAGAGCCTGCATCCACCAAACCGCTGCTGAAGTTTGAAGTGCGGCTGATTTCCGGCGAGAAAATTGCCCCCGCGACACTCGAGATTGCAGCGGGACAAATCAAAAATGTTCCTCTCGCATCAGGGAGTAGGGATCTGCCGCTCGACGAGCTTTCGCGGATCACGATCAGTTCCTTGCGCGAGCCGACCAAAGCGTCGGGATCAGTTCAGGTTTATCTTCGGAATCAAGGCTTCCTCGCCGCGGAGTCGGTCACGATTTCCGACGACGAGTTCCATCTCAAAACTGCTTTTGCCGAGTCGCTTGATCTGACGATCGATTTGGTGCGCGGAGTGGTTCTCAAGCCTGAAGCGGCCGACGTCGTGCAGAAACTGATCAAAACCCCTTCGGCCGACAACGATCGGCTGATTGTGGCTGTCGATGACAAACTCGAAACGCTCGAAGGGCTGATCGTGAGTGTCTCGGCGACGGAAGTGAAATTCGAAATCGATGGGATGGAGAAGTCGCTCCCGTTCGACCGTCTCGCTGGAATCGTTGTGGCGCAGGCTCGTGCCGACGATGAACCTGCTCGCCTCAAGCTCAAGCTCACAAGTGGCGAACTCGTGGCTGGCGAGTCGATGGAAGTATCGGAAGGCCTCGCCAGCTTGACGATCAGCGGCGATGCAAAACTCGAAATGCCGCTCGCTTCGATCAAAGAGATCGCCTACCGCTCATCGCAACTCGAATACCTTTCAGACCTGACGCCGAGCACAGTGTTCGAGCAGCCGGTGGTGACGCTCAAGCGTCCCTATCAAGTGGATCGAAGCGTCTCGGGAAAGCCGCTCAACATTGGGGGCACAATCTACGAGAAGGGAATCGGCGTGCATGCGATCAGCCGACTGACTTATCAAATCGAACCCGGTTTTGATCAGTTTGTGGTCGATGTGGGTCTCGATGCGGCGGCTGCCGGCAAGGGGAATTGCATTTTTGTCGTGCTGGGGGATGGCCAGCAACTAGCGAGTGAAACGGTGCAAGGCAAAGATGCAGCACGCACGCTTCGTGTACCGATTCGCGGCGTTCGTGAGCTCACGATCGCCGTGGAGGCTGGGGAAGATCTCGATCTGGCCGATCACGCCAACTGGTGCGAAGCTCGGCTGCTGAAAGTGAAGTCCCCATAAGCCGTCGCGACTGTTCCCACTGAAGTTTTTCTACGGAATACCACAACCTCACTTACCCCAATCAGTCATGCAATCTCTCTACGTTGATTGTTGGCGGAAGTCGATAGCGGTGATCGCTGTTGCGTTCACTCTCTATCCTTCAATCGTGCTGGCTCAGTTTGGCCTGGATGACCTGAAGCTCCCCACGAAGAAGCCGGAAGTCATCAAAGCACCTGTTACTGCCGCTCCACTATCGCGCGACGAACTGCTGGCGGTCAAGCAAGCGGAAGCAGCCCGTATTGCAGCGATCCAAGGAATTTACGGCAGCGTGGTTGCGATTTACGGCAACGATCGTGGCGGTGGTGGTTCCGGTGTGCTTTACGATGCGCATGGTTTTGCGATCACGAATCATCACGTCGTCGCAGCCGCCGGTGTCGAAGGTTGGGCAGGACTCGCTGATGGCAAACTCTATCGTTGGCGTCTTTTGGGGAGCGATCCGGGTGGCGACGTCGCCATCATTCAGCTCCTCGGTCGCAACGATTTCCCTGTCGCGCCGCTGGGCAACAGCGATCAGGTGCGCGTGGGGCAGTGGGCGATGGCGATGGGAAATCCTTTCGTTTTAGCCGAAGATCAGCGTCCCACAGTTACTCTCGGCATCGTGAGTGGTGTGAAGCGTTTTCAGCCGGGCGAAGGAATGAATCAACTCGTCTATGGCAACTGCATTCAAGTCGATAGTTCGATCAACCCCGGCAACTCCGGTGGTCCCCTCTTCAACCTCCTCGGGCAAGTGATCGGAATCAATGGACGCGGCAGTTTCGAAGAACGTGGTCGTGTGAACGTGGGGCTCGGATATGCCATCTCGTCGAATCAAGTGAAGCTATTCTTGCCCGATCTGCTGGCCACCAAGATTGCTCAGCATGGAACGCTCGATGCGATTTTTGGCAACCGCGAGCAGGGGGTGGTTTGCTTTACGATGAACCTCGATTCGCCGATCGCGCGGAAAGGGCTCGCGCTCGGAGATCGCATTATTTCGCTCGAAGGAGAGCGAATTAACGACGCCAATCAGCTGACCAATTTGCTGTCGACCTACCCCGCTGGTTGGCCTGTCACGGTGGTGTTCGATCACGAAGGGACCGAGAAGAAAGCGACGGTTCGCCTCACTCCACTGCCGTATGAGCCAATCGTCAAAACTCCTTCACCGATGCCTCAGCCGAAGGATGAAGAAAAACCAGCCCCCGGCGAAGGTGAAAAGACATCGTCATCGCGTCTCACCAGAGCGCTGCTAGATGAACCATCGAGCGAGCCCAAGCCCGCTGAAGAGCCCGCCCCGAAGTCCGACGACAAGCCGTCCGAAGAAAAGAAACCGGAAGAGCCTCAAGCGCCGTCCGATCCCAAACCCAAGATTGTGGAAGTCCCGCGTCAGCCTCCGATACCTTTGAGCAATGCGGGTAAGCCTCGGGCACCGCAGATTGGTAGCGAAGTTGCCAAGCTGCTGCTGCAGCGACTGCGAGATGCCGCAACTTCGAGCCCGACTTCAGAGCCCTGGGAAGCGATTCGCCTGGAGTCGGAGATTCTCGAGAATGGAGAAGTGGTCGGACGCGAGACGATGCTCATCGCTCGCGATGGTCGATCGATGGTCACTTACACACGTGGTCTGGTGAGTGTCACCATCGCCTTTGATGGCAAGGTCTACCGCATGCAAAGCGGCGCGGAAGCTCCCCGCGAAGTGAGCTTTTCTCGAGCCTTTCGTGATTCACACTTTGCTTCGTCGGTGGCGCTGGCCACGCTCGTCAACACCTCCAATGATCCCCGTTTCGAAAAGGTCGCCCACGAAGGTTCCGATAAGGCCGCAGCTACGCTCGCGCACCGCCTGAGCATCGCCGCCGACGATAGCGAGTCGCTCTACTTCTACCTCAAGGTGCTGGCAGACAACGGCACTCCCACCAGTGGACTGCTCAAGACCAGTGTCGGTACGAGCGATGAAGAGCCGATTCCTTCGATGCTTTACCGAGACGAAAAGGCCATTGCATCGGTTCGGCTTCCGCACGAGCGGGTTCTCGTACGAGGACTCGATGAGCAAGTGCTGGCCACGATTCGTACCACTAGTGCCGAAACTGTTGCGAAGGTCGAGGAGGGTTCGTTCGATGTCACTCCTTAGTCGAAAACTGGCGACTTCACTCTTTGTGCTAGGTGCGATCGCAAGTTTCGCAGGGATATCCCCCATGTCTCTCGTGGCTGCTGATGCGGCGGCTGAAGTGGGAGAGGAATTCGCCGCTGGGGTCGCTTTTGCTCAGCAGCGAACGGTCAAAATTTATGGTGGTGGCATTGGCAGAACTCCAGGCTATGCCAGCGGAATCATTGTTTCTTCGGAAGGGGAAATTGTGACCGCCAGTGGCGCGCTGCTCGCCGCGGATAGCTTGCGAGTGACGCTTCCCAATGGGCAAACTTTTCCCGCTCAAGTACTCCGCCGTAGTTTGCCACTCCAGCTCGTGATGCTCAAAATCGATGCCTCCACACCCGAGTATTTCGATTTGAAAGCAGCCTCGACAATCGAAACCGGGGATTGGGTGCTCGCCGTCAGTAATGCCTTCAAAGTGGCTGAAGGCGCGGAACCCTTGAGTGTGAATATCGGCGTCCTTTCGCTACGCACGAAGCTGACAGCTCGTCGCGGCTATGTCGATTTTCCGTACGAAGATGAAGTGTTTTTGATCGATGCCATCACTAGTAATCCAGGAGCAGCCGGTGGAGCTGTCGTTGATGTCGAGGGGAAAGTCGTCGGCATGATTGGCAAGGTGATCGAGAGCAAGAACACCGGAACCCGTCTGAATTATGCTGTGCCTGCCGATCTGATTGCAGCCTTCGCAAGTGGACAAGAGACATCGCCTGCCGCCGATCCGGCACCTTCCTCGAACGAAAAAGGTGAGCTGGGAATCCGCCTCTTTGCACTCGGGGGTCGTAAGGGACCGGCTTACGTCGATCGAGTTCTTCCGGGATCTCCCGCTGCTGAAGCGGGTGTGAAAGTCGATGATCTTGTGGTGGCGATTAATGGCGATGTGGTGCGCGATAGCTCCGATTTTCAGAAGCTCATCAGTGGCATCGCGGCGGGTAGCGAAGTGACGATTGACGTGAAGCGTCGCAATGAACTCTTGCAGCTGCGAGTTACTGCAGCCCCGATGAGGTAGTCTTTCGATGCTACGGTATACGATCTTCGTCGTTGGTCTGCTGGGAGCGTGCATCGCGAACGCCGATGAACCGGCTCCTGCTGCAAGTTCGACTCCTGCAACTGCCTCTACGGAAGCAGCACCTGCGCCGAGCCTGATCACACGCGGCGTGCTTTTGGCACCGAAGGCGTTTCGCCAGGTGGCGGCGAGCATTCGCCCGTCGCTGGTGATGATCGAGAGCTTTGGTGGTCTCAATGCTGGTGAAGGTGTTTCGAACCTCGCCGCCGATGGACCAACCACTGGACTCATCATTTCGTCGGATGGTTACATCATCACGAGCACGTTCAATTTTTTGCGCAAGCCGCCGATCATCACGATCACACTGGCGGATGGCAGACGTAAAGTGGCAACACTGCTTGGGCGCGACGAAACTCGTAAGCTCTGTTTGCTCAAAATCAACGATGTTTCGGATCTTCCAGTTCCAACTTTTGCTCCGCGCGAGGAAGTTCGCGTGGGTCAGTGGGCTGTCGCCGTGGGATTTGGTTTCGGTGACAAAGAGCCATCGCTTACTGCCGGTATTATTTCGGCTGAGAGTCGCATTTCAGGTCGCGCCTTACAGACCGACGCGAATCTGAGTCCCGCGAACTATGGTGGCCCACTGCTCGACATCGATGGCCGTTTGCTCGGCATTTGTGTCCCTCTTGCGCCGGGTGCTAAAGATGTGGCTGCTGGTGCTGAGTGGTACGATTCGGGAATTGGATTTGCCGTGCCGCTGGGTGAGATCGCTCCCATCATCGAAGCGATGAAAGCAGGCAAGACGCTGGTTCCCGGTTACCTTGGCATCCAGCCTGCTCCCTCGGGCAATCCACCGTCGGGTGCCGAAGTCGGTAGTGTGAAAGAGAAGTCTCCTGCAGAAGCGGCAGGACTGAAGGCAGGGGATAAACTCCTCAAGATTGGCGACATTGAAGTGCTTGATGTTGCTCACTTGTCGACGGTGGTCGGACGCTACGTGGCGGGTGATAAGATTACGATTCTCGTCCGCCGAGGCGAACAAGAGCTCACGATCGAAGCTGTGCTGGGTGAGGTTCCGCCACCACCTCCTCCGATGCCGATGCCTCAGCCGGGTGAAGCGGCAAAACCTGCTGAAGGGAAGCCAGCCGAGGGGAAACCTGCTGAGGAAAAGCCTGCCGGAGAGAAACCCGCGGAAGCTCCAGCGGGCGAAGAGGCACCAGCGGAGAAAAAGCCAGTGGAGGCTCCTCCGACAGAAGAAGCCCCCACTGAGAATTCGGACTCGCCGAAATAGCCGCTCTGCCGCTCGCTTGTGGGTGTGATTATCGCGCCAGCTGTTCCGATTAGTTCGACTTTTTCTTTAGCGGGCGACCTGTTTCTTGGCCCGCCCGTCCGTCCCCTTGATTGCATGGGGACCCGTATCGATTAAACTCGCTCGTGCTTTGTCTTGTGCGAGTTTTCGGCGGAAATGCCCAGCGAAATCGGATCGGCGACAGCGTCGCGACTCGCCTGTTTCATCATCACCTCTCCACGCCGCTGGTCGAGTCAGCTTGCTGCTCTCCCTGCGCGATCTAGCGATACCATGAAAAAGATTACCAAGCTGCTCGTTGCCAACCGCAGCGAGATTGCGATTCGTGTATTTCGCAGTGCCCATGAACTCGGTATTCGTACGGTGGCGATCTATGCCTACGAAGATCGATTCGCTCTGCATCGCTTCAAGGCAGACGAAGCGTATCAAGTGGGTGGCACAGGGGAACCGATTCGTGCGTATCTGAATATCGCCGCGATCATCGCGATTGCTCAGCAGCACGGTGTCGACGCGATTCATCCGGGCTATGGTTTTCTTTCGGAGAATCCCGATCTTGCGCGGGCTTGCGAAAAGGCCGGGATCACCTTTGTCGGCCCGCATGTCGACGCACTCGTCAACCTGGGAGATAAGACCTTTGCTCGCAACATTGCGATGAAGGCCGATGTTCCTGTGCTGGGGGGAAGCGATTCGATCACCTCTCCCGAGCAGGGATTGAAACTCGCTGCGAAACTGGGTTACCCCATCATTCTGAAAGCGGCTAAAGGTGGTGGTGGTCGCGGCATGCGAGTGGTGGCGAGCGAACGCGATTTTGTGACGCAGCTTGAGCAAGCCCAGCGAGAATCGCTCTCGGCGTTTGGCAGCCCCGATGTGTTCATCGAAAAATTCATCACTCGCGCTAGTCACATTGAAGTGCAGTTGCTCGGCGACAAGCATGGCAATCTGGTGCATTTGTGGGAACGAGATTGCTCGGTTCAGCGGCGGCATCAGAAGGTGGTCGAAATCGCTCCTGCGCCGAATCTGCCAGGCGATGTGCGGCAGGCATTGTGCGATGCTGCGATTCGGATCGGCAAAGCCGTGAAGTATGAAAACGCAGGAACGGTCGAGTTTCTTGTCGATCGTTTATCGGGACAGTTCTATTTCATTGAAGTGAACCCACGCATTCAGGTCGAACATACGGTGACCGAAGAGGTGACCGGTATCGACATCGTCAAGAGTCAGATTCTGATCGCACAAGGAACACCGCTGGCTGATCCCGAGATTGGTCTCGCCTCGCAAGAGGGAGTGAAGACCAACGGTTTTGCGATGCAGTGCCGCGTGACGACCGAAGATCCTACGAACAATTTCATGCCCGATTATGGGCGGATTTCGCACTACCGTTCAGCAGCTGGGCTCGGTATTCGTCTGGATGCCGGGACAGCATTTTCCGGTGCGACAGTGAATCCGTTCTACGATTCGTTGCTGGTGAAGGTGAGCGCTCGTGGTCGACGTTTCATCGATGCCGCACATCGTATGGAACGCTGCCTGCAAGAGTTTCGCATTCGAGGTGTGAAGACCAATATCCCCTTTTTGATTCAGCTCATCACTCACCCGGCGTTCTTGGCGGGTGAATGCACCACACGTTTCATCGACGAAACTCCCGATCTGTTTGAGCTTCCGCGCCGGCGAAATCGCGCGACACGTTTGCTGAGCTATCTCGGCGAGATTGCCGTGAATGGCAATCCACTCGTGAAGGGTCTCCCCAAAGCGATGCGGCGCAGTCCTGCGCCGGTTCCAAAATTCGACAACACCGCAGCCGTTCCCGAGGGGAGTCGTGATCGACTCAAAGAACTGGGACCGGAGAAGTTTGCGCAGTGGATTCTCAAGCAAAAAGCATTGCTGCTGACCGACACGACGTTCCGCGACGCACACCAGTCGCTGCTGGCAACGCGGTTTCGAACGAAGGATCTGCTGAATGTTGCCGAGGCCTATGCGCATTTAGCGAGTGACCTGTTTTCGCTGGAAATGTGGGGGGGAGCGACGTTCGATACGTCGATGCGTTTCCTCAAAGAATGCCCCTGGCAGCGTCTCGCCGATATGCGCGAGAAAGTTCCCAACATCTGTTTTCAGATGCTGTTTCGCGCTTCGAATGCAGTGGGCTACTCGAGCTATCCGGACAATATCGTGCGCGAGTTCTGTAGTGAAGCGACGGCAGCGGGGATGGATATTTTCCGCATCTTCGACGCGCTCAATTTCCTCCCCAACATGCGTGTGGCGATGGAAGCAGTGCAGAAGGCAGGTGGTGTTTGCGAGCCTGCGATCTGCTACACCGGCGATATCCTGAATCCAGCGCGATCGAAGTACGACCTGAAGTACTACGTCGAACTTGCGAAAGAGCTTGAGAAGTCGGGCGCACATATTCTGGCCATCAAAGACATGGCCGGTTTGTGCAAGCCGTACGCCGCTGAGCTTCTCGTGAAAACGCTGAAGCAAGAGATCGGTATACCGATTCATTTCCACACGCATGACACGGCGGGAATGCAAGCCGCGTCGATTCTGAAGGCGGCAGAAGTGAAGCTAGACATCGCCGATGGCGCGATGGCATCGATGTCGGGAGGGACAAGTCAGCCGAATCTCAACGCGATCATCGAGGGGCTCCGCTTCGGCAAGCGTGATACGAATTTATCAGCCGAGCATTTCAGTCAGATTTCCGACTATTGGCAATCGGTGCGCGAGTTCTACACACCCTTCGACGGTGTGATGCTTCCAGCGACGGCGGAACTTTACAGCCACGAAATGCCGGGTGGTCAGTACACCAATCTCTATCAGCAGGCTCGTGCACTGGGACTCTCGGAGCGATGGCCAGAGATCTGCAAAATGTACGCGGAAGTGAATCAACTCCTGGGTGATATTGTGAAAGTGACGCCGACCTCGAAAGCGGTGGGCGATCTCGCTTTGTTTATGGTCGCGAATTCACTTTCGAGCGAAGACGTGGTGTATGGCGATCGTGAACTCGCGTTTCCTGATTCGGTGATCGATCTGGTGAGTGGCATGATGGGGCATCCACCAGGTGGTTTTCCCAAAGCAGTGCAGAAGCGAATTCTGCGCGACAAGAAACCTGTGAAAGGACGCCCTGGAGCGAGCCTTCCACCAGCCGATTTCACGGCAGCTTCGGAGAAAGTGCAGAAGCTGATCGGACGCGAGCCGAGTATGCGTGATGTGCTGTCGTACCTCTTGTACCCGAAAGTTTATGAGGAATTTGCAGCACATCAGCGTAAGTACTCGAGCACGAGCAATCTCCCGACTCCCGTCTTCTTCTACGGGCAAGAGACTGGTGAAGAGATTGGCGTGGATATCGAAGAAGGTAAGACGCTGATCATCAAGTTCCTGACGATTAGCGAGCCCCATGCTGATGGGACCCGGACCGTTTTCTTCGAGCTCAATGGTCAGCCTCGTGATGTGACGGTGACCGATCTTTCGCTCGAAGCAAGTTCGGCCAAGGCGCTGAAGGCAAATCCAGGCGTTCCAGGGCAAGTTGGGGCTAGCATGCCGGGGATGGTGGTGACGGTGGCAGTGAGCGTGGGCGATACCGTGGCCAAGGGACAGAAGCTACTTTCGCTCGAGGCGATGAAGATGGAAACGACCGTCAACAGTGAAATAGAAGGTCGTGTGTCGGAAGTGCTTGTGAAACCTGGCAGCCGCGTGGAAGCGGGCGATCTGATGCTCGTGATTTCGTAGTCGTTGATTGGTTCGCTCTCGCGGGGAGCAATCGGGTAGCTGAATTCGATGGAACTTGCTGCACTCGAGTCGCTGATCAAACGTGGGCTCATCGCCGATCTGCACTACTTTGCTAAGATCGGCTCGACCAATTCGTATGCTCTAAGTCAGGCGGTTGATGACACCCAAAAGTGTCCGCTCCTAGTCGCAGCTCGAGAGCAGACGGCTGGTCGAGGACGTGGCGCCAATCGTTGGTGGTCGAGTGATGGTTGCCTGATGTTCTCGCTGCTGCTCGACTGCACCGACTGGCTCCCAACCTCGAAATGGCCACTCCTTTCGCTAGTGACCGGCATTTCGATCGCTCAGACTATCGAGCAGCTGATCCCGGGGGATGTCGTCGGCGTGAAGTGGCCCAACGATGTTTATCTGGCGGGTCGCAAAGTGGCCGGGATCTTGATTGAGACGTCGGCAGCAGCTTCCGGTCGCTTGGTGGTCGGGATTGGACTGAACGTGAACAACTCGGTCGCAACTGCCCCAGCTGATATTCAAGCCCGTGCTGTTGCACTCGTAGACCGCTCGAGTGCAAGGTGGACACTAGAACTCGTGCTCGAGCGGCTCGTCGAGCGGCTCATCACTAACTGGCAACGGCTTGGCGAACAGGGTTTCGAGTCGTTCTACCGCGATTGGCCCCGCTACTGCATTCTCTCGGGAGCTATCGTGACGATCCGCCCCCAAGCTCAACATAGTGAGGCGACTGTTATAGGACGGGCCCTGGGAATCGATGAAGCCGGGTGTCTCGTTGTCGAAACCACTGGTGGTCCGATCCATTTAGCAGGGGGGAGTGTCGAGCAGTTCAGCTGGCCCAGTTAAAGCGGCGTTCGCGCGGGTTTTTGATTGTGTCACTCAGCAGCTGACTGTCGACAGGTAGGCTGACTCGCCGAACCACGGGTGTTCCAGTTGGATGTATCACGCGGAATAAACGGAATGCCAGTAGCCGCCGATGGTTGGGAAGGCCGGATGTTTTGAAGTTTCTCGTCGACTGCAGCCGATTCAGATCGTTACGCCCACCTAGGCGAGTTGAGCCGCTGCTCTCCAGCAGTTGCTCGGCCCGATAGGCTTGGGAGTCGTTATGAGAAGCATCCTTCTGCGACTGGATTGTTGCAGCGGAGACGGATGTGCGATTGTGGTGGCTGTAGATACCTGCCCGGTCTATAGCTCGAGGAAAATGACGCTGGTGGCAAAGGGATAGCCGCTCGCGTTACACTAGCGACGTCGAAAAATCGATCCGTTCGTGTGCGTTCGAAATCTCCTGGCTAGTTCCACGAACTCGCAAGGCAAGGGGCAGGGTGTGACCAAGGACCGTCTCTTTACCACCAAGCAAGTCGCCGATGCGATTGGCGTGAGCGAATCGTCGCTCAAGCGCTGGTGCGATCAAGGATTAGTGACTACGTGCCGAACCGGCGGTGGTCATCGACGGATTCCCCAAGATGCAGTGGTGGCTTTCCTGCGATCGAGCGGTCATGCGCTGGTGCGTCCCGATGTGCTGCAACTCCCCGCGCTACCCCAGCGAGGAACATTGCGCTGTGAGACTTTGCGGCCGGTATTTCTCGATGCGATCATTGCTGCTGATCGCGCCAAATGTCGCGAAGTGATGCTCAGTTTGTATCTTTCGGGGATCAGCGTCGCTGCGATCTGCGACGACCTGATCACCCCCACCATGTATCGCATTGGCGAACTGTGGGAGTGCGGCGACGTCGAAGTGTTCCAGGAGCGGCGTGGTTGCGAAATGTGCGAAGAGGTGATCGGCGATCTGGTGAAGATCATCCCTTCGCCAGCCAGTTCAGCTCCTCTGGCGATCGGCGCGACGCCGGAGGGAGACTACTACCGGATTGCGACAAAGATGGTCGAGGCGACCCTGAAGGCGGCCGGTTTTCGCGCGATGAACCTGGGGAGCTCGCTGCCATTTTCGACGCTCGTAGCATCGGTCGAAATGCTACGCCCGACACTGTTTTGGCTGAGTGCTTCGTTCATCGTCGATCACGAAAAGTTCGTAGCCGACTATCAAGAGTTTCAGCGACAAACGAGTGGTCTGGCCGCGATTGCCGTGGGTGGGCAAGCTCTTACGGCACCGATTCGAACCCGCATTGTCTATGCCACGTTTGGCGAAACGATGCGGCATCTCGACAACTATGCACAAACGCTTTTCGCGGTGCAGCAGCGGCACGATCTGCCGGCGGCAAGTGGGGTCGATATCTCAGCGGCTATCGAAACGTCGCATGCCGAAGTTAGCAGCGCGGTCTCGAGTCGGTCGTAAGTCACTTGCTCGCGCGGTAGCTCACTTCACCGCTGCTGCTAACCGTTGATGATTTTTTCGCACGGTGCCCCTTCGTTGAGCGTGGGACGCTCGGGGCGATTCTTGTGCATGTAAACCAGCTCCATGTTGTCGATGCCGAGCAGACGCAGGATCGTCGCATGGAAGTCGTGCACGTGGAGTCGATCTTCAGCAGCATGCAGACCGATCTCGTCGGTGCTGCCGACGGTGCGACCCCCTTTGAGTTTCGCGCCAGCCATCCACATCGTAAAACCGGTCGGGTTATGATCGCGGCCGTTCCCTTTTTCGCTCATCGGTGTGCGGCCAAACTCGCCACCCCACACCACCAGCGTGTCGTCGAGGAGTCCACGCCGTTTGAGATCGGCTAGTAGACCAGCGATCGGCTTATCGGTTGCTTTGCAAAGTCCGCTATGGTTTTTTTCGATGTTGGCGTGAGCATCCCATTTGCTTCCGGCGCCGCTGTAGAGCTGAATGAAACGAACACCGCGTTCGACCATTCGCCGCGCGAGCAAACACATCCGCCCAAACGATTCAGTCTCTTTTTCATCGATGCCGTAGAGTGCTTTGGTCTCCGCTGTTTCGGCATTCAGGTCCACCGCTTCAGGAGCTTCGGCTTGCATGCGGAACGCCAGTTCATAGCTGGCGATGCGTGCCTCGAGTTCCGATTGCGATGCTCGCTCGCGAGCATGCAGCCGATTATTTTTTTCGAGTAGTTCGAGCTTCTCTTTTTGAAGCGAGCTCGACACGGTCGAGGGGGTCTTGAGGTACCGAATCGGTTCATCGCCACTGCGCAGCGGCGTTCCTTGATGCACCGCTGGCATGAACCCGGCGCCCCAATTGCGCGGGCCGTTGATGACTTGATTCGCGTTGTCTTCGAGCACCACAAACGAAGGGAGATTTTTGTTCTCACTTCCCAGTCCGTAGGTGACCCAGCTCCCGAGTGATGGCCGACCAGCGATGGTGCTACCGGTGTTCATCTGACAGACACCACCCGAGTGATTAATTCCGTCGCTATAGAGCGACCTGACCACGCACAAATCGTCGGCCATAGTGGCAGTGTGTGGCAGCCAATCGGAGACCCACAAACCACCTTCGCCATGCTGTTTCCACTTGCGCGGAGAAGGCATGATCGGTGGATTGCTCTCTCCCATCGCAAGAATCACGGGCTTGAAACTAGCGGGGAGTGGCTGACCTGCGAGCTTCTCGAGTTCGGGCTTGGGATCGAACAGATCGATGTGACTCGGGCCACCTTCCATGAACAAAAAGATCACGCTCTTGGCGCGGGGTTCATAGTGGGGCGCTGGTTTGCCAGCGGCGCTGAGCGAACTGTCGGCACGCAGTGTGCCTTCCAGCAACGAGCTGAGCGCGAGTCCACCAAAGCCGGCTCCCGCTTGCGTCAGCATTTCGCGGCGCGAGAGCCAGTGGCTGTTGCGAGCGTGATTTCGCGAGTCGTTTTGCATCGGATCAGGCTTTGGATAAAGGCGTCGCGAAGTTGAACTGGTGGCAAGTTTAGTCGACGTAGAGGAACTCGCTCGAGTTCATCAGCACGTGACAAAAATTGGTGTAGGGAAGTTTGGCATCTTTCGGAATGTCGGCGAAAAACTCGGCGGCGAACTTCTGTTCTTCTTCGGTAGGTTCGCGCGAAAGGATGCGCAAGTAAGCCTCGCGCGTTTGAATCGTCCGGTCGTTACCCACATGCTCTGCGATCTTGTGCGCGAGGACTTTGGCCCGCTCGAGCATCCACGGACCGTTGATCAGCAGCAGAGCCTGATTGGCGGTGGTGGTGTTGTTGCGAACCGGAGCGCTGCCGATCCCTTCGGGAACATCGAACACTTCGAGGAGTGGATCGCGTTTGTTGCGGAACACTTTCACGTAGATACTGCGGCGAGGGTCGGCTGGTTCGGCTCCTTCGCCACCCACCTGAGGATCGAGTTCGCCCGAGACTGCGAGCGCGGCATCGCGAATCTGCTCAGCTGCCAAACGGCGCACCGTCATGCGAGCGAGGAACTTGTTGGCGGGATCGCGGGCCACACTCGCGGCGAGTTCAGGGCCGCGCGATGCTTGGCGATAAGCGGCCGAAGTGACCATCAGACGATGAATCGGCTTGAGCCGGAAATCGTGCGCGGCCAATTGATGCGCCAGATAATCGAGCAGCTGAGGATGCGTGGGTGGCTGACCGAGTCGGCCAAAATCGCTCGCCGATTCCACGAGTCCCACCCCGAAGTGATACTGCCACATCCGGTTGACCATTACGCGCGCGGTGAGCGGATTTTCGGGGGAAGCAATCCAGTTGGCCAGAGCCAATCGGCGTCCCGTTGTTGCCGAATCGGCAGGGGGCACAATCGCATGATTGCTGGGCGAACTAGACGAGGAAACGAGAACGGTCGGTGGACCAGGCAAGACTTCTGCAGCGGCCCGTTTTCCTGGGATCAGCGTCGGTGGAGCTACCGGGCCAATGTCGGTGGCGGTTGCCATGGTTGGAATCGCTTGCGGCTTCTGCTTCTCGAGTTCGGCGAGCTGCTGCTTGAGCGCGGTCCATTGCTCGAGTCGCTGTCCGGTCAACTTCTTGGTGAAGTCGACCTTCTTGATATCGTCGTACGCTTGCCGCAAGGCGAGCTGGTAGAGCTGTTCTTCGTACGGTGTGCGCTCGGCTGCCTGCTTGAAGAGCGCGGGCTTCACTTCTTCCGGAAATCGCGACAGCTGCGAGCGAGCTGCGGCATCGAGATGCGGTCGCTCGATCGCTTCGATTGCGGCACGAATGGGGGCGGTTGCATTTTCCCAAGCGGCCAGCGCCTCTTGCTGGGAAGGCTCGACCAGCAACGTTTCATCGCGCCAGCCGAGCGGCGTGAAATGGGCCTGCAGTCGGAAATAATCTTCCTGCAAAATCGGGTCGAACTTGTGATCGTGGCAGCGGGCGCACTGCATTCCCATGCCGAGAAACACGTCGGCGGTGACATCGGTCAGGTCGTTGAGAATCACGCTCCACTGCGTCTTGACGTCGCGCTGGTTGTACTCGTAGACCCCGAGTCGCAAGTAGCCTGTGGCGGCCAAGTTCTCGGCGGTGATCGGACGGAGCTCATCCCCGGCGAGTTGCTGGCGGATGAACTCGGTGTAAGGCTTGTCGTTATTGAAGGCATCGATCACGTAATCGCGATAACGCCAAGCAGTGGGACGATAGGCGTCTTGCTTATAGCCATCCGATTCCGCATAGCGCACCAGATCGAGCCAGTGCCGTGCCCAGCGCTCGCCATACGCTCGGCTGGCGAGCAAACGATCGACGAGATGTTCGTACGCATCGTCGCGCTCATCGGCCAGGAATTGCTGCAGTTCTTCCGCGGTGGGAGGAAGCCCGGTGAGGTCGAACTTCACGCGTCGCAGCAGTGTGGCTTTGTCGGCTTCAGCGGCAGGCTGCAGTTCTTGCTGCTGCATGGCTGCCAAGAGGAACTGATCGATGGCGCCGCGCGACCACGTATCTGCCGCGATTTTCGGCGGCGCGATCGGGGCAATCGGCTGAAATGCCCAGTAGCTGCGATCTTCGTCGGTGATCTCGTGACGCTTCACACGTAGCGCGGGCCCCGTCCCTGCCGGGTCGGCTGGAAAAGGTGCGCCGATCTTCACCCATTCGGTCAGAATGGCGATCTTGTCGTCGGGCAGTTTTCCACTCGGTGGCATCTCGAGCGACTCGTAACGAATCGCTTCGATCAGCAAACTTTCGTCCGGCTTACCGGCAACGATTGCAGCTCCCGATTCGCCACCTTGCTGCAGTGAAGCATGGGTATCTAAGCGTAACTCTCCCTTGTGTTTATCTCCCGCATGACAGCCGTGGCAATGCTCGACGAAGATCGGACGGACCTTGCTTTCGAAGAAGGCGATCGCTTCGCTCGAGGGCTCGGGCGAGGCGGCGTAGGTCGTCGATGTCAGCAGGCAGACGAGGATCGCCAGCGGGGCGATGCATCGTCGCTTCTGGAGTCGAGCGGCAGAGGGCATGCGTGGAGTTTCCTTCCCACGTGGGAGCAAAGTCGCCAAGGAGCGATCGATCAGCGCGAGCCTCGGAAGGGCCGCTCCATGATCCATCGGAACATACTTGTGCAAACTTTGATGGTATCCCGCCCGCTGCGCACCGTCAACGAAAACTGACCCGAAATGGGCCAGTCGGAAGGTGTGTTATAGGGGCCAAAACTCGCGCAAAAGCGCAACATGCGCGAGTTCACGCGCGCCCCTCGCTGGAAGTCCTTTAACCTCGCCCTTAGCCTCGGTTGGCGGCGAGCCAGCGGAGCTCGTCGGCGATCCCATCAGCGAGTGCCCCGCGCCGGAGCTCGTCGGGAAGCACACCCCAGGCATAGGTCTCGACCTCGAAGTGCTCGCAGGTCGACATTTCACGCGCTGCTGTTAACGCCTCGCGGATATCCGACTGCGACGTGCTGAGGTAGCCGAAGCAAGGCAGGAAAATCGGTACGTGGAAGTGCGTCCGCCAGCAGCCGGTCAGGTTGTGACGCTCGGCGGCAATCGCTTCCGCCAGATCGGTGTAGAGGACGCGCTTCCCTTCGCGCATCACGGTGGTTTGATGCAGGTAGCGAGGTTCGTGAAAGGCAGCCAGTTGCTCGAGCGCCGCTTCGCGCTCGCCACCGGCCAGACGATCGAAGTCGAGAATCACTGCCGACGAGACTTGCATCTTGCCGACTTCAATGCCTGCGTCGCGATATAAACGAAAGGCTTCGCGCTGCGGCTCGAACATCACCGCCGAATGGCAGACGTCGTGACAGATCCGCAAGTGACGCCGCACCAAATCGTCGTCGGCGCTGCCGAGCAGATGCGTTTGAAAGAACTCGACCATGTCGGTCGCTTCGTCGAGCAAGCAACCTGGCTCGGGCTCGATGCAAACCGACATCAGCCGACCGGTGCGCTGTTCGATGCCAGCGAGATGCCGCGCGACGGTCCGCAGATGTTCGCCGGCGATCTGCAGCTGCTCGTCACCCACCTCAGGCGTAGGCCAGCCGAGCGGCAAGGTCGAGATGCTTCCATACTCACCCGGCTCGAGCAGTTCGTCGAGAATATCGGCGAGCAGGCAGGTGTAGTCGAGTCGTTCTCGATCCCACCAGGTCGGTTTGTAAACTTCGTGCTTGACGACAGGCTGATGAAAATCGCCGTAGGGAAAACCGTTCACGGTGTAGGGCTTCAAACCATTCTCGCGCAGCCAAGTGCGGAACTCGGCAACGCCATCGGTCTCGCGCAGCTGCTGTGCCACTGGCGCGCTCATCCAGAGCCCCACCCCCATCATCTGTGTAGGAGCAAATTTTTCGCGCACCTGCACAGCATACTTCTCAAGACTTTCGCGCATCCCCGCGAGGCCATGACCTGCGTGTACGTTGGTGCAATATCCAATGCTCGATGCCGCCGCAACTTGTTTCCCCGCAACCCGCGTGATCATTTCCGGTCGTAGCTTTCTTCGAAGTGGAGGGCGACATCACTTGTCGCCAGTCTGAATTGTAATCCAACAGAGTCGCAAGCGTTAATGGCCTGACTGAAGGTTGCTCGGCGTTTATCTATCGAGCAATGTTATGTATTTCTGGGGGTGCTATTGGCAGCTCAACATGATTGTCGTCGTTACGTGCTCAACATTGCTGGGCAAGCCAGCAGTGCCACCCCGTTTTCAATGATATTCATCGTTAGTCGAAGTACTACTTATAGCTTGGCTCGATTTATCGGAGCAGCGGCTGAACCACCTTGCCCCCTTGATCGGTAAGGCGCACGTCGAGCCCCTTGAAGGGGACGACCAGTTTTTTGTGATCGAAGCCAAACAGGTGCAGAATCGTCGCGTGAAAGTCGTTCATGTGGACCGGATTTTCGACGACGCTCCAGCCGATCTCGTCGGTCTTGCCGTAGACCGTTCCCCCTTTGATGCCACCCCCGGCCATCCACAAACTGAAGGCGAACGGATGATGGTCGCGCCCTGCTTTTTCGGGCATTTTTCCGCCCCGATTCTCGGCCAATGGGGTGCGACCAAATTCGCTGGCAAACACCACCAGCGTATCATCGAGCATCCCGCGCTGCTTCAGATCTTTGAGGAGTGCTGCCATCGGCTGATCGGCCATGCTGGTGCAGTAGGCAAGTTCGTCATCGAGATTGCTATGGTGATCCCACGATGAGTGGACGAGCGTCACAAACCGGACGCCGCGCTCGACCATTCGCCGCGCGAGCAAACAGTTGCGAGCAAAACGCTGATGCACATCGGGACCACCGCCGCGACTGCTCTTGATGCTCGGCTCGGGGCGATCGCAGCCATACATGTCGAGTGTGGCCTGCGTCTCTTGACTCAGGTCGACCAGTTCCGGCGCTGCCGACTGCATCCGAAACGCCAGTTCATAGGCCGCGATGCGGCTCGCGATTTCGCCATCTCCAGCTTCGGCCAGATGCTGCGCGTTGAGCTCCGAGAGCGCTTGGAGATCGCGCGATTGCATCTCCTGGGTGACACCTGCGGGACTGGCCAGATTGAGAACCGGAGTCCCTTTGTCGCGAAACAGCACCCCTTGATAGGTCGACGGCAGAAAACCGCTCGACCAGTTCGAGACCCCCGCGCTCCCACCACGACCTGCGGTAAGAACCACATAGCCGGGCAAGTTCGCGCTTTCGCTCCCGAGGCCATAAGTGAGCCACGAGCCTACCGAAGGACGACCAAACCGAGGGACACCACTCATCAGCATCAGCTGCGCGGGATGATGATTAAACGCATCGGTGTGCATCGAACGGACGAGGGCAATGTCGTCGGCACACTGGCCGATATGCGGCAGATAGTCGGAAAGCTCCATGCCACACTCGCCATGCGCGGTGAACTTGCGTGGGCTCCCCCAGAGGACAGCGGTCTCTTTTTTGATGAACGCGAAACGGACTTTCTCGGTCATCGAGTCGGGGAGCTTTTCCCCGTGCATCGCTTGCAGTTTCGGCTTGGGATCGTAGAGGTCGATATGGCTCGGCGCACCTTCCGGTAGAAAGAAGATGCACCGTTTGGCTTTGGGAGCAAAGTGAGGTGGTTTCGGAGCCAAAGGATCATGCGCACGATCGACCGATTCGTCGGCCAGTGCGCCATGCTCGCGCAGCAGCGAAGCGAGCGCAAGCAGGCCGATCCCCGACGCGCTGCTGGTGAAAAACTGGCGTCGCGCGAGATCGATTTGCTTTTCTAGCGGCAAGGGGCTGTGCATCGACGGTTACTCCCGCGTCATGAATTGATCGAGATTCAGCATCACCCGCGATGCATGGTGCCACGCCTCTTGCTCGGCCCGCTGCGGATCGTGACCTGCCGCCAAACTGGCGGTTCGCTGCGCGTCGACAAGCTTGGCGAGGGTCGCCGCTTCACTCGACGACGCTGGTCGCGCCAGGCAAATCAGCACGAGTCGATCGATCCGCTGCCGCTCGATCTGCTCGGCGAGTGGCGCATCACCAGCTTCTGTTTTGGACGACTCAGCGGCTGGTACATCGCGCTGCACGCGCCGCGCGAGCCCGGCAGCGGCTTCGTAGAAAACCGGGTCGTTAAACAGGGTGAGCGCTTGCAGCGGCGTGTTGCTGATTTGCCGACGTGGAGAGGTTTCGTTCGAGTCGGGACAGTCGAACGTCATCAACATCGGATAGGGGCTCGTCCGCTGAAAAAACGTGTACATTCCCCGGCGATAACGATCGCTGCCGGTCGATTCGGTCCACTTGGCACTCCCGGCATACGTGAGGCTGGCATACTCGGCTGGCTGAGGCGGACGAACACTCGCGCCACCAATCTGTGTCGCCAAATCACCCGCCGCAGCGAGCGAAATATCGCGAATCAGTTCCGCTTCAATCCGCCTTCGCACTTGCCGCGCCAGGAGGCTGTTATCAGGATCGATCGCCATGAGTTCTGGCCGCGCAACACTACTTTGGCGATAGGTGTGCGACCGCATGATGGTCCGGAGCAAATGCTTGAGACTCCAGTCGTGCTCGATGAAATCAGCAGCAAGCGCGTCGAGTAGTTCGGGATGCGTCGGTGGCGATCCTTGTTTGCCGAAATCGTCGCTCGAAGTGACGAGCCCTTTGCCAAACAGATGCAGCCAGACACGATTCACCAGCACCCGCGCCACCAGCGGGCTGGCATCGCTGGTCATCCAGTGGGCCAAATCGATCCGGTCGGCTGTGCTGCCGCGCGGTGAGAGTTTTGGCAGCGCGGCTGGAGTCCCCGGCTGCACCACATCGCCGGGGGAAAGAAAATCGCCACGAATGTGCAGCCGCGTTTCGCGCGGCGCTTTGCGCTCGACGAGCGATTGCACTTTCGCTTCGATTCGAAGCGCGGGACGCTTCGCGCGGTGATCGGCGATTTCTTTCGCAAGTTTCGCACGCTCCGCATCATTGTCGCGCACATGCTGCGCCATCACCTCGCGGTCAGCATCGCTCCGAGCTGCGGCGTCACGAGCCAGAATCGCCCGCAGATTTTCCGGTAACTTTTCGAGCAGTTTTTCGTCCGTCTTGGTCGACGTTTCCCAGCGCTCGATGGCCAATGCAAGTTGCTCGGCATCCCATTGAGCTAGATCGCTTTCGAGCTTCTTCAGACGTTTTTCGTAAGCATGCATCGCCTTGGCGAGCTGCTCCTGATCGCTCGCGCGCGGAACATCGGGATTCACTTCATCGGCGCTGTTAAACATCGCGTAGAGCGAAAAATATTCGCGCTGCGTGATCGGATCGTACTTGTGCGTATGACACTGCGCGCACCCCACCGTGAGCCCTAGAAAAACCGAACCGACTGTATTAATCCGGTCGACTGTCTTCTTGGTCCGATCCTCTTCTGGATCGATTCCCCCTTCGGCGTTGTGCAGCGTGTTGCGATGAAATCCACTCGCGATGGTCCCTTGCGGATCGGCAGGTGTCGCGAGCATATCTCCGGCGATTTGCAGCTGCGCGAATTGATCGAACGGCAGATCGCTGTTGAGCGACTCGATCACCCAGTCGCGATAGCGAAACGCAAACTCGCGCGGCTTATCTTTTTCGTAGCCATCGCTGTCGGCATACCGGGCCAGATCGAGCCAGTGTCGTCCCCACCGCTCCCCAAAATGAGGCGAGGCGAGCAAGCGATCGAGCAACTGCTCGTAGGCATCCGGCGCCGTGCTGCTGGTGAACTTCGCTGCTTCTTCCGGCGTCGGCAGCAGACCGAGCAGGTCGAAGTAGACGCGCCGCAGCTGCGTGTGCTTCGGGGCTGCTGGTGCAGGTGCGATCTTCTCCCGCGCCAGGCGCTGCTGAACCCAGTCGTCGATAAAGTTCTCGCGCGCTGCTCCCCTGCCTGCGAGCAACTGCTGATCAACCTCGTGCACCACGAGCGGCTGCCAGGCCCAGTGATCGCTGCCAACCGGCTTGGTTGCGTCGCTTTGCGGCCATGTGGCCCCCTCGTCGATCCAGCGTCGAATGAGAGCCACCTCGCCAGCAGAAAGTGGTTTACCTTTCCCCTCCGGCGGCATCTGCTCTAGTTCGTCGTCGCTTCCATCAAGGACTCGTGCCAGGCGACTATCGGCCGACTTACCCGCCGCGATCACCGGGCCGAGATCGCCACCCATCATGGCCCGCGCTCGATCGTCGAGCCGCAGCCCCGATTCTTGTACCTCGCTGCCGTGGCACGAATAGCACGACCGCCTCAGCAGCGGCTCGATCTCTCGGGCATAGTCGACCTTGGGGAGGGCGCTCTGCGATGGCTCCTCGGCTGAACTGGTCCCCGCATAGGTGGCCAAGAGCATGGCCACAAGGAGCGCGAGGGGCCGATGCAGCGAGTGATTCAGTGGAGAAGTCATGCATTGGCCTCCAACTAGGCCAGCGAGCCGTGGGCGGGGCGCGGAAGGCCCCAGGCTCGGAAGGTCCAAGTGGCTGGTGGGACGTGCAAGCGGCAGGAGGCTTTGAATCTAAGCTCTAGCCCCCTCAGGGGTCAAATGCGGGAGTTCAGATTCCCGTTAAAGAGCTTCCGGCCTCTTGGCGCCCGATCGCAATTGGTCGATCACCCCCACGATGATCCCCGACACAATCACCACGATTCCCCAGGCGAGCGATTCCCAGGTGAGCAGCTCGGTGATGGCGTAGGAAAACGACGAATACGACATCAAGAGACTGGAAATCACGAAGATCGGCACCACCAGCCAGACTAGCGGGGTGCGATAGAGCGAGGCCTCGGGAAAGCGATAGCGGAGCATCGGCAGCGACAGGCCAATGATCGCAAAGAAGCCCCAAAAGAAGGGGCCCGTGAAGCAAACCAACCGCTCGAACCCTTTGTCGTAGAGTCCAAACGCGATCACCATCGCCACGGTCGCCAGCCCTTGAATCCAGAGCGAACGTCGCGGCACACCCCGCTCGGCTTCCCACGATCCGAGCCAGCCGAGCAGCGGATGCTCGTTGCCCAAAGCAAAAGAAACGCGCGATCCGGTGAGGATCATGCCGTGAATTGCCCCGAGGCAGCTGACACAAATCAGCACGCTGATGATCACACTTCCGGCGCTCCCAAAGCGTGTGGCGAGCACATCGGCCGCGATGCTCGGCGAGCTGTACATTGCCGTTCCGAGCGCTCGAAAGAAGGCAAAATTCACCAGCAGATAAATGACCGCCACCGCGATCGTCCCCAGCACCAAGGCCCGGGAGATATTACGTTTGGGATCGCGCACCTCGGCAGCGACGTACGACATGTCGCTCCAGCCTCCGTAGGCGAACATCACAAACACCATGGCCAGCGCGATGCCGGGCATCGGCGCGGGGGCAAGCGACTCGGGAGCCACCGTTTGCATCACAGGCCAAGGGCTCGTGAGGCCGATCAGCACCACTGCCGAGAGCCCAACCACTTTGGCGAGCGTCAGCAGGTTTTGCGTCCATTTACCCGCCTGAATGCCGACGACATTCAGCACGGTCAGGACCAAGATCGAGCCGGCAGCAACACCGACGGTCGCCAGCTTGCTGGTCCCAATCGGAATGATTTTGCTGGCGTAGGTGGCGAGCACAAACGAGATCGCGCCGACATTACCGGGGCGAATGATCCAGAACTCGACCCAGGCAAACGCAAAGCCTGCCCAGCGACCGAACGCTTTCCGCAGGAACAAATAGTTGCCACCCGCTTCGGAATGATTGGTGGCGATTTCGGCGTAGCACAAGGCTCCGGCCAAAGCCACAATCGCGCCGGCTCCCCAAATCAGCCCGATTGCCGCGAGCCCCCAAAACCACTGGTCGGCGGAGGTAAGTTCGGCACTGGCGAGCTGCTCAGGCTGGTAAAACCACCGGAGCAAATCGCGCAGCGTAAACGCCGCGATGCTGGGGGCTTTCTCGTAAATCGCCGAGCCGATGATGATCCCGAGAATGATCGACGTGGAATCGACCAGCGACAGCTGCGCGCGAGCGGCGGCTGTTGAATCCTGGGTCGGTTGGGTCTCGGGCGATGCGTCCATGCGTGGCGATCTTCGTGAATGCGTGGGGCGGAGTGTCGCGAGTATATCGGAAAACGGCGATAGAGACCTGCTCGGTGGGTAGAAGGTTCAGCCCGAGAGCACACCGGCGCGAAATTCTCGCATCCTGGGAATTGATCCGTTACGATTGGTCCGCCCGAAGCCAACTACATCTGTAGCGGCTCGACTCGCTTCTCTTCTCACGCTGCTCGCAATCCCGGAGATCTCGTCATGCTCTCGCGACGCACCTTTGTAGCGCAAACCATTGTCACCGGCTCGCTGGGACTCGCTGGTCAGTTCCTTGCCCCAGGCCCAGTGCGGGGGGCTGATTGGCTCGGCTTTCGCGGACCTGGTGGACTCGGAGTGGCTGTCGGAAAAGAGCCTCCGCTCGAGTGGTCGGCAACCAGCAACGTCCGCTGGACCGCTTCCCCACCCGGCGCGGGCAACTCTTCGCCGATCGTCGTCGGCAGTCAGATCATCCTGGCGGGCTACGACGGGTTCAACGTTCCCGGAAGCAGTTCGAGCAGCCCCGAGGCTTTGACGCGCTATCTCGCCGCACTCGACCGCAAAACAGGCAAGCCGCTTTGGAAAACGAACTTCCCCGCGCGTCTTCCCGAGCAGGAGTCGATTCGTGACGAGCATGGCTATGCGACCAACACACCCGCCTGCGATGGCAAGCTGATTGTTGCCTTCTTTGGTAAGTCGGGTGTCGCTGCCTTTGATCTTCAAGGAAAGCAACTTTGGACTGCCGATGTCGGTTCGGGTCTTAATGGTTGGGGCTCTGCTGCTTCCCCCTTAATTCATAAAGACCTGGTTTATATTAATGCCAGTGTCGAGAGCGAACAATTAATTGCGCTCGACAAGAAGACTGGTAAAGAAGTTTGGCGCGCACGAGGAATGAAAGAATCGTGGAATACCCCCGTGATTGTTGAAAATCCCCAAGGAAAAGAAGAGCTAGTGCTTGCTATCTTTGGGAAATTGCTCGCCTTTGATCCCAGCACAGGGACCCCTTTATGGAATTGTGATACCAATATCAGTTGGTATATGGTGCCGGGGCTCGTGTCGCATCAAGGTATTATTTATTGTATTGGTGGCCGGACAGGGGGATCGCTCGCTGTGAAGTCGGGGGGCTCGGGAGATGTGACCGATACGCATCGTGTGTGGGTTGGTAAGAAAGGCTCGAATGTTTCATCGCCCATCTATTATGAGGGTCATCTTTATTTTGCGCACGAGCAATTAGGAATTGTCTACTGCGCCGATGCGAAGACGGGAGAGATTCAGTACGAAGAGCGACTCCCGCGTGCCGCGCAGTTCTATGCCTCGCCGATCCTGGCCGCTAGGCGGGTCTATTACTTGGGGCGGAATGGCCGCTGCTTTGTCGTCGCTGCCAAGCCGTCGTTTGAACTGCTGGCGACCAACGATCTCGAGGCGGGGCGCGAGGTCTTTAACGCCAGCCCGATCGCCCTGGATGGCGAGCTGCTGATTCGGTCGGATCGGAGGCTGTACTGCATCGGCGCGTAGCCTTCATTTATCGATCCCTGCCCAGCCAATCGGGGTGGCTGCACGTAGTCTTCAGCAGCACGCTCGATCTTTGATTTTATAAAAATCGCGACAATTCTTCTTGAAACTTAGCGGAGCGGTTCGGTATAGTGCGGCCATCCGCTGAACGGCTCTCCCCCGTAAGCGAACGATTCTTTGTAGCGCCACACTCTTTCTGGGGGAGCCAAATTGGCTATGAGAGAGCGGGATGATTCGCAGCTGCGCACGTGCAGTCACAGCCGGGGGTATCGCCCCATGAGGCACTATTATGCCGCTCTACTGGCCACCGTTTCGCTGGGGCTTGCCTCCAGTGGCTGTAGTCCCTCCAGCGTCGACGGCCGCTATGGCCTCCAAGGATCGGCGACGTTTCAGGGAGCACCTCTGAAAGTCGGAACGATCGAGCTGAGCAACGACGATCAAACCCAGGTGACCGGCGCCACGATCGCCGACGGTTCGTACTCGGTACCGGCCGCCATGGGCCTCAAGCCGGGCATCTACCGGGTCAAAATCTCTTCTGTGGAAGATGCGCCGGTCGACACGAGCGCGCCTCCTGGCCCCGAAACCATGAACGTGGTGGGGAAGGAGCTGATTCCAGCCGAGTTCAATGTGCAAACCAAACTGACGGCGGAAGTGACCGAAGGTGGTTCGAATACGTTCGACTTTGCGATTCCGTAGGACGGACAAAAACAGCGCTTAGCGCCAGCGCTTGAACCTAAATCGATAGCGCCCGGGAGGCTGCACATTCGTGTGGCTCCTGCGGGTGGCCCATGACATAACGCAGTTACCCCCTCTCCAAATTTTTCTATTCCTTTTCTACTTGGGGTGTCTCGATGCGCGCACGTACTCGTTTAGGCTTTACGCTCGTAGAGTTGCTGGTGGTGATTGCAATTATTGGGGTGCTGGTGGCGCTGCTGTTGCCCGCTGTGCAAGCAGCGCGCGAAGCAGCCCGCCGGACACAGTGCCAAAACAATTTCAAGCAAATTGCGCTCGGCATGCATAACCACCACGATGTCCATTTGGCGCTACCGGCCGGGATGGGGCCAAGTGGTTGCTGCTGGGGAACCTGGCAGGTGCTGATTCTGCCGTATGTCGAGCAGACGAACGTGTTTGATAAGTACGTGAACTGGGGTGGCAACGATTCGACCAACGGTGGTACTCGCTACAGCGGCGCGCCAAACACCACGAACGTCACGAACATTCGCTTCAAGGCGTTCACATGCCCGAGCGATCAGCCGAACTCGCCGATCGGGTCGATCACGAATCACAACTACGCCGTGAACTTTGGCAACACCAGTGGCGCGCAGCATGCAACGCTCAACAGCGTGACGTTTCAGCAGGCTCCGTTTGCGGTGAGCAAAAATCTGACCGACAACAAGTTCAAGGGGTATAACCTGGCGCATATCCTCGATGGAACGAGCAACACGCTGATGGTGGGTGAAGTGCTGCAAGGACAAGGGAGCGATTTGCGTGGGTTCACCTGGTGGGGCGATGCCTGCCAGTTCACCACCTACTTGGCTCCCAACAGCCCACTTCCCGATCGGATTTACACAGCCGGTTATTGCAACAATCTGCCGCTGCGGAATTTGCCTTGCGCTGTTTCGTCGAGCTCCGATCCCTCGATGTTCGCCTCGCGCAGCCGACACCCTGGTGGTGTGCAAGTCGCACTGTGCGACGGCTCGTCGCGCTTCATTTCGCAAACGGTGGATATGAACGTTTGGCGGGCCATCAGCACCGCCCAAGGTAGCGAAGCAGTGGCTGTTCCTTAAGCTTGCTGAGCTGAGACTTCGTCTGTCGTCAATGTCATGCTGCAATCAGTAGGCTGCCATCCAGTGTGCCACTGGGCTCTGCCCAGTGAGACGTGCGAGACGCCAGTGGCACCCCAAAACAGCTGACATAGATCGATTGACGGATTACTAAGCCTGAAAATCTCCCCGCGCACGAAAAAGGGGCTCGCTGAACGATGATTCAGCGAGCCCCTTTTGTTTTTTGATTCGTGCTGTTTTCTCAGACTTCCATCAGCGTGCTTGAGCGGCTTCTTACAGCTGCTTCAGCAGTTCGATTGCTACGGGACGAGCGGTGGCTGGATTGGCTTTGATTCCCATCAAGCCTTTCTCGAGGATGTCACCCTTGGCGGCATCCTTTTCCTTCACTCGCTTAATGAGATCGGGATACGATTCAGCTTCGCTCGTGACAGGCATGCCGTTGGCGTAGTTGGTGAGAATCGCTTTGGCTTCGTTGATCGGGTCAACGACGGTCACTTGATATGTTTCGATCTCGGGAGTGCCACTTTGAGCACAGCCGACTCCGAACATTGCAGCGGCTACGAGAGCAGCTGCAAGCAATTGGCGGTTCATGTTCATTCCTGGAATGGTTCGTAGCGGAAAGGAAAACATCCGATCTCGCGCGGCGAAGCAAAACGCTTGCCGCGCGCTGGATGCTGGTGGGATAGAGCGAGCGATGCGTGCGATTAGAAGTTGGCCAGAGGCTGTCCGTCGCTACGATTGCCAACGCGCTGCCAGGTGAGCAGATCGATGGTGTTGGTGACGAAGCGGACCGAGCCATCTCCCATCACGGCATTCACACCGTTGGGGTGCATGGAGCGAGCTGGCAGCACGGCATTGCTCCAGTCGTGAGCACCACCGGGGCAGCAGTTGCCACCGGCCGAAGGAAAACGCCAGTTTGGTGGAGCGGAGGTGTTGAGGGTCGAGTGACCAGCAGCATACCAGGCCCAGTTGCCACCGTTGTTGCCACGGAAACCACCACCCGAGAGAGCCTTGGCAGCAGTGCCGATGGCGTCGAGTTCCGCTTGGGTGGGGAAGTCTTTGTTGACAACCGAGGTGAAAGGACCATCGCCACCATAGAAGATGTCGAAGGGGTAAGTAGCAGCGCCCGAGTTGACGCCGGTTCCACCGAGGAATTCCGAGGCGAGCAGGGTGTTGCTCAAACCATCGGTGGCATCGCGCATGCCACGTTCGTTTTGGTAAGCGATCAAACCGTTGAGGTTCTGACCAGCCCACACCACTTCGGTGCGGCTGCCGGTCGACCAGCCGTAGTTACAGCCAGGACCACCCCAGCCGACCGAGCGCGTGGCGCGGTGCGTGGCCGAAGGGCATTTGAAGACCTTCAGTTCGACGTTCATCGGGCCGTTGTAGTCGAAGCTCCACATCGCCGAGTCACCCACAGCGCCAGCGCCGGTCGATTGACCAGGCAGGGCGGTGGTGGGAATGCGGAACTGCTGAAAAACGGTCTGCTGTTCGATGAACGGCAGGATGAAATAGTGGGCGCTCAGCGCTTCCCAAGCGTTCGGGCCGACGAGCTGATAGTTGAACGGGAACTTGTTGTTCGTGTCGCGGAAATTGTGGATGCCGATGCCGAGCTGTTTCAGGTTGTTCGTGCACTGGGTGCGGCGAGCAGCTTCGCGTGCAGCTTGCACGGCTGGCAGCAAGAGCGCCACCAAGACGCCGATGATCGCAATCACGACCAGCAGCTCGACGAGCGTAAAACCGGCGAGCGCGCGAGTGCTCGGCCCCCGCGACTTGCGGGACATTCGGGAGAGGTTCATGGGTACACCAGGTAGATGAAGAAAGAATGAAGTGCGAATTCGCGGGCCGAATACCGGCCGCGACACACAATGGAGCCAAACTTGCAAGGGGGCTTAGCGTTGCCTTAGCCACCCGGGACGGTCTGGAAACCGGCACTCTCAATCGTATCGACGCTGGCGTGCCGATGCTACTGCGCTCACAAAGTTCTGGGCGGTTTTTTCAAGAAAACGTTTTTCATGAACGTCCATTGAGGGGTGTTTGGTTAGCCAGAAAGAGTGGTTTTGTTTTCGTAATGCTAAGTAGACGCAGCACCCTTAAGCTACCGGCTGAGAGAGCAGCGGCGAAGCCTCGTGAGAAGGGGCGTGAGCACTGATTTTGTGCTACACGGTGCACTTGCTGGGGTCATGGCTGTACTTCAGCAGCGCAGAACAGAGCCACCCAGGGTAGGGGCCGGCTCCACCGGCCGAGAATCGATTAGGGCCGGTCGAGGATCGAGTAGAGCCGGTTCTACCGGCCGGAAATCTACCTCGGCCCGGCAGCTGGAGCGGCTGCCGGACCGTAAATACTATCGCTGTGGTGGCGATTAATAGCGGATGATGTAGTCGAGCGTCAGGCGGTTCTGCAGCACGCCGCGCTCGTCGGTCAGGGGGACTTCGAAAGCGACACCGATCTCGCGCAGATCGGAGGGGCGATATTTCAGCCCGAGTGCCCCGGTCACAATGTCGGTGCCAGCCACGCCGGTCGAGCCAAAGTTAAACAGGTCGGTCCCTTGGATACCATCGAAAGCGGCGTTTCCGCCATCCTTCATCCAGTGGTACCAGTTTCCTTCAGCAAAGGCATAGAACCGCGAGTTGCCGATCGGCTGATCGACGTGAGCCGACCAGTAGAAGATCTGGTTTTCGTCGACCGTGTCGGTGGGGAGGCGAAAGCCGGCGGTCGTGATCAAGTGATTGCAGTTGCCGAACTCGGCACCGTAGGAAGCAAACAGGTTGAATTCGCCCGAGCCGTTTCCTTGCAGCGCTTGGGGGCTGCCGATCGGCAGTTCGAACGTCACACCGGCGCTCAGAATCCGCTGGCACTCCACATCTTTCCAAAGGTTGTATTTCAGACCGAGCGCGACATCGGCCCAACCGTCGTCGAGCGGGGCGATACCGGTCGGGAAGATATAGCCATCTTTGGTGGCGATCAGCGACAGGTCTTCCGTCAGCGCGGCTCGCAGCTGCACCGCCAGCACTTGCAACTTGCTCGCCGGGATTGCTCCGCCAGCGAGATCAGGAATTTGGTGATCGATGAAGATGAAGCGGGCCTCGGTGAGGGTCCGCGGGTCCTCGAAAAAGACCGGGTTGGTCATCGGGCTAATGAAGTTGGCCCAGCGCGTGTCGGTGGGAGCGATGAACCCGAGCAGCAGATCTTTCGAACAGCAGTCGCAACATTCGTCGCACGCCGGGGGGGCATAGGCAGGAGCAGGGCTCTCCTCTACGGCCGGGTTATAAACCCATTCTTCGGCCATCGCGGAACTACTGAGTAAAAGAGCGAGCAAACTTCCTGCGAGCGAAAACTTCCAACGCTTAGTCATGGGTGAATCCTTCCATCCGATTGCCTGACCTGTATCCCTACGCGCAAAAAATCTGGCTACAGCAGGCCAGTTGGTGGGCGTATCGACGGTGCTCGATGTGTGCGATGAATCAAATAGCCGCGCGCCGCTAAAGTCCCTTCAATGCATGCGGAAGGAACCTTAATCCCCGATGAACTGAGCGGTTTCGCGCACGAAAACCCCTCGCGAGAACTGATCGCACATCGAGACAAAATGACGCATATCGGCAATGGAAGATCGCCCCAGTCCGCTGCTGATCACCAAGCATCGCCGCGCGACTGTCGGCTGTAACGACCTGCGTCTGGCTGCTGCATCCGCAGCGCATCACCTTGGCGGGAATCTTTATCGAGCAACCTTTCTTTATGCCCACCCAAGAGGGCGCGATAAGCGTGTGTACCTACAAAAAAAGAGCTTCCCGGCGGCAGGGCCGGGAAGCTCCAAGTGTGTCAGCAACTCAAAGATCGCCGACGACTATCCTTCAAAAAGAATCAGCACCAAGCAGCTTGTTACGGGGCCAGTCGGTCGGCTGGATCGAGGTCGAAACGATCGAGGTTCATCACCTTGGTCCAGACCGCGACAAAGTCATTCACGAACTTCTCTTTCGAATCGTCGCTGGCGTAGACCTCGGAAATCGCTCGCAGCTGCGAGTTCGAACCGAACACCAGATCGACCGACGAAGCAGTCCACTTCACTTCGCCCGACTTGGCATCGCGACCTTCAAAGAAATGCTCGCACACCGGCGACTTCTGCCACGTGGTGTGCATGTCGAGCAAGTTCACGAAGAAGTCGTTGGTTAGCATCTCGGGACGCTTGGTAAACAGCCCCAGGTTGGGTATCCCCGAGTTGGTGTTGAGCACACGCATACCACCCACCAGCACGGTCATCTCGGGGGCCGTGAGGGTGAGCAGATGAGCCCGGTCGACGAGCAACTCTTCCGCTGGGCGATCGAGTTCGTGGCTAAAGTAGTTGCGGAACCCATCCGCTTTCGGCTCGAGAACCGCGAACGATTCGACGTCGGTCATTTCCTGCGTCGCATCGGTGCGGCCCGGTGTAAACGGAACCTTGACATCGTGCCCCGCGTTCTTGGCGGCCTGTTCGATCGCAGCACAGCCACCGAGCACAATCAGATCGGCGAGCGAAACCTTCTTCTTGCCTGTTTGAGCGCCGTTGAACTCCTTTTGGATCGCTTCGAGTTTCTCGAGCACTTTGGCGAGCTTCGCAGGCTCGTTCACCGCCCAATCCTTCTGCGGCGCGAGGCGAATGCGTGCGCCGTTGGCACCGCCACGCTTATCGCTCCCACGGAACGTTGCAGCCGAAGCCCAAGCGGTCGAAACGAGCTGCGAGATCGAAAGATCAGCCGTCAGAATCTTGCTCTTGAGCGCGGCGATATCCTCGGCGCTCACCAGCTGGTGATCGACAGCAGGGACCGGGTCTTGCCACAGCTGAGCCTCGGGAACACTTGCGCCGAGCAAACGCGAAACAGGTCCCATGTCGCGATGCGTCAGCTTGTACCAAGCCTTCGCGAAAGCGAGTTTGAATTCTTCAGGCTTCTCGTGAAACCGCTTCGAAATCTTTTCGTAAGCAGGGTCCATTCGAAGCGCCATATCGGTGGTGAACATCATCGGCGCGTGCGATTTGCTGGCGTCGTGAGCATCGGGGACCGTCCCCTTGGCGGAGACTTCTTTCGGGGTCCACTGCCAGGCACCGGCAGGGCTCTTCACAAGTTCCCACTCGTAGCCAAACAGGTTGTCGAAGTAGCCGTTCGACCACTGTGTGGGGGTCGTGGTCCAAGCCCCTTCGAGGCCACTGGTGATGGTGTCGCCCCCTTTACCTTTGCCGAACTTATTCTTCCAGCCGAGTCCTTGTTCTTCGATGGGAGCAGCTTCGGGCTCAGGGCCGACGTTCGACGCCGGACCAGCGCCGTGCGCTTTGCCAAACGTATGTCCCCCCGCGATGAGCGCAACAGTTTCTTCATCGTTCATCGCCATCCGGCCAAACGTTTCGCGAATGTCGCGAGCGGCTGCCAGGGGATCGGGCTTGCCATTGGGGCCTTCGGGATTGACGTAGATCAAGCCCATCTGCACAGCTGCAAGTGGCTTTTCGAGCGAGCGATCGCCGCTGTAACGCTTATCTCCCAGCCACTCGCTTTCAGGTCCCCAGTAGATATCCTCTTGGGGTTCCCACACATCTTCGCGTCCCCCTGCAAAGCCGAACGTTTGGCCCCCCATCGATTCGATGGCGCAGTTGCCAGTCAGGACCATCAAATCGGCCCACGAAATCTTGTTGCCATACTTCTGCTTGATCGGCCAGAGGAGACGGCGAGCCTTGTCGAGGTTGGCGTTATCGGGCCAGCTGTTGAGTGGCGCAAAACGCTGTGTGCCGTAGCTTGCCCCTCCGCGACCATCGGTCACGCGATAGGTTCCCGCGCTGTGCCACGCCATTCGAATGAACAGGGGACCGTAATGGCCATAGTCGGCTGGCCACCACTCCTGCGACGTCGTCATCAGCTCTTTGATATCCTTTTTGAGCGCTTCGATATCGAGCTTCTTAAACTCCTCGGCGTAGTTGAAGTCCTGCCCCATCGGATTGCTCTTGGCAGAGTTCTGATGGAGGATTTGCAGGTTCAGCTCGTTGGGCCACCAGTCGCGGTTGGCCATCGCGCCGGCAGCTGTGTGCCGCGCTTCAGCTGGATTGACCGGGCCCATGACGGGGCACTTCGCGGCGGCGTCCATTGGTTTGTCTCCGGTGGGCTGTGTCGCGGCAGGAGCAGCAGCGACAGGCTGAGCGGCGACCGGTTTACTAGCGACCGGCTCAGCCGCGGCTGTCGAACGGTTTTCGGCCTGGGGTTTGCCGGTGTCGACCGCAAACGAGGCACTCGGGGGTGCAAAACATCCCGCCATCGAGATGAGCACCGCTGCCGCAATGCAGCAGCCAAGATTTCTTAAAACCATCGTTCTTTTTCCTTCGAGGAGAGTGGAACTGCACGGATGCAGACGAGGATTGCTCGTGGGAATGCTGGCCGCTCGAGGCGGAGGATCAGCGTTTTCAGGCCCGTTGTTTCATGCAGTATTGTAGCCTGCCGTCGATATATCCAATGCATTTTGCTAATATGTGCTATGCATACAATGCATCGATACTTGTGAGGGATTTATGGAACTGGATCAGTTGCGCTACTTCCTGAAGGTCGCCCAGCGGGGCAATTTCACCCGCGCCGCCGAAGAGCTGATGATTTCGCAGCCCGCCCTCAGCCGATCGATTCAGAAGCTGGAAGAAGAACTCGGACAGCCTGTGTTTGAGCGAAAAACCCGTTCGGTGCTACTCACCGACGCCGGAACGCTGCTGCAAGCCCGTTCGCAACAAGTCCTCACCATCCTGGAGGACACCAAGTCGGAAATCACCGACGACGGACAATGTGGGCGGGTGCGGGTAGGCGCCATCCCCACCATTGCTCCCTATTTTCTACCCGAAGTTTTGCAGCGTTTCTCTGCTAAGTTTCCCAAAGCGAACCTCATCGTTCAAGAGAATACGACCGACGTTCTCATCAAAAGCTGCCGCCAAGGAGAGATCGATTTGGCGATCTTGGTCCTTCCTGTTCCGGCCAAGTACCTCGAAGTCGAAGAGCTGTTTGAAGAAGAGCTGCTGCTCGTTCTCCCCCCGCATCACGCGCTGGTGGAGAAAGACAAAATCCGTGTTGCCGATGTCGAGCCGTTTCCCTTCGTGCTGCTCGACGAAGCGCATTGCCTGTCGGACAACATCGTCTCGTTCTGCCGTCAGCGATCGTTTCAGCCGGTGGTGGTCGAACGCACGAGCCAACTCACCATGGTGCAAGAGCTTGTTTCCCTCGCGCACGGCATCTCGCTCATCCCCGCGATGGCCCGGCAATGCGACCAAAGCCAGCGTCGCGTCTATCGTTCGTTCACCGGACGCAAACCGACGCGCACCGTCGCCGTCGCCTGGAACCCCTACCGTTTCCAAAGTCGGCTGCTCGTCGCTTTTCGCGAATGCCTGCGCCGCTGAGCCCCGGTTTCTCTCAAAAATCTCGCGTCGCTGTCGATCTCGGCCACAGCCGTTCGACTACCGCATGACACGCTGCACGGGGCAGCTTCGCACACCTTCCGCGAATCGCACTTCACCGAGGAATCGCCATGAAATTCGTCTGTTTAGGTTTTATCGACGAGAACAAGTTCGCCGCGCTGCCACAGCCAGAGATCGAGCGTCTGATGCAGGAATGCTTGGCCTACGACAAAGAACTCAGCCGCGGCGGACATTTCATCGGTGGCGAAGCCCTCGACTCGGCTCGTAAAGCGGTGACCCTCCGGATCAAAAACGGCGCTGTCGACGTCACCGATGGCCCCTTCATCGAAACCAAAGAAACGCTCGGCGGCATTCTGCTGCTGGAAGCCCGCGACCTCGAGCACGCTATCGCCCTGATGTCGAAGCACCCCGGGGTCCGCATCGGTCCGTTCGAAATCCGTCCCGCCAACGAAGCGGTCAACTGCCTCATCGCCGAGCGTATGAACGCCCCAGAGTAGTTCTCCCCGCGATCGATCCCTGGCCATTCGCACCGCTGCTCCCCCGCGCGAACTTCACCCGCCGCCGGCTGTCCTCTCTTCTGCATCGCCAAAACCGGAGAGTCTTCCTAAAAAAGAGTCTCCGGTAGCAGCAAGTCGCTCGAAGTAGCCAAACGACTAGCCAGGCAATTCTTCGACAGCAGCGCGACACGAGTGTGGCGCGACTTCGAAGGGGCGTGACACGAGTGTGCCGCGATTTTTGATAGCAGCGCGACGTAAGAACGATAAATCTCAGAAAACGGAGGCGGGGTTTTGCGAAGATCATCCGCCGCTTAAAATACCTTTCTAAGCTCTACAAGCTAAGCCGGATGGGTGGCCGAGTGGTTTAAGGCAGCAGTCTTGAAAACTGCCGTAGTCGAAAGGCTACCGGGGGTTCGAATCCCTCCCCATCCGCTGGGTATGTCGCACCAATTAGCAGGGTGTCGTTTTCCCTAGGAATATCGCACTTTTCATTTTTGCGGTGCGATTCGGTGCTAGTGTACACGGTAGTGTACTGCTTCGGATTCTGCTTCGCCTTTTCGGGGCTGGTTTCGGGCTCGTTGGTAGCCTTGGCGAAGTGGTCTTCGGTTGTCTGAAAGTAGTGTTTGCGGGCGACTTCTTCGCTGTTTCCCAGCCACTCGCAAACCACATGCGAGGGGAATTGCTCGGCTAGTTCTGTCTGGCGTGAGCTTCGCAAGTTGTGGAACAGGCGCGGCCAAGGTTTCAGGCCAGCGCGTTTGACGATCTTCTCGAAGGTTGTCCGCAAATTGCAATTGCGCCAGCCGGTTTCGATCTTCTGCCGCGATACGAGCTTGTCATCAATAACGTGCACGGCTCCTTCGGGAGCCAGGGCGAAGGATGTCTCGAGGTGCTCGAGCAGTTCGGGGAATAGCGGGATCGTGCGCGATTCCTTGCCGACGTGGTGCTCGGTCTTTGGCGAGCGGACGTTGATTCGTTTGGCGGACCAATCGACATCTTGCCAGCGGAGCGAGAGAACTTCACTAGGGCACCGCAGGCCACCGAAACGCGCTAGGGCGACAATCAACCGCCAATGATGGTCGGGGCAGGCCTCGAGCAGTTTGGCGGCATCCTGAGGCGTGATGAAGTGGCTACGGTCGGGCATCGAGGCTTGAATCGAAACGTCGGCAAAAGGGCTTTCCAGAATCAGCCGACGGCGCACCGCGGCGCGGAATACCATCGTCGCAAACTGCAATCGCTTCCGAACGGTCATCGGCGCGAGCTTCGTCCCCAGCAGGAACAGCTTGTAGTTGTCGGCATCCCCAGCGGAAATATCGCGCAGCTGTTTCGACTCGCCAAAGTATTCGAGCAAGCTTCGCTCCCCCTGCTTCCAAATTACTTTGGTCGCTGGTTTGACGTCGGTTCGACCGGCGACGTACTCGGCAATGAATGGGCCAAGGTTCGATGCCGCGCGGCTGGGGCAAAGTCCTACCGCTGCCACCTTATTCTGTAGCGTGGCGTCGATGCTCGAGAGCCATGCCGACAAATCGCGGTCGTGAGCGTTGCCGGTCATCTTGGCCGATAGCAACTGCTCGACTCGCGCACAAACCGTTTCGGCGGTTTTCTGTGTTGCCTTGCCAAGTCGGATCGTTTGCCGCTTCTCGCTATCGTCGACAAATTGAATCCACCGATGCCCATCAGGGCGTTTGACGATGCTTGCCATAGCTTATTTGCTTTCCTGATCGGCTTTGCGACCGAGTGTAATTTTGAGTTCGAGGAACTGCCCGATCGCGTTCAGAGCTTCGGTCGAGAGTCCACGTTGCCCGTTATAGAACAAAGCGAGCGTTGCTTCGCTGATGCCGGTTTCCTTCGCGATTCGATAGCGGGTAAATCCCGAATCGTCGATCGCTTGGCGAATCTGATCGGTCACAAGTTTGGTTCGCTTCTTGGCCATAGCCTGCTAGCCTACTAGTTACTTTGCGCTGTGTAAAGCTGTTTGCTGGTGGTGATTGCCGATAGCTTGTCTCACCCCGCTTCTAGTGCCGGTGGTTCCTCGAGGCTATCCGACATGGCCATCTTGGCAATCTTGGAACTGTTGCCATCGAGATACGCCAGATTTCCCGCAGTTTCTTCAACATTGCCAAGAGTGCCAAGTTCTGTCGCTTCGGCTGGGCTGGCATTGTTGTCGGGCCATCGCCACCACCAAGGGCCAGGGATTTCGTGGCGCTCGGAGATAATTCCTAGTTCTCGCTTGGCTCGCCCTAGCGTTCGTTTGCTTCCCGCTTCGCCGTTCTTCCATTCGTCTTCAAGTTCTTTTGCCAAGCGAGGGCCACTTGCGAGCGCCGACGTCAGCCAATCCACTGCTTCGCTACGTGTTGCCGCTATCGGGCCGGGTTTGCCTCGAGTCGATTGTTTGTACTGAAGCGCGAGAGCATCGTCGGCACTCATCGCCACACTATCCGCTTCCCAAACAATTCGCGCAGGTTCGCCGCTGATTGAATAGGCTAGCCCCTCTCCTTCGTGGGCAAGGTTGTTTTTGCCAGGAAGAAACAGCCGACGTTCCTTGTTGTCGGGATCGCGGGTGATATGCCACACCGCTCGGGCAATGCCGGTGAACGCGCGGCTACCTAGGGCCAGTTCGTCGGCACTTGTTCCGGCTCCCTTCCGTCGATGGGCAACGATCAAAACAGCTGCGCCAACTTTCTCAGCAAGCTTGAGAATAGGAGTGAGCACCGATCGCACTTCGTTGTCTCGGTGGGCGTCGGTCTTCCCACCAAGAAAGCTGCCGATAGGGTCAATCACAATCAGCTTGCAGTCGGGGTATCTCTCTAGGGCCGATTCGATGGCATCGACATCAGCAAGCGTTATCAGCTTTTCGTACCGCTGCCCCTCACCATCAACGCGGCGAACCGCAGCAAGCAGTTGCACCTTTCGTGCGTCGGCTCCATGAGCATCGAGTCGGGGGCGAATAGTGTCAGCTGGGTCGTCTTCGGCAGAAATGAGAATCACCGACCCTTGGGGGCAGGGGCGACCATCGGGCCAAGGGGTGCCGGTAGTAACTCGCGAAGTGGCGTCGATCGTCATGAACGACTTTCCCTCGCCAGGACTGCCGACTAGCAGTGTGATTCGTCCCATCGGAATACGGCCGGGCCATAGCCAGTCGACTTCGCGGGCTTCAACATCAGCAAGGCAAGTTAGAATCGGGCCGGGCTCGAGTGGTTGCTCGGACTCGGGAATTGGCGTCGGTTCCCACATGGGGGTTGCTTTCAATAGTTGGGCGAGTTGTTCGAGGGTTCCTCCTGCTGCAATCCAGTCGCTTACGTCTCCTTTCAGAGGCAGGCCGGGGAGTTTGACCACTCGAATCGACTTCGCGATTCCTTCAAGGGTATGGGCCACTTGCTGGGCGTGATTGCGGCCGGGCTCGTCATTGTCGGGGAAGATCACGACATCGCGACCAGCGAGAAACGCGGCGTGCTCGGCGGTCCACTTTCCAGCGCCGCCAGCGTTGCATGTGGCAAGCATTCCAAGGTCCTTAAGGTTGTCGACGTCTCTCTCCCCTTCTGGAATACCGACGTCCACACCGGGGTTGCCGACGATGTCAGGGAGGCTATAGGGGATCACTCGCACACCTTTCACGGACCAATCCCAGCCACCACCCTCGCTCGGCTTTCGCTGCCGAAAGTCTTTAGGCTCGAAGCGCACCACTTGGAAAAGCACCTTCCCCGTTTCGTCGCGATAGTCGTACTCGGCGACAATCTTGCTACTTGTCTTCGGTCGCTTTTGTGGTCGATCACGCTCGGGCCAAAGGTCGCGCTTTTCGATGCCCATGGCTTGGCAGATTTCCTCGAGCGAGCACTTGGCGTGGCAGGTGAGAAGCACGTTCCCTTGGTCCCCTACCGCAATCGAAAGGCTGGGGTTTCGGTCGTTATGCGCGGGGCAACAGGCTTTCCACCTATTGCCTGATTGCCTCACGTTTTCAAGCTTGGCGAGCACTTTATCGATGGGGCTCATTGGTTGCCCCCTTGTCGCTGCGAGGCAATCCAGCGTTCGATGTCGACAATCGAATAGCGCACCAATCGACCACACCGCACATACGGCAGGCCGGGCGTTTCTTCGAAGGTCATCCCCCAAAGTTTGCGAGGCGAAACAGCAAGCATCTTGGCCGCTTCGCGAGGGTCAACTAACAACTGCTTGGTAGGCTGTCGATCGTTCATCTTCGTTCCCTTCGTGCATGAGTTACTAGCGAGTGTTTCTCGTCAGCTCCCAAACTAAGGGACGTTCCGACAGATCGAATTTGTCGGAGAGAATTGTCGGAAAGATTCGCGTCAGAGTGCGAGTATTTGTAGGGGAAAGCAGGGGATAGTTTTTCTCTCCGACAATTGTTTTGCTTGTCGGAGTCACTTGCCAGAAGCACGCTTTTGTCGCTGGTACACACGATCGAGCAGATTATCGAATTCAGCGATTGACATATCTAATCCGCGAGCGAAATCACCTTTGTAAGTACCCACTTCCTTCGCATTCTTCCAGTCGTCTGCAATCCGCTGTTCGTCGTATTCCTCTCGCTCAGTTTTTTGGGGGCCTCGCTTCTTTCGAGTTTGCTTCACTTTGGAAGGTGCTGCTTCTGGTGGCTTGGTGATTTCTAGCAGCATCCCTAGGAACTCTTTGACGGTTGTATTCTCATCAACCACAGCGCCCCGGATTTTTAGCATTCCACGAATCACTTCCCATTCGGGCTGGTGCTTATCCATGCCAGGGGCGAAGACTTCGAGGCGAGCGAGATCGTCGGCACCTATCACCATGGACGGAAGTTCAATCGTCGGAAACATGCTGGGCGTTACGTTCTTCACCTTCTCACTCTCGCGCGTCATCGGCGCGAACGGCTTTTCGAGCCATCGCACCGGGCGATTGGGGTCGAGAGGTGCGGCTTCACTCTGCGAGGCCTTGTAGGTGGTTACACGAATCGGCTGAAGTGATTCGCGTGGGTCCGCTTTGGTAGTAAAGCTGGTGAATTCAACCGGCCTCATCGACTCATCAAACTTGCGGCGCAGGGTGCTCGATGCAAGTCGCAGGTATTGAACTGCCTCGAGCAGATCGTTGAATACGATCGTATCTTCTTCATAGACTTCAAAGTGAACTCGCTGGAAATCCGGTGGCATCTCTTCCGGTTCGGGGTAGCTTTCATGGTTGGGGAAAAGCTTCTTTAACTCTTCGTAGTGAAGGTCAATCAGGAACTGCGGAGCGTAGTGAATCTCGATCGTTTGCTTCTTTCCGACATCGCCGTTGAGAATCTGCGATGCCGTGAAATTGAGCTTCGCAAGTCGTTTCCATGGTGTGTAGAGCTTCTGCTTGAACTCGTTCGCGTAGTCGACTCCGACGTTCACTTTGAGCCACTCGATGCCCCGCTCTACTTGATATTTGCGGAAGAGAATATCGAGGTCGAGTGCTTCCAGGGGCAATCGCAGCTTGGCCAGTTGTTGCGATATAGCTTCGAGGCGTTGCCTTTGGTGGTCGGTGAGCTTCTCGAGTTGTTGCCAAACAGATTCGCGAATCGCTCGCGCTTCGTTGGATAGTTTGCGATGCTTCGCATGATCGGCAGGACGATGATAGTCAGCTGCGATGGTGCCAAGGTCTTTGGCAAGTGGGTCGAGACAATCGTCGCAAAGGTGCCAGGAATCAGAAGCTTTAGCCATCGTGCTCGACAATCCGCAAGGGTGGTGGGCTACTACCTACAACCCCAGCAAAATGAAGCATTCGCGAGCAACTGGCAAGCGTAGCTTTGCCATTAGGTGCGACAATAAACGAGCAGAAGCAACACGCAGCAAATACCGATACTGACAGCAAACCCCATTCAAGAAACTATGGCCGTAAAATGTCCCCGCTATGCTCGACGGTCTCGGCACTTCCCTAGCGCCGGATTATCGCCCCTAGGGCCTCGCATCACCGGATGCCGGGTTTCCCACTTTCCCGAAAACTCTAGCCTAGGTTCACGTTCGGTCTAGTGCTCGTCAGTCGCCACAAAATGAACGTAGGGGGGCTGGGGTTGGGTGATTGCGGGCGTGGTGGTTTACTTGCTGAACTTGCCGCGGGATTCGCGGGCGAAACCGAGATCGGCCAAGGCGTCGAGAATTTCTTCGATCTGCTCGGCATTTCCGCGGGTGAATTGCATGGCAAGTAATCCGGGGTTAGGTTAGCCAACTTATCTAGGAATTTCAGATCCGTATCGACCGTCCCACGTTACGCGCTTTTGGGAAATAACTTAATGAGTCTTCGGCCGCAGCAAGACGTCCACAAAAGTCTAATATCGACCACAAGTCGGCTAGTTGGTGAGTACGAGACGGACTGTGCCTTGCTCTCTCATGCATGGCCTGACTTTAGGGATCGAAGCGCTTTTATTCGCAGGGAGGAAGGACCCGCTTCACGAAGCGCCTTCATTTTTGCATTTCGAACCGTTGTGTCCGAGGAAAGAATGGGGCCAGTTCCCAACTACAACCCTGTCGGTGAAATGATCTGTTCGTACCTTGCAGTTCTTTACGGAAAGCGATTTGACTCTCACGGGCAAATAGAGGGAAGCGGTTACTTTCGACTCCCCGATCTAAGTGAGTTTGGGCATTTATGCCGAAGTGATCTATCGTTCAACTCCCATAAAGTGCGAGTCGACTACTCTGTGCCCCTCAATCTAGTAGAGTTCTCGCGTATTGAGCGACTACTAAAGGCTGGAGCAATTGACATAAAGTTTCTGCGGTCGTTTCAGACTATTTGCAAGTTCTACCTTCAATCGTTGCAAACAGCTGAGCATGATCCAGAAGTCGCATACCTTCATTTGATTACTGCAATCGAGGTGCTTTCGAACTTCTTTGAGTTCGAGAAGGATGAGTTGCTTGACGACAGAACATTGAATGCGTTGAGTGAGATCGAAAGCGGATTGACCGACGGAAAGCAGATCGCTGCTTTGTTTCGCAGTAGGATGTTGCAAGTTAAACGTCGTTTTTTGAAGTCTGTTCTTCGGCTAGTCGACGACGACTTCTTTACGCGATCAGAGGCAACTGAGCCACTATTTGCTCTGAAGCTTGACAGTTTTGAATCATGTATGGGCGCTGCCTACGACCTTCGAAGCAGATACGTGCATACAGGAGTACCGTTCGGGTCCTGGGTTTCGAGAGGAATTGGCGGGCCAAATACAGAAGTGCAAGTTGGTGCGCCTGTTGTCGACGAAGATCGAGAACTTGGGAAGCTTATTGGGAGGGCCCCAACGTTTGCGGGATTGGAACGTGTAACGCGATATGTGATTCTCAGATTGGCAGAATCACAGGGTGTATACGTGGCACCGCCTTCGACTTGAAATAGCCAGTCAAACTGTGATTTAGCAATCAACCAAACAACAGGAAGTGTGCAATGAACTCACTTAGCTGGGTGAGGAACAGAGCATAGTTAGCACGCTCGGCCGCTGCCGACGATTGCCAATCGGCGATGAACTTCTCGAGGTCAACGGCGGGGCTGGTGGGCTGATTCACGGGAGAGTCGATACCGATGGTTGCTTGCGAGCTAGAAAGGGGGCTCGCTGTTATACCATCCATCGGAAGGGGGCGACTAGGAATCGCGATTAGCTCGCCTACCCACGGCATCGGGTCCTATGGCTGAACCTTTGCAGCTGGGGATATCCGGAACTAGCGACGGTGCCAAGTTCCTTAGATGGATCGGGCAGAGCAAAAACAGTTCAGTGTCCTGCTAGTTCGTCACTGCGTCGCATGCGTTGGAAGCGGGAAAGAACCTAAGCCCTGGGGCCTAGGCCGATGGTCGTGAAGCTTTGACCATGGCCAGAATGCCCGCGCGGAGAGGCTCGGGGAGTGTGGGCCAAGCTTCGAGCAGGGCTCGCAAACGGGGATCGGCGGAAACTGCTTCGGATTCTGCTTCGCCTTGCTTTTCAGAATGACGTAAGTTGTTTGTGTGACAATGCTTTACGTCGATCGCTTCGAATCCCTCCCCATCCGCTGGGTATGTTGCGCCGAGAATCGCAGGGTCTCGTTTTCCCTAGGAATATCCCACTTTTCATTTTTGCGGTGCGCGAAAAGATTGATGCGCGGGTGCTAGTGTACACGGTAGTGTACTGCTTCGGATTCTGCTTCGCTCCATCTAGCATCGATTGGGGATCGGCTTGAGCCGTGGCGAAGAACCTGCCCCCATTGGCAGATTTTGTTCGCGCAGAGACCTCTCACGAATTCGAGATATCGTCGAAAGCCTCGGGGCCTACTAGCAAGGCTTTTTAACGATTCGCTTGATGCGGGTTCTGACCGATTCCGCGGGACTGTGCCACTGCAGCACAGCAGGGTGTGCGGAACTGATTCGCTCAAGAAGAATTGCACGCCCATGGCTCCCTGCGGTTGCTGGGCCGAGGTGCGTTTTTCTAAGCATTTTTCTTAGCATACTTCCCCGGACCGACGCCTGATTCTTCGCTCCATTGGAGCCAACAACGTCGTAATGCGAGGAGTGGCTCAGCACCACAATTCAGCATGGCACAGTTATTGCGACACTAGAGCCTTGGGTTCATCACTGGGGAGTGTTTCGCTCTGCGAAAGGTGCGGTGTGGCCATGCGTAACCTCATGCTTTGGTTCGTGTTTCCTGCGGCTCTTTTAGGAGCCACTTACGCGCATGCTGACAATCAACAATCGTTTGATCAGCTTGGAAAAGAACTCGGTGAAATTGCTGCCAAAGCGTCGGCCGAAGCCGATCCGAAACTGCGTTCCCAGCTACAACAGCAGGCCATCGCAAAGCAGCAAGAGCTAACGCAGTTTCTTGCAAAGCTTGACGTTGATTCGCGATCAAAACTGCGAGTCCATAATGACCCGCTGGCCATCTTAAAAGAAAGACTTGAGCAAGGGCGTGCGCTCTACGCCAAGAATGAAGATGCCGCTGCCCTGGCCATAAAATTCTGTCAGGAGGCAACTGCAGAAACGGACCCTCTCTTAAGGGAGGGAAAACTGCAGAAAGCCGAGCAGCAAATCCGCAAGTTAGGTGTGCGACTAACGAGCATTCCTGACTATGCCATCATTGCCACCGACGTGGAGCTCTCTAGTGACTTGCTGGAAACCTTCACCAGCATCGCCAAGAATATTCGTCTTCGCGTTTACAGCAACACCATTCTCGAGAACCTGGAAGCACAGCTGATCGCTTTTCGTGAAAAGTTGAGTGCGGCACAAGACGAGAACCTTGTCTGGATAACCACACAACATCAAGAGTTTGGAGATACCCTCGCGACCGCGGGACTTCTACCTCAAGGGACATTTGAGGGCATGATAACGGTCAGCAGTGCCCAACTGGTGATGGTCGGTAATGAGAAAGAAAACGTAAAGTTCACAGAAGGGGCATTCACGGGGCGAATCAAACTGGTGCTGAAGGGAACTGTCGCTACGGGAGTTGTTTCTTTTGGGGAGGAGGAAGGTAGGTCGGTAGCAAGGCTGAATGGCACTATGAACGCAGCTTCTGGCAAGATCATGTTTCACCTTAACGCCCCAACTTTAGGGGCGATGCCTGGGGTGGTTGTTACACAGTTTCGTGGATTGGGTGATGGCACATCGGTGATGGCTAGCCGCATTGTTGGTAATTTGAGTTTAGATGTCAGCCTAACAGGTACTTGGGAAGAAGATGGTGAAACAAAGACTTCAGAGTTTCGTTTCACGGCTGTCGGCAAGTGGGAAGCAGATCAGCCTTTGGCTGTGAAATAATTTGTATCTCCGATTACGGTGTCGCCACTCATCGGCCATTTTTAGGGAGTAACTACCTATGAGACATTTCATTCCTTATGTCATCACATTAATGGTAATGGGGGGCGTAGTAACCTCTAGCTTACGCGCAGAGGCACCACCGCAAGGGCAGCCCAAACTTGGGTTTACAGGAACGATTGTCGATATGCCCAAGGACTTTGAGATTCCAGCGCCCGAAGGGCTGCCGAATCGGGGCATACGGGTCGATCGTGTTAATGCCAGCGGACCAGCGGCAAAAATGGGGCTCGAGCGAGGCGACATCATTGTTGCCATCGACATTTGGCGATTCACAACACTCGAAGGTTATCTTCAAGCTTTGCGATGCGCCGAGCAGCGTCCATCGATCTACATTCGGAACGTGAGAAATGGAAAGCTTATTCGCCGTACCATCGATTTGCCACATCAAGTCAACGAGGAAGAATGTATGGCTAAATCTCCCCACACCTATTGGATTGCCATCGATCTCGAAGAGGATATGCGTGAGTAGAACCCATAGCCAAGCCTTCTGAGACAGATGAGTGCGCAGGCGAGCTGGAGGAAGGCTTGGTAGAGGTGATGATGATATTCGCGGTGCTTGCTGGAGCGTGCTGTAGGCGAGCGTGACTTCAGCAGGCGACGCGCTCGAGGCGGAACAAGCCCAAGGAATTCCTTGGGCATCTGCCTCGACCATTCACATCGCTGCTTTTGCCGAGCATCGGTGACCGGTTCCCATGAACTTCGTTAGCGTTTTGGCAACGAGCTAATTGAGGAACAGGGGGGTGATGGGTTCTTATGGGGTTGGCTTACCGAGCGTTTTGAGACGCTCGATGATTTCGAGCGCGCGTTTGGCCTCTTCGGTGCGGCGGTATTCGAGACGGGCTTTTCCGTCTTCTTGCCACTCTTTGGAAAATTCCCTGGTAAGGCCTTTGTCGGTTAGATCCTCGCTTTCAGGAAGATCCCAGGAATCCGTGCGGAATTCGGGAATCGGCATTTCCGGTAAACCTGCTACCTTGAGATTGCCCATTGGAGAGTGCCCCCAAGCATATCGAACGTGAACCGGCTGAGGCACCAGCGGGCTCCAGACATGGACGGTCTTGGCTGCTTCCCAGATATCGCCTTTGGTCGAGCGGCGGGCGTAGGCTTTGTAGTATTTGCCATCCTCCCCCGCGAGGGCAAAGCCTTCGAGGATGTTTCCCCAGTCGACACGTTGCACCCGTTTGTCAAAAGTGAGGATCATCTCGTCCCCTTCCGTTTTGACCGAAAGCAATTTCGCCTCCTCCCATTGCGCCTTCTGGTCGTAAAACTTGTTCAGAGCCCAACGCGCTGCACGTTGGCCGAGTTCGACCTTCTTGGGAGGATGGAGTCCGGGCGACTGCACATCGTAGGCGGGGATGTATCCGTTGGTGAGCGGATCCTTGAGATCTTCCACACCTAGACGCTGGGCCTCGCGGATAAACGGAGGGCCTGGAGGTTGGAGTTCGAAATCTTCCTCGCTCTGGGGATTGCCGCCGGCGCAGAAACCAATCACGCCATAGGCGATCGTTGGGTCTTGGAAATCCTCACGCACCCCTTCGATCAGGGCTTTGGTCATCCAACGGTAGAATTTCGGACGGCAGTTGCCGGTCATCGCGTTGTTGTAGCCGTGGTGGAGCAGCACGCCCTTGATGTTGTAGCCTTTGAAAACGCCGAACATGCCGTTGTAAACGCTGCCGGGGTGGCTGGGGCTTTTGCCGGGAATGTTCCAGGAGCGAACATTGTCTCCATTTTCCGGTTTTTTTGGCCACTTGTCTTCCGGCAGCTTTTTGTCCTGGGCTTGTTTCAGCTCTTTTTCATATTGCGCCATGGAAACGGCTTGGAGGTCGAAGGTGGCACGCTGGGCATTGATGTTCTCGACCAGCGCCTTGCCCGAAGGGATTTCCTGAAACTTGTGGGGAGGCACCAAAGCCTCCATCGAGGCACCACCGCGAGAGTTCTTGATCAGGCCGATCGGGATTCCCAGAGAAAGCTGAACCTGCTTGCCGAACACGAAGCCGATGGCGGAGAATTCGAGCGCGGTTTCCGGGGTGGAAGTCACCCAGCCACCGGTGTCGATGGTTTCGCGGCGGATGTCCTCCTGCGGATCGGCCTGCTCGTTGGTGGTGATGGAAAACAGGCGCAGGTTAGGCAGATTCGCCTGCGCGGATTCCGTGTCCTTGTTCAATACGTTCTTGAGCGGAAACGCCATGTTGCTCTGACCATACATAACCCACACATCGCCGACGACGATGTTGGTCATTTCCACTTTCTCGCCACCGGCGGTGACAGTCAGGTTCTGTGGCTCCGCACTTGCATCGCGGGCGGGGAAGGTGACTTCCCAGCGGCCTTTTTCGGCCGCAGCCTTGGCTTCGGCTTTGTCCTGGCCGAGCTGCACCGAGACACTTTCACCGGGGTTCGCCCACCCCCAGATGACGATAGGTTTGCCGCGCTGGAGCACCATGTTGCTGTCGAAGATGGCGTGGAGTCTGAGTTTGCCCGTTGGCGCGGCTTCTTGCGCGATGCCGGGTAAAGTAAGGCAGGCCATGGTGAGCAAAACAGCAAGGGAGAGGATGTTGGTTCGCATGGGATGGTGCTGGTCTCAAATGGCGGCGAAGGATGTGTTGGGGATTCGGGTATTAACGGCGGTTGAAAAAGGAGGCGCGGGGTGCCCGAATATGGTGACGCTTGGTTAGGAACGGGGCTCCGGTCGGGGTGTAGGTGGCGTGGTCGCGATCGGTTTTTACAGCCGCCGGAATGTGGGCAGCGTTCGGCGTCCTGGAGGCAGTAGCTTCATCAGTGTAATTGGATGATCAACGTATTTCAGTCCCTGCTGCGAGAGCCGGTTGCAAATCCCTAGTTTGCCAGCTAAGCCTGCTAGGAACGTGGAGCGTAGGAAGCAACGAAAGGAGTTTTGCGATGGGCTCACGATCCCGCGACATGGCGGGGTCCAGGATGGAACCCGAGCGGTTTGACTTCCGCCCCCAACTTGATGATGAGCTGTGGACGTGGATTGCTGATCTGTCGCCTCCCTCGTGGCGGAGTTGGAACAGCAGCGCGGGAAGGTGGCTGATAGTTCAGTCGGGGGTGGGCTGAGTGTAAAGATGCAAGCAGTGGCAGATCTATCGATTTTTTCTATCTATGAAATCGATAATTATCGATTTGCCTAAGGGTGGCCGGGGCGTAATAGTTCTAAGTTATAGTGAACTTATCTAAGCGCTCACATTTCCTTTTTAGGGCCCTCTAGTTGTGCGAAAACGCGCGGCTGGGTGATGCAGGCTCATCAGCTCTTCAAAGCCTCGATGTCAGCTGGGTGTGTCAAAATGGCGCGCTCGGCTTGTTTTGCTCGTCGAGTAGGGGAGTGAATGCGGCTAACTTTATGTGGCTGGTGGCTGGTTTTCTCGGAAGCTGCTCGAAAAGGTGCTCCCAAGGCGGGTTGAGCTTTAGTTTTGGGGGGGATGGGCCGAATTTAACGAAGCGAACCTATTTTCTAACGCGTACGTAACACTCAGCGATGCCAGCAGTGCTAGCCGGTCGGATGGTGCGGACGCCCTAGAAAAAGCGAGGGAGAGACGAATGGCAGGAACCAAACCGATGCATGGGAGCCACGGCGAAGCTCCGTACGTTGGTCCGCTGGGCCAGCTGCTGCGGCTGCTTCGTCCTGACCTGACCGATATCGTCGTAGTGGGCATTTTTTCGCTCGTGGTGGGGCTCCTTTCGCTGGCGACTCCGATCACGGTCGAGGCGCTGGTCAACACCGTCACGTTCGGCCGCTATCTGCAGCCTCTCGTCGTCCTGGCGATCATGCTGTTTGCCTTTCTCGGGTTTGCGGCGCTGCTGAAGGGTCTGCAGACCTACATCGCCGAAATCATGCAGCGCCGAGTGTTTGTGCGGGTGGTGATGCAGCTGGCCGAAAAATTGCCGCGTGTGAAGCGCGATGCGTTTGCCGAGCAGCATGGTCCGGAAATGATCAATCGCTTCTTTGAAGTGATCACGGTTCAGAAATCAGCCGCTCTGCTGGTGCTCGATGGAATCGCCATCGTCATCACAGCGATCATCGGCATGATTGTGCTCGCCTTCTATCACCCTTATTTGCTCGGATTCGACCTTGTCTTGATGGGGAGCGTGGCGTTTGCCGTCTTTGCGCTCGGACGCGGGGCTGTCGATACGGCCATTAACGAATCTTATAAGAAATATGCGGTTGCTTCGTGGCTTGAACAGCTGGCGATGTTTCCGACCACCTTTAAGCTCGATGGTGGCCGACAGCGTGCGCGCGAGCGAGCCGATGAACTAACCGTCGATTATCTCAAAGCTCGTCAAAATCACTTTGCGATTCTCATACGTCAAATTATTTTCTCCCTGGCGCTACAAGCAGTTGCCGGGGCATCGCTGCTGGGGATCGGCGGTTTTCTCGTCATCAATGGTCAGCTCACGCTGGGCCAGCTTGTGGCGGCCGAGCTGATTGTGGCAGTGATTGTTGGCTCGTTTGCCAAGCTCGGCAAACATATGGAAAGCTACTACGACTTGCTCGCCGCTTGCGACAAGCTGGGACATCTGTTCGATCTTCCGACCGAACGCGATGAAGGGGTGAACCCGCAACGTTTGTCGCTCGGTGCCCGTGTAGCGCTTCATCGTGTCACGCTGCAAGGTGGTCATCACGGGGCCACCGCGCCCCATGCAAGCAATCCTCTGTCGCTGGTGATTGAGCCCGGGGAACGTGTCGCCATTAGTGGCCCGCCTGGCTCGGGAAAAAGTCATCTCCTCGAAATGCTGTATGCGCTCGACGATCCCGCGCACGGCTATATCGAATTCGATGCGCTCGACCTACGCAGTGTTTCGCCTGCTGCACTGCGCGAGCAAGTGGCACTCGTGCAATCGATCGAAGTTTTCGAAGGGACCGTGGCCGAAAACATCGATCTCGGTCGGGCTGGAATTAACTACGAAGATGTGCGGCAAGTGCTCGAAGATCTCGATCTTTGGAACGAGGTGATGCACTTGCCCGAAGGGTTGCAAACGAAGCTGTCGCCGACCGGTAATCCCCTCTCGGGAAGTCAGCTGATTCGTCTGGCGCTCGCGCGAGCGCTCGTCAGCAAGCCGCGGCTGATGATGGTCGATACGATCCTCGATCAGCTAGCCGATCATCAACTGCGACGGGTTCTCGATGCGCTCACCAGCGCCGATCGCTCGCGTACGCTCATCATTGTCTCGGGACGAGATGGGTTGCTCTCGAGCTGCGATCGTGCGATTCATCTCGGTCCGGATTTTCACAGCGATGGCACCTCGCCTGAGGAAGATCCCACGAGCTCAGGCACAAAGAATCGGCTCGGACTCGTTTCGGTTCGCTAAACTCGCCAAGTCCAGGATGAAACGTCATGTCGGCTACCACCACGATGCCAACCGCGGTTGAAAACGTTTCCGAGCGAAACGCCACAGCCAAAGCGCGCACCTGGCAGTCGCAGATGCTCGTTCGGCCCTCCATTGGTGTCCGCGTTTTGGCGTTCGGGCTCTTCCTGGCCCTCTTCGTCATGATTGTCGGCATGCTCTATCTACCGTGGCAACAAACGTCGCGTGGAGCGGGGCGAGTCGTGGCGTACGATCCGACCGAACGTCCTCAAACGATCGAAGCGCCGATCTATGGTCGCGTCGCTAAATGGGGAGAAGGAATTTACGAAGGAGCCTCGGTCACCAAGGGGCAACTCATTTTGGAGATCGCCGACAACGATCCCGAGCGAGCCTTGCGACTCGAGCAGCAAGTCGAAGCGACGAAACAGAAGCTCGCCTTCGCGACCGACAAGGTGCAGTCGTACTTTTCGCAGATCGAAGAGTACCGAGCATCGCGCACGCTGATTGAGGAATCGTACGCGCAGCTGATCGCCGTCGCCGAGCAAAAAATCGCCGCGAGCAAAAGCGATCTCGCCGCAGCGAAGGCCTCCGAGTGGCAACTCGAAATCGACTTCCAGCGTCAAGATACGCTCGCCAAGGAAGGGATTGTGGGGGGGATCAAAGGTCAAGAAGCGAAAGCCAAGTACGAGCAAGCGGTTGCCAAACGGCAAGCCAGCGAGAGCTACGTCGAAGCTGCGGAGCGCGAACGAGAATCGAAGCTCGCCGAGGGTAAGGCCAAGGTGCGCGAGGCAGTCACCAAGGTGCAAGAGGCTCAGGCCAAGCATCAAGCAGCCCAAGGTGAAGAGGCACTCGCTCGCAAAGAACTGGCTGAAATTCAAGGGAAACTCGCACAATTCGGACAGCGTACGGTGGTCGCTCCGCGCGATGGCATCTTGCTTCGCATCTACGTCGCCGACAACACCCAAATGCTCAAAGAGGGTGATCCTCTCTTCATGATCGTTCCTGAAACGACGGAGCAAGCGGTGGAGTTGTGGGTCAATGGAAACGACATTCCGCTCATCGAACTCGGTCGCGAAGTGCGGCTTCAGTTCGAAGGTTGGCCCGCGGTGCAGTTTGCTGGATGGCCGAGCGTGGCGGTCGGTACTTTTAGCGGCGAAGTGGTGGCGATTGATGCGACCGACGACGGCAAAGGGAATTTCCGCGTCCTCGTACAACCTCGACCCAATCAGCCGTGGCCCTCGAAACAGTTCCTCCGCCAAGGGGCTCGTGCCAATGGCTGGGTGATGCTTAACGAGGTTCGGCTCGGCTATGAAGTGTGGCGACAACTCAACGGCTTCCCGCCGGTAATCGCCATGGAAGAACCGAAAAGTGACTCTAAAGAAAAGACGAAAGTGAAGCTCCCCAAATGACATGGAAGTCATGGATGGTGCTCGCCCTCGTGCTCGCTGGTGGAACCGGTTGTGGCACGACACGCTCCCAAACAACTCCGCCAACGGCACCAATGCCGCAGGCTGCTTCACGCGCCCCGAGCGAGTCGTCTCCTGCTGCGCACGATCCGTCGCGGCGTACGGCTTTTCTCCCAGCCGTCAGCCAAGTATCGATGCAAGTCCCCGTGCAGCCTCCAGACGCAGCGCCACTGCCGCCACCCCTGTCTGGCCCCATGCTGGCACCCATTCCTGCGCCGATGCCTCGGCCCATGAACGGTCCGCCGACGGGACCTATGCCAGCCCCGAGGATTGTGCCCCTTCCTGCGCCGGATCCTGATCCCAACAGCCCCGCTGGCGGCGCGCCGGAAGTCCTTCCTCTGCCGCTGGGAATGGGCGATCGCAGCCCCACACTACCCGAGCGTAGCCCTGCCGATCGTTTGCAAAATCTGATCGAGTCGGCTGATCCAAGTGCTGAGAATTTCGAGAAGGCACCCCTCTCGCTCGAGCAATTGATGGGGAGCGTGGTGCAGCAATTTCCACTGGTGCTCAGTGCGCTCGAAGAGCAGCAAATCGCATCGGGTCGCGCGCAAGCAGCGCAAGGTGCTTTTGATCTGAAGGTCGCCGCCGAATCGATGAACCTGGCGGAAGGTTTCTACGAAAACTATCGGCACGCTGTGAAGGCCGAGCAAGCGACCTGGATGGGTGGCTCGCTCTACGGCCAGTATCGCTTGGGCGATGGCGACTTTCAGCCGTGGTACAAAGAACGCGAAACCAACGAAGGGGGCGAACTGAAAGTCGGCTGGTTAACGCCATTGCTGCGAGGTCGCGAAATCGACGAGCGCCGCGCCGAGATCATGAAAGCCGATCTCGATTTGGCAGCCGCCGAGCCGATCGTTCAGCAGCAAGTGCTCGAAGCGCTGAGCGTGGCGTCGTATGTCTACTGGTCGTGGGTCGCCGCTGGCCAAAACTTCATGGTCACGCAAGAGCTGCTCGAAGTCGCCAAGAATCGACAAGCGGCTCTTGCGCGGCAAGTAGAACTCGAAAACATCGCCCGCGTCGAGCTGATGCAAAACGAGCGACTGATCGCCTCGCGTGAAGCCAAACTTGTCGAAGCGAAACGTAAGCTTCAAGCAGCGGCGATCAAGCTCTCCCTCTTCCTCCGCGATCCGATCGGTAATCCGATCATTCCTTCGGTCGCCGAGCTACCACCCAACTTCCCGCCCATCGATCCAGCATTGCATACCAAGCTCGAGACCGATATCGCTAGTGCCATCGATATTCGCCCCGAGATTCGGCAGTTGGCACTGGCCCGCGAAAGCGTTTCGATCGATCTAGCGCAGGGCAACAACGACTTGATGCCCAATCTGAGCACCGTGATTGAAGTGAGCAAAGATGTCGGCGCTAAGGCGAGCAGCAGCGGAGATAAAACGCCGCTGGAACTCGAAGCGGGTCTCGTCTTCGACATGCCGGTGCAGCGGAATAAAGCGTCGGGCAAAATTCGTGCATCGCAAGCCAAGCTTTCGCAACTGGCGATCAAGCAGCAATTCACGATGGAAAAGATTGCCACGGAAGTCCAGGATGCTCATTCGGCGCGCGATGCCGCGATCGAGCGTTTGGCACAAACACGCGAGAATGTTCGACTCGCTCGCGAACTGGTGAATGCCGAGTATCGCAGCTTCGAACTGGGCAATAGCGATGTGCTGCGGATCGCGATTCAAGAGGCGGCTGAGCTCGACGCACAGCAACTCGAAATCGAAGCGATCGCCGACTATTTCCAGGCGACAGCGCAGCTGCGAATTGCCACCGGCGAGCCCCTTCGTCGCCCCTAGCAAGAGCCTGTGAGTGAGCACTGCGGCGAGTCGTAGCTCGGCCGCAGGTGGAGGTTCATCTTGGCGAGGCACTATATCGCCAGCCGCTGCTTAGCGGGGCGTTGAACAGAGCCCACCCTGCGCAAAGGCTGTTAGGTCGACTGGCTACTCGTATAACAGAGCGAGCAGACCCGGATTTCGCGCACCGTCTCGAGCCCGATCCCTCCCGGGTCATCGACGTAATCGGTTTTCATCCGCTTCTCTTTGAAATTCCAGCGTCGCAGCTTATTCGCCTGACTGCGCGCCGGATAAACGGCGACGCGCTGTAGGATCGTCTTGCGATACGAGCGGGTTTTCGATGGGACCAAACATTGACATTGCTGACATCGATACATGAAATGAGCTAATAGGTTACAACTCGCGAAGTCGCTCTCCAATCGCTGAGTGCATAAGGTCTTCTAAGGTAATATTCATTATGATCGAACGGTTCGATGATACTATGGAGATGCGCAGTATCAGCGCGGCGCTTTGCTCGCTCGGTTCGAGCAATCGCGATTGCTTTTAGCTTTTGTGGAGAATCTTGATTTCGCGCAAGTGATCACAGCGGAGGAGCGCGAGGGAGCGGCCTGCTAGGTCGTCGCTGATGCATATAACAGCAGCGATTCTTCGAGAAAACAAGCCGATATGCCTGCCAGTGCTGGGCAAGGAGGCGATTCACTAGGCGAGCATGTCGCGGCAAAATGATGAGCGATGATCGATCGCTTCAGGGGCTCAGGCTGAAGGTGAGTCAAAAAAGAGCGACCTAAAAAATGTTTTAGGTCGCTTAATTCGAGGTGTATTATAAGCACGCTGTTTGCGTCGTCGCAAGAGGTATCTTGCGATTGTTTGTTCATACAATTAGTACCAATTGTCTTAATGCGAAGTCGCCAGTTGATTCGCAGCGTCTTGCGAGGGGGGCGTATCGTTCCAAGTCGATGCTGTTTGATAGTGGCGATTGATTAAATCGTTTTGAACCCACAACAATTTTTGGAAGGCACGCTGGGTCTTGATTTCGGTCTCGCGGTCGAGTCCCAGCGAGAAGATGGTGGCGATCAGTGCGTCGGCTACAAAACCGAGCAGTGCGTTCATCTGCACCAGCGGCACGTTGAGTTCGGAAGAGCCGGCTAGAGGGGTGTGCATCTTCCCCACCATGTCGAGATACGAAACCATTTTGGCGTCGTAGGTCCGCTCGACCAACGCGCGAAGATAGCGAGCCAGGTGCGTTTTGCGGAAGGCGATCTGGGGATCGTCGGCGCGAAGGTTGTCGACCGAGGTGGCTGTGGGGCCATCGTAGCCAGCGTTCCGCGGCACGAAGTGCCGCCAGGTGGCATCGTACTGGGCCAGTTTTTCGTACACCGCGTCGACTAGCGCCGGGATGACCGGGGCCAGATGCGGACCGGCAGCGGCCACTGTTGCCAGATCGTCGGCCGTTACGTTCATAAACTCGGCGAGGTAGCCAAAGCGATAGGCCACGTCGGTTTCGAGGCGAGCTTCATCAATCCGCTTCATCGCAAGGTTCCTGATTCGTTGGAGAGGGGGGCTGAAAGGAAGGGGAGTTGCTCGCGGCTGCTGGGAATTGAAGTTGACATTCACCGCCGCGAGATAAAATGGACATGAATATCCATTTGTCTGAATCGTAAATCGGCTATAGTGGATGTCAATGTCCAGTTTTGTTTTCTCTCGTAGTTTGCGGAAGTTCGTATGTTTTCTCAGACCGTCGAATATGCCCTGCGAGCCGTGGTCTATCTGGCGGCTGATTCGTCGCAACCAGCGACCACAGAACAGCTTGCAGCGGTGACGAAGGTTCCCAAGGCCTACCTTTCGAAGGTCCTGCAGGGACTTGTACGGGCCGGGATTTTGCACTCGCAGCGCGGCATCGGAGGGGGGATGACCTTGGTGAAGTCGCCAGCCGACCTAACGATTCTCGAGGTGGTGCAGGCGGTGGAACCGGTCGCCCGGATTCGGAGCTGTCCACTCGGATTGGCCTGGCATGGCGAGCATTTGTGCCCGCTTCACCGCCGGATGGACGACGCCCTGGCGCTCGTCGAGCAAGCCCTCGGCTCCAGCACCCTCGCGGAAGTGCTGGCAGAGCCCAGCCGCAGCAAACCGCTGTGGGACGGCGATCCGTCGCTGGCGGTGGTGGGGACGATTCAGGCGGCGCTCGCAGCAGCGCCCGAAAACGAAGCTGGTTGCATGGGGCTGACTCCTCCACAGGCGAGTTCGCCACCGACTCCCTAATTTCAGGGTCGACAGCCGATTTTGACGCGTGAAAAACCGGCTGGTTGCCCACTCTGCCGAACGCTAGGCATATTCTGGGGCGCGGCGGCTTGTTATGCTGATAGCTTGCAGTTTAAGCCGATATTTTGGGGAGCGATTGGGTGCGAGTTATTATCGAGTCGGATGCTCTGGCGGCCAGTCGCCGAGCGGCACGTTTCATTGCAGATCAAATCCGTCGTAAGCCCGACACGGTCCTTGGGCTCGCTACCGGAAGTTCCCCTCTCGAGACCTATCGCGAACTCATTCGCCTGCATCAGACCGAAGGGCTGGATTTTGCACAGGTCACCACGTTCAACCTCGACGAATACGTGGGACTCGGCCCAAGCCATCCGCAAAGCTATCGCCACTTCATGCAGCAGCATCTGTTTGATCATGTGAATCTGGCGCCGAGCAAAACGCATGTTCCCGATGGCCGTGCTCTCGATTTCGAAGTCCATTGCCGGGTGTACGAACAGCAGATTCGCGACGCCGGTGGCATCGACCTGCAGCTCCTCGGGATTGGCACCGATGGCCACATCGCCTTCAACGAGCCAGGATCGTCGCTCGGCAGCCGCACGCGTTTGAAGACTTTGGCCAGCGAAACGATTCGCGACAACGCCCGTTTTTTTGGGGGTGAAGAGAAGGTGCCTCGACTTGCCGTGACGATGGGAGTCGGCACGATTCTCGAATCGCGGCGCTGTTTGCTGCTGGCCTTTGGTCCCAAGAAGGCCGAGGCTGTTCGCAACACGGTCGAGGGACCGATCACCGCTCAAGTGACAGCCACCGCGCTGCAGCTGCACCGCGAAGTGGTCGGTATTTTCGACGAAGCAGCAGCCCGTTTGCTGGTACGGCGCGACTATTACGCCGAGGTCGAGCGTGCCCAAACATTGCTGGAAGCAGGCCAGTATCGAGCACTGGGCATTGGCAACCAGTAAGAATGATTTAATTCCGTAGGTCAGTTCGTCAGCTTGAAATTGTGCGATCCTTCCCTTTTTGTTCCTTCTAAGCGAGCGCATCGCAAGCCAGGTATCGCATGAGGCAGCTGGTTCAGCTCGATCAAGAGCTCATGGCGGCGAAGCTGACCGCTTGGCTCCGCGTAAACGGCGTCGACGCGTTTGCAGAAGAAGATAAAAGTGGTTTTGTCGTTTGGATTCGGGACGAAGATGCGATTGCCGAGGCTCGCAAGCTGGCAGCCGAGTTTCAGTCCAATCCCAACGACCCGCGCTATGCGGCTGCGATCAAGCAAGCTGAAGAGCAGATCATCGCCGAGCAAAAGCGGCTCGAGCAGCAGGTCCGCAACACGATCAGGCCGGGCGACAACTGGCGCCGCTCGGGTGGTGGCGTCAATCTAGGCAGCGTGCCGCTGGTCACCGCCATTCTGGCCATCTCGGTGGTGCTCGGTTTGATGGGGGGCGTCTTCAGTAAACCGGACGTGACCAAAGCTCCCTATCGCTGGCTCAATATCGTGGATGTGGTGGCGCTCGACGAGCGGGCCAACGTCCTTGGCGAGCAGATCGAGAACGAGCCCGACTATCGCACGGCAGATATCGAAACCAAACGCTCCGAATTGCTCCGAAGGCTCGGTAATCCTGTTTGGTTTAGCGTGCTCGCGGGAGAATACTGGCGACTCCTGACGCCCATCTTGATGCACTTCGGCATTACCCATCTGCTGTTCAATGGGATCTGCTTTTTTCAGATCGGCGGGCAGATCGAGCGTCGCCAAGGGCTCTGGTTTCTACTGCTGCTGGTGCTGCTCACTGGTCTGGCCTCGAACATCGGTCAAGCGGCCTGGGGATCGATGATGTTCGGTGGTCTCTCGGGCGTGGTCTATGCTGCGTTTGGGTACGTTTGGATCTCGAGCCGCTACAACCCCATGAGCGGCTATGTGATGGACCCCGGCAATGTGTTCATCATCATGCTGTGGTTTTTTCTCTGCCTGGCTGGCGAGATTCCGGCACTCAGCAGTTCGGTCGGCGCTATGACCGGTCGCATCGCCAACGTGGCCCACGTGGTGGGGCTCTTGTCGGGATTTGCGATGGCCGCCGTCGAGATTCTTCGTCAGCGATGGCGATAAAAATCGGCCCGCGATTTAGTCCTGCGTCTAGCAGTCAATGTCAGGCAGAAATGAGCAGTCTGCAGGCAAGTGTGCCACTGGGCACTGCCTAGTGAACTCTGCCCAGCGAGAAGTGTAAATAGTCTCTATGTTTTAGGCAGATTTCGCCAACAACATGGGTTTAAACTTCTGCACTGGCAAGATACCAGTGGCACCCCAAACACCTGACATTGATCGATCGACGGGATACTACTCCTGCAAAAGAGCAGGGGGAAATGTGAGTCCGACGAGCGTCGGCTCGCTGCGCAGCTGTCGCGACTGGGCATCGCATCGAAACGCCGCTTCCGGAATTTCGTGAACTCGGTCGCGCAGGACTTTCGGAATCTTGATCTGCGTTGCGCTGCGGAATTCCCCTTGGTGCAGCCGTCCGAAGACGAGCAGCTGACACCCTTGTTCTACGATCGTTTGCAGATGCGCTTCGTGATCGCGCCGGGAACTGGCGTAGCGGTGGCTGACGATCCGCTCGAGCGTATCGAGCCCCACCACAAACGTGGCGCCGGGAAAAATGGTGGCCCACTCCCAAAAACGGGCCGGCTTCACAACCCAGGTGGTATGGCTCGCGGCAAACTGCAGCACGCGCCGAAGCACTTCGCTGCGTGTGAGGCTCGGCTTATCGACGTTGTCGATCGACATCAGCAGCTCGACCGGCTGTCCTGTCATCGTCGTCGCTGCTTCGATCATTTGCCGATGTCCCTGGTGCAGCGGATTGAATGAGCCAGGAAAAATCAGCCGACTGGTGATCGTCTCTTCCGTCATCGAAGGCCCCCCGAGACCAACGGCATCGAGCTCGCTGGCAAGAAGCTGCTGCCAGTGGTCGAGGCTTAGTTCGGTGGCCAACTCTTTCGCCACGCGAAGTCGGCGACTCAGGTACTTTTGCAGATGCCCGAGGGCTAAGTGGGTCGCCCGTAGTTGCCGGTCGATGCGCGAGTCGGCTTTTCCCCTCAGATCGAGCTTGAAGGTGGTGGGAGGTCGCATTTCGTAGCGATGGGCGATGGTGGCATAGGCCACGCCGTCGAGATCTGCCGGGGCGTTCGGCCCTAGGTGGCCGGTGATCGAGAGGGCGAGCGAGGCGTGGGGTGTTTGCCGCAGACCTCGCTCGGCCATCTGCAGGGCAACTTCCGGGGAGACTGCCCCACTGCGATCGAGCGCCGCTAGATCGAGCCCGAGCCAATGGGCCTTCGAGCGGTTTTGGTAGGTGACGAGGCTCCCTACCAGATGACTTGAAACGCCTGGCACCTCGCTGAGTGTGGCGGCCATTCGGCCCGCCGTGCAGCTTTCGATGGTCAGCAGCTGCTCCCCATTTTTTTCGAGGAGCCGAACTATTCTCTCGGGATTGGTGTCGGTTGGCATGTGGTAAAGGATACAGGCACTCGTGAAGATTCGCAGCTAGCTAAGGGTGCCCTGTCGCACGCAAGCGGAGTTTCGCTAGACTAATGCTCGTGAAAGAAGCCCCGCTCCAGAAGGTTGCTGCGATGAATTCGCCGAAAGGCGACCTTGAGCTCCCCTCGCGCGAAACTTTAGTTTCCGAGCGCGTGGCGGCCATGCCTGCCAAGCTATCACCGGCGGAAGCTGCTGCTTGGGGCATTGCCTTCGGGCTCTTGGCCGCTGTGATCTACACCGTCACCAACTCGTGCTTGCGAGCGGTGAAAGATGTCGACCTGTTTTGGGTCCAGGCGATCAAGGCAGTTCCAACCGCCATGGCGATGTTCCCATGGATGCTCTGGCAGCAGAGGCGGGGGATCACGATTTGGCCCGGCTGGGGCTCGGTCGTGGCGATCGTGCTCGGCGGCATGTGTGGGCAAGTTCTCGGCAACGTGTCGTTTCAGTTCTCGCTGGGGGAAATTGGGGTGGCGCTCGCCGTGCCCCTCACCATCGGCGGAATGATTGTTTCCGCTGCCACGCTCGGCCGCATTTTTCTTCGCGAGCCGGTCACTTTTCGGGTCGCTGGCTGCTTAGCACTGCTCCTCTTGGCCATCGCAGTGCTGTCGCTTGGGGCAGACGATGCGCGAAAAAGCGTCGCTGGCGAACGTGCGTCCGCTTGGCAGTTGGTTCTCGGAGTCGGCGCTGCCTGCTTCTCGGGGCTGGGCTATTCGATCTTAAATGTGCTGCTGCGGTACAAAGTCAGTCGCGGCAATTCGCTCCCCGCCACCCTGTTTATCGTGGCGACTACCGGCATGGTTTGTCTCGGCTCGGGAACTCTCGCGCGCATCGGCCTCTCGGGAATCGCCGCCACCTCGGCCGAAGATTGGCAGATGATGATCCTCGCTGGGGTGACCAACACGGTCGCTTTTGTGCTGCTCACGAAGAGTTTGCAGCTGATCAGCGTGGTGTATGTAAACGCCATTAATGCCACTCAGGCGACGATGGCTGCGGTGGCTGGAGTGCTGGTGTTTGGCGAAGCCCTGTCGCCGTTTTTGATGGTCGGCGTGATCCTCACGATCGTGAGTTTGGTGCTGATGCGAACCCCGCGCCGCGATGCCGCCATCGCCGGTGCCACAGCCACCGGAGTGGTTGCCGCTGTCGGAGTCAGGCATGGCATCTCCGCCCCGATCGACACCGCGATTGGTGTCTCCGACTCCAGCGCAAATGCTTCTGAATCTTCAGGTTCCGCAGCGGTGGCTCCGACGCTACCAGCGGCGATCACGCCCGATCAGTTGGCGTCGTAAAGAGCATCTCTCGCGGGTCAGAGCGCTTGCTGGGAGATAGCTACGAGCTGAACCGCAAGTCGGTGTTTTAGCTACCTGCGGATCTACCTTGAGCAGTCGCGCCAGAGGCCGCTCGAACTTCGCCCGGCTAAGAAAATGAGTGGCTGTGGGCTAATGAAACGTAGAGGCGTAGCGGAGTAGAAATTCCCGCTACAAGTTAGTTGCTCGCGCGATTATCGCGACGACTGAGCGGCTGGACGCCGATCGGGAAATCGCTTTTCGAGGTCAGCTAGTTGAGCCGACAGATCGAGATCGAAATGATTCCAGGCCTCGTTCGACGAGTCGAAATCGATCGTCACCTCTTCCACCATCGTGGTGGTGATGGTGGGGCGAAGCGTTTCAAGGCTGCCATTTGGTGTGCGATTCATGGCGGTAACCTTTTCCCTGGAGATGATCTTCCGTGGAGGTAACCCAACAGGCAGTCTACGTGCTGCCATATGACAGCAGTGCAACTGCCGTGCCTTCCGTGACATCCATCTGCAGTGGTTAGTTCCTAACGTTATCGTCAGGAACCACTTAGGTGGGTATCAGCCGCCTATTTCACCCCTCGATTGCCCTCGAGAGGGTTTGACGGATGTCTCAAAAAGACGACAGCCGTCTCTTTTTGTAACGGCAAATCGCTCGAACCACCTAGATCGCTTCTGGCCCGTCGAATGATTTTTCGAGAAAACGTGGCGACCAACTTCACTGCAAACGGTACGAAACGCAAGGTCGCATGAAATTCTCGGCCGCAAGGCGATTGCCTTAGATGCAGCGGTGCGATGGTTTACCGACGCAGAACGGGCGGAATATTCGCTCGGCTGCGGGATCATGTACCGGGCAGGCGATTTTTAGGCGGCCAGTGACAGCAGCGGGTGAAACAGCGCGCGATGGAAATCAATCCGTATCAAGTGACTAGTCTCGCAACGGGAGAAGGTGACTTCAATCGCCTTCCGCGCGATATCGCCCTGCGTCAATTTCAGCAGACCTTTGCCCTGCTCCTCGTGGCGGCGCTGGTGAACTACGTGGCGTTCGACTGGCTCATCATTGGCCAGATGAACATCGCCTACTCGCTGAAAATGATCTACCGAGGTGTGAACTTGTTTTGGTTCGGCGTCGGTGGAGCAGCGATTTGGTACGGAGGTCTGCCGCTGCTCGAAGGGGTGAGCGCGATGCTGCGATCCGTTTTCGCCCCGCGCGTCGATCGCCAGGCGTGGCAGGGAGTGCTCTATCAGTTCGTCGCACTTGCGCGCTGGTGGGCCATTGCGTGCGCCCTCGTTTGGCTGATGTGGGTCGGCATGTTCTACGGCAACGAAGGATACTCGTCGCGCCTGCTGGCCACGCTCTTCACTTGGCTTGTCGCGGGGCTGATCAGCGTGCGGCTGCTGTGGGGGCTCTGCAGCGGCTGGGTGCGACTCGCTTGGCGCAGTGGCGAGCCACTCGTCTCGCGTTAGGGTGCTCGCCCCACTTCTTCACTCGACGCCCATCGCCGTCGTTTCTTTTTTTCATGGCGCAACGTCCACGCATGAAATGCCCTGCGCTATTGTCTCTACGCATTAGTTTTTTATTTGACAAAAAACCGTGTCTTGCCTTGTAGACGCAACATTGAAGTCGGGTCCAGCGTGGATCGTCTTCCTGTCGCATTCAAGTAGCTAAGGCATGCATACAGAATGGCTGTTTTTTGTTGCGAGAATATTGATAAGTGCAAGAAAAAACTTCAAAGGTAAACGCACCTTTAAGGCTGTATGTTCACGTGCGTTTGTATAGGGTTTTAATTCTAAAAAGCGCAATAAATGCTTCTACCCACAAGTCTCATCGATTTGATTGATTTGTGTATTGAAGGATTGGATCGAATACCTAATATTGAGGGGCTGGCGGTAACGCTTTTGTAACGTCTCGTAGCATTCTGGCGCTCATTGTCGGTGACGTTATGGCTCGTTGCCCGGTAGTGAAATTCTATTGGCTCTAAACATCGATTCACGGTGAATATCTGCCAACGAGTTTTTCTGGCTAGTTGGAATTGTTAGCTGATTGTCCTGTTGCCCATTTATTCATTTCATCTTGCGAAGGACCTCTCCATGTCCCGCGTTTCTGTCTCGAAGTCCCGGCGTGGTTTCACGCTCGTCGAACTGCTGGTGGTGATCGCCATCATTGGCGTCCTAGTAGCTCTGCTACTTCCCGCTGTTCAAGCTGCCCGCGAAGCAGCTCGTCGCATGAGCTGCTCGAACAACTTCAAGCAGTTTGGTATCGCGCTCCATAATCACCACGATATTCGCGGCTATATGCCTTATCGTGAAGGGCGTTTTCCAGCGGCCAACGCCACGGACCGGAAGAGTGGTTTGGTCGATTTGCTCCCATTTATGGAGCAGACAGCACTTTATGACCAAATCGCGGCGCCGCTCACGGTTGGTTCAACTACCTTTCCCGGAGGTGGTCCTGTTCCATGGGATGGTGCCTATCCGGCTTGGCTGGTCTCGGTGAAAGGGTTTTATTGTCCTTCCGATCTGCCACCTCCTTCGTCGGGTCTGGCGCACACGAACTATATGTTCAGCAGTGGCGACTCGATCGATCTGCACTACTCGACGGGGCAGAGCCGAGGCATGTTCGGCTACGATACCACCGTGGGCTCGGCACGAGGCTTTACGTTTGCTCAAGTCACCGATGGTCTCTCCAACACGATTGCGATGTCAGAACGTCGTCGTCCGAGCACCGGCGTTGCCGTGACGATGACTGGCAAGCAAGGGAGCGCCTGGTTCACCACCCCGAACGGCTGTTTGTCGCAATTTAATCGGACCACCAAAGTGTGGGCAATTTCCAACGCAGGTTGGGCCGGTGTCCGCTGGGCCGACGGCGGCATGGGCTTTGGTGGTCTTACCACCAACGCACCACCAAACTCGGTTTCGTGCGCGCACAACGATCACGATGCCCAGAACGGACTCTATCCACCCAGCAGCAATCATCCCAACGGTGTGATGGCGCTGATGGGGGATGGTTCGGTCCGCTTTCTCTCTCAGAACATCAACTGTGGCGATCTCGACGCTGTTGGCACTGCTTTGAGCGGGCCGAGCCCATTCGGTGTGTTTGGCGCCATGGGGACCCGTAACGGTGGCGAGGCAACCTCGATCGAATAACGCTGCTTGAACTGGCGACATCGATTGCCATTCAGTTCGCCTGAAAATGCATCACTTCTTCGCCTCGCCAGCCTGAGGATTCTCCTCGGGTTGGCGAGGTTTTCCTTTGGAATTCCAAGGTCTCTCTCCCATGAACAGTCTCGTTTTACGTTCCTGCTGGTTTTCCCTTTCGGCCCTGGTGGTGGCGCTGGTTGGCTGTGGCAGCAGCGGCCCTCCCGGCCCCGAGCAATTGCCGACGGTTCCAGCCAGTGGCACGGTGATGTATCGCGGCACGCCGATTGGCAACGCCTCGGTTTCGTTTCAGCGCTCCGATGGCAAAGCGGTTTCGGTAGCCACCACCGGTGCCGACGGCAAGTTCAGCCTGATGACCTACGGCGATAAGACCGGAGCTCCTGCTGGCGACTACCGTGTGACGGTGGCGGTGAGTGGTGCTGTGGAAATCGAGCCCGGTGTGCTCGCTCCTGAACCACCAGGAGGCTTTCAGTCGCCGATTCCACTCCGTTACGCCGATCCGACACAAACCGATCTGGTGGTGAACATTCCGGAAGCTGGCAATACCAGCATCACGCTCGACCTGAAGTAGATCAGCTAGCGATCAATCTCCAGGTGTCTTTGGGTGGCACTGCTGGCTTGTCCAGCAGTGAGAATCGCTGTAACAGGTTTGCGATCGATTCTCGCTAAAAAACTTCCGAGCTGGCAACTGTCCGGCTCGTGATCGAAAGTTGCTTCGGAGGGGGCCAGTCACCGACTGAGCCCCTTTTTTCGTGCCTCTATCTGCGGCCGACCGCTCGCGACAGGCAATCGCGGAGCATTTTCTTGCGTAGGCACTCCTCCGGATGGCGATTTATGGCGGGCATGTTGTCATTCAAGCTAAATAATCGTGCGTTAACGGCGATTAATGGTCCACTGGCTTTGAAGGGAGTGTCGCCCGCATTGGTGTAACCAGTTGCCGGATAAGGACATAGAGAGAGATCGGCAAGGAAGTTTTTTTCTCAATTTTCAATAATCATGCGGGTTAATTATTGACAGTTTCCTCGCCAAGATGCGATTCTCAGTGGTGCAGTCCACCGCAGTGTCCAGACGGCGGTGCTGTTCTTATTCGCTTTTTTCTTTTCGTTGTCTCTTGGGGCCTCTCCATGTCTATTTCTTGTTCCAGTCTGCGCGCTCGACGAGGTTTTACACTTGTCGAACTGCTGGTGGTGATCGCCATCATTGGTGTCCTTGTGGCACTGCTTCTTCCCGCTGTCCAGGCTGCTCGCGAAGCAGCCCGTCGCATGAGCTGCTCGAACAACTTCAAGCAACTTGGTATTGCGATCCACAACCATCACGACATCCGTGGCTTCATGCCATTTCGTGAAGGTATGTTCATCGACCCAGCGAGCTACGGGGGTCGCAAGAGTGGTCTGGTGGAACTGCTTCCGTTCATGGAACAGAAGTCGCTCTACGACCAAATCTTTAGCCCGCTGACGATCGGCAGCACCACCTACGCTCCTGGTGGCCCTGAGCCATGGAATGGTTCGTACACCCCCTGGCAGGTGCCAGTGAAGGGGTTCTATTGCCCCTCCGATCTGCCTCCTCCCTCGTCGGGCATCAAGCACACGAACTATATGTTCAGCAGCGGCGACTCGATCGACCTCCATACGTCGAACGGTGTCAGCCGCGGTATGTTCGGCAAAGACACTTCGAGCCGCGATGTGAAGGGTTTCACCTTTGCTCAAGTGACCGATGGTCTCTCCAACACGATTGCGATGTCGGAACGTCGTCGTCCCAGCACCGGCATTGAAGCGACCATGACGGGTCAGCAAGGTAGTGCCTGGTTCACGACTCCCAACGGCTGCTTGTCGCAGTACAACCGCACCACGAAGACTTGGGCGATCACTCGCTCGGCTTGGGCCGGTGTACGCTGGGCCGACGGTGGGATGGGCTTTGGTGGTCTCACCACCAATGCACCACCGAACTCGGTTTCGTGTGCCCACAATGCTCACGATGCCCAGAACGGCCTTTATCCACCGAGCAGCAATCACCCCAACGGTGTGATGGCCGCGATGGGCGACGGTTCGGTCCGCTTCATCTCGCAGAACATCAACTGCGGTAACCTCGACGCCAATGGCACAGCGATCAGCGGTCCTAGCCCGTTTGGTGTGTTCGGCGCTATGGGCAGCCGCAACGGTGGCGAAGCAACCTCGATCGAATAGTTCGATTGAAAAGCCGAATCGCTGGCAGTTAGTCGTCAGCATTTTTTGCGTAACTTGAGGCCTCGTCACCGCTTGTGTGGCGAGGCTTTCTTCGTCGCCGACGCCATGCTGTCGCCGACATCACCGAACTGCTGGCGACGGTTCGTCCCCCCTCGTTTTCCCGATTCCAAGCTCTCCTTAGGAATATCTTCCTTGCGACAATCCATTTCTCTGTTGGTGGTCACTTTGGCAGCGGCCTTTGCCTTCGTCGGGTGCAGCGATAGCGGCCCACCCGGCCCCGAGCAATTGCCGACGGTTCCAGCCAGTGGCACGGTGATGTATCGCGGCACGCCGATTGGCAACGCCTCGGTTTCGTTTCAGCGCTCCGATGGCAAAGCGGTTTCGGTAGCCACCACCGGTGCCGACGGCAAGTTCAGCCTGATGACCTACGGCGATAAGGCCGGGGCTCCTGCGGGCGACTATCGTGTGACGGTGGCGGTGAGTGGTGCTGTGGAAATCGAGCCCGGTGTGCTCGCTCCTGAACCACCGGGAGGCTTTCAGTCGCCGATTCCACTCCGTTACGCCGATCCGACACAAACCGATCTGGTGGTGAACATTCCGGAAGCTGGCAATACCAGCATCACGCTCGACCTGAAGTAGTGCCGAAGGTCGATCGATGTTCTAGCGATTAGCCAGCCGGGTTAGCGTGCGGACAAATCCAAACGGGGCAGGGCGCGGGGGGAACCATTCCTGACGCTCTGTCCCGTTTTTTTCATGCGCCGAGCGGACCTGCAGCGAGCTGCTCTGCTATCTGATGGCAAAGCTCCGCCCGCCTTCACGGGAAGCCGCAATCCCGAACCTCGTTTTTCGCCGATGGTGCGTAACTCTTGAGGAAAAGCGGCGGGAGCTAGAAAAATATCAACAGCCGTCACAAGACTTCGACTTTCCAGGCGAACTATCCCTTATGACCTGCGACGTCCGCAGGATGGATTTCTCGCCACGGAAGCCCCGTCACCCCCACAACTTCCGTGCGAGCGGCTGAAAGAGGAGGGCCGAAGTCATGTTGAAAAAAGGTATTCTGATTGGGTCTGCTGTGGCGCTTCTGCTCGGTCTGTTCTTTGGCCGCGACGCAGTGAGCTACGCCACCACCAGCATGGGCTGGGTTCGCGACAGTGTTCGTGAAAGTGTGCCGGTGGAATTCGAAATCGAGCGTGCTCGTCGGATGATCAAGGATCTCGATCCTGAAGTCCGTCGCAACATGCACCTGATTGCTCGCGAAGAGGTCGAAGTGCAAGGTCTCCGCGAACAGCTCGAAAAGGGCGAGAAGCAGCTGACCAAAAATCGCTCGGACATCGAACGCTTGAACACCGACCTGAAGCGTGGCGACAGCACGTTTGTGTACTGCGGCAAGCAATACACGCAAAAGCAAGTCGAAACCGATCTGAGCAATCGTTTCGAGCAGTTCAAAGTGCGTGAGCAAACGCTCGAAAAGCTCGAGCAAATCCTGGAAGCTCGCGAACGTGGTTTGACCGCTGGTCGCGAAAAGCTCAAGGCGATGCAAGCTGCCAAACAGCAACTGGAAGTGAATGTTGCCAACCTCGAAGCACGCCTCGAGATGGTGAAAGTGGCCCAGTCGACGAGCGAATTCAATTTCGACGACAGCCAACTGGCTCGCACCAAGGACCTGGTAAAGGAAATTGGGGCCCGCATCGATGTCGCCGAGAAGCTGGTGAACGCTGAAACCGTGAGCCCCGGCCAGATCAACCTGGAAGAGGAAGACACCACGAGCATCACCGAGCAAGTGACCGCTTATTTGAGTGGCGAAAGCAAGGAAGATCACGTCGCCGTGCAGCTCGACTAGTCTCGAGCAGCTTATCGACCCTGGCACTCGGATGTGCCAGATGTAAAACTTAGACGTCACCTGCCCGCCGACGATTTCTTTGGAAGAATCTCGGCGATACCCTGAAGCGAGTGACGAATACCCAGCGGGGCTAAAGCGACGCGAGTTGGCTTCTAGCCCTGCTTGTGGTTTTCTAGCAAGTCAGATTCGAGCCGAGCAAGTTTCGGGTTACACTCGGAAAGGCTCGATTGCCATGCAGCTGGCCCCTCTCGTTTCTCGAATCCTCCCCGCGACGGAGTAGCGAACAATCGCTTCCATCATGTTTCCGGCCTGGCGCTACAAACTTCGCGAAGCCCAACTAGCAACCGTCCAAGGTCGGCTAGAGGAAGCAGGTCGCCTGCTTTCGGACCCCGAACTGCGTCAGTTCCTGCCTGTGCAGCAACAACAGCAGAACGTGGCGGGACTGCTCTCGAAACGGGCCATGCAGCGAGGGACTAGCGGCGAATTCTCCCAAGCTTTCAAAGATCTCGACAGCAGCGAATTGCTCGCCGGTCAATCGACCGCCTGGCAGGCGGCGCATCAGGTGGTGATCGACCTGGCATTTGCAAGTGTCGTCAAACACCTCGAAGCAAGCGACTTTACCGGGGCCATGAACCGGCTCGATGCGATTGCGAAGCGCAAGGTTGTCGATGGCAAAGTGAATACGCTGCGAGAAGTAGTGCGACGTCTCGAATCGGCTCAAAAAATGGCTTCGCGGGGGAAATTTGCCCTCGCTGACGAACAACTAGCAGCCGCCGCTGCGCTCCGCAAAGATTTGCCACTGATTGGCAAAGCCCGCGACCTCTACAAAGAAAAAGGGGAGCGCTCGCGAGTCCTGACCGAACTGATGCACCGCGCAATGGCCGCAAGTGCCTGGTCGGATGTGCTGGTGCACGCGACCGGGCTGCTGGAGCTGTCACCCCAGTGTCCTTTGGCCCGCGATGCCCGCAAGCGAGCCTGGGCTGCAGTGGGTGAGAAGTTCGTCGACTCTTCGGCGGGCGAAGCACCCAGCCCCTACACCAAGGATGGCGATCTCCCTCCGCTGCAGCTTCCCACCACCGCCGACAAGCCCAAACAGCCCCGCATGGTCCTGTGGATCGATGCCGTGGGTGGCTATCTCGTTTGCATGGGCGAGGAAGTGATCATCGGGCAAGCTGGCCCGGGATCAGCCGCCGACATTGCCATTCAGGCCGATTTGTCGCGGCGTCATGCCCGACTGCGCCGCGAAGGTGAGGGCTACGTTCTCGAACCGCTGGTGCGGGGTGTGAAGTTCGACGGCAAGCCGGTGCAAGGTCCCACGCTCCTCTCCGATGGGGATGAGTTCGAGCTGGGGGCGGGGGTGAGGCTCCGCTTTCGTAAGCCGCACGTGCTGAGTGCTTCGGCCCGACTCGAACTAGTGAGCTATCACCGTTTTCAGCCTCTGTGCGATGCCGTTCTGCTGATGGCTGAGTCGTGTGTGCTTGGTCCGAAGTGGCAAAATCATGTCGTTTGCCGCGACTGGGCGCAAGATCTCGTGCTCTACCGCCAAGATGGGCGATTGCTTTGTCGCGCGATGGAATCGATCGAAATCGACGGCAAGCTGTGCGACGGCCGGGGACCGCTCACCACACGCTCGCGCGTGGTCGGGAGCGATTTTTCGCTCAGCATCGAGCCGATTGGATAGCTCGCGGGTATGCGATTGAGGTAAGTGCCAGTGGCAGGCCTCTTAAGTCCGCAAATCCTTGCAATTGCTTATCTTGCGCTGCGAAGTCCGCAAAAACATGGCGCTCGATCCAAGATTGGAGAAGAACCAGCGAACACTCGAGAAGCGGCCCGAAAAAAGAGCTTAAGCACCCTGGGCTGCTGCACGATACAATGCACCAAGGTTGGTACAATCCAGAAAGGAAGTCCCGGGAACTAGCGGAAGGGACGCTAGGTGTGCAGGTGGCCTTCGGTTTGGCACCTTGTGCATCGCACTTCTGCTAAGCAGGCCCGCACCCATGAAAAGTCCCGCCGCATCAGTCGATTCCGATGTACCGCAGGCCAAAAAGCCTGACGGCGCTCCCGGTCCTAAAGGCGGTGCCATGAAGTTTCAATACGCCAGTGGCTCGAAACCACTCGAAGGGTTCACCATCAAGCGGGGAATTGGCCGCGGTGGTTTTGGCGAAGTCTATTTCGCTGTCAGCGACGCCGGAAAAGAGCTCGCGCTCAAGCATGTCGAGCGGAATCTGGAAGTCGAACTGCGCGGCGTTGCCCAGTGCCTCAACCTCAAGCACAACAACCTCGTCGATCTCTACGACATTCGCTACGACGAACAGGGCGAAGCGTGGGTCGTGATGGAGTTTGTCTCGGGGCAAAGTCTCAAGGATGCGATCGATCGTAATCCCAACGGCTTGCCTCTCGAAGAAGTGCGCTATTGGTTCGACGGCATGGCGGCTGGCTGCTTGTATCTCCACGATCACGGCATCGTCCATCGCGATCTGAAGCCGGGAAATATCTTCGACGATATTGGTGTCGTGAAGATCGGCGACTATGGCCTGAGTAAATTCATTTCCGTCAGCCGCCGGAGTGGACAGACGGAAAGTGTCGGCACGTTCCATTATATGGCCCCTGAAATTGGTAAGGGGATTTATGGACGTGAGATCGATATATATGCGATGGGGATCATGCTTTATGAGATGATCACTGGCCGCTTGCCCTTTGAAGGGGAAAGCAGTCAGGAGATTATTATGAAGCATCTCACAGCCGACCCCGATTTGGCGATGCTTCCCGAACCTTATAAGAAGGTGGTTGAGAAGGCACTCCAAAAAGACCCTGCTCAGCGCTATCACAGCGTGGCGGAGTTGATCGAGGCGCTGGGACCACGTCCAGGTTCGGTGGTGGTTCCGGTCGCTATCAATCCGGCCGGTGCTGCTGCTACTTCGGCCGGGAATTCCGCAGCCGATAGCAACACGATCTACATCGACGATGATGAAAAACTGATCCAGTTTGGCCCCATGCATGGCCCTGGCGCTGCTGGTCCGTCGGTCCCGGTGACTGCCACTGTGGTGGGGCCTAAACATCAGCCGGAGCCGATTGCGGCTGCCGTGAAAACGGGCCTTCAACATTTTGGCGCTTGGTGGCATCAAAGCGTCACAAGCACACCTCTTAAAGTGGTGTTGGTCTTGGGGGGCGTGGGCCTACTCATGATGTATGGCGGTGTGCTTTTGCCTGTCGCCGCTGTGCTGGCCTGCTTGTATGCCGTCTATTATGGCATTCGGCTGGCAACCGGCGCGATTCAAGAGACCCCACCCGTACAATTGCCGCCGCAACAAGCCTCGGCGAAGTCGAAAAAGAATGGCTGGCGCCCGATCTCATGGCAACAGCAGGGGCGTGAACTGCTCCGGATGCGGACGCTGAGCGACCGGGTTGCTGAATTGTCGACATCGATGCTCGGCAGCGCGATGGTGGCTGGTGTACTTACGCTAGTGATGCTGGCGATCATGGGTGAATCGCTCGATCAAACCCCTGCAGCCCTCGTGAAAGCAGGCTGGGTGTTTACAGCGACCACACTCGGCAGCTGGATCGTGCTGGCGGTCGGCAAATTCCAAGAGACCGCCGACGGCGATCAAGCGAAACGACGCTTCGTCGGTCTGGTGCTGGGGCTCGTTTATGGCGCGCTGATTTTCGGACTCGCCAGCTACCTGCATGTGCGGCTCGACGACAAAGTGTTCGTACACGGCATCTCGGCGCGAGATTTTCCGGCGTCGATGGTGGGTGCGGATGGCGGGCCCCGATTGCCGATGTATCTGGTGTACTTCGGTGCGATTTTTCTGACCGTGGGGTGGTGGCATCAAACCGATCCGCTGCGGAAATCCCGGTTCCGAATCTGGCCGGTCCTAAGCACGTTGCTGGTGGCCTGGTGCTGGAATCTGTTCTGGGCGTTCCCGCAGCCGTGGGGCTTTATGCTGCCAGCTGCGATTTCGATCGCGGTGCAGCTGTCGGCTCCGTGGATTTCGAGTCGCGATCGTTTGGAAGCGGCCCGCAGTTGGCCCCACGCCTAGCGATGGATCGTGGCGCTCGCGCGCCCCAATGAAGATGCAAAGTTCTGTTCTCGAAAGGCTCGTGCTGGCAATTTTGCCGCGAGCAGTCGAAGAACTCTCTGGCGTGAAAAGCTTGAGCTGAAACTATGTGGGAATCTAACTTGCTGCTCGTGGTGATTGTTGTATCGGCCCTGGTTGCTGCCGTCCCGCTGCTGCGTCATGCAGTCGCCTTGCGAGCGGTGAAGTTCGTCGCGGGGATGCTGCTGCTCGTGGCAGGCTGCGCGGCGGTGCATGTGGCGACAGCCGCCGATGCGGGCGATCGCGTCGAGCCCCCGCTGGAGCTTTCCACTGCTGCTGCCGCCGAGAAGCCAGCGGCTGAACAGTTACCGGCCGAAACTCCAGCCAAGGAAACACCAGCTGTTACTCCTGCGGCTGAAACACCAGCCGAAACGCCCCCCGCTTCGAAGCCCGAACCAGCGCCGTCGAATTCAGCGAGCACCGAGCTCAACGAAGTGCCGCTCGTCGGTTCCACCAGTGTGATCATTCCTCCAGGGCGACCTGCCTGGGTGAATTCGCAGCCGGTCACCAAGGGGGAAGTCCACACGATTGCAGTTTCGTCCGGCCCCTACAGCCAAATGTCGGAGGCCAATCGCGAACTCGATAAAGCAATCGAAGCGGCGGCCAATGCCTACATCGCCGAACAAATCGGAAGCGAGCAAGCGCCGCTGCTCCTTAACATCACCGGCAAGTCGCTTCGCGATCAGGTGGTCGATCCCAAGGATGTGTATCAAGAGACGATCGTGGTTTCGATTGGTCCGATGGAGCAGGTGCACGCACTTCTGAAGTTCGACGAGAAGTTTCGTAGCAAGCTCAAGGCCGATTGGGAGAATCTGCTGATGTCGGCTCGGCTCGGCCAGATTGGTCTGGGGTTTGGTGGTGTGATCGGTCTGCTGGCGACGGTGTGCGGCTATTTTCGGCTCGACAATGCCACCCGCGGCTACTACACGGGTCGCTTGCAGTTCCTGGCGGCAGCAGCGATACTAACGCTCGTTGCCTGTGGCTCGATGCTCGCCCGCATGATCTTGTGGATGTAGCAGCGGTGGATCGATCGATGGATCCACTCTGAAGAGCTACGGCAGTCTCCTTAAGACTTGGCCAGTCCTTCGTCACTGCCGCTCGCTGCCACCTTCTGAACAATGTCGCTTCTTACCAATGCTGATAGTCTGCTGATCGACCGCATTCGGCGTGGCGAAGCTGACGCCTGGAGCGATTTGATCCAGCGCTACGAAGGTCGACTCCTCGCGTTTGTCGAAAGTCGCCTCGGACGTCGCGGTCCGAGTGAAGACATCGTGCAAGAGGCGTTTCTCGGCTTTCTCAACAGCTTGCCGAATTACGACGGCAAACGGCCGCTCGAAAGCTATCTGTTTTCGATCTGCGCGTACAAGCTCACCGATCACTTGCGCCGTGAAGGACGCCGTCCTGCCGTTCCTCTGGTAGGCAATAACGACACGTCGACCGACTGGAACTTGGCTGGCAACGTTCGCCCGGCATCGAGCATTGCTCGGAGTGGCGAGCGGAAAGAGCTCGAAGAAAAAGCGGTCGCCGAGGCGCTCAAGGAGCAGATTGCTCGCTGGATGGAGCGCGACGAGTGGACCAAGCTGATGTGCGCTGAACTGCTGCTCGTGCGAGGCTGGGCCAACAAAGATGTGGCTCGACAGCTCGACATCAGCGAGCAGCAAGTGGCGAACTACAAGTTCGACTTGATTTCGCGACTCAGCACGCTGATTAAAAAACAGCATCTCTCGGCGGAAGTCTTTCCCGAACTGAGCGACGATCAGATTCCGCCTCCTGGTTCCCCCGCTTAGTCGATTCGATCCTTGGTGCATTGATACTACGATGGAAATCACCGACGCCGACCTCGAAGCCTACCTCGAAGAGCTGCTTCCCCCTGCGGAAATGACAGCGATCGAACTGCGCATTCGCGACGATGCCACGGTGCTCGAGCGACTGGCGGCGATCAACGGCCGGCGCGATGCTGGGCTGCATAGCGTCGGAGAAATTTGGCGTCGCATGCGCCTCAGTTGTCCTTCGCGCGAACAGCTCGGAAGCTATCTCCTGGGTGTGCTCGACGATGGCCATTTGGCGTTCATCAAGCAGCATGTCGAGGTGGTAGGGTGCCGGCTCTGCGTGGCCAACGTCGAAGACTTGCATCGCCAGCAGCAAGAGAGTGGCGAAGCGGTCCGAACACGCCGTAGCAAGTATTTTCAATCGACAGCCGCTCATCTGCGTGGCAAACAGAGCTGATTTTCGCCCGCTGCTGGTCCACCAATTCGCCCGCGATCTGATGTCGATTGCATGAGCGCCGCTGTCGAGCCGCTCGGCAGCAAAAACGGGTGGCAGTAGCACGCAATTCGCGTTTCTTTAGAACGTCCAGTTCTTCACTTGGCTGCGGAAATTCCGCAACCGATTCGACTCTTTCGGTAGTGAAAACATGGCGCGAAATCGCTCTGGCACGACGGTTGCTTAAGGAGGAATGTCAGGTCAGTTCGATGGGACTCCATCGGCTATCAGCGACTTGCTCCTGCTACTCGTGCGAAGGATTTTGTCATGTCGATTGCGATTTCTGGAACTCACGCTGCTTCGGCTTCGGAAGTATCGACCACAAGCGCTGTGCCCCGTTCCGTAGAGGTTGCGATGAGCACCCGCGCTCGAATTGTGTCGTCCGATGAGCTGCTCGAAGGGAGCCGCGAACTTTGGATCGAGCATCGTGGCGACATGTACCGCCTCAGGCTCACATCGGCTGGCAAGCTCTACCTGACCAAGTAACCACGCGCTAAAACGCGGCTTGCAAGATGCCGAGCAAATCGGCCTCGCTGGCCGACCGGGGATTGGTCGCCAGCAGCCGCTTCACTTGAAATGCTTTCGCGGCGAACATCGGCAGCTGCTCGAGTTTTCCACCGAGGTCGCGAATTCGCTGCGGAATGCCAATCGCTTGCTGCATTGCCACCACACGCTCAATCGCACGGTCGGCAGCCGTTTCGGGGGTCACGCCGCTGGTATCCACACCGAGCCACTCGGCAATTCGAGCCAGATGCATCGTTCGCTCGGGTTTGTTGAAACGCATCACATGCGGCAGTAGCAGGCCATTGCCCGCCCCATGAGTGCAGTGCAGTTCTCCCCCCAGTGGATACTCGAGTCCATGCACCAGCGCAACACCGGCGTTTGAAAACGCAAGTCCTGCGAGTGTAGCTGCCAGCGCCATACCGCCGCGATGCTCGTGGCTTGCGAGGTTAGCAACCACCGGCTCGAGATGTTTCCCAACCAGCCGAATCGCTTGCTCGGCCAGGGAGTCGGCCAGGGGGAACGAGCCTTCATAAGCCAAGCGATCGGTGTTCGTTTCGGCCATGTTCGCAAAGTCGGTGGCCATGAATCCCTCGACCGCATGCGTGAGCGCGTCGATGCCGCTGTCGGCCGAAACTTGCTTGGGGCAGGTATAGGTGAGGACCGGATCGACGATCGCCAGCCGAGGACGGAGGTACTGACTCAGCGTGCTGACTTTCATTTTATTGGCGGCGTCGGTAAGAACCGCTGCATGCGAAACTTCGCTCCCTGTGCCCGCCGTGGTCGGCAAGCAAACGATCGGAAGGACCGGTCCTGGAACGCGATCGAAGCTGAAGTAGTCGACCGGATTGCCGCGATGCTTCAGCAGCAGGGCGACGATCTTGGCGAGATCCATGTTGCTTCCGCCGCCGAGCCCAATCACAGCATCGACTGGGGACTTGCGCGCGAAATCCACGGCAGCCAGAGCGATTTCGATAGCAGGCTCGGCGCAGGAATCGGCAAAGACACTCGCCGTGCAACCAGCCGCTGCGAGCGACTGCAGTATCTTGTCGAGAATGCCGACCCGCTCGAGCACACGATCGGTGACAACCAGGACGTGATGCCAACCTTCGTAGAGGCAGCATTGGCCGAGCGTTTCAGCCGAGCCAGCGCCGAATTTGATCTGCGCCGGAGCATGGAAATTCCAGGTTGTACGCATCGCGAGTCGCTTGCTTGTCGGGGATAGCGGAGGGGCTCAACGAAAGCGAGCGGCTACGAAGTTCGTGCCGCTCGACGAGTGAATCTCAAAATTGAAATGGTCGCCAGCAGGGGGCGAAACTAGGCCGATTTGTCCATCAGCTTTTTCAGCAGCGTGGCGACAAGCTCGGGCTTGTTTTCGCGGCGCAGGTGCTCGATGGTGTCGGGCTTGATCCCCAGTTTGCCGAGGTGGAGCGCCACTGATTCCCAGTGCTTTTCGCGCTTCTTGCCTTCGGTCAGGTAGAGCTCGGTCACCAGCTCTTGCAACCGCTGCAGGGCAATCGTTTCACGATTGTCGTAGTAGTTGCGAATCACTTTCTGCTGATATTTTGTGTGCTGCTCAGCCATCAAAGTTCCTTCTCGAATTTGCTCGTCGCCGACATCGGGCCGTGCCTCAGTTGCACGAATTGCCGAGGCACGAATCCTTAGCGGATCATCTTCGGCAATCCTGTGGGTACAGGAGGCTGAATCCAGTCGGTAAGCGACATGGCTCGCTCTTCCATCGACGAGGAAGTCTTGAGTAATTCTTCTGCTTTTTCGTCACCCAGGAGTGTGACAAAAGCTTCGGTCACATCGTTATCGGCAATCAGACCCAGCTTATTGTAAAAACGAATTTCGACGAGCGTTTGCAGCGGATTGGCAGGCTTTTTCGCGGCCAGATCTTTCGAACGAGCCAAGGCTCGATCAGCGGTGACACCAGCCGGAAGACTTGTTGGCGTAAGGACTTTGTCAGCGGCGGTGAAGAATCGCTTGGCTTCATCGCCAATGCTGTCGTCGGTTTTGCTCTTGTTGCGTTCTTCGTAAATCTTGAGGTTATTGATCTGAGCCGACGAAAAAATCACCTGATTCGTCGGAACGATGATTGCGCGAAATTTGGTGGTGTTCTGCACGAACTCGACACCGCGCGCTTGACGAATGGTCACTTCGAACACGATCAGCAGATCGAGTTCCTGTTCTTTCGCTTGCTTGGCGAGATCGGCTGCATCGGCCACACCGAGCCACGAGAGGCCAGGCATGAACGATTTGGCCCCGCCCAGTTTGGCAGCAGCATCGCCTGGCATCGAGCCGGGATAGCCACCTGGATTCATGCCGGGAGCCATCGCGGGATAGCCTTCGGGCGAACTTCCAGGGGGATAGCCGGCAGCACCGGGCGGAACTCCACCGGGGAGTCCAGGAATCTTGCTGGGAAGGAGTGCAGCACGCAACGCGCCGCCGAAGCTGCCACTGCGAATGCGCGATTCGATGCCAGCCACCACCTGCATCCCGAGATCGCCAGCGTAGTAGTTCAGATTGCTACGGGCATCGGCACCGGGATCGCTGGCTGCTGGTGGGGGTGGGCCTTGGGGCTGCTGGCCACCACCCTGTTGTCCGCGCCGAATCGTGTTCATTTCAGCCGATTCACCACCGGGACCGGCAGCCGCTTCGACGCGTGGACCGACAGCGTAGGGATTTCCGGTGAAACCATTCGGTGGCGTGTAGACGACACCAATGCCCGTTCGGACCATCACCGCGGGACGCATCAATCCACCATACCAGTGCATATGATTCGGAAGGGCAGCGGCGGCTGATTCGTTCACGAGATAACCGGCCAGCACTTGCCGAGCAGCTTCGCGGTCGTCACCCGCCATGAAAGCGACCCGTGCAGCAGTGGGCAACTGTTTCTCAGCCGCCTTCACTTCGGCCAGCTTCCAGACGCCACTCACACCGTCGAGCATCGACGACACCATGCCAAACGGGCCGCGCATCACCGGCCCTTTGGGCTGACCTGGTTGACCCGGCATAGCTCCCGGTGGGTAGCTTCCTTCGGGCATGCTTCCAGGAGGATAAGTTCCGTCGGGGCCCGGGGCGTTCGATCCTGCTCGTTCCGAGCCAGGATTGTAAGGCGTTGGGTTGGCGGTATCGGGGGTAAACGACTGCGTGCCGTCGGGACCGGTGGTGTTGCTCGGAATGTTGTAGTTTGGGTCTGCGGTGACAGGATCGCCGGTCGAACCAGGGCTGGAGCCAGGACCAGGGGCTGGCACTCCGCCAGGGTTGTTCATCGGATCGTACTGCGCCGCCATCGGATCGGTGCTGCTACCCGAGCCTCGTTCGCCCGGTGGCGAGCCTGGACTGCCGGGGTTCATCCCTTCGCTCGAGGGTGGTGGAGTGGGAGCAGCAGGTGCGCTCGGGGGACCTGGCGGTCCCGGTGGAGCAGGGGGAGCTGAACTCGAAACGTTCGATGCCACAGGAGCAGCCGAGCCCCCATCGCCGCCGCATCCCGTGAGGGTCAGCGACACGCCGAGAGCGAGGACGAGAACAACAGAAACCACACGAATCATGAGAGGGGCTCCGCCAAACGAGCGTCGACAAGGACGCTGCATCCTCCACCTGGGTTGCAGCGAGCCTTTATCGTAGCGACCTGCCGCGCCGACTGTCGCATGATTTTTCCGAAAAACATCTGGTGTCCACGCAACTTAGAGCAGATCTCACTCAGCAGCGAGCGATTGCATATGCGTGATGCAGATTCGACCTACGGATTCACGGCTGGTGCACCAGCGGCGGGAGCTGGCGCAGCACCACCAGGAGCACCTGCAGCTGGGGCTGCCCCACCAGCAGCAGGTGCAGCGGGAGCTGCCGGAGCAGGTGGCGCCGCAGCGGCTGCTTCGAAAGTACCCAGTGCCATGCGAGCGTTTTGGAACAGCTGATACTTGGCAGCTTGATCCTTGGGGGCACGAAAGGCCACGATGCCGACGAAATTCGGCGAATCGATCAGGTAGATGTCGATTTGACCTTCCAGTTTTTGCACCGGAAGCTGCGACTGAGCTCCATCGAAATCTTGCGCCCCGAGGGCCGAAAGAAGCAGCACCGATTTCCCCGCCCCTTGTGGCGATTCGACCGAAACGGGCTGAAACGCACCACCAAACCGGGCCGCAATTTGTTTCTGCAGATCTTCCGGCTTGATCGACGCTTTGGAAACCGCCCCGATGTAGCAGTAGGCCGGAGCAAACTTCCCCGCTTGATCGTCGAGCATCCGCTCCATGGCATAGCTCAGTCCGGGAAGCGGACCTTGTGGCGGATTCGAACGATTGTTGGTCGCCGGCAGCGACTGCGATTCGTTGTCGAATAATTTGGGAATTCGCAAGCTGATTCCGGTCGCCGCCGCATCCCCGGCGCCGTTCACCGCCGTCATCGCCCCATGCAGCACCTGATCGAACTGCCCACGCCGACCCGCCTGCGCCATCGACACCTTCATCCGTTCGTTATACGTCCCGGTGCCACAGCCACTTGCCATGGTAAGCGACAGGAGAAACGCCAGCAGCGCGACACGTTGTGTCAATGTTTTCATGGAAGTGCGCAAGCTTCTGAGGAAGAGGTCGATCAATGGTAATTTGGGTCCTAATTACTGACTCCAAAAGTATACCATCGACGAAATCGGTGCGAGAGATAGCTAAACGCTAAACTGCCGTGCGGAGCGACCTAGCTAAACACTTGGCGGTCGAGCATGCGGTAGTTGATTGCTTCGTGCAGATGGTGGGGCTCGATCGAGGAACAGCCTTCGAGATCGGCAATCGTGCGGCCGACGCGCAAAATCTTGTCGTGAGCCCGGGCCGATAAACCGAGTTCCTGCACGCTGCTGCTGAGCAGCTGTTGTCCCTCGCGCGAAAGTTTGCAAAACGCCCGAACCTGTCGGCTGTTCATCTGGGCGTTGTAGCGCGTGGTGGTTGTGCTGGTCGAAAATCGCTGCGATTGTGTCGCTCGCGCACGCTCCACTTCCTCGCGCATCGCGGCACTGCTCGTCCCCGCTGTTTCGGCCGAGAGCTCTTTGTACGGAACCGCCGGCACTTCAATCTGAATATCAATCCGGTCGAGCAGGGGACCCGAAATTTTCGACATGTACCGCTCGATCTGTGGCACACTGCAATGGCACTGACGGCGCGGATCGTTGCGATAGCCGCACGGGCACGGATTGAGCGCCGCCACGAGCATGAAACTCGCGGGAAAGGTGGTCGAACCATGGGCCCGCGATATCGTGACCTGATGATCTTCGAGCGGCTGTCGCAGCACTTCGAGCGTGCGCCGGTTGAACTCCGGTAGCTCGTCGAGAAACAACACGCCGTGATGCGACAAACTTATCTCGCCCGGTGTGGGCGGGTTGCCACCACCCACCAGCCCCGCATCGGAGATGGTGTGATGGGGCGAGCGAAATGGTCGCTGCACCAGCAGAGGCTGTCCCGCCGACAGACGTCCAAGCGAGCTGTAGATCCGCGTGGTCGCAATCGATTCGGCTGGCAACAGTGGGGGCAAAATCGTCGGCATCCGCCGCGCCAGCATCGATTTTCCACTCCCAGGCGGCCCAAGCATCAGCAGATTGTGGCTTCCTGCGGCGGCGATGGTGATAGCTCGCTTTGACATTTCCTGACCGCGAACGTCGGCGAAATCTTCTTCGTATTTCGAATAGTTTTGAAAGATCTCGGCCACCTTCGAGGGCATCGGATCGATGTTCAGCTGACCCGAAAAAAACGCCACCGCCTCGGCCAAACTGCTCACCGGAATGATTTCGAGCGATTCGACCACCGCAGCTTCGGCGGCGTTTTCGCGCGGGACTACCATGCCGACCAGATTTTTGTGTTTGGCCGCCTCAATCGCCATCGAGAGCGCTCCCTTTACGGGACGCGCAGCACCATCGAGCGCCAGTTCGCCAATCGCCGCATAACGGGCCAGTTTGTCCGACTGCATCTGACCACTCGCCACCAGCAGGCCGATGGTCATCGGCAGGTCGAACGAAGCTGCCTGCTTGGGAAGTTCTGCCGGGGCGAGATTGATCACCACCCGGTCGTTCGGCGGAATGAAGCCGCTGTTGGCTATGGCGCGGGCCACACGATGCGTACTTTCGCGAACTGCGGCCTCCGGCAGACCGACGAGCAACGTCTTGGGGAGAGCGCCCGCTGAGATATCGACCTCCACCTCGACCGGCACGGCGTCGATGCCCAGTAGAGAAAACGTTTGAAGTTTGGCGAGCATTCGATCCCCGTAAAGATGGGTGGTGGATTCGACGCTCATTCTGGTGGTGTCTGGTAGCGCTCGCAAGGGTAAATGAGAAAAAACGCCTCTCGCGAAAATCCCGGGTCAGGGTGGCGCGTTTGGGGAGGGGTTCGAAAGGATCGATCAAAAAAGCTTGATCCTCGCGCGAGAACGTCTACACTTGCCGCCACCCCTTTAGAAAGTTTCGTACGCATGATCGCGAACCGAAGCTCTCTCCCACCGATCGATCGCGGCCAGTTAGCAATGAAAGCGATCTGCCGTTGAAAACTACAACGCCAACTTCGAAAACGCCTGCGCCGATGGCGCGCGAGGAAGATCCGCTGCTGATCAACGCGCGGCGCGAAGCGCTGCTGGTGCTCGCCACGTGGATCATCGCCGGCACGTTCAGCGTGTCGTACTGCTACCTCTACGGCTACGGACTCACCCCCGAGCAGTTGCATTTCACGCTCGGTTTTCCGTCGTGGATTCTCTATGGCGTGGTGATCCCTTGGGTCACATGGGCGATCCTCTCGTTTGTGATTTCGACTTTCGTGATGCAGGGAGATGCACTCGGAGCCGAAGCTGGCGATTCACTTGCGGGTGAGGATTTCGATGAACTGTAAGCTTCCGATCATCGCGCTACTGGCCGAAGTCGACGCCTCTCCCAAGACCGGTTTGGGGATGGTCTTCGCCCTGCTGCTGTTCATTGCAGCCTCCGTTTGGCTCGGCACACTGGCCCAGCGCGTGGTTCGCCGCAGCACGTTTGTGAAAGGCTTTTTCCTCGGCAATCGAGGACTCGGCGCTTGGGCCATCGCCCTCACAGCCACCGTGCAAAGTGGTGGCACGTTCATGGGCTTTCCCTCGCTCGTCTACACGCATGGCTGGATCGTGGCGCTCTGGATTGGCAGCTATATGGTGGTGCCAATCACCGGCTTCGGCCTGATTGGGAAGAGAATCGCGCAGCTGTCGCGGCGGACCGGCGCAGTGACGATGCCCGAACTTTTCCGCGAGCGTTTCGATAGCCCTGTGCTTGGGCTCATCGCGTCGCTGATGATCATCAGCTTCATGTCGATCATGATGGTGGCCCAGTTCAAAGCGGGTGCCGTTGTGATGAAGCACGCATGGCCCGGCAGCGATATTGCCTCGATGGGGGAATCGGAAACAACTTCCGATGTCGATTCACGATTTCTGATCGGCCTGGCTGTCTTTGCAATCACGGTGGTGGGCTACACGCTGATTGGCGGCTTTCTTGCAGCGGTTTGGACCGATTTGTTTCAAAGCGTAATGATGTTCCTGGGGGTCGTGCTGCTCCTATTCCTGGCGATTAACGCGGCAGGTGGGCTCGAAAACGCAACGCGCAACGCGGTGGCTGCCACCGACATCACCTATGCCAGTGGCCCCGGCTATGCGCCCGATGGTCGTCAGTTTTTGCCCCTCACGCTCGCGATTTCATTTTTCTGCTTCTGGCCATCGACCGGTTTTTCGTCGCCAGCTGGTATTGTCAGGATCATGGCCTGCAAAGATACCAAGACGATTCGCCACTCGATCTTTTTGCTCTGTGCCTACAACCTGGGCATCTATCTTCCGCTAATTTGCATCTGCGTTTGTGCGCGGTCGATTCTTCCGAATCTGGCCAAAAGCGATGGTGTGATTCCGGTGATCGCGATCTATCTGACGAAAGATTTTCCGCTCGGCAATTTGCTAGCCGGGCTGATTCTCGCTGCCCCCTTTGGAGCGGTGATGGCGACGGTTAGTTCGTACCTGGTGGTGATTGCGTCGGGACTGGTGCGCGACATCTATCAACGTTTCATTAACCCCGCTGCTAGTGAACTTCAGCTGCAGCGAGCAGCCTGGATCACGATGATTACGGTCGGCGTGATTGCCGTGGGGTTTAACATTCAGCCGGTGGCGTTCCTGCAGGCGATTGTTGTGTTCTCGACCGGGTGCGCTGGGGCCTCGTTTATTGTGCCGACCGTGATGCTCTGCTACTGGCGGCGCGCCACAGCAGCGGGGGTGATTGCGTCGATGTTCACCGGCGCTGCCACCGTGCTGACCCTCTATCTGATCGGCTTCATGAGCCCCGACCCAATGATCGGACAAGCGACCGCGCTTAGGCCCTATTTTCTCTTCGGAATGGAGCCGCTGATTTGGGGCGTTAGCGCTTCGGCTATCGTCGGTACGCTCGTGAGCGCACTAACCGAGCCCCCAGCAAACGAGCGCTTATCGCTCTGGTTCGACAAACAACCGGAACCATCTCCGGTCGAAGAGGTCGCGGCTTCTTCGTAAGCAGTTATTGCCCGATTCCGAGTGTCCACTTCCCCCACCAAAACGTGAAAAGGGGAATGAGGGCCACTGCTACCAAATCGAGTACGAGCCCCGCGCGGACCATGTCCGACACTTTTAAGTGGCCACTCCCAAACACGATGGCATTGGGGGGCGTTGCGACCGGAAGCATGAACCCGCAGCTTGCTGCGAGCGCTGCAGGAACCAGCAGCAGCATCGGGTCGATCTCGAGTCCAATCGCCACCTGGTAAAGAAGCGGCAGCACCGCTGTGGCGGTAGCGATGTTGCTTGCTAGTTCCGAGAATAGGATGACAGCCGCCACCAGCACCACCATGAGGAGCCAGGTCGGCAGCACACGCAGCACCGTCACCTGTTGCCCGATCCAATTGGCGAGTCCTGTATCGTTCATCGCGACGGCGAGGCTGAGACCGCCCCCAAACAGCAGCAGTACACCCCAGGGCAATTTGCTGGCGGTTCGCCAGTCGAGTGTGAACTCCCAGCTAGCCAGATTCACGGGCCACAGGAACAGGACCACCGCTCCTGCCATCGCGATCCAGGCGTCATCGAGCGACTGGATACTCGGCACCCAGTCGACGAGCAGTTGCCATTTCACGATCTGCTCGCGCGTGATCCAGAGCAGAGAGATCACGAGAAAGACCGTGAGCACTTGCCATTCGCCCCGGCTCATCGGCCCTAGTTTACGCCACTCTTCTTCAAGTACTTGTTTGCTCCCCGAGGTCGACTGATTGCCGAGCGGGAAGAGCCAGTAAACAAGCGTGGCCCAGCCGATCGCGAGATAGACCATGGCAAATGGGCAAGCGAACAGCATCCACTGGGCAAACCCTAGTTCGATCCCTTTTTCACGTACGAATCCCGCAAAAAAGACGTTTGGCGGTGTCCCCACGAGGGTTCCTACGCCACCGATACTCGCGGCATAGGCGACCCCCAGGAGCAAGCATTTGCCCAGCGCGCTGCTGGTAGACGAATCGCTTTTAGTGAGTGTCACCGAGGCCAGACTTACCTGAATCACCGAGAGTGCGATCGGCAGCATCATCACGGTGGTGGCGGTGTTGCTGATCCAGAGACTGATGCCGGCGGTGGCCAGCATGAACCCAGCCACGAGACGTCGCGGCGCGGTTCCCACCGACAGTAGCACCAGCATCGCCACGCGACGATGCAGCCCCCAGCGTTCGAGCGCCGTGGCGATCATGAAGCCACCCATGAACAGAAAAATCGAGCGGTCGGCATAGGGAGTCGCGGCCCGCTGCACTGCCGATTCTTTGCTGAGCTGTTTACGCGGCAGCGTACGCTCGACTAGATCGCCATCGGGTATCGCAAACGCCAGGCGAAGCGTCTCCTTCTCGATGCTCAGCACCTGAGCCACCGCGCCGGTCGATTTCACGGTCACTTCGTCTCCCACACGTATCTTGTCGGTATAGATTCCGAGCAGTGGCAGGAGAATGATCGGAAGCAGCGAAGTCGCTTCGATTGCGATCGCCTCGGTCATCCACCAAATCGCCATCCAGATGCCGACTGCCGCCGTCGCGCGGCTCGGGTGATCGAGTCCGGCGGCGCCACTAGGAAGGAGGCTGTAAACCAGTAGCGCGGCAACTGGTCCGGCCAAGAGTCCCACACGCGGGATCCACGGCCAAGGGACCGATGTATCGGTAGAAGGGGGGAGAGTATCGGGCATGCGATCGTTCACTCAAAGGCTCGTGCAATCCGCTGCACGTAAGACGAGCCCCAGAGAATACCAACGATGTGTCGCGAGTTCACCCCAAAAACTTGGCAGAAATCACTCTTCAGCGGCACCACCAAGAGTGACCGAGATTTTGTACTTCGTTTGCAAATGGGCATGCGCTTGGCTGGCATGGCCATCCTTCGGGAATTTTTTGCAGACGAGCTGAAACGCCTGAATCGCTGGTTCGGTTTGCCCCGCTTCTTCGCGCGTGTAGGCGATTTGCAACATTGCCCACGGGGCCGAACCGGCATCGCTCGCCACTTGCGAGTAGAGCGTAATCGCCTCCGCCGGTTGCTTTAGCTGACGATAGCACCACGCCATCTGCTTGTAGTTCTCGGGGAAATTATCGCACTGACGAAAATGGCCAATCGCCTGGGCATGTTGACCCGCATCGCGAAACGTACAGCCGACTTCCCAGCGCCACCGATTGGCGTTGGCGACATCGTCGCGCACGAGCTGCTCGTACGTTGCCACCGCTTCCATCCACTTGCCTAGCTGGCGATAGGTGATGGCTAGTTCCGGTTTCACCTTCACCCCTTGCATCGGATCGACACCAAGGGCCTGCTGATACGTGGTGATGGCCTGCTCTGGGTTCTGCTGTTCGCGATAGGAATAGGCCACGTTCATCAGCCCATCCACCTGCGAAGCAAAACGCTTGTAGGTCGTTCGGGCGGTGTCCCAGTCGTCTTGCGATTTGTACCACTGCGCCAGTCGCCCGAGCGCTTCATCATCAGCGCCAAAACGTTTGATCAGCGCCTCGTAAGCCGCTGGAACTTCCGTCTTCTGCTGCGAAGCTGCCAGCAAATCGATGACACTTTGCGCTAGTTGTTTTGCAGCTGCTTTTCCCTCGGGAGTGCTCTCGTCGATTGCTGCACTCGACTTCAGATAAGCAATCGCTTGCTGAGCCAGTTTGAGCCCCTTGGCCTTCGACTCATCCGCGCGCATCTGCTCGGCGATTGGCTCGCGCACATAGGCGGCGACTTGAAACGGCAGTCGCGCTGCTTCATACGTGGTGGCGAGCGCTTTGACCCCTTCATCAAACGCCGCTTCTCGAAATTGGTAAACCGCAAGCTGCTGCGATGCCTGAATGCACACGTTTTGCGAATCGCGATTGCGGGGCGTGTCGAATGTCAGCTTCTTCCACCACTCGACGCGCGAAGGAATATCGTTCTCGATCGTCGTGATGTCGATCAGCTGCTCGATCGCTTGCACCGCTACTTGATGGGCCGGGTGATCCTTCACGAGGGCACGCAATGTTTTTTTCGCTTCGGCGACCCGGCCGATTTCTTTATACGTGCGCCCCATGTAGAACTTCGCCGCGATCGCTTGCTGCGACTCGGGCCAATAGTCGATCACACTTTGGAAACCTTCTTTGATCGCTGTGTTCTGCTTCCGAAGTTGAACTTGCGCAAGGCTCCAGCGCAGCTGCGCGTGCGGCGCGCCGACACTCTCTTCGTAGAGCGATAGAAACTTCTCGTACTCCGCTGCTGCGACTTTATAGTCCTGATCGCGATAATATTTTTCAGCGATTTGCAGCTGGTAGCGCTCCACTTCGCGAAGCTGTTTCCAGCTTTCCAGCGGCAACTCATGCAGCGGTTCCGCTAGCACAGGGCGCGCAGCCATGCAGGCAAATGTGCCGAGAATAATGAGCGAAACGAGCGTTTTCGCGATCATTTGGTCGACTGTTTGGCCGCGAGCCATTTCGCATACTCCGAATGCGCGTAGTTGATCACGTTCGCGCCAAGTTGATAGCACGAGTTGTAAATTTCAGGCGAGACCCCTGCATGTCCATCCGACCAGGCGTCGCCGATGTCTCCCGGATGATAGTACGCCAACCAGCGACCATCCATCGACCAGCCGAGCGCTTCTTTGCCACCGTGAGGAGCCACGTAGGGAAACGTTCCAATCTGAAACGGAACGCGGTGCAGCGTATCATCGAGTGGGATCGGCACAGGCCGCACTTCGGGGAGGACTCGATTCATCATCGCGACCACCTGGTTGTGAAAGTGGCGGCTCCCACCATTGTCGATGAACAGCATCCCATGCTTATCGACGAGATACTCGCGCAGCACTTTGATGTCGGAGTTCGAGGTGTTGATACTCCCCTGACCAGTCATGTAGACCAGCGGCGGACTTTGATAGAGCGGAAAGCTCGACAGCTGCGCGATGCGGCGCGATTCGGTCCGGTCGGAGACCTTCTGGCTCGTCAGGAGTCCGTACTCAAAGAGCATGTTCATATCGCCACCGACACCAAAATCTTGGTCCCAGTCGCCGCCATCATACTCGAGCCGAATGAAGCGGACTTTCCCTTGCTTGGTTCCACCAGCGAAGCCTGCGCCGGTTCCTTCACCATAGCCAATCTTGTAGGCGTGTTCGGTCACCTCTTGCAGTTCGAGTTTCACCTCATCGATCGGTGGTACTTCAAACTTGATTGCTGAAAACGGATTCACCACAAACTTTTTGCGGATCACTTTTTGGATCCGCACTGTTTGGGCCACTGTCTTTTGCTCTCCACCACCGGCCGGCATTTCGTAGGTCTCTTTACAGCCACCCACCTGCGAAAGTGAGAGCGCGACGAGCCAAAACAGCATGCTGTAGCTCAGCAGCAGCAGCGTCGACTGCTTAAGCTTCTGGCTTTTGCGACCGTAGTACCACGCATCCGGATCGACTGGATTCCAAATGGTCGCGGGCTTCGCGGCCGGTTGTTCTCGCGGCTGATGCGACTTGCGAATGCGCAGCACTTCTCGCTGTCGCGATCGATTCTCGAGCCAATAGACTGCCCAGCCGAGCCCGATGAAAAACGCGCCGCCATTGCCGAACTGCGACAAAAACGACGTGAGGCCATACAGCCCCAGCAGATCGCAAAGGTAGACCGCTGCCGTCCAAATCGGCAGGTAGCCGAGGGTCAGCGCGAGTGGCCAGATGAGCGCCGACTGAAAATTCTGCGACCGTAAAAATGCGATCCAGGCGATCGCCAGAGGAATCGCCAGGGCGAAGATCGCGCCGAGAATCCACGATTCACTCGCGCCGAAGAATATCCAGCTGATCACGCCGAGCAACCACGCCGCGCCAAAGCCGAGCGTTGCTCGTGTGAGCATCATCGGCCAAGGTGGTGGAGGTGATAGGAGTGACTGGAGGTTCACGGGAATGACTTGCGAAGTGGTGGGAATCAGTGAGCCTAAGAATCAAAACGCAAAGGAACTAATCGAGCCCATCGATCAGTTTGTCGAGACTTCCATCGAGCGGATTTTTGTCAGCCGGTGCTGCTTTCGATTCGTCGATGCCGAGCACTTTAGCGGCTGCTGCGGGATCCGCTTCATCCGAAGCTGTGCTCGCGGGCGTTCCCGTCGATGCGGCCGAGGCTGAAGTATTGCCAGCTGACGATTCGCCTGATGTTGTTTCTGCAGCCGGCGCTTCTGCTGTCGCAGCGGGGGGGCTGACTACCTCAGGTTTCTTCGGGTTATTGGGACCCCACACGAGATAGGGAACAATCGTAAAGAAAGCGATGATCGCGATCGTGGCAAGAATCGCTTGCACCATGCTTTTGATGAGCAGGCTAGACGAGACGATTCCGACCACTTCCTGCGGCGAGCGTCCTCGCAGCTTCGACAAAAATTCGCGCAGTTCCGCTGCCGACGCCGAGCCATTTTGGTGCAAGTTTTTCAGCTCGCTCCCAAATCCGCGTGGGGTCGGAGTTGTTTTAGGGGATGGTTCCATCTCTTTTTTCCTCATCCGCATGGATGCTTGGGTACAGCTAATTGGGCTGCTTATTTTTTCTCTTCGAGCACGTGAACTAGTTCGCCACCCGCTTCACTAATCGCTTCAATGGCCGGCTCGAAGTACATCGACTGGGCGTCGCGATCGACTTTCAGCAGCACGGTCCGTTCGCCAGCGGGGGCGTTGCCGAGCAACTCTTCCAGCCGCGTCGCGAGTTGCGATTGCCCGATCTCTTGGCCATTGAGATGCATTTTGCTATCGGCATCAATCAGCACGCTCACCTTCGTCGCTCCGGCCCCTTGCACATTCGCCGCCGATGCCGGTTTCCACTTCAGGTGGCTATCATCCTGGGCTCGGGCGAGGATCACAAAAAAGATGAGCAGGTTGAACGCAATGTCCCCCATCGCCGTGCTTGGCACATCCGCTTTCATCGGTTTGCGTGGGATCTTCATAGCTCAATCGTTAGTTTGATAGTCTCGAGAGTAATGCTCAGCATCCTGAGTGCTGACAATCGCTAATTTCCAACCGTAATGGTTCGCTCTTCTTCGCGCTGAATCGTAATCACACCACCTAAGTCTTGAACGATCGAGGTCGCCTCGATCCAGAGGTGGTAAGGGGTATCAGGACGGCTCTTCACCACCACCACCTTATCTTCCACACGTGTCTTCCCCTTGAAGGCTTGGGCCAAGGTTTTGGGGAGTTGCTCGATCGTTACAGGGCTTCCATTCACGGTGGCTGTTGTGCGGGTCAGGACTAGTTCGATGTTCTGTGTCTTCTGCTCTTGCTGCTGCGTCTGCTCGCTTCGTGGGAGGTCTTGTTTTCGACCGCTATCAGGCTGAGCCGACGCACAGACGAGAAAGAAGACGATCAGATTGAACGCGATATCGCCGGTCGCAACCGCAGCCGGTTCGACGAGTAGTTTGCCAGTGAGTCGTCGTTTCCGAGACATCGAGCGATGTTCTTCCAAGCCCAGTGAGGAGGGGAGTTAGACGTGCGATTTCGCGGCAACTGGTGGCGGCGCTGTGTACGAGCTGCTTGTTTCACGCGAGCTGGTGGCTAGCTGAAACGTCACCGACTCGATCAGTTCGCTCGCCGATTCTTCTACTTCCAGCACGAAGCGATTGGTGACGCTGGTGAAGTAGTTGAACGCCACGTAAGCCGGAATGCCGACAATCAGACCAAGCACCGTAGTAAGGAGCGAAACCATGATGCCCCCCGCAGCGGCCTCGACGATATTCTTCTCCCCCATATGCTTCACGATATCGTCGAACGATACCACCATCCCCTGGACGGTGCCGAGAAAGCCAACCATCGGTGCGGCGCTTGAAATCGTCGCCAAAATCGGAAGATGCTTCTCGAGCGCGGCGACGACATGCACCGAGTAGTCATCCATCCCTTTGACCACTTGCTCTTCGATTTTGGCGGCGTCGTAGCCGAGACGTCGCGCGACGAGGTACTTCTTCAGCCCCGCGCCGAGAATGGCTGGAACCGGCCCTTTGGTCTCTTCGCACTTCGCGAGCGCTTCTTCGATCTGATCTTTCTCGAGCAAAGAGCGGACTTCCGTCCGGAGCTCTTCCTGACGACTACCGAGCATCAATAGCGCCCGCGTTCGCTCGATAATCACCCCCAGGGCCACGATTCCCATGATCAGCAGGGGCCACATGAAAAGGCCGCCTTGCAGCATGTAGAACATCACGCCGCTGTTGGCTAGGTCGCCAAGAAACTTGCTCAGTCCACTAGGCTCGGTGGAGGCTGGCGCTGCAGCCTCGGACTCAGCAGCCTCGGATTTCGCCGGAGCGGCTGGTGCCGATTCTGGTGCAGCCTCGGTCCCGCCAGAAAGTGTTGCTGGTGGCGGAGCATCCACCGGAACAGCTGGAGCGACAGCAGCTGGCGGCGCAGCTCCCCGCGATTCTTCGGCGAGAATGTCGTCGGCTTGACCAGCTAGTGCAAGGCAAAGAACGATCCACATGCTTGTGGTTTCCTAACAAATGCGAGCGTACGGTTCCGAGTGATGGCGGGGCTTTTTTGCCTCGCTGCATATCTACTAGTCTTCATCCACGCTGTTGGCTTCAGCCTCAAACTGCTGCAGCATTTCCGGCAGCGCTAGTCGACCACGTGCATACTTGGCCGCTTCACTTTCGGCATACTTCCAGCGGCAGTTGTTGTAGCGAATGAATGCTTCGCGCAAGTTGCCACCGAGGCGGAACGATTCGCCCGACCAGAAGAGTGCGTCGGCCCCGAGGGCATCGTCGGGAAACAGTTTCGAGAACTGGTCAAAACTCTTGCCAGCGGTCGCATACTGCTTCGATTTGTAATAGCACTGTCCCACGCGGAAGGCGAGTCGAGGGGCGTGCTGATGTCCTTCAAAGCGTTCGAGGAACTTCTCCCCCACTTGCGCGGCGATATCGAACTTTTCCGCTTTGTAGAAGTAGTCGGAGATTCGAATCATCACGTTCGGGATGAGGGGACTCTTCGGATGCGTGGCAGCGAGTGTCACATACGCCTCGAGCGCTTGATCGAAGTCTCCCGCTTCTTCATAGCACTGCGCCAGCTTGTACTGGGCGTCGGGAGCGAGCGTATGATCGGGGAATTGACGCAGGATCATGTCGTACGAGCGAATTGCTTCGTCCCACTGCGAAAGTTCCTGAGCAAACTGCCCCAGTAAGTACGCCACACGCGGCGCGTATTTCGGATCGGGATAGTCTTCCATCACTTCGCGGAGAATTCGACGACCTGCTTCGAGATCGGTCTTCTTTTCGTCGTCACGCTCGAGCGTCTTATGACTCTTGAAGAGCTCGAAGTAGCTTTCGGCAATGCGAAAGCGTGTTTCGACCGCGAGCGTTTCGTCGCTGAACGTTTTGCTAAACGCAGCGATCAGCCCATCGGTACCAACCACCACGGGAATTTCGACCGACAGCGGAAGTGTGCCTGACTCGGTGCTCGCGGCACTATCGAGATAGGCAATCGTCAGCACATCGCCGAAGTAGGTTTCCACCACAGGTTCCGCAGAATCGAGGTTCGCGGGAGTTGGTTTGTCATTCGCCTTCAGCTGCAGCGAACCGGTGAAGATGCCGCTGTGAGCCAACGTCTCTTCGAGACGGACCGATTCTTTTTCTCCGAGCTGCGAGGTGACCTCGACGACCGCCACATCGCGGGCATCGGAGGAATCGAGATCGGGATCGATCACGCGGAGGTAGATTCGCTCGCCGACATGCAGCTGCGTGATCGGTTTAGCATAGTCGCGGTCGGTGACCGCCAATTGGCCGTTCGAGATCAGCCGACCTTGTGCCGATAGATCTTGCGAAGAGCCATCGGGGCGTCGAGCGTCGACATACAGAGCAGTGGCGATATCCTTGCCGGTCAGGTTCAGCACCTTCGTGACAAGGTTGGCACCAGCGCGCTCTTCGGCAGCACCCTCTTCGCCAACTTTCACGCGACCGACAAGATTGCGCGGCATGTCGGTGGTTAGAGGAACTACGGCTGGGCTGCTCTTGCCGCCGAGTTGCAGAATGACTTGTCCAACAAATCGCCCCTCGTCGAGCGCCCAGTCGTCGTCACCAGCAGCACCAGCGGGTGCGAAGGCGGACGACACTGTGCACATCACTTCCACTTGAGCGCCGTCGGTGGTGGTGACGATCACTGGGACCGAACTGCGCGAATCTTTAGCCGCGTCGGGGTCGATCACTTCGATGGTGAGGGGAGCTTCGAAAGCCATGCCAGCGATCGCCTGATTCTCGGTCGAAGGGATGACGGTCACTTGAGGTGCCGCTTTCGATCCTTCAGGGGGAGGGATCACACGCGTGTTCAGCACCCGAACGATGCCCGGCGTGGGCCGAACGACATCGATCACTGTTTCGCGAGGCACGCTATGGCCGGGGAACGTGTTGTGCTGATCGACATAGCGAAGATAGACCCGATCTCCCGGTTTGACGACGATTTTTCCGGTCTCGGCCGTGAGGGAGGTGTCGATCTCTTTGGTGAATGTTCCGGTGTTGTTTTCAGTTTCGGTGGCGACGAGTTCAAGTGGCGCACCATCGTTCACCAGCACCTCGAACTTCACCGTGTCCCGTTCGCCAGAGGCATCTTCGTCGTAGTCGACCACTTCAAAGATGATCCGTTCGCCCGGATCGATGCGGCGGAGTTCTTTGCGAATCGTTTGCACGTTTCCGCCTGCGTTCTTCTCAAAGTCGTAGCTGATGGCAGTGACATTGGCGTTGTAGTAAGTCGCTTGCAGCTTCCCGGTAAGTAGCTGACTACCGCCGAGTTCGTTGAGGGTCACTTCGTCGGTGTAGGTAGCGGTGATCGTATCTCCTGCAGCGATTTCGAGCGTGTCGTTTTCAGCAAGTCCCAACACATCTTCCTGGGTGGGGATGTAGAGCTTGCCCGGTTCTAGCGAAAAGACTTCGACGTTGCTGAAAGCGACCGCTTCGCCTCGATACTCGTTGGTGGTGAGACGAACATAGCGGAGCTCGGTTTCGGGGAAGTGGAAATCCCACTGCGGACCTTGCACCACCACGCCACTCTTCGACGGACGAAGGGCCACGCCCCGGAGGTCCATCAGTCCGCCGTTTTGGATTTCGAGAGGAGTGATCGTGAGAGTTTGAGCCCCGGCGGCTTCAATCAGCAGCGTCCCGACGCGATCGGTGCGGAATGTTTCCCAGTTGCCAGTATCAGGGACACTGCATTCGAGTGAAACGTTGCCGACGGTCACGCGGAAGCGACCACCAGCCCCTTGATGGGCATAATTGAGGAGCACTTCGTAGAGACCAGCCGCCGGCAATTCAATATCCCACGACGCTTTGTCGTCGAGCGATTGCCAGTAGTTGATGATCGCTTTGTCTCCCTCACCCTTGACGCCAAACTGCTCGGTTTTCTTTTCAAATTTGGCAGTGGAAGCAAGAAGCGGAATGGCGGCTGGCGGGGCAACTTGTTTTTCCCCGGCTGTAGCAACGATCGAGCTGCTATCGAAATCAGCAGCGCGGAACGCGCGGAGCCGAACTTCATCCTCGGTGAGATCGGCGCGAGCAATGGTGGCTTCGACAGCCGACTGTCCTTGATTGGAAGCGGCGAAAATGGCAATGTCGTGTAGGCCACTCTTGAGCCACAAATCGACCGCGCGTCCACCAGGACCCACGGCCAACTCTTCGACTCCGTTCACTACCACAGCTGTCTTGGTTCCGCTCACATGGATGCGGAGAGCACCGGTGCGTGGCTGAGCGAGTTTACCCTGCCAAATCACGCCGAATGACTTAGAGCTATCGTCGCTCCCTTCAGCCCGGACATAGCGGAGCGTAGGAACTTTTTGCGAAGCAATCGATCGAGCATTTTTCGAGAGATCGGCGACTTGTTGCCAGGTGGTGTAGTCGTGCGAGTTTCCTCCGTACACCGTTTCGGTCATTTCGGCATAAGGCTGCGCGAGTGTGGCTGCGAGTGGACGCTGTGGATAAGTCGCCAGTCGGAACCAGAATTCGCCATCCTGACTGCCGTAGAGATCGCCGCGTACTGGATAGTTACGCATTTCGCTGGGCGATGTGAAGCGGACACGTGAGGTGGCGTAAACATCCTTCATGTCGACGGTGAGAAGTTTCGGAGCCACTCCATCGGGCTCGCTCATCCAGAACGATTTCGGATCGCGATCGATCGCCATTAGCGGGCTGTGATCGATAGAGGTGTCGGTCGCTAGGGCACCGGCGGGAAGCTCGCCCGTTTTGGCAGTCCCTTCAAAAATTCCCGAGTGGGCAGCTGTTTCAATCAACTTCACTTGCACTTGGTCGCCACTGTCGGCGGTCAGCTTGATCGTGATCGAATCGGGATCGTTGGTGAGATCGCGATCGGGGTCTTTGACACGGAGATGCACCAAATTGCCGGGCTTGATTTGATCGGCGGGGCGAATTTGCGAACGTCGATTGTCTTGCTGATCTTCCGACAATTCCTGCTCGAGTGTTTGGCTGAAGGTCGACTGGGCGGCATCGACAATCGGACTGCTGGCGACCTCAAAACGAGCATCGGCAGCGACTCGAATCTCGACATCGGAGAGGGGGACGTTGCGGAACTCGGCCTTAAACTCTTCAGGATAGTCGCAGCGGATAGTGTCGTTACCGGTGAGCTGCAACACACCATCGCCGGTCGATGCTTGACCGAGTCGCGTGTCGATGTCGGCGCGGAACAGACCTTTGCCAGCTCCTGCGCCGGTGAGATAGACCGTTTCGCTGTCACCACCGGGAAGAGTAGTGACCCGAACAGGAATTCGATTATGGCCGCGGCTGATTCCGAGATCGCTATCGTGCACCACGATCGAAAGCGGCAAGCCGGGGACGTGACGTCGCTTGCTGGCGCGTCCCAGCCGACCGACCGTACGGAGCAAGTTCAGCTGATCGATATATTTTTCTTCAGCGCCGTAGACTTCGGCGAGATTGAACAGGGCTTGATTGGCCAGTTCGACGTTCGGAACGCGTTCGAGAACCGCGCGGAAAATATCGCGTGCTTCGTCGCGGTCGCCACGTCGAAACGCCAGGACACCCCGCAAGAACTCGGCCCGAACGACTACGTCGACTTCGGTGCTGCGGGCTAGTTTTTCGAACACAAGCTCGGCCTGATCGTAGACCTTTTGCGACATGAAGGTTTCGCCGATACCAAACTCGGCTTCGGTCGCTTGCGGTGTTCCGGGATAGCGGTTCACCACCGTGGTGAACTCGCTGCGGGCGATATCAAACCGCTGACCTTTGAAGAAGTTTTTGGCGAGCAGCAGCTGCATTTGGGCCTTCACGGCGTCTTCCACTTGCATCGACTCGCTCCACTTCACGAGCCAGCCGCGGAGCACTTCTTCAACGTAGTCTTGATTGGTTTCGCCACCCGCTGCAATGAGTCGGTCGCACACAAACACGAGCAGATCGGCGGGAAGTTCGTTGCGGTTCTCATCGAAGAGTTGTTTGTTGGCGAGGTAGGTATCGAACGCCAGTCGTTCGTCGCCGAGACGGAAGTAGAGGGCCGATTGCAAGAGTGGCGCGATGGGGCTGGAATCGTCGATGGTGAGTCCCACGCCGCCGAGACGCGCGAGGGACTGCGTGGTGATGTCGCGAACTGCCTTTTTACGTGGCTCGTCGACATTGGGAATGTTAGCCAGCATGCCAGTCGAAAGCGTGAGGGCGGTGACGAAGTCCTTGCGAACCACGGCAGCCTGCGCAAACGGTGCGAGGCGATCCCAGTCGTACCATTCATTGCCAACAATTCGCGTCAGCCGCTGCAACTGAAGTTGGCGTGCCATGCGTGCGCCCGGAGCAATCGGGGTTTCTTCGAGGATCGCCAGGGCAGCGCTGGCCGAAGCAGGATGCACATCGAGATCGCGGATCGCGGCCAAGATTTGTGTTTTCTGGGGCGGGGTGAGTTTGTCGCTCGCGCGGGTCTGATCGATGATGGTCGAGAATTGCCACATGTCGTAGTCTGCGCCACGCAGAGGCTGTTTCCGCTGACGCTCGATGCTTGTTTTGAGGGTTTGAGCAAAACCATTTACATCGCCCGCAGCGAGCTGGTCGGCTGCAATTATTTGCGCAAATCGGCCATGAAACTCTGTCTCTTTGGCAAGCAATTTTTGGAGCAACTGCGAGCGCTGATCTCCCATCGATCGCTCGAGAATGCGAGCCGACGATTCGCGGAATTCATAGCCGCTGCCTGTCTCCATGTTGGTGGTCCACCATGCAATCGCTTCCGCCTCGAGTTTGCATTTGAAGAGCATGTCGCCAATCGACGTGGCACTATTCATGTCGCGATAAAAACGTTTTTCAGCATCGAGAATGTAGGCGAGCGATCGACGCGCGAGATCGGTATCGAGGTTGTTCTTTTCAGCAGCAGTAAGGAGCCGACGCCAGTGATCGCCGTACGCAGTTTGAGCAGGAAGCTTGAGGAAATGTTCCGCTGCCGCTTTCATCTCCTCGGGCTTGCCGTGATCGGTCGTGGTCTCGAGGTAGTAGGCGGCCCCTTGGTGATCGGTCGGGAACTTCTCGCACCAGAGCTTCGCCACAGGAATTTGCTCTGCGCGTTTGTTGCCGGGGGCATGGTGCCGATAGAAGTCGAGCTGCGTCCAGAGGATTGAGCGCTGCGCACCTTCGGGAAGATTGTTGAAAATGCCTGGTTCGAGCAGCTTTTTGCGAATCGGTTCACCAGCAGCATGCTGCGAGCCGCGCTGCTCGATCCACATGGCGACCAGTTGATCCGACGTCACTTTTTTGAGTTCGTCGGCGGCCAAATCACCACGTGGCTTAAGTTCTTTGTTCTGCCGCGCGGAGTTGCTCCAGTTTTTCAGAACATCGCGCAGGCTTGCGAGATGGGGATGCTTACGAAGCGAATTTCCAACGAGCGCCAGATCGCTCTTAAATTCGTTATCGTCGGTGGCGCTCGAGAGGAGCCAGTCGATGGCATTGTGCGTGTGACCATCGTCGGTCGGTGAATTGGCAATCAGTTCACGCAGCACACGTTTAGCTGAGGCAATGTCCTTGAGGCGATCGCGATAGAGTTCAAGCGCCAGTACGTAGCGGAGGTAGTAAGCCTGCGGCTTGTTCTGGCCAATCGCAGCCTGAATCTTCTGCGCGGCGACGTTCCACTGCGCAGCTTCGGTGCCGATTTCGCGAACGTAGACAGCCGCGTTGCTGTTGGTCGTCGGATCGTCGGCCAGCACTTGCTCGAAGAGCGAGATAGCGCGACCACGGTCGCCAGCAGCAAGGTACGAGTGCGCAAGATAGCCCACCGTTTGGAATCGATCCACGCGATCGGCGTACTTTGCTGCATACTCATTGACGAGTGGTTCGAGCTCTCCCGGCTTAGCGCCGGCGTAATGCAATCGCTGAATCAGCTGGAAGTGCAGGAGCTGGCTATCCTTGATCGCGCGGGCTTGCTTCAGGCTATCGGCGGCATTGGCATGCTGGCTCAAATTGCCGTGATTTTCAGCCATTTTGATGTGGAAATCGCGAAGCGAATCGCCATTGCCACCGAGCCCCTTAGCGAGGATTTTTTGACCCATCGCGGCACTTTTGGCCCAGGCACCGATACGGCGATAGGCGTCGAACGACTGCATCCCGATATCGCGAGCAAAAGGGCCCGCTGGAAACTTGTCGAACATCGCTTCGGCTTGTTGGGCAGCGAGGTCAATCGACTCGCCGTTGCCAATCCAGAGCCAAAGATTCATCGCCTGCAGGCCATACTTAATTCCCGTTTCATTGGTTCCTTGACGGGTCCATACTGCCTGCGCTGCTTCGGCAGCTCGCTCGCGATCTTCCATCTGAGCCAGCGCGTCGGCTAGCCGAACTTCCACGGCTGCTGCCTGAGGACTGCTGGGATAGCGCGCGATGAATTGTCGACAAGCGGCAGAGAGATCTTTGTTGCGCGAAAGTGCTTCCAGACCATCGATCAACTTGAGCATCACCTCTTGGTGGCGCGCATCGCCCGGGTGTGCCGATGCAAATTGTTGGCCTACACGGACCAGTCCAAACAATCGCGCGTCTTGATGGTAGAGATTGACGAGCTCCACCATGGCATTGGCCGCTTCAGGCGAACTGTCCTTATGCTTGCCAAGTTCCGCTTCGAGCAGCGATGCCTTTTGGCTCACCTCATCTTGCACGGGGGCCGGTTTAGTCGGCGCTGCTTGTCCCCACAGCGATGGAGCGCCACCCATGAGCGTGAGCAGCATCATTACGGGGGCCGCAGCACGGCACAACACAGTTCGAGTTATCGAAAACGTTGCAGTTGACATCGGAGTTGTCACCTAGCAGTCGCAGGAAAGAACAGGCATAAAACCAGCGGAAAACAAGCAGAAAACGATTAGAAGCCCGACTTCACGAGGGCGTCGGAAATCTTCTTCGCGTCGGCTGCAAGCGGGCTCTCGGGGAACTCGCTGATGAGTTGGTCGAAACGTTGTCGAGCTTCGGCCTTGCGCTCCATGCGATAGAGGCAGCGGCCGTAGTTGAACAAAATGACGTCGAGAAATTTGGCGTCAGGTTGGCTTGCGAGCACAGTTTCAAACGTGTCGACCGCGCGAGCGTAATCTTTTTGGATGTAGTAGTAGTTGGCCATCTTGGCGACCGCTTCACCAACGCGACCACTATCGGGAAACTCGTCGTACACTTTTTTGTACTCTTGAAACGCGCGATCTTGCAGCTGAGCTGCCGCGGCAGGTTCGGCCTTCGCCGACATGTCGTCGTAGCACAAAGCCACGCCAAACTGAGCCTCCCCGCGAAGGGTGCTCGTTTGCATCGACACGAGCCGCGAGAAGATGCCGATCGCTCGTTGCAGTTCCCCTTGAGTCCGGGCGACTTCGGCCAGTTGCAGCAGCGCATCATCGACGAATCCACTCTCAGGGAACTCGGTTTGCAGACGCTGACACATCGCGGCTGCCAGGTCGAGCTTGTCCATCGCGAAGTAGATGTTCCACAGCTGCACGTAGGTCTGTTCCAGCAGACTTCCACCCAGTTTGCGAGCGTCGATGGCAATCTCGTCGCACATCGTGAGTGCCTGGTTGTACTTCTCGGTCGCTTTATCCTTGAGGCCGAATTCCTTGTAGCGATTCCCAATTTGCGTAAGGGCGTCGGCTGTCTTCAGCTGCGTTTGAATCTTCAGCTCTTGATCGGAGATTTCAGTCTTGGTGACACGTACACCACCGATGCTCCCCTCGAGACAAGCAGCTTCGGCCTGTACCTGACGAATTCCATCGCGGCTGTGCGATTCGTCGAGATAGGTGATCCGGACAATATCTTGCGGCGCTGCTTCGAGGGTGTCATTCCCGGCAACGACTTGCTCGGCCTTCAGTAGCGGCACTGAGCCATGAAAGAGCCCGCTATGGATGGCACTATCTGTTTTCTGATCGACCGTCGGCTGTGCGGGAGCTGCAGGATCGGTGGACGAACTGACCGTGGGTCGCTCACTCACCACCACAGCGGGAATCACTTCGTTTAAGGTGATTTCGAGCGAATCGATCAGTTTCAGTTTCGGTACTTCGAGCGCTGCGGCATCTTCGGGAAGATCGTCGGCTGGTTTCTCAGCTGGAACCGCTGGCTGAGTTTGGGCGAGTTTGACGAGTTCTTCTTCGATCTCGACTTCCGTTTTTCGGCGATAGACTTCGACGAGCACTTTCAGCGTGTCGGACTGCGGCGAGGTATCGCGGTCGGCATCGCTCAGGCGAATGTTGACGCTCTTCCCGAGAACAACACCGTTGACAGTTTCGGCGTAAGCACCGTCGGTAATCGCGGCATTGGCAGTTCCAACCACCAGCACATCCTTCAGGACGGGCACTTTCAGTTTTTTGTCGGCTGTATGTTCGTCGACATAAGTGACGTTCACACGATCACCGCCACGAACTTCCAGCGTGCCGTTGCCAGGAACCGGGGAACCGAGCCGCGATCCGATGGAACCGAGCACGAGCCGGACATTTCGACCAACAGGAAAACAGTCGGCTGTTTCTTCGTCGCCACTCGTCGTTTTGCAGAGCACCTTGATCGGCTGATCGGGTTCGAGGACAGCCAGATCGGCATCTTCGATTTTCAAGAAGAGTCGCTTACCCGCTTCAAGTTTCTCCCCGGCTTCGGTATCGCTCGAGAGAGTCGTTCCGACTTTCTCGAGAGCGGAGATGGCTCGGCTGTAGTGTCCGAGTTGAAAGTGACCGAGCCCAATGTAGTAGTACGCTTCGTTCACCTGGGGGCTGACCGGATAGTCTTCGATCACATCGCGCATGATCTGAAAGCATTTGCCATAGTTGCGAGCATGGTAGTAGCAGATGCCGAGTTTCAGGGTTGCTTCCGCGCGCTGCGCTTCATCGCGGTTCTCTTCGGCGGCCACCGATTCGAAATAGGGACGGGCTCGATCGTAGGCTCGTTCGCGATCGAGGTAGAAGTTCCCCAGTCGCAGCGAAGCTTCAAAACGATGCTTGCTGCGCGGATAACGCTCGATCACCGATTTCCAAATCTCGACCGCCTTGTCGGTTTCCTCGGCATCGAGTCGCGCGTCGCCAGCTTCGAGCAACTTACGAGCAGCCCGGTCTTCCACGAGCGAGCCCCGCGCGGGGGAGCCAGCTTCCGCTTCTTCAGCGGGCTCTTGCGCCGCGAGATGCGCTGGCGAGAGCGGAAAAGCTATGCAGAGCAGAGCAGAGGCGAGCGCGAAGAGCAGCGTACGAATTCCGAAGTTCATCGGGCGCGACATCGGATGGGCCTTGCGTCGTTAGATAGGAAAAGAAGGAGAGGCAGGCGTTTGAAGCATGGCATCGTGCTGGCTTCAAAGTTGCCACTCGCGGTGGACAAGTGGGCCGAGGGATGCCTGCAGGCAAACATCCACTATGGCTCAAGTTCGCGGAGCGTCAAACACACGCGATCCATCCGCGATGGTCCAAAAGCTCCGATGCATCGAATAACCGTTACGACCGGTCCGCTAGACCGAACTTCGTGTGGTTTCAACAGTAAGAATAGATGGCCGGAGAGGCGGGTTTCGTTACAGGAGGATGCTCTGCAGGTCGCGGTCGCACCTGCAGATGCAGCATCGTTTTCGAAGGAATAGAAGCGGGCGAGGTCCATCGTCGCTTGGTCGAGCGGAAGCGATGGACCTCTGGTTGGTTGTTGGCTGTTGAGGCCATTACGCGAACAGTTCGTCGATCTTTTTGCCTTGATCCACGAGTCGCATTGGGCGCTCAAGTGGGGTCATCACTTCCTTGTCGGGGTCGATGCCGAGGGCATGACAGATCGATGCGTGGAGGTCTTGCACCTTCACGGGACGATCCTTGGGTTCGGCACCATCTTCATCCGACGAACCGATGACTTGACCACCACGAATACCACCACCAGCCATGAAGCAGCTGAAGACATTGGCCCAGTGATCGCGCCCCGCATCTTTGTTGATGCGTGGGGTCCGACCAAATTCGCTGAGCATGATCACCATCGTTTTCTCGAGCATGCCACTGGCAGCGAGGTCTTCAATCAGCGAGCCGAGACCTGGATCCATCACTTCGCCATGATCGCGCATCGCGGGGAAGTTGTTGGAGTGCGTGTCGAAACCACCACGATTGATTTGTACGAAGCGAACACCCTTTTCGACCAGTCGCTTGGCCAGAAGTGCGCCACGACCAAACGGAGTATTGCCGTAGCGATCGATCGTCTCTTTCGGAACCTTCCCGAGTTCGAACGCCTCGAGGGCTGGGCTCCGCATCAGACGGACAGCATCGTCGATCGAGGTCTGAGCGCTGCTCAAGCGTTCGTCGGTGCTACTACCATTGAAGCGGGCATTGAATTTCGCGAGTGTTTCGAGCCGCTTATTGCCGCGCTCGTTCACAATCCCTTCCGGGAAGGCCAAGTAGGGATCTTTGTCGCCCGGACTGGGGACGAAATAAGCTTCGCACTTCTGACCCAGATAGCCAGCCCGTGGAGCCATGCCACTGATCGAAATGTAAGCTGGCAAATCGCCGAGCGGGGGAAGCTCGTGAGCTGCCACTGAACCCATGCCTGGGTGAACAAGGTTCGGACCAGGCAGGTAGCTGGTTTGAAGGTTGTACGACGCCCGTCCGTGATCGCCTTGCGTTCCGGCGATCGAGCGAATCAGCGTGGCGTGCTTCATTTGCGAAGCCACTTTGGGAAAGGCTTCAGAGATTTCGATGCCACTCACCGATGTCTTGATCGGGGCCAGTTCGCCACCGGTGGGACGCCCTGGCTTGGGATCCCAGGTATCGATGTGCGACATACCACCGCCGTTCCAGAACAGAATCACATGTTCGCATTTGGCGGCGTGGCTCTTGCCCGACATTGCGAGGAGCTGATGCACATTCATGCCCAGCAGGGAGGCTCCGCCAGCGGCCATCAAGGCGCGGCGCGTCATGTGATAATCACGGCAGCCAGTGGACATACGAGGAACTCCTAAGGGAAATGTCGGGCAGAAGTGTGCAAGTGAACGGGAAGTGATTGGGACAAATATCGTTTGAATTACGGCAGAAACCGGAACTCATTGCAGTTGATGAGGACCCAGCGCAAATCGGCCATGCCTTCTTCAACGGTCGGTGCGCCGGTGATCATCTCGCGGCTTTCAGCGAGTTCATCAGCCGACGGACGACGCGTCAGGATCTCGAGGTATGCCAGTTTGATCGCGGCGTCGAGGTTTTGGTCTTTGCCACGCAGCAGACCGTAAATCGGTTCGAGGTCGCCAACCCGGGCTGCTTCGTGCGTGAGACGTCCGTTGAGCATCATCAGCGCTTGACGCATCGACGCGCTGTCGTCGCGCAAGTCACCCAGGTCGCTACGATTCGGCTGACCAAAAACGCGGAGGAAGTGTCCATCGGGAGCTGGCGACTGCATGCGGAGCGACGTCGTGAAGACGGGGTTCTCATCGACCACTCGCTTGACGATCTTCTCGTCGTATTCCATCCCCCCGCCACCACGATTCATTCGTTCCATGGCCATCCGCTGCGCTTCCAGTTCTTCTTTCGACATCACCGCCATCGCTTCGACTTCCACTTCGGGTTCGTCTTGCTCGGCGAGCAGTTTTCCGAAGTCGAGTTCAATCGCATCTTCGAGAGCATACGATCCATCGGCCTGCATCACCTTGGGGCCACTCATTCCAGCCATCCCGGGAGCCATCATCGCTGGTTTGTTATTTCCAGCGAGGAGTTGAGCGACCGGCTTGCCCGTCTCTCCTGGTTTCGCCTTCGGGGTACGGACCACTTCGGTGATCGTCCGCTCGTTACGTCCGGGGGAATGTTTGGGGGTGAAAAGGTGCCCAGCAGTCACGATGCTGTCGTAGAGCGATTCCGCGAGCATGCGCCGAACAGGAGTCGCCAGCAGAGCTGCTTCGAGTTCCATGCGGGTCACTTCTTCGATTTCCTGTGGCGCGTGGCCACGCTGATAGGCATCGCTGGTGGCGACCAGTTTGACGAGCGTTCGGAGGTCGTAGTCGCTGGCGACAAACTCTTCGGCCAGATAGTCCAAGGCGGCTGGATGAGCCGCTGGATTGTCGTCGCGGAAGTCGTCGACTGGTTCGACAAAACCACGCCCCACCATCGTCTTCCACACACGGTTGACGAACGAGCGGGCGAAGAAACGATTGCGAGGATCGGTGATTTGACGAGCGAGCTGCGATCGCAAATCACTCGCTTTGTAGAGACCAGCTTGGATATCGATCTTACGAATATCTTTCTTAGCCTCTTGCGTGGCGAGTTCCTCGCCGAAGCTACCACTCGCTCGGCTGGCGACCTTCGCCGATGAATCTTCGAGCAAATCATCGACTGTGGGGCCGGTGGGCTTGGGCTTGGCAGCTTCCTTGGCGGCACGCACTTTCTCCATCCGAACGACATACTCGGGCTTGCCACTGAAGTCGATCATTTGGAACGGAAAACGTGGCTCCAGTGCCTTGCGATCCTTCATTTCAGCTTCGCCTTCCGGCGGCCAGAGGATGCTGGTTTGTTCGGTTTCGGTAGCGAAGACCACGCGAGTCAGCTGACTTTCGAAACGACGTGTGCGGCCGAAGAAGGCAGCCATGTCGTAGAAGTCGCGGCGAGTCCAGACATCGAAGGGATGATCGTGACACTGGGCACAGCCGATCCGAACTCCGAGAAACACTTGGGATGTGATGCTCGCCATCGCGAGAGGATCAGCGTCGTCCCCGAGGATGAATCCTGCTTCAGGAGTCTTGCCTGCTTTGCCGTTGGTGGAGATCAGCTTTTGAGCCATCTGGTCGTAAGGCATGCCGGTGGAGATGGCATTGTGGACGTAGGCAATCAGGGCAGCACCGCCGCTCGCTTCGCTACGGATGCGGAGCATGTCGGCGTAGAACATCGTCCAGCGGTCGGCGAAGCGAGGGTCGGCCAGAAGTTTGTCGATCAGCTGCTCGCGACGGGTTTGAGCAGGCATCGCGGCGAATTCGCGAACTTCGGCTTCGGTCGGAATGCGACCGATCAGATCGACGTAAATGCGGCGGAGGAAGATATGGTCACCCACCACCGGCATCGCTGCCGTGGTGATACCAGCCTCTTGATTCTCGCGGTCGACGACGGCATCGAGCGGATTGCGAGCCGAGGCTGTGGAACCGAGGGCCAAAAGTGCAACGACCAGAAACGATCGAATCCCCGTGGTGAAATTCCCGGAGCTGAAACTCATTGGCATCGCGATGTTCCCCCAGTTTCCGCCGAGCGGACGAAATGTCGAGCGAATGCCGACATTCCTTAGGTGCTGATCCTAAGCACAACCGGTCGTCTGAGTAAACGAATTCCCCGTTAAAAGGGATGACGCCCCGGATTAGCACACTATGGCCGATGACCCATCAGCCGTTACTTGAAGAATTGAAATAGTGCCAGCAAGGGGCTGAGATTGGCAGCTCTTATCGCTGTAAGTGCTGGATGAGAAGCTAGTTAGTGATCAACGTTGGGGCCGGTCAATTACCGTCGTTTTTTACGGACGATTCCGAGGGCGTCCTCGATGTCCTTACGGAGCAGGGCGGTTTCGTATTGCTCTTCGACCTTGATACGCAGCAGGGGAAGGCCAGCTGCGGCGAGGGCCGCGTTCACAAATCGATCCCGTTCTTGCCGATCGGGGCGTCGATGCGAACTGTCGTCAAGTTCAATCGCCAGTTTGACTTCCAGCGTGTCGTTGTCGCAAATCACAAAGTCGATATGTTTGCCCGCGATGCGGTTTTGCCAGGTTTGAAACTTGCGTGTTTTGGCGCGCACCTTAATCAGATCGGCCAGCCGGACCATGGAGAATATTTGCCAGTCGTCGCGCACCGCTATTTGCAGCGTGCGGAGGAAATTGATCTCGGCTGGCGTGAGCAGAACGCCGCGCCGCTCGTAAGGCATCGGACCATCGCGCAGCGACGCCATGGCAATAATGAGGAGGACCGCCGCCACCAATAGAAACAGCAGCAGCGGCCAATTATCGATTAGCAGCTGACCCATGGCGTGACCGGTTTCTCGTCGGCAAGCGACGAACGAGGCTCATTGGCGGGGGAGAGGCCGGTGAGAGATGTCTATCGAGTCGCTGGTTGTACCATCGCTCGAGAAGCATCCGCTTCCATCATCGGAGCCCGGTGGGTGATGCTTGAGTGATTTGCAGTGCGCAAAGTCTTGACGTAAATAATCTTGCGATAGTTATTCCTGCTGGAGCTATTGGGAAAACCTTGCCGCGCCAACCAGCAGCGGATGACCCCGAAAGAGCTGTTCTGAGGCGGTGTCTAGCACGCCGTCAAAACCGGATACATCAAATTGCATATCTGGCAATTCTGCGAACTCTCGCACAGCTGATACGATCGCTACGAGCTACCTGCGTTGCGGAGAACCGCATGTCGGAGCGGTGTTCTCTACTCCCTTTGGGTTTTGCTTGGCGCAGGGGAGTGACGTAGTTTTGTCTGGCGTTTGATACTAAGAGGCCTCACCGCACTGGGTGGGGTCATTCCTGGACCGGCATTCCCCATGCGAACTGTCGCCGAGAACTACCGACTCTCTCCTGTCAGCGATACCGCGCTGCAAGCAGAGCTCACCAAGCTGGCCATCTCGCTTCGAGATGCGTTTGGCGTGGCGTTCTCCCTTTGGCACCGCGAGACGGGGGAATTGCTCTACGTCTCTCTCCAGCAGCCAGGCAGTAACGATCCGATTCGTGGTGAATTGGTCCGGGCGATTGTCGGCAACGAACCCCAGTTCCTGGCCGACGAAGATTCCGTGGCTGTGCTCGCCGTGCCGCTCCAAACGCCGTGTGGCGTTCCTGTGGCAGCGACCGCCGTGTTCGCACTTCGGCAAGTCGATTTTAGCGAAAACCTGCACGCCGCCTCCGAAGTCCTCGGACTCTCGCACGACCGCGCGGCGAGCTGGATCAACCGACAAATCATATGGCCTGCCAATGCCCTGATTCGACTGGCCGCAAGTGTGCAGTCGCAGTCATTGGCCCTCGCCGAAGTTTCGCGTCTGCAAAATGAAGTCGAGAAGCTCTCAACCAGCCTCGCCTCTACCTACGAAGAGATTTGCCTGCTTCACGGGGTGACCCAAAACTTGCGAATCTCGAGCGACGAATACAAACTGTGCGGATTGGTAATCGATTGGCTGCTCGACTGCGTCCCCGCCGAGTGGGCTGCGATCCAGTTATTGCCGGTCGTTGAAGCGGGGCAAAATACTTATAAGGCACGCACCGCGCCCCAGCTGATCGCAAGTTCGCATTGCCCCCTTTCGAGCGACGAGTTTTCGAAGCTCGTCGAGTACTTGCAGCTCGAGCCTTCTGCTGGGCCAGTCGTGGTGAATCGTGGCGTCACCGGTGAAGCCAATTGGCCCTTTGCCAATATTCACGAACTGATTGTGGTCCCGATGGCCGAAGGGGATCGAGCCCTGGGCTGGCTCGCGGTGTTTAATCACGTCGAGTCGCTGGAGTTTGGTACGGTCGAAGCGAGTTTGCTTAGCAGTGTCGGCGCCATGCTCGGCATTCACAGCAGCAACCGCGACCTCTATCGCGAGCAGTCTGAATTTCTCGCCACCGTGGTGCGAGCACTCACCTCGGCTATCGATGCCAAAGACCCGTACACCTGCGGTCATAGCGATCGTGTGGCCCGAATTTCGGTGCGGCTGGCTAAAGAACTCGGCTGCGATCCAGAAACGCTCCATACCCTCTACATGTCGGGACTGCTGCACGATATTGGCAAGATCGGCATCGACGACGCTGTGCTCCGTAAACCGGGGATGCTGACCGATGAAGAGTTCGAGCATATCAAACAGCATCCTGAACTCGGCTATCGCATTCTGGCCGATATCAAGCAACTTTCCGACGTGCTTCCAGCGGTGCTGCACCACCACGAGCAGTGGGATGGCCGCGGCTATCCGTTCAAACTAGCGAGTGAGCAAATCCCGCTGATCGCCCGCATTGTGGCAGTGGCGGATGCTTTCGACGCCATGTCGAGCGATCGTCCTTATCGCAAGGGAATGCCTGAAGAAAAGGTGCACGATGTCTTTCGTCGGGGCGCTGGCAAGCAGTGGGATCCCGCAGTCATCGAGGCGTTCTTCACCGCCCGCGAAGATATCCGCGCCATCTGCAGCAGCGAACGCGCGAACCTCTCCCTCGACGTCGAGCAGTGGACTTAAGATACTAGAGCCTTCAGTTGCTCCCTCTCTAGTCACCACTGTGTCACTCTATGGCTCGCCAAGAATCGGATCGTGAAGACTTGCTGCGCGAAGCAACCGCGCTGGTGCAGCGTGTGGAACTGCGTGTTGTTGATCAACCGGAATCGATGGTGGTCGGCTTTCGTCGCGATGGCTCAGCCAGCTTCTATTTTACTCCCGACTTCGTCGTGCAAACGAATCGAGCGGGAGAACTGCGACGTGTCTATTTCGCGGGACGGCTCCTGAAAGCTGTCGACGGAACACTCGCAGCACTGCAGCGCCAGCGTCAGGACGATGCAGTCATTCTTTTGCGGACCGATCTAATTCCCGAAGAGCAAACCCAGTTGCTCGAGCAGGTGACCAAGGCCATTCTCCAACTCAAACACGACCTCGGCGACCACGCACCCGCGCGCTACGAAGTGGTGGGAGAAGTTCCTGTCGATGGCAATGTACTCGCTCGCGTGCGCTCGCTGCTCGAAGAACTCAAGTTACCACTCCCAGTGGCCGCTCGTCCCAACGTCGCGGGATAACGAGAAGCGTGCTCGGCATTGAGCCTCCGAGTCGCGAGGACTATCATCACGAAGCTCTGCTCGCCGCTCCCTTCGCATCGTTATTGCTCGCATGAATTTGCTCGTCGCCATCGCAGCCGATAGTTTTCTCGATTCCACGATCGATTCACTTCCACATGCCGCGCATGATGCTGAGTCGTTTGCCAAAGTCTTGGAATCGCTCGCTTACTCCGCCGATGATCGCATCGTCCTGACCGGCACTTCGGCCACCAAAACGACTATCGAATCGAAATTGCGGCGACTGGTGAAGAGCCTCAAGGCCGACGATGCACTCTGCCTCCTATGGATCGGCAAAGGGTTTGCTATCGATGGCCTCAGCTACGTTGCCTGTCACGATACCGACCCCGATGACCCCGAAGGAACCAGCGTAGCGCTCGATTCGGTCTTGCGTCAGTTGCAGTCGGCACCCTGTAAGCAAACGCTCGTGCTCCTCGATACCTCTTACGGCCCCCTCACCGATCCAGCGACGACCAATCTCGAGCCCTGTATCGAAATTCAAGAGCTCGCGGAATTGCTCGGTGAAGAACCACGCATGGTGGTGATCGGGTCGGCTGCGGCCCAGGAACTCTCGCTCCCGCTCACTGCCACAGGGCATTCTCTCTGGATGCATCACCTGCTTGAAGCCTTCGCGGGGAAAGCATTGCCGCGTAAAACGAAGCTGACCGTCGCTGCCTTGCTCGGTTACTTTAGCGAGCAATTTCCGCGAACGATTTCGACAGCCTTTGCCTCGAAAAAGTCGCAGAATCCTTGGTTCTTACCCAAGTCGACCGCCAAAGTGCTGCTGGCCGATCTGGCAGGCGCCTCAGGCGAAAATAGCGACCACGCGGAACTGTCGCGCGAGCAAGTGCGTGGAATCATCCTGCAATCGAAACGACCGATCAGCGTGAAAGGGCTTTCTGGTTATCGCAAAGGGATGCAGATTCCCGATCGCGCCAGTAGTTCGTCGCAAGCCTTTTTGTTTTCGCTCGCGAAAGAAGAAATCGAAGCCGACTTGAAGGCCGTCTTCGCGAATCTCCGTCAGAACTTCAAGTTCAAGCGGGCCGATATTCAGCTCGACAACGTCGGAGATGGAACCGGCACGATCACGACCCCTTACTTCAATTACTCGATTCAGCTCGAGCTCGAGGATGGCAACACCCACGTGGTGATATTCCATCGGCTGATCGATGCCATTAAAGATCCCGACAAGATTTTCTCGCTCCCCTTTGCGCAGGTGTTTCAGTCGACATTTGACACGGCGGTGATCGGGGTGCCCGAAAAGCTTGATCTCGAGGCACTCGTCGATCGGCTCGAGGACCTCGAAAACGACAAAATTCAGCTCGACTACGATCCCGACCTCACAAGTTGCACGCTTCGGTTGGCTGGGGTCGTCGGAGAGATTGAAATCACAGCCGATGCCATCACGATTGTGAATCACCGAGCCGATGCGCCTCGCCAGTTGCTAAGGTCGTTTCTCGACTTGCAGAAACTCCTGACCTCCTCCGGTTCCACGCCACTCTTGCCCTTCGGCGACGAATAATCGGCTCGACCTAGTGGTCGATTCCCGCGGCTCTCTGCTGCCACCTTGCTCAAGAGCCTCGGTGAGTGCACCATAGGGAATTGCCATCATCGAAACTTCTCGGCCAGCCCAATCCTCGCCGCCCAGTTTTCGAGAATGGTTTATCAGCGGGGCTGTAGCTCAACGGTTAGAGCAGGGGACTCATAATCCCTTGGTTCCCGGTTCAAATCCGGGCGGCCCTATTGGCTTACTTCGCGGCAGTTGGTTGCGATCCGCCGCAAATGTTGACAGATGTACAGTGTATCTGCTAGGCTGCCTGAATCTCATCTGCCAGGAGTTTCGGGTTATGAAATTTGCCTACACGATTTTGTACGTCAACGATGTCACCGCCTCGATTGAGTTCTACGAGCGAGCTTTTGGCATGACGCGCCGCTTCGTACACGAGAGCAATACGTACGCGGAACTCGAAACGGAGGGGACGACCCTTTCGTTTGCTCAGCACGATCTGGCTCGGTCGAATTTGCCGATCGATTTTGTGAAGAGTTCGCTGCAGCAAGCTCCCGCCGGTTTTGAGATTGGTATCTCGACCGACGATGTGCCAGCGGCTTATGCCCTGGCGATTGCTGCTGGCGCTACGCCACTGGCAGAGCCCAAAACCAAACCTTGGGGGCAGGTGGTCGCATATGTACGCGACCTCGATGGGGTGCTAGTCGAGCTTTGCACCCCGATGGGCCTGTAGGAAGAAATAGTTCGTCTTAGGAAGAACTAGACTGCTGTTGATTACCTGGCATTACTAAATTCCGGGCTCGTGTCTCCACTAGCCGAAACTGCCGGTGAGATATTTTTCCGTCAGCGGATTTTTGGGCGTTTGGAATATCTGCGACGTGTGACCACGTTCGATCATTTGCCCGAGGTACATGAAACTGGTGAAGTCGGCACAGCGGGCCGCTTGTTCCATGTTGTGCGTGACGATCAAGATCGTCACTTTGTGTTTGAGCGCGAACATCATGTCTTCGATGCGTGATGTCGCAATCGGATCGAGTGCCGAGGTCGGTTCGTCGAGCAAAAGTAGTTCAGGATCAGTTGCCAGCGCTCGAGCGACGCACAATCGCTGCTGCTGACCACCTGAAAGTTTGAACGCCGAATGATGCAGTCGGTCTTTCACTTCGTCCCACAAGGCGGCTGAACGGAGAGCAAACTCGACCCGTTCATTAAGCACCGAACGGTTATTGATAAATCGCAGCCGCAAGCCATAGGCCACGTTCTCGTAGATCGACTTCGGAAACGGATTCGGTTTTTGAAAAACCATGCCGGTGCGGAGACGCATCTCCATCGGGTCGACATCGGGGCTGAGGATGTTGATGGGGGCCTGGTCGATGCCGCTTGGTTGCAGCATGATTTCCCCCTCGTAGTGATTTCCTGGGTAAAGATCGTGCATCCGGTTAAAGCAACGCAGCAGCGTGCTTTTGCCGCATCCTGAAGGTCCGATTAAAGCAGTGATGGTGTGCTGCGGAATGGGCAAGCTCACGCTATGGAGCACCTGCTTGGTGCCGTAGAAGAAACTGACGTTCTTCACTTCGGCCTTGAGCTTGCTGGCGTCGATCAAACGCGGATCGCCACGCCCGGGAAAGTCGTTCGACTCAGCCGGCGGAGTGGATACTGGTTTGGTGGGAACGTTGCTCATCAATCAAACTCGCAGCAAGAGCGCGAAACCGCAGGAAAAGATCTTACCACTTAATCTTGCGCCGCATCTGATAGCGAACATAGATCGCGATGGCATTCATGCTGAGCGTAAAAAAGATCAGCACCAGTCCTGTAGCAGCGGCTCGTGCATGGAAATCGGCGGTGGGACGCGACACCCAGTTGAACATCTGAATCGGCATCACGGTGAAGCCCGAAAACAGCCACTTGAAGCTGATGAAAGGTAATTCAGAGGTGATGGGAGAGGGGGGGATAAACGCGACGTACGAGAGTGCGCCGATGGTGATCAGCGGCGCGGTTTCACCGAGGGCTCGCGACATGGCGATGATCGTACCGGTTGCAATACCACCGATCGAATAAGGAATGAGGTGGTAGCGAATCACTTGCCACTTCGTTGCGCCAGCAGCGTAGGCAGCTTCGCGAATCGCAGCCGGAATAGCACGGATCGCTTCACGTGTCGAAACAATCACGATGGGCAAGACGAGTGTCGCCAGCGTGAGCCCACCGACAAGAATGCAGCGCCCCAGATTGAACTGATAAACCAAAATTCCGAGTGCCATTAAGCCATAAATAATCGAAGGAACGCCCGCGAGATTCGAGATGTTGATTTCAATCAGGGTGGTGATGAAATTCTTCGGGGCATATTCTTCGAGATAAACGGCAGCTGCAATTCCGAGCGGAACAGCCGTGACGAGTGTCACCACAATAATGGCGAACGATCCCACGCTGGCCGAAAGAATGCCAGCACGCTCTGCTTTTCGCGAGGGAAAGTTGCGCAGAAAATCGAGGTTCAGGCTCGAGTAGCCGTCGTGAATCAAATCGCCCAGCAAGAAGATCAGCGTCAGAATCCCAACCAGCGTGCAAGCGATGCCGATCGCAACAAACCAATTGTCTTGCTGTTTGCGAAAGTTGATGATTCGCGATGCATCGAAGGTCAGCGGAGGCTGAACGTTCGTTTTTTTTTCGGAGTGGAGCGTATCCATAGCAAAGCGATGGGAGAGCGAGTTGAGGGGGCAGTGTGCTACTGCTGCAAAAGTGACGCTGCGAAATTGAGTAGGTGAGTCGAGTGAACCAAACAGTTTAGGTCGAGTGATATTTAGTAAGCTTGGTGGTAACGACGACGCAGAACATAGCCTGCGATATTGAACATCAGAGTCATGCTGAAGAGGACTAGGCCCGCCGCGAAAATCGATTGATAGCCAGCACTTCCGTGGGGAAGATCGCCGAGGCTCACTTGCACGATGAACGCGGTAATGGTGGCCGCTTGTTCGGTGGGGTTGAGCGTAAGTTTCGGCTGCATGCCAGCAGCGACGGCAACGATCATCGTCTCGCCGATCGCCCGTGAGATGCCGAGGATGTACGCGGCGCCAATTCCCGAAAGAGCCGAGGGAATCACTACATTGATCGCCGTGGTGATGCGATTGCCACCCAGGGCATAGGAGCCTTCTCGCAGCAGCATCGGCACACTGCGCATGGCATCTTCACTGAGCGAACTCACGTAGGGGATGATCATGATTCCCATCACGATTCCCGCGCTCAGCATGCTGAAGGTCGAGAGTTCAATCCCGACGAAGCTACACAAGTACTGCAGCACTGGAGCAACAAAGTTGAGCGCAAAATAGCCGTAGACCACAGTCGGCACGGCGCTCAGCAGTTCTAGTGTCGGCTTGATCGTTTCCCGCACCACGAACGGCGCGAACTCGCTGAGATAGACCGCCGCAATCGTGCCGATCGGCAGTGCCACTGCGAGTGCCACCGCTGTCGTCACCAAGGTTCCCGACACAAGGGGCAGAATGCCGTACTTGGGGTTGGCGAATTGCGGAGTCCAGGTTGTGCCGGTGAGAAATTCAATGACCGATACGTCGCGAAAGAAGGCGATCGACTCGTAGATCAAAACGCCGACAATCCCCGCCGTGATCAAAACCGACGAACTGGCCGCCAGGAAAAGCACGATCGAGATCACCATCTCTTTCGCTTCGCGGATACGTCGTTTGGTTTTGTCCAGCTTCTGACGGGTCCGTAGGCGTTTGACCTGCGGTCGTGCGGATGCAGTTTCGGCCAATTTCCATCCCCCTCATAAGCAACGGAAGCGAGAGTCACCAAAACTGCTGTTCTGGCGACACTCGCTTAGTTGTTGGTCAGACTCGAGCGCCAGCAGAAACGATGAAACGTTCCTGGTGATGACGTCGTGCTGAGGTGTTCTTTACTTAGGCTCGCGAGCGAGCAGTTCTTCGATTTTCAATCCCACTTCGGGCACACCACCGAAACCCGAACCGGTTTTCAGAGCAGCAAAGCGATCCTTTGCCATCGTGTATGCGGCGTCAGGAAGTGGCATGTATTTCACTTCTTGCGAGAGCTCAGCCACGTTGTCGAGGTAGAACTCGACGAACTTCTTCACTTCAGGACGCTCGGCTGCTTTTTTGCTCACGTAGATAAACAGTGGGCGAGAAAGTGGATTGTAAGTGCCACCTACCACTGTCTCGAGGCTTGGTTCAATCGCGCCGAGTTCATCGTCCGACTTCCAGTCGATCTTCAGAGCCTTCATTTTGTCTTTGTTGGGTTCGTAGTAGGCGAAGGGGATGAAGCCCATCGAGTACTTTTCGCCGACGATCCCTTGGACGAGCGTGTTGTCATCTTCGCTCGGAATAAAGTCGCTGCGGCACGACTTGGCTTTGCCGTTCACTGCTTCGGTGAAGTAGTCGAACGTTCCCGAGTCGGTGCCAGCTCCGTAAAGAACCAGTTTCTCATCGGGCCATTCAGGACGGATTTGATTCCATTTGGTGATCTTACCTTCAGCCGAAGGTTCCCAAATCTTCTTGAGCTCGTCGATCGTGATGTTTTCGACCCAGTCGTTGGCTGGATTGACGGCGACCGTGAGAGCGTCGAAGCAGACCGGAATTTCGATGAATTCGATGCCGTTTTCTTTGCAGGCAGCGATTTCTTCGGCCAGGATGGGGCGCGATGCGTCAGCGACGTCGATTTCGCCACGGATGAACTTCTTGAAGCCGCCACCCGTTCCCGAGATCCCCACGGTCACTTGCACGTCCGAGCTCACTTGGCTGTTGAACTCTTCAGCGACAGCTTCGGTCACAGGGAAAACGGTGCTCGAACCATCGATAGCGACGGCTCCGGTCAGTTTGGTTGCTTCGCCGCTCCCGGTTTCCCCGTTTGGGGATGGCTTGGGCGTTTCGCCACCACCGCATCCGACGACAGCCGCGACGATGACCCCGGCAAAGAGTCCTTTCCAAGAAATCCAACTCATCTGAACCACCCCGTTGCTAGATATCCAAAGTTTGTCCACTCAATGAGCAGCACGCTACCAGTCGATTGTTAAGAGTGTGTGAAGAAATGAGGAATGTCGGACCGCCGGAGGTAGCGAGTTCAGTGGCGTCGATGATTCCCTTGCGACAACTTGGCTCAATGCCCGGTACGCATCAGTAAGTGCATTTCAAATAATATCTAAGGACTACGTACTTCCCTTGGACCAGTGTAGCTAATAGAGGTTAATTTCACGCTGCACTTGGCCCAAGGTAGGTTGCGGTGCGGCGAGAAAACCGTCTAAAATTCTCACCTGATGGGGCGGTTTTTGGAGCGGCCATTCGCCTCTCGAAGAATGTGCCAGCAGCGGGCCGTTTTGGAAAGGTGGGGGACGCTAGCAGCGGAGTCGGGCGGCTAGTTATGCAGGCCGCCAGCGTGAGGTTAAGCCTCTGTGCTGGACTTTGGAGTAGCGTCCCCTTGAAGCCACTTGGGAAGGCGGGTGACACGCCCTTGGCGATCGACGCAGGCGACGGTCGAACTCCCTTCGGCCAGGAGTTTCTCACCACAAAAGACTTCGTACTTGTGCTCGATCCGGGCACCTTTGGCCCGCATTGCTGTCGTTCGAAGACGGATGATATCGTCGAAAACCGCTGGCCAGTAATACTTTACGTTCATCTCAGCGACTACCAGGAGGAGCCCAGCATCTTCCAGTTCGCGGTAGCTGTAGCCGATCGAACGGAGCAGCTCGACTCGGCCTGTTTCGAACCAGCTGGGGTAGTTGGCGTGGTGCACCCGTCCTTGGCCATCAGTTTCCTGATAGCGGACGCGAAATTCGATCTCATGAAAGAGTGTCATGCCGCGAATTGTACGAAGCTGATCGAGAAGTTCCAGATTGGATAGCTCCGTCGACCACGCAACCAGCGACTAAGCTGTCGCGGCTTCGTAGTCTTCGCCGTCGCCGGACGATTCTTCGTCCTCTTGCTCGGCATCCTCTTCGGAGTCGAGTTCAGCCGACGCTTCTTCTGCTTCTTCTTCGGGCCAAGGTTCGGGGGTGATGCGATTGCTTCGTTTAGCCGGAGCGCTCTTGGCTGGTTTGGGGGGAGGAGCAGCTTCTGCTTCGCCAGCCTGCATCTGTTCCCACTGGTCCATCGTGAGCATCACTTCGCGAGCTTGTGAGCCGGCGTACTGACCGACAATTCCATCCTCGGCCATGAAGTCGATCAGTCGCGCGGCTCGGCCATAGCCGATCCCTAGGGCACGTTGCAGGAGCGAAACACTTCCGCGCCCTTCGCGAATCACCACTTCGATCGCTGAGGTGTAAAGTTCGTCGCGCTCCTTCAGCGGTCCTGCTTTCCCATCGCCAGCAGGTGTTGCCACCTTCATGTTCACCAGTTCGCCGACGAAGTTCTGCTCGCCGGTGCTCACGAAATCGACCACTTGGTTGATCTCTTCGTCGCTCAGGTAGGTACCTTGGCCGCGGAGCAGCGTACTGGTGCCTGGCCAGAGGAAGAGCATGTCGCCGTTACCGAGCAGTTTGTCGGCACCCATTTCGTCGAGCACCACGCGGCTGTCGGTGCGGCTCGCCACTTGGAACGCAATACGGGCGGGCAAGTTCGATTTGATCAGACCGGTGATCACATCGACCGTTGGTTTTTGCGTCGCGAGAATCAAGTGAATACCGACCGCTCGCGACTTTTGTGCGAGACGAATGATATGCTGCTCGACCTCTTTACCGGAGGTCATCATCAGGTCGGCCATTTCGTCGGCAACGATCACGATGAACGGCAATTGACGTGGAATGCTGTTGCGTTCGTCGTCGTTTTCAGGCTCCAGCCGATCCATCAACTCTTCTTCACCGAGTTGGTTATAGCTGCTGATGTGCCGCACCCCTGCGCGGGCCAGCAGGGCATATCGCTCTTCCATTTTCTCGACCGCCCAGGCCAGAATCGCCTCGGCTTTGCGCATGTCGGTCACCACCGGATGCATCAAGTGCGGCAGCCGAGCGTAGCCCGAAAGTTCGACCATTTTGGGATCGATCATCAGCATCCGGACTTCGTCGGGACGGCGCGTCATCAAGATCGACGAGATAATGGCGTTAAGGCAAACGCTCTTACCGGTACCGGTTCGACCAGCAATCAAAAGGTGCGGCAGAGCCGACAAATCGGCCACCAGCGGATTGCCCGAAACGTCTTTGCCGAGGAAGAGCGGAATCCGCATCTTCTTGATTTTGGCAGCCGATTCTTCGATCACTTCACGCAGACGCACCGTTTGTCGCTGTTCGTTCGGAACTTCAATACCGACGGTGTTCTTACCGGGAATCGGTGCGACAATACGAACGCTCGGCACACGCAGTGCGATTGCCAAATCGTCGGCAAGGCTCGTGATTTTCGAGAGCCGCAAACCGGCTTCCAGTTCGACTTCATACTGCGCGATCACGGGTCCCGTTTCGATCTCGACCACCTTCACGGTGAAACCGAAATCGGCGAATGTCTTCTCAAGAATCTTGGCCTTGCGACGTACTTCAGTCGCTTGCGAATCGAAGTCGATATCTTCGCTTGGCAAGAGAAGCTCGATCGAAGGGAGCTGATAGTCCTCGGGATCGCCCGGGATGTTCGTTTCGTTCAGCTTGGCAAGCAACTGATCGCGCTGCGTCGCGGCGGCGTCGCGTTTGCGATCGTTGGGGTTCTTCACGCGCAGCGACGACTCGTCCTCGGCCGACTTCTTGACAGCCGGCGCGCTGGCTGCGGCAGCTTTCGCTGCTGGTTGCATGGCGATAGTTGCTGGTGATTCTTCTTCGCTCTCTTCAAATTCATCTTCTTCGACCACCGGCGCGGGGGCTGGTTTCAGCACTTGCTTACCACGCACCTTGATGCCGAGTTCGCCAGTCGGAACCTCCGCTGGCAGGGCTGGATCTTCGAGGTCGGTCTTTGTGGGAGCGATCGAGCGGGGCCATTGCTCGCGCAGTTTCCCCAAGGCAAAAAACGCGTAGTTCAAGGCGAACAGGCACGCTTTGATCAAGGCGTAGTCGGTCGAAAGAAGGAGCCCACTGATGATGGTGGTGGTGGCGAGAATCATCCCGCCGATCGTGGCGAAATGCTTCTCGGTGGCCAAGCGACCAAGGGCACCGAGGTATCCACCGGGGCCGATCGCGGGGCCAGCGCCGGGCGCATCGATGGCGAGCGTCAGCAGTGTGCAGAGCCCTGCGAGTGAGAGGAGCCATCCGCAGGTCCGTAGCCAAACGAGGTCGATCGCGCGGCGACCGAGCAGCAGCATATCGAGCACGGCAAGCGAGAAGAGTGCGTAGTAGGTGCCGAGTCCCAGCCAGCTGAAAAGCATGTCAGCGGCCAAGGCTCCCCAGTTGCCGCACGCATTGTGAACTTCATCACGCTGAGGAAAGACGAGCGGGTCGTGGTGATGAATCAGGCTCAGCGGGAAGCTGAGTTTCTCGATCGGATCTTGAGGATCGTAGGTGGCAATGGCAACCACAAGAAACAAAACGACCGCCAAGAGCGCGAGCGCCAGGAGATCGAGTTTCAGGTTGCGCGGTTCAGCCATGATCAGCAGTCGCTCCAAGCGGGTGGAGGCATATGGCACACGAATTTCGAGCCACAAGCCATGCTGGTGGGTCGATCGCATCCATGCTGATCAAACAATGTTCCTTCCTCTCGTATTCGGCTGCTGTGTGCTGATGACTTTTGTCGGAAGTTTCCCAGCCGCAGGAGTTGCCCGGTACGAATGACAGCTACAACTGGCAGTGTCGAAAACAGATTCGATAATCAGGGCAAACTCTATTCGCAGCTGTCGGAAGTGTACCTCTTGCCGTTCGCAGTTCGGGAAGAAGTCTTGAAAAAATGTTCCAAACTTCATCAGGATTAGGGCCGGCAGTAGCAGTTGTGGCGGCTGCAGAAGATGTGACGAAGCAAGTCGCTTTTGCTAAGGAAATCTCGCAGCCAAAGCATTCGGTTAGTCGCCCCCCAGGGGCATCACTTTGTGAGGCTTGAGGAGGGCTGATCCGTCGTCGCGATGGGTCAGTTCGCAGATCGCCACCAGCCGATCGCGGCTGTCGATCGCCGCCACCTCGACGGTTTGAGTGGTGTCGAGACAAAGATCGACTGGCGGAGCAGCGATCCGTTTTCCTTGCTGTAGCGATCGCACCGATTCTTCCGTCAGCAGCACTTGTGGCAGCTGCTCGGTGGCGGCAAGGAGTGGGAGAAGATGCTCGGTGATTGTCTCGCGCGAGATTGAGTCCATGGTGATGGCGCGCTCGAGTGAAAAGCTGCCGATTGACGTGCGGATCAGATCGGTCATGACGGCATGCGTTTCGAGCGCACTGGCGATATCGCGCCCGAGAGAGCGGACGTAAGTTCCACTTTCACAATCGATCACGAGTTCGAAATCGGGATAGTCAAACCGCGTGAGTTCGAGTCGACGAATCACAATCTCGCGAGGTGCGAGCTCGACGGTTTCGCCCCGGCGAGCGAGGTCATAAGCACGCTCCCCTTCGACTTTTAGCGCCGAGTAGGCGGGCGGTTTTTGACTGATTTTCCCAAGAAATCTCGGTAGGACACGGCGCAGATCATCGCGCGAAACTACTGGGCTTTCGTCGTGGGTGATGCAGCAGCCTGTGATGTCTTCGGTGTCGCTGGAGATCCCGAGCCGAAATTGCCCGACGTAGGTTTTGGGCATCTGCTGTACGTATTCGACGAGCCGTGTCCCTGCGCCGATGCCGATCACGAGGACCCCGGTTGCCAAAGGATCGAGCGTACCGGCATGTCCAACCTTGGCGGGCTTCACGCAGCGCTGCACGCGATTCACCACATCGCGCGAAGTTGGCCCCGCAGGTTTGTTGACGATCAGAATTCCGTCCATCAGCGACGCCGTTTATGTCAGGAGTTCGAAATCGTAGAGCGAGCGGATTTGGTCGGCTGATTTCGAACCAAGGTTGCTGACTCGCGTCAGCAGGGCATCGACATTGGCTACGCCGAGGGATGCCAGGCGCCGGAATTTTTCGTCGAGGATTTTACTCAGCTGGGCAGCATCTCCGCGCGCATGACCGTCGGGATAGAGAACCATGCCGCTGCTGAAATTCCCGAGCACGTCATGAGTGATTTCGATTGTTGTCGGAATTCCGTCGGGATATTTCGAGTCGTACTCGGGTCCGCCATGCACAAACTCGATGCGCTCCATCAAGCTCCGCGTGACTGGGTGATTGAGCACATCGTCGGCGTAGTCGGCAGGCAGGAGCATGAGATCGCTCCAACTGGCTGCTTTCGTTTCGCAAGCCTTCCGCAGGATCGTGCTGATGATGTAAACCATCGAATGGTCCGCACTTTGGCGCGTTTGCGGATTCCGTTTGTGCGGATCGCCAATGATGCTCCAGGCAGGCTCGTAGATCGTGATCCGAATGTTGCTGATGGCCGCAGGATCGTCCATCAGCGCGGGATGAGCGGCGAGCAACTGAATCAGGCCGTGAATCGCGCCGGCCGATTGGTGTTCGTAGAGTCCGAGCTTGAAGTGCATCCCCATGATGGCGAAGTCGTTGCCAGTGGTCGACAGTGGTAGGTCGAACGGACTTTCGCCAGGCTGTTGAGGCTTTTCGAACAGGCAGAAGATCGCCTGCGGATTGCGAAAGATATCGGCTGGCCCGATAAAGCCACGCATGGCGCGACGGACAGCGGTGACTGCCATTTCGGCGGTGATTGCTGCCGAAGCTCCTTTGGAATCGCTCAGCTGATGTCCGTGGCGAATGGCGCGGAACGGAACGTGGTGCGCCACGAGTTGTCCGATCGCCGATTCGATTTGCTCCGCTGTCGCGCCGACGAGCGCTCCATAGACGGCTGCCGAAGCGATGCCTCCATGCAGCACGTGATCGATCTTGTAGTCCTTCAGGCCAAACACTTCGGCCAAGCGTCCCCGAATTTCGTCGAGGCAGAGCATCGCGCGCAGTAGCTTGGCACCGTCGAGACCTTTTTGCATCGCGCCGGCCACACAGACGGGATAGAAGTCGTTGTGACCGAACTCGCCTCGACAGCTTCCCGTACGGGGGTTGTAGCCAAAATTTGTGCCGTTGGAATCGAGTTCGCGAGCCGCCGAACTGTCGGCCAGCACCGCTTTTTCGGCAGCAACGGTGGACTGTGATCCGAGCACAGGAACCCCCAAGGGGGGCTGCATCGGGTAGTACATCGCCTCTTGTCGCAGCACTAAGGGGGCATTGGCTTTGATTCCCAAAGCGGCAATGGCACAGCCGATGCTATCGACGAAAAATTGTTCGGTGCGCTTGAGTGGCTCGGGATCGACTTCCCCGAACGCTCCGGCAAGGAAATCGATGGCATACTTTCCGATGCCGAGGGCCTGATTGGAGTCGCGCGGTAGGAGGAGATACTGGTTCATCGGTGGGGGCTTTGTCTATCGCTAGTCTCGGTAGTTCGCTAGTCGATGATCGGGTGCGAGACTATAACACAAGGATGAAGAGCGAAGATTCCAAACCGGCGTCGGGGTTTCCCATCACTCGCATGCGTCGACTGCGGTACCATCCCGCAGTTCGGTCACTCGTGCGCGAGACCAAACTGACACCAAGTCAAATGATCCTGCCTCTTTTTGCCCGTCCGGGGAAGGGGTTGCGACAACCAATTTCGTCGATGCCGCCCCATTGTCAGCTGAGTGTCGACTTGATTGCCGAGGAAGCGCGCGAGGCGGCAAAGCTGGGGCTCGGCGGGATTCTGCTGTTCGGCATTCCATCGGAAAAAGATGGATGCGGCAGCGATTCCTATAGCGACAATGGGATTGTTCAGCAGGCGATTCGGGCTGCTAAAGAGGCTGCCCCCGATCTGCTGGTGGTCACCGACGTTTGCTTCTGCGAGTACACCAGTCATGGCCACTGCGGCATCGTCGACGACCATACCGGCCGGATGGATGTGAATAACGATGCGACCCTCGAGATTATTGCCAAACAAGTGGTGAGTCATGCTCAGGCCGGGGCCGATATGGTGGCACCGAGCGGGATGATGGATGGGATGATTGGCACCATTCGCTCGGCACTGGATGGAGCAGGTTTTCATCACCTGCCGATCATGAGTTATGCCGCGAAGTATGCCAGCAGCTATTACGGACCGTTTCGCGAAGCTGCCGAGAGCACCCCGCAGTTTGGCGATCGCCGCGCCTATCAAATGGACCCCGCCGTGGCAGCCGAGCAAGCGCTGCGTGAGTGCGAACTCGATCTAGCCGAGGGGGCCGACATGCTGATGGTCAAACCGGCGCTCGCTTACCTCGATATCATTCGTGCGGTGCACGAAAAATTTCCGGGCGTGCCACTAGCGGCCTATAACGTCTCGGGCGAATACAGCATGGTGAAAGCGGCGGCCGAAAAGGGTTGGATCGACGAGCGCGGCGTCGCGCTTGAGACTCTCACGGCCATTGCTCGTGCCGGCGCTAAGATCATCATCACTTACTGGGCCAAAGATGTGGCCAAGTGGCTCGCTTAAGTTTGTTGTGTTTTCAAAAAAACGCAAGAATCGCTCGATGTAATTCGATTTTAGTCTTCTCTTCCCTCCCACTGAGATCGCGACTGGCATGTCCTCCACCGCTTCTGGCAACGCTCGCATGAACCGTGAAAAAAGTCAGCAGATCTTCGCAAAAGCTAAGCAGTTAATGCCGGGCGGAGTGAATAGTCCCGCGCGGGCATTTGGTGGTGTCGGTGGCGATCCGATTGTGTTCGATCGTGCGGAAGGGGCGTATCTTTACGACGTCGATGGGAACAAGTACATCGACTACATCGGTTCTTGGGGGCCAATGATTTTGGGGCACCGTCATCCACGTGTGGTGGACGCGGTGAAGCGAGCGGCTGATCGGGCATTCAGTTTTGGCGCCCCTTCGGTGGGTGAGAATATCCTGGCGCAGCTGATTATCGACCTGGTCCCGTCGATTGAAATGGTTCGTCTCGTGAACTCTGGTACCGAAGCCACCATGTCGGCCATACGTGTCGCGCGGGGCTTCACTGGACGCGCAGGGATTGTGAAATTCGCCGGCAATTATCATGGCCACGTCGATAGTTTGCTCGTCGCAGCAGGATCAGCCGCGGCAACGCTGGGGGTGCCAAACTCACCAGGTGTGACTCCCGGAACGACGCAGGACACGCACATCGGACGCTACAACGATGTGCCCCATCTCGAGCAACTCTTTGCCCAGCATGGCAGCGAAATTGCCGCTGTGATTTTCGAGCCGGTGGTTGGCAATATGGGATGTGTGATTCCATCGCCCGAGTTTTTGAGGTCGCTGCGAGAGATCACGCGAAAGCACGGCGCTCTGCTGATTTGCGACGAAGTGATGACCGGCTTTCGGGTGTCGATCGGAGGAGCCCAGCAACTCTATGGGATCGAGCCCGATCTGACGACGCTCGGAAAAATTGTTGGCGGCGGGATGCCAATCGGTGCTTACGGCGGTCGCGCCGATGTGATGAAGCATGTGCTTCCCGCTGGCAAGGTGTTTCAGGCGGGCACTTTGAGTGGAAACCCAATTGCCACAGCCGCTGGCATTGCGACGCTTGAGCAGCTTCGCGAAACGCCACCTTACGAGTATCTCGAGAAAATCAGCGCGCAGCTCGAGGCGGGGCTCGCGCGTGAGGCAACGCAGGCCAACATTCCCCACGTCATCACGCGCGTTGGAAGCATGCTGACGTTGTTTTTCAGCAGCGTGCGTCCCCAAGATTGGGAGACTGCGAGCCAAAGCAATACGGCTCGTTATGCCAGCTACTTTTGGGGCTTGGCAGATCGTGGCATTTATATGCCATGCAGCCAGTACGAAGCCCTGTTCATCTCAGCGGCGCATACGCCGGAAGATATCGAGGCCACGATTCGTTCCGCAGCCGAGGTCTTCAAGACACTGGCTTAACTGGAGCGGTGAGAGATAACTACAGCTTTTGGTACGAAGCTTGGACTTCGACCGTACGTCAAGAAAAAAATCGACGTGCGGGAAGGGCTGAAGCCTGCTCAACAGCTTCTCCCCGCACGTCTTGGGTGGATCCTCAATGATCGCGTTTTGAATGGTAGTGAATCTTCTAGCGAGACATCTTGGCGGTCAAAGAGTCCATGCATGAGAAGATTACGAGATCGGGTGAATGGGATGGTGCTTTATCCGATCACCCTTTGAGTACGACAGTTGAGAAGCTTTAGGGCTTGAGGCCGACTCTTGCCTTCACTTTGACGTCGGCTTTGACCTTCACGAGACCAAGCACTTTGACGTTGGCGTCGACGTCAACATTGGCGTCGAGCTTGAGCTTGGGAAGCTTGATCGATGGGAGGCACAGGCAGCCACCTTCACCGCGGATAGCGTCGGCTTCGCTGGTGGTCAGAACGGTGCTGTTGTCGAGCCCCATCGCGGCAAATGCTTCTGGCATTTCCGAGGTAGCGGCTTGGTCGGCCGAGGCGATGCCAGCGGTGCCGAGGATGAGAGCGAAAGCGGCGGCGAGCCCCAGAATCTTGTTGCGGACCATAGTACGTAAACTCCTGCCACAGAACGTTTTACCTGCCCCCAGGAGGACATCTCCTGGGTTACCCTGTGCGTTTCACTCTATCTGGGTGAAAGAGCTTCGCAACAGAATTTTTCGGCCCAGAAGGAGGCGGCAACCCGCCCGTTTGCGGTGGTCCGCGAGAGGTATTACGAGGAGTGTCAAAATGACCCAATTAGGCTGCGGAATTCCGCAGGAAAGCCCCTGAATTATTTGGGAAAACTTTTTCGACCTAAGGTGAAATGGAGTTCCAGAGGACTTGCTTTTCAGGGGCACTTCACGACATTTCAGTCCAATCCGAACCAAAACGAAAGCTAGGGATCAGTTGTGGGCATTGTCTAGCAAACTGCTCGTCCAAGTGAAGCAAAAGAGAATGATGCCCCCGAGCATTTGAAGATGGTCCAGCGCGGATCTGCAAAACGCAGCAGATCGCACTACTATCGGCTCGAGTATCAGCTGGCGGGATGTCATGCGTGCTTTGCTGAGCACACATGAATGGCTGGTTTTCAGGCGAGTGATATCGCCACTATTCCCACTCAATCGTCGCGGGTGGTTTGCTGCTGATGTCGTAGCAAACGCGATTCACACCCTTCACCTCGTTGATGATGCGTGTCGAAATTCGAGCAAGCACATCGTAGGGCAAGTGCGACCAGTCGGCGGTCATGAAATCGTCGGTATTCACGCAGCGAAGCGCTACGACATTTTCGTAGGTGCGAGCGTCGCCCATCACACCGACACTTTGCACCGGCAAGAGGACAGCAAAAGCTTGTGAGGTGCTACGATAGAGACCAGCCGCTTTAATTTCGGCGATCATGATGGCGTCGGCTTCACGGAGTACATCAAGACGGGGCTTGGTGACCTCGCCTAAGCAGCGGACTGCCAAACCGGGACCGGGAAACGGATGCCGCCAAACGAGATCTTCGGGCAATCCGAGTTCGAGACCCAGTTTGCGAACTTCGTCTTTGAAGAGGTCGCGCAGTGGCTCGACCAGTTCGAAGCCGAGTTCTGCAGGCAAGCCGCCGACGTTGTGATGCAATTTGATCGTGGCTGCAGGACCATCGGGCGCGGCGCCGCTTTCGATCACGTCGGGATAGAGGGTTCCTTGAGCCAGGAACCGAGCATCCTCGATCTTTTTGGCTTCATCTTTGAAGCACTCAATAAACTCGTAGCCAATTTTTTTCCGTTTGGCTTGTGGTTCCGTTACACCGGCGAGTGCTTCAAGGAACCGTTTTTCCCCTTCCACGACGTGTAAATCGGTTTTGAAGTGGTTCGTGAACTCGGCAATCACACCCGCTTGTTCATCTTTGCGGAGCAGGCCGTTATCGACCAGGATGCACGATAGTTTGGGGCCAATCGCGCGATAAAGCAGAGCCGCGGTGACAGCCGAATCGACACCACCCGAGAGGCCGCAGATGACCCGTGCATCACCGATTTGGGCACGCATCTTGAGGATCGCTTCTTTGGCAAAGTCGCCCAGTCGCCACGTTCCGCTACAACCGCAGATAGCGGTGAGGAAGTTGTGGAGGATTGTTCCGCCGAGGGGAGTGTGGGTCACTTCGGGGTGAAACTGCATGGCGTAGACCGGCAGGGTCTTATGCTTCACTGCAGCGATGGGACAAGTGCCGGTTTTGGCGAGTGGAACGAAGTCGTCCGACACGCGCGACACCTGATCGCCGTGGCTCATCCAAACATCAATCTTGTCGGGGACACCCGCAAACAGATCGGCATGCTCGGTGACGATGCATTGGCTGCGGCCATACTCGCGGGCAGGGGCACTATCGACCTTGCCGCCCAGCGTGTCGCAGGCGAGCTGCATACCGTAGCAAATGCCTAGGACTGGAATCCCCATGTTGAAGAGGCGAGCATCGCAGCGCGGTGCTCCCGGTTCGTAGACACTCGAAGGTCCACCGGAAAGAATCAGCCCACGCGGGGCGTGATGAGCAATCTGCTCGACGGTGATATCGTGCCGCACGATCTCGCAGTAGACGTTGTTTTCCCGCACGCGGCGGGCAATCAGCTGGGCGTATTGCGAGCCAAAATCAAGTACCAGCACCCGCTGGTCGGCAATCGAGCGAAGGCCTGAACCATCTGCCATGGAATGTACCCACCCAGTAGAAATCGCAAGTCTATCGCGACGAGCTCGGCCTACTGCCAGGCAGCAAGCTGAGAGGCGAATCGCGTAGTTTAGCCATTTTTGATCTCGGTCGCACCAGGGGTAGGGGGTGGTAAGCGACAGTTCCGTCGGCAGATTGTGGCGGCTGACAAGGTGCGTTACTCTCCGCTAAGGGCCTGCAGGAATGCTGCAGCGGCCTAATCGCACTTCCCCTCTCGCATGGATGGACTATAGGCGTGCTGATTCTGCTGACGAACGACGACGGTATCTACGCCCCAGGCTTGGCCGCACTGGAGCGCGAACTTGTCAAAATTGGGGATGTTTCGGTCGTAGCGCCCGCCACTGAACAGAGTGGTGTGGGGCATTCGATCACGTTCCTCAGCCCGCTAATTTGCAAGGAAGTTTACGACGGGGATCGGCGCCGAGGCTATGCCGTCGAAGGGAGCCCCGCTGATAGTGTGAAGCTCGGACTTTTTGAGCTTTGCCCACGTCGGCCCGATTTGGTGGTGAGTGGCATTAACGGTGGGCTGAATGCAGGGATCAACGTTTTGTATAGCGGTACGGTGGCGGCGGCGATTGAAGGAGCCTTCTTTGGAATCACCAGCATCGCGTGCTCGCTCGAGTTCCACGAACACGCAAATTACGCTCGCGCGGCAGTGATTTGCCGCGAGTTGATCGAGCAGGTTCTAAGACAAAAAACCGAGAAGCCGCAGCTTTATAATCTCAATATCCCGACGGCGGCGATTGAGAATCCCAAAGGGGCGAAGATTGTGCCGATGGGGGTCTCGCGCTATGGCGAACATTACATCAAGCGAGTCGATCCACGCGGACGCAATTATTACTGGGCGACCAATGATCCGCCCCCTCAGCCCGAAGGTTATGACACCGATCTGACGGCGCTCAGTGAAGGTTTCGTTACGCTGTCGCCACTGCATTACAACTTGACCGATCCACCGGCGCTCGACGCTATGAAAAACTGGAAATTAGAACTTCCTGGGCTGTAGAATGCGGCCAGCGGTTGAGCAGAGCGGTGGAGACGTGGAATCCAAAAGGGGCTGATGATGAAACGGTTGTGGAACTTGACGCTGTTGATCGGTGTCGTGGCGGTTGGCAGTTTGGCGGTTGGTTGTGGCAGTAATGCAACACCAACAGCAGCCGCCCCTGTAGCACCAGCTGTGACGGCACCACCACCTCCGCCTGGTCCGCCCGCACCTCCTGCTCCGCCGACCATCGAGCCAGGAGCGCCTGTTGGTGCGGAAGTGCCATCCGGTACCGAGGCACCTGTAGATCCGGCTGCTGGAACGTCAGCCGATGAAACCGAGCGGGTGAAGGCGACCAAAGGGGTTGGCAAAGCGGGACGTAGTCTCGACGAGCACGAGGGAATGGTTGTCACGCCAGTCAAAACGCTGTTTGCTGCTAAAGAGCGAATCGTGTTCGAAATCCAGATTCCTCAGGCACTTGCGCTGTTTTACGGACTCGAAGGACGCTTCCCGGAATCGCACGACGAGTATATGGAGAAGGTGATTACCGCCAATCAGATTCCGCTACCAGTGCTTCCGGAAGGGCACAAATACGTCTACGACGTCGAGACCCACGAACTGATGGTCGAGCGACCCAAGAAGTAGCGGTTTGGCAACGTCGCGTTGCCAATTGGCAACAGCGGGGCTGATTCGCAACACTTGGCCGAGAAGGGAGTAGCCACGCAAATCGGGCTAATTAGCATGAAATAGGTGCAGGTTCACACGGCGTCCGTTTTTGGCTCGCTATGTGCAATAGAGCACCTTCGCACGGAAGCGGTTCCCCGTCGGCGCTAAAGCCTGTGGCACGATAGCCATCGGCACGCCTTGGGAGTGTGCCGTCATGCTATCGATTCCATCAAGTCCATCCAGTTGCCGCTTCGGGCGACGGCCTGCGATGTCGCTACCTGCTCTGCTGCTGGTGGTGATTACTTCGGCGAATCTCGCTGCAGCTGATTGGATCACCGCACCTTCGACCTACACGCACGAGCCGCTGCAAGGTGAACGCGTTGCGCAGTACTCTCCGATCGGACCGTTCTACTACTATCAGCGTGCCGACTATCTGAAGAGTGGTTATCGCCACTATCGCAGCACGATCCAAATCGGAAACTCGGCTGATAACTATCACCAGGTGGAAGAGTGGGGACGCCCGGTTCGGCCTTACGAAGAATGGCGCTTCCCTTACCGGCCCTACAGCGTTCCCTATCAGCAATGGGGACCTCCGTTCGGCGGTCTCGGCGGCGGTGGTGGCTTTATCGGTCCCTATCCCTACGGCGGCGGCGGCTTTGGTGGTGGAGGTGGAGCGTACAACAACGGCATGCCCTATGGGGCTGTTCCACCGAACGCCAACGTGGTGCCGCAGCAATGGATGGACGGGCATTACCCGAGCTATAACCAGCGAGATCGCTCGGATTACTACCGACCCTATCGACCTGAATAACGTGGCTTGGCTTCGTTCGCCTTCACTGGGGGCGAGGCTGAACTAGGTATCGCCGCGCTGCATCGAGTTCGTTCTGCACCGGCGGATCGGTATGGATTTGTAGCGGATGCGATTGCGGCAGACCAAAGCCACGTTTGCCAACCAGCAGCGCTTCGCCGCTCCAATGCGTCATAAATTTTTCGGCCGACATGCGGACGTTGCCGCGCAGCGGATCGGCAAGGAAAACGCGATCATCAACCGATCCTTTGAGCACCACAAAATGCTTGAATTCCTCGCGCACTAGTCGCACGATGACCGGCGCTTTGAGCCCCGGAATCTTGTCGGCAGGAAGTCGAATGACGGCTGCTAAATAACCCAATGCCTTGCAGCACAGGAACAGATCGTTCATCGAGAGACCGTTCTCCTGGCGATCCTTCACCTCATCGGCTTCCATCTTGCCGAGGATCTCTTTCAGGATCTTCGCTTCGCTAATGTCGTCTTGAAAGTAGTACTGAAAAATTGTCGCAAGCGTGGCAGCTCCGCAGGAATAGTCCTGCGCTTGCATCACGACATTTTCGCGCTGCAAGCTGGTCCAGCTACGAACCGACTTGCGAGCCAAAGGCTGTTTGGGACTTCGAAGAATCGGCACCTCGAGTGGTGTGTCGGCGAGTGTCGCTTGCGCACCTGCCAGTGGGAGCACGAGGACTACAGCGGCGAGAAATGCTCGGCGCTCGAGCCGGTCGTTGGATTGTCGGCGCATCGCTCTACTCCTCGCACTTCCAGCGTGTGTCGCGGGTCCGAATAAAGAAAACTCCGAGGAAGACATCGGGGGCGTCCTCTGTCAGGCCAAATGCGACAAACGGCTGCACGCTTCGATCGGCGCACTTGCGGCGTGTGATACTGAACTGCAGCAAAATGGGCTCTGCTGTCGAGTTCGGAATCCCCACATCATTGACGAGCGCCGCCGATGTAAACTCCCCAAAGAGTTCGGCCGAAACTGCCAGGTCGTCGTTGAGCGACATGCCCATCCCAAAGCTGTACGAGAACGTCTCGCCCGGCGTGATGATCAGACCATCAAACTCATTTTCGAATTCGTGTCGATATCCGATGCCGCCGAACAGTACGACGGGGTCGTACGACTTCACTGCGTTGAGGTTCACGCTAATGCTCCAAAACCCGCTTCCGAGCGATGCGGTATTCACGCTAGGTCCAAAAGGTGTGCTCCCTGTTGGAGCCGAGCACTGCATGCTGTAGATCAAGTCGGGCGAGCACTCAGTTTGCTGACAAATCTGCCACAGAAAACCGGCACTGATATCTCCGAGGCCACCTCGCGTGGTGAAATCGTTTGCGCCACTATTCGAGCGCTCGAAATTGGCGACACCGACCGGGAGAGTGCAAAAGATCTCCAGTTTGTCGCTCCAACCATAACGAGCCGTGAGTGGGACTTGCAGTTGACGTTCGCGAACGCGCTCGAGTTCGATCGTAGAATCGGGCAAGATCGTGATCACGTCGGCCTGCTGCCAGGAATAGGTGAAGCCATACTCGGTCTGCAGAACCCCTTGTCCGAGCAAGCTCGACGATTGACGCAAAAACACTTGGCTGATGTCGACCGGCGCTTCTCCCAGTGGCTGTTCCACAAGAGCTTCGCTGGCGACCGCAGCGGCTGTGCCCGAAGCAATTTCCGCTGCTGGTGCTGGCTGCGACACCAGCCAAGGATCGTGACGAATGCCCGGAAGTGGTGGAGGACCGAACCACCGATTGGTGGATGCTTCGGGACTCAGTTGAGGTGCCATGCTTGGTGGCACAGGTGAAATCGGGGCCCGCTGATTCACCATCGCCTCCCAATCGGCATAGTTGGTCGGTGGTGCAGTGGTGGCGGGCGATGTGTTCGTTCGCTGGTCGTTTGGCAGCGGTTGCTCTACCACCGGAAGAGGCTGAAGGTTATCTGCCGGGTCCACCGGTGGCATACGAACCGGTTTCAGTGGATCGCTGATCGATGGAGCGTCAGATGGCGATCCGTTGCGAGCCGCTGGTCGCTCGATCCCGATTGGCCCAATTTCAGAGACCGGAGGGAGTCGTTCCAGTCGTTTTTCAGAACTCGGAATACCGAGAAACTGGCTTGAGTTTTGGGTGTCGGCTGAATCGCGAGAGGTGTCGTGTGCGGCAACTTCTATCGGCGCAAAGAGTTCAGTCGTTGGGCCTGCGCCGGAACCCAGCCCACTCGGTTCATCAACGACGGGAGGCAAGCGTAGTATCTCGCCGTCGGCAGCAATCGACAAACTTGCCATCAGGCAAGCCGCCACCGCTGCCACGCATTGCGTGGTGAAAGAGGACATCCGTGCGCCCCGCCGACGTCAGGTCTTATTGCGAACGATCCCCTGCCAAGGCAAGCACCGAATGCCAATTCCCATCGGCCAGCGACGTTATTCAAGATGGAAACGTCGGCTGCAGTGCTTGTCGATCGATCGCTCCTGACGAGCGGCATCCCTTGTCGCGTTTCATCGACCGCTAGGAGCGCGTCAGATTCGCACACCGCTCAAAGTACGGGTAGTTCCGAATGGTGGTATCCAACGTATTGTTGCTATCAGTCCGCATTTGACGGATGTTCCGAGGAAGACAGCCTTATTAAAAAAGCGAAACACATCCCACAGCAGGGACTTACGTCGAATTACAATCCAGTGCAGTTCGCCACTCCCTGCTGGAAACGTCGCACGAAATGGTTGACAATACCCTCGCACATTCGTTCTAACCTTAGGCCAAATCGGTCGTTCCCCCCCAACGCACTTTGGCCGCTACTGCAGATGATCATGCGTCGTCGTTCTGGCCCCGAAACCAACCTCGAGCAGAGCGACAACGTCGTTTTGTTTCCTTCGCTGGCGCATCGCACGCCCGATGGAAGCGCCTGGCAAGTGCAGGTCCATGGCGAGGTTTTTTCGATTGGGAAAGTCGGCCTCACCAAGCGATTCCTACTCTCGCTGCTAAAGCGGGCGATGGGGGCCTGCGAAGCCGAATTCCAGGGGGAAACGTTTCAGCGCCGCATCTCGCGATTCGTGGCCAACGACGGTGGAGGCAAACGTGTCGCCGTTGCCGTCGGTGACGAAACGCACTTGCTTCCCAAATCATCGCGCAGCAACGGCCACTTCCTCGGAACCATTGTCCTTTCCGATGCGGAAATCGCGCAGCTGGCCGAGTCGGGCTATGTCCGCAACGGGCTCCTCGAACTGGGGATTCGCAGCGCAGCGGGCGAGCGTGCTCCGTTCCAAGGTCGCGTGCACCTTGTTGAGCAGCAAGGGCTGAGCGTCATTTCCGATATCGACGACACGCTGAAACACTCGGAAGTTCTCAGCCGACAAACGCTCCTTCGCAACACGTTTTTGAACACGTTTCAATCGGTCGAGGGGATGTCCGCCGTCCTGAAACGATGGGAGCAGGAAGGGGCGCAGTTTCACTATGTCTCTTCGAGCCCTTGGCAGCTCTTTTCGCACCTTCAGGAACTTTTCCTCCAGGAGGGTTTTCCGCAGGGGTCGTTTCACTTGCGAGCGTTCCGTCTGCGCGACCATTTGATTCGCCGCATTCTGATGCTGCGTCGCTCCGGCAAAGGAGCCGTCATTCGCAACATCATCAGTGTCTTTCCGCAGCGAAAATTTGTCCTGATCGGTGACTCGGGAGAACACGACCCCGAGATCTACGCCCAAATGGCCCGCAAGTTTCCCGATCAAATCACCAAGATTTTGATTCGCGACCTCGGTGGAAAAAACAGCACACCGGCTCGTTTTCAGTACCTCGAGCGTTATCTGAAACCGGGCGTTTTTCAGCTCTACAAGCACGCGAACGAACTCCCCGATCTCTCCTCGCTGCAGCAGTGGTAGTCGTTCCCCGATACGACCCTCACCGCACGCTACTGGCTATTTTCTGCTCGCGAAAGTTAGCTCCGGATGACCTCCTTGCCGTTTGAGATTCTGCTGGAAGATAGCGCCGTTCTGGTGGTGAACAAGCCTGCGGGAATCCTCACGCAGGCGCCGCTCGGTATCGACAGCCTCGAATGGCAAATCAAACGATACCTGCAATCCACGGAGAAATCGGAAGTCCCCTATCTCGGGGTTCCGCATCGTCTCGATCGACCGGTATCGGGCTGCATTTGCTTTGCGAAGAACCAAAAAGCGGCACGCAAAATCTCGCAGCAGTTCGAAGCTCGTTTAGTTCAGAAAACCTACTGGGCCCTCGTCTCGGGAATCGTTCATCCAACCCGCAGCACTTGGGTCGACCACCTCAAGAAACTCGATGGCGAGCCACGCACGATCGTGGTCGACGAGCGTGATCCGGAGGGAAAAAACGCGATCTTGCACTATGAACTGCTCGAGACTCGCGAAGGCCGTTCGCTCCTCGCAATCACGCTCGAAACGGGTCGAACGCATCAAATTCGAGTGCAGTGCGGTTCACGCGGATTTCCGCTCCTCGGGGATCGACTGTATGGGAGCGCTGAACCATTTGGACCACTAGCGGCTGATGAGCGCGATCAACTCATCGCGCTGCATGCCCGCACGCTCGCGTTTCGGCATCCTGTGACAAAAGAAGACCTGATCTTTACCGCCCAGGTCCCTGCCATCTGGTCTCCATTTGGGCTCGAGACCATTGCCACCAGTCGGCCAGATTCAGGTGCAGTTGCGTCGTAAAAACAGTTCGCACTCGCTGAAATTGAGGTATACTTTCGATTGCTGTACGAGCCCTTAAGGGGTGCTGGTTTGCCCAAGCATGGGCTAGAACGACCGTCCCGCTCGCAGTAGCCCACCTTTCAGGAGGCCGCACCTCCATTTTTAGCTGCGGCCGGTTTGTCTCATTTCGCTAGGATCTCGAGCCTCGCGCACGCTTAACCTCCGTGCAATGGGCACACGGCTCCTCCCGCTTGAAGGATTTTCTGAATGCCATTGTCGCAAGTTTCTCGTCGATCTTTTCTCGTCACCACCGCAGCGGCTTCAACTGTTTTTGCCGCGCCGCTCGTTCTCCCACGCAGCGTGTTTGGCGCTAACGAGCGAATCATCACCGGCCACATTGGTGTCGGTGGTCAAGGTAAATCCAACCTTGGTGGATTTATGAACAACGTCGCAGCCATTTGCGACGTCGATTCCAACCGCATTGCTGCGGTTGCCAAGATGCTCGAAGAGAAGGGGAAGACGGTCGAAACTTTTGGCGACTATCGCAAGCTGCTCGATCGCAAGGATCTTGATGCTGTTGTCATCAGCACCCCCGATCACTGGCACGCGCTCCACACCATCCATGCCTGCCAAGCGGGCAAAGATGTTTACTGCGAAAAGCCGCTGTCGCTCACCATCACCGAAGGTCGCAAGATGGTCGAAGCCGCTCGCGCCAACAGCCGCGTGGTACAAACCGGATCCCAGCAGCGCAGCGATGCCAAATTCCGCCAAGCCTGCGAGCTAGTGCGAAGTGGTCGCCTCGGCAAGATTTCGACCGTTCTCGTGGGTATCCCTGGCCCGAATCATCCTGGACAGCTAGGGCCCGATGGAGATCCACCTCCCGAGCTGAACTACGAAATGTGGCTTGGCCCAGCTCCGCAGCGTCCATACAACACCAAGCGAGTCCACTACAACTTCCGCTTCTTCTGGGACTACTCCGGTGGTCAGATGACCAACTTTGGTGCCCACCATATCGACATTGCTCAGTGGGGACTTGGCATGGACGAGAGTGGCCCCATCTCGACCGAAGGCGAGGCGACTTTCCATCCTCAGAAGTATCACGAAGTGACTGAAACCTGCCGCATCACGCACACCTATGCCAATGGAGTGACGGTGGTCGTCGGGCAGAAGCAGAGCGATATTCCTCAAGGGGCTACATTCATTGGCGAGAAGGGAAAAATCTTCGTCACCCGTGGCAAGATCACCAGCGATCCCGAATCGATCTTGAAAGAGCCACTAGCGGCCGACGATGTTCACCTCTACGTCAGCAAGAGCCATCACGGTAACTTCCTCGACTGCATCAAGACCCGCGAGAAACCGATTTGCGACGTCGAAATCGGCCACCGCAGTGCGACGGTTTGTCACCTTGGAAACATTGCGGCTCGTTTAGGCCGTAAAATCCAGTGGGACCCAGCTGCTGAGAAAATCGTTGGTGACGACGAAGCTGCCGCTATGGTTGCTCGTCCTTATCGCGAGCCTTGGAAGCTCGAAGGTTAAGCCTTGCTACGTTCGGGCAAGTTCATCCAGCAAGGATGCTACAGAAGAGTTTGAGGAAGCCGGATGAACTACTGGACGGGGAGCATTTGCAATCATTGCCGCTGGATGCGCGAAATCATCAGCGGCAAAGGTTCGCGATTCTTAATGTGCACGCGATCATCTGTCGATGATCGCTTCTCGAAGTATCCCCCTCAGCCGATGCAGCGCTGTGTGGGGCATGAGCCGCCATTGCCTGGTGAACAGGCCGCTGAGAAACCCGAGTAGCGATGCATCGCCTATCTCGCGGTTTGTGCCAGTAGCTGCTCGACCCGTTTTAGCTCGATCGATGCACCATCTTCCCAAGGCTTCTCTGCGTGAGCTGCTGCTGCCGCAACGCCAAACTTCAGTGCATGCGGCACGTCACGCGTGCGAAGATAGGCTGCGGTATAGGCTCCGTGCAAAACGTCGCCGCAACCTGTTGTGCGCTGTGCGATCACACGAATTGCAGGCATCTGTTTTGGCTTCGCGGTGGATCGATCGCGATAGTACAAACCTTCGTTGCCGCATGAGATGGCGACCACCTGTCGCGCGTTGGTCCAAAGAGCATCGCAGGCCGCCGCAGGGCTTGATGTCGCAGTAATGCGCAGCGCGAATTCGCGGGCGAGAATCAGATGATCGACGAGCGATAAAAGCTCCACGAATTCAGCGCGAGCGTCGTGCTCGAAATCTGCCACGATCGGAATCGACGCAGCTGCCGCGATGCGAGCCGCGCGAAGCATCCCCTCCATGCCAAAGTGATCGATGAGCAGCAGATCGCTGCTGCTGATCTCCTCCTCTACAGGCCACGTTTCACTCGCCGGCGCGCAGTCCTCGAGGTTGTAGAGGACGGTGCGTGAATGGGTCGCTTCGCTTTCGAGGATGACCGAGCGGATCGGCTGCGATGTTTCATCACGCTGGACGAGGCGTGTATCGACGCCCGATCGCAGCAGCGCTTGCAGCACAAGCTCTGCTTCGCTGCTTGTTCCCAGCTTTCCTGCGTACTTTACCTTCGCACCGAGCGCCGCTGCTGCTCGCGCTGCTGTTCCGATACAGCCACCGACAACGCGGTACTCGCGGACCACGCGCGATTTACTATCCTCGCGAGGAAATGCCTCAGTCACCAGCACGTGATCGACAGCCACGGCTCCCATGGCCAGGATCGTGGGCCTTGGAGTCATCACGCCGCCTCGCGCCGCTGTTTGGTGCTCGTTTGCTTCAGCAATCTGTCGATGGCACTTGCCGCATCACTGGTCAGGCACGGGAGCGGAAGCACAAGCTGAAACATGCCTGCGACAGCAGCCTCGACATCCTGAGGCATCGAAAACGATTGAAACAAAACGCGGCTTCTGTTTCCGGCCACCTTCGTCGGGAAATCGCAGGTGTCGTCGAAAAATTCGATAGTCTGGCCGCTAGCCACCGCTCCAGCGCGAGGTAGCTGCCAAACGGCAGCCAAACCGCAAACAGCCGCGATATCGGCGAGCATCTCGAAGCGGATCTTCGACCGCGTATGCACCACCGCAAGCCCGCGCATCGGCGGTTGCTTCACGAGCGGCTGTGCCACGAGTCGATCGGTCATGGTCTCTAACTGCGAGGCGGGACTTCCGCGATGCGACTCCTCGAGGATGCGAGAGATACTTGTAATCTGATGCCAAGCGATTCGCGAGATTCCAGTCGGCTTACGATCGCGACGAGCAGGGCCCGAGAGCCACGGACCTTCGATGGCGATGATCCGGAGCAAAGGCTCGCGCTGGGCGAGTTCGAACATCAGCGGCGCTTGCCAATCGATTGGCGTTTCGATCATCGCAAGGATCGCTCTTGGCAAATGCGTTTCGCTCTCGAGGCGGGCTGCAGCAGTGCTCCAGTCTGGTAGTAACTCTGCGATGCCGTCGGTGGCAATCGCCGCCTGAACTGCCTTCGCCAGAGGGCTTGGTGATCGACCGACGATCCACACATGGCGTGAAGCAGCGGTAGGATGCGTACTCAGGCGTTTCATGACGACGACTCCGAAGGACTTTCAAACAGTCCATCGAATTGCTCCATCGCCGCCAGCACATCGCCAGGCGATGTAGCTTCGCGAAGTGCGTCGAGGAATCCGTCAGCTGAGAGCATGCGGCTGAGTCGCGCGAGGGTGTTGAGATGACCCGCGTCATCGGTCGACATGATCAGGAAGTAGATGTCGGTCAGTTGTCCACCAGCAGCACCGAACGGCAGGCCTTGGGTGGTCCGTCCCATGGCCAGGAGGGGCTGAGCCACACTCGCGGTCATCGGTCGCCGAGGGTGGAGCAGTGCCACACCGCAGTCGAGCGCCGTGGGATGCAAGATTTCGCGCTGCTCGACCGCCTCGAGCACGCGGTCGATATCCCACACCAGTCCCGTTTTGGCGACAAGATCGACCATCGATCGAATGACGCTTTTACGGGTCCGTGCGGGAAGCGGAATTGCAATCGCTTCCGGCAACAAAAGTTCGTGGATGCGGAGGGGATCTTCGTCGGTAAGAGCGCGCGAAGTACGCAGCACTTGCTCCACCTGCGCTAGATCGGCGTCGTCGGCTGCCCCGATTCGATCCTCGAGCCAGTGGTGAATTTCATCGCGCGAGAAACGCCACTCCCCACCAATACGACGACCGGGAACCTTGCCTCGATCAACGAGTTTTTGCACCTGCTGCGGTGAGAGGTGCAAATACTTCGCTAGGCTTTCGAGATCGAAGTCGCGGCGTGGCATAAAAATGAATCCGGGCAATCCATGCTCGGTCTAGCGTCGTCCTTGAGTGTCGGGCGGTGAGAATTGTCGCGAGAAATGCCTAGGAAAGTCTAGGTCAGTTCCGCTGAAAGGGGAGTCTGGCGGTAGGCAAAAATGATTACGTGGTGAGCGGTGGAGGGGAGTCGAGAAAGGCTTTCAAAAGCCTCGCTGCTGTGAGCGTGTCGTTTTCGCGGGGAATCAGCCACGCCTGCACCCGACCTCGGCGAATTACCCCTTTTTCGAGAGATTCGGCAAACAGGTCGAGCGAAAAATGAGCCCCAATCAGGAGTTCGGTCGTACTTGGGTCGATCCGTGTGAGATGAGCTTTCGCCACATCCGCAGGCTGTGCGAGTTGTAGGTAGCTGACACCGGCATGCAGTTCAGGTCGGCAGAGGAGCCCAGCCGTTCGCTCGGGAATGAGGGCCGTGGTGGCTGGATTCAGGCCACGGAACTCGCCGTCGGGGCCGCTCGTCAGGACTTCGCCAATCGGCAGATCACTGAGCAAATTGCAGCGGGGATCGCTCGCCAAGAGCCAAGTTTCGATTGAGAGCATCAATTCAACGCCGCCAGCTTGGGTCTCTGGATCGGTCGACATCCGCCAGTAGATTTCGGGTCGGACTGTTAGCGGAGCGGTGCTGATGAAACTCGCCACTAGGTCGCTTCCTCGTTCATACACCTCGGCCAGTGGCGGGCGATGCGATGTGCCAGCCGACGACAAGGCGAGTGCAATCGGCGAGAGACCGGTGATGTGTTCACCATCCCACGCTAGCAGCACACCTTTCCAGGGGTGAGAAGGGCGGATGGCGAGTGTTGCGCGGCCGAGCTGCGCGACACGCATCGAATCGTCGGGGGTGATTGCTGCTGGAGGTGTTGCCGACATGGATCGCTCGATCAAAGAATCGAAAGGGGAGTTCGCGAGTTTTCGTGGCCAGTAGTCAGAAACTCACTCGACGCATCAGTATAACGCGCTCGCGTTTCGCGCGTTGCCTGTGCGATGCTTGGCCTAACACCAGAGTTGCTTGGAAAGCTGTATAAGTTCGGCCAAGAAACGAAAAAACCCCGCTATCAGTTCGAAAACTAACAGCGGGGCCGGAACAGAGAAGAGGCCGAATGACTTTTACAAGCCGGTATAAAAAGATGATGCCGAATATCCGAAAACTGGCTCTCTCTCGTCTCTCCGCATCATATCAGGAGCAGAAACTGTGTCCACAGAAATCGTGAGAAAAGTGTGAATCTTCCCAAGATTCGACGAACGACAAAATGTGGACCAAACTGGCTCTGCTGCCGCTAGTTGAGGGAGTTGCACTCGGCTCTATAATCATCGGCCGATTCACCCCCATTTTCGTCACTCTTTTTCGGGTAACTCGTAATGGCCGATTTTCTGACCGTCTGCGAAGCAGCAGCCCGCGCTGGCGGTCGTGTGTTGCTCGATTGGCAACATCGATTTACCCCCAAAGAAAAGTCGCCTCGCGACCTTGTGACCCAAGCCGATTTGGAATCGCAGCGGGCAATTCGTAAGGTGATTTTGACTGCCTTTCCCGATCATGACTTCCTGGGTGAAGAAGACGCCGGACTGGCCGCCGAAGGGGATGCATCGGCGCGTAATCCCGATTCTCCCTTCCGCTGGATTGTCGACCCACTCGATGGCACAGCCAACTACGTCCATCGGCTCCAGACATTCGCCGTTTCGATCGCACTCACCTTTCATGGCGAGTTAATCGTCGGCTGCGTGCTGGATCCTGTGTCGAACGAATGCTACCTCGCCGCTCGTGGACAAGGGGCAACGCTCAACGGAAATCGCATTGAGTCAAGTATTTGCGTCGACCCCGGCCAAGCCATGGTGGCGGTCAGTTTCTCTCCGAACGTGCACCGCGAATCGATCGAGATCAGCCGATTTGTGGAAACCCTCGACGCTTGCCAGTCGGTCCGTCGGCTCGGGTCGGCTGCACTCAACCTTGCCTACGTCGCCGCCGGTCGACTCGATTGCTACTTCACCACGAGTGTTAATGCGTGGGATGTTGCCGCTGGCTTTCTCCTGGTGGAGGAAGCGGGGGGAATAATTTGCGGCCTCGAAGGCGAAAAAGTATCACTGGATCGTCCGCACTTCATCGCCAGTTCGACAGCCGAACTATCGGCCGCGATGCGGGGGGTGCTAGCGCGTGCTACCTAGATCCGTGAATGAAGCGTAGCCGCTCGATCTAAAGTCAGTTGCTACAAGGGAATGCGAGTGAAGAAAAGGTGATCCACAGGGCCGGATTTCTGCTCGCAATCGCACCGAAAACGCCTATATTCAGGTGTTAGAAAAAAACTGACAATTCTGCGTGCCGCTAACAAGCTGGTCGCAGCGAAGGGTGATGATGGTTTCCGCAAGAATGGGATGCTGATGAATGCGGCTTTTGTGTCCGTTTGAATTCGAGGCTGTCGGACCGATGTTGACCCTGCGCTGGTTGGCTAGTCTGATTTTCTGCGCGGCAATGCTGGCATTTGTTCCTCCTGCAGCCCTGGCCGACGAAGCTCACGCAGCTAAGACGGAAAACGAATATCGAACCGAGATCGTTCCGCTGATCAAAAAGTTCTGCATCGAATGCCATGCCACCGGCAACGCGGAAGCAGAAGTCGCACTCGATCGTTACAAGACCACGCAAATGATCGTTAACGATCAAAAGACGTGGCAGCATATCGTGACGATGATCAAAAGCGGCGCGATGCCGCCCGAAGATTCACCACAGCCTTCGTCGGCCGAGCGGACGCGTCTTGTCCAGTGGCTCGAGCAAACGATGTACTACGTCGATTGCACCGGGGCTCCCGATCCGGGGCGCGTTACGATTCGCCGCCTCAATCGCGCGGAGTACAACAACACCATTCGCGACATGCTCGGTGTAACGTTCAAGCCCGCCGATGATTTCCCCTCCGACGACGTGGGAAGCGGATTCGATAACATCGGCGATGTCCTTTCGTTGCCACCGCTGCTGATGGAAAAGTATCTCGCCGCTGCTGAGCAGATTGCCACGAGTGTGATCGTCGACGATCCCATGAAACTCGTCGGCACCATCACGCTGCAAGGTAATAAACTCGAAGGGCGTGGCGCGGCCAAACTCGATACTCGCACCAATCGCTGGGGTATGCCGTCGGCCGGTGGAGTCGGTGCAAAGTTCACCATCGAACAACCAGGAAACTACGTCGTTCGCATCGTTGCAACCGCCACCGAAGCGGGCAACGAGCCAGCCAAACTATTGGTGCGTGTCGACAAACGTAGCGAAGAAATCAGTGTCCGGTCGCGTGGCGGCCGACGTACGCCGATGGAAATTCGCACTCGACTTGCTGCGGGCGAACATTTCGTTTCGGCCGAATTCATCAACGATTTTTACGATCCTGATGCAAAAGACCCGACCAAACGCGATCGTAATGTCACCCTCGAAACAATCGAAGTTGCAGGTCCCCTCGAGATCAAGCCCGATCAATATCCTGTGGCCCATCGCAAGTTGATTACGGCCACACCTTCGTCGACAACCACCGTACTCGATGCGGCACAAACTAGTTTGCGCCCCTTTGTGAATCGCGCCTTTCGCCGGCGTGTGAACGAAGATGAAATTCGCAAGTATGCCCAGTTGGTCGATGCCAGCGTGCGTGATGGCGACAACTACGAACAAGGGATGCAGGTGGCTGTGATCGCCGTCCTCTGCTCTCCCCATTTTTTGTTTCGGATCGAACAAGATCCCAATCCCAACGATCCCAAGAACGCCCATCTCGTCGGCGACTACGAGCTTGCTACGCGGCTGTCGTATTTTCTATGGAGCAGCTTGCCCGATAACGAGCTTTTTTTGCTGGCTACCTCGGGAAAACTTCGCGAAGAGCAAACCCTCCGCGAGCAAGTCAAGCGGATGCTCGCCGACGATCGTTCGCAGGCACTGGCCGACAACTTTGCCAGTCAGTGGCTGAATTTGCGTTTGCTCGATTCGGCCTCTCCTGATCCTGGCGAGTTCAAAGACTTTAGTCCCGAACTAAAATCCGACATGCAGCGAGAAACGCTCGCCTTCTTCATGTCGGTGGTGAAAGAAGATCGCAGCGTTCTCGACTTTATCGACGGTAAGTTCTCGTTCCTCAACGAGCGTCTTGCAAAGCATTACGGCATCAAAGATGTCAGTGGCGACGAGTTCCAGCTGGTGAGTCTCAGCGGAACCAATCGTGGCGGAGTGCTCACGCATGCCAGCATCCTCACGCTTACGAGTAACCCCGAACGAACGTCGCCGGTGAAGCGAGGGAAGTGGATTCTCGACAACATGCTAGGGGCTCCACCGCCGGAACCACCTGCCGATGTGCCGCAACTCGATGCGACCCAGAAAGCCCAACCGGGACTCTCGCTCCGAAAACAGCTGGAAATACATCGCGAAAACGCCGTTTGTGCATCGTGTCATCGCACCATGGACGCACTTGGTTTTGGTCTCGAAAACTTCGATGCCATTGGCAAGTTTCGCGAGAAAGAAAAAGGACAGGCGATCGACTCTTCCGGCACATTGCCTGAGGGAGAGTCGTTCCAAGGGCCCGTGGAACTTGCGAAAGTTCTGCGTGGCAAACCGAATGAATTTACCCGCTGCATGACCGAAAAAATGCTCACCTACGCCTTAGGGCGCGGGCTTGTGCACTACGATCGCTGCAGCGTCGACAAGATTACGAAGCAGGTGGCAGGGCAAGAGTATCGTTTCTCGGCTCTCGTGACCGAAATTGTACTGAGTGATCCATTCCGCAAACGCCGAGGAGATGGTGGCCAGCCATGACACTCATTCAAAAGCCTGAAGCAAAAATCAGCCGACGCACGATGCTCCGTGGAGCAACTTGTTTGCTCGGATTGCCGCTCCTGGAAGCGATGAATGCCAGCACAGTGATGGGGGCGGCACCATCGTCCGCACCTGTTCGGATGGCCTGCATCTTCTTCCCGAACGGCGCGATCATGCCCGAGTGGCGTCCCAAAGGTGAGGGGAAGTCATTCGAGTTTGGTAAGACGCTCAAGCCTCTCACTGAACTAAAAAATGAGGTGACCATGATCACCGGCCTGGCGCAGGACAATGGCCGGGCGAAGGGTGATGGTCCAGGCGATCACGCGCGATCGGCTGCGTCGTTCCTCACCGGCGCTCATCCGGTGAAAACGTCGGGCGCGAACATCAAGTGTGGTATGTCGGTCGATCAGGTCGCGGCTCAAAAGGTGGCCTATCAAACTCGTTTGCCATCGCTCGAACTCGGTACAGAACGTGGACGCGATGCAGGTGGTTGCGACAGCGGCTACAGCTGCGCGTATAGCAACACGATCTCGTGGAAGTCTGAAACCACGCCGATGGCCAAGGAGATCAATCCTCGTGCTGTTTTCGAGCGGCTGTTTGGCTCCTCGCGCGATCTCTCCGGCGATGCCAAGCGAAACGCTCGCGTTCGCCGCAGTGTGCTCGACTTAGTCCAGCAAGACGCCCAACAACTTCGCTCGAGCCTGGGGCAGACGGATCAACGCAAGCTCGATGAATACCTGACCGGCGTTCGCGAAATCGAAATGCGAATTGCCAAGATGGAAGATGCTGCGAAGCAGGAGCCCCCTAAGTTTGCGACGCCTGAATCGGTCCCCACCGACATTCGGGAGCACGTGCGGCTGATGTACGACCTGATGGCACTCGCTTTTCAAACCGACACCACGCGGGTCAGTACGTTCATGCTCGCCAATGAAGGGAGCAATCGGAGCTACAAATTTGTGGGGGTCAACAGTGGCCACCACGAACTGTCGCACCATCGCAATGAAGCCGACAAGATGGAGCTGATCAGCCGCATCGATCTCTTCTTTGCTGAAGAGTTTGCCCGGTTCCTTAAAACCTTGAAGAACTCGAAGGAAGAGGGTGGATCGGTGCTCGACAACAGCATGATTCTCTACGGCAGCGGACTTTCGGATGGCAACCGCCATCAGCATCACGATCTGCCGATTGTGCTTGCCGGCCGCGGTGGTGGCACCATCAACTCCGGGCGGCATATCGTGCTGAAAGACGAAACGCCGCTCAACAATCTCTTCTGCTCGATGCTCGACCGGATGGGAACTAAAGTTGACCGCCTCGGCGACGCCAGCGGCACCCTCTCCGAACTCGACACCTAACGCTGTTCGCTTGAAACCGATGCGATGTTGTCGAACAATCCGGCATAGGTCAGCTGCAGTTTCACGCAGCTGACAAAAGCATCGCAATGCTTTCCTTCTTAAAATCGCAGATTTCACAAAATCGTATCTGAAATGAACGATTGAGGGATTCAAGGGTGTATTAGCGCCCTACCAGCAGCCGATCGCCATGCATGTTGTCGATTAAGGGATTCGAGTGAATCTTGGCTATGGTGGTTCGAATGTCGTATTCCACCCTGTGAAAAGTGATTGTAGCTCCATCGATCGTGAGAAAAGCAGCTCGAGAATCACCATCGCGTGGCTGACCGACGGATCCGGCGTTCACCAATATTTTGTGATGGGGAAGTAGTTCGTACGACGGATTCGCGGCGGCGTCAACGAACGTCCAGTGACCTGTTTCATTGCGCTCAAACAGGCATTGATAATGCGTGTGTCCAACGACACATGCGATGTCGAATTGAGTGGCAATTCGCTCTAACTTTAACGTGTGGTAGATGTCTTCAGGAAAGAGGAATTCACGCACGTCCGCTGGAGTTGCATGAGTGAAATGCCAGCCATCTTGCAGATGTGACCGTTGAAAAGATCGCATTAACTTCAGCAGGTGGGCTGAATCGGGCGAAGTACGAATCCGCTCAGAGACCCGCTGAATCTCACGATTGAGGAATGGATTCCATTGACCGGGATCATGGTCGAGCACCGCGCATTCCCAATCGCCTGCGATCAGAACATCCCAATCGGCAGAGCGCCTCAGGCATTCAGCCGAATCTGGACCATAGCCCACGAGATCACCAAGGCAAATAATACGATCAGCACGAAGACGACCGATTTCGTCGAGCACTGCATCGAGTGCTTCGACGTTGCCGTGGATATCGCTGATCACTGCGTCCATTGGTTTTTGCCCAAGTACGCGAATGCAAGTTACTCAACCGGTGGAGTCGTTTGCTCGTAGCGAGGTTTGAAGACTACAACGCCTAGTGGTGGAACGTTGATGGTGATTTTGGCGGGGCGGCCGTGCCAGCCGGGAGCTTCTGCCAACGCGCCGCTGATGTTCCCCACGTTGCTGCCGCCATAGAACTTCGAGTCGGTGTTGAGCACCTCGTCGTACCACCCAGCGAACGGCACACCCAGGGCAAAATTCTTCCGAGGCACTGGGGTAAAGTTGCAGCAGACCACCAGGCAGTCGTCTCCATCCTTCGCTTTGCGGACGTAGGAGAGAATGCTTTCGTCGCGGCTGTTGCAGTCGATCCATTCAAAACCAGCGGGATCGAAATCGAGTTCGTGCATCGCTGGTTCGTGAATCAGCAGCTTGTTGAGGTCCGACATTAGCTGCTTCACACCGCCGTGGGTTTCCCATTGCAGCAGGTCCCACTGCAATTCGCTGTCGTGGTTCCATTCGTTCCACTGGCCGAACTCGCAGCCCATGAACAGCAGCTTTTTGCCTGGATGCGTCCACATATAGGCGTAGAGCAAACGCAAGTTGGCAAACTTCTGCCACAGGTCGCCTGGCATCTGGTCGAGCAGCGACTTTTTGCCATGCACCACTTCGTCGTGCGACAGTGGGAGTGCGAAGTTCTCGGTGTAGGCATAGATCAGGCTAAAGGTTAGCTGATCGTGATGGTGGCGGCGATGAATCGGATCTTGCTTCATGAAGCGAAGCGTATCGTTCATCCACCCCATGTTCCATTTGATGCTAAAGCCCAAGCCACCCACATCGGTTGGGCGCGATACGCCACCCCAAGCAGTGCTCTCCTCGGCGATCGTCATCACCCCAGGGTGATATTTGTGTGTTTGAATGTTGAAATCGCGAAGGAACGAAATCGCTTCGAGATTCTCGCGTCCACCATGAATGTTGGGGACCCATTCGCCCTCTTTGCGACTGTAGTCGAGGTAGAGCATCGAAGCGACGGCGTCGACGCGCAGTCCATCGATGTGATACTTCTCGAGCCAGAAGAGAGCGTTGGCGAGCAGGAAGTTTTTCACTTCGCAGCGGCCATAGTTGAAGATCATCGTTCCCCAGTCGGGGTGCTCGCCTTTGCGGGGATCTTCGTGTTCGTAGAGCGCGGTGCCATCGAAACGACGCAGCCCGTGCGCATCTTTGGGAAAGTGCGCGGGGACCCAGTCGAGGATCACACCAATGTCGTTTTGATGGCAGTAGTCGACGAAGTACATGAAGTCTTCGGGAGTGCCATAACGGCTGGTGGCGGCGAAGTAGCCGACCGTTTGATAGCCCCAGCTGCCGGTGTAAGGATGCTCGCTGATCGGTAGCAACTCGAGATGGGTGTAGTTCATCTCTTTGCAGTAGGCGACGAGCTGATGCGCGAGATCGCGATACGACAGCCAGCCGTGCGTGCGATGTGCACTGCGGCGCCAACTTCCGAGGTGCACTTCGTAGACCGACATCGGCTCGTGCAGATAGTTGCTGTTCTTGCGTTTCTCCATCCAGGCATCATCGTTCCAGTGATGACGCGTGAGATCAGTGACGATCGAAGCGGTGCTCGGCGGAAGTTCAGCGGCAAATCCAAAGGGATCGCTCTTGTCGATCACTTCGCCCCAGCGGCTCTTCACGCGGAACTTGTACTTTTGACCTGCGTCGAGCGCGGGGACAAAAAGTTCCCACACACCGCCACTGGCGGCGCGCTTCATCGGATGACGGCGACCATCCCACTGGTTGAAATCGCCAACCACACTCACGCTTTGGGCATTGGGAGCCCACAGAGCAAAGTTCGTCCCTTTAACCCCAGAGACTTCGCGCAGCTGCGCCCCGAATTTATCGTGGGCCCTGAGCAGTTCCCCCTTGCCGAACAAATAGCGATCGAAATCGGTGAGGTAGGGCTCAAAGGCATAAGGATCATGCAGCGTCGTCATCTCGCCCCCTTCGCTTGCAACGCGAAGTTGATACGGCGGCCAGGTGCGATCCTCAGGGAGTGGGCAAATCGCCTCGTAGAGACCTGCAGGGTGAATGCGTCGCATAGGTCGCGACATTTGGTGAGAACTATCCACCACCCAGGCCTGTTTACTATCCGGAAGGAACGCCCGCACCGCCAAAGCCCGGCGTCCTTCATGTTCTATCTCTTGCGGCCCCAGAACCGTGTTGGGGTTTTCGATCGTTCCGTCGAGTAAGGCTGCTACACCTTCGAGTGTTACGCTGGTTCGCACCTTCGAACTCCTTTACGTTATCGCGAGGGCCGGCAAGGTTGCGACACTCTTTATGCCCGTCTTTTCCTAAAATCACAATGCCTGCCGTAGTGTTCTTCCTGACCGGAAAAACCTACTGGCCCGCTCCCAGCCCAAGAGTGGGAACCAGCTGCGCGATCGACGCCACTAGCCAATTCCAAATTCTCGGATTTTCCGAACTTTCTGCAGGCACGTTGCGGCTCGAAGCCACCTGGTGAGGGCGATCCACACGCCATTGCTTGCCGTCGCTGGTGGATAGTTGGCGCGACGACTCTTCGCCGATGGCTGGCCGATTCGCTGCTAGCGGTGGCGACAGATCGTCGATCACCGGCTCGAGGGGGCGGGCATCTACCACGTGAATCTGCATCGCTTGATCGATCCGCTGCCACAGATCGCGGTGCTTCACCGGAGTCATTTGACCAAACCGCTCCCACTCCCATTCATTCTCGCGCCACTGCGAAATTCCGTAGCGCAGGCCACGCAAAACCGTGGTGCTACGTGTGACCAGTGTCACTTTCGAGGGCTGATCGAGCGCCTCGAGGCCTCGAACTATGGCCAGAAGCTCGAGACGTTCGCCGGTAGCACCCGGTTCTTCGTCCGCAGCGGAGGTCGCGAGGGCGTTGTCGGTCGAGCGAAGCTCAAATTCCCAAATTCCCGACTCACGGCTGGAGGCTGTGGCGGAATGGGAGCGCGAAAACAACAGAAAGTGCGGTGTTCTGGTGGGCATTTCGTAACTTGCAAGCTTCGAAGATGGTCGGCAAGCAGCTGGAGCTGGCAAACCGTTTCGCGAGTGGCAAATCCGTCCTGACACGCAGAGCCCGCCTGGCCCTGACCCGAAAATTTGCTGATTTTTATCTCAGCACACCTACTATCGTCAGCCGCGACCTATATTCTCCACCTTTCCTTCGCCCGACGTTTTGCGCACGTCATGCGGGTCGTACGAAGCGCATCTCTTGGCCAGCCGTCGAAGTCGCATCCGCCACCCCTGGCGGAAGGTCAATCGTTACTCAAAAACGAAATACCAAAGAACCTTTGCAACTTCCCCCGAGTGGGGCAACAATGCGGCTATGTCGACGCCTGAATCCTCCTCTTCCACGACCAACTCCAGCGAATGGCATCGCCTGAAAAGCGATAATCCGTTCGCGCCGCAGCAGCGCGTCGAAGCCGCGCCTGGCAATTCAAGCAGCGTTCCGATCGATTGCGCTCTCGACAGCCCCATCGATGCTGAAATCGTTGACGACCACTCTCTCGATAAACACTGTGTCGATGCTGTGGTCGTTGATCAGGCCAGCTTCACCGGACAGAGACAACTCCACGCGAACTTGCCCGAGCGCAGAACCGAGTTCGTCGTTCCCAAACGATTTGGGCTCTTGGCATTTCTCGGAATCACCACCGCCATCTCCATTCTGTTTGGCGGTCTTCGCTTGATCGAAGCTCCCCCGAGTGCCTTCATTTTTCTCGGCCTCCAAGCCGTGCTGGTTTGCCTGGCCCAAATGTTTTGGGGGCACGAACCGCGTGTGGCATCGACTTCCGCAGGGATGTTCTTGTTTCCGATTTATTGCGTGGTCATGCTCCTGGAAGGTTCCTTCTTCTTTTTGGAAGGCGTTTGGCTATTCGTGGCCATCCCGATCGTCTCTATCGGCTCGGTTCCAGCGGGTGCAGGGCTGGGGTACATCGCCGGAACATGCGCCGCTGGTGTATTCTTACTGATCGACATGGGAGAGACAAAGTTGAGCGAACTCGCTGCATCTCGTTCCTCGACAACACAAGTCCCCTAGTTAGCTTTCCACTTATCGCGACTCGCACACGACTTTGAGCTGCGAATTCAAAATCCAGTCAGATAGCCAGGAACATGAAAGAACATTCGCCCCTTGCTTCCACACCGGTATTCAACTGCCTGGTGCACGTGCGACAAACCGGCAGCGATGCTTATGAAGCGGTCGCCATCGAACTCGACGGAGTGATGGGGCAAGGCTCAACGCGCCGCGATGCGCTGGCGAGTGTCGTGGCCAAGTTCAAGACCGTGATGGCCGACTATGTCGCGCGTGGCGAAGCAGTACCATGGAAGCGTCCCGCGCCAGCACCTGCACCTCACGAGCAGCAAGTGTTTATTGCGGTGCATCTGTAGCGGTAAGTATTCTGCGTCCAGGCCGGGAGCACGTGCATTTTGCGCGGCTCGCTTTTAGGCGGAACGAATTTTCTCTCGAATTACGAACGAGGATGCGATGGCGGCTAAGCGAATTTTGATGCTCGTTGGCGACTATGTTGAAGACTACGAAGTGATGGTCCCGTTTCAAATGCTGCTGATGGTGGGGCACGATGTGACCGCTGTTTGCCCTGGAAAAAAGCCGGGTGAAACTGTTGCGACAGCAATCCACGACTTCGAAGGGGAGCAGACCTACAGCGAAAAGCGGGGGCATAACTTTCGACTCAACGGATCGTTCGATTTGGTCGATCCGGCGAGCTTCGATGCCCTGGTAATTCCCGGCGGCCGAGCCCCCGAGTATCTGCGACTCACACCCCGCGTGCTGGAAATTGTGCGGCATTTTGCTGATGCCAAAAAGCCGATTGCGGCTGTTTGCCACGGTGCCCAATTGCTCACGGCAGCAGGTGTTGTGAAGGGGAAAAAGATCAGTGCTTATCCCGCATGTGCTGCAGAGGTGACGCTCGCTGGAGGTGAGTACATTGCAGCCTCCGGAACATTTGATAACGCGGTGGTCGACGGAAATTTCGTCACTGCACCGGCGTGGCCCGCGCACCCAGCCTGGATCAAATCGCTGCTCGATGTTCTCGGAACCAAGATCGAACTGTAGTGTGTCGCCCCCATCTGGCTGAAAGATGATCGCCCGGTCGATGATCCCGAGGGAACATCGCTCTGGGAAATGCATACGTGCTTTCCCAGCGATGTAAGGCGATCGTGCTTGGGTATCGCTACAGGCTTCGCGACGCGTCAACACAGCATCCATGCCGTGTTAACGTCGCGGAGAAACGAGCCAGTGCCGAAACACTGACTTCTCGAAGTGAACAACTCGCTGTTTGTGATCGTGGACGAGGATCCATCCTGCCACGATCACTGCGATGAAGGTCACTTTGCTTCCAGGCGGGCGCTTGGATGGAAATGAGGAGGCTGGATCAGTCGGTTTGCCTTACTGGGCAACTAGGCGTGGCGATCGCGAGTGCGAGATCACCCCCGCGATGAATTCTTCGAAAATGCGAACATCAAGCGCCGATGCCGAATCGCTTTCAGGGTGGAACTGGGTGCCGATAGCAAACCAATCTTCCTGCGTGCTTTCGATCGCTTCGATCACACCATCGGGGCAACGAGCAGTGACGGTGAAACCACGCGCCACTTCGTCCACTGCCATGTGGTGCATGCTGTTGACGCGGATTTCGCCATCGCCATACACGCGTTCCATCAGCGAACCCATCACCACCTGCAGGCCGTGGCGATGTTCGGGATCTTGCGGATCGCGGTGAGGGATCGAGTCGGGGAGATCTTCTGGCACATGCAGGTAGAGATTGCCACCTTGAGAGAGGTTCAGCAGTTGCATGCCGCAGCCGATGCCAAAGATGGGGAGTCGACGTTCAGCAGCCAGCCCTACGAGCAAGCGATCGAAGTCTTCGCGTCGGCTGTCCATGGGGCGGACGCTCGAGTGAAGCTGAAAACCGTCGCGACGTGGATCGAGATCGCCACCACCCACCAGCACCAAGCCATCGACGAGGTCGAGCACGCTGAGAATGTCGGCTTCGCAGTCGTTGGGTGGAAGGATCAGTGGGATACCTCCCGCCGCGATGATTTTGTCGTAGTAGCCCGCCGCGATGTACGTGAGGGCAGGTCCCTCTTTACGTGTGGCACGGAAGTCGGCATTCATAGCAATGATTGGCTTGGCAGGCATCTGAGTCCCTTTCAGAAGCAGGTGGTAACCTTGAACCACGCTTGTGTTCTCGCGGGCAAATTGCGGTAACTTGCGAAAAATCTGCGAGAGCACAAGCGTCGAACTTTCCTCCAGTAACCTCGCCCGAACGCAAGATCCCGGCGCGACAAGCGGTCGGGAATCACAGGAATGTGCTGGGAAGATCTGTTCGATGATCACGCGAGCGGGAGAAGAAAGCGTGGTCGAAGTCGTCCCTGACAATCCAAGCAGCGTTTGGCATGAGGCCGATCAGCTGAGTCCATCCCGAACTCACTCTGGTCGATCGTGATCTCCATCTCACCCTGTCGGTGACGGCTGCTAGATGTGAGTCGAGCAGTCCGTTTTTGTCTTGGCCGACGCTTGCAGGTCGTGCGAATCAAGACTGGGCGTGAATGTAGGTATCTCGCGTCCCACCTCAAGGAGCCCCCATGATTTTGCGAGTTGGGGGCGATGCTGGCACTAGAGCATGTGCAAGCACGCAAGTGATAGCGTTTTTGAGGAGTTCCTCAGGAACTCTAAAAATGTGACTGCGATTTTCGTCAATCAGTCATGAAAACTTGAGCAAAAAGTCTCGATGAACTCATGAGAAAGATGTTAGCAAACGTACAGTATATTTTCAAGACTAATGCGGAAACTCTGCACTCAATTGTTACGAACTGTTACAAAATGTTCACCTGCGGAGAAACTGCTCTTTTCTTCCTCCAAAACTTCTGCGACAAGCCTCCTCCCGCGATGTATGCGCGGCTGGTCAATGAGTGAATTGGCCATTTTTCGCTTGTTTGCGAGAGGTTTTTCCATGTCAACTTGTGGGCCATATCGTCTTGCGATGGTTCTGTCGCTGGTTTTCATTCTGGTTTTGGCGTCCTCGTTACCCGCCGAAGAGTCGGGATGGAAAATGCCTAACCTGAATCCCTTCGCAGCCAAAAAGTCATCTCCCCCTGCTAGCAAAAGCAAAGGATGGGGAATGCCCAAGCTGTGGCCACAATCGACGGCTAAAAAACCGACGCAGCCCAGCACTTTCAGCAAGATGCAGACTGGTACGAAGCAGTTCTTTTCGAAGACCGCCGATGTGCTGAATCCCTTTGACGATGCGAACGATCCACCTAAGAGCAGCACCTCGAGCTCGTGGAATCCCTTCCGCAGCGCCTCGACGTCAGGTAGCACGCCTGCCAAGAAGTCGAGCTGGATGTGGGGCGCGGAAGAAGAAGAACCAAGTGGCCCGCGTACCGTCAATGAATTCCTGGCCCAACCAAAGCCCAGCTACTAATGGGGCCGATTGGACAAGTTCTGTTTTTAGCCACACAGCAGCTGAACTTGCCCCCTCGGGTTTCGTGCCATCTGCAGATGATGGCAGCCTACTCCTGTCTAATCTGAGCCTCGTGAGACCACTCGCGAGGCTTTTTTGTTCCCCAGCCGCCGATTACCTCACCAAACCTGCGGGCTATTCCCCACGACAGGTGTAACCGACTCGACGCCCGGCGCTCATCCATTTACACTACGAAGGCTGGAAGTAAACGTTTTGGAGCACCTCGGCAGCCCCTGTTCCGGCTGAAGTCGCGGTGCACCACTGTTTAGCCACTCAACGATTTGCAAGCTAACTGAGAGTCCATGTCGCGACGCGTAGTCATCACCGGTGTAGGGTTGGTAAGCCCACTTGGAAACTCAGCCGCCTCGCTTTGGCAAGGTCTCATCGATGGGGTGTCGGCAGTTGCCCCACTCACTTCGATTCCGACCGGAGGGTTCCCTACAAAATTTGGGGCCGAGGCTTTAGGGTTCACGAGCTCGATCGACGATTTCGGTCCGCTCGAGAAAACGATGTCGCGGAACATCAAAAAGAATCTGAAGGTGATGTGCCGCGAGATTCAGATGGGGGTCGCGGTCGCGCAGCTCGCCATCACCGACGCCAAGTTGCCGATGGCAAGTCTGAATCTCGAGCGTTTTGGAGCGGTCTACGGGAGCGACTACATGCTCACGTTGCCGCAGGAATTCACGGCGGGAATTCGTGGCTGCGTGGGTGCCGATGGCAAGTTCGACTTCACTCAGTGGGCCGAGCACGGTCTACCAGCCGTCGAGCCGCTGTGGCTGCTCAAGTACCTGCCGAACCTGCCAGCAAGCCACGTCGCGATTTTCAACGACTTGCGTGGCCCGAATAATTCGCTCACGATGCGTGAAGCATCCCCCAATCTGGCCGTCGCCGAAGCCTTCTGCACCATCGAGCGGGGACATGCCGACATTATGCTCGCCGGCGCGACCGGAACCCGCATTCATCCCGCGCGAACGATTCATGTCGCATTGCAGGAAGAAATCGCTCGCGGAGATTCGCCCGAAAAGCTGAGTCGTCCGTTCGATAAGAATCGCACCGGACTTGTGATTGGCGAAGGTGCCGCAGCGATTGTGCTCGAAGAACTCGAATCAGCCCAAGCACGTGGGGCCACCATTTTGGCCGAAGTGATTGGTTTTGGAGCGTCGGCTGTCAATGAGAATGGCATCGGCAATACGCATGTCGCCGTGAAAAATGCCTTGGCACAATCGCTCCGAACATCGAAGCTGAAAATCGCCGACGTCGACCACCTGAATGCTCACGGTCTTGGGACCAAACAGAGCGATGCCGCCGAGGCTTCAGCCATTGCAGCCGTGTTTGGTGATCGAGCCAAGCCACTTCCAGTGACCACCGCCAAAGGGCATATGGGCAACCTGGGAGCTGGCGGCGGAATGGTGGAAATGGTCGGCAGCGTGATGGCGCTTCGCGACGGTCGGCTGTTTGGAACGCTCAACTTCGAAACGCCCGATCCTGAATGCCCAGTTCATGTTGCGACTGGAAGCAGCACCCCGGCAGGCAAGAGTTTCATCAATCTGAACGTCACCCCGCAGGGACAAGCATCGGCTGTGGTGGTGAAGGCTTTCGCCTAATGCTTTCTGCCGTCGGCTGCAGGCGGAATGCCGAGCCGCGGTTAGTTCTCTTGACCGTAATCGTTGGCCGCCGCATACTTACGCGCTTTCGACCCGACCAATCTCGCGCCCAGACGCTAGTTCGTTCCGGGCGCTCTCGAGTTAGCACAACTTCGGCAGGGCTGCCGAGGCATTGAGGAGTAATGAGGGATGAACCAGAAGCGCCAACAGCTGCAGCACAACACTTTGGGTGACATGATCGCCGAGAAGATGGCAGCAGCTGAGCCTTACGCAGCTCAGATTTTCGTCGGCACGCTGGTCGGCCTGGCGATTCTGGGTGGCATCATTTGGTATGCCAGCTTGCCAGATACACTCAGCGCAAGAGCCTGGGATTCCTACATGGCCGCTCTGGGCGATCGCGAGAGCGAAGTCGCCATGGCGAAGTTGGCCGAAAACGAAGAGTTTAAGAGCACGACCGCTTCGATTTGGGCGAAACTTTCGGTTGGTGAAATCGCTCTGCGCCGTGGAAGCGAAATGCTGTTCCGCGATCGCAAAGATGCTGGCGATAACCTGAAGACAGCCGAGGAAGCCTTTAGGGATGTGGAATCGCGAGCCAGCGATGCCGAAATCAAAGCACGCGCTCAGCTGGGTCTGGCCAAAGTGTTGGAAGTGACCAACAAGCCCGAGGAAGCGAAAAAGTATTTCGAAATCGTCGCGGAATCGAAAAAGGGAACCACACTTGGCGACTTGGCCGCAGCTGGCGTAAAGCGCATGAGCAATCCCAGCAACGTTGCGGTTTTGGCATGGTTCGCCGAGCAATCGCCTCGCTTGCCATCGCCCATGCCAGGCTCGAGTGGCATGGGGCCAAGTCCATCGCTTCCATCCGACCTGCCAGGACGTCCCGATATCGGACTCCCTACGGATTTTGGATCCCCCAGCCCCGTGGGGCCAGAACTTCCTTCGCTCCCTTCGTTGGGCGATACCCCTGCGACCGACTCGCCAGCTGCTCCAGCGCCCGAGGCACCAGCTTCGGAAGCTCCCGCAGCTGAAGCACCAGCGCCAGAGGCTCCTGCAGCAGGAGAAAAACCGATTGAGCCTGCTCCAGCTGCCGAAGAAAAGCCAGCCGCCGAGCCAGCTGCTGAAGAAAAGCCCGCTGAATCACCAGCCTCTGAGGCTCCTGCCGAGTCGAAATAGTCGATTCGAGTTTCTCGCTACAGAGTTACTTGGTTACTTGCCGCAGTAGGTCTCGCAATTGGGCCCAGACACTAAGCTGGGCTAACTTTCCGATCATTCGAGACCATGATGTCAAGCGACGCAGCGGAGAACGACGGTCCTATCGACGAGCCTGTTGTAGAGCCGGGCGAGGAGCTTGTGCTCGATGAGCGGCAAGCTGAACTCTCCGATGAACCGATTGAGCTTGTCGTTGAAGAGCGCGAGGCCGATGGTCGCCTCGATCAGTTTCTGGCGCTGCGACTCCATCGCTACAGCCGGATGCAACTCCGCCGCGTGATTGATGCTGGCGGCGTGCTTCTCAACGGATCGCGCGCGAAGGTGAAGGTTGCTTATCGGGTGAGTACAGGCGATCGAGTTTCGATCGTCCTTCCCGAGATGCCATCAGCCGGTCCGAACCCCGAGAAAATCCCGCTCGATATCCTGTTTGAAGACGAGCATCTGATTGCCGTCAACAAGCCACCGGGAATGGTGGTCCATCCTGCTCGCGGTCATTGGTCGGGGACACTTACGAGTGCGCTGGCGTTTCATTTTCAGCAGCTGAGCACGGTGGGAGGACAGCATCGACCGGGCATCGTGCATCGACTCGATCGCGACACCAGCGGCGTGATTATCGTTGCCAAAACCGATCCTGTTCACTTTTCACTAGCGGCACAATTCGCCGATCGAACGACGGCGAAAGAGTATTTTGCAATCACGGCGGGAGTTCCGGATCGAGATCGCGATGTCGTTTCGCAGCCCATCGGCATCCATCCGTTTCATCGGGAGAAAATGGCGATTCGTCCTGGTCATTCGACGAGTCGCGACGCGGAAACGATGTTCCATGTTCTCGAGCGATTTGCACAGCATGCTGCTGTAGAGTGTCTCCCAAAAACAGGACGCACGCACCAGATTCGGGTGCATCTCGCACATGTGCGTACGCCGGTGCTGTGCGACAAGCTCTATGGTGGTCGGGCCGAGATTACCCAAGGGGAACTTGTGCGGGATGGAAGCACCGAAGTGGTTTTGAACCGCCAGGCGCTCCATGCTCGCAAACTTTCAATCAACCATCCGAAGACTGGTGAGCGGCTCACGATCGAAGCACCACTTCCGGCCGATTTGCAGCGCGTGCTCGACTTGCTACGGAGTACGAAACCTTAGGCTGCTGTATGGGCCTAAGTCTTGGCAGCACTGGGGACGATGCTTCGCACTAGATCGCTGGTCGCAATCGGCCGGACAGCTGTGAAAGTTTCAGCCGCTTCAAAACCGCAGGGTGCTCCTGCCGCCATTGCAAGTCCGCGAACACGATCCAGCACGTGAGCCTTGGCTGGCGGAAACTGTGTCTTGTAGCAGCGCACCGATTCGATCTTCTTTTCGATGGTTTGCGAGATATCAACTGTGATCTGATGGGGCGATGCGCTTGCGCTCGAAGGTTCAAAAGCCAACCGAAAATAGACCTGCGATGCAATGGAATGAACCGGGAGATAGTCGAATGTTTCATCCCATTTGGTCAGCCGCGAATAGAACACGGCGGCATCGGTGATTTGCATTGCTTGCCAGTGGTCGGGAGATGCTAGAGGGGTCTTGTCGCCAAAACCAATCACCAGCTTAGGGCGATAGCGGCGAAATTCTTTGGCGAGCATTACGCGGGCTTCGAAAGTGTCGAACAGCCGCCGATTGGGGAGTGTCAGAATCTTGCGGACGTGCACTCCCAGTGTCTGAGCCGCTTCTGCAGCTTCGGCGTGGCGCACCTCAGGGCTCGGCGAGCCAGGAGTCGGTTCGCCGTCGGTCAGGTCGATGATACCCACACGATAGCCTTGCAGCACCAGCGATGCCAAGGTTCCGCCGCAAGAGATCTCGATATCATCGGGATGAGCACCGACCGCGATGACATCCAGCGGCTCGGGAAGGTCGATCTTAGGGGATTCAGCAGGCACGCAGAGTAGCTCCATCGCGAGTTCGATAGCAAACCTATGACTGGCACCATTGTAGGAAACGAAGCAATAAAAAAAGGGCCGGTCCCGTAAAGGACCAGCCCTTGATATTTACTGGCGATGATAGTGCCCAGCTCGAGATTCGAGTGGTGGACTATTCTTCTTTTTTCTCTTCAGGAGCCGCTTCGCCTTCGCTTGGCTTGGAAGGCATGGGGGTCTCTTCGGGCTTCTTTTCCTCTTCCTTTTCAGGAGCAGGAGCGGGCTCTTCGACTGGCTTGGTGGCAGCCGAAACAGCTGTCTTCACTTCGGTCGCAACGAACATCTTGAGATCGGCGGTGAGTGCCTCTTTGCTCTTGATCGATTCGGCAGCGAAGAGCGACTTCAGTTCACCCGAAAGAACTTCTTTGCTCTTCAGAACTTCAGCAGCCACCATTTCGGGAAGCTTAGCGAACTGATCCTTCACGTTTCCGCTGAGGCCTTCCACGGCTTTCTTCATAGCGGCTTCATTGTCGCTGGCAAGTTTGGTGGAGGACGACTTCACAGCGTCGGCGTTTTCGGCCTTGAGCTTTGCCAGGGCATCTTCCAGCGACTTGCTGTTGTCCCCTTGCAGCTTCTTGAAGCTGGCGATCATTTCGTCTTGAGCCGACTTCAGCTGAGCAGCAATTGCTTTCTCGGCGTCAGCTTTGATTGCAGCGACCTTCTTGGCGGTCTCTTGTTCGAGACGCTTCGTCGCGGCGGCTACCGATTCGGAGGCTTGCGTGCGAATCGCGGCGAGTTCTTTTTCCATCGCGTCGCGCAGTTTGGCAGCTTCAGCTTCGATCTGCTTGGTGGCGTCGGCCGAAAGTTGGGCTTCGATTTCTTTCGAACGCTTGGCGAGATCAGCATCGAGTTTGGCCGAGACATTGGCGGTCACTTGCGCGCCGATCTCAGCTTTGAGACGCTCGCGTCGACGGCCAATAAAGGCTTGCGCGGGGGTGGCATCGGCCACCACGATCGCAGCCACCAAGGCGGCAACGGTGAGTAGCGACAATCGGGTCATGAGAGAAACTCCGAACCAAAACAGGGGTGGGGGGAAGGCGGGATGGAAAGCATTGGCATCGCGAACACTAGGTAAGCGACGTTAATTTTTCCGGTAGAACCAATCCCGCAATGTAATCCGAGGTGGGCTGAATATCCAGCGTTTCGCGGCAATTCGCACGCTGCATACTCAACCTAAACGGCACATTTTTGCCCGTTTCGCCAATCGATTTTGACTGATGGGTACTAGTTTCGAAAGACTGAGGGGCATTTGCTACGAAAATGTAGGTCATGCCAAATGTCGTGCAGGGTCGACCTTACACGATTATGCGAAACCGGAGAGTAGTGACGCAAGCCAAAGAAAACGTGGCCGCAGCATGAGGCCGCAAGTTATCGCCAGTCTCTCGGTAGATTCCCAAAGAGTGTAAGTGCCAGAATGCCAGCCACTTGGGGCAAAAGAGAAGGGTGGCTGGATCGCTTTGGATGAGCGGGGCGAAAGGGGGTTACGGCAGCGCTGAAACGTCGACAGCCACACGCATGCGGTGCTGTCCGCCACCGATCAAAACACCCTTAATGGGGCAAACATCGCTGTAATCGCGGCCCCAGGCGAGTGTAATGTGCTTGGTCGCTGGAATCTGATTGTTGGTCGGATCGAAGTCGATCCAGCCCAGTTCGGGGCAGTAAGCCGATAGCCAAGCGTGCGACGCATCGGCTCCCACAAGTTTCGGCTGACCAGGCGGAGGAGAGGTCAGCAGGTAGCCACTCACGTAGCGAGCCGGGAGGCCTAGCGAACGTAAACAGCCGATCTGCAAGTGGGCAAAATCTTGGCAAACACCGCGGCGGCTTTTTAGGACGGTGAGAATCGGGGTGCTGATCGTGGTTGCCTGCGGATCGTAAACAAACTCTTTGAAAATCCGTTTGGTGAGATCGAGTATGGCTGCCAGCCAGGGTCGTCCTGGGGTGAACGACGGCATGGCGTAAGCCCGCAACTCGTCGCTCGTGGGTATATGCGGCGAGTCATACACAAACTGACGTGCATCGAGCCACCACGGCGGCTGTCCGAGGGCAAAGCGGTCGCGAATTTCTTCCCAGGGAGGTGTGCTCTCGGCGACGGGAATCTCGGGCTCGATTACTTGCACCTGACTCACGGCTGTCACGCTCAGCCGCTGATGCCCCTCTTGAATCGAGAAGAACCCGGTGTGATTGCCGTAGTAGTCGAGTCGAGTCTCCATCCGATTGGGTGTAGGGCGCACGCGCAGTCGATGCGACACGCAGCTTTGCCGACGATGATCGCGCGGCATCAGATGCAGTTCGTTATGACAGATCGGCACGGCCTTGCTGTAGTTGTAGACCGTGGTGTGAACGACCTTGTATTTGATCACGATGGAGAGAGATCGTTGTCGGGAAAGTAAAGCCGACCGGACGGACGAATTTCATTCATCTGTCGGGATGGACCGGCATGGATCAGATAGTGACGCGTGATTTCATCGGACAGTGCCCGCAATTGGTCGGCTGATCGAGCCAGTAGCGCTTCGAGCTGTCGGCGGTGGCCATCTTTTTCGACTTCGGCGAGGGCGTAAACGTCGCTCAGCCGCACATCGGTGAGGGCCGAAAGGACGATGCGTTGCTCGCTGGTCAGCAGGAGTTGGCTGGCCGAACGGGGCAGGGCATCGACATGCGAACCAAGTGCTGCCAGCTGAAATGCGATCGCCCGAGGATTGGTTTCGTCGGTGATGAGCAAGTCGAGCAGTGGAGGCAACTGTAGCGTGGTGAGATAGCGACTGCGATAGGTCATCGAGCTGTCGGCGATTTCCAGCAGGGCTTCGAAGACGGAATCTTCTTCAGCGGCGGGAATGGCCAGCGTGCTCTTGAGCAGGATCAGTCCATGCAAAGAACGCTCGAGTCGACGCCCCATATCGAGGAAACGCCAACCAGGGCCGCGCGTCATGCTCTCGGTTCCCATACCACTGAAGGCCGAGATGTCGAGAATCAGGCGGTTGAGGATCGACAGGACATCGGCGAGCGGCACATCGTCGGGCTTCACCTGCGCCAGAACCTCTTGCCCCAGGCGGTTCAAAATGCGCCAGCTATCGATCGAAATGCGATCGCGCACAGTAGCTGCTGTCCGGCGAAGCATCGACAGCATCGAAGCGATGCTCGCCGTTTTTTTCGGGTCAAACACTCCGGCAATTAGTTCGCTTTCGAGCTGAGCAAACTGCGCTGAAGGAGGGAGCGCCATGAACTCGGGCCGAAGTTGGCCAAGCTCAGCGAGCACGTGCAGCAGTGTTCCCAAACTTTGGGGCCCGTGCATCCCCGATTCGCTGGTGTACCGCGTAATAAAGCTGCGCAAGATGCGCGCCGAGCTTTCCGCCCGCTCGACGTGACGCCCCAGCCAGTAGAGGTTGTCGGCGACGCGGCTCGGGAGGTCGTTGCTGCTCCGCTGCACGACCACGGGTGTTCCCGCAGGATGCAGCAGCGTGACCGGTGTCACCGGGCTGTCGGCGAGAACCCACACGTCTTTGCTACCCTGACCACCCAGTGCCGATTCACCGAGCGCATCGGGAGTTGTCGAAACCCGAGCTAACCCACCCGGCATCACTTCGTAGCTATCTCCCTTCGCCACTGCGAAGGTCCGCACGGCAACGTGCGAGGGGCCCATCACCCCGTTGTTCCAAACCGGAGCGGTGGAGCCAGAAACGAGTTCTTGGGCCACATAGTTTTGCGGCGCACATTTGATCTTCGCGCGCCATTCCGAGAGCTGTTCTTTGGTTAGACGAGCGCCATAGATTGGCGACAGGCCTGGCCCAGGGAAACTCGGCTTAATGACGAGTTCCTGAAGGTTATCGAGCACCAGTTGCAGCGATTCGCCATCGCCACACCACCAGGTCCGAACACTAGGCAGCAGCAGATCTTCGCGAAGGAAGTAGCGGGCAAGCGTTGGCAAAAATGGAATGAGTGCGTGCGATTCCAGGACACTACAGCCGAGCGCATTGGCAAGCACCACATGTCCGCTGCGGGCCGCGTGCACCAGTCCTGGAATGCCGTGAAGCGAATCGCCGCGAAGCTCGAGCGGATCGCATTCCTCGTCACGTAGTCGCCGCAAAATGACATCGACCTTCAGCAGTCCGCCGAGGGTCTTCAGGTAGACGTGATCGTCGCGCACCGTCAGGTCGCCACCCTCGACGAGGGCAAAACCGAGGTAGCGAGCGATATAGGCATCTTCGAAATACGTCGGGCTGGCGGGGCCAGGTGTAAGCAGCACGATGCGCGGATTGTCTTGCGCATGAGCGACCGCTTGCAGCGTTTCGCGGAACGTTAAAAAGAATTTCGCGAGCCGCTCGACCTGCGCATCGCGAAACACATCGGGCAGCATGCGCGAGATGACGATCCGATTTTCAAGCGCGTAGCCAGCCCCTGTTGGGCCGCGAGCTCGGTCGGCCATCACCATCCAGTTGCCACTGTTATCGCGGGCCAGATGACCGGCGTAGATGTAGAGGTACCGACTGCGAGGGACCGAAAGTCCGTGGCAGGGGCGGAGGAAACCGGGATGGGCCAGAACTAGTTCCGGTGGCAGCAACCCCTCGGCCAGCAGTCGCTGCTGACCATACAGGTCGGCCAGAATCAGGTTCAGCAGCGTGGCACGCTGCGTCAGACCGGCCGAGAGTTTGTTCCACTCGCTTCCTTGAACGAGCAGCGGGAGGGCATCGAGCTCCCAGGGGCGAGTCATCCCCGCAGGATCGCCGTGAACGTTATAGGTGACACCGTTTTCGCGGATCACTCGTCGCGCTTGTTCCCAGCGTTCGAGCAATTCGGGAGCAGTGATTTCACTGAGCGAACTCGCAAACTGTTGCCAGTGTGGCCGGATCACTCCCCCATCGACCAATTCGTCGAACGTGCCGACAGGCGGCTGATATTCAGCCAGCAGGCCGCCAGGTGGCTTGGGTCCGGAAACGGGCGTAACAACGCTCATAGGAAAGGTCGAACCAATCTGCGAGGACTACCTGATGAACAGGCGGTCGAGACGAGTCTGTCAAAGTCGCGTGAATCGGAAGGACGCCTGTCGATTGGAAATCGACCCGTGGGGGTGGCGCGCTTGAGGAGGAGTCCGCGAGGGATGTCTACGTCAGCATAATCTGTGGCCAAGTGGCCGGGCAAGTTGCGCCATCGATACAAACGGTCTCGCTGGTCAAGGCAACGTTGATGCGTTAGGGCTTGCTAACGCGATTGCGTCTGGGATTGAGTTTGCGTCGTCACCGGTCCCTGTGCCCCCGCTGTGGGTGCAAAAAAGGTTTCGTAAATCGACTCACCCACGTCATTGAGTTTCTGCTGGAAGTCGTCAATGAATTCATGCAGACCGTCATTCACGATTTCGTCGATCCGCGAGTAGTTCAGTTCCGATCGGAGGCGTCCCAAACGCTGTTCAGCCGAACTGTAGATCCGGTCCCCACGATGACCACTAATGGCTGCGAGCGAATTTTCCGCCTCGATCAAGCAAAAATGCATGGCGCGAGGGAACTCGCGATCGAGGATCAAAAAGTCGGCCACCTGAGCAGGGGTGATACGTCCATGACGTTTGCGATACATCTCGAGGGCCGAAGCCGATTCGAGAAGGGCCGACCACTGGATGGTATCGAGCGCTGTGCCGACATCCCGCTCCGAAGGGAGCAAAATGAAGTACTTCACATCGAGAATGCGGCTGGTTTTGTCCGCTCGTTCCAGCAACCGACCGAGCCGCGCAAAGTGCCACGCTTCGCCGTGCGACATCGTGGCATCGGTGATTCCTTCCATCAGATGACTCGAAAGAATGATCTGATTGAAGAAATCGAACGGGCTGTCGAACACCGAGCGATCGGTGGCAGCCGAACGAACGGTCAGGAAGTATTTGTTGAGTTCTTCCCACATAAGCGACGAGATCATTTCGCGAACGGTGCGTGCGTTTTCTCGCGCATAGCGCAGGCACGAAACAATCGAGTTCGGGTTCTTGGCATCGAATGCCAGGAACTCAATCACCTTACGCTGATCGGGGTCAACGTAATGCTCTTTGAAGAAGTCCTGATCGCCAGTGGTGTAGACCAGAGGCGCCCACTGGCCAGCAGTTTGCGAGCCGAGGTCGAGCGACAACTTTAGGTTGACGTTGATGAACCGCGCAACGTTCTCGGCGCGTTCGATGTAGCGACTCATCCAAAAAATGGAGTCAGCAACGCGACTAAGCATGCCAGGAGGTCCGCCGTTGTGTGCAGTTCGAAGGAGTTCAGAAACAGGGGCCACGGTTTTCGCAGCAGTGATGGTGGGAGTGGAGCTAATCAAGGTATCACCGGGCTTGATTATGATCCCCTGCATCATCCTGGGGACCGATGTCGGTGTCCAGTTACAGGGGAAAACTATTTGGCGAGGGAGCCCTATTTAGCGTGGTAACCATTGCGGAGTACCCAAGTATCTTTGCTGCCGCCACCTTGTGACGAGTTCACGACCAGCGAGCCTTTGCGAAGCGCCACGCGTGTCAGGCCACCGGGAAGAACGTAGATTTCGCGCCCATGCAGAATGTAGGGACGCAAATCGACATGTCGACCTTCGAAGTGATCTTCCACGATCGTTGGTACACGCGACAGGGCCAGCATCGGCTGGGCAATGTAGTTACGCGGGTTAGCGCGGATCAGGTCTTTGTACTTATCGATCTCAGCCTTCGACGCCCGTGGGCCGAGCAGAATGCCATAGCCACCCGATTCGTTGGCTGGCTTGATCACCAGCTTATCGATGTTGCCGATGACATGCTCCATCTGGACCGGATCGCCGCACACAAACGACGGAACGTTGGGAAGAATCGTATCTTCGCCCAGGTAGTACTTGATCATCTGCGGCACGAAGGCATACACCGCTTTGTCGTCGGCAATGCCAGTGCCCGGTGCATTGGCGAGGGCCACTCGGCCAGCGTTATACACTTCCATGATTCCCGGCACGCCGAGCGTGGAATCGGGGCGGAAGCATTTGGGATCGAGAAAATCGTCGTCGATGCGGCGGTAGATCACGTCGACCCGTTCGAGTCCCTTGGTCGTCTTCATGTAGACGTAGCCATCGGAGACCAAAAGGTCGGAACCTTGCACGAGTTCGACACCCATCCGCTGCGCGAGGAAGCAGTGCTCGAAATAGGCCGAGTTGTAGATGCCCGGTGTGAGCACCACGACGTTCGGGTCGCGCACACCTTCGGGAGCAATGAACTGCAAGGTCTCGAGCAAACGCTCGGGATAGTCTTCGACCGGCAAGATCGAGAAGCCGTCGAATCCTTGCGGGAACGTTCGCTTCATCACTTCGCGGTTCTCGAGGACATACGACACACCGCTGGGACAGCGTAGATTGTCTTCCAGCACGTACATCTGACCATCGCCATCGCGGACGAGGTCGGTGCCTGTGATGTGACACCAAACACCCTTCGGGGGGTGGGTTCCCTCAAGTTGCTTGAGGTAATTTTTGCCCGAGTGAATCAGCCACTCAGGAACGGCACCATCTTTCACGATCTTGCGACCGTTGTAGACGTCGTCGATGAACAGATTGAGCGCGTGGATGCGCTGCTTCAGGCCACGCTCGATCGTTTCCCATTCGGCACCATCGATGATGCGGGGAACGATGTCGAAGGGCCAGATCTTCTCGGTGCCAGCCTCGTGGCCGTACACGTTGAAGGTAATACCCATATTCAGAAACGCCAGTTCGGCCGCTTTTTGTCGCCGCTGGAGTTCTTCAAAGGTGAGAGTCGCGAGTCGTTTGACGAGCATCTCACCGCGCGGCCGGGGTTGGCCGTCGGGAGAAAAAACCTCGTCATAAAACCCTTCTGTCTGGTACGTCTCGAAGTTCATAAGCCCGCCTTGCCGTGAACGACGCTGCCCAAAAAACGGGCACACCTCGAACGAGTGCTGTGCACCTGTCGAGATTTCTAAAGGGTTAAGCACCCCGCACCTCCGAAAGGCAACTACCATGCCGAATGTCGCTTGAAGTGACCCTTCGAGTCAACACCCCGCGAGAAGTTTAAGCCTGACGTCAGGTATCGGCTCCCACCACTAGCAGGCATTTCACGATGTCAAGGAATGCGACTCGCGACAACCTTACTCGTTGTGCTAAAGAAACGTGCAAGTGCGCTACTGACGGCCACAGCATGCCGATGAACTACGCATCGAAGGATGCCAAGCCGTCGCAAGCTGTTCGTTAGTGGCCGGTAAACTTACTTCGCGCGACCAAGATGCAAATCGATCGTTCGTAGAATGTGCAGCGCTACTGCCTCTTTCGTGCCGGTAGCCGAGGTAACCACCTCTCCCTGACGCCCCAGGATCTCGACCTCGTTACTGAGCGAGTCCATTGCCGAGGGGCCATTGAGCACCATTAAGTCGCAACTCTTTTTTTGCAGCTTGGTTAAGGCGCGGAACCGCTGATCGTCGGTTTCGAGCGCAAAACCAACGAGCCACTGATCTTGGCGCTTAATGCTACCGAGGCTCGCCATCACATCGGGAGTCTCGACAAGTTCCAGCCGCAGCGGCTCTCCCGTCTTGCTGATTTTTTGTGCGGCTACCTTTTGTGGACGATAGTCACACGGCGCTGCCGCTCCAATGGCTCCATCGCACCCCACGAACTCTCGCAGGCAAACCTCGAGCAAGTCCTCGGTGCTAATGATGTCGATCACCTCCGCTGCTGCTGGATAGGTCACCTGCACGGGACCACTCACCACCAGCACGTCGTGCCCCAGCGAAAGTGCTGCTTCGGCAAGCGCCTTTCCCATCCGGCCGCTACTTCCGTTGGTCAGGTATCGCACGGGATCGAGATACTGACGCGTCGGTCCCGATGTGATCAAGATGCGAGCCATGCATGATCCAAAGTGAATGCAGAATAAGAGAGGGCGTGATTCCGGAGAGCTGATCGATGTAGCCCCGATCACGAGTCTAACGGAAAAGAGGGGACTGGAACGCCCCCTGCTGCGGAAGTGCACCTTGCTGATTGTCGGGCACTGGCTGGAAGCTGCGGATGCGGCCGCGGGGAGTCAGCCCTTCAACCGAAATCGGCTCACGCAAGCTTTCGATCGCCATGTTCCCGGCCGAATCACGCACTTCGATCCGGAGGTAGATCTGCCGCGGACTTCGAGGATCAAATTCCCAAAAGTATTGTCCCGTGTTGGGCAGCCCAGCGGCGATCGGGGTAAAAGGCCCCTCGGGACGTTCTGCCATCGATAGCGTGATGGGACGAGGCAACAGATGTTTGTCCGAAGCTTCCCAGCGGATGTCGAGCCTACCAGCCTGATCGCCACTTCCGTAGGCTGCTTGGGTGATACGAGCCGTCGGTTTCGTGGTATCGATGCCAACCCAAATGTCGGACGGATCGCCCGACTTCGGCTGATTGCCCACAAGTCCGTTGCGGCCAATAATCACCACACGAAAACCGTAGCTCGCTTCACCACTCACTTCCACATCCATTGGACTTTGGCGGTCGGGGTCGCTCCCCCATTTCATCCAGGTCTGTCCGCCGTCGTTGGTCCCCCACAGTTCCACTTCCGCAATCCCCTCGGGGCCAACGGTTTCTACGTCGTAGTCGAGCGTGAAGCGTTTGGTGTTTGTAAGACGCGTGGGGGCATCGAGCAAATCATCTTGCGAAGCCGAAGGCCGTGACGCATCGGGTTGTCCACTCGATGCGGGAGGGGGCAGGACTTCCTCGCTTCGCATCACTGTCTGTGGCTGCGATGGAGGAGGGGCATACGACTCGCGCGGAGCAGGATTCTCGAACTCCGGTGGAAGTGGCGTGTCTGACGGGAGTGGTCGCGAGCTATCGGATACAGCTGGTGGATACTGCGGCTGTTCGTACGACGGTGGGGGCAAAGCTTCGCTCCCCAGCATGGTGTCGCTTCCGCTGGGTGGAGGGAGCGATTCGACACTGTTGCCATCGCGCGGCACACTCGCCAGACGATCTGTTCGCAGATTGGCTGGGTATGGATTGTTAACGATCTCTCCTTGCGTGTTCTCTTGAGGAACGTTGGTCGCTGGAGGGACGGTCGAAGGTGGAAGTTGATTGTCGGTGGGCCACGGACGCGCCGAAGGATCGATCTGCGATGCTGCCATCTGGGGCGGAGCGACTTGCGGCTGAACCGTTTCTCCCATCCGAACTTGCTGTGTGTAATACCCCACGTTCCCGGCAGCGTCTGCGACCTCGGCTCGCAAGTTAATGTTGCGGCTGCGGGCCACAATGCTGGCCGTGACACGTCCCGTCAGTGTGCCGATCAGTGGCGCGGCGTTGGTCCGGTCGACTTGAATCTCTTGCCAAGGACTGCCGAGATCCGCAGTGTCCTGATATTCCAGACGCAGTGTCCCTGGATTCAAGTTGGCATCAATCGCACTAAAAGCGATCGTCAATTGGTTCGCCCCCGCTGGATCGGCTTGCAGGCTGATCTGCGGTTTCTGCGTATCGACAATCAGCCGCAGCTGAGCACGGTGTGAGGCATTGGTGGGGCGTGTGTCCCCTTCCACCGTTTGGGTACTGAACCAAAACTCGCCATCCCGTTTGGCTCGAAACCGAAAGCGGCCATCGCTCGGCTTCCGCTCTTCGAAGAAATGCCAATTCGCTCCCCGATCCCACGAAACATACACCAGCACTCGCACCGGCTGTCCCGAGGGACTGGTGGAAGCTTTCACGCTAAACGGAATTTCGACTTCCGCTTGCCGCGTGGCGTAAGGAGGTGGAAGCGGCGGTGCAGATTCGGCTGAGGCTCCCCCTGCGCCGCCACTGGAGAAAGGAAGACCCTGCGCAGCGGCCAGCCCGGTCGACAATGCGACCATCACCGCAGCAGCAGTGGCAGACCACCAGCGCATCGCTGAGCCTTCCTTGGCGAGTCGATGCACAGTCCCCCCGGACCATGCCCGGAGAGCATATCGGAACGGCAGGGGGTAACACTTGAAGCACCCTTACCACAGGTGCTAGTCAGGTAGTCCAGGCAAAATAAATCGCCGTAGTAAAGTTGGCCTGAAATTCGCAAGTCCGCCATTTGTCGCAAATTGACAACAGTTGGTCGTAGAGAGCTCACTCTGGTTGGTTCTTTACCACTTCAAGGTGGATAGCACGCCCGGCTACCTCTTATCGCCCGCTCAAAACGGCGTAAGTCCCGAGAAATAAAGGCCTTCAATTGTCCATGCACAATCTGGATTATCGGTTTTGTTGGTGTAAACTGCTTACCTGGGCGCACAGTCTTTCCTCTTCCCTGACGCCCTCGAAGCGGATGATGTTTTCTAATTGCAACCTTGGTTGTGTTTATTAAGCAGCCTCTGCGAACTGGCTTGTCTACGCACGGATTCGTAGCACTGAGTCAGATCGATCCCTCCTGCATTAAATGTGAAACCGACCACGCTGATGCCCTTGCGCAACGGCCCTGCCATTAATTTACGTGGAGTGAACCGTGTCTAGCCTTTCCCCGTCGTCGCGTCGTGCAGTTTTGTCGAGCAAACTCCCCCAGGCATCACGCAAACGAAAACAGCAAAGGCAGAAGAGTCGTCGCGTCTTTTTCGAATCACTTGAGCAGCGCTCGATGCTCGCCACCATCACCGGCGGCACCATTGCCGGTGGTTTTGTATCCGAGGCTGACAGCAGTTTGCTCTATTACCTTCGCGCCGACGACTCCTCAAGTGTCGTGGCAGTGGGTACTGCAGTTACCAGCTGGAACGACCAGCGTGATAGTTCGCCCAACAACTTTGTTGCTCCTGCTGTCGCAAAGCAGCCTACTTACATTGCCTCGAGCCCGAGTTTTAATGGCTTGCCAACCATTCAATTCGATGGCAGCCAAGTGAGTGCTGGCGGTGGCGTTGCGCCAAATGCTGATGAATTAGTCTTGTCTTCGAGCACCAACGTTCAGTCGGTGGTTATCGTCAGCAATCAAACGAATAACCTCTCCATCGCGGGCTTGTGGGGGCTTGATGAGGGTGATGTTGGTATCCGCATGAATGGGACCCTATCACCCTACAATTCTTTCAATGATCCTGGTAATGGAGGCGATTTCACAAACGCCGCTAACTCGACGCTGGCTGTAGATGGTTCGGACGCTAATAACCCTGCAGCTGTTCAAAATCGCACTCATATTGTTAGTGCAGTTCGTGGATCAGCGACAACGTTCACTGCGACAAGTATTGGTGACTACTTTAGGGTAGGTGCGAATGCTCCACGATCATGGGCAGGGGAAATTGGCGAAGTGATCGCCTTCAATCGTGCACTCAGTTCTACAGAACGCCAAATCCTTGATAATTCCCTCTCGGCAAAATTCAATGTTCAACTGGCTGGTCACGATTTCTATGCAGGCGACACTGCAATCGCCGGAAACTATGACTCGAATGTTGTCGGAATCTCTGCTACAAGTTTAGTGAATGTCGCCACAGGAAAGATTGCCACATCGTCGTCAACCAATGGGGCTGGACCTGCACTGGCTAATGATGGCATCACCGATGGAATTTACGGTCGAGGTAGTGTCTTTCACTCTGCGCAGCAAGCGGATCCCTGGTGGGAGGTTGATCTCGGCACAAACACCAGCATTTCGCAGGTGGTACTCTACAATCGTCTGGACGGAGGTATTACTCCAAGATTTCGCGAACTCACCATCACTGTCACCGACGCCGCTGGCACGGTGCTCTTCACATCGCCACTATTGAACGCCGGTAACGCACTCGGTGATCCTGCAACCATCTCGTACGACTTTGCTGCGGCCAATGGTGGCAATCCAGTCGTGGGGCAGAAGGTTCGGGTAACTCGCACCGTCGCTAATATCGATGACAACTCGGTTCTTCAACTCGCCGAAGTTCAAGTTCTCTCGCCAGTCGCATCGGCTGCTGTAATTAGTGCCGGACAGGCAGGCTTTGGCATGGAGTCGCTGAGTGCGCTGCCACTAAGCAACATGGTCTATGCCGGACACAAGACGGCCATCAACAGCATCGTCACGACTGACTTGCCCGCAGGGGTCACCAGTCGCTGGGATCGTGTCTGGAATGTCGACAAAACCGGGGCTGGCGTTGCCACTCGGATGGCTTTCGATTTCACCGATGCAGGACTCGTGGCTCCTGGCGCTCCCGCCAGTTATCAACTGCTCTTCACACCATCCAATGCCTTTGAGTCTGGTGAAGTTGCCTTTCAGAAACTAGTGATCCCTGGCACTGTTACCGGCGACACGGTCACCTTTGATGTACCTGCCTCAATGCTCTCCGACGGATATTACACCGTTGGAGTGCAAGACCCCAATGTTGTCATCAACAGCAGTGCTGTTAATGGAGTTGCCGATACGTTCCGCATTGTTCGTAGTGGCAATCAAATTGAGATCTACGAGAACGGAACTCTTGTTCAATCATCGCTCGCCGATGGCATCAATAGCATCACTATCAATGGCTCTACCGATGACGACACGTTAATTGTCGATCTGGGTGGAGGTGACGTGATCCCACTATCCAATATCAAATTCAATGCAGGAGTCGGTGGAAATGATGTCTTGACCCTCAACGGCGGTGCGAACACGTTTGGGACAGTCACGCACACGTTTGTTTCAGCCACCGATGGTAGCGTAGCGATTACTGGGCTGGGGCTAATCAACTATACCGGCCTCGACCCGATCAACGATAACCTCTCGGCCACCGATCGCGTCTTCAACTACACCGGTGGTGGTGAAACCATGACCGTCACCGATACCGGTGGTGCTGATGGCATGAGCACTATCACCTCCACTCTTGGAGAATCGGTCACTTTCGTCAGCCCGACCATTTCCCTAACTATCGATGTGAACACCGGGGCTACCGTTGGGGCCGACGTCATCACCATCACCTCGATCGATGCCGCCTATCGCGCTTCGACCACGATCCTCTCCGGCACCGACGACACGGTGAACCTCAACGCCGCCCTCACCCTCGGCAGCGGAACTTCGGTAGGCGATCTCAGCGTGATTTCGGGCGATATCAATATCACCCAAGCCATCAACACCACTGCAGGCGCTAGTGGCACCGTCACGCTCACTGCCCTGGATGTGCTTGATACGTCAGCCGCTGCCGACATCACTTCAGGCGGCACTGTGACCATCGCAGCCACAACTCAGTACAATCTCAGCGGCGATGTCGTCTCGACCGGCGACAGTATCACCATCAGCGGACCGATCAATCAAACCGCTAACGTGCAAATTGCCTCAGCTGGTGGCAACGTTCAAATCAACGGCACCATCAACGATGATGGCGTTGCCAGCAATCGTAATCTCACGGTGAATGCTGGCGCGGGCAACATCAACTTTGCATCTGCGATTGGTGGCACCACTCCGCTCAATAATCTGTCGATCACTGGCGCTAACATCAACGCAGGCGCGATTGCTGTTGCTACAGCGCTTTCGGTCACTACTACCGGAACATCTCAGATCAGTGGCGTCATCAGTGGCGCAACCTCGCTCACTAAACTCGGCACCGGTATTCTTAGCCTTACGGCGGAGAATACCTTTACCGGTGGCACGAATGCTAACGAAGGTATCCTGAATCTTGCCGATCCCTCAACAGGTCCCATTGGCACGGTGCGTGGAACCGTCAATGTCGCTGCCGCGGGAACGCTTCGGCTGTCTACTGGCAACGCTCTTGGCTACGGCGCGGGAACCAAGGTCGATGTTCTCAATATCAATGGTGGTCTCGTCGACAACGTTGCCTCCAGCGATAACGGATGGGGCATCACCATCAACATGAATGGTGGCACGCTCCGCACGAACAATGGTGTCAGCAGCAATTCAACCGGCCAACTCTACTCGCTCGGGAATGGTTCGGCCATCAACGTATTGAGCGGAACGGCCAATGTTCAGGGACGCATCAATATCCGCGAGAGTAATCCAGGAGGTGTCCTCCCGATTAATGTTGCTAGCGGTGCAACGCTCAATTATTCCGCTGCCACCACGCAGCAGGGCGGTACGCACGGGATCACCAAGACCGGCCTAGGCACGATGGTCCTGCAAAACGCATCCGCGGCAACAGCCGGTGGAGTTTTCACAGTTGACGCAGGTCAGGTGGACGTTGGCCCTGGTGCCGTCAGCGATGGCGCTTGGGCTGCGAACGTCGCGATCAACAATGGCGGCACCTTGCGGCTGTTGCAAGGTAACGTGTTTAACAACACTAGCGACTTCACCATCAACACCGGCGGCACGTTCAACATGAACGGCTTCTCCGACGCGATCGGTAACCTCGCTGGCGGCGGCAATATTACCAACAACAATGATGCCAACGGCATCTATCTCGACGATCTCAATGCCACCCACACCTTTAGTGGTTCGATCTCCGGCACAGGTCCACTCATTATCCGTGGAAATATTGCGAACTCCGGAACGCAAGTTTTCTCGGGCGGCACGGTTGCCCTAGGAGGTCTTCGCATCGGACGCGGTACCGTCACTTTCAATGGACCGACCGCTACGATTGCCGGTGTAACCATTGTTGGCACCAACCGTGGCGATCAAGTGGGAGGCATTCCAGACGTTGCTGTCAATGCAGTTCTTAATGTTCAAGCAGGTACCTTTTCAACCGTTGGTTTTGAACTAGGGAATTCCAGCGGTAGTGCCAATGCAATCGTGGCCACCATCAATCAATCAGGTGGCACGGTTACTACGACGGGCAATGTCGCCGAATCAAATGGAGTGCGATTGGGGCATTATCCCCAAAGCAATACCACCTACAACATGCAAGGTGGCACGCTCAACGTAAATGGCGGCGTTTCGTTGTCTTCGGCAACCGACGGTACCGGCGCGTTCATCCAAACGGGTGGGACGGTTAATGCAACGCAGATTGATGTGAATAGCCGTGTCGGAACAACAGGTAACGGCACGTTCACACTCAATGGTGGCACGTTCAATCTTGGTGCTGGTGGCATTGTGACTGACGGTGGTGGCGGTCCTTACACCGTGAATTTAGGTGGTGGGGTGCTGGTGGCCACAGCTGCTTGGAGTTCTTCGCTCAATATCAATCTCACCAATGCCGTTGGTCCTGCAGTGATCAACACAAATGGTTTTGACGTCACTCTATCGGGTATCCTTTCGGGCGCAGGTGGACTGACAAAGCGTGGTAATGGTGTCTTGACGGTAAGCAACTCCGCCAGTTCTTTCAGCGGCGAGAATCGAATCGAAGGTGGATTCCTAGCGACTCCTGATGTAGCCAACAGCGGACTCAACAGTCCTCTGGGGACGAACAGCAACATTGTGCTCACTGGTGGAAGCTTGCGTTACACCGGGAGTGTGGTCGATTCGATGAATCGCACGATTACCGTTAGTGCAGGTGGTGGTGGCATCGATGTCTCCAATGCTGCTGGCAACCTGACGATCTCTGGAAACGTCAGCGGCGTTGGTCAAACCTTGGCAAAAGGTGGTGCTGGCACCCTGGTGCTCAACCCCACTACGGTTAGCCTCGCGAATTTCTGGGCCGCGGGGGGTAACACCAACTTTGCAGGTTCAGGAACGTTCAGCTTTACTGGAGTGCTTAACGCAGGGGTAAATACAGCTGGTGTCTTGCTCGTTGGTGAAGGGACGATCAACGTCCAAGACGCCGTAGTGGTGAATGTGAGTGAAATCTCCATCAACAATCATGGCCAAGCCGGTGCCATGACTCAGTCGGGGACAAGTGACGTGAACGTCTCGGGATTGTTCCGAGTTGGTCACTGGTCTGGCGGAAGTGCTGCAGGTTCCTACTCGATCTCGGGAGGAACGCTCGATCTAACGGGAGTTCCCGCCGGAGATATCAACATTGCAGGTGTTGGCGAACAGGTGGGTGTGATCTACCTTGGCATCGACGGCACCGGCGCGATGAACATTTCGGGTGGCACTGTGACTGCTCAAGCTGTGGTCCTCGATGGGCGTGGCAATACGTCAGGTACCGATACGCTCAATCTGACTGGCGGAACGCTGATCCTGAACTCCACCACTGCAAATGGAAGTGGCTTTGAATCGGGGTCTCAGAATGCAAACACATCGTACGCCATCAACCTTGGTGGTTCTGGTACACCGGTTGTTCGGGCAGCAAACAACTTCGCCTCACCACTGAATATCACCCTTAACGGTCCTAACTCCGTTGCGTTTAATACACAAACCTTCACCGCGACACTCAACGGCCTGCTGAGTGGCACGGGTGGTTTATCGAAGAGTGGTGGTGGTACGTTGCTACTGGGTAATGCCGGAAGCACTTACACCGGAAACGTTGTGATTGATGGTGGAACGGTCCGCGCCACCGCTGGTCATAACAACACGAATGCCACAAGCGCTTTTGGCAACCCACTGGTCGCTCGTACTATCACGGCTAACTCGGGAACCTTCGTAGAGTTCGGTGCCTCGGATGTTTTTGGGAGCGCTACGGCAATTCCTGTTGCTTCGATTGTTGCTAACTCGGCAACTATCCAGTCCACAGGCAATTTCTTCAACACCCTGGGACCAATCACTCTGAATGGCTCCACGCTCACTTCAACGGGTGGATTTTCGTCAGGCTACGAAGCTTGGCGTTTGTATGGCACTGTTACTGTGGGTGGCACCAATCCCTCAACGATCAGCGCGGCTGGAACCAATGGCGGTATCCATCTCCATACAAACACGAACTTCGATGTGGCTGATGTCACGGGCGATGACAATCCCGACTTGCTAGTCTCTTCGGTTCTTCGCAATCAGACTGCCTCTCAATCCAGTGCAGCGGGTGATCTTTCCAAGCTCGGTGCGGGCAAACTTGTCCTTACTGGTAATAACACCTACGGTGCCACGTCGGTGCTTGATGGAACTTTGCTGGTGAATAACGTGGCGGGATCGGGGACGGGCAGTGGGCCGGTGGTAGTGAGTGGGACGGCGATTTTGAGGGGAACGGGAAGCATCGCAGGGACGGTCTCGATGACCGATTCGTCGCGGCTCGAGCCTGGCGCAAGTCCCGAGACACTAGCGACCGGCAGTTTGTCGTTTACCGCAGGAACCACTTTCAACCCTGAGATCGGCGGCACCGCTCCGGGCAATGGAGTGACCGGCTACGATCAGGTGAATGTCACCGGCACTGTTTCGCTTGGCGGAGCGACGCTCGATGTCGATCTGTTCGGCGGATTCACTCCCGATCCACTCCTGCTCCAAGAGTTTGTCATCATCACCAATGATGGGACGGATGCGGTGGTGGGGACGTTTGCGGGGCTGGCCGAAGGAGCGGCAGTGGTGGTGGGTGGAAGCACGTTCTACATCAGCTACAGCGCCGATAGCGCGGGGCCAGGTGCGGGGAACGATGTCGCGCTCTATTCACAGCCGATCATCAACGGCACTGCCGGTGCTGATATCGTGACGGTCACAGCTGCCGATGGGGCGGGGAACATCACTGTCACTTACTCGCTCAACAATGGCGCGGTGATTGGTGGTTACACGACGACGACACCACCCAACGCCTTCACGTTCTACGGCGGTGATTCCGACGACACACTGAACGTCAATCTCAACGCCATCAACGTCGCGCTCCCCGGAGGGATTTACTACGACGGTGAAGGGCAGGGCTCGCCGGTTGCAGCCGGCGGCAATCCCTCGTTTGGCGATGTGCTGGCGATTGTCGGCAACGGAAACCAGACGGCAACGTACACCAGCGACGCCGTGATTGCTCGCGCCGGAACGATCACCTCCGATGCCCTCGCCGGGACGATCACGTTCCGTGGTCTCGAGCCGGTGAACATGTTTAATCTGGCTAGCGCCGTCGTCAACTTCGGTGGCGCTGCCGACACGATCGACATCAGCGCTGGCTTTGGTGCAACGGTCGCTACCTCCGCAATTCCGGCCCTCGTTGTGAGTGGCAACAGCGGTGGCGTGGCGTTCGAGCAAGTTCATCTCTCGGGCAATATCGCTGTCGAGATCAACACCGTGACGGGTGGCTCCGATGCTGCCGACAGCGTCACCATCACGAGTGGTGCGAATGCGCATGCGAATGCGAACATCACGATTGATACGGGAGTGGGGGCCGATACGATCGAAGTGGATGGTCCGCTGATGGTTGGCGCTGGTGGTGCGATCAGCTTGACCTCAGGTGGTTCGATCAGCGTGAACAACACGATCACCGCCGGACTTGCTGTGACCCTCACCGCGCTCACCGGCTCGATCTCCGACGGCAACGGCGCGAGTGTAAACGTCGCGACCGGTCTGCTGGTCGCGCAGGCTGCCACCGGTGTGGCAAACGCCATCGATCTCGACACCACCATCACGTCGCTGATCGTTTCCACGACCGGCGCAACCAATGGCAACATCAACATCAACGAGACCAGCGGCCTCGCAGTCTCGTCCGCAACGACCGTGAATGGCAACATCACACTCACTGCTGCCAGTGGCGACATCGCCGTCACCACCATCACGGCCGTAGGCGATGCGACGCTGGTGGCGACGACGGGGGCGATTACGGATGCGAACGCAGGTGTGCTCAATGTGTCGGCGAGTAACCTGAGCGCGACGAGCGCTAGCGGGATCGATCTCGATACGAGCATCGCTACGCTTACCGCCAGCGTCACTGGCACCGGCGCGATCGACATCGATGAAGCGAGCGCCATCACGCTCACGAGCATCACGACGAATAGCGGTCTCGTCGACATCACCTCGGCGACCGGCACGATGACCGTGACGAGCATCAATGCCGCCGGCGCGGTGAACCTCGCGGTGACCGATACCGGCGCTGCCGACGACGACATCATCGTCAGTGGCACACTCAGCTCGACGAGCAACGTGGTGCTGCTGGCAGGGGACGATGCGACCCTCAGCGGCACGATCAGCGCGACGGGAACCGTCAGCGTGACGATTGATGCGGCGAGCGCGGATGTGGGTGGCGCGGTGCTGAGCTTTGCAGGGGATATCGACGCGGTGAGCGCGACGTTCACCGGCGGCGCAGAGATCGATACGTTCAACGTCCGGCCCGATCAAGACAATGGACTCGCGAGCACGCCGATCAGCATCTTCGGTGGCAATCCGACGGTGCCAGCGGGCGATCTTTTAGTGCTCGATATCACGGGACTCGGCGTGCCGACATTGACGCTCGGCGCAGTGGACTACAGCGGCGTCTGGTCGTTCGGCACATCGGCGGCAGGAGTTGCTTACACCTCGATCGAAACGGTGCAAACGACGCCGCTGACGTCGGTCTACAACCTCGTGCTCGACATGCGAATCGCCGGCTTCCAAAACGGTGCGGCCGACGCGATCGAGATCTTCCTGAGTGCTCCCAATGTGTTCGAAGTCGAGGTGAATGGCCTCGGCAAGTTCAGTGGCCAGGCCGATACGATCAACAGCTTCACGGTGATCGGCAGCAGCGATAGTGAGTCGCTGACGATCCGCGAAACAGCAGCGGGACTCCCGAGCTTCGACGGCGCTGCGCCGCTGGTCGATAACAGCCTCGCGTCGGGTGGTGTGAGCAATGGCGCGCACTTGAATACAGCCGCCGATGCTTACTACACCGCGAGCAATCTGACCGATGTGACGATCCACTTCGATGGCGGGCTGGGCGATAACAGCCTCGCGCTCGAGCTCCTTACAGCCGCCGATGTCGGTTACTTCAGCGACGCTGTCGATGGTCAAGGAAGTGGCAACGTCGGTGTCGGTCCGAGCGGCGCGCCGCTGACCCTCGTCAGCTTCGCCGATCTCGACACGCTCATCCTCGACGGCGCTGGTGGCAACCTGGTGGTCGATGCTTCGAGCAGCACCAGCACTGCCGATATCGAGATCAGCGACGACGCACTACTCGGTGACGGCGTGACCGAGATCACCGCCGATACGGGACTCGTTGCGACGACCACGTTCGAAGGTTTCCTCGCGCTCGACCTCATCGCCGGTGGCGGCAACGAAGCGATTGATCTGGTGAACATCGACAGCACGTCGAGCCTCACCAGCATCGATATTGTGGCTGGTTCGTCGCTCGCAGCGAGCGACAACAGCGCTCACACCGTTCGCATCCACGCGATCAAGAGTGGCGTGCCAGTGACAGTGACGGGCGACATCGGCGTCGACACGTTCCAGGTGTTTGACAGCGGGAATTCCGCATCGAACATCGCTTCGACTCTGTCGTTTAATGGCGTCGCCGGTGACGACGACGCGCTGATTGTCGACGACAGCGGAAGCGCTGCTGCCGACTCGGTCGTCATCACGCGCACCACGATCGAAGGGCTCACGATCGCGTCGGGAATCGACATCACGTTCACCAGCATCGACGATCTCGATGTGACGACGTCGGGCGGCGCCGATACGATCCGCGTCAACATGACCGAAGCGGCCAACGACCTTGATACGGCCGTTGTCACCGGTGCCGGAGACAACGATCAGTTCTACGTCAACGCTGCTGACTTCCTCGCGCGACTCACCCTCAACGGTGGTCTTGGCGACGACACGTTCGGCGGCACACCATCGAGCACCGCGCCCGGCTATCTGCTCAGCGCCAGTGAGCTCGACGGCGTCGACGACATGATTCGTCCGAGCCTCACGACCCCCTTCTTCATCAACGGCAACGATCCCACGGTGCTCCCAGGCGATGTGCTGAACATCGATGTCTCGGCGCTCGGTGGCGGACTCGCCGCCACAAGCCCCGTGCTCGTGAGCAGCGGACAAGTGTTGAGCTCGACGCACGCGACCGTCACCTTCACGACGATCGAAGATCTCAATCTGGCCGACGATGGCGAGATGACGAGCGCCACGGTGAGTGACATCTACATCCGCGGCACCAATGCGAGTGACACGATTCAGTTCGCTCGCGCCAACACCACACTCGAGCCCAATCGCACCCGCGTGCAGATCGGCTCGAGCTACACGTATCACAACGTCCCGGGCAAGACGCTGGTGTATGGCCGCGGCGGCAACGACATCATCAACCAATCGAACCTGCAGATTCCGGCGGAATTCTACGGCGAAGCAGGAGATGACTTCCTCACCGGCAGCTTCAATAATGATCTCTTGGTCGGTGGTCTTGGCAACGATCGGATCAACGCCAGCAGCGGCAATAACATCGTCTGGGGCGACGACGCTCCGACGAGCGACGAGCTCAATCCGCACGAGCTCAACATCGGTGGCAACGATACGCTGAGCGCGCTCGGCGGCAACGACATCTTCTACGCCGGTGGTGGCAACGATAGCGTGAGCCCAGGTGCGGGCGACGACTGGATCCACGGCGGCTACGGCAACGATCAGCTCTCGGGCAGCTCGGGCAACGACCGGATCTACGGCGCGCAAGGGAACGACACGATCAGTGGCGACGTCGGCGACGACTTCCTGAGCGGCGGCGATGGCGACGATCGGCTGTACGGCCGCGATGGCAACGATGTGCTGATCGGTGGCGACGGCGTTGATCTGGTCGACGGCGGCAACGGCAACGACCTGGTGCTCGCGGCGATCACGACCTTCCAAGGGACGAGCGACACGGCGACGAGCAACACGTATAGCAGCGCGGTCGACGCCGCGATGCTCGCGCTGCTGGTCGCCTGGAACAGCGGCGGCCCAGTCGCCGCGAATCTCACCCACACCGACGATCTCGACCGCGACACCGTTTACGGTGGCAGCGGCAACGATCTCTTCGGCACCCACACCAATGCCGACCCCCTCACCAGCGACATCCGCGGCGACTTCAATAACTCCCAAGACACCAGCCTCTAAGCGGCCAGAGGCCAGAGGCCAGAGGCCAAAGAAGGCCTGAGACTAGAGGCGAGAGAAAGCAAGAGGCTAGAAACTAGGAACTAGGATCTAGAGACTAGGGACTAGCCAAAGACGGAGCAGGCAGGAGCAGCTGAAGAGAGAGCAGTAAAACCGAGCAGCCAAAGGTGGCTGCTCGGGGGGCGATGGATGCTTATTCGACGATCAAGAGTTACTTACGGCAGTGGGGGCAGTAGGTTTCGTAGCGAGCGAGGCCACGCCCTGTCGATTTGCGAACGGTGCGGGGAGTTCCGCATTGTGGGCAGTAATCAGCTTCGGCGCTATCTTCGCCACGATCATCGGCCTGTTGGCATTTCACACAGAGGGTGATGTGCGGGAACAGTGCGACCCGTTCTGCAGGAATCAATTGCCGACAGCGACTACATGGCTTCGGATCGCCCCAGTCTTCGTCGTCATCGAAGGCCGCAGAAGTGCTCCCTTCCACTCGCTTGCGATCTTCTGGCGTCGCCTCTTGTGTCATCAGCCCAGTAGCCTTGCAGCTTTCGCAAGCAATGCGCTGTGAAGCGCCACGCGCTACTTCTAAAATTGTCGTTGGATCGGATTTCTCTATGCGTCGCAGAAGACCGGCCCGGTAAAGCAGTGCCTGGAGTTGCTCCAGTGTCAGGATATTTTCCTGCTTACAGTGGCGGCACTGCGTGAGAACTCGAATGGGGGACGTGCTTTCGGCTGAATCAGACACAGGAGCGACGCGACTCACTTTCGGGCTGCTGGCATTAGTCAATTCAAATGCAACAGCGAAGTGAGTTTCGCGGCGACTCGCCAACACTCATCCTCACTGGTGAGGTGAGTGTAGCAAATCGTTGAGATAGCGGCGTCATCCCCGTTACGCGCGCGATTTGCGAAGGACTTCGGAAAGTTCCAGCATCGCTGCGTGATCTTCCTTCCAGTCGCTCGCTGCAAATAGGAAGGTCAGGTTAGCCAGGATCCGCTCGATCCACTGAGCATGATCGATGGGAGCCAGATATCGATCATCACGGTCGAGTTGTCGTCCATGAATCTGGTCGAGACGAGAATAGGCCTCGTCGCGAGTGAGGAGTTCACCTCGGAAGAACGGATCGATAATCACCCACCCTTCATCCGTTAGGACGCGAACGAAGAAGTGTCCAGGGGGAGCAAGACCCTGGATTTCCAGTCCAACTTGTTGTCCCACAACGAGATAGATGAGAGACATAACTACCGGAAGGCCCCGTTTGCTCGAGATGGCAACCGGCAAGTAGTTATTGATCGCGAGATGATGAGCGTGTGAATGCCCCGCCAAGCCCTCTTCAATAAAGAGAGCTTCGTGAAGATGGGCAAGTAGGGCAGTTCTATTTCCGCTTCGGGCACGCGAGCGGACGCGTGAGGCGATGTCAGACAGCTGTTTTTCGATATTTTCGATTTGCACGTCTTCGAGGGCATGGATCGAGATGGCGATGGCAGCTCGTAAGAGCGCCTGGGTTTCGTGGAGCGAGCCTAGTTGTTCGGTAAAGATCCGATACGCAAGTGGGTGTGTATGTCGTGGAATAGCCTGGAGTTGCGAGTTGCCCATCATCGTCGTCACCTGCCTTACGTGTTCTGCTGTTTGGTCCCTGAACGCTCGTGACTAGGGGCCTAACTAGCAGGTCGTCTGCCGCTTTGGCCCGTGGGCCTTTTAGCGGGGGGGTGTGACATACGGCTGTCACACCACTCGCAACTTGTGGCCGTAATTTTGGATTAATCTGAGATTCCACCGGGACCAATCGAGAATTTGGGTGGAAGAGAGCAGGGGTTAGCGGTCTCTATGTGCAAGAGGCTAGAAGTTTCGTTGACCCTTCAGGACCGCACGACTAAACTCAAATGTCTCGTCTATCGAAACTCCTCTCCGGCCGATCGGCAGCCGTGGCGATGTAACAAATACTCCCGCCGCAGCGACATTTCCTTGACGCTTGTTGTAATTTGATCGCAAATTTGCGACCGAAAATGCTTGACTCGTTCCTGTCGAAAGGGCCGAGTGGAGTTTGCAGTCGCGTCGCAAAATCAGACTGCTAAGGTACTTGCGAAATAGTTCCCGAGTTTTGCGAGCGACTGAAGCTGATCGCTAAGCAGGCCATTACGCTGGAATAGTTTGAAGTGGATGAAGCGAATCACTACGGTGGCGAACGTTTTGTTCTCGAAAAAACGTCAGAGTGAATGTGATCGTGCTCTCCAGTGTAAGACTGGTTCGATAACTAATTTCAGGATCGAGGGTTACGAATAGTGCTCGCTGCCTGCGTGGGCGGCGATGGATGAAGCCAGTGACTTATGGACGATTCAACGCACAACAAGTCGGCTCAACCGATAGCGGATGATGTGGCCTCCGATGGCCCACCGTCGCTGCCGGATGATGCCACGCGCGCGAGTCGTTCAAGTTTGATACTTAATAGTCAGGCACTCCCCGGGTCTTCAATCGAGTCCAAGGGGGACTCGAAAGTTTTGGCTTCCACGGAAGCTGGCAGCAGTTTGCCACTGTCGAGCGATTCGACAGTTCACCCCGATCATCCGCTTGCTCAGCAGCGTTCGACGACACCGATTTCGGTCGTTGTTTCCGATTCCCAAGTGCTCCCGACTCGCCCTGGCAGTTCGGTGACTCGTTCGATCGAAATGTCGGGGATTCCTGAAGCTTCGACGGAAGAAAAAACGGTCATCTCGAAGCGGCCACCGACGGCTGAGATTCCACTACCTATTCCGACGACGCCGCAGTCGCTCGGTGTTGCACTGGTTGGTAAACGGCTGGAGCATTACGAGCTCGAAGAGTTCGTGGGTGGTGGCGGTATGGGAGCGGTTTTCCGCGCCCATGACACGCGTTTGGGACGCACGGTTGCTGTAAAGGTTTTGTCGCGCGACAGCAACGACGAAGAAACCATTCGGCGTTTTCGTAATGAAGCACAAAGTGCTGCGCGTCTCGACCATCCCAACATCGCACGCGTTTATTATGTGGGCGAAGAGCAGGGCTGGAATTTCATCGTTTTTGAGTTCATCGAGGGAACCAACCTTCGGCAGTGGGTCGAACAGCGTGGACCGTTGCCTCTGGATGAAGCATTGCGTTACACGTTGCTTGTCGCGCGAGCGCTCGAACACGCCGCAAGTCGCGATGTCGTGCACCGCGATATCAAGCCATCGAATGTGCTGGTTACGCCTGATGGCGGTGTCAAATTGGTCGACATGGGACTCGCCCGATTGCATCAGGTCGAGTCGACTTCTGAAGACCTAACAGCCAGCGGCGTGACCCTGGGAACGTTCGACTACATTTCGCCCGAGCAAGCGCGAGACCCACGCAGTGCCGACGTCCGAAGCGATATCTACTCGCTCGGCTGTACGCTCTACTATATGCTGGTTGCTCAGCCTCCCTTTCCCGAGGGAACCGCGCTCCAAAAACTGCTCCGGCACAATGGGGTCGATCCCCCCGATGTTCGGCAGCTTCGCCCCGAGGTTCCGCCTCGAGTTTCGACGCTGCTGCTGCGCATGCTTGCCAAGCGACCTTCGCAGCGACACCAAACTCCTGCGGATCTGATTCGCGATATTTCTTCGATCGCCGAACAACTCGGCTACCCGATTGTCGCGGGAGAAACTTCGTCTCCGGTCACTTTGGTTTCGAGTGAGCCATCGGTTTGGGTCCGCACAGCTATGCTGGCGGTTCCTGCCGTCACAGTCATCCTAGGTTTGTTCCTGGTCGAGCGGCTTTTTCCGCCACAATCCGAAACGAATCAGATTTCGCTGCGTCCCGCTGGCATGTCGCCAATCACGCCAGCGGTAGGTGGATCAAAAACGGCCAATGGTGGCGGAGGAAGCGAAGAGGTTCCTGCCGGCCAGGACGTTCCCAGCACCGAAGATCCGGAAGAGAAAACGTCACCCCCTTCGGATACAGAAGTTCCACCAGGAACAGGTGCGTCGCCGAGCGAGGCAAGTGGTGTAAGTGGTTCAGAAACCGGAGCTACAAACGATCAAACCGGTTCGCCTTCGACCAATCCTCAACCTGCTGACGATTCCACTGGGGGCAAGCCTGCATCGACCGGAGTTGCAGGCTCAACGCGTCCTTTAACGGGGAACGAAGTTCCGCTGCTTGATCCGGCCACAATCAATCCCAAGGCGTTGCCAAGTGCCCGAATTCCTGGCACTTCGGGCGAGTCTGTGGCCATGGCGCCCGATCGTTCCGAATCCTCGGAAGTCGGTCCACCATCGCTATCGGGTGGATTTGAACCGGGCGACATCGCGGCACCATCGGAGATTTCGGTCGAATCCCCTCAGCCACCGATATCCGAGGCTCCGGTGGCGATCCGTCGCGTTCAAGTCGTTCTGCCTGGTGCTTTGGTCGAAGCTGCTCCTGGGGTCCTTCAAGTCGACTCACTTGCAGTTGCCTGTCGACGTGCAGCAGAACTGATGGTCTCGGATATCGAACTAGCTTTTGATGGACCGATGGTCGAGCGACCGTTTGAAATTACGCAAGCAAAATTGGCGATTCGAGCAGCCAGTGGGCGACGTCCTGAAGTCGTGTTTCGCCCCGAACTAGTGGGCCTCGATGCTCAGCGGAAAATGATACAACTCCCTGAGTCGACGACAGGTCAGATCACCCTCGATGGCATTCAGTGGCGTCTCGAACTGCCTCCCGACCCGTCATACGGTTGGTCGTTGTTCTCGCTCCGCGCCATCCCTTCAGTAACGCTGCTCGACTGCGTGATCACGATTCGCGACCAAGGTCCTTCGGGGCTGCCGCAACACGATCAGGTTGCGATTTTCGCGATCGATGCTCGTAAAGCAGACGATGCGATGCAGATGGAAACCGACGACACCATGGTCACTCCCATCTTGCTGCAAATGGACCGTACGATGGTTCGTGGCGAGGCGGTGCTGGTTGCGATGATCGAGGAGACTCCGTTCAAACTCGTTTGGCGCGAGGGACTACTCGCTACCTCGAAACGAATGATCGAGTCCGGCGGCACTTCGAAGGCTCCCAAGTGGTTTGGTGGCATCGAGGTCGACCTCGAGAATGTCACCGTGGCTGCTGCTCAAGGGCTTTATCAGCTCAAGCGACGCGCTGGAGCGATTCATCACCTGCCGCTCGATATGAAGGTGAATCACTGCGTGCTGGTGACTTCTCCTGGCGTTCCACTGTTCGAGTTCTCCGAGGTCGCTGGGGTCGAAGATGTTAGGCTCCGCTACGAAGGGGAAGACAACCGTTACCCTCGCGAAGACCTCGTGTTTTTGCGTGTCCGGCCAACCGGCGGCGCGGCGGTGCAAGACTACGACATGAAGAACCGCAACACCTGGTCTGATGAGCATCGGGTCGATGTCGGAGTGTCGTGGCGTTCACCACCGCCGAGCGACTTGCCCTCGTCGGAACATCGCAAGTCGCACTACGAGTTCAGCAGCATGAGTATGGCCCGCGAAGGGTTTAATTCCGATTTGCTTCCGCTCATCGAGGAATCTTCGAAGCAGCCCGTCACCCCTCCCAAGGTAACCATTCCAGTGGTGCCACCACCCAGTCGGCTCGACACGCTGATGCCACCACTTCCAGCCGACCGCGACGACGCGCCTGTCCCACCTGAATCGATTCGGTAGCGGAGTCTCGCTTCACGTCTGGCAACCATCTTGGCGATTCTCGGTAGAGCAATCGCGAGATTCTTCCTACAATGCTCGCGGCCTCTCCATTGCTACGCCGCACCGCTCTTAGCTGCACGTCTCGCCATGAAGTCAATCGTTCGAACTGTTTGCGCGCCGGCCGTCGGCCTCTTACTGGCGAGTCTCCTCGCTATTCTCTCCCCCTCTGGCTGTGGTGGACCAAGTTCCTCTTCCACCGGCAAAGTCCTCATCTATGCCCAGGCCGAAGATCCGGCGACGCTCGACCCGATCAACACCGACATTGCGGAAGCTGTTCACGTAATCACCAACGTGTTCGATACGCTCGTCACTTATCACGACGAAACAACCGAACTCGTTCCCTCGCTCGCTACGAGCTGGACTACCTCGGAAGATGGTCTCACTTGGACCTTCAAGCTGCGCACCGATGTCAAGTTCCACGATGGAGAACTGTTGGATTCCTCGGCGGTGAAACTTAGTTTCGAGCGACTCCTCGAAGAAACGCATCCCCTGGTTTTCGATCAAGTTCGGCCCTACCAATCGGCTTACAACATGATCGATGTCATCGAGACCCCTGATGCTGAAACGGTGGTGATGCGGCTCAAAGCACCTTCGGCGATTCTGCTCTCGAATTTGGCCATGTTTCCCGCCAGCATTGTGAGTCCCAAGGGGCTCGAAAAACATCAGGCTGGATTTGGCGAGCATCCGGTCGGAACCGGACCTTTCAAAATGGTGAAGTGGGCGCGAGATCAGCAACTGGTGCTGGCGGCTTTCGACGAACATTTTGCTGGCCGACCCAAAGTCGACACCCTGATTGTGGTTCCGGTGAAAGAGAATGCCACCCGTGTCGAGCGACTCTCGCGCGGTGAAATACATGCTGCCGAAAATCTCACTCCCGTGGAACTCGATTCTCTCTCGAAGAATCCAGCGATTCAGGTCGAAGAGCGCCTGGGGATGAACGTCGCCTATCTCACCATGCAAAACGAGAAGTCCCCCTTTAACCTTCCCGAAGTGCGCCGCGCCATCTGGATGGCGATCGACAAAAAAACGCTCATTGAAGTTGGCTATTCGGGACACGCCACCCCCGCGCACACCATGGTTCCACCAGCGATGTGGGGGCACGACGATAAAATGGTCGACCGCGAGTTCAATCGCGAAGAGGCCAAACGCATGATGGCCGAAGCTGCAGAAAAACATGGCTTCCAGCTGCCACTGAAGGTCACGTTGTCGGTGATGAATCAAGCACGCCCTTACCTACAGCAGCCCCTTCCGATTGCTGGGTTCATGAAGGACTCGCTGAGAGAAATCGGTATCGAACTAACGATCGTGGGACGCGATGTGAACCAACATTTCGTGCATGTGATGCGGGGAGAACACGACCTCGGACTTGCTGGTTGGAATAGCGATAACGCCGATCCCGATAACTTCCTGTATTCACTGCTGGACCCCGACAACATCAGCAACGAAGGGAACAACCTGAGTCGCTGGCGCAACGATCGCTTTCATGAACTGATGCTCGCCGGTCAAACCGAACTCGACACCGAAAAGCGATTGGCCATTTATCTCGAAGCTCAAAAAATTGTTTTCGAGGAAGCGCCGGTCGTTCCGCTCGTACATACCCAGCTGCGGATGGCTCACGTCAAATCGCTGAAAGGCTATCACCTGCATCCGACGGGGCTTGTGCGCCTGAAGAACGCCTATTTCGAGTCCCCCCAGTGATTGGTTATTTGCTCCGCCGCATCGCTCACGCGCTGGCGACCATTGTGGTTGCTGTTGCGCTCGTGTTTATCGCGATGCGTTCGCTTCCGGGAAATCCGCTGCTCGCTCGGTTTGGTCAGCATCCCGATGCCGAGCAGATCGAGCGCATTCGTCAGGCGAATGGTTGGGATCGTCCCATGCTCGAGCAACTCGGGAAGTTCTTTTGGCAAGTCGTTACTACCGGTGACTTGGGTAAATCGCTGGTACGAACCAATTCGAATGTTACAGCCGAACTGGCACGTAAAGTTCCTGCCACCATCGAATTAACTTTTGCGGCACTCTGTTTGGCCCTACCACTGGGCATTGGTGCCGGTGTGATGGCCTCGGTGATGCGCAACCGCTGGCCCGATCGACTTTGCATGGTCCTATCGCTCCTGGGGGTTAGCATTCCGGTCTTTTTTCTCGGCCTCTGTCTCCAAAAAACCTTCACTTGGCTTCCGACCTCGCAGCGACTTCCTCCAGAGATTTTTGATTTCGAACCGCTCACAGGGCTCTATTTGTTCGACACCCTGTGGCAAGGTCGACCGGCACTGACGCTGGAAGCTGCGCGGCATCTGCTGCTGCCGGCGCTTGTTCTGGCGACGATCCCCATGGCGGTGATTGCGCGCATCACGCGAGCCAGCATGCTGGAAGTGTTGCCGGCCGATTTCATGCGGACAGCCGCGGCTAAAGGTGCCTCGCGGTGGCGACGTGTGCTCTACCACGCCCTCCCCGCAGCTGCTGTTCCGATTACCAATATCGCCGGGCTCCAGATCGGACTTTTACTCTCCGGCGCGGTGCTCACGGAAACCGTTTTCGACTGGCCAGGGGTGGGACGCTATCTCGCCGATGCTGTTATCCGCGACAAGGACTACGTGGCGGTTCAAGCCGCTGCGATTGTGATTGCTGCCCTCTTTGTGTCGATCAATTTGATCCTCGATATTGTCTACGTCTGGCTCGATCCACGGATTCGGCTGCGCTAGAGATTCACTACCCGCTGACAGCATTTTTCACGATGAGTTTGCCTCCCTCCACCGCACTTTCCACGACTACGTCGCGCTCTCCGCGATGGTGGCGACGGCTGCGCGCAAGTTCCGCTGCTTGGATTGGCGCGGGGGTCTTGGTGATGCTGATCTTCGTGGCCCTTTTTGCCGGATTCATTGCCCCCTATCCGCCCGACGCGACCAGCACCGATGTCGCCGCAGCACCAAGTTCCGCACACTTGCTTGGTACCGATTCACTGCGTAAAGATGTCCTGTCGCGCGTGATGTTTGGGAGTCGGTTATCGCTCCTAGCCGGAGTGGTCTCGATTTTGCTCGCCATTGCCCTGGGAAGTTCCATCGGAGCTTTGGCAGGCTATTTTGGGGGGCTTGTTGATGCGCTCCTGATGCGAGGCATCGATATAGCACTTGCTTTTCCGAGCGTCCTCATCGCGCTGATGGTCTCAGCCGCTTATCGTCCCAGTTGGCTCACCGTGGTGATTGCCGTGGGACTGATCAATGTCCCCGTCTTTGCCCGGCAAGTCCGCGCTGAAGTGATGTCGATCATCAATCTCGACTATGTCATGGCGAGCCGGGCACTCGGCGCCACGAACTGGCAAATTCTGACACGTTCGATCTTGCCGGGGCTGCTGAGTCCCGTGATTGTTCTGGCGAGTCTTAGTCTCGGAACTGCAATTCTCGAAGTCGCCGGACTCTCGTTCTTGGGGCTTGGTGGCGATCCCACAGAACCGGAATGGGGGAGCATGCTCTCGCAGGCTAAAGACTACTGGAGCCGCAATCCGTGGTATGCCATCGCCCCCGGTTTAGCGATTTCGATTACGGTACTCGGATTCAATTTGCTGGGGGACGGCCTCCGCGACGCGCTCGATCCTCGCACCGAAGTGTGAGATTCTCCTTCCTCTCCACAAAAGACCATTCCTTTGAATCACTCGCCGCTCCCTCCTGAAGTTGTCGACCGGATTGAATCGACGCTGAAGATTGTCGACCGTGAAGTTTGGGCCATCACCGCCAGCGATGGCGCGTCGCGCGGCGCGCTCACTGCGACATGGGTTTCGCAGGCCTCGATCAATCGCAACTTCCCGACGCTGCTCATTGGTCTTGCGCCCAATCATGCCACGGCCAAGCTGGTTCTCAAGTCACGGCGATTCTTGGCCCATTTGCTACGCAGCGATCAAGCCAGCGTGGCCTACAAGCTGGCGGCTGTTTCGGGCGTCAGCGGCACCGATAAGCTGGCCGAATTCACCCTCATCGGCGATCGCCCCGAGGATGCTCCGCCAATGCTCGCCAGTTGCCTCGCTTGGCTCGAGTGCCAGGTGTTTCACTACTACGATTGTGGCGATCGCTGGTTCTTCTGGGCCGACATCATCGACGCCGGAACTCCTTTCGATGAACCGGTGGGAGAGGTCCAGCCTCTTCGCGAGCAAGCGTTTTTTAAGTCCCTCAAACCCGAACAGCGGGCGCAACTGCTCGCAGCTCGCGACGCCGAATTGCCGCTGCATCAGTCGTGGGCCGACATGTGGCGAACGATGGGTGAAGAAGTGGAGGAGATCGACCTCTCGGAGTTGGATGACGAAGAGGACACTTAGTTCCGCGTTACTCGGCGCTGCACTGTTCGAGAAGATCTGGCGCAACTGGGCGTGGCCCGCACAGTTGCCGACTGCTAGAGTGATGGTCTCGTCGCACTCCGTGCACCTAATCGAAGATCGTCACGCTCACTGGATCGACTGCCATGAGTCTCTTTGCTAACAGCCGCTATCAATGGCGTGAAACCTACTTCGTCCTATTCGATGCCAAGCATCGCCCCAAAGCCGATCTGGTTCGTAAAGCGATCGAAGACCTGAAGGCTAAGCTGGAAGTGGTCGAAGTGAACGCTGCGGACGACGGAACGCTCGAAGCGATGACAGTACTTTCGCACGCCGATTCGTCGGGGATGGATCTCACCTTCGTCGCGGGCGAAGAGGTGCAGGAGCAAGTTGCCGAACTCAAAAAAGAGTGGAAGGGGCAGCCGGTTTCGCCCGAGGATAAGCCGAAGCTCGACCGGATGCTTGCTGCCACTGCCCGCTACGACATCTTCCATTTCGAAGAAGTGGGTGACTCGCTCGAGGACGACGACGAAGGTCCCCTCGACCCGGGGACGCTGCTCCTGGTGCTCGAAAAGCTCGCCCGAGTCTGTCACGGGGTGAGCATCGATCCCCAATCGGGCGCTTTGCTCTAAAACAACGCTATTTTCTCCGTAAATCTTCTTACACCCGCGAAACCACGCCGCATATGCGCGGGTTTAGCTGAGGGGAAGATTACTTTCCCATGAGCGCGCCCATTTGCTGTAGGAGTATCTCCCAGCACTCGGGTATTTTGACGCTTCAGGCAATTTCGATTCGCGCGAGGGAGCGGTCCGTTATGGCGATGGTTAACGGGATGACAATTCGAGTGGCACGCGTGCTGGCTATGCATCGCACTCTGCTTAACCTGCTGCTAACACTGGCTTTGGTGGGGGGGAGTTTTGGCACCGCAAACGCCGTAGAGGCTGTTAAGTCGAGCCAGCCTGGCGACAAAATGCCCGAATTCTCCCTTGGCGACTATCAGGGAAAGGTTTGGCCCGCTCCCGAGCTTCATGGAGAAAAGGGGACCATTGTCGTTTTTATCGGCACCGAATGCCCGCTGATGCTGCAATATGCGTCGACCCTCGAATCGCTGCATAAAAAGTACAGCGACAAGGGGCTGAAACTCGTCGCGGTCGCCAGCAATCAGCAAGACTCGCTCACCGAACTATCGGCCTTTGCCCGCCAGCACAAACTCACTTTTCCAATCCTCAAAGATCCTGGCAACAAGGTGGCGGATGAGTTTAAGGCTGAGCGTACGCCTGAAGTTTTCCTCCTGAACGCCAGCCGCACGCTGGTGTATCGCGGACGGATCGACGACCAGTACACCTACGGCCGCGCTCGTCCCGAGGTGAAAGAAAACTATCTCGTCAACGCCATCGAGGCGATGCTTGTCGGGCAACCGCCGAAGGTGGGCACAACGGACGTTGTCGGGTGCCACATCGGACGCGTACTCCGGGGGACTGGCGACCAGTCGGTGACTTATAGCAAGCAAATCAGCCGCATTCTGCAAGACAAATGCGTGAACTGTCATCGTCCGGGCGAGATCGGCCCCTTCGCTCTCACCAGCTATAGCGAAACTGTCGGCTGGGCAGCGATGATCGACGAAGTGGTGTCCGAGAACCGTATGCCACCTTGGCACGCTAACCCCAAGCATGGCAGCTTCCGCAACGACACTCGTTTGTCCGATGCCGAAAAATCGCAGATTCATCAGTGGGTGGAAGCTGGCGCTCCTGAAGGAGATCCTGCCGATCTTCCTCCGCCTAAACAGTACGAGACCGGTTGGCAAATCGGAAAGCCCGACCTCGTAATCGAAATGGCGACGAAGCCCTACGCTGTGCCAGCCAAGGGGGAGGTGAAGTACCAATACTTCATCGTCGATCCAAAGTTCACTGAAGACAAATGGATCTCGGCCGCTGAATGCCGCCCCGGTAATCGCGCGGTCGTTCATCACATTATCGTGGGACTAGTGCTCGGTGATGGTAGCCGCTTAAGTGGTGGCCAACATAGCGAATGGCTCACCGCAACTGCCCCCGGTGCTCGTCCGCTGATGTTGCCCGAGGGACTCGCCAAAAAGATCCCAGCCGGTGCCAAACTCGTGTTTCAAATGCACTACACCCCGAACGGAACGGCCACGGAAGATCTCAGCTCGGTGGGGTTAAAGTTTGCTGATCCCAAGACTGTCCGCAAAGAAGTGGCTACCGACAAAGCGGCGACTCGCCGGCTCCAGATTCCCCCCCACGACGACAACTACCATACCGTCGCTGAGCAAACGATTGCGCGCGACATTCAAATGCTGGCGATGTTCCCACACATGCATTTGCGTGGCAAAGCATTCCGCTATACCGCACGCTATCCCGATGGCGAAGAAGAGATTCTGCTCGATGTGCCGAACTACGATTTTGCTTGGCAAAACTCGTATGAATTCACCGAGCCGAAGTTGCTTCCGAAGGGGACGAAGTTGGTTTGCGACGCTTGGTACAACAACAGCGAATCGAATCTCGCCAATCCCGATCCTTCAGCCACCGTTGGCTGGGGTGATCAAACTTGGGAAGAGATGATGATCGGCTATTACGACGCGGTTTGGGCCGACCAAGACTTGCTGCAAGAGAATGGTCGAGCAGAGGGGGCTCGAACCAGTCTGTTCATTGCCCGCACCTTGGCAGGAGAAACCAAGTTGCCTGCGGAACTACTGATCGCCTGCGAATCGGCACTCGATCAGCCAGAAGCGCTCCAAGCTCTAGGTGCTGAGCTTCGCAAAGTGCTCCCCCAGCTCGATCGCGTTTGCGTCACCAGCGTCGATGGCAAAAAAGTGGTCGTCAAGCACTGTGTGCAAGATCCGCTGTACGAAGGTGCCGTCGGCGGGGTAGGCAAGGGAATCGACGCTGCTTGGTCGAAGCTCGGGAGCTTAATTGAAGCAAAAAAGCCAACCGTCTACAGTTCGCTCGTCGACGAAAGTGGTTTTGACCTGAAGCACATGGCCAAAGCCTACCGCTCGAGCGTGCATGTGCCGGTGAAGATTGGCGAGACCCCCTCGACCATTAATTTCTGGTCGGCTGAGTCCGACGCCTTTCCCGAGGAAGCTGTTGCCTTGATCGAAAAGATCGCCGCAGCTCTCGCTAAATAATGCACCTACCTGGTGCGGCTGGCTTGTGAACCAGGTTGGACTGGCAACGCAAAAACTCGGATAGCAGCGCGATCGGTGCCTGCCATCCGAGTTTTTTGTTTTGATGGGCGCAATCGCCCGCTCCAGAGCCGTGGCCGTAGGCCGGTCGACTACTTCTTACCCTTTTTCGCGGGCTTCTTTGCAGCAGCCTTCTTGGGGGCTGCTTTCTTGGCGGTAGCTTTGGCCGCGGTGGCTTCGCTCTTGGCTGGCTTCTTTCCGCCGAAGGCCGAATCCCAACCCGAGGCATACTTATCCGTCTTGCCAACTCGAACGATCGTCACAGGCTGCTCCTTATTGGGGGTGAATGGGAAAACGCTGTTTGCTCTCAGCCGCACTTGCCAGTGGCAAGTTTCTCCGCGATTTCGCGGAGCGTTAAGCGGCGGATTCCTCACCTGCTAGCTGCCAAAAACAAAATGATGAGTCGGCAGCCAGTTGCGAGATTTTCCACTACTTGTTGTGGTATCGCAAGCTACCCAAGTGGTCAAGCGGCAACGACCTAGGTCCTGATAAAGGGAAGGGGAGGTGCCTAGGCAGAAGCTTCGATTTTCGTCAGAATGCGAAGCTCCGCCAGGGCGGAAATTCACTCCGAAGCGACCGTCACGCCGGGCTCAGTCAGCCGACGTGCGACCAACTTACACGTTCCTCTATTTTGTTTTCTTCAGTCAGTCAGAGACCAGTCATGAGCCTAATTGCGAGCATCCAAGGTCGGCAAATTCTCGACAGCCGCGGCAATCCTACGGTGGAGGTGGACGTCACCCTGTCGGATGGATCGTTCGGTCGCGCTGCTGTACCCAGCGGAGCCAGCACCGGTGCTCACGAAGCGTGGGAACTCCGCGATGGCGATAACAAAGTCTATCTCGGCAAGGGTGTGCTGCAGGCTGTTAACAACATCAACACCACTATCAGCGACAACCTAACGGGTTGGGATGCCGTGGATCAGCTCGGCGTCGATCAGCGCCTGATCGAACTCGATGGCACCGCCAACAAGAAGAATCTTGGTGCCAACGCGATGCTGGGTGTTTCGCTCGCCGTGGCCAAAGCCGCAGCCAGCTTTGCCCAATTGCCACTCTATCGCTACCTCGGTGGTGCCGGCGCGAGCCTGTTGCCAGCTCCGATGATGAACATCATCAACGGTGGTAGCCACGCCGACAACGCTGTCGACGTTCAAGAGTTCATGGTCTTCCCACTCGGCTTTCAGCGATTCAGCGACGCACTCCGCTGCGGCTGCGAAATCTTCCACACCCTGAAAAAGGTTCTTAAGAGCAAGAAACTCAGCACCAATGTAGGTGACGAAGGTGGTTTTGCTCCCGACTTCCGCAGCAATCGCGAAGCGCTCGATGTGATCATGGAAGCGATCGAGAAGGCTGGCTACAAAGCTGGCGAACAGGTCTTCCTGGCTCTCGACGTGGCATCGACCGAGTTCTATAGCGAGAAGACGAAGAAGTACACGATCGAAGGGAAAGAGATCGACTCGGCCGCGATGGTCGACTTCCTCGCCGGATGGGCCAAAGACTATCCGATCGTTTCGATCGAAGATGGCTGTGCAGAAGACGACTGGGCTGGCTGGAAGCTTCTCACCGACAAACTCGGTCCGACTACACAACTCGTGGGAGACGACCTGTTCGTCACCAACACCGAGCGTTTGGCCAAGGGGATCGACGAAGGAATCGCCAACAGCATCCTGATCAAGGTGAACCAGATCGGTACGCTATCGGAAACGATCGCTGCGATTCAGCTTGCTCATCGCAGTGGCTACACCAGCATCTCGAGCCACCGCAGTGGTGAAACCGAAGATAGCACCATCGCCGACTTGGCCGTGGCTCTCAGCACGGGCCAGATCAAGACCGGTTCGGCTTCGCGTACCGATCGTATGGCCAAGTACAACCAACTGCTCCGCATCGAAGAAGAACTCGACACCGCTGCGATGTACGGCGGCCCACTCCTGCTGAAGCGTCGTGCCCTCGGCGCGAAGAAGTAGTTTTCGGAAAACTTACCCGGAACAGTGCTTCACTTATCCGGGTAGCTGTCGCTCGCGGTAAGCCGCGATGAAATGCGAAATGCTGACGACCCTTCGAGTCTCGCTATTGGCTGGGACTCGAAGGGTTTTTTATTGCCTGGGCCGTTTCCTTCATTGGTCACAGCGCGCTGAAAAGAACTTGAAACCAGCCCACTCGCTGGGAAGGTAGAATGCAACGTATGAGTGGTTCCACTCCCGATTTGCCGAGTGATTCGAAGGCCGCGTCGAGCGATGCGCCGCCTCCATCCGCTGCTGCTAAGCCGGTAGTCATTCCCTCGGATGAAGAGTTGCTTGGACCGGCCCGCAGAGGGCCTACTCCTCTCTCGGAATCGCCTTGGTTTTGGGCCTATCTGTTTGCTACTGCGGGGCTAATTGCCCTCGCGCTTGCGGCACCGAAATTCGGCGTGCGGCAAGCAGCCATCGAGCGCGAGTATCAAGGTCGCACACGGGCCGCCGAGAATCTCAACGGACGCGATCCGTCGCTGGAGATGTCGACCCCCGATCAAACGATCATCACGCTGCAGCCCCTCTTTTTCTACACCGCCGCCATCAGCGCTGTCGCTTGGGGCGTCTTCTGGTACACGCGCCGACGCGCTCTGTCTGCCGCTTCGAGTTCTCTCTCCAACTCGCAGGAGACCGCACCATGACTTGGCTCTTCGACTCTCCGACCACCATCGTTCTTTGGAGCGTGGTCCTCGCCATCGCTGCGGGTGTTGCCTGGACCTTCACCGGAAAAAGAATCTTTGCGGTTCTCACCGGATTGATCGTTCTGACTGCCGCCGGACTACTGATTGCCGAGAAGGTGATCATCACCGACCGCGAAGCGATCGAAATCAAGCTGAAAGAAATCGCCGACGATCTGGCTGCCAATCGGCAGGCGGCTGTTGTCGCCAACATCGCCGCGAGCAACATCAAGTTGCAGCAAGTCGCGAAATCGGAGCTGCCGAATTACCAATTCACCAGTTTGCGGATCACGAAAATTCATTCGATCGAAATCGACAGCGCGCCGAAGAATCGGACCGCTCGAGTCGAGTTCAATATCGTGGCCGAAGGGACCTTTAAGGTGGGGGATGACCAAATCAGCGGGATGAAAGTCCCGCGGCTGATCAAAGTCGACATGCTGAAGGAAGAGGATGGTGTTTGGCGCGTTGATAACTATAGCCACGCTGCCCCGCAGGAGTTTCTGTTCCAAGTGCCGGGTAGCGAGGGGATGACGCCGTAACAGCATCGCGAGTAGTCGTGATAACCAAAAATGCTTGCAACCGTCGTGGAGGATATCCATCAGGATTGCTTGTGGCTTCCTAGCGTCCCCAAAAAATATAAAGCTTGCCGCTTAGGCTGATTTTGACCCCGAACCGAGAACCGGCTACACTATTTTCGTTGAGGCCCGAGAAGTCCTCTTTCCGCTCGATTAACCCCAGACTTTGCCGGGTGGGTAAGGCGGGTGGCCTTCGACGGTTGTTGTAATTTGTAGAAACCTAGTTGGGCGATAAGTTCAGAGACCACCCGTAGGCAGACAGCCGTCATCGATTCGCTGGTGCTCGATCGCAAGTTGTTGTGAATTAACGATTTGCACGAATTCAGTGGCGATTGGTCCGTGTCGGTTAGAGCCATGGGTAGGCACTTTATGGGTGTGGGCACTCGATTTGCTCACAACTAGGGTGTCTGCGGGCGGGAGGTTCTGGTGGACACCGGGATGGGTGTCGACAGCCAGGGAATTCGCTTATCGTCCCCCCAATAAATTCAGGGAAGAACCGACAGTTGCCTCAGCGAATGATCGCTCATCTGCGGCTAGTAACTGTCCTACATGTAAGGAGTGATTGCAGATGATGAAGAGTCCTTTCGCCCGTCGCGATTTCCTTCGCGCACTCGTTCTGGGTGGTGCTTCGGTCGCTACCGCCAATTTGCTCGCTGAGGAAGGTGCTCTGAAAGAGCCAGTCTTCCGCATCAGCAAGGCCACCAGCGATGTTGCTGCTCGCAGCGCTCCTGCCCACCCACTCGATCCAGCTCTCAAACTGGCCCGCGAGTGCCTCGAACGCATCAATCGCGATGTTGTCGACTACACCTGCCTCATCGTCAAACGTGAGCGGATCAAGGGTACGCTCGGTGAACACGAATACATGGAAGCGAAGATTCGCAACCGCAAGGTGGTTGATGGTCGCATGACCACCCCCCTCTCGGTTTACATGCGATTCGTGAAGCCCAAGGGTGTTGAAGGCCGTGAGGTCATCTGGGTCGAAGGCCAGAACAACAACAAACTGAAAGCCCACGAAGGTGGATTTTTGGGGAGCAAGCTGCCGAGTGTATGGCTCGACATCAACGGCCCTCTTGCGATGCGTGGCCAACTTCACCCCATCAGCGACATCGGAATTGAGAACCTGATTCTCAAACTGATCGAAAAGGGTGAAGCCGACCGTGCTCACGAGGAATGCGTGGTGGAATTCACTAAGGGGGCCAAGCTCAACGGTCGCCCTTGCACTGTACTCACCGTTCGTCACCCTCAGCAGCGCGAACACTTCGAGTTCCATATCGCCCAGGTTTTCCTCGACGACGAACTCGGACTCCCTGTTCGCTACGCTGCCTATCACTGGCCCACGTCGCCCAATGACAAAATGGGCCCCGTGCTGGAGGAATACACCTACATCAACATCAAGACGAATGTGAACCTCACCGACAGCGACTTCAGCCCCGACAATCCTAACTACAACTTTTAGAGCACCTGTCTCTTGTTGTTGTAGCGGACCAACTGCTAGGTCCGAGTGACATACACGATTCGCTGGTGCAAATAATCGCTGGATAAAATCATCGTGGGCTCCGCAGGAACCAAGTGTTGCTGCGGAGCCCACTTCCTTTTTCTTGCTTTGGTTTTCTCGAATCTGGGGCAATTTCTCGCGATGTAGGGCAGCGGGAAGGTGCCTCACTAAACCTACGACTGCAGTCACAAGCAGCGATCGCGATCGCTGCTTCGTCAGGTTTGGTAGTCGCAAGACGGTGCAGTGATGCACTGTTTCATTGCTACGCGACCACGGATTGCTCTATAACTCGTGCAGGTCGCATGCTGCTGTAGCGGCGAAACGATCGATAAGCTGACAGCCGAAGGAAACCGTGATGCACTACTTGCGAGCAACGCTGCTTCTTACCACCGCGCTGCTACTTTGCGGCTGTCGAGGCGAAGTCACTCCCCCGACGACCAATTCTGAGCCCTCACACGAACCTGCCCCCATCGGCAAGTCGCTGCCTGACAGCCCCGCTGAAACACCGGCTACGATTCCCACCGAAGTTCCAGCTGAATTGTCGAACCTTTCGGTCGACCAGCTGGTGAACAAGCTTGTGAGTGATGCCACGCGCGACTCCGCAGCGATTGCGCTTGCGGCGAAAGGAAAAGAAGCTGTTCAGGCAACGCTCTCCGCTTGCAGTCACGAAAAATGGGAAGTTCGAGCCGCCGCTGTTTTTGTACTCAGCCAAGTAGATGGCGAGGCAGCGGTGACGAAGAAACTCACCGAGATGCGCGACAGCGACCCAGCACCTGCTGTTCGAGATGCTGCGGCATTCGGGCTCGATGCCCTCGACGAGCGTGCCCGACTCCGAAAATAATGCATTCGCTCTGTCGGAAAAAATCGAACTCTACCTCGAGAAGGTCACTGCTATGAAATCGGTTCGAGTCGCTGCGGTCCAAATGCATCATGAACCGGGCGATATCTCGACAAACTTAGCAACGATCGAGCGTGTCGCACGAGAGGCGGCTGAAGCCCAAGCCAAGATCATCGCCTTCCCCGAATGTTGTCTCCAAGGTTACTGGCATCTGCGAAATCTTTCGCGCGAAGAACTATTTTCTCTCGCCGAGCCACTCCCTACGGGCGATCACGCAGCATCAATACGAGCCCTCTCCGAAGAACTCCAAGCGACTATCGGCGTGGGACTCATCGAACGAGACGACCAAGGTCGACTTTTCAATTCTTATTTTGTTGCGATGCCGAGCGGACAGTTCGCGGTCCATCGTAAACTGCATGTGTTCGTCAGCCCTTTTTTGACGCCGGGGGACGATTACACCGTTTTCGATACGCCTCACGGCTGTCGCGTGGGGGTTCTGATTTGCTACGACAATAATCTTGTCGAGAATGCTCGTTGTACGGCGCTGCGTGGAGCCGAGATCCTGCTGTCGCCCCATCAAACCGGCGGTTGTAAAAGCGGATCTCCTTGTGCCATGGGGCCGATCGATCCTGCGTTGTGGGACAATCGCGAGCATGACCCCGCAAAAATCACGGCCGAGTTTCAAGGTGACAAGGGTCGGGGATGGCTCATGCGATGGCTACCGGCAAGAGCGCACGACAACGGCATGTTCTTGGTGTTTGCCAACGGCGTGGGACGGGACGACGATGAAACTCGAACCGGCAATGCCATGATTCTCGACTGCTACGGGCGCTTGCTGGCGGAGTCGAAAGATCTGGAGACCGATCTTGTTTTGGCCGATCTCGACGCGACTCTTCTCGAACGTTCGACCGGACAACGCTGGCTCAAAGCCCGTCGCCCAGAACTCTATTCCGCGATTGCCGAGCGAACCAGCCGCGAGCGCTCCACGCGCGAGGTCCGATTTGAGTATGATGCGAAAGAACTGGACAATATCCCCGGCGAGCGACCCGCGAAGTAGCGTTTTCCAGACTGCTTGCCGGTAGTCAGAACAACTCCAACGCTTAGCAAAATCTCCATGTTTGATCTCGCAAAAGTGCAGGCTGCGCTGCATCAGTTTGGTCTCGATGGTTGGCTCATCGGTGAGTTTCGAGGGAGCAATATGCCGGGCCGACGGGTGCTCGATTTCGCCGATCGAAGCATCACGAGCAGACGCTGGTTCTACTCGATTCCTCGTGAAGGAAAGCCCCTCAAACTGGTCCATCGAATCGAGCCCGGCGCGCTCGATCACCTCCCGGGCGAGACGATTGTTTATCTCCGGTGGCAAGAGTTCGAAGCAGGAATCGCTGCGCTCTGTGCTGGCAAAAAAAAGATCGCGATGGAGTACTCCCCGAAGAACAACATTCCCTACATCGCGCGCGTCGATGCGGGAACGATCGAACTGGTGCGATCGCAGGGCTGCGACGTCGTTTCGTCGGGCAATCTCATTCAACTCTTCGAGTCGGTGTGGGATGAGTCGCAGTGGGAAATGCATCTCCTTGCTAATAAGAACAACGTTGCTGCCTACGATCGCGCGTGGAAACTGATTGCCGATCGAATCGAAAGTGGCAAGCCCGTTACCGAGGGGGATGTGTGCGGGGAGATCCTGCAGCACTTCGCCGAGCATGCAATGACCACCTACCACCCGCCGATCGTGGGCGTGGGGCCTCACAGCGGCGATCCCCACTACGAGACTTCACCCGATTCGAAAACGCCGATTAAACGGGGCGATTTCGTACTAATCGATCTGTGGGCCAAACTCGATCAGCCTCGCGCGGTGTACAGCGATCTCACGCGTGTTGGCTTTGTCGGAACTGAAGTCCCTGAACAATTCAACAAGGTGTTCAAGATTGTCGCTGCAGCGCGCGATGCGGCGATTGCATACGTCCAAGAGGCGTTTGCCTCGGGGCGTCCGCTACAGGGGTGGGAAGTCGACGATGCCTGTCGCGAAGTCATCGTGAAGGCAGGCTATGGCGACTATTTCATTCACCGGACCGGGCATAGCATCGGTCAAGAGACGCACGGCAACGGCGCGAATATCGACAATCTCGAAACGCACGAAGATCGACTGATTCTCCCGGGAAGTTGCTTCTCGATCGAGCCTGGTATTTATCTCCCTGAGTTTGGGGCGCGTAGCGAGGTCGATGTCTTTGTCGATTGGAGCGGCAACGTGCATGTCACCGGCGGACCCCTGCAAACCGAGGTCCTTCCGATTTTGGCAAAATAACTTGAGAGTCAAGCGTGCTACAAGCGTTAAGCAATCAGGTTGCCGCTCACGATTTCTCCACCGAGAATCGTACACTCGTGATGCAATTGCAGATCGCGCAGAGATAGCACCACAAGATTAGCTGGTGCCCCGATTTCGAGGCCATGGCTGGCCATCCCCAAGTGTTGCGCTGGTCGAAGACTTGCCAGATCGATCGCATTTTCGATCGATAGCCCGAGCGCTGAGCGCAAATGATTGATGCAGTAGAGTAGATCGCGCGAAGCCCCTGCGAGCAATTGACGCTGGTGCGCCACGACGAGCTTTCCGTCTTCGAGCACTTCCACTTCCCCCAGTCCGCTGCGGTAGATTCCGGGGGGCATTCCGGCAAGGGCCGTGATATCGCTAACGAGTAGCGACCGCTCGAGTCCTTTCACGCGCAGCATCGACTTGAGAACACTCGTGGGTAAGTGATGCCCATCGGCAATCAGCGTCGCTGTGAGTCGATCGTCGGCAAGCTGATCCCATATGTAATTCGGATGACGCTTGATGCTGGGATGAGCGCCATTTCCCAGATGTGTGCTCAGTGTAGCGCCAGCGTCGACCGCAGCGGTGATTTGCTCGGAACTAGCAGCCGTATGTCCGATTGCCACAAGCACACCCTGCTGTACTAGGTAGCGAATTAACTCAATCGAATCGGGATATTCCGGCGATAGAGTGACGAGTTTGATATGGCCACGAGCGGCTGATTGCAGCTGTTTAAACTCTTCGAGGGAAGGTGGACGGACATGTTCGCGGGGGTGAGCTCCGCGCGGGCCATCTTCGGCAGAGATGTACGGTCCTTCGAGATGAATGCCGGCGATCGATTGCCGGCTTCGTGGCAAACTTTCTTTGGCCGTGGCAATGACTCCCAGCGATCGCACGAGCAGTTCGCGCGAGTCGGTCGTGCACGTTGGCAAGTAATGCGTAACGCCAGCTTGCAGCATCCCTTGAGTCACCGCCTCCACATCGTCTGGCGAAACATGGGGGTGATTGAGTTCGTGTCCGGCAAGACCATTCACCTGCAGGTCGATGAGTCCCGGAGCAACGATTGGCAAATGGCCAGCCGATGTTTGGTGGGCAAAATCGGCCTGGATCGACTGAATGTGACCAGCCGCAATGTCGACGACGACAGGGCGAAGCGTGTCGTAGCGGCGGGCGAGGAGGCGAAAGGTATTCAAACGAACAGGCTCCTCGGCGAAGTGAGTAACGCAGATGCGACGCTCTGTGCCGATCGAGAAAATGGAGGCAGGAAGCTCAGTCGTCATGATTGCGACGGAACTCGCGAGCGACAAGGGTGGATCGACGGCCTTGGAATTGCATGCGCTCGGTGATCGTCGTATTCTAAACGGGCTATTCCTCTCTCCCGCCATGTTTTGGTGAAGTCATGAGTTTACTCTACGTTGTGCTCCCGGCCGGGCTATTGCTGCTCGCGGCCTACTTCACCTATGGTCGACTACTTGCGCGACTGCTGCAACTCGATCCCAATCGCGTGACTCCCGCTGTCGAACGGCAAGATGGTCTCGATTACGAACCAATTAGCGTCGGTTCGCTTGTACCCCAGCATTTTTCTGCCATTGCAGCAGCTGGGCCGATTGTGGGGCCGATTTTGGCAGGACTTACGTTCGGCTGGCTCCCGGCGCTCATTTGGATTTTGATCGGCTGTATCTTCATTGGTGGTGTTCACGACATGACGGCGCTAGTGGCCTCGGTTCGCCACAATGCCTGCTCGATCGCCGAAGTGGTGCGCGACCATATGAGTCGTCGCAGCTACCTCCTCTTTCTCGCTTTCATTTGGATCGCACTGGTCTACATCATTGTGGCATTCACCGACATCACGACGCTGTCGTTTGTTGGTGCTCCAAACGCTGAAGCTGGTGGTGTGGGTGGGGGCGCGATTGCTTCGTCGTCGGTGATGTACCTGCTGCTGACACTCGCCATGGGACTCTGCGTCCGGTATTTGAAGACGCCGATGTGGGCGGCCACGATTGTCTTCATTCTGCTGATCGGGGTCGCTATCGTCGCCGGCAAGTATATTCCGCTCGACATCACGATGGGTGGCGACATGAGCGACGCGCGCGGCCGAAAAGTGTGGGCCGTGATTCTGCTGGTTTACTGCCTCGCTGCGGGCGTGGCCCCTGTGTGGCTGATCCTTCAGCCTCGTGGCCATTTGGGAGGTTACTTCCTCTATTTTGCTCTCGCTGCTGGTGCCCTTGGGCTGATGCTCGGTAATAGCAAGATCGAGTACCCAGCGTTTCGGGGCTGGACCGCTACCGATCAAGCGGGTGTGTCTCAAAGCCTCGCGCCGATGCTCTTCATCATGATCGCATGTGGCGCTTGCAGCGGATTTCATTCGCTCATTTGCAGTGGCACGACGTCGAAGCAACTGCGGCGCGAAACCGATGCCAAAATGGTGGGCTACGGAACGATGCTGCTCGAAGGAATGGTGGCTATCGTGTCGCTCTGCTGCGTGATGATGTTTGCGCAAGGTGCCCCGGAATTAACGGGCACCAATGCTAAGCCTAACATGATTTACGCGCAAGGGATTGGCAAGTTTCTGGAAGTGCTCAGCATCGGCAGCTTGCGTATCCCCAGAGATGTGGGTGTCGCATTCGCGCTCATGGCATTTACGACCTTCGTCTACGATACGCTCGATGTCTGCACACGTCTGGGGCGTTTCATTTTGCAAGAGCTCACTGGACAGTATGGCATGTTTGGCAAACTGTTCGGAACGGCCCTCACCGCTGGTATTCCGCTCTACTTTCTGCTGTCGCATCCTGAGCAAGGGGCGTTATTGGCCGACGGGACACACGCCGCTGTTCCACCCGTTTACGTCACGTTCTGGAGCCTGTTTGGTGCGAGCAACCAGTTGCTGGCAGCTCTGACACTGCTCGGTGTCACGGTCTGGCTCTATCGCACGCGCCGCGCGTGGTGGGTCTGGCTCGTCACCGGTGTTCCCACCGTGCTGATGTATGTGATGAGCATCTGGGCGCTCGTCTCGCTGACGATTCCAAAGTTCCAAGTGAATGGACAATGGACCTTCCCGCTCGACACCGTAGCGTGGGCCGGCATCGTGCTGATCGCACTGGCGATCTTCATGCTCTACGAAGCGGTCGTGATTCTGCTATCGCTCGGAGGCAAAGGGGACGACTCGTCGCGTGGCGAACTCGTGGGCGACAAAGAACTGAAGCCAGCGACAGCAACGTAAAAATTCACGCTGATGGTGCGGAGCACTAGGCTGCTCGAGGACGCGCTAGTCCGAGCAATTCCTTCACGCGTGGGGGTGCGCTCGTGGCATCAAGCGTGGGATCGTTTTGCAGCGTACTGGTGACGAGCTCGAGTTGCTCGACCATCGTCAGCGCCTGATCTAAAAAAAGATAGCGGCGTCCGCCAAATTCACACATGCCGCCACCTGCGCCACCGAGCCATTCGTGCCGCACGGTGTAGCCCATTCGCTCTGCCAGCGCGATCGCACGCTCCAGTAGTTCGACAGTATGCATCCCAGCTTCTCCAGTTCGCCAATCCGTGGCCGCAATTCGATCAAGCGGCCGGATTATAAGCCGCGATGCTGATGCGAGCCAGTTCGATTCGTCGATACCACAACAGACGTCACGAGCGTCACGATCGTTAAGCATGGGTTGCTAGCGGAAGGGTGAAATACCTGTATCTGCTAGCGGTTCGTGCTGTCGCGTGATCGAGTTTTGCGACGACGCATGTTGCACTTGGGGGAGGACTGGAATGTCGGCTGAGGATCGTGCGCTATCGGCTCAGGAAGAGATTGAAGTCCTGCGTCGGCAATTGCTGGAAGCACAGAAGCTCACCGCGATTGGAGAACTATTGGGTACCACCACCCATGAGTTCAACAACGTGCTGATGACGATCCTGAACTATGCGCGACTCGGTATTCGGCATAAAGACGAGCCGACCCGCGACAAGGCGTTTGAAAAAATCTTGGCCGCCTCGCAACGTGCCGCGAAAATCACCAGCAGCGTGCTTGGCATGGCTCGCAATCGAAGTGATTCGCTCGAGCCCACCGATGTGGCTGCCATCATCGAAGAAACCCTCGTGCTGCTCGAACGCGAGATGATGAAATATCGCATCTCGATCGAAAAGCAAATTGGCGAAGTTCCTCCGGCTCTCGCTTGTGGCAATCAAATTCAGCAGGTTTTGCTGAATCTTTTGATCAATGCCCGGCAAGCCATGCTGCAAGGTGGTCGACTGCTAATCAAACTCGAACACGATACGAGCGCTAACACCGTCGACCTTGTCGTACGCGATAGTGGCACCGGTATTCCACCGGAAAAGCTCCGCAAGATTTTCGATCCCTTCTTTACGACCAAGCCAGGCCCTGATGAAAGTGGTCGAGGCGGAACTGGTCTCGGGCTCTCCGCTTGCAAGTCGATCATCGAGGCGCATCGCGGCCGAATTCGAGTCGAAAGCACGGTCGGTAAAGGGACCGCTTTCACCATCAAGCTCCCGGTCGCGACGAAAGACTCGCCCAAAGAGATTTCTGCTCCGACAACGATTCCGGCCATCAGCACATCCGTTGCAACAACGACGGGCGAGCAGTCAGCATCGTCGTAAGTGGTTCGCGATCACTGGATCCTACGGCGGAGGAAGAATGTCGATGCTTCCTTCTCCTTCGTCGCTCGGTAGGTTCGTGGGAGGTCCGATCGGTGGACCGAGTTCCAGTGGAATGCGCTGCTGCGACTGCGGAACTCCTTCGGGCTGATTCGACGGTGCTCCCTCGTAGTACTCTCCCGGGGGCAACTCTTCGATGGGGAGTTCCACGCCGATCGGCGGCAGCGATTGAATCTCAGCGGGGACCGACAGCCGCGCGGCAATGTCGGCGAGAATCCGCTGCTCGAGTGTGGGATCGCGTCCTAGGGGAATCCAGCCGAGCGTTACGCTGTAGCGACTTGCGGCCCCCTCTTGCCGGACGAGCGAACCATCGTGACGCAGTGTCGAGCCACCTGCCGTCGATGCTTCCGGCTTATCGAGGTCCTCGAGTTCCTTCTTCACGGCGACATCGACGAGGTAGCCACCTTCCGTCGGAATCACTCGGACGAGCGCTTGTCTGCGAATCGATTGCAGGGTTGCATGTATTTTTTCATAGCCTCGCGTGCTATCGACGCGCCAAGGCTCGAAAATGGTGCTTCCGACCATCGGAAAGGTATCGATACGACCTTCGGAAAGAATACCGCCGACGAGTCGCACGCGCTCTTCGCGTTCGATGCGAAAATAGTCATCCACCGCATCGACCGTTTGATTCCACAGAAATTCGCGATCGCAAGCTGGCACAAACAGAGGGTTCGCAATCGGTGTAGATGCTTGGGCTCCACCTGGCCAGCGCAAAAAGCCTCGAGCACAACCGGTCGAGCACAGAACGGCAACCAGCAGAGCAATGATCGTCGCCTGTTTTATAGCCTGCGCGCAGCACGATCGAGCGAAGGCTGCTAAGCCTGTTTGATCGTCGATGGTCTGCAAGTGCGACATGCGAGGTGATTTGGTTCTTGGATTTAAAATCGGCTGCGAATGACAGGGCGATTCGACGAGGCGTTGTCGGTTGTGGGAGGTGTACCAATCACGCTCGGAGCGGTGCTCGTTGGAACTGGCGTGGCGACAGCCGCGGACGTGGTCCGCGAAGCGAGGTTCTGTAACTGCTGCTTGCATTCGAGCATCAGCAGGGCATCGCAGCGTGTGGCCGAACTATCGAGCGGAAGAATTTTGGCGAGCGGACCTTTCGCGTCGGGCACAGGACTCGCTACCACGCCACACGAAAGGAGTAGCACTTCATCGCTCGACCATTGAAAACGCTCGTGTAGTCGCCAGCTTACGATTTGCGGCACTTGCACCGTCACACGCTGTGCTTGGCTAGGGGTAGGGACATCCACGACCAGGGGCAACATTTTCTCAACCTGATCGACGTGGCACTTAATGACTGTATCGATTGATTTTCCACCCACAGCCACCAGCGGGCTGATCTCGAGCGAGAAGCCTTCGTCGATCTTTCCGCTAAGCATTTCGTAGCCTGGCCAACTATCGGCTCGCATCTTAATGCCACGCGAGTACGAGCGAGGCTGAGTTCGGGCAATTCGTAGCGACTCGCCACTTGCAACCTCTTGATGGGGCGAGCCGAGTTCGCGGAAATCGGCCCGCTCACGCAAGGTTCCGATCAGCACCGCAGCATTCTCTTTCGAGAGGAGCCACGCTTCCACGCCTGTCGCTTTGACATCGACAGGCTTCATCATCGGGAGCATTTTCGTTCGCCAGCTTGGGCTGCTCACGGTGATTAACTTCACCGAGAGTGCCTGCCCTTTTCGCGAACTGGTTACGAACTGTTCTACCATTCCCTGCACCACTGCCTGCATCGACGGAGTGTGGTAGACCCGAAGTGTGGTGGGGGTAGCGGAAAGGACACCAAGTGGCTCGGCAAACCAAACTTCCGTTCCGGTTTCGCGTAAGATCCAGTCGACGATCAGTTGCTCGGGGTGTTCGCCACCAACCACCGACGTATAGGGGCTGATGTCATACTCGCGCCAAATCTGACCATGGTCGTTAGGCAGCGTTCCGTTCCCCTTGGTCACCTTCACGCTACTCTCGAGCGGATTGCGATCGATCCCAATGGGAGTCAGGGGTGTTTGCGGAGAAGTGATCGTGCCAGCAGTAGGCTGTGGGGCAAAAACACCGGGAGGAGGTGGCAAGTTGACAGCGGAATTGGGTGAAATCGTGGCAGGTGGATTGGCCGTTGCTGGTGCTGCAGCCCCGGTGCTCCAGGGCCATTTGATTCCAAACTGAGCCCGTGCTTCGAGAGGCGAAATCAGGTTCACTAGAATTGTCGCCGCGATAAGCGCGCAAGGCATCACGGGCCTTGAATTCCATGGGCACTTCATCGGGAAGACTCCTCTACAACATCGGCAAACGATCGAAGGCTTCATCGCGCAGGGACTTACGAGCGCGCGGCAAAGCGGCGGGAGTGTAGCGACGACATCGCAGCTGGCCAAGGTCAATGAACCCCCGGAAAACCTTGGGCCAATCGCTGCTAGCAGAAACTTGCAGCAAGTTTTGCTTTCCAACGCACGAGCGGCCGTTTATGCTTCTCCAGCGGAGTTCGGCTGACATGCTCCGCGCGACAGCCGATCTCCTTCCCTCCTCGACGATTGCCCACTCCTCCTGCCTCACGTTCTCGGAGACTTCTCGATGCTCGCTTGCCGCGTGTTCCGTTTTGCTCCTTCGCTAGCGATCGCCGTGACTCTGCTGTTGCTGCAAAGCATGGTCGCTTATGCCGAGCCTGTCCGAGTGCTTGCAGGTGGGGCCAAGTCGGCTGATGTACGGCTCGCTCCCCCCAAAGATCTGGATGGCTACTTCCCCTTCACGCCCAGCAAATCTCCCGAACTCTGGCAGCCTCGCGCGGAGGAGTTGAAGCGCCGAGTGCTCGTGTCGCAGGGGCTTTGGCCTATGCCGCAAGGGGCCGATCTTAAGCTCTCGATCCATGGGCTTGTCGACATGGGGGACTACACAATCGAAAAAGTGTCGTTTGAGAGTATTGCAGGACTCTACGTCACAGGAAGTCTCTACCGACCGACGAAAGCCACGGGCCAGCGCCCTGGAATTCTTTGTCCCCATGGTCACTGGAATGAGGGGCGATTTCACGATGCTGGTCGGCAGAACACACGCCGCGAAATCGTAAAGGGAGCCGAACGTTTTGAAGAAGGGGGGCGTAGTCCGCTGCAATCGCGCTGCGTGCAACTTGCTCGCATGGGCTGTGTTGTGTTTCACTACGACATGCTTGGCTACGCCGATAGCCGACAGCTTTCGTTCGAACTGGTGCATCGCTTTGCGAAACAACGCCCCGAGATGAACCATCCAACCGAGTGGGGGCTCTACAGCCCGCAAGCCGAGTCGAATTTGCAATCGGTCATGGGGCTGCAAACCTATCACAGCATGCGAGCCCTCGATTTCCTTGTCTCGCTGCCAGATGTCGACCCGGCACGATTGGGTGTGACCGGTGCTAGTGGTGGCGCTACGCAAACCTTTTTGCTCGCAGCTGTCGACCCTCGGATTGCTGCCGCATTTCCTGCTGTGATGGTTTCGACCGCCATGCAAGGTGGTTGTACCTGTGAGAATTCATCGCTGCTGCGCGTCGGGACCGGAAATGTTGAACTCGCCGCACTCTTTGCCCCTAAGCCGTTGGGACTCACCTCCGCAGATGACTGGACGCGCGAGTTCCACCAGAAAGGGATGCCCGATTTGGCCGCGCACTACGCCATGATGGGTGCGCCAAGCAACGTGCAACTCACGGCGTTAACCCATTTTGGCCACAACTATAACTACGTCAGCCGCGCGGCGATGTACTCATTCTTCAACAAGCACTTCAAGTTGGGACTTGAGGAACCGATTGTGGAGGAGGATTACAAGTTTCAAACAGCTGCGGAACTTACGGTGTGGGATGCCGAGCATCCCTTGCCTGAATCTGGCGATTCGTTTGAGCGCAAGCTCTGCCGCGCATTGGCAGCCGACACGCGGAAGCAACTCGATGCTTTACGTCCAAATTCAGCTGACATGCTCGAAAAATATCGTGATGTTGTCGGTGGTGGGGTGAGTGTAGTGATTGGCCGATCGCTCCCAGCAGCGAGTTCACTCGAGTACGACCAAAAGATCAAAACAGACCGTGGCGACTATATCGAGATGCATGGTCTGGTGAAGCACAAGCCAGCTGGTGAGGAAATTCCAGCCTCGTTCTTGTATCCCAAAGAGTGGTCGGGAAGTGTTGTCCTTTGGATCGATCCAGCTGGAAAGAGTTCGATTCTCGATGCAACAGGTGCACCAACTGCGCCTGTAAAAAAGTTGATGGCGGCTGGTCATGCTGTGGCATCTGCCGATTTGCTGGATCAAGGCGAACAGCGTCTGGGTGATGCTTCTCAGAACCGTGTCGTTGCAAATCCTCGGGAGTTTGCGGGCTACACCTATGGCTATAACCCGTCCCTTTTTGCTCAGCGGGTGCACGATGTGCTAACGATGGTGGCTTTCATTCGTAGTCACGAGCGCGAGCCAAAATCGCTCGCCATCATTGCCGGCGAAGGTGCTGGGCCTTGGGCACTCGCCGCTCGTAGCCAAGCTCCGACGGCCATCAATCTGCTGGCGGCCAGCAGCGGAGGATTTCGATTTGCTAGTGTGGCCGATTATCGTCACGAACACTTCTTGCCAGGTGGTGCGAAGTACGATGATCTTCCGGGTATGATCGCTCTATCGGCCCCGGCCAAGCTGTGGCTCGCGGGTGAGTCGGAAGCTGCGGTATCGCTGGCGAGTGATGCGTACGCCGCTGCTGGAGATCGCGCCGCGCTTACTCTTGCCACCAAGCCCGAAGATGGGACCGTTGACAAAGCTGTGGCGTACATCCTGGGCCAACTTCCCGCAAAATAGTTGTCCCTCGATACTTGCCACTGCGCAATGTGGTGTGTAAATTTGTTCATGGCTGTGTTCGTGTAAAGAACATGGCCGTGGTTTCCTTCAGGGAGGGCTGATGATGTCGCGCAGTTACATTCGATTTGTCTGGGCCGCAGTGTGGCTCGTAGCAATGTGGATGGCAGTCCAGACAACGCAAGCCCAGGAATCTGCCCCTGAAACCAAGGCCAATCCGGTGGGAGAATTGGTTGCTCGCATCACCAAAGCGGTAGGAGACGATAAGCCGTTCTCGCTGATTGTCCGTTTGAAGTTAAAGCCAGAGGCGATCGAAAGTTTCATCGCAGCGGCTAAAGAGGGGGCTGCTGAGAGTCGCAAAGAAGCAGGCTGCCTGCTCTACGACTTTCACCAAAATCAAGAGGACCCCACCGAAGTGTTCGTGCTCGAGAATTGGAAAGATGTCGCCGCACTCAAGCTGCATCTCGCCTCGCCTCATTTTGCAAAACTTGGGGCTGCTGTGGGACCGGCTGTTGTCGAACCGATGCAAGTTCGCATCACGAAGCTGGTCACCCCGATCCAGTAGCCACATCAGAATTCGGAGGCGGATGAGTCGTGAGGCTATTTGGCTCTCTTGGCTTCGATGCAATCCTGAATGATGGAATCGAGGTCGTATGCAGCCTGATAAGCGATTGTTCGTTTCAGTTTTGATAGGTCGGGAACGCGGCGACGAATGTCCTCGAACGTTTTGTCGTACGCTTGCTGGTACGACACGAATTCCACCTGCGACTCGCTTCGCGCGAGCGCAATCACACGTTTAGCAAGCTCTAAAATCGAGACGGGCTGATCGCTGCCGATGTTGAAAATTTCGCCCGTGGCTTCGTGAGTTTTCATCAGCCGCAGCACAGCCGAAACGACATCACGCACATGAGCAAAGCAGCGCGTTTGCTTGCCATCGTCGTGCACCTGCAGTGGGTGCCCCATGAGTGCAGCATCGACAAATCGTGGTAAAACCATGCCGTAGGCACCGGTTTGTCGCGGGCCGACGACATTGAAAAAACGCCCAATCACGATCGGAAGTCGACTCGTCTTGTAATGGGCAAGAGCCAGGAATTCATCAACCGCTTTACTCACCCCGTACGACCAGCGTGGTTTGGTCGTGCTGCCAAACACCAAGTCGTCTTCCTCGTTCCAGACCGGCTTCGGATTTTTTCCATACACCTCGCTCGTGCTGGCGAGGAACAATTTGATGTAGCGACCAGCCCGATGCTGCTGCAGCACCAAATCGAGTAGCTGATGCGTGGGAAAGATGTTTCGCTCGATGGTCTGGATCGGCTGGCTGGCAATCAGTGCCACCCCCACGGCAGCTGCTAGGTGATACACCTCGTCGATCGACGGAATCACATCGGCGACGATTTTGGCGTCGGCAACGCTCCCCCTCAAAAGCTGAAGTTTTGGGTGCGATTTCACCTTGGCCAGATTGTCGAATTGGCCGGTCGACTCATCGTCGATCACCGTGACATGGCAACCTTCGGCCAAAAGGGCTTCGGTGAGATACGACCCAATGAACCCGGCTCCACCTGTCACCAATACCTGTCGTGTCACGTCCGGTCCTTTGTAACCGCGTAGCGTCAAACTGCTTGCTATCGCGACCGATTCCAGCCTGTCGGTGATAGCTCGTTCTCGATTGTGACCTCCCCAGCAAGCTGCCGCCATGCCTGCTAGAGAACCTCGGGGGAGCGATTTGGAACTTTTTCCTTCGCCAGTTCGTAACACTCGCACCTGGTGAGGACCATACGACTACAACCTCTTCTGCTACTCCGTTCGGACTCAGCGACCCGCCCTTGGCCGAAAAACAGCGGTCCATCGGCTCGCGATTTGCCTGCGGATGAGTAGGGCAGCTTTACGCCCCTTCCGTGCAGAAGTAGACTCGCAGATAGGGTTTGTGCGCGGTGATTGTATCGCGGGCACATAAGAATCCATGGAAATGACGGGATCGATTTGGGCACGTTGCGGCAGGTGTGCGGCTGAAATGCGACTCTCCTTGTGAGGGGGCTTCCAGCCTGACGCTTGGGACCATGCGGCAACAACACTCTCCACCGGCTCGGCAGCCGTTTGAACTTTGAGGGAATCTGCGATGCGATATGCAGCGATTCGATGGACTCACGTGGTGTTTTTGCTGGCGGGGATGCTCGCTGGGGGGGCACTGTCTTTCACTACTGTGGCACAGGCTCAGGAAAAACCAGCGGAGTCGCCCCCAGCAGCACGCCAGAAGTTTGTCGACGCCGGTAACTTCCAAAACAACGGCGCTTTCGACCTCGCAGTCGACGAGTGGCAGGCATTCCTCAAGGCCTATCCGACCGATCCACTCGCTGGCAAAGCACGTTACTACCTGGGCGTCTGTTTGCTGCAGCAGAAAAAACCCGAAGAGGCTCTCGCCGCATTCGAAAAGGTGCTCGCGGACTATCCCAAGTTCGAGCAAATGGAAGACTTGCTCGTCAATCTCGGCAGCTGTCAGTATTCCCTGGGGCAAGCGGGAAAAGCGGAGATGTTTGGCAAGGCTGCCACCTCCTACGCCAAGCTGGCCAAAGATTTTCCCAAGAGCAAGTTTGTCGAAGAGTCGCTCTTCTATCAGGGAGAATCTCTCTACTCGGCTGGCAAGAAGGGCGAGTCGCTCGCACCTTACGAGCAGTTGATCAAAGATTTTCCGAAGAGCACTCGTCGTGAAGAAACTCTCTACGCGCTCGGCTGCACGCAAGAGGAACTGGGTAAGTATGAACCAGCTTTAGCTACTTTCGAAACACTGCTGAAAGAATTTCCCGAGAGCAAACTTGCCACCGAAGTGACGATGCGAAAAGCAGAGGCGCTTCTGCAAAAGGGTGACTTGGCCGCCGCTGAAAAGCTGTTTGGCGAAGTTGCGGCCGTGAAGGGATTCTCTCAGGCGGACTATGCCTTGTTGCGACAAGGGACAGCGCTCGCGAAGCAAGAAAAGTTTCCTGAAGCAGCGGCGGTGCTTGTGAAGCTTGTCACCGATTTTGGCTCCTCGGCCTACGTCGCCGATGCCACCCTCGGCGCTGCTCGCTACTTCTATCGTGCCAACAACGATGCCGAAGCCGAAACGTGGCTCAAAAAAGTAGTGGAAGCCAAAACACCAGCCGCTGCAGAAGCTGCCCACTGGCTCGCGCGCCTGTACATCAAAACCGGTAAGCCAGCCGATGCTGAGAAGGCGGCAAAGGACGCACTTGCTGCCGGAGGGGATAGCCCGTATCTCGTCAATTTGCTCCTCGATCAAGCCGACGCACTTTTCGAAATTTCCGAGCGTCGCGCTGAGTCGCTTCCGCTATTCCTGAAGTTTGCTGCCGATCATGCTTCGCACGAGCAAGCTCCGCTGGCGCTCTATAGTGCGGCATTTACTGCGCTTGATCTGAAAAAATTTGACGAAGCCCTAAAGCATGCTGCTGACTTCGAGAAGGCTTACGCCACCGCGCCACTTCTGCCCGACACCAAATACGTTGCAGCCGAGGCCAATCTTCAGCTTGGCAAATTGCCTGAAGCAGAAGCTGCTTATCGAGAACTGGTTGAAAAGTTTGCTTCCCACGCCGAGGCCGATACGTGGAAGATTCGACTCGCACGCACGCTGCTGCTCGAGAAAAAATACGACGATCTCGTCACCACGGTCACTCCCCAAATTACGACGCTGAAGAAGCACGAACTCGTTGCCGAGGCTCATTTCCTCGTCGGCAGCGCTCAGTTCTTTGCCGACAAGTTCAAGGAAGCCGAAACCTCGCTCAATGCGTCGCTCGCAGCCGATCCGAAGTGGCGTCAAGCCGATGAAACGATGCTGCTCGTTGCACGGACGCAGCGCAAGCTCGATCAGGTCGATGCCGCTAAATCAACGCTCCAAAAGTTGATGACCGACTTCGCTAGTTCAACGGTACTTGATCAGGCCCATTACCGCATGGGAGAGATTTTGTACGCCGCCAATGATTTTGCAGGATCAGCCACCGAGTATTCGGTAGTCGTTACGAAGTACCCTGAAAGTCCTTTTGCTCCCTATGCTCTTTATGGTCAGGGATGGTCGCTACTGAAGTCGAAAGAGTTTGCCAAAGCGGTCGAAAGCTTCACTTCGGTAATCGACAAACATGCGTCGCACGAACTCGTGGCAGATAGTCAGTACGGACGTGCCGTGGCGCGTCGACAAGCAGGAGACGCCGCGGGCTCACTGGCCGATTTCGATGCTTACCTGAAAAAAGAGCTCACTCCCGATCAGAAATGCGACGCCCTCTATGAACGTGGTTTGGCACAAGTTGCCATCATGAAGTACGCCGATGCCGTGGCGAGCTTCGACGAACTGCTGAAGGTGAACGCCAAGTATTCGGCCGCCGATAAAGTGCTTTATGAATTGGCTTGGGCTCAAAAGTCGCTCGACAAACATGCTGAAGCGGTTCCCCTGTTCGAGAAGATCGCCAAGGATTATCCCGAGAGCCCACTCGCAGCAGAGGCTTGGTTCCGTGTTGGTGAGGATCAGTACGAGAAGAAAACGTACGACGTGGCGGTAAAGTCCTACACTGAAGCGATGGGGAAAAAACCGGCTGGCGAACTGGGTGAAATGACGAGCTATAAGCTTGGATGGGCCAATTTTCAGCTGAAGCAGTATCAACCCGCACTCGATAGTTTCTCGTCGCAAGTGAAAGATCATCCCGCTGGTCCGCTCTCGGCCGACGGTATCTTCATGAAGGCGGAATGCCTCTTCCGCATGGAAAACTATAAAGACGCTTACCCAGCGTACGAAGCCGCCTCGAAGACCAAGTTCTCGAGTCCCACGTACGAAATGCTAACGCTGCTCCACGGTGGTCAAAGCGCCGCCCAACTCAGCAAGTGGGACGATGCACTGAAGCTCTTGTCGCAGATTCCCGCTAAATTTGCCGACTCGCCTCTCTTGCCCGAAGCTACTTATGAAATCGGCTGGGCCAAGCAGAACCTCGGCAAGCTCGACGAGGCGCTCGTCGACTACGAAGCAGCTGCGAGTGCCTCGCGTGATCAAGTCGGAGCGAGGGCTCGCTTCATGCGTGGTGAGATCATGTTTGAACGCCGCGAGCATGATGCTGCGATCAAGGAGTTTCAGCGCGCCATGTTTGGCTATGGTGGAGATGCTGCGGCACCGGAAGTGAAGAACTGGCAGGCACGTTCGGGTTTCGATGCCGGACGCTGTGCTGAAGTGCAGATCATGGGTGCTGCCGATGCTGCGGCGAAGGCCAAAGCGATTGCCGAAGCAAAGCGGCTCTACACCTATGTGGTTGAGAAGCATCCGCAGCATGAACTTGCGGCCGAAGCGAAAAAACGACTCGCCGCACTCGAAAAACTATAGAAGCGTTTGTAGCGGTATCCCCGATCGAATCAACGGACTCAGCACACTTGGGCAGATCAATCCATGGGGCGATCTGCCAACTTGTTCAAGCGAAGGTGACAGTGGTTATGCAAGCTATTCGTCGACATTACCGACTGCTGTTGCTCGCAGTTTTCCTGCTGGGCTCTTTGGCCATCTCATCGCTCACTCTCCGCCAAGTTTGGGCTCAGACACCAGCCGATACGCAGGCAGGCCCAAGCGCCGATCCTGTACCGACGGGAAGTGAAACGACAGAAGAAGCTGTCCCGGCAGCGGCTCCCGCGCGCGACGATTCAATCAACGTGCTGCAACTGGCGCTCGATGGTGGGATCTTCATGATTCCGATTGCCGCCATGTCGCTCCTGGGAGTGACCATGGCAATCGAGCGTTTCATCGGTCTGCGAAAAGAGCGAATTCTTCCCGACGGACTCGTCACCGATCTCGGACAGCTAAGTCTGCAAGGTGGTTTTGATCCGCGAAAAGCCTATCGCATTTGCCAGCAGTATCCATCGTCGGCAGCCAATATCGTCCGTTCGATGCTGCTGAAAGTCGGCCGTCCACTTTCAGAAGTGGAGCATACCGTGAGTGAAGCAAGTGCTCGCGAAGCCGATCGCTTGTATGGCAATGTCCGGTGGCTCAATCTGGCCGCTTCAGTGACACCGCTGCTAGGTCTACTCGGAACGGTGCAAGGGATGATTCTGGCGTTTCATATGACCACCGTCATCGACGCTGGGCAAAACAAGTCGATCGCGCTGGCCGAAGGTATTTACACCGCGCTGGTCACCACGTTTGCTGGGCTGACCGTGGCAATTCCAGCGGCGATGCTGTCGCACTACTTCGAAGGTCGGATTCAAACGTTGTTCCACCAAGTCGACGAGTTGATCTTTAACCTGCTGCCGCAGATCGAGAAGTACGAAGGCCGTGTTCGATTTGGTCGAGCGGGTGGCGAGCCCGACATGACGCTCGACGAACCACGTCCCGCACCTGCTGCGCAGCAAGCTCCCGCAGTGGCAGCATCGTCGTCGAAGTGAAGTCTGATTGGCTAAGGTTGCGAGTTCGGTTTCCGTTGTCGGTCGAGATCCAATCGGTTTCGGAAACTTCGATTAGCTGAAGGTTGGTGCGTGATGGCGGTGAAGATCAACAAGGGTAAAGCCCTCGACCTGTTCAACCTTACACCCATGATCGACATGGTGTTCTTGCTTTTGATTTTCTTTCTCGTGGCAAGCCGGTTTGAGGAAGAAGATCGCGAGCTCGATGTGGAGTTGCCGAGCGCTAGTGAAGCACGTCCGCAGATCTCGAAGCCAAAGGAAATTTACGTCAACGTCGATAGCACGGGTAAGATGTTCGTGGATGGACGCGTGGTGAGTTCACTTGAACTCGACCGCTTTCTGACACGTGCGGCTGTCGACAATCCACTGGGACAAACAGTGGTGATTCGCGCCGACAAACGAGTGGAACTCGACAGCGTGGTGGTGGTGATGAACTTGTGTAATAAGGCCGGAATTCGCGATTATTCTCTCACCACTGCGGGCGAACCGTAACGAGTCGTAGCGAGCATAGGGCACGCGAGACGGAATTAATAAGTATGGCCAAGATCAGACGCGTCGTTCGCAAGGTGCAAGCCAGCGGGGGCGACTATTTTGACGAGCATCTGTGGCCCGTATTTATTGCGCTCGTCGTTCTCGGCGGCTTCTTGATGGGCATTAGCGCGGCCTATCTCAAGTTCAGCGATACGCCCTGGTATGCCAATGCCCTCACGTCGCTGATTCTAATTCCGGTCGTCATCGCGGCTTTCATGTTCGCGTTTTGCTACGTCGACAACCGCGTAGTGCGGCGCTCGATGCAGCTGTCGGTGGTGCTGTGTGGCATTCTGCATATCGCCCTCGTGATTCAAATGCTCGAGACCAAGATCTTCAGCGCGTTCTTCGATGAACCTGCAGCAACCGAGCAGATTGTCGAGCGCCGTCCGCCGAAAGTCATTCCCGAATATCGCCCCGAACAGTTGCTGCCTGCAGAGGATCGTCCACGGCAAGATTTCGAACGTCCTGTGGAAACGCAGACCCCTGAACCTGTGGAACCCGTGACCGAGATTGTTCGTCAGCCAGAACAAGAGAAGCAAGAGACCCCGCCCGAGCCGCAGCCGGTGCCAGTTCCCGAGCAAGTGGCGACGACTGAGCCCAACGTGGTGAAGCGTCCCCGGCCGAACGAAGCGGCTCCGCGACAAGCGGAGCAAGCGTCGAAGCTTTCTCGACAAACCAAGCCATCGGAAATGAAGGTGAGTCAGGTCACCGAGACGCCGCAGATCACGGAGCCTCGCCCGACTGGTGTAGAAGCGACAGCTGCGAAAAGCACGGTGAAACGTCAAGATCCAGCCGCCTCTCCGAGTGGCAAAGTGGCTGCCGATGCGCCGAGTAGCACGCTCGATACTCCGCAGCCCCGCGTAGCACGGCAAACGGCACAGCGTTCGGCCGAGCAGTCTGCGACAAAAACCCCTACGCTCGAACGCGCAGTAGCAACGCCTGCGGCAACTCCGCGATCGCAAGTGGCTGTGAGTGAGACCCCAGCGACCTCGAAAGCGACAACGCCAACGGAGCTTGCCCCATCGACAGTCTCGCCCACGAAGCGGACAGCTACTTCGGTTGAAGTTGCCAGTAAAGAAGCGACCGATGTACCACTGGCTCGAGCCACTCCCGATTCGAAGCCTCAGCGAGCAGAGCTTCCCTCGGAGCAGCGTCCTCAAGTGGCTCAGGCACAGCAGCCAACTCCTTCTCGTCAAACTCGCAACACGGCCAGACCTGACTTAGCAACTGCTGCCGCCGAAGTTGCACCAGGAGAAGCCAGCCCCACTGCTCAGCCGACGGAAATGGCGCCAGCTGCGACGGCGCTTGCGCGTGCCTCGGCCGAAGTTTCGTCGCCGACTCCGTCGACCACGCCCGCCACGGAACCGAACACGGCCAATACACAGCAAGCAGCAGCGCGTATCGCACGTACGACGGGCCAATCGGCTCCGGCAGCAACGGCCAATCCTCAAGCAACCCCGACTCGCACGCGAGCTACGGGGAATCCCAGCATCAATAACGCCCCGCAAGTGGAGGTAGCTGCTGCCGCGCCGACCACGGCCTCGACATCGGGCGAACTGGCTCCATCGAGCATGGCGACACGTCGTCAAGCGACAGCCGAGAGTGAAGCAGCTCCATCGGCAGGTAATCCGACTCCTGCGGCAGTCGCGGCTGCGACCCCTAGTAATACGCCAAGCGAGACACCGCGTCGCACGACAGTAGCAGCCAGTAGTGGTGATGCGCCTCCTGCTGATTCGCCTGCTCAGCCTGCACCGAGTGCTCGCTCCAGCACGCGACCTGCTGTAGCCAATGTGGTGACCAACGTGAGTGACGTGCCGACCAATGCCGCGCCAAACACGGCTGCCAGCAGTAATCCTGGCCCCTCGAGTGCCACAGTGTCGCGTCAAACTGCTCCCGGAAGTGTCGCAGCGCAGCGCACGCAAAACAGTGCCGATAGTGCTTCCTCGAGCGCTGCCACTCAAATCACCGCAGGCAGCTTCAGCCGAGTCCCAACCGCTCAATCGCCATCGATCTTGCCTGCACCAGTGGCGGGAGCTCCTCGCCGAGCTGTGGCTGCAAGCAACAGCGCCACATCGCCCGCTGCTGTCGAAAGTCCAGCTGCAGCTGTGGCGCAGGGAAGCGGCGACCAGTCGGCTGAGCCGGCCCGCATGGCACTCAGTCGATCGATTGCAGGGACCGCAGGGGCTGGTCGTTCGCCAAACTTCGATCGGGCACTTCCAGGAGCCGAAAGCCCAGCTCAAGTTGCCTCGGCTGCCGCTCGACGTGCAGAAGCAACGCAAAAAGCGGAACCTGGCGATGCGCTTTCCCCCAGTGCACCTGCGACGGTAGCTCGCTCGCGTAGCGATGCCGATTTGCCTACCGCATCGCTGCGTGCCGAAGCTACGGAAGTCGCCACCGCTCCAGGCAGCAACACTACGGCTGACATCTCGGCGAGCTCTAGTGCCGCACTCTCTCGCGCCGATGCCAATGCACGTCCGTCGCAAGTCACAGGTGCACCTGGAGCCAGCGACGTTGACGTCGGCAGCACGCAGGTGGTGGCCGAACAGGGGATGGGGCGTGCTTCTGGAGGTGGGCAAACGCAGCTGAATTTCGATACTCAGTCGCCCCAGATCGCCCGTCGAACCAGCAGCGGCGGAGCCCCCATCGTATCGCTCGCCGCGGCTGATCTAGGAGATACTGCTTCGGCCCCAATGGCTGATGGTGGTGGACAACCGTCGGCTGCTCAGCCCGATGCCACCACGCTGGCGATCAATCGCACCACAGCTGGAGGTGAGTCGACGATTTCTGGCGGCCCTTCGAAAGCAGATGAAGCTGGCCCTGTCACCGAAGTGAACACCGCACAAACCCTTGCTCAAAGCCAAGTGAGCCGCGCCGACAACTCCGATGGTTCGGCTTCCGGAGGTGGCGAGCCGGCCCTCACCGCTGAAGAAGAGGAAGAAGAGCGTAAGCGTCGCTTAGCACGCGCTGCAGCCGGTGGAGCCCCTCAACTGGCGCTCAGCGGACCGACACTGGCCGACGTAGCAGCATCTCCGATGGGCGATGGTGGCGACGGTGGGACTCCCTCTCCAGAGCCTAACGCCGCACCTTCGGCACTGGCGACCAATCGTCAACAAAGTCCTGATGGTGGTGCGCCAGCCGGTGGTGCTCCCCAAGCTCTGGCCGCCGCTGGTGAACCCGGCGAGTCGGGAGCTGAAACCAAGGGGGCCATCGCCATTGCTCGCGCTGAAGCTGCCGAAGCAACACCGGGCACTCCTGAGGTAGGTGGCGGAACCGCTTCCCCTTCACGCGCACCAACAGGTCCCGCTTTTGTCGCTTCAGCTCAGGCCGATGTGGCGATGGTAGGTGGCATGCCCGAGTCGGGTGGTTCGCCTCAAGGTGCCCCGCTGGAAGCCCAAGGAGTTGACGGCGGACGCATTGCTGGTGGCGCTCGTGCAACGGCTGATAGCGGACCTGCCGGAGCGATGGCGGGAAGTGAAGTGGCGATCGCCGATTCGGTCGGGGGAGCAGGTTCCGCGCCTGGAAGTCGCAGTACATCAGCCGCTGGTAACGAAGGTCCGATGGTCGATGGCTCCGATGTGGCTGGGGGTCCAGCCCGCTCGAGTGTCGATTCACCAGGACCTCTCGGAGCGTCGGTGGTGGCCGAGATTCCTGAAATCGGGCCCAACTCTGCAGTAGCTCAAGCCGAACTCGATCACAGCATGGGTGGCATGGGCGACACGCCCATGTCGCGACCCGCTGGTGAGGCAATTGCCGTGAACATCGAAGCTCCGGATGGACCCGGTGGACTCGGTAGCGAATTCACACCCCAGGTTGGCCTCAACAATCGTCAGGCTCGCAGCGACAGCATCGACGTGCAAGTTCGCACGGCCCGATTTGTCCGACAAGCAGTGGGTGGTCTGCCGAGCATCAGCACCACGGCGATCGTTGCCACCGATTCCTTCTCCAAGCGTTCTTCGCGAACTCCTGGAACGGAATCGGGAGGTGGCAAGGGGGCTCCACCACCGCAGACAGAAGAAGCGATTGAGATGGGGCTCGAATTCTTGGCTCGTCATCAACAGCCCGATGGAAGTTGGTCGCTGCAAGGATTTGGCGAAGAGACCATGCTCGTGAGCGATACTGGGGCGACAGCGCTCGCGCTCCTCTCGTTCCAAGGGGCCGGGTATAACCATCGCGAGCATCGCTACAAAGATGTGGTGCGCATGGCCCTCGACTACATGATTAAAAATCAAAAGGAAGATGGCGATCTCTTCCTGCCGCTCGACGATCAGTCGAATCAAAGTGTCTGGCTCTATAGTCACAGCCTGGCGACGCTGGCTCTCTGCGAAGCCTATGGCATGACGCAAGATCCCTCGCTGAAAGAACCAGCCCAAAAGGCAATTGATTTCATCGTCAAATCGCAGCATCCCGAGCGTGGCGGCTGGCGCTATTCACCCGGCGTAAGCGCCGACACGTCGGTCACAGGCTGGATGACGATGGCCCTCAAGAGTGGCGAACTGGCGAACCTTGAGGTTCCTCCCGAGACCTACACCAAGATTCAAAAATGGCTCGATTCGGCCCAAACTTCGGCTGATAGGCCTTACGAATATCGCTACAACCCACTCGCCCCCGACACCATCGAACAGCGTCATGGTCGGGCTCCCACAAAGTCGATGACAGCCGTGGGGCTCCTCATGCGACTCTATACCGGCTGGCGTCGCGACAACCCGAACATGGTGAGTGGTGCCGACTATCTCAAGGAACACTTGCCAGCGATCGGCTCCGCGCGTCAACCAGAACGAGACACCTACTACTGGTACTATGCCACGCAGGTGATGTTCCACATGAAGGGTGACTACTGGAAAGAGTGGAACGCCAAACTCCACCCACTGCTAGTGAACACGCAAGTGCAGCAAGGTCCGCTTGCCGGAAGTTGGTCCCCTCGCGGACCAGTTCCTGATCGCTGGGGCCCCCATGGTGGTCGCATCTACGTCACCACGATGAATCTGCTTTCGCTCGAAGTCTACTACCGCCATCTGCCGCTGTACGAAGACACCGCGAAATAGACTCGATCAACTTTCCACGATTTGCTGCCGCTGCTGCGCAACTATTTCATCGATGCCAGTGCATCGAGCAGCAAGTCGTTCCAGTTCGAGATACCACGCACCTCGCCAATCAGGTGCGGCGCGATGAGGACGCGAACGCGTTTCACATAGTCATCGAATTGTCGCGTCGCGAGTGTTTGCAGCATCGGCGAAACTTCTCCGAGCTGCCGATAGCAGTGCTCTTTCGGAAAACAGACCTCAACGCGAAACTCGACTTCCCGTTTCGCAGGAGGTGCGTCGAACAGAATTTCGTGAGGAGGGATTCGTCGCCCCAGTTCGCGACTGACTCGTTCCGCTACCGCATCGCCTAGCGAGGTGAGCCACACATAACCTCGCCGAGCAATCTGGTTGTAAATGGCAGGCTGCTGAAACAGGCTGTATTCCGCGAGACGTTTATAAAGCCGACGAGTCGGACCAAAAAGCCCGCCGAGCAAATCTTCCGCTGGGCTCCCTTTCGAGGCTGTCAGCATCTGTTCAATCATGGGGGCTTCGGTCAGCCGGAAAAGCGAATCTAGATCGAGCTGCGATCGGAGCAGGAAAAAAGCTCGTTGCAGCATCGCCGTGGCCGATCGAACCGCGTGATGCCAGTAGACTTCGCTGAACATCACGTACCTAGCAAAGACCATCATCTCTGCAGCAGTGCAACCTTTCTCGGAGAGAGCGATCCCATCGCCAGCTTCGCTCAAACACAAGCTCCCGACGAGTCGCTGCTGATCGAAATGCCGTCCATACGGCACGCCAGCGTGCAAACTGTCGCGCGACAAGTAATCGAGCTTATCGATATCGATTGGCCCGGAGAGAATGCTCTTGAGGATCTTTTTACTTGTTTCGCGAGGCTTTTCCGACAAAATCGCCGTCACATCGCGGGGCTGAAGATTCCACTCTTCACGCAGCGTGTCGGCGATTTCGCCTTCGAGTAAAAAGCTGTTGGCGAAGAGTTCGTGATTCGGCACCCCTGCCAGTTGCATGTCTTCAATCGGGTGACAAAACGGCCAGTGCCCCAGATCGTGCAGCAGCGCGGCGACCATCAGCACTTCGGCATCTTCAGGGGTTACGGCCGCAGCGAAACGCTCGTCGCTTGCGAGTTGCTTGAGATAAAGCAGCGCGTTCCGAAAGACACCCAGGCTGTGCTCAAAGCGTGTGTGATGCGCCGCCGGGTAGACCATCGACACTAGGCCCAGCTGACTGATGCGAGCCAAGCGGCGAAATTCAGCAGTGTCGATCAGGTGCTTCACTCGAGGCGTGAGAGGGACGTCCATTTCGTGGGGAATACGAATCAAATGAGCGCGAGCATCGAGCGATCGCAGTTCCGGCAGATCGAGAATCGAGCTCACGCCTGGCTACTCCCAAGTACGACCGAAAATGAAACATGAAACTAAGTATAAATCTGCCAAAACGCATGCATCCCCATGAGCATGCGCAGCACGATGGTCGCGGCAAGGTACACCGCATAATGAAACGCGCCGGTGCCGAATTCGAGATCCAAACTGGCGTTGGCGGTTAAGGCACCCACGCCGATCACGAGCGGCACGACGATGGCAATCGCCGTGAAAGGTGGTGGCGGGGGAAGTTTTATCTGCCAGAAAATATACCAGTAGACGCCCCACAGTAGTGGATAGACGATCGACGGCGCGATCAGCCGCACAAGGAGCGCTGTGCCACGATGGGGCTCGAGTTCGTCGTCGCGTAAAATGGCATAGCCGGCAGCTGCCAAGGGTGGAGCCAGCAGCACGGCACCAATGCCGATCATCAGCTGCGATACCTGTCCTGGTTTGGGCGCGCTAATGCGAAGGGCTACGGCTGCAATCAGCGTGAGCAGGATCCCTCCGGCGATCGCGCCGATCAGGAGCGGCGAGAGCTTGCTCTCCTTCCGCAAAATCGGATTGAGGACCAACTCCCCCTTCGAGTCTTTGGGACCGGAAGGTTCCGGGGCATGAACCTTTACTTCTTCTTTGAGTTCGGGAACTTTGATGACGGTTTTGCATTTGGGGCAGGGGCCCGAGCGACCAGCGAACTTCTCGCTCACCTGAAATCGAGTCAGGCATTTACCGCAAGTGACGTCAATCGGCATAGAAAAGCCCGAAGAGAAGAGCGGTCAGCTGAAACATGCGCGTTGCCGCGACATAACAACTGAACTACGATTCAGTGGATGTAAGACAAGTGACGCAATCGAAAAGTGTCGGTGCAGTAGCGTAGTCAATTCGAAGCTGAGAATCACTCGGGGCTCCTCGGACCACATCTCGTATGGTGATTAAATTCCTTTGTCCGAACAACCACCCCCTGACGGCGCCGGAAAATCTGGCAGGAAAAGCAGGGAAGTGCCCCAAGTGCAACACACCGTTTAAGGTCCCTGAGCCCGATCAACCGGCAGGTTCCGAACAATCGGCCCCAGCGGCTGACGAGGGGCCTGTAACGCGCGCCGAACTCTCGGATCAGTCGCCGACGATTCCGGAGTCGGGCAGCGGCATGTCAACCGCAGCAGGCAACGGTGTAACAGGCCCTAAACAGCCCGCTGGCGAGGTTTTTGTGTTTTTGTGTCCAAACGGCCACAAACTGAACGGACCGCCCAGCTTGAAGGGTAAGGCGGGACAATGCCCACATTGCGGCGAACGGTTCCGAATTCCAGCCGACGACGATCCACCCCCGGATGATCTCGAGGAGATTCCAACCTCGGAAATTGTCGAGGAAGATGCCTACGAAGAGGCCTCCGCCGATGGGGGCGCTTTTTCGTTTAACTTCGGAGGGGAGCCTTCGGAGGAAGAACCGGTCGAAGAGACCTATGAAATTCCCGAGCCCGATCCCTTTCCGACCGATGTGAGCGCGATGAGCTTCATCATGGGTCGGCTGTGGGATCAAAAGACCGAGGATACCGAGCTCGATGTCTTTTTGATCGAAGGGGAAATCATGTCCCCCGAGCATTACTCGGAGCACCTTTCGACCCGCGAGTTTGGTGTGTTCGCCACAAAAGAGAGTGATGGCACGTTTGCCATCACCGTGATTCCGTGGTCGGCGATTCGGCGAGTCGGCATGCGCAAGATTGGCGAACTGCCGCCGCAGTATTTTCGCTAAGGCTTCACCCGGTTGCTGAGCCTAGCCCGATAACTCGAAGCTAGTTGGGTTCTTCTTCGTCGACCAAGTCCCCTTCGGTAATCATCGTGAAACCCTTGTTATTGAGGGTTTCCATCGCCATCTCGAGGTTGTCGACCATCAGGGCGACTGCGGGGCGACCGTGCGGCCGCACGATCAGCGGATATGCCTGCACGATGTTGATTTCTGCTTGCAGCAGGGCGGTGCAGATTTGCAGCAGAGGTTGTGGGCCATCGGGAAGCTCAACGCCGATCAAATCGCTTTCGATAATCGCAAGTCCAGCCCGCTCGAGGATTTCGCGACCGCGCTCGGGATCGCTGAGCAGGAATCGAACGAACGCACATTCAGTGGCGTCGTTGATCGAGAGCGCAACAATGCGAACGCGGCTCCCTTCGAAGCGGCGCACCACTTCCAGGAGCCGTCCGACCCGGTTCTCGAGAAACACGGTGAATTGGCGAATCGTGGGATAGTTCCGGCCACGCATGGTGGAAAATCCGGTTGTTGAACCCTCTCCGGTGCTCATGCGCGGTGGCGTCGAGTAGACGACCCTTCTCGGTACGGTGGCGGGACTTGCGGATGGCTCGATAGCCTAAAAAGTTCTCACCACGGTATTCCAAACAGTGCGCCGATTCAAGCGCTGGCCCCGAAGAGGGGAGTCTTGAGCCGTGCTAGATGCCCCGCGCCTCGCCCAAAATTTAGGCGCTGGCTGGCGGATTTTGCACGCGACCACAGAGTCCCACGAGCCGAACCAGCTGTTTTTGGATTTCGAGTTCGTTGTCGCGGGTTTGAGCGGCAGCAGCGAGTCGAGCTGCCGATTCGGCCAAGTGCGGCTGATGTCCGGTTTGACTATTGTGTGCCAGAACCTGGCTAAGACGCGACACTTCCGGCCAGTCTTTGCTTTTGGCTGCAAAGAGCAACTGGTCGACCATGCCCGGTAGTGAGTCGAGCAGGCTCACTACACGAGCGTTTTGGTTGGCGAGTTGATACGAAAGATCAGCGAGCGATGGCAAGGCTTGAGGTTGCATCTCAAACTCTCCTGCGGCAAAGGGCTGGCCAGGAATCTTCCGATCGAAGAGGGCGGGCGAGATTACGCCACGCGTCGTTTTCCTGGCTGGGTCTTGATCACACGACTGCGCGAATCGCAGAGCATGCGAACCATCGCTTCGACGGCGGCAGGGATGAGTGCGTCGCGAAGCTTCGGCGAACTCATGTTTTCTTCAGCGAGAAGTTTTTCAGTCTCGGCAGTAATCGGCATCACCGCTCGCGATCGAACGTAGCCTTTCGCTTCGGCGCCTTGCATGGCGGGAAGTCGGTGTGCCACACGTTGCCAAACTTGCATGCGACTGCGGACCGCAATCTTTTCGGCAAGTTGGGCCACGCGATCTGTCACGAGCCACTGGGCGAGCATTTGGGGGAGTCCCATCGACGCATCCTTTCACTGAGCGGGGGGATGCCAGAGGTCTGCTATCACCCTCGAAGGGGTGTGTGACGAAAATCCTCGTCGTAGCAGACTCAATCGTTGGGAACCTTTTGCCGATACTAGCGTCTATGACGGGCAACGAGCTCCCCGGAGAACGATCGCTGGCTAGTCTTTAGTGATCGTTCGAAACGGGAGTCGTTCTTCAGCTATCACCCTCCTGGGTCGTGCTGGAACGGATGTGCAGCCTTTCTTGCGGCTGAGACTCGAGAATCGGTCCCGTTTTGGTCGATATCGAGCACTCAAGCGGTTGGTTGACGATTCGATAGACTCGCTCTAATCGCTATCATCCCCTTGACCGTTAAAGTTTGCTTCCTTAGTTTGACGATAGATGGTTGTACAAGACGCCTGAGTGGTTTCGCTCCTCAGCGTGTCCTTTGTAAAGTCAGTAAATTAACTCTTTTGCCTAGACTTACTCTGGCAAATGAGTTTCGGAAATAGGGCGCCGTAGCCAAGTGGCTAAGGCAGCGGATTGCAAATCCGCCATCGTCGGTTCAACTCCGACCGGCGCCTCTTGAAATAAAATCGCGGCGATGAGCTTTACCACTCATCGCCGCGATTTTTTTGTTTCTTGCTGATCTGTTTACTGTGGCAGGATCGCAACTACTTGGTGGCAGCCATCACGCCACTGGGAAGTGGATTGCTGGTGATGCTCGAGCTCGCGTGAATGGTTCCAGGTGTCGCAGCTGTTTTCTTCGAACCGAATCGGCGCGTCAAAGCTGCAACGGCTTGCTTCACCAAATCGGGGCTGAGAAACGCCATGTTGCCAATGATCATGGCAATGCCGAACGTGGGCATCCCGAGGCACAAAGCAATGCCGCCATGAACGGCAACCGCCATCGCCAGGCATAGGGGGCGGGTGAAACGGGGCCAAACCAGGAAGCAGTAGAACGTTTCCCAAAACACCGTCAGGTGGGTCAGGATCGAGATGATCCAAGGCCAACGCACCATCCAGGTCATATCGAGCGACTGATATTCGAGGCTGGCAAACGAAAACCAAACGGCCGAACCATCCCACCACGTTTCGCCACGCATTTTGCCGATGCCGCCAAACAGATAGATCACGCACATCTGCACTTGGATCAGCCGCACGGCAATGTTGGTGCTAGCGCGGGGAGTCGGCTCTTCGACATTCCCCCGCCGAATAGCGAGCCAGCGATCTACCGAAAAAGCATCCCCCGAGCGGCCCAGCATCAGGTAGAGCGCGATCATCGCATTCACTTGATCGAGGCCGAAGAGAGCTCCGTTAAGTCGATGGCAATAGGAAAGGGTGAAGAGGCACGCAAGAATCGAAGCGATGCGTGTCTGGTAGCCAACCACCAGCATGGCAAAAACCACGAGGGCCAGCAGGTGCATGGTCCAGAGCAGGGGAGCAGAGTCGATGTACCAAAGATGGCTGAAAGCGTAGACCTCGCCATCGAAGCCCTTGTTCAGTAGCACCGATGCGCGGCGGCTGATCCACGCGCTCTTGCCCAGGAAACTCTCGAGGTTGAGCGTCCAAACCAGGTGCGTGTAGAACAGCATGCCACCACCCAGCACACGCATCATGGCCAGCGTGTGTGGTTTGGATGGTGTGAACCAGAACCGATCCCAGGCTTTCGCAAGATCCTGAAACCAATCAATCGTGGCTTGGAGGACGAGATTCACTGGGCACCTCCAGCGGTCTTAGGTTCCACGAGATCGGTGTAGGTATCGGCCGCGTTCAGCTTTTTGCCAAACTCGGTTACTTCGTTCGGGAAGAGTGGGCGATGCTCGACACGGACGAGCGATACTTTGCCACCAGGATGCAGCGACTCGAGATGTTTAACCATCGAATCGCGAACGGCGACGTGCTGATCGCGGCGCATTTCCCACGCTTGCTTGGCTTCGCGAAAGAGTGGGAGATCGACACGCTGAAATTGCGTCTTCTGTTCCTGTGTGGCGCCAGCAGGAGGTGGCGTTGGCTCGACAGGACCCGTTGGCGGCGCGTAGGTATTGTGAAGTGTCTCAGCCATCATGAAGTGGCGATGGTAGAGAAGTCGTGGCCACTGATCGGCGAGGCTGGGAAAGGTCTTGTTAATCTTTTCGCGGCCATCGGTGTACGTCACTTCGTAGCGCACCAAGTGGCAAGGGCCAGGATCGGGAGCGAAGAAGAAGTACCCATGATCGAGATAAAGCATCTGCGAGTAGGGGCGCGCGATGGCGTAGAGGCTGCTCGCAAACGGTGACATCGACTGGTTGCTCACCTGGCAGGCGAATGCAAACGGACAGATGAAGACCGCCAGCACATGCGCGGCGATGAGTCCGCTGATCAGCAGCCGGACGCGCGGATTGGCCCCCCCCGCTGCGAGCCAGTCGGTGGAGTTGTCCATCGTGCCTGCTGAGGAGTTTGGCGCGATACGCGAGTCGCCCGATGCCTCGGGCGCATTTGTTCGTCGAGGATTCATGTCTCTCGTTATCGACGAAGCTGTGCCGCGCACGCAAACTTTTCGCTCTGGGGTCACCTTTCCGGAAAGGCACGAAAAAACCCTCGTAGCGGCAAAACCGTTACGAGGGTCGTAAGTCGAATCACGGATCGCTCGGCAGCAGAATGTGAATTTTCACAATCGCTACCGAACTTCGATGTTCTTTATCGAATTAGTTGCGAGCAGCGACCTTGTCACCTTCGAAGTCGAAAGTGAGTTCCTTGGTCTCGCCGCCACGGAGCGAAACTTTCTCTTCCTTCGAGAAGGTTTGGCCACCACGGTTCCATTCCACGCGGACGGTGTAATCCTTCCAGGCGTTGTCGCCCGAGAGGCCGGTGGTGCGGAATACGCGAGTTTCCCCTTGAGCCTTGGTTTCGCGGCCAGCCAGGTAGACCTTCGCATCGGCTGGAACGTGCAGCGTCAGCGAGGTTTCAACGCTCTTGGCACTTTCGAAATCGAAAGCAACGTTGGCGGTTTCGCCAGCGCGGAGATCGACCGTCTTCACCACTTCGAGAGTCTTACCGTCACGGACCAGTTCAGCCTTCACTTCATAGGTGTAGCTATAGCCGGTCGAAAGATTACGCGAGACATACTGGCGGTTTTCGCCGGTGCTCGACGTCGATTGACCATTGACGTAAATCTTGGCATCGGCTGGAACGTCGACCATCAACAAACCGTCGGCACGACGATTCGAGGTGTCGAGACCAGGAGCTGGTGCCATCGGGGTCATCGGAGCAACGCCTGGATTCATCGGTGTAGTCGATGGATCGGTTGGCACGGTCATCGGCACTTCGCTCTCCATGGGAGCGTAGTAATAAGTGCCACCGCTGCCGCCGGATGAACCACCCGACGAGCCGCCGCTCGAGCCACCCGAGCTGCCCCAGCTTCCGCTGCTGCCACCGCTCGAACCGCCCGACGAACCGCTGCTGCCGTGCCACTTCTTCTTCCAGTGGTGCTTGAACAGGCCGCTGCTGCCGCCCGAGCTGCCACCACTGCTGCCCCAGGTATGTCCGCCCGAGCTTCCGCCGCTCGAACCACCCGACGACATGCTGTACGAACCGCTCGAGCCACCCGAGCTGCCCCAGCTTCCGCTGCTGCCACCGCTCGAACCGCCCGACGATCCACCGCTGCTACCGTGCCAGCGCCAACCGGCCAGGGCTTCGCCAGCGCCTGCGGTCAGCAGAGCCAGAGCAACCAAGCCACCGGCAGCCAATTTTCGAAAAACATTCGTGCTCATTAGCAACAATCCTCTCAAAGGTGAACGAAAAGAGGCCACTGGGCCTGTGTACTCAAATAGGAGTAGGCGCGAGGTTTCCCTTGAAAACCTAACCAACCCTAGCATGCAATTCAAGCAGTTTGGGAAGTATTTCCCGTTTGCGAAGACTGCATTCTTTAGCGAAAATTTTTCGACGGGAGCATTTCCGTAAGCTACAGCGCTGCCCAAGACAGGCTACTACGTAAGCTTATGCCAGAAAACAGCTTGCGCCGTCAATTGCCAGCAAAACTCCTGTAACTACCCCATTATGGATAGTAGCCTGCCCCTAGTGCTAGCAATTAAGCGGGAGCTTGCAAGAAATGCCACGCTTTAAATGGCTGTTTAAGTGGCGAAGCGCTAGGGTCTTTAGGAGCCAAGGCTCACTTTTGACGCGAACGCAATTTCTACAGAACTAATTCCCCAAAGAGTGGGGAGAAGAAGTGTGTCGCAGCCAACCACTAGTTCTGGGCCTAGGTTTCTGCGTCGTCGGCGTGCTCGGTGCGGCTGTTTTGCATCGCTTTCATCGCCATTCGAATCAGCGTGGCAGCGGTGGCGATAATTCCCGCCACCATCAACGCACCACCTTGGAGCATCTGCGTTTGGCGAGTCTTCGTCAGGCTCTCCATCAACTCGGCTTCGGCCCCAGCGGGTATTTCCATCCCCATCGCTGTGAAAAGTCGATAGGCCCCAACAACTGCGACTCCAATCGTGATGACGATCAGCGGAAACTGCATTTCACACCTTCATATCAAGCCATGGTGGCACCAAGAGTGTGCCGAAACGGGGGGCCCAAATTAACGGTCGGCGCTCAGGAATTCAGAACGACATTTAGGGGGCTGATGGAGTCTCTGAGGTTTCAGGGATTTCCGCAACTACTTTTTGCAGCGAAATCCCATCGAAGCTCGCCGTCCCCGTCGCGCCGAACAAACCGATTCGCAATACACCTTCGCGTGTTTGCGCTGGAATGCGAATCTTCTTACTCTTCTCGGCCCAGTCATGTGTGCCGCGAAAGGGGCCCAGCAAGTGATGCCCCATTTGCCGACGATTCTCGTCGTAAAGCGTCACAATAATATAAGCAATGTCATCTCGACCTGGGCCGTCGATCACGTTGTCGGTCTTCACCCACCCCTTCATCTCCAGTTCGGGGACCTTACGACCATCAATGGCAAATCCTTGCAGCAAGTGCGAGCTTAAGCCTGGAACGGAATTAGTGAAGCTCACATGGTGTTTTCCGTCGGGGGAATTCTCGTCGGTCTCCCATCGAATATTCCGCTCGTAATACCAGCCAGGCTGACCACCTGCCGGAAACGCTTCCTGTTCGAAACTCCCGTTCGCGCACCGGGGATTCGCCGGATCGGGCTTAATTTCCCGGTTGTCCTCGGCTTTGCCCGTCATCGGCACAAACAGGGTGGGGAGGAGCGCTTCGGATTCGAGTTTTCCATTGCGTTTGCGAAACAGGTAGAGCGTCTGCTCGTAACGCTGTCCCACAGGAACCACCATCAGCCCACCTTCGACCAGTTGATCCTCCAGTGGTTTGGGAACTTTTTCGGGTGAGCAGGTAACAATAATTTTGTCGAACGGCGCGTGTTCTTCCCATCCCAGATAACCGTCACCCACTTTCGTAAAGACGTTTTTGTAGCCCAGCCGCGTAAGGGTTTTGGCAGCGTTTTTCCCGAGAGAATCGACAATTTCAATTGAGTACACCTCTTTGACGAGCGGACTCAAGATGGCTGCTTGATAACCCGAGCCGGTGCCGATTTCGAGCACCTTGTCGGTCGCTTGAGGCTGCAGCGACTCGGTCATGTAGGCCACGATAAACGGACTGCTGATCGTTTGCGAATCGCCGATCGGCAACGCCATGTCGAGGTAGGCATTCTTACGGTGCGTGATCGTGACAAATTCGTGCCGCAGCGTGTCGCGCATCGACTGAATCACACGTTCGTCTTTGATCCCCGAACCAACGATAACTTCCTTCACCATGAAATTGCGGGCGGCGTCGTACTGCGCTTTCGTTTGTGCCGTCGCTGGCATGGCAGCCAACAGCAGCATCCATGTGGCAATCATCCAAACTAACTTCGCCCAAACCCCACGGACTCTCCCTAAGGAGCAGTCTGCCGGCACAGTTTGATGAGAGAGTTTGTGTTGCAATGGCTTCATGACGGCAACTTTCGTGAGCAATCGAAATACGCTGACGAGATTCAGGCGTCTCCGGCGTTGTCAGAATGGCTACAACAGGAAAAACAGTTGTAGATCTTCTAACTCGACGAGGTCTTACGATCGTATCCAAGGTTGGAGGCTTACGCTCAACTATATCCTAGTGCTGATGCGGGGCTCGAGTCTCCGAGACACCGTACGCTTCTTTTTCAAACGGATTATCGAAATAGGGATCAAGACCGACACACCAGAGCCAGAGGGAATACCCCAGGTAAGCGGGTATGAAAAAAGGCCCGAGCAGTTCGTACTGCGCGACATGAATCGCCTCGTGCGAGCGTGTTTGGTCGAGTAGAGGTCGCGAACGGGCTAGAACGACATGCCCCAAGGTGATTGCCGACGCACCACCAGCGATCGGCATCTTGCCGAGAATCCAGGCCGGAACCCCACCCCAAAACTCAAGCACACGGCCAGTTCGCTGTGCGCCACCCCCGGTGGCGAGTCCCAGCAAACCAAACATCGCGCCGACCAGCGACCACGGCGCTGCCCAGGTGAGCAACCACAAAGTCCAAGCTCGCTGGGAAATGCGAGAATGCACGCGGTATCTCCAGGGACTACAAGGGAGATGGGAAAGTACGCACTCAAGCCGACGAGGGCCTGCAACAGGTGCCCGCGACGAAGAAGAATCCTCGGGGCTCGAAAGTTGCATTTTCGCCGCTTCTTTCGGGTGACGCAAACCTCTCTTCAGGAAAACGATGACTTTCCAGCCGACTGTTTCTCGCTTGGGCGGCAACAGGGCGTTGCAACGTCGCGCTGGGGCCTAGTACGCTACACCACTTATCGCTCCGCACTTCCACTGGTCCTCTCTCGAAGCAGCAAGCAAACGATGCGAAAAAATATCGTCAAAGAAAAGCTACATCGTGGTGAAGTTAGCTACGGCACTTGGCTTTCGCTGGGGGACCTCTATGCCACCCGCGTGCTAGCGCGCATGGGTTGGGACTGGCTGACACTCGATATCGAACACTCCGCAATCGACTGGTCGCAAGCGGCCATGATTTTTGGTGCCGTGGCCGACGCTGGATGCGTGCCACTCGCGCGTGTCCCCGAGGGGCAGCATCACCTGATTAAGCGTGTGCTTGATGCCGGTGCCTGGGGGGTTGTCGTACCGATGGTCGACACCGTGGAGCAAGCCAAAGCGGCTATCGCCGCCGCTTATTATCCACCGGTTGGAAATCGAAGCGTCGGGGGTGGCATGCACGCCATGAATTTCGATGCCACCGCAGGAGACTACTACGCTCAAGCCAACGACAACATCTTGGTGGTGTTGCAGACCGAGAGTCCCCGTGGCGTCGCGAACGCCGAAGCAATCTATAGCCTGCCGGGGGTCGATGCCATTTTCATCGGTCCGAACGATCTGAGGTTCCAGATGCGCCAGCCCGATGGGACCTTTCCCACCGCAGAAGAGCACGAAGCTGCCGTGCAGGCGGTTATCGCTGCGGGTAAGAAAACGGGTTGTGCCACCGGCATACACGCCATGGACCCCGACAACGCCAAAGAGCGCGCCGCCCAAGGCATGCAGTTTCTGGCGGTCGGCAGCGACCTGCGGCTGATGACCCTCGAATCGCAGCGAACCTTGTCGGTGCTGCATCCCGATCGCTCGACCAAGGATTTGGCACGCTACTAATCGTCTGCGAGTCTGGGCCTGTTTTCTTTGCAGCAATAATCCTCCCTAACCTCTCGCGGGAGCTACCGATCCGATGGCAGTTTATCTCTTTGCAACGCTGGATACCAAAGGTCCCGAAGCGGAGTACCTCCGCGATGCCCTGCGCGCGATGGGTGTGCAAGTGGTGGTGGTTGATACCGGCTGCATCGGCTCTCCCTCGTTCAGTGGCGATGTTTCGCGGAACGAACTTTTCGTTCGCGCGGGGACATCACTCGCCGCTATGGTCGAAAAGAACGACCGTGGATCTGCGGTGACCAAGGCGGCTGAAGGTGCAGTGGTGATCGTTCGCGAAGCCCTGTCACGTGGAAATCTCGATGGTGTGATCGCCCTCGGAGGTTCCGCCGGCAGCACGATCGGCACCGCAGCGATGCGTGCGCTCCCGATTGGGGTTCCGAAAGTGATGGTGAGCACATTGGCATCAGGCCAAACACGTCAGTTTGTTGGCGACAAAGATATCTTCATGCTCAATTCGATTGTCGACATCGCTGGAATCAACCGCGTTAGTCGCAAAATCTTGTCGCAAGCGGCGGCTGCGATGGCAGGTCTGGTTAAGCTTCGACCTGCCGAGACGCAAACCAGCGATCGTCCGATCGTGGTTGCCAGCATGTTTGGCGTCACAACTCCCTGCGTCTTACGTGCCCGCGAAGTGCTTGAAAAAGAAGGGTACGAAGTGCTCGTGTTTCATGCGACCGGCAATGGTGGCCGGGCGATGGAGTCGCTTGTTCGGGATGGACTCGTTGCTGGTGTTCTCGATATCACGACCACCGAACTGGCCGACGAACTTGTGGGGGGCGAACTTTCAGCGGGGCCTGAGCGTCTTACTGCCGCAGCCGCTTGTGGAGTTCCCCAAGTGGTCTCTGTCGGAGCTGTCGATATGGTGAACTTTGGGCCGCGTGAGAATGTTCCCGCAAAGTTTGAGGGGCGCAAATTCCACGTTCATAATGCGGTCGTTACGCTGATGCGAACCACCCCCGAAGAAAACGCTAAGCTAGGTACCGAGATTGCTCAGAAAGTCTCCGCCTCCAAAGGTCCGGCGACCATCCTCTTGCCTCTACTCGGTGTATCAGCCATCGATCGTGAAGGAGGGGCGTTCTGCGACACAGCAGCCCGTGAAGCGCTTTTCCAGGGGATACGCGAGCATCATGGATCGACCAAGCTCACAGAGATGAATCACCACATCAACGATCCAGAGTTTGCCGAAGCAGCTGCTCACGAGCTTCTCGAACTCATGCGATCGGTTGCTGTGAAGAAGGCGACGGCGTCGACCGTTGCCTAGCTGTTTAGTTTCACTTTTTGGGGGGACAAGCCGGTTGGCACCGCCCCAGCGCTGCGCTCGTTTGCAGCAGTCATTGAACCCCGAAATCACTCACCTCTCTTGCTAGATTGAATCATCATGGCACTCTTCTCACGAACAGAAATTCTTCTTCGACTTCGCGCTAAAGTGGCTTCGGGATTGCCCATCGTTGGTGGTGGTGCCGGAACTGGTATCAGTGCCAAAATGTCGGAAGCAGGGGGTGTCGACCTGCTAGTGATTTACAACTCCGGCCGATTCCGGATGGGGGGGCGCGGATCGTTGTCGGGCATGATGCCGTATGGCGATGCCAACGCAATTGTGATGGACATGGCTCGCGAAGTGATTCCGGTGGTCAAGAAAACACCGGTGCTGGCTGGTGTCTGCGGAACCGATCCATTTCGCATCATGAAATTGTTCTTAAAGGAAGTTGACGCTGCTGGCTTCTCGGGCGTTCAAAACTTTCCGACGGTAGGACTCATCGACGGTAATTTTCGCAAGAATCTCGAAGAGACCGACATGGGTTATGGTCTCGAAGTCGACATGATCAAGACTGCCGCCGAATTGGGCTTGCTCACCACTCCGTACTGCTTCAATCCTGACGAAGCAACCGCGATGGCCAAGGCTGGTGCCGACATCTTGATTCCACACATGGGGCTCACTACCAAGGGCTCGATTGGTGCTCAAACGACGGTGACGCTTGACGACTGCGTGACTGCAGTTCAGGCCATGCACGACGCCGCGAAACGGGTGAATCCCGAGATCCTGGTGCTGTGCCATGGAGGTCCGATCGCCGAACCGGAAGATGCGCAGTACATCCTTGATCGCACCGAGGGAATCGTCGGATTCTACGGCGCCAGTAGCATGGAGCGGCTGCCAGTGGAGCCTGCCATTGCCAATCGCGTCAGAGAGTTTACTCAGCTGCGATTCAAAAAGTCGTAAGGAAGTGATGCAAATATCCTGACAATATTTGACAGTGTACGTGCATCATTAGAGAATAACTTGTCAAGAATTATGCATTTATTGCTGTGTATTTATTGACGAAATCCTCAGTAGGCCTCTCTTCGGGAGTTTCGAGCGATGCAGCGACTATGGAATCTGTACTTCATCGCTACTGCGGGACTGCTGCTGAGTTTCTTGGGAGGAGCGCAAGCCGCTGCTGCCGAGCGGCCGAATATCCTGTGGATCTCGCTCGAGGATATCAGCCCCGATTTGGGGTGTTACGGCGACGCATATGCCATCACCCCCAATCTCGACAAATTCGCAAGTGAAGGGGCCCGATTTGCCCGCGCGTTCACGCATGCGGGTGTTTGCGCACCGAGCCGTTCGGGCATTATCACAGGGATGTATCCGACGTCGATCGGCACACACTACATGCGCTGCAAAGGTGTCCCTCCAGCCTATGTAAAGTGTTTTCCCGAATACCTGCGAGCAGCCGGGTATTACTGCACCAACGATACCAAAACCGACTACAACTTCGACGTTCCCGTGAGTGCCTGGGATGACACGCGGCCCGGCGCACACTACAAGAATCGCCCTCGCTCGGATCAACCATTCTTTGCGGTGATTAACCTCACTTCAACGCACGAGAGTCAGGTGCGACTCGCGCCGAGTGCTCAGCAAGTTCGTCGCAACTCGCTTAGCGAACAAGAGCGGCACGATCCGGCCAAGGCAGTTCTGCCACCGTACTATCCCGACACGCCTGTGGTGCGACAGGACTGGGCCAACTACTACGACAATCTTACCTTCGCTGATAAGCAGGTCGGGAAAATTTTGGCCGAGCTCGACGCAGCCGGATTGGCCAACAAAACGATTGTTGTCTGTTTTGGAGACCACGGTCGCGGTCTTTCGCGAGCTAAACGCTGGGTCTACGACTCCGGCATTCGCGTGCCTCTGATGGTGCGTTGGCCCTCCAAAATTGCTCCCGGAACGGTACGTGATGACCTTGTCGCTTTCGTCGATCTCGCACCAACGATGCTTGCTCTCGCTGGGATTGAGCGTCCGCAACATTTTCAAGGTCAGGTGTTTCTCGGAGACGCAGCAGCAGCGCCACGCGATTACATCTATGCTGCTCGCGACCGGATGGATGAAACGCTCGATATCATTCGCGCCGTGCGAGACAAGCGTTTCAAGTACATCCGCAACTATCGCCCCGATCTTCCGTATGCTCAGCACATCGCTTACATGGATGAGATGCCAATGATGAAAGAGTGGCGTAAGCTGCATGCGGAAGGAAAGCTCGAAGGACCATCGAAGCTGTTCTTCGCACCCACGAAGCCGCTCGAAGAACTCTACGATACCGACGCCGATCCGCATGAAATCAACAACCTCGCTGAAGATCCCAAGTTTGCCAAGGATCTCGAGCGTCTCCGGGCGGCCCACTTAGCATGGCGTGAATCGACCGGCGATTTGGGGCTGATTCCTGAAGCGGAAGTGATGGAGCGAGCGCGTCCTTCCGGAAAATTCGCGACGACCTCGAGCCCCGTTATTACGAAGTCGGAAGAGAAGTTGACGATCACTTGTGCTACCGAGGGCGCATCGATTGTGTATCGCTGGGAAACCGAGGCGGCTGATGATGCGCCAGCAGAAGCTGGAGATTTGCCACGCGAAAAACCTGCTGGTAAAGCCAAGGGAAAGCAGCAGGCAGGGGGACGCGGCACGAATGTAAGCTGGCGGCTTTACACAGGCCCGATGCCGGTGGTTCATGGTGCCAAGCTACGTGCCAAAGCGTGTCGGTTGGGGTATCTCGACAGTGAAGTCGCGGTGCTGCTGGCCGAGTGAATGCAATAGATCGGCAGCGCGATTGGTAAGCAGTTTAACTTTCGCGTCGGCTGACGAATTGCTAGACGCGATGCCCGAGTCCCTTGGTAAGGGCCATGAAAGCCGACTCGAGATTGACTTCTTCTTCGCGGAAAAGCCGAATTTTGTGACCAGCCGCCATGAGCAGCGGGCCAAGATCGGTGTAGTCCTCGACCCCCACATTGAGTTTGGCGGCGATTTGCGTTTTGTTGATGGTGACGCTCGCCACCATGTCTTGCTGCTCGAGTAGCTTGGCAGCGGCATCGATATCGCCCGTCACTTCAATCAGCAGCACGATCTGCTGTCGCACTTGCTTCATCACTTCATCGACCGTGTTGCAGTGACTCATCACGCCCCGATCGATGATGCCGACTTTGTTACACATGTCCGCCAACTCTGGCAGAATGTGGCTCGAAACCATAATGGTTTTGCCCTGCGATCCCAAGCGGCGAAGCACAGCGCGCATTTCGATACGAGCCCGCGGGTCGAGGCCGCTGAGAGGTTCGTCGAGCAGCAGCACTTGGGGTTCGTGAAGCAGAACACGGGCCAAGCCTAGTCGCTGCGTCTGTCCGCGCGAAAGTGTGTTGGCGTAAGCATCGCGTTTGAAATCAAGATCGACGAGTTCTAGCTTTTCATTACAAACTTCGCGACGACGAGGGCCACGAATCCGATAAGCGGCTGCAAAGAACTCGAGATACTCAATCACCTTCATGTCGTCGTAGACACCAAAGAAATCGGGCATGTAGCCGACCAGGCGTCGAATTTCTTTCGGGTCGTGATAGATCGAATGGCCGCAAACGTAGGCTTCGCCGTAGGTCGGGTTCAGCAGCGTTGCCAGAATCTTCATCGTGGTCGTTTTACCGGCACCGTTGGGACCGATGAAGCCGAACAGATCGCCAGCCTCAAGATTGAGGTCGATGGAGCGAATCGCATACGACTCGCCATAGCGTTTGGTCAGGTCAACGGTCTTAATCACGACGATGGTTCCTCGCTGCGATCCGTGGTGGTCGTGCTCGATGATTCGCGAATGCCGCTGGCTGCCGTCGTTTTCGGCTCGAGCGGAGCGACAGGAAGCACCACGCGAATCAGGGTGATCGATTTCGTGGCGACAATCGGTTGGTCGTCGATCTTGATGGTCGAGACGGGACTATCTAGGTTTCCAACCAGCACCGCGCGGCCCCCCCGCAAGTGGTTCGTAAAATCGATGTTGGTTTGGTAGCGATGCGAAAGTCCGGTGTAGTTCGCGCCACGCACTGAGTCGTAGAACATCATCATCTGCAAAATGCGTGGCAGGTCGGTCGACTGCTGGTTCCAGGGGGTCGAGACATCTTTCTCTCCCACCACCATTTTTTGCGTCAGACGCGCTTCCAGATTCAGCGGCGAAATGCGATCGATCGAAACGGGCTGCCCGGGTGAGAGTTTGTCGATCCGGTAAAGCCATTCACCGTAAACCAGCAGGCATTGGGATAACTGTACATCGATGGGGGACGACACAGTTCCAGCGAGCAGGCCGTATTGACCCATGCGTAAGTCGCACTTCGATACGCCTGTCGCTTTAGCCGTCCAGCGTCCCGAAATTGATTTCGACGACGCACTTTGCAGCGGCAATTGCTCTAGTCGACTTGAGTGGGTGGTGACTGACGGTGGTGAGGCAAAGTAAGGTTCGACGTCGGCCAGTTGCACTTGTCGCGACGAAAGTCCCCCTAAGCCATCGCCAGGAAGTCCTTGAAAGTCGAGCGTACCACGCAGTGTCTCGTTTTGAAGCTGAAACGGAGGCGATTGCGGCTCGAGCGAAAGGGAGAGTCGCTCGCTTTGTGGCGTGTAAAGATGAATCCAGCTAGTGCTGCGAATGGTCGACGTCGTAGGGTCGATGTCAATCAGTTCCACATGGTTGAGTTTGGGCTCAGTTCCATGGGCAGCGAGTCCCAGGTACCAGCCGAGTAAGCAGAATAGCAAGGTGGTGGTGGGAAAACTGATCCAGGTTATCCAGCGAGGGAGTCCAAGTCCGGAGACAAAAAAGTAATCACCGGGACCGATAATCAGCAGATAGACGAGCGTCAAAACAGCAACCGTTGTGAAGTTCACCAGCGTGACGTCGCTGAACTGATCGAGCGCGGCTCGAAGTTGACCCACCAAGTCCGTAAAGCCGAGATGGTTCACGGTGCGCCGTGAGACGTCGCGATCTTGCTGCTGCTGATCGCGCGTCCGTTGCATGAGGGCAGCTAGAAGCCGCGACCGGCCTTTCCAAGTGGCGATCGACGGATGATCGAGTTCGATTGCGATGACTTGCACTTCTCCAAGCCCTGAGGGGCCTCGAACCGCCAAAGGACGTCCTGCTGCGACGCCACCTTCGTCGAGTTCAATACGTCCACCAACGTTCGTGAGTGCGAGCACTTCAGGGCGATCGGCGCCCAGCGTCAACTGCGAGCCACTCAAGGTTTCCAGTCCCACACGATCGCGAAGTGGCGTTCCAGGAGCTGTCTGGCAAGGGAGCAGCGACTTCCAAGGTTCGTTTTGCAGTGCATCGCTCGCTGCCGAACCTGCGGAAAGAATCAATCGCCCACCGCCAAGCGTGTAATCGGCGATCGCCTGCTGCTGCTGCGTGGTAAGCTTGGCAAACAGCCCTTTTTCGCTCGTGCTTAGGAGTATTGCGTCGATACCTTCAAAGCCCCAAGCCTGATCGGGAAGCTCATCGACCGACTCCACTCGGGCGAGAGCGTAGGCACTATCCTCCGAGCGAGGAGAGAGTTTTTGTGCCTCCTCCATGCCGAGTGGCGATCCGATGGTCAGAACAAGTTCGCGCGTCGCAGCGAGGGGTTTTCCACCTCGAAACGAAATCGCTTTTTCGCTAACGATCTTTCCTTGCACAAGCAACTCTACCGTCGCGGGAGTTGGCTGCGGACCGACTTTGAAGTAGATGGTGGTTGTAAGTTCTTGCCCCGTAGCGCTGGCCGCGAGTTGCGAGAGATTCCCCTCGCCAGCTTGGTAGATCACAGGCACAGCGTCGCCATCGACACCACGCACACGAAGCTCGGCTTCCGACGCTTCGGTGAGCCCTTGAATCGTTACGCGAACGGGGGTGAGAAATCCGGCTTTCGCTTGCCCTTCAAATCCGACAGCGACGCTCGATATCGCTACCTGTTGAGGGGCATCGGCGAGCGCAGGAGCGACCGCGAACAAGAGAAGTGTGATCGCTAGAAGGCAAAATCGCATCACAACCTGCACGAAGTAGCCAAGACAAGCTCAAAACCGGCCGATTCAGCGGGAACAAGCAGTGCGGGAAACATGCAGAATAGCTCGCCAGTGGCTCGGGGGAAATGGGCGAAACGGTTAAGGTTTTCCGCTAAGGCTTCTCGCTCGAGGGGCAGGTGCACACAAGCTTGCTACAACCGGGACATCCACCCCCATATTTGCGTGCCACCGCTTCGGTTAGGTCGACTCCCGCCACATTCGCCATCGTAACAAGCCACGCGAGCACATCGGCAAATTCACCTCGTCGCTCGTCTGGCGATCCGCTCCGAAGCGAGGTGGCGAGTTCCCCCACCTCTTCCATGAACCAGACAAACGTCCCTTCTAGCCCACGTGCTTTGTCTTTATCGAAGTACATCGCACGAATGAGTTGCTGAAGTTCCGCCAGTGAGATCGTCGGTGAAGGCTTCGGCGAGGCTGGGACAGCAGGAGTTTCCACGACGAATGATCCTCGGAGGGTAGTACGTCTGCCTCGAGCAGAAGTTCGCCGGAAGGCGATCCCCTGTCGAACAATTTCACGAGTTTACTATAGTAAGAGGATCACGACCGCTTGAGGACCGCCCTTGGCAGTGCTGAGCGTGCTCCGCGCTCAAGATTGGCCGGTTCACGTCAGCCAGAGAAAGCAGATCGATGTCTCAATTCACCACCGTTGCCAAAACCAGTGACATCCCACCCGGCGAGGGGCGTTCGTATGCCGTCGATGGTCGAATGGTGGCGGTGTTCAACGAAGGGGGCGAGTTTCACGCCATCGACGACTTTTGTCCCCACATGGGGGCTTCGCTGGCTGGCGGGCACATGGAAAAGGGACTCGTCAGTTGCCCGTGGCACGCTTGGCGATTTTGTGTGAAAAGTGGCCAGTGGGCCGACAATCCCAAAATCAAAATCGACTGCTTTGAACTGCGCGTTGTCGGGGACGAAATTCAAATCGGCTCCCCGTTTCGCAAGACAACTTAAGATAGCGATGTTCTAATCTCGCTGGTTCCTCGAACTGCTACTCTTCGAGAAACTTAGTGGTGATCGACGTTTCAATCGTGGTCCGAATCGTCGTCTCGCGATATTTCTTTTCCGTCGTCAGTTTGTTCGTCTGTGCAGCGGTTTGCACGCGACCTTTGTCGATGTCGAAATTCGTTTCGCCCGATTGAACTTCTTCAATAATCTTGAGCGTATCGGCTTTCCCTTCACCTGCAGCTGTGTTGACCTTCGAGGTCGTTTTGATCATAGCCACCGAGGGGTTCGATTTCACACTTTCGAGCCGATAGGTTGTTTCGAGTTCGAGTGGTGGTGCTGCTTCTCGGCCGGGGGACAGTACGGTTTGCATCCACTGATCGCCAATTTTCACTGGTTTTTCAGGGAGCAGCAAAATAGTTTTCGCCATGGCTGCTTCTGCGGAGGGGGCCTTCTCCGAGGTGGCTTTCTCAGGCGATTCTTCAGCAGCTGCTTCCTCCTGGATTGGGGTGATTGTTACCTCGCCACGGGGCGTGAGTTGCAGCGTATGTTTTTTTGTGAGAAGCGGCTGCACAGCATCGGCGATGATCGCTTGCACACCGACCGGCCGTGATTTCGCGGCGGAATCGTAACGAACTTCCCCCAGTTCGGGAGTTCGCATCTCCATCATTAAGCGATCGACCGATTGTGTCAGTGTCGTCTCTTTCTCACTGGTCGCCTCGACTTTCCAAAGGAGGTGAGTCGTGATCTTCGTGGTCGACTCTTGCACTTTACCAGCGGTGTTCACCGAGGTTTTGATGCTGGTGATCATTTCGATTTTCTGCGTGTCGCCAGCTTTCCATTTCCAGACCAGCGTGACTGGATCGGGGGACGGAGCGACATCGTTGGCGGGCTCTTGAGCTCGCACAGTGACTGGAATGATCAGTAGCGTGAAGCAGCAAGTCGCGAAAAAAACACCCAGCATCGTCGTGCGGTGGCCCATCATCATTTCCGTCCTTCTCAGGGAGAGTCGCTGCGTGATTCGGCTTTTTAGATTTCGATCGCTTCGCCCGGTTTCAGCACAATCGCTTTGCTGCTGGTATCGCGGTGAATGGCAGCACCCCATTCGTCGGTATCGACAGTAATGGGGGGCCATGTGCCGTGATGTGTCGGAAGCACCATCCGAGCGCCGAGCAGTTTGGCTGCCAGCACCGAGTCGTCGATGCCCATGGTGTAGAAGTCACCGATGGGGAGCACCGCCACATCCAGTCCACCATGCGTAAACAACTGCATGTCGCTAAAGAGAGCGGTATCGCATGCAAAATAGATCCGCTTCCCTTCGCTCGTGAGGATAAAACCGGCCGGGGCACCTCCATAAGTTCCGTCAGGAAGTTGCGAACTGTGCCAAGCAGGAACCATCTTCAGCGTGCCGATCGATACGCTGGTCGAACCACCCAGGTTCATGCCAACGACATTTTTTACACCCGCTGTTTTGGCGATCCAGGTAGCGATTTCGTAGTTGGCAACAACGGTTGCGCTGGTGCGATTGGCAATCGCAGCCGCATCGGCCATATGATCGAAATGTCCATGCGACAGCAGAATCGTATCGACTTCGACCTGGGCCGCTTTCATCGAGGCGGCAGGATTGTCGTCGAGAAACGGATCGAGAATCGCACGGCCACCCGCTGCTTCAATCAGCCAGGTGGCATGTCCAAGCCAAGTCAGTTTCATCGAAGTCTCTCTGACGTTGATGAGTCGCGAAGATCCAAAAACGCTTATTTTCCAGCCAGAATCTTCTGCATCGCCGCCTTATATTTCTGCACGCCGGGCTGGCCGTACGGATTGATGCCGATCAGCCGACCTTCCACGACGGTGGCAATCATCAGCATCTGAAACATCTGGCCGAGCGACCATTCGTCGGAGGCTGGAAGCTTGAGATCGGCGGTGGGGCGACCATCTTCCTTGTAGGCGGCATTCGTTCCTTCGACGGCAGCCGACATCAGTTCGCAAAGGGATTTGTCGGCTAGACCGTTGAGTTTGTCCTGGTCGAGGTCGCTCTTACCCACCTTCAGAGCGTCGAATCGCCACTTGTCGAGCACTACGTTCGTGAACAACTTGTCGCGTTTGCCTTGCTGATGTTGCTGTGCTCGCGAGTGAAGATCACGGGTGTTGACGGTGGTGAGTGGTGTGGCACCCATCAGTTGTTTGCCGAGGCTTTCGGCGAGGAGTTGGTCGTACCAGAGTCCTACTGATTCGAGTGACTTAGCCCAAACGCTGAGGACGCGGATGTTGGCGCCACGACGCATCTCCATCAAGTGCGCCAGACCAACATACTTCAGCACAACATTCTCAGCAGGTTTTGCGGTACGGAAATGCTCGTTCATCGCCGCCGCTCCTTCTAGAAGCGTGATGATGTCGAGTCCCATGACTGCTGCTGGGAGCAAACCAACTGCAGACAAAATCGAGAAGCGTCCACCTACACCATCGGGAACGGGGAATTTCTCTTGGCAACCGATTGCCGTTGAGAGGTCGAACAGCCGTCCGCTGGTTCCGGTCACAGGGACCACCAACTTGGCAGCAGCTTCGCGGCTTCCGGTCGATTTCTCGAGAGCGGCAAAAAACTGCCGGAATGCAACGGCTGTTTCAAGCGTTTCGCCACTCTTGCTGATCACCACAATGGCCCAGCGATCGTCGACACTCGTCGCTGGTTTGCTGCCGAGTAAATGGAGTAGACCTTGCGAAGAATCGTTGTCGATATTGTTCCCTTCGAAGTAGATGCGAGGGCATCCACCACGATCGGCCCGCGAGAGTTCGTTGTAATAGGGCTGGCAGCAACCTTCCATCAAAGCGCGAGCACCCATGTACGACCCGCCAATGCCGAGCACCACGACGCGGTCGACTTGCGACTTAAGCATGGCAGCGGTGGCCAGAATACGACCTAGTTCACTACCGGTTTTGTCGGCTTTGTACTCGGCCAGCAGTCGCTCGGGCATGGAGAAAAACGCGGCATCGAGTGGCTGTTTGTGCGCGGGGATCTGTTTGCTTGCATACTCCTTTTCATCGTCAACCAGCATCTCCTGACGGGCTCGCTCGAGCGAGGGAGCCAAATGCTCGAGATCGCGCGGGTCGATGCCATACTCTGGATGAAACGAACCAGTGGGATCGAACGAAAGGAGGGAGCGCGACGACATACGAGAGACTCCGGCGTTGGCAAACGGATGATCGAGGATAAGGGAGCGATGAATCGGCCGGCGCGGCGGGAGAGTTGCGGCGGACCATGCGTGTCAAAATACCCCTGGATGCTGCTGCTCGCCAGCGGTGCTAAGGGAACGAATGCCCCAAGACCTTCTGAGCCGCTGTCGTCAAAAGCGGGGGGCGAATTTGTGGGGCTCTTGTGTAAAGCGGCATTTCTGGTACGAACACCGAATGGGCAGCTGGCGAATCCAATCCAATTCGCTGATGCGATGCCACTGCGCACGCTGCTGTTTCTTCCGCACAAAATACAACTTCCTGCCGAAATATAAGGGATTCTGCTCCATGGACCTGCACGCTCTCACACGCGAATTGCATCAGAAAAATGGCTCGAAAATCGTCATGCTGGTGGCAGACGGTTTGGGTGGCTTGCCCATGACAGCCGGGGGCAAGACCGAACTCGAGACCGCCAAAACGCCGAATCTCGACGCGCTTGCCAGCCGCGGTGTGCAAGGCGCAAGCATTCCTGTAGCTCCCGGCATCAGCCCCGGCAGTGGCCCTGGTCACTTGGGGCTTTTTGGCTACGACCCGATTAAGTATGTCATCGGTCGCGGTGCACTTGAGGCGACTGGTATCGGTTTTGCCATGCAGCCCGGCGATGTAGCTGCTCGTGGAAACTTCTGCACGCTCGACACCGAAGGGAAGATCTCGGATCGTCGCGCCGGACGTATTGCTTCCGAAGAGAGCGCTCCGCTGGCGATTCGCTTACGTGAAGTGAAGATTCCAGGCGTCGAGATTTTTGTTGAGCCCGTTAAAGAACATCGCTTTGTGGTTGTGTTCCGTGGTGCGGGACTCGAAGGGAACGTGAAAGACACCGATCCCCAGGCTGTTGGCGCATTTCCACTCAAGCCCGTCGCTGTTGATGCTGGAAGTGCCAAGACAGCCGCAATTGCCGCTGAATTCGTGGCTCAAGCTACCAAGCTGCTGGCAGGAGAAAAGAAAGCCAACGGACTAACACTTCGTGGTTTCTCGGGCCGTCCTGATCTGCCGACCTACGAAGAAGTGTACGGGCTGAAGGCTGCCGCGATTGCGGTCTATCCGATGTACAAAGGACTGGCGCAGCTTGTCGGCATGAAGATTGTGGGGAAGGCTCAAACGTTGAAGGAGCAGGTGCAGATCCTGACCGATGAGTGGAACAACTATGATTTCTTCTTCCTGCACTTTAAGTACACCGATAGCACCGGCGAAGATGGAAATTTTGATGCGAAGGTTAAGCGAATCGAAGAACTCGATGCCGTGATGCCAGCTATCGAAAACCTGAAACCCGATGTATTGATTGTGACTGGCGACCACAGCACGCCGAGCTATTTGAAGAGCCACAGCTGGCATCCAGTCCCCACGCTGCTGGTGAGCGATTGCTGCCGTCCCGACGGTAATACGTCGTTTGGTGAATCGTCGAGTATCCGTGGCGGGCTCGGTCAGTTCGAAGCCAAATACTTGATGGCTCTGGCACTCAGCAATGCGGGTCGCATGGGTAAGTACGGGGCGTAGTCGATCGCCAAGGCGATCGCGATGTCAGCGGGGGCGTCTGAATCACAGGCCCCCATTGCCACTTCGATTTACTTTACGAGTCTCGCGCTGAGCCAGTTGGCAAGATCTCGAGTATCTCCTTCGTCGGAAAAGTCGACGATCAGCGCGATGCGGAGTTTGTTCTCGAGGGGTATGGAGATGGGCGTTGGAGCCTCTCCGCCACGAATGATTTTGCTTTCAAAAGCCGGTTGGAATTTTCCATCTTCGCCGGCCAGCAACACTTTGAAGATCACGCTTCCACGACCATCGGTGCTGTCGTCGAGGGCGAGTTCTGCTTCGAACTTCTTCCACGAGCGATCGATCTCGTATACCACGCTTGACGCGCTGTGAACTCCAATTCCTTTTCGATAGAGAGTGCCCTGCGCGCGAAGTGGCTGACCCATTGCATTCAAGTTGAATAGCGTCGGCCACACGGTGGTGAGCAGTGGAATGTGGCGCGCCAAAATCGGCTTTTGATCCGAGAGATACGAGATGCGAGGGGAATCAGACTCGATCATCTCGACGAGTGAATAGGGAGTGGGCTCCACTTGTTCACTGCGAGAGCCAGCGGTGGACAACGTGGCTCCCGAGACCAGCGTGAAGTTCAGTTTGCCATCGCGGTTCTCGATGGAACGGACGTTTAGAAGTGAACCATCGATGAGGGAAACCCAAGCTCTTTTTTGCTCTTCAACTACATCCGTTACCGGCAGTTTCCCGCGCGAAGCAAAAACGATCGCCAGCACTTTCGACGCCGGGATATCGATTTGTCTCGCATCGGCTGTTAGTTGCACCTGCACCACGTCGCTGGCGGGAGTCTGCGAAGCTTCTGCGGTTAGGTTGGGGAGCTTGATAACCGTGCCTGCGATCGACTCGCCTCCCGAAAGAAGAATGAGATCGCTTGGCGCGCTGTGGTCAGTTGCCTGCTTGCGGAGTTGGGCTCGCGTCGATCGTTCGAGGGGTAGTCGAAAAAAGATGGCACGGACGTCTCGTTTTTCTAGGAGTGTTTGCTCCCAGAACGATCGGTCGAGACCAGCTGAGTCTCCCAAAAGCAACTGATTGGCTTCGAGCCGCAGCACATCCGCGACAAGCTCGCTCTGATCGTTCAAAACAACGAGAGAGGTGGGGAGTCGATCGCGACGTTCGCCCCAGCGGACAAGATCGCGGCTGCTGGTGACGATCGCGCGATCGCCTTGACGAAGCGAGATGTTGAGTTCGCCATCGATAGAAAGGAGTGAGCCGCTCACAGGGGGATCATCGATTCGAATCGCGGTCCGTTCGACGGCCTGCGCAGAAAGCGTGCTCGGCGCGATGGCTGCGAAGGAGAGCATCGCCAGAAGCGATACCATCCACCATCGGGCAGAAGAAATCGGTCGCCAGTTCATGGAACTACCGCTGAAAGATCGGCAGGTAGTTGTTGGGCATCTGCAAAATTATGCAGGCCATGGCAGTGCCGTATTCCGAGCAAATCAGATCGAGCCACGAGCCGTCGGGCTGCTGCTGTTTGAGCAGAACATCGTGCACAGCGGGATACCAGCGTTGCCAGTATTGTCCACCAGCTTGCCACATCGCTTGCACACCGTAGTAGTGACCATAGAGTGCGTGAGTATCGCGGCTGAGGTCTTCTTGACGCGGCATGTTTTGCATCAGGTAATCGAGACCTTTGCGGATCTCATCCCCCGAGTAGATGCCCGCGCTATAAAGCGCCACGACACCGGCGGCCGAACGTGGAAATCGGCTAGGGCCACCTTGCAACATGTACATGAACCCGCCATCGGCGTTTTGGCTTCGCTTGACATAATCGACACAGCGGTCGATTGTCTCGCTCGGCACATAGATCCCTGCATTGCGTGCTGCGCGAAGCGCCATCACCTGACAAATAGTGACAGAGATATCGGCATCGTGCACGCGCGGCATGTAACGCCAACCCCCTTCGGAGTTTTGCGTGGCGATGATGAGCTTGACTGCGCGCGATAGTTTTTCGCGAACGGAGGAGTCGGGGCTCATGCCGTAAACTTCGGCGAGAAAGAGAGTCGCAAAACCGTGATCGTACATCGGGCCGTGACTGGCAGATGTCGGTAGCGAGATGAATCCGCTGTCGTCGCTACAGCCGAGTATGAACTCCATGGCGCGAGTTGTTTCGAGTCCATACTCTCCGCGGCCAGGTGTATTGCCTCCCGCTAAGAACGCCATGCCACCGAGCGCCACGACAGCCGTGTTGCGGGCATAACCACTCGCGCCAAACGAGCCATCGTCTTGTTGTCGGGCGGCGAGATAGGCTAGGCCGCGATCGATAGCAGCCTGGGTTGCGGGGCGAATCAGATCGGCTGGATTCGGTTCTTCAATCAGCGATTGTTGAGCGAGAAGAGGTGTCGCGATTGTTGTGAGTGCCAGAGCCGCACTACTGCGAAGTAGTGCGCGACGCGAGATGGGAGAACCTGCAACCAGGGGCTGCGTGGGCACGGATGTCGCTTTCGAGCTGAGCATCGTCGATCCTTCCTCGGCACGTTTCCAGCAAAGTTTGCCACGAACTCGAGTGGCCAAACTTGCCCCTATTATGGACTAGTCACTGGTTCGTCCGCCAGACGCTTGTAGTAGGCTTCGATCAGTTTTTCATACTTCGGCAGGAACTCTTCGCTCATCCCCGAAATCATCTGTTCCCGGACTTTTTCGGGCAAATGTCCCCAGACGCGGCGAAGCTGGTTTTTGAGCTCGACGAGCTGAACCTCTGTTTGGGGGTTGGGATCGACACGGTTGTCGCTCTCCTGTGTCGAACTGGGAGAAGCTGAACCATCTCCCGGGCTATCCTGTGCACTTGAGTTGGCCTGCCCAGCGGAATTCTGTTCCGGTTGAGATTGGCCACTAGTGGTTGGAGACGACGCCAGCATCGCTTCAAGGTCTTGCACAATCTGCTGCTGAATCGATTGCGTAGCTGTCGTCGTATCGCGCAGCTTCAGCCGATCGCGCGACGATCGCATCTTGAGCAGAACACGCGCAAGGGGATCTTCCTGCTTGGCGGATTGGCCCACATCTTCGCCATCGATCACGGGCAACGGAGTTGAAGGATTGGTGGGACTCGCTGAATCGTTAGGTGTTGGTTTCGCTTTCGAATGGAGCCCTGCATTGGCGTTTGGTGGAGACTTGTCTGGACTTTGAGTCGCCTTCGGCGGTTGTGGCTTCGGCGCCTCGATGGCGGGGAGACCTTCAAGCAACTGCGACTCGAGAGAGTCATCAGCCGAGAAAACGGAGGAAGCAAGCAGCAAGGTGACTGCGATTACCAATCCGAGGTAATGCAAGTGAATGTTCATTTCGCACCTCCTGGCGTAGGTATGTCTTTCAGAAGCTCGGACTCGAGTGAATCCAGTGGACCGAGATTATTCGTTGGATCAGGAGGCTGCTGAGTTGTCGTATCGCCGTCCTTTGCTGGCTCCGTAGCATTGGTGGGCTCGAGAATGCGCTCCACGAGTCCGATGAGTTCGTCTTGTTCACGCGCGAGTTCATCGAGTCGTGCGAGATCGACTTCCGAAAGTTCTCCCTGTTCGCGACGCTTCTCGAGTGCTGTGGTTTGCTCGGCGATCGCTTGCTGTAGCATCGCCAGCAACTTGATTTCACTAGCCGATAGCTGCTGCTTTGGCGCTCCGTTGCTGGGAGTATTTTCACCAGAGGGTGCAGGCGGAGGAGTGGTGCTGGCGGTGCGGACGGCATCGATTAGCGTCTTGATTGTTGTGGCGAATCGGCTGGAAGTTGCCTGGGAATCTGGGCCTGTCTGCTCCTGATCGAGTCGAGAAGCAAAGTCGCGCATTTCAGTCGAGGTTGCTTGAGCTACGACGCGCATCGGCAATCCCTCGGCGAACAACTGTGCGGTGGCAGCCAGTTGTAGTGCATTCTCTCGCTGCTGATTAGCTGCAAAATCAGCCAGCGACTTTGCATCTTTGACGGCAGGATTTTCGCGTCGTGCATCCTCGCTTTCGAGAATCCAGTTCGAGACGATCATTTGTTGCTCGAGCAACTTGGCCAGCATTTCTTCGATCTTGCCAAGCTGTTGTTGCAGCAACTGCTGCTGTCCCGATTGAATTTCGCGTTTAAGTTGACGCATCGCAGCACTGAGTTGCTCAGCGGCGCGACGAACTTCTGCGAGTGAGTTCTCGGCTGATGTACGCTGCATCTCCGCTTCACGCAAGGCAGCCGACGAAGCACGTGCGAGTTCTGCTGCAGCAGGCGACCCACTGGCCTGCAGCGACTCCGCCAGGTCATCACCTTCGGCTGCTAGTGGTCCTTTGGCGTTGCCAAGTTCGTCAAGCGTATTCTGCTGCGCATCAGGATCGGTGCTAGCCGCAGCTTCCTCATGTCGCTGTAATTGCTCGGCAACTTTGCTGGCATGCTCCGTAAGTTTTGAAGCTGATTCTTCTAGTGCCGAAAGATTGTCCTGGAGTGCTTCCGTAGGTTTGCCCTGCAAGATTTCGAGGATTCGGGCAAGAGTGTCACGCGTTTGCAGCGCCAACACAACGCTCTCTTGCACACGTTCACTGGTAAGCTCACTCGCAATGCGCCGCATCATTGGCGCAATGGCACTCTGCGATGCAATTTCGAGTCCTTCCCTGAGTAGCTGCGATGTGCGTCCGTCGCTTTCGGCTGTACGTGCGGCAAGATCTTCACAGCGAAGTTGCCATTTCTCCATCCCTCGCGCGAGCTCTTGTTCGCGCATGACAACCCAGGCCACTGTTGCACTCTCACCAGTGGCTGCTTGATTGTTCGTCGCAATAATTCGGCTGATTCGGAGCTCGTCGAGTTTCTCATGGATCTGCTTTTGCGAGTCGTGGATTTGCACCAACTCGCGAATGAGTTTTCCAAAAGTGTCAGACTGCGTTAGAGTTCCGAGCATCGATTCTAGTTGCGCAATCAGATTGTTTTGAGCCTGCTCGGCAGTCGTAAGCGAACTAACGATTGGGCTATCGCTTGATGGATCGCAGGTTGAATCTTCTTCGCGTTTTCTAGCTGCGGAAGGGGGCGGGCTCTTCGACGTCACCTGTTTGAGCGCGTTTGTAATCTCTCTGCGAATCGCCACTAATTCTGTCTGTCGAAGGCTCCCAATCTGATCGTAGAGAGTTGCCAGAGGTGCATAGATTGGCGACTTTTCGAGTCGATTTTGTGCTAAGTCTTCCGTGCACTGCTGAATGAGTCGCTCGGCACCCTCGCTGGGGTCGATCAGCAGTTGCTCGGCGAGTCGGTGGTTGAGTTCCGCTCGACGCAGGGTTTCGATGGACGCAGCTTCAGCCGATTCGTTTTGACGTAGCTGCGTGATAACCGAGGTGGTTTGGTCGCGCGATTGCCTGAAGAGCTTCAGGGCATCGCTCAACTGATTTAAGATTGCCGCTTGCCGCTCCATGATGCGACTAGCAAACTCGTCTTCGGTTACCACTGCAATGGAAAACTCAGGTGAAACACTGGGATGGCCACCGTAATCTCGCGCAAGAACATTCACATCGACGCGAGCGCCGGGAGTGAGCCCTGAGATCGTTTCGAGATCGATCCAATCTTGCAGTTCAAGTTGTTGTCCGCCTGCATTTGCAACCTCAAGTGATACCTCTTTGCCACCGTCGTAAAGCAACTTTGCCGTGGGAGTGAAAACACCACGCAGCCAAGGTCCGTAGCGAAGTTCTACATTCTGAATTCCGAGGTCGTCTTTCACGATTGCGTGAATTGGTATTCGTGCATGAACGGTGCAGAACTTCGAATCGCTAAGGTCTCGGATTGTTACAGTGGGAGGTTGATCGGGTATTACTTTGAGCTCGATGCGTGCGAGCGTTGGAAGCTCGACATCATCATCGGTTGAAAGTTCGATCGGAAAGCTTCCCGACTCCGTTGCAACCCAAGGATGCGATGGATCTGTTGCGATAGCCTCGCCGTTCTCAACAACTGCGAGCACTGTTTTCGGAGTCGGAGTTCCCTTGAGCATTGCTCCTCGTACCGGCTGATCGACGTCGGCCCGAATCTCGATCTGCGAACCTTCACGCACCGTAGCAAGTCGCGATGAAGTTGCGATGGGAAGTCGCGTATATTTCGGGGCTGTGATGGTGAGCAGAATGTTCGATAGTCGAGGTGGCTCGACTACACGCAGCATTGTCCACTCCATCGATTGATCGTCGCCACCTCTGGCGCGGTACGATAGTGACTCGGCAATTCCGTCGAGTCGATCGACCATACGATCGCCGCGAGGCTTCATTACACGCGATTGAATGCGCGTGGGATCGCGCTCATAACGCAACTCGAGAACTACCTCGTCAGGCAAAGGACCTGCGCGGTCGAGCAACTCGAGTTCAAGCGTTTCACCACGCGCCAAAATGGTTGGCGCGACGACCCAAGCCAACTGATGCTGCGTGGGATAGCGCGTGTTGCTCCACGGCATTATTAAGCGGTTTGCGGCAATCCAACTGCTCGAGGGGCTAGCTAGTGTAACCATTGCCATCGCCAGCAGAGCGAGTGAAAGCTGCAGGGTCGAATGCCAGAGTGGTCGTCGATCAACTGCTTCCGTTAGCGCGCAATGTTGCGCTTTTTGTTGCGCATCGCGCAAGATTGCGCTAGTGATGGGTGTGGATGTGCTGGACGAGTCAAGATACAGCGCGACGGCTGTGCTCAGCAGTTCCCGAAGTTCCGGAAATCGACTCTCGATTTTTCGGCTAACGGCAATGCGCTCGAACTTCGCCCGCATCGCAGGAATTACCCAGCGCGCGAGTACAAAACCCACCACAGCAACGAGCGAAAGTGAAAGCCCCCAGCGAATGATCGGTGAGATCCCGCTCGTGAGCCAATCAACAAAACCAACCAGCACCATCGCTGTTAGCACTGCTGCAAGCGCGCGCAACAAGGTCGACCAGCGAAGCACAAGCCTCGCTAGTTTCGCAACCTGATCGACTCGCTCAACAAGGGATGACATTGCGGTTTGCAGCACATCACTAAAAAATGATCGGAATCGTGATCAGCCGAACATAGGGGCCGACGCAAAAGCACTTCCCTTATTCTCTCGCGTTGCTCTGGCGCTGGCTACCTCGAATTACTTGGTGTTTGACGAAATTAGCCTCAGAAACCGAGCCCTGTTACATCGTGGTTACGAAAATTCGGGACTTACGATCGAATTTGTGGACCAGACGTGTCACACCAACCCACAACGCTTTCGCAGCAGCCACTCCGCTGTTAAGAGGGCGATGATGGAAATCGCCACAATCGGAAGGTTCCACAGCGGCTGCGGAGGGAGCGACTCAATACGAACTTGACGTCCTGGCGGCAGATCACGCGTCAGTTCAGCAACGTTCGCAAGCGTATAGAACTTACCTTGCGAGAGCTCGGCAGCCTCGCGCATCGCAGCCGCATCCATTCGCACACTCGCAAGTTCACCAGGAGGTGAGACAATCTCAAACGATTTCACGAGCGGCTTACCAGCAGGCTCGGGAGTGGCAATTGTCCATTGATATTTCCCCTCGGCGAGTTGCGGCACTGTTGCTTCAAAGAGACCACGGCTCGCATTGTCGCGCCGTAAAGTGATCGTCCGTCGCTGACTCCCTTCGCGCTCCAGTTGTATCGTCACCCCATCATCGGCGGCTGGTGCATCGCGATCGTCGAAATAACGTGCCCTCAGCTTGACGACATCACCCCGACGATACTCCTCGCGATCACTTGTCAGCTCGACTTTGCGATCACCTCCCAAAAGTGAAGACCGCGCGAGATAGCGAACCAGTTGAATCCAGTAGCGAGCAAAATATCGATCACCATGACGATAGCGCCAGCGATGCGTTTCATCGGTTGCATGAAATACCACTTTTCCTGCCCCTACAAACGACAGCGTGAAGAGTGGTGAACTATCACGATACTGGCTATCGCTAGGAAAAGTAGCTAAGGTGCGAACACCTGGTTTCAATTCACGAATCCGGGCAACCCATCGCAGATCGGCCAAATCACGCGACCAGACGGTACGATTCGCCGTCGACGAATCGGTGAGTTGCAGGAACGATGTGGAGGTTCCAAGGGGAGTTAGTTGCGGTCGCTGACCTGTACGTATCGGCACGTTTTCCGGGGGAAGTTCTACCGATGCAATGTTCATCGGCAACAAATTCTCAATCGGTGTGTCTTGATAGGCCATCGGCATGTAACGCGGGCCAGCCATCATTACAATCGAGCCTCCTCGCTCGGTCACAAATTCTTCGATGTGCTCAAGTGTTGCTGGCGAAAGAAGTGCGGGATTGACGTCCCCCAGAATGATCACATCGTACTCAAATAATTCCTCGCGACTGATCGGAAAAACACGCTGTGCGGAGAGGTCGGTGTCGGCGTACTCAAGATCAGCCTCTTGAAGCACCGAGCGAAAACTGCGAGCCGATCGCTCGGTCTTCTCGCGGTTTAGCTCTCGTTCGAATGTCGACTTCAGAAACCGAAATTCATAGTTCGGATAAGCTTGCACCAATAGCACGCGAATCGATTCCTCCGTTGCTACGACACGATGCGTGAGACGATTGTTCGTGCGATTGACTTCTCCCTCTTGAGGAACCACTTCGATGGTGTAGTCAAAAGTCCCTTCGGTTTCGATGCGATGCGACAGCCGAATGCTTTGCGTCGGAGACGCGAGATTCACCGTCTGCTCTGCCACGGGGCGAGGATTACCCGCAACAAACAGTCGCACGATGGCGCGTCCCTGAACCGACTCGCTCGCGAGCTGAAAATCGAAGTTCACTAGATCGCCGACAAAAGCGGTGCTCTCTGCAACTAAGTCGGAGATCCGCAAGTCGCGGGCAGGCTGATCGCTGCCAAGTCCCACGAGAAATAGCGGAATTCCTTTGCGGCTTGCATAGCTGGCTGCTTCGCTCAAGGGACGTCCCTCTGTCGTCACACCATCCGACAAAACAATGATACCCGCCGTTGGGCGCCCGCGCTGCTGATCGATGATGTCTCGCAAAGTCTTGCCAAGTCTCGTCGACGAATCGCGAGCAGAGATCGCGCGGATAGATGTCTCGAGTGTATCGGGCTGAACATCGCGAGGGCGAGCCGAGCGACCAATCACGTAGTATTTCAGTGAGTAACGGCGCGAAAGTTCATCTACGAGTCCATGGTTGTTTTCAAGCAGCAGCATCTTGGCAAGATTCACGCGGGTCGAATCATTGAGCGATAGTGCATCGAGCCTTTTGCGTAGTTGAGGCTGAAGCGCGTTGCCATAGTGATCGGCGAGGCTCATGCTTTCGCTATCGTCGATGGCAATCACGAGGTCAGGTAGGTCGGTCCGATGCTGTTGCCAGGTCCAGCCAAGGAGCATCAATACGACGATCGTTATCACACTTGCGCGAAGGGTGGCGAATAGCATGCGCCAAAAGAAACTGGCCCGTGGCGACTCGCGCAGGTAAATGAGCACCACTGTGGAAATCAAAGTGATGGCGACGAGTGGTAAAATCCACCACGCGAGGGGCCAGCTTTGGTCGATAGATGTTTCGAGCGCTTGTGTCTTTACGCTGGAGGATACGCTTCCTGGAACCGTCGATTGCGCGAACATGAACGAGGAGAATCGCGTCATCATCGGCGAGTCCCCTTTCCAAGTTTCCATGCGATCAGAGATTCGGTTATCAGAAGGCCAAGCAGGGCAGATAGGATCCAGCGGAAGGCAGGTGTATTCTGTCGTCGAAGTGATTCTTGCTGCAGCGATACCGAAGCGTCACTAGGCTGAATTTCGCGTGGCAGTGACGCAGCATCGATTCGCGTTAGATCACTTTCCCGCGTGTCGACATTCACAGCAATCACTTGTTTCAGTAGCGGATTGCCTCCGACGAAGTCCACCTCATACGGCCCCGAAAGAAGCGGGGCGGCAAACTGCCAGCGCGGCTGACGGGCAACATTCGTCGCAGTCACACGTTGCTCGCTTCCGTCAGGAAGCGTGATTTCAATTTCACTTGTCGCTACTTCCGGAGGAATCTCTCCCGAGAGATCCTCTCCCACCAGGGCATTACGCGCGACGAGTTGAGGGGTGATTGCGACATCCAAAATGCGGTGCACAAGTGGCGGAAAACTGGGCCATGAAGACCAGGCCGACCAAGGTCCAGGTGGATCGAGTTCACTGTCGATCGTATCACTCGAAGCCGCAATTGCCGAGAGAATGACGCGTCCTTTTCCATACGCACCCTCCACCAGCATCGGTGTTCCATCCGAAAGTCCAACCGCAGCGATTGCGCTGGGGCGGAGCAGCAACTTCTGGTGTCGCCAGATCGGAATCGTGAGCAGTCCACTGCGGTCGTGTCCCCGAAATGGAGCAGTGATCGGATGTAAATAATCAAGCGGATCGACTCGAAACTCACCTGCCGGTGAGGGGCCCTCGAGTTTGGCGGGTAAGAGCGGAATCGTTTCTAGAAGCGCTTGATTGTACGAAGCAATATTGGTGTCGCTTCCGAGTAGCACCACGAGTCCACCTCCCGCCTCGACATAATCCGCGAGCATTTTGGCTTCGGAAGAGGTGATGGTGGCAACTTCTGCGAGCATCACGCAGTCGTACTGAGAGAGTGTTTGTTCGGCGAGTGTTGATTCGAGTATTTCGGTCACTTGCACGTCGCTACCAGTCAGAAGTTCTGGCGCAAGTGCGATGGCTAGGCTCCGCGTACTGGCTGCGCGACTACCAACCAGAAGTACCGAGACGCTAGAACGGACCCGCATGGAAAGGGATCGCGTGTTGTCGATGGCGAGTGCATCGTCGGCTAGATGGACTTCGATGAGATGCTCGCCTGGAGCTGCAATCGAGGTGGTGAAACTAGCCGAGGCTTTGGAGTTTGCCTCGATGCTGAGCGATTGTTCGGCGACGATGTTGCCATCTACTTTGAGTTGCAGCAAGCGATTACTGACGTCGTCGGGTGAGAAATTTTGAAGTTCGGCGTCGATGGTAAAAGGCCGCGAAGTGGTCGCGATTGGTTCGCTAGGCAAAAGACTCGTGATAGCGAGATTACCAGTTTCACGGCTCCCAAGCTCGATCAGCGAAACAACGGAACTGGAGCTGATTTCCTTGAGTTTTCCGCTGATTTCGCGGGAGTTGGTATCACTCCATGTGCTGCGTCCAAGATCGGTGAATAGCAGCACGCGCCGCGATGTGAGTCGCGGGTGGCTGCGGACTGCCTCTTCGAGCAACGTTTCGACGAGGGCAAGCGTCGCCCGCAAATCGGCACCACCATGCAGCATCTCGAGATTGCTCACCTCTTCGGCGACATCGCTGGCATCGAACGAAACTTGGCCGATCGTAGCACGTGGAGGATCGGCCATTTGCACGAGTAAAAAACCATCTCCTTGGCGAGAACTTTCGATGACCGAAAGCATGCGACGCTGCGCTTCTTCGAGACGAGACTTGCCATACGCTGTGAAGAGCGGTGCAGCGGGAGCAATCGCGTCGGGGCTCTCTCCGGGAGTCGCCGCTGCACTGATGGCATCACGCGTCAGCATCGAAAAACTACTGTCGACAACCAAAATCGTTAGTTGTCGCGTCCCATCACTTTCGCTCCGATCGGTACCCAGTCCCACAAAAAGTGGATTGGCCACCGCAAGGGCCAGCAAGAGCAGTACGAGGGTGCGAACCGCCAGCAGTAACCACTGCTCGAGCAGGATGCGTCGCGAATGTTTACGAGCCGCCGCGATCAGAAACTCCATCGCCGCGAACTTCACCTCGCGCGAGCGCCACTTGCTCAGCAAATGGATTACCAGCGGAATAGCAGCTGCGGCGGCGAATACCAGCATCCCTGCGCTGGCAAGCTGCCAATAGGCGAGCGGAAGAGCCAGGGGCATCAAGGGCTCCTCGCGCTGCTGTGTCCCAGCATCTCGGCAATCGATCGATCAAGAGGTTGATCGGTGATGCACTGGTAGTAATGAATCCCCTGACTACGACAGCCACCTTCGAGTGCCTGCTGATACTTCTTAAACTCTGCTTGGTAGGCATCACGCAGCAGTTGTGGATCGGCGGTGAGTTCAGGCCACGCCTCGAGCCCCTTAAAAAGGGTGCTCCCTTCATAGGGAAAATCAATTTCAGCGCGATCGAGCAGGTGCAGCAGCAGCACGTCGTGTTGGCGATGTCGCAAATGTGCAAGTCCCGCCAGCATCGATTTTACATCGTCGAGAAAGTCGCTTAACACGACAACAATTCCACGACGTTTCCAGCGCGACGCAAGCTCGTGGAAAATGGGACCAGCAGACGTTTTTTCACCCCGAGCTGGCTGGTCGAGAATCTCAACGAGTTCCTTGAGATGTCCAGGGCCCGATGCCGGTCGTACGACTGAGCGCAGTTCGCGATCAAAGGTAGCGAGTGCCACGCTGTCGTTCTGACCAACGACGAGCCAAGCGAGGTGGGCCGCCAGGAGCTGCGCGTATTCGAGTTTGCTCAGTCCCTGGTCATCGCTACGAAACGTCATGCTCTCACTGACGTCGACTACCAGGTAGCCGATCAGATTCGTTTCATCCTCAAATTGCTTGAGGTAGAACTTGTCGGTTCGCGCAAAGAGCTTCCAGTCGACGTAGCGCAAATCATCGCCCGGCGCATACTGACGATGCTCGGCAAATTCGATCGAAAAACCACGGAGTGGACTGGCATGCAGTCCAGCAACGTAGCCTTCGACGAGGTGCGTGGCACGCAGCCGCAGCGATCGCAGCTTAGCGAGCGTCTGCGGATCGAAATAGTTGAGCGTGCTCATCGCGGGCGAGTGGTTCGTCGCTGGGGAGTGGGATTTTGGCGAGGAGTTTGCGAATGATCTCGTCGGAAGAGAGGCCAGCAGCATCGGCGGCGTAGGTCGTTTTCAGACGATGGCGTAGCACAGGAAGGGCAACTGCTACCACATCGTCGTGGGTCACAAAAAGTCGACCGGCAAGTGCAGCGCGGGCCTTCGCGGCCAGGACTAAATACTGCGAAGCACGAGGGCCAGCGCCCCACTGCACATACTCGCGTACAAAGTCGGGGGCGAGTGGATCGCTCTTGCGAGTGGAGCGAGCGAGCGCTAGTGCGTAGCGGGCGACATGGTCGGCAATTGGAATTTTCCGGACCACACGCGAGAGGTGAATAATGCTCGCTGCATCGAGTGTGGGGGCAATCGTCGTTTCGATATCGGCTGTCGTTCGTTTGACGATTTCCAATTCTTCATCGTGCGAAGGATAGTCGACCCAGACTTGAAACATGAATCGATCGAGCTGTGCTTCGGGGAGAGGATACGTCCCCTCTTGCTCAATGGGGTTTTGCGTTGCCAGCACAAAAAACGGATCGGGGAGTGGATGCTTTTGGCCCGCAACCGTGACTTGCCGTTCCTGCATCGCCTCGAGCAGCGCGGCTTGTGTTTTCGGCGGAGTCCGGTTGATTTCGTCGGCCAGCACAATACTGGCAAAAACAGGACCTCGCAGAAATCGAAACGAGCGTTCCGAAGTGGTGCGATTCTCTTGAATTACTTCGGTCCCGGTGATGTCGGAGGGCATCAAGTCGGGAGTGAATTGCACGCGCGAGAATGAAAGATCAAGCGACTCGGCAAGGGAACGGACGAGAAGCGTTTTGGCAAGTCCCGGGACACCTACGAGTAAGCAGTGACCGCGCGCAAAGAGGGTGATCAGCAGTTGCTCGATCACTTCCGTTTGACCGACCACTACTTTGGAAAGTTCGGCTGTGATCCGTTCACGCGCAATCCGGAGCTTGTCGACAGCTTGGCGATCGTCGTACTGTTCCATCCGTTACTCGCTGGTTGGTCTAACGTGAATCACGCTGATTGCGGGCTGCTCATCGACACACGAAACGAAGTTGGTTGCTCGTCGAGAATCATCAGAAGAGCAGCCGGAAAAGCTCGTGTCATTTCTATTAAGTGTACGCTGGTGCAAGGCTATCGCGAAGCGGCAAACTGCGGTGAAGCTTTACTTCATCGTATCTGGGGGCGAGAGCGGAAGTGGAAAGCAAATCAGTTCTTCGCCGGTTACCAGAAGCAAGGAGTTTCCCGCTTGCACAAGATTTCCGCCGGAAAAGCCACGCTGAGAGAGAATGATTTCACCCAGAGGCTGTGGAATCATCCCCAGCGGGCCCCGCGTTGGGCTCGTCGAGAAGAGATAGATGCTGTCGCGGGTCGGAAAGTAGACTTGCGAGCCGATGATAAGTCCGCGGCCGAGCCCGCGCGGATTCGCAGCTGCGTCTCCCGCCGTCCCTGGGGAACCAGCGGGAAATTGCGAGGCGAGTGTTCCAGTGCGAGTGTCGATCCAGTAGAGCCAGTCGCCACTTGCCAGTAGATAGTCCCCTTGCACTCCCAGCAGATGCATGGCGTCGCGGCACAACGAGGCGGGCAATGCCCAGAGCATACGACCACTCAGCCGATCGAGGGCAAAGATCCGGTCGCAGTCGGATGGTGCGCAAATCACCATCGAGTCGTGCACTAAGCAGGGGGTGAGATCGCGAAAGAAAACATCGTCGGATTGATCTGCGTCGGCGCTGCGAAAAGTAGAGCGTGGATAGCGGTGCATCCACGAAAGCTTCCCCGAACGTGAATCAAGCGCAGCGATGAGCCCTTGCCCTGAATTCACGAAAAGTTGGTGGCCATCGAGCGACAACAGGTGGTGCGAGAGTTCGTCGATATCGCCGTTGCCGAGCGTTGCCGATGAGGCGAGTCGAGTGCGCCAGCGAAGCGTTCCAGTAGGGCGAAAATCGGCTGCATTTCCGTCTGCTGGGGGTGGCGATGATCCGTGGGCAAATGCAGCGACATAGAGTTGTGAGCGGCCTCCATCGACACGCCGCATCAAGACAAACAGCCCCTCGTCGCTGACCACTGGGGTCCCTTCAAAACTCCAGAGGCTCGACTCGGGGCGAATCGGAAATCCATCCACCGGTTTGCCATCGGCCGTGAGGTCGTAGCCCCAGAGCGACGCTTGATCAGCTGCCAGAAGTCGATTGACGCGCCGCGAAGATGCTCCGGTGATTGGAGAACCCATGCGCGAATAGACGATGCCGCGATGGGCGGTGAGTGTGAATCTCGCGACCCCAAAATGGCGAATCAAATTGGCATGCGTGTCACTGACGTCGGTCGGCGTAGTCGTCGGCTCGCTATCAGGCACTCCCGCCTCATGCTGACGCCGCTCTTCGTTTTGCCAGTTACGAGTTCCCGTCTGGATATCCAGCGAGGTAATCAGCGACGAGCCGCGCGCGTCGACACGTACCAGCACTTGCGATTCGACTATGATCGGGTGGTAGCTGCGTAGTGATTTCATATCGTCAGCGGGGCGCAATCGGCCGGAACCGATCACTTCACGATCGCTGGTTTGACGTGGGAGAGGAAAACGCCAGCGAGGTTCGTCGAGCGAAAGGAGCGGAATTGTTCCCGCTCCATTTCTTGCATAATTGCCTGCGAAAGTAGGCCAAATGACATTGGAATCGCGCCGAGGCCACTTATTGGCGGCACTTACAAAGCCCGCGAGAATCTCGGCCAGCGGGCCTGTTTTTCCCCCAATGGTCCCTCGAGTTTCAGGATCGAGAGCACGCAGCATAGCCAGTTCGAACTCGGCACGTGGAAGGTCGAGTTCGATGAGTGAAGCGAGGACGAGTCGAGCACGAACTTGTGCCAGGGGAATATCGGTATCTGGATAAGTTCCCGGCAGTGCTCTTGGTTTCTCGCTGGTGACCTGACGGAAGAATTCGGCATATTTGTCGGCCAGCACTTTTGTGCGCGCTAGTCCCCACGCACTTCCTTGGGGAATTTTCGTGAGTGCAGCAGCTTGTGGCGTGATGGTTAGCAATGGGCTAATGCGTTGCCAATAAGCCCGGGCCAGTGCTGGCTCGTCACGCTCGAGCCAGTAGTCGCCGAGCAACAGCAGAGCATCGTCGGCGTTTCGGCTAGCAAACGCTTCGTGAAGGATCCGTTCCAGTGGCTCGGGTTGCCCGGGCGCCCGATACTCGGCGAGCCAGTTGGCAGCGAGTGGGTCGACCAGTTTTCGAAAAAGCACGAGAGCTGCGGGAGCATCATCGGCCAGTTGAGCGATTCGATTCGCTGCTTCACTACGCACTGGATAGTAAAGCTGAAATCCGGTCGGCTGCTGCGAGCTGGCTGGCTGCAGCACCAACCGATCGGGTGTGGTGTCGGCTGCTCGTCGGATCGAGTCGATCGCTTCTTCCCACTGCGATGTTGCGAGAAAGCGACGGGCATTTTCGAGGTGGGTCGCCGCCTGGTTATCAATCTCGTCGATCTCCGCCGCAGGCAATCCACTTGGCCGCTCGAAGACTTGGCCCCAGAGCTGTGTGCCCAAGACCAGCAGCGCCACAAAGCAAAGCGTGCCAAGGGCTCGAGTGGCGCAGAAGGGAGTCCGAATAAGGAGCCGAGCAAGGGAGTTCTCGAAGTGCGTCGCTTGCATGTCGCGGTGTTCCTGCGAGGGAGTTGCAAGCGTAAAGAAAACGATTCGAGTGCCGCGATGCCGAGCCTAACCCGCTAGAGTGAGTCGATTCGCGCGCGTCCAAAACCTTCGAGCATTCGCCCGACGCTAAACAGGGCGATCGAAAAAATCAAAAGCAGCAGCATCACACTGAGACTATGGGCCCGCATCTCGGCGGTAAGTTCCATCAGCATCGAAGCTGGCAGAAGGATCAGCGAGACGATCTGCATCAGTTTGCCAATTAGAGGTAACATATAGATGAGAATACTGTGAACGCTGGCGGTTCTCAACATCACCAAGGCGGTTTTGGGGAGGTTGATCCACAGCGGAGCAGGGGAGTGAACAGGTTATGCGGTTTTGGAAATTGTTTCGTCGAGCCATGATGCTGCGATGCCCCGTTTGTGGCATCGGCGGACTCTTCAAAGGTCTGCTCGCCATGCACGATAGCTGCTCGCATTGCGGCACGAAATTCGAGCGTGAGCCAGGCTTTTTCCTCGGCTCAATCTACATCAACTATGGCCTCACGGCCTTGATCACCGCGATTGCCTACCCAGTGCTGCTGTTCGGCGGCTATGTGAAGGAACAGCCTCTACTCTGGTCGATGCTGGTGTTTGTAGTGATTTTTCCACTATTTTTGCACCGCCATGCCCGGAGCCTATGGCTCGGATTCGACCAATGGCACGACCCGCGCGAAGGTGAAACAGGGGTTGGGGGAACTGTCACAGCCAGTGCCAATAGCGAGAAGCCGGCGGTTTAAGATGCGGTGAAACTTAGCAACTGAATCGGCGGGGCGGGCGCCAAGTGCAACTCTGACTACGAAACACTGGCGAGCTTGGTCGATGGTTCGGCTGCCTGAGTCGCGATCACTGCCGTGGCGGAACTACTGGCCGCAACTTCTTTAACGCGGCGGGCTTTCGCCTTGCGGACCTCGAGGTAGAACATGAGCGAGAGGGCCGTCAGGATCGTAAACGGCATCGCCATCATGAACAGGATGCTATAAAAGTAACCCCGCACCAGATTGGCCGCATCGGGATCGGCTGCCAGGTTGTCTTTGCAGGTGGGGCAGGCGAGGGCAACTGACGAGAGCGCGAGCAGCATCAGCAGTGGCAACACTTGGTTGATCGATGGGCGGATCAGCTTGTTCATCGTCGACTCCTTGATTCCTCTATCCTCATCTTAGGCTGCTATGCCTGGGGCGGGTAGAGTTGATACAGCATCACGTAGACAACGACACCTGTAATCGAGACGTAAAGCCAGATCGGAAATGTCCATTTGGCCAGTCGAAGATGAGCAGCCCGTCGATTCGTTAAACCGAGCCAGATGGTGATAACCGCGAGGAACGGAACAGCAGCGGCGAGCACCACGTGCGTCAGCAAGATCAGGTAATAGGTATATCGAATCGCATCGCCTGGATAGGTGGGAAACTTTTTGCTTCCCCCCTCGATATTGAAGTGATAGGTGAGGTAGCTGATTAAAAAGATCGCGCTTACCCCAAAACAGGCGAGCATCACATTTTTATGCGCCACTTCCTGACGTCGCTTGATCAGCACAAAGCCCAGCACAAGCAGCAGGGTAGCCAGCACGTTCAGAGACGCGTTGATGTGCGGCAGTAGTGGAACAATCTCGCTCACGTTCACACTCAATCCATTTGCTCAGGTCTAAGGGGTAGCGACTTCGAGTGACGAGGCCGACTCGGGCTTCGAGTCCACTTCTGCGGTAACCGACGGTTCTTCATTCGACTTGGCAGAGGTTTCGGCGCTTGGTGCATTTGTGGCCGATTCGCTAGATTCTGAAGTCTTGGAATCGTCTTGTTTGAACTCGGCAGGCTCTTCACTTTCGGTGAGCAGTTTCGCGAGCAGCGATTTCATCTCGGTGATTTTGGCGAGTTGATTCCACTCGAAATGCCCACGCACATTGCCCCATTTATCGGTGACAAAATACATGTCGACATGCGTTTGTTTGTCGAGTGGCGCTTTATAAATTTCACCAGCGATGCGACGAATGTAGGTGAGATCCCCCGTGGCGAACCACCACTCCTTCTCATCGGCGCTCAGTTTGTGAGCATACTCGCGAAGGCGGGCCGGTGTATCGATTTCTGGATCGCACGTGATGCTGACAAATTGCACCCCTTGCTTCCCAAATTCACGCTGAATCTCTTGTACCTTTTGGTTCTGCAGCAAGCAGGTTCCGGGGCACGATGAGAAGAAAAAGTTGGTCACGTACACACGACCATCCAGGTCGGTGGAACTCACTTTTTTCCCACTACGCTCGGTCAGCTCGAACTGCGTCAGCATCGGCTCGTTGGAACTCATCGGAACATTGCGATAGCTGGTATCGACCTCGAGGGCCGAGGCACCGGTGTCGGGTGTTCGCGACATTTTCCAGCCGAGATAAATGACCGTGCTTCCCATAAACACGAGAAGCAGTGCAAGCCATCCCAGTGCGGCTCTGTTCATAACAAATCTCCTGTCGTACGCAGCGACGACATCCAAACGGCGAGCCCGAAACATAGTCCCGCAAAGACGACCGAAACGATCACGCAAACACCAAGCCCAGGCTGCCACACAGCAGCGGCGAGGTCGCCGAGCAACAGGCGATGAATGGCAGCCATGCCATAGCTGAGTGGGTTGGCACGCATCAGAGTACCCATGGCCCATTGTCCGGGTGAACTGTCGCTCGTCAGTTGTGCGACAGGAAAAAATGCCCCGGAGAGTAGCCACATTGGCATCAGCAGTAAATTCATGATGGCATGGAAACCTTGGGTGCTATCCATGCGCCAGGCGAGAGCAAATCCGAGGGAGGAAAGCCCAAGCGAGATAATAAATAGTAGGGGGATGGCGAGCAGGAGTGAAGGGAGCGGGATGTCGCGTTTCATCACTACGGCAATTGCCAGGAAGAGCAAGCTCTGAAGCATCGCCACTGCGACACCTCCGAGGACTTTGCCAAGCACCATCGACCAGCGCGGAATCGGCGCGATCAGAACCGCCTGTAGGAAACCTTCACGTCGGTCTTCGATGATCGAGATCGAGGAGAAAATCGAGGTGAAGAGGACCATCAGCATGAGGCTGCCGGGAAAGGTGTAGGCCAAAGCGCCCGGGCTGTTCTCGTCGCTGCCAGGGAGCCGAAACGAACTTTGCAATCCGACTCCAAAGAGGAGCCAAAACATCAGCGGCGTCGCGATGCTTCCGATCACTCGATTCCGCTGTCGAAAAAAACGAATGATCTCGCGCCAGGCCAATGTTTGGGCCGCCAAGAGTGGTTGCGCTGTGAGCCTGGGGGCTCCCTCTTCAGCGGTCGCTTTTACGAGGGCATCAGCCATGCGATTGCTCCTCGACTTGCCAAAAGCGATGTCCGGTCCGGGCAATAAACACATCCTCGAGAGTTGGCTTACCGACGCGAATGCTCTGAATCGATCCTGGGGAGAGTTCTACGAGTCGTGAAACCCATGTATGTCCGTCCGGAACTTCCAGGCGAACAATGCCATCCATCACCGTAGCGGAGAGTGACAATTGTCGCCGAATCGTGGCGGCTAGTTCGTCGGGGCGAGGAGTTTCCATCAGCACCGCATCGCCACCCACACTGCGGCAAAGCGCTTCGGGCGTATCGACCCCCATCAGCTTTCCTTGACTCAGGATTGCCACGCGATCGGCGCCGGCAGCTTCGTCGAGGTAGTGAGTCGTGAGGACCACCGTCACCCGGTGGTTGACGACGAGTGAACGGAGGATTTGCCACAGGTCGCTTCGAGCGCCAGGATCGAGGCCGGTGCTTGGTTCGTCGAGTAAAAGAATCGTCGGCTGGTGCACCAGTCCCTTGGCGAGTTCTACGCGTCGACGAAGACCGCCCGACAGTTTCTCAACGAAGTCGTGTTGGCGATCGGTCAGACCAAATTGCTCGAGAACGATGGCAAGGCGTGACTGGAGTGCTACGCCTGTGAGGCCGTAGAGATGTGCCTGATAGCGAATATTCTCGCCGACAGTTAGTTTGCGATCGACACTCGGCGCTTGGAACACAACGCCGATGTGCGGGCGAATTTCAGCGCTGCTGGTCCGTAGCGAATGCCCCAAGATTTTGGCATCGCCTGCTTGGGGCCGGATCAGCGTGGAGAGGAGACGAAAGAGGGTCGTCTTGCCGCCACCGTTAGGACCAACGATGGCAAAAAGTTCGCCACGCTCGATAGTGAGTTGAAGTTGATCGAGCGCAGTTCGTGAGCCGTAGCGGTGTGTCAATCCTTCGACAGCGATCGCCGGACAGGAGTCGGCTGTCACTGGACGAGAGGCGTTCATAAGTGTTACGGCTTGGCCTCAGCAGCTTCCGCTGGGGCATCTGTTGCAGGAGTTTCGGTCGCTGGCTTGGCAGCGTCGTGAGCCTCAGCCTTGTGGTCATGTTCACTAGCGCCATGCTCGCCGCCAGCGTGTTCTTCGTCGTGATGTTCACCCGCGTGATGCGTTTGTTCTTCAGCGGCGTAGAGCCAGCGTTCTTCCGTGTAGTAGTTTGTGCGGCGAGCGATGTCAGGAATGAGCATCAGTACGAGAAAGAAGCTCATGATCGAAGCCGGAATCGTCAGCACATACTTCCAGTTGGCCTCGTACTTCAGGTGCATGAAGAACAAGATGACGAGCGACGCTTTGGCACACGAGACTGCCATCATCATCGCCATCATCACGCCCGGAGCGTTCTCGCGGAGTTGCTGCGAGTTGCCAACGGCGAACGAAATGGCAGTGAGAACACACAATGCGACGAACACGGCAACATACTTGCCAACTCCGCCGGGCACATGCGTGTGGGTGTGACTTCCTGAAGCGTGTCCCATGAAACGTATCTCGCAAAGTGTGCCGCGAAAACTCGCGGCTGTGATCGTTGTGCTTAGTTCAGTTTATTTTTGGAGCTAGATCTTCTGTCGGGCTGACCTATTAAAACAGATACAGCATTGGGAACAGGAAGATCCAGACGAGATCGACAAAGTGCCAGTAAAGGCCTGTATTCTCGAGGATATGCGCCTTCTTGTTGTCGAGGTGCATTGGCAGGATGAGAGCAAAGGCGAGCAGCCCCACCGCGACGTGAATCGCATGGAAGCCTGTCATTAAAAAGTAGGTGCTGGCCCACATATTGCCGCTGGGAATCTTCATCGGAAGCATCAGCCAGTGATGTTCGTCGTTCAGACCATGCTCGGGAGAGCTCATGATCGGAAGGGCAGCAGCACGTACTTCCAAAGCCAGCTTACGAGCTTCTCGAGCCGCTTTCGATTCGCTGATTTTGCCAGCTTCAATTCGTTTGCTCGTCAGCTCTTCGGTGAGTGTTGCAGTCTCAGCGTCGACAGCCGCAATCTTCTCATTGATTGCTGCAATCTTAGCTTCCAGTGCGGGGTCGACCTTCGGCTCCTCCGCTGGAACTTCAGCAGCAGGTGCTTCAGCAGCCGGATCCGCAGCGACGAACGATTCGGTCAACGTTTGATTCGACGATGTTGCTTCAGGTGCTGGAGCGGGTTGGAGAGCTTCAAGCTCTTTAGCCAGAGCCTCACGTTGCTCGGTGAGCGCTGTTTGTTTCGTTTCGAGCGTGGTTAGTTCCGTGGTCATGCTGGTCAGCGTTTTGTCGATGCTCGAAATCTCGGCAGCGACCGTTTTACTTTCGGCTTCGGCCAACTGAATTTCTTTTTCAATCTTCTTCAGGAACAGTTCGCGATCGGCTGGCTTATGATGACGTGGATAGATCGCTTCAGCCATTAGTTCGAGACCGTCGCGACGGACAATCGGATCGTCATTCTTAGCCGCTTGGAGTTCAGCCCATTGCAGCATCCCAGATGAAAGGGCATTCACGAGGTTCAGTTTTTCTTGATCTTCCGTCGTGAAGTTCGCTTCCGACTCGCTCTTTACTTTCTCGAGCGCGGCACGGTGTTTCGCAAGTTTTTCCCGAACGGCTTGGGCGTAATAAACGTCGGCCTTTTCGTGCAACAAGCTGCGTGGCAGCGAAGGGTAGATGCCGTGCTTAAACTTCGAGTTGTATTCGACCCCTTTCACGCCCAGGAACAGACAGCCGAGGGCCAGTGTGAGGGCCAGCCAACCTTTGGCAATCGTCGGCTGATTGGTTTCAGCAGCGTGATGCGCTAGCACCATCGTGACCGAAGAGCAGAGGAGCACAGCGGTGTTGATCGCGCCGATCCATTCCACCAAATGCACATCGTGCGGCAGTGGCCACGATCCGGTCGGAGCACCAAACCGGATGACAACATATGCACCAATGAGGCCGGCGAAAAACATAATTTCCGTCGACAGGAAGAGCCACAAGCAGAGCTTGCCATTGGCAAGTGGCAGCGCTGGTTGATACTGCAGTTTGAGGTGGCCGTGGCCATGATCGTCGTGGGCGTGATCGCTCATGTCGAATTTTCTCGGTCTTTCGTGGATCAGCAGCGTTTGTCGCGTCCATGTCGCGAACAAGTTGCTGCTGATCAGTCGTTCGTCAAACTTGTTTTGGGAAGTCGTAGGCTCGCGGCGTTTGCTTCTACAGCAAAGGAAACACAACAACCACAAGCAACACAAGGGGCAGGTAAATTAGTGTGCCACGCATCAAGGTGCGGGCGGAAATTTCGTCGCGTCGCCAAGCAAACCACATGGCGAGAGCAAGTTGTATAAGTCCGAGGATCGCGACCACAGCCACTCCAGCAACCGCCCAGGGGGTTGGTGTCGAAAGTAGTGGAAGGACACTTACCGGTATCACGGCGATCGCAGCCAGAATCGATTGAATGCCAGCTCGCACACCACTCGGGTCGACAACGGTGAGCATCTTCATCCCCGCTCGGCCGTACTGTTCCCGGTAAATCCAGGCGATCGCCATGAAGTGTGGAAATTGCCAGAGAAAGAGGGTCAGGAAGAGAGCCCAGCAGCGCCAATCGAGATCGGCACCAGTCGCTCCCCAGCCAATGATCACAGGCATCGCGCCGGCAACAGCTCCCACCGCAGTGTTTGTGGGAGAGACAATCTTCAGCGGTGTGTAAATCAGAACGTAAAGAATCCAGGTGAGAGCCCCAGCAATGGTGCTCGTGATTCCTACAGTAAAGATCAGGTAGGCAATTCCGGCGATCAGCGTGACGGTGATGAAAGTGAGTGCTTCCCACTGCGAAATTCGTCCCGCAACGAGCGGACGCTGCTGGGTCCGCCGCATCCGCGCATCGCGATGTTGTTCGAGCCAGTGGTTCGACGCACTCGCACTGGCGGCCACCAGAACGGCGCCGATCGAAACGTTGAGCAGTTGCAGTGGATCGGCCTGGCCGAATGTCGCCACAAAACCAGAAGCGATCACGACAAAGAGCACGAGGGTCGCAATGCGGGGCTTGCAGAGCTCGACGAAATCACGCGCTCGAGCGAGCGCAGATGGCTGCGAGTCAGCGATAGCAGTCGATGTGCTCATGCGCTGGCTCCTTGGTGAAGCGGAAGATGCGTCTTAGTCGACATCAAGTGGCTGCCGCTGAAGCTTTGCACCAGCACTCTCGAAGCGAGCAGTGTGACACCGGCCAGCAGTAGCGAACCATTAGCCACATGAGCTGTGGTGATCATCGCCTGCACGAATCCTTTTTCGATTACCGTAAAACCGGCTACAGCCCGTTCGGTAGAAAGACCGAGCGAGCTGAAAGCAGCTTCATCGACCAGGATTGTGGGGAAGGCGTACTTCACAACGTATGTGGCAACACCAAGACTGATTTGCACAATCACAACAGCAGCGATCAATGTAGCGATGCCTCGAAATGCTCGGGCGACTGCCAGTGAACGAAGTTTCCAGACGATCGCCAGTGACTGAATTGCAATCACCAACCCGAGCACAACGTGAATCAGTACTGCTGATTTGAAGTAACCCGCTGTCGCAGTCACAGGGACGTGCCTAACCATTGCACCGACAATCATCTGCAAAGCAACAGCAACTGCCAGCGGCAGCACAATGGTTAGTAGCTTCTTTACTTCTGAGCGATCGGTGGCTGAGGGAGATTTCATCGCAGCGACCAGTTCAGGCGTAAGATTCATCACCACAGTGCCACGAGACTTCACATGCACAGCCGACTCGCGGGTCGCTGCTTCGATGCGACTCTGGCGAATCCAAAAAGCGAGCGTGCAAACGTAGGCGAAAAATCCAGGTCCGACGCAGCCGTGAACAGTTGCCACCACTCGCTCATCGAGCAGCACACGTGCTCCACCAAGTGCACCTTGCATAATGACGAGCACAAGCGCGGCAATGGAGGCTACTCGCAACCACTGTGGCGAGTGGCCAACAAGTGATGCTGCGACGAGGCCTATTGCGATCATGCCAGCCAAAGCCCCGAGGAGGCGATGACCATGCTCGATAAACAGATCCCAAGGACCATAGAACCAGGTTTGCCAGGGATACAAAAACATGTTGTATCCATAGGTACCTGGCCAATCGGGAACAGCCATCCCCGCATCGTAGGTCGTCACCAGTCCGCCTACCCAAATCAACGGAAACGTGACACTGGCCAGCAGCACGCAGAGAGCGTACGCCAGCAGCGATGGTTTCGCGTCGAATTCAGCAGGGGCAGACTTCATGTCAACTCAAATGGGGAAATTCAAATCAGTGGCACTCGGAGCGACTGACGGGCAGAAGATCGATCTCTTCCGCCCGCAAGGTTTCCGCTGGTCGAGTGAGGCAGGACTAGTGATGCTCGACCTTCACCCGCTTGGCAGGGTCGGCAGGTGGCGGCTGAGTTTGAGGATAAAAGTCGGTATCGACTTCGGGAGATCCGTACTCATAAGGACCACGATAAACAACAGGCTGGAAGTCAAAGTTGCCGTGTCCAGGAGGACTTGGCGCCATCCATTCCAGCGAGTTCGCACCCCAAGGGTTACGACCTACGGGAGTACCGTAGAAAATGCTGCGAATGAAATTGAATGCAAAAATCGCCTGACAGCTCACCATGCCAATGGCACAAATGGTCATGAACTGATTGAGTGGCAGGAGGTGACGGAAGGTTTCGTATTCGTAGGGATCTGCCAAACGACGTGGGAAACCAACAGCACCCAGGATATGCATCGTGAAAAACGTGCCGTTAAGGAAGATGAAGGTCAGGAAGAAGTGAACCTTGCCGAGATTCTCGTCCATCATCCGGCCGAACATCTTGGGGAACCAAAAGTAGATCGCTCCAAACACTGCCATCGCTGTTCCACCAAAGAGAACATAGTGGAAGTGGGCCACGATGAAGTAGGTGTCGTGGATGAAGATATCGACAGGGGTCGCGGCCATGAAGATGCCCGACAGACCACCGATCACAAACATCGAGACGAACGACAGCGAGAACAGCATCGGAGTAGTGAACGAGATCTTGCCACCCCAGAGCGTACCGAGCCAGTTGAACACTTTCACAGCGCTGGGGAGGGCGATCATCATCGTCGAGACCATGAATGTCATGCCGAGCATTGGATTCATGCCCGAGACGAACATATGGTGACCCCATACGATAAATCCGAGGCCTGCAATTCCCGAAATCGAATACACCATCGGTTTGTAGCCGAACAGTGGTTTACGGGAGAAGCAAGCGAGGATGTCCGAGACCATTCCCATCGCGGGAAGGATCATGATGTACACAGCAGGGTGCGAGTAGAACCAGAAAAGATGCTGCCACAGAATAGGCTGTCCGCCACCAGTAGCCATCTCCGAGTTGTTAACCTGCAAGCCTTCCGGCAGGAAGAAGCCGGTACCGATCATCCGATCGGTGAGCTGCATGAAGCCGGCGGCTGTGAGCACAGGAAGTGCAAACGCCTGCAGAATGGCCGTGATGAACATGCCCCAAATGGTCATGGGGAGGCGGAACATGGTGAGGCCAGGAGCACGCATCTGAATGATGGTGGTCATGTAGTTCACCGAACCCATCATCGACGACACACCCACCCAAGTGATGCCGAGGAGCCACAGCGTTTGCGGCCAGTGGCTACCAGGCGCTGCATCCCAGACAACCGACAGAGGTGGATACGACGTCCAACCACCACCGGCACCATAAGGTGGCCAGAGGAAGCTCATGCCGATGCAGAAAAACGCGGGCCACATGAACCAGTAGCTGAGCATGTTGAGTGTAGGGAACGCCATATCATCAGCGCCGATCATCAGCGGGATGAGATAGTTTCCAAATGCGCCAGCGAGAATCGGGATGATCACAAAAAAGATCATCACGGTGGCATGCATGGTGAACAGGGTGGTGTAGAACTCCGGCGAGATCTGACCACCTTCCGCCGAGAAGAGCATCCGACCGATGATCGGCATGTCTGTCCAAGGCCACGCCAGCTGCCAGCGAATCCCCAGGGCGAGCAAACCGCCAACGAGGAACCACAGTAGCGTGGAGAAAAGGAACTGCAAACCAATGATTTTATGGTCGAGCGAAAAGACGTAAGTCCTTACGAATTCACCGACCGACATGCCTGCATCATGCCCCTTGGCATCATGGGCCCCAATAACTGTTGAGCTCATTCCCCTTCTCCCGACTCTGCAGTGAATTCTGCAACGTTCTGATCGCGGTATGCTTGAGCGAGCCACTCATCGAAGTCGGCTCGAGATTGAACAGTGATTCGGCCACGCATTTTGTAGTGACCCCAGCCGCAAAGTTCCGCACAAACGATGTCGTAGACACCGGTCTTGTTGGCCCGGAACCAGACGAATTGCTTCATGCCCGGAACAACGTCTTGCTTCAGACGAAGGTTGGGGAGGAAGAAGCTGTGGAGCACATCTTGGCTCTTAATAGCTAAAACGATTTCTTCATTCGCAGGGACACGTAGTTCGTTAACAGTCAGGACATCGTCGGGGGTACCGACAACTCCATCAGCGCCAGCGTAACGAATCCGCCATTCAAACTGCCGTCCGGTAACTTCAGCGATGGCTGGCTTGGGGGAACCATCGGCGAGTTGTGGGCGTCGCATCTTGGCATCGGCCCAAGCGTTCATCTGGTAAATAGCGATGAAAAGCAGTGCAGCAGCCGGAATGATCGACCAGACCACTTCCAGGGTGTGGCTGCCGTGAGTGTATTCGATCGGCTTGGTGTTGGTGGCGACGTCGTACTTCCAGAGGAACCAGAAGAGCGCAACGCCGGTACCAACGAAAATGATCCCCGTGAGGTAGAGGATGAACATGAAGAGGTTGTCGATCACTTTACCGTGATCGTTGATGTTCTCGGGTAGCCAATGTCCTTGGAGAGGCCATAGGTCGGCCATCGCCCAGGCAAAGATGCCTACGCCGAGGATCGGAACCATCAAAAAGAACAGGCTCCAAAAACGTCCCACAGCTATACTCCCTACCCAGTCACTGGCGTCGTTTGATGCTTGTATGGTTGGTCACTCACCTCTAGCGAAGGAGCGACTTGATTTCGACTTTTGAACGCTCGAGCGTTCAGTTCACTACATTCGCTCGCGGGCGTTGATCGGATCTGCTTGTCGGGGATCACTGATCGATTCGTAAGGGAGCGACTGGACGTAGTTCACGATGTCCCAGATGTCGTTTTCAGTAAGACCCTTCGAGTTGGCGTCCCCTTCGATTTTCATCGAAGCTGCGGGCATCGGTGTTCCCTCGATCCCATTGCGAATCCGCCAGTAGATATCGAGGGGACGCATGCCGCCTCGGAAAACTCCTTGACGAAGGTTGCGTGGACGGATGTTGCGAGGTTCGGGAAGTCCCAGAGCGACATAATCCTGGATGGCAGCTGGATCGCTGGCGTCCATGAACTCTTTAGTCCATTCGTCGTAGTCGGTGAGCTGACCATCTCCCAGGGCCGAATCGCCGTGGCATTTTGCGCAGTTGGCAACCGCTCCGTAGAACAGTTCGCGACCACGTTTCTGAGACTCAGCTAGTTCAGCTTCGGTGGTTTCGGGGCGTGCACTGACAGGGGCTGATGTGAGCGATTCAGCCGAGGTTGCCCATGCGCTAACGATATCGGTGACAATCGTTTTCACGGCGTCGATCTGTTCGACGGCAGCAGCACGCTCTTCAGCCGAAGACTTCTCGCCGGGTACGCTCACGAGGCGAGCATCAGGTTCGAGGTCGGCAGCATATTCCAGCAGTTTACGCTCCGTCTCGCCTCGAATGGCTAAGTACTTCACGTAGTGCACCAGCGATTCCACTTCCTGATCGGTGAGGAGCTTGAACGATGGCATGGCCGTTCCCGGAATACCTTCGAGCAAGATCTTCTTCAGGTCGTCGTGGGTAGGCTTGGTGCCCACCTTCGTCGATTTGAACTTGAACCACCCTTTGCGATAGTCGCGTGGGTAGGGGTTGAGGAACGCAGCTGTTGGGCCCGCGCCGTCGCCGGTGACACCGTGGCAATGGGCGCAGTGTTCGCGGTAAAGACCTTCAGGGCGATTGAGTTCGTCGCTACCCACCTTGCCTGCCGACATTTTCAGCAGCGGCAAATTCATGACGGTTGCTGGATCGACATCCGCCAGTGCAGGGAGCGCTGGATCATCAGGCGTGCCGAAGAACGCCGCGAGTGTCAGGTCGATATCAGCCCGCTGTTCTTCTTTGAACTCGACTTCCTTCGCTTTTTCGACCTTCAAGGCATAGGTCTCATAGCGACGGAACTGCGGAGCGGGTGATCCGCAACCGGCGAAGGCAAAAGCCAACATCAGGCTGGCAGCGATACTAAGGCGCGTGGCACTCATGCTTCAGATGACCATCTTCAAGAGAACTGATCGGAGCAAACTCGTTCGCGAGGATGCCAGGATCGAGGACTCGAAATGTGCGATACGGTGCTATTTGTAAGGGGAGGGTGTCTGCTGTTACTCGGCCGACCACTCACCCGACTTGGTCGCAAGTCTCTAAATCATTTAACCGCAAGGATTTCACCAGCTACAACGTTGAAAACCCTGTTTGAACGAATTTGCCGAGCAGGTAACTTGCCTGACACTAGCGAACTATGAGGGAATCACTGCTTGCTGTGGAACTGCGAGTGTCGGGTGTTAATTAACGTCAGCGATCAAACCTGAGAAGCTACTACTTGGTCACTAGTCCGGCATCGATCACGACGTTCATGTCGTGCACTTCGTCGGGCTGAAGGGTGACGGTGTAGGTACCTTTGCTGAACTTGGTGGGCGAACCATTGAGTTCGGCATTGCTCAGGAAACTGGCCGCTTCTTGCCAGATTTTGAATTCGAGGGGGACACCAGCAGGGACATTCGCAATCTCAAAAGTCCCATCGGGTTTGCTGACAGCGAAGTAAGGATTAGTGCGGATGATCATGCGAGCGGCCATCCAGGGATGGATGCTGCACGAAACGGCAAATGGCTCGTTCGATTCGCCACCTGGCTCGTACATGGCATAGCCGTTAGAGGCAATTGTTTGATTGAACTGCGATGCTTTGCCCGAAGCCTGAATGTTCGTGTTGTGACCGACAGGATCGCTGTTGAGGATTTTCAGTTTTTGCGTCGATCGCATCGCGAACACGTGGCTGAGGAACACGCATTCCTTCTGGTCGTACTCGAGGGTCGAATCGACAGTTGCCGCGTAGCTCTCGTGAACCCAGGCAGGATCGTCGACAGGGTATTTTTTGTTGTTGAGGTAGACGAGCACATCCTTGATGCCGCCACTGGCAGGGTCGACGACAATTTCTTCGGCTAACACCGTCTTACCGCCCGGTGCACAAACCGCTTGATCGGAGCCGATGGTGAGCGTGCGGCGAGCGGGGGCCGAGCCGTTAAGCTTGAAAGTTCCTTTGATTGTGGCCCATCCGGTGGGTGTGGCGCTGGTCGTTGGAGCCGCTGCTTCCGTGGAGGCTGGACCTCCCATCGATTTACGCAGGGCAACGACACTCGCCTCTTTAACGCTAGGGTTTGGGGCGACGTAACGCTGGCATCCGGCGAATCCGAACAGCGCGATGGCGATGATAGGCAACACTGCTGCCGACGATTGCTTCAGAGCCCACAAGCACACATTCATTGCTGCTACTACTTTCCTGTCGTCGTTCAACTTCCACTGCCACGAGTTGATCGAACTGGCGATCAACTCTTCATTCGTTCGCTCGGAGCACTTGTGAGTGCTGGGCGAGCGCTATTGGGATGATCACTAACCAACCGAGCAGGTCGGCACTACTTGCGAAGTTTCTTGTCGATGGTCGAAGCAGGAACGACGAAGCTACCGAGGTCGTTCTCCCCCTTCTTCACGGTCACGCTCATGCGACCGCGTTTCCATTCGACTTCCTTCGTCCCTTGCTTCACCTTGTCAACGTAGCCAGCTTTTTCTTGCCAAACGACGAAGTTCCAGGTGCCAGCAGGTACGTTCGAGATCACCACTTCGCCAGCCTCGTTGCTGACACCAGCGTAGGGGTCGTCTTTCACGAGCAGCCAGCCGTTCATCCAGCCGTGGATGCTGCAGGTGAGCGGGCTAGGCTGCGTTTCAGCTTTAGCGAAGGGGTTCTTCTTCAGTTCACCCTTGGCTGGAATCAGTTCGTTGAACGAACCGTTGTTGAACAGATCACCCTTCACGTTGTGACCGATCGGATCGGGGTTGCCGAGGACCAGTTTTTGCGTGGTGCGGATCACAGCTACGTGGGGCTCATAGCGACAGCCGATGTTATCGACTTTCACTTCGCCAGTAGCGGTCTTTTCGTAATCGGGATGGACAGGAACTTTCTTGCCGACAGCTGGCAGGAGATAGACGACCACGTTCTGCAGGCCGCCATCTTTACCGACAACCAGCGATTCGTCCTTCAGCATTTTCGGACCACAGAAAGCGACGTCCTTATCAGGGACGAGCTTCTTGGCGGCGAAGTCTTTGTCTTCGTAGCTGAACTTGATTTTCACATTGCCCCAGTCCTGGGCGACTGCTGAACCGGCGGTCGCAAGCAATGCGACAACCAGACTGAGCGAAAAAAATCGTTTCATGAGCCAAACTCCTTCGAGAGGCTGGAGCCGATCGTGGTCGGCCGATTGAGGGGGGAGGTTTTGCTCGCTCGCGAGAGATGCCAAAAGTTTGACACATTTCTCTCGCCGGCTAATCGGCAAAACCTGATGTACAGACACCTTATTTACTATACCGGGGCTGGCAGTCTCCAGCCACCTCCTTGCGGGAAGTGGCAGCTGACTACCGGCCCACGGCGGGCAGATTCAAACGAATGATTCAAACACGAAATTGAGCGAAAACGGACAGCGAGGTGATTACTCAGCCGGTGCTGGAGCCGGCGTTGCTTCGATCGGAGCCACAGGCTGTTCTCCCGGAGGAGCTTCACCGGCAGGTGGCGCCGCACCACTGGCAGCTTCGACGAGCGGCGAAATCTTCGCCGCACCCTTCGTGTAGCGATCGTAATTCATCAGCAAGTCGACCAGACCATCCACTTGATCCACACTCGTACCGTGGTAGAGGTTTTGCGAAACACCACCGTCGAACTTCACGTTCGGGTTGTACGGAATGTTCACCGGCATCGAAGTGTATGGCAGGATTGACTTCGGATTCGCAATCCAGCGTCGCAGGTAATCGGGACGGAGGCGGCGATAGACGTCGGCAAGATTAGGAGCTCGTGCTCGCTGCGAACCGACAGGGCTGAAGTCGGCAACGATGTGACACTTCACGCAGTAGTTCTTGTCGACCACGATCTTCATGGCATCATCAAATCGCGTCGAAGCTGGCAGACCTTCCTTCTGCAGGAGCTCGGCATACTTGGCTTCGGCTGAGGCGAGGAGATCGTCGTTTCGCGACTCGGTGGCAACGTACGGATAGGTAGCATTGTCGCGAGCTGCAAAGTAGTTCACCAAAGCCGTCGCTTCGTCGTCCGACATGTTGAACTTCGGCATGCGGAGGAACGAGGCTGGGCGAATCGGATAGGGCTCGAGCAAGAAGTCGTGCAACCATCCAGTTTGGACCTTGTTGCCTTCTCCCATCAGTGGCGGTGGTAGCCAGCCCATCGCTTCTGCACCGGATGCAGAAGGGTTGGCTTGCTGTTCGTAAGCAGTCACCTTCGGCAGCAGGTAACGCGTCAGGGCGCCACCATTGGCCGGATAGCTACTTTCGACCCGAGCAAACGGAATCTGAACCGATGATCCACCGGTTTGGTAGGTCGAGCCATCAATCATCGCTGGTTGGTAGAGATCGATAGAGTAGGAGACCGTGCGAGGATCGAATTCATCCTCGTTCGTCACCCCCACACCATCCATATCAATCACGATCGGCAGACCATCGTCCTTGGCGGTCGGAGGTAGACCCTTCACCTTGCTGGTGAGCAAGTTGCGCGAATCGGGCTTAGCCTGGGCTTCCAGTTCCTTGGTGCCGAAGTGAGCCTTCAGGAACGGGAAGTCCTTGAATTCACCTTGCGGGCCGTAGTCGCCAGCAGCGTAGGCAATATTCCAGGTTTCTGCTTCCAGAATATGGCAGCCACCGCAGTTGTACTTCTCGAGGACTTGCTGACCCTTGATGAGCGCTTCTTTGCGTGCATCGGGTGTGAAGATGTACTTCTCACGTGGAGGATCGGCAACCAACCCTAGGACAAACGTCATGATCGCTTCCCGTTCCTCGACTGAAATCGGGAACAGAGGCATGCGAAGCCGTTCGTTGTACTTCTTATTGATCGTTTTCTGGAAGTCGTAGCTGCGTGGTTCCTTCAGCTTCTGATGAATGAAGCCGATGCGGTTATGCGCTTCAAGTTGGTGGAGATAAAACTCTTCATCTGCTTCACTACCGGCAGGACCAGACGAACTTGGCCAATTGTGGGCGTGCGAGTGATCACCCTCTGCATGGGCATCATGCGCGGCATCGGCCTTCAAGCTCGTATTGGTCGTGGCAACGGATGGAGCAGGAGTTTCTTCCTTGGCTTTCGGCTTGTGGCTTGGGCCGTGGTGCTCGAGGTAGTGCGTGATATGTTCGAAGGCGAGCTTCGAAGGATCTTTACGACCCCAGTCGGCCAGACCGGTTCCGATCGGCTTCGCATCTTCGAAGCCTGGGATGTCGTGGCAGCCGTAGCAGCCGTACTTCGAAATCGTCTTCATGCCGACATAGCGAAGCTTGTCTTTGTCGGTCAGCTTGCCACCATCGCGAACGATCAGTTCCTTCTCAGCACCCTTGAGTTCGCTTTCGATCTCGGCTGGGATGCCGTTCTGCAAGTATTCCTCGGCCTGATCTTTGTAGAAGGCATCGAGCAGATAGTCCTTCACATGCTCGTCGAGAGCTTGCTTGTTCTCTTTGGTAAGCGTGGTATCGGTGATACTCCCTTCAGCTACTGGCGTCCAATTTTCGAGCTTATTGGAGAGCAGGTAGGCTGTGATGTCATCAACAGGATCGAAAACCTTTCCTGCTGCATCCTTTTCAGGAGTCAGGTAGAGGTTAGGCATCACGGTGCGAACGTGATACTTCGTCGGTTCCTTGATCCAGCTGTAGAGCCACTCGCGACCTTGCGGATTGCGAGCGGGATCAAACTTGCTGCCGATGCCGGTCAGATCGGGACCTTGAACGATCTCACCTGGCTTCCGGTATTTCTCGATCGTGGGGAAGTCGCCGTGATTGTGGCAGGCCAAGCAACCACGCACTTCGAACTGCTGTTTACCACGAGCAATCTTCTCTTCGTCGCTCCACTCACTGATCCCTTCGGGGCGGGGGAGTGGCTCGAACTCTTGATCGAAGGCCGAGAAATATTCCATCATGCCGAGAATTTCGATCGGCTCACGTACTTGAGCCATGTGATCGTCGGCATCGAGATGATCCCACAACTGGAAGAAGCGAGGCATGCGCGTACTGGGTCGGAATGCTTGTGGGTTCCAGAGCCAGTCGTACAGGAACGGACGATCGAGTTTGGCGCCGAGGTATCGCAAGCTGGGGCCTGATTTGCGGAGGTCGCCAGGAGCTTCAATATCCTTCAGCATGCCCGCCAGCGTGTGAATCTCGGCGGGGAAGAGTGGCGTTTGGCTAACGGCATCTTCTTCGATCATCAGACGCAGGCGTGTACGTACTTCGTTGTCTTCGGGGTGGTGCACCACGTGATCGGTCGACTTGGCCAGTTCTTGAAGCTGGGCAAGTTCACCAGCAGCGGTGTTCTTGGCTGATGTGACCTCAGCCGGAGGTTCGCCAGCGGCGCTGGCGGTGTCGAAGGCAGTCGCGGCAGCGTTAAATTTCTCTTTAGCAGCAGCGAGCGGAGCCTTGATGTATGGCTGCATCGACTGGGCAACGGCAAAGTAGCCAGGTTCAAGACGCATGTCGGGACCAACCCGGCGGGTGGGGCCGTCGTAGCCATTCACTTCGTGACAGCCGTAACAGCCGTACTTGCGAATGACGTGGTAACCGTGCACGAGCGAAGGTGCTGGTGGATCGGGAAATCGCTCGCTCGCTTCGAGTTCGACCACTTCGTGGTGGCACTTGAGGCAGGAGGCTTCGGCAAATCGCTTGGGGAACATTGGATAAATCCAATGGGCGTTGTCGAACCAGCCGTACTCGTTCATCCAACGTTCGGCGTCGAGGCTGTTGTTGGGGGTGTGCGACGCCCATTTGAAATCGGTGGCCGAGCCTTGGCCGTCGTGGCAGACGGTGCAAGCAAACGTAGAAAGCTTGTGCGGGCTGGAGTCGCTTACGAACAGGTCGAGGCGTGGGTGCGACGTGAACGGACTGGGAAGACCACGGCGAATCGTGACAGTGATCGGTTTACCCGAATTCGAGGCGTCGATCAGGTAAGATTCCGCACGACGCGCATCCAGGATGCGATCGCCGTTAATCGCCTGAATCACATCTCCCAGCACGATACCGGGGAGATTCTTGAACAGTTCAACGCTTTCTTTGCTGCCGGGACCGATCGCGGCGGCGACACGGATATCTTCACCGAGCTTATCGCCGGTTGGTTCATTACCCACGGTAACAGCACGAGCTGCGGCCGACTTGGGCTTCACGAACTTCACGGTCACATCGTCGCGATTGATCAGACCTTCCGCAGCGAGGCGAATACCGAGGTATTGCTCGAGCGTGTAAGGGAGCGGGTTACCTTCCGCATCGGTCTTCGGTGGGCCAAGTTCTTCGGGCGTCGGAGGGGTGATGACCAGATCGAAGGTCGTTTCCTTCACGAATGCTTGAGTGGTTGGCATGCCGGGGACCGACTTGGCCATCGATTGATGGCAAGTGGTGCAGCGGTCGTAGCGCTTGACCTTCTTGAAGTTGTAGTCTTGCTCGAGCCCTTCGCTCCATGCGGTCTCGATTTTACGAGGCGAACCGAAGGCATCGATGATGGGAAACGTCAGAACCTTTTTGCCCAGGAAGGGGAAGGTTCCCACGAAGTAGGTTTCACGCTTTTCCGCGTAGGTCTTTTCTAGGCGAACGAGACCAGCTCGGCTGTCGTCGAGTTTCTTCTGTGCGGCAGCAATGTCGGCGGTCATCGCCTTGATGGTGCCGTCGAGATTGGCGCGGTGGGTCGAGAGGGTTTGAGTGGCTTCGCGGAGCGCGTCACGTTCAGCTTCAAGCTTGCGGACGGTCTCGAGTGCCGTTTTCATCGTTGCGGCATTGTTGTCGCGAACGGCAATGTCGTAGTTGGCTTTCGCAGCATCGAGGAAGCCGTTCTTCCCCTTTTGATTGGTGGCAGCCTGGGTTTCGCGAATTTTAGCGCTGCGAGCATAACCCTCGAATTCGACAATCAAAGCGGCGCGAGCATCACCCGCCTGCTTTTCAGCAGCGAGGGCGGCAGCTTGGGCCTTCGCCGCAGCTTGCTGGGCAGCTACGTCGCTAGGAGCAGCTTCCGCCTCTTTAATGGCGGCAGTGGCAGCTTCTCGCAGCGGAACTGCGGCTTCGACGAGTTTTTTGATTTCGGCAGCTTCGGCATCAATCCAGGCAACATCGACGGTCGTCTTGCGATAAGCGGCGTCGTTTTCGAGTTCCGCTTTGAACTGTTCGATGAGCGCTGCAGGGATCTCTGTGGCAGAGACGCGCGACAATTCCTCTTCCAGGTTCGCGTGTTCTTCCATGGCGTCGGCAGTTTCGAACTGCTCTTGCCGCCAAGCATTCAGTTTCAGATCGGCTTCGAGTGCCTTGGGTTGCACATGTTTCCAAGGCCGATCGTGGTCTCGATAGAACATCAAGACGGTAACGATTGCCAAGATAACGCCGGAAACCGCAAATAAGCGATTCAGCAAACCTTGATCACGCCAAGTTGATTCCGTTGCGGGCATTGCATCCGTCTCCGCGAGCGAGGCACTGTTTTGCGAGATCCCAGGGGTTCAATCACCCCCTGATCGTCGCGACTACTGACCAGCCACAATCACTCGAGGCTTAAAAGTTGAGTACGTATTCAGGTAAATCGATGAAGTATTTCAGGTTAAACAGCCAGCGGCAGACCATCTTCAGAGGAAGTAGGCCCATCCACAGGAGCAAGTTGGTCATCACCATGTAGCGAATGAATCCCATCTTCATGAACATGTTCTGGAACATCTTCGAGCAGACCACCAGGGCTGGTGGAATGACGGCAAAGTATCCAATCAGCAGCATGATGCCGGGGAATTCTCGGAGCATGGCATAGATGAGTTTGATTCCGAAACTGGCCCCTTCAGGAGCGAGTGGGCGATGGCTTCGCAGCGCATCGATCCAGAAGAACTCCGACAGATTTTTATTGTTGAGGGCTTCGACTTTGTGGGTGTCCCAAATTTCATAGGGACCGAAGAAGTTCCAGTTCGGACCGCGAAGGAATGTTCCCATCACGATCAGCGTGATCCAGAGGACCAGGAAGCCAAACTGGAAGGTGATGTAAGCGAACTTCCGTTCTTCGATCGTGTAGTAGCCGTTGCCAGCTTTGTTGTAGTCGATGTAGGGAATGGCCATCAGACCAGCCACCACCATGCTTGGGAGGACCACGCCTGCCATCCACGGATCATAGTACACCAGCATCTCTTGCAGACCGAGGAAGTACCAAGGGGCCTTCGAGGGGTTGGGGGTTTTCACAGCCGAGGCTGGTTCTTCGAGGGGCGCTTGGAGCGAGATGGCCCAGAAGAGCATGAACGCAGTGAGGGCGACCATGCAAATCAGTTCGGTGTAAACCAGATCGGGCCAGACGAGCACTTTCTCGCTATCGAGCTTCTCGAGGGGTTCGAGACCTTGCTTGCGACGTTCGTCGTTGATCACAGCTCGGTAGGCGCTAAGCCAGGTGAAGAACGCGAGCAAGAAGATCAAACCGACGATCGGCACGTTATCGGGCTTCACCACGATCGAGGCAAAGTTTTGGTCGGTGAGCGACATACCAAGCAGCAGCATGGAGAGGTTCAGCCCGGTCCAAGCGACGGCAGGTTGCACGAAGAATTTGCGACCGACAAACAGGACCGAAAGGAAAGCGAGCGAACCCAGCGTGTAGAACGTCGGGTTCATCAGGCTGTTGATGGTGGCGCGAACTGCCATCGGGAGAGAAATGATCTGCATCCATTTCTCATCGCCGCTAAACGCGAGGGGCGAGAGGAACAGGAAGAAAATCGAAACGCAAAGCCAAATGAGTTCCGCACCGAACGGCATTTCGATAATCGGAACTTTGCCGATCACTTTGGTCTTGTTCGACTTCCACAGGATGAAAGCAGCAATGCCGTTGATCACCGCAATCAGCAGATAGTACGACCCCAAGAAGCCGGAGATCTGCTTCAAGAAGATGTCATAGGGAACGTGGCCGTGCATCGCTACTGCTCTATCCGTGAGAAAACAAGTTGGAGGTCAAAATCGAGCTGCCAAGCATCAACAAAACACTCTCGATTTAGAGAGGTCCGCTGATACCACCGTCTTTACGAACACGCCAGAAGTGGATGGCCAAGAGCAGCGAAACTGCCAGTGGAATGGCCACACAGTGGAGCACGTAGAAGCGGTTCAACGTCTCTTCACCCACAAAGCGGGCACCGAGCAAACCAAATCGAGCATCGGATGCGTTGGTGATCATCGCGATGCCGTCGATATTTAAGAACTGAGCACCGGGACCTTCGTAACCAAGGATCGGTGTCGCGCGAGCCATGTTCGAACCGACGGTGATGGCCCATACCGCCAATTGATCCCACGGGAGCAAGTAGCCGGTGAACGACATCAGCAGCGTGAGCAAGAGCAAGACGACACCGACCACCCAGTTGAATTCTCGCGGCGGTTTGTAGCTGCCGGTGAGGAACACGCGATACATGTGGAGCCAGACGGTGATCACCATGGCGTGAGCACCCCAGCGATGAAGTTCGCGGAGAATGCCCATCGAGGTGACATCGCGAAGAGCCAGGATGTCGTTGTACGCCCATTCGATCACGGGACGGTAGTAGAACATCAACAAAACGCCGGTGACCGTTTCGACCAGAAACAGGAAGAAGGTCACGCCACCCATGCACCACGTGAAGCTGAGGGCGATCCCTTGCTTCTTGATCGAGACGGGGTGGAGATGGAGGAAGAAGTTGGTGAGCATCACCACAATGCGATTGCGGCGATCGACCGGCATCGGGTGCCGGAAAATGCTCTTCCAAATCTGTGATTCGCGAATGATTTCGCTGAGCGATGCCATGACTTTTAAGGGCCTTCCCTGCGGACTTAATTTACAAGCGACAAAGGCAACTACTGACTTCGTCGATTCTGGTTAACTCAAAAAACGCTAGTTTGGAAGTTTCTGAGCCCAGCTTGCTGGCTGAACTCAGTTACCGCAGCACTTGCAGAATCGCGGGTGCTGCAGGAGTCTCTCGCAGTTTAGGTGGATTAGACCGGGACGAACGAGGAGGGGTCTTTCCATTGGCCGAGTTCTTGGTTGAAAGTTCGGCTCTTATCGACTTCAAGCTGACCGTCGTCAGCGAGACTAATGGCATAGCGTTCGAGTGGTCGCGGGGCGGGACCTTCGAAGTTCACCCCGTCTTTGTAGAAACCACTACCGTGGCATGGGCATTTGAACTTCTGTTCCCCTTCGAGCCAGTTCGGAGTGCAACCCAGGTGGGTGCAAACGGCTTTCAGTGCATACAGCATCGGCTGGCCTTCGAATTCATAACGCACAATCCAGACACCGAATTGTGGGATGAACTTCGTTTCGACCTGGCCGGGACCAAAGTTGCTGGGGAAGCCGACTTTGAATCGAGTTGGGGGCTCGATCAGGATGTTCGGGAACATGAAGCGGGCAAGTCCCAGCAGCCACATCACTTGCGTAGCGGCGAGCGACATAAACCCGACTGCCAGTGACGAGCCAAACATGCCACCGACAGCAGCGAGGCTGGCGGCTAGGAAGGTGCGACGCGAGGGATCGTCGCCAGCGGCAGCTTGCTTCGGCTGAGCGTAAGCCGGCTTGGCCGGCATCGGTGGAACTTCCAGCTTTTTCTTCGCGGGAGTTTCGTCTGGCTTGGCTTTCGCAGCGAGTTCCGACTTCGAAACGGGGCCGGGCTTGGCACCTTTGCGAACAGCGGCCAGGATGCTTGCGGTGTCTTTGGGGCCTGACTCTTTGGCAGGCTCTTTCGTGGCAACTTCAGCGGCTGGTTTGGCTGCTGCAGCTGGCTTGGGAGCAGCAGGTTTTTCAGCTTTAGGGGCCGGGGCAGCAGCGGCTGCGGGGGCATCCCCCTTTTTGGCGCGGGCAGCGGCCAGAATGTCGGCCATGCTCATCCCTGCACCACCCTTGGGTGCTGCTTTCACAGGTGCTGAAGCCGCTGCCGATGCTGCAGGTTCGCTCGCAGCTGCAGTCGGTTCGCTTGGAGCAGGTGCGGCCGGAGCCTCAGGCTCGGGTGTAGAGGCAGCTGGGGCAGGGGAATCCGCTTTCTTCCCGCCACGTGCTGCTGCCAGAATTTCCTCGACCGACATTTTCTTGGCCATAAGCCGATCATCCGTCCCGAGAGACGCTCGCTAGTGGGTCAATCCCCAACTCGGAGACGTGCCATCACGCCACTGCTGGCGTTGGGCTCGTCGCTCAGGCGGCAACCTCCATGCGTACCTAACATCTTGTTAGGCCATGCTTTAGCTGCCGAGAGAGGGTGGCTGGGGTGATTGTGATATTTTTCACGAACCTTGACTTACGTATCCTTACGCAAAGCCATACCGATGTCAACTACCCTTCCCGCAAAACCTTACGTAAAGGTAACCACATCCGAAATAGCCGCTCCACACCAAAAATTCGGTCAGTCAGCAGTCGCTGAAAAACGCTCGTTCAGGTGGTGTTGGTGCTGGTTATGTGCCAGCCTGCTTGTCGGTGCCGTGTGATTTCCCTGTTGTCGCATCGCAGGCCCGTCCCTGCAAGTTACTCTCCGCCGGAATGGTCGATTCCGTGGACCGTGGGGCGATGCTAGTGAAGCACCGGGCGAAACTCCGACCTGATTATCGCCGGGCAACTTCTAGAAAACGGTCCGCTGCTTTATATTCGAACCCTTCTGAAGCGCTGATCTCCCGGCTACACGGTGTTCGTGGCCAACCACGCTAGCGAGTGAAGACTGGTAACGAAGTCATGAAAATCTTGGTCGTTGGCAATGGTGGTCGCGAGCATGCTCTGGCCTGGAAGCTGAAGAAGTCCCCCCGGGTGACCCGCGTGTTCGTTGCGCCAGGGAACGCCGGAACCGCCATCGATGCCGAAAACGTCGACATCCCCTCCGAGGACATCCCGGCTCTGGTGAAGTTCGCAAAGCAAAACGCCATCGATCTCACGGTAGTCGGGCCAGAAATGCCACTGGTGGCAGGACTTGTCGATGCTTTTCAGGCATCCAAACTGCGCGTTTTTGGCCCCACACGAGCAGCAGCTCAGCTCGAGGGGAGCAAGGTCTTTTGCAAAAACTTGCTGCATAGCGCCGACGTCCCCACTGCCGATTACCACGTCTTTCGCGATCCCGAGAGTGCCACTCGATTTGTCACCGATCGTTATCCGTCGGACGACGAAAGTGTGCCGCTAGTGATCAAAGCCGATGGTCTGGCGGCTGGCAAAGGGGTGGTTGTCTGCTCGACGCGTCGCGATGCCCTCTCTGCGATCGATCGAATTGGTCGGCAGAAAGAGTTTGGAGCTGCTGGTAAGCAAATCGTGGTTGAGGAACGACTCGATGGACAAGAAGCCAGCGTGCTAGCGTTCACCGATGGCCGCACCATCGTCACACTCCCACCGGCTCAAGATCACAAACCGGCCTACGACGGAGATGCTGGCCCCAACACTGGCGGAATGGGTGCTTACTGCCCTGCGCCACTGGTCGGCGACAAAATGCTCCGCTGGATCGAAGAGCACATTCTCGTGCCGACGGTGCATGCCATGAAGCGCTCGCGACAGCCGTTCAAGGGTGTGCTCTATGCGGGGCTGATGATCACGCATCAGGGGCCCAAGGTCCTGGAATACAACGTTCGACTCGGCGATCCCGAATGTCAGCCGCTGCTGATGCGACTCGATAGCGATTTGGTCGATCTGCTCGAGGCGACGATCGATAGCCGCCTCGACGAAATCGCACCTCCCAAGTGGGACCCACGTCCGTCGGTCAGTGTGGTAATGGCGAGCGAAGGCTATCCCGGAAATTATGAAAAGGGACGCCCGATTCGCGGGCTCGAAGAAGCGGCTGCGATTCCCGACGTGAAGGTGTTCCATAGCGGCACCACGATCGATGCCAATGGGAATGTCGTCACGAGTGGGGGACGTGTCCTCGCGGTCACAGCTCTGGGTACCACCATTTCGGCAGCGAAGCTGCAAGCCTATACCGCAGTGAAATGCATTCGCTGGCAAGGGGCCTGGTGTCGCAAAGACATCTCCGACAAGGCTCTGGCGGGACCACGCGAAGACTTCCGCAAGCGATAATAGGGCTTTCGAGCGTCTGCATATCAGATGCTCCTGCAAGTCTACTATTCAAAAAAGTCGAGCCACTTGCTCACTTCTCCAGGCGAAGCGGGTGGCGCGGGTTTCTCGCTCTCGAGTGATGATTTTTCCTTTTGGGCCTGCTGGCCAAGCCGCTTTTGCTCCACCAGCCACATATCACTATCGATGTAGTTGGCCCCGCGACTTCGGGCACCGCGCTGCACGCGATGATCACTAGAAATCACCGTCACTTGCTTCGGGGCGGGGTGCTGCTCGAGAATCTCTTCGAGTAAGTCGTCGGCCGACTGATTGCGAGTCGAGAACTGGACGGTTAGTCCACGGTAGTGAAACGATTTGGGAAGTCCTGGCGGCGAGTGCATCCCATCGAAGACAACGAGAGTGCGCGAGGCTTTGGTTTTGCTCAATAAGAGTGTCAGGAACGAAAGCAATAGCTCGCGCGAACGAGCCAGAACCGGTGCCTTGCCATCGGGTGGAATCAAATCCGAAGCATGCAGCAGGTTGTAGCCGTCGATAAGCCAGTGGAGTGTCACCAGTGGCGGCAAAGCCGCTTGCACAAAGCCTTCGATGCGAACATCGCGCGACTTAGCTTCGACCGAGCGCGCTAGCTGGTCGGCGAGCTGTTTCGCTTGCTCGGCTCGATTTCGCGAGTCCCTTCGCATCAACGGATTTCCAGTTCCAGTGCAAAATTAACGGCCAAGGATACGACGGATTTCACTCAGTAGAGCGCGCGGGCCGGTCGCTTTTTGGACAAAGCCGACCCGATCATCCCCTGCATGCTTGAGCGCGATTTCTTCCGTCGAGTAACCACTCGTAATGATCACACGCACTTCGGGACATTGCTGACGCAAGACTCGAAACACTTGCTCCCCATCGAGGTCGGGCATCGTCAGGTCGAGAATCACCAAATCGATATCCTTGATTTTAGAAAACAGCTCGAGTCCCTCGCGCCCATTGGCTGCCAGTTCGACACGAAAGTTCTCCGAGAGAAGTACCGCTTCGACACTCATGCGCGCCACTTCTTCGTCGTCGATCAAAAGTACCAGAGGCGAGGAGCCGATGGCTGTCGGTGCCGCAGGAAGTGGAGTCGCCACTTGCTCGGGAGCTTCAGTTTCACCAGCTTGAATCGGGAGTAGCACGCGAAACGTGGTTCCACTTCCAGGAACACTCTGCACTTGAATCGCGCCGTGGTGACCACGAACAATACCGAGCACAGCCGAAAGTCCCAGACCTCGACCGGCGAACTTGGTGGAGAAGAACGGATCGAAGATGCGCTGCAAGGTGGCGGGGACCATGCCGCAGCCGGTATCGCTTACCTCGACGCAAACATACTTGCCCGGAGGCAACAGGTCGCTGCTGTAAGGGGAAATCAGGCTCTCAGTGGTTGCTTCCACAAGATGTGTTTTCAGGGTGACGACACCGATCTCCGTCCCAATCGCTTCGCTGGCGTTGAGAATCAAGTTCATGATCACTTGTCGCAGCTGAGTAGCATCGGCGATTACAGCGGGCAAATTGCTCGTTAGCTGCAGCGAGAAGGTGATGCGTTTGGAGATCGAAGTCTGCAGCAGTTCGCGCATTTCGCTAACAACGCTACTGACATTCAGCGGCTGAGTGACGAGCTTTCCCCGTCCCGAATAAGCGAGAAGTTGTCGTGTTAAATCGGCTGCTCGGCGAGCTGCGGTTTCAGCCTTTTCGAGGTACTCGACCGGGCTGCTTTTCGGTGCCAATTTCGACGCGGCAAGAACGGTGTAGTTGATCACCCCTGTTAGCAGATTGTTGAAGTCGTGAGCCACGCCACCCGCTAAGAGACCGAGACTTTCGAGTCGCTGTGTCTCTTGCAGTTTCCGCTCGATTTGCAGTCGTTCTTCGGCCAGTCGTTTACGATCGGTGATGTCGCGCGAGATGTTGATAAGCGCCACTGTTCGCTCGCCACTGCGAATCGGACTGACACGCACCTCGTAGTACTGCGATTCATGATTTTGCGGAGTCGCTTCAATTTCGAAGTCGACTGTTTCGCCGTAGTCCCAAGCTCGCGCGTAAGCGTCTCGAGCCCGCATCTGCGAACTGGGGCTGATGAACTGCAGCGAACTGGAGCCAATCACATCTTCGATACGAAAACCGGGGCCAGCTTTGTTGATGAAGCTGATCAGCCCCGAGCGATCGACCATCATGATGATGTCGGGAGCATTTTCGACGAGCGATCGCCAGCGTGCTTCGGATTCGCGAAGCGCTTCTTCGGTCAACAGACGCTGGGTGACATCGCGGCCGATCACTTGAACTGCTGGTTTTCCGCCATAAACGCAGGGGCCAACACGCGTTTCAATGGTGATCACTTTGCCATCGCGACGCACCGCTCGAATTTGTCGCAGCGGAACAGCCTGCTGTGTAGCCACGACATGTTGCACCCGCTCGTAGGTCGACGTGAGGTCGTCGGGGTGGATGACATCTTCCATCTTCACCCCGAGAAAATCGTCGATATCGCGCGCGGCCAGAAGTTCGACCGCTGCTGGATTGCCGTAGACGAACGCGCCGTCCTGTACGATCCCAATCGCCTCGGGGGATAGTTCGACAAGTTCACGATAACGGGCTTCGCTTTGCAGCGCTGAGAGTTCGGCCAGTTTGCGATCGGTGATATCGCGTGCACAGCAAACAATCCGGTCGACCTTGCCATCTCCCAAGCCCACAGGAGTAGCTTTGAGGTCGAGCCAAATGAAGTTTCCATTCTTGCAGCGAAAGCGATATTCGATGCGTGTGCTAAGTCCGCGCAAATTGTCGAGCCGCGCTTGCTCCACAGCGGGGACATCGTCCGGGTGAATGCGCGTGCTAAAGTCACTCTGGTCGATCTCTTCTGGTGAATAGCCGGTGATGCGATAGAACGACGGGCTGACATAGTGCGGCCGACGATTGAGATCCGAGAGGCTGACAAAATCCTCCATCGAATCGGCCAGCAAGCGATACTGTTCCTCTTGCTCGCGATGGCGGCGCTCAACCTCTTTGCGTTCGGTAATATCGATCGCCGCGCCGAGCATGCGCACCGGATTGCCATCCCCATCGAAGATGGTTCGCCCACGGTCGGCGATCCAGCGCACCGAACTGTCGGGCCAAATCACGCGATAATCTTGGGCAAAGTTGCCATCCCCTGTCAGCGCGTTGACGATCGCAACGCGCACATCATCCCGATCCTGTGGGTGAATTGCTTCGAGGAAGCACTCAACCGAGGTGTGAAACATGCCGCGCGGGCGACCATGCATCGGCCCCAGTTCAGGCGAACCAGCGACGGAGTTGGTTTTAAGATTCCATTCCCAAGTTCCCACCTTGGCAGCCTCGAGCGTCAGTCGTAGGCGTTCTTCACTTTCGGCTAACGCGGCTTCGGTCGCTTTGCGATGGTCGATGTCGAGTGTCACCCCCACCATGCGAATGGGCTCTCCCGTCGGCGAAGTATGCACACGTCCGTGCCCTTCGAGCCAATGGATCGAGCCATCGAGATGCCGCACCCGAAATTCGATCATGTAGTCGGTGTGGTTTTCGATCGAGCTTTGAATAGCGCGCTCGACACGCGGTAGATCTTCGGGATGGATGCGGGCAAAAAAATCTTCGTTCCGTCCTCGGTCGTTTTGCATCGGCGCGCCGAACAGCTCGCCAATCAGCGGATCACCTTTGATCAAGCCCGACTGGAGGTCGAAGTCCCAGGGCGCTAGTTTTGCCGAACTCATCGCCATGCGTAAAAACAGTTCCCGTTCCCGCAACTGGTGCTCGGTCGCCTTGCGCTGATCGATGTCGATCGACACCCCTACGAGATGCGTGGGACGCCCTTCAGCATCGCGTCGCGCCTTGCCTCGCGCATCGACCCAGTGAATCGAACCATCGGGCCACACGACGCGATACTCGACCGCGTAGTCCAGGCCCGTTTGCACACTTCGCTGAATCAGGTGCGACACCAACTGGCGATCGTCGGGGTGCACCAGTTCCATGAAGGCGGCTGCATTGTTCACCCTTGCCAGCGGCGAAATACCGTAGACTTGTCCCTCTTCCGACGTCCATTTCAGAATGTCGTTGTCGATCTCCCATTCCCAGGCCACCATCCGCGCAGCGGAGAGGGCGACGTCGAGCATCATCCGATTTTCACGCAGCAAAGCTTCCGTCCGACGCTGTTCCTCTACGATGCGCCACACAGCCACCATCCCACCGATGTCGGGATCTTCGGTCATGTTCACGCCCGAGGCCTCGACCCACACCCAGTCGCCACTGTGGTGCATGATGCGCAGATAGCTTGGTCCCACGCGCGTGCCAGGTTTGGTGGCCAACTGGCTCCAACTTTCTCGCAGCATCGGCATGTCGTCGGGATGGACACGCGAGAACGGGGTTTGCGTGTGGAGCTCTTCACGCGATACGCCTGAAATCGTGACCGCAGCTTCGTTGTCGAACAGATGCCGCCCCTGCAGCGACATCACCGAAACTCCGTCGTTCACCGCGAGGTCCAGCAGTTTGCGATAGCCAGTAGCGCTCAGCTCACCTTGGTAGTCGCTCCCGTCGGTGGGGAGATACGACGTCTCAGGGGTCAAAAACAGAAGTTGCCAGCCTGCAAAATGGGGGTGAGCGATCGCCAATGGCTGTGTTTGCACCAGGATGTAGATCGACTCGAGCGGCAACTGCTGCGGAACGGAAGCATGACGCAGTTTCGCTGCAAACGAAGAGCGAAGCTCGAGTTCCCCGGAAAGAGGCGATTCGCTGATCGCAAGGAGATCGACCAGCGGAAGTCCCACGAGCGTTTTGCCCGTTGGCCCGACGAGCGACACTGCATTTTGCGAGGCAAAACGAATGATCCCCTCGCCATCGATCGCGAGGACCGGTTTTTCGCTTCCGCCAAAAAGCAATTCGAGGCTTGCACCAACTTCAGTAACTCGAGACGTAAACGCACTTAAATCCACCATAACCGCCCTCCCCCTTCAGCTGGCGATTGTAGCACAGCTGCAGAGTATGGGTCGTAAAACAGCAACGGCCGAGCAGTTTTGAGTTGCTCGGCCGTCAGGGTTTTTAGTCGTGGATTGCCAGTGCGGCGGCAATCTTCAGTGCGGGTTGCCGTCTACTCTTTGCGCGTCGCTTCGGTTTTCACTTCCATCGCAGCGGCGAGTTGTTCGGCACGGTTTCCGGGTTTGCCCCCGAAAACACGTTCGTCGTAGATCGCCAGGGCATGCAGGCCGTGACCGAGAGGTCCGATCGACCAGTTCATGTCGCGATGTTCGGTCAGCAGATTGGTCAGATAGCTCACGCTCTTAATCATCTCAGGCTTGGTGAGTTCTTCCTTCGAGAGCGAGAACGACAGCCACTCGGTGATGTGACCGGTTGTTTCCAGGCGGCGGCTAGGGGGGCCATTATCGGCACGTCCTACGAACCAGCTGGTGCTGAAGCTGCCGTCGGGATTTTGCAGGTAGAAAGCGTACTTGTGATAGTCCTGAATGAACTTCTGAGCGCGAAGCCACTGGCCATCGAACGGTTCTTTACGAATTTCCCGTTTGCGAACGGCATAGCTGAAGCCGGTTAGACGGTGAGTACCGCCACAAGCTGCTCCGATGATCGGCTGTTTCAGTTCTTCCTGGATCAAGCGTTCGATCGTCCAGTCCTGACCATCGTTGCTCTTCCATTTCTCGTCCGACTTCAGATAGTGCACGAGCGAGATCAGTTTGAACGTCAATTCCGTTGCTGGGCGGCAGGTCAGTTTTTCGTGTTCGATCAAATCGGCGACAGTCAGTTTCTGGTTTTCGACCAGCATCGGGAAGTCGGTTTTCACCTTCGACTGGGCCAGCATCGAGAGATACTGCCCCGCATGTCCCTGCACGCCAGGGCCGATCTTGGCTTGGAGCTTACCGCCGCTGAGGTGGAAGAGATTTTGGTTGTTGCAAACGCCGTTGTAGTTGAGCCAGCCAATCGCGTTGACACGGCGATTGCCGACGATCAGTTCGCTATCCACGCCGTAGGCAATCATGGCATGCATGGCACCCCAAGGACTGCGGATCGCAACGTTTTCAGGCTTGTAGTAGTAGATTGCCAGGCACTTGCGGAGGCGATCGCGAAGTTCGAGCAGCTCGGGAGTCAGTTCGGTAGCACCTTCGACTTTTTCTTCGGTCTTGTCTGCCGACTCTTCCCCGTCGGTCGCAGCGGCTTCGGAACCTTCCGTAACCGGTCCATCGGTGACGGTGCCCTGGGCTGGTTCGTCGGTCATCTCTGCGGGGGTCGTAGCGTCGGCTGGAGCGGCTGTCACATCCGATTCAATATCGGTCTCGAGTGTCAGAGTGGGATCGGCTTTGAGGTCGCCACTGAGTTGCTCGAGGGTTTGGTTCGTAATGTCATCGCTGAAGACCACAGTCTGCATGCGCGAGCTGATGATGCGCGACTGAGGGAGAGCGTAGTCGACGCCGCAAGCAGTATTCATTTCACCGAGACGCGAAACGGCCATTTCGTTGCCGCACACCGTCTCGAGGCGATAGCTCGTAGGAGAGGGGATCGACATGCCGAGGAGCTGATGATTGCTCAGGCTGGCAGCGCTCTCGGTCGTTGAGGGATCAACTGAGGCGGGGCTGGTCGATTCGGGAAGATACTTTTTCTTGCTGGCAGGGCTCGTCGTCGAAGGGCCCGACTCGATCGAGAGAATTGGAGCGGCTGCGGGACTCGACATCGATTCCTGCATCAACTTGAAAACAAGTAGCAGGGCCCCAAACAAGGCGCAGAACGAAAGTGTTGTCCGGATCATCGGCATCCACTCAGTTGGGCTCGGGCAATCCACGTAGCGAAACGTTGGCAGTCCTTACGTGGGACTGCATGCCGGTTCGGCGTGGGTTGCGCGGGGGTAGAACGAACGGGTAGAGCAATATGTCGGCCTCGGCGCTGCAAGTCGAGGTGCGTACACCCACGATTGGCGCGACGAAGTTAACCCTCGAGTAAGTCCGCCTGACTCCTCGAAGTTGTTGTGATATCGGCCAGCCAGCGCCAGGGTCGCTACTACAGAACGATGAAATCCGACCCGGAACGCCCCGCAAAAGTGGGCGCAGCAACTAACTTTGACGGTTGCGAAGAGGGTGCACCTAGCGGGGGAAAGATTCACGCCATGTTTGCTGGCAGAATGTCGCTAGAGATGCGTGCTAGCGAAGCGTGGTAGCAATCGTCTTTGAGAAGGCCAAGGTCGATTACCAAAGCGACCACTCGCGCCACGAGCTGGCAATCGACGGACGCTCGGCAGGAGCTGGTTCGCCACCTTGAAGATACTCGCGCCAGCGTGAAGGATCATTGCCGTAGTCGCGACCCGAAATCGACCGGAGCGAATCCATGGCAATTTTCTGCATGGCGGGGTCATCTTCGTCGAGCGCGACACGCAGCGCTTGAGCGGCAGCTGGATCTTGAAATTGCTGGAGACCGCGTGCGGCGGTTTTGCGCACGTCGGCATCGGTGTCGGTCCCCACCACCTGCCCGAGCGCTGTCACTGCTTGCGGACCTTTTTGTCGCGCAAGGGCCTCGCAAGCAACGCGGCGTACGTCGGCATTTTCGCTTTGCAAATTGCCAACAATGGCAGCTTCAGCGGTGGCGGTGTTGTAGGCGGCCAGAGTGCGCAGCATTTCGAGCTTCATCGGAACTGCGGACTCAGCCGCGAGTTGCTGCGACAATTCAGCGGCCACTTGCTCGCGTTCTTCGGGAGGAAGCGAACCTGCTTTGGCACGCAAGCTTTGAAGCGCCTCGACGCGCGCATAATATGTCGGCCCAAACGTTTCGTCCTCAGCCCACTGTTTGCGGACCCATGGATTGAGCGATCGCATTTCAGGAACAGGTCCATCGGCGCAGCCAGAGACTGCTGCTAGCAAGCCGATGAGCATCAGCATCGAGAGCCCATTGTTTCGATCAGGCATGCGCTAATTCCTGCGATATTCTAGAACGCGTATCACATTTTGGTGGCGGCTATCGGGCCACGTTTTCAGCCTCGAATCCCGACCGGCGCGCAAAGCTGCCGATGACGGGGCGTGGCTTGTAGCAAAAGTGTTCGAATCGATCCAGACTGCTTGCGGAGAAGGAATCGGTCAGCGAATTTGGCCGTGCTAGCGGCTGGTAAGCTGAGGTGAGGGCAGTTTCCGCTTTCGCCCCGCGAGGAACTTTGGTACATCCAGTCCGCTCATCCCACGCTACTCGAGCAGATGACAGCCACTTCTGATGCCAGCTATCAAAACTCCATCGAAAACCAACTGCGAGCCTCCTGCGGCTCCTGGGATTATGAATTCGCCGCTTGATTCATCGCGACTCGATCCGACACTCGCTGCGTCGCAGCTGTGGAACAGTACGATCATCGGCACGCGTTTGATGCAGCTAGCAGTCGTTCTCGCCGCGCTGGCCGCCCTCAGTTTGCTCGTCGATATGCAGGTTGCACGCTACTGGCATCAAGTGAAACTCGGTGGCGATGTTCGCAACTTCTTTCGCATGATCGAAGCCTTTGCCTATGGCTATACCGTCCTCATTTTGATTTTCATGGTATCGGCGATCGACCCGCGTGGGGCACGCATTTTGCCGCGACTACTACTCTGCACTTACGGTCCGGGTGTTCTGGTGAACATCGTCAAGGTTTCAGTTTCTAGGATGAGGCCATCCTCGATCGACGACCTGAATGTCAGCGTGATGTCGACGTTTGGGGCGCTGTTTCCTTTCCTTGTCGATGGCACTTCACTCGATCACCGGATGCAATCATTTCCGTCGGGGCACACCGCCACTGCAACAGGATTTGCTGCCGCACTCGCGATTTTGTACCCGCAACGGGCCTGGGTGTTTGTGATTTTGCCGGTGGTGGCTGCGCTACAACGTTTGCAATCGGAATCGCACTTTTTAAGCGATACCCTCTCAGCCGCGTCGCTCGCTTGTTTTGCAGTAGCGCTCAGTTGCCTCGTACCGCTGGTTTCTCGTCGCCTCTTGAAGTTTGAAGCACCCAGCAGCATCGCCGAGCAGGTTATTTCCTCGAAAGTTTGATTGCTTCGCGCGGCATGGTCCCTTTACACTCGACTGCTTGGGGCAGTTTCTGGCGAGTGTGCCAACCAAGGTGACCGTTGTGACCAAATATCTTTCTGCTACGCTTGTGGGCTCGCTCTTGCTCGGCTGCTCACAGCTACTTGGGGCCGAAGCTGCGGCTGAGCGTCCGCTTCATGAAATCCACCGCGACTTGTCGCAACTCTTGAAGGGGGAGGTCGCCTCCAAATCCGACATCGATCATTATGTCGTCGTCACGCAAATGTGCGAATTGCACGCCGAAATGGTGAGCGATAGTCGATTTACGACGAGCGACACGCTGAAGAATTACCGGGCGCAGCTTTACACTCGGTTGCTTCGCGTCCAGACATCGCTGAAGAACCAGCTGGCCCGCGATGCGAAAAAAGGGGAGGGGAGTTCCCCCGTTCAACCCGATCGCAGCGCGGCTGAACTCTCGCAGGCAGTTGCGGCGTCGGTTTCGGAAGCACTCGAGCGACAGCAGCAAGTGCTTGGGAGTCGCGATGCGATGGTGGCGCTTGGCGGCGCTCCTGTTCCAGCCGATCATGGCCGGGAGTTGGTGGAGCTGATCGAGCGTACGATCAATCCTGCCTTTTGGGACGTCAATGGCGGCCCTGGGACGATTGTCTATTACGCACCGCTGCAATGTCTCGTGGTCCGCGCGACGAGCGATATGCATGGCCGCGTTGGCAATCTCGCAGAAGACTTGCGCGCCGCTGGACGCTAGCGAATCTGCTCGACGGTGGTGATGGTGATGGTCTCGGCTGGAAGTGAAGGAAAATCACCTTCCGCTTTCGTGCCACCAGCAGCAATCTGATCGATGATTTCCATCCCTTGGATCACTTCGCCAAACACGCAGTAGCCGTAGTCTTCGGCCGAATCAATCGATTGGTGATCGAGTCCGCTGTTGTCGGCGAGATTCACAAAAAACTGCGACGTCGCCGAATGTTCTGAATCGGGGTCGCGAGTCATCGCCACCGTGCCACGCTTGTTTTTGAGTCCATTGGCGGCTTCGTTGTAGATCGGCGAGCGGGTGGGCTTCGGAGCAAGGTCGGCACCATAGCCCCCCATGATCACCATCATTCCAGGCTCGACATGATGCAGAATCGTGCCGGAGTAGAAATCGCGTTTAACATAGTCTCGCAAAAAGTTGTCAACCGTGCCGGGAGCTTTTTCACCGTAAAGTTGAATTTGGATATCGCCCGCGGTGGTGTGCACCACCACAATCGGGTCGACGTAAGGCTGCTCCACCACCTTTGCGGGAATGCTCGTGGTGTAGCTCTCTCCCACATCGCTCGCGCTAGTGCTGGTTGAAGCGGTGCTGGAGGTGGGGGGTGCTTCGATGCTGGCCGTGGGAGGTGTGGTCGACGATCCGCCGCAACCAACGCTTGTCAGTCCAAGGGCAACGCCTAGAACCCAAGTGGCTGAGGCTTGCCAGAAGTTCATGCCACCCAGCGTGGCCACTTGTTGCAATCGACGCATCGCTAAACCTCCATGTGAAACTTGCCGCCGCTAGATCGCTGGCGAAGAGCATCCCTAGCTCGCGGGGACCATCCGGTGTCGCTATATCCAGGAAAATGGGGTTTGGTGCAACAGCGGTTCTCGCCGCCCGTCAATCGCCGCTGACGCGACTGCGAAATCTCGCTAGAATCAGGGGAATGGAGGCGGTCGGCCCGTCCCGGGGCAATGGGGTCTCGGGATACTTCTCTGCTATCGGATGGCGATTAGCAGGCCGATCGCGTTTCGAATTTTCGGTCCCGAGAACGAGTTTGACATGGCATTTCCTAGCGGATTCGAACATATCACGCGCGAGCAAGAGCAGCTGGCCCCTTTCACCTGGTTCCGCATCGGTGGAGCCGCGCAATTCTGGGTGGAACCGACTTCGATCGAAGAACTGGCCGCTGTCGTGCGCGCCGCTGCCGCCGAAGGGCTCATGATTCGGGTGCTCGGCGGAGGATCGAATCTGCTGGTCCGCGACGAAGGTGTGAGTGGCGTGGTGCTACACCTCACTGCCGCCGCCTTCGCCAAAATCGAAGTCAATAAGAAGCGAATCATCGCAGGTGGCGGGGCCAAGCTGGGGCACGTTGTCTCGACAGCAGTCCGCGAAGGTCTGGCAGGACTCGAGCAACTGGTCGGCATTCCCGGCACACTGGGCGGGGCACTGCGGAGCAACGCCGGAACCCATGGTGGTGATATTGGTCAATGGACCACGTCGGCCACTGTGATGACTCGCAGCGGCGAAATCTTGACGCGCTCGAAAGACGAATTGCGATTTGGCTATCGGGCCAGCAGTCTCGACGAGCTCGTGATTCTCGAAGCAACGCTCGATCTCGAAATGGCCAGTAGCGCGATGCTGACCAAGCAAATGCAGCAGACCTGGATTTTGAAGAAGGCGCAGCTTCCGTCGGCCGATCAAGCGACCAGCTGCATTTTCAAAAATCCAGGTGGTGTGAGCGCTGCGAGCTTGATTGAAGAAGCAGGGATGCATAGCGCTCGCGTCGGTAACGCGGAAGTGAGTGATCGCAACGCCGCCTACATCGTCGCGCAGCCTGGTTGCACCAGCCGCGAAGTCATCGAGTTGATTGAACTCATTCGTAAAACGGTAGCCGATCGAACCGGTGTCGACCTCGAAACCGCCATCGAGATCTGGTAGCAACGATTCGCTCTCGAAGAGAAGCCATCCAGTCATCGAGTGCACGACAAAGGAGGTCGACGCTTGGCCGCGAAGAAAGACAAGGACAAGTCGAAAGAGTCGGATAAGAAGGACGAAAAGAAAGAGAAATCCCCAGCGCCAGCCAAAAAGGTGGCAGCAGGAAGCTCGATCTTCAGCCTGCTCTTCGCGCGCGGCTATCGCGAAATCTTCCTTTCGGCGATCTTGCTCATCGGGGGAATCGTTGGACTCCGTTTAGCCTGGGATCGACTCTCGGGCTCGCTGGCAACAGATCCACGCTATCAGGTCACCGCCGAACAAATCGTGGTGACACCCCAGCCTGCGTGGATTCATGCCGACGTGAAAGCAGAAGTGATTCGCGACTCGAGCTTGTCGCAGCTGTCGCTCACCGATCCCAAGTGTGCCGAACGCGTAGGGCAAGCGTTTGCCATGCACAGCTGGATCGAACGCGTTGTGCGTGTCGAAAAACAATATCCATCGCGCATTGTGGTCGAGGTGGCGTATCGAAGTCCGATCGCAGCGGTCGAGGTTGCCGGTAGCGGCACAGCTGGGCTGCTGTTTGTAGATGCTGCGGGGATCCTGCTTCCTTCGCAAGATTTTGCGGAGAACCAAACGCGAAACTTCCTGCGCATCGATGCCGGGCGAACAGCTCCCTCGGGAGTTGAAGGGATGCCGTGGGGAGATGCCAAGGTGGTGAAGGGGGCTGCAATTGCTGCTGCCCTAGGGGAGCGGTTTAAAGATTTGTCGCTCTACAAAATTGTGGCCACCACCACATCGACTGGCAACGAGCAGTTTGAACTGCAAACCCGCGATGGGGGACGCATCATTTGGGGGCATGCACCTGCCAGTGAACCGCTCGGAGAGCCGACAGCATCGAGCAAAATTGCTCGCCTCGAGGCCGAAGCGACCACGCGTGGCGGGCTATCGCTCAGCACCTTGCGCGAGCCGCTCGATCTCACCCGTCCCGCACCACCGATACCAGTCACTTCCGGAAGCAGCACCAGCCCGCCAGCTGCGGCTGCAATTTCGGCATCGTAGTCCGATCAGTTGAGCGCGCAGTACAAGTGGCGCTCGTGTAAAATTGACGGACCAGCGGCTGCAAGCAAGCTGACGCGTACCTGAGCAAGGAGCTACTTGGCCTTGCGAGGAGCAGGGGAGGGGAGCAGCTTTTGCTGTTCAACCGGAGTCGAAGCGACTTGCACCTCAGCGACACTCGTCGTGCCACCGGCGCTTAAAGGAAGTGCGGCTGCACTTTCGACAGCCGCTTTCGTTGCGAGTTCTTCACGCACCACCGCCATGTGTGATGGTGCTTCGATGCCGATCCGGACACCACCGCCAGAGATTCTCACGACGGTGATGGCAATTTGATCGCCAATCAGAATCCGTTCACCAACTTTCCGACTCAGTACTAGCATGACGCATTCCTTGCTTAGCGGGCCTTAGGGAACCCAACTACACGCCCCTTAACCTTGGGAACGATAGCAAAGCTGTCGCGTCGTTGCAATCAGAAGGATCGTAGGAAAGTTTTGGCGTCGGATACTTGCGTAAGATGCGAGCTATGGGCTATTTGGCTGCGTTCTGGTAAACCGTGGTCGCAGCAGCAATGCTGGCCCCGCGCTGGAACTGATAACCCTGTTCAGCCAGCAGCTGTTCGAGAGCCGACAGGATCAGCAGCACATTGGCTGGTCGGCTGCCGTAGCCCATCAGACCAATTCGCCACACTTTGCCTTTATACGCACCCAATCCCGCACCAATTTCGATGCCGAAACGATTCAGCAGGTCTCCACGCACTTTGGCGTCGTCGATTCCTTCAGGAATCAGCACCGCGTTCAGCTGGGGCAGGATATGGCCTTCCTGCGTGCTGTATTTGATGCCAATCGCTTCCAAACCGGCCCGCAGCGCCTTGTGATTCAGCGCATGGCGAGCGTGGCACTTCTCGAGCCCTTCCTCGAGCACCAATCGGAGTGCTTCATAGAGGGCGTAAGTCATGTTGATCGGGCCGGTGTGGTGATACACGCGGTTCTGACCCCAGTAGTTGGCCAGCATCGAGACGTCGAGGTACCAGCTTTGCACCTTGGTCTTGCGGCTCATCACCTTTTCCATCGCAGCGGGGCTGAACGAAACGGGAGAGAGACCCGGCGGACAGCTGAGGCACTTTTGCGTGCCGGAGTAGATCGCGTCGATGTTCCAGGCATCGACTTCCAGCGGAATGCCACCCAGGGCAGTCACGGCATCGACCGCCAGCAGAGCGTTGTACGAATGGACCAGCTTTGAAATCTCCTCGATCGGCTGCCAAGCACCGGTCGAAGTCTCGGCCATCACAATTCCCACCACCTTCGGACGGACCGATTCCAGAACCGGCTTCAGGTCGTCGACCGTAAAGACTTCCCCCCACGGACGTTCGATCTTGGTCACTTCGGCACCAGCCCGCTGGGCGACATCGACCATCCGTCCGCCGAATACACCATTCACACAGACGATCATTTTATCGCCCGGCTCGATCAGGTTATCGACCACCGCTTCCATGCCGGCGGAACCGGTTCCGCTAATCGCCATCGTCATCGGGTTCTTGGTGCGGTAAACCTGGCGGAGCATCTCCTGCAGGCCGTTCATCGTCTCGAGGTAATACGGGTCGAGATGCCCGACCGTTCCCTTGGCGAGAGCCTGCAAAACTCGAGGATGGGTATCGCTTGGCCCTGGGCCCATCAGCACGCGAACAGGAGGATTGAGTTCAGGAAAAGTAGTGGTCACCGGAGAGGCTCCAGAAGTTTCGCTTCGCGCGACTGGCCGGCAGCAGATAGCGTCGCCAGCGGCCAAAAAATAGAAATTCAAAGAACGAGTGACGAGGGTCTGAGGTGGCCCTCTAGAGTTGTTTTGTTGTACATTCAGCCGCCCTCGCCTGCCAGTGTGCAACCTAATCTCGGCGCTACTGATGACCGTTACCCCCGAAGCCACCTCCGCCGCGATCATTCCGCGTGCATCCCCTGCGATCTCGCAGCGGCTGCGCCGCGCCGTGGTGGTGCTGGTGACGCTCGGCATCGCGGGAGTGCTGGCGGTTTGGCAGTTCGCGCCGGGAGTGCGGCCCCCCTTAACTGAGTCGGTGGTGAGTCCTGCGACCACGAGCAGCCCCGCTGCAGGAGAGGTTTCCCCGCCAAGGGCCGAGCAGCTTTCGCCCGACCTTGCCCTCTATCGCGAGATGACGCGTGCCGTGGCTCGCGGCGAAATCTACTACACAGCAGCGGCTCGCGAGATCCCGCGGCACGGCTTTCCCGCCACTTCGACCCTCAATTTTCGCCTCCCCACCTACGCCTGGTGCTTTGCGCTCGTGCCCGATGAACGGATCCTCCAAGGGATTTTGCTTGCGCTTTGTCTCGTCGGGCTGGTCCTGACGATGCAGCAAGTGGCGGCTGACGAAGGAGCATTTCCCGCGATTATCGCCACCATCCTGCAAGCGGGCGTGCTTCGCTGGAGCATCGATGGCTATGCGTTTTACGCCCAAGAATTGTGGGCAGCAGCGCTAATCGTGATTGCGATCGCTACGTTCGAGCAGCGATCGCTCGTCGCGATGCTTGCGTTAACCTTAGCCGCCCTTTTTCGAGAACTCGCGCTACCGCTGCTTCCACTAGCAGTGCTCGTCTCGTGGCTCGGAAAACGACGTCGCGACGCTGTTATCTACACGCTTTTAACCCTGGCGCTAGTCACCTTCTACTACTGGCACCATCAGCAGGTGCAGCAAGTGACCGCCGGACTAGCCGCCACACGCCCCTCGCTCGACCTGGGGCAATGGCTCGCTTTCCAAGGCACCAACTTCTGGATTCTGGCCACGCGCATGAACAGCTGGCTGCTCCACGTGCCGGAAATCGTGGTGCTACTCTACCTTTTTCTAGCGGCGATTGGTCTGGCCGATCAGGCACAGTTGCGAGCACGCTGGATGCAGCTGTTTGTGGCCGCGTTCTACATCGGCACGCTCTTCATCGGTCGGGCGGAGAATCAGTACTGGGGGCTGATAGTCGCGCCGATGCTAAGCATCGGTTTCGCGTCGCTTCCAGCCACGCTCGCACGCTGGTGGCGATCCGATTCTGCTTCCAGATAAGCTTGCAGAATGCTGGACGCTTCTCGACTTAAATCGACCATTCGGAGAGCGATAAGCCAGTGAGAGCCCGCAGCTGTTCAGTATCGGGACGCAAAAAGTCTTGCAGCCGCTCGCGGATCTCGGCGGGCAACTTCTCGGCGTATTCCGATTTAGTCTTTCGAGAAGTTTTGAGCAAAAACGGGCGAACCAGACGCTTATGAAAGCTCTTGCCGAGCCGCCAAATGGCTCGCACCAGTTTGTTGCCAGTCCCGGGCTTCTCGTTGCTTAGGTGAAACGCCTCGTCGAACACGGGGCTGCTGAACTTGGCATCGACCTCGAGAAACGCATAGATCCACTGCATCACTTCGCGCGTGTTGTCCCGGAGATCGTCAGCAGAAACAGTTAGCGTTTGCGACTGTGGAAATAGCTTCAAATATTCCATCCACTGCCGATGATACTGGCTCGGAATGCAGTACAGATCGTTGTCGCTAGGATTCCGAAGGGCTTCAGCGATCGGCCGTTTTTCGCGTCCGCGATCCACTTCGTGCCAGTAGTGGGAAACGATCCGCTCCACTGGGTCGCGTACGACATAAATTAGCTTTGCCTGTGGCAACAGCGCATGTATCTTCTCGGCGCATCCTGGGTAGAACGGATGCTTGGTGTAGTCTGGCGAGGCTTCCCCGATCGCTTTCCGATTCTCACGGAAAAAACTTTGGTACCACGCGAGTCCTTTTTCTTCCATGACGCCGGGGAGGAAGAACTTCGTTTCCTTGCTCACCGACATCGAGATTTCGGGATGAGCTTCGAGGTAGTGATAGAGACTGCTGGTGCCCGATTTCATGGCCCCGATGACCAAAAAATTGGGCATCAGGCCAGTCGGTTTGGTGAGCAGCCGCAAAGCCGTCGATTTTGCAGCGCGAAGTGACGTCACGATTTCGGTTCCTTCCGAGACAGAGAATCCAGGCCGAATTGGAATCAACTCGGGCCAATCTCACAAGACGAAATGGGTCGTGAACGCGGCCGCTGGAAAGCAATTTTTCGTGGTTGGGGGCTCTCCGACGTTGTTTTTGCTACCAAAGGCCAGCTATCATTCAACGCAGGTTTCTCGCCAATCCAGCGCAGTCGCGCTCTATGTCCTCTCCATTAGTCCTGCCCGCGAAAGGTGAATTCATGCCTCGTAGTTCGAAACGAAATACAACCGACGGACGCCGCGAGTTTCTCAAGACGAGCGCTGTAGTGGCTGGTGCCCTCGCTGTCGCCCCCTTTGCCGTCCATGCGGAAGATAAAGCCGAAAGCACCCACCCCATCATCGGAAGTGGCAAGCACCAGTATGAGTGTCATCACGGCTGGGGCGAAGTTCCCGACTCGATTCCATGGCACGAGACCCACGGTGTGACTGTCGACCGCGAAGGGCTGATCTACGTTAAGCATCGCAGTGCTGGTAAAGACCCGATCGACACCATCGTGGTGTTCGACCCGACCGGAAAGTTCGTCCGCTCGTTCGGTAAAGAATATCACGGCGGTGGACACGGCATCGATCTGCGTCTCGAAGGAAACGAAGAGTTCCTCTATCTCAGCGACGTGAAGAACAACGTCGTGGTGAAAACCAACCTCAAAGGGGAGCAAGTTTGGGTGAAGGGAAAGCCTGAAGAACCAGGCGTCTATACCGAAGGTAAGAAGTATTGTCCCACCAACGTGGCGCTCGGCACCGACGGCGGGTTTTATATCGCCGACGGTTACGGCTCGCACTTCATCCATCAGTACGACAAAGACGCGAAGTGGATTCGCACTTTTGGTGGTGCCGGCAAAGAGCCAGGCAAAATGCAAACTCCTCATGGTCTGATGGTGGATCAGCGTGCTGGTCGCGAGCCGTCACTCCTCGTGGCAGATCGCGCGAATGCTCGCCTGCAGTATTTCACACTCGATGGCCAGCATCAGAGCTTTGTCGACGATGTGAGCTTCCCTGCCCATGTCGATTTCCGAGGCGATTTGATGCTGATCGCCGACCTGCATGCTCGTGTGTCGATTTTCGGAGCCGATAACAAAGCGATCGTGCACCTGGGTTACGACGCCGATTGGACCAAGCAGGCCCTCGCCAATGGTTTTGCGATGCGCCGCGATCCCAAGCAATGGCAAGCAGGTCGTTTCGTTCACCCGCACGATGCCTGCTTCGACAAAGATGGGAACATCTTCGTGGTCGAATGGGTTTCGACAGGCCGGGTGACGTTCCTGAAGAAAGTGGTTTAATTCGCTAAGTCCTGCGATTCGCAGGTCGCCCGATCAACACCGAGCGCGAGTTAGTTTCCCCAACTGACTCGCGTTTTTCATGCGCTGAGCCAGCGGCACCAACTCATCACTAAGCAGATGCGCCGAATCAGATACTCGGCTGATTGGCGGCCGGAGCGGGCTCCGCGGGGGGAGCAGATTCCGGCGACTTGTCGCGGGGCTTGGTGTCGTCAGCGGCAGGAGCAGTCACTGGCACGGGCTGAGGTGGAAAGAATTGCTGTTCGGCTAAGCGCGCAAAGGTTCCAAGTCCTACGCCGAGAAACACAATCGTCGTCCGTCCAAAAAGTTTCATGTGCGACTTACTTCGCTTCGGGGATCGCTTGGTTCTCGCTCTTCAGCAGCATCTGGCGTTGCAATTGCAGCATCAGCATCATCGCTGCTCCACGGTCGTCGCGCCCCTGACTAGCAGGCCGGTGGAAGTAGGCGTCGAGGTTCGGCTGTTTACCCGTACCGACACAAACATCCACAAACGAACCGTCGTCGGCCATCCGGCGACTGAGCTGGTCGAGTGCCGCTGTGATATACGAGCGAAATTGCGTTTTTCTATCGTCATCTACTAGCTTACTCGAGACCAGGACTCCTGCCGACCAGGCGACCATGGCCGAACTGGTGAACTCGCGATAACTCGATGGCTCGTCGATAAGTTGCGTCAGCATCCCTGGCGTCGCTGAGGCGAGTGAGCGCTCGGTGAGTTGATCAACAATCGCAATGGCTGCCTCCTGAAAAAACGTCTTCGCCTCACTTCCCGGAGGTGCAAAGTCGGCTGCCAGTGTTAGTCCAACAGCGGCAAAACCATTGCCCCTTCCCCACGCCCCCTCGCAAAGTGGCGAGTGACGATAGAGACCATCTTCACGGAGGCACTTTTTCTGCATCGCTCGGGTGTGAATCAGTGCGGCATCGAGATAGCGAGCCTCCTCTGTGATCGTGTGCATCAGCACCAGCAGAGGGGACCACATGAAAATCGCATCGCTCATGTCGCCATGATGCGGCGCGATCGGGAGCGGCTTGCCCGATGGATCGAACGCTTGATCAGCTCCCGCATGTAGCGCTTGGAGATAGAGCTTGCGATCTTTTTCGAGTGCAAATTGCTTGAAGTCGAAAGTAAGTTGGAGGATGCCAAAGAGTAGCAGCCCCGCCACTTCAGGGCTCGATTTGGGTGGTTTGGCGATCGCTGTTTGAGCAAGGTCGCGAATGTCGTCCATCAATTTTGTGACCGCTTTAACGTCTCCCGACAAAGCAGCGAAATTGAGACGACCCAGAAGAATCAGCGACGAGATGTACGACAGAGAGTTCGGTTTCTTGTTGTACGTTTCCGAGAGGATTGTGTTGAGTTTGTTCCAGTCGCGATCGACCCGTTGAATCAACTCTTCGTGTGCAGGTGAGTTCGGTAGCTTGCCGATCAACTGCGTAAGCTCGAGCAAGATTCCCTTGGCACCTTCGGGAAGAGCACTCGCGGGACCTGCGATATAGAGCGCGGGAATCGAACCGACCCCGGCCACTTTTTCGGCGCTAATCGCTCGCGAAATCGAACCAAGGGGAAGTTCGACATTGAGAGAGGCTTGGCTGAGTTTCAGCATGGCAGCCGCATCGGCACTCGCCCCCAGGTGACGATCTTTCGTGATCGCTAGCTCAATCACGAGGTCGAATCCTTCCACTGCCAACCAGTTCCAAAGGTAACGTGCCTGAGGATCGGTGGGATGGTCGTAAAAACCTTTCGTGGGTGGGAAGCGGCTCTCCCCAGCTGGCGTGTTACCAGTTGCGGCGGGTAGCGCCACGAACTCGATCGTGAGATCGGTTTTGTGGTCGGTGCTCTCGATCCGCTTGACGAGCAGATCCATCACGAGGGCGATATCTTCACGAAAGATCTGCTCCGTTTTCGCGGGGACAGGGCTAGTCAAAACGATCGCGATGCGCCGCAACTTGGATTGGATTCCCGATGGAGGGGCACTCCCTCGGAGTAATTCACTCGAGCAGCGCGTCAGCATCACGTCGCTGCCACTCGCGGTGCGACCGATCGGAAAGGTGTCCCCCAGGATTTCATTGAGCCGATCTTGCGGCAATCGTTTGCGGCTCCCTTGCCGTGGATCGAGAGCGAGTTCCTCCTCTGCCGTGCACGCCGACCAGCCCCATATCGAAGCGGTGGTTGTTGCCATTGCGATCGATAGTAGCGTACGTCGATCAAATTGGGACACGTGCCGCTGCATGGCGTTTACTCCGGCTTTTTGAGCGTCGAGAGATACTCGACAACATCCACGAGGTTATCGACCGTCAGCTGCTTCTGCAAATCTTGAGGCATCAGAGAAATGGGGGATTTCTTCATTCCCGTGATGGCGTCGCGCTCGAACGTCAGTTGCACCGCCTCAGCTGTTTTGATGACCACTTCGGCGTCGGTTTGGCTCACGATGATGCCACTGACCACCGTTCCATCTTCGGTGAGAAGCGTGTGGGTTTCGTAGTTGAAGTTCACACCGGCTGAGGGATCGAGGATCGAAACGTACATGGCGTCGCGCGATAGTTTGCTTCCAATTTCCGACAGATCGGGACCGACCTCTTTCCCTTCCCCTTTCACCTTGTGGCACTTAGCGCAGAGACCAATCCCAGTGAAGACCATGCGACCTTTTTCGGCGTCCCCTTTGCGCTGCACAAGCTCGGAAACGGGGGGGAGTGGTTTGCTGTCGGCTGTGGCGGGGAGCATCAAATGTTTGCTCGCCGCAGTCTTCACCGATTCATCGGCCGAAGTGAGGAGCACGTTAGCGGCTGCAAAATTCAGCTCTTTGGCGAGCTTCCCTTGCTCCACCATCGACAGGAGCCATTTCTGACCAGGACCTGTCCGGCCAAGTGCAGCCACCGCGCTCGAGCGCGCGGCAACCGTTCGCTGACCATCGAGAACAATCGGCTCCAGCAGCGGCTGAGCAGAAGCGTCGGCTGTCATGCCGATTGCGTTAATGGCCGCAACATCGGCATTCTTATCGGTATTGGAGAGGAGCGTTTTGAGCTGATCGCTATCGCCGAATTTCAGCAGAAGCTTGGCAGCGGTAACTTTTTGCGTGTCGTCGGTGGAAGTGGCGATGAGGTTCGCTAGTTCGGGCGAAAGCTCAGTGAGCGAAAACTTTTCCGTGAGCTCGAAAAACTTGGCACTGTCGGTGGCCATTTGCGAGCGTGCGTAGCGGACGACAAGCCCCTTGAGGTCAGGTTTGTCCGAGAGATCGACGTCGCTGAGTTTCAGTAGGGTTTGAACCTTCAGACGATCGCGAATCGACAGCGGTGGATCCTCTGCAAACGCAAGATTGCCCAGGATTAGTCCAGCCAGCAAGCATCCAGCGGAAATCATCAACCAGCCAGAGGCAAACGGGCGAGCATTTCGCGAACAAAACATCGGCTTCTTCCTAGGGAATCGTCGTACTTTTCGGCGCTTAGCCGGTTTATCAAAAAACACACCCACGGCTGCCGTAGCAAATCCATGGGTGTGTTGGTTTTCGTATCCTACTGCATGATTGTTGCGACCAGGTGAATTGGCTGCAATTTCACGTGCTACTCCAGAATGCTCTTGAGAGCAGCATCTTTTTCTGGACCGCTGAGGAAATCGAAGGCTCGCATGAGCTTGGGAAGTTCGGTTTCCTTCGTCGATTCGTTCTTCAGGATTTTGGCGAGGAGCGCGGGAGTTTCCTTCGCACGCGAACGCCAAATGATGTCGCGACCCGCTTCGGTGTCCCACTTGTTACCGACAAGGGCGAGGTAGGCAGCGAGGTAAGCATCCCAATTCTTGTCGGCTGAAATGCCAAGTGCTTCGAGGTACCAGCGATCGCCGGGAGTGTACTGCGAAGCGAGCTGGGCCCACATCGCTGGCGCTTCCGAGGATTGGCTGTGACGCAGCGAGATCGCTACTTCGCGGCGGACTTCGGGAGCCGACGATTTGACGAGTGGCGCGAGCGCCGAAACGTCCATCTTCAGCTGACGAGCCAAACGAATTCCGACGATTTGAATGTCGGGCGACTTATCGGCCAGTGCGGTTTTAACGGCAGCTTCGCCATTGCCTTCGATTTTGCCAGCCAGCCAAAGAGCACGAGCCTTGAGGCGATCGTTATCGCTCTTAGCTGCTAGGTCATTCAGTGCTGGAAGTGCTTCCTTGCCCTTGGCCGCCAGGCCTGTCCAGGCCAAGTAGCGAGCACTTCCGTTCGGGCTCTTTAAGGCTTCGATGCAACCTGCGATCGAAGTGAAGTCGTACTTCGGTGGCGCATACTTCGCGCCTGGGGGAGCAATGCGGAAGATACGGCCGCGATCGACATCCTGCTGGTTGTGACCGCCGACACCTGGATCGTACCAGTCGCCAATGAAGAGCGAGCCATCGGTGGCGACGCAAACATCAGCAGGGCGGAACCAATTGTCGCGAGCACCAAAGGCCACGTTGACGATTTCGGCTTTGTATCCGGCACCCTCTTTGGTCGCGACATAAGCGCGGCAGATATTAGGGCCAGCATCGCAGTGGATCACTTGGTTGTGAAACACTTTGGGGAGGAGTGTACCTTCGTAAACACAAATGCCTGTCGGCGAACCGGCACCCGTTTGGATCAGGTTGGGAACTACGCCAGGATCGTTCAGGTGCCAATGGCGGAGCGGAATTTCGGTTTCCATGTTCTCGCGAGGAGATTGCCAGCCAGCGCCGGTCACTTCATCGCGATAGCCATAGTTGCCGAAGTCCATCACATAGTTGATGCGCACACCCTTGTTGCCGTCGTCATCGTTATCGCTTTGCCACATCGTGCCGAGCGAGTCGACGCAAACTTCCCAGTTATTGCGGAAGTTCCAGCCGAGCGTTTCAAGCTGGCTACCATCAAGATTGCAACGGAAGACCATTCCTTCTTGATAAGGCTTGCGGCTGTCGTTGACTTCATTGCCAGCCATGTCGACGACTGGTTTGCCGTCTTTGTCTTTCAGACGTTTTCCGCTGTTGCCGAAGTTGAAATAGAGTTTTCCATCGGGGCCAAACACGAAGGCATGAATGCCATGGTCGTGCTGGGTTCCATCGATGCCGGTGAAGAGCAGATCGCGCTTGTCATCGGCTTTGAGGTCGGCATTGTCGTCGTAGAAAACCTGGACTTTGTCGCCAGCAGAAACGATCACGCGATTGCCGAGCACGCAGATGCCGTGAGCCGAGTCGATGTCGCGTCCTTGATAGAACACGGTGCTCTTGTCGGCCTTGCCATCGAAGTCGGTATCTTCGAGCACAAGGATGCGATCCCCTTCGGGTCGGCTTCCATTGTGGCGACGATAATTTTTCACTTCGCAGGCCCAAATGCGGCCAAGATGATCGATGTCGATGCTCGTGATATTCGAGACTTCGGGCTCGCTGGTGAACAGAGTTGCTTCGAGACCTTCAGCAACGTCGAGTGTCGCGGTGGCATCGGCAGGATCACGATTGTTGGCAACAGCAGCGGCGTTGCTCGTGATCGAGCCTGGATTTTTGTCGTAAACGACGAATTCGACGCTGCTACCACACCCTTGACCAGTTCCACCACGATCGAGTGCGCCGCGAGCTTTGAACTTTTCATAACCTTCGGGCAGGTCGAACACGATCACCGAGGGGGCATGGGCGCCGATGCCGTAATCGACTTTGTCGTCGCCGATTTGGATCGCGCCGTTACCTTCGCAGTTCTTATTGACGTGAACATTGCCGAAGCCGCTCGAGGCCGATTTCCATTGCAATTCGGTCAGCTTCTTTTCGCCTGCAGGGCCGATCAAGCGAGGCTGAGCCCAAGCGACCCAGTCACAGCCGAAGCCATTGCCACCATCGGTGGCAACAAGGTACAGCTGCTTGCTCTTGCTGATGTCAACTTCGATATCGACACCATGTCCAGGCGTTTGCGTGGTGACGAGCGCGCTGCGATAGAGCGGCTTCACCGATTGCAATTTTGCCGAAACGGGAGTCGTCTTCATCGACTTGCTGTTCGACGCTTCATCCTTCAGCGCGGGAACGCGATTCTTGATGTTGTTCTCGTCGAAATTCGCAGGCTTTTCGTAGTCCTGGTTTTCTTCGAGCAACTTGAGCGTGACCTTGGGGGATTCGACCCCGTTTTCAGGAACTTCGGCTTTGGCAGTCCAGACAATGGCGTTGAGCATCACTTTGCGGAAGTTGGGATCGCCCCAATTCCAGTGATCGTGACCACCAGTGAAACCAAAGCCGCGACCACCATCTTCACGTTCGGCAGCCCAGGCCATGTGCTGAGCTTCCCCCTTGGCAATTGCTTCGCGAACGAAGGGGTTTCCGCTGTGAGGTCCGTCGCCACGGGTGAGCGTTTCTTTGGGCGGAAGTGCGGTGAGGATCGGGGTCACCCCCTTCATTCCTTCTCGAAACCGCATGTGGTAGTACCACTCGTCGTTGATTTCAAACGGCTTCACGCCACGCGCAATCGGGTGATCAGGAAACTTTTCATACTTGGCGGTCCAGTGAGGATTCACCGACCAGTTGGTTTCGAAATAACCACCGATCCATTCGACGAATTTATCGCCGCTGGGACCTTTAGGAACTTCCACGCCGTAATGTACACAAACGATGCCGACACCCTTTTTGGCAAGTGCATCGACGAAATCGAGGTTGGGGTTCACCATGTGTCCGCCACCACCATCGCAGTACATCACGATGCTATCGACACCGTCGAAGATCGCTTTGTCGCTAGGCCATCCATTTTGGTGCACCACACACTCGATGCTGGGCATTGCAGCTTGCAATTCCTTGGCTAGAAGCAAGCAACCAGCGTTGTGTTCGTGAGCGCCGTAGCCGTGGCTAGGGCGACCGGCGATGAAGAGGACTTTCTTCTTTGCCGCAGCTTGGGCAGGAGCTTCGTCGCACGCAGGCTTTTGCTCATCAGCGGCGAGCTTTTTGATACGAATGTTACGGAACTTCACCGTCATTGGAGGACCGGCGTGAAGCTGCAGAGCCAAGAGCCCCGACATCTTGCGTTTGGCTTCTTCGTGATCGACGAGGTCGACCGTCAGGATGCCGTTGACCATCTGCTGTAGGTGATTTCCCTTAGCGATGATGGTGTAGCTGTTCCAGTCTTCCTTTTTGATCGACTCGAGAATGGTCTTCTCTTCGGCCGATGCGCCGCGAGCTTCCTTTTTGCCATCGGCGGTGATTTCGACTTTATTGCCACGTTTGGCAATCACGCCACGCCCTTTTTCTTCGTAGAGCGTGCCAGTCCAGCCACCTGCAGCATCGAAGTCGGCTTGGTAGCCCTTGATGACCCACTTGCTCACTTCTTCGCTGCGATACTGAATGCCGCTGTTGCCGCCGACGATTTGAAACTCGAGTCGCAGTTCGAAATCGCTGACGTCGCCGCCACGGTAGATGAGGAACGTGTTCCCCTTGGTCGGTTTTTCAGGCGTGGTTTGGCCAACGATCGCGCCATCCACGACGCTCCAGAACTCGGGATTTCCATCCCAGTTTTCCAGTGTTTTGCCATCGAAGAGTGGCTCAAAGCCCTCTTCTTCCGCACTAACAGGGCTCGTAAAAGCCAACAGGCTGCACATAAGTGCCGCCAGGGTCCAAGACACTAGTCGTTTCATGGAAACAGAACTCCGAAGGTCATGGAGACTACCGACAAGTCGTGGCGGCAACTGCCGCACGCGTACTCGACGTTAGCCAGAGAGATTGTTGAAAACGGGAGGGGGTGAATCTTGGGCGGGAATTGCCGCTTCGCATGTGTGTACTGATGTTCACATGTTCTGCTGTCAGTAGAACCATGCGAGCGAGCCGACGCAAACGCTTTCTCGAGTCTTGGCGAAGCTGTTTTCCCAAAGCCTACAATCGATGCTTTAGGAGAAGTTCAGCTTCCGCAAAGGGGATCACAGTGGCAACAGAATAGCCTTAAAACGGGTGCCTCGTCAAACAGTAACGCCATTTTAGGGCTGTGAAAGTTCCTTCGATCTTCGAATCGGTATGTCCGAGATTTTCGTCACACGCGCACTAGAGGAGCGCTGGAAGCGCGACCCCCAGCTTGTCGGCTGCGGTGGCCAATGCCTTCCAGTTTTCCGGGTCGAACACCAGGCCTGTCGATTTTCGCGCGGCGTAGAGCTTCCTCTCTGGATCGCCCGGCAGGGTGATTTCGTTACATCCTTCCACGCGCGGCGTCGTACGGATGTAGTCGACAAGCTGCGTCACCTCGGCTGCAAAGTGATCGCTTCCGCCAAAGCGAGCGGGATCGACCAGCATCATGAAAACGCAGTTCCCCTTCTTGGGATAGGGAACCGGGCGTGCCGTGACTCCCCCCGAGAGTGCGCCGGTCAAGATCTCGATCATCAGCCCAAGTCCGAAACCCTTATACGACTGGGTGCCACCCATCGGCAAAATCGAGCCGGGTGGATTGCCGTAAAGTGTGTTTGGATCGGTGGTTGGGTTTCCTTCGTTGTCGAGCAGCCACCCTTCAGGAACTGCTTGGCCGGCGATTTTCTTCACGCGCACCTTTCCCTCCGCCGTGGCGCTTGTGCTGAAATCGAGCACCAGCGGCGCATCGCCGCAGGGGACCCCTATCGCCAGCGGATTGGTCGAAAGTCGGGGCGCTTTTCCTCCGGGAGGAGCAACGCGAACGGCGGCACCGTGGCTGTTGACCATCAGGATCGAAACAAGTCCGCGTGCCGCTGCCATTTCGTTGTACTCGCCGAGTCGGCCGATGTGTCCCGACTGAATCATCGTTCCGACGGCGAGTCCTTCTTGTTGAGCCAGCGGCGCGAGGAGTTCGAAGAGTCGCACCGCCTGTACCTGGCCAAAACCCCACTGACCATCGGCCACAACACGGGCTGCCCCTTGGTCGAGGATCTTCAGTTCGGCGGCTGGAACAACTTCGCCCGATTGGATGGCATCGAGGTAGTAAGGGATGCGCATCACGCCGTGCGATTCGTAGCCTCGCAGGTTGGCATCGACGAGACTCACCGACGTGATGCGAGCTTCTTCCGGAGTGGCACCACCAGCAAGAAGCATCGCTTCAGCAAACTTGGTCAGCGAATCGGCGGCAATCGTTGGCATCGAGAGAGGTCCTTCCACGGTCGAAAGCGATTCCTGCCAGGGGCGGCAGTTTCGCCAAGATTTTTGGGGAGTAAGGCGAGGCCGAGAATGTACTGCCCGCTCCTACAGCGAGTCAATTTGCTCGGAGGAAACTTTTGCCCCGTCCGAAGAATGAAGCTGCTGGCTGCAGTCGTGTTTCCTGCGGAGTTTAACGCAGCAGACGCAGCTAAGAAGTGGCACTCGCACTAAACTCGCTCGGCAACACGCAGCTTTGCGCTGCGGCTGCGAGGGTTCGATGCCAGTTCGTCGTCGAGTGCGGTGAGCGGTTTCTTGGTCAGGTTGTTTAAGCGCAGATCGCTTCGAAACGCTTCTTTCACCAAGCGATCTTCGAGCGAATGAAAGCTGATAATCGCCAGCCTGCCCCCCGGAGCTAGGCATTCAGGAATCTTTTCGAGAGCCTTTTTGAGGGCATCGAGCTCGCCATTCACTGCGATCCGAAGTGCTTGAAAAGTGCGGGTGGCTGGGTCGATTTTTCCATCGCCGCGCGGAACACAGCGACGAACAATCCGCGCGAGTTCGTCGGCGGTACGGATCGGCTTAATGATGCGCTGCTCGCAAATCTTGCGGGCAATGCGTCGGCTGAGTCGCTCCTCGCCAAACTGGTAGATGATGTTGGCGATCTCTTCCTCGCGCAATTTCTCGAGGAGTTTCCAGGCGGGATCACCGGTCGATGTATCAAATCGCAAGTCGAGTTCGCCAGTGGCATCGAAGCTAAAACCGCGAGCATCATCGGCCAACTGATCGCTCGAGAGACCCAGATCGAGCACGCAGCCTTGCACCCCTGTGACGCCGAGTTCTTCCAGCACACTTGGCAGCTCGCAAAAATTGGCATGCACCAGCTTCACCGGCAAACCTTTGAGGTGCACTTCAGCACGTGCAAGTGCAGCCTCGTCTCGGTCGCTGGAAAGGACATAGCCGGGAGAAAACTGCGTGTTTCCAGTCGATTTGGCAAGGTTTTCAGCGGCGTCGATCGCTTCGGCTAAGAGGCGCGTATGGCCACCTGCTCCCAGCGTGCCGTCGAGCAAAATCGATCCCGCCGATGGGCGAAGCCACTCGATGATTTCACGCGGCATCACCGAAACATGGATCGGCTGTGTCGTGGCGGGGGAGGCTTGGTCGGTGGGGCTCGAAGAATCGCTCATAGAGCGAAAGTATAGCAGCAAACGAGCGGCTGTTGACTCTAGCCTGCATAGCCTTCGCGCTAATTGCCCCCGGAGTGCATCCATGCACTCCGAGTGGGGGCCATGAGCGGCAATGGAATGCGATAGCCATTGCGGGCCAATCGCAGGACCACTGCACATCACCCATCGAGGAATCTTTCCCAGGCGGGTGAAGCCTAATCATCGGCTGCAAATGCGAGAACGGGAAATCTCGCCCATCAGACTGCCAGACCTGGGGTGGCAACGCAGAGCTGGCAACTGGCAAACACGATGAATCGTTACAGCGTTAGCTAATAAAATTCCTTAAAAATTGATTAGCAATTGATGCGTAGTATTTGAATAAGTAATCAGCAATTACTGATCATTAACAAAAAAGATTGTGGAAAATTACACCGCAAGTATTAAGGAAGTGATGCAGAGTTTTTGGGTATTACGTAGGTGGCAGGCATGTCACGTGGAGCAGCATAAGGATTCTCAAAATTGCGTCAATGCGCGCGGAAGTGTGCGACATCCGTATCACTGGTGCGCCGCTTCGCGGTAGGGACTTCGAATGCCGCAGTCGCGTTGCTGTAAGGGACACTCATGTCCCGCAAACGACAATTTTTTGATGCTTAGGGCGTCTCAGTTGCCAGCAGTGCTATCGCTTGGGTGCTGTGATTTCGCGGTAGATTTGCTCGTACTCGTCCACCATGCGCTCCCACGTAAACCGCTCCCGAGCATGCAGCTGGTTTGCGGTCCCAATCGCGTTTCGTAGTGGCTCGTCGCTGAGCAGCTTGGTGATTTTGGGAACCATCTCGGCGTGCGACTTCGCGACCTGCTCGCAGCCGTACGGATGCCCGGTAAAGATCTCGCCGATGCCGTCAGTTTGCGTCGCTACGAGCGCCTTGCCAGCTGCAATTGTTTCGAGCACGACGTTGGGCATCCCTTCGTAGATCGAAGGGAGGACCAGCATCTCGCTCGCCGCAATCAGCGGAAACGTGTCGGCGCGAAAACCGAGGAAATGAACACGTGCTCCAATGCCAAGTTCGGCTGCTTGTGCGGCGAGCGCCGCCTGGTCGGGGCCGACTCCCGCCACAAGCCAGTGCAGGTTGCTGTGCTGCGCGAAAACTCCCTGCAAGTGCGGCAAAAATTGAGCAAATCCCTTTTGTGGTTCGAGGCGACCGATGCTGAGCAAAAAGGGAGCGTCGACTGGTAGTGGGAGCGATGTGCGATCAATCGCCGGAATCGCTTCTGGAAAATCGACACCATTGAGAATGGTCTGTAGTTTGCGACTCGGGATCCCTGTCTGCTCGGCTAACTGACGCACACTCTCGCTGACGCAGACGACACGCTTGGCAGCGATCGACATCAGCCGATCGATCCGCTGAACAGAAGATCGTGGATCGCTGACACGGATTCCTTGCACAATGTTGGTGATGCCAGCGAGTCGCGCCCCAATGGTTCCTAAAATCCCGGCGTGATGCAGCAGAGTTTGCACGATGTCGAACCGCTCGGCGATGGCCAGTCGACGAATCGGAACCACCGCACCGAGTGCTTTCCAGCCCCGTTTCTGGTCGAGGAAATGAAGCTCGATGCCAGCCTGCTCGAGTTCGAGCACCAAGCTATCGCGCGGCGCCTCGGGGCGCTGCTTCAGCGAAATAGCGGTGACCTGATGCTCTCGTCGCGAGAGTCCTAAGGCCAGTTTGGTACCCACCTTTTCAGCGCCACCGCGCGACAGTTCGGTAATGACGATGGCGATCTTCAGGCGTGGTTCCGCTAGCGGCGTGGTGGTCATCAATGGCTCAGCGATGGCGTCGGGTTGCTGCTGGGTGGGGGCTTCAGTCCGCTACTGGAAAACGATCGTCTGCGCTATACTCACGGAAGTTGTCCCACGATTCAACCACACACACGACAGGGCTCGCGAGGCGAGTTGCCGCTTGTCGTCATGGGAACGGATGCCGACGGAATGAACGAACTCGACGCTTACGATTTTGAATTGCCGCGCGATCTCGTTGCTCAGCATCCGCTTCCTCACCGCACTGATGCGCGCTTGCTGGTCGTTGATCGCGCGAAGCAATCGATCGACCACCATCACATCCGCGATCTGCCAGGACTACTCCGCTACGGCGATCATCTGGTGATGAACGATACCCGCGTGATTCCCGCTCGGCTGGTTGGTCGTCGTGAGCAAACAGGGGCCCGCTGGAGTGGTTTGTTTCTGTCGGCCGACGATCAAGGGAACTGGCAAGTTCTCGGGAAAACACGCGGAAAATTGCTGCCGGGCGAGGCGATTTTGGTCCTGTCGTGGGATCTTCGGCAGTCGATCAAGCTGCGGTTGCTGACCAAGCTGGAGGGTGGTGTGTGGGTGGTTCGACCCGAGCCGCTGGGCGATCCGTGGGAGTTGCTCGACAGCGTGGGGCGCGTTCCGCTGCCGCCCTACATTCGCGACGGCGAAATGATCGAAGCCGATTCGACGAACTACCAAACCGTGTTTGCCAAAACGCGTGGCGCGGTGGCTGCGCCGACGGCAGGTCTGCATTTCACCCCCGAACTGCTCGAAAAAGTGAAAGTGGCGGGGGTACTCAGCAGCCATGTGACACTGCATGTGGGACTCGGCACGTTCCGGCCGGTGACGGCGGAGAAATTGGCCGAACATGTGATGCACAGCGAGTTTTGCGACGTGTCGCAGCCCGCAGTCGAAACCATCCTCAAAACCAAATCACGCGGGGGGAGAGTCATTGCCGTGGGAACCACCGTGGCTCGGTCGCTCGAGTCGGCTGCAGCGCCGACGGGCAAGCTCGAGCCCTTCAGCGGACCCACGAACCTCTTTATTCGCCCCCCGTTTACGTTTTGCGTGCTCGACGGTTTGCTTACGAATTTCCACCTTCCACGCAGCACACTTTTGGTCCTGGTGCGGACGTTCGGCGGGGACGAATTAATCCAGCAAGCCTACCGGGAAGCGATCGAAGAGCGTTACCGCTTCTATAGTTACGGCGATGCGATGCTGATTCTCTAGCAGCGCCAGACTGCCGCCAAAAAGTGCCCGATCTCTGAAGGTGTCAGCTGTAACTATGCTGGCACTTCACCCCACTACTACCCGCAGACATCCAGGTGCGCTTGCACTGGATAAAGTAGACCCTTCCGCCATAATGGAGGGGTGGTAGCTAGGTTGGCAAACTCAGCCAACTCTTCCTGGTTTACGCAGGTTGGAAACGACTTCCACCGAAAGTTCTTGCGCGATGGCCAAAATCAATTCCGGTGCAAAGCGTCCCTCGGCGAATCCCTCAAGCTCAACGCCCATCGACGTCACACCGATCGAATCAGACGCTATGACAACTTCTGCCGAGACGAAAAACGCACTGTCAGAAAACAGCCCAACCTCGGTTCCGCCCCCCAGTCTCGCGAAAGCTGGCAAGTCGACTCTGGGGGACCGAGTTCAGTCGCTGCGACTCAATCAGCTGCCCGAACGTAGCGGGGGAAACTCGAAAACCCTTCTCTGGATTGGAATTGCGATCGTCTGTCTGCTGTCGTGGATCGGTGTGCGGGTCTACTTTGCGACAACTACCAAACCGGAAGTTGCATCAAGCGAAACGAAGTCCCAGAGCAACACTGAGAAAAAGGTCGACTCCCAGGACCAGCGTCCCGCACCACTGTCCAGCGGCGCGGCGCCCCCGACCACTAATCCACCCTCGCGATCGTCGGCTGATGCAGGGAGTGGAAGTTCAGCCACTCCGGTCATTGCTCCCACTTCGCTCCCCAAGCCCACGGGCAAAGTTTCTCTCGAAGCGAAAGGCTATATCACCCCCGCCCACCAGATTCTGGTGAGCCCCAAAGTGAGTGGCATGATCACCACATTGCAAGTGGAAGAGGGGCGCCGGGTTGAACAGGGAGAAGTGCTCGCCATTTTAGAGATGGTGGACTACGAGGCCGATGCGGCCCGCGCTCGGGCCACGGTTCGGCTGGCACGCGAACGTCTGCGCGAACTCGAAAATGGAAATCGCCCCGAAGAAATTTCGCAGGCCGAAGCGGAGTTAAACGAAGCTCGCGCGACTTTGCCCCGGCTTGAGTCCGACTACAAACGGAACTCCGAACTGAAGCAGAACAACGCGATCTCTGCTCAAGAGCTGCAAGAGTCGGAATCCGATTATTTGTCGGCTGTGCAGCGCGTCGAGCGTCTTACACAAGCGGTTCGCTTGATGAGAATCGGAGCTCGCATTGAACGTGTAGAAATCGCCCGCGCTGAACTCGAGCAAGCAGAAGCGGATCAGATGAAGGCCGAGTGGCGTCTGGGTAACTGCACGATTCGCGCACCAATCAGCGGCACGATCTTGAAGAAGAATGCCGAGGTTGGCAACCTGGTGAACCCTGTGGCGTTCAACGGGTCGTTTAGTCTTTGCGAAATGGCCGACCTATCGGACCTGGAAGTCGACCTCAACATTCAGGAACGCGAGATCTCGGCGGTGTTCGTAGGACAGAAGTGCCGGATTCGCGCCGAGGCTTATCCCCAGCGCGACTACGAAGGATATGTCGATCGCTTGATGCCGATTGCCGACCGCGCAAAAGGTGCCATTCCGGTCCGTGTGAAAGTGAAGATCCCGGCCGACGAAGAGGGAATTTACCTCAAGCCCGAGATGGGGGCGATCGTCACCTTTTACGACGAAAAAGTCGATATTCCCGCCCGCAGCACCGCTCCCGAAGTGATTCCTACGTTTCGTCCTGTCATCAGCCAACCAGCACCCACGCTGCCGCAAATCGGCGTGCCGGAAACCCGCGTTCCCGCAGCGAATCTTCCAGCAGCCAGCATTCCGGAAGTCAAAGCGCCTGATACCAAAATGCTCGAGCCCAAGCCTGTTGCAAGAGGCTAACAGCGGCGTCTGGATTCAGCGCTTAATGGGCGAGCGATCTGCGACCGGCGTGCTTCAATACTCCACCACTTCATGTCTTTCGAAGATTGATAGGTTATGGCCAGCGAGCAGCCGATTGTGCGTGTCGAGAATGTGCATAAGTACTTCACACGCGGCAGTGAGCGCGTCGATGTGCTGAACGGACTTTCGCTCGAAGTCAGACCGTGCGAAACGCTCGGTTTGATGGGTCCGAGCGGTTCGGGAAAAACAACCCTTCTCAACCTCATCGCAGGGCTCGATCGTCCGAGCTCGGGGGAAGTCTGGGTGGGGTCGGACCGCATTTCGACGATGAACGAATCGCAGCTCGCGCGCTGGCGAACGACCGCGATCGGTTTCATCTTTCAGTTCTATCATCTGCTGCCAGTTCTCTCGGCCTACGAAAACGTCGAGCTGCCACTCTTGCTGCTGCCGATGTCGGCCGCTCAGCGTCGCCAACAAGTGACCACTGCGCTCGAGCTGGTGGGACTCGAAAACCGGATGTCGCATCGCCCCGGACAGTTGTCGGGTGGTCAGCAGCAGCGCGTCGGTATTGCACGTGCCATCGTCACCGATCCGCTGTTGATCGTCGCCGATGAACCAACTGGGGATCTTGATGCCAAATCGGCCGACGAGATTCTCAATCTGATGGAAGAGCTCCGTAGCGGTCTCCAAAAAACGATCATCCTGGTGACTCACGATCCCCGCGCTGCGCAGCGAACCGACCGGGTCCTGATGCTCGATAAAGGTCGGCTCGTGGATGGTGCCTCGTCGCTGACGCGTCACTAAGCGTTTAGTCTAGCCTGCTCCACTGGTCTCCCCTGTTAATCGCTCACTTTTGCGAACTGCGAACAGCCGTATGAAGTTCTTCCTGTTGATCTTTCGCAACCTGAGCCGCAATCTATTTCGCACGATCCTCACCTCATCGGCCACGATGTTCCTGGTGCTGGTGATCACGGCAGTCTGGACGGTCCTTTCGTTTCTCGACAAAGCGACCGAAGAGAAAAAGCAGGATCTCAAGGCGATTGTCACCGAGCGCTGGCAAATCCCAAGTCAGTTGCCCTTCTCCTACGCTGCTACGCTGTCGGAAGGTGCCGCGCGGAATCCTGGGGATGTGCGCCCCCTCGACTCCATGACCTGGCAGTTCTACGGCGGCACAACCGACAAAGAGAATCGGAGTGTCAGTAATACGGTCTTCATGTTTTGCATGGAGCCCAAAAAACTCCTGACGATGATGGACGAGCTCGACAAACTCGATCCCAATGCTGCTGAGACCAAAGAGCTACAAGCAGCCATCGACAAGATGGAGAACAACATTCAGTCGATCATCCTGGGGCAAGATCGACTGAAGTCGCTCGAAAAGCGTGTCGGTGATCGAATCAAGCTGTACGGGATCAACTACAAAGATATCGATCTCGAACTCGAGATCGTGGGAACCTTTCCCGCCAATGGTCGCTACAACAGCTCGGCTGTGATTAACAACGAGTACCTCAATCGTTCCCTCGATGCCTACGAACGCGAGAAAGGTTCCAAGCATCCCTTGGCTGATAAGACGCTGAATCTCGTTTGGCTGAGGCTCCCTGATACCGACGCGTTCAACAAAGTGGCCGAGCAGATCACGACCTCTCCGTCGTACAGCAACCCAAGCGTAAAGTGCGAAACGGCGAGCTCCGGCATTGCTGCATTTCTCGACGCTTATCGCGATTTGATTTGGGCGATGCGGTGGCTCTTTTCCCCTGTGGTGTTGTTTTCGTTAACGCTTGTGATTGCCAACTCGATCAGCATTAGCGTACGCGAGCGGCGACTCGAACTCGCGATCCTGAAAGTGCTCGGTTTTCGTCCCTCGCAGCTGCTGATTCTTGTGCTCGGCGAAGGGCTACTGCTCGGGGCTGGGGCTGGATTTCTTTCGACCGCCGGAACCTACCTGCTGGTGAACTATGTGATGGGAGGCATCCCCTTTCAGATTGCCTTCTTTCCGAACTTCGATATTCCGATCGACGCGCTCTGGTGGGGACCTGTGCTGGGTGGCTTCGCCTCGCTGCTTGGGAGTATTGTCCCCTCGTGGAATGCCTGCACGGTGAAGGTGACCGACGTTTTTTCGCGAGTCGCTTAGCGGTGCTGGCACTCCTGGATGTGCGTTGTGCGAAGCGGGTGATGGCTCACGCTAGTTTGAAAGATGATGGAAGTTGTCATGCCTTTTGATTTGCTACTGGCTGCCGAAACGACTCCGTTTGAAATATCGCTCGACAGCCTCGAGCCGCTGCTGGTGGGAGTGGCAATCATCGTGCTGCTGATGGTGATCGGAAAAGTTCCAGTCACCTACAACATTCGTAATCTTTCGGTCCGCTGGGTCAGTACGGCCCTCACGGGACTGGCCTTCACGATGGTGATTGGCACCCTCACGGTGATGCTCGCTTTCGTCAATGGCATGGTGAAACTTGCCGAGGGGAGTGGGCAGCCTGGCAACGTGCTGATTTTCTCCGAAGGCTCCACCGACGAAACGTTCAGCAATTTGGGGTTCAGCGACGTGGGGGAAATCGAACTCGTCGATGGCATTTTGCGCGACGAAGAAAACAAGCCGATGGTGAGTCGCGAGACGTTTTTGGTGGTGAATCAGCCGGTCGTCGTGCAGCAGGCGAATCGTCCCGCTCGCCGTTTTTTACAGGTGCGAGGGGTAGAAGATTCGAGGATGGCCGGACGTGTGCACGGCATGCAGCTGATAGCGGGTGGTGAGTGGATTACGCGCGAAGGGGTCCGTACGCTGGCCGATGGAAAGACCAACGCAATTCAGGCGATTCTTGGCGAAGGGGTCGCGACCACGCTCGGCCGCGATCGCAAGCCCGAGGATCTGGCCAAAGCCAAAGACCCAACTCAACTCGTCGCCGGAGACCTCTTCTCCCTCGGGGGACGCGACTGGATTGTGATGGGAGTCTTCAAGTCGAGTGGCTCGACGTTTGATAGCGAAATTTGGGCCAAGCGAGATATCGTCGGACCGATGTTTGGCAAAAACACCTACACATCGCTTGTGCTACGCACCGCTGGCGCTCCGGAAGCTCAGAAGTTGCAGAAGTACTTTAACGAGGAGTACACGCGGGCTTCGGTGAAAGCCTACCAGGAGTCGGAGTACTACAAAAGTTTGGCGCAAACGACCAAGCAGTTTCTGTATGCCATCATCGTGATCACGGCGATCATGTCGATCGGTGGAATTTGCGGTGTGATGAATACGATGTTCGCGGCGGTGGCCAACCGGATGCGCGATATCGGTGTGCTCCGAATTTTGGGCTACAGCCGCATGGATGTGCAGATGTCGTTTCTGCTCGAATCACTTGTGCTGGCACTAGTGGGTGGTGCGTCGGGCTGCTTGATGGGATGTCTGGCCCATGGTCTCAAGGCATCGAGCATCGTCAGCAGCGGTCCTGGTGGCGGTAAGTTCGTGGTACTCGAACTCGTGGTGAGTGGCGACGTGATTGCGGTGGGGCTCACCGCGACGCTTGTGATGGGGCTGCTTGGTGGAATTCTGCCTTCGATTCGCGCGATGTTCATTCGCCCGCTGGAATCGTTGCGATAAAGCCTCGCGATAAACCTCACCAGCGCTGGTTCTGCCTCATCCACGAGGGCAAGTGAGTACTATACAATCGCTCGCATGAGCACATCTGCGGATGGGGCGATCGACCCCGAACCATTCCTGTCGAACTTCGGACTTTCGAGCTTCCGCCCGGGACAGCGCGCCGTAATCGAAGCGGTGCTATCGGGCCAGGATTGCCTCTGCATCATGCCGACTGGTGGCGGAAAAAGTTTGTGCTACCAGCTTCCGGCGATCGCGCGTGGTGGACTTACTTTGGTGGTCTCCCCCCTGATTGCGCTGATGAAAGATCAGGTCGACTCGCTTTCGGCTATCGGGATTCGTAGTACCTGCATCAACAGCAGCCTCTCGCCGAGTGAGCAGCGCGAGCGAATGAATCTGATGGCAGCGGGGGGCTATAACCTCGTTTACATCGCCCCCGAGCGGCTTCGAAACTCTCAGTTTCTCGAGAAGCTCAAGTCGACCAAGGTGGGGCTGCTGGCGGTCGACGAAGCGCACTGCATTAGTGAATGGGGGCACGATTTTCGTCCCGACTACGCGCGACTTGGAAAATTACGCGAACGGATTGGTTCGCCGCAAACCATTGCGCTCACCGCCACAGCGACCCCACGCGTGCGCGATGACGTTGCTAAACAACTACAGCTGCGCGAGCCTCAGGTCTTCATCACGGGCTTTGCACGTCCGAATTTGCACTTCGAAGTGTGGCACGCTTCGAAGGAACAAGAGAAACAAACACTGCTGCTCGAGTTCCTGGAGAGCACACCCGGGTGCGGCATTGTGTACGCAGCGACGCGTAAACGGTGCGAAGAACTCCATCTTTTGCTATCGCAACACCTCGACCAAAAGCAGCGGAAGGTGGGGCTCTATCACGCCGGTCTTTCGGCCGATGATCGTCGGCTTGTGCAAGACGAGTTCATGTCGGGGCGGATGCCGATCATCGTGGCGACGAACGCATTTGGCATGGGGATCGACAAATCAGATCTGCGCTTCGTCGTGCATTACAACATGCCGGGCAGTTTGGAAGCCTATTACCAGGAAGCGGGTCGCGCGGGGCGCGATGGACTCCGCTCGCGCTGCCTGCTGTTGGCGTCGCATGGCGACCGGCGCATCCAAGAGTTCTTCATCGATAGCTCGTATCCTCCCAAGGATGTGATCGAGAGTGTCTATCATTTTCTGCGCTCGATTGATGCCGATCCGATTCAGCTGACCCTGAGCGAGATCAAGGACACGCTCCGCTTGCCCGTGAGTGGCGAAGGGGTGAGCGCGAGTGAGAAAATTCTCGAGCGTGCGGGTGTGCTTGAGCGACTCGATTCGCGGCACAACTTAGCCGCCTTTCGGATCGAAACCGATGTGGTCGAAATCGCCGATTTAGTGCCGAAAGAGGCGAGAAATCAGCGAAAGTTGCTCAAAGCGATCGACAAACTGGTGGATGGTGCGCGGTACGACCGGGTTTATGTTTCGCCCGAACGGATTGCCCGCGAAAGCGAACTCGAAGGGGCCAGTTTGCAGCGCGCTTTGCGTGAAATTTCGAAACTGCCACAGGTCGATTACTTGCCGCCGTTTCGCGGCCGGGCCACGCACATGCTGGTGCGCGACAAACCATTTTCGCAGCTCGGAATCGATTTCGTCGAGCTCGATCGCCGTAAGAATGCCGAGTATGCCAAGCTCGATGCGGTGACCCATTATGCCGATGCAAGGCGTTGCCGGCAGATCGAGATTCTCGACTATTTTGGGGACCGCAACGCGAAGCGCTGCGATATGTGCGACAACTGCGGTGGTGTGCGCCGCGTGCAAGTGGAAGTGGCCACCAAAGCGGCAACCCCGGCTGTTCTGGAAGCGGTGCGCATCGTACTGAGTGGTGTGGCTCGAACACGCGGACGGGTCGGCAAGCAGCTGATTGCCAAAATGCTGTGCGGCTCGCAATCTGCCAAACTTACGAAGCTCGGACTCTCGGAGCTTAGCACGTTTGGCTTGCTCGCGCATCTCACGCAGCCCGAAGTTTTGCTGCTGGTCGACGCGCTCGTGCGGATGCGCTTGATCGAGCAAGTCGAGGAGCAAAAGTTCCGTCCAACGATTCGCATCACGCTGCTCGGCGAACAGGTGATGCGTGGTCAGGCCGAATTGCCTGCCAGTTTCACCGTCGATACCGGCATTCTGCTGCGACTCAACAGCGCCGCTCGCACCGGCATCGCGCGACTCGAATCGCCAGCCACCCCGCCACTGCCAAACTCCGAGGCTGAGCTAGTTCCGCCCGAGAATGCTGCCCCCTTGGCTGAAGAAGAACCCGTGGTCGACGAATTACTCGGTAGCCACGAGTTGCCACTGGCTGATGCGCCCGCCGAGATCCGTGAGCCCGATTTTAGCGAACTGCGCCAGGCGACAGCCGCGCCAGCATCGCGCGCCGCTGAGGCGGGAAATTCCCTCCGCATCGATCCGCCTGCCGCTCAGCCCGCCGCTGAACCGGTTAAATCAAGCGTGCCAACCTTGGCTCCGATCAATTCACCGAAGCATGCCCCCGACTACTACTGGACCTGGCGACTGCTCGTCTCTGGTTTTTCGCTCGAGGAATGTACTCAAATTCGTCGCATCACTGCCGAGAATGCTTACGACCAACTGCTGCGTGGCATGCGGGCAGGTTTAGCGGTCGAGTGGCGGTGGGTGATGTCGCCAGCCAAGTGGAAGACGATTTGCGACTGGCTCGATGCAGCACCTGCCAGCGAGGTGAGTGCCAAGATGGGAGCACTTCCCTTGGGCGTCACGTTTCGCGATGTGCAGGTTTATTTGCTGGTGCGTGAAGCTCGCACTGAGTCGGAAGTGGCGTCGTAGCCAAGCGTCGTGCAGAAGAAATGGAAGGCGTAACGCCCGATTGTCGAACAAGTTAGCATCCAGCGGGGCTGCACACGGAGCAGCTTCGGGATAAGATGCCATATTGGCTTGCAGCTTCAGGTCTGCCCTGAATGGGCAGACATTTTTCGAGCGAATGATTAACGAAGGGCAACGAGGATCGCCGCTACAGAAGCGACTCCTTGGCTCTTGAGGAAAGGTTTGCGATGGAGAGAAACGAGCTCGAGGATCAATCAGCCCAAGATAAGAAGGTAGCGCCACGCAACGCTGGGCCGGGATTCCTGCTCCCGCTTTTGCTCGCGATGATCGCCGTCGGGATGCTGATTTACTTCCGCGGACCTGCGAGCAGCATGGTTCCCTACAGCGTCTTCAAACAACAGCTGCGCGAGAATAACGTCGAACGTGTCTCGATCGGTCAGCAAACAATTGTCGGCCAGTTTCGTAAGCCGATCGATCTGCCGATCGATCCTAAGGCTCCACTCGACGCGGAAGGCAAACCGAAAGGGGACGCCAAAACACGCAAGTCGGAACTTCGTTTCGAGACCACGATTTCGTCCCCCACGATTCTGCAGGACGATCCCGAACTCTCGAAGCTCATAGCGGCTGTTCCGCAGCAAGACTTTGTGCACGAAGTCGATCCGTCGATCTACATGTTCCTCTTCAGCACGCTGCTGGTAGTAGGAATCATGGTCGGCTTTTGGATTTGGCTCCGTCGTTCACAAAATCAAATGATGGGTGGGGGATTTCTCTCGGGATTTTCCAAGAGCCCTGCCAAACGCTACGAAGCATCGCGGCAAGCGATCACATTTAAAGATGTGGCCGGTCTTGAAGGGGTGAAGGCCGACATGCAAGAGCTTGTCGACTTCCTGAAACAGCCGAAGAAGTTTCAAAAACTGGGGGGACGAGTACCCAAGGGTGTGCTGCTGAACGGCCCTCCCGGAACCGGTAAGACGCTTCTGGCGCGAGCCGTAGCTGGCGAAGCGGGTGTGCCCTACTACAGCGTCAGCGGCAGCGAGTTTATCCAGATGTTTGTGGGTGTCGGCGCAAGTCGCGTGCGCGATTTGTTCCGGACAGCCAAAGAGAATTCCCCCGCCATTATTTTCATCGACGAAATCGATGCCGTGGGGCGTCAGCGCGGCGCTGGCCTTGGTGGTGGACACGACGAACGAGAGCAAACGCTCAACCAAATTCTGAGCGAAATGGATGGCTTCTCGCAAAGCGATTTCGTGATCGTGCTGGCGGCTACTAACCGTCCCGACGTACTCGATCCAGCGCTCCTGCGACCAGGTCGTTTCGACCGTCACATCACCGTCGGTCGTCCTACGCAAAAGGGACGCGTCGAGATCTTCAAGGTCCATACGCGCGATGTTCCACTGGGAGACGATGTCAGCCTCGAATCGCTCGCTGCTGGAACGATCGGCCTGACCGGCGCCGACATTCGAAACATCGTGAACGAGGCAGCGCTGTGGGCCGCTCGTAACGACAAAACCACCGTCGACATGAGCGACTTCGAGTATGCCCGCGATAAAATCCTGATGGGACCCAAGCGCGAGGAAGTGCTGCAAGAGGACGAGAAGGAAAAAACTGCCTACCATGAAGCGGGACACACGCTGCTGGCTTGGAAACTTCCTGGCGCGAATCGTGTTCACAAAGTGACCATCATCCCGCGCGGCCGCACACTCGGTGCCACGCAGATGCTCCCCTCCGAAGACAAAATGAATGCGTCGGAGCCCGAACTTCGGGATCATTTGGCGGTCCTACTTGCTGGACGCGCTGCCGAGCAAATCGTTTATCAACAAGGGAGCGTGGGAGCCGAGAACGACTTAGAGCGAGCTACAGGACTTGCGCGTCGCATGGTCATGCAGTGGGGCATGAGCGATCGCCTCGGACCGGTGAGCTATAAAATTTCCGACGACGATCCGTTCCTGGGACGCGAGATGCATCAGCAGCGATCGTTCAGCGAGCATACGCTCGAGGTGATCGACGAAGAGGTCTCGCGAATCCTGCGTGAATCGGCAGCTCGCGCCGAAAGTCTCCTGAACGATCATCGCGAGGCGCTCGATGCCATTACGAAAGCACTCCTAGAAAAAGAAGAACTCGACGAGAAAGAAATTGCCGAGTTGATTGGCCCCAGCATTCACGATGCTGCCAAACTCAACGGCCATGCTCAGGTGCTGAAGCAAAACTCGGCGAAATCTACCTGATGCGAAAGACACTGCACGGAAGCAAGTCGAGGATGCTCTGATGGCGAAGAAGGAAAAGATTCGAACCGACTTCCGCAAGGGACATCAGAGCCGCACGCGCAACGCTGATCTCACACGCGATTACAACCGCGATGAACTCGTTGAAGACGATGTGCTGAAAAACGAACGCGTGAGTGGCAAAGGTGACCTCACGCGTAAACGCACCGTGGTTGGCGATCACGCTGGCCGCGAAAGCGCAGGCTTCGACGTCACTCCCGATGTCAGCAGCGAAATGATCGCCGGTCGCGTCCTCAGTGTGCACGGTCTGCTGAGTCACGTGCAGATCCCCTCGGGCGAAATTATTCGCTGCGCCACGCGCCGTGTGCTCAAGAATCTCAGTACCGATCAACGCCACGTGGTCGCTGCCGGCGATATCGTTTACTACCGTCCCAACGGCACGAGCGAAGGACTGATCGAGCGGATCGAGCCTCGCGCGAATACCCTCTCACGCACGAGCAAAGGGCGGCAGCACGTCATCGTCGCCAATGTCGACCAAGTCCTGATCGTAGCCTCGGCCGCCGAGCCCTCGCTGAAGCCAAATCTGATCGACCGCATGATCGTCGAGGCAGAGCGAACCGGCATTCGGCCCGTTGTCTGCATCAATAAAGTCGACCTTGTCGAGCCAAGCGATCTGCAGCCCATCGCAGGAGTCTATGGCCAACTAGGCTACGACGTGCTGCTCCTTTCCGCGAAGGAAAACTGGGGCATTTCACGACTCCGCAAACTAGTGGCTGGTAAGCAGACGGTAGTGGCAGGACAAAGCGGCGTCGGCAAAAGCTCGATCCTCAATGCCATCGAAAACGGACTCGCACTTCGTGTCGGCCGAGTCAGCGAGGAAAATCAAAAAGGGCGACACACCACAACCACGGCGAAGCTGATTCCGCTGGCTGCAGGTGGCTATGTTGTCGACACCCCCGGTATTCGCAGCTTTGAATTGTGGGACATCATTCCCGCCGAAGTGATCGGCTACTACCGCGACCTCCGCCCCTACGTTTGTCTCTGTCGCTATCCCGATTGCACGCATTTGCACGAAACCGATTGTGCGGTGAAAGATGCGGTCGCGGATGGCCGGCTCGATGTCCGTCGCTACGAAAGCTATTGCTACTTGTTCGAGGGGGATGCGGTTTAGAACGCATCTCACTTGATGGACAGCGGCTATGTCGTCAATTTTCGCAAGGATTACCTGTCCCAGACACGCGACTCGACCGCGCGACGCGCATTAGATTCCCAGTGAGTCTCCAGGCATCTTCATGGCGACGCAACCTCTGATCTACCTCGATAACCATGCCACCACTCGCTGCGACGATCGCGTTGTCGCGGCGATGCTGCCGTACTTTACCGAACTCTATGGCAATCCCGGTTCGGTGAGTCATCCCGCAGGCCATCTGGCCCTCGATGCGGTGAATCAGTCGCGCGAATTGATCGCCCAGCTGCTCGGCGCCGATCCGAAGGAAATCATCTTCACCAGCGGCGCGACCGAGAGTAACAATCTGGCGATTCGTGGGCTCGCGACCCGTCCGCGTCGACGGGGCAATCACATCGTGAGCGTAGCGACCGAGCATAAGGCTGTGCTCGATCCGCTGAAGCGACTCGCTCGCGAAGGTTTTGAAGTGACGCTGCTCCCCGTCTCGCAGCAGCCTTCAGCGGAAGCTGGCATCATCGATCTGCAGCAGCTGAAAAACGTGCTCCGCGACGACACGCTGCTGGTGAGCGTGATGCTCGCCAATAACGAGATCGGTGTGCTCCAGCCGATTCGCGAAATCGCAACGATTTGTCATGAACGAGGAATTCCGCTCCACTGCGATGCCACGCAGGCCGTGGGGAAGATTCCCGTCGATCTTCGGCAACTCGACGTCGATTTGCTCAGCTTCAGCGGCCACAAAATGCACGGTCCCAAGGGGATCGGCGCTCTCTACATCAAAAGGAGCGAAGGTCGGCTGCGACTATCGTCCCTCGTCGATGGTGGCGGGCAAGAGCAGGGGCTCCGTAGCGGAACGCTCAACGTCCCTGGCATTGTGGGGCTTGCCGCTGCTCTAACTCTATGTGTGCAAGAACTCCCTGCCGAAATGATTCGCCTTGCCACGCTGCGGGCTCAGCTCTTCGCGCTGCTGCAGCACGAAGTACCCGATTTGCTCCTCAGCGGACCGGCGCTTCCGGACGACCCTGCGCAGCCTCTGGCCGGGAAGGTTGGTCGTTTGCCCGGTAATTTGAACGTCGCATTTCCCCATGTCGATGGCGAAGCCTTGATGATGAGCATGGGGCACATCGCCGTCTCCAGCGGCAGCGCTTGTACCAGTGCAAGTCCCGAACCGAGCCACGTTTTACGAGCGGTAGGGCTTTCTGAAGATCTCACGCGAGCCAGTTTGCGCTTCGGTCTCGGCCGTTTCACCACCGAGAACGAAATTGCCCTCGCCGCCCAAGCTGTGGGACAAAACGTTCGTAAACTCCGCTCGCTGCGAGATGCGTAAGCTTTTGCTGTAAAATGCTTTGCGTCGAAATGGCCGCAATTTCTGCTCAGCCTTGAGAGGCCCCTTCGCCCAAATCACCTGAAGCACTCTCTCAGGTAGCTCTTTCCTGCAATAAGCAAGGTGGTATAATTTTCACATCGCAAGCAGTCAAAATCCCTATGTCCTCCGAGGAGAGACTTGTTCCATGACGATCCAGATGACTGAATCCGCCGCCAAAGAAGTCCTGAAGTACAAAGAAAACGTGCAAGCTGAAGGCGAGACGTTTCTCCGCGTGAAGATCGTTGCTGGCGGTTGCAGCGGTCACACTCCATCGCTCACACTCGACAAGAATTTCGACGAGATGAAGGACTCGAAGTACAACTACTTCGGTGTCGATCTCGTGGTCGACAAGAAGAGCGAACTGTACCTCGACGACGCCACGGTGAACTTCATCAACGGCCTCGAGCACAGTGGATTTCACATCGACATCCCCTCGGCCAAAAAGTCCTGCGGCTGCGGCAGCTCCTACCAGTTCTAAGGCAGACAACTGCCTCCGCTGGTCCACGACTTTTTTGAACCAAGAAACATCAAACTCCTTGATACGGAAGCAAAAAGGCTTCGGTATCAAGGAGTTTTTTTCGTTTAGGTTTTGACGAGATTTATTGGAGCCAAGTCTCCAATTGAAACCCGGCTCGATAAGTCTATTTTTGGTTAGCGGACAACTCGGGGGACAACCGGAGTTGGCAGGATTTCGGCTGGTGTGGGACGAGCTCCCCATTCTTGGGCGGCCAGCATGGCGTCTTCCGGACCTGGTTTTTTGAGCTGTCCCAAGGAGGAGTTCATTAGGTTGCCAGGTTGCGTCGAATGTCCAAGACCTAAGAGATGCCCAATCTCATGGCAAGCGGTTGCTTCGAAGCGAAACTCGTCAAACACTTCGTCTTGATCGAAGCGAAGCTGCAGTCTCACGCGTTCGGGAGGGCCGATATGTGCGTCGGCAAGAATGTTCGAGATGCCGTCGATCTGTTGGGTCGTGATCACCACGTTGCAGCGATCGAAATCATCGGTCTCAGTCGCTGTGAGACCGCAGACATCCATCCACGATTGCCACGCTTGTTCGAGTAGTTTCCGAGGGTCGCTGGTTTGGACTAGCGGCAGTTTTTCGATGAAATAGCGGATCTCTAATTTGCCAAATTTAACGTTCGAGGGAATGGAATTCTCTTGGCGGTAGACCGGGTCGTTTTCCCATTCCTTGAGGGCTCGTCCGAGGCAGCGCGTTCCAAACTCGAGCCAACTAAGTGTTTGCATACCGAAGAGTGAGTCGACGGTCAGGCTTCCACCGGCTGTCTTCTGAGCCAGTTCAACTGCCTTGCGAACGGCAATCAAAAGGGTCTTCCCTTTTTTGCCCTGAACATCTTCCGGAAGAAGGATTTTGTCGTCGGAGAGACGCTTCAGGCCACGCTCCAGATCGGCCAGTTTAGGCCGAAACTTTTCAGCAAGGCCGCTATCGACGACATCTTTCAGCACCAATGTCGCGAGGTTCTTAAAGTCGATTGCCATGTTCGCCACACCCAGTTGTTAGATCAATGTGAAAGGTTCGCTATTCGAGGTATTAACGTCCGCCATAGAGCCTGATACGTGCTTCGAGTCGATTGACGCGCCGCACGTGGACGGAGTGATGAAAAGCGGCGAACGGTGGCAGGTAGTTGCCTGAATAGCTACTTGCTCCACCACCACCCGAGCTTCCTCCTCCGCTGCCACCTGTTCCGGCAGCTTGTCCCCCGCCGGCAACGCCTCGGTTTGCATCGTGGCTTTCGTCGATAGCGATCCCCCACAACTTGACGTTTTCAGCAGCTTCGGCAAATGCAGCACGGAGGGTCTCTTTGTACTCGGTAAGCATCTTTCCTTCGAGTTTCGGCGCAACCTCTTTGAACCAGTGATTGCCAACGTTCTCCCAGGTGGCGATCGTTTTGTCGGTACGCCCCGAATCCTTCAATTCATCTAAGAACATGTCGCGAAATTCCTTAGGAATTCCTTCGACTTCCTCAGGGGTCGTGGCATTCTGAATCTTGGCCGCTCCTTGAGCGAACACATTCGAAAGAATCTTGGTGGCCTCGAGGATGCGAGGTTCAAACCGATAGATTTCGAGGGTCTGAGAGTTCTCTACCGTCCAAAAGCTCTTGGGAACAATGGAGGTGTCTTCTTTGGGCTCTTCCCCTTCCTTCAAAGCAACAGCTGGAAGCAGGCCTCCGGCAGCTGCTGGTGCCGCGGGCTTGGCTGCCGCACCGGGACCGGCCTTGAATTCATTGAATTCCTTCCTGAGATCGCTGGTTCCTTTTTGCATCAGTTCAAGCGAGGCCTTCATTCCTTTGACCAACTCGCCGAGATCAGAAACCTGCTTTGAAAGTTTTTGGGGGTTGAATTCTTCTTCAGCAGCGGGAGCACCACCTTCAATAGCAGGAGCGCCTTCAGCTGCAGGCTCTTGCGCAAATGCGATGCGGCTGGGTGATTCGAATGCCGAGGCGAATGTCCAGCAGATCAGGGCAACTGCGGTCACTCGAAGCCAAGATTCGCTTGTGCGGGAGAAGTTTTGGTAGCTCATGTTCGCTCAATCAGTCGATGGAAATTGGTCAACTACTACAGCCGAAGTGTACGCGAGGATTAGCCATTGTTGCCGCTAATATCCCCCTAAAGTTGTGATCGTATCGTTATATCAAACGAAGTCAATCATTTTCAGTACAAATTGGCCAGGCTTCCCAGTTTTACATCCGTAAGGGTGTCGGGTTAGCACGGCTGGGAAATTGCAGGCTGTTACTGGCTGAAGGCGCAGCATCACAGTAGAAGTGCCACACACTACCTAAATGCGATTGATGGCAGAGCTGGCCGTTACCACTGGAATTTGCCGCGGAGGTCGCGGTTGACGATGCATTCCTCGGGCCAGCGGTTCTCGTAGAGATCGGTGATGCACTGGGCGGCGAGATTGGTGGCGGCTTCGACCGATTCGTGATCGAGGCCTCCCATGTGCGTGCAGAGCAGGGCGGTGGGGCACTTTATCAGCGGGCTGTCAGCCGGTAGGGGCTCGACCTTGAAGACGTCGAGCGCGGCACCCATTAAATGACCACTCAGCAGGGCATTGGCGAGAGCATTTTCGTCGACCAAGGCACCGCGCGAGGTGTTGATGAAGATCGCGCCCCGCTTCATGCGCGACAATGTGCGCTCGTTGATGATGTCGGCTGTGTCGGCGTTACTGGGTGAATGCAGGCTCACCACGTCGGCGGTTTCCAGCAGCGTTTCGAGCGGCACTAGCTCGATATTGTGCTTCCGCACAAACTCCGGATCTGCGTAGGGATCGGCCGCCATCACTCGCATGCCGAGTCCCTTCACGCGCGGCACTACGGCCCGGCCAATTCGTCCTAGCCCCACAATGCCAAAGGTTCGGCCAGCCATGCGGGGCATCGGAGCCCGCGACCACACGGTCGAGCGAACTTCGCGATCGCGCTCGACAATGCCGCGCGAAACTCCCAGCAGCATCGCAATCGTGTGTTCGGCGACCGATTCTTCCAGCGTACCGGGGGTGATCGTCACCGCGATACCCAGCTCCGTTGCCCCAGGAATATCGATGCTGTCGTAACCGACTCCCAGCCGAGCGATCACGCGCAAGTTCGTCGTCTTGAGAAACTCGCGGTCCATTTTCTCGGTGCTGGCGAGCATGGCATCGATTCCCTGCAAGCAGCGGGCAAGCGTCGGGCGATCCATCGTGTCGTCGCGATCTTCGGGATAGACCACTTCGAAACCGGCCGAGAGAAGGATGTCGCAGTAGCGACCAGGAACGTTGCGAATGAGGGTCGGGGTAACGAGCACGCGCGGCATCGGAAGCAAGCTCCAAGCAAACGGGCGGGAGAGAGGTGTTTGAGGCTTTGGAGTTTTAGATTCCCCTTGGGCTCGGTTCAACGGAGGGTTGCCCGCGATTTTCCATCGGAAACGACGGAAGCTCGTTGGTCGGCTTTCAGAGGGGAGCCGCTGGCGCGTAGAATGCGGTCAATTCGCTTCGGCTGAACGTTTTCATCGTCGGTGTCCGCAGCGAACGTCAGTCAGCAACTTCATTCTCAGGCGGCAACAAGCGAGATCATGGAAAAGGTACATATCCTCGGCATCGGTGATGACGGACTCGAAGGACTCACGCAACTGGCACGGCAAAAAGTGCTCGAAGCCGAGCTGCTGCTGGGTACTCGCGCGCTGCTCGACGCCGCCGCAAGTGCCACTGGTACGAAATTCGAGATCGCCGGGGATCTCGAGGCCGTGGTGAAGAAACTGACCGATGCCCACGACAAAAAAGTGGTGATCTTGGCCAGCGGCGATCCGCTTTTCTACGGCACCGCACGATTCCTGTGCGAAAAGCTGGGGAAAGAGCGGTTTGAGGTGATTCCGCACGTCAGCAGCATGCAGCTGGCGTTTGCTCGCGTGAAGGAGAGTTGGGACGACGCCTATCTTGCGAGTCTATCGTCGCAGCCTGTCGAGCGTGTGGTCGAGAAAACTCGCACCGCAACCACCGTCGGGCTCTTCACGACCGAACAAGTGCCCCCCCGCGCCGTAGCAACAGCCTTGCTGGATCGCAAAATCGATTACTTCACAGCCTATGTCTGCGAGAACCTCGGCTCGCCCGACGAGTGCGTGACCCAAGGGGAACTCGCCGAAGTTGCGGAAACGAACTTCTCCCCTCTGAACGTGATGATCCTGGTCCGCAAGCCCGATCCACCCGATCGCCCTCAAACGATGGTCGGAAAGAAGCTGTTCGGTAACCCCGATGAAGCCTTTTTGCAGAGTCAGCCGAAGCGTGGTTTGCTAACTCCCGCTGAAGTCCGTTCGATCGCGCTGGCCGAGATGGATATCGGTCCTGCCAGCGTGATTTGGGATGTGGGAGCGGGGAGCGGAAGCGTGGCGATCGAAGCGGCTCAATTGGCCTCGAGCGGCAGTTCCTACGCCATTGAAATGGACCCCGAAGATTTTGGGCTGATTGGCAGCAACGCCGAGCGATTTGCTGTGACCAACCTTGTCCCGGTGCTTGGCAAAGCTCCCGAGGCTTGGCAGGGGCTCCCTGCTCCGGACGCCATTTTCGTGGGTGGCACAGGTCGGCAAGTGAGCGGCATTGTCGAGCAGGCCTTCGACCAATTGAAGCGGGGAGGTCGGCTCGTCGCCAATGTGGGAAGTATCGAAAACCTGGCCGCTGTGCGTGGGGTATTAGTAGCGAAGCGGGCTGAAGTCTCGGTGCTGATGGTCAACCTGGCACGTGGCACCGACCAGATGGAAACGATGCGTCTGGAGTCGCTGAATCCCACGTTTTTGATCTCGGCCCGTAAATCGTAAGCTCTGGCCCAGCGTCCTTGCCCATTCGACATTTCACCAATGCTTGGAGTCTCTCCCATGCTCCGCCTCGTTTGTCGCACGATGGTTTGTTCAGCGCTGATGGTCGCTCTGCTACTGAGCGCCAGCAGTTGTGCCCGCGCACAAGGGGCGAAGCAGCCAGAGGTTCCCGATGGTGTGACCTACGAGCCGGGAGTGACCTACTGCAAAGTTGGCGACATCGAACTGAAGCTCGATCTCGCGCGACCGACCAAAGTGATCGAGCCCCGTCCCTGCATCCTGATGATTCATGGTGGAGGCTGGCGCGGAGGCGACCGGAGTGCACACAGCGATGCCACGGTGAAACTGGCCGATCAAGGTTATGTGGCAGCCACGGTGTCTTACCGTTTCGCGCAAGTGGCACCTTTCCCGGCCCAGGTGGAAGATGTGAAAGCAGCGATTCGCTTCCTGCGCGCTAATGCCACAAAGTATGGCCTCGATCCTAATAAGATTGGTGCTGTCGGTTTCTCGGCCGGCGCTCACCTCTCGATGCTGCTGGGAACGATGGACAAAGAAGATGGCCTCGAAGGCAACGGCGGCAACCTCGATCAGTCGAGCAAAGTGCAGGCGGTTGTCGCCTTTTTTGGCCCCACCGACCTCGCTGCTGACGACTACCCCGAAGCGGTTGTGTTCATGATCGACGATCTGGTGGGAGCCAAAGGTGCCGATGGCTTGGCAATGAAAAAGAAGGCTTCCCCCATCACCTACGTGAGCAAAGGGGATGCTCCGACGCTGATCTTCCACGGCACCAAAGATCGCCTTGTTCCTTGGAATCAAGCGACCAAAATGGCCGACGCGCTCGACAAGCACGGCGTCCCTGGCCGCGTGGAACTGCTCGTCGGCGCCGATCACGGCTGGGGCGGTATCGAAATCATCCGCACCCTCGAACAAACCATGAAATTCTTCGACGAGCATTTGAAGAAGTAGCGTGGGCTTTCGTTGAGTTGAGCCAGTGGCTGGAGCGACGCCGAACTCCGGATGGTTCCAGATATAATTACTGCTGGAGTTTACTTGGACAGCGTGTAGCTTCATTCATTTAGTTGCGTCTATTCCGACCAGCCGACACCGTTGTCGCCAAGCCCAATCAATTCACGCCAGCGACACTCGATCATGGCGGTGTACTCGTGTCCGCGTACGCCGTAATTGCCTAGGGCGAATCCGTCGTTCACTTCGACAAGAATCGTTTTTCCCTTGTCGGTGATTCCCCAGTCCATCGCGCAGCCAATGGGACGATCGCAAAACGACTGAACGGCGCGACGCACGACGGAAGTATCGGGAAAGATGAGCGGATCACCCTTGTAATGAGCTACGTTGAGAACCTTGTCGCGCAAGATAGTTGCGCGCCATTCGCTGAGGAAAGATACTGCTTCCTGCAAGATTACGGGTTCGCTATCGTCGACGCCTGACATCCCAGCCAAGTCCGTAGAGCTTTCAACGAGAACTCCTTTGAACAGCTTCTGTCGATCTCGCGGTTTTACATGTAGCGGTAGTCGCTCTGGTGAATCCCGGCACAATTCGCGCACGTCGCCCATCGTTGCATCCGAGATTGTGCGCCCGAAGAAATCGGCGAGGCTCGGCGGGAAATCCAGATTTGCCGGGCGTGGAATTCCCATTCGCTTCAGCGCATCGTGGACAACAGCAACAGCGCCGTAAACGATCGTGTTCTCACGGTCTTCGATCAGATACTCGTCGAGACTGCCGTCGAGTAGTTCCGTGCGATGAAACGGAATCACATCGTACCCGCGCTCCCAAAACCAATAATTCACCTGTATCGATTGGCAGTAGCGAGGCTCGCCCATTTTGGCGACAAGACTGAGAACTTTCATGGCCATGCGCCAGGTGATTGGAGAAGGTCAAACGCGACTTCGGTGCTGGCGAGCAACGATCGGCGGAACGAGATGCCGAATATAGTGGTGCCAACAGCGACAGATGATAGCGCAGAAAGGTTCGGCTAGAAACTACCCAAACCGGCCGGTCACGTAGGCTTCGGTTTCTTTGAGCTTGGGGCGGGTGAAGATTTCAGCGGTGGGGCCGTATTCGATGAGGCGGCCGAGGTACATGAATGCGGTGAAGTCGCTCACGCGGCTCGCCTGCTGCATGTTGTGGGTGACGATCAGCACCGAGTAGTCGCCGCGCAGCTCTTGCACCAGATCTTCGATCTTGCCGGTGGCGATGGGGTCGAGAGCCGAGCAAGGTTCGTCGAGCAGCAGCACGTCGGGCTCGCCAGCAATAGCGCGGGCCAGACAGAGCCGCTGCTGCTGTCCCCCCGAGAGTCCCAAGGCCGACTCGTGAAGGCGGTTTTTCACGTCGTCCCACAAAGCAGCGCCACGTAGTGCTTGCTCGCAGACCGCTTGAATCACACGTCGATCTCGTTCGCCATCGATCCGAAGGGGATAAATCACGTTCTCGAAAATGCTCATCGGGAACGGATTAGGCTTTTGAAACACCATCCCCATTTTTTTTCGCAGTTCGATCACATCGACCCCTGGGCCGTAGATCGAATCGCGGTTGAGAAGCATCTCGCCGTCGATTTTCACAGTTTCGATCAGATCGTTCATGCGGTTCACGCAGCGCAGCAGCGTGCTTTTTCCGCATCCCGAGGGACCAATAATCGCCGTCACTTTGCCACGAGGAATCGGCATGGTGACGTTAAACAGGGCCTGCTTCTGACCATACCAGAGGTTGAAATTCTGGATGTCGAGCACCTTATCTTCCGCGTACACCGACTTATGGATCACTGAATCGACGTGGTGCCCACGGTTGATGGCATCCAGTCGGCTGATCGATTCGGGTTTGGCATTCACGCCAGTTGGCTCGGGCATAGCGGAGTCTGTCGGTGAAGGCGTCGGGGAAGTCATCTCATGGAAGCGCCGGAACTATTTTGCAGGTGAGCACTTCCGGCTTCACAAATCGTAAACCGCACCGGCCAACCATGCGAGCGGGCTGGTGGTGAAGAATTGGGGAAGAACCGCACCGCCTCGAACCGAATCAGAGCCATTCTCATCGCAGAAATTGGACGAATTTTCCTTGTCGCTAGAGATTACGGTTGCTCTCTGCTATATTCGAACCCCGTTGTGGTAGTTTCTCCGCCTTTCCCGTAGGATCCTTGCGATGCTTCGCGATTTCTCATCCGCTGCGGTTTCACGCCGTTCGTTCCTCGCTCAAACCGCTGCCGCTGCAGCACTTTCGGCTGCGGTCCCTTCGCTCCTGCGTGGCGAAGACAAAGTGGCGTCGAAAGAACCTCTCTACAAAATCTCGCTCGCTGAGTGGTCGCTTCACAAGACGATCTTCGGCAAGAAGCTCGATAACCTCGATTTCGCCAAGACAGCCAAAGAAGAATTCGGCATCGACGCCATCGAATACGTCAACCAGTTCTTTAAGGATAAGGCCAAGGACGAAAAATACCTCGCCGACCTGAAGAAGCGTGCGGATGATCTCGGCGTCAAGACACTCCTGATCATGTGCGACGGCGAAGGTGATCTCGGCAACCCCGATGATGCCAAGCGAACCCAAGCGGTCGAAAACCACTACAAGTGGGTCGAAGCCTCGAAGTACCTTGGTGGGCACTCGATTCGCGTGAATGCCAAGTCGGCCGGTACTTTTGAAGAGCAGACCAAACTCGCCGCCGATGGCCTCCGCCGCCTGAGCGAATTCGCCGCTAAGCTCGAAATGAACGTGATCGTCGAAAACCACGGCGGACTCTCGAGCAACGGCAAATGGCTCGCCGGTGTGATGAAGCTGGTGAACCTCCCCAACTGCGGCACGCTCCCCGACTTCGGTAACTTCCACGACTACGACCGCTATCTCGGTGTGGAGGAAACGATGCCTTTCGCCAAGGCTGTTTCGGCCAAGAGCCACGACTTCGATGAGATGGGGAACGAAACCCGCACCGATTACAAGAAGATGATGAAAATCGTCCTCGCCCACGGCTATCACGGCTATTGCGGCATCGAATACGAGGGTGGCAAGCTGAGCGAAGCTGAAGGGATCATGGCCACCAAGAAACTGCTCGAACGCGTTCGCGACGAACTGGCCGCTGGCTAGTTGGCAGCCCTGTTTCTGGCGAGATTCCGCAAGAGATAACGCCGTTTTGAAAAATCAGCCGGGCGAGAGATGAGCTATCCCAAAAAGCCGTCACTCGCCCGGTTTTTTCGTTCCTACAAGCGGATGCAGCTTCGCAGGGGTGATGTGCGATGCCGCGTTACTCATCACGGCCGCCGCTGCGGCCTCGTTTGATATCCGAGCGGGCTTTCTTTTCCTTCAGCCGACGGACTTGCGATCCACGTGTCGGTTTTGTTGCGCGACGTTTGCGGGGAGGCGTCAGGACGGCCAGCAGCATCTCTTTGAGCTTCTGCTCACATGCTTCGGCGTTACGCGGCTGATCGCGATGCTCTTGGCTATGAATCACCACTTGGCCTTCGGTTGTCAGCCGACTTTTGAACGTCGTTAAGAATCGCTGCTTCACGTCGTCGGGAATGCTCGGAGACGCAGTGACATCGAAGTGCATCGTCGCTTTGCTACTCACCTTGTTCACGTTTTGCCCACCGGGTCCACCGGCACGCGAGTAGGTGAAATGGAGTTCAGCGTCGGGAATGGTGATCTTGCTGCTAACGGAAATCATGCGACATGCCAAACAAGGGGAGAGTAGCGACGGCCCATCGGCTATCGTATGGTACGCTCTGCGCCCCTGTTTGTGCGACGCGAATCTCGATGAACTTTCCTCCCTCGACGACCCCGCGAGAGACACTTCCCATGCACTTTTTCGATACGCGTCTGATCGCCTCGCTGCTGCTCGCCACCTGTCTGCTGCCGTGCATTTCGTGCGCAGGAGCCGCCGAAATTGTCGAGGACGAGCAGAGCCAGCCCGCAGTTGCGGCTGCTCAGGATCCAGCAGCGGCGTCTGTGGAAGCGAAAGATCGCGGGTCACTCTGGACGCGTAAAGTGGGGCAGGATTGGCCGAAATTTCTTGGCGCCACGGGGGACAGTAAATCGAGCGAACAGGGGATCCTCACCAAGTGGCCCGCCTCCGGTCCCAAAATTCTGTGGAGCACCAAGCTGGGAGAAGGCTACGGAATGTGCACCGTTGCTGCCGGTCGCCTCTATCAATTCGATCGATTTGGCGACGAAGCTTCCGTCTATTGTTTGGAGGCCGAGACCGGCAAACCGATCTGGAAATATAGTTACCCCACCGACTACCTCGACCTCTACGGCTACAACAACGGTCCGCGCTGTTCACCGATTGTCGACGGCGATCGGGTCTATGCCTTCGGCGTCGATGGAATGCTCCTTTGTCTCGATGCGATCGACGGCACGCTGAAGTGGAAGCTCAACACCAACGAGAAGTTTGGCGTGGTTCAAAATTTCTTTGGAGTCGGGAGTTGCCCCGTCATCCATGGGAATCTGCTGATTGCGATGATCGGCGGCAGCCCCGAAGATTCGAAACTGGCCGCTCCTGGCCAACTCGATCGGGTCGTCGGCAATGGAAGCGGCATTGTCGCTTTCGATAAGCTGACGGGCGAAGTGAAGTACAAGATCACCGACGAACTGGCGAGCTATGCTTCGCTGCAGCTGGCCAAAATCGATGGTCGCGATTGGTGTTTTGCGTTCTGTCGAAGCGGTCTCGTCGGGTTTGAACCTACTCAGGGAAAAGTCGATTTTGAGTTTCCTTGGCGCGCTACGATTCTCGAAAGTGTGAACGCGAGTTCGCCAGTGGTGGTCGGCAATCAAGTCCTTATTTCCGAGTGCTACGGACCTGGTAGCGCGATGCTCAGCGTGAAGCCGGGGGGATTCGAAGTGGCGTGGCAAGATAACGCTCGCACACGTCAAAAATCACTGCAGACCCACTGGAACACCCCGGTGGTTCACGAGGGATTTGCCTACGCCTGTAGCGGCCGACATAGCGAAAACGCCGAGCTCCGCTGCATCGACTGGAAGACTGGCAAAGTGCAGTGGAGCGAGCGTGGACTCGATCGCTCGAGTCTGCTTTATGTCGATGGCCACTTCGTTTATCTCGGCGAATATGGCGATCTCAAGCTGATCAAAGCAAACCCCGCGAAATTCGACGTCGTTTCGGAGTGCCGTTTAGAAGTGCAGCTCGATCCGCAAGATACGGCGTCGACGCGCCCGCTGCTGAACTATCCCTGCTGGGCCGCGCCGATCTTGTCGCATGGTCTGCTGTATGTCCGCGGAGACGATCAGCTGATCTGCCTCGAACTGATTCCCGAAGCGGCTGCCAAGTAATACACGCTGTGATTTCGTGGACTCAGGCAAGATTGCCAGCGCTTGGTCAAGCGAGCTGCAGTTAGCGACGCACGCTCTAAACTTCGGCAGGCGTGGTCCAGCTGTCGAACGAACTGCGTGACTGCGCGATGAGTTCCTGGTAGTCGGCGCGCTCGATCTCTTCCCCCATGAGTTCCACCTCGAAGAACCCGTCGTAGCCCGCGCGCATCAGTTGTCCGACAAACGCCGCGAGTGGCAGAACGCCGCAACCCAGAGGCGTGCGATTGGGCTCCATGGAAGGGAGTTGTCGAGCATCGCTTAGCTGCACCAGCGCCAGGTGCGCTGTCAGGTGCGGAATCTCGGCGAGCAAGTCGGCTTGATGCCCCCAGTGATAGGTGTCGAGCACCAGCTTAAGGGCCGCAGACGAAAATTCTTTAATCAGAGTGCGAGTTTCCTCGAGCGTGTGGAGGAAGGTCCACTCGCTGCCAGCGGCGCGGCACATCGGCTCAATCGCCAGGGCCACCCCATGCTCTTCAGCTTGGGGCAACAATTTTTCGAGCGCCATGCGGAGCAAGCGTCGCGCATGGTTTTGGGTGTGCACCCCTCGTGCGCCACTATGGAGCACCAGGCAAGGAGCTTTCAGCTGCGCGGCGAGATGAATTGCCTGACATGCGTCGGCCACACTCTCTTGATGCGAACGTCCTTCGCTCCCGGTGAAACCACCAGCCCACGAGAGGCTGGAAACCGCGAGACCCGATTCGGCGATCAGTTCCACACCACGTTCTTCGCCAAAGTCGGAGAGCTTCTGCCGCCAGATGCCGATCGCGGGGACTTGGGCTTCCGCGTAGCGATGCACATCTTCTTCAAACGACCAGCGGTAGGTCGTCAGCTCGTTCACAGCCAACTTGGCCATCCGTGAATTCTCCATGTCACTGCTCGTTGCAGATCAGGCTGGCTGAAGGTCGCTAGAAGATCTACACCGGCCACAGGAATCGAAATTCGAACGATGCCCGCTCATAAAAAACTGGCAATCGCACCTCCCTGTTGCGCCCTGCGGAGCAAAGCCGTCGCTGGTGATGCCGACGGGGCTCTCCGAAGGGAGGGCTAGTATGGAGAAGAATCGGCGCGATGTAAAGGAACAGAAATGAAGGAAAGTCGCCCGAGAACCAATCAGCCGACTTTGATTGCATCCTTGCTAGGCAATCCCCTTCGTCAGTTTTGGGGCGGAGGATGCTCCCTACGGATCATTCCGGCCACTGGGTGGGGTATCGAGCGCGTACCCCGCGACATTCGAAGGTGAACCTGCTATGTTTTGTAGCAACATCCGCTAGGTCGCTAGGCAGTTGGTTCCAGGAGAACCGGCACTATCGAACTTTGCCTCAAGGAAGTGGGCCGAATTTCGCGAGGATTTCGCTCCTCTCGCTAATTCCTTCGGAAAAACAGATGCTATCGGCATACCGATTGCATACTCGCGTGCAACGTGAAACAAGGCGGCCGGGGACTCATCCCCTGGCAGGTAGCATCTTCTCCGGGAGTTTCCAAGGTAATGATCAAGATTGAAGCGATTGTCCGGCACCACAAGATCGACGACATCAAGAGTGCACTCGTAGCCCTCGGCTATCACGGCATGACGGTGACGGAAGTCCGCGGCTTTGGCCGGCAGAAGGGTCAGAAAGAAACCTATCGCGGTGCAGAGTACAAAATCGATTTCGTTCCTAAGCTGAAGATCGAGATCATCGCCGACAAGGCGAATCAAGATCAACTCGTGGGCGCAATCATCAAGGCTGCTCAAACCGGTCAGATTGGCGACGGCAAGATTTTCGTATCGGAAATCGGTGAAGCGATCCGCATTCGCACGGGCGAAACTGGCACGACTGCACTGTAATTTCCTGGCACTTCATGTGCTTGGATCTGCAGGGAACTGATGGTTGCAGCGGGCAACGCTCGAGGCAACAAAATCACCCATTCTTCGTGGAGAGGAACACCTGTTCTTCTCCACGATTTTGAATAACGAAATGCATCTGAGAAAGGTTCTCGGGTGCGACAGCATCCGGACAAAACGTCCGGATGAAGACAATGCATCGGGTGAGCAATGAAGCTCTCCCTTGCTCACTGAAGGAATATTCTCCAATGGTTGGCGCGTCGTCCCTTACCACCGCAGATTCTGATCTTTGCCAAGTTATCACCACGCAATTGGCTGAAACTCGCCGGGCAAGTCTCGCTCGCCTCGCGGTCAAGGTGGATCAAGGTTGTGTCACGCTCCGTGGTCGTGTCGGTTCGTTCTACGAACGACAAATTGCCATCACCTGCTGCCAAAGTGCTGCTGGTGTTTCGCTTGTGATTGATCACGTTGAGGTTGCCGTCAACTAACGAGCGATTGGCAAGTCCCACTTCGCATCGTCTAGCCGCTTCGTTGCTCAGAGAGTTTGTGGTGAGCAGCCTAGTTCGTGCAGACCGCGATCTCGGTCGACTCGATTCGCTCTACCTCTGTTTGATCAACGCTGCATTCTTCTACTTCCGTACATAACCGCTCGCTGCATGAGGCAGTACCAGTACACTCGGCGAGGCTTCAGCCTCTCGAGGCTGCACTAGCGGTCCTTTGCAAGAGGCAAAGCTTTGAAGCAGCCTGGCACGAAACTGCCAGGCTGTTTTTTTGCGCTGATTGGGAGCTCTGAGGCTCCCGCTTACAAAACCGCATTACGGCGATGGTGGTTGCTGCCACATCTTTTCGTAGTTGGCTCGATCGATCGCCTCGGACTGCTCAAAAGCGCGGCGGACCTCGTCGTCCGACATCGCTTCGACGCGAGGTGGCCACAGCAGTCCCACCGTGCGGTAGATCGAAACAGCTGCTCCGAGCAACAAGATGCCTAGGCCAATGTACTTGGCCACCGAATTGCTTTCAGTACTGGCCATGGATCAGTTCCTGTTCATCTCGCGTGGCCATTGAGCGGAACAGTTTCCCCGCAGCATACGGATTCACTTCGCCCCGACTTGGGGCAGCTGTTTCTTCCGGGTACTGATAGCCCGAGACAGCATCGCCGTTGATCCCCTCGCTCACAAACCGGACAGAGCCGTCGCAGAACACGAAGTTAGCCCCCTCGGTATGATCCGAGCGGAACGAACTCATGTAGCTCGCCCAGATGTTGACCGGAGGTGTCACCGAGAAGTCGTAGTTGTAGTGATTGTTGAGTCGATTGCTGGCGAGTGTGGCGTAGGTGGCATAAGTATCGGGCCAAGTCGGTGTCACGACGCTGGTGACAGTTTGCCGAGTCGCGGGATTGATCACTCTTCCCCACCGCTCGCCGAAAGCAAAGGTGTGCGAGAGACCGTCGGTGATGTCGGCGAGTCGCAGCACGCGTCCGCCGCTGCGAGTGGTGCATCCCATGCCTGCTGGATCGACGATGCCGTTGAAATAGAGTTTCGACTTCGGGAAATAGACGCAGTAGTAGTGCGACGGATCGTTGCCCGGGCACATCCAGCCCCACGAATAGTGGTTGTCGCCGCAGTTCACGCCATAAGAGCAGTAGGTTTTCGGGGCTCCAGCGGCGGGCGTATCGCTGGGGCAAATGAACGTGGGGACGCGCTGCGTGAGCATGTCGGGATGGGCGTCCACCGATAGTTGCTCCATAAACGGAAGGAGCAGCGCCATGGGAGAACGTGGCGTGGGGCATGCACCGACAACAGCAGCTGGCTTGCCAAACTTGTAGGGATGGGGGAACGCGGTGTGGGTGTCGTGAAAGTTGTGCAGCGCCAGTCCCATTTGTTTGAGATTGTTCTGACACGACATCCGCCGGGCAGCCTCGCGCGCAGCTTGCACGGCGGGAAGCAAAAGTCCGACGAGGATCGCGATGATGGCGATCACAACGAGGAGTTCGATGAGTGTGAAACCGAGCGAGCGGGACCATGTGCGCGCAGAGCAACGCAGCGATGGCCGGGGGCGCAAAATGCGCATGGCGGCAACCTTTCAGGGAAGCAGTGAAGAAAGGGAGCTGCGTGGCGTGCGGAGGGATAGAGCGCTTGGCGGGCTATCGCAGCGAAAGACTACTCACACAGAGTAGAACTAGATCTCCCTACGATAGGGAACGTCGAAAAGAAATGCAACACGTCGCCACGAGATCGGTGAGCCAGCGCGAGGCATCGCTGCATCAAGAAACGCAACAAGGCGCGTCACTACCTTAGCTGTAGTGCCACGCCTCATTGTTTTTTGTCAGCACATTTCAGGTCGCGATTGCTCGCTGTACCTACGAGCACTCACGCCCAACCATTGCTAGTTCCGTCCCGGCACCCCTTGGCGTTCTGCGGGAGGTCCGCTGATCACTGGGATCTGAATCGGTGGAATCAGGTTATCGCCGGTCTTCACCACCAAGGTGAGCTGCGTGTTGGCACCGTCATACCAGCCGAGCAATTTGTCGGTGCTACCGGTTTCTGTCTCGGCCTGATTTTCATCGGGCCAGAGCATCACAATTTGATAGCCACCTTCGGCAGCGCCATCCCCTTGGGTGTAGGTCGTCATGCGGAAGTTGCCGCTCTGATCGGTCACCGCGTAGGGATTCGTGGGGACCTGAGGAACCATCGGCGCGCTGGTGGGAAGCAAATAGACGCGCACGCCAGCTGCAGGTGCACCTGCATAGAGGACCTGGCCACTCACGGGAAACACAGGAATCACTTCGGGCTTTGCTTCACAGCCGACGAAGCAAATCGCAGCCATCCATAACCAATACCAATTTCTCATGATCCGTATCGAGCCTTCATGGGTGGTGGGGGAAAGGTGCGGCGCTCGGCTCTCGCTTCGTCCGGTCGACGATGGCGAGATCAGTTTCCGAGGAGCCGCTGCAAAACGATGTTGCGCGATCGACTCAACAACTACGGTTTAGAAGTCGGCAACGATATCGTTTCCGTTGCGTGTGATGAGTTTTACAAAGGGACGCATGTCCATGTTTTTCGAGATGAAGCGAACACTTCCATCGGCAATGGCGTGCATCGCGCCCGAGCTGTGGAAGGCATAGACTTCGTTGCCGTTGTTGCAGTTGGTGTGGCAGTTGCCACCGCTCGTGGCACCATCTTGGCTCATGCCGTGGGTGATGTATTCGCAGTCGTGATCGGCCCAGCCACCATCAGTCCCTGCAGTGGGGCTGTAGAGCTTGCCAGCACGATAGTTGGCAGGGCGGCCAGCATCTTCCGAGACCAAAATCGTGTTCGAGCTGCCGTCGCGAATCTCGGTCAGATTGACCGTCACGTTCACTTGCAGAATGCCGTTACGCATCACACACACATCGGCGAAGCCTGCCGCTTCGAGGGCCGAGTCGTAGCCATTGTTCGGTGCGTAGTCGCCAGCGGCTGCTTTCACCACCACGCTATTCACAGTCTTCTCGTAGAAGCGTTCGGTTCCGCCAGGCGTGCTGGGGCAAACGAAACCTTTGAGCGGTGTCGCAACGACTGGCAAGTTTTCTGTAGCGGCCCAGTTCGCATTCATGTTGTAGCGGTCGGCCAAATTGCCTTGTTCCATGAAGGGAAGGATGAACACGGCCCACGAGTGGTTGACGTTGTTCGTGGTGACGCCGAGCTTTTTGCAAACTTCCGAAGTGGCTGCGGTCGTGCCCGAGCGCAGTGCTCCGGGTGGAAAGAAGCCTTTGGTGTCGTGAAAATTGTGAGCGGCAATGGCGATCTGTTTCATGTTGTTCGAGCAGCTCATGCGCCGCGCTGATTCGCGGGCTGCTTGAACGGCAGGCAGCAGCAGCGCTACCAGCACGCCAATGATGGCAATGACAACAAGCAATTCGACCAGCGTGAATGCGCGGCGATTGCGATAGGTGGTGGAGTTCATTTCTCGATTAGTCCCAAGCAAGAGTTTTATGTATTGGTGCGATCGGTTCGGTTTTAGAATTCGGAGAGAGGCTGGCCGTCGTTGATCAGCATCAAGCGGCTCCAGTTGTCCGAAGTTATCGTGTAGGTGATGTTGCGCACCGAACCGTCGCAGAGGGCGGCGTTGAAGACGTTGGGATGCGAGCTGCCAAAGCGGACCGACCAGAAGGTCGACGAGGCCGAGGTGGGGTGCTTGGAGTCGGGCTGCGGAACAGCTTCCGCCAGACGAATGTGATCTTGGTCCCAGCCCGAGTTGTTCCAGATTTCGTTATCGCCACCAGCGCTTCCCAGCGTCGTGACGTGCACCTGCTTCTCGGCGATCATCAGCGTTTGGCTGGTGCCATCGACCAGGTCGGCCATGCGGCGGAACTGTTCCACCGGAGCATTGGCAGCCTTCGACGTGCTGGGGCTCTTCCACTGGCGAACCATCACACCCTGCAGCCCCTCGGCTGCCATGCTCTGACCACCATTGCCGGCGTAGTCGCTGCGAGCTCCGTTGGAGTACACAGTCGGCTGACGACGCGATGGGCAGTAGAAGATCGGAATCGCGGTCTTCGCCACCTGTGTGTTGCCAGCGGTGTCATCGGGCAGGTCGTAGACGTTCTTCTGTTCCATAAAGGGGGTGAGGTGAAACATCCAGGTCCAACCTTGGCGGATGTTGGCGTTGCAGCAGTCTTTGTTCGGGCCATCGCTGCCAGCACCTGGAAAGTAGCCGTGGATGTCGTGGTGATTGTGCATGGCGAGCGCCATTTGCTTCAGGTTGTTCGAGCAACGCATGCGAGCTGCAGCTTCGCGGGCGGCTTGAACGGCTGGGAGAAGCAGAGCTACGAGGACGCCAATAATGGCGATCACTACGAGTAGCTCTACAAGGGTGAATGCAGGGCGGAGAAGGCCTTTTCTCACGGACGGTGCTCCTAACGGGGAGTATGGTAGACGGATGACCGTATGTAACCGTATCCACGGGCGTGATGTACAGCTGAAGATCTTGTTAAGAAGCTGTGAATCAAGCTTTTTCGCGGGGATTCATCGAAACTTTTTTCTGGAACCGGTGTTGCCGTAAACTGCTGAAAACAATGGTCAAACGGTCGTTAGTGTTCCGCTAAGGTATTAAGAGTATTCGGTGATAGCAGTGCAGCTAGGGTGCTGCACCCACCTCGCTGGGCGGGATCGGCAAACCGCACTGAGTGCTACGGCTGTGCTAGACACATGAGCATCGAGTGTGCTCGCTGCGTGCTAGAAACAAGCGCAAGTATCCCTCGCGTGAGGACTTACAAAACAACTGCAAAGATATGTGCGAAAGCGATCGCACTTGCAGTAAGAGTTCGGAGCCAGTAGCGAGATAATCTGCGATGGCTCTGGTCTACCGTCCCAGTTCACTCGCGGCCCCACCGAAGCGAGGCGGAGGCCCAGATCGGTGGAACTGAGGGTTGGGCCTCATCGGGGCACCGACCTTGACCTGTATGTTGTGCCTGGAGGGGCCCAGAAAACTGCGCCGGACGGAGGCAATTCCAGGTTAGGGGGTAAGCCGCGCTGCTCCAGTTCATGGCGCACACCCTCAAGCCCCTCTTCGGTTTCGATGATGTAACCCTCCGTGAGCACTTCGCCGTAGTGCTTTTCAGTGTGGGCTCGCGCTAGCGCTACGAGATCAGCAACATCCGAACCGAGCGACCAGATATGAACATCTTGATCTCGAGCATAGGTTCTTATGCGCCAGTTGGTGCCATTCGCCGAATAGAACTGCACCGTATCAAATGCCTCTTCGGTAGCGGTGGTCTCCGTGTCACCGGAGTAACTGCTTTGTACCGACAAAAAGAAGACTACGAGGACTGTTTTCATGAGGTCCAAACCTCGCATTAACTCGGCCGCAAGCTGAAAATTGACTTTTAGAACAACCCAGTGAGGCTCCGGATGAATGCGTTGCTAGGCCTAATCTGCAATAGAAAGTTCGATTAGAAGTAAAGACGACCTTACAGCAAAACGCGTAACACTTAACTCATCTTGGATACGGCGAACAAACTTGCTGGCATACCCAATAAGGCTCAATTACTCAGCCGGATTCTGCTTCAGTCCGCCGTGATGATCTTGACGCGCCATTTCGCTCCAGCACGGAAACCACCGTGATGCACGCCAGCCCTACGGCCAAAGCTAAACCGAGTGCCCAGTGCGGCTCGACAAGGATCGCCCCCGCCAAAAACAGGATGGAGGGCCCAAGAATCTCGGCCCGTACAGAACGCTTGAGCACCAAGCGGAGCAGTTCGCCAGCTGCCAAGATCGCAAGCCATCCGCCAAATCCGCGGGCTGCCCAACGCGTCGCCACTTCCATCTCGTTGGCCTCCAGCACGTTCGACACGAGGCGGTTGAGAAACTCCCGGTCGTAGGAGTTATTGTGGTTTGAGCCGTAATTCGAAGTGCCTGCTTTTGATTTGCCGAGGTAGGCGAATGACACTCCTAATGAAAGTGCGAGTAGCATAGCCACCAAGACGTAAACGCAACGTTGCACTAGATGCCGCTTCTCAGACAAAGCCAATGGTACGAATACCACGGCAAGTATGCCTGTCATTGTCAACGCCCAGGTCAGCGACATTACGAATCCTTAGGGTTTGAGTAAACGCCGAACAAATTAAGTTCACTCGCCGCCGTTGCACGCTGACCGCCAGCTTTGGGATAGACGGCAGCGGGTGCAGTGGCTTGTTAGACGTGGTTGGTACGGCTATTCCGAGAGTTCGCAGCCTGGTAGCCGCGGCGATACGATATTTGAACTGCGTAAGCCAGCGTGACAACCAGCGAGAGAAGCCCTATCGCAAAAGCTGCTAGCAAGTTGTCGGTCTGTGATCCAAGCAGGCCCGCAACGAACTGCACAAGAACCCCAAGGCCAATCACAAACAGTTGCAAGTTCAAGGGAGCTGCAGGATTCATAACCGCCCAGCGATCATTGTCAGGTGTTTGGGGGTGCCACTGGCATCTTGCCAGTGCAGAAGCTGGAACCGATGTTTTGGGCGGAATCTTCCTAAAAACAGGGTCCGTTTGCACTTCTCACTGGGCAGAGCTCAGTGGGACACTGGATTGGCAGCCAAGTCGTTGTTGCAAGACACGGATTGATCGATGAGCTGCTACGAAGCTTTGGCGGGCGAATCTTCAGCGGGTGCGGCATCGGGCTTGGCTTCAGCATCGGGCTGAGCTGGCGCTGGTTTGCTGCCCGATTTAGGTGGCAGCAGCGACCACGCTTCGAGCCACTCGACCGAGCTTTTCTCGAGCTTGTAGTCGCTTGTCAGACGATCGGCGAAATCGGCGAGATGTCCCGCCCCATAGAAGATGCCGATCTTCTTTTTGCCGCTGGCGAGCTGTTTATCGAGCACTTCCAGGGCCTTCTTGTTCCGTAGGTTGATGATGGTCGACCCATTATCCCCTTCGAAAATGAACATCTGCCCTTCTAGATTCTCGAACTGGCCTGCCATGTTGAGTTTCATTTTGTGGGCTCGTTGGGCGGGATCGGTGGTGAAGAGCATGTCCATCAGAATTCCGATATCACCCGAGCCATTGCCCCCCTTTTGCCCAGCGGAGGCTTGCTGCGCCATGGCTTGCCCAATCGCCCGCAGCACGGTGCGCGATGTGCTTTCGTTGTTGCTCTCCATGCTTTTGGTCATTTCTTCGGGAGTCATATCGGCGTGCACCAGGTTGTCGGGGGTGTAGTCGATATGGTCGAGTTGGAAGGCGAGTCCCAGCATCGTTTGCATGCCGACTTGCATGGCGGCAATCGGATGGGCAGGGGCACTTTTGCGGCCACCTTTGGGAATGCGGGTCCCCTCGGGGGCAACGAGTTCATAGAGCACCACGTCGTACTCGGCGAATTTCTTATTCAGCGTCTCGTAATACGCTTGGTCGCCGATATGCACGGCCCCAATCAGGTCGACGGAGAGGTCCTTCTTCTCAGGATCCTGCGACACGAATCGCACGATGCTGGTTTCGAGAGCCAGGGGCTGTTTCTTCTCGTCGCGCCGCACGCGGAGCCAATCGTTGGGCTGTTTGGCAGCTTTCGAGTCGGCTGCAACTTCTGCCGCAGCCTTGGTTTCGGTGGGCTGGGCATCTTCGGCAAAGGTGGCCGCTGAAAAGCTCGCCACCCACACAGCCAGCGCACCGGTAAGGAGGACCAGCCGATTGCGAGCGCTGCCGAGGTCTTGGGGGTGAACTTTCATCGCTGAGGGTCCTGCATGGCCAGAGACTGAATTGCGGTGCTTCGGGGAGACAATTACTACCCCACACGAACTATAAGTGTTTCGCAACCTGACAGCAAACATTCGCGCGGGATCTAGAACTTCAGCGAGCGATCCCTGGCATTCCATGAGGGGATACTGTTGGCCGCCCCAGCAGACGGAATCTCAGCGGAAACCAAACTCTGCTGAGCACAATGAAGATTACTTCAGATACTGGGCCATCTTCGGCTGCGAGTTTTGGATAACTGCGCAAACTGCGTCGCTGGTAGCGACTGCTGCCGGTTGGTGTTTGGGCTGTGTTGGTAATTTGGGCGTCCCTACGACCCGAATTCTCGGAATCCTTTGCCTTCTTTACTCAACTTCCGCCACAGGCAAATCCGATACTACCGGCACGGGCGGAAATGGGATCTCCGCGCGGTGTCTCCCTATGGCGACCGATGTCCCCCGGGACCAAGTCGAAGGTGGAACCTTACCATGTCGATGCAGCGACCGTTTGTTTGGCTAGCCGCGGTGCTGGCGCTAGTCTCATTTGGCCAAGTGGCCCACGCGCAGAGGTATCAGCCCTTCATTGAGCCTGACACCTTCCGCCCCGATCTTCAATTTTTCGCTCCGGCGGAAGTGAGTGATTTCGGCGGAGGTGACGGCCCCAATGTCGGGTTCTTTGCCGACTATGATCGTGTTTATCTCAACTGGTCCAGACCAGATGGGGAATCTTCGTTCGAGTCTCCCTTCGAAGGGGACTTTGGATGGGGTAACCGACTTGAACTCGGCTACATGACAGAAGAGGACACCGGCTGGTCGTTCACCGGCTGGCACCTCTCGGGTCCTAACGAAGGGATCCACGTCCTGCAGGAACGTCTCAATCGTTTCAACGAAGACGATGATCCGAACGCCGACCCTGAAGATCGCGAACCGATCCTCAGCGATCGTAACCCACGCATCTACGATGTGACGCAAAGCATCAACCGAGCCGACTTGTCGAGCTTTGAAATCAACAAAATTTGGCGTCGCAAGACGTTCCACAACGGTGGTGTGTTCGAGCCACTCGTGGGTGTTCGCTATGTGAACATGAAAGACTACTATCGCCGCGACAGCTACAACCGCTTTGCGGAAGATCTCGTTGGCGAGATCACCGGTATTCCGAGTGTCTCGGGGCCCTATGAAGTCTACGAACAAGAGAAAGCTATCTACGACAACGTGATGCTCGGTGGCCAGATTGGCTTCCGCCTCAGCCATGTCGTGGGACACTGGAATTTGTCGGGTGAGTTCCGAGCCTTTGCTCTCCAGAACTTCCAGCACCTGATGAACAAAGATCTCACCACCACAACTCGCTACTCGGGTCTTGGCGGCGACGTCGAACTGGAAATCAAAGACCAAGTTCGCAGCCACGAAAGCAACGACGAGTTTGTGTGGGGTGGTGAAATTCGCGGCGATGCATCGTACGAGCTGACTCGTGACATCGCTGTACAGTTTGGCTTTGTGATCATGGACTTCGGTCAAGGCATCGGCCGTGGCAACACGACCGCCACCAGCGACCAAGACCTCTTCATCGGTGGTCTGACGTTCGGCCTGACCTTAAACCGCTAGTCGCACTGCCACGGGGCAAGCGACCTGCGTTCGACATCTGAGTTGATCCCAAATTGGCGGCAGAGAGCTTTGTGGAACGAACTTCCACAAACGATCTGACCGCCAATTTTGTATTTCTTGAGGCTGGCAAAACACAGCCCGCCTGCACGACGGTTGCCGGGCAGGTCGAGCTCTATGGTGGAATTGCCCGAGCATCAAAATCGCAAAGCGTGCGAATTCGCCAGCGGAAGAAGCGGCCTCAAGAGGGAGGGGCCTTAAGTAGCGGATGCCGAGTGGGTTGGCATCTGGCACCAGAGGGGATTAAGTTCTGCTCCGAAAGTCCGATGGAGCTACAAGCATAGCTCCACGGCTGTGAGGATCAGGTTCGGCTGTTCTCGACGAGCTCCACTGGCTCGGCGAGCTTCGTGCCCAAGGGCAATCCCGCAACGGCGGTTATGCCCACGTTCTAAGTGACGACGGATCGCAAGATCTGATGAGCCAGTCGAGTCGACTAGCTTTCGTCGACTAGGCCTTATTTTGCAGCCTGGTATTTCGCATGGAGTTTGCGAAGTTCTTCGAGTTCGACACTCAAACGGTGGCGAAGGGGGCTTTCGGCACGCAACTCTTCGAGGAGTGCTTCGGCCTTCTCGAGATTTTCAGCAGGGATGTCCTTGCTTCGGAATAGGTTGCGGAAGCTACGCTGAACTTCGGCTTCGGTAAGCAAGGGAAACCTCCTCAAGATGGCAGTCGTCCATGACCGGGACGACGTCGGCTGCGGCAATCTCCGCGATTGAGTAAGCCACAACTAGTGGTGCTTACCCATGTCTCTCGTACATCTCCAATTTTATTGACCAGAACTAGTGACGCAAGACTACGCGGCAAGAACGTTCGATTTCGCCGCATTACGCCTTCGTTATGCAACTGCTCAATCGAGCGGCACTGGTTGGCATTTCTAGGCGAAGCCGTGCCAGCAGAGCCGGTAAATTGGGGGACGATTGTGGTCAGCCCGGGTCCGCTATAGTCTGGAGCTTGGCCCGCTGGTGGCATCGCGAAAGCTGCCAGCCGACCGTTTTCACTATCTCGATTTAGCGTCGAATCGCCTGCCAATCTCGCGGTGATCGACGTGGCTCGCCCCCTTTTTAGCTCATTCGCGGAGGATCGCTTCGATGTCGAGTGTCCTGAAAAGTTTGCCAAGCGTGTCGGAATTGCTCGATAGTGCCCCGCTGAAGTCGCTGGTCAGCCGCGTCAGTCAATCGACGGTGCTTAGCGGCGTTCGTCGCTTTCTCGACCAAGTTCGGAGCGAAATCCCTACCGCTTCGCAGTTTCCCACCACCGCTGCTGATCTGGCCGACCGCATTGCCCGCTGGATTTCGCGCGAGGATCGAGGGGGCGCGTCGGCTGCCATTAATGCCACCGGCGTCTTGCTCCCAGCCGGTATGGAGGGGCCGCCACTGGCCGACGAAGCGGTGCAAGCGATCATCGATTTGGCAAGTTCGTACATCGTGAGCGGGCGTGATTCCGCAACGAATCCTCGCGCGGGTGGCGCAGTCGCAGCAGCTGCCATGCGGCTGACAGGTTCTGAAGATGCTGCTGTTTACACCACCGCCACCTCCGCCGTCCTTTTGGCGGCTCAGGCCCTGGCTCGCGGGCGCGAAGTGATCGTCGCGCGGGGCGATCTGACCGAAACTCCCGAGCAATCACGCTGGCTCGATGTGCTGCGAGCCGGCGGAGTGAATGTGCGCGAGATCGGGGCGGCCAATTTAGTGCGAATCGCCGATTTCTCGGCCGCAATCACTCCTGCCACCGGCGCGATTCTGCGGCTGGATGCCGTTCGGACTCGCAGCAGCGAGCCATCGCTCGGCGAACTTACGGCCCTGGCGCGCGAGCATAAGTTGCCGGTCATCCAGTTCCTTGGTGTCGGCGGAATTGTGCCGTCGACTGCCATTGGCATTCCGGACCAACTGAGTGCTGCCGAGTCGATTGCCGCCGGCGTCGACCTGGCGATTGTTGCAACCGATGCCCTCACGGGTGGTCCGCGGGCAGGGCTCGCGATCGGGAAGGGGACCGCTGTCGAGTCGCTACGAGCCCATCCATTGGCAGCGCCACTAGCGCTCGACCGACTACTGCAGGCAAGTTTGCTCGCCACGCTCGAACTCTATCTCGATCCCTCGCAGCTCGAACTCAAGTTGCCTCTTTACTCGCTGCTCGCCACGCCACTAGCGAATTTGCAAAACCGGGCCGAGCGAATCGCCCCGCAACTGCATATCCCAGGCGTTATCGAGGCGATTGCGACGGCGATGCCAGCCTCGCTCCAAGATGGATCGAGCCCGCACCTGCTTCCAAGCTATGGCATCGAGCTTCGTCCGCTGGCAGTTTCCAAAACATCGCTCAAGGATCGTCTCGCCCGAGGTTTGCCCGCTGTGATCGCCGCCGAGACTGAAACGGGGCTCCTGCTGAACCTGAAAACCGTCTTGCCCCGCCAAGATTTGCAGCTGGCAACGATCCTCGATGCGTTTCGTCGAGGGGCGGACGAGTCGCCAAAAACCGACGAAAAGCAGATCTCACCGGAAGATTCACAGCCCCAATCCCCCGGCGATGAGTTCCCAGCTCCTGAGATTGTCTAGCTCGGTTCTAGCTCATTCGGGGGTGTCAGACCTTACCTAATGAGCATAGGCCGAACAATCTGATCGAGAAATCGGGTAAACCAGCGACACTGGGCTAAGGAAAGTCTCGAATCGCTGCGAATGGATGGTTACATTGAAGTGGAAAGCAGTAAGCGCCTGGATCGTGTGATGGAAGTTCCCCTCCACGAGATCAGCAACATTCAGCTTCGCTTGGCGACCGGTCGCGAGATCGGGCAGGCAATCGACTGACGCGACATCTGCAAGGTAGTGTTCGGTGCGTAATCCCCTTTTGATCCACAGTACGAAGCAGTTGCTGCTCCTGGCCATCGGCGTGAGCCTGTTGGCAGTTGAGCTTGCTGCGCAGCCTGCTGCACCTGCGGGATCGTCTTCGCAAGGGTCGAGTGCACCCGAAGTTTCGCCTGCTGTGAAGCCTGAAACGGGCTCACCTGCGGTGAGCGACTCGGTAACAGCTGGCGATCCTGGCCAAGGTTCGCCGAAAGAACCTAGTGCTCTCAAACCGGTGGATGAAGCCGAATCAGCTGGCGCCGAGGCCCCTTCGACGACAGAGCCCGCCAAGATTGTTCCGCAAGATCCAGCCAAATTGCCAGTCAAGCCAGCGGTCGATACATCTGAGTCGATCAAGCTGCTGCCGAGCGAGCATCCATGGTCGGGCTTTCCTCTGGGCACTTGGAAGTTGGTTCGCACCATCAGCGAGTCGCTCGATGCCGAAGGCAACATCACCAATGTCACGACCACCGAAACACGCACCACACTGGTCGGCACCACCGACGAAAATTACACCATCAAAGTCGAGGTGACGGTTGAGGTGGGTGGCAAGCGTTTTCCTTCAGCGCCGCAGCTCGTGAAAAAACAAGCGCGTGGCACCGAGGGGCAGACAAGCGAAGTAGTGGCTCTGGCCGATAGCGAAATCCTGCTCGACGGCCGCCGAGTTCCCTGCCAGGTGCGACAAGTTTCGGCCGAATCAGGGGAGTGGAAGGTCGAAAGTTTGCTTTACACCTCGAGCGAAACCTATCCCCACACGGTGCGCCGCGAAACGAAATCAACCGCTGACGATGGCCGCACCGCCAGCACCATTGTGGAAGTGATCGCCTCGGGCTTGCCGCATAAAGTGCTCGGAGAAACGCGAGCCACCGCGACGGTTCGCACCGTGCAGCGTCACGCAAAGGGCTCGAGCATTACGCTCGAAGTTCACTCTCCCGAGATTCCTGGCGGGGTGGTTTCGCATGCGGCGCTCGAACTCGATGCCGAAGGAAATCCACTTCGCCGCAGCACGCTCGAACTGGTGGCTTATGGCGACTCGGGGCCGAATCTTCCTCAGGGAAATCGTCGCCGCGTTTATCGTACGCGTGGCCGGTAGCAGGTGGGGTTGCCACGTAGCGACCACTTGCATTCATCGATTACGATCAAGTCTTCAGCGGCGCGAGTAGAGCCGAGTCGAGCACTTTCTCTCGCAACCGATGTCCCCACACCGACACCCAGCAGATCACCTTAGAACGCACGGAGATCGATCGCATGAAGTTCATCGAAATGACAGGCAAGACGCTTCGCACGCTCATCAGCGACGATGAACTTCACGGGGAAGATCTTTCGTCGGCGGGGGTGAGTGACGACACGATCGTGCGGGTGAACGAGCAGGGGGATATTGAAGTGCGACGTCCCGATCGTTGGGACGTGATTGGCGGGCTGCTGGGTAACTACGAAGTCCGCATGAAGAAGACGACCGGCATGGACTGGGCTTAATCGATTGGGGCTTAATCGATTGGGATTCGGGCTGTCGGTTGAGCCGGATTATTGTTTTTGCCACTGGCCGCGCTGATGCTTGCGAGCATCTTGCTCGGCGATTTCCAGACGCTTGGCCATGCTCGCAGAGTCACCCGGAAAAGCATCGACCACCGCAAGACCACGCCGCAGCAGTTCTTCTTGAACCAGCCGCTTGTCGACGTAGAGATAGGCGAGTGATCGTCCATAGCGATCTCGCCGCCGTCGATCGAGTTCCAGCCGAACCTCTCGCTCGGCTGTCAGTTGCCGCAGCAATTCCGCCGCCTCGCGGGCGAAGGGCTGATCGGCGGTGGCGGCTTTCAGCGGCGCGTCCGTGCGACCCAGTTCGGGCGTATCGATCCCGATCAGGCGTACGCGACGGCGCACCACTCCGGTCGGCTGTTGTTGCTCGATCTGTAGCGTATCGCCATCGATGACGTAGAGCACACGTGCCGCGCCAGCCACCAGTGGCTCGCCATCGATTTCTGACGGCGGCGTGAAGAGCGCGCGGCCATAGAGAATCGCCAGTGTCGCTACGATCGCCGCTCCCAGTGCGCCGGAGATCATGCGCGAGATCGTCCAGCGGCGGCGAATCACACGTCGTTGCCGAGCGACGGGGGATGAAACATTCACGCTGTCAGCAGGTTAGTTCGAGCTAAAACCGAGGGACGATTTGACATCGCGTCCCAGTGGGTTCTGCATGAATTTGCGAAAGCATTTCGAGCAGAGATCAAAACGTTTCTTCTGGTAGATCTCTTCCGAAACTCCGCCGAGCGCTTCTTCTTCCAGGATTTCATCGATCTCGAGCAGATGATCGCGGTCGGCATCGAGGAGGTGATCTTCGATCGGCTCCATCGCCGCTTCGATCTCCATTTTCACTTGATAGCGAAGGTCGTCTGCCGAGATCACACACTTACACCGATCGCACGAGTAGTGAATCATGTCGAGAGGCCCCTGAAGAAATATCGCCGCGCGAGTTGCTGAGAGAGAGACGAAAGGGTCATGCGGCGGTTGTGGCTGAGCTGGACCTCAAACCTGAGGTCTGAAAAATCGTTCATCCAGCACCTTCAATCTACCCCCAGCGGTTTTGTTGCGGCAAGACGAATGTGCGCTGAAAAACGGGAGACTTGGTTGCACGAGGAAATCGCTTACGGTACTGATCGTCACAGGACGAAAGGTCGCAGTAGGCTCGGCGGCTGTGGCGAGCTCTGAACGTTTTTGTCGCGGCTAGAGCGCGAATTTCATCTCACGCGTGGTCCGGCATGCGATGGCACTGCTGTCGCTGCTGCCCTGTTATTTTTTGGCCGAGTTTTTCCAAGGTTGCTTGGCATTCGATTGCCAGAAGGCGTACACTAAAGTGTCTCGCCGCAACGAAAGGTTGTGTGTGAGCTTCGCCCTAGCTTTCCTGGTTCTCGAGAGATTCGAGCGATGATGGTTGAGGTGGATGAACCCGATGCGCCGTATCATCCGGTGCTTTCGTCGAGCGTACTGGTGCTCAACCGGTCGTATCGTGCAGTGCATATTGTGAGCGTGCGTCGCGCGTTCATCATGTTGTTTCGTGAGTGTGCCGAGGTGATTCACACCGAAGATGGCAGCTACACGAATTACGATTTCACGACGTGGTGCGAGATCAGCGAGTTTCAAGCGCAAGAGAAACGACCGCACGACGATTGGGTGAAAGCGGTTCAGTTCGAAATCTTAGTCCCGCGCATCATTCGGCTGATCGATTACGACCGCATTCCCGAACGTGAAGTGCGCTACAACCGTCGGCAGATCTTTGCCCGCGATGGAAACAAGTGTCAGTACTGCGGCAAGCGGTTGCCTGTGCAGCAACTGAGCCTCGATCATGTGATGCCGCGCAGTCGCGGCGGCGAGAGTAGCTGGGAAAATGTCGTTTGCTCGTGCCTGACGTGCAACACTCGCAAAGGTGGTCGCACGCCGCAAGAGGCTCACATGAACCTGATGACTACGCCGCGCGAGCCCGCCACCAATCCGCTGCTGAATCAAAAACTCTCGAATCCCAAATACGCCTGCTGGACTCCGTTTCTTCCCGGCAGCAGCATCGCCATCGAAGTGAGCGCCCGGTTTTAGAAGGCTGGCTCCTAGGAAGCCCAGATTTAGTCATTCAGTGGGTGCCACTGGCTACGAGCGTGACTCGTTTAGATTCCCAACTTGGAATCTGCCCCACAGCAGAAATAGAAGCCTACGCTGAGTGCCACTTACTGTTTGAAAGTGGCTCTAAGAAGTCTTCAATGCGTGGCACCCGGCATTGGCGATCAAAGTTGATCAAGCTGTCTTGGAGCTGGTCGCTGAGCGTCTATACCAGCGGCTTTTTCTTCTGAGTGATGCTTGGAGTTTGGGTGACCATCTCGGCGTTGAGCTGGATGAAGGCGAGTTGATCGGCGGGGACAGCATCGTCGATGAAGATGGCTTCGACGGGACACTCGCTGCTGCAGGCACAGCAGTCGATGCAGGCGTCGGGATCGATGTAGAGCATCTGATCTCCTTCGTGAAAACAGTCGCAGGGGCAAACCACCACGCAGTCGGTGTGCTTACAGCCAAAACAAGCTTTGCAAACGACGTGAGTCATCGCGCGAATCTCCGGTAGCCACCCAAGAATGATCGCTTGCGAGGAGGATCAGCCGGCACGCGCGACTAGCGCGCGAAAGTTGCGCTTTTGCGCGCGTTGGGAAGATAAAAGCAGCTGATTGCTTGGTGAATGAGTCCCCGCGAGCATGATCGGGGTGGCTTTCTCGAAGGGACATACTTGTTTCAACAAGTGTTCGCGAGAAATGGCCGTTTGCAGAAGCGTTTTTCTTCGAAATGGGAGTCCAGAACTAAGAAGCGGGGGCCTGCGCCGGTTTGTGAACTTCGTAACGAAGTTCGGCGAAAGCGTCGCCGTATTGCTGCACGCTCGTGAGCTTCAGCGGCGGGGTGATGATGTTGCGGGGTAGCAGCGGCATGCCCGATGCGAGGGTGACCGCAGTGATCTGAATGATCAGTTCATCGAGGAGGCCTGCATCGTGAAACTGCCCGGCGAGCTCGCCGCCACCGACGATCCAGCGGTTCTTGGTCCCGGCAACTTCGATCATGGCGTCGTGGACTGCTCGCACATCGCCCGATACGAAGCGAACATTCACTCCCGGGGGTGCTGCGAGTGGGCGTGACGTGAAGACAAACGTCGGCTGCTCGTAGTGCCACTTCTGCTGGGGCTTGTCGCTGGTGAAGCCGAGTTCGTGCAGCACCCACTCGTAGGTGTGCGAGCCCATCGCAAGGGCTCCGACGTCGCGAATGAAATCGTCGTAACTCGTTCCCGCGACGGTGAATTGCATCAGCCAATCGAGCGAGTGATCAGTTGTGGCCAGGAAGCCATTGAGGGTCGAGGCGGTGTAATACTGCGTCTTCAATGGGTGCGCAGCTCCTTAGAGGCAGGTCTGCTGATGAAGAAGAGCAGACTGCGCAGCTCGCAAAGAGTCTCGAACCCCTTGGTTCGAGACTTGGATTCCATCGTCAACCATTTGGTGATCAAGCGAGAGCAGCTTGTGACCGCACTACTGTGGTGGAAGTGTTGCGGGAAACAAACAACCAAGCTCGACAACCCAAGTGCCTCGCGACACTTAGTTACCAGCGAGAGGTTCTTTTTTCTCGGTGATCGATGGTGACTGCGGAGCCATTTCGGCATTCAGCTCGATGAATGGCTTTTGATCTTCAGGAACGTTGTCCTGATGGAAGATTGCTTCAACCGGACATTCCGGCACGCAAGCTTCGCAGTCGATGCATTCATCGGGGTGGATATAGAGGATTTGCTCCCCTTCGTAGAAGCATTCTACGGGGCAAACCACCACGCAATCGGTGTACTTGCAGCCAAAGCAAGGCTGGCAAACAACGTGTGCCATGGAACCGACTCTCCTCGTGCGAAGCGAATAAATCAGCAGATGATGTCAAACGACAGCTGGGGAAATTAGTCGGCAAGTGGTGAGGAACTCTACGGACGGCGTTGCTGGCAAGTGTCACGCTAGCTAGTCGAGCCATCAAGTTACCAACTACTTACTTGCAACCAACATCGACGGGTCGGGCCAGTTTTCGCCAATTCCAGGTGCTCAAAATTCTCCGCTCTGAGCATTTAGGGTCGGTGAAATCGCTCGTCCGAAGTGGGATCAAGTCGTTAGACTAAAAGCACTTCGGCCCATTTCCCAGTGGTTTCCGGGCATCTTAGGGAAGTGACAAGGGGGTGTCAATCGGCCGTAAGTTGATTGCTGGGGTCTAACGCGGCAAGAACGAATTGGCTGGAGCGTTTCTCTTGTCTCTCCCTGCCAAACGACGTAAAATGACGGGCAGATTCAATTTAGAATCGACTGTCGAACTTCGGCCAACCAGTAGCGGCGGCTGCTAGTCGCTCGAATCTGTGAAGCTAGGTAAGTTCGGCAGTTTCCGCCAAGCTTCTTTCGCTTGGAGATCCTCTCGTGGCCCTTTCCGAAATCGACCGATCGCTTTTGCAGCGATGCCTCACCCGGCAACCGCGGGCGTGGGAAGACTTTGTCGACCGATTCCTGGGGCTGGTGATGCACGTTGTTAACCACACAACGATCACGCGCAATCTGGCATTTTCTGCTGCCGACGCTGAAGACCTTGTCGCCGATGTGTTTTATGGCATCCTGGCCGACGATTTTGCTGTCCTTCGCCGATTTCGTGGGGAAAGCAGCCTGGCGACCTATCTGACTGTGGTATCGCGGCGGATCGTCGTTCGCGAACTGCTGAAACGACGTCTACCAATCAGTTTGACCGACACCAGCGAGATGGATAATCTCGCTGCGGGGGGCGGATCGCTTGAACAGCGTGTGCAGGATCGCGAAGAAGTCGAAAAGTTGATCGACCAACTGGGTGGAGAAGAGGCCCACATCGTGCGGCTCTATCACCTCGAAGGAAAAACGTACGGCGAGATCAGCAAAGTGACCGGCGTTCCCGAAAACAGCATCGGACCTACGCTCAGCCGAGCCCGCGCCAAAATGCGTCGCCAAAATGTCGACTCGGCTGCTGGTTAACTAACTGCTGGCAAAAATAACGCATCCAATCAGCCGCGAGTTTCAGTCGGCTCTTCTTGTGCGATGCGGTTTTCTTTAGCGATACTGTGGCATGCCTCGGTAGCGAGTTGCACCGTTGAGCGGAGTGGCTGCAGGAATGGCGGGCTGTGGCGACATCGGCCCGCTCGCGCCTGGGGCTCCCATTGTTCCTCCGAGAGCTGCGGCAGTTGCCGGGTCGGCTAGATCCACCAGTGGCGCATTCCCTAGCGATTGGCTCGGCAGCTCGAACAGCGTTTGCCCATCGGCAAACGGCATATTCACCGCATAAGACGTCACATCCATCCTTAGCTGAAGGCTCGCCGAAGGAACGTTCAGTTCTACGAGACGGGGGAGTGCAACTCCATCGACCGACGAATACTGATGGTCGCTCGCTTTGCTCGAAACCATCACGTTTCCGCGTGGATCGTACAAATGTTGCTCCACAATCCAGCCATGCTTGGCGTGGACATGGATCAGCCGCGTCATCGGCCCTGCTGCCGATTGAACAGTCCAGCGAAGTTCCATCCGGTCGGTACCTGCTGGCGAAGGCCCGGTGATCTCTTGCACCGGTGGCAACTGTACAAGTCCCAAAGCATCGGTGACCCAGGCGGGGTCGACCGCGAGTGCACTTCGGAGCGGGCTGGTGGCAAAGCGATCGTGCCGGGCATAGTAGATACCAGGCTGCGGATTGCGGGCTGCCCAGAACCAAAACAGTTCGTCGTTCATACCGAGGTCGATTTCGGGACCGGTGAAGGCGGTTCCTGCTCGCATTCGCAGTTTGCGGGGGCGCTCGACCGCCAACTCCGCTGAAATCGCTGGAAATCCAGGGACCGAAACTGTCGCCCCCTGTGTTTGCAGTGTTTGCACGCGGCTGGTCTGTGCATTCAGAGCGCTGGTTACTTCTTCGAGCGTTGGCGTATGGGAAAAAATCACCGGAGCGGCATCGCCTGCGGGTCGGCGAATCCAAGGATTCCAGCGGCAGCCACTCGAGCCGAGAGCCAGCAGAACCAGCAGACTCACCACCAACAGGCGCGGTGCAGCGCGAAACTTGGGGGGAGCGTTGTCAGCGGTGGGGCTCATCATTGCGGGCATCCTTGCTCGCCGTCGTTTCGTAATGGTTCGCTGGTTTTGTTGCTACGCCGTGCTGGGGGCTGTCCCCGCACTCGCCGGTGCCGAAGCGACGCTGCCGGGCGTTTGCAGCAGTTCTGCCAGCTGTTTTTGAATCTCTTGGGCACGCTCGTCACTCGGCAGCACGCCGCGCACTTGATGCGAGGTGTCGGTCCGCGCGATGTGAATCGTCAGCATCTCGCTTCCATCCGGGCCTGTCTCGGTCGATTCGACACGAGCGATGCGTCGGCGGACCATCAGCAGCGCAAGAATGTAGCGCACATCCTCGCGCGAGGGATCATTCTCGAGCTGCGTGAAGTAGTTCGTCATCACCTCGCTCGGTGCCCATTTCTGCTTGGCCTGAGCTGGTTCTTCGATTTTTGTCTTCCACCAGCCCACCGTCCCCTCGGGAGGTGTTTGCCACGCTTCGGTCGAAAAATCTTTCCGCACCGTACCACTCGGTTCATCCACGAGCGCGCTGATGCACCATTCGCCAGGACGAAGTTCTCGCCCCGTTGCGGCACACTTACGCGTGTTGCGTTGGATTTCGAAGTCGGCCATGAAAACCGGTACAGCTAGGTGATCGAGCGGTGGCAAGAGACGGTCGCGCGGGGGATCGTACGCAAACGGGCGATTTTGCTCAAGACACAGTTTCGCACAATCGTCGCTAGCACTTCAGGCCGCTAGCTCACTTGAATCGTGTTCTCGCGCGGACCTTCTCCTTCCACCACCTGCAGCCGCATCCGTTTGGCGCAGCGCGGACAGTGGGCCAGCACCTCGCGCGAGCCGGGAGTCACATACACCCGCTGATAGACATGACAGCAGGCAAAGTGCACTCCCACAAATGGGCGTTTGGCAGCCGCAGCCGAGCTGCCGCTCGGGCCGGGATCACTCGACAGGTCGATCGAATCGCTCATCGCCATAGATCTCGAAAAAGGAAGTTCACCGCACTTCTCGGCTCGCAGAAGTTCGCATGTAACGATACTCGCAACGGGAATGCGGGAAAATCGCGGTTTTTGATCGTCCGATCGCAGCTCCGAGCCTCGCGAAGCGTCGGCCGGTTCGGGTAAACTGAGAGCAGCCTGTTTTGGCCCCCGCATCGACTTGTTGATCGACTGTTTCGAGACTCCTATGAACGCTCCGTCCGCCGCTTCTGCTGCGAAGCCTACCTCGCTTCGCGCTCCCGAACTACTCGCACCAGCGGGGAGCCGGGATGCCATTCGTGCGGCTATCGAAAATGGGGCCGATGCGGTTTATTTCGGACTCGACAGCGGCTTCAATGCTCGCGCTCGCGCGGCGAACTTCGCCCCCGATGAGCTCCCCGAAATCATGGAGCAACTTCACAGCCGAGGGGTCAAAGGCTATGTCACGCTCAACACCTTGATCTTTCCGTCGGAATTGCCGGTCGTCGAAGCGCTCGTTAAGCAGCTGACACTTGCCGGCGTCGACGCCGTGCTGGTGCAAGATCTCGGTCTGGCGCGTTTGATTCGTGCGATCACCCCGGATCTGCCGATGCACGCCTCGACCCAGATGACCCTTTCGAGCAGCCAGTGCATCGCCATGGCGGAAGAACTCGGGATCGAGCGGGTCGTGCTGCCGCGTGAACTTTCGCTCGACGAGATTCGCAAGATTCGTAGTGAAACCACGTTGCCGGTCGAAGTGTTTGTGCACGGCGCGCTCTGCGTTTCCTATTCCGGCCAATACCTCACCAGCGAATCGCTCGGGGGACGTAGCGCTAATCGTGGCCAGTGCGCACAGGCTTGCCGCTTGCCCTACGATCTCGTTTGCGATGGCAAGGAGGTCGATCTGGGGGATCAAAAATATCTACTGAGCCCGCAAGACCTCGCCGCCTTTTCGCTCATTCCGGAACTCGTCGAGATGGGGGTCGCTTCGCTCAAGATCGAAGGCCGCCTGAAAACCCCCGAGTATGTCGCTAACATCACGCGCCACTATCGTCAGGCCATCGATCAAAGCGTGGCCGGCCAACCGGTCGATTTCACCGCGCAACAAATCGAAGAGATGGAGCTCTCATTTTCACGCGGCTTTTCGGTCGGCTGGATGCGCGGCTGCGATCATAAAATGCTCGTCCCCGCCACCAATTCCTCGAAGCGTGGCGTCTTCCTCGGCAAGATCGTCGGCGTCCGCCGCGAAACGGTCGTGGTGCAACTGGCGTCGAGTATCAAACGTGGCGATGGTGTTGTGTTCGACTGCGGCAAGCCGGTCGATGATTCGCAAGGTGGACGGGTCTATGAAGTCTTTCGCGGACGAGAGTCGCTCGAAGCGCCTGTCTCCTCAGGACAAGTCGAACTAGCGTTTGCCCACGGCTCGATCGATTTCGAGTCGCTCTGGGTCGGACAGCAAGTCTGGAAAAACGACGATCCGCAGCTGACAATCAAGCTCCGCAAATCATTTGAATCGCTCCATCCTATCCGGCGCATGCCGATCGATATCGCCGTGCAAGCCACTATCGGCGAGCCGCTGAAAATCACCGTCACCGCCCCTGGTGTCGCGGCGCTTCAGCTCGCGAGCGAAGAGAATCTACAGCTCGCGCGCAAACATCCTCTCTCCGAGCAAACTCTCCGCGATCAGTTCGATCGCTTGGGAGGCACGCCCTACGAGCTGCGGAATCTCTCCGCCGTGATCCAAGGGGAGCCGATGTTGCCCCTCAGCCTGCTCGGAAAATTGCGACACGCCATGACGGCCGCTCTCGACGCGGCTCTCCGGGCGCATCAGCCGCGGCATGTGTCCAGTGGCAGTGCGCTGGCCGATCTCCGCTCGATGCTCCCCCCGCGCGAAGCGGCCAAGCAGTCGCCGCAACTAGCGCTCCTATGCCGCACGCTCGATCAACTTCGCGCCGCTGTCGATCTCGGGCTCTCGACCCTCTACGCCGATCTGGCCGATATTCGCGAGTACAAAGAGGCAACCGCCATTGCTGCCGACAAAAACGTGCAGCTGTTCCTCGCCACCACGCGCATTCAAAAGCCCGATGAGATGGGGATCTTTCGCGCCATTGCCAAACACTGTGAAGGGGAACGTCGAGCGGCGGGAATTCTCGTACGCAACCTCTCGGGGATGCGATTTTTTGCCGAGCGTGGCACTCCCTGGATCGCCGACTACTCGCTGAATGTCGCCAACGATCTCACCGCCGCTTTGCTCCACGAAAAAGGAGCCCAGCGCATCACGCCGTCGTACGATCTCAATCGCGATCAGCTCGTCGATCTGGTGTCGGCTGTTCCACCGGCCTGGCTCGAAGTGGTGGTCCACCAGCACATGCCGATGTTCCACATGGAGCACTGCGTCTTCTGCGCGGTTCTCTCGCCCGGCACAAATAAAACCAACTGCGGCCGCCCTTGCGACACGCATGACGTCAAGCTGCGCGATCGGGTGGGGATGCTCCATCCACTGAAGGCCGATGTCGGCTGCCGCAATACACTGTTTAACGCAACGCCGCAAAGTGCTGCGGAAGTGGTTCCTCAGCTCCTGAAGCTTGGAGTCCAAACATTCCGCGTTGAACTCCTCGATCAGAAGCCCGACGAGTTGCCCGAGATCGTGGGGCTCTATCAGCAGCTGCTCGCCGACGAAGTTTCGGCCCGCGATGTCTGGTCGAAGCTCAAGGCGGCCAATCGAACCGGCGTGACGCGCGGAACGCTCGAAGAGCGTCGAGATCCTCTCGCCATTTTGTAGTCCTTCCGAGGCTTCTTCAGCGTCGCGCTGGCAACCATGCTTGACGAGCGCCGCCCCCTCGGTCACTATCCACACCTCTCCCCAATTCTCGCCCGCAGTGGCGCTGGACTTTTCGCCCGGTGAATCAACATGTCGCAAGCTTCGAAGGTCTATTTGGCCGCTGATCTCGGTGCCTCGAGTGGTCGCGTGGTCGGTGGCATTTTCACAGGTAGTTCTCTCTCGCTCGAAGAGGTCTATCGCTTCGACAACGGCGGCGTCAGTGCAGCTGGCAAATTGCAGTGGGATGTCCTGAGCCAATGGTCGAGTATGGTCCGTGGTTTGCGCGCCGCTGGTGCCCAGTTCCAAGGACGTGTCGCCAGTGTCGGCGTCGATACCTGGGGTGTCGACTTTGGTCTCCTGGGGCGGAACGACGAACTCCTCGGCAATCCCTATCACTATCGCGACTCGCGGACAAAGGGGATGTACGACCAAGCCTTTCAGCTGGTCTCGAAGGAGCAAATTTTCGCCGAGACTGGGCTCCAGTTCATGGAGTTCAACACGGTGTATCAGCTGCTTTCGATGAAGCTCTCCCAAAGCCCGCTGCTCGATCTGGCCGAGCACCTGCTGATGATGCCCGACCTGTTTCACTGGCTCCTCACCGGTGAAAAAGGGAACGAATATACCGACGCCAGCACCACGCAGCTCGTCAGCCCGTTTGCCCGCGACTGGTCGCGCGATCTGGCGAGCAAACTCGGCATCCCGACGAACATTTTTGGGAAGATGCTGCAGCCTGGCACTGTGCTGGGGGGGCTCCGTAAGGGGGTCGAAGAAGATACGGGGCTCAGTGGCGTGAAAGTGGTGCTCCCAGGCACGCACGATACCGCCTCGGCGGTGATGGCGGTGCCGGCGGCGAGTGTCCCAGGTAGCAAGCCCGATTGGTGCTACATCTCGAGTGGCACCTGGTCGCTGATGGGAGTCGAAACACCCGAACCGATTGTCTCGCCGCGCTGCTACCAGCTGAACTTCACCAACGAAGGTGGCATTGGCGGCACCACGCGTCTGCTCAAGAACATCACCGGCCTCTGGCTCGTGCAGCAATGCCGGGCTCAGTGGAAACAAGAGGGGCACGAATTCGGCTGGCAAGAGCTGACGCGCCGCGCGGAAGAACATCTGCCGCTGCAGTCGCTGGTGAATCCCGACGATGCGGCGTTTGTCGCGCCGCGCGATATGCCCGCCGCGATCCGCGACTATTGCTCGCGCACCGGTCAAATTGTGCCACCCACCGAAGGGGCCGTGATTCGCTGCGCGCTCGAGAGCCTCGCGCTTCGCTATCGCATGGTCCTTGCGATGCTTGAAGAGCTGATCGGCGGCGAGATCAAAACGATTCATATCGTCGGCGGTGGTACCCAAAACCGACTCCTCTGCCAAATGACCGCCGATGCCTGCAATCGGCGCGTCGTCGCAGGTCCGGTCGAAGCGACCGCGATTGGCAACGTGATGATGCAAGCGGTCGCCGATGGTGGTGTCGCCAGCATTGCCGAAGCGCGTGAAGTGATTCGCAAGAGCTTCAAAGTGGAAGAGTACTACCCCAAGATGCCGTGGCCTTGGAACGACGCCTACGCGAAGTTTCAAAAGCTGATCGGCGGCTAATGCTGACGAGGTCGATTCGGCGATCTGCTGAGGGACCTAGACTAAAAATTCTCGCGCAAAAAATCCTCTCGCAAACGTTTGTTACCTCGCATTCGAGATGTTGCTGCCATGCTGAATGTTGCGATCGTTGGCGTCGGGTTCATGGGCTGGATTCACTACCTCGCTTACAAAAAAACGAAGGGAGTGAAGCTCGCCGCAATCTGCACGCGCGACGAGAAAAAACTGGCCGGCGACTGGACCAGCATCAAGGGTAACTTTGGACCCCCCGGGGAAATGGTCGACGTTTCGAAACTCGCCCGCTATCGCGACCTCGATAGCCTGCTGGCCGATCCCAAAATCGATGTCGTCGATCTCTGCTTGCCTCCGCACATGCACCTCGAGGCGACCCTCAAGTCGTTTGCTGCAGGGAAGCATGTGTTTGTCGAGAAGCCGATGGCGCTCACCGCAGCTGAGTGCGACAAGATGGTGGCCGCTGCCAAAAAGGCGGGCAAGATGCTGTTCGTCGGCCATGTGCTGCCGCTGTTGCCCGAATATGCCTATGCCCGCAAGCTGATCGCCAGTGGTAAGTATGGAAAACTGCTCGGCGGGCACTTCAAGCGTGTGATCTCCGATCCGCTGTGGCTTCCCGATTTCTACAATCCCAAGACGGTCGGTGGTCCGCTGATCGATTTGCATGTCCACGATGCCCATTTCATTCGCTTGCTATTTGGCATGCCTCAATCGGTGAGCACCGTGGGGCGGATGCGCGGCGAAGTGGCGGAATACATCAGCACGCAGTTCACGTTTGCCGATCCAGGGCTCGCTGTCACCGCCGCCAGTGGCGTTTTGAATCAGCAGGGACGTGCTTTCACGCATGGCTTCGAGATTCATCTCGAAAAAGCGACCCTCTACTTCGATCTCGCTGTGCTGGCGGGGGGCGTGCTGCAGATCACCCCCCTGACGCTTCTCGACAACAAGGGAAATGCTACGCAGGTCGAACTTCCCGCCGGAGACCCGATGCTGATGGCGTTCGAGGTCGAGATCAAGGAAGTGGCCAAGTGCATCGCCAGCGAAACACCCTCGGCGATCTTGTCGGGCGATCTGGCCCGCGATGCGATTGTGCTTTGCCACAAACAGCAGCAATCGGTGAAAAGTGGCAAGTCGGTGCGGGTGTAGAGCAAGCCCCAGCAGCACGATAGACCAGCGATCAGAAAAAAATTGCGCACTGAACAGGCCCGGTCCGTGTCACGTATGACAGAGACGGACAGACTGTCAGCCGCGCTAGGTTGCCTGCTTTCGAATGACAGATTGCAGGCATTTTCCCCCGGCGGCTAGCTGGCTCGTCCCGCAACTTCATCAAATCTCGCTCAGAATTATCAGAATAGTCGGCATAACCGTGCTGCGACCTAGGGTCGCTAAACGTGTTTCTGCCGTGCTCTCTGTTGTGACTGGCTAATCTTTCTAAAGTCATCGCCCCTGCCGATACGAAACTAACATTCGGAAGATGTGTTCTGCCCCTCAGTCAAATGCGACGCAAGTCGCCGCTGATCGAAGGGCGGAATAGATCAACCAGGGGGGAATCTGCTTAAGTCATCAGCCTCGCCGGGCCGGTGATTTCATGTCTCGCATCGGCTGTCGACCCGTGGCCGTTGCGTCTCTTTGCATATTCTCTCCTTGGTAGCTTGTTCGCTCGCGTGGACAAGCTCGCCATGGATTCTTGATACGGAAATCCGAAAAAGTTGAAGCCACGAAAGTGGTTCGCAATTTTTAAGAAATCATCCGTGCTAAGGGCCCTTGGTTGCCGATTGGTGTAGTAAGGCGCGGATCAGAGGGAACTGAGCCCAAGCCACATCGAAGCACAGGACGTTTGCCCCGACCCAGATGTTTGTTAATCAGGCGGCTTCCCGAGATGGAAGCGAAGGGTAGAAACCTTCGGCCGTTTGACGCAGACAGGGGCATTGGTTGACCAGGCGGCTCCTCACCGCCGACTCGACCGTAAACGATTCAAAGAGAGTGTATTGGAGAGCCTGCGATGAAGGTCTTCACTACTGGACAGGTCGCGAAGATCTGTAAAGTGGCCCCGCGCACGGTCAGCAAGTGGTTCGACTCGGGTCGCCTGAAAGGGTACCGGATCCCCGGCTCGCAAGACCGTCGCATCCCGCGCGAGTACTTAATCAAGTTCCTCAAAGAGCATGGTATGCCCTTGGGTGACCTCGAAGACGAGGCCATGGCCAAGGTGCTCATTGTGGCACAAGATCAAGTTTTGATCGAAAATTTGAAGCGTGAATTGCCAACCGAACGATCGTTCCGGGTTGCTGTGGCTGCCAGCGGATTTGAAGCTGGAATTCAAGCCGAAAGCTTCCACCCGGACTGCATCATTACGGATTTTTCTATCGGTAAGGTCGAAGCTCTGCAGATTTGCCAAAATCTGCGTAAGAACGTCGATTTCGCCGAGACGATTCTAATTGCATTGCTGCCAGACGATGGCAGCCCGCTCACGTTCGATCGCTCGAGCATTAATGAGACGTTTAAGAAGCCATTCGACGCGAAACTTCTCGCCGAACGACTTCGCACATTGATCGGTGCACGCAAAGAACTCGTGTAGTTCTCGGCGGACATCGCTCGACTAACTAGACCGGCGCTCGCTTCACGGCGACGTGGTCGACCAACCAAAAACTTAAAAACCGTCGTGGATTCGTCTGCGACGGTTTTTTTGTGCGCGCTGTGAAAGCAAACGCGTTGTGAAAGCAAACTCGCTGTCGAGCGGACTTGCTAGCAGCGGTCTGACGGGCGGCTGACGCTTTAAGGATTCACGCGGCCAGGGGCGGGCGTGAGCGCTGCGCGAGGAACCTCGAGATCGAGCGTCGATTCCTCGGCTGGAAGAGTGACAGCTAGCGTGTACTCCGGAAAGATCGGGCGTCCCATCGGCGCTTCGGGACCTTCGATCCCGTCACAGCCAAAGACGCGTGCTAGGTGCGCACCTCCGGAAGTTCCTTGTCCCAAGTTCTTCGTGTCGAAGCTTCCGTTCTCGATGATCGCGAAACCTTGCGGACCATCATTTCCCTGCGCAACATCGGGATCGAAGTAGATGATCCCTTTGGGAATCGGCTGACCCGCGAAGGTGATCTTCCCCGACAGCCGATAGCGCGTGCGCCCGTCGCTGCCGCAGCCAGGAACCAGCAGCAAGGCTGCTAGCGAGCAACCGGCCAGCCTACGTGTGGCTTCGAAGGTAAATTGACGTCGCGACCTCAGCATGTGCTAGCGAGCCTTCTGTTGCAGGACGTTCAGCGCGGGGAAGTGCGCGGCACGAAAAAAGGAGCAGTCAAAAATGCTGGCAGTGCCAGCGGACTGTTGTGCGGAGCTACTCGAGCGTGCGTGTTTCCGCGCCATCGCGACTCGCCACCGCTTTGTAGGTTCCGAGGTCGATGTTTTGCGAAAGGAAACGGATCGAACCATCGCAGAGCGCGAAATTCGCTCCACCTGGATGATGGCTGCTCATCGCGATGTCGTTGAAGGTGCTGCTGCCGGCCGGGACCAGCGTGTTGATGCTGTTGGCGATGTTGCGCGACGACGCAATATGGTCGCTAGCACTGGCGTCGCAGCCGCGCACCCAGTTGCGAAAGCGCGAGCCGTACTGCTGATCGTGCCGAGAAATCTCGCCCAGCAGCAGCGTGTTAGCAGTTCCATCCACAATGTCGCTGAAGTTTCGCGACACATCGCACTCGAAGATTCCATGCTGCGAAAAACCACCTTGTCCCACGTTGCGCAGCGTGTAGGCAACCCCGGTCACGCTTGTCCCTTTGGGTCCCATGTTGCCGTAGTAATGTGTGGTATAGGGAGAGACGCCGTTAATCAGGTCCGGCGCGTTCACCGCGTTGGCTCCACCTTGCATCATCACCTGGGCCGACGAACTAGGACACAAAAAGATGGCAATTTTTGTGAGCCCCAGCGCGCCTCGGCCGAGCTGACCGTTGGCAGTGGTGTCGGTGTAGGTTCCGGCATTGAAGTTGGCCGTGGCATAAAGCGTTTGCTGCTCGATGAACGGCAGCAGATGGACATGCAGGCCAAACGTGTTCGAGCGAAGTCCACCTGGCGGAAACTTGCCCGCCATGTCGTGGTAGTTATGCAGCCCGAGTGCGAGCTGCTTCAGGTGGCTAAGACACATCGAGCGCCGAGCTGCTTCGCGGGCAGCTTGCACTGCGGGGAGCAGCAGCGCCACGAGTACACCGATGATCGCAATCACGACCAGCAGTTCGACGAGTGTGAACGCGCGGCGAGAGGAACTGTCGCCTGAAGAACGAGCGCCCGAGGAACAAACACAGCGGGAGAGTCGATGATGCATGATTGTGCCGGGGGAGAGGCTGAATCGCGGTGCAATTTTTCTAGGGAAGCTCGCTAGTCGGTTGAGCCTTCCCTATCTAACCGTCGAGTTAACCAGCTGTTTCGGCCGTAAGCAAGCTGAATTGCCGGAAACCGAAAAGTCGCCGCTTCTATCGTCCGAACAACAATCGGCTCACTAGCCGGGATACTTGGTGACCGCGCCGGAATCGAGCGACTGGCACGCCATCAGCACGACGGCCGTATCGCGCAGCCCTTCGTGCACATCGCAAATCGTGCGTGGATCGCGGCGGCGAACGTGGTCGATGAACGAAATCAGCTCGTCGCGCGTTTCGTCGGCTTCGAGCAGGTCGATTTCGAGCGGCTCTCCTCGATGAGCCCAGGGACTGCTCGACAATTTCAAGGTTTTTCCGGCGGTCAAAATCGCGCTATTTTCTTTGTCACCCGGCCGTAGCCAGCCCGGATCTTCGGGGAGCTTTTCGCGGTAGAAGAGTCCCTTCGTAGTCGTCAGAAAGAGCGATCCGCGCGTTCCCAGGATCAGCTCCGATGCCCCTTCGTAGGCATTGTTGCAAATGGAAGAATAGGTGACCCGAACGCGGTAGGTGTTCAGCGGCTGAGCGCCGATGTCGCTCGAGGGTAAACGTGGCAGGGGGACAGCGTCAGCGGCGGTGGCACCGTTTCCCTCGGGAGCTGTTTCGCGGCGCGGCACGACATAGTCGTAGATGCAGAAGACGTTGTCGTGAACTTCGCGGCCATCCTTCCAGTAGTCGATCCCCCCCGAGGCGATCACGCTGGTCGGCGCTGCTCCGAGAATCCAGTTCGCGACGTCAAGTTGATGGCTCCCCAGTTCGGCCATCAGTCCGCGGCTACGGTTCTTGAAGAGCCGCCAGTTCAGCCGCTCTTCGAGAGCAGCCCAATGCGGATCGGATTTGGGGACCGGCACAGGTCGACGCCAGTTGTTGTTGCGATGCCACTGCGCTTTAATCGCGGTGATTTCGCCGAGCAAACCAGCCTGCACCATCGCCACTGCTTGCTTGTAAATCGGACTCGCGCGGCGCTGCAGACCGACTTGAAACACGCACTTCTTTTCGTCGACTTGTTTGGCGAGTTGGCGGGCCTGATCGATGTCGTAGCACATCGTTTTCTCGACGAAAACGTTCGTTCCGGCGTCGACGCAGGTGCTGGCGACCTCGAAGTGCGCCCAAAGTGGCACGGCAATCACGACGGCGTCGGGCTTGGCTTCGGCGAGCAGTTTTTTGTAGTCGCTATAGGTCGCCGCTTGCGGACCTGCATATTCACTCGCGCGCGACAGGTGCGGAGCATAGTCGTCGCAAATCGCCGTCACCTGAATGCTGGGGATGGTCGTTAAGCTGCGGAGCAAGTCACAGCCGCGCGCGCCGGTGCCAATCACGGCAACCTTCAAGGGCTCGTCGCTGTTGTCGTCAGCAGCGAGCTGCGTGAAGGTGGAAGCGGCGAGCAGGGAACCTGTGAGCCCCAGAAACTTGCGCCGCGAACGGGTCGAAAAATCTTGAGCTCGTCCAGATGACCTGTTCATCGCGAGGGACCTCCACGGAGCCAAGTGAGGGTGGCGCCGCCACTCGATTGATCGATCCATCCGACCGAGGCGAGTGTGGTGGGGGCGATTTCGCGTAGCAGCTCTTTCGTCCGGTCGCGTCCCATCACGATCGCAGCGGTCGAAAAAGCTTCGCACTCCACCCCCGAGGGGCCGGTACAAAAACAGGCGCGGGGCTCGCCAATCGGAGCACTCGTTGACGGGTCGATGATATCGCTCACCGCTGTCTCGCTGCTGTGCGAATCACTACACGAAAGCGACACATCTTTGAGCGACAGCGTCGCGAGTCCGCCAGGAGCATCTTGCCAGTTGACAGCAAGTTCAATCTGCCAGCCGGTCCCTTGTGGCCCACCGCCAATCGCCGTAACGCTGCTGCTTCCACCATGCACAAACGCTTGTTTTACCCCATATTCCAGCAGCAATTGCTTCACGCGATCGAGCGCATAGCCTTTGCCAATCGCACCGAGATCGAGCTTCACATCGCTCCGAGAAAAGGCAACTCGGCGGTGCACATCGTCGAGCGAGACTTGTGCGAACGACACCGGGACCGGCTGATCGGAGGCGGGTGTGGAAGCGGTGAGGTCGAAGGCACCGCCGGTGGTTTCCCAGGCCGATGCGCCGAGCTCGATCAGCTCCCACACTTCGCGGTCGACTTGCACCGACTGCGCTGCGGCATCGCGATTGATGCGCGAGATTTCGCTCCGTGGGTCGTAGCGCGAAATCAGCTGCTCGACGCGCTTCAGCTCGGCGATCGACGCCTCAGCGACATCGGTCAGATGTTCGGTATCGTCCCCTAGCAACAGGAGCTCGAAGAGCGTTCCCATCGCGGCGATGTTACGAGTGATGCGAGCCACCAAAAATACCTTTGTGAAAGGGAAGGCGAGTCGCAAGCGTTACTCAAGGAGCACGCCTGGGGACTTCGATCAGCGACTACGAATAGCAACGGACTTCGAAGACCCGCGCCAGCTTGTCGCCGTTGGTAGCAGTCACTTCGAGCTTGAGCTTTTCGATGTTCGCCGCAGCAAACTCATGACGACGAAGCCGCTGATGATTCCCCGCGACTTCGGCAAGCAGTTGCCACTCGGTTTGCCCTGCGACTTTGCCGAGCAAGCGGTAATCGCGCACCGTTTCAGGTTGGGGTGCGCGGATGATGCCGTTGTTCGCGCCGTTGCTGGAACTGAGTGTCAGTTCGCGCTGAAAACCGGTGTCGAACGTCAGTTGCACGCGGCTGATTTTTTGAGGCGCATCCCACTGAAGCTCGAGCGACGCGCGGCCATCGAGGAGCTCGCCACTCCAGCGATGATTGGTCCCGCCGGGGAAGTCGCGCACGATGCCATCGATTACAGCCGACGCTGGATAGCCTTCGATTTCACTCGAGGCTGTCACTTTGGCAGCGCGGGCCAGATCGGCCGGATCTTCGTTCCGCTGATTGTTGATCGACTGATCGTCGCGCAGCAGCGTTTGCTGCAGTTTTTTAAGCTCGTTTTTGTTTTCGTACAGCTCACGCGGCGAGATTTTCGCCAGAGCTGCTTGAGCGGCAGCGGTTCCAGCGGCTTGTCCCATCACAGCGCAGGTGGCCATCACGCGGGTGCTCGTAAACGCGACATGCGAGGCGCTTGCGTTGCGTCCCGCCATCATCATGTTGGTGATGTTTTTGCTGTAGAGCGAACGCAGCGGGATATTGTAAATCGGCGTTTTGATCTGCACGCACGGTGGCAGATCGGCCCGATCGAAACCTCCAGGCGGGTGATCATCCATCGGCCAACCACCAAGCGCCACGGCATCGGTGAAATCGCCATTCACTCCCATCAGATCGAACTGCGTCATCAGATGATCGCCGACAAAACGACGGCTCTCGCGCTTGCCGGTCATCATGCCGACCCAGTCGATTGCCCAGTTCTCGCTCGTCGGATGCGCGCCGCTGTTCTTGATGTAGTCCCACACTCCCATCACGATCGACAGCAGTTCGAAACGAATCCGTTCGTTGTCTTGAATCGTGCTGAGCTGACCACCCCATTCGATCCACCAGTAGCCATATTCCCACGAGCCAGTGGGGCGCTTCAGCAACTGCTCTTTCGACACCTTGCGCGCCCACTTCGGTGGTGTGAACGGCATCGGACGGTCGTGCTTGCGCGAGGTAAACAAAATACTGCTGCCGAGCGTTTCCAGATCGGGAGCCTCGGGAGCGAGTGGCTCACCGAACTCGAGACGTGCCTCACGGCCGTAACGAAACTCGGCTCCCACTTCGAGCCCGAGTCGACCATCGCCCGTGCAGTCGAGATAGATGCCGGCCGTGATGTCGTAGATATGTTCGGTCTTGTCGCACCGCACCATCGCCCGGACGATCTTGTTCTCTTTGACTTCCGCCGAGTAAAGCACACTATCGAGCAGCAGCGTGAGGTTCGGTTCGCTGACGCATTTGTCGTACAGCAGCAGATCCCACATTTCCCACGAGCGCTGCGGGTTGTTGGCGGCGTCGTCGAGTCGGAACTCTTCGATCAAGCCACCTTCGCGCCAACCGGGACGACTTTTGTGGTGATTGGCCCCGACCACATGCATTTTGACTTCGCTCGACGAGTTTCCACCCAAACGCGAGCGGTCATTTACCAGCACCACTTTTGCGCCGTTGCGGGCTGCTGCCACCGCCGCACAAACACCGGCGAGACCACCACCTGCCACAAACACATCGCACTGCAGCTTGACGAGCGTCATGTGCGGTTCGGCTGTTGCTGGCTGGCGATCGCCTGCTTCCGGGGCGATTTTTCGCATCTCGGCCCGAATCTCATCGACCGTTCGGTCGGCTGCCGATGCCTGAGAAGGAGCTTCGGCCAGAACCGCGAGGCTGTAGCCTGCAAAGCCCGAGAGACCGACGGACGAAAGAAAATCGCGACGTTTCACGGCAGAACCTCGGAGAGAGAGGTTGAGAAGCGGAGAACATTTGGGGCCTGCCCTGTTAGGTCGGACAGACCCCGCCAACCTTAGTGCCATGGTATCGACTATCCCGAGCCGATGCCACGTTTTCTGTCGCTTCCTTTCGCAGCGGAAGCTGGCGATTGCTGAGGACTTACGAAGCCTTGGCCTTCTGTGTCTCGACCCAGTCTTCGAGCATCTGGAACTGACGCACGAAGTCGTGCTCGGTCGTTCCCAGCGGGCTCTTGAAGAAGCTGGCTAGGAACGTCAGCAGACCTTTCTCGCCCAGTCGCGAGGCCAGATCAGTGAGTCGCACCAGATCGATTACCAGCGGCGCGGCGAGGAGCGAATCGCACCCTTGCCAGGTGAACTGCATCACCATCGGCGTGCCGAGGAAACCCTTAAAGTGGATATGATCCCAGGCTGTCTTCCAGTCGCCAAGGCTTTCGATGTACTCAATACTTACCAACGTTTGAGGTGAATAACCCAAGATTTGGTGGAGCAAACGATCTTTGCTACGAACCTTGGTCTTCTTATTAGAAGGATCGTCTAATACCTTCCCATCCATGTTGCCAAAAATATTATGACCAACCCAGCTCATCACCTGCAAATTGCGGGCGGCAAACATGGGGGCCAAAGCACTTTTGAGGAGCGTTTCGCCCGTTTTGCCATCATGGCCAATATGACAAGTGCCACGCTCGATTGCGAGCTCTTGAATGGCTGCTGGCGCGCTACCTAAGGACGGTGTGAAATTAATATAAGGATAGCCCAAATCGAGCGCTGCAATGGCATAGATCGAACTAGCTGCCAGCGGGCATTTTTTCGGCTTGTCGAGCAGTTTTTCGAGATCTTTCCACTTGGTGGGAAGGCCATCGTCTTCAATCGGTGGCTCGGTGGAAGCGACGTTCACCACAATCACTTGATCGAGCTTATGGTCGCTTGCAAAACCTTTAAGATCGGCTTGAATGCGCTCGATAGCAGCGCGGGGAGTTTCTCCCTTTTTCTTCAAATCGTCGGAAGCAAACTTCTCAATCGTCGAGCCGACATTCACGAGCGTGCCGCTGCGGTGGTTCTTGTCGATTTTGTCAAGCTCGCCCTTGATGCGATCGACGAGCGATCCATCGAGCGCGTGGTTGTTCGAGGCGAGTTGCTGCGCTTCGGCATAGAGCGTGGTAGTGCGAATATCGTGACCACCGATCACCATGTCGCCATATTCGGGCAGGTCGAGCCCTTCAAATAGTGGCAGGTGGGTGACGAGCCCGACGGGGCCGCACATTCCCTTTTTGAGAGCAACAAGTCCGACTGTGACAGTGGTTGCAACGCCACCCTTGGCACCAATCAACCAGATGCCGATTTTTCGCCTGGCCATCGAATGATTCGTTTTCGTTACTGCGGATGGGAGAGAGCTGCTTCGAGTGGCGGGTGCGACAAGCGATTTGCCCGGCAGAAGCAGGTCGAGGGGGGAAGATGAGCGTCCCGAGCGGGGTCTACCTGCCTGGAAGCTTGTGGCGTAGGATAGTTGCCTTCGGCATGGGCCGCAAGCGACCACTCTGGTGCGTCTTGGGGCGGCTCGTTTCCCTTTCACGGTTTTTTGAGTCAAGTGGCAGCAATGTTCGACCTCCTTCCGATGGCTCCCCCCGATTCGATTCTGGGGCTGGGCGAAGCGTTCAAAAAGGACCCTAATCCCAAGAAGATCAACCTCAGCGTTGGTGTCTACAAGGATGAGCAAGGGCAGACGCCAATTCTGGCGAGCGTGAAGGAAGCAGAACGCCGCATTCTCGAAAGCGAGAAGTCGAAGGGATATCTGTCGATCGAAGGTTTGGCCGATTACGGCCGCGAAGTGCAAAACCTGCTCTTCGGTGCCGATCATGAAATCGCTGTTGCCAAGCGGGCTGTTACGGCTCAAACGCCAGGTGGAACCGGCTCGCTGCGGGTCGCAGCCGACTTCCTGCGAAAGCATTTTGCCAACTCCACCGTCTGGTGCAGTAAGCCAACCTGGGCCAACCATCAGGCGATCTTTCAGGCTGCGGGACTCGCGGTCGGTTCGTACGCCTACATCGATGCGGCAGGGCAGGGGCTCGATTTCGCCGCGATGATGGAATCGCTCGAAAAAGTTCCCGCTGGCGATGTCGTTTTGCTCCATGCCTGCTGCCACAATCCGACCGGCATCGACCCCACGCCCGAGCAGTGGAAAGAAATTGCCGATCTCGTGGATCGCCGCAAATTGCTGCCGCTGGTGGACTTTGCCTACCAAGGTTTTGGCGATGGTTTGACCGAAGATGCCACCGGCCTGCGCGAGCTGGCTCGTCCTGGCCGCGAACTGCTGGTTTGTAGCTCGTTTTCAAAGAACTTCGGGCTTTACAGCGAGCGCGTAGGTGCCCTGACGGTGGTTGCTGGCAGCGCCGATGCAGCCGAAAGGGCTCTTAGTCAGGTGCGCATCAGCATTCGCGTGAACTACAGCAATCCACCGCAGCATGGTGCTGCTGTGGTAGCGACGGTTCTCGGCGATCCAGCACTTCGCCAGCAATGGGAAGACGAACTGACCGCCATGCGCAGCCGCATTAAATCGATGCGCACACTGTTCGTGGCGACCATGAAAAAGCTCGCCCCGCAGAAGGATTTCTCGTTCATCGAGCGTCAGCGCGGGATGTTCAGCTTCTCGGGCCTGACGAACATGCAGGTCGACGAGCTCCGCACCAAGTACGCCGTTTACGTGGTGGGCAATGGCGGCCGGATCAACGTCGCCGGTATGACCCCCTCGAACATGGCACCGATGTGCGAAGCGATCGCAGCTGTGCTGTAGTGGACAGCTTGGCTCAAGCGAGCAAGTTCGTCCCAAGTAATTGTCTGGTAAATCTTTACGCAACACCCCGTGCTTGATCTCGGCCGGGGTAGACCAGCTGCCTAGAATATCGCTGAAGTCGAACCCGGTTGGTTTCGGCTGGCGAACTCCTTTCAGGCAGGCAATTGTGAACAGCCCAACGCACGGCACTGGCGACCCCTCAACAGGTCTCGGCGAGCTCGATATCAGCCGCGATCTGGTGATCGTCGTCCATGGGCTGGGTGCGAATCGGCTGGTGATGACTCCACTCTGCTCGCGGCTGTCGAAGCATGTCGGCCGGGTGATCAACTGGGGCTATTCGAGCCTGTGGCGTCCGGTCGAGCGTCCTGCCAGTGAACTTGTCGCGCTGTTGCATACGCTCAAGCCAGCCGACTATCCGCACGTCCATTTGGTCACGCACAGCATGGGTGGCATTGTCGCACGGCTGGCGATTCGCGAGTTTCGGCCCGAAAATCTCGGCCGATTCGTGATGACCGCTCCACCCAACGGTGGTTCGCATGTGGCGACACGGATGGCATCGATCCTGGGCCGCGTTGTTCCGCCGGTATTGCAGCTGCGCGACGCAGCCGACAGTTTTGTGCGCTCGCTTCCGCCGCCCGAAGGTGTCGAGGTGGGCATCATCGCCGCGCATCGCGATGCCCTGATTGCCCGCGGAAACACGCAGTTTCCGTGCGAGGTCAATTGCGAGCATATCGAACTTCCGGGCCGGCATTCTTCGCTCGTTTGGCGTCCAGAAACAGCCGCCGCTGTGGTGCGATTCCTGAAGGCGGGCCGGTTTTTCCCCGAGCAAAATGGGTCGCTCGATAGTGGCGTGCGTGCTTAAGCGGACGCGTTTATTCTCGTGCGCCGATGCCAGTGACATCTTTGGTCAGCAACAGAATTCGGGGCTCCCATTTCCCGAACGAAAAAAACTTATCGCCCACTCGCGCCATCGGCGAACCCGTGCTAACGGCGGTGGGGACCAAGAATTCGTTCACTTCGTAGCTCTTGGGGCCACGTGTGTCGCCACTCTCGACGCTCAAGGCGATGGTGGTGGGATGCGAGTAGACGACCCGAATGTTGTCTTGCTCCAGGGCTTCCTTCCAGAGTTTTTCCGAAACTTCTGCTTCGATCTGCCCTGTGGCAAAGGTGGCGAGGGCAATGCCGTGCAGCAAGGTCGCGTAGCGGTCGGCTAACTCCACGAGTCGCCCATTCCTCCGCGACGTGATGGTGGCTGTGACCGGTTCAGCCGCCAAGCTGGGAGTGACTGAACAAAGAATCGCCAGCAGTGCGAGGGTGAGGCCAAAGCGCATGGGGGAAGACCTTCGTGAGAGGAGTGGCCAGGGTCGGTTTCCTGGCGAGATCGCCACCGGCGTAGTATCGAGAAGCCGGGCTGGCGATGCAAACGCTGTGTGACCAACGTGTTACGTTGCGATTGTCTACCCGATTAGGCTGAAGCGGGCGAGGAGCAAGACGGCCAAAATGGGGCGCACACGCATCTTCTGCCCCTTCTGCCAAAATGGCACCTACAGCCAGCGGTGGTACCTTCAGCACCCCTCTGTGAACTTCTTCACAAGTCGTAAGTGTATTGAAATAAATGGTTTAGGGATGAATCTGTGGCGTCTGGCGCGCTCTTTGCTCTATGGGGCTGCCAAAGAGTGACGCTGTCATTTTCGCGACGAAGGTGCGGCTGCGAAGCGCGTGTGGTGAGCTGATGTCAGTTCCCCGCCGCTATCAGCCCCGCCCCGTTGCACCGTCGGTCAACTACCAACGTTGTTCATTTCAGCACCGCTTATTTCAGCACAGTTACCCACCCCAGGTTGTGGCTTTCAGGCAAGGCTCGCGAGAACCGTAGGGATCTTGGCCCGTCAACCTCACCCAACCCAACGTGCTCTCGGCTAAGGCTTGTAGGCATCAGGAGTAATCAATCGTGGCAAAGCAAATGGTCTTTCAGGACGACGCCCGTCAGCCTCTGCTGGCTGGTGTTTCAAAGCTCGCTCGTGCAGTTCGTAGCACGCTCGGCCCACGCGGTCGTAATGCGGTGCTCGACAAAGGTTGGGGCTCGCCCAAAGTGACCAAGGACGGCGTGACCGTCGCTGAAGACATCGAACTCGACGACCCCTACGAAAACCTTGGCGCTCAGCTCGTCAAGGAAGCTGCCAGCAAGACCAACACGGTTGCTGGCGACGGCACCACCACCGCCACCGTCCTCGCCGAAGCAATCTTCCGCGAAGGGCTCAAGATGATTGCCGCCGGATACGATCCGATGGCTCTCTCGCGTGGCATTTCGGCAGCTGTCGAAGCTGTTCAAAACGAAATCAATTCCATCGCGACCCCCATCAGCGAGAAGAACAAGAAGGAACTGCAGCAGATCGCTACGATCGCTGGCAACAACGATCCTTCGATCGGCACCGTTCTGGCCGATGCGTTCCTCAAGGTGGGTAAAGATGGTGTGATCACGATCGAAGAAGGTCGTGGCAACGAAACCACCGTCGATGTTGTCGAAGGTATGCAGTTCGATCGCGGCTATCTCTCCCCCCACTTCGTCACCAACCAAGACGATGTGAGTGTCGAATTCGAGAATGCCTACATCCTGCTGTTCGAAGAAAAAATCTCGACCAACAAGAAGCTCATCCCGCTTCTCGAAGCGATCAGCAAGGCCAACAAGCCGCTCTTGATCATCGCCGAAGATGTCGAAGGCGAAGCCCTCGCAACGCTCGTCGTCAACAAGATGCGTGGCATTCTCCAGGTTTGTGCCGTCAAGGCTCCTGGCTACGGCGATCGTCGCAAGGCGATCATGGGCGACATCGCTGTCCTCACCAAGGGTCAGGCGATCTTCAAGGATCTTGGCATCGAACTCGAAAGCGTCAAGCTTTCGGATCTCGGCCGCGCTAAGAAAATCAAGATCACCTCGGAAGCAACCACCATCGTGGGCGGTGCTGGTTCGAAGGACGAAATCAACGGTCGTGCGGAGCAGATCCGTCGCGAAATCGGCAACACCGATAGCGAATACGATCGCGAGAAGCTCCAAGAACGTCTCGCCAAGCTCGCTGGTGGTGTGGCTCAAGTGAGCTGCGGTGCTGCGACCGAAACCGAGATGAAAGAACGAAAGTGGCTCCTCGAAGATGCCAAGAACGCTGTGCAAGCAGCGCTCGAAAGCGGCATCGTTCCTGGTGGCGGCGTCGCTCTGATCCGCGCCGAAAAAGCACTCGATAAACTGAAGCTCACCGGCGACGAGAAGGCTGGCGTCGACATCATCCGCAACATTCTCGATCAGCCTCTCCGAGCCATCGCCAACAACGCTGGCCTCGACGGCGCTGTGGTGGTCAATCGCGTCCGTCAGCTGAAGGGTAAGACCGAAGGCTACAACGCTGACACCAACGAATACGGCGACATGCTGAAGTTCGGTGTCATCGACCCAGCCAAGGTGGTTTGCACCGCTTTGCAGAACGCAGCCAGCGTGGCTTCGCTGCTCCTCACCACCGAAGCCCTCATCACCGACATTCCTAAGGTGGGTGGCGACGACGACCACGGCGATCATCACGATCACGGAATGGGCGGCGGCATGGGTGGCATGGGCGGCATGCCTGGTATGGGCGGCATGGGTGGCATGGGCGGCATGATGTAATCAGCCCCTCAGCTTCAGCCGGTCCAGCAAGCTACAAACACAACTTAATCACACACAAAAATTTGCGTCAAGAAAGAACATTCACCATGGCCAAGATCAAGATTCGTCCCCTCGATGACCGTGTCGTAGTTCAACCTGTGGAATCGGAAGATCGTACCGCTGGCGGTATCGTGCTTCCCGATTCGGCCAAGGAAAAGCCACAACGGGGAACTGTCCTCGCTGTGGGACCTGGCAAGTTGCTCGAGAACGGTCAGCGCGGTGAGTTGTCGGTCAGCGTCGGCGATCAAGTGATCTACGGCAAGTACGGCGGAACCGACATCGAAGTGAACGGCGACGATGTGAAGATCCTTCGCGAAAGCGATATCCTCGCCAAAGTGGTCGAATAGTCGGCCAAGACCATCACCAAAATAACTCAACCAATCACTTCCTCGAGAGGGGACTCGTAGCGTGCCAAAACAAATTCTATTCGACGATCATGCCCGTGCAAAAATGCTCGCGGGTGTTGAAAAGCTGGCCGATGCCGTCGCTGTAACGATGGGCCCGACCGGTAAGAACGTCATCATCGACAAGTCGTTCGGCGGCCCCACTGTGACCAAAGACGGTGTGACGGTAGCCAAGGAAATCGAACTCGAAGACCGCTTCGAAAACATGGGCGCAAAGCTCGTGGTCGAAGTCGCTCAAAAGACCTCGGACCTCGCTGGCGACGGCACCACCACCGCCACCGTGCTGGCCCGGGCGATCTTCAAAGAAGGTCTGCGTAACGTGTCGGCTGGTAACAATCCAACCGCTGTTCGCCGTGGTATCGACAAAGCTGTCGAAGCTGCCACCAAGAAGCTGCTGGACATGGCCAAGCCTGTCACCAGCAAAGAAGAAGTGGCCAACGTCGGCGCTATCTCGGCCAACAACGACCGCACCATCGGCGACCTGCTCGCCGAAGCGCTGCACCGCGTTGGCAAAGATGGTGTGATCACCGTCGAAGAAGGCAAGTCGACCGATACCAAAGTCGAATACGTCGATGGTATGCAGTTCGACAAGGGATTCATCTCCCCCTACTTCATCAACCGTCAAGCCACGATGGACGTGATGATGGATGATGCCCTGATCCTCATCCACGAGAAGAAGATCAGCAACATTCGCGACATCGTGCCGATCCTCGAGAAGGTGAGCCAGTCGGGCAAGCCTCTCCTGATCATCGCCGAAGATGTCGACGCTGAAGCCCTCACGCTGCTGGTGGTGAACAAGCTTCGCGGTGTGCTGAATGTTTGTGCCGTGAAGGCTCCCGGTTTCGGCGACCGCCGCAAGGCGATGCTCGGCGATATCGCGGTTCTGACCGGTGGCACGCTCATCAGCGACGATCTCGGTTTGCAACTCGAGAACCTGACGCTCGAGCACCTCGGCCGCGCCAAGAAGGTGACTGCCGACAAGAACAACACCACGATTGTGGAAGGTGCCGGCAAGCGTGCCGACATCGAAAAGCGTATTCAGCAGATCAACAACCTGATCTCGCAAACCGAAAGCGAATACGACAAAGAGAAGTTCCAAGAACGTCTCGCCAAGCTTTCAGGCGGCGTGGCTGTCATCTCGGTCGGTGCTGAAACCGAAGCCGATATGAAGCAGAAGAAAGCTCGCGTCGAAGACGCGCTGCATGCCACTCGCGCTGCTGTGGAAGAAGGCATTCTTCCAGGTGGTGGCGTGGCTCTGCTCCGCTGCACCGAAACGGTCGAGAAGGTTCGCGACTCCCTCAAGGGTGGCGAGCGCATCGGTGCCGAGATTGTTCTCGGTGCTCTCTCGGCTCCTCTGATCACCATCGTCAGCAACGGCGGTCGTGATGGCTCGGTGGTAGCCGACGAAGTCCTTCAGAAGCCGCTCAACATGGGCTACGACGCCAACGCTGGCGAGTATGTCGACATGTTCAAAGCAGGCGTGATCGATCCCGTTAAAGTGGTTCGCACCGCACTCGGCAATGCTGCCAGCATCGCCGCTCTGCTGCTCACCACCGAAGCGCTCGTCACGAACTTCGACAAGGACGACAAGAACAAGCGTTCGGCCGAAGGCGTGGTACGCTAGTCGGTGGCTGATGCCGGGCGTAAGTCGCGCATCAGCGGTTTTGTAGACAAACCAGCCAGGCCACTTCGATCGCGAGGTGGCCTGTTTTTTGCCTAGTTTCGTGGCGTCACCGATTTTTTCGCCGACGCTAGACTCGCTCGCTTCCTCCAATCGTGGCAGTGCCGATGGCAACCAAACGCGACTACTACGAAGTCCTAGGCGTTTCGCGCGAGGCGAGTGCGAAAGAGATCTCCGCTGCTTATCGCAAACTGGCGGTGAAGTATCACCCCGATGCGAATCCGGGGGACGAGAACGCCGTCGTCATGTTCAAGGAAGCGGCAGAAGCGTACGAGATTCTCTCCGACGAAGAGAAACGCGAACGTTACAACCGCTATGGCCACGCTGCTGCCGAGCAAATGGGGCAGCAGTTCCACGACGTCGAAGATATCTTCGAAGCGTTCGGGGGAATTTTTGGCGACCTGTTTGGTGGTGGCGGCAGGCGGGGTGGAAAGCGTCAGCGTCGCGGACAAAACATTCGTGTCGATGTCACCCTCGATCTCGAAGAAGCTGCTCGCGGCGTGAAGCGAACCGTCGAGTTTCCACGCAGTAAATCGTGCGAAACTTGCAGCGGCAGCGGCAGCCGACCTGGCGCGCAGAAAGCAACCTGTCGGCGCTGCAATGGCCATGGCCAGGTGGTGCAATCGATGGGCTTTGTGCGTGTTCAAACGACATGCCCCGGCTGCAACGGCAGCGGTTCGATGATCACCGACCCGTGCGAATCGTGTCGCGGCGGTGGCTACGTGCAGAAGATGGAACAGCTGGAAGTGAGCATTCCAGCAGGCATCGACGATGGGATGCAAGTTCGGCTCTCGGGGCATGGTGAACCGAGTCCCGATGGTGGGCCGCCCGGCGATGTCTATTGCTTCGTTTCCGTGCGTAAGCATCAGCTGTTTCAGCGTGATGGGGTGCATCTGATCCTGCAAATGCCGATCACGTTTAGTCAGGCAGCGCTCGGCGCGACGATCGAAGTTCCAACGCTCGACGGTCCGCACGATCTGAAGGTTTCAGCCGGCACACAATCGGGAGAAGTCTTCCGCATTCGTGGTCGTGGCGTTGCCGACCCGCGTGGTGGAGGTGTCGGGGATTTACTGGTTCAAACCCACATCGAAGTGCCGAAGAAACTCAACGCCCGTCAAAAAGAATTGCTCCGCGAACTTGCGGAACTCGAACACGCTAATGTTTCGCCGCAGCGTAAATCGTTTCTCGAGCGGCTGCGCGATTATTTCGCCCCCGTCGAGACCAAACCTGCGGCCAGTGAGGAGAAACAATCATCATGACGATCGACCCAACTTCCGATCCATCCGCCGATGCTACCGAAGCAGCGATTGGTGAAACGGCTTTTCAGCAGCAATTGGCAAAACTCGAAGCCGAGGTCAAAGAGGCCAACGAGCGCGTGCTCCGTGGTCAGGCCGAGCTTGAGAACTATCGCAAGCGCTCGCGCCGGGAACTCGAAGACGATCGCAAGTACGCCGCCCTCCCTTTAGCGCGCGATCTGCTGAGCGTGATCGACAACTTGCAGCGTGCCCTCGATGCCGCCGCGAAGGCCGAATCGAGTGGCGATTTGCTCCTCGGTGTGAAGATGGTGCTCGGTCAACTGCAGGGAATATTGGCCCAGCATCAGTGCGTGCCGATCGAAACGGTCGGCCAGGCATTTGACCCCAACTTCCATCAGGCGATTGCTCAAGAGCCGAGCGACGAACATGCCGCAGGTGTGGTCACGCGCGCCGCTCAGGTGGGCTATAAACTCCACGACCGCGTGATTCGTCCTGCCCAAGTCTTTGTGTCGACCGGACCTGCCTCGGCCTAATCGCACGAGCTATTACGCTGCGAAATTACACTCCGAACTCTCGCCTCACGTTTGAATCACTCACAGCCTTCGTGCTGGAGACCTAACGATGCCCACCTACGACTACGAGTGCAGTGCTTGCGGACACAAGTTCGAAGAGTTTCAGTCGATCTCGGCGGAACTGCTGACCAAGTGTCCCAAGTGCAAAAAGAAGAAGCTCGTTCGGCTGTTTGGTGCCGGCGCAGCGGTGATGTTCAAAGGCTCGGGCTTTTACACCACCGACTACCGCAGTGAGTCGTACAAGTCGGCTGCTGCCTCCGATAAGTCGAGTGCCAGCTCGAGCGAATCATCCTCCTCGTCGAGCGAAGCCAAGCCAGCCCCCAAAGCAGAGAGCAAGCCTGCCAAAACCGAATCGGCGCCAAAATCGAGCGGCAAAAAGGGTGATAAGTAAGTGCTGGCACGAAAGGCTGCGACAACGATGCCCCTCATCCGCTGCCCCATTTGCGAAAAACGGTTCGATCAAGCAACCACCCAGGCAATGCCGTTTTGCAGCGAGCGTTGTCGAAAGATCGATCTTGGACGCTGGCTGAATGAAGGGTACAGCGTTCCCGTGGAGCGAATCGACGACGACGAAGAGAGCGAAATCGCTGAAGGTTTCGGCCCCCGTCGCGCCGCTGACGACGATGACGAATAGCAGCTGTGCATTTTTGGTAGAGCAGGCTCCCGCCTGTCCGCAGGGCGATTGAACGTTGCTGCCAGATTTCGTCAGGCAGGAGACTGACCTACTCGCTGCAATGATGATCTCGCCTCGCTGCTCTCTCTTCACATTTCGAACTGCCAATCGGCCCGGAACATCTCGTCCGCTTGCGACCCACTCGAAGGGGTCGTATTATTCGCCGCAGGTTAGCTAGTTTCTGATCGTTCGAAACGCTCACCTCTCAAGACACTGCGGCAAAGGACGCTCACGTGGCGACGGAATCGGGAACTATCAAGCGCGTCGAGTGGCTCGAAGTCATTCCGGCGCTACGTTTGGCCAAAGCAGCTTGGATTGCCCTCACCCCTTCGATCCTTGCGCTGGCATTCCTCGGGTATCTCGTGTCGTCGATCGGCTGGCAAGCAGCGAGTCTGATCCTGACGCGTGAAGAGCGGTTTCAGCTCACTTTGACGACCGAATTTGAGCTCGACGATTATGTTCCCGCATGGAACACCTTCACGCTCGACGGTCCGGTCGAGTACGTGATTCGTCACACCGCAGGACGAGTGGCGATGCTGGGGCGGATTGATCTTTCGTGGCGCGGTGTCCTCTATTTCATGATCGGCAACCTCTGGGCGATTGGCGTTTGGTCGCTCGTCGGAGGGACGATTTGCCGCTACAGCGTCCTCAAACTGGGGGCTGAAGAATCGCCCGATATTTTCGCCTGCGCGCGGATGGTCTTTGCGCGATGGCTCTCGTTTTTCACAGCCCCGCTCTATCCCTTGCTGGGTGTTGCTCTGCTGACGCTCCCTCTGGCCATCGCGGGACTCTTGATGCGTGCCGATCTCGGCGTGCTGATCATGGGACTGCTGTGGGTTGTGGTGCTGCTGGTTTCAGCCGTGATTGCCTGGCTGCTAGTCGGCCTGTTTTTTGGCTGGATATTGATGTGGCCGGCGATCTCTGCCGAGCAGGAAGGGGATACGTTCGATGCCTTCAGCCGATCGTATTCCTACGTATTCGGCAAACCGGTGCACTATGCGTTCTATCTGGTGGTGGCGGGACTGGTTGGCTGGTTTGCGCTCGAACTTGTCGAGTATGTCGCGGCCGTGGTGATTCGGGCCGGGTTCTGGGGAACATCGTGGGGCGCTGGTCGCCAGCGAACGCTCGAGATTCAGGCGTTTGTCGCAGCCTTTCAAAGTTCTATTCAGCTCGAGGGGGCTCCCAAGCTCAACAGCAGCGAGCACATCGGCGCGTGGCTCATCAGCTGGAGCATCGCGATTGTGCGTGCGGTTCCTCGGTCGTTCGCCTATGCCTTTTTCTTCGTCGCTGCGAGTGGCATCTACCTGCTGCTGCGAAAAGATGTCGACGATAAAGAGCTCGACGATCTCTACCACGAAGATGACGCGGCTCGTTTTGCCGCTGGTCGTCGCGCCGTTTCGGTTGGCGTTCCGAGCGCTAGTTCCGATGTGAACAACGAAGGTGAATAGCGACAGCCATTCAGCGCGCTTTAGCTGGCGACAAGTTCGCGAAAGATGGTGGCGTAGGAGTTGTTGAACTCGCCGCGGCTCATCACGACATCGCAGCCAGCCACCGTGGCTGCTTGCAGCGACGCGATATCGACGTGCGGCCCGTAGGCCAGAATTTTCGCCTGCGGTGCGCCAGAGCGAGTCGCTGCAACAATGTTGTCGATCGCTCCCGGGGCAGCTGCCAGGTCGATGATCACGAGCCTTGTTTCGCTCGAAAGTTTGGCGGGAAGATCTGCCGCAGTGAGGGCGATGGCGAGCTTTGCGCCGGTCGCGGTAGCAGCCGACATCAAGCGGGTGGCGAACATCATTTCGGGCGAAAGAAAAACGATCACGCGCAGCTCGTCTCGTGAAATAAGGACCGGGAGATGGTGTCGGCGAAGCTCGGCCTCAGCAAAAAATGCACTAAGCCGAGTGGCTCGCTTGTCCCGATGGGTCGGTGTTCGACTCATCGAGCTCTTTGAGTTCTTCAAGCCACTGGCGAATCTCGTTGTTGTATTCGCTGGCGAGATCACCCATCACCAGTTGGCGATGGAAGGCGGCAGCCCCTTCTTTTAGAAGTTCAGCCGCCTCGGCGCTCGGGAATCGGCGGAGCGGATCGGGGGCGATCATGCCGCGGCAGAAGCTCAGCAGCAGATCGCAGCGAATCACATCCTCGGGCAAGACTTCGTGCAGACGCTGCGGAAGCGAGCGTTTGGATTCCAGTAGCGCGCGTGCATCTTGATTGCCGGTAAACAGTGGGCGACCAGCGAGGAGTTCGATCAGCACGTAGCCGAGCGAACAGAGATCGCTGCGCGGGGTGCACTCCCGATTTTCGAGCACTTCGGGGGCGGCATAAGCGAGCGTGCAGTTGCGCGAGCGCGGTGGATTGCGAATCTCGAACGCCGATCCGAAGTCGACAATCTTCGCGATGCCGGTGCGCTTCATCATGATGTTCGACGGCTTGATATCGCCGTGCACCATGCCGTGGCGATGCAGGGCGGCCAGGCCGTTGAGGCAGTCGCGCACAATGGCTACCGCAACGCCTGCTTTCAAGCGAGGCTGAACCGGTCCGGCGGTCACAATCACGCGGTTGATGTATTCCCAGCGGCGAGCGCTGACACTCGTCCGCATCCGGTCGAGCATCTTTTGCGTCACCAGCCGCTGCAGGTCATAGCCGTCGATCCACTCCATCACCAACATGCGAATCCGCATCCGGTCGACAAAGTTGTAGACGTACAGCAGGTTGTCGTGCTGCAGCTGAGCCAGGCGGGCCAAGGCCATCGCCATCCGCTGCATCGCTTCGTCGTAGCTAGCGACGTCGTCGAACCGTTCGGGAGAGAAAATCTTGAGCGCTGCGGGGAGCGTAAAATCATCGGTGCCGCGGAGTTCGGTCAGATAGACCACTCCCTGACCACCCGATCCGAGACGCCGCTGAAGTCGCATGTGCGACGTCCACGCGAGCCGCTTTTCCTCGACGATTTCGTTATAGCGGTCGACAAGTTCATTGGGTGCACGAGGAGACTCCAGTCCCCCCTGCGTGAGCGTGACATTAATGTCTTGACGTGTTGTGGTGAGCACGAGCGAAAACTCCGCCGATCTTCGGGCAACCTCCGTGTACTACCGCCTGACGTGTAGTAATTGAATGGATTTTTGGAGCAGGGTAAAGAGTAGAGAGCCAGGTTCCTGGAGATCGGTTCGCTCTGCCCAGAAGGCGCAGGCTTGCCCGGCGCGCTAAACTGAAGTGCGGAGAATCTGCCTCTAGTCAGCCCCACTGCCGAGAAACGAAGCCACCTATGGAACCGAGCCAGACGCCCCAGCCGCGTGTAGGTGGTGTGATTCACACGTATCAGCAGTACGATCCCCTGAATTTTCCGAGCCCGACCCAGCCACCTCCGGACCTCGTCTCGCCGGCGATGGACCATTTGCTGATGTACGGCGAGTCGCGTCGGCTGACCCCCGAGGAACTTGCTCGGGCCATTCGACTCGACCCGAGCCAGATTGCCGGACTGGGGCCGAGCATCGATGCGTTGCTCGCCATGCTCCGCGAACGCAAACGAAAAATCTTAGCCAAGTTCGAGACACGTTCGGTCCAAAACGTCGCCAAAAAAGATTTTCAGCGGTCGGCTGGAAAACTCGATCCCCCTAAGGAACTCGAGAAGCGTTTTCGACGGGCAGTGGCTGAAGAACAGCTCCGCGACCTCGAAATGCTCTGGTACGCCGCTGGGGACGACACGTCGCGTTTTGCGCGGGGGCTAGTGCAGCTGGTCGAGAATCTGGGCGAGAAATACCAGATCGATCAGCTCGCTTCGAAGTATGAATTCACCGGGCAAGAGCCGCTGACGGTCCCCGAAGCATTAGCGGTGAAGGACGAACTCGAGAAGATCGACAAACTGATCGCGCAGCTCGAAGAGGCTCGCAAGAATGCCCAGATCGCGATTATCGATCTCGAACTGCTTGAGCAGTTTACTGAGCCGGGGGATCTCGAAAAACTCGAAGAATTACAGCGCATGACAGAGGATCTAGTGCGCGAAATGGCCGAGCGACAAGGGCTCGAGCAAGAGAATGGCACCTTCCGCGTCACTCCCAAGGCGATGCGCATTTTTCAGAGCAAACTGCTCGAAAAAATCTTTAGTAAACTCGATGCCTCGCGAACCGGTCGCCACCAGGGACCGATCGTCGGAGAAGGCTCGGTCGAGATGCAGGCGACACGCCCTTACGAATTTGGCGATTCGCTGTCGGAAATGGATATTCCCCAAACGATGATCAACGCGCTGCTGCGAACCGGCGGCGCTGGTCCTGTCGGTTTGAAGGGAGAAGATATCGTTGTCCACCGCACGCGCAATGCCCCGAAGTGCGCCACAGCCGTGATCATGGACATGAGCGGCTCGATGCGCAACGATGGTCAGTACGTGAACGTCAAACGGATGGCGCTGGCGCTCGAGGGGCTGATTCGCCGCGAATATCCGGGCGATTATCTGCAGTTCATTGAAATGTTTACCTTCGCCAAGCCGGTGCGCTCCGGGGAAATCGCCGAGCTGATGCCCAAACGGGTCACGCTGTTCGATCCGGTGGTGCGGCTGAAAATCGATATGAGCCGCAGCGATATCAGCGAGTACCGGATCCCGCCTCACTTCACCAACATTCAGCGCTCGCTGCATCAGGCGCGTCAGTTTTTGTCGACGCAGGATACTCCGAACCGGCAGATCATTTTGATTACCGACGGTCTTCCCACGGCACATTTTCAAGGGGAATGGCTCTACCTGCTCTATCCCCCAGATCCATTGACCGAAGCGGCCACCATGCGCGAAGGGATGCTGTGTGCTCGCGAAGGGATCACCATCAACTTGTTCCTGCTGCCGAGTTGGTCGCAGTCGGAAGAAGATATCCGGTTTGCCTATCGGCTTGCGGAAAGCACCAAGGGACGTGTCTTCTTCACAGCGGGGCGCGATCTCGACCGTTTTGTGGTGTGGGACTACGTCAGCCGCAAACGGGAGATCATGAGCTAAGCCGCTTGCTGCGAGATTTACGCATTGCTCGATGACGCCGCAAGCACTTGCTGCTACCATCATCCAGCATGGAAGCAGTGACTATCGACGATATTCGTGCAGCCGCCAGCCGCATTGCCGGTGGTGTGCTGGTTACCCCCTGCACCTACGCTGCTGCGCTATCGCAGCTCACCGGGTGCGAGCTTTATTGCAAGCTCGAGATGCTGCAGCGGACCGGCAGCTTTAAAGAGCGCGGCGCTCGCAACGCGCTGCTGCTGCTCGACGAAACCTCGCGCCACAAAGGGGTGATCGCGGCGAGCGCCGGCAATCACGCGCTCGCCTTGGCGCATCATGGGGCGGAACTCGGCATCCCTGTCACGGTCGTGATGCCGAGCTATGCGCCGCTGGTGAAGCAGGTGAATTCGCGCAAGCTCGGAGCCCGCGTGATTGTGTCGGGCAATAGTTTTGCCGAGGCCCGCGCCAAAGCCGATGAACTAGTCGAGCGCGAAGGTCTGACCTACGTGCATGGCTACGATGATCCCGCCGTGATTGCAGGGCAGGGGACACTCGGTCTGGAACTGCTGGAGCAGGTCGAGAACCTCGATGCTGTGGTCGTTCCCGTCGGTGGTGGGGGACTGCTGGCAGGGGTTGCGCTCGCCATCAAGTCGGTGAAGCCGAGCGTTCAAGTGATCGCTGTCGAAGCAGCTGCTGCTGCGGGCTATTCCGCTGCACTGGCCCACGGTCGGGTGGTGCCGATGCACTGCGGACCAACGCTGGCCGATGGTTTGGCGGTCTCGAGTGTCGGCCGATTCGCGTTTCAAGTCGCGCGCGATCGTGTCGATCAAGTGGTGCAAGTGAGCGAGCCACAGATCGCGCGGGCTGTGGTGCGGCTGATGGAGCTCGAGCGGAGCGTGGTCGAAGGAGCTGGCTCGGCGGGGCTTGCTGCCGTGTGCGGGCCGCTGCAAGAACAGCTGGCGGGAAAACGTGTCGCAATTGTGCTTTGCGGCGGAAATATCGATCTTTTGATCGTCAGTCGACTGATTGAAGTGGCGCTGGCGAGCGATGGACGTCTCGCGCGATTCTCGGCGGTGATTAGCGATCGTCCTGGTGGACTCGCGCAGTTTGCTACAGCAGTGGCAACGATCGGCGCGAGCATTCAGCAAGTCGAACACGAACGCATCTTTGCAGGTCCCGACATGGCTGCGGTGACGGTGCGCTGCACGGTGGAAACGCGCGATCGCAATCACATGCAAGATCTCTATCAACATCTCCGCTCGTTTGGCATTGTCGTCACACCGCTCGATGATCTGGCCACGATCTAGCGCGCTGGTTGCTGCTCAAGAGGAGCGCGCGAACTTTCGCGAAGTCTCAGGAAAGATGCGCCAAGAGATTGTCAAACGCCTGTCGCGTTGATTAGGCTGTGATGAGTGAGTGACGATTGAAGCACGCTAGTGGCGTGATGTGCGAGCGAGTGGCTCGCACTTTTTTCATCGCACCAAGGATGTGAGCACTGAAGTATGCAGCGCGAGTTCGCACGCTTCGTCGAAGAGCCAACGCGAGCCAATTATTTGGCGGCACGCGCTGCGCTCCTGGCGAAGTCGCCGATACCTGTCGATGCAACCGACCTCGCACATTTGGGAGCGATGCTCGATGCGGGTGAGTACGACGAAGCGCTTGCGCGGCTCGAACTGCTCCCACCCTCGGCAGCCATCTCGCCCCGCGTTCACTTCTTAGCAGCGGAAGCGGCTGAAGCAACCGGCGACGACGAGAACGTCGAACTCGAGCGCTATCTGTTCGTCATCTGCTTGCAGGCGATGCTCGCCACTGGCAGTGGAACTTCTGCCGAGCCGTACCAGGTTTGCCATCCCTCGGATGAATATGATTTGCTCGAAGTGCTCGAGCTCACTCCCGCAGCACAGCGGTTGGAAGAGTACGAAGGTCGGCTGTTCGACGTGCTGCTTTGCACCACCGGCCGCGAAGTCTGGTTCGATATGTCGCATCGCCTGGGGCTGCCGGGCTCCAAAAAGCGAATGACGACGCCACCTCGCCGCCGAGCGCGGGTGCGTGTGGTGCGTCCCGATGCGGGGCATCGGCGCGGCGCATCGACCGCCGTGAAAAGCCCTCGCACAGCAAAAACTGCTCGAAAAACGAGCGTTTCTCCGCGTAAACGGGTCACTCGGCTCGAGCACGACGACGCGTAATTTCAGCGGCACGCCCCAGCTTAGCTGCGACTCATCTGAGCCGCGATTACGGAAACGACGTGCTGTACGAGCGATTGCCACGCACCGTTTCGAGCGTCCAGCGATAGCGATTCTTCCCGAGCAAATCGACCGGCAGATCGAAGTAGCTTCGAATCTTCAGAATGTCTTCGGTCTTAGGAATCGAAGCGGCTCCCGAAGCAATATCGCTCGAGATCACCAGCACGTAGTACTTGCCACGATCGGGAAGTTCGATGGCGTAGCTGCCGTTTTCATCGCAGCGGGCAAAACCGCCGCCAATGCTTCGTAAGATCGAAAGCCCGCGTTGATCGCGCGCCGGCAGCGGATCATCGGGACGCAGGCCGCTCACCGGAATACGCTCGTCGATATTGGCGGTCGACTCGGGAACGATCATCACCACCGCGCCCGCATCGGGAAGTGTTTGCCCCGAAATTTTCACGGTGATTTTGCCGGTGATCAAACAGGCTTCCGCAGCGCGTGGGGCAGCAGGTGTCGACAGCAGCGAGCTGCCCATCAAGATCCCAAGCAGGAAGCAGATGAGACCGACGCCAAGAAGCAGTCCCCCTTGGGCATAGAGTGTCCAGCGCGGAATGGCGATGTATTCGGGCTGTCCCGCTGCACTCTGCTCGTCGTGATGTTCCTCGTCGTGTTCGTAGACCAGTTCGTGATCGTCGAACACTAAGTACTGCGGAAAACCTTCTTCGGCATCAGCAGTGGTGGTGTTGGTGGTGGTGGTTGCCACCTGGGCCGAAGCTGGCGCGGCTGCGGGAGCCTCTTCGGCCGGGATTGCGATCGTTGTCTTGCAGCGTGGACAGACTGCTTCGCTTCCCGCCTTGCGCGAGCTGACGCTCAACTTCTGGCTGCACTTGGGACAAGCGAAACGAATCGGCATGGTGACGACTTAGCAGGTGTGCGGGCTGTGAAGAACCGATCTGGTCGAGTGGCGTAGCGCTCGAAAGGATGCCACGAATCTCTCTACCCTAATTTCCGCAGGGCTGAATTCCCAGCATGGCTGCCGTTTGCTCGAGCTCAGGAAACTGCCGGCGGTGCATTTGTAGTGGCAAAAGGAGTTGTGTCGGTTGCACCAGTGGCTGCTGGCGGGCGAGGAGAGTGGCGAAGCGGCCCCGGGCAATTTCAGGCTACTCGCGTGGTCGGCTGAGGAGCTCGAGGGCCATCGCGATCACCAGCAGCAGTAAATCGACCGTCAGCAGCATCACCAGCCCGATGCCGATCCAAAACAGGATGGCAGCAGCCATTGCGTTGCCAGCGGCGGTGGCAATGGCCGACCCGAGCATCACAACGGCGATGGCGACCACCAGCACGATGGCCACCAGCAGCAGGGGGACGAACAGCCAGCGTGGAATCGGCACGGATAATCCTCAGGACCGGAAACTGCGAAAGGGGGGAAGACTTTGCGGAGATTGTCAGTCGAACGCGGCGTGGTGTCAACGCGTAGCAGTTTGGATGGGGGTGCCACCGATTTGCAAGTTTGACACTGCTCCCGCAATAGTCACAATGGAAATTGAGCCGTCCGCCTGGGGCAACACACGCGCGGACCCTCCCTCTCAAGGTTAGGAGCTTTTCGATGTCACGAGCGCTGCGGGCCCGATGGATCGCCTGTCGCTGGCTGATGGTTTGCGCCATGATCGCGCTCCTGCTGCGCCCCGCCCCGGCGATGGGGGAAGTGCTGACGCTGAAAAACGGCACGCAGCTCGAAGGTGTGCTCGGCAAGATCGCCAGCCTCGGTTCCGATCCGCTGAAGTCCGAAGGCTCGGGCGAGATCAAGCTCAAACGAGTGATCGTGGTCGACGACGAACTGCGGCGCGTTTTTGTCGGCACGCATCAGGTGGCTGTCGAACCGGCTCCTTCGCCAGCCACCGGTTTTGAGCGGATCAAAATTCCTCAGCGTGTGGCAATCGCCGGCCGCTCGATCGGTGGTATCGGCCCGATTTTGCGAGTCACTCCGTTCGATGAATGGGGACGCCGCATCTTTTCGATGAGCTCGGCGCAAGGGACGATCGACGTCGTGCAAGGGATCACCGAGATCACCCCCACCTACACCAAGGTCGAAGCGCTGCAAGGTCGCGATCAATACATCTGGACCATGCGAATCGCCACCAGTTCGATTCCCCGGCAAACGCTCAGCAAGATTTTGCTCAATCGCCTGAATGCCAAAAATCCCGACGAGCGGCTGCGGATCGTGCGGCTCTACATCCAGTCGGATCGTATTCAAGATGCTCGCGCAGAACTCGAAGCCCTGATCAAAGATTTTCCGGAGCTCGACTATCTCAACGAGCAAGTGACCACGCTCAATCAACTCGGCTCGCAGCGACTGCTCAAAGAAATTCAGTTCCGCCGCGATGCCGGGCAGCATCAGCTGGCGTTTGCCATGCTCGAGAAGTTTCCTCCCGATGGTGTGGCAGGTGAAACGCTCATCAAGGTGAGCGAAATGCTGTCGCAGTACGAGGAAGTTCGCACCCGTGGCGAGCAAGTGATCAAACTGCTCGGCCAGCACCAAAGCGAGCTGAAGGACGAGAAGCTGAAAGCCGAATTGACGCCGATTCTCGCGGAAATTGCGGCCGAAGTGAACATCCATACGCTCGACCGACTGTCGGACTATGTCCGTCTGTCCGACGACGAAAAACTTCCCGCCGAGCAAAAGTTGTCGATCGCCATCAGCGGCTGGTTGCTCGGAACCGGGAGTGGTCTGGATAATATTGCCGTCAGCCGCTCGCTGGTGGTGGTGCGCGATGTGGCACGCAAGTATCTCGTTGCGGCCACCAAGCCCGACCGCGATGCACTCCTGGCGCAGCTTCGCTCGCAAGAAGGAGCGACTCCCGGGAATCTGGCAAAGATTCTTGCGAACATGAAGCCGCAGGTCGAAACGCCGATCTATCCGCCGCAGCCCGATCAGCCACCTGGAGCCGAGCCAGCTGCGCCGCCGCCAGCGCCAGCCCCGAATGCGCTACTGAAGATGCCAGCCGCTGCTGCTGGCGAGAAAGTGGCCCCCGCTGCGTTTGGCGAAGATCTGCTCCGTGGCGCGGCACCCCAAGCGCCGGTGAATCGCCAGGTCGCCGACGAGCAGCAGCTCGAAGGTGCCGAGCAGCCCTCGACCGTCGAGTATGGCAACGCCCCTGGACTGTTGCAGGTGCGCGTGCCAGGTCTGTCGGAAGATCCTGAGATCATCTACTACGTGCAGCTGCCGCCCGAATACGATCCTTACAAAAAGTATCCGGTTGTGGTGACTCTCTCGGGGGCGGGTACGACGCCGATTCAGCAAATCGATTGGTGGTGCGGCAACTATTCGCCTGAAGCCAACACACGCTATGGTCAAGCGACGCGTCATGGCTATATCGTGATCGCTCCTCGCTGGACGCGTGAGCATCAGCGGAAGTACGAATTCTCGGCCCGCGAGCATGCGGCGGTGCTCTACTCGCTGCGCGATGCCTGCAAGCGTTTTTCGGTCGACACCGATCGGGTGTTTCTCACGGGGCACTCGATGGGGGGCGATGCTGCCTGGGATGTGGCCCTGGCTCATCCCGACCTCTGGGCCGGCGTTTTGCCGGTCGTGGCGATGTCGGATAAGTACGTGCCGCGCTACTGGGAAAATGGCTCGCAGCTGCCGATGTACTTCGTCTGCGGTGAAAAAGATGGAAATAAAATGGCGGAGAATGCGGGAGATTGGGACCGCTATCTCACACGCACCGGCTGGGATGTGACGATCGTGCAGTACCAGGGTCGCGGCCACGAGCATTTCCACGACGAGATCCAGAAAATGTGCGACTGGATGGCGCTCCACAAACGAAACTTCTTTCCCAAAGAGGTGGAAGTGGTGACGATGCGTCCGTGGGACAATTTCTTCTGGTGGCTCGAACTCGATCGGATGCCACCCGCTTCGATGGTGGTTCCAGTGCAGTGGCCACCCCCGCGCACTTCGCAAGTGGCCCGGACCAAAGCCAACCTCACTGCCACCAACGGCGTGATGGTCAGCTCGGCGGCGCAGAAGGTCACAATCTGGCTTTCACCCGAAATGGTCGACTTTAGTGCCAAAATCTCGATCACCGTGAACGGGCGTCGGCAAGCGGCTCCGCAGCCTGCGATCGATGTCATCTTGGAAGATGCGCGAACCCGGGCCGATCGGCTGCATCCCTTCTGGGCGAAGGTAGAGAACTGAAGCCGGGCTCCTCGGTCGGCTTCCTTCTTGCGGAAACTCTCCCGCTTCCGGGCATTGCGAGCCCGGACAGGGGTGGCGTAAACTACCGGGCTTCCCTTTCCTGAGTTTGCGGACGTTCGCAAACTCGCTTTGGTCTTCATCTGTCGCAGGTTGCTTGCTATGCCGCGCAAAGGTGCTGCGTTCGCTGGTCTTTCGGTTGCCCTGGTCACGCCATTCAAAAATGGCGAAGTCGACTACGACTTGCTCCGAAAACAGGTCGAGTTTCAGGTCGACGCCGGGACCAACTGCCTTTGCCCCGTCGGCACGACCGGCGAATCACCGACCCTCTCGCACGACGAGCACGAAAAAGTGATCTCGGTGGTTGTCGAGACCGCTCGGGGCCGCTGCAAAGTGATGCCGGGAACCGGCAGCAACAGCACCCGCGAAGCGCTCCGACTCACCAAGTGGGCCGCAAAGGAAGGGGCCGATGCCGCTCTGGTCGTCGCCCCGTATTACAACAAGCCGACCCAAGAGGGGTTCTTTCAGCACTACAAAGCACTCGCTGAAGAAGTCAGCATTCCGATCTGCGTCTATAACATCCCCGGCCGCACTGGAAAAAACATCGAGCCTGAAACGATCGCCCGCATGGCCGACCTTCCTAACATCACCATGGTGAAGGAAGCGACCGGCTCGCTCGATCAAGCCTCGCAAATCCTGGCGACCACCGATCTGACGATCCTGAGTGGCGACGACAGCCTCACTTTGCCGCTGCTGTCGGTGGGTGGCGAAGGGGTGATCTCGGTTGTCGGCAACATTGTTCCCAAAGATATGCTCGCGCTGCTGGCGGCTTTCCGCGAAAACCGTGCTGCCGATGCCACTCAGTTGCACCATAAGCTGTTTTATCTCTGCCGCGATATGCTCGGACTGGCGACCAACCCCATTCCGCTGAAGGCCGCCATGAAACTCCTCGGCCGCGATACGGGCGAACTCCGCCTGCCAATGACCGAGCTCGAACCTGCTGGCGAAGCCAAGCTCCGCAAAAGCCTCGCAGCTTACGGCCTGCTCTAAAAGCCTCCCGCCAGTTCGTCTCGCCCCCAAAAAATCTCACGCGGGCGAGAAAGATTCTGCGAGCAACCACCCACACGACTTGCTGGCTCCAGGCAACACCGGAGCTCGCAAGTCGTTGTTTTTTGGCATCATCACCCTCCGGTCGTGACGGTCGTTCAGCTGCGCCCATGCTGTGAGGCCGTTATTGCTAGTGGCTTGCTGTGATTTCTAGCCAGCATAGAGCGATGATTTTTCAGCGCCACAAGCGAAATCGTCGCCCAATTTGTAATCGAGAGCTAAAGTTCGATTGTCAGTTTGCCGAACGGAAGTTGCTCGCAGCCCTGTCGCCATGAAGGTTGACGACAGCGCGAGTCTCTGGTGTTGGTGACGTGCTCGATGGATCGGGCTTCAGCGTCCCCTCGGCGATCTGATAGACAGCCCAAGTTCGACCCGTTTCGTGCTACTCCCGATGCATCGAAATAGTCGAGCGAGCCCGCAGCGATCGATTCCCGCGTGGATCTTCGATGGCTGCATTTGCCAAGGCTGTCGTTTGAGGCGGAACATGGAAACACACCACCTGAGACAACGGGGCTTTCTCGTATGAATTGCACGGACCTGGCCGGACGAATCGAGCGGTTGCAGCCTGGAGCCATCACCAAGGACGTGGCTCGTTTGTGTCTGCTGCTGGCGAATGCGACTGGCGACGTAGAACAGCTGAACGACGATCGCACCCTCACTGCCGCCTGGCGCGAAATGGGTTTGCGATTGCAAGCAGCCACCGATCAGCATGCTGCGATGACCGAAGAGCTCGAAAACCTGGCTCGCACCGATCCGCGCAAGTTCACCCCCGAACAAATCTGGGTCCTCATTCGCGCCATCAAAGTGCAGAGCCAAATCCTGCAGCTGTATGTCGGCGAATGCTTGCTCGATGCCTAGTGTGAGCCTGGCCAAAGTCGCAGCAAGAGCTGGCGCTAGCGCCGCTCAAAAAAACGATACACGCGCTCCTTCAGCCGAGCGCTGCTGCTAAAGCAGATCGAGTTCTTGAGCTCGACCGAATCCATCCAACGTGGGAACCGGCAATCCAGTCGGCCCACGTTTTTTCGTGGGTGCGACAATCGCAACAATCACGAGGTGGGACGGAGCAGCAGGACCGAAACGGTCATGTAGATCACGATCGCCAAGATATCGCTGATCGCGGCGACGAACGGATTGCTCATCAGCGAAGGATCGAGTCCGAGTCGCTTGAACAGCAGCGGCAGTAGCGAACCGGTGACAGCGCCGCAGGTAACCACCAGCAGCACGGTGATCGGGATCACGAGGGGCCAGAGCGTTTGATCGCTCGTCCCTTTTTCACCCATCGTCAGGATGAACGAGATGCCGAGCCCAAGCACGGCAAGTACACCACCGAGCATCAGTCCGACGCGCAGTTCGCGCCACAGGATGAGTTTCCAGTCGCGCAGTCGTACGTTGCCAGCCGCCAGTGCCGTGATGATCAGGGTCGCTGATTGATTGCCAGAGTTGCCGCCACTCGACATGATCAGCGGGATGAACATCACCAGCCACGACCACTGCGACAGCTTCACTTCATAGGCCCGCAAGGCCGAGGCGGTGAACATGGCGGTGACGAACAATATCGTGAGCCAAACCCCTCGTTTCCACCACAGTTCTACGAGCCCGGTTTGCAGGTAGCCTTCGTCGAGTGGTGCCACACCGGCGATACGCTGGGCATCTTCGGTGGCCTCTTGGCGCACGGCATCGATGACGTCGTCGTGGGTAATAATGCCGATCAATCGACGCTGATCATCAACCACCGGAATCGCCGACAAGTCGTACTTGGCCACGCGCGAAGTCACTTCATCGCGATGATCCATCGCATTGACGAACACCAGATCGGTGTCCATGACGTCGGCCAGTTTTTGATCCGGTTTGCAGAGCGCGGTTACCAGACGTCGCGATGAAACAACGCCTCGCAGATGCACATCTTTATCGACCACATAGATGTAGTGGATCGTTTCCAGATGCTCGGCCACGCGCGTGAGTTCGGCGAGAGCATCGCGGACCGAGAGCGACTCCGAAAGCATCGCGCATTCGGTCGTCATCATCGAACCGGCGGTATCTTCTTCATAAGCCCGCAGGCGAATGATTTCGCGGCGCTCGTGAAGCGGCAACAGAGGCAGAATCTCTTCGACCACATCGGGCGCCACATCGTGCAGCAAGTCGACGCGATCATCGGCCGGCAGATCGGCGAGCAGTTCGGCCACTTCGCTCCGGTCTTCACCTTCGATGATGGCGATCTGACGATCGTGACCGAAGTAGAGAAAGATCTCTTCCTTCAAAGCCAGGTCGGCATGCCGCAGCACAGCCCACGTCTCTTGCGGCGATAAACCTTCCATGAACTCAGCAGTTCGCGCCGGATGAAGCGCCGTGCAGAATTCGCGCAGTTCCGCCACGTTATTCTCCGCGAGCATCTCGCGCAGTTCTGGCAGGAAGAGCGTGTTAATCATGAAGAGCCGCTGCTGACATTCGAGGTGGCACGTCGAAGCTTCCCGAAACCACTGTCAAGTATCGACCCGCTACGGAAGACTGTCAAAGGCGGGTTGAAGGCCGATAGACGGATTCAGCCGACAATTCTGGCCGAATGATCCACCCAAAGATCTGGTGGAGAGGGGCCCCAAGAGGATAACGCCCCAAGCGCCGCTGCCATGCAAAACTAGCGGAGCTGCGGAGCCCAGTCGCTCACGAGCGACTTACCGGCGATGAGCCGAGCCAATAATTCGGGCATCGCTGCGAAGTGGAGCCACACCTGACTGGCAACTACATTGCCACTACCGATGATTAGTGGCTCGCCATCCGCACTTGTGGCCAAAAGCTCGGTCGCACGATCGATGTCGAGGTGCCACGCTTTGGCCTCGTAGGCTCGCAGCGTGGAAGTCGAGAAGTCGTGCGCTTCACCGAGTAGCCACGAGCTTTGCGTCGCCTGCACCGTGGTCGGCTGCGAGGGTCGCGGAAGCCCATCGATCAATTTTGGCTGCGAGGCACGAATTGGCAAAAGACCTGCCATCGGCAACGAAACTCCGCTGTCGAGCACCAATTCGCGGCACAGAAGTCCAGCCCCTTCAGCCTCGGCATACACCCGGCCTCCACGCATTGCATGGGCTCGCAGCGATTGCATCAGGCAGTGGTTCGACGCAATCCGTTGCCAGGGTGCTTGAGGACGAGCGCCGCCGATATACACCAGATCGCAGTCTTCGGGGATTCGTTCACAGCGTCGCGGCGAGAAGTCGCTCAGCTTCGCCCCGGCTGCTTCCAGTCGGTCGATCGTATCGGGAAAATAGCCGGTGAAGTCTTCGTCCCACGCAATCGCTACTCGCAGCGGGCGCGACGTTGCAAAGCGATCAACTTCCTCGAATTGCCACGGACGATTTTGGCGTCGAGCCACATCGAGCAGTCGCGAAAGATCAAGATTTTCGAGCAGCGCATTGCCCAGTTGGTCGCACAACTCTTTGCTCAGCGAGCAATTCCGACCCGCCAGTTCGAACTCGCGACGCGGGGCTGATGTCCTGGGAAGGTAGCCGATCACCTTCGTTCCCCACAGCGACTCAACTTCCACCTGCCACCGTGTCAGATCGGCTGGAGCAAGCTGATCGAGCAGCACGCCGTCGACATGTGTCGCGCTGCACGGGAGATGCCCACGCATCGGCTGACTGGCATCGACCACCGCAATCTTCGCCAGATCGAGCCACTTGGCGAGCTCGCTAAGCGAACTTCCCAGGGGATATTCGAGTGGACTGTTCGGCTCCGCTCCTGGCTGCACGTTAGGTCCGAGCGAGTGCGGGCCAAAGTTGCCGTGAACCAGAGCAAAACTGGCATCGAGGCAGCCATCAGAAACCAGCTGCGACGCTTTACAACGCGACATTGTCCAGCTGTCGATGTGTCGGGTCGCACGGCTGGCGATCACACGCCCCAGATCGGGCTCACCACAGGCTAATTCGCCACACGACGACTGACCCGGCAAGCTCTTACCCAGAAACAGCTGGGGGGTTTGTCCTTCTCGCGAAAGTGCCGACAGCAGGGCTGCTATCATCGCACGCGGCGAAGTTTGCCGGTCCATCCCTCCCACTGCCAAACGAAAAAGCTGCCGCATCACGGGCCGATTCCTCGATATAAAGGCATGGTGGGGTGTGACTTACGCAAAAGGCAGGATGGGCAGTTCGTGGCTCTCGGACCCCGAAATCACTCACGATTCGCTAGTCGAGCGGAAATATTTGCCACAAAACCACGTGCTAAGCCAATTGTTCGAGGGGGGGACTCGAGAGTCAACAGTAACCCGGCCCGAGAGACGCTAAATAGTTGCAATTTAGCGAGAAGATGATGCTCCCGAAGACTTGTGCTACTCGCTCCAGGCTTTTCCTACGCGCTAGCTACTTCAAACGATATTTGTAGATCGGCAAGTGGCGGTAATAGACCTCGAGCATGTAGATCGACAGGCAGGTGACATACAACCGGCCACCATGCGGCCCCCAACGATCGCCACTTTGGCTCCAGCTGCCACGTTCGGCGCCGGTCTTCACTTGATTGCGCGGAATCTCCTCGCGCATCACAGCATTCCAGCGGTTCCAGTCGTCTCCATCCATATGATGGGCCGCTTGGGTGGCATAATACCAGTAGTAGACATTTTGATCGCTGTAGTCGATCAAATTGGCCAGCACATAATCCATCCCCGCTCGCATGCGCGGGTCATCATGTTCCCAACCTAAATACTGTCGACAGAGCAAACCTTCTGCCGTCATCGTCAGGGTTTGACCTTCTCCCGGCTTATAAGAATAGCGGCTGCCATTCTCATGACTAACGCGATCGAGGAATTGGGTGATTTTATCGACCGAGGGACTTTGAACTTCTAGGCCCGCCATGCGACCACTTTGCAGGGCCATCATATACCAGCCGGTCACCGAAGTATCAGAGTCGATCCGCGGCTCATAACGCCAGCCACCTTCAGGGGCCTGGGCTTTATGAGCAAAGTCGAGTGCTTTTTGAGCTGTCGCTTTGAACTCGGGATCTTTGGTCATCCCATAGATTTCGCAGGCGGCAATCGTGGCCTGGGCTTGAGCATACAAACGATGATGATTGGCCGATTCGCATTCAAAAAAACCGTCAGCATTTTGCATCGCTTTCAAGGCTTTCCACCCTGAAATGACTTCCTTTTTGAAGTCCCCCATTTGATGCGTGTGGCCCGCCCCTTGGAAAGCCAGCAGCGCCATTGCCGTGGCAGAAACTTTGTTTTCTACGCCACCGCCGTCGGCATAAGGGCCAGTCAGGCTCCAGCTCCCATCTTTCTGCTGATTCCGCTTGAGCCATTCGAGGCCCAGCCGCACCGATGCTTCGGTCGTTGCATTGCCACCATAAGCCGCAAGCAATGCCTTTTTAGAGCCCTCTTCACGACCTGTCAGTGCCATGCCGATCGAAGGAGCCACAATATCATCGGTGGCATTAATGGCATCGAGTTCCATCATCTCCACCATTGGTGGAGCAGCAAAAGGATCATCGACCGGTTTGCTATCGAGCGCTAAGGCCGGGTCGATAATCTCCATATTCAAAGATTCAGGAGATTGAAGCGTGTCGTCTAATACCTGTTCGCCAAGTTTCTCGGCGTACACAATTTCAATTTCAACCTGATTGGGTGGCGGCGTCACAATGTATAAGAGTGCCAGCACGACAATTGCCACCATATGCACCAGCATGCTCACCATCCAAGGTGGCGCTGATTTCACGACCTTTTGGGCGGGATCGTTTGCGCCTTCCTCGTCGGCGAGCTCTGTATCGACCTTCGGGGCGCTGGTGATCTCACCTGCTGGTGCCAGCAGCACCGGACGCGCGACCACCGGCTGAGGTCGCAGCGGCATGGTCATCATTGGCGACGGAAGTGGCTGCATGGCCGCTGGCGAGGCTGCGGCACTGGAAGCCGCTGCAGGCGTGGCTGGCCTAGCTGGCAGGGTCGGCGGCACACTTGGCGCAGCTACCGCTGCTCCAGCTGGCGGCGAAACTGCTCCCGCCGATGGCACTGCTGATGTTGTGACCGCCGATGTTGCAGCCCCCTCTTTGACAGGCTTGGGGCGTTTGGTCTTGGTCGGAGTGGGCTGAGCCGCTCCCGATTCGCCACTCACCGGTGTGGGGCGCACGGGAGTCGGTCGGCTTGGTGTCGCCCCAGGGGCTGCTGGAGCCGGCGTCGCGCTGGCTGCGCCTCCCGGGGTAGCCGCTTTGGCCGTCACCGGAATCGGCCGGAGCGGAGCCACGCTCTGAAACGCCGACAGCGGAATCGGAGCCGCACCGCCACCTCCATCAGCCGACACCTGCGGAATCGTCATCGGCGTCGACGGAAACGGCATCGCTGTTTGAGGTTGCGTCGGCTGCTGTGGATATGCTTGCTGCGGATACCCAGGCTGCGGAGCGTACTGACCTTGCGGGTAGTACGGCTGCTGCGGATAAGCGGGCTGCTGATACTGCGGCTGAGCGGGTGGGTATCCAGGCTGCGGGTAGCCCGCCGGTGGATATTGCTGCTGCGGATAGGCCTGCTGAGGATAGGCCTGCTGAGGATATCCCGCTGGTGGATACTGCTGTGGAAACCCTTGCGGCGCTTGTGGAAAGGGCTGTTGCTGGTAACCCTGAGGATAGCCCGGCGCGGCCCCTGGATAGCCATAGCCCGGAGGTGGACTGGCGACCGGAATGCCGGCGAACTGCGGAGCAGCAGGTGGTACCGCACCGGCTGGATAGCCAGGTGGTGGCGGATAGGGCGGGGCCGATGGCGGCGCAGGTGGGGAGGGGCCGAAGCCGCCTTGAGGCGTCCTCGCTGAATCTCCTCCGCGCGTAGAATCGGACTCACTCATGCCCATGTTCCCCCCATGCCCACTCAGCCTCAGCACCTACACGCCTCAGAAGCCACAGGCTCTGACAAATCCCAGCGGATTCGAGCTTTCTAGTGCCAGCAATAATCTAGGTGCTAGTAACTTTGCCGAGTCGTCCCTTCCCAGTGGTGGTCCCTAAAGCCAGGAAAATCCCTGCCCGTAAGCCCCCCAAATGGTGCTGGTAAAACGCCGGAAAGTCTGCCGTCCCAAACTCTTACGAGTCTATCCGTCGATCCGCTACGAAACAAGCAAAAGATTCCCCGAATCGTTAAGCGTACCTTGTAACTCAGCCCTGGGCGGAGATCTGTTCACCCCACCCAAGCACTTGCTAATCCGCCCAAATCATGCTTTTGTAAGTCACGACTGGCAATCGAGTTACGGTATCCCTGAACAGGGGGCTCTGATGAGTAGCTGGACTCGGCTGGCAGGCCTTGCCAAGCGGCCCAGTACACGAGAAACGAACGGCGAGGCTGATTGTCTCCATGAAAATCCCTGCACCTAGCGAGGAAGTGGTTCGCAGCAGACGATTTACGCCCGAAGCATCTCTCCACTTACGATTTCCACTTCAGCCCCCTCGACGACACCGAAAGGCTTGATTATGATTACGAGTCTTCCAAGGAAATTCATCTCGCCTACATAGCCTGATGAGTCGTTCGAAAGTGCTTTTTAATAGCACCTTCGAGCAATCCAGCTGACTTCAAAAAGCCTAGTTTTTTGAGATCAGCAGCGATCAGAAAAGCTTCGAGCCAAAGCTCAAGTTTTTCGCGGTGCCCTTTATGAAGGCTCCGAACCTTTTCGGTGATCGCACACTCCTAGAAGCACCCAACACATCGCGGGGTGGAGCAGCCCGGTAGCTCGCGAGGCTCATAACCTCGAGGTCGTAGGTTCAAATCCTGCCCCCGCAACTCGAAACCCCAGTAGTCACTTCGCCTGCTGGGGTTTTTTCGTGCGCCGGCCGCAGCATCCGGCGTTCCATAGTTACTTGAGCCATTCGCCGGTCCGTCTGTATCCATGCTCCCGGTTTTCCTTGGACGGCCCAAGTTCGCCCCGACAGTTTTTCGTCTTCAGTCGGGGCCGCTGCTATTGGAAATTCGTGGGTGGAGCGGGATTCATTGTTTATCCTTCAGTCCCTGGATTACCTTGTCTTCGGGAAAAATCTTCTGCATCAGCTTCACCAACTGTGGGCGCACATCGTCAAAGTCTTCGCTGCCGACGGGCTTGCCATCTACATACACCTGTAGAATATCGCATTCGAAGCAGAAGCATACATTCGTCGACTTGTCACCCTGGATGAATTCCAGCCGCACACCGAAGATAGGGTCGCAGGCCTTGCCCACGTCCCATAGGTAGCTTTTCTCGTCCAGCAGCAATTGGCCCACGCTCTTTGCCAGCGCGTCGTCGACGGCGACCGGTCCGGCAATTACTTTGTATTCCTTGGCAGTTGGCTTGTAAAAAGAGTGGTCCGCCAGGCGATAGGCCTGCACTTTCGTGGGTTTGGCGACGACGGATTGCGCTTCTTTGTCGCCGAACAGGGAATCTAAGCTCTCGGCCGCCTGACAGTGGGCCGCCGATAGTAGGATCACAAGAAGGATTAGAGCTGCTTTCATAGCGCCTACTTTCGGTAAAACCGGTCACCTTGGATTTCAAATCGCGATTGAGCCAAGCTGAGCCTGAGCCTGAGCCCGTCCAACCGTAACATGGCGCCAGCCCCAGCGTCTAGCTTCTGTCGAATTGTCCGAAATTTTCTTGCTTTTGCCGCAGCTGGAGGCACGTCGGGGCAACGTCGAATAGACGGCCTAAACACTGCAGGCCGTCGACGAACTGAAGAGTTGCTTGACTGAACCAAAATCGCCCAACCAAGTTTGCGGCGCTGTGCAGATTTGATCGTTTAGAAAAGCGAATCGCGTTTGTTTGCTGCCACAGGGGCAGGGTAATGTCTCGATGATCATTTCCCGGATTTGCGAGATTGTTCGAAAGAAGTGCGAACCGCTCAACTCAGAACCCCAGTAGTCACCTCGGCTACTGGTTTTTTATGCGCTGCTGTCATCCTGGGCCTTCTCTTGGTCTGCAGCAGGCACCGCGAAGCAGTGAGAAATTAATTCTCCTTGTAAACCTGCTCCCAAATATCCATCGATTCCTTGCATCAAGATTATGATGGTAGTTCTCAGGCTTAACGCCTCGCTTGATGAGTTCTTGGGAAGTAAACGCAAGTATGCAGAAAGTACAAAAATGGTTTGATCAAAGAGATTTGTCAGCAGGTTCGATCGCATCTAGCATCAAATCGACGACAGAGGGTAGCGTTCTGGAGATTGTAGTGAAAGTTGTAGTGTCAGTGCCATTATAACATTATAAGATTCGAATGATATGCAGAGTTGAACAGTATAATAATAAGGCATAAGATGTAACGCCTCACTGCTCGTTGAATCTACATTCAATCAGTCGAATCTGGCTGTTCTATATCCGATCGAGTGGCTTTGCACACTTGTAGCTCCAACTGCATTGAAGTGCGTATGAATCATCGTCGTACTCACATCGGCATATCTGAAAAGTTCTTGTATTCTCCAGATGCCTTTTTTGGTCTTCTAGCGAGTGTGTCGCAAAACTGTGTCTTAAAGAATGGCATGTCGCTCGCTTTGTCAGCCCAGCCTTCCGTACTGCTGTTGCCACCACCTTTTGCACACTCATATCGTGCACATGATGTCGCCGCAGCTGCTCTGCTCCCTCGTTGTCATTCGCTCCAAGCCGGAGCCCTTCAGCAGCCTCTCTCGGCCGTGGATCGCGACTTAACTGCTTGGCTGGAAACAGGTACTGCCATGTCAAAGTACGGCCAGCCTCGGGGTATTTGCGTGCGAGTGCTTAGGGTAACCAGGCCCAGCCAGCACCTGCCTCCAGATCGAGCTCGTGTCGCCTCTCTACTGTTTCCAGCTGTCGAAGCAACCCTTCCACCAATCGCCCTGGCAGAGGTACCGCCCGATCCTTCTCCCCTTTGCCATCCCGCATCATCAGCTGCAGACGATCGAAATCAACATCTTGCACCCGCAGCCGACACGCCTCCATCAAACGCAATCCGGCTCCGTAAATCAGTCTCGCCATCAAGCGAAAGGGCTGCAGCGGAATCTCCGGCAGCACCCGCCGCACTTCTTCGACGGTCAGCATCACCGGCAGCTTTGTGGGGCGTTTGGCGCGTGTCTCATTGATCTCCAGCTTCTGCACAAGTACTTGGGTCTACAGAAAGAGAATCGCCGAGAGTGCTTGGTTTTCGTACTGGCTGCCACGTTCCGCTCAATTGCCAGGTACGAAAGAAAAGCATTCACCTCCTTGCTTTCCAGCTCTTCAGGGTGTCGCCACCAGCCCGCCAGCGCTTGATGAAATCGGAGGAAGTCGACAATCCAGCTGTGGTAAGCCTCCTCAGTCCGAATTGACATAGGTCGCGCCCGGATTTCTCGCCGCACTAAGTCAAGCAGTTATAATATTATTATTTGCATAGCAGCCAGTCGCCAGGCAAATTCGAAAAATCAGCCATCGGCTCAAATAGAAATAACCCGCGATCTAGATATTAGCGTTCCTCCCCACTTTGAGCAAAGTTTTCTTGACACCACCCCCTGAGGTATGCAGAATAATCCCGAAGTGGAATATGCAGATTTCTTTATAATAATTGTTCGGCTCCTGATGAATTTATGCCTCAATGGCAGCACAGCGAATGAACGAAGAAGTGCGACAGGTTTCAATTTCGACTTCAGAAACGGAGGCCGCAGGGGTGTTGTTGGCTCTTGGTGCGATGTGCCTAGCGGTCGGTGTCGCATCTGTGACGAGGCAATTCGCGATACTGGACAAGCCGCTTCCCTGGCTGTTTGCGGGTGGGGCATTTGCGCTGATTGCATCAGGAATATGGTGGTGGCGTCTGAAAGTGGAGATTTCGCAGCGTGGCGTAGTCTTTCTCCCGCAGGCTCTTCATGGAAGAATTCAACTTCTTATGGTCGGACGTTCAAGGGTGGTGCTGGCGCTCGAATTCGTTCACGGATTCTGACGGCGGCGTGCAGGTCGACAGAGAACTCATTCTCGTGTTTACGAATGGACATGAGATAGCGATGCCTTATCCTTACTGCTGTAAAGAGCTGGTGGATTCTCTTTCGTGCAGAATTGGTCCAGAGTCGCGGTGAAAGAATCCGCCGAACAAAGCGTTGGACACGGAGCCGCGGATCGGGCGGCTTTGAAATGGAAACTTTACTTCCCGCGGCCCGGTCAACGCGGTCGTCCCCTGAGTTGCGACGATGGGCTGTGACATCCATGTCAATGTCGAATATCGCCATCCTGTCCTTGGCTACCAACCGGTTGTCGCAGGCGGATACTTCGTTGAGCCAAGGTACGAACTCTTTTCTGCTCTTGCAGGTGTTCGCATGGAACCGGAGGAGTCTTGTTTGATTCCAGCACGCGGATTTCCATGTGATGCTTGTTTTCCAATCTTCGCGATCGCACACCAGTTGGTGGTTGCCGATGCGAATTCGCAACTTGCTAGGCTGGTGACTGATTGGGTCCTTGCCTCTGAGGTTCCTCCGGGCTCTGACGTTTTTGAGGCGGAAAAAGAATTGGTTGGCATGGCTCGATGGATTCGCCATCCAGACTATCATCATCCTTCGTATCTGTCACACTTGGAAACAATGGAATGTCTTCGACATTTCGGTTTCGATAGCAATTCTACCCCACCAGTGTTTCTGGTGCTTACTGATTTGTTGGCATCGATAGATTTCAGGTTTGGATATCCTAGTGCCAGACTTGTGTTCTGGTTTGACAACTAAAACAAAAATAAGATGAACAAATCTATGCGCCCCGAGCATGCGATCGGCTGTTGTTTTGCTGGACGATTTCCTTATGCGGCCGGATGATGGATACCATTCGTCAGATTTAAACTCATGAAGATGATTGACGACATCGAAGCAAAAAGGACTGCGGTGGCTTTACTGCTTGCCGCCGCTGTTTCCGCGATTGTTTCCAATGCGAATTTTGGGCGGTCTTTATCTGCGGCGCTGAGCATTTGTTTTATGGATCGTTCCCTTAAAGATCGTCAGTTGATTCCTGCAGATGCGGAACCGTTTTTTGCCCTCTGCGCATTTATTCTGTTGGTTTGTGCCAGTTGCTACTGGCTGTTTCGCCGTCGCCTCTTGCTAACGGAAGAAGGGGTGCGTCATTATCCGTTTCTCGCCTACCACACGAACGACTTTTTCTGGAAAGATGTCTTGTCGTGGGGTTCAAGGGTCACTTTGTTACAAGATGACGGCGGTCACGAATATCCAAGTACACAATTCTATGTTCAACTCATAAACGGCAGAATCATTGAAGAGCCCGGATTCTCTGAAATCGATTTGGCCGCTGCACTTGAGAACCAAGTCGGCCAGCGACTCGATATTCACCCCGACAAATAGGTTCTCAGCAGAGTATGGACGTACAAGCCGATGCTCGAGATCTGTGATGTCAGGCGGATTTGAAATAGACAATCTCTTGTCGCCGCCCTGTGAACGGTGACGTTCGCTTGCCTCTGTCGAACTGGTTTTAATGAGTAACGCGATTTTTGCCCCTGGCTTCCGGCTATCCATCATTGATGTATTGGTACTTGTTGTTGGCACTGCGGCGATCATTTTCCTTTCGATGTACATTTGGTGGTGGGGCTTCGTTCCTGCTTTTGTGCTCGCTCATTTCTTTCTGTTCTGCAATGTTGTGCGGATGGCGAGACCCCTCGAATTGATTTGGGCTGTTGTGTTTGTCGGTCTTGCAGGGGCAACGATTGCAACTGATTCGCCTGGTTGGTTGGTCACTGCAGTCGCGTCGTTGCTTGTGACCGTGGTCGTCGTTATCGTGGAGATGCGGAAGCCTTCGTATCACGGCGTTGGCTGGCAGTGGATTAATCCCGGTCTAACAGCGTGGTGGCAAGCAAATGTCGCCAAGAGGGACGACGGGTAAAGCCCTGTTGCAGTTCCTCGGCGAACAACCGCATGCACTGGGCCGCCGTTCGGCGTTGGTTTCACAATGGGTCATCGCCAGCGGCGGCCGGTGCTGCATGACGTTCGCGTGCGGAATCATTATTTATGCCATGGAATTGCTTGCAATGCGACGAAGTCGCTGATGATATTTACGATGCTTGCTGGGCGTGCTGAGCATCACGCACAGGCACTGCGAGCCTCGATTTCCAGCATGCCGACCACTACGAGCCGACGATCTCGCCCGAAAAAACTCAATACCTACTCTGGGATCTCATGCGTTTGGTAACTGCGATGTGCTTGATTTTTGCATTCATCCGTTCGCCAAATGTGGTGACAATGATTGTAGGATTAGGTGCGATTGCGTGGCTGTTTCTCCACCTGCTCAGTTGGATCTCAACAATGCAGGTTTTCCACTGGCAACTCCAGTTCCGTGCGAGTCGAAATCGCCAACAAAGATCGCTAGAGGAAGGCGTTTCGGGTGGCGTCGAAGCGACTGAGGCGAGTTCATCCGCGTAACTTGCCTTACCAAACTACCCCATCCAAGATTTGTTGCCGTGTCAACTACGCTCTGATATCTTAGTTCTCGTCGTAATCTGCATTCTTACTGCTTCGACCCGCGAACAAACGCATGCACCGGACCGCCGTTCGGGGTTGGTTTCACAATGGTTCATCACAAGTGGCGGCCGGTGATGTAGAACGTTCGGACTTTGAATCCAAGAATATCGTATGAACCATGATGCTTCGATCCTCGCACTAATTCAGAAGTACCAAGCGCATGTCGCTGACGCGGTTTCGCTATTCCGTCAAATGGGTATCAAAGGCAACATACTTCGTGCTTGGCGACGCTCTGCGATTCCGACATGGGCTGATGAAGGCGATAATTCGGACCCCATAATTCCGCAACGAGGTCTGCTTAGTGACGCCCGATCGATTCGGTACTCTTTTCACGGGATAGGCTGTTCTGTCGAGTATGGCTCAGTTGTGGTCGATTTCGATTTCGGACCAAATGGTCGTTTCGACGGCTTTGACGCATGGTGTCTTCATCTGTTTGCCGAGTCATTTCCGGAGTTCTCTGCTTTTGCGGATATCGACCTCGTCCGGACGTGCTTGTCGGATCTTGCTGAATCGGGAACAATCGCGAAAATCGAGGGCGTTGTGGGATCACACTTATACTACTTCATTGACGGGATGAGCGCTGACATAAGTCGTACGTGAACGGCGGAGTCCGAACCATCGCATGCACGGGAGTGGCGGTGGCCAGCGGATTTTGGAATAAACTTCAACTCCCGCCGCCCCGTGATGCAGAACCTTCGCATTTGTACGATGAATAAGAAGTCTCAACTAGACGCGATCATTCTCGCCGAGGTTCTTCGCTTACAGCGATGGGCAGGTGGAGAGCATGTTCCAGCAGATCGTATTTTCGGACTCATGAACGGATTTGAGTCCGTTGTTGATCAGGAATCGGAATCATTCGGTATCAGTCGCGATACTCAGGATAAGGTCGAAAACCTTCTTGAGGACGTTGAGTACGGAACGCAGTCTACCGATGGAATGGCCATCAAGGATCGTCTACGTCGCGATCATGTTGCTGAATCGGACGCGGGGCGCGTCATGCAACTATGTCGGTTGCAAAGCCGATTTGTTGATAGTGTAAATGCGATTGCAAACGGCGTTGGTTCGGTGTTTGCATACATCACTCGTCGTCGGCAGCCAGAACAGAATTGGTTTGGCTCGCTTCACTATATTGAACTGGTTGATTGCACTGAAGGCGTTCGCAAAAAACTTCACGCCGTCTTTGCTCCTGCAATCCCAAGGGTTGGGGAATATGTTACACCAGAAAATGGGCCAGCCATGCGAGTCGTAGGGGTCGATCATGTTGTTGCTTCCCAAGGCGATGATGAATCGGTTGTACACAATATACTCATCCCACATGTCCTGCTAGAGATGGATGACAACGACGAAGTCGCGAGCAACGAATAGCAGGAACTGGCGAACAACCGCATGCACCGGACCGCCGTTCGGGGTTGTTTTTTTAAAAATGGTTCATCACCAGTGGCGGCCGGTGATGCAGAACGTTCGCTGCATATGGTCACTGACGTCTATCACCTCAAGGCGTACAACTCGGAACAAGGGCTCCACAACTTGACGTTGGCGGTGCGCGAGGTCGACGATGATTACATCATCACGTGCAAGCTTCCCGACTCCGATGACTTGCTAACCGGCCAAGCAGGCGATTGTTTTGCAGCCCTACAAATCATGCGCCGAGAAGCTGAAGGACGTAACTGGAAGATTTGCTGCAAAGGGGCACGTCGGAATGTATGGCCGTCGGCAATGTCTCGGTCGATGGGCGGCGGAGTAAAGGCATACGTGCTAGAGATGGGACGGCAGGGGCGGGTGGATTCGTTGGTGGACATCTTCGATGATGACGATCCTGAATCGTATTCGTCCGTATCGGATCAAGAGGCCTTCGCTAGCGCGTGGCTTGAATCGCTTCAATGAAAGTCAGCGAACAACCGCATGCACCGGACCGCCGTGCGGCGTTGGTTTAACAATGGCACATCAGCGGCGGCGGTCGGTGATGGTGAGGGTTAAGCACGCATGACAAGTCGCTGGCAGTTCGATGACCCGCCGAATACTGCGTCGTTCACGACGAGTTTCGTACTCGACGGCGCGCCGATATTACGCGTCTACCACGATTACGATGGCGGCTGGCAACTCCACGGACCGCCGGATAATCTCGCTACACCAGACGTTGCCCGCATCGTATCGCTCGGAAGCATGATTGCGCATGATCCGTCACTGTGCGAATTGCACGATCTGCCCAATGGTTGGCTGGCGTTTCGTAAGTCGACTAAAGATCGTTGGAAACGGCAGAAGAACAACCCGTTTCCAGCGTACGCGGAGAATGGATACTACCTCGAAGATGCCGTTTGGATGACTAAGCATCGCGACGATGTTCACCCACCCTCGGAAGAGCGACGAGACAACCTCGAAGTCGGCACTTACGTCAAGCTGCTTTTTCGATTCGCCGCCGAAGATGCCCAGCGGCGGGACAAGCAAACCGAACGGATGTGGGTACTCATCACGCACATCGATGAAGACGGCAACTACATCGGAACTCTCGCAAGCGATCCGTACAACTCCAGCACGCTTACCTGGGGAGACACCATACAATTTCATCCGCTCCATGTCATGGAAATTCTCGAAGAGGACGGCGCATAACAAACCGTTGCACCCGTCCGCCCAACGAGTCTTGCCGCGTGGTAGAATCATGGTCTGGCGGGTGATTGCGAACGTTCGCTAGTCGAGAGTGAGGAGCGTCGGAGGATGCGTCGCACGACCATTTCGCTCGTTTTTGCCATGCTCACGGCTCTCCTAGCGTTTCCTGGCTCCGGTCAGGAACCAGAATCCGCAGCGGCACCTAAGGCGAAGGCCCCGTCGATCGACGAACTGTTGCTCTTCTTCCCGTCAAAGTACCCCAGGGGTGAATGGAAGCCCCAGGATCTGCAGTTCGAGGATGTATTCTTTGCTGCTGAAGACGAGACGAAACTGCATGGATGGTATTGTCCCGCCAAAGAGCCACGGGCCGTGCTGCTTGTCGCTCATGGAAACGCAGGGCACGTTGCTTCACGAGCGCCCTGGCTACGCTATTTGCAGACCCGAGCGAAGGTTTCCGTCTTCATGTTCGACTATCGGGGTTACGGGCGGAGCGAGGGAACGCCAACGGTTGAAGGGGCACTCCAGGATGCGCGGGCAGCTCGGGCAAAGCTGCGCGAACTAGCGGCCATCCAAGACTCGGAAATGGTTCTCATGGGCGAGTCGCTAGGTGGTGCGATCGTCATTCAGTTGGCAGCCGACTCTCCGCCGCGAGGATTGATCGTGCAAAGTACTTTCTCGTCGCTGCGCGATGTTGCCGACGTTCACTACCCGAAATTATCCTGGCTCGTTCCAAGGGGCAAGCTGGACTCGGCTTCACAGATCACTCGATACCGAGGTCCGCTACTGCAAAGTCATGGCAGCGCGGATCGAACGATTCCATTCTCGTCGGGCGAAAAACTGTTTCGGTCGGCCAGTGAGCCAAAACAGTTTGTTACCATCGACAACGCCGATCACAACAACTGGCTCACCGACGCCTATCTAAAACAGCTAGACGAATTCCTCACCCGCCTTTCCGTCGCTCGAAAATGAGCCACCAACCATCGCGTCCACGGAAGCGGCGTTAGGGAGCACCAATGGAATCGATTGCTCACGAACTTCGTCAGGCCGCTGCCAAGCTCCGGCTGTCGCCCTCTGAAATGCGCGAATTGCCCGAGCCGGAAAATGCCGATGTCGTTACCGCCGTACTCAGCAACTTTGTGAAGTCCGGACATCGACGCTGGTGGTGGGAAGATTTTCGAGAACCAGGAGTCGCTCGCAGATTCCACGAGGGGGATGGATGGAAACGCATTCCTGGCATTGTGCCTGACTGCATGGAACGAATATGGTTCATGGCAGAGGACGGTCGGGTGGCTCCGTATCGTGTGTATGAAACAACGGCTGAGACGGCCTCTGCTCTTGTTGGCGAATGTTCCGGTTTCGAGTATTACCTGGTCGCCAAGAATCTGAGTTGGCTAATCTGCGAGAACCATCACCATGTGGTAATCGCGATTGGTGACCAAGTAGAGCAACAGCTCGCCGCTAGTGCAGGCTAACGAGAAAATGCACCCGAGTTGCCGTTGGTGCCGGATTGGGAGTCGAGAATCGCTCGCGCTGGCTGGGGGGGATTTTGGTCGTTGGCCAGAAACCATGGTGAAATCCACAGGGGCTCTCGCCCCCTCGTGAGGCGTGAAGGCTGGGTGGCAGAGGGGAGTGAGTGACGCATCTGATGGACTTGAGCCAGTTGCTAGAGGCCCGACAGGGCCGACCGACTGAACGTCAGGCGGCGCGGAAGATCGCCACCTTCGCCGTCATTCCTGCAGCGATTTTGGGGCTGCTCACTGGGACTCAGCTGGTTGATGTGGCCGACCCGATAGGGCGACTGCTGTGGGTCTGCACAGCGACCGCGCTGGGGGCTGGCTTCGGCGCCGCGTTCCTGGTGCTGGGGCTGTTTCACCTGTTTGGCTTCCGCTTGGTCGCCCTAATCGCCGATGCACTGGTAGGCAGTTTCATCGGCCTACTCTGCGGGGGTGCGCTAACCATGTTGCTCCTCTGGAGCAAGCTGGTTCATCCTAACCATGCGCTACTAGCGCTACTTTTGATCCCGCTCGGCGCCGTCGTTGTTCCACTCTGGCGAGCTTGGAGTGGAAACTCGCCTCCTTGCGCTGCTGCAGGGCAAGCCGCAGCAGCCCCCGATGGCGAACCAGACGCTGAGCAGGATCCTCCCGGGAGGCGGATTTAGAAATCTTCACTATTTGTGCCTCTGTTCCTGCTGTCGCCCCTGTTACCGACAGCGTGATGCCGGCGCTTCGTTCTCGCTACCGCAAAATTTGGTTAGCCAAAAATCTCGAAACCCCCTCAGCGTGGTTTTTTCTCGTGAAATCACTCGGACTCACGTACTGGCAAAAGACCATTCTGAGATCACTCAGGAATGCTGTCCTGCTCTATCTCATCGTCGTGATCGCCATGTTTCTGTTACAGCGTCAGTTACTTTACTTCCCTTCGCATGATCCACCGAAGGGTGATTTGAAGCCTTGGCTGGCCGAGGATCGTTTGATCGGTTTTTGCCGCGAGGTTGCTGAGCCAAAGACGATCTGGCTGATGATGCATGGCAATGCGGGGCAGGCTGCCGATCGCGACTATGTACTCGAGCGATTGGCTGATAGCGACTCGCTTTACGTCCTAGAATACCCGGGCTATGGCGCCCGGGAAGGTAAACCGACGAAGCTGTCCATTGATCTCGCGGCGGCTGAGGCCTTTCGAGTTCTTCGGGCTAAGAACCCGAGCAGACCCATTTGTGTACTGGGAGAGTCACTCGGGAGCGGTCCCGCGTGCATGCTGACCCACGAGCCATCCCCTCCCGAGAAAGTGTTCCTGGCTGTTCCCTACGACACACTACCCAATGTGGCAGCGAAGCGTTTCTTTTTTCTTCCTGTACGTCTCTTAATGCTGGACAGGTGGAATAACGTGCAGGCACTACAAGGCTACGAAGGTGAGGTCGAGATTCTAGCCGCATCCGAGGATGAAGTGATCCCACCGACCCACGCCGAAGCCTTGGCACGTCAAGTTCCTCATGCAAAGTTGATCCGCATACGTGGTGGCCATAATGATTGGTCCTTCGATCGCTCCATTCAGATTCGAAGGTAGTGTCGAGGTTAAATTCACGAGCGAATCATACGCGACTGAAGTCTTGGATCGCTTAGCCTCGGCCGGGTGATCCTAGGTATTTACTGGAAGGTCAGATGCTTAAGGCGACGACAACTACGAGGGCTCGTGTCTGGGGAACAGAGAATGCGTGGAGTCTCTCTCCAGTGCAGACTGCCGATGAGCCGAATCAGCTATGCGATATCGAATTGGAAATCCAAGGCGACGACCAGAACGGTTATCACTTGGTGATGAGTCCGCGTGGATTCTTCCCAGCCGACACATGGCATCAAACGAAACAGGACGCTCTCGATACGGCCAGGGAACTACTCGGCGTGCTTCCCGAAGTTTGGTCGAAGCCAATCCGAAGAGGACTTGACAAGTGAATAAGGCAATGGGGTACTGAGCGGCGAAGCGGGTTCGCAGTGGATTAAACGGTATTTAGTTGCTGCTGCGTTATGCTGGGGCATTATTGATGAAGATGGGATAGCTCCTATGAAAGACAGCCGACGACCATTGATATTGCCTCCGGCGGCTGAATCCGACATGAATGCCATCGAAATGGCACGGATTTGGATTGCGGAGAATCAACTTCATTGCGTTTTGAATGTTGGGTATTGGCAGCAGGCATCAGGAATCGATGAGCGACATGCTTGGGGTATCTTGCTGGCAGATATTGCTAGACATGCCTCGTTTGCACTCGGAAATGCAATGGGGAGTGATCCGCGTGATAACCTAAAAATGATTCTCGAATCCCTCCAGACCGAAATTGCTCACAAAACATCCGAGCATGTCGGAGAGTGGCGTGAAGGCAAGCCTTGATCGTCGCCGCCGATCTTGCGTTTGGAGAAGTCAACATCACTCATGTTGGCAGAGTTTTCGCCGTGTTTGAAAGGTCAATTGCACCTATATGTCAGACTTGGAACATAATCCACCCAACACGATTGGGTGTACTTGGGGTGTCGTGTTGTTTGGCGGCGGTTTCATGGGTGGTTGGTTTCTCGCTTCGGCGATCTTCTATTATTACGTTGGTGATGTCGATCTTGGGCCAGACCGAAATCTTGTGTTGGCGAGCCTTAGCGTGGGATATCTGTCGGGCTTGCTCTGTCTGATGGTTGGTAGGCGTTTGCTATTAAAACATGCTCATCCACCGCGCAGGGCCTCGTAATAAGATGCATCTTATAAGAGTGTCATGGCGTACGATGATGGGCACTACCGCACGGTTGTGGAGTGAGACCTAGTACTCGGTCTAGCGGTTAAAGTCATCCTCAGCTGCGATTCACACTGCTGGACAAGCCAGCTAGTAGCCACCCCGTTTTGCCTGACATTGATCGCTAGACGGACCACTAGTAGTAGGTCGTTTATCATTTCATTTCAGGTAATCATCTAGTGTGACACTGGGCTCCGACCAGTGAGAAGTGCAAAAGGCTCTCTGTTCGGGGAGATTTTTGCGAGCAACATCGCTTCGAGCTTCTGCACTGGCAAGATGCCAGTGGCACCCAAAAAATGACATCGAGTGTTAGACGGGTTAGTAGCTTCGAGTTGATGTCTGTAGGTGGTTGCGGATCGGCTCAAGGGGGACGGAATCGCTCGGGAGGTTAGGGAGTGGGGTGGGGGGAGGTTGCGAGGGATTCGGCGAGGCGGCGCTGTTTGCGATAGTGGCTGGGAGTGACGCCGACTTCGCGGCAGAAGACTTCGTAGAGTTGCATGCGGTCGCTAAATCCGACGTCGCGGGCGATCTCGGTGAGGCTGCGATCGGACTGGATGAGTTCTCGCTTGGCCCGTTCGGTTCTGACGCGGCGAATTTCGTCGGCTATCGGACGGTCGAGGACCTGCCGAAAGCGTCGCTGCAAGGTGCGGGTGTGGACGTGCAGCGACTCGGCGACCGTGTCGCAGTTGATGGGCAAATGCGAGTGGGAGGCAATGAACTCGAGGGCTTGGGCGATGAGCTTGTCTTCGACGGCGTAGAAATCGGTTGATTCGCGAACGATCATCCCTTGGGGTGGCAGGATCAGATGCGGTGGCTGTGACGGTTTGCGTGCTGATGGTTGGAGGTGGCTCAGCCGCTTTTTTGATCGCGACCGGAGCGACTGCTGATGCATCAGTTGGTCGAGCAGCCGCGCAGCTTCGTAGCCGATGCGCTCGTAGCCGATTTCCACGCTGCTGAGCGACGGACGTGGGTGGGTGCAGAGGGTTTCTTCGTTCATGCCCGCGACGATCGCCACATCGCCAGGAATGCGCCAGCCGCGCCTCCGGCAGAGCTGTACGACAAGGCGGCCCATCACCTCGGTGCAGATCGAGACACCGATGGGGGGCTGCCAGTGGTCCATCCAGGAGTCGATCAGCCGCTCCGTTTTCTTCCAGGTGGCATAGCTGCGACTCGGCACCAGCGGCAGTCGCTCGACGATGCAGGGAAAGCCCGCCTCGCTCACCACGGCGCGAAACGCGGCTGCTTGTTCGAGCTGAGCTTTATCTTTGCGGGTGAGCACGGCAAATTGGCGGAGGCCGCGCGCGAGGAGATGTTCGGCTTCGAGACGTCCGACAGCAGCGGCATCGTGAAACACCCCGGGGAGGGGGGCGCGAACGGGGGAATTGAACCAAATGTTGACCAGCGGAATGGGGAAGCGGCTTTGCAGTTCGGCGAGTCGAGCCGGAATGCGTCCGATCACACCGTCGTAGAGGCGGGCCTGTTTCGGCTGTTCGAGCAGATGCTCGGCGACGTACTCGTCGATGACCGATTCCCATCCCTTTTCGGCGGCATAACGCTGCGTCCCTGCAAAAATATCGGCGTGCCGCTTAAGGGGCCAGCGAAGATCGAGCATGATCGCCACGCGGCGAGATTTAGGCATCGGGCACCTGTCGTCAAAACCTGCTTTTTTGTCGTAAAAACAATCTTTTGGCTCACTATACTTGGAAAGAGGTCGGTCGAGCAACTTAACGCTGCGTTTAGGGCTTGAGTGAACCACTGTTGCCTCCGCTGAGCGGTCGGCTCTGCTGCATACGAAAAGTAGGCTCTTGGCCATGCGATTTTTAAGCCCTCTGTACGCCTGTTGTTTGATCTTGATCGGTTCGCTCGCGCAGGCCGAGAGCTCGCTGGCGATTCCCGAGCATGTCAGCCAGACTTTGGCGCGCTTCTGCGGCGATTGTCATGCAGCCGAGACAAGCGAAACCGACGTTCGTCTCGATGGACTGGGGAAGCTTGATCGCGGCGATCAACTCGAACTGCTCAACAAGATGCAGGATCAGTTGTTTTTTGGGACGATGCCCCCGGGAGATGCGGAGCAAATTCCCGACGGGGAGCGAGCGCCGCTTGTCAGCTGGCTGCGAACCGAATTGCGTAAAGCCAACGCTTCGCGGCTCGATGAGAAGCTGCGTTATCCGGCGTATGGCAACTATGTCGAACACGAGCTGCTGTTCCGTCCGACGGCAACAGCCGCCGCGTACACACCAGCGCGACGCTGGCTCGTAAGTCCGCAAATTTTTACGGAGCGCGTGCTCGATGTTTTTCGGCTCGAAGGGCGCGAGCGCGAGGGGATGCGGCAGCAGGGATTTGTCGGGGTAACCAATCCGTTGGTGCTGCCTGATCAATCGGGTGTGCGCTACTACGATCATGGAACGCTCGACGGCGGCACGCTGCTGGTGATGCTCGGCAACGCCCAGTGGATCGCCGACAAGCAAATCCGCGCGGCGCGGGTGAAGCATGGCGAGCTCGCTGCCGATGAGTTCGAAAATATGCGAGACCGCTGGTATCCCAAAATCACTCCCGCGCCACTCGAGGCGATTATCCTGAGCGACGCACCACCCACCGACGAGCAACTGGTGGCCGCTATCGAATCGCAGTTTGCTTGTGCGTTGCAGCGCTCTCCCACCGAGGCTGAACAGCGCCGGTATCTCGAACTTGCGCGTGAAGCGATTCAGCTCGGAGGAAACACGGAAGGCTTACGGCAGATGCTGGTGACGGTGCTGCTGGAGTCGGAGTTTCTTTATCGACTCGAATTCGGCGCTGGCAAACCCGATGAGCATGGTCGACAGCTCCTTGCGCCGCAGGAAGCTGCGTTCGCCATTGCCTATGGACTGGGGGACCGTGGTCCCGACGCCACTTTGCTGAAGGCTGCGAGTGAAGATCGGCTGAAGACGCGCGACGACTTTCGCCGCGAGGTCGAGCGTTTGCTGGCCGATCCTAACTATTATCGAGCCCCGGTCGATCCGTCGCTGAGTGGCAACCATATCAAGTCGCATGTGGTGTCGCATCCCAAGCTCGTCCGGTTTTTCCGCGAGTTCTTCGGCTATACCGGCGCGCTGAAGGTGTTTAAAGATAGTGCCCGCAGCGGCGGCTATTATCAAAACCCCGATCGCGGACATACCGGCACTCCCGGCTGGCTGATTCAAGAAGCGGACGAACTGGTGATCTGGTGTTTGGATCGGGATCAGCAAGTGTTTGAAACGTTGCTGACGACCGACCAATATTTTGTCTACCACAATCTTGATACCAAGTCGGGGAAGGCATGCATTGCCGAGTGGCAGAAGGTGTACGAGGCGCTGCAAAACACACCCTGGAAAACCGATCCCGAACTGGTGATGAGCGAGCATCGAGAGTTGCTCGGGGCGGCGAAGATCATCGACAGCCGCGAGAAAGAGCTGTGGAAGCAAAAGCGATCGTTCCTGTCGTACATGTATTATTTTCAGGACACGTTTGGTCGCGGAACGATCCCGTTCACGCGGGGGCCGTTCACGCACGGCTATTCCTACACGCATGCCGCGAGCTACAGCCTCCCTCCGTTTCCGGGACGCGAGCGCTATATCGGTGTTGAGCTCGATCGATACAAAGAGCCCGTGGATAAACCGATCTACTGGAGCTATCCGGTCGAGCAGCCGTTCACAATCGCGCATCGCAAAGGTCTACTGACGCATCCCGCCTGGCTCGTCGCGCACTCGAGCAATTTTCATACAGACCCGATTCGTCGCGGGCGCTGGATTCGCGAAAAGCTGCTTGCTGGCCGCGTGCCCGATGTGCCGATCACGGTCGATGCGCAGGTCCCCGACGATCCGCACAAGACGCTGCGCGAGCGGGTCGAACAAGTGACGCAAAAAGCGGAATGCTGGAAGTGTCATCAGCACATGAACCCGCTGGGTCTCCCCTTTGAAAGCTTCGACGATTTTGGCCGATTTCGTACCGAAGAGAGTCGCGAGCATCCCGAGAATTTGATTCGTAAAGGCAACGGCAAAGATCTACCCGATCTCTACGAAGTGAGTCCGATTAATACACGCGGCGCACTCAGCGGCACGCGCGACCCGCAGCTCGATGGCGAGGTGCAAGATGCTTTCGAAATGATCGATCGGCTCGCACGCTCCGAGCGCGTTCGTCAGTCGATCATTCGGCATGCGTTCCGCTTTTTCCTCGGCCGTAATGAAATGCCTTCCGATGCGCAAACGCTGCTCGATGCCGATCAGGCCTACCTTGCCAGTGGCGGCAGTTTTCGCGCTGTCGTCGTCTCGCTCTTAACCTCCGATTCCTTCATCTATCGCAAGCCCAGTCAGGATCAACCATGACGACGACTCGTCGAACCTTCGCCCAGCAAGCGCTGCTCGGAACCGGTGCCCTGGCTCTGCTTCCTTCGGCTCTGCTCCCCTCCCCGCTGCAGGCCGAAGCTCAGCCGACCAAGCCCCCGATGCGCTTCATCTTTCTGCATCGCGGGAACGGTCTGTTTCCCCATGTGCTCGTGCCACCGACATTCTCCCCCGAGCTGAAGGAGAAGGAGCAAAAGAAAGAGGCGTTCGAAGTCGATCTCGATCAGCACGACCTTCCCGACTGGCTCCGTCCGCTGTCGGCTCACAAAGAGAATTTGACCCTCCTGCAAGGGCTTTCTGGCAAGATGTGCACCACCGGGCATCACTCGTGGTGCTCGTCGCTGGGAGTGTTTAAAGCCAACGAGCGCGTCAGTTCGATTCGCTGGGCAACGGTCGATTTTGAACTGGCGCGGCTCTTTCCATCGCCCCTCGAGCATATCGAGCTGGCCTGTTTTCCACTCGATGGCGGCAATCCGCGCGGCAGCCTCAATGGCATTGCGCAAGGCTTTTCAGCTCGCGGTCCTCAGCAGCCGAACTATGCGTTCGGTTCGCCGCGCGTGGCGCTGCAGGAACTGTTTAAGTCGGTTTCGACCAATGCCAACGAGCAGGTGAAGTATCAGTTGCAGCGCAAGGTGCTCGAGTTTGTCTCGCAGAGCGAGCAATCACGCCTGCAAGCGGTCACTGGTGTCGAGCAGGCCAAGATCGAGCGCTACTCCGATGCGGTCGAAGCGATTCGGGAGCGCGACCGGCAAGTCGATCTGATGACCGATGCCTTGCGTCAGCACATACCCAAACTGGACGACAAATATTTAAGCGACGAGATGACGACGTACGACCGACAGGCTGGCCATACGGAAGTTTTATTGTCCGCGCTTATCTCTGGTCTGACCAACGTCGTCGCTTTCACGCTCGATGAGCTGGGACATCATTACACCGGTATTCCAGGGCTCGAAAACGAGAAAGTCAACATGCACGATGTGGGGCATGGCAAGATGATCGGCGGTGTTGCCGCTGAAGTGATCCGCGCCCGGTCCGAAGAGTATCACATGACGCTGGTAGACCGGATCGTGACCCGCCTTAAGAGTGTCCGCGAAGGCAATGGGACAATGTTCGACAACACGATGCTGCTCTACTTCCCCGACAGTGGCGAGACCCATCACAGCCTCGGACTCGAATTTCCTTTTGTCGTCGTTTCGGGCCGCAATTGTCCGCTGAACATCGCCCGCCGCTACATTCGACTCCCAGGCTACGGCCAGCCAGGACACAAGACCCTCGGCAACTGGTACACGTCGATTCTCAACGCCTATGGCAACCCTATCGCGCACTATGGCGATCTCGACGCTGGGCTCGCCAAATTCCATATCGACCAAAAAGGCCCCATCCCGCAGCTGATGAGCTAATCGCGCTCGGAGGTTTCTTTCGATTTATGTCATGCAAAATGGGTGGCTACTAGCTGGCTTGTCCAGTAGTGAGCAGTGCGAATAAGCCAAAACTGTGTTGAGCTTCGCCGAGCACAGCCACCCCATGAACCTGACATTTGATTGCCAGACAAAGTAATAGGTCAGGCCAATTTCGTCGTCGGGCCTTTAGCCTACCTCCAAGCATCCCTGCAGCTGATCCTGTCGACATCCTCCTTGGCCGAGTGTTACAACTCAGCGAAGATGAGGGTGCCTCGTCGTGAGCTTGGGTGAGGATCGACTTGCTCCACGCTATAGTCATCCCATCGCGAATCGAGAAACAAGTGATCACTGGCCGCGCGGTCGAGTCAAATGCTGATCCCGAGCAGCCAGCAAAGGGAAAGTGATGAACGAGCGACAGCGGCGGGTGAAAGTAGCGGTGGTGCAGGCTGGCTCGATCCTCGGAAGTACGCCTAAAACGCTTGAAAAACTGGCGAATTTGGCAGTCGAGGCGCGCGCGGCAGGTGCCGAACTGGCGCTCTTTCCCGAGGCATTTCTGGGTGGCTATCCCAAGGGGAGTCAGTTCGGAATAAGCCTCGGCCGCAGGAGCGACGCCGGTCGGCTCGAGTTCCAAAACTACTTTGAGAGCGCGATCGAAATTCCAGGTCCCGAGATCGACAGCCTGTCGAGCCTCGCGCGCGAGCAGCAGCTCTTTTTGGTGTCTGGTGTGATCGAGCGCAGTGGTGGCACGCTCTACTGCAGCGTCGTCTTTTTCGCTCCCGATGGAACGTATCTCGGGAAGCATCGCAAAGTGATGCCGACGGCGCTTGAGCGGGCGGTGTGGGGGTGCGGCGATGGTTCGACGCTCGCGGTGCTGCCGACCGAGATTGGCAAACTCGGCGCGGTGATCTGCTGGGAGAACTACATGCCACTGCTCCGAACCGCGATGTACCTGCAAGGGATCGAACTCTACTGTGCGCCGACGGTCGATGATCGCGAAACCTGGATCTCGACGATGCGACACATCGCCTGCGAGGGACGCTGTTTTGTCCTCTCCGCTTGTCAGTTCATGCCTGCGGAGGCCGGCGCTGCGGGCGACGCTGTTCCGCTCATTCGAGGTGGCAGCTGCATCGTTTCTCCACTGGGAAAATTGCTCGCGGGACCAAGTTACGGCAGTGAGACGATCCTGACAGCGGAGCTCGATCTGGCGGAAATTGTGCAGGGAAAGTTCGACCTCGATGTCGTGGGGCATTATGCCCGCCCCGATCTGTTTCAGCTCCGCGTGAGCGATGGAAAGCAGCACGAAGCTGAGTAGTAAGTAGGTCCGGTTCCTCCGGACAAGAGGTGCTCAATAGACCCGTAGAACTCCGTCTATCGATCCATGTCATGCAAAACGGGGTGGCACTGCTGGCTTGTCCAGCAGTGTGAATCGCAACTGAGGATGACATTAACCGCTGGACGGACCCGTAGGTCAGGTCCCCTCACAGGGACCTGACGGGAGAGGATTTCGCCAGCCGAGAGGCCGCTGTGGTTTCGAGGCCCCGCAATCTGGGCCAGGGCTGCAATTTCTCCGCATGAGAACAAGCACGAGGTCGCACAAAAATTGCCAAGCGGCTTAGCCGGCAGCATGGTCCAGGCTCGGTTGAGCTTCGCGGAGCACAGAGCCACTCAGGCGAAAGTGAGATAGCCGGTGTCAGGTACGGAGTACCTGACCTACTACTAGATGGCAGCCTCGTTGTTGCTCCCTGACATTCATCGCTAGATGGTCTGCTCGATTGTGGGACGGATGAGTAGTTCGCGCGGGGAGTGGCTCGCGAAATTTGATATCGCATTTTTCCGCAGCTTCCTACAATGAGCCCCGTTGTTGCGGTCTCTCCCAGATCGTCTCGCGCCAAACATCTTGCGTCACGAGACCTCCCCGCGACACGTATCCATTTCACTCGAGGAATGCTGCGATGACTAAAGCTTGTTATGCGCTGCTGCTGATTCTGCTGCTGGGCAATTTGGCGTCGGCCGAGAACTGGCCTGCTTGGCGCGGGCCGACGGGGCAGGGGTTCAGCGAAGAGATAAACATTCCGCTCACCTGGGGACCGGACGAGAACGTGAAGTGGAAAGTTCCCCTCGAGAATCCAGGGAACTCGACGCCGGTGATTTGGGGAGACAAGCTGTTTTTGACGCAGGCGAACAAAGGTGGTTCGCAGCGCAGTTTGCTCTGCCTGGCACGCGAAGGTGGCAAACTGCTGTGGCAAAAAGATGTGGCTTATGTCGAGAAAGAACGGAACTGGAACGAAACGTGGTACTGCAATGCTTCACCGGTGCTCGATGGTGAGCGCGTGATTGTTTGCTTCGGTTCTGCAGGGCTCTATTGCTTCGATTTCGACGGGAAAGAGCTCTGGAAACGGACCGATCTTGGAATGTGGGAACATCCGTTTGGTAACGGCGCGTCGCCTATTCTCTTCGGCGATCTAGTGATTCAGTGGTGTGGTCCCAACGAATCGAAGGGCCGCAACTTTTTGCTGGCAGTCAAGAAACAAAACGGGCAAACCGTTTGGGAAACCGAGCGCACGGAAGGGTCGTGGTCGACGCCGCTGATCGCGCAAGTTGATGGCAAGGATCAACTGCTGCTGGGCCACTCGCGCGATGTGAAATCGGCGCCGGAGGAGAAGACTGGTTTTCTCTATGGCTTTGATCCAGGAACTGGCGCCGAGATTTGGAAGTGCCAAGGTCTGAACAGCTACTGCTATGCCTCGCCACTCTATAGCGATGGCATTGCGGTTGGGATGTCGGGCTATGGAGGTTCGGCCTTAGCGGTGAAGTTAGAGGGTCCGGGTGATATCACGGCGAGTCGGCTCTGGCTTCATCCACGCAACACGCAACGCGTTGGATCGGGGCTGATCGTGAAGGGCTATGTGTATGTGGTCGACGAGAATGGAGTGCCGCGCTGCTACGACCTCAAGACAGGTGAAGAGCAATGGAAGATTGAAAAGCGGCCTGGCAGCGGCGCGTCGACTTGGGGCTCGATGGTGCATGTCGACGGTCGGCTGTACGTGCTGATGCGCAATGGTGAAACGTTGGTGATGGCTGCCAAGCCGACGTTTGAGCTGCTGGCGGTGAACAAGCTGGGAGGCTCGACGAACTCGTCGCTGGCGATCTCGAGCGAGCAGGTCTTCGTTCGGACGTTCACCCATCTCTGGTGCATCGAGGGGAAGCGGTAGCGCGAAGGTCACGCCATGGTCGCGCGGAGCAAAAACGTGTGGGGGCGCGCGAGATGTTGCGCTTCTTGCGCCAAAGCGCGAGTTTTCAGGCTCGTGCGCGATCCAAAAGGGCCTGATGCGTGGTCATAGCCGCGCCTTGGATATAGCTCTAACGGGTGGTTTGCGATCATTCTCCCTGCTGCAGGAGTACGGACACTAGATCCATTAGAGGTAGTTGATGTGTTCGCGATACTGCTGACGGGTGGTGGCATCCCGATTAATGCGCATGAAGTATGTGCAATTTCAGATTAAGCTGTGTAGACTGCACAAGTTGCACCGGGAAGATTTTGCGCGATTTTTGTCACTCTCCACTCGATAGCCGCTCTGATTGCATGCGACTTGGTATCGCTTGCATGCAGTGTTGTTGGAAGAATGCAGGGTGTTTTGGATTTTCGCGTGACGTTTTGACCAAACGGGTCAAACGGTTGTGAAACAATCTCCCATCGGTCTCCCCCCGATGTGTGCTGCAAAACCCCGAGAATTCCCCAACCTGCTTGCAATTGCGGAGATCGCTTCGTGACCATTCGTCCTCATTCGATGCGTCGTGCTAGTGCTTCGTCGAAGAAATCAGGGCGAGCCATGCATCGCCAGAATCGGCGTGTCTTTTTCGAGTCGCTCGAAGATCGCAGCATGATGGCGACAATTCCGTACATCGTTCCGCAGGGAACGGTGGGGAATCAACCATTCACTGGTTCGCTCGGGATGGACTTTGATGTCACCGCGCCGATCACGGTGACGAATCTCGGCGCGTTTGATAGCGGTTCGGATGGGATCAACGGCACGATCAATGTGCGTCTCTACGATCGCACAAATCCAGGGACTCCACTGGCCACAGCATCGCTCTCTGGAACGTCACAGCAGCTTGTCGGCGGCAGCCGATTTTTATCGCTCCTCACGCCGATCCCTTTGCCCGCCGGTTTTCAAGGTCGCATTGTGACCGATGGCTACAGCGCTGCGGAACCCAACGGAAATAGTGCGACACCGGTTTGGACCACCAATGGTGGTGGCGCAATGAACTTTGTTGGGGTGGGAACATTCGATACTTTGACAAACGTGTATCCCACGAATAGCGAAGGTACCCCTGTTAATCGTTATGCAGCAGGGACCTTTGCTTTCGTTCCGCAAGCGATCACGACCGCTTACGTCGAAGACTCGTGGAGCGCCTTTTCGCCAGGGCATGTGATTGCCGATGCCGACGCCGGTACGACTGGCAATCAGCCGGCAGTGATTGGAGTCGATGCCTTTGCGAGCATCTCCACCGCGCTTGCTGCTGTCCCTGCCAATGGCACGGTGATTGTGAACGACGGTACCTATGCCGAAGCCGTGACCATGAGTGGCACGAAGACGCTGGAGATCACCGGTCCCAACGGCGCGCAGTCGGTAGCCATTAACTCGCTCATTTCAGCGGTGGGGCAGAACGTCATTATCGAAGGGACATCGACATTGACTGTCGGTGACGCATCGAACAGTTCGATTGCGGGTGTGATCTCTGGCAGCGGAAATCTTGCGAAAAATGGTGGCGGCTCGCTGACCCTCTCGAATATCAACACCTACACCGGTACCACCAACATTATTGCTGGTACGTTGTCGGTGACGGGGCAACTTTCGAACTCTACCGATGTGACGGTCGGTGCTGCCGGTGTTTACAGCGTGGCTGCGAGCGACGTGATCGATGGGCTCGCTGGAACGGGCTCGGTTTTGCTGGGAACCAACACGCTGACGGTGGGTGGCGGCAATATCGCTTCAGCCAATTTTGGAGGTGTTATCAGCGGAAGTGGCGGCGTTACGAAAGTTGGTAGCGGTACGCAAACTTTTTCGGGCGCGAACAACTACACCGGAATCACCAACATTTCGGCGGGCATACTGACCGCTGCACATCCCACTGCGCTCGGATCGACAGTCGCGGGCACAGTGATTAGCAACGGTGCTTCGCTGGGACTTTCGGGCAACATTGCGCTGGCTGCAGAAGCGATTTCGGCCGTAGGATCGGGCGTCGGTGGACTCGGCGCGATTCGCAACTTGTCGGGCAACAACAGCGTGGCAGGCGCCGTCACCATGCAGCTCGCACAGCAGCTGCGCACGCCGCTGACCACTGCCACCTCCAGTTTTTCGCAAGGAGGTTTCACCCCTGCAGCGCTAATCGATAACAACTTCAATCTCAATTCTTTTGGCTGGGCGAATGCAGGTAATGCTGGTGGTTCGAATGCTGTGTTCGAAACCGGAACGAATCTCAATCCGGCTGGCATTCCGACGACCATCGATTTCTCGATCTTGAGTGGTGGCTATGGTCAGCACACCATCGGCCGATTCAAAATCTATGCGACGACCGACGATCGCTCGCTTTTTGCCGATGGAGTGATCAACGGCGGTGATGTCACAGCGAACTGGATCGACATTACGCCAGCGATTGTCACCTCGGCCAACGGCGCGACGCTCACGATCCTCGGGGATAACTCGGTTCGTGCCTCGGGAGCCAGTCCTGAGAGCGATACCTACACGATTCGCGCAGTCACCTCGCTCGCGAATATCACTGGCTTCCGTCTCGAGACGATCAAAGACGCCTCGTTCCCAAGCAGCGGTCCTGGTCGCGCTGCGAACGGCAATTATGTCATCGTGGAGTTCAGCGCGAGTGTGGCATCCGAACTGACGATCGGCAGTGATGCAGGTTCGTCGCTACAGATGCTCGGCACGGTCCACAATCCATTCTCCGAGGGAACTGTTTCGCTGGTGGGGGCTGGCAATATCGGCTTCTCGTCGACAAGTGGCATCACGCAAACCAGCGGCGTCACCGGTGTGAGCAAGTCGGGAACAGGAACGGTTACGAATGCAGGTGCGCTCAATAATTTTGCAGGTGTTTTGAGTGTTTCGGAAGGTGTGTACGTTGCGGCGCACGCATCGGCTGTCGGCGCGTCGACTGGGACGACAGTCATCAACAGTGGCGCGACTCTCACCCTCTCGGGCGGCATCACGATCACTGGCGAAACCATTACGGTCAATGGCAACGGAGCGGCTGGCACGCTCGGCGCACTGACGAGCGCGGCTGGGAACAACAGCATCGATGCTACTAGTCAGATTCAGGCCGCTCCGGCGATCACGCAGTTCAGCGTTGGAAGCACCGGCGGAACTTTCACGATTAGCGCGCCGATTGACATGCACTACGCGCGGCTGGTGGTGAATGGCGATGGCAACACCGCACTCAGTGGTGCCATCAGCGCTACGCTGCCGACCGAACCCTCGCTCGCAAATCTCAATTCACTCCCCACCGGAAACTACGAGTTTGAGGTTGGTGGTCAAACGGTGAGTGTGCGTGTCGAAAACGATGGTGTGAACTCCTGGCTGCTGGTCGGTCGCGGTCGCAATGGTTGGGAGTTCGACAACGATGGCCAGCAAGTGGCTGCTGCGGTGAACAGTGGTCTCGGCACCAACGCTGCGTTTGCTCCTGCTGCTTACTCGGCTTCGCTGATCAACGATATTCTTGGCCAGAGCGGACTTTCGATGTCGAACGTCGAAGTACGCATCCGCCGCGCTCAAGATGCAGCAGGAACCGTCTATCAAGAGAATCGCTGGCGCGATTGGCCGATCACCCAGTGGTCGTGGAACTTTTCGAATCCGGGTACCAATAACAACACGGGGGGCGTGAATGTCACCCGCGAGATCGTGTCGGGGCTGGGAAGTCCGCTCACCTATGCCAGCAACACGCGCGACTCAGGAGAGGCGGATGGGCGCCGCATTTTCACTTGGGCCTGGGATGGTCACGGAAGTCAGCGTGGCTTTTCCTACGGAAGCTCGATCGGACTTGTCGGAGGCCAGAGCGTTACGAATTTCCTGTGGGAATTGGGAAGCGAGAATCACGAAATTCCTTACTCCGAAGTCTACATTCGCACGCTCGCTGCACCTCCAGTGCAAGACAACAGCCTAATTAAGAATGGCACAGGGACGCTCACACTTGGTGGCGCCAATACCTTCGCAGGAACTACCACCGTCAACGCCGGAACCGTGGTTGCCGCTCATAGTAGCGCGCTTGGAACAACCGCCGGTGGAACTGTGGTGAGTGGCGGCGCAACACTCGCCCTCAGCGGTGGAATCACCATCGATGGTGAAGCGATTCAAATCGCAGGAAGTGGCGCTGCAGGTCAAGCTGGCGCACTGGTGAACCTCGCGGGCGCGAACACACTCGGCGCAACTACCAGCATTCTCGTTCCAGCGAATGTTCCGAATCGACTCGATGTGACTGCGGTCGGCGGTTCGCTGAGTATCGCCAGCCCGATTAATTTGCAGTACGCACGGCTGGTCGTTGGTGGCGCTGGGGACGTGGATATCTCGGGCGATATTTCGTCGACCCTCCCCACCTCACCAACCCTGGCGACACTCGGTCTCTTTCCAACTGGTGACTACACCATCACCGCAGCTGGGCAAACGTTTAATGCTCGTATTCAAAACGATGGTACAACGTCGTGGCTCCTCATCGGTCGTGGTCGCGATGGCTGGCAGTTTGATACCGATGGGCAAGGACTCGTCAGCGATGTGAATCAGAATCTGGGTACCGTCGCCGGTTTTGCTCCAGCGGCTTACAGCGATGCGATCGTCAACGCACTTCTCGCGCAGGTTGGCACGAACAATACAGGTGCTGAACTTCGTATCCTGCGTGCGACCGACACCGCCGGGATCAATCCTTATCAAGAGACACGCTGGTTCAATTTTGCCACGCCGAATTTTACCTTCGATTTCGATGTAGGCAGCAGCGGCATCCCGATGACATCGACGGTCTATGCCTCGTCGATTAACGGCATAAGTGGTCCACGCCCTACCAACACGCGCGATTCGAATCCTCCTTTTGGTAATGACGCTACTCGCATCTTCACCTGGGCGTGGGGTGGTCATAACAATCGCCAAGGTTTCTCGTATGGCACCACCATCTCGGGAATCGACAACAACAGCCCGACGTCCTACTTGTGGGAATTCACTACCGAAAATCACGCCCTCGCCTACTCGGAAGTGAGCATCCGCACTTCGACGCAAATCACCGTCGACAGCGGCGTGACTAAAACTGGAACCGGCTCACTCACCCTCAGCGGTTCCAACACCTACACCGGCACGACGGTGGTGAATCAAGGTACACTGATCGCCTCCGATAGTAGCGCACTCGGAACAGCCGCCGCTGGAACCGAAGTGAACGAAGGTGGAACCCTCGCGCTCACTGGTGGCATCACGATCGCGGGCGAATCACTCATCGTTCGTCCCGGCACATCGGTTGGCAACGATCACCTCGTTAACCTCGCAGGTGCCAACACCTGGACAGGCCCAATTGATTGGCAAAATCCTCTTGCCACCACATCCACCGGTCTCTTCACTGGCGGCGACATCGGGGAAGGACTCGACCTTACCGGAACCTTCCCTTACGCGATCAATTTCGGCGGCACCGCGACCGGACCTGTGCAAGGGACAACTTTCACTAGTTCCGAAGGAGCAGGGACGCCCGGACTCAGCTACAGCATTCCTTCGGTGATTAACAGCTGGTTTGCTCCCGACTATGGAGTGTCGGCCGATGATAACAATCTCGAAGCGATCACTCAGTCCATCCGTTACGGCGGTCTAGTGAACTTCACGCTCGCGAATTTGGTTCCCGGAAGTCGCTACAAGTTGCAGCTGATTATCGACGAATCCAACGGCTACACATTGCGTGGTTCGGATCTCTTTATCGACGGTCAGCGGGCCCTGACTGGTTACGGAACTGCAGCCTCCAGTACGGTTGCGATTGGTGGCGTGATCACGCACGAGTTCACTGCGACCACCTCGACGGTGCGTGTGCTGCTCGACGGTAACTCGGCCACCGGTTTCTCCGATCGTAATCCGATTCTCAATGCCGCGACGCTCGAACTTCTCTCGGCAGCAGCACCCACGAGCATGCGCATTCGATCCGATGCCGGTCAGCTCACACTCGGCGGCGAGATCACCGTCGGAGCAGCCAATGGCGACATCGTTGTTGGCGGAGCAGGCAATGTTGTTGCCACGGGAACCATCGTTCGGCAAAACTACAGCGATGCGGTTACCGCTCTTTCGCCACTCAACTACTGGCGTCTCAATGATGCCGTGCTTCCCACCGCTCTCGACGAGATGGGGACTCGTAACGGCACCTATGTCAATGTTCCTGCAGGCAACCTCAACCGCCCCGGCGCTTTTCCTGGCGATTTGAACAACTCGGTGCAATTCAACACCAGCGGAACGTTTGCGAATCAAAATCGCTATGTTTCGATTCCTAGCGACGCTGCTCTCAACGCCACTCTGCAAGGCAACTACACCGCGCAGATGTGGATCTATAAAGATGGTGAATCGGCCGACTGGCAACGATTGTTTGGAAAAGGTTTCGATCCCACTCGCACGTTTGGTCTCTTCGAAGAGGCTGGCGCACCTGGGCGCATTTTGTTCCAGGTCTACACATCGGGGGGCAATGTCAACCTAAACAGCACCGAGTCGCTTGCTGTGGGGCAGTGGCATCACGTTGCAGTGACCAAAGATGGGAGCACCATTTCGCTCTACATCAACGGTAACCTCAGCGCGAGTACCACTTTGCCCGGCGTACCCGTGGTCGATGCAAGTCCGCTCACCATCGGCAAAGCTGCAACGATTCATCAAGACTTCCCTGGTCGCATCGATGAGGTTGCTCTCTATGGATCGGCCCTCACCCGCGCTCAAATCGCCTCGCTCTATGCCGCAGGCGCTCCTGTCTACGCCAATGGTCTCACCAAGACTGGGGCTGGCACACTCACACTCACTGCAAACAACCAGTACATCGGTGCCACGTCGGTGCTTGATGGGACTTTGCTGGTGAATAACGTGGCGGGATCGGGGACGGGGAGTGGTAACGTCACTGCTAGTGGCGATGCTGTCGTTGGTGGAACAGGCGCTATCAGCGGCGCTCTGCTGATGACCGGAGTTTCCACCCTCTCGCCAGGCGCAAGCCCCGAGACTCTTGCTACCGGCAATTTGTCGCTTGGCAGTGGCACCACTTTCCTGGTGGAAATCGGTGGCACATCGCCGGGCAATGGCACCACGGGCTACGATCAAGTGAATGTCACCGGAACTGTGACCATCGCCAGTGGCGTGACGCTCGATCTGGACCAACTGCTTGCTTACAACGTCAGCAGCGCCTCGCTCACGAGCTTCACGATCATCAGCAACGATGGCACCGATGCTGTTGCCGGAACCTTTAGCGGGCTCGCTGAAGGTGCCAGCCTTAGCTACGCCGGTGGAACGCTCTACATCAGCTACGCTGGCGGTGATGGAAACGATGTCGTGCTGAGTAGTCAGCCGCTGATGCAAGGGACGTCGCTCGACGACACCTTCGTTGTCACCGGCGCGGGGAACATCTACACCGTCACCCGCACGAACTCGCTGGGCATAGTGACCGCGACCTACACCAATCCACCGGCCGGCATTTTGAATATTCTAGGCTCAGGTGGCGACGATACGCTGATTGTCGACAGCACGGGAACCAGCACCGATCCGATCCCCTCGGGCGGTATCAACTACGACGGTCAATCGCAGACCATGAGTCTGCTGGGGGACATGCTCAGCATGCGTGGAACCACCGGTCAGGTAGCAACCTACCTGCCAAGCAGTTCCACACCTGGCGCTGGAACGATCACGATCGAAGACACGCTCGGGGCACCGCTGGGCGTGGTCACTTTCACGGGACTTGAGCCGGTAGATATCTCGGGATTTGCCGTTGCCAACGTCAATTTTCCGAATGCCAACGATGTCGTGGATATCATCAATGGCTTCGATGCAGCCACCGGCCTCACACCCGCGCTCATCGTAAGTGGCAACAGTGGTGGTGTAGCGTTCGAGCAGGTCCACCTCTTTAGCAACGTGCTGGTGAATATCAACACCTTTGATGGAGGCGGAAGCGACGGCGTCGATTCGGTCACCATCACGAGTGGTGCGAATGCGCATGCGAATGCGAACATCACGATTGATACGGGAGTGGGGGCCGATACGATCGAAGTGGATGGTCCGCTGATGGTTGGCGCTGGTGGTGCGATCAGCTTGACCTCAGGTGGTTCGATCAGCGTGAACAACACGATCACCGCCGGACTTGCTGTGACCCTCACCGCGCTCACCGGCTCGATCTCCGACGGCAACGGCGCGAGTGTAAACGTCGCGACCGGTCTGCTGGTCGCGCAGGCTGCCACCGGTGTGGCAAACGCCATCGATCTCGACACCACCATCACGTCGCTGATCGTTTCCACGACCGGCGCAACCAATGGCAACATCAACATCAACGAGACCAGCGGCCTCGCAGTCTCGTCCGCAACGACCGTGAATGGCAACATCACACTCACTGCTGCCAGTGGCGACATCGCCGTCACCACCATCACGGCCGTAGGCGATGCGACGCTGGTGGCGACGACGGGGGCGATTACGGATGCGAATGCAGGTGTGCTCAATCTGTCGGCGAACAACCTGAGCGCGACGAGCGCGACAGGGATCGATCTCGATACGAGCATCGCTACGCTCACCGCCAGCGTCACTGGCACCGGCGCGATCGACATCGATGAAGCGAGCGCCATCACGCTCACAAGCATCACGACCAACAACGGTCTCGTCGACATCACCTCGGCGACCGGCACGATGACCGTCACGAGCATCAATGCCGCCGGCGCGGTGAACCTCGCGGTGACCGATACCGGCGCTGCCGACGACGACATCATCGTCAGTGGCACACTCAGCTCGACGAGCAATGTGGTGCTGCTGGCAGGTGACGATGCGACCCTCAGCGGCACGATCAGCGCGACGGGAACCGTCAGCGTGACGATTGATGCGGCGAGTGCGGATGTGGGTGGCGCGACGCTGAGCTTTGCAGGGGATATCGACGCGGTGAGCGCGACGTTCACCGGCGGCGCAGAGATCGATACGTTCAACGTCCGGCCCGATCAAGACAATGGTCTCGCGAGCACACCGATCAGCATTTTTGGTGGCGATCCGACGGTGCCTGCGGGCGATCTTTTGGTGCTCGATATTACGGGACTCGGCGTGCCGACATTGACGCTCGGCGCAGTCGACTACAGCGGCGTTTGGTCGTTCGGCGCGTCGGCGGCAGGGGTTGCGTATAGCTCGATTGAAACGGTGCAAACGACGCCGCTGACGTCGGTCTACAACCTCGTGCTCGACATGCGAATCGCCGGCTTCCAGAACGGCGCGGCCGACGCGATCGAGATCTTCCTGAGTGCACCGAACGTGTTCGAAGTCGAGGTGAATGGCCTCGGCAAGTTCAGTGGCCAGGCCGATACGATCAACAGCTTCACGGTGATCGGTAGCAGCGATAGTGAGTCGCTGACGATTCGCGAAACAGCAGCGGGACTCCCGAGCTTCGACGGCGCTGCGCCGCTGGTCGACAACAGCCTCGCGTCGGGTGGTGTGAGCAATGGCGCGCACTTGAATATAGCCGCCGATGCTTACTACACCGCGAGCAATCTGACCGATGTGACGATCCACTTCGATGGCGGACTCGGCGATAACAGCCTCGCGCTCGAGCTCCTTACTGCCGCTGATGTCGGTTACTTCAGCGACGTCCTCGATGGTCAAGGAAGTGGCAACGTCGGTGTGGGGCCGAGTGGCGCGCCGCTGACCCTCGTCAGCTTCGCCGACCTCGACACGCTCATCCTCGACGGCGCTGGTGGCAACCTCGTCGTCGATGCTTCGAGCAGCACGAGCACTGCCGATATCGAGATCAGCGACGATGGTGCAGCAGCTGATGGCGTGACCGAGATCACCGCCGATACGGGTCTCGTCGCGACGACCACCTTCGAAGGTTTCCTCGCGCTCGACCTCATCGCGGGTGGCGGCAACGAAGCGATTGATCTGGTGAACATCGACAGCACGTCGAGCCTCACGAGCATCGATATCGTGGCTGGTTCGTCGCTCGCGGCGACCGACAACAGCGCTCACACGGTTCGCATCCACGCGATCAAGAGTGGCGTGCCCGTGACGGTAACGGGCGACATCGGGGTCGACACGTTCCAGGTGTTTGACAGCGGGAATTCCGCATCGAACATCGCCTCGACTCTGTCGTTCAATGGCGTTGCCGGGGACGACGACTCGCTGATCGTCGTCGACAGCGGAAGTGTGTCGGCCGACTCCGTCGTCATCACGCGCACCACGATCGAAGGGCTCACGATCGCGTCGGGAATCGACATCACGTTCACGAGCATCGACGATCTCGATGTCACCACGTCGGGCGGCGCCGATACGATCCGCGTCAACATGACCGAAGCGGCCAACGACCTTGATACCGCCGTCGTCACCGGTGCCGGAGACAACGATCAGTTCTACGTCAACGCAGCTGACTTCCTCGCACGGCTCACCCTCAACGGTGGTCTTGGCGACGACACCTTCGGCGGCACACCATCGAGCACCGCGCCTGGCTATCTGCTGAGCGCCAGTGAACTCGACGGCGTCGATGACATGATTCGCCCGAGCCTCACGACCCCCTTCTTCATCAACGGCAACGATCCCTCGGTGCTGCCGGGCGATGTGCTGAACATCGATGTCTCGGCGCTCGGCGGTGGACTCGCCGCGACGAGCCCCGTGCTCGTGAGCAGCGGACAAGTGTTGAGCTCGACGCACGCGACCGTCACCTTCACCACGATCGAAGATCTCAACTTGGCCGACGATGGCGAGATGACGAGCGCCACGATCAATGACATCTACATCCGCGGCACCAATGGCAATGACACGATTCAGTTCGCTCGCGCCAACACGACGCTTGAACCCAGCCGCACTCGCGTGCAGATCGGCTCGAGCTACACGTACCACAACGTCCCTGGCAAGACGCTCGTCTACGGCCGCGGCGGCAACGACATCATCAACCAATCGAACCTGCAGATTCCGGCGGAATTCTACGGTGAAGCAGGGGATGACTTCCTCACCGGCAGCTTCAATAACGACCTCTTGGTCGGTGGTCTCGGTAACGACCGCATCAACGCCAGCAGCGGTAACAACATCGTCTGGGGCGATGATGCTCCAACGAGCGACGAGCTCAATCCGCACGAGCTCAACATCGGTGGCAACGATACGCTGAGCGCGCTCGGCGGCAACGACATCTTCTACGCCGGTGGCGGCAACGATAGTGTGAGCCCAGGTGCGGGTGACGACTGGATCCACGGTGGCTACGGCAACGATCAGCTGAGTGGCAGCTCGGGCAACGACCGCATTTACGGCGCTCAAGGGAACGACACGATCAGCGGCGATGTCGGCGACGACTTCCTGAGCGGCGGCGATGGCGACGATCGGCTGTACGGCCGCGATGGCAACGACGTACTGATCGGCGGCGACGGCGTTGATCTGGTCGACGGCGGCAACGGCAACGACCTGGTGCTCGCGGCGATCACCACTTACCAAGGGACGAGCGACACGGCGACGAGCAACACGTATAGCAGCGCGGTCGATGCCGCGATGCTCGCGCTGCTGGTGGCCTGGAACAGCGGCGGCCCGGTCGCCCCGAATCTCACCCACACCGACGACCTCGACCGCGACACCGTTTACGGTGGCAGCGGCAACGATCTCTTCGGCACCCACACCAATGCCGACCCCCTCACCAGCGACATCCGCGGCGACTTCAACAACTCCCAAGACACCAGCCTCTAAAGCAGCCAGGGACCAGAGGCCAGGGGCCAGAGAAGGCCTGAGACCAGAGGCGAGAGGTGAGAGAAAGCAAGAGACTAGGATCTAGAGACTAGGGTCTAGCCAAAGTCGGAGCAGGCTGAAGCAGCTGAAGAAGAGCAGCAAAATCGAGCAGCCAAAGGTGGCTGCTCGGGGGACAGTTTGGATTAACGTCGCTCGGCGGGTGATTACTGCTCGTGAAGTGTGATTCGGAGCAATTCGTCGCGGCAGATGAAGGTCTTTTGCACGAGAACTTTCGCATCTGCAGTCGATGATTCCGTGGTAGTTGTTGAGGCCATCGTGGGGAGCGAGAGATAAGATGGCGAGGTGAGCAGGCTTTTGATGTTCCCTCCCACCATGTTTGTGATTTCAGCAAGTGCATCGTTCAGATCGACTTCAGTGACGTCGTTGCTCTCGAGCCCAAGCATGCCACCTGCCATTTCGCGGGCTAGCCCCAGCGTCGACTCGACAGTCACGGTCCCTTTCCAAGCGCCATTGATGGCGATCTGCGATGCAAGTTGCTCACCTGTGCCCTCCAGAGGTGCTGCGTCAATCGCTGCAACCTCAAAGTTCAGCATCGTCTTCAAGACATTCTCGGTAATTGCGATGACGTCTTCAGTTTGAACGGTCATGTTGGCCTCGTTGGATCGTTGGATGATGCGGAGAGATGCAGCTATTTCTTTGTCGTGTCGAGCACATAGCAGACAGCTTTGCCGACTTGATTGCGAATAAAGCTGGTATCGAGATTCATTGTTGTCTCGGCACCGCCGAGGAAGAGATAGCCGTCGGTGTGCAGAACGTTGCGAACCTTGCCGAGAATGGTTTTCTTCGTCTCGGGTGAGAAGTAGATCAGCACATTACGCAGAAAAACGATGTCCATCTTGGGTAGGGATGAAGGCCATGTTTCCACGAGATTTACCTCGCTAAACTCGACCATGTTCCGGATCTCGTCTTTGATGCGCCACTGCACCCCTTCACGCTGGAAATATTTCACCAGCAAGTTGGCAGGAAGTCCGCGGTTCACTTCTGTTTGATTGAAGAGTCCGCTACGTGCGCGAGCGAGAATCTGGCTCGATAGATCGCTGCCGATGATCCGAATGTTCCAGCCCGCAATCGCGGGGAAATGCTCGCGTAAGATCATGGCGATCGTGTAAGGCTCTTGTCCGCTTGAACAAGCGTTCGACCAAATTGTCAGCGTCCGTTCTCGCGAGCGACGTGCGATTAACTCGGGGAGCAGTTGCGATTTGAGTGCTTCAAACGGGTGAATATCGCGAAAGAAGCTTGTTTCATTCGTCGTCATGGCTTCGACGACTTGACGCGATAAATCTTGCTTCCCCGGACGACGCATCTCGGCTACGAGTTCCCGTAGCGATGCAAGTCCTCGTTCACGTGCGATTGGTGCGAGTCGCGATTCGACGAGATACGCTTTGCTCGGTTCAATCTCAATCGCTGACTTCGTTCGGACCAGATTGCAAACAAACCCAAACGAATCGCTATCGAGCGAAGTGGCTGGGCTTAGAGTGGCAGCTGAGCTCATCGGATTAAACTCCTACTTCTTTAGTGAGGGCCCGAAGAGGGCGACCATGTTGCGTCAGCTGAACAAGTTTGTCAGCAATTCCATCGAGCGGCATCACGTGATTCGCGAGACCTGCTCGCGAAACAGCCGCTGGCATTCCCCAAACGACAGATGTGGCTTCGTCCTGAATTAGGACTGTTCCACCGACATCGCGCACAGCTTCACAGCCGCGCAAACCATCTTGTCCCATCCCAGTCATCACGACGGCGAGTGTGCTCGCGCCGTAGATCTCAGCTACCGAGCGGAAGAGGACATCGACCGCTGGTCGACAGGAATTCTCAGGAGGACCTTGTTGCACCTGCAAGCGAACCGTTGACAGGAACCGTTCGAGAACAAGGTGATAGTCTCCCGGTGCAATCCAAACACCACCCGCTTGAATCACATCACCCGCTTTGGCCTCTTGCACTCGGAGTTTGCAGGTCTGATTCAATCGATCAGCCAGATGCTTCGTGAAAATCGGTGGCATGTGCTGAACGAGAACAATCGGTACCGGAAATGTTTCAGGAATCGTGGAAAGCACTTTAAGCAGGGCGTTGGGGCCCCCGGTCGAGACTCCGATGGTGACGATGTTGATCCGCGTAGGGACAGCGCTTCGTGAAAGCTGATTCGTCGAATTGATGCGACGAACTGTCGGTGGCGCAGCGACAACAACTGGCTTGTTCCATGGACAAAGTGCTTTGATCTTGGGAATCAACTCATTGCGAACATTCTGCAGGGCTGCTGTTACGCTACCAACGTTGGCCGGTTTTGTGACGTAGTCGTTGGCGCCTTTGGAAAGGGCATCGAGCGTGCTTTCCGCGCCCCGTTGTGTCAGCGTACTGAACATGACGACTGGCAGCTTGGGATAGATCTTACGCAGCTCAACGAGTGTAGAAATGCCGTCCATTTCAGGCATTTCCATGTCGAGTGTGACCAGGTCGGGATTCACTTGCGGGATCTTCGCGAGGGCGATCTTCCCATTGGGAGCCGTTCCCGCGACCTCCAACTCAGCATCGCTTGCCAGTGCATCCGACAGCAGTCGCCGAATCACGGTTGAGTCATCAACGATGAGAATGCGAATTCTGCGCATGACTAGATGCACCCCATTCCCACCATTTGCAATTTTTCTTCGATCGCCACGCGATCGAAAGGTTTCATTACATACTCGTTGACACCTTCGGTGAGCGCTTGCGATACGCGGTCCATTTCAGTTTCGGTTGTAACCATGATGATCGGCATCGCTGCGAATGCTGGATTGGCTCGCACCGAACGAACAAAGGTCAGTCCATCCATAACCGGCATGTTCCAGTCGACGAAGGCAACATCCACTGCCCCATGCAACTGCAGATGGTCGAGCGCTTCACGTCCGTTGCCCGCTTCCGCAACTTCGTACTGCAATTCCCGCATGATATTGCACATGATGCGGCGTATCGTTCGTGAATCATCGATAACTAGAGCTCGCACGGTTGTTTCCTTCGAGAACAGAGTTGGCTTTGTCGCGGTGAAAAAAATGGCGTCGATAGAGACCCCGACTCGCCGTTTGCCCAGAACGACGAGCCAAAGGCCTCTATCGACACCTGCCCAAAAAATGAAGTCGAGTGACCTCAGCCAGATGTATTGCGTGTAGTGTCGAGATCATCGCTTGCTTGCGACGATCTCTATCGCTACACGTCTTTGTGACTGGCATTAGTACTTAAACTGTGACACCAAGTGCTGCAGTTCAGCAGCCATTCGCGAGAGTTCGCCAGCTGCCTGCTGTGTGTTGCTCGCACCTTGCGTAGTGCTTTGTGCAGCCGATGCCACCGCGGTGATGTTCTGTGCAATTTCGCCACTTCCCTTGGAAGCTTCGGCGACATTGCGTCCCATCTCGTTGGCCGTGGCCGTTTGTTCTTCGACGGCACTAGCGATCGTGTTCGAGATGTCGTTGATCTGGTTGATCACGCCACTGATCTGCTTGATCGCATCGACGGCACCTTTGGTGTCTCCTTGGATCGCTTCGATCTTGCGGCTGATATCTTCCGTTGCCTTGGCCGTCTCTTTGGCGAGCTCTTTCACTTCGTTGGCCACCACGGCAAAGCCCTTTCCAGCTTCTCCGGCACGTGCTGCTTCGATCGTGGCATTAAGAGCCAATAGATTCGTTTGTTCGGCGATCGAGGTGATCACCTTTACCACCTTGCCGATCTCGGCACTGCTTTCACCAAGCTTGGCGATGGTTGCGTTGGTTGTGTTGGCAATCGTGACAGCTTGCTGCGAGACCTTGGCGGCATCGGTCGCATTCTTGGCGATCTCACGAATGGCGGAGTTCATTTCTTCGACACCGGTCGAAACGGTTTGAACATTCTTGCTCACTTGCTCCGAAGCGGCCGAGACCACATTGGCTTGTGACGAGGTCTCTTCAGCGTTCGAGCTCATCTGTGTGCTGACCGACGACAGCTCTTCCGACGCGCCAGCCAAAGCCGAAGCGTTTTGAGCAATCGATGTCACGCTACGACGGAGGTCGGTGAGAAAACGTGCCAGACCTTCACCCATCTGACCGATCGAATCTTGGCCTTTTACGCTAATTTCGCGTGTCAAATCGCCGCTGCTGGCAGCCGCCACGACTTCCAACATGCTGTCGACTTTGCGTTTAAGTTCCTCACGAGCAAACACCTGGGCGGTGATATCGGTGGCATATTTCACCACCTTAAACGGGCGGCCATTCAGATCGAGAATCGGGTTGTACGATGCTTGAATGTAGATCTCGCGGCCACCTTTGCCGAGTCGCTTGTATTCAGCAGCCTGGTACTCGCCACGTCCGAGCTTGTTCCAGAACTCTTTGTACTCATGGCTCTGACGGGTCGACTCATCGATGAACATGCTGTGATGACGTCCTTGAATCTCGCTGAGCGAATAGCCGAGCGTACTCAGGAAGTTCTCGTTGGCCGAGATGATCGTGCCATCCATTTTGAATTCAATCACCGCTTGCGATTTACTAATGGCCGAGATCTGTCCTTGGTAATCGGCGTTTTGCAGCTTCTGTGCGGTGATGTTCGTGGCATATTTCACCACTTTGAATGGACGGCCTTCGCGATCGAGGATCGGGTTATACGAAGCCTGAATCCAAACTTCGCTTCCACCTTTACCGATGCGCTTGTATTCGGCGGCCTGATACTCGCCACGACCGAGCTTGTTCCAGAATTCCTTGTACTCGTAGCTCTGGCGATGACTTTCTTCGACAAACATGCTGTGATGCTTGCCTTGGATTTCTTCGAGGTTATAGCCGAGTGTCGACAGAAAGTTAGCGTTCGCCATCAAGATCGTTCCATCGAGGGCAAACTCGATGACGGCTTGCGAGCGACCGATCGCCGCTACTTGACCGGCGTAGTCGACATTAAGCTGCTCGACATTCGACGTTTTGCTTTTGGTTTTCGATGGGGTGTTGCGAGTGCGGACGAGAGTAGCCATGAATGAGCCCTTTGATTGTTACAGCCGATAAGCAAAGAAAAGAGAAAGTAGACGAGGGTTAGCGATCGTGTTAGTTACGAGACTCTGCCGACAGTTCTAAGACGCGATGCGTCTCGAGGAGCAGTAGCAAGCGATCTTTCATTTTGTAGGCGCCGCCGATCATGTCGCGGACTTCGCCCCGCAACGTCTCGGGAGGTCGTTCAAAACTGTCGGAGTCGACCTTTTGAACATCGCCAATTTGATCGACGAGCAGACTGACAGCTCCTTCGTCGCTACGAACCACCACATTCATAGGGAGCCGATCCGAGGAACGCTCGGTCATCCCCAGTCGCTTGCGTAGATCAATCGCTGTCACGATTTGGCCACGCAGATTAATCAGCCCACTCACCGCGTCTGGAGCGAGTGGAACACGTGTCATTTCTTGGTAACGAATCACTTCCTGAACGGTGTGAACGTCGACACCGAAAAGTTGATCGTCGAGAAAGAACGTGCAAAGTTGTCGTGCCGTGTTCATGAGTGGACTCCTGTCCCGACCAAGTCGCTACCAAAATTAAACTGTGGATCGATCTGGCGAATGATGGCCGGGAGGTCGAGCAGGTCGGTCACATGGTCTTGAATGACTGCAGTTCCCAAGAGTCCTGACCGCCGACAGCGGCGAATGTTTTCGACTTGGGTTTCGACGATGTCGACAATGCGATCGACCACCAGGCCGACGCTGTGACCTCGTTCGGTATAGACAATCACTTGCAGCGGCATCTCATCCAGCAGTTCGCAAGGCACAACGCCGAGCACGTTACTGAGTCGTACCAGCGGCAAAATATCTCCTCGATATTGCACCACCTCTTGATGGTCGGCATGTTCGATCAGTGCGGGATCGATCTTTTCGAGTCGCTCGACTAGTGATATCGGAAGTGCGTAACGCTGCGTGGGGCCAATGCCGAGCACTAGGAGCGTTTGACGAGCCTCGCGCGCCTCTTGTCCGCGTGCTTGGCTTTCGGTTCGGTTGCGGTCGTGCGATTCCGCGATCACATGGGCGGAGTGAGCAAGTCCGAGCACGTCGAGGATGAGCGCGACTTTGCCATCTCCCATGATTGTGGTGCCGGAGTAGACCGAAACCGATTTCAGCTGTTTACTGAGCGGTTTAACGACGATTTCTTCCGTGTCGTTGATTCGATCGACGACCAGTCCGAATTGACGATCGTCGGCTCGTAGCACCACGATGTTGGTGGCATCGAGTGAAGTCGGACGCAGGTGGCCTGCATCACCGATCTGTAGTTCGCGGCGCAGATAGACCAGTGGTAAGAGTCGACCACGGAGCCGATAAACGGGAGCTCCTTGAATCCATTCGATCTCGCTCCGGGTTTGTTCCCCTTCGAGCCGGACAAGTTCCAAGAGGTTCACTTGCGGAATCGCATATCGATCGCCATCAGCGGTGACGATCAGCGCGGGGATAATGGCGAGCGTCAGTGGAATCTTGATCTTGATGTTCGTACCAAGACCTGCTTGCGTTTGGAGATCGACCGTTCCGCCAATCTTTTCGATGTTGGTCTTCACTACATCCATGCCGACGCCTCGCCCCGAGACGTTCGAAATTTTTTCGGCTGTCGAGAAGCCTGGCAGGAAGATCAGCTGCGCGATGTCGCGATCGGCCAGTCGAGCAGCTTGTTCGGAAGTGATGAGCCCCCGCTCGAGCCCTTTTTGTTTGATCCGCTCGAGGTTAAGTCCGGCTCCGTCATCGATGATTTCGATATTCACCTGTCCACCTTCGTGGAAGGCTCGCAGTAGTAAGCAACCTTCAGCTGCTTTGCCTCGTGCGATGCGCGTTTCAGCCGTTTCGATACCGTGATCGACTGTGTTGCGGACCAGGTGAGTGAGTGGATCTTTGATCGCCTCGATGATCGTTTTGTCGAGCTCGGTCTCTTTCCCTTCCATTTCGATGCGGACTTGTTTGCCGCAAATTGCTGCGAGATCCCGCACCATGCGAGGGAACTTACTCCATACATTTCCGATCGGCTGCATGCGGGTTTTCATTACCCCTTCTTGCAGTTCGGTGGTGATAAGGTTCAGCCGCTGCGAGGTGCTTTGCAGTCCGCTGTCTTCGATGTTGCTCGTGTACTGCAAGATTTGATTGCGAGCGAGTACGAGTTCTCCGACACGCGTCATCAGCTTATCAAGGAGGGCAACATCCACCCGAATGGTACTGTCCGAGACGTTGCTGGTGCGAGCATCGGCAGCAGAGGGATGCTTGCTGTTTCCTCGTTCGCTGTCACAGGCTTGAGGTCGGGCAGATTCGTGCGGTGCTTCCTCAGCATGCGCTGCTGTTGATGCGTCAACCGTGCCTTGCTGAGCTGTGCCGACCAACTCGACAATCTCGTCGAGAAGTGGCATCGGCGCGGGTTCATGAGCAGGGGGCTGGCTATCTTGCAGCGAGCTTAAAAGCTCAATGACTTCGGTGAAGTCCTCATCCCCTTCGTTTCCCAGGCTCTCGATGCATTCGAGCATGCGTCGCACTGCATCTACGAGCGAGAGAAGTCCCGTAGTGATGACAGGACGGAGGGTGATCTCACCATCGCGCAGTTTGCTGAGGAGGTTCTCGCCGACATGCGAAACCTTCTCGAGCTTTCCAAAGCCGAGGAAACCGCACGTCCCTTTGATGGTGTGAATCGTGCGGAAAATGCTGCTAAGTAGTTCTTTTGAGTGAGGGTTTTGCTCGAGCGCTACGAGATCGCGATCGAGTTGATCCAGGCTTTCGTGGCTCTCCACGAGGAAGTCGTTGATGATGGCTTGTGACTCTTCCATTGACTCGTCCTTAGCGCTTCTTATTGGTGGTTAGCTGATACCCCAACTCGCCTAGAGAGGAGCGGTTTGCTCTCTGCTAGGTGTCACCGGTAACGCCGACCGCAAAGCTTGTGTACATGTAGATGCCTCACTAATAAGAAATGCCAAGCAGTGATTTCCCGTGCGGTTATAGGTACTTTCCTTAGGGGTTTCCTTGAAGCGAGTGCTAAGCGACATCCGAAGAGTGCAGGGACATTCGATCGTGCGCGTTGCAATTTCGAGCAACTCGGTCTCGTCGAAAGAAACTTCTCTCGTTAGATTCAAATCTTTCAAACATCCTCAACTGCGATTTGGGGATTACTACGCTTGTAGCGGAGCAAAATTAGTACGTAAACGTACAAACACAGCGCGAGGTGGCTCGCAACTACTGAAGCTTGGCAGCCATGGATCTGGACTCTTTTTCGGTAAACGACTCAACGGCCCATCGCGCTCTGTTAGCGACTGGGACGGGCATTTGGAAATGGTGTCTTGTCGAGCGATGCGAGCACTGGCACGCTTCGCTACGAAAGGCACTGGAGCCCTGCTTTTCTATTCCGATCTCCGACACTCCGAGTCTTTTCTCTCTGCTGCATCCGCGCAGTGCCCAACTCCTCCGTGATTCACTCACGCAGATCGAGCGGAACGATGAGTCAATCGACCTGACGCTCGATCTCGAATGTTCTGCTTCACACGGAACTCAGTTACGGCTTCAGGCGGGTATTGACCCCCAGGATAGGCGGCAGGTTTGGGCGGTCTGCCATGTAGCGAAGAATTCGGTCGGGGCCGAATTGGAACGGGATACTTCGCTCGATGTGTTTGCGTCGATCATCGACTGTGCGGTAGATGCGATTATCAGTAAGTCGGTCGATGGCACGATTCGAACTTGGAACACTGGAGCCGAGCATCTGTTTGGCTATCGTGCCGAGGAAGTGATTGGTAAGCCGATCACTCTGCTCATTCCGCCAGATCGCCTGAATGAGGAGGAGGACATCCTCCGGCGCATCTGGCGCGGCGAACGGGTGCTTAACTTTGAGTCGATTCGACGACGCAAGGATGGGACGGACGTCAACGTCTCGCTAACGATCTCCCCGATCAAAAATCAGGCGGGAGTGATCATTGGGGCATCGAAGGTCGTTCGTAATATCACCGAGCAGGTGAAAACCGAAGCCAAGCTGCGTGAAAGTGAAGAGCGTTTTCGCATCTTGTTTGAATCATCCCCGACCGCGATCTTGCTTTCGAATGATCGAGCAGAATACATCGATGCCAATCCAGCCTATGAACAGATCTCTGGATACACTGCCGAGGAACTGTACGGCAAGACGGCAATTGATCTAGGAACGCTGCCACCTGACAGCGACTTTCAGACGCATGCGATGGAGCAACTCAATGCCACGGGGCGTCTGGATAACATCGAGGTTACAGGGCCTACGAAATACGGCAACCTGATAACCGTTTTGTTCTCGACGCGCGAGATTGAAGTCGCTGGGCGGCGCGAATTCTTGACCGTGCTGCTCGACATCAGTGAGCGAGTCCGAGCGGAAGCTGCACTCCGCAAGAGTGAAGAGCGACTTGCGGAAGCGCAGCGCATCGCGCACTTAGGGGACTGGAGCTGGAACACGTTGACCGATGAGATTCACTGGAGTGATGAGGTGTATCGCATTTTTGGCCACGAGCCAAAATCGTTCACTCCCCGATTCCGGCACGAATTCATCCAGGCTGTTCATGCTGAAGACCAGACGCGTGTCGCCTCCGCGATGTTTGAATCGCTCGAGAATAAAGAGCGGTTTTCGATCGAACATCGGATTCATCAGGTGGATGGTACGGAGCGGTTCGTTCGGCTCGTGGGGCAAGTGACCCAGGACCCGGCAGAGTCGGCATTCGTGCTGCTGGGAACGATTCAGGACATTACCGACCTGAAGAACGCTGAGCAGCAAGCGATGGTGCTACGGAATCAAGTGGCACATGCCGGACGCATTGCCACGATGGGAGAGATGGCCGCAGGGATTGCTCACGAACTGAATCAGCCTCTCTCGGCGATCGAACTGTATGCGGAAGGATGCCAGCGAGCACTGGAAATGGGAGTATTGTCGACGGAAGAGCAACTTTCGAAGCTGGTCGAGATTGCCAGCCTGGCGGATCGTTGCGGCGAGATTATTCGTCGGCTTCGTTTGTTCGCGATGAACAGGGATTCGAATTGGTCGCCAATTGACTTAACCGAAGTTGTGAAGGCGTCGATCGAATTCATGGGGTATGAGTTGCAGAAATCGCAAACGCGATGCGTGGTGCAGATTTCTGAGGAACCGCTTCTTGTGAGCGCCGATTCGATTGAACTGCAGCAGGTTTTTTTGAACCTGATTAAGAATGCGATTGAGTCGCAGGAACTTTCTAATCCCAAAGATCGTCGAATTGAAATCATTGTCAAAGCCAGTACCGACAAACGAATCTCCGTGATCATTCGTGATAATGGATGTGGGATGCAGCCCCATCAACTCGCGCGCATCTTCAATCCGTTCTACACCACGAAGAGTGCAGGCTTGGGGATGGGACTCAAAATTTGTCAAACGATCATTCGATCGTTGCGAGGCGAGATTGTTTGTCAGTCGGAACCTGGTGTCGGAACAACTTTTGAGATTGTGTTGCCGGTCGTAAGGAGACGCATGAAGTGAACTCTAGAGAAGAATTGCAAGTCGATGTCCATGTGATCGATGACGACAAAGATGTGCGAAACTCGGTCGACTGGACACTACGGTCGGTGGGGTACAACGTGGATGTGCACTCCGATCCAGAGGAGTTCCTCAAGACGTTTCAGCCGAAGTGCCCGAGTTGCTTGGTAGTCGACCTGCTCCTACCCGGAATGACCGGTCTGAAGTTGTGCCAGGAACTGCTTGGAAAAAAAGCGAATTGCACTTTTGTGATGCTGACCGGGCATGGCGATGTCCCTTCGGCGGTGGAAGCGATGCAGATGGGAGCGGTTGATTTTCTCGAGAAACCTTGCACCCGTCAGAAGCTGATAAATGCTGTGCAGCGTGCGATTGAACAGCTGCGAATCAAGCATCAAGAGGCGATTGAGAACGAAGAGATTCGTGCGCGACTCGAAAACCTTTCGCCGCGCGAACGGGAGATTTTTGAGTGGATGGTGGAAGGCTTTGTGACCAAGGAAATCGCTTCGCGTCTCGGCATTAGTACCAAGACGGTGGATGTCCATCGCTCGAAGATTTCGCAGAAGCTGCGAATCGATTCACCGGCTCAGCTCGGCCATGTGTTTGCCGTGCATCTGCGTGGTCGTGCTGGCCGTAAAAGTGATAAATCGAAGTCGTAAGCACGCGGGGTCTCGTCGTTCAAAACTAATCGTGGGGATGCGCCTTTGGGGCTGGGAGATGAGCCGTCGTGGGGGCGAGCCACTGTTTCCACGGTTCGAAAGCATGTGGTGTCGAGAGGATGCCACGATCTTTGAGTAGGTCTTCCGCGGCGTGATGGCGCGAAGCGATGTTGAGCTGGGGTACGACACCACCGGCAAACAGCAGAATCACGAGGGTGAGGAGCGCGATTTTCTCGCGCAGTCCCATCCGGAGCGAAATGCTGGAGATATGCCGAGTGCCGGTGAAGAGTACAAAGTAGACTTGCAGCACCGCGATGCCACACAAGGCGGTGGCAATCACCATGGCGATGCCAACGAGTGGATAGGTTCCCACAGCTCCATCGATCAATAGTTCGGAACCGACATAGCCCATCGTTCCTGGAAAGCCCACGCTGGCGACGCCGGTGAGCAAGAAGCAGACCGCAAGCAGCGGCATCTGTTCGTAGAGGCCAAGGTAGTTCGTGAGTTGCAGACGACCAAAGCGAGCTTCCACGGCACGCATGGCGAGGCCAAAACCGGTGAGCGAAAGACTCACGGAGATCCAGGTGCAGAGTGCGCCGGTGAGTCCTTGGACATTCGCCATTTCGAGCCCCACAAGAATCATGGCCGAGTGACTCATGAACAGGAAGCTGAACATGCGTCGTCCTTCCACCTGCACCAGTGCCATGCCTGCTGCATAGACGGCAGTGAAGAGGGAAAGGAGTCCCATTCCTTGCATCACTTCAGTGGGAGCGATCGGAACGACGAGTCGCACTGCTGCATAGACGCCGGTGAGAGGGGTCATGAAGAGAATCGCACTTCCGAACGACGACTTATCGAAAAAGTCGGGGACCCAGCTATGGAACGGAAAGATTCCGCTTCGAATGAGGACTGCGAGGAGGAGCGGGATGATGGAATAGAGCGAGTGGCTGTGCGCGGTTGGTCCCCCTTCGGCCATGGCGACGCTCCAGCCGACAATCATGAAAACGACGAACAGCGTCATGTAGCACATGTACATGCCCGTCGCGCGACCGCGAGTCCAGAGTTCAAAGAAGGGGGGGAGTGTAGCGAGAGTCAGGAGTGAAATGAGAAGCCACGGTGTTTTGCATGAGAAGGTGGCGAGGAGGATCGATTCGGTGATGAGTGTCCAGAAGAACGAGAAACGACGCCCCTTCGAGCGAACTGTAGCGACGGTGGTGAGGGCGAAGAGCATCGCTGCCAGCGGCAAGAGGGGGGCACTGATCTCGTCGAGCTGGAGTAGCTCGTGACCAGTGAGTCGCGAGAGGAGATGAAAGCGATCTTGGGCTTCGCTCGCCCGCATCCAGATGAAGTCGAGCCAAGTGCAGGTGGCAAGGACAAAGGTGATGATCGAGAACGTAACCCCGTAGATGCGTGCATCGGTGGGCTCACGAAAACGAGCGACAACCAGTGCGCCGAGCAGAGGAACGAGCACACATAGCTCTAGCCAGGGAAGATGTAGTTCGGTCATCGCGACTTCTCCAGCTGTGGCTCGTTCATTAGTGGCTCGGCAGGTGTCGTTTCCGCACTTGTCACGCTGGCATGATCGACCATATTTTCTTTTTCGTCGCTGCCGAAAAACGTCGTCCAGCGGCGCTCGAGTCGATCACAAAACCGAAGCGTATCGAGGAACGGGTTCACAAACAGCGTGATGAGCCAACTGTCGAGATAGCCCTTCTCGATCGCGAGTCGATACATCCACACGCGTGCTGAAACGGGTAGCCACCAGATGCTGGCCGGGGATTGGCGAGCGAGTCGACTTCCCAGCGCGTTTTCGAGCGTGCCGTAGTCGTAAAGCAGTGATGGCGCACGGATGAATTGCAAGGTGCGAAAGCAGGCGTGACCAAGGATGTGGACGAGAGCGACATAACGCAGGGGCTGCCAAAAATAGCCCAGGCCAATGGTGGCAACGATCAGTCCGACTTGGGTGAGGGAGGCAAATGATAGTGCCGATTTGATGTCGGTTTGTACGCGGCCTGCAAACGAAGCAAAGGCAGCGGTGATGAGTCCAATCGCCAGCACCGCGAGTGAGAGTGTCAGCGAGGCATCGAGCAGTGGGCTGATGCGTAGTAGTAGAAATGCGCCGAGGTGGACCGACAGCGCGCCGTAGAACACAGCGCTCGATGGTGTCGGCCCTTCCATCGCACGTGGTAGCCACCCCGAGAAGGGAACGAGCGCGCTTTTTCCAGCAGCTGCAATCAGCAGCATCGCGCCGACGATCAGCAGACTTTGCGTCGGTAGATCGACATGACCTGCGGGCCACGAAACAGCACCGGTAGCACCCAGCAGATCTTGAAAGTCGCCATGCCCATGCAGGTGATGCATGAGGACCGAAGCAATGAGGAGTGCTGCATCGGAGATGCGATAGACGCACCACACGCGCAAGCCATTCCGCACAGGCGCGGCACGTTCGTGAAAGAATCCCACGAGCAAAGCGGATGAGATACCGACAAGTTCCCACCCGGTAAAGAGTGTTTCAATCGTGCCGGCCAGTGATGCCACGATCATGCCGAGCATGAAGAGCGAGTAGAGGAAGAAGAATCGGTTGTAGCCTGGTTCGCGATGCATGTAGCGCGAAGCAAAACCACCAATCACACCGCAGAGCACAAATGTAAGAATCGCAAACGGCACCGACAGACGATCGAAGACGAATTTTACATCGAAGTGGAACTCCGAGACTTCGACCCACTGACCGACGTAGACTTCAACGTTGCGTGGTCCCCAACTGAGCATCAGGATCAGAACGCCGAGTGATGCTACGAGTCCGACAACGGTGCAGATTTGGCAGAGGAGGTTCGTAGCGCGTTCGGAAAGAGGTGAACTGGCGAGGGTCATCACGCCCATGACCACCACCATCAGCAGCGGTGCGGCGACCACGATCATGCCCAGCGCGGTGAAGATGTTTTCGTCAGTAAACATGGGTGTGGTTCTAGTTGTCGAAGCTACTGTGCAGGGGACGATTGAACGGAAGCAAATCCCAGATGCTCGCGCCAGCCGCGATACCAGTCGACCGAGGAGGTCGCGTGAGGGAGGTCCGTTTTCTCAGGGATATAGGGCTCGAATCGTCCGTTGTGGAACAGTTGCACGTCGCTGCTGTGGGGATCGAGGATGGCAAGTTGGGCCCAGCCATTTTTGAGGATGCGGCCGACAACCGGGTCGCGATCCATGATGGCGAGGATCCGCTCGGGAGTCGTCTCAATCACAAACAGCAGTCGCATCGGCTCGTGAATCTCAACACCTTGCACCGGAAGTCCTGTTCGCAAGTCGCTGGCATAACCATCCATCACTCCAAGCAGCGATGTAACGTTGTGAGGGAGTTTGGTGCCACTTCCCCAGCCGACCGGATCGACAGCCGAGAAGTAGTACATCAGGTTGATGCCTTGGCATACCGGCACAACTGGCGCGAGGATGCGACCAAGAATCGAACTGCTGGCATCGTCGGAGTTGGGATCGTAGGAGTGCATGAAGCAGCGGCGATCCATGTACAAATTGCGAACGCGGCTGCGTCGACCTACAAAACACATGGCGTTCGAGGCATTCCCAAACTCAGGACGCGTTTGAGCAAGGTCTTCGCTTCGTTCCTCGGCATGAGTGCGAGCCTGACTCGGCGTCATGTCGAGGGGAGCGGAGTAGAAACGGCGACAACGCTCGTGAGCATTGCGGCCGCATGCTTCCTCGAGCGTCTTGGTCATCGATTCCAGATCACGACGGTGGCTGGCGGGGAGCAAATCGAGATTCGAAAACGTCACGGAGTCGAGCGCGGTGTTGTGAAGTCCCCCGAGAAACCAAGTCTCTTTCGGGATCGTTAAACCGCGGCTGGCGATGATTTCGCGGACGCGTGGATCGTTGAGAAATGTCGCCAGAGCGCGAGCGTTGGGACCACCAGCGCCACCGCTGCATGCTCCGCAGTCGTAGGCCGATTTGTGCGGATTGTTGAGGCAAAACGAGCCATGTCCCATGAACACAACGAGCCGCGCGAAGTTTTCGGTCAGGCCGATATCGCGAAGCATCTTCTCGCCCATGTTGGCCATCTCGGCAACCGAAAAACCGATTGAATCGTCGTCGATTCCTGGTTGTTCGGTTTGACGCTCGAGACGCAAACGGGTGATCGTGGGAGGAGCGACGAAGCTGTTGGCAGTCTTCGTAAAGTGAGCTGTCCAGCGTGGAAAGAGTACACGTGCGACGAGAGGAATCGACGCCAAAACTCCGAGGCTGGCTGTCAGGAGTGCGCCACTAGCGAGGTTGCGACTTCCACGATGCATGCCGAGCGAAGCGACACCAAGTGCGCGTCGCGTTTTGGCCGAGCGAGCACTTGTTTGCTGAAAGGGAATGACCGGTTCTTCGATCACCCAATGCTTGGGACGGACAACGATGGGACAGAGCGCCGCGAAATTCGCATCCGAGAGACCGCGATAGTAGATGGCTACACCAAAGAAGCCTGGCGCGCCAAACGTTTCGACATCGGGTGCCACCTCTTCGAGATGGCGACGAAATGATTCTTCGCGAGCATCGATGCAGCAGACGACTTGAAAGCGAGGCTTGTCGACGCGACGCACAGGTTGTGCCGAGTGAGTCACCACAGCATCGAGGGCCTGAATGCGATACTGGCGTTCGAAAGCCAAATGCAAAATGCGACGTCGTTCGAAACTGTGGAACGATTCGATTTCGTCGAGCAGCTTTTGCCACTGCTGCTGGCTCAGGCTGCAGAGTTCCTGCGTGTTCCAGCCGAGCACCTGCGCGAGCTGAAAGGGATAGAATGCTCGTTCTTCGATACTAACGCTGGATTGCTTTAGCGCTTCGGAAAGTTTGGCGGCATACAGATCGGGTAATGATCCGTGATAGCGGAGCTTCTCTTTCGCCAGGTGCGCGAGGGCCAAACGCTCGAGAATCAAGCGAATCGCGACGAATTCGATCAGCGTGCCCGCTGGGGAGGGGATCGCCACACGATCGCCACGCACTTCCATGTTCCACAATAAACCGGCCCATCCCTGCAGCGCCAAGATATCGGCGGTGAGGTAGTCCTTCTGATTTTGGGAAGAGACACCGAGCAGCTGCAGTGATTCGTGGATCGATTCCAGAGGGGACAGCTTACGCGACTGAATCCGCTGAAGCTCAGCCGCTAGACCAGCGAGCCAGCGATCGGGTGGGCCGCCACCTTGACCATAAACATGACAGAAGGAACGGAAGAATCCCGCATCGCGATCGGGGAGCGACCATTCGGCAAAACCTTGATCGGCAAATGCAGCGCAGAAACGAATGAGGACTTCGTGCACCAAGATATCGCTATCTTCGCCGGTCGCTGCGACGAGAATATCACGATGCCGCAGCGGTGGTCCTTCGATCGGTGCTGGTGGGCGCAGACCTTGGACTCCCGATTCACATACACGCCACAAGGCCTGCAGTGCAATGGACTCCCAAGCTTCGCTCGACAGCCGCTCCATCGTGTGACTGCCATACTTGCTGAGCAGATCGGCGAGGAGTTGTTGCGTCCGCTGGTCCGACGAATCAGGTGCGTAGTTCTCATGCGGAATCGCTTGCCGCCCATCCCGCATGATCCAGTGCTTGCTCTCACGCAAGAATCGCTCGCGAACATTGGCGGGCGTTTCGCTCCGCATCTTCTTTAGCGAATCGGTCTCGTCCATGTACCAGCGAAGTTCTTCAGCGGTACCACTTCGGAGTGGGTATCGCAGCATCGCTAGCCGCAGTTCATAGCGCGTTGTCGTTCCAAAAATCGTCTCGCTCGCACGACCGTTCAGGTCGTCAATCAGCACTTGCTGCAGATCAATCGTGCGGATTCGACCCTGGGTAATTCGTTCGCGATAACGTTCTTCCGGCAAGTAAGGCTGACAGCGAAACAGCCGAGCACCCTCTTTAAGTCCTTCCTCAAACGGCAGATCTTCTAATGCTTGTAAGGCATTCAAAAACACAAAAGCAGAAATCGGACCTTGAGGAGGTAGGAGGTCTCCAATGGCGATGATTTGTCGCCGCAGTTCTTCCAGCTCAGGAGGAAGCGACCCCGCGTCGGCGACGTGCTTGTCTGCTGTTGCCGTGGATGACATAGGGCGAAACCGTTCGAATCACATGGTTGCTTAAGGGCGTTTATTCCTTGTACATCCTATTCGGAGCAAAACCTAGGAGCGTTTACATTACATTACGTTCAGATTGCCTTAACTGACTGCTAGATAAGTGGTTATGGCGATAATGCTGAGTGCCATTCGGGTGGTTTTCCAAGCAAGCAAAGCTGCGACGAAGGGTGTGACCGATGTGTGCGGCGGTGGTCGCCGGTGCACACTCCTTTGGGCGGTGTCTCTCACCCTCCGCTTGCGCGGGATGTGTTTTACCCCATCTGAATCAGTATGAACATGTACAAATAAACAGTTTTAGGGAAATTGGTTATAAGGGTGCGGAAAGCGACCCTGCGCAGCAAAAACCCCCGCTCAAGACTTGCTCGATAACGGGGGTTCTCGAGACCGCTGATACGCGGTCTTACTTGCAAGGATTATTCAAAAGTTGCGCTAAAGTAGCGCGCAGCGCGAGTTCACGCGCGCAGGGCGCGCATCTGACGGGCAACCTCCACCATGTTCCGGAGCGAAGCCATCGTCTCGGGCCAGCCACGCGTTTTCAGACCACAGTCGGGATTCACCCACAACCGCTCCGCTGGGATCACTTCGAGCGCCAGCGTCAGCAGCGACTCGATCTCCGCAGCACTCGGCACCCGTGGACTATGAATGTCGTAGACCCCAGGACCAATGTCGCTCGGATACTTGAACCTTTCGAATGCCTCGAGCAGTTCCATGCGGCTGCGACTCGCCTCGACACTGATGACGTCGGCATCCATCTGCGCGATCCAAGGGACGATGTCGTTGAACTCGCTGTAGCACATGTGCGTGTGCAGCTGCGTTTCGTCGGCAATGCCGCTGGTGCTCAATCGAAAGCATTCCACAGCCCACGCAAGGTAGTCGTCCCACTCCGCTTTGCGCAGCGGTAAGCCTTCGCGCAAAGCGGCTTCATCGACCTGAATGATGCCGATCCCTGCGTGCTCCAAGTCACTCACTTCATCACGAATCGCGAGCGCAATTTGCTGACACGTATCTCGCCGCGGCTGATCGTCGCGCACAAAGCTCCAGCAAAGAATAGTGACAGGTCCTGTGAGCATTCCCTTCATCGGTTTGCTCGTCAGCGACTGCGCATAACGAGTCCACCCGACGGTCATCGGCTCGCGTCGCGACACATCACCATAAATGACGGGTGGCTTCACACAACGACTACCGTAACTCTGCACCCATCCTTGCTGCGTAAAACAAATCCCCTCGAGCTGCTGCCCAAAGTACTCGACCATATCATTCCGCTCCGCTTCCCCATGCACGAGCACATCGAGCCCCAGTTCATGCTGACGATCAACCGACAGTCGAATCGATTCCTGCATTAGCGCCACATACTGCTCTCGCGTGATCTTGCGGGCGTTGAACTCGCTTCGGGCTTTGCGTATTTCGGTCGTTTGCGGAAACGATCCGATCGTCGTCGTCGGAAACAACGGGAGCTTCAGCCGCGCTTGCTGCTTCACTTTGCGTTCGGTGTAAGGGGTCGTGCGATGCGACATCGCAGCGGTGATCTTCTCGGTTCGCTGCCGAACGCTTGGATTGGTTACACGAACGCTCGAACGGCGCGAACTCCAAGCAACTCGGTTCTCTGCCAGGAAGACCGTGTCGATTTTCTGCTCCGCAGCATCGGCCAGGAACTTGACCTCCTGGCACTTCTGCCGAGCAAACGCGAGCCACGAGCGGATCTCTGGATCGAGTTGCGTTTCAAACGAAAGATCGATTGGCACATGCAGCAGCGAACAGGAGGGAGCGATCATCAGCCGATCGCTTCCAAGCCATTGCCTGGCTGCTTGTACGGTGGCCATTGCAGCCGTGGCATCGACACGCCAGATGTTGCGACCATCGACGATTCCGAGCGACAGCGATTGGTGCGGCCGCAGTCGCCGAGCTACCTCTTGCAGCTGACCGGGGGCACGTACGAGGTCGATGTGCAGCGCGCTGGTCTCCAGTGAGATCGCCAGCTCTAGATTGTCGCGCAGCGCTTCGAAGTAGGTGGCCAGAAGGATCTTGGTTTGACCTGCAGCGGCTCGCAGTCGCCGATAAGCGTGCTCATAAGCGTCGCGCTCAGTCTCTGAAAGATCGAGCACGAGCGCTGGTTCATCGAGCTGCAGCCACTGCACCTTGCCATCGAGTTTGCGCAAGAGCTTTTCATACTCCGCGACGATCGCATCGAGGTGAGCAAAGCGATCAAAGCCCGGCTCGACCGATTTTCCAAGCTTCAAATAAGTGACAGGTCCGAGCAGGACTGGCTTCGCGCGAAGGCCCAGTTTTTCTGCTTCCGCAAGCTCCTCGAGTAGCTTCTGCGGCTGCAGTGAAAACTGCTGACCACGCGAAAACTCGGGAACAAGATAGTGGTAGTTCGTATCGAACCATTTGCTCATTTCCAGCGGCGCGATTGCAGCTTCGCCACGTGCCATGCGGAAATAAATGGCCAAAGTAGCGCTAGTAGATCCCACGGCAAAACGTGGAGGAACTGCGCCGAGCATCACGCTCGTGTCGAGCACATGGTCGTAGAGCGAGAAGTCGTTCACTGCGACGAAATCGATACCAGCCTGCTGCTGAAGCCGCCAATGACGCTCGCGAAGTTCGCGGGCTGTAGCCTGCAAATCAGCTTCGGCTATCTCTCCTTTCCAGTACGCCTCGAGGCTCTTTTTGAGCTCGCGCTGCTGTCCGATCCGAGGAAACCCAAGAGTGTGGGTGAACATAGAAACTGCCTTTCCGTTTCCCATTCGCGGGGAACGCTAGAACGTGATGCCAACGCGCACAACGTTCTTCGAAAGGCAGCCAAAACGCGGAGAAAACAGAGCTTCCCGACGCAATGCCGATCGAAGCCTGTGACGCGAGGCTGAAGGGAACTATGCGATGGGGCGTCTCCTGGCTGATGGGCTTCTCGCGAGAATTTCACCTTCCCAAGCTGCTATAGAGCTCAGTGGCAAAATGCGATTCGCATCCCAATTACAGTAGCGCGTCTGCGCCGGATTCTCACCGGCTTCCGTTTCCCATCGCTAACAAGCCGCACCTTACTGGAAGGTGCTTGCTCGGTCAACGCCCAGCATCGACGCTCGTTTCACTGGCGGGACTACTCACACGCACCAGCCCTCGACCGGTGCGCACAATCCAGGCGTTGTCGACAGCAGCGACTCCATACACCACATCGGTGGTCGAGATCGAGCTTTCACCGAGCGTTTCTTTTTCGCGTCCCGTTTTGTAGACCGCGACCGAGCCTTCCTTGCAGAAAAAGAAGATCCGGCCTTCATTGCAGACAGGAGAGGTCCAGCAAGCGGCTGGCAAGCGTTCGCTCCACAGAACTTCGCCCGATTCGGCATCGACACACTGAGCCACACCGACGCGATTCACGAAATAGACAAGGCCATCGACCACTAGCGGCGACGAATAACCGGCGCTCACACGATTGGATCGCCAAGTTACATGCGACTCAGAAACGTTGCCGGTTCCACCAAGCTCGATTGCGAGACTACCCGCCTGCGTTGGTGGAGCCGAGGGCTTTTCAGCTTCGGTCGCTCCCTTCGAGGCTTCTCCTGCTGCAGGTGCTGCGCTGGCACTGCGACGTCCACCTCCACCTGGTTCCGACGACGCGCCGATGATCACTCGATCGCCCGCTATCGTGGGGCTTGGTGTGCTGTTTCCTTGCACGTTGTCGACGGTCCAAATCAGCTCGCCACTCGAGGCATCGACAGCACGCACGCTACCAGCCGTCGAGACGATAATCAGGCTCTGCCCCTGATGCTGGACTGCCACCGGAGTGCTCCACCCGGTTTGCGAGGGATGCTCGACTTTCCAGCGGTTTTCGCCTGTTTTCTTGTCGAGAGCCAGAAGATACGACGGTCCGGAATGGGCCACTTGAAGCACGATGCTGTCGCCGACGATGATCGGTGAACTCGCAAATCCGTGAGGTCCTTTGATCTCGCCGTAGTCTTTCACAAACGAGCGTTGCCACTGCAGATCGCCTTGATGCGAGAGGGCAAAGATGTCGCCACTTTCGAAAACGAAATAAACTCGCTCGGCATCAACTACAGGGGTCGGTGCGCCGCGGCTGACAGCGTCACTATCTTTCACCTGCTGAGTGCCGGGCAATTCTTTCTGCCAAAGGGTGCTTCCGTCCGCGAGCGATATCGCGATTAGATGTAGTTTCTCTTTGTTCTCGCCCGAAACAGCGCTCACGAAAATTTGCTGCTTCCAGATCACGGGAGACGACTGACCATAGCCTGGAAGGCGAATCGACCAGTTGCCAGCCGCGCGGCCGCGCATTTCCCACGTTGCGGGTAAGTTGGTCGCCCTGGTATGGCTCGTGCCATCGCCACGGAACCCGGGCCAGGTATCGACCGCCGATACCGCTGGCGCGTCAGCTACGAGCATCACGCCCAGCATCAGCCAAGCGCAGAGCGCGTTCGGGTTTACGCGCAGAGCGCGTGCGCATCGTGGAAACAGAAAACGTACGTTCATCACGAGAAGAACCTGTCGCTAGGGAATCAAGAGGGCAAGGGATGTTTGCTCTGCGGTCCAGGTGAACTGCAGAGGCGTAGCTTGGGGACTAGTCATCGCTACCGGAACCATCACTCCCTCGGGACTCAGCGACTCAATCGTGTAACGATAAGTCCCCGGTTCGAGAAGCAGCGGCCCCTTTGCCAGAGGTTGATAGAGTGCAAAAGCACCATCTTCGCCCGTGATCGCAAAGCCAATCGGCTCGTGCGAATCGACGCGAAAGAGGGTGATCTGCAGATTGCTCGGCGTCAGCGAACCACAGGTCAATCGACCAGGAGTTCCGCCCTCGACAGAGCGAGGGCCAGAACAGCTAAGCAAGAGACTTAGTATGACAACTGCAAGCCAACCTTGCCACATCCAGGCAAGGTGGCGGCGATTGTGACGTTTCATGGGGATGCGATCGACTATCACTGGGTGGCGGCAATGTTGTCGTATTTCGCTAGGAATACGAACATTTTGCTGAAGCTCAGGGAGTTGGTTACTTGCTCTAGTGGCCGGAAGGACCGCCGATGGTTTCGACCTTTGATGGCGCGCCTCCCACCTGGAAGGTTGCGACCTCTTCGGCACGACGAGGACGAACGAGCACCAGCGTTCCATCGCCAGGATTCGAAAGCAGGGCATGCTTTTGGTCGGCAAGGATCGAAGCATCGTGATGACCGGCATGGCCACTCACGCGGCTGCGACCGACTTCCATCCGATGCAGAATCGCAGCATCGGCAAACAGCCCGTCTCGATTGGGGTCGAGTTCGACAACCGACAGATAATGCTTGGCTTCGCTCGTGGAAGGATGGTCGTGAAACAGTAGCGCGATCGGCGTTTCGCCGAGGAAATAGCCCACCATCGGTCCCACCGGACTAGCTCCTTCTTCAAGACCCAGAGGGATCATCGTCGGCTGTGGATCGGTCGCTTGGGCATCGAGAGTGCACAGCGTCGCCTGGGCTCCTTTGCCGGTGACAAACAAGACGTGATGCCCCAGATTTGTGAACGCGCCGGTGCGTAGTGGTTTGTCGGAAGAGGCCTCTTTGCCGAGCGAGAGGTGGTGCGTCTTGACTTGCGTAGCTCCGAGGGAAGCGTCGAGATCAGCTTCGACCCAGCAAATCCCATCGCTCGGAGCAAAGAAGACCTTGCCACTGTTCGACGTGGCTCCATGAATGCCGCCGCTCGGGAGTTTTAGGGAGTATGCCACTTTGCCATCGCTGAATCGACTGACGTCGACCTGTCCCTGACGTTCACCCGACCGGTCGATCCAGCTGCTATAGCCGACCTTCTTATCCACGGCAGCCAGGGTGATGTGACCACCTCCGCCCGATACAAACTGCGCCTGCTTCACGATCTCACTGACGCCCGACTTCAGATCGAGCGTCTTAGGATCGATGCGGGTGTAGCCGTTGAGCTTGTCGTTGGCGAGGTAGAAGACGTTGTCGTACACATACAAATGAGCCGGGTTGCCTTGCGCGTTGTCGAGCTGCGTCGCCACAATTTTTGGAGCCGACTCATAAGTGGAGTGCGAATGATCCCCATGATCTTCGCTCCGAACACCTGAATCGATCAGCACCCAGCCACTTTGCAGCTTGCCATCCTCTTCGTCGCGCACGCCGACGAGAATCATCCCTTCAGCCACTCCCATCTGCACGAGCGATTGCTTTTCAGCATCGAGCTTGGGAAATCCGGCAATCGTTTGCACTGGACCGAGTTTCGGTGGAGAACCGGCGAGCAGATCGGCCCAGCGAACGGTTTTGGCATCGTCGTCTTGAAAGACCACACGGGTCAGGATGTTGGGTTCATCTCCACGCAGATCGCTGCTGAATGGTGCGGAGATAAGCAGCAGCAAGAGTGCGAGGATTAGTTTCTCGGCTCGAAAAAATCGATGGTAAAGCATCAGAAAACGCTCGCTGGAAAAATGGAATCAGGGGAGTAATGGGTGCGGCAATCGACTATGGAAGTGCGGCGGTTTCACCACCATTGATGGAGAAAATCGAGTGCTGGATGTCGGCTGAAATGGTGGAGGAGAGGAATCGGACGCTTCCATCGCCGAGAGCAACGTTGGCTCCCCCTGGATGAAAGCTGCGCGGACCAAAGAGGCCGGTGCCATGGATGGTGATGTCAGGAACGCGGCTGTTGGGGGTGGTGTAGCCGTTGGTGAGGACATTCGACGCGAGACCTCGCAGCCACGAGATGCCGCGTCCTGTCCCCGCTTGTCCACCGCGCCACGAAGTGCCACTTGCGGCAACAGCGGCGAGGTCGGGATCGATGATCGTTCCACTGGGCCAAGCTCCGCCGGTGCTGGTGTAGCCTGGTCCTATTCCTGGCGAGGTACCACTGACACCGAGTGTTTTGCGATAAGGGAAGGTTGGGGTTTGGCCGGCGCTCAGCACCACATCGATTCCATCGCCACGAATCGATTCCGCTGCGAAGACACTGTTGGAGGTTCCGTCGGTGACGTTGGCAAAGCGAATGTTCGAGTTGGTGTAAATCATCCCATCGGTGGGATGGCGATCGTCGTAGTTCGTACCCGTTCCACTTCCGGTGCTAAACATGTAATTGTTTCCCGCGAAGTTGTACTGCGTGCCGCTGAGCGTGATTTGGTAGACGCGTGGCGCTGGATCGCTGGGACAGAGGAAGGTGGGAACGACCTTTTCAAACACGCTGATATAGGCGGGGTTCGGAACCTGACTTCCCCCTGCGCCGGTGTAGGTGGGGAGCGCGAAATTGATGAGGTCGAACAGGTTGCTTTGCTCGATGTAAGGGAGCAAACGAGCGTGGGGGGAATAGCCGGTCGAGCCGGTGTTCATCGGGAAGGCGCCGTAGCTGCTTTCGTAGTTGTGCAGCGCGAGGACCATTTGCTTCATCTGATTCTGGCACTGCATCCGCCGCGCTGCTTCGCGAGCCGATTGGACGGCTGGCAACAGCAGCGCTACCAGAACGCCGATGATCGCAATCACCACGAGGAGCTCAACCAAGGTAAATCCGGAACGTTTTGTGGACATAGCGCAGCTCGCTCAAGAGAAGGTCGCACAGACAGGTTGTTACGTGCGAAGTATATCTAAATGCAATTGATATGCAATAGAGCTGCAGCGAGATTTGCGAAACACCATTTCGCTGGTTCAGGCGTTCGGGCTGATGGAACGCCAGGGTTGAAGAGAAATCCGCTGTTTTTTGAGAGTTGTTCAGCAGTTTGCTAGCGCGATGGTGGACCGATCGAGTGGACGACGCAAGCCAGAAACCTAGCCGGCATGGCAAAGACTATTGCATATGCACTGGTAGTGCGAATGCTTTCAGAGTGCAGATGAGATGGTTGCAGCGCAGGTGATGGGTCAGGCCAATATTCGCCAGAACTTGGCGAACTTACGAAAAGGAAGTGGCTCTTACATTTGGTGTCGCAGTGCTACATTTCCGCACGCTGCAATCCAAGCTTTTTTGCAAGGAGTGATGGAGTTTTGGCAAACCTTGCTCCACACCACTCAATTCGACTACCAAAATGCCACACCGCTATTTATAAGTAGATTACTCGTCTCCCTCTCCCGAGGTGTGCTGCAGAAAGGTTGGAAGGAAAACTACATGGCTTTTGAGCGGTTGTGGGACCAATTGAACAATCATGTCCTCGAAGAGATTGCTCAAAATTGGGTACTCGAACTGCGAAAGGACCTGCCAGAGGATGATCGAGAGTACGCATCGCGCGTGAAGGTTGTCATGTTCACTGCCACGCAGATTCAGCTGTGGCAATTTCTGATGACCGCGATCGAATTCGCTCACAGCGAGCACGAACTTGCCGAAATCGCCGCTGGTCCCTTGGCCTACTTCCTCCGAAAGTTTGGCGAAGAGTTTTCGCTTCCGCTCGAGACCCAAGCCCAGAGCAATTCCAAGTTGGTGCAAGCCCTGGGAATGATTGAGGCGACGATGGTCCCCGAGTCGGTTTGGCAGCAGATCCTGACGATTCGAGAAGAGTCAGCATCGTAGCTTCGTGGGTCCAAACCTAGTGGGGAGAGTCGAGTATGAGTACAACCATGGTCGTGGCCATGCAGTTGCTTGCGCAGTCGTATCGTTTTCGAAGTGCACGCGGGGTGGGAGCGATCATCGAGCGACCTTATTTGCTCGTGGTCCTGGCTTGCTCGTCTCTCATTTTCTTTCCCGACTACGTCCTCAACTACCTCAGCGAGTCGTTCGACTGGGAGCTAAGTTGGTGGCACCTGGGAATCTCCGTCGCCGCAGGTCTGCTGCTGATGGTGATTGGTCTGGCCGCGTTTGCACTCGCTGGCTTTGCCGTCGAGCCCGGCTTTTGCGTGATCCTGCTGGGGATCATTGGCGTGATCAGGGTAGTGCGCTCGATCTTTAACGCCATGCTGGGTGGTGAAGAGTAGGGCGTTTATTCGCGTATTTCCCGTGAAATACGAAAGAAATGCGCATCACAGCGACCGCACTAAAGAGCGGCGCGTATCAGTTCTTTACGCGACGATCCCTTTCACCACGTTGCCATGGACGTCGGTCAATCGATACTGACGTCCCTGATAGCGGAACGTCAGCTTCGTGTGATCGATACCGCAGAGGTGCAAGATGGTTGCTTGCATGTCGTGCACATGCACGGGGTTCTCGACGATGTTCCAGGCGTAATCGTCGGTCACACCGTAGGTCGTTCCCGCTTTGACCCCACCTCCGGCAAGCCACCAACTATAAGCGCGGCCGAAGTGATCGCGCCCCTTCGGGCTATTGGGGTCACCCTGACCAAACGGAGTGCGGCCAAACTCGCCACCCCACACCACCAGCGTGTCGTCGAGCATGCCGCGCTCTTTCAAATCTTTCACCAGCGCCGCAGAAGGGCCCTCGGTGTCGACGCAGTTGGCTTCCAGCTGCGTGTGCAAATTGCCATGCTGATCCCAGCCCGCATGCATCAGCTGCACAAAGCCCACGCCACGTTCGAGCAACCGTCGGGCGATCAAACAATTGTTCGCATACGACCCTTTCACAAGGGCATCGGCTCCATAACGATCGAGGGTCGCTTGCGATTCGTCGCGAAAATCGACGAGGTCGGGAACACTCGACTGCATGCGAAACGCCATCTCGTACTGGGCAATGCGCGTATCGATTTCTGGATCGCCATAGTCGGCTAGATGCTCTTGATTGAGGGCCGCCAGATCGTCGAGCAGAGCGCGGCGCGAGGCGGGAGAAACACCGGCAGGGTTCGCCAGGTATGGAACTAAATCGCCCGTGTTGCGAAACTTCACACCCTGATAGCGACTCGGCAAAAATCCGCTTCCCCAGTAGTAGTCGAAGAACAGCTGACCACACGTTTTTCCTTTGTCGCTCGAAGTCATCACGACAAAGGTGGGCAGATTATCGGTCTCACTTCCTAGGCCATACGAGAGCCAGGCACCCATACTCGGGCGGCCAGGAACTTGAGCACCGGTCATGAAAAACGTAACGCCGGGAGCATGGTTCACCGCTTCGGTGTGCATCGAGCGGACAACGCAAATGTCGTCGGCAATGGAACCGATGTTCGGCAGCATTTCACTCAGTGAAGTGCCACACTCTCCATGTTTTTTGAACGGTTTGATCGAGGGGACTGCTGGCCAGCGGCCATAGCCGCTCGACATTGTGGAGAGCCGCGTGGTGCCACGTACGCTGTCGGGAATATCTTGTCCCGCGCGCTCGCGTAGCACCGGTTTATCATCGAACAAATCGACGTGTGAGGGTCCGCCCCCTTGCCACATCACCACGACGCGCTTGGCCTTCGGGGCAAAATGCGGAACACCCGGCAGTCCGCCGATGCGGGGCACTGCCTGATCGGCTGATGCCGACTTGCCAAGCAGCGAGGCGATCGCCGCCATCCCAACGCCACCTGCGGTGCGACCGAAGAATTGACGACGGTTCACTCGCTCGAAGTTTTCGCGAAGTAGTGAGAACATGCGAGAGCATCCTTCCAAAATTATTCGCGGGTCAGGGCTTCGTCGAGGTTCATGATCGCCAGACAAACCGATGCCAGAGATGCATGCTGAACGGCATCGAGCGATTGATTGCGCGGCGCACTGCCCACTTGCAAACTGGCAGTTGCTGCAGCGGGATCGGCGGCAAAAATGGCCTGCTGTTTGTCGTAAGCGCGGCGCAGGAGCGACAGTTCACTTGGCGTCGGCTGCCGCGAAACAACTCGCGCAAATGCAATCGAGAGCTGCTCTTCCAGGTTGCCCGAGGCGGCGATCGTTCGCTCGGCCAGCACGCGAGCCGCTTCGGCCCACGTGGGATCGTTCAGCGTAGTGAGCGCGTGAAGTGGCGTGCTCGTGGGAACAGCGCGCACGCGGCACGCTTGCCGATTCGAGGCATCGAACATGTTCGCAGGCCCCACCGTCCGTCGCCAAAAAGTATAGAGGCTGCGCCGGTAGAGATCGGAGCCCGATGAGGCTGGATAGGTGAAATCCCGTTCCTTGGTGATCGCTAGTGACTCCCAAATCCCATCGGGCTGATAGGGGTAGACCGGTTTGCCTCCCACGCGTGTGTCGAGTAGTCCCGAGGCTCGGAGCGCCCAGTCGCGGAGCACAAGCGATGGCATACGAAACCGACTCGAGCGCGCGAAGAGCCGATTCTCGATGTCGCGCGATTTCAGTTCGGGTGTCACGCGACTCGCCTGTCGATAGGTGGCCGATGTGACAATCAGCCGATGCATTTTTTTGACGCTCCAGCCATTCTCGCGGAACTCCACAGCGAGCCAGTCGAGTAGTGGGCCATGCAGCGGATACTCGCTTTGCACACCAAAATCTTCACTCGTTTTGACAATGCCGGTCCCGAAGAAATGTTGCCACATCCGATTCACTTGCACGCGCGCGGTGAGTGGATGATCGGGAAGAAACAGCCACTGGGCAAAGCCGAGGCGGTTCTTCGGTGCGTCGCTGGGGAGAGGTGGAAGGAACGCAGGAGTGTTGAACGAAACGGGCTCGGTGGGGCTTAGGTATTCACCGCGCGAGAGGACACTCGTTTGCCGCGCACGCTCATCACTCATGATCATCACGCGCGGAATCTGGTCGGCGCGATAGTCGGCAATTTGTTTGCGAAGCCCATCGATCTTCGGAAGTCCGTCGAGCTTGGCAGCGAGCTGCGAGCGGACTTTTTCGTCGAAGTATTTTTGAAGACCTGCAGCCAACTTTTGTTTTTCGTTGTCGCTACGATCTTTCTCTTCCTTGCGCGCGATCGTTGCGAGATCTTCCGCGAGTCCGGCAAGATCAGCCGCCGAGTTATCCGCCGTGATCCCCAGCCGCCATCCTTCGAAAACCAGTGCCAGACTCGGAGCCATCTCCTTCTCAATTGTCGCGATTTCTGCCTCGATTTTAGCGATATACGCCAGGTTCTCTTCGGTCGGGAGTTCCATGAGTGGCGGGGCGACCCGAATGCGCGACGAGAATCGCTGCGGCGTTCCACTCTCGGGAAGATGATTGAAACCATCCATCAAGCTGTAGTAGTCAACTTGTGTGATGGGGTCGTATTTGTGGTCGTGACACTGGGCACAAGCCATCGTCAGTCCGAGCCAAGTGGTCGCAGTCGTATCGACCCGATCAAACAAAATCACAAACCGTTGTTCTTCGGCAATCGCTCCTCCTTCGCCGTTGAGCAGATGGTTACGATTAAATCCGCTCGCAATCTTCTGCTCGGTGGTTGCGTCTGGAATCAGGTCCCCAGCCAATTGCCACTTCGTGAACTCGTCGAAGGGAAGGTCGCGATTCAGGAGTGCGGCTAGATTGTCGCGCCACATCCATTGCCACGTATCACCATCTTGCTGAAAGCCGTTGCTATCGGCATAGCGGGCCGCATCGAGCCACGCGAGTGCCATCCGCTCGCCGTAGTGCGGGCTCGCCAACAAGCGATCGACAAGTTTTTCGTACGCCAGGGGATCATTGTCGTCGACGAACTGCTGCACCTCTTCAGGCGAGGGAGGCAAACCAGTCAGGTCGATCGACAGCCGCCGAATCAGCGTTGCGCGCGATGCTTCAGGCGAGGGGGCCAACTTCTCTTGCTCGAGGCGTGCAAGGACGAACTGATCGATCGGCGTGCGCACCCAGTCGCGGCCGGTCACCTCAGGTGCAGCGGGGCGAATCGGTGGTTCGTAGGCCCAATGCTTTTGGTAGCGTGCACCTTGCGTGATCCAGTCTTTGAGTAGCTGCTTCTGCGCGTCGCTCAGTTTGCGGTTCGACGTGGGTGGTGGCATCTGCACGTCGGGGTCGGTCGCATGAATCCGTTCGATCAGCAGACTCGTGGCGGCATCTCCCGGAACGATGGCACCCTTGGCAGTGGCTGCTTCGCGGTCGTCGAGTCGCAGATCGGCCTCTCGTTTGTTCGGGTCCTGTCCGTGACAGTAGAAGCAGTTCTCGGCGAGGATCGGACGGATATCGCGATTGAAATCGATCTCCGCAGCGCCGCTGCTCGAAGTTGCACCGCACCAGCCGAGCATCATGACGAGCGCTGCGCACAGCAGTGCCGCTGCGCGCCTGGCGAGGGAGCATGGTCGTGGTCGAGAGCTATCGCGCGTTGGGGAGAGGTCCATGCGAAACTCGTTGATCGAAAGGTGGGTGGCTCGCTCCGCGCGGGTGGGAGTTCGCAAGCGGTCGGCTGCTCCGGCGCGGCCTACGCCCGTCGATGCAGTCAACCGTAAGCCTTTAGCCTACCTCAAAAATGGTCGGAATGTCTTGTAGCGTCGGCGGATCGCGTGGTACGTTTTGACCATGACCACCTTCGACGCCAAGCAATTTCAGAGCGACTTTTTTCAGCGACTTCCGCTGGCCGACTCGGTAATGCGGCTGTTTGACGCACTTCCGCACACCTATTTCTACGCGAAAGATCGGGAAAGTCGTTTTGTAAAGGTGAACCATCCGTTCCTCGAAAACCACGGACTTTCACGCGAGGAAGAAGCGCTCGGGAAGACCGATCGCGACTTCCATCCCCCTATTTTGGCCGAGGCCTACATTGCGGAAGATCGTCGCGTGATGGCGCGGGGAGAGGTCGTGCCGGGGCAGATTTGGCCGGTGCTACATCGGCGACAACTGCCCCGCTGGTATGTCTCGACGAAGGCGCCGCTGTTTGGCGCCGATGGCAAAGTGATTGGCCTGGCCGGAGCGATGTACCGCATTGCCGACCCCGATGACCTGACGCGCTACTTTCAGGAACTCACCCCGGTAGTGCGTTATTTTGATCAGCACTATGCCGAGACGATTTCGATGAAAGAGATGGCTCAACTCGCAGGCCAATCGGCGACCCATTTCCATCGGCGCTTTCGGCAACTGCTGCACATGAACCCGACGCAGTACCTCCGCACCGTTCGCATCCAAAACGCGCAGCACATGCTCACCACGTCCTCACGCAGTCTGGCCGATATCGCCACCGCCGTCGGCTTTACCGATCAAAGTCACTTCACCAAGCGGTTTCGGCAATCGACCGGGCTCACTCCCGATGTCTACCGTCGACGCTTCATGAGCCCCAGTGTTTCCAGTTAAGCAGAGGAATCGGTGGCGGTCATGAGCGGACTCTGGTTACTCGACTGAATCCGACCATCTTCCATATGCACGATTCGGTCGGCGATGTCGAGCACGCGCGAGTCGTGAGTCACCATCAAGATCGGACACGCTTCGTTCCGCGCGAGCGATTTGAGAAGATTCACCACATCGCGCCCCGATTGACTGTCGAGTGCCGCGGTCGGTTCGTCGGCGAGGATCAGTTTCGGACTAGCTGCCAGCGCGCGAGCCACTGCCACACGCTGCTTTTGACCACCCGACATCCGCGCGGGATAGTAGTCGAGTCGATCACCAAGTCCCACTTGACGCAGCAGCGCTTCAGCACGCTGCTGAGCCACGGCGGCAGGGACTTCAGGATGTAGTTCGAACATCAACTCGACATTGCGCCGCGCTGTTAAAAACGGTAGCAAGTTGTGCTGCTGAAAAATAAATCCAATGTTGCGACGCACGTGCAATTGATCGGCGAGCGTGGCTCCACGCAGCGAGCGCCCCAGCACGGTGAGATTTCCTTCTTTCAGCTGACGCAGAGCGCCAATCAATGTCAGCAGCGTCGTTTTACCACTTCCACTTGGGCCAGTGAGCAGAACGATTTCCCCCGGCATCACCGCCAGGTCGACGTCGAACAAAATCTGTTTGCGCAGCTCCCCTTCGCCGAAGGCAAATTGCACTTTTTCGGCGAGAATCACCGGTGTTTCGCTACTAGTCGGTGGCTGCAAAATATTCGATAGCTCGACTGTCATCAGAACACATCTGCTGGGTCAGCAGTCCACGCTTTACGAATGGCAACCATCCCCGAGAGACCGCACATGGTGAGTGTGGCGAGGAAGACAAAAATGGCTCGCGACCAGGTCATCTCAAACGGCATTTGAATCGCCGTGGTTGCGAGTTGATAGATTCCAAGTGCCATGAAGAACCCGGGAAAATAGCCAAGGATACTGAGGATTGCCGACTGGCTGAGAACGATCTTCAGCAGATAGCCATCGCTGAACCCCATCGCTTTCAGGGTCGCAAACTGCGGCAGCAAGTTGGTCACTTCGGTGTAGAGAATCTGATAGACCACCACAAAGCCGATGAAAAAACCGACTGCAGCGCCGAGACCGAAAATGAAGTCGAGTGGATGGGTCGTACGGATGTGATCGACCTCTTGCTTGACGATCTCTTGCTTCAGTTTGATGTAGGCTTCGTTGCCGAGCATCGGCGCAAGTTCACGACACACTTTTTGCGGATCAGCGCCGGGCTTAAGCCGGACAAGTCCCAGGTTGATAGCCCCGGGATCATGTGTGGGAAAGAGCCGCTGAAAGTTCGCGGGCGAAGTGTAGATGTTTCCATCGCTCGTAAATGAAATGCCGACCGGAATGCTATCGAGCACCGCAATGCGGCGATAATTCACCTCGGTATAGAGGGGGCCTTCATTCTTCAGGTACTCAACCACGGGACCATAGCTCGAGCGACTCAGTTCGTCGAAAATCAGACAGTCGGGGCGATCGAGTTCTTCTGATAGCGATGTGTAGCCCGGCATGTTCATCATCGGATCGCGCGGGTCGAGACCATACACGCTGATTGGAATTTCGCGTCGATCCCAAGGATTCCGAAAGCGAGCTTCCGAGATGTAGAGGACTTGCACCTTCTCGACATCGGGATGTGCCGGAAGGCGATAAAGGAGTCGGCGCGGAAAGGTGGATGCTAGAAAAATGCTTTTCGTGCGTGGGCTCGAAACCACCAAATCGGCCGTAATTCGCTCGGCAATGGCAACGCCGTTATCGATCGCTCCTTGACGAATGCCAAGTTGCACCAGCATCAGCATCACGGCAACCACGACCCCCGCCGAAGCTGTCGCGAGCTTCATCGGCTGATGCGTGAGTTGTTGCCAGGCGACACGAAAACTGGAGTACATGGTTGGCTCCTCGCGAGCGATATAGGCCGCGAGACGAAAGATCGGAGCAACTAAGAGCGGGGTGGAAGTTCGATATGGACTTGAACACGCGCGTTCGACAGCCGCTCGACTTTTTGGCTCGCAGCTTGCGACAGCTGAACGCGAACTTCGACCACGCGAGCATCGGTATCGCTTACCGGATCGTTGGTGAGCACCACTTTCCGGGCGACAAGATTGCCCAGTTCAACGACCACTCCTTCGAGTGTTTCACCAGTGGATTCGACGAGCACGGTCGCGCGACAGCCGACTTTCACACGCTGCAGATCGGCCTCATAAACTTCGGCCACTGCTTGCATTTGCTGGACGTTACCGATTTGCGCAAAGCCGTTTTCCGACAAGCGTTCGCCAGTGCGGCAATGCAGGGCGAGGATTCGTCCGGTGATGGGAGCACGAATCTCGGTGACGGCAAGATTCGCTTGTGCCGAGACCACGGCGGCCCGTGCAACTGCGATCTCTTGCTCAGCCACTTGCACGTCGGTGGCGCGCACTTCCATCACACTGGCGAGTCGCTCGAGCTGCTGCTGATGTTCGAGATTCACCCGATTGAAGGCCCATTCGGTGTTCTCGAATTCCTCGTTGGATAGCGCATTGCTATCGCGCAGTTGACGTGCTCGATCGAGTTGCCGCTGGCTATAAAGTTTTTGCGATTCGGTGAGTTTCACCATCGCGCGCTGCGCTGCGATTTCCCCCTGCTTTGCGCCTGCTTTTATGTCGGCCAGCTTGGCCTCGGCTGTGCGCACTTGCGCTTCGGCCTCGATTGCAGCCGCTTTGCGCCGCTGATGATTGTCGAGCACCGCCAGCACTTCACCTTCCTCGACATCTTGCCCCTCTTCGACGAGCAGTTTCTCGATGCAGGCCCCTTCGTTACCGCTCGGAGCATGAATCCGCAGGAGTCGGCCGCGTGGCTCTAAGCGTCCGAGCGCATGGATATGGTTGAGAGGTGTTTGCAGCGCAGGGGTTGTCTCGACATGCGAAGCAGCATTCGCTTGCGGATAGACATAGAGGGCAATCCCCGCTGCAACAACGATCACAACGGCAATCGATATGACTGTACGCATCATCCAAACACCCTCGCTCGGCAACTTGGGTTGGCGAGACTCGTTTCTTCATTTACGCGGAGACCGGAGGAGCTTCTTCTGGCTGTGTGGAAACCTCTTGCGACGTACGCATGCGAATGCGCTCGCGTAGCGCTTCACCCACTTTGGCAAAAAGCGGATCGCTCCGATCGATCAATCCGATGAATTGCCACAGCAGGAGTCCGTCGACAGCTAGCCAAACGAGCAGCTGTTCGAGACCATCTTTGGGGTCTTGCATCAGCCTCGATTTCAGCCGCTTGCCGAGTTCGCGAAGAGGGTCGAGCATTTCCGGTGCATTCACCGCCGCTGCAACGGTGGTAAGCATCATTTTTTCGATCAACTCGGGGGAGAACGTCGGCGAGTTGTGGGCGGGATCATCGGGGGTCGGGAACATGCAGCTGATGAATGCCCGTGCCCAGCGCATCCCCGGGTTGGGATCGTCGGCAATGCGCTGCATCAGCATCTGCTCCCCTTGGGTACCGAAGTACTCGAGCATCCCACGCACGAGATCGTCCTTGGTCGGAAAGTGATACATCACTCCCCCTTTGCTGATTCCCGCCTCCTTGGCGACGTTGTCGAGCGTCATCGCGAGCAGGCCATCACGACCAGCGGTCCGAATAGCCGCTTCGCAGATCAAATCTCGTTTTGAGTTCCCAGCCGACATGCATATACCTCTTGGTTGCTTTTACTGTACCGACTGGTCGGTTTTTGTCAAAGTGAAATCTTGTCGTCGCTGTAAGTGTATTCATGAAATAGGTTTACAGAGATGTCGTTGTGGACGCTCCAGCAGCCGCTGGAAGGAAAGCACCCGTTCAGGGTGTCTGCAGAACGCAACCATGGGGCGAGCGACCGCTCTTCGTGGCGGCAGAGCGCAGCGCGGGATGCTAGATGACCCCGTGAGAGAATGTCCTGTGACAGGCCAGTGGTCCGCTAAGAATTGCCCAGTGGCGTCGGGCTTACGGATCGGGAGTCCAAATCACTTCGCTACTGGCAATCGCCAAGTAGGTTTTGGTCTCCTCCGTGTCGGAGAGGGAGATGTACCAGGCTGTCGCCTCTGCGGGGGGAGCAGGGCCGGTCAGCAGATTCCCATCGATCGTCAGCTTGACCTCGTTCCAGTCGCGCGACATGTAATCGCTATTGGGCCCGGTGGTGTAGTAGAGACGTGGCCGAGCAACGGGCCCTGTGGCCGAAAATTCCGCAGTCACTTTTCCTTCTTTTACGATCGGGCGCGTGATCATCGGTATGGCTGGCCCCGACTGCAGCTGCTCCGCCAGATAGTTCCAAACAGGCTTCACGCGATCGTCCCAAATATGTCCGTGGGCCAAAGCGCGGTGCACACACATTTTCTTCGGTGACTTCACGAGGTCGTAGCATTTCATCCAGCTATCGAGCGGATAGAACGCGTCTTGATCACCATTAAAAAAGAAAACGTTCGCGCGGGTCGAAGGGATGTAGTTCGATGGATCCCACGTCGAATTAAAAGAGAGCCTCCATTCGTCTCGCAGACGAATAATCGTTTGCCTCCATGCGCTGTTGTTCTCGAGATGACCACAGCCATACATCGGCACCGCGCAGTGAAATCTTCGATCGATTCCCATCAAAGAACAGGTCGTAAAACCACCCCAGCTGATTCCCCACACTCCCGTGCGATCGGCGTCGACGTCGGGGAACGATCGCAGTAGTGAGTGCGCGAGCATCCCATCAGCAACCGCATGGTAGGTCCAGTAGGCATTCGCGGGCAAATCGCGCGGACTCTTCACCGGCCCATTCACCTTCGTTGGTTCCAAGCCAGTGGCCCGCTCCGAAGGTCCACGAAACTCGTCGGGCCAAACTTTCATCTCCGACTTTTCGCGACCATCCCCTAGTCGACCACCCGTGCTGATCGAAATGGCCGCGTAGCCGCGTCGATTAGCTTCACGAACCCAGTTTTCAAATGCTTGTCCGCCCCCGCCATGAATGAGCACGAGTCCCGGAACCTTGGTCCCCGCAGCAACCTTCGGCTTGCCATAGTAGGCAAAAACTTTCGTATACCCGGCCGACGCTTGGGGAGCTGCAGGACCGCGAAAAGCAAGCTCTTGCAGCAGCCCATGTTCGTGGGTCGTTTCGCTAAGAACTTCGAACTCCGGGGCCTTCTCGAACTGCTCGAGCTTCCACGGTGCCGATGCAATCGGTTCCGGAATTTCCGCAGCGAACGAGCGATGGGTGAAGAGCACGGCAGCTGCCGCACAAAGGAGTGCCGCTACGCTGCGAACCATGCGAGGGGGGCCAAAACAAGTCATCGAACGGGCCTATTCACTCAAAGAGAGAGCTTCGTGAAACGCCGTGCACTCGGAGTTACTTCGAACCTGTTTTGCTCGTGCGATGTTTGTCGAGAAACTTGCCGAGCGCGGCGTAGTAGGCTTGATGATCGCCGCCGTGGTCGGCTGTCGGCATGATCACAACCTCTTTGGTTCCACCGAGCAGGTTGCAGGTGGCGAGCACACCTTCCGATGGACAAGCCGTATCGGCCAGTCCCACACCGACGATGGCGTCGCACTTGGCGCTTCGCGCAAATTGCATCGCATCGAAGTAGGGGGCAGCAGCGAGCATTTTTGCTTCACTCTTCCCTTGCCAGGTGCGGCTAGCCCAGTTCGGCCAGCCTGGCGCGCGGGCGACTTGTTTGCCAGTGTGATCGCAACCGGCAGGAACACTCGCAGCCATCGCGGTCACCTTGGGATGAAAGCCGGCTGTCACAATCGCCTGATAGCCTCCTTGGCTCCCTCCTTGGACCAGCAGCGTGTGCTGATTCCAGTCGTCGCGCGAGGTGACATAATCGGCCGCGCGGTAGCACGACAGAAACATCCGAAGAAAGTAACTCGTTTCCCGATCATCGTTCCCGATGCCGGGATAGTCGTTGAGCTCGTTCTTCGCTTTTTCGGCGTAGAACTCGGGCTTTTCGTCAATCGGCAGGTCGTGGGCCAAAATGTTGAACACAAGCCAGCCACTTTTGGCGTGGTGCAAGACCCAATCTTTTTGTAGCGGATAGACGCCAGCCCATTGCACGATCAGCATCGCGGGAAGATCAGATTTTCCTTTTGGCTTGGCGAGTTGGCCACGAATCTTCGAGCCGTTGTAGCCCCCAAGAGTGACGTGGTAGTACTCGACCGAATCGTCCCCGATATCGATCGGCTTGATCTCGGGATCGGCAGGCGTTTGGCTGAGGGCTTCGAGTTTCGATTTCCAGAAACTATCGAAGTCGGCTGGCGCATCCGACGAGGGGAGGATCTTCTCCCAAGCAACAGCAGCTCCGCCGTAGCGTGTGACCTTTTCTGCCCCTGCTGTAAACGTGACTGAAACGAGCATCGTCCCGGGATTATCGCGCGACGTGCTGATCGTGGCGCTTCCGTCCTTGAGATCGATCGAACCTTGGTCGATTTCCTCCAGGCCGCTCCGCTTCACGCTGTAGTCAATCTTTCCTTGCGCCAGTTTATCGTCGGTGGAAACGGTCACTTTCCAAGTGATTTTGTCACCCGGGGCATAGAGCCCCGACTCGCGGTCGGGGACCACTTCGACCTTCGTCGCGGCCGAGAGTGAGGTGGCAAGTGCGACGAGAAACCCAGCTGCCAAACCAATGTGACGCAAACTCAGCATGGAAATTCGATCCTTCGCGAGTCGAGGCGAGTCGATCGCTGCGTGGACGTATCGGGAGAGAAAGCTATCGCCTCGCGACCTTCGCAGCGCGATGATCTGCAGCGATAGCAGCCCCAGTGTTACCGCTCGCGCGCCTCGAAGCAACTATTGCCACTCGATCTTGTCGAGATAGAAGATCTGAGGCTTCCCTTCGCTCGCGACCGTCCAGACAAAGCCTGTCTTGATGCGGCTGAGATCTTTCCCTTCGACAGGAATCGAATACTCGCGCCACTCCTTAGTGAGTTGCACCTTAGGAAGTTCGCCGCTTGCGGTGTCGAAGAATTTTTTGTCCTTACCGAGCACACCAAATGAGAAGTTGACGACCTCGCCCCCTTGCTCGCCACGTGCCCAGAAGGTGAGTCGTTTTGCGCCACTGAAATCGGCACCACCACGCGCATCGCCCCAGTCTTGTGCCGGACTTTGCCACACCACTCCACCCCAACCTTCCGTCGCCGAAAACGCACAGCGAATGCAGCGTTTTCCATGCTTGGGGTTGTCAGAGAATTGCTCATCCATCGCAATCGCTTTGGCGTTTCCCATCCACCCAGCCGGAACAAACATGGCGGTCCGATCTTCGTCGTCGAGCATGAAGGGTAGTGTCTGTTTTTTGCCCATCGCCAGGACCACCGGCGCATCGACACGCATCGGTACATTCGCCACGGCAGCGCTGCCACGTCCATCACGCACCGTTGCAAACAGTCGATAGAGACCACCATCAGCGGGCAATCGAACCTCCGCCGAGGTGCTATCGGATTTCACGATCGCGCTACGAAGTTCAGCACCAGCATCCTCGTGATCGCCACCGCTACCATAGTTTTCGCTATCCAACTGAAGTCTCCATTCGACCGTCAGTTTGTCTTGATCGGGGTCTGAAGTTTTCAGCGATGCACGCACCACTGCGCCCGGCTTGCCGCTGGCGGCGGTCTCGAGTTTCAAAGCCTCGATCGATGGGGCGCGATTGGTTGGCGCTTGGCCGGTCCACATCTCCTCCAGGACATCGACGGCTGCTAATCGCGAACCATCGGCCAGCAGCAGCGTGAACCAAGTGGCGGTCACCTCTTGCTTTTGTCCCCACAAAAAGGCGTAGCTACCTAGGCACGTCCCTCGCTGCTCGATCACATTTTTTTGATACGCAGCGCGATAGTTGGCCGCTTTCGCCGTGCTCGTTTGTTCGGGAAATGCTTGGATTTCGTTCTTTTCGATTTCCCAAATGCCAGCGGGGCCAAACTCGGTTAGCAAGTAAGGCTTGGTTCCGCCGAGTTTTTGATAACGCTCCCCTAAACTCGTCGCACCGGCGTAGGAATTGATTCCAATGATGTCGATGTCGGAGCAAAGAGCGTGCAGGTGTTTCACCTTGTCACCGCCAATTTCAGCGATCACGGTCATGGTGGGATGGTGCGGATCCACCTGCTTGACCATCCGCGCCAGGTTGTTGATCTCCGACCAAACAGCACCGTTACTTCCGGTGGGATCTTCCATTTCGTTGCCGAGCGACCACATCAGCAGAGCGGGATGATGACGATATTTTTCCACCACTTCGCGAATATGCTGACGCTGCGCGATGAGGCTTTTGGCATCGGACCAATCGAATCCTTGGCGAACTTGACCAAGCCAAATGCCGGCGGTTACCGTCAGGCCGAGCCGATGTGCAGCGTCGAGTTTTTCGCCGAGACCTTCGTCCCCCCACGTTCGAATCGAATTGCCACCGCACTTGGCCAAGAGTTCGAGTGAGCCATCGCCACCGACGCCGCGCACTTCGTAGGGTTTTCCTTCACGCAGCAGTTGCCAGGCACCAGGACGACCTGCGAGTTGCACCCGCTTCACGTCATCAGCGGCCGCGCTAGTGCGCTCGAGATGAATGAAGGAGGCGATCAGCAGCGCGGCTAGCGATAGAAGACGAAATGCGATTGGCATAAGAGGGGTGCACAGTCCAATAAGCGAGAAGCTGAAAGAAGAGCGTAGCGAGCAGAGGAGAGACTCTCACTGAGAGCAGGCCGCAGCGGTAGTCTATCTAGCGATTGACCTAGCGCGAGGAAGCGTTACGCAAAAACAGCGGCTTCGGCCAATATTCTCGCGAAATGCCAAGCACAAACGCCAGAATTTGCTTCCCCAAAGAGAGCAGCTGAAGCCCGGCTTGCGGATCTCCCTAGAAGTGGGGTGTCTGGTGGGTGCTGCGACATTGCTGGCGAACTCGAATTGCGTTGACGCAGTATGCCGACGATGATCAAAGCTACGCTGCTGGACCCCAAAACTGCACGCACAAGTGTTGGGGAGACGAACGGGTGACTGGCCCACGGCCGCCAGGAACCATTGGTGCTGGGGGATTTTCGGTTTGTCTACGACCATGTCTGCCACTGCGCCTCGACGAGCTTCATCGCTTGCCAAACGAGTTTCGTTTCGGCTCGTGGCGGTGCTGTTGTCTCTTGCGCCGCTGGCGCTCTTCGAACTGACGCTCGTGGCACTCGACATCGGTAGTCCCTCCCGCTGCGAAGATCCGTTCGTCGGCTTCTCGGCGATTCATCCACTCTTTGAACGCAGCGACGATCAATCCGAGTATCACATCGCTCCGGCGCGGCTGAGTCATTTTCGACCCGCCAGCTTTCGCGCACAAAAGTCGCCGCACGAGTTCCGCATCTTTGTACTCGGTGGCAGCACCGTACAAGGAAGACCATACTCGACTCCGTCGGCTTTCAGCACCTGGCTCGAGAAAGGGCTTTGCGCGATCGATTCATCGCGCGACTATCAAGTGGTGAATTGTGGCGGCGTTTCCTATGCCAGCTATCGTTTGCTACCGATCCTCGAAGAAGTGCTGCGCTACGAGCCCGACCTCATCATTTTTTGTGAAGGTCACAACGAGTTTTTGGAGAGTCGCAGCTACGATCATCTTCATCAAGCCTCGCGCGGCACGAGCACGGCGGCAACACAATTCTCGCGACTTCGAACTTGGAATCTTCTTCGCAGCTGGATCCACCCGCCGCAATCGTCTTCTCCTACTGCCGAAAAATCGCAAGAAAACGCTAGTAAAACGATACTTCCGGCCGAAGCAGCCGCGCGACTCGACTGGCAAGGGGGAATGGCTTCGTACGTCCGCGATGCCAAGTGGCACGCACAAGTGACCGAGCATTTCGCGCACAGCTTGCAGCAGATCGTCGACCGCTGCAACGCCGCGCACGTGCCGCTGCTGATGGTCTGCCCGGTGAGCAATCTCGAGTGGGCACCGTTTAAATCGCAGCATAGCGACAACCTTGAAGATCCACTCAATTTAGCCGAAATCGAGCAGTTCGAAACGCTCATGGAAGAAGCAGCGGAACTCTATGGCACCGATCTTTCGCGCGCGATTGAGGTGCTCGAACGTGCAGCTAAGCTCAATCCTGAGCATGCGCAGGTGCACTTCGAACTGGGGATTGCTTACCAGACGCAAGGGAATCGACAACAAGCTCGCGCGCATCTTTATCTCGCAAAAGAACTCGACGTCTGTCCCCTCCGTATGCTCGAGCCGATGGCTGATGCGTGTCGCCATATCGCTCAGAAAAATCATGTTCCGCTGGTTGATCTCCCCGAGAAGTTCACCATCATCTCGTCGGCCGGTTACCCTGGCCACGAATGGCTCATTGATCATGTCCATCCGACCATCGAAGGGCATCAGAAGGTGGCTACCTGGATACTCGAAGAGCTGATGCTTCGAAAAATGGTCGAGCCGACCGAGTCATGGGAAGCGAAAGTAGCGACAGCTTATCGTCAGCATCTGCAGACGCTCGATCATGTCTACTTCGAGCGTGGTCGTGCGCGACTTGCATCCGAGCAAGGGTGGGCTCGTGGTAAAGTTCGCAAGCCTCCGCCGATCAACAGCTCGATCGCCGTTCCGACGCCAGTCGAGGTGATGCCTTGACGGCGATCTTGGGAATCAGTGCCCACTTTCACGATGCTGCAGCTGCCTTGCTCGTCGATGGAAAAATTGTCGCTGCAGCCGAAGAGGAACGCTTCACGCGCCGCAAGCATGATCCATCGTTTCCTCGGCATTCGATCGAATTCTGCTTGAAAAAAGCCGGTTTATCGCGCGATGACGTCGCTGTGGTAGCGTACTATGAGAAGCCCATCTTAAAATTCGATCGCTTACTCGAAACTGCTTTGGCCCATGCGCCGCGCGGCTTCTTTCGGTTTCATGACGCGATGAGTGAGTGGCTCAGCAGCAAGCTCTGGATGCGCCGCACGCTTCGACAGCAGTTTCCTGGCCGCTCGACCAAGCTGATGTTTTGTCAGCATCACGAAAGTCATGCAGCCAGCGCGTTCTATCCCAGCCCCTTTGAGGAAAGTGCGATCCTTACGGTCGATGGCGTAGGAGAATGGAGCACTACAGCGATCGGCATTGGGCGTGGGAATCGGTTGCAGCTTATCGAGCATTTGGAGTACCCCCATTCGCTCGGGCTCTTCTATTCAGCGATGACTGTTTACTGCGGATTCGAAGTGAACGAGGGTGAGTACAAACTGATGGGGCTGGCAGCTTATGGAGTGCCTCGTTTTCGCGAGCAGCTGATCGAGCATGTGGTGCAGCGGCGCGGGGATGGAAGCTTTCGACTGAATCCTAAGTTCTTTTCATTTAGCTATAGCGACCGGATGTTTACCCGCGCGCTGGAGCAGTTGCTCGAGGGTCCCCCACGCTCTGCCGAGAGTACGATGCAGGAGCGCTACTGCGATGTCGCCGCCAGTGCGCAAGCTGTACTCGAAATGGTGCTGTTGGATTTGGCGCATCGCGCTCGTGAGCGAACAGGGCTTCGCAAATTGACTCTGGCGGGAGGAGTTGCGCTCAACGGTGTCGCAACTGCCAAACTGCTCGAATCAGGACTCTTTGACGACATTTGGATTCAGCCTGCTGCGGGCGATTCGGGTGGTGCGCTCGGCGCAGCGCTGCTGGCATGGCACGAACTACAAGGATGCCCCCGCGATTTCAGTAACAGTACCCCACAAGGCAACAACTGCTGGGGACCTGCGTTGGCCGACGCTGAGATAGAAACGCTGCTGCAGCAAGAGCGGCGCGCAGCTTCACGCCTGCAACCCTCGGAGCTGATTGCCTTCGTGGCACAGGAGCTCGCGCGAGGCAAAGTGGTGGGGTGGTGCGATGGCCGGATGGAATTTGGTCCGCGCGCCCTGGGGCATCGCAGTATCTTGGCCGATCCGCGTCGCGCTTCGATGCAGCAGCGACTCAATGAAAAGATTAAGTTTCGCGAGGATTTTCGCCCGTTTGCGCCTGCAGTACTCGCGGAATATGCGGAGCGTTGGTTCGAGCTGCCTCGCGGTGCAAAGAGCCCTTACATGATGCTCGTGGGACTTGTCCGAAGTCTCCAAGAGCGCAGCGAACGATTCGGGCCAAGCGATACCGAAGCCTGTTGGCGCGATGGACTGAAGCGGGCAGATCGCTGCTGGGATCTTCCGGCGATTACGCACGTCGACCGGAGCGCACGGATTCAAACGGTTGAGTCCGACGCTCATCCCCGTTTTCATGCCTTGCTCACGGAGTTCGAGCGTCTCACCGGCTCGCCTGTGCTTCTGAATACGAGTTTTAATCTGCGCGGCGAACCGATCGTCTGCTCGGCTCATGATGCTCTTCGAACCTTCGATGCGTCGGGAATCGATTGGCTGGTGCTTGGTGATTTCGTGGTAGGAAAAACTTCAGCAGCGATCACCACGAGCGAGGTCGCGCCGCTTCCAGGAGTCGGTCATGCGCTGGCGTGATGCTTGGGATATTCCGACAAGCTCGAAGCTGCGAACCTTTGGGTGGCTGCTTGTCACAGCCCTGTTAATTGCCATGGCTGCTCGCGTGATGCGCGCGAGTGTGCTCTCGTCGTCAGCGATCCCGATGCTGATCGTGCTTGGTGCAGCAATTCCGATCGTTTCCCTCATCGCGATCTACCGACCTGGTTGGCTCGCTCCTATTTATCGGATCTGGATGATTGCGGTCTTTCCCATCGGGTTTATCATCCATTGGGGGCTTTGGCTCGCAGTGTTCTGGTGCCTCGTCGTACCACTTGGAGTGGTTCAACGTTTGCTCGGTCGCGATCGTCTCCGGCAGGCCGACAAGGATAGCGCGACCCTCTGGAAGCCCGATGCACAGCCTCGCGCGGCGCGTCACTTCTGGCGACAGTATTAAGATCGGCCCCTGCAGGTACGACCGTTGCGCGACGGCAGAAGCCAGGCAGGGTGGGGGACGCGATGAACGATTCCATGGAATCAAAACCAGCCGATCCGCAAACTCCTTCGTCCTATCGCACTGACGAGGCGCCGGAAATGCGCGAGCAAGAGAACCCAGGGATTATCCGCGAATTCCTAGAGTTTTTGCGAGAAGAGAAGAAGTGGTGGATCGCGCCGCTGCTGATTGCGCTCGCTCTGCTGGCGATTGTGGCAGCGCTGGCAGGAACTGCAGCAGCGCCCTTCATCTACACGCTCTACTAGAAGCGTGCAAAAGAATTTCTAGCGAAGCTCAAACAGCGTCGCGATGATAGTGCGGCACGCGCTAGCTAATGATGCCGTGTACCACTTCGCCGTGCACATCGGTTAAGCGAAAATCTCGTCCTGCATAGCGATAGGTCAGCTTCGTGTGGTCGAGGCCGAGCAGATGCAGCATCGTGGCATGCAGGTCGTGGAGGTGAACCTTGTCCTTCACGGCATAGTAGCCATACTCGTCGGTCTCTCCGTAACGCATGCCACCCTTCACGCCGCCACCCGCCATAAACATGGTGTATCCCTGCGGGTTATGATCGCGGCCATCGCCACCTTGCGCGGTGGGAGTCCGTCCGAACTCACCACCCCACACCACGAGCGTATCTTCGAGCAGTCCACAGCGTTTCAGGTCGGTCAGTAGAGCAGCGATTGGCTGATCGACTTCATCGGCATTGTTTTGGTGGTCGTTCTTCAGCCCCCCATGCTGATCCCACTTATAACTGTGCGTGACCTGAATGAAACGCACCCCACGCTCGGCAAATCGACGCGCCATCAAACACTGACGACCAAAGTTGTTGGTCTTAGGTTGATCGACGCCGTACAGTGCGAGGGTCTCAGGTGTTTCTTTGGAAATGTCCTGCACGTCGGGGACTTCTGCCTGCATCCGGAATGCAAGTTCAAACGAGTTAATACGGGCTTCGAGCGAACTATCGGGACCGCTACGCTCGAGCGCCGAGCTGTTGAAGTGACGCAGCAGATCAAGCTCTTGACGCTGAATCTCGAGCGATGTGTCGGCGTTCTTGATGAACGGGATCTGCGCGCGTTCAGCGGGAACGCTCGAATAGCCGATCGGCGTGCCTTGGTACACCGCTGGCAAAAACGCACTGTTCCAAGCATTCACTCCGCCATGACCGAGCGTGGGACAAATCGTCACAAACCCGGGCAAATCTTGATTCTCAGTACCCAGGCCATAGGTGATCCACGAACCCATGCTGGGGCGGATGAACGTATCGCTGCCGGTATGGAGTTCCAAAAGAGCCGATCCGTGGCGCGAGTTCGAGCACCACATGCTGTTGATGAGGCAGATGTCGTCGATGCACGCCCCGACCTTCGGAAACAGATCGCTGACATGAATGCCACTCTCGCCATACTGACGAAATTGCCAAGGCGACTTCAGCAGCGCGCCGGTTTGCGATGAGACGACGCGTGGCTTGGCAAACGGGAGTTCCTTACCGTTATCTTTTTCGAGTTGCGGTTTGTAGTCGAACGTGTCGACCTGCGAAGGACCCCCATGCATGAACAGGAAAATCACGCGTTTCGCGCGGGGTGCGTGATGCGGCTTTTTGACCGACAGAGGACCCTCGGCAGCAGCGGCACGTTCTTCGCCCGACAGCAGGCTGGCCAAAGCGAGCGATCCAAAACCGATACCACTTTGACGAAGCATATCGCGGCGCGAAATCGCGGGTGAGTGCCAGTGCGATGTCATCGTGAATCCTTCAGTACGCGTAGATCGTGAGCTGTTTTTGTGAGGGGCAAAAGCCAGTAAGTAGCGACATGCAGTGCGAAGTTTATTGCTACCAATACCTATTCGACGTAGATAAATTCGCTCGACGAAAGAATCACGCGGACAGCAGATCGCCACGCCTGTTTCTGTGCTTCGTCGTCGGCCAGTTTCGGATCGGCTGCTTTTAGATCGGCAGCCAGTTTGCTGGCAAAGCTGCTGATCGTCGATTTTTCGCTATCGGTGGCCGAGCGAGCCAAAGCACGCTGAAACAAAGCATCCACACGCTCTGCATCGGTCGGCTGCTCGGCGAGAAGTTTCTCGGCCAGTGTGCGCGAACTGGTGGCAACAATTTCGCTATTCATCATGAACAGCGCTTGCGGCGTCACTGTGGTGGTGGCCCGATTTCCTTCCAAGGCGCTCGGGTCTGCAAAGTCAAATGCTTGCAGCACTTCGTACACCGCGCTCCGTAGCACCGGTAGGTAGACACTCCGCCGGGTGTTGTCGTAGCCATTCACGCGCGAGCCGGTTCCCGTCACATAGTCGCGGTTGCGGAATTGCATCAGCGTGCCACCGGTTGTCGCGTCGAGCCGGCTGCTGACAAACATCAGTGAATCTCGCACTTCTTCGGCTTCGAGTCGTCGACGCGACCAGCGCCAATAGAGCTTGTTTTCGGGATCGGCTTTGTACGACGCATCGCTATAAGCCGAGCTCATTTGATAGGTGCTCGAGAGCATGATTTCGCGATGCAGCGATTTGAGCGACCAGCCATGTTCGACGAGCCGCGTGGCAAGCCAATCGAGCAATTCAGGGTGCGTCGGACGATCGCCGAGTGTGCCGAAGTTATCGACCGATTTCACAATGCCGGTCCCAAAATGCCATCGCCAGACACGGTTCGCCATCACGCGGCTGGTGAGGGGATGTTCGGCCGACGCCATCCATTGGGCGAGTTGCAAACGGCCACTCGCATTGGGTTCGATTTTGGGTTCGCTAGAGGTCGAAACCACGCGCAGAAACTGACGTGGAACTTCCGCTCCCAAAGTCGTGTGGCTTCCACGCAGGTGAATCCGAACGTTCTGAGGTTTCCCCTCGCGAACCCCCATCGCTCGCGCGATTGGTGGTTTGTTATCCTCGAGCTCCTTCTGAGCTTTTTGTGCCTGCTCGATGGCACCTTTTTCAGCGTCCGTGAACTGCTGCTTGTGGTTGCGCGGCAGCCGGATCGGGCCACGTTTATCGGCCAGCAACTGATAAGCACCGCGCAGTGACTCGTCGATGTCCGCAGCAGCTTTCTTCGGTTTGCCGCGTGGGTGAAACGGTCCTGCTTGCTCAATCACTTGATCAATCCGCGCCTGAAAATCAGCTGCGAGCTTTGCAGCCAACTCTTCCTGCGCCCCTTCGGATTGCCACTTGATCCAGTCACTCCAGTGATCCGAATGGCTGCGGATTTGCTCAGAAAGATAAGTTGTCCAGCGATCGAGCGTCTCTTTGGGGAGATTGTTTTGCTTGGCATACTCGGCGAGCGAAATCGTCGCGGCCTTGGCCGTCGAGTGGCTGGTCGCTGGCCGATCGGTCGGCACCAAGGCCACCTTTTCGAAGTGGGGAATCGCCCCTTCATACTCGATGCGGAGCGTCACCTTGCCGGTCGGGAGTGTCGCCACCCCTTCGTTAAACCAGCGTGCCGAGCCGACATCGAAACTGCCGGTCGTTTCCTGGGCAGCATCGAGGTTGATGACGCTTCCCCCCAAGTAAAGGCGAATCTTGCGCACTTCCCCCGAGCAGTAGCGGAGTTCGATTTCATAGTTGCCAGCGGTGGCGATCTCGAAATCGTATTCGGCCTCGTTCAGGAAGTCGCCATCGCCACCATTTTGAATGAACGTCCCATTTTTCAGGATCGTCCCCCGATCGTATTCTTCAGCTTCCTTGACGAGGGCCGTTTTCAGCACCTCTTCTGGTTTGCCTTCCAGGAGGGAATCGGCCGGCTTAAAGGTGCTGACAGGGGCGGGGACTTCCGTTTTCGAGAACGAGACAAATCGCGAAGCGGCGAGCAGATACTTGCCCGCTTTTTTCTGTTCTTCGAGCAGCACTCGTTCTTCAGCAACGCGGGTCGCCTCGTCGAGTTGCTTCTTCAGTTCGTTCTGTTTGGTTTCGTAGGCAATGCGCAAATCACGCTGCTTTTCCGTTTCAAACGTGTGCTCGTGCCAGCTTGCCACGACACCAAAATTCTCCATGGTGTGCGTGCTCTTGAAGATCCCCGCGAGCGAATAGTAGTCGGCGGTGGGAATCGGATCGAATTTGTGATCGTGGCAGCGTGCGCAAGCGACGGTCATCCCGAGAAATGCTTTGCTAAGCGTGTCGAGCTGTTCGTCGATGATGTCCATTTCTTTCTTCACAGGATCATCGTCGGCTAGCATCTTAGGGCCGACCGAGAGGAATCCGGTGGCAGTTACGCGACGGTACTTCTCTTCGAGCGATGTTTCGGGGCTCGCTTCCATCAGATCGCCAGCGAGTTGTTCGACAACAAACTGATCGTAAGGAAGGTCGCGATTGAAAGCGTCGATGACGTAGTCGCGATAACGCCACGCATGCTCGAAAGCGAGATTCTCGTCCATGCCGTTGGAGTCGGCATAACGGGCAACATCGAGCCAGTGACGCCCCCAACGCTCGCCATAAGCAGGGGAGGCAAGTAGGCGGTCGATCACCCGCTCGATAGCGCCGGGCTTGTCGTCGGCAAGGAAGCTGGCCAGTTCGTCGGTCGAAGGGGGGAGCCCTGTGAGGTCGAACGACATCCGCCGCAGCAGCACCGCGCGCGAGGCAGTTGGTGCTGGCTCAATGCCCTCCTCTTCCAGTTTCGCGAGGATGAACTGATCGATCGGATTCTGCACCCACGCACCGTTTTTCACGGCGGGTGGTTCGTGCTTCACAACCGGTTTGAACGACCAGAAATCACGATCTTGCTCTGTCACTTCACCAAGCTGTGTGTTGTTGGCGGCTGCTTTGGCAGCGATGGCTGCGGCATTTTCGCCGGGCCAGAATGCGGATTGTTTGATCCACAGCTGAAGGTTAGCAATCTCGGATTTCGAGAGCTTGTCCTTCGGGGGCATTTGCAGCAGTTCGCCATGCTGAACGGCTGAGATCAGCAGACTTTCGTCGGGTTTGCCGAGCACGATAGCCGGTCCGCGTTCGCCACCCTTGAGCAACCCTTCGAGCGAATCGACGCGCAAACCGCTTTCAGCCGAATCTTCGCTGTGACAATCTTGGCACTTCGAAACCAGGATCGGGCGAATCTGTTTCTCGAAGAATTCCACCTGCTCGGCAGAAGGCTCTTCCTGGGGCATCGGCTCGTCCGCACGAAGCGACACATCCATCCCGAGAAGGAGGGAAAAGCTGATCCACCGAAGTGCGATCGATCGCCACATCATGGGCAGGTCTCTCGTCGTGTGGGAGTGAAGGCAGGGGAAGTGCGAGGCGCCTCTGCTACAAGGCGTCGGTACTGCATTTGCCAGTACCTGTGGGTTTGCCGAGCGGGAAGGTGGGAACTCCGCAAACTGTCGAAGCAGTCGATGAACGTAATGTGACCGTGACCGACCACCGTGGTGGTTGCACTCGATCCATATACGTCTATCGATCTATCGGCAGAGTAACCCATCAGAGCGAGTAGTTGCAAGCGAATTTGCGAGAATCTGACAACCGGCGTTTCTTCCTAAGGGAAGATAAGTCGCTTTCATGAGATTGAAATGGTCCGTTAGTGGCGTCGATTGCGGAGTAGGGGCTTGGGAGGCCTCTTGCCCGGTAGGCGTGCGAAGTGGCGCAATTAGTTGGCTTCACGGATTTGCAATAACCGCTGCCGCAGAAACTCGTTACACTCGCCAGCATCCAGTGCACCCGGTTTTTCGGCCCCATGGAAGGCTCTTCAAGCGATGGCGAGCGATCCTGCTTCCGATCCCCGCGACCCGCGCATCTACCTCGCTGCGGAACGAACCTTTCTGGCGTGGATTCGCACCTCGCTGGCCCTGATGGGGTTTGGGTTTGTCATCGCTCGATTTGGTTGGTTTGTCCGCGTCACGCTGCAAATTCCCGAGCAAGCGACCGGCTGGCAGCCTTCACTGGTCCTCGGAAGTGTACTGCTGCTGCTAGGCGTTGCGGTCTGCATCTACTCCGCCTGGCGATTCGATTCCCACCTTGCTGCCATCGACCGGGGTGACTTTCGGCAGAAATTTTCGTCCCGGTTTGCCTGGGCAATGTCGCTGGCCTTGCTCGTCATCGGCTTGCTGGCACTGCTCGGAATCTATCTCTTGCCGTCGAAATAATGCTGTCCGCGCGGCGTGAAGCTTCGGCGACGCTCGCGATTGCGACAGACCCTTGCTGCCGCAAAAAAATGTACGACTCGCGTGCAGAAATGGGGCGACCTGCTAGTGGGGGAAGCTGCGCACCGGGGTACAATAAGCCACCACGGCGACTTCAAAACGCCGCGAGATGTGCAGCTCATCGCTGGCGGCAGGTAACCAGGGCGTATTTACGTTCAAGCCCGGTCAGTCACAACGCATCAAACGCCAGCATCAGGACATTCGACGGAGCAATCGCATGCGATGGCAAGGTAATCGTCAGAGTGATCAGGTTGAAGATCAGCGTGGAGGTCGCTCCGCGCGTGGTCCCGCCCTGGCAGGCGGCGGCATTGGTTTGATCGTGCTCGTCGTGGTGGTGATGCTCATGGGGGGAAATCCCGAGCAGATTCTGCAGCTGATCGGTCAGCCTCCCGCAGGAGTCGAGCAGCCTGGCGATCCTGCAGGTGGGGAAGTTGCTGCTACACCTGAGAACGACGAGATCAAGCAGTTCGTAGCCACTGTACTGGCCGATACCGAAGATGTCTGGGAGGAGCAGTTTCGCCTCGCGGGACGCAGCTATCAAAAACCGAAGCTGGTGCTATTCACTGGCAATGTAAAATCGGCTTGCGGATTTGCTGATAGTGCGATGGGGCCCTTCTATTGTCCCGGCGATGATAAAGTCTATTTAGATTTTAGCTTCTTTGATGAACTAGCACGGCGTTTTGATGCCCCAGGTGATTTTGCCCAAGCTTATGTGATTGCTCATGAAGTAGGGCATCATGTGCAAAACCTATTAGGTATCACCGATAAGGTGCATCGACAGAAGGGAGAGTTGAGCGAGGCTGAATATAACCAGCTCTCCGTACGTCTTGAGCTTCAAGCCGACTTTTTCGCAGGAGTCTGGGCTCATCATGCCGACCGGAGCCGCAATCTCCTCGAAGAAGGGGATGTCGAAGAAGGGCTGCGAGCTGCGACGGCGATTGGCGATGATACTCTGCAAAAACAGGCACGCGGCTATGTAGTCCCCGACTCATTCACGCACGGCACCAGTGCCCAGCGCGTACGCTGGTTCAAGAAGGGGCTGACCACCGGAGATATGAGTTTGGGGGACACTTTCTCAGCCGACGAACTCTAATATTCCCATTCATAAGTCTCTTGGTTTGTATGTTTGAAATATTCAAGACAATTCAAATTCTATTTGCGAAACAAGTTCGATTTGTTGGGGTTCGATAGGTTTGTGATGGATCGTGATATGCCACTAGAAGATTGCGATCCTTCGTGCTTTAACTTTTCTCAAGCAAACTTCGCCAGCCAATTGCCAGCGTCGTTGCCTATTACTCTTGTCGTGGGAAGGTTGGTTGTTAATGAACGCTCCTTATATCATTCGCTCGCGCCGCACGTTTATGGCGGCTAGCGCAGCAGCCTTTGCCAGCGCACTTTGGACGACGAAAGGACTCTTCGCCGAGGAACTGATGAAGACTCCTCTGCAAACTGAAGGTCCGTTCTATCCTGATAAATTGCCACTCGATACCGACAACGATTTGCTGGTGATCAACGATGGGATCACCCCCGCCGTTGGCACGATCACGCATCTGACGGGCAAGTTGACCGATACCAGTGGCAATCCCATTCGCGGCGCTATGATTGAAATCTGGCAGTGCGATAACAACGGTGCTTACCTGCACAGCGGAACGGGCAATCGTGAAAAACGGGATGGTAACTTCCAAGGTTTCGGGCGATTCTTCACTGGCGCGACTGGCGAGTATTATTTCCGGACCATCAAGCCGGTTGCTTATCCCGGACGGACACCGCACATTCATGTGGCGGTGAAACGTCCCGGGGCCGAGATGTTCACCACTCAGTGCTATATCAAGGGTGAAGCCCAAAACGAACGGGATGGTGTACTACGCGGCGTTCGTGATTTGAAAGCCCGCGAACTGTTGCTCGCGAGTTTCGAGCCGATTAAAGAATCGAAGATTGGCGAACTAGCTGCCAGCTTTAATATCGTTGTCGGAGCCACACCGACGCAGGGCTGATCTCCCATCAATCTTGGTATTAGTTGAAACTGTATGTAATGGAGGCTGCAACGAGTTCCGTGGTCGCCTTGGCATCTGCTGTTTGATATGCTCCGGGCCGATGGCTGTACCTCTAGCGAGGTAGCTTCCATCGGCTTTTTTCATAGATGCTGATCTCGTAACGAATCTATAGGAGTCTGTCATGGATCTCGTCGATGCCTATCCGATTATTGTGACCGATAAACTGGGGGCATGTCGCGACTTCTATGCCAAGTGGTTTGGGCTGGAGGTGATTTTCGAGTCGTCGTGGTTTGTCTACCTGGCGCGGCAAGGTGCGCGGCCTTGGAGCATCGCTTTTATGGCTCCCGAGCATCCGAGCGCACCTCCCGGTCCAGAGCCGTTCAGCGGCCACGGGGTTTGTCTCGAGTTGCAAACAGCCGATGCGACAGCCGAGTTTCAAAAGCTCTCGGCTGCTGGTGCGCCGATTCGCTATGCACTCACTGATGAACCGTTTGGCCAGCGGAGGTTTGGACTTTTTGATCCTGCGGGGCTGTGGATCGACGTCGTTGAGCAAATCGAGCCAGCTGCAGGTTTTTGGGATAAGTACATGATCGGTCCGGCCAACTAGCCACAAACTAACCCGAGAAGATGCTAGGTCGAGATACGAAAAAAGGAGAGCCGTGCTTCGGGTAAGCACGACTCTCCCGAGTGGTTGTTTGGTTGGATAAGCGGTCTCTTTAGACTCGCCAGCTCTGTTCAGGTTCCGTGGACTATTCTTCGCACACTTCTTTGTAGAACGGAGCAAGCTGCGAGAAGTAGTAGTTCAAAAATTTCGCCATGGTGGTCTTCTTCGACCCGGCCACGACGAGGTCGGCACCCATGCTCACTGAAGTGTCGGAGAGGATGCAGGCCTTCGTGATGTAGTGGTTGCGGTTCCAATCGTTCACCTTTTTCAAGGTGGCGTTGTGTTCTTCCACGAAGTAGTTCACCTGAAGCAGATCGCCACCATTGGGAACCACGACGAGCACGCGACGTCCTTCGTAGGTGACGAAGATTGCGTCGGGGCTATCTTCCTTCGTGGATGGAACATGCTGCAGGTCCTTGTAGCCTTCGGCCTTCAGGACTTCGATCACCACGTCGGGCGAGAGCTTCTCGATAATTTTGTCGGCTGCGCCGGCACCACCTCCGTTGCCTGCGTTGCCGATGAGTCCGCCCAGTGGTGGTGCATCTTGGGCAGCGAGGGTGCTCGTGGTGAGTAGGGTGGCGAAGACTACCAGCGAGGCCAAAAGTGGACGGAACATAAACAACTCCAGGGTGAAGGTCCGTTGCAGGACCGGTGATTATCGACGCTTCCAATCGGAGACACTAACGGTGTCCGAGTGAGGGACAGGAATTTACTTAGCGAGCCGATAGGGCTTGCTGTTTTGGTAGAGCGATAGACGCTCGCTAAAGGATTTGTGAGTTTCGCTTTGAACCGGCACCAGTTCGAGCGCTTTCTCGATCCAGCGAATCGCGGCTGCGAAGTCGCCTGTTTCAGCAGCAGCGGCGGCCAGTGTATCGAGAATCTCGGGGCGGTTGTACTTCGTGAGTTCGCACGCTTTGGTGGCGTCGGCGAGGGCCTGTTTGCCACTGCGATATTGATCATCGGGGCACGTGGCGAGCATCCAGCCGCGGTTGTTGAGCGCGGTGGTGTTGGCCGGGTTCAGCCTCACGGCGCTACCAAAATCTTGAAGCGCCCGGTCGTAGTTGTTTTTGGCTCCATGCGCGACACCGCGCAAGTTGAATGCTTCGCTCGATTCGGGTTTCAGGCGAAGCGCCGTCGTGAAGTCCGAAATTGCCCGGTCGGCATCACCTTGGTCGATGTAGATGTTGCCGCGGCTGAGATAAGCGGCCGGAAATTGCGGGTCGAGCTGGATGACCTTGCTGTATCCGGCCAGTGCTTCGGCGATATTCCCTTGGCTATGTTGGGTCGCTGCCAAGTGGTAGTGGGGCCACGGTTTGTGAGGCTCTTTGGCACTCAACTGGCTGTAGTAGTTGGCCGCTTCTTCCATCGGAATGAGATGGATCTTCTTCACCCAGCCGGAGCCAACCCAGACCCATTTATTGCGGTCGACGGTGGGAACAAGCGGAAGGGGAATCGCCTCGCTCGAGACCGTTTCAGCGCGAACCTTGAACGTCGCCTCTTGGCGAGGCATGAACTTGCGGCCGATCCATTCGCTTGTTTCCGCGCTGGCGATGCCAGGCAGAAGCAGAACCAGGGAGAGCAACATGAAGTGATGCGGCAAGTTCATCGTCGTACGCCTCCGCAGGCACGCTCGATCGGTGGTTGGAATGGAACAGGGGAGAGGCATTTCGCGCCGCATTATGGAGCGACTCGAGTTTGCATGCAATTGAATCCGGTGAATTTGTAAAGAAGCGATCGCGAAAGCATGGTCGAAGCTCAACGGGACGTCGCTTTTTGCTTGACAGCTTCGGCCCAGCGTTCGATTCGAGTTTCGATGATCGATTCCTTGCCGCTTGGTTCACGCACGATCATGCGCATGGCGACATCGGCCTGCGACTGGGCGAGTTTGGCTCCCCGATCAGGGCCAAGGATGGAAATCGCGGATGCGAGTCCATCGGCCAGCAGGCCAGTTGGCGCGATCACCGTTACGCTGCTCTGCCGCTCGATTCCCAGACCGGTGCGGGGATCGATCAGATGGGAATAGCGTCTTCCGTCGACAATTAAATGCTGCCGCGAATCCCCCGACGTGCTGATGGCACAGTTGGCGGCGACGACGAAGAAATCGGGCTTGGCGTCGGGATCGATCGGCGCGAGGCCAACACGCCAACCTTTCTCGCCCGGCGGGGGATCGCCGAGGGCAAAATCGCCACTCCCACGCACCATCGCCCTCGGAAAACCAAGCTGCTGAAGTACAGCGAGCCCCTCCTGAGCGGCAAAGCCCTTGGCAATTCCGCCGAGATCGAGCCGCATTCGAGCGCGGGTGAGCTCGGCGGTCTTCTTGGCGTGATCGAGCTTCAAATGCTGTTGTCCGGTGCACGCGAGCGCCTCTTGCAACTGCTCGGCACCAGGAAGTGCTTGCTGGCGACGGGCCCGGCGCCAAAGCTTGGTGAGTGAACCGAGGGTGACATCGAACGCACCGTCGGATTGCGCACTTAGCTCGTCAGCCGCCGCGAGAACACGATAGAGATCGTCTGACAGCGGAATCGGCTTGGAGGTTGGGGCGGAGTCGCTCAGCTTCGAGAGTTCGCTCGTGGGGCTGTAGTCGCTGAGGATTTTGTCGAGCTGCTCGATGCGTGCCATCGCTGCATCGATAGCAGCCATCGCATCGCGGTCGGATTTGCCGTCGACCTGATAAACGATCACTTCCCATTCCACCCCCATGTGCAGCGCACGTTTCTCGAAGCGAACAGGCTCGCTGGCGAGCACGCAGCTGCAAGCAAGCATCGCTAGCGCGGCGCAGATTGTGGCCAACTGGTGCCTTGCAGAACAGCAGCGCGGCGGAGCTTGGCTCGAGATTGGTTGGGGCATGCGTCTTGGAGCCACCAGCATGGGTGGCGGCTGTCGGGAGGGGCGTTAGTGAGGAAGTATTAAGTTTAACAGCTGCGAAGGTTTGTGCCTCATTCGATCTTGACGACTCATGGCTAGAGACCTATTTTTCGCGACCTATGTTGTCCCCCCGATCCATTCTTGCTGCCGCGCTGCTCGCGTTCGCCTGCCTCACCGCACTAGGCGACGACGATGTTCTTGCGCCTCGCAGTGGCTTTTTGCTGCTGAGAAACGGCGAGCTTTTGGATGGCGAAATCACCCGCGCTGGCGACTTTTTTGTGGTGACGCGTGGAAGCGGTATCGAAATCCGCATGAACGCGAGCGAGGTCGAGTTCTATTGTCGAACGCTCGGTGAAGCTTACGAGCGTAAAGCGGCCGCGCTGCGCGTGGGCGATAAGCGGAGCGTGCTCGAACTGGCACAGTGGTGCTTGCGGCATCGGCTCTATAGCGAGTGCGATGCACAGCTCGCTGCGGCTGAAACTTTGCACAACGATCAAGAGAAACTCGATCCCATGATCGAGCTGCTCCGATCGCGCCTGCAGGTGGTGCAGGAAGTTCCAGCCCCGGCCAGCAGTGTCGCGCCTCTGACTCTTGCCAGCGTGCCGATCGATGCGATCGAAACGCGGATGAAGCAACTCCCAGAAGGGACCATCGAAAAGTTCACGGCCGTCATTCAGCCAGTGCTGCTGAATCGCTGCGGCGCAAATCAGTGCCACGGCCCGAACTCGCGCAACGAGTATCAGCTCTATCGTCCACCATCGGGCCAATTGGCGACCCGCCGATTTACCCAGCGAAATCTCTATGCCACGCTCTTGCAGCTCGACCATGCTCGAACGCTGGAAAGTCCGCTGCTGAAAAAAGCGAGCGAAATTCACGGCGATTTGCCAGCCCCAGTGTTCGACAAGCGAACGCATGGTCAGCTCGAGGAACTGGTTAGCTGGGCGCTGTCGGTTTCGACTGAAAACGGATCGGCCGCCCCCTCGGAAGCCGTGGAGACAGCGTCGGCAGCAGCGCCGGCGGCTGTTAAAAACGTCGTGAGTAGCGAGATTAAGTTCGACCCACGTGTACAGCGAGCGGGGGGAACGTCAGTCGAGAATCTGATTCCCGCCACCACCGCCCAAAAGCCTGCCACGATGGCTCGCGGACCGGTGCAGAACCCTCCCGCGCTGTTGGATGTGCCAAGCGATGCCAGTCAGGTCGATAAGCGTCGGGACTCGGCTGCTGGCGATCTTCGAGCCGTCTCGCCGAGCGAAGTCGAGCACGCTGCGGCGCACGCAGAGCCCGAGTCCAAGCCGATCGTGAAAAAGCCGACAGCGGCTGGCGATCCCTTCGACCCCCGCGTGTTCAACGAGCGCTTTCACGGCAAGAAATAGCCCGCACTCTCTGTGCTACACGGCTCTCAAGGCGCTTCGTCGATCGTGATGGCTTGCTGCGCCAGGAGCTTGAGAAACTCGTAGTTGCTGGGGAGCAAATCACGCAGCACTTGCATCTCGGCGGCGGTCATCCAGTAGTAGGAATCGACTTCCGACGGCGCGATTTGTGGCTCTTGCGAGGGGTCGCGAAAAACTTGCCACCAAGCGAGGTCGACACCCCAGCTGGTGGTGCAGTGCCACAGCTTCTTGCCCACCGTGACATCCAGGGCGAGTTCTTCATCCAGCTCTCGCAAAACCGCTTGCTGCTCGGTCTCGCCCGGCTCGATCGAGCCACCGGGGAAGCAGTATTTCAGTGGGGCTCGCACCAATCGCGAGCGGCGAATAACGAGCAGCTTACCCTGCTCCATAATCACCCCCACAACACCGCGGCGGGGCGGTCGACTGCTATCGGCATGCGAGTTGTGTGATTGACCCAGCGGCATCCGCCCAGACCATTACCTGCGAGTAAACTTCGACAATTAATGCTCGGCACCACGCACTTGTTGGGGGTGAACCTTGGCGCGAGAGCCGTAAAAAGAGCATACTCTAGTCTTGCGATGATTGACCGCCCCAGTAGTGGCATTTTCTAGAAATGGTGCACGGCATGACGCTCGAACTTCCCTGGTATCACGAGGGGCTGCAATTCAAATGCACGCAGTGCGGCGACTGCTGCACTGGCGCACCTGGTTTCGTGTGGGTGAATCAGGAAGAAATCGATGCCATCGCTAAGCTTGTGGGAGCCGAAAGCGTTGCAGCGTTTGAAGCCAAGTACGTGCGCAAAGTCGGAGCCCGCCGCAGCTTAGTGGAGCTCAAAGGGGGCGATTGCATCTTCTGGAGCCGCGAAACGCGAGGCTGCACGGTCTACGCAGCTCGGCCGCGTCAGTGCCGCACCTGGCCCTTTTGGGACTCGAACCTCGAATCCCCCGAAGAATGGGCCCGCACTTGCGAGCAGTGCCCTGGCAGCGGCAAAGGCCCGCTGCATTCGCTCGAAGAGATCGAAAAACAGCGCAAAGTGATGCGAGTCTGAGTGATAGCAGCGACATCGCACCAGAAAAATTATGAGGAAATGGGAAATCCTGGCCGGATATTCGGATTCCTTGGAGTTTTCTGGTTGTAAGGCCGATCATAGGCTGCAGGCACGAAATCGCGGCCGGGGTGCTATTGTTCCCGGGAAAACGATGTTCGTGCGTTAAGTGTTGCTGCATCAAGGGTTACGTCAAACGGCTCGGTATGCTTCCCAGTCGCTATGCCTTAACCTTTTACGATACAACCAGTTACGAATCAGACTGGGATGCCCGGCTCTAGGTCGAAGTTAGCTCTAGAAGTGGCTCGTTTACGACACCTCTGGACGATTACGCTTGACTCTAGTGCTTACTGCATCTACAGTTGGAGCGTTCGCAGCGGTCCCTTGCGAGGGCCTCTGGCGAACAAAACCAACAAGGTGGAGGAGAGCCCAGTCGTGACTAAAAAAGAGATCGTCAAAACGATTTCCGAGGAGATTGGACTTACCCAGCTGAAGACCAAAGAGATCGTCCAAAAGACCTTCGACGCGATCGTTGAGACGCTTGTCGAAGAACGCCGCATCGAGCTGCGTAACTTTGGCGTCTTTGAGGTGAAGGAACGAGCGGCACGCAAAGCGCGTAACCCTCGAACCGGTCAGCCGGTGTATGTCGCGGAAAAGTTCGTCGTGACGTTCAAACCCGGTAAAGAGATGGAAGAGAAGGTTCGGCAACTCGAAGCTGCTCGCCGCGAGCGAGAAGCACGAGCAGCCGCTGCCGCCAATGGAACCCCGGCACCAACGGATCCAGCCAGCGGTGGAGCTCAGCCGTCGTAAGCTATAAGTCCTTGCTCGCAGGGACTTAACTTCACGACTGCTGAAAACCGTGACAGCTGAAAACGTCGAGCGACCGAGAGGTCGAGCATCAACACAAAGATCGGACGAAAGGATTCGCCGATCCCACCTGTGATGCCCGGCACCTAAGCTTGGAACTAGCGTTTGTCGAGCGAACACCATCTCGCACAAAGACAGTCGTCAGTAGCTTGCGATTAGTAACACGATTGGGAACAGTTGGCTTGGCCTGCAGTCGGCAGCGGATTACGCCCGAAGCTCGCCACAGCAAATGGAATATCTTTCACGGAGGAAAGATCGATGCGTCGCTTCATCTTGTGGTCGGTTCTGAGCTTGGCGGTTGCCACCAATGTGGGTTGCTTCCTGCCCATCTATAACGGCGATCCTGCCGTCCGAACCCGCGAACTCATCTACACTTCGGAAGATTTTCGCAACATCGTTGCCGAATGGCAGCGCATCTGGTTCCTCGACCAGCCCAGCCATATGACGCCTACGCGCGTTCACGGCGGGATCATCTAAGCAGCTTGCACGCTCGCCTTAGCGCCCGGCTGTTGCCGCGCGCTTGTTGCCGTAGCAAAGCTGTGCGTAGAGTCACGAGCAAAGGCTCCTTGAGGGATCGCTGCGCCGTAATCGCTCCCTGCTGCACGCTCGCCATCGCCTGCTGCTAACGCGTGGCTCGAGCCGCTTGCTAGCCACCCTCTGCTGCCTTGCGCGCATCGTTGTGAGGTTGTCACCCGCGCCTCTCGCGGTTAGATTCGCCTGTCACCTGCCAACTTCACAGCAAACTATCCTTTGGCCTCCGCTCGTCGTCGGTGCCCCAGGCAGGTGCACCTGCGGTTGGCACACCTGATTGCGGATCATGGCTCCTGCTGCCTCCATTGCTTCTGGCGTCGATCTCTCGGTCACTCTGGGACGCCTCCGCCTCCGAAACCCGATCCTCACCGCCTCGGGAACCTTTGGCTACGCTCGCGAGATGGAGTCGCTGGTCGATTTCAGCAAACTTGGAGGCATTCTTCCGAAGACCGTCACCCAGCAGCCTCGCGCTGGTAATACCCCTTGGCGCACGGTTGAGACCACCGCTGGTCTTCTGAACGCCATCGGACTCGACAACGACGGGATCGAGACCTTCATTGCCCACCACATGCCGTACCTCGGCAGCTTGCCGACCTCGATCATCGTGAGTATCGCCGGCAGCAACCACAACGAATTCGTTGCCATGGCGGGTCGGCTGTCGGATATCGATGGCATTGCCGCTATCGAGCTCAATATTTCGTGCCCCAACGTGGCCCACGGCATCGACTTCGGTGCCGACGCATCGCTCTGCGAAAAGCTGGTGTCAGACTGTGTGAAAGCGACCCGACATCCGATTCTGGCCAAGCTCACCCCGAACGTCACACGGATTGCCGATGTCGCTAAAGGGGCAGCCAATGGTGGGGCCGATGCCCTTTCGCTGATCAACACCGTCCAAGGGATGGCCATCGATTGGCGGAAGCAAAAGCCGCTCCTCGGGAATGTGATGGGGGGGCTGAGTGGTCCCGCCATTAAGCCGATCGCGCTCCGCTGCGTCCACCAGGTACGGCAGGCGGTCAGCACGCCGATCATTGGGATCGGCGGTATCGCGACCATCGACGACGTGATGGAATTTATCGTCGCTGGTGCATCGGCAGTACAAATCGGCACCGCCAACTACTACGACCCCACGGTGACCATGAAACTGGCAGCCGCTCTTCCATTTGCCTTGCAGGAAATAGGTGCCAAGTCGATTGCCGAAGTGGTGGGAAGTTTGAAACTCCCCGGCAAGCCGTAGCGGCATCGCTGCCACTCGGTCGAAGGTCGATTCACAACATCGCTTAAGATTGCCACGCTCGTCTTATCGTACGAGCTTTTTTGGAAGTAGGAAATTGTCATGCGAGTCTTGTCGGGCATTCAGCCAACCGGTCGCTTTCACTGGGGAAACTATTTCGGCGCGATCCGGCAATACATCGACCTGCAGCATGGCAACGAGTCGTACTACTTCATCGCGAATCTGCATGCCCTCACTACGGTGCGCGATAAGAAACAGCTCGAGCAAAACACGCTCGACGCAGCGCTCGATCTCCTGGCGCTAGGGCTTCAGCCCGAAACAGCCACGCTGTTTGTGCAGTCCGATGTTCCTGAGGTGAGCGAGTTGTGCTGGATTCTGATGACCGGCACTCCGATGGGGCTGCTCGAAAAGTGCCATGCTTTTAAGGACAAGAAAGAGCGAGGCCTCACCGCTGATGCCGGGCTCTTTACTTATCCGGTCCTCATGGCGGCCGATATTTTGATCTACGATGCCGACATCGTTCCGGTCGGTCACGATCAGATTCAGCACATCGAAGTCTGCCGCGATTTGGCTGGCAGTTTTAACTTTCACTTCAAGCAAGAAGTGTTCGTGCTTCCCAAGTCCAAGATCTTGGAGACGAGTGCCAAAGTCCCCGGGCTCGATGGCGAGAAGATGTCGAAGAGCTACAGCAATACGATCGAGATTTTTGAGCCTGTTGCTGCGATGCGTAAGAAAGTGATGCGCATCAAGACCGACCTTCGTCCGATGGAAGAGCCGAAAGATCCGGCAGGCGATCATTTGTTCGATCTCTACCGGCTCTTTGCAACCGCCGACGAAATCGCTGCGATGGATGCGCTCTATCGTCGTGGTGGTTTTGGTTATGGGGATGTGAAGAAGGCGCTGGCCGAAGCAGCCGAGCGATATTTCGCGCCAGCTCGGGCCAAGCGTGAAGAACTAGCCGCTGATCTTCCCAAAGTGCGCGATATCTTGGCCGACGGTGCCCGCCGAGCTCGCAAGAAAGCCTCCGAAACCCTCCGCCGCGCGAAAGATGCGTGTGGGCTCGGTTAAGCTTCAGCAGCGACTCGATGACTCCACGAAATTCCCCTCGGAATCGTTCTTTTTTGGTGACTTGGGGGGCTGGCCGGCATCCAAGAGTGAACGAAGGTGACGTTTGCGACGTACACCTACCTGGCGCTCGGACGAATGACCGTCCGGGCACGTTCCACTCTCCCCGGAGGTCCGGTCTGATGTCTCTCGCGATTTCGAAAACGCAAATGCTCGCTGGCTTTGCCGCTGTTACACTCGCCACCGTGGCAACCCTCTGGGCCGACGCTGATTCGCCACCAGCGAAGGGGGATGTCGCCAAAGACTTTACCCTTCAGACTCTCGACGGCACCGAGGTGCAGCTATCGAAGCTCAACGCCAAGGGACCTGTCGTGGTGGTCGTGCTGCGTGGCTATCCCGGCTATCAATGCCCCGCCTGCAATGCCCAAACAGGCGAGTTCATCGGCGCTGCGAAGAAGTTTGCCGCTGCCAAGGCCAACGTGGTGCTGGTCTATCCCGGCGAAGGGAAGGGGCTCGAGAAGTTTGCGAAGGACTTTGTGACTGGGAAGACGTTTCCCGACAACGTGATGCTGGTGACCGATCCCGATTACAAGTTCACGGTGGCTTACAACTTGCGCTGGGATGCTCAGAACGAAACCGCCTTTCCATCGACGTTCGTGATCGATGCCGAGGGGAAAATCATCTACAGCAAAATCAGTGAGACCCACGGTGGTCGTGCACCGGTGGCTGAAGTCCTCAAAGCGCTCGAGTAAGACTCGCGTACAAACAGGCTCCCTGCTAGCACTGCCATCGAGCGGTGCGACGTGGCGCGGTCGTTCTGTCTAGACAGCCTGGGGCGATGCCGCTACAGTTCGGCCCCCCAGGCAGCCGAATGCCGGTTATAGAGTCGGTCCGTGCGCAGATGTTGCTGCGGGCCTTGATTCGCCGGAACAAGGATGTTCAGGCCCCCCAAGATCACAAGCCAAGGAAGGTACGTGTCATGCAATTCAATCTTTTCAGCTGGATTCGCGAAGGGGTGAAGCAGTCGGTGATTCTCGGCGTTTCCGACGCCGTGGAAGCGATTGGTTCACCTGCCGGCGATGATTCGGTGCGCGAGCGACTGAGCGGTCTGTTGGCCGTGGAAGGTGCCACTGCCGAGCGTCCCCAGCTGTCGGCCAGCAAGCGTAAAGCGCTCGGCCGCTCGCTGAAGGATTTCGAGAACAGCACGTCGAAGTAGTGGCGCTTCGTGGCCTCGATTTTTTCTTAGCAACCGCTGCGAGCGCGGCTTCTATCGCTGCGCTCGCCTCCCCACGGGAAGCGTTCTTGCTACACTCGCCGCATGACGCGCGACGATTCGACACCGCCCCCCCTCGCTCCACTGCCGATTGATGCTGCGCTGCCAGAACTTCTGACGCATCTGAAAGCATCGCGCCGCGTGGTGCTGGTGGCGCCGCCTGGTGCCGGGAAAACGACGCGCGTTCCCCCCGCCATTCTCGATAGCGGTATTTGTGGCGATAAGCAGATTGTGGTGCTACAGCCGCGACGTCTAGCCGCGCGAGCCACTGCCGAGCGGATGTCGAGTGAACGTGGCTCGCGATTGGGGGAAGAAATCGGCTATCAAGTCCGGTTCGAATCACGCGTCAGCAAGCAGACGCGGATCGAGGTCCTTACCGAAGGGATCTTGCAGCGGCGCTTAGCGAGCGATCCGTTCCTTGAGCGTGTCGGCTGCATTGTGTTCGACGAATTTCACGAGCGCTCGCTCGCCAGTGATCTGCTGCTGGGAATGGTCGAGCAAGTTCGCGCGAGTGTTCGCGATGATTTGATGGTGGTGGTGATGTCGGCCACGCTCGACGCGAGTGGCGTGAGTAAGTATCTCGCCGATGCGCCGGTAGTGGTCAGCGAAGGTCGCAAATTTCCCGTTGAAATTCGCTACGATTCCGATCTCAATCGTCAGCCTCTTGCCGAGCAAGTTTTGTCGACGGTGAGCCGCGCGATCGAGCAGCGGGATGGCGATCTGCTGGTGTTTCTGCCAGGGGTCGGCGAAATACGGGGCGCTCAGCGATTGCTTGAGAACGCAAGTTTCTCGCGCGACTTTGCCATCCAGCCCCTCTACGGCGATCTCTCGCTCGAAGAGCAACAGCAGGCGCTGCGCAAGCAATCTCGCCGCAAGATCGTGCTCGCTACGAACGTCGCGGAAACCAGCGTGACGGTGGATGGCGTGACGATCGTTATCGATTCGGGACTCGCGCGGGTGAGCCGTTATCACGAATCGACGGGACTCGATCGACTCGATCTCGAACCGATTTCACGAGCATCGGCCGATCAGCGAGCGGGTCGCGCGGGACGAACTGCGCCCGGCATTTGCTACCGCCTTTGGCCCGAAGCGATGCACCGCGCTCGCGCCGCGTTCAACACGCCGGAAGTGCAGCGCGTTGATCTCGCGCCAGCGGTGCTGGAGATACTCGCCTGGATCGAACCCGACCTTGCCACCTTTCCTTGGTACGAGCCACCTGCCAGTGGAACGCTGGATCGCGCGGTGAGTTTGCTCGAGCAAATTCATGCTGCCGACGAGCGCTCGATCACCGAGCTTGGGCGTCAGATGCTCCGGTTGCCGATTCATCCACGCCTCGCGCGCATGATGCTCTATGCCCGTGAGCATGGCGATCTGCTGCCTGTTGCCACTGCAGCGGCGCTGCTGAGCGAGCGCTCGCCGTGGAACCATGCTCCAGGTGGAACGCGGGGCAATTTTGCGCCGCGTCGTGCGCGTGAGCATAGCGAAAGTGATGTGCTCGACCGTGTGCAGGCGATCGCAGCTTTCGAGGCTCGCGGCGAAACGCACTTCCCCTTCGGCGAACTCAATCCACGCAGCGCCAAAACGCTGCTCCGAACGCGCGATCAACTGCTGCGGCTGGTTGATGCGCCGCGCAACACCTCGTCGATGCCTGAGGATGAACTGCTGCAGCGCGCAATCCTGGCCGGGTTTCCAGATCGGGTCGCGAAACGTCGCGAGACGAAGCTGGCCCCTGAATATGCGCGCGACGATGCAGTGCGGGGACTCATGGTTGGTGGTCGCGGCGTGAAGCTCGATCGGTCGAGCCAAGTTCTCAGCGAGGAACTGTTCGTTTGCGTCGAGCTCGACATGGGGCAGGGGGAGGCAATCGTTCGACAAGCGTCGGGTGTGAAGCGCGCCTGGCTCGATCCGCAGCTGCTCGAGACCAAGCGTGTCGCGGTTTTCGACGACGAACTTTTGCGCGTGCAGGGACGCAAGCGAACCAGCTGGAACGGACTCCTCCTCGACGAGTCGCAGGCGGCACTTCCCGAGGAAGATGAAGTGGCCGAGATCCTGGCGAAAGAGGCGATCGCGCGGTGGGACCGCGTCTTTCCGCCCGAGAGCGAGGGAGTGCTCGACTATGTTCTCCGAACGCGGCTGTTGGCGAGGCTGATGCCCAAGCTCGAGTTGCCGCCGATGGACGTCCCCTATCTCCAGTCGATCTTGCCTGCCGTGGCTCGTGGGTGTCGGTCGATCGACGATCTGCGTCGTGCGCCGTGGCTGATGGTGATCAAAAACGGGCTCAGCTGGGATCAGCAGCAGGCGATTGAGCGGGAGGCTCCAGAGCGTATCAAGGTGCCCAGTGGGAATGCGATTCGGCTGGAGTATCAAGCCGATGGGCCACCGATACTGGCGGTACGGATTCAGGAGATTTTTGGGCTGCTAGAGACCCCAAAAATTGCGGGAGGCCGTCAGCCAATTCTTTTGCATTTGCTCGCACCGAACATGCGTGTTGCCCAGGTAACAGACGACCTGCATAGTTTTTGGGCAAGCTCCTACGCGCTAGTGCGCAAAGATCTCCGTGCTCGGTACCCAAAACATTCGTGGCCCGAGGATCCGTATACAGCAGTTGCGCAAAGTCGTCCGGCGCGAAAGAACTGAGCATTGCCAGTGGACGATTTCGGTCAGCACGTCCACGCAGCAACTGATTTCGAGGGTCTCAGAGAGCACCCAGTGAATGGGTGATCTTTTGCAGAGGTGGCGAGCTGAGCCGCCGTAACAGGCGCGTTAAACAGCCGAGAGAGGCTCTGAAAAAACGAGAGCGAGAGGCGCAGGACTTGGCCAATGCGAGGCACCAGCGCACTGCCCGCCGCGCGGAAGATGCAGGCTGGTGAAGTCGAGCAGGCTCGAGCCCATTAGTGCGGCGTCGCGCGGTGAAAACAACACGACCGCCATGCGGCTTGAAGATCCATTTCAAGTCGCTATGCCGATTAGCGAGTCATCGATTGGCTTAGCAACTGCTAACTCAGCCGCGCGTGACTCGACTTCAGTTTTCCTAGGGAAATATCGCTAAAAGCGAACTTCCGGTCGTCTATCGTCCGGGCGCTTTGACCATGGAAAGCGAGCGTAATTCGCGCCGCTTTTCTTTCGGTAAAAACTCCCGCTCCACTAGTTCGGGATCGTACTGCGTCCAGCTTTCTCGCATCGCTTGCGAGTGGACCTTGCGCAAGATTTCGCCATCTTGCCACACGGCCACATAGCCACCCACTTGCCAGTTCTTTTGCGGCAGTTGGGCCGGGTTCTTCACCAAACGCCAAGCCCGCACCATGTAGCGGCTGTCGTCGGCAGACCAGTCGTAGAAAATGACTTGGTCGAAAACGAGGCGTCCCTCTTCGTCATAGAAATGATTGACCTCCATCAGGTCAACCACTTCACGGGCGACATCTTCCTGCGGGCTAATACCGCAGGTCAGCAGCAATACGCCAAACGTAGCTGAAATGGTACCCACCGGTCACCTCCTGTGTTAGGTAGGAAACGTATGCGGTGAGACCCCCGGGGAAACTCGTCGTCGGTAGTTATCGGAAATTTCCCCGACGGTCAACATCAAAAATTCATGTTGACGCAGCCAGGCTCAATTTCGTCGGTTAACTCGCAAGCGAGTCCTGATCATCAGGAGCGGGCTGGCGAGCCGGCGGAATTCTGCCGGGCCATCCGTACGAACAAGCTCTCAAGCAAAAGGCGTGCCCGATCTTCGTGAGAATGGCTTCCTTTCAAGGAAGCATCGATTTCGAGCAGCCACTGACCAAGGGCAATCGCCCGTTTTCGGCCGAGCGCGATTAGCCGCTGTTCAGCCTTTTGCATCGCTCCTTGCGGCCATTCCTTGAACCCAGCCTCGGTGAGTGCTTCACGAAGCTGAATGCGGCGGCCCGAGTCTTCAGCGTCTTGGTAATGCCGCGCTGCTTGAGCGAAGCGGCGGAGCGACCAGCTGAGAGAACCGAAAATGGCGAGCGGATGTTCGCCACTATGAAGCAGCTTTTCGAGCTGCGAGATTGCGTCGGCAGCTCGCCCTTCGAGAGCAGCGTCGATCAGGTCCCAGTTGCTCTGGGCGCGCCAGCCACCGACGGCGCTTTCGACAAGTTCGACCCCCACCCGGCCATCACCCCCGGCCAGGAGCGACAGCTTGGCGAGATCCTGGTCGAGCATGCCCATCGAAGGGCCGGTGAGCTCGAGCAGTTTTTCGCTTGCGTGCTGCGAAAGGCCGATGCCGTAAACACTCTTCGCACGCTCGACCACCCAGCGGCAAATCGCCCCTTCGTCGGTCACTTTGTTTTTACCAACCGCCTTCTGAGGGAGTCGGCAATCGACCTGCAAGTGCGACTGGTCCATCGCCTTGTAGAGCCGCGTGTTCGAAGGCCACTCATCGACCACCAGGACAAGCAAGCCTTGGGGCTTGGACTTGGCGGCCCAGTCTTCGAGTTCGGCGCGATGTGCGGAGACCCAGCTGTCGGCCGACTCGAGCACCACGAGCCGAGCTCCGCCACCACCAAAAAGATTGGCGGTCGAAAGTTCGTCGGCAATGTCGCGCCACGCGATGGGACGCTCGGAAACATCAACCTTGGTGTAGAGATCGTCTCCCGAGCTATCGGTGACGAGTTTCACTAGCTTGGCGAGCACGAGTTGCCGCAGGAAACGTTCGTCGCCAAACAGCGCGCAGATGCCCGAGAGCGAAGCAGGTTTTTGCCCCGGCGCAAGGAAATCGAAGGCAGTGATCGTGCGCGACATAGCGGCCCGATTGTAACGAGTTTCGTGCCGACTGCCTGCCAGATGTCGCGATCGATTCGCGCTCTAGGCCGAGCTTTGCGATGCAAAGTGGGCATCAATTGCCGCGCGAATGACTTCCGGCGCCGACATCCGACCGGCACCCGATTGGCGACAGCTGAGCCAGCCCGATTCGGGGCCAATCATCTGCACGCCATCAGCCACCAACTGCGCGACGTTGCGCTGCACCGACTTCTTTTCCCACATCGCGGAATTCATCGCCGGGGCAAACATCACGTGACCCGTGAACGCGAGATAGAGGGTCGTCAGCAAATCGTCGGCATGTCCCCCGGCGGTTTTCGCGAGAAAGTCGGCTGTCGCAGGAGCTACCACCAGCAGCGTGGCGCGAGTTGCAAGCTCGATATGAGCGCCGAGTGGAAAAGCGCTGGGCTCGAACGTTTTCGTTGCCACAGGGCGCGCGGTGAGTGCAGCAAAGGTCGCCGCGCCGATGAATTCTTCGGCTGCAGGCGTCAGAACCGCCGTGACCCCATAGCCTGCTTGAACGAGGCCACTCACCAGACCGGCTGTCTTGTAAGCAGCCACCCCGCCCGTAACCCCCACCACGATTTCAGGTCGGGTGGGTGTGAGAGAATTCGCAGGGGTGTTCATCAGAAGTGCACTTCTAGGGTGCTTAGCCACGTCGATATCCCAGGTCGCAAGCAACCTGGAATACGACACCGAGCGCAATGCCTGCGCTTTTCAGCGGTTTAAAGATCGCCGAGATCGAGTTCGATCGATTCGCCAGTCCCTTGGAACTCGCTGGCCAAACGGAGGTTGTCGGCTGGGTCGAGGTAGATCTTGTCTTGCAAGATTTCCTTGAGAACGATCGCCATTTTGTCGTGCGTGGTAACTTCCACGAGTGGGCGGCTGCCGGCGTTCAGCTGAACCATGCGCTTTTGCATCAAGGTCGAGAGTTTGAAGCGGCCACCGACTTTGTTGACGATTTCCTCTTCGCGAAGATCTTCCAGCATGCGAATCAACTCCCTCTCGAATCGTAATTCAAACTGCTAAAAACTTGTCGATGACGGGTTCTGTAAAAAACGGACGTCAGTCGGTATCGGATCGTATCGTGCTGCACGAGCCTTGGTGGAAGGATCAGTTCTTCTGCAAGGCCGAGCGCGGGGCTTGGTTCATGGGCGAGCGGCCAGCGATGTCAGGATGCGACAAACATCAGCCACTGCTGTATCGAGGTCGTGATTGATCACCTGATGACGGTAGTGCGACAGGAAGGTGAGTTCCCGGCGAGCGACTTCCAGTCGACGTGCCAGCGAGTCTTCGGTTTCGGTGTTCCGTTGCCGTAAGCGTCGCTCGAGTTCCTCGATCGAACCGGAGTGGATGAAGATCGTCTCGGCCTGCGGAAATTTCTGCAGGACGGCGAGCATTCCTTCCACATCAATCTCTAAGAGTACCCATTTTCCGGCCGCAAGTCCAGTGCTCACCGTGTTTTGCAGCGTGCCGTACCAGTCGCCACGTCCAAACACTTCCTTGCACTCGAGGAATTCCCCCTGCTCGCGGCGCGTGCGAAACTCGTCGTGCGAAAGGAAGTGATAGTGCACTCCGTCGACTTCGCCAGGACGTGGTTTGCGGGTCGTCGCCGAAACACTTAACTCCAGTGGCAGTGGGCACTTCGCGAGCACCTCGTGGACCACCGTGCTCTTGCCGGCGCCGCTGGGGCCGGAAATCACCACGAGATAGCCGTGGGCAGGAGCGGGGGTGGGTGTTTCGGAGGGCATGGGAGGTGAACCGATACGTTGAAACGGACGTCGGGAAACGTGGTGAAAATTTACTCGACGTTTTGGATCATCTCGCGCATCCGTTCGATGGCGGTCTTGATTTCAATCACGAACGTGGCGATTTCGGCGTCGTTGCTCTTGCTGCCAATCGTATTCGTTTCGCGGAACATTTCCTGCGTCAGGAACTCGAGCTTTCGTCCCGGGGTCTCTTCGTTTTTCATGACCCGCTCGAACTGCTCGCAGTGGCTCCGGAGGCGGACAATCTCTTCCGAGATGTCGCTCTTCTCAGCAAACATGCCAACTTCGCGAACGACGTCGCTGGCAGTCACGCTGACGTTGAACTCGGCCATCAGTTTGCTCAGCCGATCGACCATGCGTGTGCGATACGCCTCGACAACAACCGGAGCACGCTTTTCGATATGGGCGAGTTGCGAGGCGACCTGGTGGCAATTGGCAAGCAGGTCGGCTGCCATGGCAGCACCCTCGCTGCGCCGCATCGATTCGAGTTTCGACAGTGCTTCGCGAAGTGCTCTCTCGATGGCAGGCCAATCGCGCTCGGCTAGTTCGGTGCTGGTTGATTTGGTCTTCACGACCCCGGGAAGTCCCAAGAGTTGCTCGATGCGAACCGCGCCACTGATGCCGCCAGCACCTTGCAGGAGCTCGATTTGACGCAAATAGCCCTCGAGCACCGGAGCGCACAGCTGATAGTCGTCGGACGAGGCCTCGCGATCGATCCGAATCGACAGCTGTACGCTGCCGCGTCGCAAGGTTTCACGAACGACCGCTTCGATGGCCGACTCGAGGCTGCTGTACCCTTCGCCCGTCCGGATGCTGACCTTCAGGTAGCGGTTGTTGACGGTGCGCACTTCCACGCCGATCGACACGCCATCTGCGTGGTGATGAGCTTCGCCGTGGCCGGTCATACTCAGGAGCAAGGGAAGGCTCCAAACGTTCGCAAAGGGAAGGGGGGCCGCTACAAGCGAAACGAGCAACTCAGCTGATGAGCCGAGTTGCTCGTGGTGTTGTCACTGCGTGGTCGCGCCACGTGTTATTTGTCGGCTGGCTTGTCTTCAGCGGGCTTTTCGGCAGCAGGAGCCTCAGCGGGTGGTGCTACAGCTGGTTGCTCGGCTGGGACTTCAGCCGCGGGCTTTTCAGCGGCTGGTGCTTCCGCTGGTTTCTCGGCTGCGGGCGTTTCTGCAGGCTTTTCCGCAGCAGGCGTTTCGGTCGCTGGGGTTTCAGCTGCGGGAGTCTCGGCAGCAGGCGTTGTTGCGCCAGTTTTGTCGGCGGCAGGAGTTTCGCCAGTGCCCGTCTCGCCTGCAGCTTTATCGTCTCCCGACTTGGTGTCGTCGGTCGCTGGGGCGGTTGTGGTGGTCGGATTGCGTTTCAGACCGCCAGTTTCACCCTGTTCGGAGAGAAACTTCAGCGAGGCCATCGACAGCAGAATCCAAAAAGCGGCGACCACAATCGTGATCCGGGTAAACAAGTCGCCCGCTTTCGTGCCGAACGCGCTTTGTCCCCCCATCCCGCCCAACGCACCAGTAAGTCCGCCGCCACGTCCGCGCTGCACGAGCACGACTAGCGACAGAAAGACTGCCACCAGCGAAAGTGGAATGCTGAACAAATAGTGATACGCCGTAACGGCAACGAGAGGCGATAATTCGAGCGACATCAGAATCCCTTTCCCGTACTTCCACAATCTCGCATGGAGCCGACCTCTTGCCGGCGATTTGTTCGATTTCTAATTCGCAGCAAAGGTTTGCTGCGTAAAGTGCTACCAAGAAGTCTTACAGTGTACTGATTCACTGCTCGCTGGCGATGCCAGTTCGCTTGAATCTCGCCCCATGAAGGCTGCTGGCTCTTCGCTTACGACTTCGTGGCACCCGCAACGATCCCCAGGAAGCTCTCGACCTTCAGCGAGGCTCCACCCACCAAAGCACCGTCGATGTTCGGCTGGTGCAGCAGGGTGGCGGCGTTTTCGGCTGTCACACTGCCGCCGTACTGAATTCGAACCACGTCAGCTGTGGCTTGACCCAGTTTGGCAGCGATGTGCGCTCGCAGGTTCGCGTGCACTTCCTCAGCTTGTTCTGGGGTGGCCACTTTGCCGGTGCCGATGGCCCAAACAGGCTCGTAGGCAATCACTACTTGCTGAACCTGCTCGGCCGAGATGCCAGCGAGCGAGCCATCGAACTGGTCGTGGACCACAGCAGCAGTTTGACCAGCTTCGCGCTCACTCAGCAGTTCGCCGACGCACAGGATGGGGGTGAGGCCAGCAGCGAGGGCAGCCACCACCTTCTTTTGAATGTCAGCGTTGGTCTCTTTCAGGATGTGGCGGCGTTCGCTGTGTCCCAGGATTACATACTTGCAGCCGATGTCGAGCAGCATCGCGGCCGACAGTTCACCGGTGAAGGCACCTTTGGGTTCGTGGTAGCAGTTCTGACCACCCACCTGAATCGCCGAACCAGCAAGTGCACCGACCACTGCATCTAAATAAACGCTTGGTGGGCAAACGGCGACATCCACCGAGGGGGTGCCAATCTTGGCAGCCAGCCCCGCAGCCAATTCAACGGCAGCTGCTTTGGTGAGGTTCATCTTCCAATTGCCAGCGATGAATTTCTTTCTCACGCGTCGACTCTTTCGTACTTAGCTGGGATGCGAATGATGGAAGACTTAATATGTCAGGTGGTGATCTTCGTTGGGTAGTATCACCACGTGAATAGTTATATGGTTGATCGTTGAGCCTGATGAAATCTTCTAAAAGAAGACCGGCTTCGATGTTCACCCCTTAAACCGTGGCAGCCAGTTTTTCGCCAGGGACAGGCGAGATCTCTTTGCCCATCAAGGCAGCGAGTCCCTTCAGCTGAACCATCAGTTCGGCGTACTTGTGAGGGAGAAGTGCTTGGGGGCCATCGGACAAGGCTTTTTCAGGGCAATCGTGCACTTCGATATGCACGCCATCGGCTCCCACGGCGATGCCGGCGAGAGCACACGGTGGAATGAGTGCTGGCTTACCAGTGGCATGGCTGGGGTCGACGATAATGGGCAAGTGCGAGAGACCTTTGACGACAGCCACCGAAGCGACGTCATAAAGGTTACGCGTGACCTTATCAAAACCCTTTACTCCACGTTCGCAGAGCACCACATCAGGGTTGCCTTGCGACAGGATATATTCGGCGCTCATTAGGAGGTCTTCCACCGTTGCGCTCATGCCACGCTTCAGCAGCACAGGCTTACGCGTGCGCCCGACTTCCGTCAGCAGCACAAAGTTTTGCATGTTGCGAGCGCCGATTTGGATCATGTCGGCATAACGCTCGACAGTTTCCACGCAGCGTGGGTCCATCACTTCCGTGACGATCGGCATGCCGTGAGCATCACCCACTTCACGGAGCAGTTTGAGTCCATCTTCGCCGTGACCTTGGAAGGCGTACGGGCTGGTGCGAGGCTTATAAGCGCCGCCACGGAAGATATTCGCGCCGGCAGTTCGCACCGCTTTCGCGATGTTGTGCATCCGTTCGGGCTCTTCCACCGCACATGGACCGGCGATCATGGCGAGATAGCCGCCACCGATCTTCACGCCCGAGACATTCACCACGCTCGGTTGGGGGTGAGCATCTTTGCTGGCGAGTTTATAAGGAGGGAGCACAGGCATCACCTCGAGAACGCCCGGAATCGCGCGAAGCGATTCGGCCGAGATTTTTTGCTCGTCGCCAATCACCCCAATAATCGTGCGGAACGTTCCGCGGCTGAGGTGTGCCTTGAGCCCGAGTTGTTCAACTCGCTCGAGGACGTGCGACAATTGGCTTTCCGACACTTCGTTTTGGAGGATTATGATCACGGCCGCAGCATCACATAAAGGCAAAGGACCTAGGCAAGTAGAATCTCGGACTATAGCATAGCAAAGCGCGGTAAGTCGAGAGGCCGTAGGGAAGTTGCGCTTGCGACCACCTGCCGCTCCTCGGTCGGGTTGCGACCGAACGCACAGCGACCAATCTGAACCCGCCCATGGTTCTGCCGGTCACTGCTACCTGCGGCTCCATCCTGTCGGTCCGACAAATTTGCTTGCATCCCAATCACCCCTTTGCTGATATCGAGACCCGAGAACATGCCCCTTACGATTGGATTTGTGGGTGCTGGCCAAATGGCGACCGCACTGGCACTGGGACTCGTAAAGGCAGGCCTGGCAAAGGGTAGCGACATTTTGGCCTACGATCCTTATCCAGCCGCTCTAGCTGGTTTTCAGGCGAAGATCGAAGGGGCTCAAGGTGTCGATGGGGTTGAGAAGCTCGCCAGTGTCGATGTGCTCGTCCTGGCCGTTAAGCCGCAGCAACTTGCCGCAGCAGCCGCGCCATTAGTGGGCAAGATCGCTCCGCAAACCCTTGTTGTTTCGGTACTTGCAGGGGCCACACTCGCGACGCTTAGCAAGGCACTCGGCCACGCCAAGATCATCCGCGTGATGCCGAACACTCCAGCCTTGGTAAGTGCCGGTGCTTCGGCCTTCGCTGCGTCCGAAGGGGCTACCCCAAAAGACCTCGAGCTTGCTCAGCAACTGCTTAGCTCGGTTGGCTTTGCGGCTAAAGTCGAGGAGAAGCATCTCGACGCTGTCACGGGGCTGTCAGGCTCCGGACCAGCGTACGCCTGTCTCATCATCGAGGCTTTGGCCGATGGTGGCGTCAAAATGGGATTGCCTCGCGATTTGGCTCTTAAATTAGCTGCTCAAACCCTACTGGGAACCGCCAAAATGGTGCTCGATAGTGGCGAGCATCCCGGTGTTCTGAAGGATCGTGTCGCCAGCCCTGGGGGAACGACGATTGCCGGTCTGGCGACCCTCGAAGATCGTGGTGTCCGAGGTGCTTTGATTGCTGCTGTGGAATCGGCCACCCGTCGGTCGATGGAACTAGGCAAACCCTCGTAAAGATTTTGGGTATACTTCCCTTAGGTGCATCCCTGGGCACCAGTGGTAGCAGACGAAGGCTACGCTCCTAGGTCAGTGGTAGCAGCCCCGGAAACGTTCCCGGCTGCGAATCGTTCGGAGGAATTCATGTCATCAATTTTTGTGCTTGTCGACGACAAGCATGTGCCGCTCTACCGCGTGATGTGGATCGCCGACACTCCGCACTTTTGTGGCAACGAAGATTGCACCTGCGAGGGGATGTACGAGGTGCGTCTCGAGGGTGACGATTCGGTTTGGGCGACACGCCCCGAGCGCGACAACGTTCTCAAGGCAGTTGAAGCCTGGCATAACGGACAAGAACGCGATCAGCAGGACTGGGATTAACCTGGCTCATTCTCGCGGCCAATCGCTCCCCCCAATCTCCCGTGGGCTGACCGTAAATTTGCCGCTTTTTCCCTCGCTTTAAGAGTATTTCGAGTAGCCAAGCGTGAGTGAATCGTTTTCGCATTTCGACGAGCAGGGGGCATCGAGAATGGTCGATGTCACCGCCAAACCGATCACCGAGCGGATGGCTCGGGCGCGCGGAATCGTTGCGATGCAGCCTGCCACGCTGGCTAAAATCCGAGATCGCTCGCACAGCAAAGGGGATGTTCTCGAGGTGGCCCGCCTCGCAGGGATCATGGCCGCGAAACGGACCGATGAGTGGATTCCGCTCTGTCACTCCCTACCGCTCGAGGGGGTCGAAATCGCGTTTACGATCCTCGGTGATGATCGAATTGCGATTGAAGCCACGACGCGAGTGAGTGCCAAGACCGGTGTCGAGATGGAATCGCTTGTCGCTGTTAGTGCTTGTGCTCTAACGATTTACGACATGTGCAAGGCAGTCGATCGGGCCCTGGTGATCGAGCGCATCGAGCTGGTAGAAAAACAAGGTGGACGAAGCGGCCACTTTTTGCGTGAAACTCCCGCCCCCTGAACGGTTAGTGAAGTGTGAGATTCCTGACCGATTTCGGCGGGAGTGAGAAAGTTTCGGAAGGACGTAAGAATCATGAGCCCATCGTCAGCCAGCGGATCAGCAGTTACGAGTTCTGACTCGGCACTCGCCAGCGGAGCCAACAGTCCCGCGACCACCGCGATTCTGAACACGCTCTACGCGCCGGTTGCCGCCGAAATGCAGCTGATCGAGCAGCGTCTCCGGACCGAACTCTCGAGCAAGCATCCATTTGTCGACGAACTGGTTCGCTACGGCTGTCTGCTCGGCGGCAAGCGTCTCCGACCTGCTCTCTTGCTGTTGACGGGGAAAGCACTGGGTGGCATCACGCCAGCGCATCTAACCCTCGCCACCGTGGTCGAGATGATTCACACCGCCACGCTGGTGCACGACGACGTTCTCGATGAAGCCAAAGTCCGCCGGCATCTCGCAACGGTGAATGCCCGCTGGGACAACGAATCGAGTGTTTTACTCGGCGACTATCTCTTCACACACGCCTTCCATCTCGCCAGCACCCTCGACACCGTTGTCGGCTGCCGCGTGATCGGTCGCGCGACGAACATCGTCTGCGAAGGAGAGTTGCTCCAAAAAGGATCGCGTGGCAACTTCCGACTCACGCAGTCTGAATACTTCGAAATCATCGAAGGAAAGACTGCTGAGTTGACCGCCTGCAGTTGCTACCTCGGGGCTCATTTCTCGGCCGCGAGTGTGGAAGTGTGCGACCAGATGGATGGTTTTGGTCGCGATCTCGGTATCGCGTTTCAAATTGCCGACGATTTGCTCGACGTGCTTGGCGAAGAAAAAGCCACCGGCAAGAGTCTCGGCACCGATCTCGAGAAGCAGAAGCCAACTTTGCCACTGATCTACACGCTCGAGAAGGCATCGTCGCACGATCGTCAGGAACTGGTGGAGATCCTGTCGAGCGAATCTCGCGATATGAAACAGATCCTGCCGTTCATTATCAAGTATGGCGGCATCGAATTCGCCCGCGAACAAGCGATTCGCTATGCTCGTCGCGCTGCAGGGCGACTTGAGTATCTTCCGAATGGCAATTGTCGCGACACGCTGCAAACCATGGCCGAATTCGTCGTTAGCCGCAGTAGCTAGATCGCTGATGCTCCAGCGCAGCGACGTTCATGGAGTGCTGCGAGATTGCTGCTGAAGCTGTAAAACCGTCGCGCGATTTTTCATCGCGAGTGGATGATCTTTCGCGATGGAGAGCGCCCGATCAAAGGCTGCGATCGACTCGCGATAGTTGCCGGTTGACCCCAGCAAATTTCCAAGGTTAATCCACGCCTGATAGTTCGTCGGGCGTATCTCGATCGCTTTTAGTAGATGCTCGTGAGCACGCTGGGGATCGCGTCGAATCAGCATCGCGCCAAGGTTGTTGTGGGCGTCGCCATAGTTGGGCGCAAGCTCCACGGCCTTTTCGAGCGCAGCGAGAGCACGGTCGTCATCTGCCCCGCGTAGCACGAGGCCCAACTGGTAGTAGAGCAGCGGCTTATCGGGGGCGATTTCGATCCCACGTTCGCAGGCTCGCAACGCCTCATCGCGCCGCCCAAGCGCCAGGCAAACACTGGCAAGTTGTCCGTGCGTATCGGCGACATTCGGTAGCTCTTTGAGGCTCCGCTGCAAGTCGCGGTAAGCATCCTCGAAATTGCCGCGATCCCCCTTAATTCTCGCTAGATTCGCCCAGGCACGTGCATTTTGCGGTAGCTTCTGCACGACATCTTCCCACAGCGTTTGGCGGTCGCGATAGACCATGTTCCGCTGAAACGTAAGTGCCACCAGCAGCATTAGTATGACGCCCATCACCAGCGAATATTTCAGCCAAACTCGCGACGGGATCTCTTGGCGCGGACTTTCTTTTTCGACATCCCGCAGCTGCAGCTGCCAGAGACCAAGCGGCGCGATGACAAGTGTCAACACAGCGGCGAGTGGCAGGTACATCCGATGTTCAAACGCCAAGTCGATAACCGGCACCACACTACTGCTGGGAGCGAGCAGGATAAAGAAACTCATCGCGACAAACCCGAGCGGATGACGTCGCCACAGCAAAAGTGCCGCACCCACAAACATCGCAAGTACGACGAAGAGCGAAACGAACATCGTGGCATCGATCGGCTGAACAGGCCAGGTGTAATCGAAGCATTGATAAATCGGCAAAAACGCGAGTCTTAAGTAGTGCAGAATCACGAGCGGCTGTGAACGTGCATACTCCCAGCTAGAATGCTTTTGCTCCGTGAACTCGGCATAGTCGCCGCGCTCAGCAAGCACTACACCGAGCAGGACAACAATGGTTGCGTGCATCGCCAGGTGATACTTCCACCGCTTCGTCAGGGGCTCCCCAAAACTACGGCTCACGAAAGTGGCATCGTAGAGATACACGAGCAGTGGCAGTGTGATAGCTACTTCCTTGCAGAGCATCGCTAGGATCGAAGCCACCACAGAAAGGAGTAGCCAAATCGGCGAAGCTGGTCGTCGCATGCTCGCTGCGAAACAGGCGAGCGAAGCGAGCATTCCGAGCACAACCATCGACTCGATGCGCTGGTAGATGTAGGTGACCGCTTGGGTGGTCAGTGGATGCGCGACCCAGAGCGATGCAATCGACGTGGCGATGATCCATCGCCCGGATTCATCGAGGGGAGCGATTCGCTCGCGTACAAAATCAAGCGACCATTTCACGAGCAGGAGTAGCAGCATGCCGCTCGCTAGATGAATGGCCAGATTGACGGCGTGAAAACTGGCGAGATTACGCCCCGTCACGAGCGATTGCACACCAAACGTCCACTGCGGCAGGGGACGGACTGGCAGCCGATTCCCGCTATCGAGCACTTCCTGGGGTGGCCAAACCTTCGCGAGATTGTCGTTGGACTCAATCTCGGTGACATCGTCAAAAACGAAGTCCCCTACAAAACTGCTGCTGTAAGCGAGCAGCCCTGCAACCAGCACTAGGGCGAAGTAAATCAGGTTGCTTCGAACCGGTTGCTGATCGTGGGTGCTTTTGCGGCGGCTTGTTGCCTCGCGCGAAGCAGGAACTGCAGATGGTCGGTCGTGGTGCGATTTCATGGCGAAGTGCGAACTCTTTTTCCGCATCTTCGTCGAGATCAGCAGGATCGACTACCGAGGTTCATCAACTCTTCATGAAGAGTGCCTCAGTCGATGCCATATCAGCCCACTGGCTTTAGTTTAAAGGAACTGGAATCTGCATCTCGGCCAGCACTTCACGAAGGGCGCTGGCGAGCATTTTCATATCCGAGGCAAACAGCCGACCGATGTTCCCAATGCGAAAGCAATCGGCGCGCGATACTTTGCCTGGGTAAATCACAAACCCACGTTCGCTGAGCAGCTCGTAGAAGCGATCGAACGAAAAATTCGGATGTGTTGGATAGCGAAGCGAGGTGATGATCGGCGCTTGCAGTTCCGGCGGCAAGAGTTCGGTGAAGCCGAGCTTACGGGTCTCGGCCAAGATCGTTTGATGATTCTCGCGATAGCGCTGCGCGCGGCCAGCTGCTCCTCCTTCCGCTTCAAGTTCTGCCAAGGCTTGACGAAATGCCAGGATCACATGCGTAGGGGGGGTAAATCGAAATTGCCCTGTCTTCTCCATCACTTGCCATTGATCGACCAGATCGAGTGAAAGTGAACGTGCGTTGCCGATGGATCGTTCCAGCAGCTCGCGTTTGCAAATCGCAAACGAAAAGCCAGGGACCCCTTCGACACACTTATTGGCCGACGAAACGAGGCAATCGATCTGGCAATTCTTCAGCGAGAAGTCGATGCCGCCAAAGGCGCTCATGGAGTCGACGAAATAAGTGATTCCCTGTTTCGCCGCGATCGCCCCGATCTCCTCGATTGGATTCAAAATGCCCGAAGTGGTTTCGCAGTGCACCACGGCAAGGGCCGTGAATTTGCTCTGCTCGAGCGTCTGCTGAATCTCGGCGAGATTGGGCTGCTGGGTCTCTTCGCACGCCAGCACCTGATGATCGATTTTAAGCGTGCGGCAGATTTTGGCCATCCGATCGCCATACGCTCCATTGGAGACAATCAGCCAGCGGGCTGCTGGTGGACTGAACGTGCTGAATACAGCCTCGACACCAAAAGTTCCGCTCCCTTGCATCAGCACAGCTTCGTAGCCATCGGCCTGCGAAACTCCCGCGATCTCGAGCAGCTTCTCGCGTGTTTCTTTCACGGCTGTCATGAAAGTCGCATCGCGGCTGCCAAGGTCGCGAAGCATTGCCGTGCGCACCGAGAGACTCGTCGTCAGGGGACCAGGAGTAAAAAGTGGTTTGTCTTTGGCGGCAGGAATGGTCATGGATGGCTCGAGCGATTGAGTTTCTAGGCGGAGTGATGCCAGCGATATGAAGGTGAAAACGAGAGGTTCAGATGGAATAGAAAAACGGGGCTCGGCTGCTCGTTACGCCAAGATGCGCGTCGAGGTGGGATCGTAGAGTGGGCGCAAGCTAACGCGTGCGGCGAAAAGCTCGCCATCGAGTTCCACTTGATAGCGGCCTGCTTCAATCCACGCGTTAGAAAGGATGTCGGAGTTCGACTTCAGGTACCCCAGTGCCACACTCGCGCCGAACGTATGGCCGTAGGCTGCGCTCGAGGTATAACCGATGCAGCTTTCGCCACGAAAGATCCGTTCGCCTCCCCACAGCTGAGCGCGCGAGTCGTGCAGCACGATTTGCACCAGGCGCTTGCGCAGTCCAGTGCTGCGCTGCTGCAGCAGGGCTTCTTTCCCGAGAAATCCAGCCGGTTTGTTCCAGTCGATCGTGAACCCCAGCCCCGCTTCGAGCGGTGTATCGTCGACCGAAAGATCGCTCCCCCAGGCTCGATATGCTTTCTCCAGACGCAGCGAGTTCATGGCGTAATAGCCTGCTGGTCGCGCGCCGAGCGATTGGCCAGCTGACAAAAGTTCGTCGTAAAGCTGCGGCGCTTGATCGGCCCGCAGATGCAGTTCGTAACCGAGCTCGCCCACATAGGTCATGCGCATCGCGCGCACGCGAGCTAGGCCGACATCGATAGTGCGCGAGGTGTTGTAGGGAAAGTGGGTGGACTGTAAGTCGGCATCGCTCAGCAGCGCGAGTAGTTCGCGCGAGCGGGGCCCCATCACACCAATCACCGCTGTCGCCGCTGAAATGTCTTCGATCTCGACCTGCTCGTCATTGCGTCTGTTACGCTCGATCCAGTCGACGTCGCGAATCGCTTGCGTGCTCGAGGTAACGAGGTAAAACGTATCTGCGTCATCGCGGACTACGATCACGTCGCTTTCGCATCCCCCACGTTGGTTGAGCATCGGCGTATAGACAATCCGCCCCGCTTCGGTGTCGATGTTTGCTGCACAAAGCCGATTGAGCAGCGCCAGTGCATCGGGCCCCGAGATACGCAGGCGTGTCAGCGACGATTGATCGAAAATGCCGACACTCTTGCGCACTGCATGATGCTCATGCGCGCTGCAGTCGTGCCAGTTTTGCCGATCGAAGCTGTATTGCATCGAGGATTGCTGTTGGGTGCGGGCAAAATAAAGCGGGCGCTCGATCCCCATCTTCTGTCCAAAGTAGGCACCGAGTTTTTCGTTCGAGCCGTGCAGCGGAGAGCGACGCAAATTGCGTCCACTGCTGAATTCAAGATTGGGCCACGCCATGCGATAGTGCAGGCCGAGCCCTTCGCTCACACGCTCGCGCAGGAATTTCTTTTGGTTATGCCAAGGGGCGAAGCGGCGAATATCGACCGACCACAAGTCGTACGGCTGTTCTCCGCCGTCGATCCACTGAGCGAGTGCTTCCCCCGCACCTCCGGCACAAGCGATGCCGGCGCTATTAAAACCGGTGGCGACAAACAAATTGCGAAGTTCTGGCGTTTCGCCGAGTAGAAACTGGTTATCGGGGGTAAAGCTCTCGGGACCATTCACGAACCGCTCGATCCCGATCTCTTTCAGGCCATGAATGCGGTGCTCGCCTTCGGCCAAGGGGGCGGCGAAATGTTGCCAGTCAGGCGGGAGCAATTGAAAACTAAAATTGCTCGGGACACGATCGACGTTCCACGGTTTGCTCACCGTTTGAAAAGCGCCGACTATAATTTGCTGACCACTCCCCCGAAAGTAAATCGCGGCATCGGGATCGCGTCCGCAGGGAAAATGCGTGGTCTCGCGCCCGGTGCTGTGGCTGACGACGTAGTGATGCTCGACCGGTGCCAGCGGGATATTCACACCAACATCGTGGGCGAGCTCACGCGACCACATGCCCCCCGTCAGCACGACGATTTCGGCTTCGACATCCCCTTGCGAAGTACGGACCCCGGACACGCGTCCCTTGGCGACGAGAAGTTTTTGGACTGCGATTTTTTCGATCGCTGTACAGCCGCGCGAAGTTGCCCCTGCGAGTAGCGCGAGGGTGCAGGCGGTGGGATCGACGATGCCATCGTGCGGCACGTACAAACTCCCCACGAGATCACTAGTGCGGAGTAGCGGCCAAAGTTCTCGCACGCGCGATGGGCTCACCCATTCGCACTCCACCCCCAGAACTTCTGCCATCGCTACGGAACGTCGATACTGCTGCACGCGCTGCTTGGTGCGGGCGAGCATCAGCGATCCGGTTTGCACCCATCCGGTCGGTTTGCCCGTCTCCTCTTGCAGCGATTTATAGAGCTTGGCGGAGGCCTGGTTGATGCGTGTCATCGCCGAACTGGTTCGAAGTCGCCCGACTTGTCCGGCCGAGTGCCAGGTGGTTCCGCCTGCGAATTTGGCTTGTTCCAGAAGTAAAAGATCGCGATAGCCGAGCTTCGTGAGGTGATAGGCGACGCTGGCTCCGGCAATGCCACCACCAACCACAACGACTCGAGCGCGAGCAGGAAGCTGGGTCATACAAACAGTCACTCACCCACGTGGAACGAGCACAAAACCACACCAGAAATGCACCAGCCTTCATCCACCTTTGGCATAGACCACGATCAGCCTGGCGATCGAGCGTCCGACGTTACGAAGCGTATGTTGCACGCTTCCGTCGTCGTAAATGCAGTCGCCCGGCTCGAGACGATAGGACTCGTCGCCATACTCGTACTCAATCGTCCCATCGACCACCATCACGAACTCTTCCCCCTCGTGGGCCAGCTTTTCATCGCGTCCTTTGCCCGGCTGAATTTCAAGAAGCATCGGCTCCATCAGTTTGATGGCTCGCTTATGCGCGAGGGCAAAATAACGAATTGCCGATCCATCGCGGGTGATCTCTTGCCGCTCCTCTTTCCGGACGACGACGATTTGAGGACGCTGGTCGAGTCCCGCAAGAAGATCGGCGGTCGAGACCCCAAACGCTTCTGCGATTTTGGCGAGGGTGGGAAGCGAAGGAGTGACGCGAAAGTTTTCAATTTTCGAGATCACACCGCGCGTCATGCCGGTTTTTTCAGCCAGCTCTTCGAGTGTAAGCCCGGCCGAGGTGCGCATTTCGCGAATGCGCTGCGAAAGTTGCAAAAGGTTCATGTTGCCCGTTGTACCCACTGCGGGTTCTTCAGGCAACAGTCGGTCGAGATGAAATGAGATGAAATATTGATGAAGGTGCAGCAGAACCAATCGGACACACCTGATTCCTAAGAAGGCATCAATCTGCAGGCCAGTGGCGGCCCCTTTTCAGAGGTGCCCATGCCTAACAGCATTGCACCCCAAGGGCAGGGGGATCGCACGCTACTGAAATCCTCCCAGCTGTCTCTCAGCGGAAATTGTGGGGAGCGTTTGCGAGCCCCGGAAGGTCTGCTACATTCGGAGCTTCGCGGTGAAGGTTCCTGGGGGTGAAAACCCTCGAGAGAATTTACCGCTAACCCTCTCTAGCTCGGGAGTTTCGTGTAGTGAATGGCGTGGAAGGACTGGCTCCCTATCGGCCGCAAATCGATGCCCTGCGCGACGTGGGGCAGATGCTTTGGCAGCGTGGCTGGTCGGTCGGTACGAGCAGCAACTACAGCGTGGTGGTGGGGCGCGATCCGCTGCGCATTCTGATTACCGCCAGTGGCAAGGATAAGGGGCGACTCGGTCCCGATGATTTCGTGGTCGTAGGAGACGACGGACGCGGCGCTTGGCCAGGACAAGCCAAGTCCTCTGCCGAAACGCTGCTGCACGTCGTAGCAGCCCAGCAGCCGGGCGTTGGAGCAGTGCTGCACACCCATTCGGTCTGGTGCACGTTGCTTTCGGACTACTTTTTTTCGCAAGGTGGTCTCGTCCTCGAAGGGTACGAGATGCTGAAAGGTTTCGCCGGGGTCACCACCCACGAAACGCGTGCCTGGATCGAGATTTTCGAGAATACGCAAGACATTCCTTCGCTGGCCGAAAAAGTCCGCGAGCGGATGACCGATGTCGCTAGCCCGATGAAGTTTGGCTACCTCATTCGTAAGCATGGCCTCTACACCTGGGGTGTCGATCTCGAGGAAACGCGACGGCATATCGAAGTGATGGAATTTCTGCTCGAATGCACTGGTCGTAAGCTGCTGCTCGAAGGAGCCATCTCCGCTGCCGTCGTGGCATAGCAGGCTGAATTAATTCACTGATTTTTGTAAGCAAGTTCTCAAGAACAGCTAAGCACTTCCTTCGCAAGTTTTCAATAAATTCCCCATAGTTCCTTCCTAGGTAATCACAAATTCCTGAGCGATTCGTGCAAAGTCACGAAGGAACTCCTCACAAGTCGAGACTAAGGTACTACAGCCATGGCCCGAATTCGAATTCAAGACGAGAATCGCGAAATTACCGGTGCAGAAGCGATTCGCGAGTTTCTCAAGCCGTTTGGCATTTGGTACGAGAAGTGGGATGTCGCCGGACGGATCGGTCCTGACGCTACGAACGAAGAGATCCTGGCCGCTTATGCCCCAGAGATCGAGCGGCTGAAGGTGGCCGGAAATTTTGTGACAGCCGACGTCATCAACGTCAATCCTGGTACGCCCGGGCTCGATGGGATGCTCGCCAAATTCTGCAAAGAACATACCCACAGCGAAGACGAAGTTCGCTTCACGGTGAAGGGGAGTGGTGTGTTTCACATTCATCCCGAAGGTGGGCCGGTTTTTGCCGTCCAAGTCGAAGCGGGGGATTTGATTAACGTTCCGATGGGGACCAAGCATTGGTTCGATCTCTGCAGCGACAAAACGATTCGCTGCATTCGCCTGTTCCAGGACATGTCGGGCTGGGCGCCGCACTACGTTGAATCGGGTGTGCACGAGCGCTATCAGCCGCTCTGCATGGGACCTGCCTATTTGCCAGCCGCCGGTATCGATTCGGTCGTCAAGCTGTAGTCTCCTTAGACTCTCATAGTCCTGTGATCGAAGTGGGAAAGTCGGCCGAATATGGCGTCTAGTGTCCGTGGAATTTTGCTCGATATCGAAGGGACCACCTCTTCGATTTCGTTCGTCGTGGATGTGATGTTTCCACTGGCACGCCGCGACGTGCGAGCACTGCTCGACCAGCATTTCACGCGCGAAGATGTCGCAAAAGCAGTGCAGCTGATGGAGTCAGATGCCGGGCGAAAGTTGCCAACTCCCGAAGAAGTGGCTGCTGAGGCCTATCGGCTGATGGATGGCGACGTGAAGTCGACCGGTCTCAAGCAACTGCAAGGTATTGTGTGGGACGATGCCTTCGTCCGAGGTCAGTTGGTGGCCCATTTGTACGACGATGTTGCCCCAGCACTTCGCCGCTGGAATCAGTCTGGACTGGATTGCCGCATCTATTCGTCGGGAAGCATTCAGGCTCAGAAAAAGTTCTTCGGCTACAGTGTCGCGGGAGATCTGTTGTCGCTCTTGCGGGGGCATTACGACACAACAACTGGCGGCAAGAAGGAAGCCGCGAGCTACACAAAAATTGCCTCCGCTATGAGCTTGCCCCCGGGCGAAATTTTGTTCGTCAGCGACGTGGTGGCAGAACTTGATGCCGCACGTGCCGCCGGAATGCAAACGCGGCTGAGCCTTCGCCCCGGCAACCCGTCACAGCCCCCCAATGATCACACCCCGATCAGCTCTTTCGAACAAATCCTGGTCGCATAAATCGCGGGATCCCTTGGTCCGTAAATTTCTTTCGAACTCACGTCAATCTGGTCGCGTAGCAAGCAAGTGAATCGTTGGGATTCTAGCTTGGTAGTTGGCAACGACGGTAATGCTAGAACTTCCTTGCTAGCGGCCGGTTTTCACGAAAATCTTCGGAAAACTTGACGACGGCGAGGATGCCTCTACGATTCGCTTGGCTGATCACATCGCTGTGCTCAGTGGAACTTGGTGGAACCAAAAATCGCCTGCCTGACGCAAGTTGCGAGAGATTTCGCACAAGCCGTTTTGGTGTCGCGAATTGAAGAGTTTGGCCAGCAGGTGGGCCGCAAAGTGGCTCCCAGTTGTCCCGGCTCCTTTCTTTGAGCGCTTCAGGAAGAAGCGACCGTCGAGCTGCGATTGTTCTTCGCGCTCGTGTGACGAGCCCACGATGGGAAAGTCTGTCGCCATCGATCGGTTAGCTCGCGATCTTTTCGCCCGCATGATCATGGCGACTCCTTGAACTTTCCAGGAGTTCGTTCGATGTCTCGTGTGACTGCCCCAGCGATGATTTCCCCCGCGCTATCGTCTCGTGATATTGGTCTTGTTTCCGAAGTGAAAGAAGTTGCCTCGGGTGCCGGCTCCGACAGCAAGCTCAAGCGTCAGCGATCGCTGGCAATTTGGCTGCAGCGTGTGTCGATGGTTTCGCTGCGAAAGTTGCTTCGCAGTGGCGCGTCGTCGCTCCTGGGAACGCCACTGCTGCCTGCGCTTGCCGCCGTGATTTGTTCACTCGGATGCGCGTCGCTCGCAACCGCCAGCGAGCCGCGTGTGCAGTTCGATCTCCCCTATCAAATTGTTTGCGTCGACGTCACGAGCCCCGAGTTTGCCGAGCGCAATCCGGGGCAGCGTTTGATTGAAGCACGGCTCCCGTTTTCGATGCTCCTGACGAGCGGACGGGCCAAGGATGTTTCGCAAGTCACCCTGCGTGCCAGCAGTCCCCACGCCACAATGCTCGTCGCCGACTACCTCCCCAAAACCTTGCACGAAGAGCAGACGATCGGAGGGGTTGAGGTCCACAAGGATCACGAGCTCACCACGTCGCTTGGTGTGAATCTCAGTGGCAAATACACCGGAGCTGGCGTCGGTGCTGAGACCGGCATTGGCGAGAAACGGACCAGCGGTACGAAATACCAATTGCTTCCGCCGCGCGAAACGGTGGTCGCTGCTGGCAAAGTCGGTCGTGGTGCCGGGGTGTACTTCAAGCTGGTCGCGTCCGATCGCAATCCCTGGGAAGGGGAACGCGAAATCGTGCTCATCCTGCAAGTTCCCGCCGCATGGCGAGCGGATTATTTACACGTTCGCTGCGAGGCAACCGGTGTGCGGCACGGACTCGTGAAATCGATGGACGAGACGATTCGCGTTGCTCAGCGCGACTTTTTGGTGGCACTCTGTCACGTAGGCGACGAACAGGCGCGACTCGCGGCCGACGAACTGGCTCGCAGCGAATCGCAGCTCCGCCGGGCGGTGATGGCGGCCGGAAATCCCGAGCGGGACTCGATTTCGCTCCTCGGAGGCGCCATTTCGATTCCCACCGGTGGTTCTCAGCCGGTTGCTCCTCAGGCCTGGCTCGGGGAATTCCTGTTTGCCAGCGTCGGGCGGGGCAAAATCCCGAATTCGCTCCCTGGCGAGGTCAAAGCGGCTGCTGTCAGGTTTCAGGACGCTCGCACCGCAATTTGGCAACTTACAGGCTGGGGAAACTCATCGGCGACACGTGTCGAGGTTTTGCGACCGGTTTCGACCACCCCCGCATCGAACGCCAGTAGCGCAACCACCGGCTGGACCAGCCAATCGGCCACTCCTTAGGGGCCGGTTATCACCCCACACTTAAAAGTTTTGCGGAAATTGTGTGTGCCATAAAGGCCATCAAACCCGCGAAAATCGTGCTTTAATTGCTGTCGCTGCAAGCTGTTAGCGAGCTTCATCCCCCGGGAACTCCGGAAGGGGACATGTCGAGCACTGGCAAGCACTCTATAATCGTCGCGTTCGCGGCAGTCAGAGTCTGGCAGAATCGTGAAAATGACGCTCCCATCGACCGGATGGAAGTCGGGGCGGCAGAAAATCTTCGGGCAAAAATCCCTGGTCGGGGGCTTGCCCGCCCGTCGCACCTTGTGCCATATTTCACGATCTTTCCAGGCCAGCGAGGAGCCAGCTCACGATGAGAGGGCCTTCGCACTGCGTTTGCCGCGGAATTTCTCACCTTTTCGGTGAGTTAGTGATGCGGTTTGGCCCCGGCGAGGCGTAAAAGCAGTGGCAGAGTTCATCAACGTTGAGTTCCTCTCACGAGTCTTCGCACCACTCGGATGGTCGTTTGCGCCTGGCTCCATCTGGGGTTACGTGCTGGCGGCTGCCATCCACATCGGCCTACTGATTCAAGTAGTCGCCGTCGGTGCCCTCGTCTTCATCTGGATGGAACGTAAGATCGCCGGTCGTATCCAAGACCGCCTCGGTCCTACTCGCGTCGGTGGTAAGTTCGGCTGGCTGCAGACTTTAGCCGACGGTCTGAAGCTGATTGCCAAGGAAGACGTGACCCCCAAGGACGCCGATCGGCTCCTCTTCAAACTGGCTCCCTACGTCAGCTTCGCGGCCAGTTTCACCGCCTACATGGCTCTCCCATTCTCGAGCGGCTGGGTCGCTCAAGATGTAAACATTGGCGTGTTCTTTATCGTGGCTGTCCTTGGACTTGAAGTGTTTGGCGTGATTCTCGCCGGATACGCTTCGGGGTCAAAATGGTCCCTCTTCGGTGGCATGCGTGAAGCAGCCCAAGTGGTGAGCTACGAAGTTCCAATCGGCATGTGCATCGTGATCCCCGTGGTGATCCTCGGAACGATGAACCTGGTAACGATTGGCGATATGCAAGCTGGCTGGTTCACGAACTGGCTCATCTTCAACGATCCCTTTACCTTCGCAGTCTTTTTTGTCTACTTCACCTGTGCTACGGCCAGCGTGAATCGTGCCCCGTTTGACTTGGCGGAAGCTGAAAGCGAACTTGTGGCCGGTTTCCATACGGAATACTCCGGTCTTCGCTGGAGCTTCTTCTTCATGGCCGAATACGGCTCGATGTTCCTCGTCAGCGGCCTCGCTGCGATTCTGTTCTTCGGCGGTTGGAACGGCCCGATTCCCCTGTTTGGCCCCGAGATGCTCGGCTGGGCCTACACCCCCGAGTCGACCAGTTGGTCGATCCTCGGCTACATCGCGACCCTCGCAGGTTGCGTCAACTTCATTGGCAAAACCGTGCTGTTTGTCACCGTCATGATGTGGGTTCGCTGGACACTGCCACGCCTCCGCATCGACCAAGTGATGACCGTCTGTCTTAAATACTGCGTTCCACTGGCTGCTTTCTGCTTCATCGGAGCTGTGGCTTGGCGTTTGCTGGAACTGCCGACCCCATCAGACATTGCGTTTCTGAAGCATCATCCCCAAGGGCGTGCCGCCATCCGCGAAGGTTGGATCATGGAGCAAGCCCGAATTGATGCAACGAAAGCAGCCGCTGCTAAGCCCGAAGAACCTGCCGAGAAACCTGCGGAAGCTCCTGCCGCTGAAGCTGAAAAAGCTGCTGCCGCCACCGAGCCTGCTGCTCGCGAAGCTGCTGTGCTGGTGAAGGAGGTGGCCCGATGAACCTCGCCGCTCAATCGATCTCCTCCATGATTCCGCTCGACTCGCTTCTGCTCGCCTCGGTCAACTGGCACAGCACACTGTTTGTTCTGTTCGCGCTCCTGGCGTGTGGCTTCGCCATCGCTGTGGCAGCCAGCAGCAACATTGTGCGGATGGCTTTTTACCTCACACTTTCGCTCGGCGCTACCTCGGGGCTCTTCTTCCTCGCTGGAGCAGAATTCGTCGGCGCGATGCAGCTGATGATCTACGTCGGCGGAACCCTCGTTCTGCTGATCTTCGGCGTCATGCTCACCGCACAAGCTCGCTTCGTCTCGATGCAAACATCGGCTGGCGAATGGGTTCTGGCAGCAGTACTCGGCAGCTCACTCTTGCTGCTCCTGTTCCGCTCAGCCCTGGGCGTCCCATCTTGGACCACTCCCCGCCCCGATCCTGAGAACGTCGTCCTGGCCGATGCCCACACCAGTACCGAAATCGGCACTGCCCTCGCTGGTGTTCGCGTCGACAAGCTCGAGCAAGCTAACGAAGCTTTGATACCCGGCATGGCTGGCTACCTGATGCCCTTCGTAGTCATCTCGATGCACCTGCTCGTCGTTTTGATCGGTGCCGGTTACATGGCCCGTACGAAGCGTGCTCGCTCGAAGTCTTCCTATCTTTACTCGCCTGCCCATCCGCAAGCTTCCTTGCGGAAGTGGAGTTTCCCGATTCTCGGGGGACTCGCTTCGGCTGGACTCGTAAATGCAGCCCTCGCAGTCGTTGCCTTTTCGCTCGCTTCGGGATCAGTTTCAGCCTCCGCTGACGACCCCTCAGCGCCAGCCAAGGCGATTGCTGCCGTTAACGGAATTTTTGCTTCGTCTCCCGCTTGGCTGTTGCCAATTCTCGGACTTCTGTTCGCCCTCAACGTACTCCTCGCCATTGTCACTTATTTGTGGCAAAAGTGGGGCGCTGTGGGACTAGTAGTGGTTCCCGTACTGATTGGCGTCCTGCTCGTAAGTGGTGGTGTGGTGAGCTGGGTTGCTGCGGCTATTGCCGTCGCACTGCTGGCTCCCGCCGCAATGCTGGTGGCACTCCTCTGTGCGACTGGCAAACCAACCGCTTGGGAATTGATGGAATAAGGTGTAGACCAAACCTGCATGCGGAAGTGAATCGCACGATTCTCCTCCGCCAGGCTTTTGAGTAACGACGAATCATGAATCCATTCACGCAACCACTCACTGTGTCGCACTACTTGCTAGTCGGCGCGGTGCTATTTGTCACGGGCGTGATCTGCATGGCCACCAAGCGCAACGCGCTCGGGGTGCTGATGGGGATCGAGCTTGTGCTCAACGGCGCGAACATTAACTTCGTCGCCTTTGGTAGTCGATTTTTTCGCAGCGAATCGCTCGGCCTCGATGGCGAGCTGATGGCATTGTTTGTCATCGTTTTGGCTGCAGCTGAGGCCGCCGTCGCACTTGCGATTGCCCTCAACTTCTACAACAACCATTCCACGATCGACGTGGATCAAGCCGACGAGTTGAAGGGCTGATGGAACCGTCACTGCTTCCGTACATCCTGCTGCTCGCGGTAGTCCTGCCGCTGGCGTCATTCTTCACCATCCTGCTATTTGCCAACCAACTTGGCAAAATGGCGGCCTGGATCGCTACCGGTGCGATCGCGAGTGCGGCAATCTTGTCGTTCTTGGCGATGTTCGGCATCTGGCTACCGAACCACTGGCCCGCCAGCAGTTCGCACCATGGCCATGCCGAGCATGGTGAAGCCGATCACCATGACGAGCATCATGGCGAAGGTGAACATGGCGACGAACATCACGGCGAAAAGCCACACGGCGATGCCAAGCCTGCAGGCGAAAAACATGCTGCCACCGAGGGGCTTGTGGTTCGCCCAGCCGCTTACTTGGTCGAAGAAGCCAAGCCTGCTGAAGCCAAAGCCGACGCTCACAAGGCTGAAGAGCACAAAACCGAGCACGCCGCCGCAGGTCACACTCATAGCGAGCATGGCGACGAGGACCACAGTCATGACAATCACGCGCACGCCGAAGGTCCAATCACTTACTCAGGCGAATACTACCTGCTCGGTAAGTTTGGCAATCTGCGGATGTCGATCAGCTACTACATCGACGCTCTGACGATCAGCATGTTCTGCATGGTTACGCTCATTGCCACCTGTATCCATTTCTACGCGATGGGATACATGCACGATGAACTCGCCCCCATCACCGATAAAGAAGTCACCCTCAGCAATGGCAAGACGCTCCGTCGTCCTGGCCGCTTTCCACGATTCTTCCAAGCTCTGTCGCTCTTCTGCTTCAGCATGCTTGGGCTCGTGCTCTCCGGCAACATTGCGATGGTCTTCTGCTTCTGGGAACTGGTCGGCATCTGCTCGTGGTTCCTGATCGGGTTCTACATCGAACGCAACAGTGCCTCGACAGCCGCGAACAAAGCATTCATCGCCAACCGCGTTGGCGACTTCGGCATGATCATCGGTCTGATGGCTCTCTGGGCCAGCCTTGGCACCTTTGCCTTCGGTGACATCGATCTCGATGGAGACAAAACGGTCACCTCGATCGAACAAGGGATCTTCAGCAAGGTTCGTCCTGCGTCGACCGGACATACTCTCGAAGTTCCAGCCGCTATGGTCGAGTTTTCGGCCCGCGATAAAGTGGCTGCGATTGTTCTCGATCACGTCAAATCGGGCGGATCCGTGGAAGATAGCTCTTCCGAAGTAGCGGCTCAGGTTCCTCTGTGGCGAAGCGAAGGTTTTGGCTACGGCCTGCTAGTCGTCGCTGGACTCGGTATCTTCTGCGGTTGTGTGGGTAAATCGGCCCAGTTCCCGCTGCATGTCTGGCTCCCCGACGCGATGGAAGGTCCCACCCCGGTTTCAGCCCTCGTGCACTCGGCGACGATGGTGGCTGCTGGCGTCTATTTGGTCGGCCGCTTCTATCCCGTCTTTCCACCAGAAACCCTCCTGGTGATCGCTTCGGTTGGTTGCATCACGCTCTTCATTGGAGCCACGATTGCCATCACCGCCACCGATATTAAGCGGGTCCTTGCGTACTCGACGATCAGCCAACTGGGCTACATGATGCTCGCGCTCGGTGTTGGTGGTTGGGCTGCTGGCCTGGCTCACTTGGTCACCCACGCGTTCTTCAAGAGCCTCCTCTTCATGTGCTCAGGTTCGGTGATTCACGCCGTTCACACCAACGACATGCGTCGCATGGGTGGCCTGATTAAGAAAATGCCGATCACCGCCCTGACGATGCTCATCGGCTGCCTCGCCATCGCTGGCTGCGGCGTCCCCTTCATCATCGGCTTCAGCGGCTACTATTCGAAGGATGCGATCCTCGAGCAGGCCTATTCGCTGGCGACAGTCAACGGAACCGCCTCTTCGAGCATCTTCTTCCTAGCTGCCACTGGCGGTGCCGCAATCACAGCGTTCTACATGTTCCGCATGTGGTTCCTGACTTTTGTCGGCAAGCCTCGCGATCAAGAAGCGTACGATCACGCCCATGAATCTCCCCCTGTGATGTTCATGCCGCTGGTGATCCTCTCGGTCTTCGCGATCAGCATCGCGTGGAACATCAACCTCATCGGCTTCGGACTCGTCGCTGCCGCCTTCTTCATCGTGAAGGGTGTGCAAGATGGCTGGTTCAAATCGCTCTCGGCACAACTGGCTGCTGCGGGGCACGACGATCATGCCCATGGCGATCATGGAAACGATTCGCATGCTGATCATGGTCACGACAATCACGGTCATGGCGAACATGGCCACGATGAGCACTCGCATGATGACCACGGTCATGCAGCGAGCCACGCTCATCACGATGATCACGGCCATCAGGAACATGGGCATGGTGATCACGGTCATGATGCACACGACGATCACGGCCATGATCATGCCCACGCTGGCCATCATGGCGGCGGAGAGTGGCAAGGTCTTTCGTGGGCCTGGGTCGGTACGATGCTCGCTTGCTCGGTGATCGGCGGTCTCCTGATCCAGCCGCTAGTTCCCAGCACAAAGCTCGACACGCTCAACCTCACCGACCTGCTCGAACAAGCTCGCCCAGCAGGTACCTTGTCGGCGATGAAGGGACAGTGGATCGGCTGGACTTGGCCCAACGAACACGACAGCCACGTCGCTGCCATTAAGGTTCCTGTCACGTTGATGGCTACCGGCACCTGGATTGGCGGCATCCTGCTCGCCTCGATGATCTACTGGTTTGGTTACCTCAAGGCTGAAGATGCTCGCCGTCAGTTTGCTTACCTCTATTCACTCCTGGTGAACAAGTGGTACTTCGACGAGCTCTACGCTTTCATTTTTGTTAAACCGACGCTGGTGTTGTCGAAGGTATTCTCGGGACTCGACAAAAACTACATCGATAAATTCCTCGACGGCGTCGCCACGACGACTGTCGGGTTCTCGAAGCGTTTTGAATTTGTAGCCGATCGCACCATCGTCGACGGCCTGGTGAATGTGCTGGCGGGGTGGTGCTATGCCACAGGTCTCTCGCTCAAGAGCGTGCAGACTGGAAAGCTCCGTCAGTACGTGATGTTCATCGTGGTCGGAGCGGTGGCTGTGTTCGTCGTGATCAGCTTTTTCTGGAGCCCCAGCATCGCGGGTGTGACCGGAAAGTAGTGATCGCAAACGATTCGCTGGTCGGAGGACGAGCGGATCGAGATTGAGTCGTACAACCAGATTGAGAACGGGTGTCGCACGGTGAACCATCGGCGACACGTTAGTCTATCGACGGGAACTTGGTCATCATGTCCGATCCTTCAGTGCTGCTGCTCACCGCAATCGTGTTTCTGCCGGCTCTTTCGGCGATCCTGATTGCTTTGCTCCCCAGCAACAAGCCCGACCTCATCCGTTTCGTCACGCTCGGTGTCACCATTGCGGTGCTCATCCTGACCGTGCTCGGATTGATGGATCCGCTGGGGTGGCAGGCTTCGACAAAGTTCGATGTTGCTCAGGCCGAGATGCAAAGCGCGTTTAACGTCGCCTGGATCCCATCGTTCGACATCGAGTATTTCATGGGTATGGACGGCATCAGCTTTCCGCTGGTGATGCTCACTGCCTTTGTCAGCGTGCTGGCGATGGGAGCTAGTTGGTCGATCACCAAGGCCGTGAAGGGCTACTGCATTCTCTTCCTGCTGCTCGAAACCGGCATGCTCGGCGTGTTCCTCGCGCTCGACTTTTTCCTGTTCTACGTGTTCTGGGAAGTGATGCTCCTCCCGATGTACTTTCTCATCGGCGTCTGGGGTGGTCCTCGCAAGGAATACGCAGCTATCAAGTTTTTCCTCTACACTTTGGCTGGTAGCGTGCTGATGCTCGTCGCCATCCTGATGCTTTACTTCAGCAGCGATCTCCGGGTTCTGTCGGATGAATATCTGGCCGGTTCGCCCGCCGATCGTCCGATCCGCTGGTCCGAAATGAAACTGGGTGATTCGGTCAATGCAAAACTCGGTGCTGCTCCCTACGTCGCTTCCGACAGCACAACTCCTTCGCTGCTGGTGTTCCGTCGTGGTGCCGAAAGCACCTTGCCACTCACGGTGAAGTTTGCCGCTGGTCCTTCAGCCGCTGCTTACGACCAAGCCAACTCAACGGTCACCATCACGGTCCCCGCTGAGACCAGCACCGCCAAAGCTGCTGCCGAAGCAGTCGCCGCCGCTGGCGACTCGCTAAAGGAAGTGATCGCGGTCCGTCCCACGGCTGACGATGCCCCGATCGCGGCTGGTGATTCGCTTGAAATCGCCCCTTATAACCCAGCGACTCCGGTCCACTCGTTCAATTTGCTCGCCCTCGCCGCCATGGGGCAGCACACCACGCTGTTCGACGGCGAGATCCTCGGTCAGTCGTTGCAATGGTGGGCGTTCATCCTGCTGTTCATCGGCTTCATCATCAAAGTCCCCTCGGTACCGTTTCACACGTGGCTTCCTGATGCTCACGTGGAAGCTCCCACACCGATCTCGATGATCCTGGCTGGCGTGCTGCTGAAGATGGGTGGCTACGGCATCATTCGCATCTGCTACCCCATCTGTCCCGCTGGTGGCTACGAGCTCATGTATCTCGTCTGCACGCTCGGCGTCGTCAGCATGGTGTACGGCGCGTTCGCGGCCCTGGCCCAAAAAGACTTCAAGCGAATGGTGGCCTATTCGTCGGTCAGCCACATGGGCTACGTCACGCTTGGTCTGGGTGTTTGGTCGGCAACGGCTGGCAACTACTACAACGCCGACTACTGGAACATGGGTGTTCAAGGGGCGATGTTCCAGATGATTGGCCACGGCGTCAGCTCGGCCGGTATGTTCTTTATGGTCGGTATCATCTACGACCGCGTGCATCACCGTAACCTCGAAGAATTCGGTGGCCTGTTCGGCAAAATGCCGGTCTACACCGCGATGGCAATGGGGCTCTTCTTTGCTGCACTCGGTCTTCCCGGTCTCTGCGGATTCCCCGGCGAAGTGTTCGTCGTGTTGTCGGTGTGGAAGTTCAGCATGGTGCTGGCTGTGTTCTCGGCTAGTGTGGTGATCCTGACAGCCGCCTACATCCTGTGGGCGATGCAGCGGGTTTATCTTGGTGCCGAATACAAGGGTCCGCATGGCGACCACCTGCATCCCACAAACCTTCGCGAAAACATGATCGGCTTCACGCTGCTAGTGTTCGCGATCATCTTCGGTGTGTTTCCTTACACCGTGCTGCAGTACATGGAAAAGACGATCACGCGTCAGGTGAATGATTTGGCCGCCTGGACCCGCGATGTGAAAGAAAAAGATCTCGTTCCACCAGCTACGACCGAGGAACCAGCAGCCACTTCGCAAGTCATCCCCACTCCAGCTGGAGTCGAGGAAAAGGCTTCGGCCGAAGTTGCTGGTGGCTAGTTTGGGCAGCCTAGTTTTTGCGAGTGGATCCTCAGCGACTCACTCTTCCTCAAACTGCCCCGAGCATCGAGAACAAGCGTAGCCAGAAATAGTCAGAAAGAGTTTGCCGTGAACCTAAACGACCTTATTAGCCAGTTGGTGATCGACACCAAGGGCTCGCCCGAAGCGAGCTTCTTCTCGATCGCTGCTGACTCCAGCTTGAGGCCGTTCTTTCCCGAGCTGATCCTCTGCCTCACCGTGCTGCTGATGCTTTTGGTGCGGCTGTTCAAGGTGGGGCGTTCGGTCAATGCCTCGTGGATCGCCATCGCTGGCTCCGCTGCTGCGCTCTATTTTTGTGCTCCTTGGGAACACCTCGGCGCGGCACTTTCGGTGGAAGCAGCGGCTGATCCTGCCGCGATCACCCGGATGGAACTCTTCACCGGCATGCTCGTGGTCGACACCTTCTCGGTTTACGTCCGCAGCTTGCTCCTGCTCTTCTCGGTCCTGTTTGTGATCTTCACGATGCTCTCGGGCATTCCGGATCACGAAGATGGCCCCGACGTTTACGCCCTGATCCTCGGTAGCACGATTGGTATGTGCCTGATGGCATCGGCCAATCACTTGCTCACGGTCTTTATGGCCGTCGAAATGGCGTCGGTCCCTTCCTACGTCTTGGCAGGGCTGATGAAGGGGCGCAAGACCGCCAGCGAAGCAGCTTTGAAATACTCCGTCTATGGTGCCGGCGCCGCAGGCGTGATGCTCTACGGCATCAGCCTCCTGGCGGGGCTGTTGCACACCGCTCATCTCCCCACGATGGCCACGCAGCTGGCTGCCAAACTTCCTACCATGACCGGTTCGGAAGTGGTGGTGCTCGCTCTCGCAGGCTTGATGGTGGGAGTTGGTTTGGCTTTCAAATTGTCGGCAGTTCCGTTCCACTTCTGGGCTCCCGACGTGTTCGATGGTGCGACGGCTGAAGTTAACGCCTTCCTCAGCATTGCCTCAAAGGCAGCTGCTCTCGCGCTTCTGGTTCGCGTTACACTCGGCATTGGCATGGAAGCTCCTGAATCGGTTCGCCCTGGCGAGCGGACAGCGGCTCTAGCTGCTGCTCCTGCCGAGGATGCCGTCGCGAAGGTTGCGCTTTTCCGCGTCGAAGACGAAGCCCCTTCGGCCGAAACCAAGCCAGCTGCGGTAGAAGCCGAGCCAGCTCCTCCTGCTGTGGAAACTAAGTCAGCAGAAGAGAAGCCAGAAGCTGCTCCTGCTGCCGCTGAAGCATCAGCAACTGAAGCACCAGCCGCCGAAACTGCTCCGGAAACATCGTCAGCCGAAATTCCTCACGAAGCGCCAGCAGCACCTGCTGTAAGCCCGCTTGTGGGTGTGCGAAGCTTTGCCGCCAAGTTGATCGCACTCTTTGCTGTTCTCAGTTGCACGTTTGGTAACTTGGCAGCCTACGGTCAAACGAGCATCAAGCGACTGCTGGCCTACTCCACGATTGCCCACGCCGGCTACATGATGATGCCTGTCGCAGCGATGTTGATGATGGCCGACATCAATAATCCCGGTGCCGAACGAGCCGCTGCATCGCTCGCCGTGTACATGGCCGTTTATATGTTCATGAATCTCGGTGCCTTCGCTGTGATCGCCACGCTCCGCAACGCGATGCGAAGCGAACAGATCGCCGACTACGCTGGCCTCATTCGCCGCTGCCCTCTCACCGTGATTTGCTTCTCGCTGATCCTGTTCAGCTTGATCGGTTTGCCTCCGCTGTCGGGCTTCATCGGTAAGTTTGCGATTTTCGCCTCGCTGGCCGAAGGATATCAGTCGGCAGGTCCTGTCGATGGATTCTTCCTCCTCGTGCTGCTGCTAGTCGGCGGTTTGAACACGGCGATCAGCCTGTTCTATTACCTCCGCCTCGTGAAAATCATGACGATCGACGAAGAGCCGAAAGATCGTCGTCCATTCACCTTCTCCGACGTGTCGATCTCGGGTGCCTACCTTTGGCTCCTGACGCTTCCCACCGTCGGGCTGATCATTAACTGGAACGGTCTCAACGAGATGGCGTTGGCTGCTGCCCGCTACTTGTTCAACTAAGCCCCAATTTTCGAGTCACCTTCGCTGGTGCAAGTGCGACGCGACTACGCCGCAAACTGCACGTCACCTGCAAATTGAAGAACCCTGCGATGACTACCAGCACGAACGATCTTCTGAACCGCCTGCAGATTCTGCTGGAGCGTTCGCTCCCGATGTATCTCAGCTACGCTCCTCCGCACACACTCAAGTCGCAATCGGGTGTGCTCAGCGTCCTTTCGCAAATGGTGGAAGATCAAAAGCGGGCTGTAGATCGCATCTCGCTGCTGATCGCCGAAAACGGTGGTGTAGTCGATCATGGCGAGTTTCCAATCACATTCACTTCTCTCCACGATTTGTCGGCGGAGTATCTTGTGAAGATGACGATCGAGCGTCAAAAGCGGACGATCACAGCGATCGAAAAAATCGCCGACCAGCTGACGTTTGCTCCCTTCGCACAGGGCCTGGCCCGCGAAGTGATTGGTGAAGCAAAAGGTCATCTTGAGAATCTGGAAGAACTCGAACGCGATCTTGCTGCCACTCCTGCTTAGCATGCCAGAGCAGCTTCGCTTGAGAAGCCCGCAGAACCAGTGCCATGACGAAGATTCACTGGTTCGATACCCACTGCCATCTCGCCGATGAGCAACTCGCGAGTCAAGCCGACGATGTTATCGCGCGGGCTAGTTCCGCAGGAGTTGCTGAGCTCCTCTCGGTAGCGACCGATGTACGGAGCACTCTCGCCTGCATCGCTTTGGCCAATCGCTATTCGGGAGTCTTTGCCTCGGCTGGCATCCATCCCAATCACGTGCTGGAAGCAGCACCGGGTGATTGGGACGAGATCGTGAAACTTGCCAGTCACCCGCGCGTCGTAGCGCTTGGTGAAACGGGGCTCGACTGTTACTGGAAAGATGTGCCCCTCGCGCAGCAGATCGACTACTTCGACCGCCATCTCGAGCTTTCGCGGCAGACCGGTTTGCCGGTGATCATTCATATGCGCGAGAGTGGCCAGCCGATTCTCGAGCAGCTCGAGCGCAACAGCGCACTGGGACCGATACGAGGGGTGATGCACTCGTTCACCGGCGATGCACAGATGGCCGAAACGGTGCTTTCGCTCGGACTCCATATCAGTTTTGCTGGTATGCTGACCTATAAAAAATCGGACGAACTGCGGGATGTCGCCAAGATCATTCCGCTCGATCGTTTACTGGTCGAGACCGATTCGCCCTACCTTTCACCCCACCCGCATCGCTCGGTCCGTCCCAATGAACCGGCGATGGTGATTCACACGGCAGCATGTTTGGCGGAAGCACGTGGCATGTCGCCAGCCGACTTATCAAGTGTCACGCTCGCCAATTCTCGTCGCCTATTTGCCTTGCGGGAAAGCACTTAGCAGCGGTTTTCCGGGCTTTGCTCTGGTTTACGCAGCGTGTGTCCGCTCTATAATTTCAGGCTTCAGCGACAAGCGAGCAGGACGCAAGTTAGCTGCCCAGATCATTCATTATTTGTCGGGTCGAACGTTAAGTGAGTCGCCCTGACAGCGTCAACTTAGACAACAAGGAAGCTTAGCCGTGGCAGAGCATGTGGTGATTATCGGTAGTGGACCAGCAGGCTGGGCAGCAGCCATTTATGCCTCGCGCGCGAACTTGCATCCCCTCGTGTTCGAAGGTGCCGAGACCGAAGAAAACCGAGTTGCCGGTACACTTCCTCTGGGGCAGCTGAACCTGACGACCGAAGTCGAGAATTATCCTGGTTTTCCTTCGGGTAAGCTCGATGGCTATATCTCGTCGGCTTTGCCGAAGGATCGCATCGATACTTATTTGGCACCGCTCGAAGAGCATCCCCATGCGGTGACAGGTCCGGAGCTGATGAACCTGATGCGTCAGCAAGCGGTGAATTTCGGCGCGCGGATCATCACCGACGATGTGGTCGATATCGACTTCAGCAGCCGACCCTTCAAGCTCACCTCGCTCGAAGGTCAGAAGGTCGAAGCCGAGACGCTGATCATCGCCACCGGAGCGCGAGCCAACTATCTTGGTCTCCCCTCGGAAGACAAGTTCAAGAACCGTGGTGTGAGTGCCTGCGCCGTTTGCGATGGTGCACTTCCCCGCTTCCGCAACAAGCCGATGGTGGTGGTGGGTGGTGGCGACTCCGCTGTCGAAGAGGCGACGTACCTCACCAAGTATGCCTCGACTGTGCACATGATTTTGCGTCGCGATCAGTTCCGCGCATCCAAGATCATGGCTCAGCGGGCACTCACCAATCCGAAGATCCAAACGCACTACTTCCGTGAAGTCGTGGAAGTTCTGGGCAACGACAAGGAAGGGGTGACGGGCGTGAAGCTGGCGAGCACCCAAGGAGATGGAGTGACTGAAGAGCTCGACGCTCGCGGCCTGTTTCTCGCGATTGGCCACACGCCCAACACGGCGTTTTTGAAGGGGGCTCTTGAGCTAACCGACAAGGGCTACATTCGCTGGACACAAATGTATCGCACCATCACCAGCGTCGAAGGTGTGTTCGCTGCAGGTGACGTGGCCGACGACTACTATCGTCAGGCGATCACCTCGGCTGGAACAGGCTGTATGGCAGCGCTCGATGCCGAACGCTATCTCGCTGCCAAGGGGCTGTAAGCAACTGCAATCTCGCGGCGGATTTTCACGTCCGCTTGATCAAGAAAACTACGATGGCCGTGATTCTCGCTGCGAGGCGAAGAGTCGCGGCCATTTTTTTAGGCGCGGTACGAAGTGGATTCACGAAGACTACGATGCGGTCGCGCCGTTTTCGTCGGACTTCTTCTCGGGTTTGGCAAAACGGTGCCTGACAAACTCGTAGATCGCCGGCAATATTGAGATCGCGATTATCCCGAGTACAACCAGGCTAAACCGTTCCTCAACGATCGGGATCTTCCCGAAGAAGAAGCCGAGCATCACGAAGCTGACTACCCACACGATGGCGCCGATGACGTTGAAGGCGAGAAAGCGGGGGTAGTTCATGTTTCCAACACCCGCGACGAAGGGGGCAAAGGTTCGCACGAACGGCAGAAAGCGAGCGAGGATGATGGTCTTGCCACCATGCTTTTCGAAAAAAGCTTCAGTCGCCGCAAGATGCTTGAGGTTGATCCAGCGCGAGAATTTTCCGGCGAGAACGCGTGGCCCCAGGTAGCGACCAATGTGATAGTTCACCGTGTCCCCCAGCACGCCGGCAATAATCAAAAGGCCAATCAAGTAGCCAATGTTCAGGCCACTTTCGGGGTTCGCGGCAATCGCTCCAGCTGCGAATAGCAGCGAGTCGCCGGGTAGAAACGGCATGATCACGAGTCCCGTTTCGCAAAAAATAATTGCAAACAGGATCACGTAGGTCCATGTGCCGTAGGTGGCTACCAGCGTCTTCAGGTGCTCGTCGATGTGAAGGATAAAGTCGATCGGATTGAACATCGAACGGGCTCGCGGTCGCTGTGGGCTCAAGAGAACTTGCCATACGCTGGCCAGATCGGTGCGGCGCTGGCTGGGCGAAGTATAGGGCTTAGGCGTTTTTCTGCGAACAGCGAAACGGCAATACGAAGCCGCGCTTGCTGCTCGGGTAAATCGCCTAGAGATTCTAGGTTACGCTTCCTGGCCACGCTGTTTGCGATCGGACTGCTAGGTTCCGCTTAGACCGAAGCTATCGATTATTCGGGGAGTGGTTTACCACGCGTTTCGGGGGCAAACCAAATGAGCACCATGCCGACGAGATAAACCGTCGTGATGATCGTGCAAGCGGCTGGATGACCGGCCGGGATGGTGATGAATCCGAGGTCGATGTTGCTGCTGAATTGCTTCAGCAAGTTGCCGACTTGCAGCACGCCGATAGCGGCGAGGATTCGCCCGAAATTAAAGCTAAAACCTTGCCCTGTCGCCCGCACGCTCGTGCGAAACAACTCGGGCAAGTAGAGTGGCAACCAGCCATAAAAAGATGCTGTGCAGGTGCCGTTGATGAACGCGCAGGTGAGGAGCCAAGGGCCATACTCGGTGTTGCCTAGGAACAGCAGATAGGCGCTGGCGACCGACAGGCCACAGAGCAGAAAGTAGGCCAATCGGCGCCCGAACCAGTCTCCCATAAAGGCCGCCCCAATCGTGCCGACGATCGCCCCAATCGAGAGCCAAATGAGGGTGTATTCTTTAGCGCGCGGCTTCACGAGCGCTTCGGCTTCAGTGGTTTTACCGGCATCGATCAGGGCCTGCTTTTCGGCGCTGAACTTGGCTTCGGTGATTTTGTCGACCCACGAAGGTGCTTGTTGCGTCGAACCCCAAGTGCCCAGCAGCGCGACACCGCTGAGGCAAGCAGCCAGCACCATCCGCTGCAGTGTGAGTTTATACGGAACAGCATCGGTTCCCGCTGCGAAATGTTGACGCTGCAAAAAACGCACGACCGGGTAGATATAGCCGAGCGAGGCAATAACGAGTCCGACGAGCGTGGCTACGATTCGAACAGCAATCGAATGGTCAATGGAGCCTGACTTATCAAACGCCCAGAAGTACACAATCAGGGCTGGCCCCACCATACCCACGAGCACGGCGAGCAAGTCGACGGTAGCCCAGTTCGAGGTCGATCCTTTTTCGTTTTCGTGTTCCCACTTTTCGGACTCGGGTACAAACACGCGAATGAAAAATGTTAGTAGCGCGGGTAGCGTGCCAGCGATCATCATCAGTCGCCAGCCGCTGTTTGCGACGAGCATATCGACCCAGCTACCGGGGAGCCCCATGCCGCGCATGCCGCCCTCCATCGAGGCCAGGAATTGCAGCAGTCCAATGCCGAGGAAACCGACGAGCAAATAGCCGACGTTGGCCGCTGCACCGATGAGCCCCGCCATGAACGCCCGCGATTTGTTGGGCCAAACTTCCATGACCAGCGCCACCCCGAGCGACCATTCGCCCCCCATGCCGAGCGCCGCGATGAATCGCAACACACCAACTTGGATCGGATTAAAAGCAACACCGCACAGCCCAGTGAAGACAGCATAGGTGAAGACGCTGAGGGTCATGGCCCGCACGCGCCCGATACGGTCTCCGAGCCAGCCGAACAGAACGCCACCGGTGGCCGCGCCGACGAGAAATCCTGCTGTGATGACGTTGAACCAAAGTCCCACTTGGGCTTCGTCGTTGGTGTCGAGCAAATCCTTGACCGCTTGACGTCCCACGAGCGAAAACACCCCCATTTCAGCTCCGTCGAACATCCAGCCGAGCAAGGCGGCTGCAAGTGCCATCCAGGCGCCCCGACCGGTCGACTCTCCCCCCGAACTCGACGCCAATTTGCTCGTTTCCTGCGATCCGGCAGGGGATCGTCCCCAGTGCTTGGTGGCGTGGAGTTTCATGCGACGGGTTCTTCTCGACGGATGGTGGCGGGTGTGAGAGGATCAGCAGCGGTGCCGCAGCGGTCGTGGGGAATCTTTGTCGCCGCTATTGTACGAACTATGCCGGACTTTTCACACCGTCGTGAAACTGCGAAAATCATCTGTATTGGTACAAGAGTCAGGCACCACTACTTCTTCCTCGCAAAAAACTTTAACGCACTGGTTCAGCACCACGGAAGGCATCTATGCGTATCTCGGTTCACGACGCACGTCATCCCGATTCCATTGGCAAGCAAGCAATCATTCGAGGCTGGGTCCGGACGCGGCGCGACTCGAAGGGGGGCTTCAGCTTTATCGAAGTGAACGACGGTAGTTCGCTGGGTGGTCTGCAAGTGATTGCCGATGCCACGCTGGCCAACTACGAATCGGAAGTCAAAAAACTGACAACCGGTTCGAGCGTGACGATTGCTGGCGAGATCAAGCCAAGCGGTGGCAAAGGCCAAGCGACCGAACTGTTGGCCTCGAGTGTGGAAGTGCATGGCTGGGCCGATGCCGAGGCCTATCCCCTGCAAAAGAAGCAGCATTCGCTCGAGAAGCTTCGCGAGTGGGCTCATTTGCGCCCCCGCACTAACACGTTTGGCGCTGTTGCGCGGCTGAGGAATTGCATCAGCCGATCGATCCACAATTTTTTCCAAGAAGATGGATTTCTGTACGTCAACACGCCAATCATCACCGCCAGCGACTGTGAAGGAGCCGGCGCGATGTTTCGCGTCACCACGCTCGATCTCGAGAAGCTGCCGAAGGTGGATGGCAAGGTCGACAACTCGCAAGACTTCTTTCAAAAGCCTGCCTACCTGACGGTGAGCGGTCAATTGGAAGGGGAGATCTTTGCCTGTGCTCTCGGGAAGATTTACACCTTTGGTCCGACGTTTCGTGCCGAGAACTCCAACACCTCGCGGCACCTGGCCGAGTTTTGGATGGTCGAGCCCGAGGTAGCGTTCAACGATCTCGACGACAACATGACCCTCGCCGAACGTTTCTTGAAGCGCATGTTCAGCGACGCGCTCAGTCAGTGTGGCGAGGATCTGAAATTCTTCAACGAACATGTCGACACGACGACGATCGCGACGCTTGAAAAACTGGCGACGAGTGAGTTTCGCCGCATCAGCTATACCGAAGCGATTTCGATCCTCGAAACGTGTGGCGAAAAGTTCGATTACCCAGTGAGCTGGGGCTGCGATCTGCAGTCGGAACACGAACGCTACTTGACCGAGAAAAAGTTCGACGGACCGGTGATCCTGTACGACTACCCGCGCTCGCTGAAGCCGTTTTATATGCGCGTGAATGACGACGGCAAAACGGTCCGCGCGATGGATGTGCTGGTGCCGAAAGTTGGCGAGATCATCGGTGGCAGCCAGCGTGAGGAGCGGCTCGAGGTGATTGAGGGACGGATGGCCGAGCAGCACCTGAATCCTGCCGACTACTGGTGGTATCTCGATCTGCGTCGCTTCGGCACGGTTCCCCACGCTGGTTTTGGACTCGGGCTCGAGCGAGCGGTGCAGTTCATCTCAGGTATGGCGAACATTCGCGACGTGATCCCGTTCCCCCGTACTCCCGGAAGTGCCGAGTTCTAATCACCGGCGATTCTTTTCGCGTTCACTCTCTCAATCGTTCACAATGAGTGCTTCTCAGCGTGCTTTGTGCTGCTGAATGTTTGTTGTTCGTCGCGTAGCGAAAATAGGACTGCACGCGAGCAACAAATCACTCTCCTCTAGTAGAAGGAAAACCTGATGTTGCGATCGATCTTGGCGACGATGCTGTTGGCTTGCTTAACAGTATCGGCGGTGGCCGATGAGCCCCTGACCCACACCACCGATTCGCTCGAAACGGTGAAGGAAAACGTGAAAGCGGGTAAGGCAGTGATCGTCGATGTTCGCGAGCAAGCGGAGTGGGATGAAAAGCATGTCGCAGGTGCGATTCACTTACCCAAGAGCAAGCTCGAGCTTTCGAGTGGGCTCGAGGAATTAGTGAAGCAGCTCGACAAGAGCAAGACGATCTATACTCACTGCGGAGCTGGTAAGCGGGCACTTGCTTGCGGTGAGATCCTCAAGAAAGCGGGCTTTGATGTGAAGCCGCTGAAACCCGGCATCAATCAGTTGCTCGAGGCTGGGTTTGAGAAGGGGAAAACGCCTGCCAGTGAAAAGCCGGCTACCCCGAACTAAAGCCCAAAATAATCGCGCCAGAGCTTGGCGAGCTACGTCGCGCTCGCAAACTGGCGTGACGCTTGTGAGAACGGAAGACCAAAAAACAAACGGACACTCGGTCGCTATGATCGAATGTCCGTTTTTTCGTTTTCTTGCGAGCTGCGACTCGCTGCCTGATAGTGTTCTGTTACCGCTCGCCAATCGGAAGAACATTGCGTGTCGCGGGACCGGTGTAGATCGCATCGGGGCGAATGATTCGGTTGTTGGCCAGCTGCTCGATCACATGAGCCGACCAGCCTGCGGTGCGTGCCATCACAAACAGAGGAGTGAAAACATCGCGAGGCAGTCCGAGATAGGTGTAGAGTCGCGCACAGGGCCAATCGACGTTGGGTGGGAGTTTCTTGGCATTACGAACGGTCGTTTCGATCGCGTCGGCAATCGCTTCCAGTTCGTTGTGCCCCCGCTCGGCGGCAACTTCGGCGGTGAGTTTCTTCAGCAGCACTGCGCGAGGGTCGCCATCTTTATAGACGCGATGGCCAAATCCCATGATTCGGACTTTGCGAGCGAGCGCTGCTTCGACCCACGTTTGGGCTTCTTCGACGCTATGCACACTTTCGAGGACATCGAGCGCCTTCTCGTTGGCACCACCATGCAGAGGACCTTTGAGGGCTCCGATAGCCGCCGTAATTCCGCTATGGAGATCTGAAAGGGTGGAGACGACGCAGCGTGCTGAAAATGTCGACGCGTTGAATTCGTGCTCGGCATAAGCGATGAGCGAAACATCGAGCGCTCGCGTTTCGCGCAAACTAGGGGACTCGCCACGGAGCATCCACAAAAAGTTCGCGGCAAACGAGAAACTCGGGTCGCTAGCCACTACCGAGAGCTTTTGCTTCATCCGGGTGCGCGCTGCAATCACCACGGGAATTTTTGCCAGCAAACGGATTGCTTTGCGCTGATTGGCAGCGGTGGAATTGTCGTCGGCATCGGCATCAAAATGCGCAAGCACGCTCACCGCAGTCCGCAGCACATCCATTGCAGGAACATCGGCCGGGATGTTGGTGAGTAGTTCGGCCAGCACCGGTGGAATCGATGCTTCGGCCCGCAGTGTTTCGCGAAATTCGCGCAGCTGCTGGATATTGGGTAAGTCGCCGAGCAGCAGTAGATGGGCAACCTCTTCGAACGCACAACGCTCGGTGAGTTGCTCGATCGGATAGCCGCGATAGGCGAGCCCACCTTCGAGTGTGCTGATCGCCGTCTCGCCTCCGACGACACCTTCGAGACCTGGATGATACGTCGTGCTCACGTTGGTTCTTCTCCGCTGAAGTAGGCCTCGTCGCGCTGCTCGAACTGCCTGTATTCGAGCAAATCGTAAAGTTCGTCGCGTGTTTGCATCAGGTCGAGCAATTCGTGCTGCGTACCGTCGCTGCCGAGAACGGCAAGCGCTGTTTCCATCGCCTTCATCGCCACACGCTGCAAGGTGACGGGGTAAAGGACAGCGGAGTAGCCTAGTTCGGCGAGCTCGTGAATCGTTAGGAGAGGACCTTTGCCAAACTCGGTCATGTTGGCAATCAGCGGAGCATCGACTTCGCGCGCGAAGGCTTCAAATTCTTCTCGCGAAGTGAGCGCTTCGGGAAAAATCCAGTCCGCACCCGCTTCCAGGTAGCGATGAGCACGAGCAATCGCATCGGCCATTCCGGTCACGCCACGGGCGTCGGTGCGGGCGATGATCACGGTGCTGTCGTCGCTACGGGCATTCACAGCGGCGTGGATTTTGGCCACCATGGCGCGTGGTTCAACGAGCGCTTTTCCCGAGAGATGTCCACATTTTTTAGGTAGCTGCTGATCTTCCAGCTGAATGGCGGCGGCACCGGCTGCTTCGAGTTCGACCACCGTGCGCTCGACATTCACCACGTCCCCAAATCCGGTATCGGCATCGACAATGATCGGGATTTCGACGCTGCGTGACAGGTAGGTCAGCTGCTGCGTCAACTCGGTGAGTGTCAGGAGTCCCACGTCGGGCAGAGCGAGCACATTCGACGAGAGGGACGCGCCACTCAAATACACGGCATCAAAACCCATGCGTTCGACGAGGCGTCCTGCCAGCGCACTGGGAGCGCCTGGAATTTGAATCGTGGACTCGGCGACCAATTGCCGCAGCCGCTCTCCGGGCGTGTCAGTCATGGTTCCTACTTTCAAAGCGATGGGGGGCTCGCGACGATCGCGCCTACTGAATCTTAGGCCTGCGCATGTCGCATGAGCAAGCCGACGAGCAGGTTCAGCGCTCGCCAGTGGTTCCCGGCGAACGAACTAGACTGGTGAGAAGCGGCTAGTGACGCTAGTTTGACAGTCCCACCGTAACGCATCACGAACAAAATCCTGCGAACGAGCATTTTTTGGTCGATCGCGCCATGCTACTTGCCGCAGCTAACCTCGCATGATTCAAGCATCGCTCGCCAACCACAACTCGACCGAAAAAAAAGAATCTTCGCGATGGCTGGTGATCGTCGAAGTGCTGTTCATTTTTTGCCTCTTCTTTTTGTTTGCTGGCAACGCTCCGCCGAGTGAAGGGGAGTCGCATTATCTGGCCAAAGCCAAGCACTACTGGAATCCCAGCTGGTGCGCCGGGGATCTGTTTTTGGAATCCGCCGACGCGCACTACGCGTTCTACTGGGTGTTTGGCTGGGTCACCAAGTTCTTCTCGCTCGACAGCAGCACTTGGATCTTACGCATCGTGCTGTGGGGACTGCTGGCAATCAGCTGGCAGCGACTGAGTTCGTCGATCATCGCGCGGCCACTTTGGTCGATCTTCACTGCAGCACTATTTCTGGTGGCCCTGCAAACAGCCCCCATGGCTGGCGAATGGGTGGTAGGTGGTGTCGAGGGAAAAGTGGCTGCCTATGCGGCCCTTTTCATGGCGATCGCTGCGGCCATCGAGGGACGCTGGAATCGGGCCTGGATCTGGATTGGCGTGGCGAGTGCCTTTCACGTACTTGTCGGCGGCTGGGGCGGGGTGATCCTCGGTGGCGCTTGGTGTTTTACCCCCGAAAATCGCGTTTCCCTTCGTTCGATGCTACCGGGGTTGGCCGCAGGTCTTGGCGTAGCGCTCGTCGGACTACTCCCGGCGATTTGGCTCACGCTGGGAACCCCCGCAGAGATCACTGAAGAAGCCAATCGCATCTACGTGTTCGAGCGATTGCCCCATCACTTGGTGATCCACGCCTTCAAACGCGACCCCTTCATTCAATTTGTGGTGTGTCTGGTGCTGGGCGCTTGGCTTGCTTGGACGCTGCGTGCTGATCGTCGGCTCCGCTTGCTTTGGCTCGTAGTGACTGGCGCGCTCGTGATTGCCGTAGCGGGGCTTGTGATCGATCAGCTTCTTTGGTCGCACCCAGCGCTGGCAGCAAAGCTACTCAAGTATTACTGGTACCGCATGAGCGATTCGATGCTTTCGGTCGGACTGGCGATGGCAGTGGCGGTGAAGATTATTTCGCTGGAATCGACGCGGCCCAAGCTGGCGCAAGGCCTCCTCGGAGGACTGGTGCTCGTTTGCACGCTGCTGATGATCGACCATCGCCAAAAGCGTGTTGCGATGCCTCTTCCGCCGTCGATTGTGCAGTCGAAGCCTACTCCCGATACCCGGTCGATATCGTTTCGGCAGCGTTGGGGCTTGGCTCCACGCAAAACGATGACACTCGCAAACTACGATTCCATCACGTACGACGAGCACTACTATCACTGGGTGAAAGTGTGCGAGTGGATCGATCAGAATACCCCTGCGGAGAGTCGCTTTCTGGTTCCTCGCTCGCAGCAAACATTCAAGTGGTATGCCCAGCGGAGCGACGTTGCGAACTGGAAAGATATTCCGCAAGATGCGGCGTCGATTGTGAAGTGGCAAAAAACGATCGATGCAATCTACCCGCCGATTTCACGCCGCGCGGACTTGCTTTACTGGAACGATCGCTCGCTCGAGCGTCTCGGAAAAGAGTTTAACGCGCAGTACATCGTGGTCGATCGCACACGCTCCCAGCGCGTGGTGAAGTTCAAACGGATCTACCCCCGCTTGCTCAACGAAAGTGCCGTGTTCGAGGTCTATGAACTGCCTCCTGCGCCGCGCAGCAAGAGTGCGCCATGAAGCATCTCCAGCAGCTTAATCCGGAGCAACTCCGGTCGCGCCTTGCCGAGCGTCTGTCGCTCGCCAAACCGGGCCGCTTGGCCCAGCGCGCGATGGCTCCAGCGCTCGCTTATGGTCGTCATCACGGACCAGCCACCGCCACGGCCCGCGAGTCGGCTGTGCTGGCGGCACTGGTGCCAACCGCAGAGGGGTGGCGCATTCCGGTCGTCACCCGCGCAGCAAGTTTGCGAGCCCACGCCGGTCAGGTGAGCTTGCCAGGAGGGAGCCTCGAACCGGGAGAATCCCCCAGCGAAGCGGCGCTACGCGAGTTTGCCGAAGAGATGGGACCCGAATTGCCGTTCGCCACGATCGCTGGCGAACTTTCGAGCATCTTTGTGTTTGTCAGCGGCTTTGTCATTCGCCCCATCGTCGCTGTCGCCGATTCGCCGCTGCAGTTTCAGCCGAGCGCGGCGGAAGTCGATCGCATCTTGCTCGTCCCCCCCGAATCGCTCGAATCGCCCCAATTTCGTGGCATGCATTTGGTTCAGCGCCGCGGATTGCAGTTTTCCGCTCCCTGCTATCTGGTTGAAGAGCAAAAAATTTGGGGGGCAACTTGCATGATTCTGGCCGAACTAGCAGCCGCGCTCGACGACATAGCCCGGCCGTAGCGCCCCGAGTCTTGGTACGACACTCTCTCGTGGCCTACTCCCTTGGCTAGAAAAGCCAGAACGCTCTATATTACCAAGCCCCCAGCCGCGAAATTCGCTGACGGATGCCCAGGGTGAACCCGGCCCCTCGCGGACGTGTCACTCACCAGAATTGCGCGCGTGGGAGTTTGGTTTCAACGGTTTACCTACTGAAAGTTCGGTCCATGGTACGAGTTGGCATTTTAGGCGCCACTGGTTACACCGCTTTGGAAGCGATGAAGCTGCTTCTGCGTCATCCCGGCGCTCAGATCACGGCCGTGACCAGCCGCACTGACAAATCGCCACTCGCTGCTGTGCATCCTCAACTAGCGCGTCGTTTGGAGCTGTCGCTCGAAGACCTTTCCATTGCCCAGCTGCAAGAGCGCTGCGACTGCGTGTTTAGCTGCTTGCCACACGCCGCTTCTGCTGAGATTGCCAAGCAACTGGTGGAGGTCGGCGTTCGGGTGGTCGATTTTAGTGCCGACTATCGCCTGAACGATCCGGTGAGCTACAAAAAATGGTACGAGCACGAACACCCCGACCCAGCGCGACTCGGCAACACCGTTTACGGTTTGCCGGAACTCTTTCGGGAGCAGATTCCTGCCGCTAATCTGGTCGCTAATCCGGGTTGCTATCCCACCTCGGCGATCCTGCCACTAGCGCCGCTGCTGAAGGCGGGACTTGTCGAACCCGGCGATATTATTGTCGACAGCAAAAGCGGTGTTTCGGGAGCTGGACGAACCCCCAAACTCGGCACGCTCTACCCCGAATGCAACGAAAGCATCTCGGCCTACAGCGTGGGGAAGCATCGGCATCAGCCCGAGATCGAACAGATTTTGGGACGCGTTTCGAGCGCTACGCCCCAGATCATCTTCACGCCCCATCTCACTCCGATGGATCGCGGCATCCTTTCAGTGTCGTACTCCAAACCGACACGCTCGGTCACAGAGGCCGAACTGCTCGAAATCCTCAGCGATTTCTACAAGAACGAGCCTTTCGTCCGAGTCAGCAAAACATTGCCCACCACGAAAGATGTCGCTCATACAAACTTTTGCGACATCACCGCGCGCGTTAATGGTGGACGCGTGCTGCTGATCAGTGTGATCGATAACCTGATCAAAGGTGCGTCGGGTGCAGCGGTGCAGAACTTCAACTTGATGTACGGTTTCGACGAAACCACCGCGCTGCTGTAGTCAGTTGCTGCAAGGCACTCGCAGGCAACTAGGCTCCCGAAATCGCCGGTGAATCGCTCGCAGTGCGAGTTGGACTAAAGTGAAATCGATGGACACGTAGTAACTTCGAAAGAATGGGCTCCATGACGTACGTCGTACCACGCGGATTCGAAATGGCAGGGGTTGCTTGCGGCATCAAGAAGTCGGGTAAAGACGACCTGACATTGATCCATATTCCAAGCGGTGGCGTAGCTGCCGGGGTTTACACCACCAACCTCGTCCACGCTGCTCCTGTAACGATCGATCGAGCACGCACTCCATCGGCTAACTTCCGAGCGCTCGTGGTGAACTCCGGCAATGCAAACGCCTGCACTGGCGAGCGTGGCATGCGCGACGCACTGGAAATGTGTCGTTTGGCGGGAGAAGCTGTCGGCGCTACCGCTGAACAAACGCTCGTGATGAGCACCGGCATCATTGGCGTGTTCCTGCCGATGGAAAAAATCGCCTCGGGCATCGCTGCTGCCACAGCGCGACTCGCGAGCGATGAAGCTGCGTTCATCGCCGCTGCCAAAGGGATCATGACGACCGACGCGTTCATGAAGGTAGTGAGCAAACAGGTGGAAGTGGCTGGCTCGACCGTCACCCTTTCCGGCATGTGCAAAGGGGCGGGGATGATCGGTCCGCAGATGGCGACGATGCTCGCCGTGATGATGACCGATGCCAATATCACACCCGCTGATGCTCGCGCTTTGCTACAGCGTGTCGCCGATCAAAGCTTCAACTGCATCAGTGTCGAAGGGCACATGAGCACCAACGATACGCTGCTGCTGCTGGCCAGTGGCGCTGCTTCGAGTGCGCCGCTCGCGGGCGACGACCTGCTGGCCTTCGAGAAGGCGCTGCTGGACGCTTGTATCGAACTCGCCACGCAAATTCCCGACGACGGCGAAGGGGCCACCCATCTCATCGAAATCGAAGTGCGCGGCACTAAGTCCCCCAAAGAGGCACGCACGATTGCTCAAACGATTGCCAACAGCGCCCTGGTGAAAACGGCCATCACCGGAGGGGATCCGAACTGGGGACGGATTGTCTCTGCTGCAGGATACGCCGGTGTTCCTTTCGATCCCGCCGGGGTCGACCTGACGATTAATGGCCATCCTGTCTATGCCCAGGGCTCTCCCCTGCCGTTCGACCCCAAGACGGTTTCGACCTCAATGAAAGAGAATCGCAAAACCCATCTGCTGCTGACGCTGCGTGAAGGGGAGGAGTCGATTCGCTTCTGGACGAGCGATCTAACAGTCGACTACGTCCGCTTCAACGCCGACTACACGACCTAGTTTGGTCTCGCTCGGCTGTCAAACTCCCCGGTTACGAGCGTGATTTCGTCGAGAACGAGAGGCGGCAAGGTCGGTTGTGCGAGCAAAATGGCAATTTCGCATAACTCTTGAGGCGAACGAGCACTCTCGGCTTGCAATTTTGTCCCCTCTACGAGAGATTCTTTCAAGAGTTCGAGCGTTTCAGCGAACTACGTGCCGAGCGATTTTCCTAATCTCTTAGAACACATCCTTATAAAGCCCGCTATGCTCAACGCTTTGATGACGGAATTTGTCGCACTCTTCGCACTCACTGCCATGGAGATTGTGCTCGGGATCGACAACATCGTTTTCATCTCGGTAGCCTCGGCCCGATTGCCTCTCGAGCAGCAAGCCAGAGCGCGCTGGATTGGTCTACTCGCAGCGATGGGAACCCGTCTATTGCTGCTGCTATGCATCAGCTGGATCATGGGACTCACTGTCGCTGCGTTTCAGTGGGATCAGATTCTGCCCGCATCGTGGATCGATGCCATGAAGTCCAAACCCACAGCACAAGTTGTCAGTGGCGAGCCCGGAACTGTTCCTGCTACGACGGATGCCGCGACCGAGGAAAAACATGCGGACGAAGAACATAAACACAGTGCTCACGACGAAGAAGCCTTCCAAGAATTCAATGTGGTTTCGTGGAAAGATTTGATTTTGCTCTTCGGTGGGCTCTTCCTGATTCGAAGCAGCGTGATTGAGATCCATCATAAGATGGAGGGAGCGCATGCCGATCCGAAAGCGAAGGGTCGCGCGACGTTTGGGCAGGTGATCTTTCAGATCGCGATGCTCGACATCATCTTCTCGCTCGACAGCGTGATTACTGCCGTCGGTATGGCAGAAAGTATCTACGTGATGATGACAGCGGTGGTTATCGCGGTCGGAGTGATGATGATCTTTGCCGGAACGATTTCTGAGTTCGTCGAGCGGCACCCCACGGTGAAAATGCTCGCCCTCTCGTTCCTGCTGCTCATTGGTGTGATGCTGGTGGCTGAAGGTGCTGGAACGCACATCAACAAAGGCTACATCTACTTCGCGATGGCATTCTCGCTCGGTGTTGAAATCCTCAACCTGCGCATGAAAGCAGCTGCGGCCCGCAAGCTCGCAGCTGCTGAGAAAAGTCACTAGTTCGCCTGAAAAAGCGAGCTTTTGTCGTGGAGTCGCAGCGATCTTACTTCGACGCTGCGGCCAAATAGTCATCAAATAGCTTGCGCTGTTTGGTGAGGGCGGAGATACGATCTTCCTGCTTGCTGGCCGCTTCGAGCAAGACCCAACCTTCGTACTTGCTCGTCACCAGCAGTTTGACGAGTTCAGCAAACGGATAGTCGGCTGTATCGAGTTCGCGAACATGCACAGTGCTGCCAAACCGCGAACGCACGAGATCGAAGTTGGCTTTCAGCCCCTCTCCTTTCAGGTCGGTGGCGTTGCTGTTCCAGCAGACGTACACGTTCTCGTCGGTGGCGATCTCCATGATGGCTTTGATCGTCGGGAGTTCACTGCATTGTCCGTGAACTTCCAGCCGCACTTGCTGACCAAATCCTGCAGCGTACTCTCCTAGTTCGTTGAGCGCCTTGCCAATCTGCTCAATGGTTTTTTCGCGCGGCACGTTATCGTAAAACCGATCTGGTTTCACCTTCACGCCACTCCCGCCAATGTCGTGGCTGAGGCGAATGAAGTCCTTGGTCTTCTCGATTGCAGCTTTCACTTTTTCAGGATCGGGGTTATCGAAACGTTCATCGCTCCCGATACCGACAAGCGTGATCCCGGCCTCGGCAAATTGCGAAGCGACTGCCTGGCGTTGTTCGTCGTTTAAGCTCGGCTCGACCATGTGCTTGTGGGTCGTCCGTAGCTCGACACCTTGCACGCCGGTCGCTTTGCAGTTTTTCAGGAGCGTGGGGAGATCCCAATCTGCGCCCCACATGTATGTAACCAGACCAAACGCGATGGCACTTGGTTCAGCTTCCTGCGCTTGTGCTAGGGAGGTCAAAAACGTAGGTGCGGCAAGTGCGGCGAGCGATACTCCCGCCAGGCTTTTCAGGGCATCGCGACGATTGGTGCGAGTCATCGAGTCGTTCCTTGTGCGTTACGTGAGAAGAGAGCGCGCGATGCGGCCCGTGACGGCGTCGCGACGTTGGGTTTGGCGATCCGGAAAGTCTACCACGCTGCGCAGCAGATCGCGCCAGGATGCCGAAAATCGGGATAAACCTCTGCAATTCGCGAGGATTTATCGATTCAGGATAGCGACCCGTGGAGGTCGCTCGGCGTGGGCCGAATGAATCGCCTGAGGGAGCTGGTCGAGCGAGAATTCGAGGGGAACGAGCGACTCGAATGGAAATCGCGAACTAGCCCGCGCGAGAAACGTAATTGCACTTTGCAAATCGGCAGGGGTGTAGTTGTGCATCCCTCGAATGGTCAGGCATTTGCGAACGATTTGCTCCGCAAAAAGTGCGACAGCTGGTTGCGGAAAAACACTTCCCACTAAGATCAAACGGCCACCAGGGCGGAGCATCGCCACACTGCGCTCGATGGCACTATTGCTCCCCGACATTTCGAGTACTACGTCGCAGCCGCGACCAGCGGTGAGTACGAGGACTTCATCGGTGAGTGCTTGCGGGTCCGCTGTCGACTGCAGTGTGTGAGTAGCGCCAAAGGCTCGGGCCTGCGCGAGACGCCCGTGATCGATATCGATTCCGATCGTGCTCGCGGCATCTTCCATCGCGCACCAAGCAAGCGCCGTGAGCCCCAGCATGCCGCACCCTTGCACTACCACATGCTCGCCAGCACGCAGATCAGCGGCGCGGATGGCAGCGGCCACAGTCGACGTGGCGCAGCTGGCAGGTGTGGCCACCTTAAACGACATCGTGTCGGGCACGATAGCGATGGCGGTTCCTGCGGTTAGGTGGCATGTTTCAGCAAGTCCACCCGAAAGTTTCGGCATCTTTGCGAGCGATTCGTGGCCATACTTAAACAGCGACTCGCATTTTTGCGGCAGATCGTGGGTGCAGTAAAAGCAGGTTTTGCAACTCGCCGCGACACCCCAGGTGATGCGCGAACCGATCGTTAAGGGTTCGCCGCTGAGGGAGAGAATCGTTTCGCTGCGAGGAAGCTCGACAACCCGGCCAAGCATTTCGTGCCCCAGCACCGTGGGAAGTGGAGTGCTGCGCCGACCTTCGATCGTGTGGAGATCGCTGCCACAGAGGGTGCAACATTCGATGGCGACACGCACTTCCCCCTGGCGAAGTGGTTCGACCGGAAGCGATTCGAGCTGGAGTGGATGATTGCTTCCGCGAAAGACCCAAGCGCGCGAGGTCGTCATGGCAGGCAGACTGGGGAGCGTTTGGGGAAGGGGATTCACGGTCGGTGGTGCTTACTTGATGCCAGGGGAGAGATCGCTCTCAACTATTTCGACTTCGAGCGGGCGGCCAATTTAGGATCGCCGGCGAGTGGCAGCTTCACTGTCTTGCCGGTTTCCGCCGCCTTGTAGATGGCGAGAATCAGTTCGACACTTCGACGGCCTTCCGCCCCATCGATCAGCGGCGCGCGACCTTTTTTGATCGCGTTTACCAGATCTTGAAACAGTCGCTGATGGCCATGAAAACCGATCGCCTTGGGATCGGCAGCTCCGCCCCCTGAGGTGGTTTTGCTCGCCATTTTTGCGAGCAGTTCTTCATCGGCCTTTGTTTTCTTCGCGAATTCCCAGCGGGTGATATCTTCCTCGCGCATCGCCACACTGCCATCGCTGCCGTGCAGTTCTACGCGTTTCAGCTCGCCTGGAAATGCAGCCGTGCTCGCTTCAATCACACCGAGCGCGCCACTGGCGAACTTCACGGTGGCAACGGCAGTGTCTTCCACTTCAATACGCTCGTGAGCGAGCATCGCCGTGTGGGCGCTCACTTCCACCACAGGACCCATGAACCAGAGCAGCAAATCGATGCTGTGAATCGCCTGATTCATCAGCGCTCCGCCACCGTCGAGATTCCAAGTGCCGCGCCATGCGCCGCTGTCGTAGTACTGCTGTGTGCGAAACCATTTCACGTAAGCATCGCCGAGCGTCATGCGCCCAAGACGCCCTTTGTCGACTGCCTGTTTGATGAGTCGCGACGAATCGTGAAAACGCGAGGGAAAAATCGTTGAGAGAATCACTCCCGCTTTGTTGCAGGCATCGATGATGGCGTCGCAGCGCTTCAGTGTGATCTCGAGCGGCTTCTCGACCACCACATGCTTGCCAGCTTTCGCGGCGGCCACGGCAGGCTCGAGGTGCGCTCCGCTGGGAGTGCAAATCGTGACGATATTCACCGCCGGATCGGCGAGCATCGCCTGCAAGTCGCTGTAAGCTTTGCAGCCCGTTTCCGCAGCGAATTTATCGGCCGACGACTGTGTAGCACTGTAGCACGCAACCAGTTTGGCTCCGCTGGTCGCCTCGATAGCACGCGCATGAAAGCGGGCGATCATGCCGCATCCAACAATGGCAAATCCAAGTGGCACTTTTGCAGGCTCCGCAAGGGAAAGGGCTCGAGGTCACGCTGTCGTGGTGAGCCCTAAGGATAGCAGCGGAGCAGTCGATTGCTAAGGGGCAATTTTATTAAGGTTGAGGCGTGGAAGGGCTCAAAAACACCTCAGAATAGAGGGCCAGCAGGCTGAGGAAGTTCAGCAGAAAGTGGACCACCAGCGACGGCGTGATGCGATGCGTGCGGTGATAGAGGAACCCCAAAACCAGGGCCAAGATGGTGAGCGCCACCCAGTCGGGACCATGACTGTAGTGCATCAGAGCAAAGATGATCGAGCTTGTGAAAATGGCGATCATCGAGTGCCGTAAACGAGGCGCACGTGTGCTAGACACATCGACTAGCAGGGCCGCATCAGCGGGGGCTTCTGTCGGAGGCGATTCCTGCTTCAGCAGCACAGGCATTGCACAGGTTGGTGCCTCGCCAGGAAGGCTCGCGGTCTCCGTGGCGCTTGAAGCGAGCGGTGGGCTGGCAGCATTTGGGCGTCCGCCAAACAGAAGTTCAAAGCCTCCCTCGCGTCGATAGGTCACCACGCGCTCGATCCAGCCTTGCAGCAGCACGCGAAAGAAAAACTCTTCCACGAGAGGGGCTACTATCACCGCCGAAAAAGCAATCACCACAAATAGCGTGGGATTCGGCAAGTCGCGGAGTGTTTCCATCAGCGGATGCTTCGACGGCTTCCAAAAGGTGACGAGCACTCCCTGGATGGTGAAGATCACGGGGGCAATCATTGCGAACGCCACGGTGCCGAGCTGAACATCGTGCCCCAGCATCTTGAGATCGCAGCCCAGGTCGAAAGCCGACGCGCGAAAGCGGTAGCAGATCAGTCCGATGATCGCGACCATCGTCAGCAGTTTGGCGATTCCTTCCGAGCCGATGATGGCCGTTTGTCCGCGGATGTCGAGCGACTCGAGCGCAACCTTCGGAGGGAGATAGCCCAAAGAAATCAGCGACTGAATGGCCAGGGCGGAGAAGAAAATCAGGATCAGCACGCAGGCTACGAGATCGAGAAGTCCCCACGGCACAGGGAGTCGCGGCGTGTGTGGCAGAATCGCTTCGCCACGTCGCCATTTGCCGAACGAGACGATCCAGCCACCGATCGACAGCCCCAGCAAGGTGAGCGTGATGAAATTGATCACCAGCAGCATGTGATCAACTTCCTATGTGCGGAAGCGACGGACAGCGGCGATCACGTACTCGAGTCCCGAGTAGATGGTGATGGCAACAGCGGCCCAAACACTCACAGGAACTGCCGTGGCAAGCCAAGCGGGAGCCGGTTTGTCGTCTCCAAATTCTTTGAAGTGTCGCAGTAGCACAATGCTGGCGACGACGGCGACGCACTGCAGCAGCATTTTGATTTTGCCCGACAGCTGCGCAGAAAAATCACCCCCACTTTGCTCGATAAAACTACGCAAAGCAGTCACCAGCATTTCGCGTCCCATCACAACCACAGCAACCCACGCGGCGATGCCGCTGTTGGGCTCGGCAACGAGGAACACAAACGTGCCGCAGATAATAATCTTGTCGACAATCGGGTCGAACACACGACCGACCTTGGTCACCTGATTGAACTTGCGGGCCCAGTAGCCGTCGATCCAGTCGGTCGAAGCAGCGATCACAAACGAGGCGAGCGCTTGGGTGTAGAGCTTGTTCGCCAGGAAGTAGAACACAGCGACTGAAATAACCAGCCGCAGCGCTGTGATCGCGTTCGGAACGTTCACAATCTGGTTCGACACTTCTGGGGCTGCTGATTCGCTCGAGCCCAGCGGTTTCTTCTTGTTGTTCTTCGCCACGATCGTTCCTCGAGTTGCAACGTCTTGTTGTGTTGGGAATGTCGAGCAAATCTCACTAACGGGTCACACCACCGACCGCAATGCCGACGAGATCGTACTGCTGCGAGGTAACGATTTGCACGTCGACAATATCACCCGCATGCAGGCGATATTTGTGACCCGTCACGAACACCAGCCCATCGACGTCCGGAGCATCGGCCATGCTGCGGCCAATCCAAACGTTCTTTTCCCCTTCGACAGACTGATCCAAGATCACCGGCATCACCTTGTCGATCTGGGCTTCGTTCCAAGCGAACGCCAGTTCTTGCTGCACTGCCATCAGTGCTTCGCGACGTTCGTTCTTCACTTCTTCGCTCAGATGGTCGGGCAGGTTAGCGGCCGGAGTATCGGGCTCAAACGAGTAGGTGAAGACACCCATTCGCTCAAACTTTTGCTCGCGGAGAAATTCGCGGAGCTCTTCGTACTGCTCCTGTGTTTCACCAGGAAACCCGGTGATAAACGTGGTGCGAAGGGTGAGATTAGGAATCGCTTCACGCAATTTTTTGATCTGCAGTTCGGTCTCGGCGCGGGTGACGCGGCGGCTCATGCGACGGAGCATCGTGTCGTTGATGTGCTGCAGCGGCATGTCGATGTAGGGGACGATCTTCTCGCTTTTGGCGATCACGTCGATCAATTCGTCGGTGATGTACATCGGGTAGAAGTACATCAGGCGAATCCACTGGATGCCTTCGACTTTTTCAATCTCGCGCAGGAGTTCTGCGAGCCTCGGTTCGCCGTAAAGATCGATGCCGTAGTACGTGGTGTCTTGCGCCACGATGACGAGTTCTTTCACGCCATCCGCAGCCAGTTGCCGAGCCTCTTTGAGCACTTCTTCCATCGGCTTGGTGGCGTGCTTACCACGCATCTTGGGGATTGCGCAGAACGTGCAAAGACGATCGCAACCTTCGCTGATTTTGAGATACGCAAAGTGACGTGGCGTGATGCGGAGGCGATCGGTATCGCTCAGAGCGCGAATCGGCGCGGGCTGAAACACGCTGCGCTGCTCTTCGAGACTTCCGAGCAAACGGTCGGCAACTTGTGTGATCTGCTCACGACCAAAAACGCCCACCAGGCAGTCGATGCCTGGGCGATCTTCGAGGAGCTGTTCTTTTTGCCGTTCAGCGAGACAGCCCGAAACAATCACACCCTTGGTGCGCCCCTGTTTTTTGAGTTCCAGCATCTCGTCGATTGCTTGAAACGATTCGGTACGAGCCCGCTCGATAAAGCCGCAGGTGTTCACCACCACGAAGTCGGCGCCATCGGGTTCGGCAACCAGATCGTAGCCATCGAGCTTCAATAGGCCCAGCATTCGTTCGCTGTCAACCAGGTTCTTCGGACAGCCGAGCGATACGAACGAGTACGTACCCTTGGCGGCTTTGGCAGGGGGCTGTTGGGCGTATTTCGATCTGGCCACGGGAACTACCTCAATCGGCGATCGCTCGCGATTGTCGCCTCGTGGCGATTCGCGGCTTAACGCCAAGCGTGCGAGAAATTCGTAAGCCTATGAGAGTAACACCGTTACGGTAGCTTTGGGAAGGGCTTGAAACAGAGCCTGCGGCTAGTTTTGACGAGATTCCACCCCGGCAGTTTTAACCGTTCAAGCACGGTTTTGCTCGCTTTCCAGCTTCCCCAAGCGATCAAAACTCCAACGCATAGCTATCAGATGCAGATTTGTCGCCAAGAGACCGGCTTTTGATCAGGGGGCGGATCAGTATCTTGAGAAAATGGATTTAAGTGTATGATTTATAATGGTTTATGTTGATTTGTGGGGCTCCAAGGCGCCTAGCGTTTTCGGCTTATTCCGACCTCGAAGGGGGTGAAGTTGCGAGGAAATCTGACGACTGGGCTGCCGACGCAAACAGGGCAAGTTATACTCTTCAGTCGAGAGTCGGCTCTCGCAATGTTTCCCGCCCATCCTTCAGCCGGATATTCGCAACTGTGCAAGCAGCTCTTGGAATCCTGGAAGTCTTTGGACTGACACCGGCGATGATCGCCCTCGACACCATGGAAAAGGCCGCAGAAGTGCGTCTGTTCCAGTGGGAACTCAACGACTGGTCGGGGGTGGTGCTCAAGATGACGGGAGATGTCTCGGCGCTTCGTTCGGCAATCGACGCCGGACATGCCGTAAGCGAGCAGCTGCAAGCTCGTCCCACGTCGACGATTATCAATCGCCCCGATGATCGCGCGATGGCAGCTTTGAAGAGCCCTCTCGAAACTAGTGCCGTGCTTCAGCAAGGTACCGTGAAAAATCCTAATTACGAAATTGTTGGCGGAAAGAGTGAGGTAACTGTGGCTGATCAATCGTCGCAAGCGCTCGGCTTCATCGAAACCCAAGGCTTCGTTGCGGTGTTTGAGGCAATCGATTCGGCTTGTAAAGCTGCGAATGTGGAAGTCATCGGCAAGGAAAAGCTCGGTGGCGGATACATCACCGTGGTGATCCGTGGCGATGTGGCCGCTGTGAAAGCCGCCATCGACGCCGGCACCGCTCGCGCTGCAACGCTCGGCAAGGTGATTGCTGGACACGTCATCGCTCGCCCATCGGCTGGCGTGATGAGCCTGCTCCCTAAGTCCTAAATAGCTCCGCGAAGCATTGGGCCTAGCCAACGAGCTTCCGAAAAATTGGCAAACCTGAACATCCAGCGCGCGATAAGCGACCCATCGCTTGTCGCGTGCTTTTGCGCGCTAGTTGTGTTCCCTCAGCCGCGAAATACGCGCACCTCTCCAGCACTTGCGAAAAGGACTTTGCCCCGATGTTCTCCCGCCGCCATTTTCTTGCTTTGAGCCTAGCTACAGCTTCATCCCTCGCGCTTTCGCAGCAGCTGCTGGCCGAGGATGAAAAGCCTGCTGATGCCAAGCTCCCTGCTGGGGACAAGCCTGCTGAAGAGCGGCCGGGCGAGGTCGTCATTAAGGTCGATGCCAGCGAAACGCCCGACTTGGCACGCTGGTGCGACGATGCTGCGGCGATCTTAAAAGAGTGGCATCCGAAAATCGAAGCGCTGCTGGCGACGGAAGGTTTCACCGCCCCGCGCGAAATCAAAATCATGATGCGAAAAGATATGAAGGGAGTCGCCGCCACGGGTGGCACCACAATCTATGTCGCGGCCAACTACGTCCGGCAGAATCCCGACGACAAAGGGATGATGGTACACGAACTAACGCACGCCATTCAGCGCTACCCAAAATACGATCCTGCTTGGCTCGTCGAAGCGATCGCCGACTACGTCCGGTTCTATCACTACGAGCCGGGTGTGAAGCTCGACCGCGTCGATCCGAACCGGCAAAGCTATCGCGATGGCTACCGCAGTTCCTCGATGTTCGTCGCGTGGTGTAAAGAGACGGAAGGGGACAAGCTCTTCCTGGCCCTCCATGGAGCACTTCGCCAAGGCAAATATCGCTACGACTTGTGGAAAGAAGCTTGCGGCAAAAGCCTCGATCGCCTCTGGGCCGACTTCCTCGAATCAAACGCCGCCCAAGGCCGCAGTTAGTTGCCGTCGCCAGCCCTTGGGGTTTGCGAAACGTCGCTGATTTTCAGTGAAAAACGACGATGTCGCGGCCTACTGAATCGCCTCTCGCTTCAATTGCTCGGCTGAGAGGCGAGGATGCGGGGGAGGTCGAAAAGGGTGCGGGCGGAGCCAGCGAGGGGGTCGAGCACGGCGTAGAGAATGCCACTTTCGACCGAGGCGCGGAGAATGCTCAGGAGCGCGTCGGATTTGGGCTGCAACTCGTTCCACTCCGAGGAGCGAATGCCCAGTTCGCTGCGATAGGCGGCTGCATTCTCGCGCGAGGAAAACAGGGCGACTGCTTCGTGCCCGGTCTCCATTTTCCAGGTCGCAAAACTCGCTGCCCCATCGGCCACACGGTAGAGCAGCAGGGGCTCGATCGACATGCCATTGGAGCCTTCGAGCGGGGCCGTGAGTGAGCTCACTTGGCGATCTCCGCAGCAGAGTTCCAGGTGCGAATCGCGCTGTCGTCGACTTTGTCCAGCTGCGAGTATTGCGGGTGCTTCGACTGTTTATAGGGATCGTTGCGGCGGGCGTTGTAGCAGCAAATCAGCGACCAACGCGGGTCGCTCGAGGTGTTGGCGTCGCTCCGATGGAGCAAGTTGCTGTCGAAGAAAATCGCATCGCCAGGCTGGCACTCGACATACACCAGTTCCATCGTTTTCATCGCCGCTTCCACTCGCTCGAGGTCGGCTCCGGTTTGATCGCCGGTCTTGCCGTGATCGATCCGACCCATGTGGTGCGAACCTCGCAGCACTTGCAGACAGCCGTTCGCTTTGGTCGCAGCAGAAACCGCAATCAGCGAGCTGGCAAGGAGCGGGAAGAGACAGCCGTTGTTGTACCAGTAGCCGTAATCCTGGTGCCATTCCCAAGCCCCACCGACATGCGGCTCTTTGAGCATCATTTTCATGTGATAGAGATAGACTTCGCCACCGAGCGCTTGCTCCATCCGGTCGACGATGCGTGGCGAGCGAGCAAACATGCTGTAGAGGTCGCTGCCGGCATGATTCCAGAGAGCGAGCTTTGTCTCCTTGCCAGTGGCATCGCGGCGGCCGTAAAGGCTTCCCGCAAAGGCGGCATCGCTTTGAGCGAAATCGAGGAGTTTGCTGATCTCGTCGCGATCGAACAAACCCCGCACGACAAAAAATCCATCTTGGACGTAAGCCGCCAGTTCGCTGCTGTTGAAAGTTCGCGTCACACTCATCGCACGATTTACTCCGCCTAGAAACTTCGGCTGTCGCTGCGTGATCGGTCGGTCAAACCGAGGCTCGCTCGATTGCTGCTCGATTTGTCTGCCCGTATTCTATGTCTCGAGAGGCGGTGGGAACAGCCGACCGAACTATTGGCACACTACCAACTTGTGCTCGTCGTTCCTACAATCGATTGCCTGCTAACTTGGCCCCGTTTACGACTTCATCCCCGCGTCTCGTTCGCCAACTCGACTTTCAGGAACTGCCGATGGCGACCCTTTTCGTCATGCAAGGCCGCGATCGCGGCAAACGCTTCGAACTAGGGGATCTTCCGCTCTCGATGGGGCGCGAAAGTGGCAACCGCGCGCAGCTGCAAGATAATGAAGTTTCGCGGCGGCATGCCGAAGTTCGAAAGGTCGATGGAGGCTTCGTGCTGTTCGACCTGGGCAGCAGCAATGGCACGTTTGTGAATGCTCAGCAAGTGAGCGAGCACAAACTGAGCACCGGCGATCGATTGCAGCTGGGACGCACCATGATGGTGTTTAGCGACGACGATTCCGGTTCGCTGAACTCGCTGGTGCACGAGGTGAATATCGTCACGCACACCGCCGACGATGGTGGCTCGCGAATCGTCCGTTCGGTTCGACCCGATGAAGCCGCTGGCGATTTATCGGCAGGCGGAAGTGCCGAAAGTCCGTGGCTTGCACGAGCACGATCGAATTTGCAAATCATGTACCGCACAGCACTTGCGGTGAGTCATACGCTCGACATCGATCAGCTGCTGCAGCGCATTTTGGAGATGATTTTCGAGTGGGTCGAAGCCGATCGCGGCTGCGTGATGATGATCGACCACGAGACTGGCGAGCTCACGCCGATTGCCAGTCGAAACCGGCGGGGAGTGAAAGTCGACGAGCGATTGGCGATCAGCCGCACGATTCTCGACTTTGTGATGGACCATAAAGAGGGTGTACTCACGAGCGATGCCCGCGACGACAGCCGCTGGGATGCGACCGATGGGAGTATTGTGACGCTCGGTGTTCGCGAGGCGATTTGCGTTCCGCTGCAGGGGCGCTATGGAATTGTCGGCGTCATCTACATCGATACCTACACCCCTCCCGGCAAGAGTCTCGAGCGGCGCATCGGAAATCGCTTCTCCGAGGAGCATCTGAAGCTGATGGTGGCGATCGGTCATCAGGCGGCTTTAGCGGTCGAAGATACGTCGTACTATTCCGCGATGGTGCAGGCCGAACGCTTGGCGGCGATGGGGCAAACCATTGCCACGCTGTCGCACCACATCAAGAACATTCTGCAGGGCATTCGAGGAGGGAGCTTCCTGATTGAAGAGGGGCTCCGCGTGACCGATAACGATGTGGTCCGCAAAGGTTGGCGGATCGTCGAAAAGAACCAGGAACGGATCTCGAACCTGGTGATGGACATGCTGACGTTCAGCAAGCAGCGCGAGCCCGATCCGGTGGCTGCTGATATGAACGAGTGCGTGTCGGACGTCGTCGAGTTGATGCAGACCCGAGCACACGAAGCTGAAGTCGAACTGCTGTTCCATCCGTTCGAGGGGCTTCCGCTGCTGATGGCCGATCCCGATCTGCTCCACCGGGCCATTTTGAACGTGGTGACCAACGCCATCGATGCCTGCGAAAAACAGCCGGGGGGAAAAGTGGAAGTGTCGGTCACCTATCTCCCCAGCGAAAAGCTGCTGCGCATTGCAGTGGCTGATAACGGTGAGGGGATTCAGCCCGACGATATCAAGAAGATCTTCTCGGTCTTCGAGTCACGCAAAGGTGCTCGTGGGACAGGTCTCGGGCTTCCGGTGAGCCAGAAGATTCTGCGCGAGCATGGTGGCGATGTGCGGGTCGAAAGCACCGTCGGGGCAGGGAGCACTTTCTATCTCGAGATCCCGGCCCATTTGCCCGATGCCTCGAAAACGAGCAACACCCTGTTCTCACCGCCAGAAATGCCGCAGTAGGGCGATCGACTCGACCTATTCTCGCCCGTCTACCTAGACTGCCGATTTCTGGTCTCTTCAGTGGTCTGCGAGGCGGTAAAACCCGCACCATCGACCCATCAAACCGCATTGATTAGCGGTGCCTATGCGGCCACAAACGGTGAGTAAACCGTTATTAGTGCGGGAGATGCTAGCAATGTGCTGCGCCTGTGGGCGGTTAGCCGTCGCGCATGCTTCGTTTTTGAGCAAGAAAACCGATCACTGGCGACATCCGATTGCACACTCGTTGGCGCTCAGAAACTTTTTGAACTTTTCAAAATGAGCGTAAATTATTGTTTTTCAATGGATTACAGCATCTTCCAGGAAAGATTTCGGTTCCCTCTCGCAGGCTTTGGCACACCGAGTGCATTTCTCCTTTACCACAGAGCTGGAGTCCAGTAGGAGCAAGATGCTCCTCCGCGATCGGCTGAATGATTCAGCCACCGGCCCGATTGCTCACCATCGACGGTGTAATCCTGGTGAGGCAGCCTGCTGACCGAGGCGTGATGAGGTCAAGCTCCTGCCAACAAACCGCTGGGTTGCCCGCGACATCGACCGTTGCAGTCCGGGACAGGAATGAAGGGGAGGGAGAGGCCTCTTTGTTTTTGTCCCGGACGCAGCCGGACGACCAAAGACGAGCGAATGATTCGCAGCCGCCTAGGTCACCGATGACAACCGTGAGCTCCGAACACTTAGCTTCAGACAAACAGATGTTGGAACGTTGCCTGCTGAGCTAATCGCGGCGAGTTCAAACAACCGATCGTAATCGCCCGTTGCAGCCTGGGACGTGAATTTAGGGGAGGGAGAGGCCTCTGGATTTATGTCCCAGGCGCTTACGGGGGCGAATCAAAAGGGTTTCGACCCCCCAAAGGTTTCGGAACCGAACTTGGATGAAGACTGGCTCGAGGATGCGGGCGTTGCCATAACGTTTACGGTTTCCTCGCTGGTTCTTCTTACATCCGAGTGACGATGATGGAACCTGGATCACCGACCTGCCCAGCAGGTCGACTGATTCCGACAAAACATGTTTGCTATCGCCCGTTGCTGCTCGGAGCATGAATTCTGGGGAGGGAGAGGCCCTTGGATTGATGCTCCGAGCTCGACGGCGGGTGACTCGAAAATAAAACCGACAGGTTGCCGACCAAACGCTTTAAAGCCTTGGTCTATCGGAGGGAGAGGCCGGTAGATCGAGGCTTTAAGCATTTCTTGCCCGAGCTGTTGTCGCTCAGCATCCCAGCAGCCCTGTGCGCCTCATGAGTACCTCGCGGGCAGCTTTCCAGTTTCAGCTGCGAGGTCATCGCGAACTCCGCCGAGCATCTGGTGTCATGCAGGGAGAATATCTCCACTTGATCCACGACCTCTGCTAGCTCTCCGCCATGATTCCGCGCGTCAAGATCTGCTGCATTTCGAGCTCCTGGGAACTCGCCACCGCAGTGGCCCATGGAGCCTCCGCCGTCGGGCTCGTGTCGGCTATGCCGAGTGGTCCAGGGGTGATCGACGAACCCCTCATTGCCCAGTTGGCCCGCGAAACGCCTCCCGGCGTGGCGTCGTTTCTGCTCACCAGCCTGCAATCGGCCTCGGCGATCGTCGACCAGCATCAGCGGACTCGAACTAGCACTGTACAAATCTGCGATGCAGTTCCCATCGCCGACTACGCTTCTCTGCGGGCCGGTATGCCGGGAGCCAAGCTCGTGCAGGTGATCCACGTGGAAGGAGAGGCCGCGCTCGACGAAGCGCTGCAAGTGGCCCCTCACGTCGACGCCATTTTGCTCGATAGTGGCCGGCCTAATCAGTCGACCAAAGAGCTCGGTGGCACGGGACGTGTGCACGACTGGCGTGTGAGCCAAAAAATTCGTGAGCAGGTGGGAGTTCCGATCTACTTAGCGGGTGGTTTGCACCCCAACAACGTGCGTCGAGCGATCGACGAAGTGGGACCGTTCGGCCTCGATTTGTGCAGCAGTGTACGGACCGAAGGCGTCCTTGACCCGCGAAAGCTCGAAGCGTTCTTTCGTGCTGTTCGGGCCTAGACTTACAAAAAATTCTGCTCGTCGAATTGCCGCGCATCGCCGTTTCATAATTGCGTTGGCTACAAGGCTCGTCGATAATAGATAGGCTACTAGCTGCGCTTCGATCGCGCGGCGATTGGACCCGTCGATTCCTCCCATCGATTGAGCAACCACGTTATGACGAGTTTCGTCGAAAAGCTTCGCTGGAAGTTCCTCGCGCTACTGCTTGCCGCAGGATCGCTTGTCAAGGCTAACGCTGCTGACGAGCCGATCAACTTCCATACCCAGGTGGTGCCGATTCTGCAGTCGACCTGCATCAAGTGCCACACTGGTCGCGAGGCCAAAGGTGGCTTGCGGATGGAAACTCGCGAGCAGCTGATGGCCGGCGGAGACAGCGGAGCTGTGGTGACGGTGGGAAGTGGCGAAAAAAGTTTGCTCTGGCAACTCGCTGCGGGAAAAGAAGCCGACCGAATCATGCCGGCCCAAGGCCCCCGTTTGACCGAAGAGCAACTGGCGATTGTCAAACGCTGGATTGATGAAGGAGCCACTTGGGAAGAAGGCTTTCGCTTCAAATCGACCGAGCCAAAGCCGCTGCCGCCACGCATCGTGGAACTGCCACCGATGCCCAGCGGAATTGCTGGCGATCATCCGATCGATCGAATACTGGGCCACTATCTCGAGTCGCATGGCATCGAGCAATCGCAGCTCGTCGACGACCGGATGTACTTGCGCCGCGTGAGCATGGATCTTGTCGGGGAACTTCCCTCCGAAGAACTCGCTGCTACGTTCCTGGCTGATAAAGCTGCCGATAAACGTGCCAAGCTTGTCGCGCAGCTGCTAGCCGATCGACAAGCCTATGCCGAGCACTGGCTCTCGTTTTGGAACGACCACTTGCGCAACGCCTATCGCGGAACCGGGTTCATTGATGGTGGTCGCAAGCAGATCACAACTTGGCTCTATCAGGCGCTCGTCGACAACAAGCCTTACGACAAGTTTGTGCACGAACTGATTAGCCCAGTGCCGGGAAGCGAAGGGTTCTCGACCGGCATTGTGTGGCGCGGAACAGTGAACGCGAGTCAGCGTCCCGAGATGCAGGCCGCACAAAATATCGGCCAGGTGTTTCTCGGCACGAATCTCAAGTGCGCATCGTGTCACGATAGTTTTGTGAATCACTGGAAACTAACCGACGCTTATGGTCTCGCCGCTGTTTTCGCCGAGAAAGATCTCGAAATTCATCGCTGCGACAAACCAACGGGCGAGACGGCGACTCCCGGTTTTGTGTATCCACAGCTGGGGGCGATTAGCTCGCAGTTGCCTCGCGCCGAGCGGATGAAACAACTGGCCGACCTGATGGTGCATCCTGAAAACGGAAGGCTTGCGCGGGTGATGGTCAACCGCTTGTGGAGCCAACTGATGGGGCGCGGCATTGTGGAACCACTCGACGACCTCGATCAAGATCCTTGGAGCAGCGACTTGCTCGATTGGCTGGCGGTCGATCTGGCCAATCATGGCTACGATCTGAAGCATACCCTCGCGCTCATTTGCACGTCGCGCGCTTATCAAATGCCAGCTGTCGATGCCCCCAAGGCAGAAGAAGCTGAGTACTTGTTTCGCGGTCCAATCGTGCGACGCATGTCGGCCGAGCAGTTCGTCGATGCTGCTGCGGTGCTCACTGCGAGTCGTCCCGCGAAACCGGCAATCGACCTGCCTGTGGTGAATGACGATGGTGCCAAACCTGCCGACATCAAGTTCGCTGGGCGTTGGATTTGGAATGATCGACTCGCTGTCGATGCTGCGGAGGGTGGCCGCATCTACTTACGAAAAACCTTCGAGCTGAAATCGGCTGTCAAACGTGCGTTTGCGGTGGTCAGCTGCGATAACCAGTTTGAACTGTTTGTAGGTGGCAAAAAAGTTGCCTCGGGCAATGTGTGGAACGAGCCGACCGTGGTCGAGATCACTCGCGACTTGGCAGTCGGATCGAACACCGTGGCTGCCATCGCGATCAACTGGCCCGATGTCGAGGGGAATAACGGAACCGAGATTAAAGGGAAAAATCCCGCCGGATTTGTCGCATCGCTTGCCATTGAACTCGATAGCGGCAAGTGGCTGAACATCGGTAGCGATCCTAGCTGGCTGGTGGCCAGCGCGAAGCCCGAGGGGGATTGGACTTCACCTTCGTACGACGACAAGGGATGGAGCAAGGCGGCACAAGTGGCACCGATCGATGGGGTGCCTTGGCGTTTGGCGAATACGCTCCAAGAGCGCGCGCAACAAGTTGCTGGAACGCGCGCTTTTGCGCAAGTTCGCGCGGCTGTGGTCAACGACGATGCACTGATGCGTGCCCTGGGACGCCCCAATCGCGAACAGGTGGTCACGCGCCGCGATAGTGTCGCCACCACGCTGCAAGCACTGGAACTCACCAACGGCAGCACGCTCGATGATATGCTCACGCGCGGCGCAAAGCATTGGCTAACGCAGGAAAAAACGAGCCCCGAGATGCTGGTAACTCGCATCTACGAGCAAGCGGTGGGACGTGCTCCCACGACCAGCGAACGAGAGATCGCCGTCACTGTCATGGGTAATCAGCCCGACGTAAATGGCGTCAAGGATTTGCTCTGGATCGTGCTGATGCTGCCCGAGTTTCAGCTGGTGTATTAGTCGAAATTCGTCAATTACTCATTTCAAAATAGTTCGTACTTCCGTAAGAAGTCTTGCCAACCTCTTCGCAAGGTCTTGAAGGAATCTTTACGATGATTATTCGCCCCAGCACTAATCGCCGGGACTTTTTGGCCACGATGTCGGCGGCATCACTCGCTGCGATGCTCAGTGGCGATCCTCGCCAAATCGCAGCAGCGGAAGCTCCGAAAGCAAAAGCCGAGGCGGTGATTTTGTTGTGGATGGGAGGGGGTATGGCGCATACCGAAACCTTCGATCCCAAGCTCTACACACCGTTTGAGAAAGGGATGGATGCCAATCGGGTTTTGAGCACATTTCCCGCCATCGACACGGTCGTCGACAACATCAAGATCTCCGAGGGGCTGGAGAATATCGCGCAGGTGATGGACCGCGCGACTCTGATTCGCTCTTACACGGCGGGCGATCTTGGATTCATTCTGCACTCGCGACATCAGTATCATTGGCACACCGGCTATGCGCCGCCGCAAACGGTTGCTGCGCCGCATATTGGCTCGGTGATTGCGCGCACACTTGGCCCGCGCGATCCGGCGATGCCTGCGTTCATCGACATTGGACAGCGGTTTGAACTGGGCGAAGGGGAAGAGCTGAAGGCGTTTCATACCGCTGGCTTTTTGGGAAGCGAGCATGGTCCGTTTTTGATTCCGATGCCCGATCAGGCGCTCGCTTCAGTACAGCCCCCACCGGGGATGACGATGGAGCGTTTTCAAAAGCGCTATGAGGCGATGAAGAAGCTTTCGTCGTCGAGCCCCATCGCACAAAACGGTAGCGATTTCCAACGCACTTCGCTCGAACGGTCACTCGATAATGCCTTCAGACTGCTGAGCAGTCCAGCTGCGAAAGCGTTCGATTTATCGCTCGAACCCAAGGAAAGCTACGACCGTTACAACACCGGCCGCTTTGGGCTGGGGTGTCTGCTCGCTCGTCGTTTGGTCGAGTCGGGCGCGCGATTCATCGAAGTTACCACCGAGTACATTCCGTTCCTCAACTGGGACACGCACGACAATGGCCACACGCGTTTGCGCGAGCTGAAGAAGCAGATCGATATGCCGATTGCTCAGCTGGTGCGCGATCTCGAAGAGCGAGGGATGCTCGACAAAACGCTCATCGTGCTCGCCAGCGAATTCAGCCGCGACATGATGATGGAGGGGCGCCCCGAAGCAACCGTGCGCGATCAGGTGCAAGTTCCGACCAAAGTGCAGGAACTGAAAGAGTATGGCATGCACCGACACTTCACCGGCGCTGGTAGCGTGCTGATGTTCGGCGGTGGACTTAAGAAGGGGCACGTGCATGGCATCACAGCCGATGAACGCCCCGTCGATACCATCAAAGATCGCGTGGTAATTGAAGACCTACACGCGACGATCTACACCGCTTTAGGCATCAGCCCCAAGCTGGCGTATGAAGTGGAAGCTCGGCCGTTCTACGTCACCCGCGATGGCCTTGGCAAATCGATCGACTCGCTCTTTGCGTAATCGATCGACGCTCGGCTATCGACGTTGACTTATCGTAGCTGCGTGTCGGCTTGCATCATCGCTTGCCGAGCAGGAACTGCGTAGTTCTCTGGTGCGCGTCCGAACTCATCGAGAGCACTGGCATCGGAGAAGAGGAAGAGCCGCTCGCCATAGGCAATCGCGAAGGCTCGCTTTCCTTCCACCAGTTTGCCCGACCGAGCGAATACCACAGGATCGCATCCCGAGAGAATCGGGCTGTAGCGATCGGGATCGACGAGAAACTTCTTCTGCTCCGCTTCCGAGGCGAACAAGTAGGTGCGACCGCGATGGACGGCTCCCCACTGTGGATCGCCCTTCTTCCAAGCCCGGCGATCGAGCAGCGTGATGACGCAGTAGCCATCCATTGCCAACTGAGGTGCATCCACAGCAGCGATGAACTGATTTTGTGCTGAGCTGAGGGGGGGATTCGCCGAAGCTGGAACCACGGGATTCTGCGAAGCCTCAGCGGTTTGACCATAGCCGGATGCGCCATATCCTGGATCGTTGTAAGCCTGCTGGCCGTAGCTCTGCTGGCCATAGCTCTGCTGACCATAGCCCGAGTTGCCATATCCCGCCTGGCTGCTGGCTGGTGGTGCATAACTACCTTGGGCGCTATAGCTTGGCGTGGCAGCGCTAGGTGCAGGCTGCTGCTGATAGGCCGATTCGCTACCCGCTGGGGCAGGGGCTGACGCATAAGGATTCGTCATCACACCTTGCTGCGTGTACTGTGGTGCGCTCGGCTGCTGGGTGTAGCTCTCGCGAGCAGGTGCCACTGGCGTTTGCGATGCGGCAGGCTGATAGCCCCCCGAATAACGATTCGCCATCGGCTGCGAGTTTTCGACCGGTGCCGCAGCAGCAGGTTGGCCTGGTGTTGCAGCAGGAGGCGTCATGCCATAGCCGCCGAACTGGCCACCGTTGGCAATGTAAGGGCTCGCCGCAGGATTGCCGTAGACTGAGTTGTTGGCTGTCGTTGCAGCATCAGCCACAGGTTGATACGACGACCGAACCGACGTGTTTTCGATGGGAGCTTGAGCGTAAGGCGAGCTCGCAGCTGTCTGCTGATTGGCATACACCGGCTCGCGTGCCACATCGGTGGCAGGTCCGGGCGACGGGGTCTGCTGACCTGTGGTGCTACCAGCTTGCTGAGCCACTTGTTCCATCAAAGCGATATAGTCGCGTGGCGATTGAGGGCTCACCGTGCGAAACACTTCGAGACCCGAGGGACTCACAATCACATCGGTGGGCCACTGACGAATCTGATATCGCATCGCCAGTTGAGGATTTTGTTTGACGTGCACTTTCACGGCGACGTAGTTGCGATCGATCGCGGTCGCCACATCAGCTTGCGAGAAGACGTTGCGATCGAGCTTCACGCAGGGAGGGCAGTCGTCGGAATAGAAGTGCAGCAGCACCAGGCGACGCTGTTCAGCCGCCATTTCGCATGCCTGACGGAAATCGGCGGTCCAGCGGATCTGATCCTGTCCCGAGGCGAGCGAGGCGACCAAAAGGAGCGCCAAGGCGATGATGGGAGCGTGCTTTGACATTCGAACATCCTTGCACTGGGCACTTGCGACAGACTGCCGTGGAAAAGATTCCGGCGCAGGCTGTCACCCTCTACCGACGGACAGAAGTGTTGGTTGTATCGGTTAGGCAAGTTATCCGATTCAAGGAAATGTGCCGGTTGATCCAAAGAATTGCGAAGAATCGGCTCGGATCGGTCGAAAGGGCTCGCCAGCAACCGCCGCGACCAAGCATCAGCGATCTTGGATGTGTAACTTCTTAAGAATTTTCAATTATTCGTAACTCTAGAGGGATTCCCAGCTTGACACCCGGCCGCTGATCACTAGGATTCACCACAGTAAGACTTCTGTCTGACATGCAAGCGTTGTTTTGCAGTTGGTCTGGTTGTTTTGGGGCTCTCTAACCCATCACAGCTGAATCTTGCGACCCGGATTCTGCCTCAGCTCGGCAGCCTTCTTCGGGAAACGCTTCTCTCGATTGAACGGTGGTTCTTTTCGAATTGCACCTGCGATTCGCAGAGTCACCAAGCACCAGCTCACGCCAAGTTTTTGTGGCAGTTGTTTGCAGTTCTCCGGCTCAGTGCATTTGACGATTCCCGTCGTCATTTGTTCCCCCAGCCGCAGATGATCACTCCTTTCCAGCACTTGCCGACATTCTCGTTGCAAGCCTCAGGGAGTTTTCGCCACAAAGTCGGCCCAGCATCGTGCTACGTCAATCGATGTCGGTAACTGATTTTTGTAACGTTCCCCGCCAAGCTGTCAGGATTTTCCGGCAAGCTTTGTGGGCCCCCTCATCGCCCCCTGCGATGAAGCGAATCGGTCGACTGCTCCTGTTGTTTAGCACGCAGTTCCAGCTGATTTCGCACCCAGTCACTATCCGCCCAGGGTGGCGCTGCTCAGGCTCTTGTCCTGAGGGTGCTGCTCGGCGACATAGCTCCTGATGTCATGCGATGATGGCCTCGCTTGGTAAGTCGACTTGCTTCCTGCAAGGCTTCGCACGAGCTCGATGGCTCTCGTTGATATCGGAACAGCATTTCGGATTTACCCCTTTCTAAATATCCGCTGGATATCGGAAGGTTTTCGTAAGGCGCATCAGAAGCGCTCATTCGTTCGATGCAAGTGCCACACGGCCACGATGGGTCCGGCAACTTGTGTGGTTCTACCAGGTGAGGTATGGCGAAGAAGAAGTTTCGGCCACGCAGCGGTGGCGGTGGTGGTCAAGGACGATCCGGCTACGGCGGTCACTACGGAGGTGGTGGCGGCGGCGGTGGCGGAGGAGGAGGTGGTGGCGGAGGCTACTACCAAGGTGGTGGCGGTGGTGGCGGAGGCGGAGGTGGTGGCAATGGCCGCCCTCGGCGTCGTCGTCGTCCCGGTCCGCCCGGAATGGGTGGCGGCGGTGGTGGCATGCGTGACGGAAATGGCATGCAGGGCGACGATCGCCAGCCATACTACGATCGCGAGCGTGCTCCCGAAGCCCCCAAGCTCGACGAAAACGGCCAGCCTATTCCTGTGAAGGAAATGGTTCTCGAAGCGGGTTATGGCCTGCTCGAAATGCATCCCAACGGCTATGGCTTTCTGCGTAGCCCCGACAATAACTACAGCCGCGAACGAAGCGATCCCTTTGTCCCGGGTACGATGATCGAGAAATACAGTCTTCGTCAGGGAGTGATGATTCGTGGTCAGGTGCAGCCTGGCCGTGGTCACCAAGGACCCCGTTTGCGCGAAGTCACCGACGTCGAAGGGATGCCACCTGACGATTACATCAAGGTAAAGGCCTTCGATCAGCTCACGCCGATCAACCCCGATCGCTGGTTCCGACTCGAAACCGGTCCCCAGCCGTTGAGCACTCGGGTGATGGATCTTCTGACGCCCCTGGGACGTGGTCAGCGCGCACTCATCGTCGCCCCTCCTCGCAGCGGCAAGACAATTCTGATGCAGCAGATCTCGGCCGGTGTCGCAGCCAATTATCCCGACGTGAAGCAGTTCATCCTGCTGATCGACGAGCGCCCTGAAGAAGTCACCGACATGCGCCGCAACGTCAAGGGCGAAGTCTGTGCCAGCAGCCTCGACAACGATATCGAAAGCCATGTCCGTCTGTCGCAGCTCATCATCGAGCGCTGCAAGCGGATGGCGGAAATGGGCCAGGATGTCTTCCTGCTGCTCGATTCGATCACCCGTCTGGCACGTGCTTTCAACAAGTACGTGGGAGATAAGGGTGGCACGATGTCGGGTGGTTTGAACATCAAGGCGATGGACATTCCCAAGAAGCTTTTCGCGACGGCTCGTGCGTTCGAAGAAGGGGGCTCGCTCACCATCGTGGGGACCGCCCTGATCGAAACCAACAGCCGCATGGATGACGCGATTTTTCAGGAGTTCAAGGGAACGGGCAACATGGAACTGGTACTCGATCGCAAACTGGCCGAACGCCGCGTTTGGCCCGCGATCGACGTTACCCAGTCTGGTACTCGTCGCGAAGAACTTCTGCTCGAACCCGAAGCTTTGCATGCCGTCACGATGCTCCGACGCACCTTGTCGAGCATGCATCCGGTCGACGCCATGGAGCAACTTACCAAGCAACTCGGGCGGTTCAAGACCAACGCCGAGTTCATTAAGCTGATCAGCAGCGCTCGTATGGACTAGGTTGCCATCGGGTAGCCGACACGTCTCGAAAATAGTTGACCAAACCGTCAACTATTCGGTAGAAAATCAAAGTCGCTCGTGAAAACAGCCTGTTTTTCCGAGCGACTTTTCTATGCGCAGGCGTCAACTGGCACGCAGGAGTTGACCACGCGCCTACGATAGGTGTTGTCGTCGAGCAGCGTGCGGTGACAGCATGCATCGATCTCAAGTACAGGTTTTCACTCGGTGTAAGAGGAACGCGCGACATGGGTCAGAAAGAGCGTTACAAGCGGCAGCTCATTTCCACACGCCAGATGAGTGAGACGCTTCTCTCTGCGTTCAAGACCCCCGCTGATTGGGTCTTACAGATTCATCCCAAGGCCAATCATGCCCTCTGGTTTGCAGGGCACATGGCGACGGCTGACAATTTCTTCATCAGCATGGTCGACCCTTCGGCAGTGCGTGAAATGACCGAGCTTAACAAGCTGTTCGGCATGGGCTCGCAGCCTTCAAGTAACCCCGCCGATTACGGTTCCCCCGAAAGTGTCGTGGCTGAAATGCGCGAGCGACGCGAGAAACTGCTCGCGCTGCTCGATAGCCTGGATGAAGCGGGGCTCTCGAAGCCGACCCCACCTGGATCGCCTGATTTTCTCCCCGATATCGCCTCGATTTTTGAGACGGCGATTTGGCACGAAGGGATGCACAGCGGTCAGCTGTCGATGATACGCCGCGCCTTGGGACACGAGCCGATCATGGGCAACACCCCCGCACCGTCGACGTAGTTTGTCCGCGCGATGCGTACTAGCCCGCTGAAGATTCCAGCGTCACGAGGATTTGATCGGCAATTTTATAGGCGAGCGTGGTCTCCGCTCCCTCCACCATCAGCGTGATCACTCCGGCCTGCGGCCGCGAAGAAGCTACCTTGCCGATGGCGCCGAGTTTCAGCCCCGTTTCGCTGAGGTAGCGCAAAAACTCGGGCGATTGATCGAGCACGCGCTCGAGGCGGAACTCCATGCCGCTGCTGAGTTCCGAGAGCCGCTTGCCAGCCGACCGGGCCACGGTTCCATCGGCTTTAGGGATCGGGTCGCCGTGGGGATCGGTTGCGGGATAGCCCAAAAAAGCATCGATCCGATCGACGAGCAAATCGCTGACGGCGTGCTCCATATTCTCAGCTTCTTCGTGCACTTCGTCCCACGAGAGTTCGAGCGTCCGGACTAAAAACAGCTCAATCAGCCGATGCCGCCGCAAAACGCGCAGCGCGAGTGTCCGTCCGCTCTCCGTCAGCCGAGCACCCTCGTAAGGCGTGTATTCTGCGAGCCCCGATTCGCTCAACGTTTTGAGCATGCTCGTGACCGTTCCCGGCGAAACGCCTAGCGATTCCGCAAGACGTCCGGTCGCCGCAGGCTGAGCGTCGCCAGCAGCGATTTGGTAGATCGCCTTCACATAATTTTCGATCGTCAAACTTGCCACGCCACGTTCTCCCGTGGTTCGCACGTTGAGGCTCCGTCGAATCATTTTCCGCCAAACGATTCGCTCAGTGGGTTCGCATTCTAATCGTGCCGGCCTCTCGCCGAAACCGCGCCGCATCGATCTCGTCGTCACGAATCGGTCTCTACCGATTACATCAATCGCGCCGGTTCACGCGCTCGCCGAGATGCCAGCGGGGCTCTGCGAAAACTCAAGTCCCATTGCACTCGCCGCTGCTGTGCGACATTATCCCACAATCGCCCGTTTTGGCTTGAACGCTGAAATCGAGCGAATCAAGCTACGGATGTCGGTCGAAACTACGGCCCCAGGAACGAACTCTCCTCTGCCGCTCGCGATTCGCCACAGGCTCTTTCGAAATGCATTCCCTCAACGACCGCGCCCATCAGCTGGTACAGACCATCGTGACCGATGCGTCGTCGCTTGGTGCCATCGTCGGGACTGCGGAGTGCGGCACGCAAGTGATCGACTGCGGCAGTAAGCAGACCCCCGGAAGTGTCGAACTCGGGTTGCTGCTCGCGCGGATTTGCCTCGCCGATCTGGCCGAAGTTTCGCTCGTTCCCTCCCAAGGCATCCTGCCGACCGAGCATCTTATCGCGGTCTCCACTAGCGAGCCGCTGCTGGCCTGCATGGCGTCGCAATATGCTGGCTGGAAAATCTCGCACGACAACTATTTTGCGATGGGCTCGGGCCCGATGCGTGCGCTGCACGGTGGAGAAGCGATTCTCTCCGAGATCACCTTGCACGAATCGCGGCGCGTTGCGGTGGGGGTGCTGGAAGGGAAGATTCCTCCCAGTGTCGTGTGTGAAAATGTTGCCCGCGACTGCGGCGTCGCTCCGAGTTCTCTCACGCTGCTGGCCGCTCGCACTGCCAGCCTAGCGGGGACGATTCAGGTCGTCGCGCGTTCGGTTGAAACCGCGCTTCATAAAATGCATACGCTCGGCATTTCGCTGGCGATGGTGCGGTGCGGAACTGGCACAGCGCCACTGGTGCCACTTGCCAGCGACGATCTCGGCGCGATTGGCTGGACGAACGACGCAGTGCTCTACGGCGGCGATGTGACACTCGAAGTCGAGCATGCCAGCGATGGCTATTTGGCCGACGTTGTCACGGAAATCCCGAGCTCGGTTTCGAAGGATTTTGGTCGACCATTTCGCGAGATTTTTTCGTCGTACGGCTATGACTTCTACAAACTCGATCCGCTCCTCTTCAGTCCGGCGAAGATCAAGCTCGTGAATCTGACGACTGGCAAGGAGCACGAGGCTGGTCGGCTGCGCGGCGATATTTTAGCGCAGGCGCTAGCGGGAAAATAAGTCGCCATGAAGATTGCCGTCCTCGCTTCTCCCGAAAGCTGGTACGTGCGCGATCTTGCGCGAGCGGCGGCCGCGCGGCACGAAATTGTGCAAGCTCCATTCGATCAAATCAGCAGCTGCACTGAATTCTCGGCTTCCCAAGCGAAATACGAAACGCACGTTTCGGCCGGGGCGATCGATCTCTCGAGTTTCGACGCAGTACTGGTCCGGACCATGCCTCCCGGATCGCTCGAGCAAGTCGTCTTTCGCATGGATGCCCTGGCAGCCCTCGAGCAAGCAGGCGTGCTGGTGCTGAATCCACCGAAGGCGATCGAGGCGGCTGTCGATAAATTCCTCACCACCGCGCGACTCGCCGCCGGTGGTCTACCGACGCCACGAACGCTTGTCTGTCAAACGGTCGACGCGGCCATGGAGGCCTTCGAAAGCTTTGGACGCGATGTGATCGTCAAACCGATTTTTGGCGGGGAAGGGCGGGGGATCACGCGCGTGAGCGACGACGCGATTGCCTGGCGGGTCTTTAGCACGATCATTCGGCTCCGCGCGGTGATTTACTTGCAGGAGTTTGTATCGCACTCTGGCTACGACCTGCGCGTGCTGCTGATTGGCGACGAGCCGTTTGCGATGCGTCGCGAAAGCGCGAGCGACTATCGCACCAACATCAGCCGTGGCGCGATTGGCAAGCCTCACAAGCTCACCGATGAAGAACTCGAACTCGCGCGGCGGTCGGCGAGTCTTATCGGCGCGCCTCTGGCGGGGGTTGATCTCCTGCGCGATGCCTCCGGCAAACTGTACGTCATTGAGGTCAACGGTGTCCCTGGATGGCAAGCGACCAGTCGCGTGCTCGGCATCGATATCGCAGCGACAGTACTAGCGTATGTCGAAACGCTCGGAGGTAAGCGATGACGAGCGAGGTCGTGAACGTGGCCGCGAGGCTGACGCTCTGTGCCCAGCAGCGTCCTGACGATCTGGCAGTGATCATGCCAGGAGGACGTCGCTCCGATGGCAAAGCAAAGTACAAGACGATTTCGTTTGCCGATCTCGATCGGGACAGCAGCACCATTGCCTCGGGGCTTCTGTCCCACGGACTGCGCCCCGGGATGCGTGTGGTACTGATGGTTCCTCCCTGCATCGACTTCATCACACTCGTCTTCGCCACGTTCAAAGCGGGGCTGGTGACGGTGCTGATCGATCCCGGTATGGGACGCTGGAACTTGATCCAGTGTCTCGAGGAATCCCGCCCCGAAGCTTTCATCGGCATTCCTCTGGCGCATGCAGTTCGGTGCCTGTTTTCCCGTCGTTTTCCGCTCCTCAAGCACTTGGTGACGGTGGGTAGACGTTGGTTTTGGGGAGGGGCGACGCTCGACGACATTCGCCGGAAAGCAGCTGCTGATTTTGCGATCGCTCCCACGCAAGCCAGCGATGCAGCGGCGATCATTTTTACGACCGGGAGTACCGGACCTCCTAAAGGGGTGCTCTATCGGCATGGAAATTTTGATCGGCAAGCGACCGAGATTCGCGACTTCTATGGCATCGAGCCAGGCGGAGTCGATCTCTCGGGATTTCCCCTCTTTGCGCTCTTCAATGCCGCGATGGGGATGACCACGCTGATTCCCGAAATGGATGCCACCAAACCAGCACTAGTCGATCCTCGGAAAATCATCGAAGCGGTCCGCGACTGGAAGGTGAACCAGGCGTTTGGTTCGCCAGCGCTCTGGAATCGTGTCGGTCGCTACTGCGAAACAAGTGGCGAGAAACTTCCGACACTCAGGCGTGTCCTTTCGGCCGGTGCGCCGGTGCCGGTGCATGTTCTCCAGCGACTCAAAAAAGTGATTCATCCAGAAGGAGATATCCATACTCCTTATGGCGCGACCGAAGCATTGCCGGTTGCCTCGATTGCAGCGAGCGAAGTTCTCCGCGAGACCGGCGCGCTGTCAGCGGAAGGGAAAGGGACCTGTGTCGGGCGTAAGTTCCCAGGGATCGAGTGGAAAGTGATTGCGATCAGCGACGGTCCGATCGACTCGATCGAGCAAGCGACAATGCTGGCCGATGGCGAGATCGGTGAACTGATCGTCCGTGGTCCGGTCGTTACATCGGAGTATGTGACGCGCACCGATTGCAATCCCCTTCACAAAGTGCGCGACGGGAATTCGTTCTGGCATCGCATGGGAGATGTCGGTTATTTGGCGGAGGATCCTCAGCATGCGGGGGAAAAACGATTTTGGTTTTGCGGACGTAAATCGCACCGAGTCCTGACGCCTGATGGAACGCTTTACACCATTCCTTGCGAGGCGATTTTCAATCAGCATGCCAGAATCTATCGCAGCGCGCTGGTGGGGATCGGTAAGCCGGGAGAGCAGCGCCCGGTGATGATTGTCGAGCCATGGCCGGAGCAGTTCCCTACATCCTCGAAGGACAAGCGGCAGCTGATCGAGGAGCTTAAATCGCTCGGGCAAACCTACGACCATACGCGCGCGATCAGCGACATCCTGGTGATGCGGGCGATGCCGGTCGATATTCGCCACAATGCGAAGATTTTCCGAGAAAAACTGGCCCCTTGGGCCGCCAAACAGCTCGGGATTCGCACGTAACTGGTGGCGACCGCCCCTCGCCCAGGACTAGGCCTCTGGCTACACTAATTGACTTTGCCACACGCGGCCAATGTTGGCCGAACACCTCTGAAACACTCTCCAGGTTGGATGCCATGAAAGCCGTTGCTGTCTATCCCGGTAAGCCAAACAGCGTGCATCTTGAAGATATTCCCAAACCCTCCCTCAGCGATGTGAAGGACGGGAAAGGGGTGCTGGTGAAGGTGCTGAAAGTGGGTGTCGACGCGACCGATCGCGAGATCAACGACGCACTTTATGGCAACGCCCCCTCAGGCTTTAACTACCTCGTGCTGGGGCATGAGTCGTTCGGCGTGGTGGAAGCTGTCGGACCGAACGTCCGCCGTGTGAAGCCGGGTGACTATGTCACGGCCACGGTCCGTCGTCCTGGTGGTTCGATCTACGACATGATCGGCACCAACGACATGACGAGCGAAGAGACCTACTACGAGCGCGGCATCAACCTGCGTCACGGATACCTCACCGAGTACTTCGTCGACGAAGAAGAATACATCGTGCGGGTGCCGCAAGGTCTCAAGCATTTGCACGTGCTGATGGAGCCAATGAGCTGCGCTGCCAAAGCGGTGCACCAAGCTTATGAATGTCAGCGTCGTCTGAAGGTTTGGCGTCCCCAGCGCGCATTTGTGATGGGGGTGGGCCAGATTGGTATTCTCGCCACGCTGATCCTGAAATTGCGCGGACTCGATGTCTACGCCTTTGCTCGCTCGAAGCATGGCACGCTCAACAGCCAGATCATCGAGGGGCTCGAAGCCAAGTATGTCAGCACGAGCGAAACCTCGGTCGAAGAGGTGGTGAAGCAAGTGGGCAAGGCCGATTTGATTCTCGACGCCACTGGCAACAGCGCGATTGCATTCGACAGCATGCGGCACCTCGGGCATAACGGCGTGCTCGTTTGGGCCAGCATCACCGGTGGTCAGAAATCGACCGAAGTCCCCTCTGATAAGATCAACATCGAGTGGGTGCTCGGCAACAAACTGCTCGTGGGGAGCGTGAACGCTAATCGCCACCATTTCGAGATGGGAATCAATGATCTGGCGATGGGGGAAATGCTTTATCCCGGCGTGCTCCAGCGCATTCTGACGAACCCTGTGGAAGGGCTCGACAACTACCAGGAAATGATCCGGCTGCTGGTGGAAGAAAAGTCGGCGCTCAAGGTCTACATGAATATCGCCGCTGAGTAGTTGCTACCAAAAGCTACGTAATTCCCAATAAAAAACGCCCGTTTTGCCAAGCTTCATCGAAGTGGGCAACGCGGGCGTTTTCGTTTTATGAGGAAATGAAAAGCAGGTTTTGCGCGTAGCCTATCATCCAGCCATTCGTGAGCTGCGTCGCACCACTTGCGAGCGGCGGCTGAAGTGAGGTCCTCGCAGGACATCGGCCGCTTCGTCGATGCGGCGCGTTTGATCGGCGCGATCCCAGCGATGGGCGGCAATCGACTCGAGAATCTGCTCAGCAACTGCCAGTGCATCGCGGCCATCACGCCCCGAAACTCGCACACGCTCGCGACCTGCAATCGCCGAGAGGAAGTTCTTTTGCTCGTCGAGGATCGCGTTGTTGTCGATCACCGGCAACTGCGACAGGCGAAGATGCTCTTCGAACAGCTTGTCCTTGATCTGATTTTTCTCGTCGAGCGAAAGACGATTCACATCGATCTCGCCGCGCAAAATTGCTTCGGTGGGGCTGACGAGTTTGGCTGTCTTCGCGCCGTAGTCGATCTGGGCATAACCTTCGCTCCAGTGGACCAGCATCGAGCGCTGCGGAGCCAGGCTCACACGCGACGCAGAGATGTTCACCACACAGCCCCCTTCGAACGTGAGCCGGGCTTGCGCCCAGTCTTCGTGGGGACCAAAGACCGCTGCACCCAGGGCATCGATACTGACGATTTCATCGCGCACGAGGCTGAGGACGACGTCGATATCGTGGATCATCAGGTCGAGCACAACGCCGACATCGGTGCTGCGACAGGTGTAAGTGCCATTACGCACCGCTTCGATGTACTTGGCATCGCCAATGTGCGGGGCTGCAGCTTCCAGGGCCGGATTAAACCGCTCGACATGCCCCACTTGAAGCTGCAGCGAGCGCGCATCGGCCGCAGCAATCAGCTGATCGGCATCTTGCGAGGTGAGGGTGATCGGCTTCTCGACGAGCACATGAATGCCACGCCGCAAAAGATCGAGCGCTACAGCGTGATGGTACTTGGTGGGGCTCGCCAGAATCGCAGCATCGATTTGGCCATAGAGTTCGGCGTGCGACGCAAGGGGAGTCACCTGCAGCTGAGCAGCGACCGCTTCGCGAGCTTCTGCCACCGGATCGACCACGGCGACGAGTTCTGCCTGCTCGTGCGTTTTCGCAAGGCGAGCGTGAATTTTGCCGAGATGTCCGGTACCGATCACTGCGAGACGTGTTTTGTTCATGCCGCTCTTCGACGATCGCGACCGCGACCGTTGCGTCCTTCGTGCTGATTTTGCAGGAACGAAATCAGATGATTTACTGCTGGCAGAAGTTGGTCGTTGGCCCGGAGCAGCTCGCGAGCATGATCGAGACCGACGCGGGCACGGTAGATCAAGCGATGGGCTTCGCTCAAGGCGCGAATCGCATCGCTGGTGAACTGGTGGCGTTTGAGCGCGACGATATTGATGCAGCGCGGCCGCGAAGGATTTCCCTCGGCGAGCATGTACGGTGGAACGTCGTGCAGCACGCGGCTGAGTCCACCCGTAAAGCTATAGCTGCCAATCGTGCTGAAATGATGCACGGCAACACCGCCCGAGATTGTGGCGTCGTCTTGCACGTGAACATGCCCACCCAAGAGTGTGGCATTGGCCATGATCACGCGGCTGCCGACGCGGCAATCGTGGGCAATGTGGCATCCGGCCATGATGAAACAGCCGTTGCCGAGCGTCGTGAGGCCATCCTCTTTTTCGCTCCCCCGATTGATCGTCACCCCTTCGCGGATGATGTTGCGATCGCCAATCAGCACTTCGGTATCGGTACCTTGATAGCTGATATCTTGCGGATCGCCACCAATGACGGCCCCAGGAAAAATAATGTTTTCCTCGCCGATGGTAACGGTTCCTTGCAGCGTCACGCCGCTGAGAAGTTTCGTTCCCCGTCCGATTTTGACTTGGGGTCCGACGACGCAAAACGGTCCGATGGTTACATCGTCGGCTAGTTCAGCGCGACGATCAACCACCGCGTGCGTGTCTACATGGACTGCCATGGAACGAGTATTTCTTCTGGAACTTGGCCGGGCTAGAAACTAGCCAGTGCGACGCAATCCTTGTTCGATGCGACCTTCCACCAGAAGGGCTCGCACGAGTTCGGCATTCAGCCGATGTCCACTGCGATGGGCAGTGAAATGCCCCACGAGATCGCATCCTGACAGGGCCAAATCTCCGACGAGATCGAGCGCTTTATGCCGGACGCATTCATCGGTGAAGCGGAGTTCGTTATCGATGGGGCCTTCGTCGCCGAAGACCAAAATATCTTGATTCGTGACTCGCGTTCCGAGTCCCCGACTCCGAAGCCAATCGGCTTCGTCTTTCAGGATGAACGTGCGGGCCGACGAGAGCTCGTCGGTGAACGTTTCGGGAGTCACGGTCATTTCAATCGTTTGGCGGCCAATTGGTGTCGATGGTCCGTAGTCGAGGCGATACTTGATCGACAAGTTGCCGCTGCTCGAAGGACGGGCTTCGACCCACGCATCGTCGTTACCCACACGAGTGATCTCGGGGACAACAAGTCGCGCCCGGGGCTGCTTGAGTTTCTCGGTCCCTACGGATTGCAGGGCATCCACAAAAGCTTTGCTCGAGCCGTCGCAGCCAGGCATTTCGGCGGCATCGACCCAAACTTCACAGTTGTCGATCGAAAGCCCCATGAGGGCAGCCAGGATGTGCTCGACCATCTCGACCTGCGCACCATCGGCAGAGAGCGTGGTGCGCCGAGGAGTTTCGATACGGTGATTAACGGTGGCTGGAATTCGCCGTGGACGATCGAGATCGTGCCGGACAAACACGATGCCTGTTCCAGCGGCGGCGGGGCGGAAATCGACGTTAACGTCGCGCCCACTCCAATAACCAAACCCGGCCACATTTACGGCCCGGGCAACCGTTCGCTGCATTCGCAAGGTTGTGCTCAAGGGACGTTCTACTTCAGCGGTGTAGTGCAAACGAGAACAACAGGAGTTGTCGACAAGCTGCGAGTCGCGAGGCTACTGTTCTTCGGCGGAATTTCAACGTTTTGAAAGCCAGCCCAGAGAAGTTGCGGTGCGAGAAGCGATCGTGTTGAGGAATCGCTTGTAGGTTTTTTCTGCGTATCGTTCGTTGCCGAGGCGACAGCTTAACAGTGCTGGCAGGTAAGTGAGCTGGAGCCTCTCGCGAGGAGAGGCCAACCGCTACTTGGCATAGCACTGCAAGCGTGCTGGCGACTAACGAGTGCGTGGGACTTGAGGTCCGACAGGATTCGGACGCGAGATGCTACCTTGTGGGCCAGGGCTTGGTCCTGGAGCAGGTGCTGCTGGAGCATTGGCGTTGAGCATCTGCAGCACGAACTCGGTGATGTCGAGGTTCATTTGATAAACCACGGCACGATTAACACCTTGCAGCACCGAAGCGCGGTCTTCCTGCTTGATGTCGTCGCCGTTGTAGCGAAGCACCAAACCGATGCGATTGCGCTGAGCAAACACGCCCACAGCTTGTTCGACTTCGCGATAGACGCGGTAGTAAACAGCGGCCTCTTGTTCGAGGAATTCTTTGCGCTTGATGCCGACTTTCACTTGCAGATCAGCCTGCACGCGAGCCAGCTCTTCTTCCTTCTGCTTGTATTCAATGCTCGAAGGCTTGAACTGCACGAGTTCTTCGCGCATCGCGTTGAACTTCTTTTGTTCGTTGCGAACGATCGCTTCGAAGTCTTCGATATCTTTCTTGATATCCATCATCATCCCGTTGAAGCGGGTGTGATTCTTGAAGATGTGGGCCACATCGATCACAGCGACGTTGGTGCCGCTGGCGGCAGCAGCAGGGGCGGCTGCTGGTCGTGCGGCAGGGGCTCCTGGTGCCACACCTTGCGCATTGGCTTGTTGGGTCAGACCCAGGATGGCAACCAAACCTGCCACCACGGTGGCCGTGAAGAAGTTAACTCGCACGCTCGGCACTCCTTGCTCCAAAATGTACTTGCGACCCACTCATTGCCATTCCGTGACAATCAGCCGCCAGTCTTGTTGTATCCGTCAAAAGTCTGGCGAGGTCTCACTCTGCGGTGGCGTATTCTGCCGCTTCGTGGCGTTCGCGTAAAGATCAGAAAAGAGAGACAGTTTCGAGTGGCGGAACTCGACCTATTTCGCCCAAATCACAGCCGATACTCAGCCGCGCGAGGGGTCTCTCCTTCCACGCGGTTTGTGTATCGGCACGATGCGATAAGCTGGGTGAAGTTTTCTGATTAGAAATAAGAAAACGATTGTGCGACCGCTAGCGTGGGGCTTGCTAGCGAGTGCCTAAGGGGTGCGACGCCGCGCCGAGATGGTCACCTCTTTCTCGAGCGTTTCCTTGCCTCGCAGCACGGTCACTTTCACTTTGTCGCCGATTTTGTACTTCCGCAGCGCACTGTCGAAGTCCTGCAAGTTGGTGATCTTGCTATCACCTAGCTTCACAATGATGTCGCCAGCAATGATGCCAGCTTTCGCTGCTGGTCCACCTTCCACCACTCCCGAGAGTGCATAGCCCTCGGCTGTTTGGCTGAAGTCGGGGATGCTGCCAAAGTAAGGACGATTTTCGTCCCCTGCGATCGTTTCGATCTGTTTGAGTTCGACATACTCGGGGCGTTTGGCATCGGCGTCGGTTGTCGTCACAATCTCGACCAGCATCTGCGCCACGCGACGCATGCCACTGATGTTCAGCTTCGGGCTATCGTCGCTCGGGCGGTGGTAGTCGCTGTGGACATCGGTAAAGAGATGGAGCACCGGGATTTTGCGTGCGTAGAACGACGAGTGATCGCTCGGGCCAAATCCCCCCGGCTGTTTCGTGAGAGCAAATTCGTACTTCTTTGCGAGCGACTCCACCATCGGCTCGAACTGCTTGGCAGTACCGGTGCCGTAGACGATCAGTTTTTCATTCGTGAGTCGCCCAACCATATCGAGGTTGAACATCGCCACGGTGTTTTCCAAAGGGAAGCGAGGCTGACGGACATAATGTGCGCTACCGAGCAGCCCCTTCTCTTCGCCAGTGAAGGCGATAAAAACGATGCGACGCGAGGGTTTTTTGCCACTTTCAACCATTTCGCGAGCCACTTCGAGCAGCGTGGCGGTTCCGGAAGCGTTGTCGTCGGCTCCGTTATGAATCTCTTTCGTCCACGGCGCGAGCGACCCCTCGCCACCCATGCCCAGGTGATCGTAGTGAGCACCGACGATGATCGTTTCATCGGCCAAGGGGCCTTCTCCTTCGAGAATGGCGACGACGTTTTTAACTTGGGCCTTTTTCGAGATCAGCGTCGTCTCGCCGGTGGCGGTGTAGCCTGCTAGCTCGGCCGATTGCGGCTTCAGATCAGCGTCGATAGCAGCTTCGAGATCGGCCAGCTTTTTGCCAAGCGAGGCTTCCAGCAAGCGATCGATGCTCGAGCGGGTGGCAAACAAAATCGGCAGGTTGGGGTGTGTCGTTTCGGGGCCAGCGCCGGTGAAAGGGAGCGGGCGATCGCTGCCGATTGCGGCTTCCTTTTGCAGTGCGGCGATTTCGGTTTCTGCCTTAGCGACCGCTTCGGAATGAGCCTTTTTCTCCTCTTCAGTCGGCTCTTTCTTTTCGGCAAACGCCTGCTTGAGTTTTTCGAGTTCCGCCTGCGAAATCTCGATCACCTTTTTGAGTTCAGCGTCGCGGGCGATGATTTCCTCGCCATCGTTCACAAAAATAATCGCAGCGGCTCCATGTTCTGAAGCGTTGGCGATCTTGCGATTAAACAGGGCGTGCTGCGAGTTCTTGTCGCCGTCGAACGGGCTGTTCTTGTCTTTCTGCTGGGGTTCCTTGCGAAGCACAATCACGATTTTGCCTTCGCAGTTGAGTCCGGCATAGTCGTCGTAGGAGAGGGTCTTATCCCCCGCCTTCAGCTCTTTGGCGGTGATGCCGTAGCCAGCGAAAACGATTCCACCCGAAAACGATTTGCTTCCACCGACAGCAAGTGGCGTGAAGTCGTTGTCGAGCGCGAGTGTGATGGTCGCGGCCCCTTCCTTGGTGGTTGTAAAAGAGATCTTGTTTTTGTCAGCGGGGCCAAGTTCGGTGGCGATCGTGAGCTCGAACTTTTGGAACGGCGAGCCCTCGAACAGTTCGGTCCGGAGACCTAATTGGGCGAATTCAGCGGCGATATAGTCGGCCGCTTTATCGAGCCCAGCGGTTCCGAGACCACGCCCCTCGAGTTCGTCCGACGCCAGGTAGGAAACCGATTTCTCGAGGCGGGCGTCGATTTCGGCTGTCGTTTGTGCCGCAGCTGTCCACGGACCAGCGGCTGCCAGAAGTCCACCAAGAACAAGTGTGCGGAACGAGGGAGCTAGTCGCATAAAACTGCCCATCTGTGGGGTGAGTGGTGGTGGGGGCTTAGCTGACGTGATGATGACGCGAAGTCGAGACACGTTAGGTCAGCGAGCGTGACGCCGCAGCACACAAATTGTTGGCCGAGATGGGGGGCAGGTCAATCGGACGTAAGGGAGCAAATAGTGCGGATTTAGCCACGGATCGAGCAGCCTGTGTGCGACAATAAAGTAGTGGAACTTTGTGACGCGACGGATTAAGGTATCGCCTTATCGGCGAAGGCCTCTCTCCTCAGCTGGTTTTAAGGAATGGCTCAGATGACCTCGATCTTCCGTCTTCGATTAGCGCTCACCGCACTGGTTCTCTTGGGACTCGTCTCGACTGCCTCGGCTCAGGGAATTTTTCCTGATAAGAATCTCGAAGCAGTGGTCCGTCAGTACGTGTTTGAAAAGCGAAATAACGACCAGCCGATCGTCGAAGCCGACGTCCAGAACCTTTCGCAGATTGTGGGAAAGGGTAAGAAGATTGCCAGCTTGGCGGGGATCGAAAAGTGCAAAAGTCTACTGCTGGTGGACCTCGAGGATAACGAAATCACCGACCTGGCGCCGCTGGCCGACATTAAAGGGATTCAGTTCCTGAGTGTCGCCCGGAACAAGATCACGAGCATCGCCCCCATCGAGAAGCTGGCCGCGATTCAGTACCTCGATATCAGCCACAATCAGGTAAGCGATCTCGCGCCGGTCGGTAAGCTGCCAGCGATTGTGAACCTGTATGCCTCGAAGAATCAGGTGAAGGATCTCTCGTCGATTGCACCATGCACGAAGCTTGTGTCGCTCTATGTCGATGGCAATCCGCTCGAGAATTACTCGGCGGTGAGCAGCCTGAAATCGCTCGAGCGGATCGATTTGCGTGGGACCGGTATCAGCGACCTGGCACCACTCGCGGAACTGACGGAACTTCGCTACCTGCTTCTTTCCGACAACAAGATCACCGATCTCTCGGTCCTCTTGGCGATGGCCAAAAAAGATGCAGAAGGGCCGAAGCGTTTTTCGAGCTTCTGGCGCATCTACGCTGCGAATAACCCGCTCAGCGATGCAGCCAAAGGTGCTCAGGTGGAAGAGCTGAAGAAGCTCGGCGGACGCATCGAACTGCAGTAAGGCTGGCGATTATTGGTTGTCGCCGCGCGAGCGTTTGAACTCCGCGAGTTCTCGCGCAAAGCCTCCCGAAAGAATCGGAAATCGGCACCAGGTTTTGGGATCGAGGTTTTCGTCGTCCAGATGAAACGACGGCGCGTAGCGTTCGCGTTTCCACTGGTTACGAGCAAAGAGCACGAAAAATCGCTCGATCCAAAAAGCCATCTGATCGACCGAATAGTGCGGGAAATCGGGGCCGATTGCCCGCTGGATATCGGTGGGGGAGAGCTTGTCGCGAATGGCCGCGCGCTCGATGGCATCGAGTACTTCGTAGGGCATCAGGTCATCTTCGTCGGTCTGTTTGGCCGAAGGGGGACGGAGTTCGGCTGTCGGAGGCTGATCGGTCACGACACTGAGTTCTGTGATCGGCGCGAGCCCTTGCGGCCCTTCTTTTTGCATCCAGCGGAGCCATTTGCGCAAGAACGCTTTATCGATTCCAGCGATCGGCGAGAGCCCGCCGCTGGTGTCGCCATCCATCGTGGCGTAGCCGACAGCCGCCTCGCTCCGATTGCTTGTCGCCAGCAACAGTGCGCCGCGCAGATTGGCGAGCATCCAAACACCTGGCGAGCGGGTGCGAGCCTGTATGTTTTGCAGTGCCAGGTCGTCTTGCTTCCAGTCGAGCTCGCGACCGATCGCGCCAGCGACCATTTGAATGTAGTGCTGCACAAGCGGATCGACGTCGAATTCTAAGTAGTCGGCGCCGATCGCTACGGCCAAGGTGCGAGCGGCATTGCGCGTGACATCGCCACTGTTACGCGTCGATTGATAGACACACGACAGCAGCTGGCGTACGAAATCGTGCGACGTTTTGGCGTTTGCCAGTTTTGGCAAGTAAGGCATCTTGGACGCGAGCTTTTCAGCACCGATTTCAGCGAGTGCGAAGCGCACCATCGAGGCGATGAGGACCGAAACCCCCGACGAATCGGCCCCGCCGCTGAGCGATACCACAAAGCCGCGCGAACGGCTTTTGCGGCAATAGTCGAGCAGTGCGAGCGAAACAGCGCGAGTGAATTCCTCTTCTTTGATGGTCGGGGATGATTCCCACGGCGAGGCTTTCACTTCGGTTCGGACTGGATCGCGATCGGGAAACGCAAACTTCGACTTCACCGGCTTCCAAGCCTCGGTGGCGATCACGGGTCGAAAGCTGCCGCTGCGAGCCCGGTTCATGCGAATGTTGTTGATGTCGACATCGGCCGCAATCACTTGCACTTCGCGGTAGGAAAACCGCTCGCCAAGTGCGAGCAGGTTGCCCGAGGCGGCGATCATGGCATCGCCATCGTAGATGGCGCGTCCCGATTCGTTCCCCAGCAGGTTGGCATAGACATAGCCCACCTGAAACGCGCGCGATCCCTCGATGACGAAGCGTTTGCGTATTTCGTGCTTACCGAAAGCAAAATGACTCGCCGAGGGATTCAGGATCAGGTCGACCCCGTGGGTGGCAAGCAAGCTGCCGGGGCGCTCGGCGACCCAGGCATCCTCGCAGATTTCGAATCCGAGACGGACATCGCCACATTCAAACACGATGTCGCCAATCGGCAAGGTTCGGCCTGCAAAGTCGATCGTCGATTGACGCATCGAAGGCCATGGTTTGAACCAGCGTGGTTCGTAGTGAATCCCTTCCCCTGCGAGGTTTTGTTTACAGGCGAGACCGACCACTTCGCCATCGACCACCAGGCAAGCAGCATTGTAGAGGCTGCCGTGATACATCACCGGGAGACCGAGCGAAACGATCATCCCTTGTGTGTGGGGCAAGATCTCTTCGAGCACACGGACTGCCATCGACTGTGTGCCGGGAGCGTGAAACGCATCTTCACAGCCGTAGCCCGTGATGCAAAGTTCGGGGAGGCAGAGGATCGACACCGATTGCGAGCGCGCGAGCTCGATGGCCTCCAGGATACGATCGCGGTTTCCATCCCAGTCGAGGGGCGTTTGGTTGAGGACGGCAGCGCCGACACGGATCAGTTTCACAGGTGAAGTCTTTCGGGCATCTTGGCCAGCAGTGACAGCGGCGAGCTGAATCGGCATCCAGCGCAGCTGCTACCTTCTTTCATGGATCGGCGCGCGGTGTGCGTCAAGTTCTCGAGGCCGGTTTTCATCTGCTGGGAGTAAAAATGTCGCATGAAGGGCCGATTTTGCCTGCGGGGGAGCTGTTTGATGGCCGCAGCGACTATTTCAGAGGACGTTTTCCGGCAGCCACCCGGAGCTGGCTCACCAGCCGATGGGCTTCGGGAGCGAGTTGCAGCAGCCGCACCAGTTGTGTGGTGCTGAGGGCAAGTTTTTCGGCAGCGAGGGGGTATTCGAGTTCGCAGGCCAGCAGCAGATCGAGTGCTTCAGCCAGCAGCGCGGGAAAATCTGGATGACCCGGGTTGATCTGCACCGCGCGACCTTTGCGGAACTTCTCCCAGAGAGGTGAAATCGGCGCTGTCGGTTCGCGGCGCGTGCGAAGTCCGGTCGCCAATTCGATGCGTAAACGCTGGTATGCTTCCTCGCGATTGTGGTCCTGGCTCCGTGTTTCGCTCGCTTGTCCAGCGAGTCCCGTCGGTTGGTGGGTGATGACCACCGCGGTTTCCACTTTATTGCGATGCTGTCCTCCCGGACCACCGCGGCGCGTGAATTCGATCTGGCACTCCCGCGCCAGCTTCTCGAGGGGCAGTGCTGCGGGATGTGGCGCGTCGACCATCGCCAGGGAAGCGAGCACCTCGCCGATGGGGAGTGGAGCAGGGGGGAGCTTTTCGCCGGTCACATCGGCACACTGAGCGAGCGGCCATTGTGACGCGCCGAGAGCTGCAAGAGATAGGGACAAGCAACCTGGGCCCACGCTGCAGGCTGCGGATACGACGATGCATCCTCACCAAAACAACTTTGCAGCATGTCGGTTGCGATGACGCCGGGATTCAAAGGAATCGCGGCCATTCCTGAAGGGAGTTCGGCGGCGAGTGCGAGGGTGAGCCCTTCGATGGCGTACTTCGTCGCACAATACGGCGCAACCTCGGCGCTGGTGCTTCGTCCCCAGCCTGACGAAAAGTTGACGATCACTCCCGACTGACGAGCAATCATCGCCGGCGCAAAATGCTTCGTGACATGAAAAACCCCTTTGATATTGATGTCGACCACGCGCGAGAATTCGTCGGTTGGCACGTTCCAGAGCGAATTGTTGGCGTTGATGATCGCCGCTGAGTTGAGGAGCAGATCGGGCGCGCCGAATTTGGCGAGGGATGCTTCAGCCCAAGCAGCAACTGCTCGTTCATCCGTCACATCGACCACGGAAATCGCGTGCTGCGAGCCAAGCTCTTGCTGCAGTTCAGCGACAAGACTCGCCAATCGACCGCAGCCGATCACCGTGTGACCGTGGGTCGCAAAGTAGCGCGCCATAGCGAGGCCGAGGCCACGTGTGACCCCGGTGATGACTATCGTTTTCGAGTCTGACATCGTTCGACATCCTCCAGGTGGTCACGAGCCGCTTATGCTGCTGCTAAGCTACGTATCGTTGTAGCTCATCAGCCGCGCGCTGTGCGACGCATCGAGCGCTACGACACAAGGGATGCTCGCCAGTTGCGCGAGCTGCATGTGATGAAATTTACCGTCCTGGCGGCGTTCTGTCAGTCCTCTCGCGCCGCTATGGAGACTCTATGAATCGTGTCCGCCGCTATGCACCGACACTCACATTCCCGCCTTACACCTACATCTCGGGGCGGGCTCCTCATCCGATCCGTGATCCTGCGGGACATGCGTTTGGCAAGGAGCCCGAGGAAGTAGCGCCGCTGAACGCCGCCGATTGGCATTGCTCGGTGGTGTACCAGAAGGGGATCGATCTCTTTAATGCTGGCTACTACTGGGAAGCCCATGAAGTGTGGGAATCGCTCTGGAAAGTTGCGCTGCGGGGAAGCTGTGAGCAAACGCTTTTGCTGCTGCTCATCAAGCTGGCAGCTGCCGGTGTGAAAGCACGCGAAGGACGCGCGGTCGGGATTGCGCGGCATGCAGCGCGAGCGCGTGAGCTACTCGATCTGCTCCCGTCGGAGCGTGAGCCTTTCGCTGGGCTGTCGCGTGCTGGAATCGAGCAAGTTATCGCCGCGTACGAAGTTTTGGCGACGCAGTCGGTTGCTAAGCTGGCACAATTTCCCGCCACGGCGGAGCCTGTTTGCGTCGTCGAACCAGCGCTGGTGCTAATGGAGTAGTCTCGCCGAGCGATTACGCTTTTACCGAACGTCGCAGCGCAAGGACGGTGAGATCGTCGGGGGGGCTGTCGCCGACGTAGTAGAGTTCCACTTCGCGGCCGATGCTTCGAACGAGTTCCGCCACCGGCGCGCCGGCCAGTTTGCGGAGCAGTTGCTCCAGCCGCGACATGCCAAACTGCTCGCCACGATAGTCCATCGATTCGATGATCCCATCGGTCCCCAGCAGCACCAAATCGCCGGGAGCAAGTGCCAGTTCCGGCCCGAGAGGAAAGATCCCATCGTCGAGAACACCCAGCGGTGGCGCGGTGCTCGAGAGAGGAGTGATTGCGCCGGTTTCAGCCGATAAATGTACCGCTGGCGCGTGTCCTGCATTCGAAAACGAGAGGGTATGCGCGATAGGGTCGAGCATCGCCACCACCATCGTGACGAACGGGCCGAACAGAAAATCGTCGGCCATGGCGCGGGCAATTCCGTGCAGAAGTTCGTCGGGCTGATCGAGCGTTACGAGCAAGGTGCGGAGCGAGGCTCGTACCGATGCCATCAGCAAACTGGGCCCCAGACCATGACCACTCACATCGGCCACACAGACTGCTGCTTTGCCATTTTGCAGCGCGACGACATCGCAGTAGTCGCCCCCCACGGCTTCGTTGGGATACCACCACGTGGCCACTTCGTAGCCTGGAATGCTCGGCAATTTGCTTGGCATGAAGCGTCGCTGCACTTCGCGGGCCACATTTAGCGAGAGTTCCAAATCGCGGCGACGCTGAATGTCGTCCACCAATCGCGCGCGATCGAGCGCGGCTGCTGCATGGTGACTAAACGCCATCGATAACGCTTCGTCGTCCCGATCAAAAGGGCCGCCGATATTGTTCAGGAACTCGAGCACACCGAGCAGGCGTCCATCGCGGGCAGCCACGAGCGGCACAGCCAGGACGCTCCGCGTGGTGAATCCGGTCGAGCGATCGTGTCGGCTGTCCCAGCGAGGGTCGAGCTGTGGATTCTCGAGATTCACCCGGAGTCGTTGCCGCGCGACAAAACCGGCCACACCGGAATCGAGGGGCAGGTGAATCGTTTGATCGGTCCCCGCCATGGCCGAGAGAACATTTCGCTTGGAATCAAGCTGATACAGGATCGCCCGTTCACAGCGCAGCGCGCGACAAGCCTCGATCACAATCGTATCGAGCATCTTGGCCAAATCGATTTCGACAGCGAGCAAGTGGGTCACGTGCAGCAGTCGATTCAAACCATCGAGACTGCTGCATTGGTAGTTGGCGTCGTTTTCGAAGTCACTCGTGAGGGAATCGGTCATCGGAGTTGCTCGCCAGAGAGGTTGCTGGAATTTCTCTCCCCTACGAGTTGCAGGACTCGCGAGGATACATTCGTCACCGAGCTGTTTCCAAACCGGCCACCCAACATCAAACTCGTCATTGCAGATTACTACGCTTGTAGATCATCTGATTGTAAGCCGCTCGGCTGTCGCTCGCTAATCCACTCCTGCGTGCAAAATCGTCGGAGCAGTCCACGCACATTGTGGGGCAGATTCTCGATACTCGAGAGTTGTTCGTCGGTGAGTGGTTTTCCTTCAGCGCGGTCGACAAATCCGCTCCAAGAAAGCTCGATATTCCAGCCCGATTGCTCGGCTGTCGTATTCACACGCTCTTGCAAACGGAGTCCCCACAGCAGACCAAATTGATCGCGAAAATCGAGCCACAAGCGATCCCATGTCGACGCCGCTGGCGGCTGCGGAGTGACATAAGCGAATAGAATTGCGGTAAGCCACATGACGGTTGCTGTGGTGACCCCGAAGGAGGACGGCTGGACCGAAGAAAAAGGTAAGTAGGGGAGGAGCAGAACCACTTGTGCGGCAATCGCCACGAGCGCAGCGAAGGTGAATCGCGTGGCGAGCAAATTGCCGGGCCCAATGAGCAAAAGCCCCGCTAGGAAATAGCCTCGCGCGTCGGAGAGGATCAAAGCTTCGCCCGGCTGGAGCACCAGATTCTCAAGGGCGGGAAGGGCGAGCACCCCCCACAGCGAGACGACGATAAAATTCCACGGCTGATGCTGCGGACGCTTGGCACCCAGCTGCGCGACGACCGGGCAGAGGGACAAAATGGCCGCTGCATAGCGCCAAGGTTCGAGCGAGGTTTGCGAGGCTTGGTTGACGTAACCGGCAAGCTCGACGCAGCCGGGAGCAACAGCCGCCACCAGGGTCCAGCTCCAAGCGGGGAGCAGCGTGGTGTGAATCAGTTTTCTTCGAGCGCGCACAAGCAGCAGCACGATGGCAACGAGCGCGAGGCAGAGCACGATCGAACTTAGCACGAGTGAAACGCTGGTTCTAAAGGAGAGGCACTGGGAGAGTGGGAGATCGGCTGTGAAGCTGTAACGTCGCTAGCGGCCGAATGTCCTTACATTACGCAGAATCGGCCCAAGTGGAACCCTAGGGGTGTCCGATGTACCAAAAAGAGGCCACTTCGTTTGCCTTTTTTCATTTGCATTGCAAGCTTGAGGTAGACGGCAGTAGTGCGCGCCCCAAGCAGGCATCGCTTCAAGAAGTCGGGCTGCGGTGGGGTATATCGGCTGTTGAACGGTTTCGACAGTCTTGTGGTTGAGGATACAACCCAGGCTCTCGGTCTGCCGCCTAAGGAGACTTTCCACATGAAGTGGCAATTGAAGTGTCAAGGATTGGTCGCCATGGCAGTTGCTGTGGCATTCTCGAGCGCAAGCCTCGTCGCAGCAGAACCAGTGCACTGGTCTCCTGCATCGCATCAGTCGGCCCACTCGCACGTCTGGCAAGAAGTGGCTGCTGGAGCGCAGGTCTATCAGATCGGTAGCTGCGATTTCACTCCTCCCTGCGTCGACCATCTCTGGTCGGGCTACTCGCAAAATCCTCACCGCTGCAACATGCACGGTCACCACGGCTGCGGCAATCGCTACGGCCTGGGTAACTGCGCTGGCAGCTGCGGCATTGGCTACGGTGGATTCTGCGGCAAATCGCACGGCTGCACCAGCTGCGGCTCGCCCGCGTGTGGCACACCCGCTTGCGGCACCGTTGTTCCCAGCTGCTCGGCCCCGACGGAAGCTCCGGTTCCTGTTCCATCGCCCGAAGCAGCCGACACCTCGGCTCGCCGCACGCCCGCTGTGAATCGCTATCAATCGATTCCCGCGAGCTACATCCCCACGGTTCGCTAAGCAGCGAATTCGCAGGCTTCGACAATCGAAACAACTGAGCAAGCTCCACGTCACGCGAGAAACTGCCCCTCTCGCAAGGTGTGGAGCTTGTTAGTTTTCTTGATTACCCGGCTCAAGCAACGCTTGCAGTCAGGTCCCTTGTTGGCCAAGAGATTAGCGATGGGATATCCGGCAGATCAAGAACCTGTGAATCAATTACGCTAGCACGGAGATTTGGCAAAGCCGAATCAAGTCCTGCAACTGGTCGGCCGATCAAATAAGTGGGCGAAACTGGAAGCTTACGGTTTCGTTTCAGGATAGAGGTCATGGCACGGCGACGGAGCGACGTGCCATGACCTTTTTTGTTGCGCCAAAGAGCGACTGACGCTCATGCATCGAGCGTGCTCGCGAAGAAATCCCAGATCGCTCGCGACGCATCTAAATTACGCGTCGATTTGCCCAAAATGGTGAAGGGCGAACTTCTGCCGGGCCAGGTGTGGCCGCAGCCGGCAATGGTATAAACCAGCAATTGCTCGCGCGTCGTGGCGCCTCGAAAATGCAAGCGCGTAACGCTCGTTCCATCTTCTTCGAGTGGCGCAAGGATCGCAGTAGCGGGGACCGGGTGCACGCGGTTCGTCCGCTTCCAAAACTCGAGCGTTTCGCGCACTGCGGGAAACTGCATCTTGCTGAGGCTCTTGCGACCGATCCCACCTTCGAACGGCACATGTTCATCGTGCTCGCCATGAATGTGGCAAACAGGTATCGGTGAAGTCACGGGCGCATCTTCCGCGTCGAGCATCGGACCAGCTACCGAAGCCACCGCGCGAAAGAGGCTGGGCAATTCGACCGCCAGGCGATAGGCAAACATCCCACCATTGGAGAAACCGGCTGCGAAAATTGCGCGCGGTGCAAGCGAAGCATGTTCTCGCACATGATCAATCGCTGTGATGATGAACTGCACATCGTCGACAGCAGCGCGGCTTGCGAAATTGGGATAACGCGTTCGGCTCGCATTCCAGCTGCAGGTGGTGGGAGTTCGCCCAGTTCCGCTGGGATACATCACCGAGAAACCAGCGATTGTCGCCAGTTCGCTCATGCCGGTGAAGGCTGGCATCACACCGCCGTGAGTTCCCGCACCATGCAGCATCAGCAGCAGCGGCGCATCGTGCGCGGCGCTCGATGGGGTGAAGAGCCAGTAGTGCCGCGTCAGTCCACACGACTCGAAGGCAAACTCTTGATGACCGAGAAGCGAAGCACGAGGCATGAGGCAGGTTCGATAGCGCGAAAGAGTGCCAGAGGAAACGCGAGCAGCAGTGCGTGGGCCTTGCGACCTGCCGATATTCTAGTGCGTGTGGCACAAAGACGCAGCACGCGATGCGGTTAGTTGCGAACCGCGAACTCGATCGACGCCTCGCCCAGTTTGGCCCCTTTGAAATGGGCTTTCCCTTGCAGATCTTCGACGGTGAGTTCGAGTCGATAAGTGCCGTCGGCAATCGTGTCGGGCATGTAAATTCGATAGGCCAGGAAATAATCGCGCCGATGATTGCGGCACACTTCCTCGTCGAGCGGCAGCTGTCGTTCGGCCACGACATTCCCCACGCGATCGAAGATCTGATACGAACCTTGCAGCCGAGTTTCGTACTGATCTTTGCCCCGCAATTCCGAGGCGTGATTGTCGATCTCGACGTACAAAATCACTTGCTGGCGCGGTTTGAATTCAGCACGAGGAAACGCTTGATACCAGCCGAAATAATCGACTTTTTCGCAAAACGCAAGGTTGCGGAGTTCCAGTCGGCTGACTGCCGATAGCTGCTGACTAGCGGCCCGCAGCGAATGCAGCACTTTCGCGTTGCGGTGGCCGGTCCGACGCAATTCGTCTTCCGCCAGCCACGTCGTCAGGCCAAACATCAGATGACGATAGGCTTCCTGCTCTGCCACGGGAATTTCCGTCGGTGCACGGACTGCATCATCCATTCGCCCTGCGAGCAAATAGAGGAGCGAGAGTTTTTGCTCGAGCGTTGCGGCAAGCTGTTTATCACCCCGCTCGCGAGCAGCCCGCAGCTGCGATTCGAGACTGGCTGTGAGATCGTCGACCTGCTGATGCACCGTCGCATCGCTCACTACCGGAGCCTTGGGTTCGGGCACCTTCGTTCCGGGAGGCACAGTGGCTGGAGCATCCGAGGCCGGATTCGCCGAACTGGTGAAGCTCGCCTGCGATACCTCTGCTGAAGGCTTCTCGGGATCGGCCACTGGTGAATTAGTGCTCGGCTGATTGGCAGCAGCGGGACTAGTTTCCGGCTGAGGTGCACTCACCTTGGCCACGTAGTTCGCCTCGCCACCGGTCGGTGGAGCTGCTACTGGCGGCACTACAGCGGGCGCTGCTGGTGGTTCAACCGGCGAACCTGCTGGTGGCGTGCTGCTGCTAAGCAAATTAGCATCCATCGTCGGAGCCAGTTCCTGACGTCCGGTGATGTTGGCCGCCAAATGCTGGTTAGCTATGCGGTGCGCGAGATCGTTGTTCGAAACAGCAGCCCGCTGCTCGCGAAAACGCTCCTGAATCGGTAGTGGAAGTTCCTGGCTCGGCTGTGCGCTGAGCGTCGTTGGTTGCGCATCGACCAGCGTCGGTGCAATTGACGCAGGCTGAGGATCGGCACTGCGAACTGCTGAGCGGTCGACCGCCGTGGGAAACGGCTTGGGGTTCGCGGGGCCGCTCAAGCTCTCGTCGAGCGATCGACCCGGCAGCGACATCGTCGGCCCTGCACAGCCTGTCACCAGCGCGCAGCAAACGACAGCGGTGGACCAAGTCCACCAGCCGAGTTGTGCACGTTGAAGATGACGGTTGGTCACGGTGATGCTTCGAGGAGGGCTCTTGTAAGGGAGACGCGAAGGTTCACAATCGAGTGTGCTCTGGCGAGAAGTTCTCGGCGAGAAACCGCGCGACCTGGCGGCGGGAAGTTAGAGAATCCGCTCGCACAGGACAAGATCGAATCAGCCGCTAGCTCAAGCCTGCTCCACCTCAACGTGACCAGCCCCATGAATTCACCAGATGCCACTTTCGAGCGAGTAGAGGTCCACTATCGAGGGCGTGTGCAGGGGGTGGGGTTTCGCTGGAATGCCCAGCACATTGCCCGTGATCACGAGGTTCAAGGGACGGTTCGCAACCTCCCCTCGGGCGAGGTGCATTTGATTGCCGAAGGGTCCCGAGCTGCGGTGCGGGCCTTTTTGGACGAAGTTTACGAGAGCATGCGGCTGAACATTACCGGCGTCGACGAGCGAAAACTCCCCGCTACGGGCGAATTTATCGGCTTTAAGATCGTAAGCTGACTCTTCTCCAAATTTTCACGCCACAAAGGCTTACGTCGCGGCGCAAACCCCTAGGCTAGGCCTACTTCGCGAAGTTACGATAGATTCCTCGCTCGTGCCCCTAAATCACCAAAAATTGGTGAACCACCGGGCAGCTAGCGACGTAACGGCAGCGGAACCCCGATTGCGCGCCACCTTCCGACTCATCTCCGTGGATTTTCCTCCATTGCTTCCAGCGGGCTAACCACCTCTGGCATCAGGCTCATTCAGCCAGCTGTCGTTGGCCCTTTAACAACTACGCATCAGTAGCCGTCACTATGATCTTCTCGCTCACTGCACCGCTTGCCTTCATCGACCGCATTCAGCTGCAACTTCCCGAAGGTCTGGTGAACTGGCTCACGCCGGTTTGGATCCTCAGCCTCGGTGCCATCGCAGCGCTCGTGCTCGGCTCGGTGCTCTGGGCCATCGCCTATGGGCTTTCGCGCATTCCTGCCATTGGCGGATTGTCGTCGAACGTTCAAAGCAAGTGGACCGCTGTCGCCGTGCTGGGGCTGATCATCTTCGTGGCGATGTTTGGCATAAATGTCATGAGCGCCAGCGGACCCGAGATCGTCCCCGCAGCAGCGAACCGCAACGCCGATGAAGCTGCCGAAGAAAAAGAACAAGAGACCGCTCTCAGCAAGCAAATCACCGCCGCTTCGCGTTACAGCTTGCTGATCGCCATCTCGCTGCTCACCGCCTTCACCATCGTCGTGCTGCTGGGCAAAAAGAGTGTCGACGAGACCCAAGCGGCGATTTACGAAGGAGCGCTCTGGCCGGTATTGATCACCACCATCGTCTTTGCGGTGTTCGGTGTGCTCGGCATTTTTGTGGTGCGTAAGCCTAGCGAACTGTTGTCGAGCCTCGCTCGCATCCCCGCCATGCGAACCGAAGGACAGGTGACACAAGAGTTCGTTTTGAAAGCTCCTGCCACGGCGATCGACGACCCAGTGATTGAGGAGAAGGCCGTTTCGTTCGATCGGGATGAAATTCGTCAGCTGCGATTTGTCGCCGATCAGCGCGTGAAGATTTCGAGCATGCCGTTTGTCGATGGCAAAGGTTCGGGCCTTACGATCGACCTGAAAGCCAACGAACCTGCGGTTTGGCAGAAAGCTCCCGACGCTGGCAACCCGTTCAAAACCCCCAAGGTCGACAAGTTGTATGTGATGAACTACGGCACGAAACCTGCCAACCTAAAGATGACGGCGATCAGCGATGTGAAGTTCCCCGAAGTTCGCGCCGTGCCGATCACAGCGATCGTGCTGGTGAGCATCTTCATCATCTACCTGCTGCAGCGAGCTGCTCTTCCGAAACTTGCAGCCATTTCGCTCGCAACCGCGAAGTCGGAAATTGCTCAGCCGATCTACGTCATTCTGATGGGCCTCGGGATCTTTTTGATTCTCGTCTTTGTGGTGATTCCCTACTTCACCCTCGGCGACGATATCAAGATGCTCAAAGATACCGGCCTGAGTTTGATCCTTGTCCTCTGCATCATCCAATCGGTGTGGGCTGCTAGTTCTTCGGTCGCTGAAGAAATCGACGGTCGAACCGCTCTCACTGTGCTTAGCAAACCGGTCAGCCGCCGCGATTTCATCCTCGGTAAGTTTGTGGGAATTGGCTGGTCGACCTTCCTGCTGGCTTTCGCCCTCGGGATCGTCTTTTTGATCTCGGTCGCCTATAAGCCGATCTACGATGCCCGCGAAGGGGCCGAGTACGATCCGACCTGGCAGCGCTGCTATTTTGAAATGGTGCAAACCGTTCCCGGTCTCGCGCTCGCCTATCTCGAAACGCTGGTGATGGCCGCGCTCAGCGTGGCGATCTCGACCCGTCTGCCGATGCTGGCCAACTTCATCATCTGCTTTGCCATCTACGTCCTGGGGCATCTCACCCCGCTGATGGTGCAGTCGCAAGTGGTGGCCGAACAGCTGCCGCCGGTGGTCTTCTTCGGACGACTCATCGCAACCGTGTTGCCGGTGCTCGATCACTTCAACATTCAGGCGAGCGTGGCGTCGGGTGTGAATGTGCCACTCGACTATCTAGGGTGGGCGCTGCTCTACGGCATGATCTACAGCACAGTGGCGATGCTGTTGGCCCTCACGCTGTTTGAAGATCGCGACTTGGCATAACGAGTCGGCAATCAAATCGAAGCGATCACTGGGTCGAGCCTTAAGAACTCGACCGCGCGACCAGTGCGTTTTCGGTCGTCGGTTCGGCCTGTTCCGTTTCGCGCTGCTGAACTTCGCGGAGGTACTCATCCACCACGCGCAAGTTCAAAATGCCGAGCGAAATCAGCCCCAGGAAAAAGTTGATCGGGTCGCAGCTGAGGAGCAGCAGCATCTGAAAATAGGCGATCCTGCGGCACTGTAAAACCGATCGCGACGCCGCATTCACGATTCCCCACATGCCGATGATCAGCGAGCCATAGAACATCGGGTAAATGAAGGTCCCGAGGCTCATTGTCATCGTGACGAACATTCCCACCGACAAGATTCCGCCGACCATTTGCAGAATCCAAACCTGCACGAGTCCCAGCGGAAATTTTAGCTTGGTCTCAGTTGCAGCATCGCGCGGGGGCGAACTTGCGGTGACTTGCGGCGCCGAAGTCGAGCAGCTCTCGTCGCGATGGTGACTCGCTGCAGGAAGTTCGTCTGGCACTGACTCTACCGGGGTAGCATCCGCATCTTTCGCAACGGTATCGACGATCAAAGCGGCGGAAATCACGTGCGCTTTACAGGTGGTTTCCCACCACGCTTTCCACGCTGCTGTGTCGTCCCCCAGTTTCTCGCCGGAGACAAACGCAAGCGCCTCGAGCACTTCCTCGCGAAACGAGAGACGGCGATCTTCGAGCAGTTCGACGAGCACGCCACCCACTTCCCAATAGGGCTGGATTCCCAAGTGCCGTACGATGTCGATTTTCACATCGGCCGGGGTCCGCCGATCGCGAATCTGCGGATAAATTCGCGCCAACAGATGCTGGTGGCTGGCAGGGGCTGCAAACGTCGGGTTCGGTGGAGCGGTGCGCTCTAGCCACGCTCGCCACTCGTGAAGAAGTGCCTCGGTAGTAGTCCCGAGCGCTGTGGCTAGATCCTGAAGTGAATCATGGGGCGACTTCAGCTCGGCGAGCTTCAGCAAATGTTGCCAGCGTGCTGCTGTCGGGTCGTTGGCCAGCATAGCTTGCGTGAAGGTGATGACGAAGCTGCTGAAGATCTGAACGTTCCAAAAATTGTCGCGCTGGTCGTACGCCAAAACCGAGCGAGTCAATTCATCGATGCTCATTTGAGAAGCGACCAGATAAACGTCCTCCCCACGGAGTTCGAGAAGTCGCTGCATTCGTCGGGCTGCGTGGTCGAGCATCCCTTCGATCAGCGGCTTTTGAAAGACCGAACTAATCCCGACGGTGAGCCACGGGGCCGAGCGATCGAGTCCTTCCTGACTCACCAGTAGCGCGCTAAAACCCGAAACTAGATGGGGAGTCGTTTCGCTGAGATGCCGCTGTGTAAGTTCGTCGCAAACAAACGTAAAGGAGTGATTCGGCGGCTTGCTGACGAGCACCTGGTATGTCAGGTTGCGGGCAAAGATCGTGGAGTACTGCTGTTGCCGTGGTATCACGCCGAGCAGCCACGGTTTTTGGATCGTAATCGGGCGGCCCAAGAGCATGCTGACCCTTTGCGTAAGCGCAGTCAGCAGCGGTGGCAATGTGTTGCGGCGATCGGTGGGTTGTGTTTCCCACAGGGTTACGCTCGGGAGCAGCGGAGTCGACACTCCTTTGGTTTTGGTGGACTGTTGCAGCAGTTTTTCGAAGTCCCAGTGAGGGCCATAAATACGTCGATTCACCCAGCGAACCGCTTGCACAAACAGGTACAAATATGCGGGCGCGAGACCCCCGATGAGATACCAGTGACGCTCCGCAGTTGAGGGATTCATGAAATAGAGCACGATCGCCCCGCCGATCCAGGCGACGCAGATCCAGCGATAGTGCTGCAGGATCTTCACCAGCAGTCCGACATAGAAAACACGGTAGGGACTAACCCCGGCCCCAGGGAGTTGCTCGCTACTTTTTTTAGCTGCTGGGGTCGTTCGCTGCACAATGCCCCAGGCCACACTCCAGGCGACAATCGCCCCCCAGTAAATCGCAATTAGCAGCAGCCGCTGCCGCGAACCAATCTGGAGCGGCTGCTGAAACTCTGCATCCTTCCAAATCGTGAGCCCCGTGGGAAAGTCGAGCGAAGCGACTACGTTTCCGTCGGCGGAAATCGCAAGTTGATCTTGGAAAAAGTAAGTCAGCGCCAAAGGATCGAAGCGACGTTTCGACACTTTCAGTGGGATGCGCCGACTCGGCTGAGCGGCCGTTTCCGAATCGAACTGCCACAGTTCAAGGGCATCGCTGGTTTTCACCGCCAGCTTTGTTCCATCGCTGTTAGCAGCCAGGCAGATCAACTCTTCAGCGGCTGGCAGCTCTTGCGTGGTGAAGGTTCCTGGGCTAGATGCTGGCTGCTGAAGCAGGGTGCGAAAGAGTTGATCTTCGCGTTGCCGAACCGAATGAAAGATCTGGCCGTTATCAGTGATCGCAGGTGGGCAGAATCCGCTCTGCGATAGCGATTGCTTCTGACGCTTCGAGAGATCGCTGATGTCGTAGGTGGATTGCTCTCCCACGAAATTCATAACCGTCACGTAGCGACCACTCTGCGAGATATGTAGCGACTCGATCATCGAAGGTTCCGACCATTTGTCGATCAGTGTTTGGTCTTCGAGGTTGTAGAGCTTGACCTCGGAATGATTGGTGGCGATGGTCGCCAAGATGCCGGCATCGCGAGCGAAAGAGAGTGTGTGAATCGAGTCGCTGCTGCGGAGCACGACGCGGCGATTGCCGGTGCGGAAGTTCCAGGCGACAATTTCGACCGGTCCAAGTGAGCTTAAGGGAGATACGTTGTTGGGCGCGAGGTCGATCAGCAACGCTTCGGTATCGCTTAATAGCGCCAGTGATTGGTTTCCAAAATAGCCGGGAAAGCTGGCTTTGGTCGATGTGCTGCCAATCAACTGCGGCCGCGCGCCGGTGAGTGACCAGGCCTCGATCGACCGGTCTTGATAGCCGACGAGAAGGACTTGGCCATCGGGTGAAAGCTGAATCGATTGCAGGGCGTCGGCATGCCTGAGTCGCTGACTCGAGGTGAAGACCCCGAAGGCAATGGCGACGAGTGAGCCGAGAAGCAGTAGTTGCAGAAGGCTGAAGCGCGGCATCGTGAGGAGTGCTTTCCGTGCGAGCTGTGAGATCAGCGTGAAGTGCAGGCTGCACTGGCTCCGAGGTGACGATGGGCGCAACTGCCCAGATAGGTGGTTTTATAGATCGCTCGACCTAGCGCGCCAATCATCGAGCGACGAAGCAAGGGAGCGAGAAGCCCCATGAAGATAGCGCGGGAAAGAAGCTGCGCTGCGAGCTATTTGTCTTGGAGCGCTTTGAGTTGCTCTTCGAGTTCGCGCAGACGCTCGAGCGTTTCTGCTTGTTCGCGCCGACCAGTTTGCAACTGCTGCTGCTGATACTCGATGACCAGCCGATAGCGATCGAGCGCTTTCTCGAGCATCGCAATTTTTTGCTGCGGGGATGCGAGCGCAGGGTCGGCTGGTTCCTCGGGAATGGCCGGAGCAACCACCTCGGCGGCTGGCCGATCGGGACGCTTGGAAACCACTTGCCCAGCGATATTCTTCTCGAGTTGCAGACGCGGTTCGAGCAACTGAGTGAGCAACTCTTGTGGCAGCGTACCAATTTCCACACCACCCCCTAGCACCACTTCGAAGGTGTGCTGCATCGAGGCGGCAACCGCTTCTGTCGCGGGGGCTGCGTCTGGTAGAGCTGTGTTCGAAGGTGTTGCCGGTTTCTCGGTGGCCGATGCAGGCTGCTCGGATGCGACTACTTTTTGCGTGCGCTCGATCCGAAACTTCATCACGTCCCCAGGCTGTTTATAGAGCGAAGGGAACACCGCTTGATAAACGCTTCTGATCGCTACCCCATCGACTTCGAGAATTCGGTCACCTACGGCGAGTCCCGCTTTTTCAGCAGGTCCGCCTGAAACGATTCGCTGCACGGTCACTGCTTCGCCATCACCGGTCAGTTCCATGCCGACAAGGGGGCGACGGCGTTTCAGCACCACGACTTTAGTTTTGTCGCTCGCTTCGCTTGCTGCGCGCAGCATGCGGGCGACATGCGAGGCGGGGACTGCGTAGGTCCAGCCACCACGGGTATCGGCGGTATCGATCGCGATCACAATGCCGAGCAACTTCCCTTGCGTGCATGTGATCGGCGCGCCGCTGGAAGTGTCGGTGGTTCGAATGTCGCACTGCAGCAGTGGGGGTGTCGACTTGGCGCGAACGGTTCGTCCCACGCCACCGATGATGCCTCGCGCGAGAACCGGTGCTTCGATCCCCCAAGCAGCAGCGGTGTAGATTTCGTCTCCTGCGACCGGATTGCCATCTCCGAGTTCGAGCGCCGGGGCGCTTAGTTTGGTGGCTTCGAGCAGAAGTAGCCCCGAGAACTCGTCGACCACGCGGACCGAGGCTTCGGCTTGGCTGCCACCGGGAGAAGTGAGTCGAATCTTGGAATCGGTGCCGACCTGTGCCGACGTGATGACCATTTTTTCAGCGACGCAAACACCGGTGCAAACTTCGACCGCTGTGTCGGACTTCGAGGTGGCGGGAGAAGCGATGCGAATCGTTACAGTCGACTTGCTGAGGCACTCGGCAGCCGACATCCGCGATTTCTTTTCCACTGCCGAGGTATCAGCCGCTGGTTCGTCGGCGCGACATTCGAGCGCGATACCGAGCGCAAGTAGCGCACCCAGCATCGCGGTGGCGATGTGCAAAGCAAAGCGTGCTACGGCGCTCGAGTTCATGAGGGTGCCTGCGATCGCTTGGAGAGGAAGCAATGCGCGAGTGGGTGCCTAATCAATCGTTGGGGTATCGGATGGCTTGCAACCAGCGGGATTAACTTGCGGATGAATCAAAGTTCGATGGATTAAAAGGAAATGCTGGCGACTTCACCCGAATCGTCGGCTAGGTCGAGCCACGCTTCGAGTTCCGGAGTCGACAGTTCCCACCAAGGTTCCAGTGGAAGTTGGTGAGGATTGTTTTGCGGGAGGGCCAACAGGTTCGAAACCTCTTGCTCGTTCAACGTGCGGTTTTTCGGAAGCTCATCACCACGCTGATGAGGCTGTTTGTCGGCGACAGCCAGGTCGGTCGAGTTCACCGTGCTGTTAGTTGAAGTCGAAGGCTCGACGGCGGCGCTGTCGAGCGGGTTGCGCGGGGACTGCAGCGACTGAAGTGCGAGCCCCAGGAGCAGCAGAGCGGTGGTGCCCACGACAAAAGCGGCGAGCGACTGTCGATAGACCGATTGCTTGGGAGATGCCTGTTTGGCTGCGGGACGAAGATCGACAGCAGGTTCTGCTGTGGCAGGCATTGCACCGAGGGCTGCGATGAGCGCGGGCTCCGCAGGGGCATAGCAGGCCTGCAGATGCCGAGCATCGTCGAAAAGCTGTTCCGCAAGCGCTGTTAGTTCGGGGGGAAGCTCGAGCTGCGATTCATCTTCCGCAGCAAAGCTCGAGCTCGAGCCTTCGAGCGCATCGTCCGCGGGGAGTTCGTGCGCAGCAAGCTCGCTCTCCCCAGCTGGGTCGAACAACTTGGGGTGGAACTGACTTGCACTGCTCGGCGATGGGTGGCCTGGATCGACCGGTTTGTCGGAGTTACATGGCATGGCTGATATCCTCCTGCGGGAAGGCAGGAATGGTGGCCGAGTGATCGGCGTCGGTCTCGAGCAAACGCTTAAGCGCTGCGAGTCCATGAAAAATGCGTGATTTGACGGTCCCGAGCGGGCAGCTCAGCACGACTGCGATCTCTTCGTAGCGTAGCCCTTCGCTAAACCGCAGGACGAGCGCTTGCCGCTGGCCATCAGGAAGCAGAGCCACGCGGGCCCACAGGCTGTTCTTCCATTCCGCCACTTCGACGGCGGCAGTGGCGGGGGGGCTGGTCTTCTCAACCGAAGGCTCTTGATCCCACAGGACTTGCAGCTTGCGACGGCGAACACCCGAGCGGCGACGTTCGCGGCGATCGAGATTCAGGAGAATCCCGTAGAGCCAGGTATAGAGGCTGCTACGACCTTCGAATTCATTCCCCTGGCGGGCCAAGATCAGAAAGGTCTCTTGGGCCAAATCGTCGGCATCCCACGGATTGCCCGACAGAACCATCGCGGCACGGTGAATTCGCGAGAAGTGATCGCGAATCGCTTGTGTTACATCAACCATGGCGTCATCCGTGCTGATCTGGCGGAACGTTGGGGTGGCGTGCGGTTTCAGTGTATCGCAGCGCTGGTGAAACTGCGACTAAAAATAAGTGCCAGTGGTGGCGAGGCTGTGAATTTGAGGCTGTGAATCTATGGTGCGGCCGGCTCCGGAAATCAGCCGACCGCAAGAAAGATTATGAACGTCCCGTGATCGTACTGTAAGCCGCCCATTAAGTTCGGCTCCCCGCACGCAGGCCAAGGGAGTGGTGTTGGCTGGAAGGGGGCACGAAATGTAAGTCGTCGTCCTTAAGTGCACGCTGGTCTAGGTTTGGTTCAATTCTGTGTTGCCAGGAGGTCAGAAGGCGGCGATTAGCACGCAAGTTCGCGCCGGTGGTGGGCGATGGTGAAGTAGGCGAGTGGAGTGGCAAATGCCGACAGGAAATCTGCGCAAGATAGCGATTTTTTTGGCTGGTATTGTCCCTAGCGGTACGCTATAACCTCCACTGGCTCATTGATTTGCGACGCGTCGGTCGACGGACAGAAGGACCTTGTAGCTTAGGGCACGAGGCTCTCCTATGAAGCGACTTAGCGGAACTCTCCCAGCCACTCGCACTGTTTCCAGCAGGGTAAGTTGGCTCGCAAGTGATTCTCCGTTAGCGACCGCCCGAGAATTAGTAAGTCCAGCGTGCTAGCGACTCTCGGTGAGAGGCTCGCCGGGTACGCAATGCCAAGCAACGGCCATCCAAGCAATCGGGGCATGTAGCGGACGCTTCGGCGCGACAGGGCGAGCTCCTGGGGACTGGGAATCCCGGTGATGCATGACGCGTGATGTTGCACCATCGAGCCTCGGCTGCGGCACACTCAGGCGGAGTCTGCATCCTTGAATATCCTCTTCGTCAGCAGCGAAGTCGCACCGCTTGCCAAGACTGGCGGTCTGGCCGACGTCTGCGGAGCGCTTCCACTCGAACTCGCGCGCCTGGGGCACCAGGTGGCGGTGATCATGCCGGCCTACCGGCAGGTGAAGCAGGGGAACTTCGCCCTCGAGCCCTTGAATGTCAAATTCGACATTCCGATCGGCAATAAGATCGTTCGTGGTCGGCTCCTCAAAACCACGCTCCCCGGCAGCAGTCCCGAAAACGAAGTTCCCGTTTTCTTCGTCGAGCAAGACGAATACTTCGATCGCCCCGAGCTCTATCGGGCCAAAGGGGAAGACTACAAAGACAACTGCGAACGCTTTGTCTTCTTCTGTCGTGGAGCGCTCGAATCGATTCGCCTCTTAAAGCTCGATGTCGATGTGGTGCACTGTCACGACTGGCAAACCGGTCTGATTCCGGCCTACCTCAATCTCGAATACCTGCACGCCGCTGGCTATGAAAACATCGCCACGCTGCTGACGATTCACAACCTGGCGTATCAGGGAATCTTCTGGCACTGGGACATGCTCCTGACGGGGCTCGACTGGAAGTATTTCAATCTGCATCAGATGGAGTTTTACGGAAAACTCAACCTGCTGAAGACCGGCATTGTGTTTGCCGAATGCCTCACGACGGTGAGCGAGCGCTATGCCCAAGAGATTCAAACCGATCCGCTCGGCTGTGGCCTGGAAGGTGTGCTCGCGCAGCGCTCGGAAGTTCTCAGCGGCGTGGTGAACGGTGTCGACTATTCCATTTGGAATCCGGCGATCGATCCGCATATTGCCAAGCAATACGACGTTTCGAATTGGCAAGAAGGGAAAGCGGCTTGCAAAGCAGCGCTGCAGCGCGAGATGGGACTTCCCGAGCGGAGCGACGTTCCGCTGATTGCCCTCGTGGGACGTTTGGCCGATCAAAAAGGGTGGGATCTTGTGGCGCAAGTGATGCGCCGCTGGGTGCACGATGCCAGTGCCCAGTGGGTGATCCTCGGAACGGGTGAACCGCACTACCACCAAATGCTCGAAGAGCTCAGCCGCAGTTTCCGCGACAAGGTGGCGGTGAGTTTGCAGTTCAGCGATCCGCTGGCGCACCGCATTGAAGCGGGTGCCGATATGTTTCTGATGCCGAGCCGCTACGAGCCTTGCGGGCTCAATCAGCTTTATAGTTTGAAGTACGGCGCGGTCCCCGTGGTGCGAGCGACCGGTGGTTTGGCCGATACGGTGATCGATGCCAATCACGCGCATCTCTCGCAAGGTGTCGCGACTGGGTTCTCGTTCGAAAGCTACGATGTCGATGCTCTTGCCTCGGCCCTCGGCCGCGCCAGCATGATGTATCACCACGAGCCAGAGAACTGGAAGAAGGTGGTCGAGTGTGGCATGAAGCAAGACTGGTCGTGGGGCGCCAGTGCCCGCGAATATGTCTCGCTCTATGCCGATGCGATTCGTCGAAAACGAGAGCAGCGGGAGCAGCTGCTCGGTTAAAGGGATCGGGCAAGGTGGCCTTACAAGTGACCAATTAAACCATTCGAAACTCGCAGGGGTGTGCGTTGTCCCCACTGGAATCTAACTCGCGCGTGGAACCTCAATATCGACAGGACCCCCTGTCGAAGCGCTGGGTTATTATAGGTGGCAATCGGGCCGCTCGACCGAACGAGTTCTTCGAAGAGGCAGTTCGCCCCACTGGACTCGCTTGCCCGTTCTGCGCTGGCTACGAAAAGCAAACCCCTCCAGCACTCGCCGAGTATCGCCAGACCTCGCTCAGCAGCTTAGCGCCGGACTGGGATGTCCGCGTGGTGCCGAACAAGTTCCCTGCGGTTGTCTCCGACCATCCGGTTCCAGCCCCGAGCGTCAAACCGATTCCACGCAAGGGAACGAAGTCCAAAGGTGGCAGCCGCGGAGCAGGGGATGCCAAAGGGACGATCCTCTCGCCTTCTAACGGTCCGCTGCGGCTGAGCGCGCCTGGCTTTGGACAGCATGAAGTGATCATCGAGTCGTCGCGGCATGTGGTGAGCTTCACCGATCTCACGCCGAGCGAAGCCGAACTCACGCTCCGCGCTTATCGCGACCGCATTCGGACCCTCGCTGCCGATGGTCGTTTTCGCTACGTGCAGATTTTCAAGAACGTGGGGCCTCAAGCGGGGGCTTCGATCGAGCATTCGCACAGTCAGCTGATGGCGCTCCCAACCGTTCCCGATGTGCTGGCGCAAGAGCTTGCCAGCTGTCGCGAGCATTATCAAGTCAGCGGTCAGCCGCTGCTATCGGAGATCATCGAGCAAGAGCTCACCGCCGAACTGCGCATCGTTCAGCGGACCGAAAACTATGTGGCGTTCTGTCCGTATGCGAGCGCTTTCCCTTTTGAACTATGGCTAGCGCCCCGGCAAACTGCGGCAAGATTCGAGGACCTGGAAGATAGTGAACTTGGAGAGCTTTCGCGGTTTCTACAGGACGTGATCGGTCGTATCGAAAGTTCGCTCGGCCGCCCGAGTTATAATTACTTTCTGCATACTCAGCCCTTTGACACTTCGCGCTCTGACCACTATCACTGGCATATCGAGATCTTTCCACGCCTGACGAAAACGGCTGGCTTTGAGTGGAGTACCGGTTGTTTCATCAACCCCACCTCTCCAGAACTGGCAGCTGAAGTTCTGCGTGCCTCTCCACGCTCGGCGATGGAACAGTCCTCTTCCGAATGTTCGCGCTTTGAATAATTAGCGAGTCTGGTGCGATCAGGCCGATAAAATGGTTTGGTCGCTAGTCCAGCGCCGGTGATTTCGCGCCAGAGTCTCCTTGCGATACTCTTCCGCGCAAGCACTGCTGGCATCGTCAGGTTGTGTTGCGATCCACTTGCGTGTTTGCCTCGCCGCGTCTCCGTATCGTTACGTTGTCCACAGCAACCGCTGTCCTGCACTCCAGCCGGGTCCCCGATTGGCTATGACCAACTCCATCCGCCTTTGCCTTGTTCTGCACAATCACCAGCCTGTCGGCAACTTCGATGGGGTGTTTGAACAGGCGTATCAGGACAGCTATAAGCCGTTTCTCGATGTCTTCGAGAGCTACGGACCGGAGCTGAAGATTTCGCTCCACACCAGCGGTCCCCTGATGGACTGGCTCGACGAGCGCCATCCCGAGTATGTCGATCGCGTTGCGCGGCTGGTCGCGGCTGGTCGCGTGGAAATCGTCGGCGGTCCCTACTACGAACCGATCCTGCCGATGATCCCCTCGCGCGATCGAATCGGACAAATCACGTCGTACACCCAGTGGCTCGAAAGCCGACTCGGTGCAACGGTCAACGGCATGTGGATGCCGGAGCGCGTGTGGGAACAATCGCTCGCCAGCGACCTCGCTTCGGCGGGGATGAAATACACCGTCCTCGACGATTCGCACTTCCGCAACGCTGGGCTGGCCGACGATCAACTCCTCGGGCACTACATCACTGAAGATGATGGCAAACTGCTGTCGATCTTCCCCGGCAGCGAACCGCTCCGCTATTTCATTCCGTTCCAAGCCCCCGATGCCACGGTGAATTATCTCCGCGAGATCGCCGACAAGCACCCGAACTCTGTCGTGGTGTTTGGTGACGACGGCGAGAAGTTCGGCACTTGGCCCGACACCAAAAAACATGTCTACGACAACGGCTGGTTGCGGCAGTTCTTCGATTCGCTTGTCGCCAACAAAGACTGGGTGAACATCACCACCCTCACCGAGTCGATCGAGAACGTGCCACCGGTCGGCAAAATCTATTTGCCCGACGCCAGCTATCGCGAAATGACCGAGTGGGCGCTCCCAGTCACGCAGCAAGAAGAATACGACCACATCGTGGCCGAGATGCAAAACGATGCTCGCTGGCCGCGCATTAAGCGTTTTGTGCAAGGTGGTTTCTGGCGCAACTTCAAAGTGAAGTATCCCGAAACCAACGAAATGTATGCCCGCATGATGATGGCGAGCAAACGTGTCGCGCAGGCCGAGCGCGATGGTGTGACGGGAGACACCTTCCGCCACGCTCGTCAGGCACTCTACCGAGGACAATGCAACTGTCCTTACTGGCACGGCGCGTTTGGTGGCATCTATCTGCCGCACTTACGCAACGCCATTTTTAATCAGCTGATCGCCTGCGATAACCTGCTCGATCAAGCGATGGGCAAGACCGGCGCATGGGTCGAAGCCACGGTCGACGACTACAACTTCGATGCCCGCCAAGAGGTGCGACTGGCCAGCGACAAGCTGATCTGTTTGCTTGCTCCAGCATCAGGCGGACAGATGTACGAACTCGATGTGCGCACGATTTGCCACAACTTGCTCGCTACGCTCACGCGACGTCCTGAAGCGTATCACCGCAAGGTGCTGGCTGGACAAAACAAAACGATCGCGCCGGAAGATAGTGTGACCGAACATCACACCACAAAGTCGGCCGGACTCGCCGAAAAATTGCAGTACGACCAGTGGCAGCGCAAGAGCCTGCTCGATCACTTCTTCGATCTTGGCGCAACGCGCGAAGCTGCAGCGCGTGGTGAAGCAGCTGAACTCGGGGACTTCATCAGCGGCGCTTACGAAACCAAGATCCGCCGCGCGAGCGACAAGATCCAAGTGCAGCTGACCCGCTCTGGCAATGCGTGTGGCCACGAAATCAAAATCACCAAAGCGGTGACAATGGCCGCTGGCAGCAGTTCGCTAGAAGTCGTGTATCTGCTCGAGAATCTGCCACCAGAGAAGGTTTTGCACTTCGGTGTGGAACTCAATTTCGCGGGTCTGCCGAGTGGTGCCGACGATCGCTATTTCCACAATCTCTCGGGACAAAAGCTCGGCCAATTGGGAACCCATCTCGATCTGCACGAAGCGGTTTCGCTCGGACTGGTCGATGAGTGGCTCGGGATCGATGTGCAAATTCAATCGAGCCGACCCACCAGCTTCTGGACCTTCCCGATCGAAACGGTGAGCCAGTCGGAAGGTGGTTACGAGTCGGTCCATCAGTCCGTTTGCGTCGTTCCTCACTGGATGGTGAAGGCCGATTCGGCGGGACGCTGGACCGCGACCTTCCACATCAACGCCAGCACGAAATTGGCCGAATCCCGCATGGCCAGCAGCAACGGCCACGTGGCAGCCCACGTTTAAGAGGCCGCTGCAAGCGCGGTGCGGTAAAGTTCTAGCTCAGCCGAGCGCCCCAGCGTGTGGCGATATCGGCGAGCTGGTGCCGCGCAGCTTCGAGGCCAGCGATCTTGGCTTCAGGACCAGCGAACTGCATCGGCTGAGCGCTGACGAACGTCATCTCCGATGCTCCCAGGAAGCAGAAAAGCTGCTGGAGCCAAGGGACGAGCAGATCTTGCCCCGCCATGCTTCCGCCCTGAGCGTAATCGCCACCCCGCGACGTGATGAACAGCAGCGGGCGATCGGCGAGCAGTCCACGAATGCCACCCGGCGACGATTCAAACGTTCGTCCACTCCGCACCACGTTATCGATGTAGGCCTTGAAGGTCGACGGCGCGGCGTAGTTGTACATCGGCATCGCAAACACGCAGGCATGCGAAGCGAGGAGCTGATCGACCAGAAGATCCGAACGGCGAATCGATTCACGCATCTCGCGCGTGTGATCTTGCGGGGCTGTGTAGTGAGCCGCAGTTTGAATCGCCGAGACATGCGGCGGTGGATCTTGGGCAAGATCTAAATAGTCGACATCAAAGGTGGCAAGTCGCAAGCGGAGTTGGGCTACAAAAAATGCCGACAGTTCGCGCGACGTCGATCCTTCGTAACGCGCACTCGCGTCGACATGCAGTAGTCTCATAAATCTCAAGGTTCCGATGGTCGTCCTGAACTCACGCGTTGCTCTCGATGCTCGACAAACCAGCCAGAAGCACGCTGCAAAAACTCGGGGGGAGCTTTGCGAACGAACTCCTCTCCGAGCTGCCGCAGCGTAGTCTTTGCCAGTACATCCCGCATCGCACTCTCGGCACGTTTCATTGCGGAATTCACAGCGCACATGCTGCACGTAGCCCACTCGGGTGGATCACCGGCCAGCAGTTCGCAGCGAAAACGGATATCGCGACAGGCAAACAGGGGCTTAGGGCCCTCAATGGCGTCGACAACATCGGTCAGACTGATCTCAGCAGCCGAACGTGCCAGCAGATAGCCGCCCGTTTTACCGGGGGATGATGCCACGACTCCTGCTTGCTGTAATCGGCCCAGTACCTTTGCAACATGGGTGGGGGAAAGCCCCTGGTAAGTTGCCAGCTCATGACTACTCACCGGCTGTGTGGTTCGGAGTAGACACAAGAGGGTATGAATCCCGATCTCAACATCCGCACCGTAAAGTGCCATATTAAGGACAATATTTGTAGGAGTTAGAAGATAGTCAATGGAGTGCAGCAATCGTCGCTCAAAAATGCTCCAGATTGCTGCTGAAGCAATCAGTGATGCTGGATGCAATTGCCTTCTTATCGTAGATATTCGTCGAGTGCGCAGCACCAATGATCTGTGTCTAGCACGATTTTGAGCGTAGGGGGAGCTTTCGCTCACCCCGATTGTGCCACTCGACGTAAGTGTCTACCGAGAGAGGACGACGAGCCCACAGTGTAGCCCATTTAGTGCGTGGGCGCTGCACCGTGGATCGAGCGTGCGGCGAAGTTGCTCCAGCGCAGATCGCGGGCAAATCGCTTGGCCCCATGTTCGACGTGCGCAAGCACGGGGGGGACGCAGCGGAGTTCGAGCTCGGCGCGATTTCCCGGCATGCTTGGATCGAAATGCTCGGGTGGGAAGACGTCGGTCAGCACAACTCCCGCGATCGGGATCTTGTCGCACAAACTCGAAGCAGCGAGGAGAGTTTGCAGCGTTTGATTGATCACACCAACCCGGTTCGGGGCGACCACCACGATCGGAAAGCCAAACTCGCGCACGAGATCGGCAACATACTGCGTGGGTCCCATCGGCGAGAGTAGCCCGCCTGCTCCTTCGACCACGACAAACTCGCTGCGGCGAGTCCAGTACGTGAGTCCGGTGCGGAGTTTCTTTTGGTCGAGCTCTTTGTGCTCTTCGAGGGCTGCGAGGTGGGGCGACAGCGGTGCCGCAAAACGCTGCGGACAAACAGCGCTCAGCGAACCTGGTTTTCCAGCGGCGTTCCAGAGTCGCTGAGCATCTTCGCTGACGAGTGTTCGGCCACTTTTGTTACAACCGCTCGCCGCCGGTTTGTAGACGCCGACTCGATACCCTTCGGCCCGAATCGATGCCGCAATGAGCGCTGCGACATAGGTCTTGCCCGCTCCTGTGTCGGTTCCGATCACAAAGAGCCCACGGCAATCTTCGGGGGATTGCTGCAGTGCTGCTGGGGCCTCGGCAGGGGCGTTTTTGCGAGGGTCGGGACGTTTCGAAGTAGCTGAGAGTCGCATGCCGTGAACCATACCGAGGGCAACCTTGGCTCACAACGGGGCAGGGGGACAAGCTGCTGCCAGCTCGGGCAAGTTGCGTGCAGAAACAGTAACTCTTAGGCGGCTTTCCTGGCAGGAAGTTGAGCGGCGACTCGCAATTTTGCTTGAAGTGGCTCCCAGGGGGAATTAGCGTGGAAAGGAGTAGCGGTTTTGTGGGTTATCCGGCCGCAGAATCAGCACACACGTTCGTGGAGAGATGGTCATGTCGACTGGTTGCCAAAAGTTGTTCTCGAAGTGCTCGAAATGGGTGATCGCCGCCGCGCTTGTCGCAGTGCTGATGGCCAGCAGTGCAGCGACCGCTTCAGCCGCTTGGGGGGACTGCTATTTGCCGTACGGGAATCCTTACGGCTATGGCTACGGATACGGCTATCAGTATGGCGTCGGACCGAGCTATGTCCCAACGCCACCTTACTTTGCGATTCATCCACCGGTGTACTACAGCCACGTGATCAACCGTCGCTCGTATGGCAGCAGCCCGTTTGCTTATCCCGGGACGTACTCCGAGTCGGCTCCTGCAGTAGCAGCGGCTGTCGCCCCACCAGCCGAACCACTTTGGATCACCAACCCCTACTTCAAGGGCAAAACCGAAGCTGCGGTGGAGGCACCTGCCGCCGAAGCTCCTGCCGCAGAGCCAGCAGCGGCTGATCCAGCAGCGGAGACTTCGGGCATCATCCGCAACATGCCTGTTGCTGCAATTCGCAACCCGTTTGTTCGCTAGTAGCTGCTAGCAACAAGCTCTGACCTTGCCAGTCCTTTCGGGGCTCTGTACGATCCCGCCGCGCGCGAAATTTGTCAGCCAGCACACGCTGCTGGTGCGCCGCTGTCGACCGATACGACCCGAAGGAATCTGGCCATGCGATCAATCGACTCACGCTTGCCAAGGTTTGGCATGATGGTGATCGCTGCGCTGGTGCTTGTCGGCTGCCAAGGGAAAAACGTCGTCGAGCCCCCTGGAACACTGCAGCCCCCCTCGGTGCAAATGCCGGGAGATCAGTCGTACTATCCTGGTGCACCAGCGAGCCGCTCTTCCCCCACGGGAAGCGATTCGCGATGGGCCGCGGCTCCTCCTGGTCCGCTATCGATTTCAAGTTCCGCCTCGACATCTGCCGCCTTAGCGCGAGCTCGCACGTCGGTCGATCTTTCACCAGCGGGGAGTTTGTCCAGCAGTACATCCACCAGCACGACGCCAGGAACTACCACGCCTGCAGGGATGGGTGTGGGGCCACTTGATCCAGGGACGAAAGCGCCGGTGATTCCTTTTACAACCTCGGGCGAAAGTCCGATTCGGATTGTCGAAGGACCCGCGAGCTCGACACGATTTTCGCAGACGCAGTCGCGTGGCATGCCAGCCAACGTAGCGACCAGCGCGCCACGAACCGCGCCAGTTGTGGCGAATCCAAGTGGCACCAATTCGAGCACGACAGTGGCTTCGCTTCCTGGTCCCACTGCGCGACCTTCGTCGAACATTCCGTTCACCCCTTCGCCCGTTGCTGGTGAGCCGGGGATGGTCGAGATCTCGCAGCTTCCGCAAGCGACCACGCAGCCTCGCGTGGCACCGGCGACCATTCGCACACGAGGGATGCTCGCTCCGCCGAACAGCACACCCGGACCTGCGGTGCCTAGTGCCCCAGCGTCTGGAACGACAGCGCCGGGTGTTCCTGGGGCACCACCTGCAGCAGCGCCAACTGGCGCACCGCCTGCTAGTAACGCGCCCGCTGTGCCGCGTTATTCAGACACGGGCGACTCCAGCAGCAGCGCGGCACTGGCGACCTATGAAGAGACGCAGCCCGCTGAAAAGCCAATTACGATTCCCGTCGCCCCCGCGACCTACGTCACACCGAGCGACGGAACCTGGGAGCGACGCTAGAGACCCCAACTGGGCCAAGCGACGCCCAACGCCGCCACGCTTTAATTCCCTGACACGGATCGATCGAAAAGCAAACTACTTCTTTTCTGCGGGTTCGTCGGGATTGCCGAGATTGATGGCCGGGGGTTCGCCCAGTTCATCTTTGGAGGCTGGAACTTGAGGCCGTCCCGCTGCTGGAGCGGCTTCGGTGGCACCTTCTGAAGTGACGAGCAACGTGACCTCGCCATCTTCGGTTTTGTAGAAGACTCGGAACTCGAGGAATCCGCCGTTTTGCAGGTCTTCATAGACCTTCTTCAGCTGGGCAAACTGTGAGTTCGCTTTCTCGCTCGCTTCGATGAACTGCGTTACGCGCGCTTGCTGAATTTCCTTTTGTTCTTTGCTGAGGTCCTTGTTCTGGTTGATCAGCATTTGCTGCTGATTCCCCTGCATTCGCATGCCGCTGATCGTCTGCTCGAGCTTCGCCATCGTCGGCTTAGCGATCCGTTCAGGCTTCGGCATCCCCTCGAGTTTGTACTGCGGCAGGGCCATCACCGAGAGCTTCGAGCCGACCATCGAGGTGTCGATCTTGAGCCCCAGTGGCATCGAATCGTCGGAGATTCCGAGCCAGAGAGTGTCGGAGTCCTTCAGCCCTTCGAGCGCTGGTTTTTCCATCCGGTGCTTCACCCCACCAGCAGAAACTTTGGAGACGGAAACCATCACCTTTTTCGGATCGGGCGGATTGGGGATGAGCCACTTTGTGGTGGCACTTGCTTTCTCGAAGTTGGCTACGAGATTGGGTCCGCTGAGTGGTTCGCGAAGTGCGAGAACATGCGTATCGGGACCAGCGGCGAACTTGAGCGAGCAGTTGCAAAGGTTGGCCGCCATGTCGTTGCTTTTCGCCGCTTCGGCCCACTGAAACTGGAACTGCGACTGCTTCACCGAGAGGGTGGCAACCAAGGTTTTGGGACCTTCCCCTTCGATCGGAATGATGCTGATTTCCCAGTCGCGCTCGGCAGTGCCGCCATTGGCATTTTGCATGTCGAATTTCAGTTTCCCCTTCATCGCACCTTCGCCGCCTGAAAGCGACGCGAGCACCAGCGCGCTATCAGCAACGCGGCAAGGCCCCAGGTTGAGCGGAGCAGCAGCGGCGTCGGTCGGAAGCGGGGGAAGTGTGACGGAGGCTGCGAAACCTTGAAACGGTTTTTCTTTCGGTGGCTCTGGCTTAGGTGGTGGAGCAGGGGCCGGCGCGGGGGCCGGAGCTGCTTCGGGAGCGGGTGCTGGGGCTTCAGGCGCGGGGGATGGTTCGGCTGGCGTTTCAGCTGCCGGAGTTTCCGGCGTTCCTGAAGTGGTGGCTGAACCAGGGTCGGTCGCTGGCGCTGCAGGTGCTGCTTCTGCTGCAGGGGCAGCAGCAGCGGTCATCTCGGGCTCACCGCCGTCCACACTCTTGGCAGTGTCGACTGCAGCAGCCGACTCCGCTTCGGCCGGTTCCCCTTCGTCGCCACTGGTATCGCCGCTCGTGTCGCCGGTCACTCCTTCATCCGACGAAGTGTCGGTTTCTTCCCCGGCAACTTCCTGCGCGCCAGCACCTTTGGCATCGGCCACCTTCTCGGACTCATCGCTGGTCAGGAAGAGCATGACAACCAAGGCCACGATGCCACCGAGCACCAAAACGCCGCCACCAATCGAAGCTCCCAGAATGAGTGGCAGGTTCGACTTGGCGCCCTTGGATTTGCCGGCTGGCTCGGCTGCGACCGCCATCTGAGCACCACTATCGGCCATCACATTGCCAGCCACCGCATTGCGGCGAGCAGGTGGTTTGCGCACTGCTGGTGCTGCGGCTGCGCTCTTCACCTCGGGAGCATTGGATTTAGCATCCGATTTAACGGGAGCGGCGCTCGCCACGGAACCAAAGCTGAATGCGGCGGAGTCGGTGGCTTCGCTGGCGGAATCGGCAGCCGCACCGAACGACAGATTCTCCCAGCCGCCACTGCTCGACGAAGCCTCGGCAGCGGGCTCGCTGTCGGTCTCTTCCATTTTGAAGGTCTGCCGGGCACTGCCGCTCTTGATAGCTGGCTTCGCGGGCGGCTTCTCTGCGGGCACTTTTTCAGCTGCTTTAGCAGCAGGCTGGGCAGCAGTTTGGGTCAATGGGCGAGCAACGGGGGGCCGACGTGGCGGTGGCGCTTTCGGTTCGGCTGGCGAAGTGCTAGCGCTGCTCACCACGGGCATGGCACCCGAGCCTGTGGCTTTGACCGGCGGTTTGGCAGCTCCGGTTTTCACGGGGGGCTTGGCTGCAGGTGGCTTCGGGGCAGGCAGGGTGGCCTTCACCGTTTCGAGCAGCTGTTTGGCCTCGGCGAGCGACTGTGGACGCTTGTCGGCGCTCGGAGCCAGTAGCGCAACGATCGCATTTTTTAGTTCTTCCGGCAGACCTGCTTTGGCAGTGTCGATCTCGCTGCTACTCGTCAATTCCAGCGGCGGCGTTTGACCGGTTACGAGGAAATAGAGCGAACAGCCGAGGGCGTAGAGATCGCTCCGGGTATCGATATTTCCCCGCTGCTCGCGCTGCTCGGGAGCGTGGAAACTCGACGCTCGTAGCGAAGCCATTTCCGATGATTCATCGACACCGCCAGCTGCGGGGGCCGAGGTCAGCTGCGACAAACCGAGATCAAGCACGCGGAGCGTTCCCTTGGCGTCGACCAGCAAGTTCGAGGGCTTCAGATCGCCATGCACGAGGCCGTTTTTGCCAGCCGCCGCCAATCCTTCAACCACTTGCAGCGCCAAATCGACCGCCGCTGCAGGAGCAATCGGGCCGGTGGCTGTCACGCGCTTCTCGAGATCTTCGCCCTCGACATATTCCATCACCATGTAGAACTGATCACCTTCGTGATTCACGTCGTACACGTGCGTTAAATTCCCATGCTCCACCGCTGCTAGCTTTGTGGCGTCTTGCAAAAAGCGGCTCAGCACGGCGGGCTGCGAAGTCAAACGCTTGGCAATTACCTTCAAAGCGACGCGGCGGGCCAAGGTTTCGTGTTCGGCCAGATAGGCCTTCCCCATCTCGCCACTTCCCAGCTGCTCGAGCAAGCGATATTTGCCCAAGGTCAGCTGAGTCACCCCTCGCAGCAGCTGATTGGCTTGCCACTTGGTCAATTTGCCATCGCGCAGTAGCGCACGGGCCAAGTCGCGCGGATCGGTAGCGTCGGTCACCTGGCCACGCATGGCAGTCAGATGGTCGGCCGGAACCAAACCCGATTTTTGAACGGCATCGAGAAAGCCACTTGCGACAGGCACCTGAGCGGACGCCATACAGAATCTCAGCGACAAAGATTGTGCAAACGAGAAGAGGTGGTGCAATTGTGGCAAGTGGAACTTCAAATCGCAACCATTTTTTGAACTATCGGACGGTATAGCAACAAGTTGCGTCGCACCGGCGAGCTTCCCACCCAGCGTGCTCGGCCCATCACGAGGGGAAAAATCGAGCTCTCAGCCCCGCTTCCAAGGAGCCGCCGAGCTGTTTCGCCTTCGGCTGCTATCTGGGGTGTTTGCGCGGTCTGGTTAGAGGCAGTTTGCGGAGGCCTGCGGGTCTGTGTTTGCTGTGGGTAGATAGGCAAGACAGCCCGACCTTGCCTTACAAAAAAAATCTGCCGGATATGCCGGAAGTATTGATTCTGAGGGTAATTCCGGGCCGATAGGTTCTGTCGAGCGAAATCATTTTCGCAGTGGCATTTGCTAATCCCGAGCAGCAGCTGGCAACAGCTCGCTCGCGATCGACCAGACAGCAACCCTCTGCGACCGTTTTGATTAGCTACGAACAAACTCACATGCTTCTCTGGATGTGGCCAGAAGATGCATGAGAAACCTTTGGAGCCGCGGAGACTCTCCGATGAAGATGCGTTGGGCTTGGCTGCTGCCCGTGCTGGCTGTGACTGCTTGGGGAGCACATGTAAATGTCGCTCGCGCCCAGGGCTATGCTGGCGGCGGTGCAGGTGCGCCCGCTGGATACTTTGATCCGCAAGCGGGACAATATTCCGTGATGCAGCCTCCGGGAATGATGCCAGGACCAACTCCTGCCATGGGCGGGCCTGGTATGGCTGGTCCAGGCGGCGGTCCTGGTGGTCCTCCAGGTGGCTATATCGCCCCTGAACCCCCCACCGGCTACATGAGTGGCTTCGAAGGTGGCGGTGCCTGCGAAGCGTGCGGCGGCATGGGCTGCGAGCATTGCGGCGGCGGATTGCACAATGGATTGCTCGGTGATGTCCTCGGACTCATCGGTCCCTATCCCGATGGCGGCTGTGCCGCTGTTCGATGGTTCGACATCAACGTCGACTTCATGTTCCTCAAGCGAGACGACACCGGTCGCCGCGTCGACTTCACCTCGGCTGGCATCGCCGGCCCGGTGGTCCTCAGCACCGACAACCTCGACTTCGATGGCGAGCCAAGCTTCCGTCTGAACGCCGCGCTCCAAGCCGGACCAGGCAGCAGCTGGGAATTCACCTACTACGGTCTGTTCCAGTACAACTCGATCGCTTCGGTCGCCGATGCTGGCAACGATCTCTATTCGGTTCTCAGCGACTTTGGTCAGTTGCCCTTCAACGGCTACGATCAAACCGACGAATCGAATTTCCAGCGGATTAACTATGCCTCGAACTTCGACAACTTCGAAGTGAACTTCCGCCAGCGATGGATGGCCCCCACGGCCCGCTATCAAGGCTCGTGGCTCGTCGGTGTCCGTTATTTCAAGCTCGAAGAAGGCTTTGGCTACCACACCGAATCGGTGGAAACCAACGGTGTGCCTGCTCCGCTCGAAGTCATGGACTACAACGTCGAAACCCACAACAGCCTCACCGGTGCTCAAATCGGTGGCGACATGTGGATTTGCTTGATCCCTGGCTTGCGACTCGGTGGTGAAGTGAAGGCTGGTGTGTACGGGAATCACTCGAACGTGAACACCCGCATCACCGCCACGAACTTCGGCCAAACGTTCCTAGAAGAACAAGAGGCCGACGATGTGGCTTTCGTGGGTAACCTCGATACCTACCTGACCTACCGCATCAACTATCAGTGGACCGCCAAGTTCGGCTATCAGTTCATGTATGTCGACGGCGTCTCGCTGGCGAGCGAAAACTTCAACAGCACTCCGCCCGACATCTTCATCCCACCTCCCGGTGTGAATCGCACCCCGACGGTGAACGACAACGGCTCGCTGTTCTATCACGGTTTCTCGGTCGGTATGGAATTCATGTGGTAGTCGCGTCAGCCATCGCAGGTCTCGCCGCATCATCGGCGGGGCCTGAACGACTCTAAGCATCGCTTGGAAAGAACCCCGGTCGCCACATTCGACCGGGGTTTTTTGTTGCGCTGGGCAAAATGGCACATCGCAACTGTGGTTTTCAGGGCTGCTCGAAGTAAATTCAGCCTTGGGCGCTCTTTCGGACCGAAAAAGCGGTCACCCGCACCCACTTAGGTAGGGGGTGCGGGTGCACTAATCGGCGAAGTCCGAACAAAGTCGCGCAAAAATGTAGCGTATTCGGAAACCTGCAATTAGACTCGACGGCTGGTACCGGTTCTCGGTGGCTTCGATCTCATCGCCCGACCCTTGAGGGGCTTTGTTGTGAAATTCTCTGATCACTCTTCGCTCGGCCCAAAACAAGCTCGTCCTAATCGCCATAAGGCGAAGGCACGCCAGCGTTTTCGTAGCGCCATGCTCGAAACTCTGGAAGATCGTCGGATGCTGGCCCTGACGCCTGCTCCGATCGATAAATGGATCGGAGAAGAAGTCTCTTACGACAAAATCTTGGTCCGGTTCCAGCAGGGCACCACCAAACAGCAGGCCACACAAATTGCCGCTACCCAAGGGGATGGGGCTCAGATCCTGAAGTTCTGGGACAACCTGAACATGGCGATCGTCGAAATGCCCGACGATTCCAACCGTTTCAGTACGCCGATTCAGCTCGCCGCACATTTCCATCAGCTCAGTTCGGTTCTCTACGCCGAGCCCGATTTTGTTTACAGCTATCAGGCAGTTCCGAACGACCCGACCTATCCAGCAATGGATGGTCTCGACAACACGGGACAAAATGGCGGCACACCCGACGCCGATATCGACGCTCCCGAAGCGTGGGATCTCACGACCGGCAGCACCGAAGTTGTGATCGCGATTATCGACTCGGGTCTCGACACTGCGCATCCCGATATCGCTGCGAACGTCTGGGTGAACCCTGGTGAAATCGCTGGCGATGGTATCGACAACGACGGCAACGGCTACATCGACGACGTCAGCGGGTGGGACTTCGCCAACAACGACAATGTTCCGAACGATGTCGTGGGACACGGAACGCACGTTGCTGGTACGGTGGCTGCTGTCGGTAACAACGGCGTCGGCGTGACCGGTGTTTCGTGGAACTCGAAGCTGCTCCCTCTCAAAATTGGTGAAGCAACTCTCACCACGGCCGCCATTGTCGAAGCGATTCAATACGCCACGATGATGCGCTCGACCTACGGCATCAACATTCCCGTTTCGAACAACAGCTATGGTGGCTACGGCTACAGCCAAGCGACATTCGATGCAGTTGCTGCCCACACCGGTGCTGGCATTCTGTTCGTGGCCGCGGCTGGCAACGACACCAACGACAACGATGCCATTCCTTCCTATCCCGCAGGCTATGATCTGCCCGGCATCGTTGCGGTAGCTGCCTCCGACAACGACGATCAGCTGGCTGGATTCTCGAACTACGGGACTACTTCGGTCGACATCGCTGGTCCCGGCGTGAATGTCACCAGCACTTGGCCTACAGCGCTGATTGCTGCAGGTTATAACACGATCGATGGCACGAGCATGGCATCGCCCCACGTGGCTGGTGTGGTGGCTCTGATGAACTCGCTCGTTCCCGGGCTCTCGATTGATGTCATCAAAGCCGCTTTGCTCGCTGGCGCGGATGTGATTCCTGCGTTCGGTGGCGACATCGCTGGCAATCGTCGCTTGAACGCACTGGGCGCTCTCAACGCTTTGCCACGCAACGAAGTGAATGGCCGGGTCTTCAACGATCTCGATAAAGATGGTGTCTTCGACAGTTTTGAGGCGGGTGTCGCCGGGTTTGTTGTTTATGCCGACATGAACAACAACGCGATCCGCGAAGCGACCGAACCATTTGCCACCACAGCCGCCGACGGCACCTATCAAATCAAGGGACTTCTGGCGACCGGCGTTCGGACCATTCGGGTCCAGATTCCAGGCGACTATCTCAACACCGTGCCGACCAACGGCTCGCGACTGGCCAGTTTCCCGACCAACACCTCGGTTGCTAACAGTGTGAACTTTGGCGTCCGTGAAAAGCCGGGCGAAATTCACGGTCGCAAGTGGCTCGACATGGCCAGTGATCTGACCGCGATTCCTCCTGTGATCCGCACCGATGGGGTACAAGATCCTGGCGAGCCAGGCTTGCAGGATATTGTGATCTATGTCGACTACGATCTCGACGGCAAGATCGATATCGGTGAACCAGGAGCGGTGACCGACGCCAACGGCAACTACACGATCAAGAACGTCACCCCTGGCACCTACACCGTACGCGAAGTGAATCAGCCGGGCTACGTGCAAACGTTCCCCGATCCGCTCGGTCTCACCGCTGGTGCCCACACTGGCGTGGTGGTGACCCGTGGACAGATCACTTACCTGGTCGACTTCGGCAACATGGCTGCCTTCGATCACGGCGATGCTCCAGCTCCCTATCCAACCACAGGAACCGACGCCGCCTACCATGCCATCCTGACAGGCTTTGGCCTGGGTGCTGCGACCGATGGCGAATCGACGGGCCTGCCCAATTCCAATGCCACTGGCGACGACCTGTCGGGGAGCGACGACGAAGATGGTTTGAACCTCAGCAGCGTCAGCTTTATCCCTGGCGGCAACGCCGTGGTGCCAGTGACGACCCGTGTGGGGACTTACAGCAATGGCTACCTGCAGGTTTGGATCGACTTCAATCGCGACGGCGACTGGGACGACACCGGCGAACATGTGGTGAGCGATCTTCGCTTGGGAACGGCCACCACCAACGTTCCGATTCCAATTCCATTGACCGCCGATCTAGGCTCGACCTTCATGCGGGTCCGCTTCGGCTACGACCGAGGGGTCGATGCTCTGCCAACCGGCTATTCCAACGCTGGTGAAGTCGAAGATTATCAGATCAGCATCTTGGGGAACTTCCCGGTCGGTAATGACGACAGCTACTCGGTGAAGCTCAACCGGCAAGACTTCCCCATGCCCGTGCTGGCTAACGACAACGGCACGCTCAATGGGCCTGCTCAAATCGTGGTCAGCGATTTCCCTAAGTCGACGTTTGCTGGCGGATTTGTCACTTACGATGCCATCAACAATCGGCTGCTCTACGATGCACCAGCCACATCGACTCTGACTGGCGATTTCTTCACCTACCGCGTGACCGATGGTGTCAACACCACCTCGGATATCACTGTCTCGGTGACCTTCATCGCGGCTGATCCGATTGCCGTCGATAACACCTACCAGTTCAACACGACGACCGCTGTTACCAATCGCACGCTCGCTGTCACCGACAACGACGTGATCGACCGCAATTTGCCCTTCCGCATCTTGGCCGGTTCGCTCACTTCAATTCCGGGGGCTGCTGGTTCGGTCGCGATCGCCGCGAACGGACGCGATGTCATTTACAGCCAGGCTGCCAACTACCAAGGAGCCTTCCAGTTCCAGTACACGGTGACTGACGACGATCCACTCACGGCCAACAGCACGGCCCGTGTGACGATCCAAGTGACGCCTAATCCCGATGATGGCGCCAACACCCAGCAGGGTGCCATTCGCCTGGAAATCCTCGATGGAAACGGCAATCCGATTCCACTCGGCGGCATGCTGCAAGTTGGCGATACGTTCATCCTGCGGGCCTACACCCGCGACTTGCGTGGTCAGTACACCAATCCCGTTGTGTACACCGATCGTGGTGTCGATGCGGCCTACTTCGATATTCTCTTCAGCGATCCAACACTCGCCTCCCCGAACGCTCCTCAAGTGGGGAACGAAGCGGGCGAGTCGGTTGGATTCGATCTCCGACTGCTGCCACTCGCAGCGCCGAACTATCCCGGCTATGTGACTGGTCAGTACATCGCCAACACCGGTGTGTTTAACGAAGTCGGTGCCTTCCGAGGGGACGAAGATAACCCACAGCAGAACCAAACCGGTCTGGGTACCGGCGATCAGCTGCTGTTTGATATCTACATGACAGCCGAGAACGTCGGTCTGCTGCAATTCATTGCCGACCCTGCCGATCTTCCCGCGTCGCAAGTGCTGCTGTTCAACAACCCCGCCGAGCCGGGCAACCCACAATCGGTCGACCCGTCGATCGTGCTCAACGATCTGCAGGTCTTGCTGGTCTCGTCCAACGCCGTGCAGATCATTGCCGATAGCGAAGGAGAGTTCACCAACCTCTACAACGCCCTCGACGTCAACTCCGACGGCAGCATCACTCCGTTCGACGCGCTGCTGGTCATCAACGACCTGAACGCTTCGGAAACTGGTTTCCGCGAAGTTTCACAAACCACGTTTGCTCTGCAAGGTGGAATGCCGCCAGAATACTACCTCGATGTGAACGCCGACAGCCGCATCACTCCGTTCGACGCGCTGCTGGTCATTAACCGCCTGAATCAGATGTCGCTTGCCTCCGGCGGATCCCAAGCGGGTGGCGAAGGGGAACCTGCTCCTGTCATGGAACTGGCCGAAGGGGAACCTGATGCCGCGCCGATGAGCTTCTCCTCGATCTCCGATACTGCAGCGGTGGTCTACAGCCCAGCCGCTGTCGACGCTCCTCCGGCCACGCTGTCGCTTACCGGTTTGACCACCGCGAGTTCGTCCTCCAGCTCGACAACCTCTTCGAGCGACGAAGAGCTGGTGCTCGACATCGCGGCACCTCAGACCTTAAGCCCCGAGATTGCTGACCTCTTCACTGGCTTTTCGCCAGTCCTTAGCTTCGGCTCGACCGAGGAAGAGGGGGAAGTGAGCGAAGAAGCAATCGACTCGCTTTTGGCTGACTGGGATGGGAGCGAGCTGAAGTAGTGGCACTGAAGTAGTGTCAAACGCGCGACGCTGATCGTGCGGCTATAACCACTGAAGATCAACCTGGGGCAGGGGGAGTCAAATCCTCGCTGCCCCTTTTTTTTGCACTCGTCGGTCGTAAATGGCAGCTGATGAGTGCCTGTTTACCCCTACGGATCGACCGGTGGCAGCAGGTTCGCATAAAGCTTGGCCTGCTGGTAGCAATAAGCTGTTGCCCCTACTACCATTAGAATCAGCAAACTCAGCTGCCAATTGACAGCTTGGGGATGCGGTTCGCGGTGACGGAGTGGCCGATAGCCGGAAGCTAGCGCACACTTGCGGTCGCGCGAGGCCGAGCCAAGGGGCAGTCGTCCAGCAGGGGGATAGCATTTGCTGCGAAGATTCGGTGAACCATCGACCATCGGTGGTGCACTAAAACTCGCCGCAAATTGCCACCACCAGCTGCTGGAGCGAGCCATTGTCGCGGCACGACTCCTGTTCCTGCGAGTTTCCCATCGCTGATGCACTTCTCTTCCAGTGCATGGGCGAAAACTCAAGCGATCCCCTTCCGATTTGCTGTTTGCCTCACTGATTTCCCGCCCCGTCCCTCGAAAGGCGATCTCGATGGCCGACACCGGCTCGAACGAAGCTCTTACCGCGCAGGTCATTGCCGATTCCTCGGCGGTTCGCAAACTGAGCGAAGCACGCGAACGCATTGTGGGTCAGCTGTCGCAAGTGATCGTCGGGCAAACCGGCGTCATCGAAGAGCTGCTGATCTCGCTCTTCGCCCGCAGTCACTGCTTGCTCGAAGGTGTGCCGGGGCTCGCCAAGACGCTCCTCATCAGCACCCTCGCTAAATCGCTGAACCTTTCGTTCAGCCGCATCCAGTTCACCCCCGACTTGATGCCCGCCGACATCACCGGCACCGAAATCATCGAAGAGAACCGGTCGACCGGAGCTCGCGAACGACGCTTCCTCGAAGGTCCCCTCTTTTCCAACATGGTGCTCGCGGACGAAATCAACCGCACACCACCCAAAACACAAGCTGCGCTGCTGGAAGCTATGCAGGAACGGCAAGTGACGGTCGGCCGCGTGCGGCATGCTCTCTCCGATCCGTTTTTTGTGCTCGCCACGCAAAACCCGATCGAGCAGGAAGGTACTTATCCCCTTCCTGAGGCGCAGCAAGATCGCTTCATGTTCAAGGTGTTTGTGAACTACCCGAGCTTCCTCGAAGAGTTCGAGGTCGCGCGGCGCACCACCACCACGCAAAGCGAATCGATCAAGCCGGTGCTCAGCGCTGCGGAAATCGTCGAGCTCCAGCAGATTGTGCGAACGGTGATTGCCAGCGACCATGTGGTGCGCTATGCCTTGTCGCTGGTCCGTCAAACGCGCGTTGGTTCTCCCGGCATTCCCGACTTCGTCAACGACATGGTCGGCTGGGGCGCTGGTCCTCGCGCGGTGCAGTTCCTCATCCTGGGTGGCAAGGCCCGCGCTCTGCTCTATGGTCGCACGCAAGTCTCGACAGACGATATCCAGGCGCTGGCCAAACCGGTGCTACGCCACCGCATCGTGGTGAACTTCGCCGCGCAAAGCGATGGCATGACGAGCGACAAGATCATCGAAAAACTGATTGCCTGCACCCCGACCCGAGAGGATGAGCTCACCAGCGATGCCCGATTCAAAACGATTTTTGCATCCTGAGGCGATCAAGCGGATCGCCAGGCTCGAAATTCGCGCTCGGCACGTCGTCGAAGGGTTCCTCGCGGGGATGCACCGCAGCCCTTACTTCGGTCAGTCGGTCGAATTTCTGCAGCACCGGGAATATGTGATCGGCGACGATCTTCGTCACGTCGACTGGAAAGTCTGGGCGCGGCAAGATCGTCTCTACATCAAACAGTTCGAAGAGGAAACCAATCTTCGCTGCCATCTGCTCGTGGATATGTCGACGAGCATGATGTACGGCAATGGCCATCTCAATAAGTTCGACTACGCCGCGACCCTCGCCAGCAGTCTCGCGTGGCTGATTCTCAAGCAGCAAGATGCCGTCGGCTGCACGACGTTCGACGACCGGGTTCGCAGCGTCGTTCCTTGCCGCACGAAAAGCAATCATATTCTGTCGATCGTCGAGTCGCTGAATCTCGTCAAGCCGAGTGACAAGACCGACATGTTTGCGGTCCTCCGCGCGATGGCCGAAACAGCGCCGCGGCGTGGTGTGGTGGTGATCTGCAGCGATCTCTTGGCCGATCGCCCCGGGCTCTTCAAAGGACTGAGGCTTCTCCGTCAGCGCGGGCACGAAGTGCTGGTATTCCACATCCTCGATAACGACGAACTGGAATTCCCATTCTCGGGACCCACCCGTTTTGAAGGACTCGAGTCCGACGATTTTCTCAACTGCAATCCCCGCGCACTTCGCGAAGGCTACCTCGCTGCCATGCAGGCTTTCCTCGACGAAGTCCGCCGCGAATGTGCCCGCGCGAGTGTCGATTACGCCTTGGTAAAAACGGGCGATCCACTCGATGCAGCCCTCGCCACGTTCCTCAGTAAACGACTCGCCGTGATGAACCGCTACTAGTTTTTTACTCTCGACTCAATTAGCCGCCGACGACCTTTCGACTGACACCTTACACCTTCGACTTTCACCCTTCGAACAAGCTCGCTTTTTGCCATGCAATTTGTTCACCAGGCACTCACGTGGGGTTTTCTGCTGGCACTTGTGCCACTGCTGATTCACCTCATCAACATGATGCGACATCGTCGCGTCAAATGGGCTGCCATGGAGTTTCTGCTCGCGGGCTATAAGAAGCATCGCAAGTGGGTCTGGCTCAAACAGCTGTTGCTACTGTTGTCGCGCATGGCAGCGGTGGCGCTGCTGGTGGCGATGCTCGCGCAACTAAAAACGCAAGATCAGTGGCTGCAACTGTTCGGCGGCCAGGTGACCCACCACTATGTGCTGGTCGACGACAGCTACTCGATGGAAGACCGCGTCGCGGGAGCCTCGGCGCTCGATGCTGCCAAGAGTGTGCTGCGATCGATCGTCGAAGAAGCTCAGCAGCAAGATACGGCCCAGCGTCTGACGGTGATTCGCTACTCGCAAGCACGCGATTTTTCGAGCGCTGCCAAGGCGACCTCTTCTCCCGCGATCGATTTCAATGCCGAAACGATCAATAGCGATTTTGCGGTGACACTCGAGAAACAATCGCGGACCATCGAACCGACGCAGCTGTCGCTCTCGCCGCTGGGGGCGATTGCGATGGTCAAACAACTCGTCACGAGCAGCCGCGACGAAAATGCCCTCATCTATTTGCTCTCCGATTTCCGCGAACGGGACTGGAAATCGCCAGCCGATGTTCGGGCCGCGCTCGAGGGGCTCAAGTCGAGTCGCACCGAGTTGCATCTGGTGAACTGTGCTCGCGAAAGTCAGCCAAATCTCGGCATCGTGGCCATCCAGCCGGCCGATGAGACGCGCGCCGCGGGTGTGCCGCTGTTTGTTTACGTCCGCGTGAAAAACTTCGGCACCACCGCTGTTTCGAAAGTGCAGCTGAAGATCGAATCGACCTTCTACGCTGCAGCCGATGTCGCGACGACACCTCCCGAGCAGCTCACCGGCCAGGTCGATGAACTCGCCACGCTGCTGCTTGAAAAGATCGAGCCGGGCGAAACGATCTCGCGGCGCGTGCAGGTCTATTTTCCACAGCCGGGCAAGCATGTCGTTTCGGCCACGCTCCCTGAAGATCCAGTCGCTTCGGACAACAAACATTTTTCGGTGATCGACTTCCCCGATGGGGAGCGTGTGTTGGTGGTCGACGGCCACGAAGAGGCCGAGAATGCCTACTACTTAGAGGCGGCGTTTCGTCCTCTCGAGAAGTCGAACACCGGTGTCCGACCCGAAGTGAAGCCAGCTGCATTTCTGCGCGATGCCAAGGCCGAAACGCTGGCCCCTTACTCGGCGATCTATCTGCTCGATGTCGATCGGCTCGACAATTCCGCTGTCGAGTTGCTCGAGACGTATGTTCGGACCGGAGGAGGGCTCGCGATTTTTGCGGGACCCAAGAACAACGTCGATTTCTACTCGCGTACGCTCTATCGCGATGGGACCGGATTGCTGCCAGCACCACTAGGACTCGAGCAGCAGCTCGCGCCAGCCATCGATAGCGCGACACCCGATATCGAACTCACGCGACATCCGATCTTCAGTTTCTTTGTCGAAGAGACTAACCCGCTGATTCGCGGCGTGCGCATCGATCAGTATCGAGCCGTGCAAAAAGGGTTTGCTCCAACCGCCGAAAACCCGGTCGAGATCATTGCCAAACTTCGCAATGGAAGTCCGCTGGTGCTCGAGAAAAAAGTGGGGGAAGGCACTGTCATTCAGGTCATGACCACGCTCAACCCCGAGTGGAACGACTGGGCCAAAAATCCGAGCTTCGTCGTCGTGATGCTGAAACTGCAGTCGTACCTCGCCGCCCCCGCGCGGCTCGATGATCCGCGGCTCGTCGGCAGCCCACTACGCCTGGCGCTCGATGCCAATGCCTATCGCTCCGACGTCACTTTCGTGATCCCCGGCAAAACGGCGACCGGTCGCTCGCGAATTGATTTACAACTCGAAGCCGACGAGAAAACTCCGGCCATCGCGACCGCTGCGATTGGTTTGCCCGGAACCGCGGTCAGCGGCGTTCGCCAAACCGATCGCGCGGGGATCTACGAAGCTTTGCCTGTCACGACCAAGGGGGAAATCGACCTTCGGCGCTACAGCGTGAATGTCGATCCGCTGGAAGGAGACCTGGCGACGACACCGCCTGAAGACCTCGTCGAGCGACTCGATGGCATTGCGTTTAACTACCATTTGGCCGATCAGTATCAGCAGCAGTCGCTTGGCGAACCGGGCTACAACTGGAGCATGCTGCTCCTGGGGCTCTTGGTCCTGCTGCTGCTGGCGGAACAGTTCCTGGCCTACTCGGCGAGCTATCATCCGATTCTCGGAGGTGCTCGCTAATGAACAGCTCCGCACCAATTACATCGCTACTACTGGCCGCCGATGATTCGGCCCGCGTCTTCTACCAACTCGGCCGCTTGCAATCGCTCACCGAATGGTGGCACTGGCTGCTGCTGGTGGCGGTCGTCCTGATGGTCACCACCTATGTCTCGTGGATGTATCGCCGCGATGGTGTCGAATTGCCGCGCGCCATGTCGCTGCTGCTGTTGCTTCTGCGCGTCTCGGCGCTCGCCGGGGTGCTGTTTTTCTTTTTGCAGCTCGAGAAACGGACCGAACGCAAACTCGTTAAACCATCGCGCGCGATGGTGATGGTCGATACCAGTCAATCGATGGGACTGCGCGATGCGTTGCCGGGGAGCACAGCCGGCCCGAGTCGCAGCGAAATCGTGGCGGAAGAGCTCAAAAGTGGCGGGCTCGTCGAGCAGCTGCGCGAGAAGCATGAAGTGACCGTTCTGCGTTTCGACGATGCCGAAATGCCGGTCGAAATCACGACTTTCCCTCGTAAACCAACCCCTGAAGAAACAGCCGCCTCTGCGATTGAACTTTCGGCCGAAGATCGGCTCGCCGCTGCTCGGCAACTCGCGCTGGTGGCTGCGGTGCTGCTCGGTATCGCGGCGATTCTCGCGCTAGTGGCCTGGTTTGGCAAACTGCCGGTCGCTGCGGGGGAAACTTCCTCGTGGGCCGCGCTCGTGGCGGGTGTGCTCCTCATCACCGGCCTCGTGGTTCTAGCGACTGCCAATCTGCGGAGCGAAGGGGTCGGGCCGCTCGCGATCCTCGGTCTTGCGCCCCCCGCTTCGAGCGCCGACGATGCCCCAACCGAAAGCGACGAGAAACCAGCCGAAGCGGTCATCGATTGGCAGGAAGCTGTCGCTCCTCGTGGTGGCGAAACGCGTATCGGCGACAACTTGCAAGCGATCATCGATCGCGAACGGGGTGGCTCTCTCGCCGGCGTCGTGCTGGTGACCGATGGTGGCCAAAACGCCGGGCAAGATGTCGCCTCGGCACTCGTTTCCGCACAAGACGCTCTGCTCCCGGTGATCACCATCGGCATGGGCTCCGATAAGCGTTCGATGAACCTTCGCGTGGTCGATCTCGAAGCTCCCGAGCGCGTCTATCCCGGCGATAAATTCACCCTCACTGGCTATGTGCAGGCAATCAACTACGCCAAGACCAGCGTGACGGTCGAACTCGTTTCGGTCCCCGATGGTGGCACAACCGAGACCCGCGAAGACGAACGTGTGATCGACGTCGGCAGCCGGGGCGAGGTGATTCCGGTGGCGTTTGAACTAACTCCCGAAGAGCAAGGAATTCGCGAGTATAAGCTCCGCATCAAGCCGGTGGCTGGCGAGGTTGAAGCTCGCGACAACGAGAAAACCGCGAAGGTCGAAATCATCGATCGCAAAACGAAAGTTCTGCTGGTCGCCGGTGGTCCGACGCGCGAGTTCATCTTCCTGCGAAACCAACTTTTCCGCGACCGCGAAACCACCGTCGATGTGCTGCTGCAAAGTGCCCGCCCTGGACTTTCGCAAGACGCTAACGAGATCCTTGAAAAGTTTCCGACGACCGAAGAAGAGCTGTTTGCTTACGATTCGATCGTTGCTTTTGATGCCGACTGGGATGAACTCGAGGAAGATCAGGTCCGCTTGCTCGAGCGCTGGGTCGCCGAAAAAGCAGGGGGGCTGATCGTTGTCGCCGGACCGGTCTTCACTCCGCAGTGGAGCAGTCGCCGACGCGGCGATATAAAAATCGACACCATCAAGTCGCTCTACCCGGTCGCCTTCTTCTACCAAGGTTCGGCAACCCTCAGTCTCGGCCGCTTTGGTAGCGAAGAAGCGTGGCCTCTCACCTTCACTCGCGACGGCGAAGAAGCTGAGTTCTTATGGCTCGGAGAGAACTCGAACATCTCCGCCTGGAACGAATTCGAAGGGGTTTACGGCTACTATGCAGTGAAAGATCCCAAACCAGGAGCGCGAGTCTTCGCACGTTTTTCCGATCCCGAAACGGCGATCGACGGCGAGTTGCCGATCTACATGGCGGGGCATTTCTACGGCAGTGGTCGTGTCTTCTACATGGCCAGCGGCGAAATGTGGCGCGTGCGTGCGGTCGACGATGTCTACTTCGAACAGTTCTATACCAAACTGATCCGCTGGGCCTCGGCTGGCCGACTTTTGCGGAACTCGAGCCGGGGTGTGCTGCTGGTCGACAAAGACCGCTGCGTACTTGGGGAAGACATCATCGTTCGCGCGATTTTGCAAGACGCGCAGTTTCAGCCTCTCGTCCAGGCGAAGGTCGATGCCGTCCTCGTCTCCCCGAGTGGTGCCCGAACAGTGCTGCCGCTCAATCAAGTGAAAGATGCCGCCCGCGAAGGGATGTACAGCGAACAATTCACGGCGGAAGAAGAGGGAGACTATCGCGTCGAACTTCAAAATCCGTCGGCTGGAGATGAACTGCTGGTGCAAGAGGTGCGGGTTCGTATTCCGGCTCTCGAAACCGAACAGCCGCAGCGTAACGACGCGCTTCTGAAGGAAATTGCTGACAAAACGGGTGGCCAGTATTTCATTGGGTTGGAATCGGCGGTGGGTGTCGACGACGCGACCGGCGTCCACGCTCTACTCCGCCCGCAAGACCAAGTGACGGTTCTTCCTGGCACACCCGATCGTCAGTTCGATCGTCAGTTGATGACCTGGCTCCTCACGTTCATTGCCACCGTTTTGAGTCTCGAGTGGCTGATCCGCCGCTTGAGTCGGCTGGCCTAAAAGTCCGTTTGATAGCATCCAGGTGGCGGCGGCAACGCCTTCACCGAAAAAATGTAGCTGGCCGAGGCGAATCTCGGCAAAACCGACAGCGGCTGGCGAAGTTGAGTTAGACGCGCAACTGTACACTCCGATAGAATAAGGAATCGCACCTCCGCGGTTTGCCTCTCCCAGGTCCCACGGCGAGCGACGAATTGGTATGGCCACCACTGCCAACCCCATCTCGGATAACACCAACCCAACGAGCGACACTCGTCTGGGACAGTTCCGCCCTCTGCTTGCAAGCTTGCGTTGGCGGATTCGCCTCTATATTTGGCTCGAAGGGCTCGCTCTGGCGGCGATTTGGCTCGGTGTCACCTTCTGGCTTGCACTGGCGGCCGACTATTTGCCGGTGATCGCTGGCGCCTCGGAAATGCCACTGGCCGCGCGTGCTATTGTCGCCGCTGTCGTGGCTGCGGTCACACTCTATATCCTGTGGTACTACATCGCCCGCCGCGCCTTTGTTCCGCTGCGCGACGAAAGCATGGCGATTCTGCTCGAGCGGCAATATGCCGGTTTTCAGGACGCCCTGGTCACCTCGGTGGAACTCGCCGGCAAGCAAGGTGGTCCCCAAGCAGGCAAAGATATTCCGCCGGCTGAAATGGTCGAGCGAACCGTCAAACAGGCCGCCGCCAGTGTCGGCGAAGTCCGTCTGGCGAAGGTTTTTAACCTCACGCCGCTGCTTCTCAAGTTGCTGCTCGGCACCCTGGCGATCGGCTCGATTGGTTTGCTCGGCATCATCAGCCGACCGACCCTCGCCACCGCCGCCGATCGTTTGATCCTGCTCGGCAGCACCGACTGGCCCCGCAGCGCGATCCTCGAAATCGTCGGGGTGGAACTCGAACGCAAAGCCGAGCCGGGACAGCCGCCGCTCCGGCCCATTCTGCTGCCGTTTGAAAATGGGATTGTGAAAGTGGCCCGAGGGAGCAGCGTGAGCTTAAAGGTTCGCGCGCTACAAACACCGGCTGCCAAGATCGTTCCTGCCAGTTGCACCGTCTATTACCAAAGCGTAACGACGGGCCAGGCTCGAGGCGAACGAGGCAACGTGGTGATGAGCAATTTTCGCGACACCGACGATCATCGTAACTTCTGGTTCGATGGCAAGCCGTTCCGCAGCGTCCTTTCGACGATTGTGTTTGACGTAGTGGGCTACGATGCGCGGCTGCGCGATCTGCGGCTCGAAGTGGTCGATAGTCCGGCCGTGATCGAAACCACGCTCGACCTCACTTATCCCCCCTATCTTGTCGACGAAGCGACCTCGAACTTTTTGCCCACCAAGGGGAAAGCCTATCTCCCCTCCGGCACTTTTGTTCCAGCAGGTACCGAAGTGACGCTGCAAATGCGGAGTTCGAAAAACCTCCGCGAAGCGACAATCACACGAAGCGATACCGGCGAGCGAACCGTGATCGACATGACCAAGCAAAAGAGCCGCGAACGTTTTTCGTTCCAGGTTCCAGCGCTTCGTGAAAGCGTTTCGCTCGACGTGCTGCTGATCGACGAAGACAACGTTCCCTCCGACAAACCGTATCGCGTTTTCCTCACGGCGATTGAAGATCAAGCACCTGTCGTCGATGTGCGGCTGAAGGGGATCGGCACCAGCGTGACCCCCGATGTTCGGATTCCGATGCAAGGCAAAGTGACCGACGACTATGCCATCGAGCGGGCCTGGATCGTTGCGCAAGTGAACGACAGTGGCGATCCGCAGCAGATCCCCGCGATACTAGCTACCGGCGGCGCGCTCGATGTGGCGACCGATTTCCGCGAGCAGCGGACTGCCAAAACGCCGCTCGAGATCAAACCGGGTGACAAGTTGTTCCTCGCCGTGGAAGCGGTCGACCGTTTTAATCTGAGCGATGCGCCGCACACCGGTTCGGGCGATCGCTGGGAACTCGAAGTCGTTACCCCCGACCAATTGCTCGCCTCGCTCGAAGTTCGCGAACTCGGAATGCGTCGTCGACTCGAGCAGATTCTCGACGAAATGATGCAGCTGCGTGATTCGCTCCTGCGAGTGAAATCGAGCCTCGCCCCCTCTTCGTCGGTGGGCAATTTGGAAGAACTCCGAAGTGACGACGATCCTGAGGCCAAGCCCCTCACCGCTGCCGAAATTGCTCGGCGTCAGGCCGAGGTTCGATTGCTCCGCGTGCAACGAGCGCTACAGCAGTCGCAAAAGTCGGTGCAAGAGGTGCAGGGTGTTGCTGCCGGTTTCCTCGATATTCGCGAGGAACTCATCAACAACCGGGTCGACACCGAAGATCGCAAAAATCGTCTCAAAGACTTAATCGCCGATCCGCTGAACAAGTGTGCCGAGGTGATGTTCCCCGAGCTTGATCGCCGGATCATCCTGCTCGAAGAGAAATTGCGTGACACTGCGCAGCCAGCGGGAGATGATGTTCCTGGGGCTACCGATACGGCCATCGACCAGTCGTCGGCCACCATTGCCGAGCTCGAAGCGGTGCTCGAAAAGATGCTCGATCTCGAAACGTATAACGAACTGCTCGATATTGTTCGCTCGCTGATCAAAGATCAAGAAGAGCTGAGTGAGAAGACCAAGCAAGAGCGTAAGCGTCAGGCTCTCGAGGATTTGAAGTAACACACGCCCTGTGCGTGGAAAGGATTAGTTACTGATGACCCATTCCCTATGGCTGAAAATTCGTCGAGCAACCTCGCTGGCTCTCGCGCTACTGATCACCTTCACCTCGAGTGGACTTCCCCTCCGTTTGCTCGTCGCGCAAGAGCCTGCGCAGCCCGAAGCTGCCAAGGAAGAAGCTGCCGCTGAGTCGACCGAGTCGAGCGTTTCTGCCTCCGACGAACTGGCTCTCTCGCAAGGTCAGCTCGCCGATAAGTACACGCGACTCGAAGAGCTGCTGTTCAAGATGGCGTCGCTCGAAGCGGCCACCAATCCGCGCCGTGCCGCGCTGCTGACTCGCGCCGTCGAGCAATCGAAAGAGCGGCTCACCAAGACCCAGCTTGAAACGATCGCGAAACTTCTGTCGCAAAAACAGCTGAAGCGTGCTGTTGATGGTCAGGTCGCTGCCTCGACCGATCTCAAAGCGCTCCTCGAGCTCCTGCTGAGCGAAGATCGCTCCGACCGTTTGAAGAGCGAACAAGCGCGCATCAAGGAATACATCAAAGAGGTCGAGCGTCTCCTTCGTCTGCAAAAATCGTTGCAAGGACAAACTGAAGGGGGAGCGACTCCCGATCGACTCGCCAAAGAGCAGGGTGAAGTTGCCGAGCGGACCGGTGACCTCGCTCAAAAAATCAAAGAGACCGAAGAAGGGGCCTCTCCCTCGGAAGAAAAACCGGGCGATGAACAACCTGGCGAATCAAAGCCCGGTGAAGAGAAACCTGGCGAAGCAAAACCGGGCGAGCCGATGCCAGGTGAACAGAAGCCGGGCGAAGGGAAGCCGATGAGTGGCGAACCGATGGAAGGGAAACCTTCGGAAGGGAAGCCCTCGGAAGGCAAACCGAGCGAAGGCAAGCCAATGGAAGGGAAGCCGGGCGAAGAAAAGCCGAAAGAACCGATGCCTGGAGAGCCCAAGCCCGGTGAAGAAAAACCTAGTGAAGAAAAACCTAGTGAAGAAAAGCCTGGAGAAGAGAAGCCGGGCGAGCAAAAGCCGATGGAAAGCAAGCCCATGGAGGGTGAGTCCTCTGAAGGCAAACCGATGAGTGGCGAGCCGATGGAAGGGAAACCCTCCGAGGGCAAACCATCCGAGGGCAAGTCCTCCGAAGGCAAGCCGAGCGAAGGGAAACCATCCGAAGGGCAGCCATCGGAAGGGAAACCGCAAGAGAGTCAGCCCCAAGAGCAGCAGCCCGAGAATCCGGCGCGCAAGAGCCTTGAAGAAGCTCAGAAGCGGATGCAAGAAGCGCAGAAGCGACTCGAAGAAGCCAAGCGTAACGAGTCGGTTGACGAGCAGCGGAAGGCCAAAGAAGAACTCGAGAAAGCGAAGGCGCAGCTCGAGGAGATTTTGCGTCAGCTGCGCGAAGAAGAAATCAAACGGACCCTCGCGGCTTTGGAAGCACGCTTTCGCAAGATGCTCGAAATGCAGCTGGTGGTTTACGAATCGACACGACGCCTCGATCAACTTCCCGCCGACAGCCGCGGCGAAGCTTTTATTGTGCAGTGTGGCAAGCTCGCGTTCGACGAACGCAAAATTGCTCTCGAAGCGCAAAAGGCCTTGGCAATCCTGGAGGAAGAGGGATCGTCGGTAGCGTTTCCCGCTTCGGTGGAGCAGATGCGCGAGGATATGGATCAGGTCGGAAATCGACTGGCCGAAACGCGCGTCGACGACATCACGGTGGGAATTGAAGAAGACATTATCTCCGCGCTGGAAGAAATGATCGAAGCCTTGCAGAAGGCTCAAAAAGATCAGGAAGAGCAAGAACAACAACAGCAGCAGCAACAACAGCAGGGTGAGCCCGAAGATCAGCCTCTGGTCGATAAAATCGCCGAGCTGAAGATGATCAAGGCGCTGCAAGAGCGTGTGAACAAGCGGACTAATCGCTATGCCCGTTTGCTCGAAGACGAAGAGGATGTGGTGGGTCAGGCTGAGTCAGCCGATCTGGTCGACGCGCTGCGTCAATTGAGCGAGCGACAGCAAGAGATTTTCCGCATCACCCGCGATATTGTGCTCGGAAAAAATAAATAAGTCGGACCGGTCGAAGTCGGTGGGTGTGTCGCTGACATACCCTGGAAGTTGTCCGTGGGTAGGGAGTATCCGCCATGAAACGATGGAACACCGAACGAAGATTTCTGCCGTGGCTCGCTGCCGCAGCGCTGTTGCTGGTACCAGCCTCGCACGGCATCGCTGCCGACGAACTGGCCCGCGCAGCTTCGTGGCAGCAGACTTCGCCCGTCGAAGCGCGCGAGGTACTCACGCAGCTGCTCGCGGAAATCAAAGCCGACGAACTGACGCTCGCCAAGGTCGACGCGCTGTGGCCTGCCGAGGGAAATCCTCCAGCCGGTCTGCAAACGCTCGATCTGTTTTGCGCGGCACTGGCCGCGATCGATCCTGAAGTTCAGCCGATACTCGATCTGGTGAGCGAGCCTCGGGCAACGTTCCAGATTCCGAAGTTCGAAATTCTGGCCGATGAATCGCGCCCTTTGGCGATGCGCAGCAATCTTCGCCTGCTTGTTGGGCGCTGGCTCGCGCAGCAAGGGCTCGTCGATGAAGCGAAAGAAATGCTCGCCAGTATCGATGTGAAAGAAGTGGTCGACCCGACCTCGCTCCTCTTCTTTCGCGCGGTAGCTCACCACCGTCTGCTCGAAAAAGATCCTTGCCTCGCCGATGTCGCCAAGCTCCTCGAAAACGAAGCGTTGCTCCCCCGTCGTTATGTGCAGCTCGCCAAGTTGATGCAGGCCGATCTCGCTCCGCTGAAGCCTGATTCGCTCGACGAAGTTGCGCGGCTGATGGACGATGTGCGTCGCCGTCTCGACCTTGGTCGGGCCGGGAAACGTGTGCGCGACGAAGAAGAGGAAGTAGTGAAAAAACTCGAGAAAATGATCGAAGAACTCGAGAAACAGCAGCAGCAACAACAGCAGCAAGCCTCGAGCGGCGGCAGCAATCCGTCGCCATCTTCCCCCATGCAAGATAGTCAGGCGGCTCAGCTGAAAGGTCCCGGCGAAGTCGATCCCAAAGAGGTTGGCAAGCGCGATGGTTGGGGCAATCTGCCACCGAAGGATCGTCAGGAAGTGCTGCAGCAGATCGGTCGTGAGCTTCCCGCCCACTTCCGTGAAACCATCGAAGAGTATTTCAAGCGACTCGCCCAGGATGGAGTGAAATAGACGACGATGGTTGGTTCCTTTGCGAGTTCGATACGTCTCACCAGTTTCCTGCTGGCAGTTTTGGGCGCACTAAGCGCTAGCTCGAGTCTAGCGTTAGCCGAGGGCCTCAAGGTGGTGCTGCGCCGCGCGAGTGGCGATGTCGAGACCGCGCAGCTGAGCGCTCTCGATAGCGAAAAAGTGGAAGCCACCATCGCGGGAAAACTAACGACCATTCCGATTGCCGATCTGCTCGCCGTCGAACTCTCGGGGGCTCGCATTGCGGTCGCGCCGCAGGCCTGGCTCGAACTGCTCGATGGCTCCACGCTGCTCGCCACCGACTTCACCACCACCTCGGGGACTGCTCAGTTCAAACTGCTGAGTGGTCAAGAGTATTCGATCCCCACACGCTCGCTCCGAGCGGTTCGCTTTCGTCCGGGAACGGAAGCGACGAACAAAGCCTGGGCCGATATCGTCGGAGGTGATTTGACCGGCGATCTGCTGGTGATTCGCAAAACGGCGGAAGCCTCGGAAGATGCGCCGGCTGAAGGGGGTATTGTGCTCGATCAACTCGACGGCGCGATTCTAGGAGTCGCTGCCACCACAGTGAAATTCGACTTCGATGGTGACAAGATCGATGTGAAGCGCGAGAAGCTCGAAGGGATTGCCTTCTATCAGCCTGTCGCACGCAATCTCACCCGTCCGCTCTGCCAGTTGCTCGACCGGGGTGGTGGTCGCTGGATGGTGAAGTCGATGAAACTCGAAGGGGAAAATCTCGCGGTTGAAACGCCGGTCGGTGCGCGGATCAATCTGCCGCTGGCCGATCTGGCGACGATCGACCTGGCCGCTGGCAACCTCCTCTTCCTCACCGATCTGGAGCCGGAAAAGCGCGACGCTCTGTTCGGGCTTCAGCCTGCGGGGATGACCGCCACCTTTGCTCAGCTGTATCAAAATCGGGCGAGCGATACTCCCTTCAAACTTGATGGGAGCACGCATGCCCGCGCCCTTGCGCTGCATGGCAAATCGACCCTCACTTATCGCCTCCCCGAAGGATTCAAGAGCTTGCGAGCGGTGGTTGGAATCGACGACGCCGTGCAAGCCAGTTCGCGCGTGCAGCTGACGATCGTGGTCGACAATCGCGAACTCTTTAAAGGTGAATTTGACAACGATCATCGAGGGCCTGTGAACCTGGATCTCGATGTGACCGGTGCGCGTCGATTGGTGATTCTGCTCGAGCCGCTGGGGCCCGACTTGCGAGCGCAGTTGCTCCTCTGTCAGCCCCGCTTATCCCGCTAAAACCGACCGCCACGCCCGTCGACCCGATGAGGCCAGAAGGCAAGCACGATGAAGATGATTTTTTCCACCGCGAAACAGCTGATCGCCGCACTCTTCGTCGCGCTTTTGCAACTGAGTGACGCCGCGATCGCGCTGGCGCAAGAGGCGACGGAAGATACTGTCGCCAAATCGGCCACGCTGGTTCCCGCTGCTGTTCTTGAAGCGGAGAACAAACGGATCTTGGCGATCGAGCGTGGTGTCCGCTCGACGATCTCGGTCTTCTCCGCCGATGGCAATGGTGGTGGCTCGGGGGTGATGGTTTCGGCCGATGGCTATGCCCTCACCAACTTCCACGTGGTGCAGCCTTGCGGCAACTTTATGAAATGCAGCTTGCCCGACGGCAATCTCTACGATGCCGTGGTGGTGGGGATCGATCCGACTGGCGATGTGGCGCTCATCAAGCTGCTGGGACGCGATGACTTCCCACCCGCCACGCTGGCCGATAGCGACAAAGTCCGCGCCGGTGATTGGTGCTTTGCGGTGGGCAATCCATTCCTGCTGGCGACCGATTTTCAGCCGACCGTGTCGTATGGCATCGTGTCGGGAGTGCATCGCTATCAATACCCGGCCGGCACTTTGCTCGAATACGCCGACTGCATTCAAACCGATGCCGCGATCAATCCGGGTAACTCCGGAGGGCCTTTGTTTAATAGCAGCGGCGAACTGATTGGTGTGAATGGACGTGGCTCGTTCGAAAAACGGGGCCGGGTGAATGTCGGGGTGGGCTATGCCATCTCGATCAACCAGATCAAGCATTTCATGGGCTGTTTGCGAAGCGGACGGATCGTCGACCACGCGACAGCGGGCTTCAGTGTTGCCACCGCTGCTGAAGGGGGCGTGCTCGTTTCGAACATCCTCGAATCGAGCGATGCCTATAAGCGGGGCCTCCGCTACGACGACGAAATCATCGCCTTCGGCGGCCGCTCGGTGAATTCGGCCAACGCTTTCAAAAACATCCTCGGGATCTTTCCTAAAGGGTGGAAGGTTCCGCTCACCTATCGCAACGAGGCAGGCACCCACGACATCGTGGTGCGACTCACCGGCGTGCATGGGGAAGAAGAACTGATCGGACTCGTGCAAAAGCAGGTCGAGGCAGAAGGCCCCAAGCCCATGCCCCGCCCGATGCCTATGCCCATGCCCGGTGAAGAAAAGCCAGGCGCAGAGAAACCGGAAGAGAAAAAAGCAGCGCCAGCCCCTGCCACCAAACCGGGCGTGCCTCCGGTGAGCGACGAGCTGAAAAAATGGTTCGTCGGTCGACTCGGCTATGCCAACTATCACTTCAATAAGCTCGAGCTCGATCGCGTTTGGTCGTCGGCCACCCAAGACTGCAATCTTGCCGAGGCAACAGGCACCTGGAAGATCGCCGGGACGATCGAAGGCAAAGGTGATTTTCTTTGCGAGCTCTCGAGTACCAAGGCTTCGATGACCCTAGCCGGGACCACAATTGAGCTTGATCTCGCGAAAGATCTCGACGAGCAAAAAGGTCCAGTAGGGACCGGCGGCTTACTAGTCTCGCTCTATTTGTGGCGGATGATGCTGGTCGAAGGTCCGGCCAAGTATGGCGAGGTCAGTTACTACGGAACGGCTCCCGATCCTGGTTTTCTCGCGGAAAATGCCGTGATGTACGATGTATTGTCGGCTGTTCGCAATGTGGTGGAATCGCAACTGCAGTTTTCGCCGAGCGATGGCCGTTTGGCGATTGTCGAATCGCTGGTCGACCCCGATGCCGATCCTTGTCGCCTCGTGATGAGCGACTACAAAGCGGCCGGGCCGATGCAGCTTCCCCATCGTTTGTCGATCTCGACCGGCGGTGTGCTGTATGGCGATTTGGTGATCAGCAGTTTTGAAGTCAGCAAGTAATGTCGGTCAGCATGATGTGTTGGGTGAGCGATCTGTCTGGTGCAAGAGGGCTGCTGGTATGCGTGAATCCGTGAATCTGCTCGGGCTACTGGTCGCAGGCCTGCTTGTTGCCGCTGCTCTGCTCCCCACGAATCTGGCTGCCCAGTCGCTTCCCGAGGTGATTACGTCGGTCGAGCCGAAGATGGTGAAAATCTACGGCGCGGGGGGACTCGCGCGGCTCGAAGCGTATCAAAGTGGTTTCCTCATCAGTGGCGAAGGGCACATCCTGACTGTCTGGAGCTACGTGCTCGATAGCGATGTGATTACCACCGTACTGTCCGATGGCCGGCGACTCGATGCACAGCTCGTCGGCATGGACCCGAAACTCGAAATCGCGGTGCTGAAGATCGACGCCACCGAGCTTCCCCATTTCGTGCTCGATGAAGCTGCTTCGCTCACTTCGGGAGATCGGGTCCTCGCATTTTCCAACTTGTATGGCGTGGCGGCTGGCGATGAGCCTTCGAGCGTTTTACATGGCTCGGTTTCGGCCCTGGCGCCACTTTCGGCCCGGCGCGGTGTTGCTGCGGCGGCCTATCGGGGACCGGTTTACGTCCTCGATGCGATGACGAATAACCCGGGCGCTGGTGGTGGCGCACTCACCGATCGAAGTGGGCGGATCGCGGGGATCCTCGGCAAAGAGATGAAGAGCTCGCTCAGCAGCACTTGGATCAACTACGCCATTCCGACGAGTGAACTGACGGAGAGTGTCCTCGATTTGATGGCGGGGCGAGCGCGGCCTGTAGTGCGCGATGAAGGGGCCCCAAAGCCGAAAGAGCCGCACACACTGGCAGCGCTGGGAGTGAGCCTGGTCCCTGATTTTCTCGATAAAACGCCCCCTTTTGTCGAGGCGGTGAAGCTCGGCTCTCCGGCGGCCAAGGCAGGCGTTCGTCCCGATGATCTGGTGCTGTTTATCAACGGCACTCTGGTGAGCAGCTGCAAACTGCTGACCGAAGAGGTGAGCTACATCGATCGCCTCGACATGGTGGTGCTGACGCTGCAGCGCGGCGACGAGCTGCTGGAAGTGACACTCACCAGCGAGTGATCACGCGAGAAGTTGGTTGGGGTTTTGAGGTTGGCCGGCACTTTTTCGAGTCTTCTGATGCGATTTGCTTACTCACTACTCGTCGCTGCTCTCTCGCTCGTAGCCACTTTCGCGGCCACGGCCCAAGAGGTCGATTTGCTGCGACTCGAAGACGAAGCAGTGCGAGCTGCGGTGAGTCGCGTAGCTCCGTCGGTCGTGCGCATTGAAACGGTCGGCGGACTCGAGCGCGTCGGTGAAATATTGATTGGAGGTGGCCCCACGACGGGACTCGTCGTGAGTGAAGAGGGGCATGTCCTTTCGAGCGCGTTTAACTTTGTGCAGCAGCCGTCGGCGATTCTTGTCGTCCTGCCCAGTGGCGCACGCGCTCCAGCCACCATCGTCGCGCGCGATCAAAGTCGCATGCTCGTCCTGCTGAAGGTGACCACGAGCGAAAAGCTGATCGTGCCGCAGACCGTGAAACGGAGTGATCTGCGCGTCGGTCAGTGGACCATCGCGGTCGGTCGCACGTTCGATCAAGCGGAGCCGAGTGTTTCGCTCGGTGTGCTGAGCGCGAAAGATCGGGTCTGGGGGAAAGCGATTCAAACCGATGCCAAGATCTCTCCGACCAATTACGGGGGACCTTTGATCGATATTGAAGGTCGTGTCGCTGGCATTCTCGTGCCGCTGTCGCCTCAAGGGGGTGATAGTGAAGTCGCTGGTGCCGAGTGGTATGACTCGGGGATCGGCTTCGCAGTTCCGCTCGATGAAATGCTGCCCAGACTCGAGGCCATGAAGCATGGTAAAGATCAACTCCCTGGCCTCCTCGGGATTGCGATGAAGCAGGGGAGCCCTTACTCGACCCCTCCAGAGATTATCGCCGCACAAGCCGGTTCGCCCGCTTCGAAGGCGGGGATCAAAAAGGGAGATGTGATTGTCGAAGCTGCTGGGCGACCGATCGTTCGTCAATCGCAGCTGAAGCATGTGCTCGGCGCGATGTATGCGGGGGATAAGGTTGAGCTGGTCGTGAAACGTGGCGATGAGCGCGTGCCACTGACGGCGGAACTGGTCGATAAGCTCGAGCCTTATTCGCATCCCTTCTTGGGACTCTTGCCGCGGCGCGATAACGGCGATGCTCGTGTGGTGCGCTTTGTCTATCCCGATAGCCCGGCCGCGAAGGCGGGGATTGTGGCGGGGGATATCCTCGCGAAGATCGGTGGCGTCGATGCCAAACGCACTGCCGCTGAACTTCACGAGCAACTCGCGGCCGTTGATCCCAAGCAAAAGCTGCAGGTAGAAGTGGTCCGCGGCGGGGCTGCTATGCCAATCGAACTGCAACCTGCGGTTCAGCCCGAAGTGGTGGCGGCTGATGTTCCTCCGGCGGTGGCTGGTGAACTGCCTGCGATCGACGCGGCTTATCCTGCCGGGCTGATCGATATCAAGCTGGCTGAAGATGCAGCGGTGGCTAAGCTGCTTGTGCCGTCGAGCTATCGCGCGTCGATACCGACGGGGCTGCTCGTGTGGGTGGCACCTCCGGGGAAGTTCGATGTCGAGAAGTGGCGTGCGGCGTGGGAGCCTTGGTGCACCGATCATCAACTCATCGCCCTGGCGGTGACGAGTAGTGATGCCTCGCGCTGGCAGCCCACCGAAGCGCCACTGATTCGCAAACTGGTCGACGAAGCGCTGCGACAATATCCGGTCGACGCCACTCGCGTGGTGATCCTTGGCGAGAGCGCCGGCGGAACGATGGCTCTGCTGGTGGCGGGGAGTGAGCGAGATCGCTTTCGCGGGGTCGCTTCGATCGATGCTCCGCCGGCGGCTCGGTCGGCTGTGCCGCAGCCTGACGTGGTGAATCGTTTGGCGGTGCTCTTGGTGGCGTCGAAAGAATCCCCCTCGGAGAAACTGATGGTCGCGGCAGCGGCCAAGTATCGTGCCGCTTCGATGCCAGTGACCTTGGTGGAGGTGGAAGCGGGGAAGGGGACGAGCGACGAGACCCGGGCGAGCATCGTCCGCTGGATCGATACGCTCGACCGTCTCTAGGACGCTGAACTGCTCGACAGCAGCGCAGCAGTAGCCCCCACAGCAGCGCGCCATTTCCAATGACAGCAGCGCGCCAAATCTGCCCCCAAGGGGCGCGCGTGATGTTGCGCTTCTTGCGCTTTGGCGCGCGTATCTTGCCCTCCGGCGCGTCCTCGAATCGCCTTCCAGCAGCAGCCAATCTCCTCCGCTGCTAGCGGCCCTCTTGGCGGTAGTTTGGGCAGTCTGATGTGTGCTTGGGTCGACTGCGGGCTCTCTGAAGATTGCGTGAAGTTTGACGCTTTTACCAATTGAACTCGATTTAACGGCCGTACTGGTCGATTCGTTTATTCGGGTCTTCACACATGGGGGGAATTTACCATGCAATCGAAGTCGATCATTTGGGCTGCCTTGTTGGCGGCTTCTGCGTTTGTTTCTGTCGCTACCGCTCAGTATCCGATGCCGATGTCGGCCGGACCGATGCCAATGGGCCCAATGCCCGGCATGATGCAAGCCTCGTACATGCAGCCGATGCCGGGTGCTGCACCGATGGCTCCGCCGATGATGCCAGGGGGAATGCCTTGCACCACGGCCGCTCCTGGTTGCGGTGATATTGCTGGTGCTGGTGCCTGTGGTGGCAACTGCGGCGATGGCTGTGGTTGTGCCGATGGCTGGACCGACAAGTGGACTGTCTTCGGCGAGTTCCTCTACGTTCGTCCTCGCGACGCCGAAGTCGCCTACGCTCAGGTCATCAACAGCAACGTTGGTGCCCTGCCTGTCGCACCGCTGGGCATCGTGGATCCCGAATTCAGCCCTGGTGTTCGCGTGGGACTCAACCGGTTCATGGACGAATGCTCGGCGATTCGCATCAGCTATGCCATGCTCGATTCGAACACCGAAAGCCAGATGACCTCGAACGCTCCGCTGGCACTTCGCTCGCTGGTGTTCCATCCTGGCACGGCCAACGCCGCTTCGGATGGCGATGAAGCCACCGCCGCCCTCGACGTCCGCTATCAGCTCATCGACGTCGACTATCGTGGCCTGATCGCTTACGACAACGAGTACAAACTCAACTATGTCGTGGGTGCTCGCTACGGTCGCCTCGAACAAGATTTCAATCACACCCTGGTGATTCCAGGTACCGAACAACTCGACACCACCGTCGATTTCGATGGTGCTGGTCTCAAGGTGGGTCTCGAATTCGAACGCTACGGACGCAATCGTCAGTGGTTCGTGTTTGGCAAGGCCAACGCCAGCATGCTGGGTGGCGACTTCCAAGCTCGTTACACCCAAACCTCGCTCCCTGGTCCTGCTACCACGCCGGTGGATGTTAGCTGGGAAGCTGGTCGCCTTGTCACGATTACGGAACTCGAAGTCGGTCTCGGCTGGCAGAATTACTGCGGCAATTTCCGCGTCTCGGCTGGCTACACCGTCTCGTCGTGGTTCAACACGCTCAAGACCAACGAATGGATCTCGGCTGTGCAGAACGACAACTACGTCGACCCAGCCGACACCACGCTCGATGGCATGATGACCTTCGATGGTCTGACCGCCAAAGCCGAACTCCTCTGGTAACAAGAGCCAGTTCGCTCGACGATCGGACAAGACCCCAGGCGGTCTGCCACCATTCGAAGAGAAGTCAGCAGACTGCTGCGTGAAGCAAAAAAACCCAAGGCCAGGCCTCGATTGTTCGAGGTCTGGCTTTTTTCGTGCGCTAGCGACAACTCACTCACAGGCTCTGTGGCTTCCTGTAGCCAAGCTGTAAGGGACGCTTCTCGTCCCGCAATACGCCAGCCATCTCATCGGGTATCAGCGATTCGGCGATCCGCTGTACACATCACCCTTAGACTGGGGGAAAGAAGTTTCTGTGAATTTCCTGGATTTGCTTGCGGCGAAGGTTTGGAATGCTTACAAGATTTATGGGTTTTAGCGGTCGTAGCGACTTGACCGGTTATTCCGCCAACAGCTACGATCCTCCCCATATTGCCTGCTTTGCGCCATCCCTACATCGTTTGGCATTCATCTCTAGATTTTCATCGCCGTCATTTGCACCACTTCGTTTCAGTCAGCTAGCGGCTGATCGGCGGAGTGGGGCACGCCAAGGAGTTCAGCTGTGAAGCGTCGTCTCAACCCCCGTCGGCAAGATCTTCAAGCCCAGCAGCGAGCCTCCTTCCTAGGACTAGGACGAGCCACTCGTCCGCGCGTCACTCGCCGTGGCCTGTTCGAAATGCTCGAACGTCGCGAAGTGATGGATGCCACCTACCACGACCTGTCAGCCAGTAACTTCTCGCAAGACTGGACCAACACCGGACTAATTACTACCAACGATAACTGGGGCGGTGTACCAAGTATCGAAGGTTACCTTGGGCAAAATATCACGACCGCTTCTAACGGCGCTGATCCTCAGGGGCTTTTGACTGTAAGCGCGGTTGCAAATGATCTCGATGTGATCGCAAATCAAACCAATACAACAATTAATAACGGCGGCATTGCTGAATTTGAACTCGCCGGCAATCCAACGATTGCTTTTCAAGGTTCAGGCACCGCAGACGCTCCATATATCATCGTTTATTTGAACACTACTGGGCGCGAGAACATCACTTTCTCGTACAACGCCCGCGACATTGACAGCACTCCAACAACTCCACCCTCTGAAGAAGATGCGATTCAGAAGGTCGCTGTTCAGTATCGTGTTGGTAACACTGGGGATTTCACAAATCTACCGACGGCATACATTCCCGATGCGACAGCTTCTCCAGGCGCGACTCTTATCACGCCGGTAAGTGTTGTGTTACCAGCAGCAGCAAACAATGTTGCTCAACTACAAATTCGTGTGATCACTTCCAACGCTCAAGGCAGTGATGAGTGGGTAGGGATTGATGACATTCTCGTAACTAGCACAGCTGCTGGCGGTGGCGGTAACGCCGCGCCGGTTCTGGCCGATGGCAACTTTGTCGTCACCACGATCGACGAAGATGTGACCGATGCAGCCAACACCGGCATGACCGTGACGGCGCTGATCGCTTCGGCCGGTGATCCGATTACCGACACCGATGCCGGAGCACTCGAAGGGATTGCGGTGACGGCGGTCGACAACACCAACGGCAGCTGGCAATACAGCCTCACCGGTGTGGCACCTTGGACGGCGTTTGGCACACCGACCGCTGCGGCAGCTCGGCTGCTTCCGGCCGACGGCACCGCGCGTGTGCGATTTGTGCCGAATGCCAACTTCAACGGGGTGATTAACACGGGGCTGACGTTCCGCGCGTGGGATCGCACGACCGGCACCAGCGGCGGCACTGCCGACACGCAAACGGCTGGCGGCACCACCGCCTTTAGCACCGCCACCGATGCGGCCGCGCTCACCGTGACGTCGGTGAACGATGCCCCGACCATCACCCCCATTGCCAATCAGAATACCGCCAGCGGTGTTGCTGTCGGACCGATCGCCTTCACCATCACCGACGTTGATAACGATGTCGCCACGTTCGTGAGCCCCACGAACATCTCTGGCTCGTCAGACAACACGACAGTGGTTCCCAATGCCAACATCGTGTTTGGTGGCAGCGGTGCCAGCCGCACGGTCACCGTCACCCCAGCGGCAGGGCAATCGGGAACGGCAGTCATCACCGTCACGATCAACGACGGTGGCGTGGGTGGCACGGTTACCGAAACGTTCGACATGGTGGTTGCAGCTCCAGTGCTCAACACACCTGTCGTCACACTGCTAGGGGCAAACGCCACCTTCACCGAAGATGGTGCGGCTGCGGTTGTCGATGCCTTTCTCACCGTCACCGATGCCGATTCGACCAACCTCACCGGCGCCACGATCACCATCACTAACTTGCTCGATGGTGCAGCTGAATCTCTTGCTCCTAACGTGGGCAGCACCCCGATTATCGGCAGCTACCTCAATGGTGTCCTCACCCTGAGCGGCACGGCGACCGTTGCACAATACCAGCAAGTCCTGCGTACGATCACCTACAGCAACACTTCGCAGAATCCAAGCACTACGCCCCGATCGATCAGCTTCGTGGTGACCGACGGCACCAACAGCAGCGCCGTGGTGAACAAGTCGGTGAATGTAGTCTCGGTGAACGATAACCCCACGAGCGTCACCCAACTTCCACCGCAAACCATTCAGGTGGGACAGACCGTTAACTTCGTGCTGAACGTCACCGATCCGGATGACAGTTTGTTTGAACTGTTTGTTATTTCGAACACGAATTTTACCGCAGCTCAGGCAGACTTTGTCAGCTCTGGCTTAGTCGCTTCACCAGAGTTCAGTGTGACCGGTGTGGCACCTGGCGTTGCAACCATCACTTACCAGGTTCGCGATGACGAATCCGGAACTGGATTGGCCTCGTTCGGCTCATTTGAGGTTACCGTCGTTCCCGCTGCAGCAGCCGAGACCGAAGTTGCGGTCTCTGGCAATCAGCTTGTCATTTCCGACATTGGCAACGCCTCGGACGACAACCTCACACTTTCGATCGATTCCAGCGTTAACCCTCCCGTCTTTGTAATCGCTGATCCAACCAACACCCTCACCACCACGATTGCTGGCGCGACAGGTAACGGAACTAACGAACTCCGAATTCCGCTCACCTCGCCTGACCTGGCAACTGTCACAGGTTTGCGAGTTGACACAGGCGCTGGCAACGATACCCTCGCCCTCGACTTCAGCAATGGTGCTTTTGCCCTTCTGGGAAATGGTTACTCGGTCGATTTCGTCGGCGGCACCGGGAGCGACGAACTGCAACTCCTCGGCGGCGTTTGGGACACCAACCAGTACGACTACGATATTGCCACCGGCCCAACCGATGGCTTTGCAGGCACCATCACGCTGACCGATGTGCTGGTCTCTTCGCTCACGGTGAACTTCGAAGGCCTCGAGCCGATCCTCAACACCGGCACGGTGACTGATGTCATCTTCAACCTCCCTGCGGTGGCGAATGGTGTCTTCCTCGAAGACAACGGCATAGCCGCCGATAACATCAGCCGACTCCGCAGCGATGGCACGTTCGAACTCACCGACTTTACGAACCCCACCGGTTCACTCACGGTGAACATGACCGGAGCCTTTTCCGACACGGTAATTCTCTCGGGCTTCGACGTTGCCTCGGCTATACCTGTCGTGAACGTCAACACCTCCGATGGCGACGATACTGTTTCGGTCCTCGCAACCGCTGCTGCCACCGACACAAACATTAGCACCGGCAATGGTATCTCCGACCTGGTGGTGATCGGTCGTGTGTCGTCGGCTGCTGCAGGAACTGGCTCGCTAGCGAATATCCTCGGCGACATCAACACGCTAGATCCCAATAACATGGATCTGACTGTCGACAACGGTGCCGACGCATCCAATCGCGATTGGCTCATCAGCTCGCCAGGTGTAGCTCAGGGCCGGATTGCGACCACAGGATTAGGCTTGATCTCGTACGACACAGGTTCCACGAACACGCTCAGCCTTCAAACTGGAACCGGCAGCGATGAGTTTACGTTCGATTTCACCGGTGGCAATCCCACCGATCCGCTCCCCTTTGCTGGCTTTAATATTAGCGCTGGTGCCGGTGCAGGTAGCGACTCGATAGTGCTCCAAGGTAGCCCAACGTTCGGCACCGTTACGCATAGCTTTACCAACGACAACGATGGCAACATCGCCATCGAAGGTGCTGACATCAACTACATCGGCCTCGAGCCGATTATCGACAACCTCGATGTCAACAACCGCATCTTCAACTTCGCTCAAGAGGTGGATCCTGTTAGCCTGACCCGAGTGAGCGGAACTCTCACCCGCATCGAATCGACGGTCAACGAGCAAGTCGACTTCACCACGCCGAACACGTCGCTCACGATTAACGGTTCGGTGACTGCCGGCGCCTTCGTGCTGCAAGTGCTCGATCTCGCTGACGACTACAACACGGCCACCAACACCATCAACCCCAATTCGACCGGCTTTAGCTCTACCACCTTCGAGACGACGGGCGACGCCGCCAGCAACTGGATCGTCAACGGTGCCAACAACTTCCAAAATGTGGTCACGGTGAGCCCAGCAGCTGGGACACTCGACAACATCCAGGGTTCGATCACCTTCTTCGGTGGCACCGGAAACGCCGACGTTCTCTTCGTGCTCGACTACTCAGACACCGACGACAACACCTACACGCTCGATTCACCTGTACCAGGCAGCTTTACGATCGACCGCGTCGGTGCAGGTCTCATCACGCACGACTTGGCGGTGGAAGTTGTTCAGCTCGATGCTGGCCGAGGTAACGATACCATCAACGTGAACGCCACCAGTGGCGAGGCCTTTACCGAAGTCGAAGGTGGACTTGGCGATGACAGCTTCGGCGTCAACGCTAGCCGACTCGGTGAGGGTGGAACTGATGGAACCGTCGAACTCATCGGGAACGATGATGACGACACGTTCGACATCTTCATCACCACCCTTGCTGGCATCTCCGCCCCGCTGTCGATCGATGGTGGAGCCAATAACTTTGCTGTCGATGGCAGCCGCGACACGGTGAATGTTAACGATGTCGTTGGGCTTGGTGCTCTGGTTGCCACCGCCACCTATGGTGCTGGTTCCGACTTCACCCTCAGCGGTGCGTTGCTGGTGAATGATCTGAACGTCACCCAGGCCGAAACGATCCGCTACTTTGGTGGCGGTGGCGGTGACCAAATCACCGTGGTTGGCACCGGTGCCTCCGACGACCTGATCACCGCTGTGCCTCTCAACTCCTTTACAACCCTGGTGTTCAACAACTCACCAGCGGACGCGAGTGGTCCGTTCAACGGCCCGCCTGAAGATTTCACCACACGCATTCCCGGCGTTTCCGGCGGAAGCGTTCGTCCTGATCTCTACCTCACCGGTTTGGATTCGACCACCGGCCTGACCATCTCCGATCCAGGTCCAGGAACTGGCGATCGACTTTACGTTTACGGCCAAAGCGAAGTCGAAGTCAACGACACACTTGCCTTCGATCCGTTTGGTTTCGGCGCAGGGGTGATCGTTCCTGCGGTTACTGTTGGCACTGCCTACGACACGATTGTGGTCGACGACACTTCGGTGTCGGTGAACAACTTTGTTGTCGTCAACTACAACAACACCGACTTCGTGCAGGCTGATCCACTCACCGAAGCTTCGGTGGTTGTGAACAGCGGTTTCGAAGGGAACGTGGTTGGCACTGCCGACGATATTGCGGTCACCCTGAGCCCGAACTATCGCTTCACCATCAACGGTGGCGATCCCGACCCAGTCACCACGGGTATTGTTCCCCCGAATGGCGATCGGTTGTCGATTACCAACACAGCGGATGTCGTGAATATTTGGTCGACGAAAGATCCACTCGGGATCGACCTGCCGATCATCACGATCGATTACGTTGGCAGTGGACTCGTTCCAATCAGCTTTAGCTCGATCGAAGACTTCGGCACGATCAACGCCACGACAGTGAACCTGATTGGCGACAACAACGATGCTGGAATCGATCAGAACGATGACTTCCGAGTCTTCGGCGCCGACACCGATGGCGATCCAACCGATGGGGGCTATCAAGAGTTCGTTCTCTTCATCAACAACTCACCGACAGCCTTGTCATTCAACAACGTGAAGTTTTTGAATGTGTTTGGCTTCGATCAAGTGAGTGGCGGTCTCGACAACCCTGTGGCTGGCGACGACAGCAACATTGATACGCTCGAACTCACACCTTATGCCGACAACTCAGGCACAAACGGCAACAATGCTCCGACAGGCTGGGGCATCGATGTCTTCTTCAATGAAGGCGAGCCCAACGGCACCGATGGCGCGCAAGATTTGATCATCTACCACACGTCGCTCGGATTTGGTGGCGGCGGAAGTGTGTCGGAAGATATCGTCGTGGTTCCTTCGGGTCCCGACAACGGTGAAATCCGCGTCACCAATGCTGTCGATGGCAGTTTGATCGTGGTGATTCAGTACGTCGCCAACACCGACTTGATCTTCCAAGACGATGATGGCTCGCTCACCGATAGCGACACTCTCACGCTGCTGGGCACCGTTCCAGTTACCGCTCAAACTAGCGGTGATGACGATTTCGAAATCGACATGCAAGCTGCCGGCGACGTGGCGAATCCTTGGATTACCGTCACCGACGCCGATTCCAACTTGATCCTCTATCGCGTGCGAAACTTTGTCGGCTTCCCGACTATCAGCATCGATACCTTGGCTGGTGACGATGCCGTACTTGTCAATAACAACGCCACCCAGCGGATCGAAGTGTCGCTGGGTGAAGGCGACGACTTATTCAATGGCGACTTGAACGGCACTGGCACTTCACTCTCGCTGAATGCACCCGTTTATGGTGGTAGTGGCAACGACATACTGCTGGGTACAAGCGAGGCAGATGTTCTTCATGGCGAGGGTGGTTTCGATTCGATCAACGGCGGCGATGGCGCCGACACGCTCTATGGTGGCGACGATATCGACACCTTCAGCGTGATAGCTGGCGAAGGACTCGACTTCATCTCGGGTGGCAGCGGTTCGACGGACCAAGTGGTTTACAATTCCAGTGTTGCCGAAGTCGCTTCACTTCGCAGCATCTCGGGTACCGGCGTGGTACTGACGGTCGGTGGCAACCAAGTCTTCGGTGCCAGCGACATCGAGTCGGTTCGATTGGTTTACTCCGGGCAAATAACGCTGACACTCGAGGACCTCGAGCAGTCGTCGGTGGTCGATGTACAAGTTCGACTTAACTCCGCTGCTGTCGACAGCTTGACAGTCAATGGCTCCCAAGTCTCCGATCAAATCTCGGTGGTGCCAGGTGCCGACGGACTGTTTGTCGATGGTCTCCCTTACGATCTGAACATCAGCACCGCTCAGCCAACCGATACGCTGACGATCCTCGGCCTCGGTGGCAACGACAACCTCATCGCTACCGAAGCTGCGGCAGCACTAATGACCCTCACCTTCGATGGTGGTGCTGGCGATGACTACCTCAGCGCCAATGCCACGCTGATTGGTGGCGACGGCAACGACACGCTGATTGGCGGCAGTGGCAATAACATCCTCATCGGTGGAGCAGGCAACGATCTGATCCGCGGCGGAGCCGGGGACGACACCATCGACGGTGGCGACGGCGACGACACGATCGTGGGTGGCACAGGTGCCGACACCATCGATGGCGGTGCCGATTTCGATACGATCTTGGTCGAAGGAACTTCGGCGAACGATCGCATTAGTGTGCAGCAAGATACGCCAACGCAGATTCAGTACGAAGTGAGCAATCAGTTCACGCCGGGTGTCGATGGTGTGATTGGTGGCGTCGGAACCGAAGTCGATATCCTCAGCAGTGGCTCGGTCGAAGAGATCAAGGTGCTGGCTGGTGCGGGAGACGATCAGATTCTCGTCCGTCAGGCCGATGGCTTGATCTCCACAAACAGCCAAGCTCTGTCGCTTCGCGTGACGGTTGATGGTGGCTCGCCAGGAGCCAGCGATCGTCTGACGATTGTCGACGATGGAGCGGGAGATACGGTCATCCATCGCATTAGTGCTACGCCAGGTTCGGGCTCGTACACGATCGGCGCACTGGCACCGATTTTCTACGACGGCATCGAATACACGAGCATGTCGCAGATCGATCCGATCACAGGCGGCACTGGCACCGATGGTCTTGGAAATGGTCGTCTGTATGTCTTCAAGGCAGACACCTACGAGCAGAACAACACGCTCCCGAACGCGACATTCCTCGGTTCGGGGGCTTCGATCAACATCGATCCTGTGATCGATCCAGGTCCTGATGCCGTGTTTGGCGTGGGTGGCGATGAAGATTGGTATCGACTGGTGGCCGAACAAACGGGCACACTCGATATCCGTGTCTTCTTCCGCTTGCAGCCAACCCTTGCCAACGGTCGCCTCGGATTGCCCGGCAACGGCAACCTTGATATTGCGGTCTACGATCTCGATGGCACCGACATCACCAGCACGTTCCGCGTGGTGGGTGCTGCCGGCGACGAACGAGTTCGCATTCCAGCGGTCGAAGGTCAAACCTATTACTTGCGAGTTCGTGCAAGCACTGCCAACCCCGATGCTGTCAACGTTTACAACATCAACGTTGTGAACGATGCTCCGCCCGTGGCTTACGGTCTTGAACTAAACGACCTCGTTGCCTCGGGAACGATTGTCAACTCGATCAGCGCCGTGAGCTTTATCGGACCTGCGAGCTTGTCGACAGTCGACGACTTCTACAACGGTAAGTGGGTCTACATCACAGCCGGTGCTCGCGCTGGCGAACGTGCTCTCGTCACGGACTATGTGGGTGCCACTCGCACCTTCACCCTGGCTGCTGGCACAAGTGGACTCACCGGTGCACCAGGGCTCGTGACGTTCCAGGTCGAAAGCTTCGATACGGGACGCTCGCAGCTTGATAACCTGACGCGCGACACCACGCCCACGATTGTCTTCCGCCTCGACGACGGCATCTTCCTGAACGATGTTCAAGGCAATGGCGTGGCCGGAAATCCACCGGTGGGAGCCGTTGCGATTCCGTTCCGCACAGGTCCAGTGGTCGCTGGTCAAGCTGGCTACGCGATTGCGATCTTCGATGAAGGTGCAAGCCCCAACGGCAGCGGCACGGCTCCTCAGACGCCGATTGGCTACGCCACGCAGATCAGCCCCGGTTTGTATGAGTTCACTCCGACGGTGGCACTGGCAGAAGGTTCGCACTTCTTATCGGCCCGCGTTGAAATGCGTGGCAGCGATACGCCGCAACAAATTGCCTACGGTGATCGCAGCAGCTTGCTCGAAATCGTAGTCGACTCGACCGCACCACTGGTTGATTTCGGTCTCTACAACGTGCTCGGCGATGGTCTGGTGGCCGATAGCGATAGTGGTGTGATTGGCGATCAAACCACCAGCGACACCACCCCATCGTTCTTCGGTCGCGCTGAATCCGATGCGATTGTTCGGCTGTATGTCGACAGTAACGGCAACGGTGTGTTCGATAACACTGATCTTCAGATCGGTCAGACGGTGGCTCAGCCATTCGACGGCACCAATCAGTTCCCGAATGGTCAGTGGGAAATCACGTCGCTCTACGACCTCAACAACATCGGTTTGCCACCGGATGGACTTCGCACGCTGTTCGTAACGGCAGAAGATCCTTCGGGGAACGTGAGCGGACTCAACGGCGCGGTGACGTTGCAAATTTTGATCGACACCGTGGGACCACAAATCCTCGACGTCGATGTCAACACGTTCAACGACCCGCTGATTCCAGCCGACGACAACCCTTACGATCTGTTCGATCCGAAGGGTGATCCACGTCCAGATCCAGACGGACCGACACCACTAGTTGAGTCGCTGGTGGTCACGATTCGCGACTTGCCAGCCACTCCAGTTGGATTCCTCGACAATCACTTCATCGAAGCGCTAATCGAGAATCCTGGTCACTATCTGGTGACGGGTGATTACAACGGAATCATCCCGATCTCCGAGATCATCTTCACGTTCGATGGTGACATCAGCACCCCTGCAATCGATCCGATTGTGGCAGGCGCTGTGCAGGGTGGTTACATCGAAATCGTGTTCGTATCGCCACTTCCCGACGATCGTTTCACGCTCGAAATCTCGGACGCCATCACTGATGCAGCGGGCAATGCTCTCGATGGCGAAAGCAACGCCGACGAACCTCAAGAGCCAGTGCCACCAACCACCATTCGTGGTGTCGATGGGGTGCCGAGTGGCGACAACATCTCGGGTGGCGAATTCGTCGCACGCTTCAATGTCGATACGCGACCTGAAGTTGGCACCTGGGCTGCAGGTTCGGTGTGGGTCGACAACAACGGCAACGAGTCGTTCGATCCGAACAACCCTGACTTCTCGAATCGCGATATCGCCTACGTTATCGGGTTCACCACCGACGAGATCTTCGCTGGCAACTTTGCGAACGTTGGTGGAGTGACCGATAACTTTGACAAGCTCGCCGCTTACGGCCGCGTGAATGGTCAGTATCGCTGGCTTATCGATACCGACAACGACGGCGTGCCGAACATCATCCAGAACGATGCGATGAATATCAGTGGCTACCCAGCTGCTGGTAACTTCAACGGCGACACGACCGATGGTGATGAAGTGGCCGTGTTCGATGGAACGCGTTGGCACCTCGATACCAATGGCGACTATCAGCTCGATAGCACGTTGCCAGGCACCAGCATGCGTGGCTTGCCTGTGGTTGGCGATTTCGACGACGATGGTATCGACGATCTCGGCACCTGGACCAACGACACGTTCTATCTCGATCTCAGCACGATTGGTGGAATCACTGGCAACTTCGATACGACGTTTGTCTTTGGCTTCATCGGCGCGAACGAACGTCCGATTGCTGGCGACGTGAATGCCGACGGAATCGACGATCTGGGTCTGTTCGTGCCTAAACGTGCCGGTGTTCCAGATCAGGAAACAGCCGAGTGGTACTTCCTGGTTTCGGGCAACGTGCAGAACGACGATAACAACGGTGCCGCCTTGCTGGGACCAACGCTTCCTGAACGGATCGTGACCGATCCTGTCACGGGCAACCCAGTGATTCGCTTCCAGCCCGAGCCGTTCGGCAACGATGTCTACGTTCGCTATGGCGACGAGTTTGCACTCCCTGTGTTTGGCAACTTCGATCCACCACTTACCACGCTCCCAGCGGTTCTCGATCACAACACGCGTGATCCGCTCGACGTGAACAACAGTGGCGGAATCACGCCATTCGATGCACTGCTCATCATCAACCAGTTGAATCTGAACACTTCGGGAACGCCGATCGTCGCGGAGTTCTCGGCCTTCAACTCAGCACCATTTTATGATGTGAGTGCCGATGGCCAAATCACGCCGTTCGATGCGCTGCTGGTCATCAACTGGCTCAACCAAAACCCAGGAGCTGGTTCGATCAACAGCTCGGTGGGAGAGGGTGAAGGGGAAGGCGAACCAGCCGACGCCATTTTTGCGAGCTACGGCGAAGATGATAACGACGAGCTGTATGGCTTGTTGGCCTTGGAGACCAGCGGTAGCGGCAAGAAGAAGTAAGCAGCTTTTCGCCTAACGACTGTGCTGCCCTGCGTTTGCGGGGCGGCTTAAAAAACAGGAGCCCGTTCTGCTGGCATCGAGTCTGGCAGGACGGGCTTTTTTGTGAAGTCGATCGGGCAGACGCGAATCGTTTCCAGCCGCCCGCCCCTCCAATTGCCCAAACCGGGTGCTTCGCGGCATAATTAGGTTCTTACCTGAATGTCAGTCAGCGACAGCCGTCGCTCCACGACTCGGATACCCAGCGAAGTCTCTCCAAAGGATTTACAAGTGAAGATTGCGACGATTGAAACGAGCAAGGGCACGATCGAAATCGAACTGTATGATGAAAAAGTTCCCAAGACGGTCGAGAACTTCGAGAAGCTCGTGACCAAAGGGTTCTACGATGGCCTGAAGTTCCATCGCGTGATCGCCGACTTCATGGTGCAAACTGGTTGCCCTCAAGGAACCGGAACGGGTGGTCCAGGCTACAAGTTTGCCGACGAATTTCATCCGACGCTGAAGCACAGCGGCCCTGGAATTCTCTCGATGGCTAACGCTGGCCCGAATACCAACGGCTCGCAGTTCTTCATCACCCATGTCGCCACTCCTTGGCTCGACGGCAAGCATTCGGTGTTTGGCAAGGTGACGAAGGGGCAGGATGTGGTGGATGCCATCCGTCAGGGGGACGTCATGAAGAAAGTGACAATCACTACCGCCGAAGCTGCCAAGTAAATTGGCAAGCGACCATGCCTCTACACTCGCTGAGCAGCGGGTGCTATAGTTCAAAACAGATCGCGATTGCCATTGGCCGCGATCCTTCGGGGACGTAGCTCAACTGGGAGAGCGCAGCGTTCGCAATGCTGAGGTTGGCGGTTCGATCCCGCTCGTCTCCACTCCCGTCGCTGTCGAAAATGAGTATCTCAAGAGGGCCGCTGCTGATCTTCAGTCGCGGCCTTTTTCGTGCGCATCCCCAAAAACGAAAGATGCTCGTATGCGGTGGCAGTTGGGCCTTCCGCTAAGAATTTACAGCGGTCGCAGGCGCTGCCGCGATGCTGGAAAGTGGCTTCGCAATCGGAATGGTAAACCGAAAAGTAGTCCCTTCGTTGTCGCGGCTGGTCGCACTGATTTCGCCATGATGGGCATTGATAATCGCCGCACAAATGCAGAGCCCCAGCCCCGTTCCACCGACACTGCTGCCACGCGAACGTTTGCGATCGACGCGATAAAACCGCTCGAAAATATGGGGCAAATGCTTCTCGGGAATTCCGATGCCGTTATCGCTCACAACCACCTCGGCAAGCCCCTTCTCTTCATTCACAAAAAGTGACACGCGAACCACACCGGAGCCCCGGTTCTCGTTGGTTTCGTCGTCGTACCGGGCTGCCGTGAATTTGATGGCATTGTCGAGCAAGTTGTTCATCACTTGTCGGAGATGCAGACGGTTACCGATCACGGTGCAGGGAGTAAGCGAATACGACTCGATCCGTAGCCCTCGGAACTCTGCCACCGGCTGAAACATGTCGATCGCCGTCTTCACCACGTCGCTCAGCGAAGTTCGTTCGGCACTCACGCGGAGTCGATCGGCATCCGATTCCGCCAGCAACAGAAGCTGATTGACGAGCGACTCGAGCGATGCACATTCCTCGATCATTTCGGCCAGCAGCTCTTCGTACTCTGCAGAACTTCGCCCTTTACTGAGAGCGACTTCCACACTGCTTCGAATGGCGGCTAGTGGCGTGCGAAGTTCGTGGGCTGCGTTGGCCAAAAAGTCATGTTTTTCCTGCAAATAATCGGCAATTCGATCGAGCAGGCCATTGATCGTGATGGCCAGGTGGTCGAGTTCATCACCCGCATCACGCAGCGGCAATCGCTCACTTAATTCCGACGGCCTAAGGCTGGCTGTCGTTTGAATAATTTCGGCCAGGGGACGGGTCGCGCGGCCCGCCAGTAAATAACCTCCCAGTGGGGAAAGTACTAGCACAATGCCACCGACGAGCAGTGTCAAGCGATCGAGCCGCGCCATATCGCGAGTGATGAAGGCTTGGGAAGAGCCGACACAAACCTGCTTGCCACGTGGATCTGCGCCGGGAAGATCGAGGAACACGATCCGGTAGCCATCGCGGCTCGTTCGTTTTCGCCCCGATGCGGCAATTGAGATCAGATTGAGACCGCCGGGTGTGCCACTGCTCGACCAGGCTGTTAGTCCACGGGCATCAAAAAACTGGACAAACCAACCTTGAAATTCATGTCCCCGCGCTTTGCGATCGAGCTCTTCTTCGAGCCGCTGCCAGTTCAACTGCTGTTTCTCTTCAGAGAAGTAAAGCGAGATCTCTTGCAGGTCCTGTGTCAGCACCTGATCGAGTTCTGCCTGCAGGGCAAAGCGGACACCTTCGCGGAGCGTCACAAGCACCGCAATGCCGGTCAGGATCACCGCAGTGGCATTCCAGAGCATTAGACGAAATCGGAGTGTCCGGAACTGCGCACTAAGTTGTTCGAAGAACATATCCCCGGCCTCGGACGGTTTGAATCAGCGGCTCAGAGAAGCCGCGATCAATCTTACCGCGAAGTCGATTGATGTGCACTTCGACAACGTTAGTGACCCCTTCCCAGTCCGATTCCCACAGGTGCTCACAGAGCATTTTGCGAGTGACAACCTGCCCGGCGTAGCGCATCAAAAACTCGAGCAGGCTGAACTCCGTGGGAGTCAGGCTCAGTTCGCTATCGTTGCGCGTTACTTTGCGATTGGTGAGATCGAGTACCAGAGGACCCACCTTCAGCTGCGAACTGGGGCGATCTTTTGTGCGGCGACTGATGGCATCTAGCCGAGCCAAAAGCTCGGGGAAAGCAAACGGTTTGACGAGGTAATCATCGGCCCCGCTGTTGAGCCCCGCGACCCGGTCGTCGACTGAACCAAGTGCTGTGAGCATCAAAACCGGGGTGCCGATTCCGTCGTGCCGAATCTTGCGAACCACCTCCATGCCGGTTGTATCGGGCAGCATGACATCGAGCACCAGCGCATCAAACTGCTGGGTTGAGGCTTGTTCGAGCCCCGATTTCCCAGTCCGTTCCCACTGACAAAAGTGTCCCGCTTCGGAGAGGCCGCGCTCCAGTGCTTTCCCAAGCACGGGGTCATCCTCGATGACTAACAGTTTCACAAGGGCGTTCCTTACGTCGTTAATCAGGTGTTAGCTTGAATGCACTAACACCCTGCTATCGGGTAATTGTCGGAAGGAGAGGAGGCATTGGCTAGGCCCAAAATCAGAACCTTGCGAAATCGTAAGGTGAATCATAGCAGGGGTTTCCGCTGCAGCCGTTCCTTACAGATTCGTAACCGATTTGAGGCTTCACAGGCTCACTTGCAAAGCTAGACTGACCGATGTCAGGCAATGCGGTGGCAATCGATTAAGGCGACTGGATTTCAATCAGCCCAGCCTAAGGTAAGAGGCGGAGCTGAACTGAGCCCATCGCTGGCCGCGATAGTAGCCCTCGATTTTCGAAAGCTACTCGCAGCCACGCATCGCTTGGTCGGCCATCCATCGCACCCTCGAGATCCACTAGGCCAGTTCCTAGGAGACACTCGAGGCAAAGCTGGCAATCGCAGGGATTGTTATCGGACCCCGTAACAACCCCCTAGGTATTGTAAGCCCCCGCCCCATGCTTCACGAAGCATGTTGGTTCGAATGGTGACGCACGTTCGCTGATCGCATGGGAAGCTAAACCCCGGAGAAGAGCTGTGGACGCAAGAAAAATCCAGCGAGCCAACGCACAGGCAACGAACCTGTTTGCGTTTCTGAAGAGCGACGCTGTTTCGGGTTTTCTCGTTTTTCTGATCGCGCTTCCGCTCTGCCTCGCAATTTCCAAGGCGAGTGGCTTCCCACCTATCGCCGGCATCTTCACGGCTGTGATCGGTGGCTTTGTAACGCCGTGGCTCAGCAACTCCGAACTCACGATCAAAGGTCCAGCGGCGGGCATGATCGTGATTGTGCTCGGCTGTGTGAATGACTTTGGTGGCACCGGTGGCCAAGACTTCGCCGCCGATATGAACGCCTACAAGTGCACCCTTGCCGTGGGGGTCGTTGCAGCTGGCATTCAAATCGTACTAGGACTTTGCCGGGCAGGTGTTCTCGGTGAACTCTTTCCCTCCGCTGCCGTGCACGGTCTCTTGGCCGCGATCGGCATCATCATCATCGCGAAGCAGGTTCCGGTTGCACTCGGAGAAACAGCGAAAGGGGAACCGCTCGAATTGCTGATGAGCATTCCCGAAAAAATCCTCCATCTCAATCCCGAGATCGCGACGATTGGAGCCATGAGCTTGCTCCTTTTGTTCCTGCTGCCGCTGGTCCGCATGAAACCTCTGAAGATGATCCCAGCCCCGCTGCTGGTGCTGATTCTGGCCATTCCACTGGCCAACTATTTCGATCTCTCGCACAAGCATGTCTACAACGTCTTCGGACATCAGTACACGGTCGACAACACGTTCCTGGTCGACCTGCCGAATCAACTCGGCGCTGCGATTACGCTGCCCAACTTTGACGCCCTCTCGCAGCAAAAAGCGTGGTACTGGATTGCGATGTTTTCGATGATCGGTAGCCTTGAATCAATGCTCTCAGCCAAAGCTGTCGACCTGATTGACCCACTCAAACGCAAGACCGATCTCAACCGCGATCTCTTGGCGGTTGGTGTCGCCAATCTCGCTGCTTCCATGGTCGGCGGCTTGCCGATGATTTCAGAAATCGTGCGTAGTCGAGCCAACGTCGATAACGGTGGCCGAACACGCCTAGCCAATGCATTTCACGGTCTGTTTTTGATCGCGTTTGTGGCACTTGTCCCGACTTTGATCGAGATGATTCCGCTCGCCGCGCTCGCTGCGATGCTGGTCTACACCGGTTTCCGATTGGCCCATCCTCGCGAGTTCGTTCACATCTACAAACTTGGCCGCGAACAGCTTGTGGTGTTTGTGGGAACGATCATCGCCGTGCTGGCGACCGACCTGCTGATCGGCATCTTCATCGGTGTCGGTATCAAACTCATCATCCACTTCATCAATGGCGTGCCGCTCACGTCGCTGATCATTCCACAAAACGAAATCACGGAAGTGAGCGCTACGGAAGTGGTCATCACCCCCAAGCACTCCGCTGTCTTTTCGAACTGGATTCTGCTCCGTCGCCAAATTGAGATTTATGGCATGCAGCAAGAACGACAGGTGACCGTGGACTTCTCGAGCGCGAAGCTCGTCGACTCCACGGTGATGCAAAAACTGATGGACATGCAGCGCGAGTATCGCGATCAAGGTCTCGTGCTCGAGATCAAGGGACTCGACGATCACTTCGTGCTCTCGGATCATCCCACCGCAACGCGCGTTCGTGGTCGTGCGGGCTCGATGGAACCGCTCGAAGCAGCGCATCACTAGGGGATGTCGCTACAAGATTAGCGTTCGTGTTTTTGCCGCGTTTGCGACTGGAATCCTTCGCGCAAGAGAGTTGCGACGACGATTAATCCGCTGCGGCGATGCGTTCAATAACGCCCCGCACAATCGAGCGCACTTTGTGCTGCACTCGCTCGGCCACGTCGATCACTTCGTCCGACGAAACCGTCTGCATGGCGTCGGGCTTGGCGACATTTGTCACCGTCGAAATTCCCATCACACGCATGCCGACACTCGTTGCTGCGAGCACTTCGGGAACGGTCGACATACCCACTACATCGCCCCCAATGCGTCGAAACAAGCGATATTCGGCCCGTGTTTCGTAGGTGGGACCCGAGACGGCAACATACACGCCACGCTTGGGAATAAACCCTTCTTGAATCGCAGCTGATTCGGCCATCGACAGCAGCGCGCGATCGTACAAGTGCTCTTGAAATCGCTCGACTCGCTCGGGGGACGCAGCTGGCACGGCAACACTTCCTTTGAAGTACATCAGGTTGATGTGATCGTCCATCAGCATCACATCACCGGTTTCGTAGAGCGGATTCACACCTCCTGCAGCATTGGAGACAATCAAGTACTGACAGCCCAGTTCGCGCATCACGAGGGTTGGAAACATCAGCTGCTCGAGCTGATATCCCTCGTAGAAATGGCAGCGGCCAGCGAGCATCGCGCACGGCAGACCGAGCAAGTTGCCCAGCAGCAAGCGACCCTTGTGGGCTGGTGCTGTCGAGTGGGGAAAGCCCGGGATTTGTTTGTAGGGAATCTCGGCGGCGGCTTCGATTTCACTAGCGAGTCCGCCGAGGCCGGTCCCAAGAATCACAGCGACACGCGGCGTCTCGGTGTAGTGCTTACGAATCTCGGCAGCGGCGAGGGCGATCGATGCTCGGCTCAGAAGGGGATTCATGCGCGGCCCAACGAAGTGCTACGGAAGACCGACTCGAATCAACTACGACACTTGTTCGCCAGCAAGAACGCCTTGCACAAGCTTGCAAAGTTTGGGCTGAGCCGTGTTGGCAACGGCAATGATCTTCTGCACGTCGGCTGGCTCGAGCGCATCGGGCAAACACATGTCGGTGATGATCGAAAATCCAACCACGCGCATGTTGGAGTGCACTGCCACAATCACTTCAGGAACAGTCGACATGCCCACCACGTCGGCACCAATCAGTCGCAAGAAGCGATACTCGGCTCGCGTCTCGAGGTTCGGGCCAGAAACGGCAACAAACACGCCGCGATGCGCCACGATATTCTCTTTGCGAGCAATCTCGAGAGCCCGGTCGATGAGCGCGGGCTCATAGGGGTGGCACATGTCGGGAAAACGTGGGCCCAGGCGATCGTCGTTAATGCCGATCAGCGGATTGGCCCCCATCAGGTTAATGTGGTCCTCGATCAGCATGATGTCGCCGGTGCGATACTGAGGATTCATGCCGCCGCAGGCATTGGAGACGACAAGCAAGTTAGCTCCCATCGCTTTCATCACCCGCACAGGCAGGGTGACTTGATCGAGGGGATAGCCTTCGTACATGTGAAAGCGACCTTCCATCGCCATCACGGGAAGCTTGCCAAGTTTGCCGCAAACGAGGCGTCCACGATGGCTGATGGCCGTCGATTTGGGAAAGTGTGGGATGTTCTCGTAATCGATCGCTGCTTCGACCTCAATCTGATCGACGAGACTCCCAAGGCCGGTGCCGAGGATGATGCCAGCGTGAGGCGTGGAGCTCCACTGGCTCTTGATGAAGGCGGCTGCCTCTTGCACTTTTTCGAAGATGCCTTGCATGGTGATGTTCTCGGCAAGCGTGGGAGTGATAGCAAGCGAATGATTAAAGCACGCCAGGAGCCCACGGCAAGGGGGAAGCATCGGCTGAAAAAGTGATAGCGGAGTAATGATGGCAAAAAAGTGTCAGAAATTGGTAGCAAACTGCCAAACTGACTTTGCACAAAGTGCGGGGGATCAGTAACTTTGCCGCAGCCGGAGAGTGGCGAATAACGTTCACTACCTCAGGTTTTGAAGCCGAGACTTCTTTGTGCGAGAACTTCCGATGCGACGAACTTTCCTCCCCGTTTTTGTAGTGATCACGACGATCTGCGCCGGATTTGTCTCGGCTCAAGTTCCTTCGCGATCGATGCAGCCGGCGGCCAGTTCGCCACCTGCGGCTAGTCCACCAGCGATGGGGGGCGTGCGCTCGAGTTTCGGCGAACCAGCACCGACAGGCGGATACCCAGCGGAATCACCTCCGGCAGGCGATCCCGCTGTGATTGGACGTATGCAGCACGAAGGCTACGGACTGGCGGGAGGCCGAATTCGCCTTTACGTGTTCGGTGGCTTGGCGACAGCCGATTACCGAACCGACGATGCGCGACAAATTGTGATGATGGAAGAAGAGACCAATCTTCCGCTGCCCGACAAAAACTTTTTGTACTACCGCGAGCTCAAGAGCGGAACACGCTGGGCCGTGGGGCGTTTTCCACGAGAAGACCGCACCTACACCATTTTTCAGCAGACGTCTGATTCCCCAACGCGAAAATGGGAACGATTCGACGTCGTGACGCTGCTTGCCATTCCGCCGCAACTAGCGACGAAAACGGCAGCCATGTCACGCGTGGAAGGGGCTCCGATGGAGCGTCCTGCGCTTCAAAACCGCGCGATGGGTCGCAGTTTTCAGCAGCTGAATTTCCAGCAGCCTGTCGATGAGATGGTGATTGAAAACAGCGACAACCGTGTGGGTGATGCGGACGTGGAAATGGCACCAGCCGCCGCTGAGTATCAAGATCCTCGCTACACCCCTTCGCCAGCACCCGCTGTCGCGCCAGCCGAGCAACCTCTTTATGGCAGCGAACCAGCCCCGCAGATGACACCACCGGCGAGCGAAGTTCCTTACGAGCAGCCTGCTGCAAGTGGAGATGCCGCACCGATGCAGCCTCCCCCTTCGCCCTACGCACCGGTCTATGGCGACGGAGCGTAGCCAGGAGCTGCGTCAAACTGGGTGACAATCTGACCATCGTCGGCATTCCAAACAAAGACCCGGCCATCGAAGCATCCACCCACCACGCGCTTCGAAGGTTCGTGCCAAGCAGCCGCTAATACGGCGTCGCTGGCCCCTTGGTACTCGCGAACATCTTTCAGCTCGGCGGTGATATAACGCCGCACTTTCTTGTCGGCCGATGGGGCGACAAACGAATCGCCACTGGCGACCAGTTTATAAACTTCTCCGCCAGCACCTCGCTCGCCAGTGCGATTGGCGTCGGCGATTTTCCAGCGCTGCACCTTGTTGTCGGCGGCTGAGGAAAAGACTTCGCTTCCATCGGGATGAAACAGTACGCCCCGCACAGGATTCTGGTGATTCGAATAGGTAATCAGCAAATTGCCCGTCGCTGCATCGTAGGCTTTGGCCGTTTTGTCGCGGCTAGCGGAAGCGAGCTTCGAACCATCGCTACTAAACGCCACCGCAAACACCCAGTCGCTGTGGCTCGAGATCGTCAGCTGCTCGTTTCCGCTGCTTGTTTCGAAAACGCGAATCATGCCATCGGCCGATGCTGTTGCAATCCGATCACCACTGGGAGAATAGACCACGTCGAACACCACATCGCTCGACAGGGCCAAGGCTCGCACCAAGTTGCCACTAGCGATTTCGAGCACACGCACTTCGCCTTGTTGTCCTGGTGCGCCGGAAGCAACTGCCATCGTTTTTCCATCGGGACTCATCGTGATGGCAAACACCCGCTGGCCAACGCCGCCGATGCGCCGGAGCAGTTTTCCATCGACAGGGCTCCAGACTGTCACCTCGTGATAGCCCCCCACCAGCAGTTCGCTTCCATCGGGAGATAGCGCGACCGCTGTCACGGGAATTGGCCGAGCGTACTTTTCCGGAGCTGCGGGGTGCGTGGGAGCCGGGATGTAGCTGGCCAGCGGAGTTTTGGGATCGGGACCATCGAAGTTGGCTCCCTCTTTGATCCAGTTTTCAAACACCGCGATCACCTCCTTCGGAAGTGGCTCGCCATCCTTGGGCATCCGTTCGTCTTTGTCTTGTGAAACCATCCGGCGAAACGATTCACTCGTTTCGAGGTCCTTCGCCGTAAAGCCAGGAGAGGTTGAATCGCCAGCCGACGTCACTTGTGCGAAGGTGTCGACGCGATAGCCCCCCTCGGCTTTCTTGGGTCCATGGCAGGCGACACAGTGCGTGAGGAGCAGCGGGGCGACATCGCGCCGAAAACTCACTGGTTCAGCCGATACCACGGTGGACGAAAACATCGCAATGCAAGTGGCGATTAAGAATCGAATACGCGGCAGCGAGAGATGGGCGTACATCGGCAAAGCTCGAAGGCTGATAGGGGCGGGGGATAGGGGGCGGGAGTTGGCTGACCCCAAAGGGGCATCAACTAAACCCTATGTTACACGAGCGCCACGATGTGTTACATAAAAAACGGCAGTGGTGCCGGAGGTTTCTTCCAGCGCCACTGCCGCGTTGATGTTTGGCAAAAAATGCAGCGAGAATTACTTCTCGTTCTTGCTCGGAAGAACACCTTCCTTGATCAAATCGCCGTAGGCTTTGCCGTCAGCGTTCTTGGCCTCTTCCGAAGCCTTCAGCGCTGAAGCAACGAGTTCCTTGGCCTTGGCAGCTGCTGCTGGATCGGTAGCAGCGGTCTTGGCGGCGGCTTTGAATTCGTCGTCGTTAAACTTCTCGTGCATCACTTTGCCGAAGTCGTTCAGACCGTGCCCCTTGGCCTTCTTGTCGGCCCCAGGCGTATGGCACATCGAGCACTTGCCTTCGAGCTCGGCGTACATCTTGGTGAACTTGGCGTACTCTTCCTTTTCGCCGTAGATTTCGGCGACAAACTTGGGAAGTGGTGGCAAGGCAAATGCCGATGCTGCTGGTGCAGCGATTCCAAAAATTGCTGCCAGGATCAAAACTCGTTTCATCATACTCGTCTCTCAATTGCTGCTTGTGAAAAGTGGCTGTCTGAAACTACGAACACTCGAAGTACTATCAGCAGAGTCTACTTACGCCCCGCTGTGATGAGTGGCCAGGTGTCGGTGCGGAAAGGGGAGGCTGGGAGGCCGGCTTTGTTGAAGAAGTTAGGCTCGGCGGTGTCTTCCCATGCAAAACGAACCGCGACAGGCTTGGCCACTTCAGCGGCCGAAACCACCACGGTATCGCCATCGATTTCGGCGGTGGCTGGAACAAATTTCTGATCGTCGCCAGCAATCTGGAAGTGCGACAGCGGCTTGCCACCTTCGGCCAGAAGCCCACCATTCACCTCTTTAAACTTCAGGCGAATCTTGCTGCCATTGGCTTCCATCGAATCGTAAACCGGACCACTAAAGACCACCTCTTTTTTGCCGTAAGTGCTGTTGAGCGCCCACAGAGCGAGGCGGCGTCCCACTTCTTGCTTGTTGCGTGGGTGAATGTCTTTCACGTTCCCAATGTCGGTGGTTACAGCCATGCCGGTGTTGGGGAGCGAGAGTGTTAGGGCTTGCGATTCCCACTGTTCAGCCAGTTCGCGTGGATCGCTGCCACCGTAATCGAACGGAGCAAGCTGCACGAAACCGAATGGAAAATCACCCTGACCAAACTGCTTGCGCCAGTCGCTGATCATCACGGGGAACAGCGTGCGATATTGTTCAGCGCGACCCTTGTTCGATTCACCTTGGTACCAAATGGCGCCACGAATTCCGTAAGGAACCAGTGGGGCGAGCATGGCGTTGTACAGCACTGTGGGCTGATTGGGGTTCATCTTGGCGGGATCGATATTCAGCTGACGTTCGGTCATGAACTTCAGCGGTTCCGAAGCGGCGAGCGCTTCTTTGCTCGTCCAAGCTTCGCAGATCGTTCCACCCCACGAGGTGTTGATCATTCCCACAGGGACATCGAGATCTTGGTGGAGCTTACGACCGAAGAAGTAGCCCACAGCCGAGAAGCCCGGAACCGTGCTGGGCGAACAAACTTGCCAGGCACCTTTGATATCGGTTTGTGGTTCGCCAGCGACAGCCTTCTCCACCTTGATCATCCGAATGAGCGGGAAGTTGGCAGCTTCGGCCTCTTTTTGAGGATTGTCGGAAGCAGCGACAGACCACTCCATGTTCGACTGACCCGAGCAGATCCAAACTTCTCCGACGAGAACATCCTTGAAGCGAACCTCATTGGTTCCCTTCACGACGAGTTCGCGCGCTTCTTTCGATCCGGCTGGCGTTTTCAGCTTGGCCATCCACTTGCCGTTTTCACCGGTGGCGGCTTTCGCAGTGGCATCGCCGAGCGTGATCGTCACCTCTTCACCCACGGCACCAGTGCCCCAGATGGCAACTTCGCTCGACTGCTGCAAAACCATGTGATCGCCGAAGACTTTGGGAAGTGCTACTTCGGCTTGCAGATTACTGGCCGCTGCGAGAGCAGCAGCGATCGCCAGCAAGAATGAACGGAAACGTAACTTCATGGCGGGATTTCTCCAGAGAGGAAAAGAAGCAAGGTGTGGAAATCGAACGTCAGCGGCACGATCAACATGGATCGCGCCGGAGAGTTCGTTTGGCATCAATGCCGGTAGGCGGGGCAGATTCTAACGGGGTTTGGGCACCACTTCCAGCAAATCATGGCGGTGCTGAATATTTCGTAATCTCAGGGTGTGCGGCGCTCAGGAGCCCCTTAAACCTTTTTTTGGCTTGCCAAAACATCGAGGCAGCCACGGCAGAAATCGGGCAGGTCATCGGGCTTGCGGCTCGACACAAAATGCCGGTCGACCACCACCGCAGCATCTTCCCAAATCGCGCCGGCGTTCACCAAATCGTCTTTGATGCCGAGCGATCCGGTGACTCGTACGCCCCGATAAACCCCCGCCGAGATCGGTATCCAGCCACCGTGACAAATGGCGGCGACCAGTTTTCCTGTCTCCGCAAAGTGACGCACGATCGCCAGCACTTGTGGATCGCGTCGCAGTTTGTCGGGCATAAAGCCCCCTGGCACAACGAGTCCATCGAACTGCGTAGGATCGACGCTTGCAATCGCAACATCCGACTTGCACGGATAGCTGTGCTTTCCTGCGTAGAGCTGCTTGGCTTCGTCCGCAGCAATCACCACCTCGGCCCCCGCTTCGATCAGTCGCAGCTTGGGATACCAGAGTTCGAGATCTTCGTAGATATCGCCGGTGAAGAAGAGAATTTTCTGACCAGCGGCTGAGCGGGGCGAAGTTGTCATGGAAGCTCGAATCGTGCTTGAGAGTCGTGTTGCAGGAACATGTCTGGCGGTTTGTAGCACGAAATGGGGCTCGATGAAATGCACGGCGATGCAGGGGGTGTGCAGTAGCCGCGCGTCGCTGATTCGTTCAGAATACGGTTCTCGCGTGCGAGAGCCTCTCCCACCTTGCAACGACGTAAGCACGACGAAGGAGTTTTGTGATGAGCGACGTGGCCAATCCCGCAGCCTCTGGTGAAGAGACCAAAAAGTGGCGTCCCCTCAACTCGCGCTGCCGGCGCATTTTTGGCGTGCTGATTGAAAAAGCGAAGACAACGCCTGATGCCTACCCCCTCACACTTTCGGGGCTCATCACCGGCTGTAATCAAAAGAGCAATCGCGAACCGCAGATGAATCTCGACAGCGATGAGGTCGAGCAGCATCTCGAGGAACTGCGCGCCCTGGGTGCGGTGACTGAAGTGCAGGGGAGTGGTCGCGTCGCCAAGTATCGCCATCATGCGTACGAGTGGCTCGGGGTCGATAAGTTTGAACTCGCCGTAATGACCGAACTGCTGCTGCGGGGCGAACAAACACTGGGGGAACTGCGTGGACGTGCGGCTCGCATGGAGCCGATTGCCGATCTCGCGGCGCTGAAGCCGATCGTCGATTCGCTGCTGAAAAAGGGGCTGATGATTGCCCTGACACCAGCTGGTCGCGGGCAAATTGTGACGCACAATCTCTACAAAGAGCGGGAGATGGTGGAACTTCGAGCCCAGTTTGCAAACTACACCCCACCTTCGCCATCAGCAACCGATGACGACGATGGCCCAGTGACGCGGCACGCGCCATCGGCGCCGGTGGCTTCAGCTCACGCGACTCCAGCGGCAGCTCCGCTGCGGAGTATCACGGCCGATATGCTGGCGGAACTCAATGTCGAGTTTGCCGAACTTCGTGCCGAAGTGATGCGTCTGCGCGAGCGCGTGACGACGCTGGAAGATAAAGTGGGTTAGTGGTCGGCGCTATTCTGTGAATCGCCGTCTTGGCTAACGCTAGGAAGTGGGACCACGAAATAGAGCCGGAGCGAGCGGGGCCAGACTGGCACTGCTGTCGAGTGCCGCGCGAAGTCGCTGAAGATATTCGGCGCGTGGAATTTCCGTTGCACCGAGGCTTCGCGTGTGGTCGTTGATCCACTGCACGTCGAGTAGTTGAAACCCGCGCTCGAGCAGTGTTTGCTCGAGGAACATCAGGGCGATCTTCGAGCCATCACTCACGCGCGAGAACATCGACTCGGCAGCGAACAAACCACCGATCGCGACGCCGTAAGTCCCGCCGATCAGTTGGCCGTCGAGCCACACCTCGATGCTGTGGGCATGTCCCGCCCCGTGCATCGCCAGGTAGGCCCGCTGCATCCGGGGCGTGAGCCACACCCCGGTCTCTTTGCGGCGTGGTCCCGCACAGCCGGCGATCACGTCGGCAAATGCTTGGTCGATCGAAACATGGTACTCTCGCTGCCGCAGTTTGCGGCATAATCGGGACGATTTCCGTAGCTGACCGAGGGGAATGATCGCGCGCGGATCGGGCGAATACCACGAAGTGCGAAAGATCGTTCGGCTGTCGTCGGGCATCGGAAATGCGCCGGCGCGATAGGCCGCCAGAAGCCAGTCGATCGACAGAGTTCCCCCCACAAGCAGCAAGCCGTCGGCAGCAGCTTTTTCTGCGGGAGGAAACTTCGTTGATCGCTTAAGAAACCACATGAGCCGGATGAGTTAAATTTTGCGAGGGGAAGCGACTAGTAAAACGCAAATGAGATCGGCTGAACGATCATGAATCGTCAGGTTCTCGCGGTAGTGGACAAGCGATTATCGCGGCAGCCGGGCAAGAATTCGATGGTAGGACAGTCCTTCGGCTGCCGAACTGGTAGAGAATTCCTGATTTTTCGGCTCCATCTGAGAAGAAAAAGGGCACGCAGAGCGATTCGATCGTAAATTTTGTTTTCAGCACTTTCCCGTCCCTCTATAATCGAGAAGTTAGCGATCTAGAGAGGGGACTTGTTTCCCTCGTACCGATCCCCGGCACTTTGCCCCAATCCTTGCGACGGAGTTTTTCCTGTGGACGAGCGGAGCGATTATCGCCAGCCAATCCCCTCGAAAATCCCTCCAGCAACAGGGATAGGTAGCGGGCTTCCCATCCACCAAACAACGGGGTGGAATACGCAAGAGCCGATCACGACTCACGAACCGGGGGAGAGCAGCCGACCTTCGGGGGCTCACGATTTTGCCTCGATTCGTCAGGCTGTTCGAGCGGCCAGTAGTTCGCCCGATGAATCGAGTGACGCGGCTGCGGCCAATCTAGTCGGGGTGAGTGCCTCCCCTTGGGACGAAACCTCAGCCGACCGGGAAGTGCTACGCGTGAAACTCGCCTGGGCCAAGCTGATGTGGCTGATGGCCTTTCTGATGGTGCTTCTCGCGGTTAGCTATCTTGTGCCGTTTATCGCCGAGAATACCCAGTATGCCATCACGCGCGGCAAGCAGCGTGCGGAATACGATTTCGCCAAGCAGCATCTCGCGGGCGATCCTCTCGCGCAGATGTCGCAGGCATATCAGATGGTTTCGCAGCGCGTGAGTCCCAGTGTGGTGCATATCAACACGATTGCGTCGGGCAGCGACGTCTATTTGCCGACTTTGTCGCTGCAAAGTCCCAGCCGCAGCCGGATGCCAGCGGAAGGGCAGGGCTCGGGATTTATTGTTGATGCTGGCGGCTATGTGGTGACAAATTATCACGTCATTCGCGACGCCCAGCGTATTCAAGTGGCACTGAGCGATGGCCGTCGGGTCGAAGGTCAAATTATTGGCTACGATAAAGAGACCGATCTGGCGGTGTTGAAGATCAAGGCCGACAAGCTGATTGCCGCTCAGTGGGCTAATAGCGACGATGTGAACGTTGGGTCGCTTGTTTGGGCGGTTGGTAGCCCCTTCGGGCTGGAGCGGAGCATCACCTCGGGGATTTTGAGCGCGAAGCATCGGGCTGGTCTCGCGGGAACTCCTTATCAAGACTTTCTGCAATCCGATGCTGCGGTGAATCCTGGGAACAGCGGAGGTCCGCTGGTCGACATTCAAGGCCGCGTTCTCGGCGTGAACACGGCGATTGTGGGGGACGCCTATCAGGGGATCAGCTTTGCGGTTCCGAGCAACGTGGCACGCGAGGTGTTTGAGCGTCTGCGCGACGATGGCCTCGTGCGCCGAGGCTGGCTTGGTGTCGCGCTCGATGTTCCTGATCGCGAAGAGGCTATCAAAGCGGGGTCTACTGAAGGAAATGGAGCGCTCGTGAGCCAAGTGGTTGATGGCGATGGGATGCAGTCTCCTGCCGCCAAAGCGGGGATCGAGTCGGGTGATATTGTGATTCGCTGGAACGATACTCCGGTCGATGCCCCCGCGACCCTCAGCAATTTGGTCGCTCGCACCCCTGTCGGTTCGACCGCTTCAGTGGTGATTGCTCGCGGAGGCCAACAATCCACCGTCGAAGTGGTAGTCGGGCTCCGGCCTTCCCCTTAATCTCGCCCTCTTCAGCGGCGTGCTAGCACTACTCGGTTGTCCAGTTTCGATCTAGGACTTTGGACCGAAGTTTGGCACAATCATCTTCCGAAATATCTAGTTTCAAGGACCTTGAGTAGCGTTTTGCACTCTCGAGTCGTCGGCGAAAAGAGCGTTCGAGCACACGGAGGTGCGACTGGCAATGGTGAGGCGTCTGGGGCAATACGCTGTGTATCTGATGGTGCGAGTGGTCATTTCGATCATTCAGGCCCTGTCGCTCGACGCTGCTGCCGCTGTGGCCCGCACACTTGCTTGGTTGCTTTGCGATGTCGTTCGCCTTCGTCGCCGACTGGTCGACGAAAACCTCGCAGCCTCTTTTCCCGAGAAATCGGTGTCCGAGCGGGCACAAATTGCCCGCGCCCAGTACGAACATCTGCTGCTTTTGGCGTTCGAAATCGCTCACGCTCCGCGCAAGATTCACGAAACAAACTGGCGCAAGTTTGTGACGATCCATCGCAAACGAGAACTGGTGAGCGCGATGCTTGCCCCTCGGCCACGCGTGATTGTCACCGCCCACTTTGGCAACTTCGAAATCGCCGGTTTTATGAGCGGGCTGCTCGGAATTCCGACGTTCACCGTCGCACGCACGCTCGATAATCCCTACCTCGACGACTACCTGAATCAATTTCGCGAACTCAAAGGGCAGTTCATTCTTCCCAAGGTCGGCAGTGCGCCGCAGGCTGATGCGGTGCTCGCGATGGAGGGAACTTTGGTGCTGCTGGGGGATCACCATGCGGGGCCGAAAGGATGCTGGGTCGAGTTTATGAACCGCCCCGCGTCGTGCCACAAAGCGGTCGCTTTGTTTACGCTGCTCAGCGGCGCGCCGATGATCGTCACCTACTGTCGTCGACTCGGTAAGCCCTTGCAGTTCGAACTGGGACTAGCGGGCATTCAGGACCCGCTCGTAACTTCCAGCGAACTGGCTGGGGTCAAGCCACTCACGCAGTGGTACAATTCGCGGCTCGAAGAGTTCATTCGCGACTGCCCTTCGCAGTACTGGTGGGTACATAACCGCTGGCGCGATCCACCGGCGAAAAAGAAAATCAAAGCAGCCGAACCGACTGCCAGCAGCGACGAACCACCGGCCCGGGCGGCGTAGTGTCGGTCGATATTCCAGACTCCTGTCGACGTTGCTAAATTCCTACCCTCCAAACTTCGTCACTTGGTAGCAGGTGCTATTTTGTCTGACCGCTGGTTTGCTGTCGCTCGCGACGAAGAACTTCCGGTGGGAGGTGCTCGTGAATGCGTTGCCGATGGCCGCATTGTGGCGATCTTTCGAACCGCTGAAGCCTTGTATGCACTCGATGGTATCTGCCCGCATCAGGGTGGACCGCTCGGCAAAGGCAAACTCGCCGGCTGCATCATCACTTGCCCGTGGCACGGCTGGCAATTCGATATAGCAACCGGCCAGCATCAGGCGAGCAAGTCGATTGTGCATACCCGCTGGCTCGTAAAATCCGAAGCAGGCGAAATCTGGGTTTCACCCCCCGATGAAGCGCCGGCATGAGTTTCAAGAGCAACTTCTCGCCCCAGAACTCGATCGAAACCTTTCCCCCGAAGCGGTTACCCCTTAGACTCACTTCCATGAGCTGCAGCCTCGTTACCGCACACCCCCTCCTCGCGCACCTTGGTGTGCCCCCCACGTCGTGATTCGCTATCGATCGTTTCAAAACTGGGACCCACCATCGCTCGCCGAGATTTGGCGTTCGCAGCCTCCGGTGCGTGGTCGCATGCAGCCCGTCACGCCGGCGATGCTCGAGGAACTTGTTTTTGCCCGTCCCTACTTCGATCGGCATGGGCTGATTGTCGCCGTCGATGGGGTCCGACCTGTCGGATTTGTCCATGCCGGGTTTGCCGCAAGCAGCGATCTCTCGACGCTCGATAAATCGCAAGGGACCACCTGCATGCTTCAGGTGATGCCGCACGAACTGCGCGGCGTGATTGCCATGGAGCTGTTGGCGGCCAGTGAAGACTACCTGCGCAAAAATGGGGCCACGCGGCTGTATGCGGGGCTTAAGTTTCCACTCAACCCGTTCTATCTCGGGCTCTATGGCGGGAGCGAACTTCCGGGCATTCTTGCCAGCGACGAGCAAGCAGCTGAAATCGTGCGCAGCGGCGGCTATTCCATGGCCGCGCGATCGCTGCTGTGGCAACGTTCGCTGGCAGGCTTTCGCGCTCCTGTCGATCGTCAGCAAATGGCCGTCCGACGTCGCTTTCGTGTCATGGGTCCTCAGGCGGTGATTCCCGACAACTGGTGGGAAGCGTGTGTGTGGTGCCAATGCGAGTGGCAGCGTTTCGACCTCACGCTGCGCGATGGTGGCGAACCCATCGTGAGCGCCACCTTCTGGGAAATTCTTCCCCTCAGCCGCTCGTGGGGTGTGCGAACGATGGGGCTTGTGAATATCGACGACACCCCCGAAGCTCGCAGCGAAGGACTGACCCTCTTTTTGCTCGGCGAAGCCCTACGACAGTTTCAGTCGCAAGGTGTCCCGTTTTTCGAAGCCCATTCGGCAGGAGACGATACTTCGCTGGCCGAGGTTTTTATTCAGCTTGGCATGGCGCAGTACGATCGTGGGATCCTTTGGTCAAAGCAGACCTAGACAGACCAGCGGGCTGCCTGGTTCTACGTTATCTTTCTGCGCCGATGGGTAGCCAAAGCGATCGACAGAGGCTCTAGTAAACGCATCCTCTTTTACTCGAGCTGTGACGTGAAAAACCCAACTCATTTCAGTAGAAACTCGCGTGCCTCGGTCACCCGAGTCCAGTGGTGGTGGTCGTCGCTGGCGAGAATCTCGTCGCTACGGTGGCTCCTTCCCGGGCTCGCTCTACTGCTCCTTTTGCCGATTGGCTACTGGGTGTTTCATCGCGTCGAATCAGCCGCCCGCATGCAGCTGGCTGACGAACTGCAAACAATCCTGCGTACCGACGTGGCCGCGATGGAGATTTGGTTCGAGACGCAAAAAACGACGGTGCAATCGCTCGCAACCGATCCCGAATTGCGAGCAATTGTGGATCGTATCTTGGACGATTCGAAAACGCTGGCCGACGACGAATTGGCGATGGCAGCTTCGGCGGAAGAGTTTCGCGACGTCATTCAGCCGACGCTCGTTGCCCGGCGATATCCCGGCTACATGCTGCTCGACATGAATGCCCGTCTCATCGCTTCCGAGCGCCCCGAGGCTGTCGGCCAGTCGCTCGAAGGGGACTACCAAGCGCTTGTGAAGCGAGTGGCAGAGAAGGGCCCCACCCTCTATCGCCCTTTTGCATCGACGATTCCGCTGCGAGTCGCCGGGGGTGAGCTGGCTGCAGGGCTCCCCGTGATGTTTGCTGCTTGCGATGTACGTAATCCGACCGGCGATGTCGTGGCGGTGCTCGCGCTCCGGATTCGTCCTGAGGTAGAGTTCTCGCGCATTTTGCAAACCGCTTGGGTTGGCGAGACTGGCGAGACCTATGCGTTCGACGCCAAGGGAACACTCGTCTCGAAAAGTCGTTTCGACGAGGAGCTGATTCGGGTGGGACTGCTCGCCGATAAACCGGGGGCCACCTCGGTCTTGAATGTGGATCTCCGCGACCCGGGGGTTGATATGCCTGCAGGAAAACAGCCTTCCGAGCGGCGCAGCGCCCAACCACTCACCAAAATGGCAGCCTCGGCAATTGCGGGGGAAACAAGTTTTGACGTGAATGGCTATCGCGATTTTCGAGGGGTCGATGTGGTGGGAGCCTGGACCTGGCTACCCGAGTACGAGATCGGTTTGGCGACTGAGATTTCACTGCGAGAAGCGTTCAAACCGCTCTATATTTTGCGAGCGATATTCGGGGGGCTGTTTGGGCTTGTGACACTGGCGATGATCGCCGCGGTGATCTTTTCCTTCGCCGTTTCGCACTTCCAGCGGGCTGCACAAAAAGCGACGCTTGCGGCCAAGCAACTTGGCCAATACCAGCTCGAAGAAAAACTTGGCGAAGGTGGCATGGGGGTCGTTTACAAAGGTCAGCACAAAATGCTGCGCCGCGCGACTGCCATCAAACTGCTGCACACAAGTCGTAACACCGAAGATGCGATTCGCCGCTTCGAACGCGAAGTGCAGCTGACCTGTCAGCTCAATCATCCCAACACGATTGCCATTTTCGATTACGGCCGAACTCCGGACGGCATCTTTTACTACGCGATGGAGTTTCTCGACGGCATGGACCTCGAGCAGCTTGTGACCCGCTATGGCGCGCAGCCCGATGGTCGCGTCCTCTCGATCATGAAGCAGATTTGCGGCTCGCTCGCGGAGGCACATGGCGTAGGGCTCGTGCATCGCGACATCAAGCCAGCGAATATCTATCTCTGCAGACGTGGCGGCATTTGCGACTTCATTAAGGTGCTCGATTTTGGTCTTGTGAAGGCCGTGGATGGATCGCGCGAATCGAACATCACCGCTGCTGGCGCGGTGACTGGGACGCCAGCCTACATGGCTCCCGAATCGATCGATGAACCGGAGCATCCCGACCCGCGCAGCGATCTTTATGCGGTCGGCGCAGTAGCCTATTTTCTACTCACCGGTGCGCCTGTTTTCAGTGGTCGAAGCGTCGTCGAAATTTGCATGCATCATGCAAAAACAATTCCACAGCCTCCCAGTTTGTGCTCGAAGCAATCGATCTCGCCGATGCTCGAAGCTGTGGTGCTGAACCTCTTGGCCAAAAAGCCCGAAGAACGTGTTTCGTCGGCCAGCGAGCTGCTCGAACTGCTCGAGAAGATCGTGCCAGAACATCCGTTTTCTGCGGCCGATGCGAGTGCGTGGTGGAAGAGTCAGCAGTTGCCAGCCGCAACGCTGGAAATGAAAACAACCGAGATCGGCGCCGAGCAAACGATAGTGGTGAAATAGAGGCGACTGCCAAGCATCAGCAGCGTTGCGCTACAAATCGCAGCTGCGTAGGCATCGACCTGCGGCGCTCAGGTTTACGAGCGCCACGCAGGTTTTTCATTCGTGTGGGCCGAACTATTTCGGCTTCGCTGCGCGGAGCGAGATCAAGGTGTTCTCGACGCTCGACAGCTGCTGCTCGAGTTGTGCCAGCGCATCGCGCTCGGCTTGCACCACATTGGCTGGTGCTCGGCTGACAAATCCCTCGCTCGCGAGCTTCGACTGCTTGGCCTTGATGAGCCCTGCCAGCTTAACAAGTTGCTGCTCGTTTTTCGCGATTTCGGCCCCGATATCGATAAAATCCTTTAGGTCGACGAACAGCTGCATCGAGGCAATGGCAGTCCCCACATGCGTGGCTGGCGGTTCCGCTGCGGGGCCAATGTGGGTGGCAGTGGCGTTGGCCATGGAGCGGAAATAGGGAGCCATCGGTTCGAGCAGCGTGGCGACATCGGCATCTGCTTTGAGCGCGAATTCGATCGGGTTTTTCATGCCGATATTCTGACGCGAACGAATTTCACGCAGCGCATCGAGCACCGCGCGGAAAATCGAAAAACGACGTTCCATATCGGGGTTTTGTAGCGCCAAATCGGCGCGTGGCCACTCGGCCATTATTAGCCAATCGGCTGCAGGTGCAGGTTCACGCAGCCCACGCACCGGTGCCATCTTGGCGAGTTGTTGCCAGATCTCTTCGGTCAAAAATGGCATCATCGGATGGAGCAAACGGAGCATCGTATCGAGCGTATGCGCCAGCACGCGCTGGGCAGTGGGCCGCGCCTCGGGATCTTGCAATCGCGCCTTCGTGATCTCGACATAGAGGCTGCAGAATTCATCCCATGCGAAGTCGTAAATGCTCTTCGCCGCATCGGCATAACGATAGGTCTGCAGTGCTTCGGTCACCTCACGCGTCACCGTAGTGAGCCGCGACAAGAGCCAGCGATCTTCCACCGCAAGTTCCTCGGGCAATACACTTCCAGGTGTGTATTCCTTCAGATTGATAAGCGCAAATCGCGCGGCGTTCCAGAGCTTGTTACTAAAGTTGCGCGCCACTTCAAAGCGTTCGCTCACTACGGCAGCTCGAGGCAGTGCTTGATCTTCTTCTTTACGCGCCCACTGCGTCGAGAATTCTTTGCTGCACTTTGTGCAAGCGACGCGGGGAAGTTCGCGATTCTTCTTCGTCTGATCGACGAGCGCTTCGCAGTGCGGGCATTCAAACTGCACCGGCATCCGCACATCTTGCGTTTCGGTCGTCAGGCAAGTGAGGCCGAAGCGGAGCGCATCGGCGCCGAACTTGGCCACAATGTCGTTGGGGTCGACACCGTTCCCCTTGCTCTTGCTCATTGTCTCGCCATAGCCATCGAGAATCTTCGGATGGATGAAGACCTCGCGGAATGGCACTTCCCCCATGTTGTTGAGTCCCGTAAGAACCATGCGCGCCACCCACAACGTAATAATGTCGCGGCTGGTGATCAGCACACTCGTGGGGTAGAAGAACGCAAGGTCGCTCGTTTTTTCAGGCCATCCGAGCGTGCTATGCGGCCAGAGCGCCGACGAGAACCAGGTGTCGAGCACATCTTCTTCACGCACAAATCCAAGCGACTCGATTTTCTTCTCGAGCGACTCATCTTCCTTCGCGAGGCACACATGCAAGGTGCCAAAAATCTCTCCATTTCCCTCGGCATACTCGGGGTTGTGCTCGAGTTGTATCGAAACCGCATCCTTCTGCTCAGCAAACTCTCCCTGGAGTTTTGCAAGCCAAAGCGTCGCCTCTTGCTCCGTAGCAAATCGATGGGACCAGATCGGAATCTGATGCCCCCACCAGAGTTGGCGACTCACCGGCCAGTCTCGTTTTTCGCCCAGCCAGTCGAGGTAGCTTTTAGCGTAGCGAGGAGGAACGATTTTCACGCGGCTGTCGGTCACGGCATCCATGGCGGACTGCGCGAGCTGATCCATCCGCACAAACCACTGATCGGCCAGCAGCGGTTCGATGGGGGTCTTGCTACGATCGCTATGCGGCAGCTCGATTTCTCGATCTTCGACATCACCGAGCAGCCCGAGCGCATCGAGATCAGCGACCACTCGCTCGCGCGCTTGCTTGATCGTGAGCCCTTGATACTTCGCTCCAGCATTGGCATTGAGCTTGCCATCGACGGTCAGGATGTTGATCATCGGCAGCTTTTGACGGCGGCCGACGTCGTAGTCGTTCGGGTCGTGAGCGGGAGTGATTTTGACGCACCCGGAGCCCATTTCAGGCTTGGCCCACACATCGCCGACGAGCGGAATTTCGCGCTCGGCTAGCGGCAGCATTAGTGTGCGACCATCGCGCGCCATGGCGGCGAGTTGCTCGAGGAGCGGAAGCATCGACGTCCGGCGCTCGGCGATATTTTTCAGCTGCTCTTCCAGAGCTTCTTTGTCCTTCGCAGCAGCTTTTTCGAGACGTGCGCGAAGCTCGGCCTCTGCTGCATCGAGCGCTTTGGCTGGTTCGGGATGCACAGCCACCGCCGTATCACCCAGCATCGTTTCCGGGCGCGTGGTGGCCACTGTCACATGCGTAGGCTCGCCCGGCTGAGGGTTAATGACCGCATATCGCAGCTGCCAAAAACTTCCCTTCACCGTTTCTTGAGAGACTTCGTCATCGCTCACGGCCGTCTGGAGAAACGTGTCCCAGTTCACCAGTTTCTTGCCGCGGTAGATCAACTCTTTTTGGAACAGGTCGAAGAAGGTGCGCCGGACCGCGGTCGCGCAGACCTCGTCGAGCGTGAAGCGAGTCCGCTGCCAGTCGCAGCTGCACCCCATCTGTTTCAACTGGCCGAGAATGCGTTTCTCGTACTCCGCTTTCCAGTTCCAAATCCGCTCGACCAACTTTTCGCGACCCAGGTCGTGACGCGTTTTTCCCTCTTCTTCGCGCAGACGACGTTCCACCACTGCCTGCGTGGCGATGCCAGCATGGTCGGTCCCGGGAACCCACAGCGTGACATAACCTTGCATCCGCTTCATTCGAATTTGAATGTCTTGCAGCGTGTTGTTGAGGGCATGCCCCAGATGCAAAGCGCCAGTGACATTCGGTGGCGGAATCACAATGGCAAACGGTTCTTTACCGATTTGCGGTTCCGCGTGGAAATAGCCGCGCGTTTCCCACTCGGCATAGATGCGAGGCTGTGTTTCGGCAAAGTCGAAACGATTGGCGAGCGACTCGGGAGAAAACTCAGTCATGCGTGCGTGCCTTGTTCTTCAATCCACTCGCCGATGCGAGTGCAACGTCCGTGATGAAATTGCGTGCGTGTAGTGTGGGTCGAATCGGTATAGGAAACTGTTGGTGAGCGTGGGCGTTCTAAGCCACACCATCTTTACAAAGTTTGTACTCGATGGCATCGACCAGCGCGAGCCAACTTGCCTCGATGATGTTTTCGCTCACACCAACGGTTCCCCAAACATCGTGCTGATCGGCCGACTCGATGATCACGCGGATGCGAGCAGCGGTCCCTTGCTGTCCGTTTACCACGCGCACCTTGTAGTCGATCAATTGCACATCGCGAAGCGTCGGGTACTCGACTGCGAGTGCTTTACGAAGTGCGGCATCCAGAGCGTTCACCGGGCCATCTCCTTCGGCCACTTCGTAACGCTCTTGCCCCCGAATGTTCAGTTTTACGGAAGCTTCCGTGACCGGTTCCCCTTGGTTCGCGGCGGAAACCCCGACGTGGTATTTAAGGCGGTCGAAGTGCGAATTGAAGTTGCCAGTGGCACGACGAACAAGCAGATCGAACGAAGCCCCTGCTGCTTCAAATTGCCAGCCACTCGCTTCGAGGTCGACTACCTGCTTGAGAATGCGGTCCATCAACTCGCGATCATCGGAAACGTTATGTTTGGCGGTAAGCGCAGCGATGTTCGAGCGGCCCGACAGTTCGCTCACCAAGATGCGCCGCTCGTTACCGACTAGTTCTGGATCGAGATGTTCGTACGACGAAGTGGCGCGAGTAATCGCATGAACGTGCATGCCACCTTTATGTGCAAATGCGCTTTGGCCGACGAAAGGCTGCCCCGATCGCATATTCAGGTTGGCAGTTTCATAGACAAATCGCGACAACTCGGTGAGATGCGTGAGACCTCGGCCGCCGAGGATCGAGTATCCCTTTTTCTTGAGTCCCAGATTGGCCATCACCGAGATAAGATCGGCGTTGCCGCAGCGCTCACCTACGCCATTGATCGTCCCTTGCACTTGGGCAGCGCCGGCATCCACCGCAGAGAGGGAATTGGCCACCGCCAGTTCACAGTCGTTGTGGCAATGGATTCCCACTTGCACTCCGAGCGGCTCGAGTGCCTCGCGAGCCCAGCGCGTCCGCTCGGCAATCTGCTCGGGCATAGTGCCACCATTGGTATCGCACAGAATCACCATCTTCGCGCCCGCTTTGGCGGCTGTCGTGATGGTTTTTAGTGCGTAGTCGCTGTTGGCAGCGCTGCCGTCGAAAAAATGCTCGGCGTCGTAGAAGACTTCGCGCCCCTGCGACACTAGGTACGCAATCGAGTCGTGAATCATCGCCAGGTTTTCTTCGAGCGTCACGCGCAATACTTCGGTGACATGAAAGTCGGATGTCTTGCCGACAATCGTGCAGATTGGGGCATGCGATTCGACGAGCGCTTTCATACCTGGATCGTCGGCAGCGATCACCCCTTTGCGGCGCGTCATGCCGAAGGCACATACCTTCGCGGTTTTGAATTTCATCGCACGCACGCGCTGAAAGAACTCGGCATCTTTCGGGTTCGAAAGGGGGTAGCCACCTTCAATAAAATCGATCCCGATCTCGTCCAATCGCGCGGCAATTTGAAGTTTGTCCTCGAGTGAAAGGCTCACGCCTTCTCCCTGGGTTCCATCGCGAAGCGTGGTGTCGTAGATCTGGATCGTACGCATGTCTTGGGTCTCTACTTTCGCTCGCATCAGTTCCTCGGCCGGAATTGAATCAAGCAACATTCGAAGCGGAAAATCGAAAACGGGGAAGTGCCAGTCAGTAAACAAAAAAAGCCCTGAAACCGCGGGGGCTTCAGGGCAGGAAATTTTTCGGTGTGCGTACCGTTTTCCTCCATCAGCCCGGGCTGTGCCCGCTGATAATCAGCACCACAATAATCACTCCAATCGCTACACCTCGCAGAGTGCGCAGTGGAACCATCATCCGGCGGATGGCGGTCGAAAGTGAATGGATGTGGTGATGCATAGGAAATCGGCCTATTTCGGCTGTCACTTGCCCCAGCGGGAAGTGGCAGCACGAAGATTCTCAAAACTACGCTCTGGCCTGCGCTATGTCAACCTCGCGAGGCGGCGACTCGAAGCCTTCATTCGGCCTCCATCGGTCCGGTGGGCAGCATTTTAATTTTCTGTAAGTCGTAGTCCTGCTAGGTAGTTGCAGCGGGCGACGAGCCTGGGATACTTACGGCTCGCTTCATGGAACGCAAGTGACCAACCGACATTTGCCGGCCACTTGCCACGTTCCAGCTGTCCCACCGCGACACAATGGTAAAACCTGAGGTCGCTCTCCCCGCATCGCACCACCAGCGTCAACATCGCCTGCTAAACAAGGATTCGTGCTGTTATGGAGCCTGTCGCCTACGATTTCCTCCGCAAGTTGCTCGATACACCCAGCCCTAGTGGTTATGAGCGTCCGATTCAGGATGTGGTTCGGAGTTATGTCCGCGACTTTGCCGACAGTGTCTCGACCGACCTGCACGGAAATGTGATTGCCGCGAAGAATCCGGGGGCGGCTCGCCGCGTGATGTTCGCCGGTCACTGCGACCAAATCGGCATGCTGGTGACCCATATCAACGAAAACGGATTTATCTATGCGCAAACCATTGGAGGCTGGGATGCTCAGCAGCTGATTGGCCAGCGGATGGTGATTTGGACCGCCGAGGGGCCCGTTCCGGCCGTCATCAGCCGCAAGCCGATCCACTTACTCTCCGACGAGGAACGCAAAAGTGTCGTGAAACTCGACGATTTGTGGCTCGATATTGGGGCACGAAACAAGGCAGAAGTGGCTGGAATCATTAAAATCGGCGATCCGGTGACGCTGGAGCTGAAGTACACCGAGATGCGAAACAAACTCGCCAGCAGCCCGGCGATGGACAACAAAGTGGGTCTGTGGGTCTGTATTGAAGCTCTGCGGCGCGCCAGTCAGCAGAACTTGCAGGTGGGTGTTTTCGCGGTCTCGACCGTGTGCGAAGAAATTGGCTTGCGAGGGGCTCAGACGTCGGCTTTCGGAGTCGATCCGCACATTGGTATCGCGGTCGACGTGACCCATGCGACCGATTGCCCCACGATCGACAAGCGTCAGCAGGGTGATATTGCCCTGGGGAGTGGTCCGGTCATTTTCCGTGGCCCGAACATGAATCCTGTCGTCACGGCGAAACTGCTGAGCCTCGCCCAGGAGAAGATGATTCCCCACCAAATTTCGGCCAGCGGCCGAGCAGTGCCAAACGATGCCAACGCCCTGCAAGTCAATCGCGCTGGCGTAGCGACCGGACTTGTGAGCATTCCCAATCGCTACATGCATTCGGCTGTTGAAATGGTTTCGCTCGAGGATATTGACCAGGCGGCTGACCTACTGGCAGCGTTTGTAATTTCCCTCGAAGGAACTGAGGACTTTACACCCTAGATGGGTTATGATCACCGCCGTTGGTCTTTGTCAAAGATCGACAGTTGCTAGACGAAGACTTTTCCGTATCGCTGCACCTACCTCATCTGGAGTTCTTGACGATGGGCGTCATTTCGAATGATTCGTGGTTCTCCAACATCATTTCAGCGGTACTGGGCGTATTTGTCGCGCCCGTCGTTGGATTGATTGCGGTCGTCGTCTTGTTCTGGAACGAAGGCAACTACCTTTACACAGCGCTCAGTTTGGATGCTGCTGAAAAGGTGGTGCAAACGGTCGACGGCGCCGCCAAACTCCCTGCTAACGAAGGGAAGCTGGTGCATGTCTCGGGAAAAATGTCTAGCGACATGCCGCTTGTGGATGAACAGTTTGGCGTGGGTGGGGATGTCGCACGTATGCGGCGGATTGTGGAAATGTATCAATGGGTCGAGCACGAGCACACACGCACCAAAAAGAAGCTGGGTGGTGGTACGCGGCGAGTCACCGAGTACGAATATAAAATGGAATGGGTCGAGGGAGTCGAGGACTCACGGAATTTCTACGACGCCACGCATGTGAACCCCACCTCAATCCCATTTACTTCGGACGTCAAGCAGGCCAGCAGTGTGCGGCTGGGTGGCTTTGTGATCGGCGATGAACAACTCGATAAACTCAGCTATAAGCCCCTGGCTCTGACGAGCCAGACGTTCACCGGTGTTCCCCCCGGGGTTACACCCAAGCCAGTCCCCACGGGATCTGAGCTCTATGTTCCGGTGGAATGGACATCGTTTGGTCGTGAATCGGTGCAGCCCCCGAAAGCCTCGAAAGAGGCTCCACAGGAAGAAGAAATGCCTGTGAACTGTGGCGCTGATCCCGCTGCTGAATCGGCTCCCGAAGTCACCCCTGAAGCAGCTCCCACTGAGCCAGCAACAGAGGCCGCCCCACAACCCGAAGCTGCGCCCGTTGATATGCCGAGCGAAGAGCCTCAGGACTTGTCGCCGTCGCGTTTGAACGAACCGCAAGTTGGTGATGTGCGCATTCGCTTCGAAGCGATCCCACTCGACGATGTGACCGTGGTCGCCAAGCAAGAGGGAGAAGCACTCGTCGATTTCATCCCAGAGCTTCGTAACGCCAGGCCGATCATGCTGGTCGACGAAGGGGTCCACACGACGAAGGTGATGTTCGACAATGCTCGCACTCAAAACACCATGATGCTCTGGATTACACGTGTGATCGGCGGCATTTTGGTTTTCGCTGGCACATTCATGGTGCTTCGTCCTCTCAAGGTGTTTGCTGACTTCATTCCGATGATCGGCAGCATTGTCGGCTTCGGCATTTTTGTCGTGGCACTGTTCGTCTCGGGAGGCTTGACGGTGATGATCATCGGCGTTGCTTGGGTCTATTATCGCCCACTCATCGGCTGTCTCATCTTGCTGCTTGGAGCCCTGATATTCGGCGGTCTGATCTACCTGATTCGCGCGAGCAGTTCCAAAAACAAGCCTATCATGGCGACTGTGGGGCCCGATCAGCCGATCATCCTGAACTAAGTCGCAAAAATGCCTCTGCACCGAGCCTGGTTCTACGCAATTGACCAGGGCTTTGCTGTGGCAAACTAACGATCGTGAGTGATTCTCCAGTGGGAGTCACTCACGATTTTTTATGGCCGGACCCTCGCTCAAAAAGTGAAAGGCACTACAGAGCGCGGGGCGTGGAGCGAGCTTGGATGTCGACTGTTGTCACCAGCCAAACGAGTTGGTTTTCGAGCATCGTCAAAGCGCTGCTGGGTTTCGTTATCGCTCCCTTGGTGGGCCTTTGTGCGGCATTTTTGCTGTTCTGGAACGAAGGGGACTATCTCTACATCGCTTACAGCCTCGATGAAGGGGAGCAAGTGGTGAAATCGATCGATCCCCATCAGATCGATCCAGCACTCGAGGGAGAGTTGGTGCATGTTTCAGGTCATCTGAAAGTTCCCCATCAGGTCGAAGACCCCCAGTTTGGTTTGAAAGTAACGGCGATTCGGCTCTATCGCATTGCCGAGATGTATCAGTGGAAGGAAAGCAAGTCGGAGCGGCGCGTAGATAAGGTCGGGGGTGGAACCCAGATGATCACCGAGTATCACTACGCCGTAGGCTGGCACGAGGATCTGATTCGCTCGAACTCATTTCAAACACCCAGGGGACACGAGAATCCCGAGTCGATTCCCTTTACCTCGCAAGTGTTCGATGCCAAAGAAGTACTGCTAGGGGCGTTTCGACTCGATCCGTCGCAGCTGAAGCAACTGGATACCCGGACCGACCTTTCGCTCGATTGGCTCAAGCCTGACGAGATCCCACAAGAGATTTCGGCGCGGCCACTTCTGCTGCGAGATCAGCTTTACTTTCCGCGGGAGATTTTGCGCGGCAAGGGTGCGCCGGAAGAGCCTGTGAAGTTAACAGCCGAACGTCCCCAGCGCCCTGAGGTGGGTGATGTGCGGATTCGCTATCAGGTGGTTCCGCCGCAAGAGGTGACGATCGTCGCTAAGCAGTCGGCTGGGACATTTGTGGAGTATGCCACCAAGGTGAAAGCACGCCGTGGCATCAATTTGGTCGCTGCCGGAAAGAAAAGCTCCCAGGAAATGTTCGCCGATGCGCGGTTTGCGAATGTCGCTGGACTTTGGATGATGCGCAGCTTTGGCGGATTTCTGATGTTTGTGGCTGTCGGCATGTTTTTGCAGCCGATTCGCGCACTCGCCAGTGTGATTCCGCTGCTCGGACAGATCGTCGGCTGGGGGCTCGCTTTAGTCGCCTTTTTTGTCTCGGGTGGACTTACGGTCATGGTGGTCGGCCTTGCGTGGCTCTACTATCGCCCGATCGTCGGCCTCTTGATCTTGCTGCTAGGGGCGATCGTAATTGTGGGGGTGGTGATGCTGCTGCAAATGCGTCGCTCGCTTCAGGAGTCCCCCGAGATGCCAGCACCGCTGATAGGTGACCGCTAGGGCAAGGGCGCGTGAAACTCCTGAGGGGAGTTCTTCGAGGATGCGGTCTATCGCATTTCCGGGCGCGACCTTGACAAAAGGTGTCCTCGTTTTCAGGGCGACACTAAAATCAACCGATCGTGTCGCTGGCACTGCTGCCACGAAAGTCGTTGTTAGCTCACGATTTGGCAACGCTTTGCAATTGTTCTGGGCGTGCACGCCGCGTCACGTTTTTGGCAATTCTGCAATCTTTTCTGCAATACGCTGGGCTGTCGGGCGTTTCTAATCTTGCTATGACGCGATCCGTCGAACCTGAGTCCGACCGCGAACGAGTTTCGCGCTGGGTACGCCAGCACGGTCGCGTTGTGCGCGGATACTTGCTCGCAAACGTTGGTCGCGAAGATGTGGCCGACGACATCTTGCAGGAGGTGTTTCGCAAAGCATGGCAAGCTCGCGAGCAGTATCAGGAGCAAGGTTATGAAAAAGCCTACTTGCTCCGAATTGCCGATCGGCTGGTGGTTGATTGGTCGAGACGAAGTGGGCTTTTGCAGAACGTCGACGAAGAAACATGGGAAGTGATCACGCCAGCATCGCCTGACGTGGGAGCGATGGCGGAACTCGAACTCGATGAGCATCGCCAGCATCTCTCGGCAGCACTCGACCGACTGACGCCTCCGCAGAAACGTGTGCTAATGCTTCGTTACTTCGGAGAACTCGAATTTTCTGAAATTGCACGAACGCTCGATTGTCCTTTGGGAACGGTGCTGAGTCACTGTCGACGAGGGCTCTTGCAGCTGCGGCGCATCCTGGTGGAGCCTTCCCCATGACCCAACACGAACTCCAAAAAACGCTTGAGCGAGTCACCTCGAAAAAACTCGGTGAGGGCGTTTCACTCACCGATGATGAATCGGCCTTGCGCGAATCGTTTTTGGGAGCGGGTGAGTCGGTGGAACGGCGACAGGAAGCATGGTCGGAAGCATCGCTACTCGCCTCACTGGAAGCTGAATTTACGGCGAGTGCTGCGGCCAATTTGGCTGCGGTGAGCATGCCAAGCACCTTCCCAAAGTCGCGCTTCAATTGGACTACGGGGCTCTCGCTACTCGCGACGAGTCTACTGGTGGCGATGGTCATCTACGCGGCTGTTTCTCGCGACAACCTGCGCGTCGTAACAGTTCCCGCGCCCCAGTCCGATAGCACCTTACCTGTTGTCACTTCTCCCGCCGAGCTGGCTACTGATTTGCCAGCTACCGAGTCTGTCGATGTAGCGCGAGAGGGAGTTCCTTGGGACGATTCGCTCGATGAGCAGATCGCAGCGGCGTCGGAAGTGGTGGCATCCTGGACGACAACTCCTACGCGGTGGGAGACGTCGATTTCGACGCTCGATTCACAGCTGAGCGATATGGCGTCTGATCTCGCCGACGACTCGCTCTAGATTGCCAGCTTTCTCAAGATTGCCGCAAATACACTTGAAGAAGTGTTGAGGAACTGCTGCGCATGTCCAAAGGTATTGATAAGTAACTTCGAAGGAATTTCTTAGAATAAACTTATCGAAGTTTCGGAACCTAAGTCGTTTTTGTCGGTTTCAAGGATTATGCGATTGGGCGGTGGCACGAATTGTCGCAGCCCATCGGTGGAGCAAGTGATGAAGCGTTATCCAATCATTGTCGCCTCGATCTGTGCCGTTGCACTTGGTGTTATTCTCTCGCTCAATCGGCTGGGGATTACGCAAGATGGCAGCCTGCCGATGCCTAAGGGGAAAAAAGGTCCTCCACCCATTGGTGCCCCCTCGCGTGCACCGAATGGTGCCGAGGCTTTTGGCCAGGGAGAAATGGGCCCTCCTTCTCCTCCCGCATTCGGCGGTGGCTTTGATGCGCCACGAGTCCATGGTGGCGCTCCGGGGGTTATGCCCCCAATGGGGCCGCACCCTCCAGGTCCCCATCATCCTCCAGGGGCCAAAGGTCCGCACCATGGAGGCCCTCCTGCAGGGCCACATGCAGGTCCGCATCCACCCCACCTTTCGTCGCCGATGATTCAATCGCTCGAACAGGCCGATCCGGAGTTGTTCAAGCTCGTGACAGAAGATGATCAACTCGAGCGTAAGTCGTTTGAACTCGCTGAAGAGATTCGGAGGCTTGCGCCAGCGGAACGCACCAAGCGAGAGACCGAACTCCAAACGCTGCTGGTTCAGCATTTCGAGGTGCGTCAAAGTCGCCGCGCTTTGCAAATCGAGCGTATGGCTGAGCAGATTAAAACCTTGCGGGAATCACTTGAAAAACGTACCGAAGCTCGCGATGCGATTATCGAGCGTCGGATGCGTGAACTGCTCGGCAAACCTCAAGATCTCGAGTTTTAGAGCTCGACGTCGGTGGCGTTTGCCAGTGAATATCGAATATCGTCGCGCGGGGGAACGCGTAGACATTGTAGGAACTTTCTGATCTCACAATCATGAGGCGGTGATTGCGAGCGGCGTGCTCATTTTGCGCACTAACCGCTCCGGTCCAGCTTCATCGGTTGTCCTCTCAACCCAGGAGTAGTGCGCCCCATGAGTCATCTTTTCATCCCACGCAAGTTGAGCCGGCTGATGCCGCTTTCGCTTGCCACCATCGCACTGCTATCGACACTCGCCGTCGATGCCACGGTGCGCGGCACCGAGCTGCAAAACGCTGGCACGCATGTCGTGTCCGATGCAATGGCCGCTATCGATACAGAAACCACTTCGCTCGTTTACTTTGCTGACGATGCGAAGGAAGTGGACAAAAGTGCTTCGCCATCTGACAAACCCGCCAAGCCGAAGAAAGAGCTTGCCAAGAAAGACACCGTCAAGAAGGAAGCCGCGACCAAGGAGCCAACGAAGAAGAAAGCAGAGCCTGGAAAGAAGCAAGTTGCTAAAGCTCCGCTGGAGAAAAAGCCTGCAGTGAAAGAGGGGGCTCCTAAGCATCCTGGCATGCATGCTCCCGGTAAGCACCCAGCACCACCTCATGCGATGGGAAAACATGGCCCTGGCATGATGCACGGCAAGCCAGGTTCGAAGATGGCTGGGCCGATGATGCACGGCAAAATGCCACCGTTGGGAATGCACGGCGCTAAGCCTAGCCCGATGCAAGGTCCCTGGTCAAAGGGGACGCAGGCGATGAAGCAAAGGCCCCCAATGGGCTCGATGATGGGACGTATGTTGCCGCCTCCGATGGCCATGCATGGCATGCGCTCGCATGGTTCGATGCAGCGCGGTTTTGCTCAGCGTGGGGCTGGACCTCACGACGTGCGTCCCCCGATGTTCGGGGCACCACACGCTTCGCACGGTCCGCGTTTTCCCGGTCACGATGGTCTTGAGGAGCGTCTTGCACGGGTCGAAAAGAAACTCGACCTGCTGATTGCTAAGCTCGAGCAAGTTGAGCGATCGCATCATGCAGTTGCTCCTCATCACGGTCTATCTGGACATCCGGGACCTCAGCACCCGCCACGACCTGAAGGGCGAGTTGGCGAGCATCCTCAGCCTCCCCATAGTGCGCCGCACGCGATGGGAGCGAGCAGCGATCGACCTGAACACCAAGGACGTGGCCCTGGTCAAAGTCACGACGAAAATCGTCGAGAAGAACGAGGGGGCTGGATGGGTGGATCAGGGTTTAGTGCTCCTCCCATGGGGCGTCCGAGCTTTGGTTCAGGCCCCAGCGGTGGCATGGGACCGGGCTTCGGTTCGGGATTCGGACCACGCCCCGAATCTTTGCAGCGAGAGCGTATGTTGCCACCACCTCGCCATGAAGAGGGGCGTCGATCTGAATTGCGACGGGAAGAAGAGCGTCGAGAAGAGCCCAGTCGCGAAGATCGTCCCAGTGAGCCACGACGTGGTGAGCGTCCCAGTGATTCGCCGAAGCCTCCTCGAGGCGACGACAATATCAACTTCTTTGGACCAGTCGACGAAGAGCTGCTGAAGTTCTAGTGCGTGTCGCACGAACGAGTAGCGTGTGTGTGGCGCTCTGATCGTTCTCGAATCAGCTTTGCGATTATCAATGCCAATGGCTCTGGAGGAATCAATCTTCCAGAGCCATTTTCGTGCGCTGAATGGTCGGTCGAGCCTATCGAGCTCTCGTTAAGCTGTTTTAGAAGGGGAGATCTTCGGAGACCGATGGCTTTGTCGGAGCTGCTGGAACACCGGGAGCGGTGAACTCATATTTCTCGGTCAGTGCGGGCATCAGATCGGTGAGGTCGGCTCCGCCAAGCTGTGCTTCTTCCCACCAAGTGCGGGCCTTAGCGATGTTTTCGGTGGTCGAGCGTTTATCGAGAAGGACATAAGCTCCCTTCACGATTCGCGAAACAGGATCACTGGCATCGAGGCTGAAGTCAGCAATCGCTGTAGCAAGTCCTAGTGGAAGTTCGCCGTAAGGAAAGGTGCGGTTTTGACCTGCAATGCGAACGATCAATTTGTCTGGCAGCGTTTCGACAATCACGACTTGAGTGCTGGTGCCCACCGTAAAAGCCTCACCCGCCTGCATCTTGGTGGCAGCATCGACGAGTGCACTGCGAAACTGCTTGGAGTAGTTGGCCAGAAGTGCCAAACGGGCCACTTTGTCTTGATGCTCAGGGAGTTTCGCGAGGGCCTTAGCCTGCTCGAGATGCACCGCTGCTTCATCGAATGCGTGTTCGCCCAGGGCGACACGAGCCTCTTCGACTGCCTTCGACAGCTTCGCAAGTTCAGCTGCTGAAACCGCTGGCATTTCTGGCATTGGCTCTGGAGTGGGAACCGGCATCGGCGTCGGTACGGGAGTTGTCGGTGTGGCTGGTACTGGCGTTGATGGATCGGTTGGGGCTGGCACCTCCGGTGTGGTCGGAGTTGCTGCAGGGGGTGTCATCGTGGGATCGGTCGGCGTAGCTGGCGCAGGCATGGCCGGGTCGCTTGGCATCGGTGTCATTGCAGGCGGCGTGGTGCCCGGAACAGCTGGCGCGGGTGGAGTTGTCACTGGAATCGCTGCGGGGGGCAGCGTTCCAGGTGTTGTAGGGGTAGTGGTAGGCACAGGCGCGACCGGCGTTACTGCTGGTGGAACAGGCGTCGGCGAGACGACCGCTGGAGCCGGGCTCACTGCCGCTGGGGGAAGAGGAGGTGCAACCACCGGCGGAAGCGTGGTCGCCGGAATGTTGGGGGTGTTTGAAGTTGGTGCCGCCGGTCCGTTATTGGCCAGCGGTTCGTCGGAACCAGAGTTGGCGAGCACGATCAGCACCAGAATCGCGGCGATGGCACCCACCGCACCAGCGATGAGCATCATTTTCTGCGATTGCTTCTGCTGCTTCATGGCGAAGATCGAAGCCGAATTGCTGCTCGCGCTCATTCCTGAGGCGAGTGAAGGATCGGCCACTTCCACTCCCTTGCCGCTGAGCATCGCCGTCCCTTGCGGAAGCGAACCGGTGGGAATCGACCCCGTAGGTAGGGAACCTGTTGGAACGCTGCCCATCGGAATGGCGGTAGCAACTGCCATCGGTGCCATGGGGTTAGCCCCACTCATCCCGGGAATCGCCACGGGAGCCATGGGGTCTACCGCAGCAGGCTGATGACTTGGAGGTGGCGGTGGCATGGGATGGCCGCCGTAACCATATCCGCCGTCGGCTACAGGCATAGCAACGTAAGGTGCTGGTGCATAACCACTTGGATAGGCTTGTGGATAGCCGGTCGGCTGGGCGTAGGTGGCCTGCGGATAGTTGCCAGCTGGAGGATAGCCCGGTCCCTGAGGTTGCTGCTGGGGATAGCCGGGCTGTGGGTAGCCCATCGGCTGTGGATAGGGGGCTGCCATCGGGGCTTGTGCATAAGCCGGCGCAGATGGGTAGGGTTGGCTGGGCTGCTGAGGGTAGCTCGCTGGGTAACTCGGAGCCGCTGCGGGAGCCTGTTGGTAAGGTGCTGGTGCTGCTGGAGTTGGAGCAACAGGGACTGGCCGATTGGCAGGCGTTTCTACCTTCGGACTCGGAGCTGCTGACGGCTCGACGGTCTTGGGGCCCATGCCCGGAGGATAGAGAAACGCAGAGGTGGTTGGCTGGCTCGAAACAATGGTCGACGACAGCTGCGGGCTTGTCGATCGCCCGATTCCACTCCCCGAGGCCAGCTTCTTATCGTATGCCGCTTTCGCCAACGGATCGCAGAGTGTCGACTTGGCTTCGAGCAGCTTATCGATCAGATCGGCCCAAACGTCGAGGTTGGCTCCGGGACGTGAAGCGCGCACCTTGGCGATCGCTCGGTCGGCAGCAATGGCGATCTTTTCCCCACTCGTTTCCCCAGGCTTTACACCCAGAAGGTCGTAAAACGTAGGGTTTTTCAGGTCGGGCGAGAGCCCGAGCCATTGTGTCAGGGGATTGGATGGATCGGACATTGTGCCTCCGGATGTCATCTGCCTGGATCGCAGTAAGTGCCTGTTAATTCAGTGCTTACTGCGATCGCTGGCGAGTCGTCGTCGTCCTGCTAAGTGCTTCTAAACTGCCGCTAAGTCGGTCGCCGGGGAGATTTCATCGGCGATGAATTAGTCGATACCTGTATCGTACTACTTCCAGCGTAGTTGGCAGAGTCTATTACTGAAAGCGATTGGTAAACCTTGTTGTACTCGCGTTCACCATCGCATTCGGGTTTTCCAAACTAACCTTAAGACGAATTCAACACCGTTACTGACCCGAAATTTCGCTCGCTTTCGACCATTTTTCTGAAAAACGGCTGCCCCGACCCTCTGAAATCGTCGGTAAATACCCCAAACTGCCAAATCGCGGCCAAAGAAATCTCTCAAGTTTGTTCAGCCTGCGGAAAACCGGCGGGCAGCGGTCGTCGTCTTTATCGCTACAGGGGTGTGGTGGCGACGCGTCGATGCGTTACAACTCGCTGACACTTCTCTTCACCGCATTCGAGTGGGTAACCACGCATCTCTTCGCAGTTGGTCGTGTTGGCAGATTCCTGCCACGGGCCCCTGATACGAATCTCAAGGCAGAACGAACATGAAGCACTTGCACCGAGCCCTTTGGGTTGCCGTAGCAGCGCTACTGGTAGCCGTCTTCACCACGGGGGGCAAAACAGCCGTGGCCGATCCGGTCGCAGAAGGGGCTAAGGCCCAAAAGCTCATGCAACAAGGAAACTTCAAGGAGGCGTACGACATCTATCGCACACTGTGTTTGGATGGCGAGATCGACGGCCCCAAGGTCTCCGAGTTTCTGCCGATGGCTGTTCAGTGCCTCTACAACCTGGGGCGCGTGAAGGAAGTCGATGATCTCATCGAATCAACCGCCAAAGCTCATGCCGATGAATGGCGCGTGCTCGATACTGCGGCTCGCATGTATCTGGAAGCACCTCACCAAGGCTTCATGATCGCGGGCAAGTATGAACGAGGCTATCACCGAGGGGGTGGCGAAGTCGCGAGCTCCATGGAACGCGATCGCGTGCGAGCGTTGCAACTCAGCGTGCAAGCGATGCCCCTCGCCCAGAAAGATGACAACAAGAAAGCGGTTTCCGATTTCTTCTTGCGATTGTCGGAACAGCTTCTCGCTAATCGTGGCATTCACGAAGCTTGGCGCCTTGCCGCTCTATCGAACATTGCCGAATTGCCCGACTACGAAGAGGGCTACCCCTATTATCGCAACTACAACGGCGCGCCGGTCGATGCTGAAGGCAAGCCGATCTATCACAGCCTCCCCAAGAGCTGGGAAGATGCCAAAACCGATGGCGAGCGTTGGCGCTGGGCGCAGATGCAGGCCATCGAGAATCATCCCGAAAGCCGCTCGCAAGTCCTGATGTCGCAGGCAAATTTCTTCGAACAGCTGTACGGCGTTTCGTCGATGCAAATTGGCAGCTGGGGTTTCGACCTCCCACGTGACGACGGAGATGACACCAAGAAGAACGAGAGTGGCACCTACGCTCTCCATACGCTCAAAGACGAAGAAACCATCGCCAAGCTCGCCACCGGCATCAAGCGGTTCACGCTTCCCGATGAATTCAACCCGATCAAAATTTTGAAGATCGTGGCTGAAGAGAAATCGAGCTATGGCGAACAATCGTTGCAGCAACTCGCCAACACTTACAGCAACCGTCGTCAGTACCCCACATCCGCCAAGTATTGGCAGGAATCGATCGATCGGTTTGGTGCTGGAGCGAATAACTGGAAAATCGATCAGAAGCAGCAGATTGTTGGCAACTGGGGGCAGTTCGATGGCACTTCCACGCAACCAGCCGGCAAGGGAGCAGAAATCGGCTTCCGCTTCCGTAATGGCAAGCTCGTGAAGTTCGATGCGCGAGCGATCAACGTCGCCCTCCTGCTCGACGACGTGAAGGCCTATTTCAAATCCGATCCAGGAAATCGAATCGACTGGAATAAGGTCAATATCGCCGATTTTGGCTACCGCTTGGTACACGAAAATGAAACGAAGTACCTCGCCGAAGCGACCGCCAGTTGGGAGCTTGAACTGCAGCCACGCGAGAATCATTTCGACAAACGAATCACGGTCACCACGCCGCTGCAAAAGGCGGGTGCTTATCTCGTCACGGCCACGATGGCTGACGGCAATGTCAGCAAGATTGTCCTCTGGGTCGCCGATACCGCGATCATTCAGAAACAGCTGAATGGCAAGTCGTTGTACTTTGTCGGCGATGCTGTCAACGGTGCGCCGCTTCCGGGCACGAACGTTGAGTTTTTCGGCTGGCAACAGCGCCACCTGGGTGGCAATCGTTTTCAGGTGGTGACGAGCAACTTTGCTGAAGTCACTAGCGACGATGGCATTGTGACTCCCGATCCCAAGGATCTCAAAAACGAATTCAGCTGGCTCATCACCGCGCGTGGCAAGGATGGCGATCGCCTCGCCTATCTAGGTTTCCAAGGGGTGTGGCAAGCACAGTATCACGACGCCGAATACAACCAGATCAAGGTCTTCACGATCACTGATCGTCCCGTCTATCGCCCGAATCAAAAGGTCCATTTCAAATTCTGGGTGGCCCGTGCTCAGTACGACCAGAAAGATGCTTCGGAGTTTGCCAAGGCTTCGTTCCCTGTCGAGATTTACAATCCGAAGGGTGAACGGATTTATGCCGAAACACTCACGGCCGACGACTACGGGGGACTCGAGGGAGAACTTAATCTTCCGATCGATGCCACGCTCGGCTCGTACAACATCACGCTGAATGCACAAAAAGATGGCGTGCACGTTGCCAGCGGCGGCAACAGCTTCCGCGTGGAAGAGTACAAAAAGCCAGAATTTGAAGTGAAAATCGAAGCTCCCACCGAGCCGGTGATGCTGGGTGAAAAGATCACCGCCACCATCGAATCGAAGTATTACTTTGGTTCGCCGGTTTCCAAGGGAACGGTGAAGTACAAGATCTTCCGCAAGTCGTACAGCGACGCGTGGTACCCCGTTGCTCCGTGGGATTGGTGCTACGGCAACGGCTACTGGTGGTTTGCTTACGACTATCCGTGGTATCGCGGTTTCGATAAGTGGAGCGGCTGTTTGCGACCACTCCCACCCTGGGGATTTGGTGGCGCTCAGCAGCCTCCCGAGCTGGTGGCTGAAGTCGAGCAAGACCTCACGGCCGATGGCAAGTTGAGTGTCGAGATCGATACCATGCTCGCAAAAGAGTTGCATGCCAACTTCGATCACGAGTATTCGATCACCGCAGAAGTGCGCGACGAATCTCGTCGCACGATCGTCGGCACCGGCAAGGTGCTAGTCGCTCGCAAGCCTTTCAAGGTCTTCACTTGGCTCGATCGTGGTTACTACCGAGTTGGCGACACGATCGATGCTAATTTTCAAGCACAAACGCTCGACAAAAAGCCTGTGCAAGGCAAGGGTGTGATCACCCTGCTGAAAATTACCTACGACAAAGATGGCGAAGTGGTCGAAACACCGGTTCGTCGCTGGGAAGATGTTTCTACCGGCGAAGAAGGAAACGCCACGCAGCAAATCAAGGCCTCGGCTGCTGGTCAGTATCGCCTGTCGTATGTCCTCACCGACTCGAAAGAGCACTCAATTGAGGGTGGCTTCATCTTCACCATCGTCGGAGATGGCTTCGATGGTTCCGACTTCCGCTTCAACAATATCGAGCTCATTCCGAATAAGCGTGAGTTCGCTCCAGGCGAAAAGGTTGCACTGCAGCTCAACACCGATCGCGTCGGCAGCACCGTGCTGCTCTTCATTCGTCCATCGAATGGAGTCTACCTGCCACCGAAAGTGATTCGCCTGAAGGGAAAATCACTGGTCGAAGAGATTGAAGTCGTTCAGAAGGATATGCCTAACTTCTTTGTCGAGGCGATGACGATTGCCGATGGCGACGTCTACACCGAAACCAAGGAAGTGATTGTTCCTCCTGAAAAACGGATCTTGAATGTAGAAGTTACTCCCACCAAGCAAGCCTATAAGCCTGGCGAGAAAGCGACCTTGAAGGTCCGCCTCGTCGATGAAAAGGGAGAGAATTACAAGGGTGCCGCTGTAATCACGATGTACGACAAATCGGTGGAGTACATCTCGGGTGGCAGCAATGTGCCCGATATCCGCGAGTTCTTCTGGAAGTGGCGTCGGCACCATCAGCCTCAGTCGAGCCACAGCCTCGCGCGTCTGACGCACAACATGACCCTTCCCAACAAACCGGGGATGTCATTCCTGGGTATCTATGGTGCTTCGGTCGCGGATGAACTTTCCGAACAACTAAGCCGCCGAGATGTTGCCAAGGGTTTTGGGCGCGGTGGTGGCGGTTTAAATTCGCTCCGCAAATCGGAGGGGCGCGGCATGCCGATGGCCGCGATGGCACTGGCCGATGGTGCTATGGAAATGGCTGCTGGTGCTCCGCCTGCTCCCGGCGGGATGCCGATGGCAAAAAATCAAGCCTCTGACAAACAGTCCGATGCCATGGCTATCGAAAGCGAGTTGAGTGGCGAACCAGGTGCGCCTGGTGCTCCGCTTGTCGAGCCTTCGGTCCGAACGAAGTTTGCTGATACTGCGGTTTGGAATGGGGCAATCGTCACAGGAGACAACGGCGAAGCTGAAGTCACCCTCGACATGCCCGAAAACCTCACCGGCTGGAAGATCAAAGTTTGGGGCATGGGCCATGGAACGAAAGTTGGTGCGGGCGAGACCGAAGTGGTCACTCGCAAGGATTTGATTGTTCGCCTTCAGGCTCCACGTTTCTTTGTGCAGAAGGATGAAGTGGTCCTGACGGCCAATGTTCACAACTACCTGCCTGTTGAAAAGGAAGTGACCGTTTCGCTCGAACTGCCAGGTGAAATCCTGAAGTCGCAAACGGAAACGACTGTGAGGGTTCGCATCCCAGCAGGGGGCGAGCAGCGAGTCGATTGGCGCTGCAACGTGCTGGCGGAAGGTGAGGCCGTGGTTCGTATGAAGGCCCTCACCGACGTCGAGTCCGATGCAGTCGAGCAGAAGTTCCCCAGCTTCATTCACGGCATGCTCAAGACCGAATCTTGGGCAGGGACCGTTCCTGCAGGAACCGAATCGTCGAAGCTGAAGTTCAACGTTCCAGCGGAACGTCGCGTGGAAAACAGCGTGCTCGAAATTCGCTACTCCCCTTCCTTGGCGATGGCGATGGTCGACGCGCTTCCTTACCTCGCCGACTTCCCTTATGGCTGCACCGAGCAGACCCTCAACCGCTTCCTGCCAGCGGTGATTACGCAGAAAACGCTGCTCGACATGCAGCTGAATCTGGCCGAAATTCGCGATAAACGGACCAACCTTAATGCTCAGGAGATCGGCGACGATCGCGACCGCGCGAAGCAGTGGAAGCGTTTTGATCGCAACCCCGTGTTCGATGAAGCTGAACTTAACCGCATGGTTAAGGAAGGTGTGAAAACTCTCACCGAGCAGCAAATCAGCGACGGTGGTTGGGGATGGTTCAGTGGTGCAGGAGAGCGTAGCTATCCGCACACCACAGCGGTGGTGGTGCACGGTTTGCAAATCGCTCGCAGCTGCGATGTGCCACTCGTACCTGGCATGCTCGAACGTGGGATCGACTGGCTCAAACGCTACCAAGCCGAAGAGTTGCAGAAGATCAAGAACTTCGAAGCCAAGACAAAGAACGTTCCTTGGAAGTCGCACCCCGATGCTTTGGATGCCTTCGTCTACATGATTCTGGTCGACGAAGCTTCGGATAATGCCGAGATGCGTGATCTCCTCTATCGCGATCGCGTGCAACTTCCTGTTTATGCCAAAGCGATGCTCGGTATTGCTCTGGATAAACTGGATCGTGACGATGAAGTGAAGATGATCGTTCAGAACATCGATCAATTCCTAGTCGAAGATGCCGAGAACGAAACTGCTTACCTCCAGCTACCTCAGGACAACTACTGGTGGTGCTGGTATGGCAGCGAAGTGGAAGCGAACGCCTATTACCTGAAACTTCTCACGAAAGTCGACCCGAAGGGAGTTCGCGCTCGTCGTCTGGTGAAGTATCTGCTCAATAACCGCAAGCATGCGACTTACTGGAGCAGCACTCGCGATACCGCGATTTGTGTCGAATCGTTTGCCGACTTTGTGAAGGCAAGCGGCGAACAAAAGCCCAGCATGACAGTGGAACTGTGGCTCGATGGTAAGAAGCAAAAGGAAGTAGAGATCAACGCCGAAAATCTCTTTACCTACGACAACAAGTTTGTTCTCACGGGCAAAGAAGTGACCGATGGTAGCCACGAAGTGGAAATCCGTCGTAAGGGTGAAGGGAACGTTTACTTCAACACTTACCTGACGAACTTCACCCTCGAAGATCAGATCACCAAAGCTGGTCTCGAAGTGAAGGTCGAACGTAACTACTTCAAGCTGACCCCTGTTGATAAGAAGGTTCAGGTCGAAGGTGTGCGTGGCCAAGTGATCGACCAGAAGGTCGAGAAGTACGAACGCTCGCCACTAGCGAATCTCGATTCGCTCACCAGCGGCGATCTCGTTGAAGTGGAACTCGTCATCGAGAGCAAGAACGACTACGAATACTTGCTCTTCGAGGACATGAAAGCGGCCGGTTTCGAGCCGGTTGATGTTCGGAGTGGATATCAAGGTGGCATGGGAGCGTACATGGAGCTTCGCGATAACCGCGTGGCCTTCTTTGTGCGAGCTTTGGCCCGAGGTAAGCACTCGATCTCCTACCGCTTACGAGCCGAGATTCCTGGTAAGTTCAGCGCTCTGCCTACCAAGGCTTCGGCGATGTACGCACCCGAGCTGAAGGCCAATAGCGATGAGATCAAACTCAACATTGTCGACCAGCCAGCCAAAGATGCTGCAAAACCAGCAGTCGTGAACTAAAGCGATCAGGGATCAACCCAATCGATGGAGCGAAGATTTGTGAATCGCTACTCCGGCCCCACTGCTGCAGTAGCGATTCTTTTTTTGCGCTACGTTTAACAAGCGAGTGAATCTACTTCTTCGTCTCGAGCATTTTGTCCATCAGCGACATCACGACCCCGCGATAGATCCGCTCGAGCAGCGGGTTCTCTTTGATCAGGGCGAACACTCGGTGCAGCTGTTCTCCCTCTTCCGCCGTGAGATCCGTTTCGAATTGGCGACCAGCACTATCAACGAGGACCATTTTGTAAGTGACGGTCCCATCGTCGGCTGTTGCCATCGTCACATCGTGCAGCTGCGCGGAATCGGGATCGAATTCTCCCGCAACAGGTTCCTCCGCAGGCTTTGTCGCGCGCGGTTTTGTTCCCATCCATTTCTGAAAACCTTGGACGAGTTGATCGACCGACTCCTGGTCGCTCACGGCATTGAGTGTGCCGGTCAGATCTTCGAGGCGCTCGAGGTTTTCTTCAGCCGACCGCTGTTCGCTTTCACGAATCGCTCGCATCAGGCTCTCAGAGATCAGGTTCCCCTCTCCGCTGTCGCTAGCTGGTGGCGGTTCGTCTCCCAGTGTCTCAGCCAGTTTTCCCAGCCGCTCGTCGCTCGCCAGTTCCGCAATCTCTCCAAGTTCGAAGGCATGCTGCCGAATCCAGGCGGCATCGTCATTTCCGAGAGTCATCTCGGCAACAGCGTGTGGCGGTTCACTGGTGCTCGCTGTGAGCTCAATTGTCTTGTGGGTATTGCCAGCAGGGGGTTCCACGAGTTCGGGGACAATGCCGAGCAACTCACCGATCACCCAGCCAGCAGCGCAAGCATGCAGCATCGTGCTGGCGCGAAATCCGCGTCGCCAGGTCGACTTTGCAGGTTGGCGCCAAAAGTTCCACATGGTGAAGAATCGGTCGAGTGGCAGCGTGGTTGCGTCCCCGCTTCGCGCGGGCAATGGCATTAGTCTATCCGGCAGGAGGCTCGGTTGCCAAAGTCAGCTGAAGTGTTAGCAGTGACTTTCCAATAGGAACGACCGTAAAAGACTCCCAAAAACGGCGTAAAAATCGCTTGCTAGCTGCTGTTTGCTGGCGGAGTGTCGCTCGGGAATCTCTCGATAAAAACCGATGTTGCAAGCAGGCGGCTGATCGTCGATCATCCTGGCTCTGGGCAGGCCCGTTTACCAACGACAGCTTGGCCCCACGATGCACTTCACTCGCACGGAGGCGAGCGCTAGAGTCATGCAGCATTTCGTTCGGGCACTTCGCGACGCCTTGCCCTACTGGAAATACTTGGCCATTTCGCTCCTCTGCAGCGTCGGCGTTGCCAGTTTGTGGAGCGCCAATATTGCCACCCTCTTCCCGATTTTGGAAGTGACTCTGCACGGGGAATCGCTGCAAAACTGGAATGCACGGCGACTGACCGAATCGAAAGCCGCGGCCGTTCAGCTGCAGCTTGAACTCGATCAACTCGAGGCAAGTACGCCACCCGCCGATCGCAAGGCTGATTACCACTTTCGGCGCGACCTTCTCGCGACGCAAAAGCGCGCTGAAGAGGCCCGCGCGATGTCGGCCCAGTGGCTAGGTCCGATCATCAATCGTTGGCTTCCCACGAGCCCGTTCGGAACCGTGGCGCTATTGATTGGCATTATCGTAGCCAGCACATTTTTAAAGCAGGTGCTGCTCGTCTCTAGCACTTTGCTGGTTAGCTATGTATCGAACCGGATTGTGAATCGAATTCGTCAAAAGATCTTCGATAAGGCGATGCGGCTCGATCGCGCCAGCTATTTGCAAATCGGTACGAGTGGTTTCATGTCGCAAATCACGCATGCGACCGAGATGCTCACCTCGGGCATCACGAGTGTTTACGGCGGTGCTGTTTCCGAGCCACTCAAAATCATCGCTTGCTTGCTTGGGGCGTGGTGTATTTCCTGGCGATTGACCCTGTTTTCGCTCATTCTGGCACCAATTGTGGCTGTGCTGGTGCTGTATCTCAACCGGCAGATTCGCAATATCAGCCGCACGATGCTGCAGCGCTCGAAGGGCTTTCATCACGTGTTGCTTGAAGCTCTCAGCAGCATGCTCACCGTACAAGCGTATGGCCGTGAGGATTTTGAGCGCGATCGATTTAAGCTCACCACGCGCGAAATGATGGGCTACGCCATGCGTTCGGCGTTCTTCAATTCGCTGGCAGGGCCCGTTACGGAATTGCTCGGGCTGAGCATGATCGCGATTTCGCTCCTGGTAGGTGGCTACCTCGTGATCAATCAGGAGACGCATATTTTTCACATTCGCATGTCGGATACGCCGCTGAGCATTTCGCAAATGATGGTGTTCTTCGGCATGCTCATCGGGGCTAGTGATCCGATTCGCAAACTGTCGGGGGTGATTTCGGGGGTCAACACGGGAACCGTTGCCGCTTCGATGATCTACCCACTGCTCGATCGCGAATCGCTGATTGTGGAGGCTAAACACCCACAAACCGTGGCGCGTCCACATGGACTGCTCGAATTCAAAAACATCACGTTTGGCTACGATCCAGCCGACCCGATTCTCAAGGGGATTGACCTCACAATTCCGTTCGGTGAAAAGCTGGCGATTGTGGGGCCCAATGGTGGTGGAAAGAGTACGCTCATCAGCTTGCTGTGTCGTTTCTACGATCCTCAGCAAGGGAAGGTGCTGCTCGACGGCACGCCACTCACTGAAATGGCCCTCGAAGACCTGCGTGGGCGTTTAGCGCTTGTTTCGCAGCAAACGGAACTATTTAACGACTCGGTGATGTACAACATTCGCTACGGTCGTCTCGACGCCACCGATGCCGAGGTAGTGGAGGCTGCTCGCAAGGCTCACGCGCATGAATTTATCAGCGCCATGTCGGGGGGCTATCAAACGGTCGTGGGCCAAAATGGCCAGCGGCTGAGTGGTGGGCAGCGTCAGCGGATTGCGCTCGCTCGCGCGATTCTTCGCGATCCCGAAATCTTGATCCTGGATGAGGCGACGAGCCAGATCGATGTGGCGAGCGAAAGCTTGATTCACGACACTTTGGCTGAGTTTGGCCGGTCGCGCACGGTGATCATGATCACCCATCGCGAAAGCACACTCGATCTTGCCGACCGGATTATCGAAGTCTCGCGCGGCACGATTCGCGAGACCGACGCCCTCGTCCGTCCCGCCGCCTAAAGCCAGCATCTATCGGCCGCATTGGCTCGTTTCGTGCGGCTGATGTGCTCTGCCCCGTGCCACCTCAGAGATCGCAGGGGCATCTGCGATTCTTCGCTGAATCACTGCTTGCCAATTTATCGCCAAGAGTGGACTTATACAGCTTCAAACAATCTCTTGCTCAGGCGCGTGCTGCTACCGCTTGGAAATCTACGTCTCCGCAGGGCGAGTGTTGCGCTGGTCGAGACTTAGGGCGTCGCAACGAACGAGTTTGGAATGAGGCATAGCGGCGAGCTTAATAGTCAGAGCTACTTGCCTTAAGCGGCACCACGGAAGAGTGATTGTGCCGACTTGCGTACCGAGCGAATCTGCTGACGGACATAGTCTCGCAGTTCGCGAAATTTGCGGCGGTAGTAGGGCTTCGGTTTTTTCGGTGGAACATGGACAACACCAGCAACGGGCTCATATTCTTGCCAGACCGGTTTGGTGTTGGCCCAGATGGATCCCTCGAGGTATTGATAAAACTCTTCCGACCGAGGATGGATGCACTCCGCTTGCCAGGGTTTGCGGTAGGTGAAGTGCGAGATGTACGGATCGTTGCGATAGAGATCAAAAGCCTCTTTCGAGAAAATCGTGTTCTCGTGCGATGAGAATCGCAGGGGATAGGCGATTTGGTTCCAGCGGTGATCGGCTTGCTTCCAGCGCTGCGAGAGAACGACATTCAGAGCGTACTGATCCCAGTACGTCACATGCTCGCGATAATCGCTGAGGACTTTCAGCATCCTCTCGGCCAGTTGTTCCCGACGCCAGAGGTCGAGATCAATCATCATCACGCCACCATTGAGGTAGGGTGCGTGTGGATGGAGGCCAAGTTCGCGATAGTTCGGGATCGGATTGGCGTTAGCAATGCATCCGCGCAGCGAGGGCTGCTGCTCGATTAGTTGGGTTGAGTCGACAAACGGCGCACCGGAATCTTGGATCGCTACACAGGGAGCACCATCAAACGGGGTGTTCCAAAGCTTGGTGAGGTCGCCGCGAATCAGCAGATCGGAGTCGAGGTAGATGAACTTTCCGATGTCGCGCGACAAAATCTCGGGAGTTAGCAACCGATAGTAAGTTGCATCGGTCACATGGTGCGAAATAACAAACTGGCTCACCAATTTGCGATCAACCGAGACGAAGTGGAGCGTCAGCCGCGGGTCGCTCAAGTGCCGGGAGATTTCGGCCTTGTTCTCGTCGGTAATGCCGCCGTCGAGAACCCATAGGTCGACACTTGAATCAGCGGCAAGATTGGTTAGCGCCGATTTAAATGTTCCTGCCAGACCGATCGCGAAATTATTGTCCGATGATGTGACAAGCTGGATCGAGGTTGGCATGTTTTGAGTTGGGTGAGTGGAACGATCCATCGTCCAAGACATCCCGCAAGTCGACGGTCCAGAAGACCGATTTGCGAGAGGGAAAGATAGCAGGATCGTTCTTCAGCGTCTACGCCGAAAACCCGTTACGCCGCTCTACGAAATACCTGCGAAGTCACCGCGCCGAGCGAATCGATTCGTTTTCGAATCGAACGCTGCATCCGGCCCAAAAGTCCCTGCCGCTGGCGTGCCGCTGGAGGAGCAGGGGGCGCGACAATTGGCTGCTGTGGAGGATGCCATTCGGGCATCGCCTGCATCCACTTGCTTCCCGCCAAATAGTCGAAAAAACGCTTCCGCAGCGGGTGCTGACACTCCGGCTGCCACGGTTTGCGGTAAGTAAAATGCACGACCCACGGGGAATGCTTGTACTGCTGAAAAACTTGCGGCTCAAGAAAGGTGTGCTGTGGAACCTTAAGTTCGTGAATATAGGCAAGTTGGTTCCAGCGATAGTCGGCCGCCTTCCAGCGGTTGGCAAGCACGATGTTCAGCGCAAACTGGTCGTGGTAGATCTGTCGCTCGCGATGCGTGCATAGGACATCGAACATCTGCACCGAAAGTTGCTCGCTCCGCCACGTTTCGAGGTCGATCATGAAGACTCCGCTATTGAAATAGCGGGTCTCGGGAGCCAGGCCGAGTTCCTCGAACATCGGAATTGGATTGCGGCAGACAATACGGCTGAGTGCGTCGGGTTTCTCTAGCAGAATTTGGTTGCTATCGAGAAACGGAGCACCAATATCGTGCACGGCAATGCAAGAGTGGCCGTCGAAAGGTTCGTCCCAAAGGTCGGTCAGATCGCGCTGAACCAGGAGGTCGGCATCGATGTAGAGGAGCTTCTTAACCGATGAGGGGAGCAGATTCGGGGCGAGCAGTCGGTAGTAAGCGGCGTCCGACATGTGCGGCGCTACTTTAAACTCAGCTAGAAGCGCCCTGTCGACCGGCAGCCAGTTGACCGAAAGCCGTGGATCGTTCCAGTGGTGGATCAGATCGTCGCGATTCTCCGAGGAAATACCCCCATCGAGCACCCAAAGATTGAGTTTGCTGGAGGGAGACAAGCTCGCCAGCACCGATTTAATCGTGCCGGCGAGTCCAATTGCGAAACGATCGTCTGCCGATGTCAAAACGTCGAGCACCCGCTGCATGGCACCACTCAGTGAATGAGGTGTTTGGGCCTAATCTCCTTTGGCCTACCAGGGGGGGTGAATGTCGTATCGGCACGATCGTTACAAATGGATTACTTTTTCGGCAGGAGTGACTTCAAATAGCCTGCTAGCGACTTTGCCAAGAGGTCGACGCGATGCTTTTGAAGCTTCCATGCCTCCAGTCGAAGTTGTGCTAGCTGGCGATCCAGTTCGCGGGATTTATTTCCTCGCTCCTGGCGTCGTCGCAGGTTCACTGCAGAAATATACTTCGCAGCAACTTGCTTGCGTCGCTTTGCTCGTCCCTGAGGAAAAATGTTGATATGTGATTTGCATACGCCAGCACTAGAGGCTGCGCAATCGGCGATTCGGCTGGTGGCAGCCGTTTCGACCCCTTTGCGATATCGCGAAGTTACCTTGGGGGAATACGAAAACTTCTTTCCTTTTTGAACACATCGGAGCCAATAATCGAGATCCTCCGCCCACTTAAGGGACGTGGAGAAGCCGCCAACGTCACGAACGACGCTCATTTTGGCGACAACACCCGAGGGCTGCATGAGTGTCCGGCTGAAGAGTGAATCAGGAAAGTCGGCTAGTTCTTCGCTCGTCGGGCCCCAGTTTCCCATCGATTGATTGGTTTTGGTATCGAACATCTCCACAGGTCCGTACGCGATGTCGCAGCCGCTGCGAGTCAGTTGTTCGATGCGGGCTTCTAGGTGCGTTGGGTCCCAGCGATCATCCGCATCTAAAAATGCAATCAGGTCGCCTTGGCAGAGTGTGAAGGCGTGATTGCGAGCAGCGCTTACGCCACGATTTTCTGGAAAGCGTTCATAGACTACGCGATGGTTGGGGTTGCGGCGCTGAAAATCTTCTACCAGTTGCTGGGTACCATCGTTGGTGCCATCTTCAATAACAATAACTTCCCAGCTCTTGTAAGTTTGAATCTCAATGTCAGCGAGCGCTTCGCCAATATAAGGAGCGGCGTTATAAGCAGGGATGACAATCGATGCGGTTTCGAGTTTGATATCTTGGCCACTGGGGGTTTTGCTGACTGCCGCAGGTGCTGCGAAAGTCTTGTTTTCCTTGGAAGGGAGTACCCAAACTGTGCCACCCAGTTCAGCGGGGCCACCAAACTCGTTCACTACCTCCACGACACCTGGAAATTGCTCGCAGTAATCGTGGCCTGAGATGATCTTGGCGCCGATGTCTTGGGCCCAAAGGATATCTTTTTTGGTTTCGGTGTAATCGTGAATGGCATCGAGAAACACCATGGAGGGGGCGGGGCCCTTATAAGTTCGAAAGAACTCATTTTTGTCCATGCGAATCTGCTCGACATGGCCCGCCTCGATAAGGTAGCGAAGCATCTGGCGTGTGAGCGTAAAGTGGGCGTCGGGGGTGATTCCCCAGGGGTTCCAGCAATACAAGTCGACCGTGATGATCTTTTGCTCGGGGGCTTTGTGGAGCGCAAGTGTCGTAGTGGTGTTACCCAGCAGCGTGCCGACTTCAATGATCGGACCCGGGTACTGCTGGGATTGCCGCACCAGTTTTTGGAGTAGCGGAACCTCATTGGCTCTGAGTGTTGCAAGGCTCAGGTCGGCGGGGGTGCGAATCCCTTGAGGACGCGGTTGTGAGTTGGGGTGTCCGCTGCCACGAGCAAGCTGAGAGTATTTAAGTGGCCGGCCGCGAAGAACGCGCACAGCATCGCGAATGTTCGAGAAGAGGGTAGTACTCGATTTCGACGAACTGGCGATCGACATGAGGGATCCTTCCCTGGATAGCGTGGCGCTTACGTAGGTCCTCTACGTAGCCTTAAAGTTGGAGCGTAAGTTAGTTCAGATGAATGCTATCGCTCAATATCAAAACGGCCCGTTTGCTCGCCGGACGTCTAAAATTCACGAAGTTGCTAGAGGTCTGCTAGCGGCCGGGAAGTCCTTTGGCTTGCATAAGCTTAGGTAAATCGTGCATGGAAGTTGCGAGATTGATCTACGCGAGATCGGTAGCGCTCTGTAGACTTGTCACCAATCTAAGACACGACTGCTGGCACACCCTTGGTAGCTAGCAGCGGGTAATGGTGGAAAGACTTGCGTCCAGGGAGGGAAGCGAGCATGAACGAGCCCGTGCGAAGTTTGCGTCGATTGAGCGTGGCGATTGTTGCCCGAAATGCGGCAGCTATCATCGAGCGAACGATTCTGTCGGCCCATCGAGTGGCAAGTGAAGTGCTTGTGGTGGATGCTGGCTCCACCGACGACACCGTGGCGATTGCTCGCACGCACGGCTGTTTGGTCCACCTGCACGAATGGGAAGATAGCTTCGCCGAAGCGCGAAATGCCGCACTGCGACTTGTCAGTGGCGACTGGATTTTGTGGCTCGATGCGGGCGAGACGATAGAAGAAGCGACAGCCGAACAACTTGTGCCGTTTGTGAAGCAATTTGCTGCGATCGACCGCGTCTATCAGTTGCCCGTGGTTGTTCCTGCAGAGCCCGGTTTGGTGGGTGGTGAGCAGATTTATCGCGTACGGCTTCATCCGCGACGTCCGGGAATGCAGTTTCAGTCGCGCGTGCGGGAAGTGCTCGACAAATCCCTGTTTGCTTTTGGGATGAGCGTGGAATCGCTTCCATTGCCGATTCAGCGAGGAATCGAAGATCACGATTTTGAAGTGAAAGCAGCGAAGGCTCGCCGCAATATTAAACTGGCCGATTTGCAGCTCACCGAGCGTGGTCCCTCGGCGGAAATGCACAATTGCCTGGGGGAAGCGTTCCAGTCGCTGGGAGAGACTGAGCGAGCACGCGTCCATTACGAACAAGCAACGCAGCTCGCCAAAGCGGGAACTCGCGAGCATCTGGAAGCTTACTACGGCCTGCTCACCGCGATCGATGGCGAGACCGATGATCGCGAGAAACAGCTGGCGCTCTGCATGCAGGGTGTCGAGCATTTTCCACTCGATGCGCAGCTTTTGACGGCACTTGGCGGCTATTTGCAGTCGCTTGAGCAGCCTGAGCTGGCGATTCGGGCCTATACCCTGGCGTGGCGCAGTGGCCAGATCGAACAAACTCTGTGGCATCTCCCCGACATTCAGCAGATTGCAGCCCACTGCGAGTCGATTTTGCTTTCCTCGCTCGGGCGGGTTGAAGAAGCGGTGCAGATGCTCGAAGAAGCGCTTCGCCGGATGCCGGGCGCGCCACGACTGCTCAAACAACTGATTGAACTGCAAACGCGGCTCGGAAACTTCGAGGGAGCTATTCACGCCGTCGATCAGCTTCCAGAGCCTGAATTCGACCGGGCTCGCTGGCAAAGTGCGGTGAGTGGACTCGCCTCGTTTTCGCAAGGAAACTGGATCACGGCCGATCTGCTGCTGACTGCGGCCTGCGAACAAGGGATCGCCGAGCCCCTCTTTTTGCGAACCTGGGTGGAATCCCGCATCCAGCGTGGGCTCCGTTCGGCTGCTCAGCAAGCTTTAGCCGTTTATCAGCAAGTGGCCCCCGCTCACGAGGCAATTGCAAGGCTCGCTGCGGCTGTTTCGATCCTCCCGCCAGATGTCCCGGCCGTAAGTCCGGCCAAAGAGCCAATTAAGCCCCTCTCGAAAGAGAATCGGCGATTCGATCGACCAGGACCGCTGGCAGCTCGAAAGCCAGCCCCCAAAACAAGTTCGTCCGGTTCAGCGGCCGCATCAGCCGGGGAATCTAGCGAACCACCTGTAGGCTAGGTTTCGCTGGAACAATCACTCCAATCGGACCCTGGACCAAAGCTGCTGGCGGTACGATTGGCAAATCCCTCACATTCGTTACCTCGGCGTCAGAAACTCGCCAAATCGCAAGGTTTTGCTAAAGCCCCAAAATTGACACTTCCGGTCTAGGATATAGGTTTGATTTGTACGCAGCGTGCTTCCCGTCACCTGTGCACACCGAGAAGTCATTCTCACCCCGTGTGAGGCGGGGCCGATATCCACAGTCGGCCTCGCCTTTTTTTGTTTCTTGGGAAGATTTCTCCGCCGCAGCCAATGTCGCTTCCAGCGTGAATCGATCGCTGCTATGGGCCCGCCAATCGCTTGCTCTCGTGCGGCTACAGTCGCATTTTGGAATCGCTTCTGATTTTCTGTAAGCTTATACACAGAAAACGCTTGCGTTGATTTACAGGGAGCTGTTTCGCGCCCCAGTCTGGCCCTTCTGGTCATTTTTCGCCGCTGACTATTCCAGCCGCGCCAGTCCGTCGATTCCTGCCGAGGCTGTCCCCTATCAAAAATCGTCAAACTGCTCAAAAATAGAAGGTTTCGACGATGCTGCTGGCGGCCTGCTGATTACGTTTCCCAGATCGCCCTTTTGGGGGCGATCGAGCACCGCCCAAAACGAGCCTCCCACGAACTTTCCCTTGGCGAACTTCCGGAGTTTTGAACTCATGACGATTGATCCTGCTGATTGGAACGAAGAGAAAGCAGACGTGGTGACCGGCGTCGATTGGGCGCGTAAGCAGGACTCGCTGGTGAGCATGGATGGAGACGACACCGGCGATTCGGGTGGCGATCTCGACGACTTCGATGAAGAAGATTTTGATGACGAGTTCGACGACGATTTTGAAGACGAACTCGACGACGAGTACGATCTGTCGGATCTCGAAGTGACCGAAGAAGATCTTAAAGAAGATGTCGATGTGACCGTGCTCGGCGGCGATTTTGTCGACGAAGACGAAGAGCCAGAAGAGCCGCTTGTTCCAGACGAGGAAGAGGCTCCTCCCGAAGAGAAAAAGGGGAAGTCCAAAGCGAAGCCCAAGGAAGAGGTCGAGGAAGAAGACGACGAAGATGATGACGACTTCGACGACGAAGACTAGTCGCTGGTTGCACTTCGATGTCATCGAGCGCGAGTGTCGGGTGAACCTCGCGCTCTCGGATCGGCTCTCTGCTTAACGCTTTCGACAAATTTCTATTGGGACTTTGCAAGCGATGTTTAACAGTGTTCCCGCTAGTGCGCCGTTTCCAAAACTCGAACAAGAGGTTCTGCAGTTCTGGCGGGAAAACAAGATTTACGACGAGTCGCTCGAGCGCCGCAAAGATGCCGAGCGTTTTGTCTTCTTCGAAGGGCCGCCGACAGCCAACGGCATGCCGCACCCAGGGCACTGCCTGACGCGCTCGATCAAGGATCTGTTTCCTCGCTATCAAACGATGCGAGGAAAACTGTGTGAGCGTAAAGCAGGCTGGGACACCCATGGACTTCCTGTCGAAGTGGAAGTCTGCAAAGAGATGGGGATCCACTCGAAGGAAGAGATCGAAGCCTTTGGCATCGAGCCCTTTATTCATCGCTGCCAAGCGAGCGTTTGGCGCTACATGCAGCAGTGGGAAAAACTGACCGAACGCCTCGGCTTTTGGATCAAACTCGACCAGGCCTACGTCACCTATCACCAGTCGTTCGTCGAATCGGTCTGGTGGTCGCTCAAGCAACTGTTCGATAACGGTCTTCTGTACCAAGGCCACAAGATCGTTTGGTGGTGGGCCCAAGGCGGGACCGCGCTATCGAGCGGCGAAGTAGGGCAGGGGTATCGCGAAGTCGCCGACCCGAGCGTTTACGTCCTGTTTCCGCTGCTCGACGATGCCGGAAATCCCGAAGGAACGTCGCTCCTGGTTTGGACCACCACACCTTGGACACTCCCAAGCAACCAGTTCGCTGCAGTCCATCCCGATTTGGATTACGTTGTCGCGCGTGATACCGAAACCGATCAGCGGATCATCCTTGCAGCAGCACTGGTTGAGACGATCGCTGCGAAGTCCAAGCGTCCACTGGAAGTCGTCAAAACGCTCAAGGGGAGCGAACTCCTTGGCCGGCGCTATGTGCCACCTTATTCGTATTACTACAGCCAACTCGGCAGCACGACTGGCAAGCTCGTTGCAGGTGGCGAAGCCTCCATTGCATGGCGTGTGGTAGCTGCCGATTTCGTGACGACCGACAGCGGTAGTGGCGTCGTGCATCAAGCACCTGCCTTTGGCGAAGTCGACTTCGACGTGCTTGTAGCTGAAAAAGCGAAGTTCGTCGTCGGCGAAGGTCCTGAACTGATCTGCGCCGTCGGTCCGGATGGCAAGTTCACCGCAGAAGCGCCGACCTACCAAGGTCGCTGGGTGAAGGATTGCGACAAAGAAATTCAGCGTGAACTCAAGGCTGCTGGCTTGCTTTATCACCAAGAGCAATACCTGCACGACTATCCCTTCTGCTGGCGCGCCGACAACGATCCGCTGATCCAGTACCCACGTCGAAGCTGGTTCATTCGGACCACCAAGTTCCGCGACGAAATGCTCGCGAGCAACGAGAAAATCAACTGGCTTCCGGGGCATATCAAAGAAGGTCGCTTCGGCAACTTCCTCGAGAGCAATGTCGACTGGGCCCTTTCGCGCGAACGCTTCTGGGGCACTCCGCTGCCGATCTGGGTCTGCGAGACCACAGGCCAGATGCAGGCGATTGCCAGCTATGCCGAGCTCGAGCAAAAGCCTGGCGCGAGCGGCTTCGAAGCGTGGGCTAATGCCAAGCAAGCCAATCCCGAACTTGTCGAAGATCTGAAGGTGCACAAGCCTTACATCGACAACATCACCTACGACTCGCCGTTTGCCACTGGCGCGAAGATGCGCCGCGTGAGCGAAGTGATCGACTGTTGGTACGACAGTGGCGCGATGCCATTCGCGCAGTGGGGCTATCCGCACAAGGGAGCCGCTGATTTTCAGCAGCAGTTTCCCGCTGACTTCATCAGCGAAGCAATCGATCAAACCCGAGGCTGGTTCTATAGCCAACTGGCGATCAGCACGATGCTGTTTGGCAAAGGTGGCGTGAGCGGCGAAGCACAGCCTCGCGAGTATCCGCATCCATTTAAGAACTGCATCGTGCTTGGACTGATGCTCGGCGAAGATGGCCAGAAGATGTCCAAGAGCAAGCGAAACTATCGCGAGCCCAACGAGATCTTTGATAAGTACGGCGCTGATGCACTACGCTGGTATTTCTTTGCGAATCAGGCTCCCTGGACGAGCATTCGCTACAAAGAACAGTCGATCAAAGACAGCATCCCTGAGTTTCTGTTGCGACTCTGGAACTGCTATTCGTTCTTCGTGATCTACGCCAACATCGACGGCTTCGATCCCTCGAAATTGCTCGCCGATGTCGGTGATGGACAACTCGATGCAGCCACGCTTGCCAAAGCCAAGCACTATCGCCCCATCGCCGAACGCGGTGAGCTCGATCGCTGGATCATGGGCGAGTTGCACAAGACTTCCGCCGACGTCACCAGGCTGATGGATCAGTACGACAACTTCGAAGCTTGCAAGCTTTTGAACGCCTTTGTCGACGGACTATCCAACTGGTTCGTACGTCGTTCGCGCGAACGTTTTTGGGCTGCCGATAAAACCTCGCCCGAAAAGCTCGACGCCTACTGGACCCTCTATGAGTGCCTGCTCACCACCGCGAAACTCATCGCGCCGTTCACGCCGTTCCTCGCGGAAACGCTGTGGCAGAACCTCGCGCGGTCAGTTAGCAGCGACGTCCTGAAAAGCGTGCATTTGTGCGATTTTCCTGAGGGAAATGCAGCGAATGTCGACTCGCTGCTGTCAGAACGAATGAAGCTCTTGCGCGAAATCGCGTCGCTCGGTCTTTCGGCTCGCATGGCGAACAAACTGAAGGTTCGTCAGCCTTTGTCGCGAGTGGAAGTGATTCTGAGCAACGCGACACATCAAGCGTGGCTCACCGAGCACGACGAACTTTTGCGCGACGAACTGAACGTCAAAACAATTGACTACGCCACCAAGGCTGACGAGTACATCACCTACCAAGTGCAGCCTAACTTCAAGCGACTCGGTCCCAAGATCGGCAAACTGCTCCCCGCCTGCAAAGCAGCGCTCGGTAATGCCGACGGGGCGACGCTCCTAGCGCAGTTGCAAGCCACCGGCAAAGTGGTACTCACTCTTGGCGGCGAGACACTCGAACTCGACAACGAAGATATCCAGGTCCGCTTACAAGCCAAAGAAGGCTGGGCTGCGGCTCAAGGCTCGGGCTGCGTGGTCGTCCTTTCGACCGAACTTACCCCCGCGCTGATTCGCGAAGGTTATGCCCGAGACCTCGTGCGGCTGATTCAAGATCGTCGTAAAGAACTCGGGCTAGACTACAGCGATCGAATTGAAGTGGGAGTCGTTTCGAACTCGGAAGAACTAGCTTCAGCGGTTCTCGAGCACGCATCGTTCATCGCCAGCGAAACGCTTGCCACGCATGTCGGAACTTCCGCTCTCGATTGTGAAGCGGTCGAAACTGAACTCGGCGAGATTCCGATTTCGCTTTACGTTCGAAAAGTCTAGCTTTGCACGTTCGCAAGAATACCACTCGAATCTCCTCAGCAAGTGCTCGCTCGTTGCCTCGTACTTCCTCTCGTTTTCCTAACGAACTACTGAAGAATGACTGACAAATTGCCCATCGCGGTGTTCATTTCGGGTGGTGGAACAACGCTGCGCAATTTGCTCGGGAGGATCGCCGAGGGAAAGCTCGAGATCGATATTCGTCTGGTGATCTCGAGTAGTCCTTCGGCCAAGGGGCTCGATTACGCCTCCGCCGCTGGCATCACGACACTGGTTGTAGAAAAGATTCCCGGCACCAAGGCCGAGGTTTATAGCGAACAGATGTTCGCCCCTTGCCGCGAAGCAGGGGTGAAGCTCGTCGCGATGGCCGGCTTTCTGAAGCACGTCCTGATTCCAGCCGACTTCGAAAATCGCGTCCTTAATATTCACCCCAGCCTCATTCCGTCGTTCTGCGGCAAGGGAATGTACGGCCCCAAGGTCCACCAGGCGGCGATTGCGTTTGGTGCGAAGATCAGTGGCTGTACGGTCCACTTTGTTGACAATCAGTACGACCACGGTCCGATTCTGCTTCAGCAAGCGGTTCCCGTGCTCCCCAGTGACACTGCCGACGACCTCGCCCATCGTGTTTTCGAAGCGGAGTGCGAGATTTATCCCGAGGCGATCAGCCTCGTGGCAGCAGGCCGCGTGAGTGTCGTAGGCCGCAAAGTCGTCGTCGTCTAGCTATTTAGCCCTCTTCTGCTATTCTCTCTTGCAGAAGTCGTTGGCACTATCTTGCCCATTTTCCACATGGGCCTTGCCTTTCACGCTCGCATCTTTGCGAATTCTTTCTAAGTGACTGCTGTCAAACGGATTGCGCTGCAATAGCGAATCCTTCTAGGGGAACTCTTGCCCCAGAGTGCGCGTTAATTTTCAGCCTGTGATAGAAATCTTTCACGCATCTGCTTGATAACTACTACTCGTGCAGCCATAATTGGGAAAACTGCGCGGAGTTTACGCACTTGATTCGCCAAACCACCACTGAAGATCGTCGCAACCGACTGCTGGAGTTGATCCAGCAGCGCGGCTTTGCGTCGCTGCCCGACTTAGCCGGTCAGCTTCAGGTTTCGGAATCAACAGTCCGCCGTGACCTAGACTTTCTGGAAGAAACGGGCGTAGCTCAGCGGACTCACGGCGGTGTTTTCTATACCGGCCCGTCCCCCAAACTTGCCCATTTTGACCAGCGGCAGTCGACCCATTGGGACAAGAAACGCCAGATTGCGGTGGCTGCGAGTCGCTTAGTTGAAGATGGCGACACACTGCTGCTGGACGGCGGAAGTACCACCTACGAACTAGCGCAACTCCTTGTGGGGCGACCGCTTCAGGTGGTTACCAATTCGCTACCAGTGGCCAATTTGTTTACCAGTAGTGACCGCGCCGACCTCGTGCTGATTGGTGGCTATGTCCACGCTCGCACTGGTGTTTCGCTCGGTCCCTACGCCAATCAGATGCTCAGCGGACTTTGCGTTCGCCGTGCGATCATCAGTGTGGCGGGCGTTAGCGAGCGAGGCTTCTTCAACAGCAACCTGCTGCTGGTAGAAACCGAGCGAGCCATGATGGGAGCCGCCGACGAAGTGATTGTCGTCGCTGATAGCACCAAGTTTGGTCACACCAGTCTCGCTCACCTTTGCAATTTGAACTTCATCGACACGCTCGTTACCGATCACGAAATCGATCCCACCTGGCAATCAGCCCTCGAAGAGCAGGGGGTCCGCGTGGTGATTGCCGAGCAGCCTCAAGAACAAACCAATTCGCCTTCGAGCTAATTCGTAAGCAGTAAGAGCACTACCTAATCATGAGCAACCTTGCCACTCTCGATCGCGATACTGTCGAACGCATTGTGCGCCAGATCGTCCTCGGAGCCACCGCTGTTCCTTCCGCGAAAGCCGAAGCGCCGCGAACTCCGAAGCTGATCGTCAGCATCTCGGCCCGCCATTGCCATCTCACCGATGAGCACGTCGAAGTGCTGTTTGGCCCTGGACACAAACTCACGCCCGACAAGAACCTCTACCAAGACGGTTTCTATGCCGCTGCCGAAACGGTGATGGTCGTCGGCCCACGTCGACGCATGCTACCGACCGTTCGCGTGCTTGGCCCAACGCGTCCTTTCAGCCAAGTCGAACTCGCCTTCACCGACAGCATTTCGCTCGGCATCGATGCACCTGTTCGCCACAGCGGCAACATCAAGGGAACGCCGGGCTGTGTGCTTGTCGGACCCAAGGGTGTTGTCGAATTGACCGAAGGTGTCATTCGTGCTGCCCGTCACGTCCACATGAACCAAGAAGACGCCGCGTTCTACGGCGTGAAGAACGGCGACTTCATGAAACTGCGAGTCGAATCGCCGCAGTGCAGCGTGGTGTTCGAAGACCTTCTGGTCCGCGCAGATAACACCAGCAAACTCGAAGTCCACATCGATACCGACGAAGGCAACGCCTGCTATCTCGACTCGGCAACCAAGGTGGAACTCCTTCCACAAACCGAAGGTTGTAAGTGCAAACACTAGCGCAGTTGTCTGCGATTCACTGGGTCGCTGGCAATCTCGCTTGATTCTCGAAACTAACGTGTTTTTCTTTTTTCTCTGGAGTATGAAATGGCCAAAACGAACGAAGCGCTCGGCATGATTGAGACCAAAGGCTTCATTGCCTTGGTTGAAGCTACCGATGCCATGCTGAAAGCTGCAAACGTCGAATTCCTCGGTTGGGACAAGGTCGGCAGCGGTCTTGTTTCGGCATTCGTCACCGGCGACGTCGCCGCTGTGAAGTCGGCTACCGATGCCGGCGCTGCAGCTGCTGGTCGCATCGGCGAAGTGGTCAGCGTGCAAGTCATTCCTCGTCCACACGAAGACCTCCACATCGTTCTTCCACCATCGATCAAGCGCGCTCGTCCTTCGGTCGAATAGTCGCCCGGTCAGCAGCAAGTCACCTCTGAACTTAAGTTCTGTTTTGCAAGGAATACCTTAGATGTCGAGTGCAATTGGATTGATCGAAACCAAAGGTCTCGTCGGCCTTGTTGAAGCCACCGATGCCATGGCCAAAGCCGCTAACGTGCAAATCGTCAAGCGCATTGGTATCGGCGGTGCCTTCATCACCACGATTGTTCGTGGCGACGTGGGTAGCGTTCGTGCCGCTGTTGAAGCTGGTGCCCAAGCCGCTCAGCAAACCGGCGAACTCGTCGGCAGCCACGTCATCGCCCGTCCTTCGGAAGGTCTCGTGGAAGCGTTCCTGAGCTAAGTCGTCCGCGCGATGCATCGTCTGTGTCGCGCCAGGGTAATGAGGAAAGTTCATCAAAGGAGTGTCTGCATCATGAAGGTGCTAGTCGCCAATCTAGGATCCACGAGCTTTAAGTACCGTCTGTTCGACATGTCGAGCGAGACGCAACTGGCACGTGGTGGCGTTGAACGAATTGGATCTCCCGAGTCACCTTGCTTCGTCGAAATCGGATCGAGTCGAACCGAACTTCGCACGCCTGTGCCGGATCATGCCGTCGCGGTGCGAACGTGTCTCGCTCAGCTCACCGATCCAGTTTCGGGATGCCTCAAGGATGCTTCGGAAGTCGCAGCGATTGGCTTCAAGGCAGTGCATGGCGGCCGCGTCAGCGGTGTGCAGCGTGTGACGCCCGATGTCCTGGCTGCGATGGAAGAGATGAACCTCGTTGCTCCGGCGCACAATCCACCCTACATCGCAGCCATGCGGCTTCTGGGCGAGAAACTGCCAGAAATTCCGCTTGTGGCCGCGTTTGAAACTGGATTTCACAACACGATCGCCGACCGACTTCGCACCTATCCCATTCCTCATGAATGGGAAGAAAAGCTGCACATTCGCCGCTGGGGTTTCCACGGAGCAAGTCACCGCTATATCGCCATGCGAACCGCCGAACTCATCGGCCGCTACGATCTGCGCGTGATCTCGTGCCACCTCGGAGGCTCCAACAGTTTGTGCGCGATTCGCGGACAGCAAAGCGTTGCGACCACGATGGGAATGAGCCCTCAAACCGGATTGCCACACAACAATCGTGTCGGGGATTTCGATCCCTTTGCGATTCCGATGGTGATGAAAGAGTTTGGGCTCTCGCTGCATCAGGTGCTCGACACGCTGGCCGAAAAAAGTGGTCTGCTCGGACTATCGGGAATCAGCGGAGATATTCGCGATCTCGAGCAAGCAGCAGCCGAAGGTAAATCGCGTGCACGACTCGCGCTCGATGTTTTCATCGCCGAAATTCGCCGTCATTTAGGTGGGCTTCTGGTCGAACTAGGTGGCGTCGATGCCGTCGTGTTCACCGGAGGAATTGGCGAGAACAGCCGAGCAACTCGTGCAGGTGTCTGTGCCGGACTCAGTGAACTCGGGATCGATCTCGATCTCGCGAAGAATGAAACGCATCGCGGCGAAGGTTGCCTCTCGTCGCCCGCAAGCCGTGCTCAGATTTGGGTGATTCCGACCAACGAAGAGTTGATCGTGGCACGCCAAACAAAGCACTTGCTGGAAGGATAATTTCGATGTTCGTTGCGAAAGTAACCGGATCACTCGTCTCGACGCAGAAGGTGGCGTCGATGGTGGGCTACAAGCTCCTCATCGTCGAACCTTATCGCGTCGAGCCCAAGGATCGCACGACACTCGTCACCACAGGACGCACGTTTGTAGCCGTCGACACCTTGGGTGCCGGCGTGGGGGACTACGTCCTGCTGACGCAAGGGAGCAGCGCTCGTCTCACTCCCGAGACTAAGTCACTCCCCATCGATGCCGTCGTGATCGGGATCGTCGATACGGTGCATGTCGACACGGGATGCGTTTATTCCCGCGAAAACAGCTAAGGCTTCGTTCCGCTCGTCATGCATCGCGCTTCGCAGCGAACCTAACTACTCCGCCCAAAAACACTCCAATCGAGTTTGAATATGCAGATCAACGAAGAGCTTATCCGCAACGTCGTCGCCAAAGTGCTCGCCGAGGTCAATCGCGGCGCACATGCTGGCAGCAAATCTTTTGCTGGCCGCAATGGCGTGTTTACTTGTCCGGATGAAGCTGTCGCTGCCGCTCGCACCGCTTTCGAGCAACTCTCGGAGCGAGGCCGCGAAGAACGCAAGCGAATCATCGATCACATCCGCCGCATTTCGATCGATCAGTCGGTCGAACTCGGCACGATGGAAATGAACGAAACGAAAATCGGCCGCTTGCAGCACAAGATCGAAAAGCTGCATACACTCGGGATGAAGACCCCCGGTGTCGAGTTCCTTCGCTCGGAAGTTTATAGCGGCGATCATGGCCTCGCGGTCATCGAGCACGCACCCTTTGGAGTGATCGGTGCCATCACTCCCGTCACCCACTCGCTCCCCACCATCACCGGCAATGCTGTGAGCATGATTGCGGCTGGTAATGCCCTGGTCGTGAACCCACACCCCAGTGGTAAGAAAGTGGCTGCCGAAGGTGTGCGTCGTTTCAACGCGGCGATCTACAAAGATCTCGGCATCGACAACCTGATCAGTGTGATTGCCGAACCGACCCTCGAGACTGCCAACTCACTGTTCGCTCATCGTGGTGTGAACATGATTTGCGTGACAGGCGGTCCCGCAGTCGCTCGCGCAGCGCTGAAGAGTGGCAAACGGGCCGTGGTTGCTGGTCCTGGTAACCCACCTGTAGTCGTCGACGAAACAGCCGACCTCGATCGGGCTGCCCGCGCCATCATTCAAGGTGGTGCTTATGACAACAACTTGCTCTGCATCGCCGAGAAAGAAGTCTTCGTGGTCGCCAGCGTCTTCGACGCCATGATGGCCGCCATGGAACGAGCTGGCGCTGTCCGACTGAATGCCAAAGAGGTCGATGCTTTGACCAAAGCCGCCATCATTCAAGTGGGTGAAGGGGAGCATAAGCACGACGCTCCGAGCAAGGATTTCCTCGGTCAAGATGCTGCGGTCCTCGCTCGCGGTGCCGGCAAATCGGTACCAGCCAATGTGGAACTCCTCTTCGGCGAAACCGACGAGCACAACCCATTCGTTCCTGTCGAACAGATGATGCCGTTCGTTCCGTTCGTTCGTTGCCGCGACGTCGATCATGCGATTGAACTAGCCAAGAAGTACGAACATGGCTTCCGGCACACCAGCATCATTCACAGCAATAACGTTCGAAACATGACCCGCATGGGTCGTATCCTCGACACCACGCTATTCGTGAAAAACGGACCTTGCATGGCGGCTCTAGGACTGGGTGGCGAAGGCTACTTGTCGTTCTCAATCGCTGGTCCCACGGGTGAAGGGGTCACGACACCACTTACTTTCACCCGCGAACGTCGCTGCTCGCTGATCGACGATCTCTACATCCTCGGCAAGCCCAAGAGCTAACCCAGGTTTGAGTGTCACACAGGAGCCTTCGATGCAAGTCGCACTCGTGGTTGGAACGGCCACCGCAACGCTGAAGCACAGCTCGATGAAGTCGCAAAAGCTGCTCATCGTGCAGCCGATGCTCGTCGATGGCAGCACCCCCGATGGCGACCCTCAAGTGGCGGTCGATGCCGTGGGGGCAGGCAAAGGGGAACGTGTGCTGATCAGCAGTGATGGTCGCTACATGCGAGATGTTTTGAAGGCGGATGCTACTCCGGTTCGCTGGAGTGTGATCGGAATCTGTGATTAACCAACTCGCTGCATAGACGTGAATTTGTGAACGCTACCGAAGTCGAAAACCTGGTTCGCGAAGTGCTGCGGCAGCTTACTGCCGTTAGCTCCGCCGCGCCTGGTTCGACCGCTGTCGCGTCGCCGAAACCCCCAGTCGAAACTCCCCGAACAGCACCCATTCCTAGTGGAACGGCAGTCGTTCGCGATTCGCTGGTAACACTCGCTTCGATCGAAGACCGCTTGACCGGCATTTCGCGGATGGTCGTTTCGTCGCGAGCTATCGTTACGCCAGCTGTGGTCGATGAACTTCGCAAACGGGGAATTTCGATCGTTCGGTCGGCGGATGCCATCGCTGGTACAACGCTCGCCAATCTCGGGCGGGAATTGGTGGTTACGCTCGCCTCCGATGGTCTGGCCGCACTGCGAACCGATTTGGTGAGTGTGCTTCGCCGGACAATTCCTCAGCTGGAACTGATCGATAACTGCCGCTCGCCCAAGCTCGAAGATGTGCTGGCCGAACTAACGTCGCGCGTCGTATCGCGTGGCCGTGTGGGATTGCTCCTGACGTCGACGACCGCTGTAGCAGCTGCCCTGGCGAACCGCACCCGCGGTGTTCGAGCCTTGGTCGCCACGAGTGGCCAGTCGATCGACGACGCAGCCGACACACTGGCTCCCAATTTGATTGTGGTCGACCGCTTGAAAGTCAACGTCTGGCAACTCCGCGCGATTGCCTCGCGGCTGGTGTCGCACGGTGTAATGACCCCTGCGGCTCCCTGGAACCAATTGCTCTAGGAGCTTCAGCAGCCATGCGAATTGCCAAAATCGTCGGAACTGTCACCCTCAGCCGTTGCCACGACACCTTCGTGGGAGCGAGCTTGCGATTAGCAGTTCCGATGACCTTGCCCGAACTGCGCGGCGAGACTCAGCCTGCAGCCGATGAAATCGTCGTTTGGGACGACCTCGGCGCCGGTCTCGGCTCGATGATTGCCGTCAGTGAAGGTGGCGAAGCGGCTCAGCCGTTCCGCCCGAAAGACAAACCGGTCGATGCCTACGCAGCAGCGATTTTCGACGACCTGCGTCTCGACCCCTAAACCGAAACCAACTTACCACCGTGCGGAACTTGGTTCCGCGAACCATACATTTCACTTCCTACTGAGGAATCTAGATCGTGGCGAATATTCACAAGCTGAAGCAAGACATCTGCGAGATCGGTCGTCGCCTCTATAACAAAGGCTTCGCCGCTGCGAATGACGGTAACATCACGATTCGTGTCAGCGAGAACGAAGTGCTCGTTACACCCACCATGCACTCGAAGGGTTTTCTCAAGCCCGAAGATATTTGCATGATGGATATGTCGGGCAAGCAGATTGGCGGCACCAAGAAACGCTCGAGCGAGGCGCTGTTGCACCTCGAGATCTTTCGCGAACGTCCCGAAGTGAAAAGTGTGGTGCACTGTCATCCACCACATGCCACCGCGTTTGCCATCGCTCGTGAGCCGATTCCCCAGTGCGTGCTTCCCGAAGTCGAAGTCTTTCTGGGTGATGTTCCAATCACCATGTATGAGACTCCTGGCGGAAAAGAATTCGCAGAGACGGTGCTCCCCTTCGTCAAGAAGACCAACGTCATCATCCTGGCCAATCACGGCACAGTGAGCTACGGCGATAACGTCGAACAAGCCTACTGGTGGACGGAAATTCTCGACGCCTATTGCCGCATGCTGATGCTCGCCAAAGATCTCGGCCGCGTGAACTACTTCAGCGAGAAGAAAGAACGCGAGCTGCTTGAGCTGAAAGACAAGTGGGGCTGGAAAGATCCTCGCAATACACCTGAATACAAAGATTGCGACATCTGCGCCAACGACATCTTCCGCGACAGCTGGAAACAATCGGGCGTGGAACGCAAAGCCTTTGAGGCTCCCCCTCCGATGGCACCATCTGCCAAGAAAGAGGCTGCTCCTGCAGCCGCCGGAGATCAGGAAGCACTCGTCAGACTCATCACCGAACGTGTGCTCGCCGAGCTCTCGAAGAAGTAGTTCTCTGAGAACTTCTTCACGAAAATTCGGCCGGAAGTGTCCGTTCTACTCTCGAACTCTTGTTATCTTTGACGCTGTGGTGTGATCATGAAAGTTTCGATCATCGGTGGTGCTGGTCTCGTCGGTTCGAGTGCCGCTTTTGCGCTGCAGTGCGGCGGTGTGGCCAGTGAAATTGCTTTACTCGACGTGAACCTCGATCTAGCAGGTGGGCATGCCCTCGACTTGCTGCATGGTGGGCCAAGTACCGCCGATCAAGTGATTACCGCTGGTGGCTATGAGCATGTTCCCGATAGCGACATTATCTGCATCACTGCCGGTTTGCGTCGTAAGCCTGATGAAAGTCGACTCGATCTGATCAATCGTAACACCGACCTGTTCGTCTCGATCCTCACCGAGATCCAGAAGGTGGGTTACAAGAAAGAGGCGATTGTGATTGTGGTGAGCAATCCGGTCGACATCCTTACCTACGTTGCTGCCGATCGCTTGAACTTGCCTCACTCGCAGGTGATTGGTCTCGGAACGCAGCTCGATACGATTCGTTTCCGAAGTCTGATCGCGCAGCAGTTGAAGGTCGCTCCTTCGCAAGTGCAAGCACTGATCCTGGGGGAGCATGGCGACAGCATGGTGCCGATCTGGTCGAGCGCGACGATTGCTTCGCTGCCACTGGATAAGTTTCCAGGCTGGAATCTTCGTCTGGCGGACGAACTCTTTACCCGCACCAAGGGTTCGGGAGCCGAGGTGATTAAGAAGAAAACCGGCGCTGGCTTTGCCGTGGGGATTGCGATCCGCGATCTTGTCGATTCGATCATCCTCGACCAGAAACGGATTCTGCCGATCTCGTCGATCCAAAATGGTTGCTACGACATTCGCGACGTCGCGCTGAGTGTTCCAACAGTTCTCGGCCGCAAGGGTGTGGTGGCCCGTCACGAAATCGAACTTTGGCCGAAGGAAGTGCAGCTGCTTCGCAAGAGTGGTTTGGTGCTCCGCCAAACCCTCGAACAAGTGCTCGCCCGCATCGGCCGAAAGAAGTAGTTTTCCCTTCAGCTCATACCGCCTGAGCTGGACGCTATCCCCGGCGTCCTACTCCCTCAAGAAAAATTGGCACGCCCCCTAAATTCACGAATCTGTGGGGGGGAGGTAGCCGTCTTACGTATGAATCCCGCAGGTTGTGCCACTCGGCAAGAGCCTGCCGTGTCTTTAAAATCTCGGGGAATTCGTGATGCTCCTCTCTGCTACTCGCTGGCTTCGTGGTGCGCTGGCCGTCATTGTGCTGGCCACTTCCACTGGACTCTTATCGGCTCAAGACCCTGCTGCGGAGGGTGAAGCAAAGCCTGCTCTACCGCTGGGACGCGTGGTGATGTTCAGCAGTGGTGTGGCGTTCTACGAGCGCCGCGGCGATGTCGAAGGGGATGCCACCATCGACCTGCGTTTTAATACGCGCGACATCAACGACCTGCTCAAGAGCATGGTTCTCGAGGACCTGGGTGGCGGTCAGATCTCGACCGTTTCTTACGGCAGCAAAGATCCGATCACACGGACGCTCCGCACCTTTTCGATCGATCTCACCACAAGTCCGACGCTCGGAGACTTGCTGGCCCAAATTCGTGGCGAGCGGATCGAACTTGATAGCCCCACACCCACCAGTGGCGTGATTGTGGGGATTGAAAAACGGGATCAAAAAGTGGGGGATCAAGTCGTACAGACTTCGATTCTTACTCTGCTAACCGACGAAGGCTTGCGGAACATTTCGCTCGACAACATTGGCCGCATCAAGCTGTCGAATCCCAAGCTCGATGCCGAACTTCGTCAGGCACTGCTGGTGCTGGCGATGGGGAAGTCAGCCGACAAGAAGTCGGTCTCGCTTAGCTTCACAGGCAAAGGAAAACGCCCCGTTCGTGTCGGCTACATTCAAGAGTCGCCGATCTGGAAGACCAGCTATCGCCTGGTGCTCGACGACGAGAAACAGCCGCTACTGCAAGGCTGGGCGATTGTCGAGAACACGACCGAGGAAGACTGGAACAACGTGAATTTGACGCTGATTAGCGGGCGTCCGATTTCGTTCACGATGGATCTTTATCAGCCGCTTTACATCGACCGGCCCGAGGTTAAGCCAGAACTCTACGCCTCGCTGACACCGCGTACCTATGATCAATCGATGGCGGAGGCGGATCGCGAGTTTGAGGCGCTGGCGCACGATGAAAAAAGCCGCGATGCTGCTGCCAAGCCAGCCATGGCCAACCGCCGGATGGCCGAAGCAGCCTCTAATGGCGTTGAATTGCAGATGATGAAGCGCGCCGAAGATAAGGCTTTCAATCCGGCCAGTGGCGTGCAGTCGGTTGCCACCGCCAGCGACGTGGGCGAGCTCTTTCAATACCGCATCGCAACCCCTGTCTCGCTCGAACGTCAAAAGTCGGCGATGCTGCCGATCGTGAACGATTCGGTGAAGGGTGAGAAGGTTTCGATTTACAGCGAGTCGTCGCATGCCAAGCATCCCCTCAGTGGTGTTCGGCTGAAGAACAGCACCGATCTGCACCTGATGCAAGGTCCGATCACGGTGTTCGACGGTGGTGCCTACGCCGGTGATGCTCAGATTCAGGATCTACAGCCTGGAACCGAGCGGCTGATCAGCTACGCCCTCGATCTCGATACCGAAGTGGCTCCTTCGATCGAAGGCTTGCCCGAGGAACTGGTGAGCGTGAAGGTGGTGCGTGGTGTTCTCGAGTCGTCGCGCAAGTATGGTCGCAAGAAGAACTACGTGATCAAGAATTCATCGAAGAAGACGAAGCAAGTTCTGATCGAATACCCTGTCGAGGCATCGTGGAATCTGATCGAACCCAAAGAGGCGACCGAGAAGACTCGCGACCTCTATCGGTTTGCCGTCGCGGCCGAGCCCGGTGTCGCTGCCAATCTGCTGGTGCGTGAAGAGCGTGTCGATACTCAGCGGGTGGCACTAGCCAACTGCGATGACAACATGATCCGCTTCTATATCCAAGCCGCCGTTGTTTCACCTGCCCTGAAAGAAAAACTGGGCGAAGTGATTAAACGGAAAGAGGGGCTCGCTCTGCTGGTGGCTAAGCGTGGCGAACTCGAGCGTCAAGTGACGGTGATCTTCGAAGAGCAAACCCGCATTCGCCAAAACATGGAACAGCTCCCTAAAGACTCGGACTTGTTCCGCCGCTACGTCACGAAGTTTAACGAGCAGGAAGATAAGGTGGAGCAGCTTCGCGAGCAGATCAAGAAAGCGATCGACGACGAGAATAACGGTCGCAACGATCTGAATAACTTCCTCTCGAACATCGACCTGTCCTAATTCGCCTGAGCGATTGGGAAGCGATTCGAGGCTAAGAACCAGGGTGAGGGACTTTTCAGCATCCTCATCCTGAAGGGGCGACTTCCCACCGAGTCGCTCGCGTGGACTCGAGATTTTCTTAGGCGACCGGCATCAACGCCGAGTCGCTTTCGTGCAGGGCGACGCGATCGGTGACAAACTGCACTACAAAGTGTGTGAGTCCGACGCAAAGTTCATCCCCGTGCTGCACAGCGCTTTCGCTCACAGGCTTGCCGTTGACAAACGTGCCGTGGCGGGAACCGAGGTCGCGCACCGAAAGCTGTCCATCGTGGAGGTGGATTTGACAATGTCGCCGGCTAATCCAGCGATCGTCAATACGCACCGACGCGGTAGTGCTACGGCCAATTTCAATCGGAAAGCGATCGAGCGTAAGCTCGCGCGGTGAAGCCAGAGGGTCCTGGCACACAAGTTTTACAATCACGGTGGGGGAACCGAAACTGAGAGCAGGGGCTGCGAACTGCTCGGCGGGTGGTGGGAGTGAAAAAAGCGGCAAACTCGCAGTTTTTCCACGAAGTGTGATCCTATATCGGCACGCACCGATGTCAATTGCCTTTTGACAATTCTTCTCATTTCTCCGGTACATTCGGCCGGTTGGTGGTCTCGCAATCACGACGGAAAGCCGATTTTCGTGGGCATTTCGCTATCCAACCAGCGAACGGCACGTCACGCATGGTGTATTCGCTACGCCAGGGCTCGGTTTGCCTCTTTCAAAGCTGCTGTAGGCGAACCTTTCCGCTTCCCCGGCTTCCTTGAGGTGCTGCGCCGGGGGCTCTCTCTGGCACATAGGAGCCCATCGGTTTAGACTACTGGGCTCGAAACCTCACAGCCGACCGCTTCCAGCGAGCGATCGTGTTTTCGCCGTATTTTAGCTGAAATTCATCATTTACCGACCGGGAACGCTTCTCCATGGCAGGCCAGCTCAACCGTTATTCCAGCCGCATCACCCAGCCGAAAAGCCAGGGAGCATCGCAGGCGATGCTCTATGGCACCGGGATGTCGGAAGCCGACATGAACAAGGCTCAAGTCGGTATCGCCAGCGTGTGGTACGACGGAAACACCTGCAACATGCACCTGAACGACCTCGCAGCAGTGGTCAAACAGGGGGTTCAGGAAGCTGGCATGGTCGGCATGCGGTTCAACACGGTTGGGGTGAGCGACGGCATCTCGATGGGGACCGAGGGGATGAGCTTTTCGCTCCAGTCGCGCGACCTGATCGCCGACTCGATCGAAACGGTGATGGGGGGGCAGTGGTACGACGGCCTGATTGCCCTGCCAGGCTGCGACAAGAACATGCCCGGCTGTTTGATGGCGATGGGGCGGCTGAATCGCCCCTCGATCATGGTTTACGGCGGCACGATCCGTGCGGGTTGCACCCAGCGTCACCCCAAACTCGACGTCGTTTCGGCGTTCCAGGCCTACGGCGAATACATCACTGGCAAGATCACCGAAGAAGAGCGGGCCGAGATCATCCGCTGCAGCATTCCTGGAGCCGGCGCGTGCGGCGGTATGTACACGGCCAACACCATGTCGTCGGCCATTGAAGCGCTCGGGATGAGCCTTCCGTACAGTTCATCGATTCCCGCTGAGGATCCACTCAAGCAAGGGGAGTGCCGCGCTGCTGGCGCCGCGATCCTGAAGCTGCTCGAACTCGACCTGAAGCCACGCGACATCATGACTCGCGCTGCCTTCGAGAATGCGATGGTCATCATCATGGCGACAGGTGGTTCGACCAACGCCGTGCTGCACCTCATTGCCATGGCACGTTCGGTGGGAGTGGACCTGACAATCGACGACTTCCAAAAGGTGAGTGATCGCATCCCATTCATCGCCGACCTGAAGCCGAGCGGCAAGTATGTGATGGAAGATTTACATCATGTCGGTGGCACACCTGCGGTGATGAAGTACCTGCTCGAAAAGGGACTTCTCAATGGCGACTGCATGACGGTGACAGGTAAGACGATTGGCGAGAATCTGTCGAGTGTCAATGGTCTGGCGGAAGGGCAGCGGGTGATTCATCCTGTCGAGAAGCCGATCAAGGAATCGGGCCACATCCGAATCATGCGTGGCAACTTCTGCCCCGATGGGGCCGTGGCCAAGATCACCGGAAAAGAAGGTCTGGTGTTCACCGGACCTGCTCGTGTCTTCGACAGCGAAGAAGCAATGCTCACCGGACTCGAGAAAGGTCAGATCCAAAAGGGAGATGTCATCATCATTCGGTACGAAGGTCCCAAGGGTGGACCTGGTATGCCCGAAATGCTGACTCCTACATCGGCGATCATGGGAGCGGGACTCGGCAGCGATGTAGCACTCATTACCGACGGCCGCTTCAGCGGTGGATCGCACGGCTTTATCGTCGGACACGTCACTCCCGAAGCACAAGAAGGTGGCCCGATTGCGCTGGTGAACGATGGTGACTCGATCACGATCAACGCCGAGTCGAATCTCATCACGGTTGCCGTGTCGGATGCGGAATTCGCAGCTCGAAAAGCAAAGTGGAAGCAGCCACCCTATAAGTCGACGCGCGGCACGCTCTACAAGTACATCAAGAACGTGAAGTCTGCCTCGGAAGGGTGCGTTACCGACGAATAAAGTTCGATCTTAAGAAACTTCGTAGTCCTCGCCTAAAAACAGAGAGCCCTCGATTGGCAGTTTGCTGATCGAGGGCTTTTTCGTAGGTGTTTTTTGCGAGTGTGGAGGTGGGCACTGTTCCCCAAGCAGACATAGACAAGGAAGTTGTCTAGCACGATCAAGGGCCATGGGTGAAGCGCTAGTGTCCTGCTTTCACACGCAGACCGGCAGGGATGATGAACCGCTCGGCGTAGCCAAACAGGGCGTCGACCACGGTGGCCAAAATCGCTGCAGGGACAGCACCTTGCAGGAGCAAACCAACATCGTTGAGGCGAATGCCGGTCAGGATCGGCTGGCCATAACCTCCCGCTCCAATCAGCGCTCCGATGGTGGCCGCACCGACATTGATGACAGCGGCGGTTTTGATCCCCGACAGGATCGATCGCGAAGCCAGCGGAAGTTCGACTTGCCAAAGCTGGGCGCGCTGATCGAGTCCAAGGACCGTGGCACTTTCGCGCAAGTTGGCTGGAATATCGCGCAGCCCCGTGTAGGTGCTCCGAACAATGGGGAGCAAGCTGTAGAGGAAGAGAGCCGCGATGGCAGGGAGCGCGCCAAGTCCTAGGAGAGGGATCATGAAGACAAGCACTGCCAGCGAGGGGAGCGTTTGAATGATCCCCACCGCGCCAAGAATGACGTAGCCCAATTTGGGGTAGCGGAAGGAGGCGATCCCCAGCGGAATCGCAATCACGATGGCGGCGAATAACGAGATCGCGACGAGTCGCAAGTGCTCCAGTGTGGTGCGCAGCAGATCGCGAGCCAGTTTGCCCCAGCGACTATCGGTTGGCAAATCGATCTGCATGCCAAGGTTGGCGTTCAGGAATTCAGCCGCCACGCGCGTCTCGTCCACTTGATCGATCTGCACGCGCGCGTTCATCTCCGACATCGCTTGGTTGTCGATTTTGCCTTCGAGACGGGAGACAACTTCGATGAACTGCGGCGCGGTTGTTTCAAGCTCTTTCCGATAGAGCGGTACGCAGTAGTAGACCGGAAAAAAGCCGAGATCATCTTCAAGCACGCGGAGTTTGTAGTACTTCACCTCGGCATCGGTCGAGTAGATGTCGGTAAGATCGATCGTGCCACTTTCGAGCCCGCGATATGCAAGATTGTGATCCATGCCAGTCACTTTGAATGGCAGGGAATAACGCTCTTGAAGTCCAGGCCAGCCATCGGCCCGTTGAATGAATTCGTCACTCACCCCGAGCTTCAGTTTGGCAACTTGGGGGTTGGTTAGGGCAAGTGATGTGAGATCGGAAATCGACTGGATGCCGAGCGCTTCGGCGCGCGATTCTTTCATCCCCAGGGCATAGGTGTTATTGAACCCGAGGGGCTTCCCCATACGAATTCCTTTTGCCGCCAGCGCCGCGCGCAGCTCGTCGTCGTTGCGGATCAAGACCCCATCGAAAATCTCTTTGATGAGAGTGCCGGTGTAGTCGAAATAGAAATCGATTTCGCCACTCCGAAGCGCTTCGTACAAAATACGTGTCCCACCCAGCTCAGCTCGATGCTGTGTCTCGATACCCGCGTCCTCGGCGAGCAATACGGCCATTTCGCCCAAGATAATGGGTTCGTTATAAGACTTTGAACCGATGATGATCCGCCGCAGAGGCAGGCGGTTCTCTTGTGCGTCGACAGTGGTTAGCGAGAGCAGGCCAATTATCGCCAGCACCAGCAAAAACAAGTTCATTTTCATGGCGAAGGTGCTCCAGTCGAGGCAATTTCAGGGAGCCGTTGCGAGCGAACGAATCGCGAAACAAATTCATCAGAAGGGGTCTTGATCAGGTCGTCGAGCGTGCCGCGCTGAACGATCCGGCCGCCACCCAGCAGCAGCACTTCGTCGCCAAAGAAGCCCGCTTCACCCATGTCGTGCGTTACAATGACCACCGTCTTATGGAGCGTCTGAAAAATCTTTCGCAGATCCTCTTGCAAGTCGTAACGGACCAGTGGATCGAGGGCTCCCATCGGCTCGTCGAGAAGAATCACCGCTGGGTCGAGCATCAGTGCTCGCATAATTCCCACACGCTGACGCTGCCCACCCGACAGCTGCGCGGGAAACTTGTCGAGTGCGACTTTGGGAAGGCGCGTCAAATCGGCAAGTTCTTCGACGCGGCTGTTGGCTTTGCTTTTGTCCCAGCCGAGATGCCGCGCGAGCAGGCTGGTATTGTCGCGAGCCGAGAGATGGGGAAAGAGCCCGCCATCTTGAATGACGTACCCCATTCTGCGACGAAAAGTAAGCAGGTTTTTGGCGGTGAGGACTTGGCCGTCAAAGTACACCTCGCCTTCATCGGGCAAGATCAGCCCAATCATCAGCCGCAGGATTGTGCTCTTTCCGCAACCACTCGGACCAATCAGCACCGTGCACTTGCCGGGCGTAAGCTTCAGCGAAGTTGGCTGCAGTACCTGGGTGCCGGCGAATGATTTGGCGACATTTTTGAGTTCGATCATGCTGTCCGCTGTGGCGAAGGGAAAGTGAACTTAAAGAAGCGGAAAATGCGAAGTTCGTGAAGCATTGATTTCGTCGAGCAGCCCTTGCACAGCTTGTTCGAGGCGGTCGGTCATTGCGGCGACTGCGTTTCGCTGATCGCGCTGCTTGGGAACCTCGATCGGTTCACCAAAACGGACCACCGCGTGACGTTCGCCCCGAATTCCAGGGTAGGCCTGCTGCAAAACGTCTTCTTCAAATTTGTCGATGGTTTCAGCAGCTCGCTCGATTGTCGCTTTTTGGGCGAGGTAGTTCGTCGGATAGCTGAACAGCTGCGTCACAAAAAAGAGATCATCCATCGCGTCGATGAGCGAGCGACGTGTCGCTTCGGTGAGGTCGGGTTGCTCTAAACGCTTGATGATCTCGCGGCGCACATCTTTCACGCGCTCGGGAACGATACCTCCTGCACTCGTAACTTGGTAAGTGCTTTCGAGCTGATGGAGAATGAAGTTGTTGAGCCCCTGAATTCGCTCCGCAAGTGTTCCTGATTGCTGTTTGCCGAGGTACTCGATTTCCTTGAGGGTGAGGATCCCTTCGGCATAAAAGAAGATGCGCTGATCGAGTGGCAAGCCAGCGCGAGGTCGCCAAGTGAAACGCTGCTCAAGGCGGGTCATCACATCGGCAAGTTCCTGGGCGGGGTTCTTCACGTAGAAGCACTTCAGCGCTACAGGCAAACAAACGATTTTGCGTTCCACTTTTTTCGACGCCGACATCGCGATGGCAGCAGCACCTTCGCGAAACGGGGTCACGCGATCGTTGCTGTGGTAAATGTCTCCCTCCGGAAAAACCACCAGTGGTTGTTTCGAGACACTGAGGATCTCGACCGATTGTTTGAACGCTTTGAGGTCAGCCGCCTCGCGGTTGATGCTGAAACAGCCGTGCCACTGCAGCACTTTTTGCTCGAGAGGCTTGCTCATGGCAAAGACTTGCCACGCGCTGAGGAAATGAAACGGCTGGCCGACCCGATGAGCTGTCTCGATTAGCACGTAAGAGTCGTAGTGAAACGAATGGTTAGGCGTGACCATGATGCCGCAGTTCTCAGCGATCGCCTGCTGCGGGTGCTCGATCCCTTGCACTTCGATTTGCGTGATGCGTTGCCCGCGCCGTAGTTCGCGATTGATCAGCGGACGCCAGAGCTTCACGATCCAGGGAGTCATTTGCGGCTCCCACCACCGAGGCGGCGTCTGGTACGGCTGGCGATTCATGAGTTGCGGCTCAGAAGAGGGGGCAGCATGTCGGAGCGGCTGAAGTCTAGAAGCACTTTCAGGGGGAAGCAAGATGCGCAGGGATGGGATGAAGCAGTCCCGGGCTAAGTGCACGGAAAAAATGCAACAAATACCCTTAAGCCTTGCAGGGCGGATAGCCGCCTCAAAATTTATTGCATAACCGCAGGCATTACTAAGGGAAAATTAATTTCCTTTTGACGCAAGAAAATTCTTGGATTTTCAAATTAACGGCAGCATGTATCGATGGTTTAGTCGTTCGCTATTGAGACCATTGAAGTCGTGCGTCAGCGCATCAGCTTAGTCGCTGAACGGGCTAAGGGCTTCGCAGGGCTCGCTAATCGCTTCTAAGGTGGGCTTAGTGCCATTTGTTTTTTGCGATACCTCAAAATTTTGTTGCTTTTACGCTTGATTTGAGATCGGCGTTTTTCGATGATTCCCAGGAAGTCGGGGTTACATACCTGATCCTTTGCCCCGGCTGTGCGCTTTCGCGCCTTTTTGATTTGGCTTTCGCACGTTTTTTCTTTATTCCTTACGTTCTTGCAGGAGTGCGGATTATGTCCTACGGTCTCTCGCCGCGCCGGTGGCGGGCAGCGGGCTTTACGCTCGTCGAACTGCTCGTCGTTATCGCCATCATTGGGGTTCTGGTAGCCCTGCTACTACCAGCTGTCCAAGCAGCACGCGAGGCGGCTCGCCGCTCGGAGTGTCTCAACAATCTGAAGCAGTTTGGTCTGTCGGTACACAACTTCCACGACACCAACAATCGTTTGCCACCCGCCGGTGCCAACGATGAAGCACCCAACTTCGGGCGTGGTCCTGCGGGGGACCGCTGGGGTTCGTCGTGGTTTGTGTATGTCCTGCCGTTCATGGAACAAGGAACGATGTTCGACAAGTTCCGTTTCGACGGGAGCGGGTCGGGCTGGGGAGCCGACGCGGGGCACAACGTCACGCAAGCGCAAAACGCCAAGATCAAGAACTTCATCTGCCCTTCGTCGCCACTGAGCATCTGGTGCCGCGGACCTTACAACGGCGTTCGCGAAATCCAGGCTCCTCACTATGTGGCCATCGCTGGTGGTGCTGCTAACCTGCTTCCCACCGCCACCTATAACGAAACTCGCATCAACACAGGTGGATCGACCGCCGGTTGCTGCACTGGTGGGCATCACAGCTCAAGCGGTGCGATCATCGCTGGCGGCACCCACTCGCTGGCTGCTCTGACTGACGGAACCAGCAACGTTTGGATGGTGAGCGAGAACTCGAACTTCGTCTTCACGGTTAGCAACACCAAGCAAGACTATCGCTCGAGCGCACAGCACGGCTTCATCATTGGCTGGCGTTCGAAATGCACTCCCCCCAGCTGTGGCAACGGAAACGATCAACGTACGTTCAACTTCACGACCGTCCGTTATCCCATCAACCACTTCTCGCGCGCCACCGACGGCTTGCCTGATGCTCCAGGCAACTGCGGCACGCATGGCGTTTGCGACAACGCCAGCACCAACTATCCGCTCAACTCAGCCCACCCTGGTGGCGTTTGCGTGTTGTCGGCGGATGGATCGGTCCGGTTCGTTTCGCAAACCACCGCGCTCGACGTAATCGGCCGCTTCGTGCATCGCGACGACGGATTGCCAGTCACGCAGTAAGCGTTGGTTTCGTCGCATCTCTCTACGACCGCTCCGAGTGCTTGCTGTGCTCGGAGCGGATTTCGTTGTTTCTGCATCTTTGATTTCTTGGACTTATCTACTATGTCTCAGCCTGCAACGCTCAAGATGATCGTTGGTTGTATTGCGATCGGATGTCTCGTTCTCGTGGGTTGCGGCGAGCCACCACCTGTGGTCGCACCGGTGAAGGGAATGGTCACTCTCGACGGAAATCCAATGCCCGTGGGAGAGATTTTGTTTCGAGGGCAGGGGACTCCCAACTCGATGACCCTGAATGTCAACGCCGGGGAATTTGCTGGCGATGTTCAGCCAGGGAAGTACAAAATTGAGGTCTATTCCTACACCATGATTCAGCCCACTGCGGATGCGACCGGCTACATGCCCAGCGAACCGATTAAACAGAACACCATTCCACCGCAATGGAACACCATGAGTGTGGTGGTCATCGATGTCCCTCAAGGTGGCAAAGAGGACTTCAAGTTTGCTGTGACGAGCCGATAATTGACTCGTCTCGAGAGCCAATACTCGATTCGGACAGCACCCGAGTCGTCCCTAAAACGAAAGAGCCGCTGAACGTTGTGTTCAGCGGCTCTTTTTTCGTAGCTACAGAGCTTTGTCCAGCTTGGTGTCGGTCTATTTTGGCTGCGAGGCCAGGTAGAGATTAAGGGTGATGTGCGACTGGCCTTGGTGGTGAGCCTCGTGCCACCCAATGATGTGCAGCACATCCCGAATCGTGAGTTTGCGTTCTTTGAACGCTTCGGGAATTATGTTCAGATCCGTTTCACCGAATCCCTTCAGTGTCTCGAGCAAATGTCCGCGGCTCACCTCGAGCACTTCTCGAATTTGTGCTGCCGAGGGGATGTTGTCGTCGGGAGTGCTCCCCCCTTTGAAACGTGGAACCAGGTCGGCATAGGCGGCTGTTGTTCCGGGAACCAGACGCTCGGTGGCAAACAGCTCCTCTGTAATCGCAACGTGCATCAATTGCCACCCGATATGGGCGCGCCCTGGAGCAGGACGCCAGCCGAGAATTGCTTCACCGGCAGGCTGCTGCAAGATCTTATCCAGCAGTCCGAGCGTACGAACGCGGTTGAACTGAAAACTGGCAACGAGCGAATCAATCGTGCTCACGTAAAATCCTTTCGAAGGCGTGCGGGAGAGACTCGCTGACGGGGTGGCAGAGCTTCGAAACCACATGCTTCATGGCTCTCAACGGCGGCCAGCGAATTGGCTGACGCCATTCTACGAAACCGAGTCCAGTCGGTGCTCTCTTGTTTGCTGGGGAATAAGACTCGCCACCACGTGAATGAGCAAGATAGTGAATTGCGGCAAGGCTTGTTTTGCATGTGCTATATAAATGCCATCAGTCCAGAAATGCGTACGTGAAGAATTTGCGAGTATTTTGCGAAATGAAATCGCATTGCAATTGACAGGGTATGGCGTCTTGAGTCAGATTAAAAGAGTCAATGGTCGGTCGGACCGCTGAACAGTTTACGCAGGCCTCAAAATTGGTATTCTCCTCGGGAAATTCCCCTGTGGAGGATATCTTTGATCTCCCACTCCGACCTTGCGCCATTGGCGTTCTTTCTTCGAAAGACTTTGGAAGGTCGGATCCATGTCGCGTCGCCATGCTTTCACGTTGGTCGAACTGCTCGTTGTGATTGCCATCATCGGCGTGCTCGTAGCGCTGCTGCTCCCTGCAGTTCAGGCGGCTCGCGAAGCAGCTCGTGCTTCGCAGTGCAAAAACAACTTGCGGCAAGTGGCCATCGCTCTGCATAACCACCATGACACCTTCGGTGCTATGCCCGCAGGCTGGAATGGTGCTTCGCCCGAAGAAGGGCCAGGTTGGGGCTGGAACGCTGCCATCCTGCCGCAGATGGAACAAAAGCCCCTCTTCGATCGGATTCAGTTTGGCGTCTCTATTGCCGACCCTGCCAGTCAGTCCATTCGCGAAACGGTGATTCCTTCGCTGCTGTGCCCCTCCGACGCTCATCCCAAGCAATTCATGATTGGTGGTGGAGAGGAAGAGCACGAGCACGAGGAAGGGGAACACCATAACATCGACGAGGGTCCAGCTCTCTTTCAAATGGCACGGTCGAACTACCCCGGTGTCTTTGGCTCCCTGGAAATCGAAGATGCGGCCCCAGCAGGGGACGGCATGTTCTTCTTCCGCAGCACCACGCGATTTGCTGACGTCACCGACGGCACCAGCAACACGCTGATGGCTGGCGAGCGTCACTCGAAACTTGGTGGCAGTGTCTGGGCGGGCATGGTGGAAGGTTCGGCCGAAGCGATGGCCCGAGTCGTCGGCATCTCCGATCATACGCCTAATCACCGCGATGCCCACTTCGATGACTTCTCGAGCTATCACCCCTCGGGCGTTCATTTCGCCTTGGCTGATGCCAGTGTTCGTCGCTTCAGCGACACGATCGACCTCGCCGTCTATCAGGCTCTCTGCACCCGAGGTGGTGGCGAAGTCGCTCAAGCTCCTTAGTCGCCGCTCACCTTACCGATCTCTGGATGCAGTACTCGCTCGCTATTTAGCAGCGAGTGCATCCTGAGTCAGGAAGTCATTCCGCAAGCGTCAGTCTTGGTTCGTATTGCGATCTTCTGGCTGCAGATCGATCTATGCCGCCGAGTGTCTACTTGCTCACCGCGGCGACGACCTACGGCAATTCTCGGCGGAATACTCTACCGCCACTCGCTGGGCTTTCCGACGCGCTATAATCGTGCGTGGCTGGTCCCCCGGCCTGTTTGTGTTCTGGAGGCTTCCGGCACTCGAACTTTGGTGATTGATTCCCCAACAGCCGAGCAACTTTCCTGATGTCACGCCCTACGAATCTCCGCCAACTGCGCGAAAGTGGTTGGACCAGTAAAACGATCAAACGCGAAATTCACGACAACTTTCTGGTGGAACTAGCAGCTGGAAACGAGCTGTTTCCAGGAATCTTGGGCTACGACGACACCGTGATTCCCGAGGTCAGTCTGGCGTTAATCGCTGGCCACGACATGCTCTTTCTCGGCGAAAAGGGACAAGGAAAGAGCCGCATGATGCGCTCGCTTGTCCGTTTTCTCGATCCTGAGATTCCGTATCTCGACATCCCCGGAGTCCCCATTCACGAAGATCCCCTTCAGCCCCTTACGTCGGCTGCGAAGAAGTTTTTGGCAGAGCACGCTGAGGAAGACGTTCCGATCGCTTGGTGGAAACGAGAAGACCGCTATACCGAGCGTCTCGCTCCGGGGACGAAGTTTGCCGACATCATCGGCGAAATCGATCCAGCCAAGCTCGTCGGTGGTGTGAGCATGTCGACCGAAGAAGCTCTGCACTTCGGTTTGATTCCGCGCATGCATCGCGGCATTTTTGCGATGAACGAGCTCCCTGAACTCGACGAACTCGTGCAGGTCGGCCTGTTCAACATTCTCGAAGAACGTGACGTGCAGATTCGCGGCTATCCGGTTCGTTTTGATATCGATGTGCTGATTCTCTTTAGCGCGAATCCTTCCACCTACAACCGCAGCGGTAAGGTGATTCCGCAACTGAAGGACCGCATCGGTTCGATCATTCACACCCACTATCCACTGGAACGAGCCCTCGGAATTCAAATTCTCGAGCAAGAGTCGTCGATGGATCTCGGGGGTGAATATCCGGTGGTCATTCCGTACTTCATGAAGGAACTGATCGAGCAGATCACGATTCAGGCGCGTAAGAGTAAGTACATTGATCAGCAGTCGGGAGTGAGCGCGCGATTTAGTCTCGCGAACTTTCGCGCGATGGTCGCTTCAGCTCGCCGGCGCGGCGTGATCTTGGGGGAAAAGCCAGCAGTTCCCCGCATTAGCGACTTGGGCCATCTCTACGCTTCATCGCTCGGCAAGCTCGAACTCGACTTGATGGGGAGTCATCAAATGAACGAGCGGCAAGTGCTCGACGCTGTGATTGCCGACGCGATCAGCAGCGTCTTCAAGCAGTATGTCGAAGAGCATGGCCTGGCTGAAATTGCCGAGATTTTTGGCCGTGGGGTGAAGATCGAGGTAGGAGATCTGCTCCCTTCACCTCACTACAGCGAGCGGCTGAAGCGTGTGCCACCGGTGTGGGACAAAGCGTTTGAAGTGAACGCCTCGCAAGATGCTGCCGTTCGGGCATCGTGTGTGGAGTTTGTCCTCGCGGGGCTCTACGCCATGGACAAGATTTCCCGTGGTCAGCAGCATGGCCGCATCAACTACTCGTTTGAGTAGTCGATGCTTGGAAGTGAGTTTTGCTGAGCCCGCACAGATGTGAAGCTCGCCTATTCCCCCATTTTGCCGAGTTCTGTCAGCAACTCGGCCATTTCTCCGGCAGGATGCATCTTTCCCTGCCGGCGGGCCTCTTCGATGCCGGTTCGCAGCACAGCGCGAGCTTCGTTAATGCGGTCCATACGGACCAGCAACTGCGCCCCACGCAAGAACGAGGCGACATGGGGCGGATTATCGCGCGTCAGCCCATCGAACAGCTTCCAAGCTTCTTCGTCGCGCCCCTCGTTGTCGTACTCACAGGCGAGGCCGTAGCGCAGAAACTCGTCGTTGGGCTCGTTTTGGAGCATCGCTTCGATTTTTTCGCGTCGGGATAGTCCGCTCATAGCTTCTTTAGGGGGTAAGGTTGTGATGGTCGCCGACGCACACCCAGCGCCGAATCTGACGACCATGCTATTCAACTAGTCTAGTGGAGAACCTCCTCCGCGAACATCGCCTACGCCACCAAGCCGTAATTCTGTATGCAATTCGATGCGGCGCAAACAATGCTGCTGTAGATACTTAGCGTTTCACCTGCAGTGCTTTTCCTCGTTCAGTTGCAGGCACTCTCTGCTGTCTAACGGGGGGCTAGTAACTGTCAGCATGCGTATCTGCGGCGAGATGGGAAGACTGCGTCGACTTATCCTCTTAACGAAGGCTTATCGGTCGATACCCATTTTTTGGATTTTCCCATGAATGCGGATCGAAACAGTTGGTACGCCCGGCATGGTGTGCCCGGCCACGAATAGATGCGGTTGCAGCAATCGATCCCCGAGTCGTAGCTGCGTGAATCATGGGCCTCAAGGCGGACGCCCAAGCGATTCGACACCCGCTTGTTCATTAGCGTTCAAAGAGAGTTGACCCACGGCGGACGAAAAAGGGAGTTTTCAAATGAAGGTGAATTGGCTTGCAGCTGCGACGATGGCGATCGCGGCCAGTGTTGGCGTGCCGCTTGTGGCCACCGCCCAAACCCCAGCTTACAGCGTTTCGGATGTTGTTTACGATCCAGCTCCGCCGATGCCAATGTCGGCCAGCGATATGCCTGCTGCTCCTGCTGCGGCTCCTTGTGCTTGCGAAGCCTGCGAGGCTGCCGAGGAAGAAGAAGCCGAGTGCGAGCCATGGCGCCTGTTCTGCCAAAAAGAATGTGGCTGGAACATCTACGGCCACGTCGCTGGTGGCATTATGGCCAGCACGAACAACTCGAGCGACGGCTTTAACGGCCCAGTTTCCTTTGCCGACCAAGACCGAGGTCAGCTCAATCAGCTCTACGTGACGCTCGAAAACACGATCGACACGGGCGGATGCGGCTGGGATATCGGTGGACGCGTCGACCTGCTGTACGGCAGCGACTTTATCTTCACACCAGCCATTGGCCTCGAAACCAGCGACGACTACTTCCCATCGCTGCAGTGGGGCAATGCGACCGACGAATACGGCCTGGCCATGCCACAAGCCTATGCCGAAGTCGGTTACAACGACCTGTCGATCAAGCTCGGTCACTTCTACACCAACATTGGTTACGAAGTGGTTCCTGCTACTGGCAACTTCTTCTACACCCACGCCTACACCATGCAGTACGGCGAGCCCTTCACCCACACCGGTGCCATCGCTACCTACAAGTACAGCGATACCACCACACTGGTTGGCGGCGTTGTTAACGGCTGGGATGCCCTCGATCGTCCTGTCGACACTGCTGCTGCACTCGTGGGCCTCACCTGGACCAACGGCGAAGACCTCACCATTGCCTACGCTGGTATCGTCAGCCCCGACGAACCTAACCTCGGCGGTGTAACCTTCACCAACCGTAACATGCAGAGCATCGTGGTCACGTACAACGTGAGCGAAAGCCTCACCTACGTGTTCCAAAGCGACGCTGGCTACCAACTAGAGGGCAGCCCTTTCACCGGCAACTCGGCTGAATGGTACGGCGTCAACCAATACCTGTTCTATACCATCAACGACTGCTGGAAGGCCGGCATGCGATTCGAATGGTTCCGCGACGACGACGGTGCCCGCGTGACCGGTCTGCGTCAAGGTAACGCCGTGTTTGGTAGCGGTTGGGCTGGCGATTTCTACAACCTGACCGTGGGTATGAACTACACCCCAACGGCCAACCTGACGATTCGCCCCGAGCTTCGCTACGACTTCACCGACGTCGAACAATCGCTCAACGGCGACCTGCCATTCAACGATGGCACCGACAGCGATCAGCTTCTGCTCGGTTTCGACGCTATCTACATCTTCTAATCGAAGATCTTGATCGTCGAATCATCGAAAACTCCATCGCCGCTGGCCTCCCTTTGCACTGTGAAGAGAGGCCAGCGGTTTGGCGTTTCTTGCCGCAAAATCAGGTCGCGAGCACACTTCCAAGGGATCGCCACGACCGAATTCTGAACCTGGCCTTCACGAGAACTTGATCTAGCGTAAGCTCCCCGGCCTTTTCTATCCTTAGCACCGCTTCTACGCTGGGAAGCTTGTCACGGCCGGGAATCGAGGCGAGTTGACCGTCGCTCTTATGCAGTGACAGATCGCCACTCCTGAACGTGCTGGAGACTGCTGCTCGATGAGGCTGATCACTCGTTTTCGCCGTTGGCTAATTCTGCAAGTTGTCGTGCTCTTAATCGCGGCCCTGATCAGCTCGGCCGTTTTAGCCAAGCAGCCTGCGGCGACACATGTGGCGCTGTGGTCGCTGGTGACGATTGCCATCGTTGCCATGGGCTATGTCAGCTATAGCTCGATCGAGAATATCGTCTCGCCTCTTGCGCTCCTTTCCGACTCGGTTCGTCGCAGCAAAATGATCGACGAATCGGTTCCACTGAATATCGACCCCGATAACGACCTGGCGCTGCTGTCGGACTCTTTTGGACAGATGCAGGAAAAGCTGGCGCATCGCGTCGACGAGGTGCAAGAGAACACCGAGCGACTTCAAACCGTGCTCCAAAGCATGGTGGAAGGAGTGCTGGCCGTTGACCCGGAGCACTCGATCATGCTGGCCAACGATGCCGCTCGAAAAATGCTCGACTTTGCCAAGTCGAACCCGCTGGGACGGCCACTTCTTGAGGTGACACGAGCACGGCCTGTTTTCGAAGCGGTGAACACCGCATTTAACTCCCCCGGACCTGTCGAACTGGAGTTTGAATCCCCAGGCGTCCATCGCCGCTGCCTGGCGTTGCACGCCACTCGACTCCCAGGTTCGCCATGTCCCGGCGTGATGCTGGTGCTGCGCGATGTTTCGGAACTTCGTCGGCTAGAAAACTTACGCCGCGAGCTCGTGGCCAATGTGTCGCACGAACTGAAAACACCGCTGGCTGCGATTAAGGCCTACGCTGAAACGCTTCGACTCGGGGCAGTTAACGATCCGGAAATCAACCTCACCTTTGTGCATCGGATCGAGGAGCAAGCAGAACGACTTCACGAGCTCATTCTCGATATCCTGCAGATCGCCCGCGTGGAAGCTGGACAAGAGGCGTTCGAAATCTGCGATGTTCCGCTGCATGAATTGATTGAAGAATGCCTCGCTCAGTTTGCCGATCTCGCTCAGAGCAAGCGAGTCGAACTGATTGGCCCCCCGATCGATCAAGAGATTTTCGTTCGAGGGGACGAGGAAGGGGTGCGCACGATTCTCAACAACCTCGTCGACAATGCGATTAAGTACACACCGGCCGATGGCCGCGTTACGGTGCGGTGCACAATCGAAACATCGGCTGTCATGCTCGAAGTGCAAGACACAGGAATTGGGATTGCTGAAAAAGATCAAGCGCGGGTCTTCGAGCGGTTTTATCGTGTCGACAAAGCCCGCTCGCGCGAAATGGGTGGCACCGGGCTCGGACTCTCGATTGTCAAACACCTTTCCCAGGCACTGGGGGGAAGCGTGGGACTCGATAGCACTATCGGCAAAGGCTCAACATTTCGTGTCCACCTGCCGCGGGCAATGTCGGGAAACAAATAAAATTCCGGTATCAGCCGCACTTCGCAAAATGCTTAAGGGAGCGGCTGTGTGGAACGCAAATAGGCGAGCAAATCACGCAGCTCATCTTCCTTAAGAGCTCGCACAAGACCTTCGGGCATAATCGATTGTGGTAACGCACGCATCTCGTCGATCTCGTCGCGCGCGAGAGAAATCGATTCTCCCTCGGCTGTTCTCAACACAACCACCGATGCATCTTGATCGGCAATGTAGCCACTCAGCGTTCGGCCATCGGTGGTACGGACCAGAAATGTCTCGAAACCTTCGCGCACTTCGGCGCTCGGGTCGACCACGCTAAGCAATATCCCACGCAGATCTTCGCGGTGATGACTCGTAAGGTTGGGGCCAACTTGTCCTCCCTCGCCAAAAAGCGTGTGACATTTTCCGCAGGACTGCGCGTAAAGTTTTTTGCCCCGGTACGGATTTCCAATGCCTGCTTCAGCGACTTTCACCAGGCGATCAACTTCCGCGCGCAGCGCCGTGGGATCGCGGCCTGCTGGTTTGGGTAAATGCTTCGCAGCGAGTATGGCGATCGCATCGGCTTCGTAGAGGAGTAAGCGGCGAACATTCGCTTCACCAATCGTTGCGGCATCGATCTTGCCAGCGTCGATAGCCTGCAGAAGCGCGAGGGCCCATTTCTCGCGACTCACCAGCAGCGACTGCGCGAGTTGACGCTGTTCGTCGGCTAGCTGCGGATAAGTAGCGAGCACGCGCGCGGCGATATCGTCGCTCGCGAATGTTTGTAGCGCCGAAAGTGTGGCAGCACGCAGTGAATCGCTTGAGGTCTTGTCGAGAATCGTCAGCAGCGGAGGAACCACCCGAGGTTCCTTTAGCTGTGCGAGCACTGCAATCATCATTCCTCGCGACGCGCCGTCGGCAGACTCGTCGGCAATCGTTAAGAGGGCATTCTCGATGGCTGCAGGGTCGCGCCGACGTAGCTTCAGCAGCGGCGATTCGACACCGGCAGCTGCGATCGCATCGGCAAGTTCATCGGGCAACTTAGCCATGGCGCGGCCTTGCGTTGCTTCCTCCATGGCCGACATCAGCAGCAGCGATTCAGGTTTTCCCGGCGCTAGTCGCATCAGTTTGGCAGCATCGAGCAGATCCTTGCGCTGCGCTGTGAGCACCAGTCGTTTCATCAGTTTGGGAGCCAAAACCTTTTGCACGATCGCATGATTCCACCATTCACGCTGCGAGAACATCGCCAGTACATCGCCGCGAGCTTGATCGGTTTTGGCTTCGATACCCCACCAGATCATTTGGGGTAAGTGCGGGTCTGCTACATCTTCATCGCGCGTTGCAAGCGACTCGAGAATCGGTAGCGCTTCTGGTGCCGGAAGTCGACGAGCACTCGCCGCAAGTTGACTCCTCACATCACTCGATGGCTCGTGCTGCGCGAGTTCGGCCAGGCTCTTGGCATAGGCTGGATCGACAGCACCATCGTCGCAAGCGAGGCGAATCGACCACGCTCGAACATGCTCGTCGCGATGCTTCAGCAGAGTAGTTGTCAGCGAGTCGGTGAGCGCCTGATTCCTGGCGAGGAGCCAAAGCGTTTCGAGTGCAGGCTGGCCATCGGACTCGGTAATCGCGCTGCTTAGCTGGGCGATATCGGACTTCGTCAATCGCTCCTGAAGCACGCTACTAGCGGATTGTCGACGCCAACGTTCTGTCCCTTTGATTGCCGTCTCTATAAACTCCTCGTGGTTTTGCGGGAGCTTACGCGAGGCAATGTTTTCCTTTGGAGCAATGCGATAGATACGTCCACTTTCGACATCAACGCGGCCTTGCATGTGACTCGCGTGATCGATTCGTTGTTCGTAGAAATCGGCTACGTACACACATCCATCGGGTCCCAGTTGCAGATCGACAGGACGGAACCACGGGTCTTTGCTCGCGAGCATTAATCCTGTGTCAGTGGTTTGGAACGACGAACCGTGTCGCGCCATCGAACTGTGGGTGACATGCCCCTGCAGAGGAGCTACTCCGAGCATCTCCCCGCGATATTTTGCGGGGAGTACCGTGTCGTCGTAGATCACTAGCGCATGGGTAAAGCGGGGCGCGTCGTGATGTTTCATCGAGTCGAGATAGCCGAGCGTGAACGGATTGCTGTGCTGGCCATGTTTGCCAAACGACTTGGAATAGTAGCCACCTTGCACGTAGTGAAAGCCGCGCGTGTTGCCACCGTTATGCCCTGAAAAGAGCCGGCCTTGAGAGTCCCATTCCACGCCAAACGCATTGCCACCCCCTTCGGCAAAAACTTCGTATTTCTTCTGCCGAGGGTGATAGCGCCAGATGAGTTGCCCTTGCGATTCGACCGGTTTATCGCTGGAACCGTAACGTTTGATTCGTCCCGTGACGGTGCTCCCTTGGGCGGCATAGAGCCAGCCATCGGGACCCCATCGCAAGTTGCTCGCTACGGAGTGCGCATCCTCGAGGCCAAACCCTTCGAGATGAACTTCGGGATCGCCGTCCGGCTGATCGTCGTGATTCTGATCGGGATAGAACAGCAGATAGGGAGGCTGCAAGACCCACAAACCATCGTGATCGAATTCAAACGACGAGCACAAACTTAGCCCCTCGAGAAACACGCTGTGGCTTTCGAATTTGCCATCGCCATCGCGATCCTCGTGGATCGAGATCCGATCGCGCCCGGGAAAATGGTTCGGTGGAGGAGGGGGAAGTTTGTCGTAGACAGCGCGTAAAAATTTGTCTCGGCTCATCGCGGCCAGACCTGCCGGATGAGGATACTGACGATACTCGGCCACCCAGATGCGACCACGAGCATCGAACTTCATCGAAACGGGCTGCGCGATGTCAGGCTCAGCAAGGACGAGTTCGACCCGCAAATCTTCGGGGACTTCGAGCAGCGCCAGCGATGCTTGGGGCGTTTTTTTTCCTTCTTCGCCCGGAAGTTTTTTCAGACTAGCGCGAACTTCGGCTGCTGATTCGGTCTTCGAGAATTCAGCGCGTTTGGAGGAAAGAAAGTGGGTTGTCGCGTTCTTCAGTTGGGCAATATCGAATGCGGCAGGAGCAGTTCTTTTGGCCCAAGTACCTTCGAGTCGAATCGCGGTATCGCCCCAAAAAAGAATCGGCGCCGCGACATTAAAATTGCTACGCCCGTCGCGATGAAAGCATTGAATGACCACCTGCAGAACCCCGGAATCCTCCTTGATGGCGCTTGCTGGTATCTCGAATTCTTGGGTCGTGCCAAGTCCGGTCCGATAGTCGGGGGGAAGTGATCCTAGCGAGCCAATTTTAATGCCGTTCACATAAATTTCGCGCGCGTCGTCGACGGCCTCCACAATCAGCGAAACTTTTTCCGCTTGAGGTAACTCACGAGGAATGCGAACACCGGCATAGTAAATGGTATACGTTTCGTTCGCTGCCGGTCCTTTTTTCCAGTCGTCGGGAACTTTGCTATCGGTCCACGACTTGTCGATCGATGCAGGAGTTGCGGTGTCGTCGGCCACTGACAGCGACCATGACGCGAGAGCAAAACTGCAGACAAACGAGAGAATGAGGCATCGCAGCATGAGGCAGATGCTCCTTGCTGGAACGAGGTTCGGGCAGGTTGGGAGTGCGACCGGCTGGATCGCATGGAGGCGGGTCTGTGGCGATGATAAACCGATTCGTGTCGCACTGTCCAAGTTTTTTTCTGCTGATTCGTTTGTGAGCCAGATTCACGACCAGCCCTGCGAAGGGAGCCGGTTTTTGGTACGATCAAGCCTTGCTATCGCGCTGCCATTTTCTCCCTTTAATTTCCAGCTAATTAGCGAATAATCGTCCCGTTTATGCCTGAAATCTGGCTACGAAATAATCGACGCGCCCTGACAATGGGTCTGCTGATTCCCGCTGTTATCGAACTCCTGGGATCGGTGGGACTTGTGATTTACTTTGGCGCTTATCCGAGTGTCTGGGTACTGATTCCTTCGATCGCGCTGATGAGCGTTGGCACGCTCCTGATGCTGTCGCTGTTGTTTGCGATGCAGCAGCCGCGTTTGGCGTATGAGGAAGAACAGCTGCTCGTCTACCTCGACGAACCGGCACCGGTGCGTGTGCCGATTGATGTGGTGGAGTGCTTTTTTCTTGGACAAGGGCCGAGCTTCTTACCCAATCTCGATGGCAAGGAGTCGGAAACGTCCAATGTCATCGTGCGTCTCGCCGAAAGTGCCCACGAATGGCATCATCGCGACACCAAGCCGCAAATCGCTCATTGGTGCGAGGGTTACATCACACTCCGTGGGGCTTGGTGCGAGCCAATTAGTAACGAAGCGCTCGGCAAACTGAATAAACGGCTGGTGGAAGCGCATCGCGCGCGAAAAGCGCGCATCGCGGCCGGAAACGCGCGCTCATGACCGGTCTGCTGGTGAGTGTTCGCGATGTGCGGGAAGCCACCTTGGCACTCGAAGCGGGAGTCGATCTGCTCGACGTCAAAGAGCCGAGCGCCGGTCCCCTGGGATTTGCCTCGCTCGACACGCTGCTGTCGATTGCTCAGATTGCCCGTAAGCTAGCGCCAGAGGTTCCACTTTCAGCGGCGATCGGCGAATTGGCGGATCCGCTGGCGCTCCCCCTCGAACAGCTACATCCCTATCGCTACTTAAAGCTGGGGCTCGCGGGCATGGCGCGGTCGCCATGGCCAAGTCAGTGGGAACATGTGCGTGGTCAGTTGGCCGATCAATCGCAGCTAGTTCCCGTGATTTACGCCGATTTCCCGTCCGCACAGGCACCGCCACCGAACGAAGTACTCGAACTGGCAATCGCACAGGCTGCCAGCGTGCTGTTGATCGATACGTGGGATAAAGATCGCGGAAATTTATTTGCGGCAATTTCAGTGGCTGAACTTTCGGCGATCATCGAGCAGGCTCGAGCCGCCGAGATTCAGGTAGTTGTCGCTGGAAAACTCGCTCTCGCTGATGTGCCACAGCTTCGCGCGATCGGGGCCAGATATTGGGGGGTGCGCACTGCCGTTTGCGAGTCGACACGCGATGGCACGCTCGCCCCCGAGAAGATCGCAGCCTGGAAAAAGGTGCTACGCGATAAGCAATTTGTTGCGAGCACGTCAACTACTCCCGGCGAGAACTCGCGCGAGAACTAATTTTGCTGACTAGCGAATTTGTTCCGCAGCAGGTGCAGAGAAGCTACAATCATGCCTGTTGGTTGCGAGCGGAATGTTTACGCGAAAGCTGCGTCAGCTGTGATCAAACGCCGAGTTTAACTGGCGATCATCCGCCGCCGATTGTGACCGGATACTCCGGTTCGCCGCATCGACAGTGCGTTTGCCTAATTACTTACGAGGGAAATGTTCATGGCTCGTTCGATACTTGAGGCAATCAAGCAGGGTGAGTGGGATTTCGAGCCAAAGTGTGCCGACGATGATTCGATTGAAGCAACCGGTGCACTTCCGGGTTCGACAGAAAAGCTGAGTGTCTTAGCCGAACGTTTGGCACAAGGCCTTCCTCTTTGGCATCCAAGTGATCGAAGAAGCTATAACGACGCCGATCGCGAATAAGGCGCGGTCGAGCATAGGAGTCTAGTACGAATGGCCGGATTTAACGCTGCAGTGCCGAACCCCGTGGGACAATCTCGCGCTAAGGAACTGCTCGAAGCATTTATCGAATCGATGCGCTCGCAGTACGGCGAACAGGTCGAGGACCTCGAAGGTGAGTGGATGGAGCATCAGCTCCGCTTTAGTTTCACCACCATGGGAATCGATGTGAACGGCAATCTCTTCGTCGAAGAGAAAGAAGTTCGCATCCAAGGTCAACTCCCGATGATGGCCATGATGTTCCGTGGCACGATCGAGCAACGTATCAAGGACGAACTCAACAAACTGCTGGGCAACACCACTGCCAAGTAGGCAGCGCCGCTAAGACCGTCGCTGCTATTCGAGCCAGACGTCGATTTCCTTCTCCCCTTCGATGAGCGAGAAGACAGACCCCGGGCGATACTGACGCTGTCGAACTTCTGTCGACAGCCGCGCAAGTGAGGTTCCTTGCGCTTCGATTTTCTTGCGCAACGGTTCGTCGATCAATTCTTCGAGATCGTCGATCGAACGTGCAGCCATCGTGAGCTGCACTTTCACAGTGCCACGCTCGCGGACACGAAGTTTGAGCCAGCGGCTGAGTGATCCGAAGTCGCAGCGGCGCGGTTCATCCGTGATCGCAGCGGCCGGTACGTACCGCCGCGCGATCGAACTAATGATCGGTTCGACAATCGGTTTCCACGCTACCGGGGCATCGAGTTTCTCGAGATAAAAGAGCAACCCGTGCCAGGCTCGCAGCAGCAGCACCATCTCAGCGGGTCCGGCCATCCGAAAGTTCCAGCGATCGTCGCCGAGCACATCGGACATCCGTTCCGACAGCTTCCACTGAGCAAGTGCGAACGGATATTCAGAGGCGAGTGGCTCGGCAATAAGCCCCATGACCGCAGGGAGCTTGTGAGCGAGCGGGCCTAGTTTTTCGCCACAGAATCCAAGTTCCATCAGCGGTTTCCAAGGGGAACCTTCGCGATAGAGCGCTGCAAGCAAAAGAGCGGCTAGTGCCTGCTGCTGAGGCTGTGTGAATCGCGCGACACATCCAAAATCGTAAAGCAGCAATTGCGGAGTCGATTCTCGCAGCACGAAACGTACGTTGCCGGGATGCAAGTCGGCATGGATCATCTCGCGACTCAGAATGCTGGTGAAAAACCAGTGAATGAGATCGAGCGAGAGTTTACGGCGCACAATCAATGGCCACTTCGCTACTTCATCGATCGTCGAACCTGCTTCCCAAGTGGTCACGAGCACATTTTTTGAGGAAAGTTCGCCGATGACTTCAGGAACGATAAGAAAGCGATCGTGCTGATGAATCTCGGCATAGCGCTGCTGAGTGCGAGCTTCGGCATCGTAGTCGAGTTCGTGTTCCAGATCCGCAGCGAGCATCTTCTGATACTCATCGAGTCGAAACCCGCGCGATAGCCCTCCAAGTGGAAGTGAGAGCCAGCCGAGCGCGCCAAGATCTGTTTCCAGGGCCGTTTTGATTCCCGGATATTGCAGCTTGATGGCGACTTCTTCGCCCGAATAGAGCGTTGCACGATGAACTTGTCCGAGCGAAGCGGCCTGTCCCTGCTCGTCGATCGAACGGACCACTTTACGAAGCGGCTCTCCCCACGCTGTTTCGAGCAGTGTCTTGACAGTGGAGAAGGGGAGTGCGGCGGCCGATTGCTGCAGCGGCGAGAAGCTTTGTGCTTTTTCCTCGTGATCGCTCATGCTCATGATTTGCCCCAGTTTTTGAGGCAAACCGTGCATGCGTCCCATGCGCTCGGCGAGATGAGTGCGGGCAATTGTGGCAAGTTCGGGCGAGTTTGCGGTCGATACGCGTCGTGCCGAGAGGGCAAGATCGGCATAGCCGGTCCAACGCGACAGAGTTTCGAGAGGCATACGGTTCCTTCCAAGCAAACGAGTCAGCGCGCAGGTCGTAACGAACGGGCGCGTGACGCTTGGCAGAAAGCGCACTTGCTAAAAATTGCCATCGGCACTCCGTTGAGCATTTCGTTAGGCGACAAGTCGCTCGAGCGTTTCCATCAGCTTGGAATGATCAAACGGCTTGACGATAAAATCGCTGGCACCGAGTTTGAAGGCATCCTTCAGGATGTTCTTCTGATCCAGAGCGCTCACCACCACGATTTTGGCGTTCGGGTCATCGCTCAAGATTCCCTTGAGTGCGTGGAGACCGTCGTACTGAGGCATCACGAGATCGAGCGTCATCGCATCGGGCTTCAATTCGTGATACTTCTCGATCGCAGACTGACCGTTCGACGCCTCACCGACAATTTCCCAGCCAGCTTTGCGGGCAGTGTCTTTGATGATTTCGCGAATGATGATCGCATCGTCGGTTACAAGAAGTCGCTTTGCCATGATTGAACCTGCTAGGGAAAATGCGTGTAGTGTAGGCGTAGTTGTTTGCTGATTGCTTGAATCGCGAAACAACTACAGCGTGGTCAGGGGTTGTCCGACAACTTCGACGATCAAGTTGCCATTGGTGGGGTGCACAATGACACGACGTCCTTTGCTTCCTCCCACATGTTTGCCAATGATTCGGATACGGGCTTTCGCCAGTGCTTCTTCAACAGCAGCGATATTGTGCTCGCCAATTTGCATCGGTCCGGTGGCGGCACCAAACATGTTGGAGCCCCCCGCGATGCGGGCAACTATGCCAGCCGCTGGTACACCTGCACGAGCCAGTTGTTGAAGCAGTTCGGGAATAGCAGTGTCGGCAAACTTTCCTGGCGTTCCCGCTTTCCCCTGCGAGTTGGGGAGAACGACATGTGCCAAAATGGCGACTTCGTATCGTGGGTGATGCAGGGCGACGCCGACGCAAGAACCAAGCACACTATTAAGTGTGTGAGGTGCTTGTGTCAGGACAATCTGTCCCATTCCCACGCTATGTGTTTGCCCAGTCGTGGGCGCGGCTTCCGCAAGCAACATAGTTTGATCCTGCGATGGATGATTCAGAGTGAAATGGTTGGGCGCTGGCAAATCAAAGGTGGTCGAACCGGCCGAGGCAAGGTTAGTTCGATGCGGAAGAGATCAAACGGGTGCGAAGCGCTTCCGTTGGAACAAACAGTACGTTCCAGTTCAGCTGTTTGCCTTCGCGATGAAACGTTGTGCGGCAAATCGTCGCCACATCGCAGGTCGCCGCCTGTGCGAGGAGGGCCTGCTCAAGCACGCTGATACCAAAGTCTTGCACGAAGTAGGGAGGCGATGGAACAAGATCTGCCTCAACCATCCGTGTCAGCGAGTTCATGTAAGCACATCCCAGAATGTTGCCCGTCTCGTTGAGGGCCGATTGTTCGAGTTCGGTCCACTCGGGAGAGGTGCAGCGTTCGCGGCAGAGGAGTGAGGCTGCTAATTCGCGACCATTTTGGTCGTCGAACGTCAGGATCATCGTGCCGCCGAGCTCACCATCGAGCGTTAGCACCACCATCGTCAGCAGATCGCAGGCAAAATCGAACTGCCCCGCAGCTTCGCAGAGTGGAACTTCACGCACTTCGTCGAGCGACAGCGTGATTTGTCCATTCGTCCAGCGGCACATGGCAGCAGATGCCTCGCGCGTCGCATCAGCAAGCAGCGGCTGAAGAAGAATACCCGAATCTTGAAGTGTTATTTCAGTAGGTGTCATGGCACGGAGCTTTCGAGTGAAATGAGCGGATAAGTAGAGAGCAGTTACACCACAGCAGCGGGAAGTTCGGCCAAGCCCGATGCCATTTCGATGAGCGTAGGAATGTCGAGAATCAGCGAGACGCGACCATCTCCGAGGATGCTTGCGCCAGCAATTCCCCGGACATTACGATAGTTTTCAGCGAGCGATTTAATCACGACGTCGTCTTCACCAAGCACCGAATCGACGACCAGACCGATTTCACAGCCATCGTGGCCGAGCACCACCAGCGTGCTGTCGGTCGTTTCGAGTGCTGTGCTGCGCGACGAATTCTGTCGCCAAGTAAAGATGTCTTTGAGATTCACTACCGACACGATGCGCCCGCGGATAGAAGCGGTCAGCATGCCATGCACCGTACTCAGCTGTCGTCGAGGAACGCTCACAATTTCGACGATCGATTCGATCGGCAGGGAGAAGACATCCCCGTCGACTGCTGCCATCAAGCTCGGCAGAATCGCCAGCGTTAAGGGCAACTTAATCGTAAACGTAGCCCCTTGGCCGGGAGTGCTATCGACTTCCACCGTGCCACTGAGACCTTCGATTTTCGAGCGGACAATATCCATCCCCATTCCGCGACCAGAAATCTCCGTCACTTTTTCAGCTGTGCTGAAGCCAGGCTCCCAGATCAGCTGGTAAATCTGGTGCGACGTCATCCGCTCAGCATCGGCTTCTGATACGAGGCCTCGCTCGATCGCTTTCTTCAATATTCTCTGACTATCGAGTCCTTTTCCATCGTCGATCACCTGAATCACGATGCTGTTTCCACGATGGAAAGCATCGAGCGTGATGCACCCTTGCGCTGATTTACCTGCAGCAACGCGATCAGCCGAGGTTTCGACACCATGATCGGCCGAGTTGCGAACCATGTGAATGAGTGGGTCGCCGAGCTCGTCGATCATCCGTTTGTCGAGCTCCGTCTTCTCGCCCCGGATATCGAGCCGAATATCTTTGCCATTGATGCGCGTGACATCTCGCACCACCCGTTTGAAACGGGAGAAAAGGGGACCGATCGGGACCATCCGTGTATCCATGACACTCTTCTGGATGCCATCAGCGACACGATCGAGCTGATGCACCGCTTCGAAAAGTTCGTTCACACGATTACGGAGCTTCGAAAGCCGCGACAGCTCGCGCTGAATGATTTGGAGGTCGGCTCGCACACGGCGAACATGCGACTTGGCCTGATCGAGATCCCATTCGTCGAGATGCGAATTGCTTTCGCCATCGCCGCATAAACGATCGATCAGCATCGACGCGTTTCCGAGCATTTGCAGCGTTCCCTTGGCGGGCAGTGTTTCGCGAATTCCTTCGCCAATTTGGGTGAAACGTGCCTTGTTGATCACCAGCTGACCAGCCAGGTTCATGAGCTGATCGAGTCGTTCGATATCGACCCGCAGCGTCTCGTTTGGACGATTGCTGGTGTCGCGTTCAGCAGCCTTGGATTTTGCCGACGCATCGGAAACAGCTGCTTCTGGATGATCGTTGCTCACGGGTAGATCATCATCGACGAGCTTAGCAGCAGCGGCTTTCGGTTCAGCGGAAGCAGTACGAGCCACCGGCGCGAGACTGGAAAGCGTGACCATCGGTGCAGCAGCAACGGGAGGCTGATCGGCAATCAGATCGAGCAGCACTTCACTGACGCCTGAGATTAACAGCTGAGTGCGAAGTGTTTCGAGAGGAACCGTCGTCGAGATGGCGAAGTCGAAGTATTCCAGATCATCGAGATTTTCGAGATCGCACCCAGGGGGATTGTTATACAGCGACTGACCAGCGCGACAGAGTTTCTCGTAAACGAGGCTCGCCTTCAGCCCCACGAGAGGCTGAGAAGCATCGAATCGAACTTGCCCGACGAGAATGTTTTCGGCGGTGGGAAACTGCTGACGCAGCGATGCGACAAACGAGGCTTCGGTTAAATGATCGAGGGAGGCGATTGCCGGTGCTGCAGTTGACGCAGGAGATTCTTGCGCTGAACTTGTGGGCATCTTTGTGTCGGCAATCGAGGCGCAGAGTTCTCGTGAGCTACAAAGATCTCGTGCTGCAGCGGCAAACTGAGGATATTTCGGCACACCAGCCTTGAGCGATGCCACGTAACCTCGCAAGGCATCGGTGCTCTTCAGAAGAGCGTCGACCATTGAAGGCTTGAGACGACAGCCGCTGTTGTGGAGGTCTTGCAGCAAATCTTCCATCAAGTGCGATAGCTTGGCGGCCCGATGGAGCCCCAGCGAAGCGGCTGAACCCTTGATGCGATGGGCCGTGATCAGCAGTGACTCTGTCGCGCTATCGCCAGCGAGCTGTTCGTCGGAAACAAGTGTTTCGGTAAGCGAATCGAGCGACAGGTCGGCTTCATCGATGAAGATCGCGAGATAACGGGACGGAACCTCTTGCTCATCTTCAATCCCAGCAAAAATTCCTTCATCCTCCTGCAGAGTGCTCGGTTCACTCGGCGCTTGAAGCAAGGTCACCTCGGCGGTGATTGCAGCGAGAGCTGCCTCGGCATCTTGCTGCGATTTGGCTTCGCGATGGCAACCTGCTTCCACCAGCACGTTCTCGATTCGCGTCATCACTTCGCTGGCATCTACTTCGTCGTTACCGGTGTTCTTAAGCATATCGATCATCGCTTCCAAAGAGTCGATCGCCGAAAAAATGACTTGCACGTTGGAGCTGTCGAGTTGTAGCTCGCTTTTCCGAGCTGCGTCGAAAACGTTTTCGACGCGGTGGGTCAATTGATTGATGTGAGGAAGCCCCAGCATCGCCGACAACCCTTTCAGGCTGTGGGCAGAGCGGAACATACTCGTCATCAGCTCGCTGTCGAACGACGATGGTTGTCCCGCTTGTCGCGAGGCGACCCATTCGTCGAGCGTCAGCAAATCTTCGTTCAACTTGACGAGGAGCTGGTTGGCTTCATCGAGAAAGTCGGTCAGTAAGCTGTCGCCAAGCTCGTCACTCAGTTGTTGATCCATGGCAGCCATCGGTGAAATTTCTTTCGGAATCGCTAGTTACCGGAGCGGTAGAAGATCAGCTTGGGAGTTTCTGAAAGAGCCAGGGTTGGAGGCGTTTGTAGCCCTCGAGAAGGTCGGAGACCCCCTCAGCAGCACCTGCTAGAAGCAATCCACCTGGAACAATCTGCTTGCGAATGTGTGCGAGAACTCGCAGTTTCGAAGTGTCATCGAAGTAGATCATCACATTCTTCAGGAACACGAGATCAAACGGCATTTCGGCAAGGGGCTCCAGCAAGTTGTGCTGCCGAAATCGAATCATCGAGGTGAGTGCTGGTTTGGCCTTCCAAGTGGTGTCGGGCACCGTTTCGGTAAAGTATTTGCTCTTCAGTTCCGCTGGCACGAGTCGCATCGCACGCAGCGAGAATTCAGCGCGATTGGCCTGCTCGATCGCTCCGATACCGATGTCGGTGCCGACGATATTGACCTTCCAACCAGGACTGCCGAGCAGCGCTTGCGAAATACACACAGCGGTGGTGTAGGCCTCGTCCCCAGTGCTGGAAGCAGCCGACCAAATGCGGAGTGAGCGTTGACGCTTTCCTTTACTTGCCAGGGCGATCATCTCAGGCAAGTAGTTCTTCTCGAGCCAGGTCCAGTGCTGCTGATCACGAAACAGGTAGGTCTCGTGCGTCGTTACTTCCTGAAGAAAATGGTCCCACTCATCGTGGTCGGTCTTCAGGCTTTTCAGGTGTTTGTAGTAGGCATCAAAGCTGACGATGCCAGTAGCGCGAAGTCGGCGGCGGAGCCGATTCGAGAGCAGGGCTTTCTTCTGCTCCGAGATACGAATGCCGGTAACCTCGTAGATGAGAGCGACGAACTGCTGCATGAGCTTGTCGCCGATTTCGCTTTGGATAGTCGCGGTGGTCATGCGTGGTTCAAGTTGCCGTTACGAGGTTTAGGTGAAATCAAAAACCAGTAGGTGGGGCCTTGGCCAAACTGCCAAAGCCCCGCAGTAAATCAAGCTCGTTATCGAATGAGAATCGATCTGCGAGCCGAATGACTAGCTCGACTATTCCGTGCGGAAGCGACGAACGAGATCTCGGAGCGAGGCGGCCTGAGCCCCCAGTTCTTCGCTGCTCGAAGCCATCTCTTCCGAAGCGGCTGCCGATTGCTCGGTGACGTGCGAAACCTGCTGAATCGCGTTGGCGACTTCGCCTGCGTTCTGAGCTTGCTCGACAGTCGACGTGGCAATTTCGCTGATCTTCTTGGCGGTCGAGTCGACCCCTTGAATGATTCGCTCGAGGGCCTTGCCGGTCTGTTCGCTCAGCTTGGCACCATCGCTCACACGCTGGGTCGATTCCTTGATCAGCTTCGAAATCTCCTTCGCTGCTTCGCTCGAACGTTCGGCCAGTTTGCGAACTTCGTCGGCCACCACAGCGAAACCGAGACCATGTTCGCCAGCACGTGCTGCTTCGATCGCAGCGTTGAGGGCCAGCAAGTTCGTTTGGCTCGCGATTTCGGAGATCACTTGAATGATCTCGCTGATCTGTTCCGACGAGTTCTTGATGAGATCCATGGCTTCGATCGACTTTTGGACAGCCGATCCACCTTCTTCCGCCATGCGGCTGGTTCCAGCAGCGAGTTCGTTGGCTTGGCCAGCGTTGTCCTTCACTGCTTCGATGCTGCGGGTGAGTTCTTCGATCGAGGCACTCATCTCTTCGACCGAAGCGCTCTGAGTCTGAGCCCCTTGGGCTTGCGACTGGGCGTTTTCGGCGATGATACGCGAGCCTTCGGCGAATTGACCGGCACCTTCCACCACTTGCGAGATGATGCTGCGCAGGTCGCCCATCATGCGGCGGAAACCGTCGGCCAATTGACCGAGGGCATCAGTGCCATTGAACGAGACATCTTTCGTCAAGTCGCCACCAGCGGCAGCTGTGACGACAGCCAAAAGATCGTCGACTTTACGGCGGAGTTCTTCCTGGTTCTGGCGATCGCGTTCCTGATTCTCTTGCTCGCGACGGGCGGCAGCTTTGCGTTCGGTAATCACTTCCCAGGCCACCATCGGACCAGCGTAGTTCCCTTCGGAATCGTAAATGGCCGAAGCTTGCAGCGAGAGAATCTCGTCGGCAATCTTGATTTCGGTGGCGTGAGGAAGATTGCGAGGATCGCTCAGCAGACGGCGCTGATGGGCTGGGTTTTTGTGGAACACGTCATAGCTGCTACCGACGATCTGATCGACCTTGATCGGGAGAAGATGTTCGATAGTCTTGAGCGTGCGACGAGAGTTGGGGTTGATGTAGGTGATGATCCCTTGCAAGTTGGCGAGCATCAGGTTGATCGGTGCGTTTTCGACAATCGCCGATTTTTCAGCAGCCGCTTGTTCGAGACGACGATTCTCGGTGATGTCGGTGGCGTATTTCACCACCTTGTAAGGCTTACCTTCTTTGTTCACGAGCACGTTGTAGCGGGCTTGCAGCCAAACTTCGCGTCCACCTTTGGCAACGCGGCTGTAACGACCTTCATCCGACTCGCCGCGGTTCAGCTTGGCCCAGAAGGCTTTGTATTCGGGGGATTTGGCATGTTCGTGCGAGGCGAACATGCTGTGATGCTGTCCCTTGATCTCGTCGAGCGAATAGCCCATCGTCTTCGAGAAATTGGCGTTGGCATGGAGGATCGTGCCATCCATTTTGAATTCAATTACGGCTTGCGAGTCGTTAATGGCAGCAATCTGTTGCTGATAGTCGAGGTTGCGGCTCTCGATGAGGAGTTTTTCGGTGACCACTTCCCATGTGACGAGGGGGCCCATGTACTTGCCTTCGGCGTCGTAGGTAGGGCTGACGAGCAGGTCGGCATACTGATCGCCGATTTGAATCGTCGAACGCTTAGGGAGATTCCGTTCGTTTGAAAGAATGCGGCGCTGGTGCGACGGATCTTTGTGGAAGATGTCGATGCTCTGGCCGAGGATTTCTTCGGCTTTCACGGGAAGAAAACGCTCGAGTGTCTTTAGCGTGGCGAGGCTCGCTGGGTTCACGTAGGTGATGTGCAGATTCGTATCAGCGAGCAAGATGTTGATGGGCGAGTTTTCGGCCATCGCGCGGTTGAGCGCTAGTTCTTGCTGCAGTTTTTTGACTTCGCTTTGTGCACTTTTTGGAGCGGCCTTCGTGGTTGTCGTTTTCGATACTGCCTTGGGCATGGGTCGTTACTCACTTCACGGATTGAATTGGACAAGATTAGTTTGGGCGGAGACTAAAGCACGCTGCTGGCGCGAGGAGCTGCGCTCGGAGCATGCGAGGATGACAACAAAATCGAGCAGTTGGTGGGAATGAGCAGTCGCTTAGCGAATCTCTTCCTCCGACAAAATGCGATCGATATCGAGCAGGATCAGCAGGCGTTTCTCGAGCTTCACAAGCCCGGTGAGATATTGCCGGCCAAGACCTGCCACGGTGGGAGGAGGTGGCGCGATTTGTTCTTTGGCAACGCGCAGAACTTCGCTGACCGCGTCGACCACGATGCCAATGGTGCGTCCATTGATGTTCACCACCATGATGCGTGTTTCATCGGTTGGTGGTTGCTCGGGCATACCAAAACGCAAACGCAGGTCGACGATCGGAATGACCGTGCTGCGCAGGTTGATAAGACCTTTGATGAACACGGGTGTTTGTGGCACGCGTGTTATTTCACCGAGCAAGATGATCTCTTGCACTTTGGTGATTTCGATTCCGTATTCCTCTTCATGCAGTCGGAAGCTGACCAGCTGCAGTGTGGAAGTACCTTCGCCTACATGCTTTCCATGCGCAGGCTTCTCACGACTAAGCGTAGACAACGTGCGGCTCCTCAACGAAATGAGAACTCAGGGCCCAGAGAAGTGATTAGTACCGTCAGTCGGAACGCGCGCAGCTTCGCAAGGTGAGTTGCGAGAGAGTGATCGCGTTCGTTGTCGGGATCTAGTTCAACGAATGAAAGACGTGCGAGACGCTGACGCGGCGCGGTTGCCACGAAAGGTGGCGACGCACTGCGACATGCTCGCTGCGGATCACACGATTTGCTGCAGGCAGATGCAGAAGAGAGGTGATCGCAAACTTCGTCGTTTCATTGACCCAACACTGGGGGCAGGAGGCGCTGTGATTCTGCAAGTCACGACAATCGACTGGCAGAGCAGCGTTCTCGGTCGGGTACGAGCGTTTTCGGAAGTGCGCATCGCAAAACTTCACTGATCGGACGACTTTATCTAACTGTTTCAGATTCACGCCCTGCATCGTCGGAAGCGTCGACGCTGCGCGTCAAAATCGGTTTAATCGGTTTCGTCCAAAGCGTTCAGAACGCCTCCGCTAGGGGAGTTACTACGGTTTACCGCCCGGTAGTTATTTCGATTTGACTCCGCTTGCGCGAGTCCTACGTTTGGCTGTCCCGAAGATTTAATGGCGAATGTTGCGCTTGAAAAAGTTTTCAGTCACACGTTTGCCAGCGGGATCAAGCGACAGCCACGGCGAACCACTCGCCTAGCCTTAAGAACCAATGGGGAAGTTAACGATGAGCGCTCGTGTACTCGTTGCCGATGATTCCAGCACCATGCGGAAGATTATTCTTCGTTCGCTGCAAGCTGTCGGGGTTCCCTCGGCAGTGGAAGCGGGCGATGGCGAAGAAGCAGTTGCACTGTTTCAGCAGTCGACCTTCGATCTGGTGCTGACCGACTGGAATATGCCCAAGAAGAATGGTCTGGAAGTGATCCAGGAAATTCGCAAGCTCAACGCCACGGTGCCAATCATCATGGTGACCACCGAAGCGGAAAAAACTCGCGTGCTGGAAGCCATCCAAGCTGGCGTTTCCGATTATCTGGTGAAACCTTTCACCGCCGATACGCTCCGTCAAAAGCTGGAAAAGTTCGGCTGCTAGTCGATTCGCAGCGTGAATCGATGACTTCGAAAGCAGATTGGCTTAAAAAATAGTGCCAGGCGATGGCGGTGCCACGTGTACCGCTGATCGCCTTACGGCATTTCTTGAACGATCTCGAGCGCTGTGTCGGTTTGGCGATAGGTGAGCTTCAGCGGGCCGAGTGCCTCGCGAAGCAATTCTTCGAGCGTAACATCCTTCACTTGAAACGACACATTCTGCGCCAGTAGCTGGGCCACTTCAGCGTCGAAGACAAGCGTGAGCTTCAGCTGCGTGGCAATAGTTTTGGCTACAGCCCCGGCAGGCTGATTCTCAACAGTGAGTGTGTACCGTTTTTCGCCCGTCCGAACCTGAGTGCTGCGCACCTGTTCGCCGCGCACCAAACGGTTGATCGTCTCGTGGTCTTCGAAACGGGCGACCACGCGCACTTCGTCACTCGTAGGGGTGATGGTCGCTTCGGGAAACATGCGGCGCAGATCGGCGGCGAGTTTTCCTCCGCGACCTTTGGCAGCATAGGTGTGGTCGTAAGTGGGATTGTCGGGCAGGGGAGTGACCCGCGCGAGCAGACCATCTTTCGAGATCTCGATCTGCCTATCGAACTGCGCGAGGATCAGCGACAGTTGATCGACCACCGGCATCGCGGGGAGCGAAGCGTCGCGCCAAACATCGTGCGGAATCGCTTCGGGGTTGAGCAGCTTCGCGCCAGTACTGGTGACAAGTGTGGTCACAAGCTCGCGCGGAATGGTCAGACGCGGATAGCTGCCAGGGGTGCTCTTGAGCCAGGCCGCTTTCGGACCAGCGGGAAGCAGCTGCGCATCGCGCCGCCGCAGTGCGGCTACGGTGGGAAGTTTTTTCGCAGTATCAAACGGCCCGAAGTAGATCGTGTTGGCCACAACCGCTTTCTCGGCTTGGGCTCGCTGAGCGATCGATTCCAGCACACTTTGCAGCGGCAGGTTCTGCTGCGTCAATGTGATCTCCTGCGTCGGGTCGATCCGTCGGTCGAGCAAGATCGCAATTCCATGCACCTGTGAAAAGCGAGCGAGGCCACCACCCAGAGGCGTTTTGTCCCACGTAATGCCAGCCTCTTGCTCGAGAGATTTCCGTAATTCGCTCCCCACCTTGTAGTCGGGTGGCGAGGGCTCGGCGGCCCGGGGCTCTTGAGAAACAGCTGCCACGGGAGTGAACCACGGCACAGCCGCTGCCGTAAGGAAAATCGTTACAAGGGCTGTCCACTGGTACATTTGCGACCTTTCGCAGTCTTTGCCACAACACTCTCCGCATTATTCCATCTTTGCTAAGTGACGCTAGCTCATTGCGTGAAGAAGATGGTCGGCTAGGGCTCGCCGGCAAGTTGTGGTCTTTGTAATCGCCAATTAAACTCAAGTTCTGGATTTGCTCGAGGTCGCTCCCCTGACGGCTCGAGCAAGCCTCCTTCCTTTAGCGATGGTGGAGCCCCCCGCCGTGAGTTCAGCAACCAAGCGTCCTGCCCTCGAAACGCTTTATCACCACTATCTCGAGTCGGAGAATTCCGCGGAGTTCATTCGCTCGGTCTCTTCCCGCTACATGCTCTGCACGCTCGAGCGTCTGGCCCGCTATGGTGACCATGTTTCGAAGCGGGCTGCGGTGATGTCGCTCGGGTATCTCGGAGATTTTCGGCACAATGCGACCCTGGGCCGGGCGTTGCACGACCGGGATCGGGCGGTGCGACTACTGGCCGACAATGGTATTCGGCAATTGTGGTTTCGCGACGGAAACACGTCGCAGCGGCAACGGCTCGAGATCGTTTCGCATCTGAATGCGTCGAATCATCATCAGGCGGCTTACCGGGCAGCGAGCGAACTGATTGAAGAAGCTCCTTGGCTCGCCGAGACCTGGAATCAGCGCGGCATCGCTTTGTTTGGCCAAGAGCGTTTTGAAGATGCGGCCAACGATTGCCACCAAACACTCGAACTGAATCCGTATCACTTCGGTGCCGCAGTCGGAATGGCCCACTGCTATCTGGAAATGGAAGATCCACTCGCCGCGCTCGAATGTTTTCGCCGGGCAGTGAAGCTCAATCCGGATCTCGAAGAAGTCCGGGCTCAAATCGATTATCTCGAGCGTTCTCTCGAAGAACGATAGATCTTCGAGAGAAGAGCACGCTGCGAGAACTACTCGACTCGCACACTCACCGGTTCGGTCGCCTCGCTCAGCTTAACGGTGCCACGTACTTCGCAAGTCGTGCTGGCACCCATGCCGAGATCGGTTTCGATTGCCAGTTCAGCGACGAAATCACCTCCATCGGCACCGGCAGTAAAGGTGACTGGCACAAGGTGAACTGTCTTCGACTGATCGCTCGGCTTGAACGTGAAGCCTTCGTGGTTGGCTTTGATGTTGAGGATGCGGAACGCCGATTTTGCCCGAATTACGAGCTGCTTTGTCACCGATTCACCAGGAGCCACGACACCGACAAACAGGTTGGCGGGGCTGACTGTCAGCGGCGAAACGATGCGACCCTCCACCGACAGTGGAATCGGTTGCATGCTCTTGTCGGCGGGAACGATGGTGAGCGTTTCGTTGAGGTAGCCTGGTGGGCAGGTGTTCTTCAGGCGGACCAGCATTTTGCAGGTCACGCCGGTTTGCGTACGCATGGCGTCGCCGAGTTCCACTTCAAAGTGCGAATTGGCCGAACGAACGTCAGCAATTTGCACGTTGCTACGACCATGGAAGTTGATGGCAACTTCACGCGAAAGCACAGTTCCCTGTTCGACATCGCCAAACGCCACGCTGCCAGGGGTGAAGTCGACATCCGAATGGATGTAGCCGTTCACGTTCAGCTGAACTTCGGCATAGTAAGGCTTATCGATCACCACGGTGAGCGTCGCCTGGCGCTGCCCGGTGAAGCTCTTCGTGTTGAAGATGGCGATGATGGCACCTTTTTCCCAAGTCTTCAGCGTCGATTTTCCACCAGCGATGCTGGCACTAGTGCAGCCGCAACTGGTGCGCACATCGACAATGTGCACATCCTCTTCGTAGAGGTTTTGAATCTCGAAAGCGAATTCTGTTTTGGCACCGCGAGCCACATGGCCAAATTCGTGGCTGGTGATCTTAAACATCTTCTGCGCCCACTCTTTGGCGAAGCACGGCGAGGCGCTGGCCAAAAGTACGAGGAGCGTGAAGCTCAAGCTGCGGATCATAGAATCTCCCCCCGAGAAGCAGCGCCACGTCCTTACACAAGTCGTTAGACGCTGCCAACTGGTGCGTGGAACACCGGAATCCTCTGTGTCCGTCACAAACTCGCCCGTTTACGAGCCTGCGTTTCCGGCAGCCACTCGATTGACCGTTCTGGGTCGAAACAGCCAATCGACGGTGCGAATCTGAAACAAACCAATAGTCGTGACCATCTAAATGGGTACGACCTTGGTAACACTCACGATCCACACCAATGATTTATTCGGTCGCCAGAGAGCAAAACGCCAAGATTTTCCGCCACAGGTGTGAGTCTGGTGAGGCTCTTTTGATTGTAGGAGCGGTAGCGGTACAGAGTCCACTGCTAGCGTCGAAAAGTGAGTGCAGTCGGGAAATGGTTCCTTTCGACCGCTCGAAGCTGTAGGATGTGGGACACCGGACGACTGTACCTAACGGACGTAAGTAACGACCAGGAAGCAACCTAGGGTAAATTGCTCGAGGCTAACGAAGCCACAGCATCCAAGGAAATACGACATGATGGCACGCGAATTTTGGCTTCGATTCTCCGCACTTTCGGTCGCTGGCTTGATGGCGCTGACAGGCTGTGCCGGGCAGCCCGCATCAACCACCCCGATCCCAACTGCAGCCCTTGCGACCGAAGCGCCGGCAGAAAAACCATCGGAGTCGACTGATGTGAATTCGGCCGAATCGGCACCAGCGAGCGAAAACAGCGAGCCAGATTCCCCCGCACCCGCTGAGTCACCAGCCTCGAGCCCCGCCGAGCCTGCTAGCGAATCACAGCCGACCGAGGCACCTGCTGAAGAGGCCAAAGAGCCAGCGCCGGAAGTTGCTGCCGAAGATGCCCCCAAAGCAGAAGAGCCCGAGATCGCGCATCCCTTTCCCCGCCGCTTCGACCTCCCCGACTTTCCCAAAGACATGGAGTGGATCAACACCGGCGCTCTGAGCAAGCGAGACATCAAAGGGAAGTTCGTACTCCTCGACTTCTGGACCTACTGCTGCATTAACTGCATGCACGTCCTCCCCGAACTCAAGAAGCTCGAGAAGAAGTACCCCAACGAACTGGTTGTGATCGGAGTTCACTCCGCCAAGTTTGATACCGAGAAGGACGCTGCCAACATCCGCTCCGCTGTGCTGCGCTACGAAGTCGAACATCCCGTGGTGAACGACGCCGAACACGAGATTTGGAACATGTGCGGTGTAAGTAGCTGGCCTACGGTGCTGCTGGTCGATCCCGAAGGCTTTGCCGTGTGGGGACGTGCTGGAGAATTCAAGTTCGAAGAAGTGCAAGCGGTAATCGAACGCGCTAAGCCCTACTACATCGCCAAAAAACTGCTCGACGAAAAGCCGATCAAGTTCCCGCTGGAATCGGAGAAAGAAGCTCCTACTCCACTTCGATTTCCCGGCAAGATTCTCGCTGATGCCGCAGGTCAGCGCCTTTTCATCTCCGACAGCAACCATAACCGCATCGTAATTACGTCGCTCGACGGCAAGCTGATCGAAACCATTGGCAGCGGCGTGATTGGTAAAGCGGATGGAAGTTTTGCTGAGGCCTCGTTCGACCATCCTCAAGGTTGCGCGCTCGATGGCGAAACTCTCTACGTCGCTGATACCGAAAACCATTTGCTCCGCAAAATCGACCTGACGAAAAAAACGGTCACCACCATCGCGGGTACCGGAAAACAAGCTGAAAGTGCCTGGCCTGGAATTGAAGAGGTGCGGCTTACAGCAGAGGTTCCCGAGCGCTGGGTTGGTCCACCGAAAACGACTGGAATCAATAGCCCCTGGGCGCTTTGGGTCCACGAAAAAAATCTCTACATCGCGATGGCTGGCCCGCATCAGATTTGGAAGATGCCGCTCGATGAATCGGAAATTGGACCCTACGCAGGGAATGGCCGCGAAGATATTGTCGACGGTCCCCTGATCCCAAAAGTTCCGTACACCGAAGGCTTCTCCTCGTTTGCACAGCCGAGCGGACTTTCGAGCGATGGCGAGTGGCTTTTCGTGGCCGATAGCGAAGGGAGCTCAATCCGCGCTGTCCCGTTTGATCCCACCAAAGAAGTTCGCACGATCGTTGGCACCAGTGAACTCCCCGGGGGACGTCTCTTCGATTTCGGCGATGTCGACGGCCCTCGCGAACGTGCCAAACTTCAGCACGCGCTCGAGGTGGTTTATAGCGAGGGGAAAATCTACGTCGCTGACACCTACAACAACAAAATCAAACTCGTAGATGCCAAGACAGGCGAAGTGAAAACGATCGCTGGCAGCGGCAGTCCCGGGACCAGCGACGACCCGGCAACATTCGACGAACCAGCAGGTCTCGCGCTCGTCGGTGAAACGTTGTACGTCGCCGATACCAATAACCATCTGATTCGCAAAGTCGATGTCGCCACCGGGAAGACGTCGACACTCACGATCGAAGGTCTTACGCCACCTCAGAAACCGGTCGCCGCCAAAACGCCTGACTTCAGTTCCGCCAAGGTTGAAAAACTAGAAACGGTGACACTGAAGCCGGTGGATGGCAAAGTGACGTTGCAAGTGAAGCTCGTACTTCCAGAAGGTTGGAAGACGAACCCGCTGGCACCGATGTCGTACTACGTCGATCTCGCTGGCGAATCTGGCCCTGTTAGTCGTGCGGCTGCTGGCAAAAAGAAACTCGCCGCGCCAACTTCGACCTTCGCTGTCGAACTTCCAGTGACCAGCGATGGCACCGACGAAGTGACAATCTCGCTGAACTACTATTACTGCGAGAAGTCCGACGAAGGGGTTTGCAAAATCGGTTCCGTGGTTTTCAAAGTTCCACTGAAACTGGATGCTGCTGCGGAGAGCGCTTCGGCCGAACTATCGCACGCTGCTGCCGAGTAGAAGGGGCTCCCCTTTGAGTTGCTAGAACTGCCCGACATTCGAGAGTAGCATAGGATGGTGCTCGCCTGTTTTTTAAGACTCGCAGGCGAGCACTCTTTTCTCCTGTCGGCCCAAGCTCATTCCGACGAAAGGCAGTTCGCTCGTGGTCGATGTTAGTGCATTTGCGAAGCGGCTGATCGGCAATGTCGAGCGAGCGATCGTCGGTAAACGTCCGCAGTTGATTCTTTCGCTCGTGGCGTGGCTGACCGAGGGGCATCTGCTGCTCGAAGATGTCCCCGGTGTTGCCAAAACGATGCTCGCCCGCGCGCTGGCCAAAAGTGTTGGCTGCACGTTCAAGCGAGTGCAATGCACGCCCGATCTCTTGCCGGGAGATGTCACCGGATCTTCGATTTTTAACCAGAAAACAGCCGAGTTCGAGTTTCGTCCCGGACCACTTTTTGCGCAAGTTGTGCTGGCCGACGAAATCAATCGAACCACGCCGCGCACTCAAGCTGCGTTGCTGGAAGCGATGGCCGAGAGTCGCGTCACGGTCGACGGAACCTCCCACAAACTAGGTCCTCCCTTCCTGGTGATCGCGACCCAAAATCCAGTCGATCAAGAGGGAACCTTTCCGCTCCCTGAAGCGCAGCTCGATCGCTTCATGTTGCGGCTGAGTCTCGGTTATCCGACGCTCGAAGAAGAGCTCAAAATGCTCGAACTTCAACAGCATCAACATCCGATCGATAGCATCGAGCCAGTGGTGTCGTCAGCCGAGTTGATCGCTTGTCAGCAAGCGGTTCGCAAGGTGCATGTCGACGACAAAATTCGGCGTTACTTGATGCAAATCGTTCACGACACCCGCGGCCACGACGAAATCGCACTCGGAGGAAGCCCGCGCGCATCGATTGCCATGTTTCGCGCAGCACAGGCGATGGCGGCACTGCGAGGGCGTGCTTTTGTGCTTCCCGATGATGTTAAACGGGTGGTGACCCCGGTCCTCGGACATCGCGTGATTCTGAAGCCAGAAAGTCGTTTGCGTAAAGTCACCACTAGTGCCGTGCTCGACGACATTGTGGCCGACATTGCTGTGCCAACCATTCCCGAAGGTGCGACGGCATGAAGTGGTTCGTCGCCGCCGTGCTGCTGCTGATTGTTGCGCTCGTTTTCAATCTCAGCTTGCTCGTCTATGCGATGTACGTCCTCATCGGTGTGCTGGTCACCAGTCGCTTTCTCACACACTACTGGGCCACGTCGCTGGTGGTGCATCGCGAGTTCAGCCGCACAACAGCTGAAGTGGGCGACACCGTGGCAGTGGTGATTCGCATTCAAAATATCGGCAAACTTCCGATTCCATGGCTCTTGGTCGAAGACCTATTGCCGCGTGCCGCGATGTTCTTCGATCCCCCCTCACTCAAGCTCTCGGGGAGTAGTGTTTCGCTCACCATGCTGCACGCTGGGGCATCTCGATCGATCCTCTACCAGCTCAGTTGCAATCGGCGTGGCTACTATCAAATCGGCCCACTCGTCCTCGAGACTGGCGATCTGTTCGGGCTTGATCGCAGGTATCGTGTGATGGAAAAGCCTCATTTTCTGCTAGTTATGCCGAAGGTCGTTCCGCTCCTGGGTTACGACGTGGCCTCGCGACGACCGATCGGCGAAGTCCGGATGACCTACCGGCTCTTCGAGGATCCGACGCGAATGAGTGGCATTCGCGACTATCAGCCAGGCGATCCCCTTGCGCGTGTCCACTGGCGTGCTTCGGCCAGGTCGACGACCCTTCAAAGCAAGGTCTACGAACCATCGACACTCGCCGGCGCGACGATTGTGCTCAACTTTCACGAGGATGCTTTCGACAAACGCCATGAACCAGTCCGCAGCGAATTGTCGATCACCATGGCGGCATCGATTGCGAACACACTCTACATGCTGGGACAGCAAGTCGGTCTGGTAACCAACGGCATCGACGGTGCGCTGCGAGTGCAGCAAGAAGGGTGGACCGGCGATCATCGGACGCGCGAGGAAGCTCGAAAATCGGCGTCCAGTGAACAGCTTCTCGATCGACTCGAACCGATCACTGTGGGGACACGTCGCGGTCCCGAGCAGTTTCATCAGCTGCTCCGACTACTCGGTCGACTTGAGAAAAACGGAGGACTCTCGCTGCCGCAACTACTAATCGATCGGGCCCCCAGTTTGCCACGCGATGCCACGGTGTTGATGATCGTGCCACGTCTGAGCGACGAGGAATCACTTGCCATCCTGGAACTTCGTCGCCGCGGTTTCTCGGTCGCCGCCATCATTAGCTGCTACGATGAAATGATGTATGCCGACTTTGCTGGCCCCCTGGTTGCCGTAGGCATACCATGTTGGCATCTGCGCGATGAAAGCGCGATCGCCACCATTTGTCAGCGTCTGACGCATCGCTGAGCTGAGTTGATTGACTTCGGATACTACGATGAAACCGCGATCTTCCAATCCCTACGATGCGCCTCCGATTGCGGCCGAACCGCTCGTGCGACAATGGATGGATCTGCGCGGGATTTGGTCGGAGTTTCGTGTCGGAACAGCCCCGGACGATCATCGTATCGCGGTGATGATTCCGCACTGGCCCGCGCGAGGGAGGGTCCTCATCGACGACAAGGAGGTCCATCGCTTCTCGATGTTTCAGCTGCGCCGCGAAATCAATCTGCTGATCGACCAGCCTGATCCGCTGCAGGTCGACATCAGAATGCGGGCAGGTCTATCGTGGCATTCGCAAGCGTTTGTGAACGGCGAATTGCAAATCGATGAAATTTTTCCGATCATCCGCATCATGGCCATGATCTTCTGGTCGAGCGTGCTGTTGCTTGTCACCCTGGCTGCTGTGGCGTTTGTTCTCGAGCGTTATCTGGCAACCACCGAGGGTATTCCCTACTTCATCCCGTGGGTGACGCCATGAACCGACGGCTCCCAACAACACTGGCTGACTATCTGATCGTCGCCATCAGTCCGTTTCTCATCATGCTGCTCGTTGGGAGCGTATCTTTTTTTCTCGTCGAAGTCTTCTATCGTGGTCAGTATGAACTGCGGCTGTCGTTCGTCATGGCCATGTTTGTGATGGGAGCAGTTTCGGTCGCGCGAATCAGCATCGAAGAGGGCCGTGCCTACGCTGCAATGTTCGCACTTCCACTGGGAATCGCTTGTGTTTATGCGGTTTCCACGTTTGCCGCCTTTCGCGGGCCACTCGCTTCGATGGGACCGATCTTTGTGATCGTGCTGCTCGGTATCATTTGGCTGAGCGCCGACAAACTGGTGTGGAACTGCACCTTGCTTGATGATCGCCGCGATGCGTCGGGGAAAGGGCTGCTTAGCTCGCTGCGAGATTTGCGGTCAAGGTTGTTTTCAGTGACAGCCAAGCCTGAAGTGAGTCAGCCCAGTTCGGTTACTGCAACAAGCGAGAACAAGCCGCCGCCAGATTTGAACTGGATTGGGAACTGGTTCTCGCGCACACGGTCGCGATCGGCAGAACAGCCTGGAGTGTGGGTTATTTATTACTCGCTCTTCGCTCTCCCTCTGTTTGCGATCGGGCAACTGGCAATCCCTGCGAGTGACACTGCGAGTCGGCAATCGGTCTTCAAACTGATGGTGATTTATGTCACTTCAGCGCTAATGCTTCTGCTTGCGACCAGCCTGCTGTCGATCCGAAAATACCTCCGCGATCGCAATGTCGAGATGCCCGCGGAGATGGCTCTCGTTTGGACAGTGTCAGGCACCATTCTGGCCACCGCCGTTGTGCTGATCGCCATGCTGTTGCCCCGCCCTGCGCCCGAATATTCGCTGGCGCAGTATGTCGAGCAGTTCGACTCCCCTCCACGTGAAGCTTCTGCGGCAGGTGCAGGGAGCGAGGGTGCCAAGTCGAAAAAGGCGACCGATCAGCGTTCGGCCACGAAGGGGGATGATTCGCCTGATACCCAGCAGTCGAGCAGCGACAGCGAAGCGAAAACGCCAAGCAAAGAGCAGGGGGGGAATGGAGAGTCCAAGAGCAGCAGCCCAGGAGCCTCGGAGAAATCGGGTGGCGATACGAAGTCCCCCTCGAATCCACAGCCCGCTGAAAAGATGGAGCAACCATCGGGCGAATCTAGCGAAAACCACACGCCAAGCGACGCTTCTCGTAGCAAGAATCAAAGCGATCCAACGCCCAAGGATTCGTCAAGCAATTCGACTTCCGAGCCATCTCCGCCGAGCAGTGGCTCGTGGAAACCGCCGCAACTATCCTTTTCTGGCGTAGTGCAGTGGTTGGTGTATGCTTTCTATGCCCTGGTGGCGATCGTCGCTGGAGTGGTGGCCTATCAGTATCGAGAACAAATCGTCGCCGCCTGGCACCGATTCTTGCAGGAACTGAAAAACTGGCTCGCAGGTCTTCAGAGCAAACGCTCGGCTGATGGAATGTCTGCTCATCAAGCGGAACCAGAGCGGCCGAAAAGTTTTGGCGAGTATCGCAATCCATTTCTGTCCGGTGCTGCGCGAAGCTGGTCGCAGGCCGATCTGCTCCGCTACACGCTCGAGGCGCTCGAAGCTTGGGGACGCGAACATGGTGCTCCGCGCGCCCCCTCGCAAACCACCCTCGAGTTCACGCAAATGCTCGCGCAAGTTTCTCCGACGCTCGGTGGGCTTCTGCGGCAATTCGCCGACCTCTACGGCCAAACCGCTTTTGCCCCTGCATCCTCGAGTCAGACATCGACTGCGGTCGTCGAAAAACTTTGGCAAACGCTGGCATCAGCGTCAGGATCCACTAGCACGCGCGGTTAAGTCGTGATTTCTAGCTCTCGACACCTGGAATTAGTTACGCAGGAGCGAACAATAGAGTAGCGAGGAGCGATGCTCGCCGATTCATTTCAGCCGCCGATTGTTTTCTAGGAACGAATTCCCTTGGCCAACACCAGCAGTCGACGATTTGCCGAATACCGTGAAGAGGTCCGCAAGCGGCACGCGAAGCCACAAAAAGCAAACCCAGCCGAACAAGCAAGTGATGATGCCAAAGATGGGGATCCCAAAAAGAGTCCGCGAACGCGTTCCTTTTGGCAGCTGTTCGTCGCCTTTCTGGGCATGCTGCGCGGACACGAGTGGTCACTCGGAATAGCCCTCTTCACACTCACAGTCGCCACGCTGCTGCGACTCGTGCCGCCTCTTGCAACCAAGCTTGTCTTCGACAACGTTCTCACTCCCAAACCTCTCCCAGCGTGGTGGACGGAAACGCTTCATCTCCCCACCGAGCAGCGAAAGGTGCTCTGGTGGATTGGCGGCGGAGTTGCGTTCCTCTCGATCATTGCCACCGCGATACATCTGATCGGCCGCTGGGCTGCCACAAAGGCTGTCAATCGACTGCAAGTGAGCATTCGTAGGCAAGTGTTCTCCCATGCCGTGCACCTGCCGCTCCATCGCGTTTATCAGCTAAAAAGTGGTGGCGCCACGAGTTTGCTGCGCGATGATGCTGGTGGCGTTTCAGAGCTCGTCTTCAGCATGCTCTACAATCCATTTCGCGCCATCATCCAGCTGACAGGAAGTTTGATTGTGCTGCTGTGGGTCGACTGGCGGATGATGCTGGGAGGTTTGCTCCTGCTGCCTGCGGTCTACATCACGCATCGCACCTGGATCGCGCGGATTCGCCCGCTTTATCGCGATATTCGATCGCGCCGCCAAGAAATCGATTCGCAGACTACCGAGACATTTGGCGGCATGCGCGTGGTGCGTGCCTACTCGCGCGAACGTGGCGAAGCTGCCCGCTATGTATCGTCGAATCACCTGATGATTCGTCAGCAGTTGTTCGTCTGGTGGTGGACTCGTGTGATCGAACTCACTTGGGAGGTCCTCGTTCCCCTCGCTTCGGTCGCCTTGCTCCTCTACGGCGGAAGTCGGGTGCTGGAGGGGGATCTGACGATCGGCGACGTGACGATGTTTCTCATCTACCTCACGATGCTGCTGGGGCCTCTCGAAACGCTGGCCACCAGCGCCACCACTTTTCAAAATAGTCTGGCGGGGCTCGATCGGGTGCTTGATTTGCTAGCTGAACAACCCGAGGGAACTTCCACGAGCGCAACCATTCCGCTCGTTCGCGACGCTGTGCGCGGCGAGATCGAATTTCGCGATGTCTCGTTTCATTATCCCGGCACACAGGCGAATGTACTTACCAATATCGACCTGCGCATCGCCGCTGGTTCCACCGTAGCTCTCGTCGGACGAAGTGGTGCTGGCAAGACAACGCTGACAAATTTAGTCGCTCGCTTTTACGACCCAACTTCGGGAAGTGTGCTGCTCGACGGCGTCGATTTGAAGAGCATCGACCTCGACGACTTCCGTGGACTTCTCGGCATGGTGGAGCAGGAGGTCTTTCTGTTCGACGGCTCGATTGCCGAGAACATTCGCTATGCTCGCCCCTCCGCTAGCGAGGAAGAATTGCTGGCTGCAGCCAAAGCCGCCAATGCACATGAATTCATCGAGCGTCTGGAAGATCGCTACGACACCCTGATTGGCGAGCGGGGTGTGAAGCTCAGCGGCGGTCAAAGGCAGCGGCTCGCTATTGCGCGGGCCATTCTCGCGGATCCCAAAATCCTGGTACTCGACGAAGCGACGAGCAATCTCGATTCCGAGAGCGAGCAGCTGATTCACCAAAGTATGCGTGAGCTACTGGCGGGGCGAACAGCATTTATCATTGCGCACCGCTTGAGCACCATTGTCGAGGCCGACGCGATTGTGGTCCTCGAACAGGGGCGAATTGTCGAGATCGGGACTCACGAGGAGTTGATGGCGCGAAGCGGCCACTATCAGCAGATGGTTCAGCTGCAACTGGGTGGCGCCACATCCCCGCTCGTCGGCCCGCTGGGTGATACGCCGTGAAGTTCGCCCAAAGAAACCGGTGATAGCGCAAGGGAAACCGCCCGTTTTGCGTAAATTACGCTCGTCACAATTCTCCCTTTTGTGCTACACTCGCGCCGTGAACTGCTCCTTACTCAGGACACCGGCGTATGCTCGCTCTCTCCGTGCATCTCGCGTCTGCTTGTCGCCTGCGATGGTTTGTCGCAGCACTAGCCGCGCTATTGTCGTTTGGTTGGACGCCACCGCTACTCGCGGAGCCATCTCCGACCGATCGAGCAGCACTCGATCATTTCGAAAAACGGGTGCGCCCCGTTTTGGCAAAGCATTGCTACCGTTGTCACTCGACGGAGTCGGGTAAGGCGGAAGGAAACTTGCGGCTCGATTCGCGTGACTCGATTCGTCTCGGCGGAGATCGCGGGCCGGCTGTGGTTCCGCACAAGCCCGCTGAAAGCATTTTGCTCGATGCGGTGAAGCATGTAGCCGACGATCTAAAAATGCCGCCGCGTGCCCCCCAGCTCGAGATGAGTGTAATTGCCGACCTCGAGACGTGGATTAAAGAGGGGGCCATCGATCCGCGCGAAGCAACTGCTACTCGTTCTGTCAGCAATCCGGCTGATTTTTGGGCCTACCAGCCGATTCGCGATGTCGCTGTTCCGCAGGTTGAAGACTCCGACTGGCCGCGCACCTTTGTCGATCATTTTGTGCTCGCCAAGCTTCAGGAAAAACAGCTCTCTCCATCTCCCGACGCATCACCGCGCACGCTGCTGCGCCGCTTGTCGTACGATCTGATCGGACTCCCTCCTTCGCTGGCCGAAATTCAGGCGTTCGAAAAATCGATCGCCGATCGCGGAATCGAGCCTACGCTGACAGCCAAGGTGGATGAGTATCTAGCAAGCTCGGCTTACGGCGAGCGCTGGGGACGAATCTGGCTCGATGTAGCCCGCTATGCCGAGTCGAGTGGAAAAGAAGCGAACATCACGTTTCCCTATGCCTGGCGTTATCGAGACTACGTGATCGACAGCATGAATCGCGACGTGCCGTACTCGCAGTTCATCACCGAGCAAATTGCCGGCGATCTTCTACCAGCGGAGAATCCTGCTGAGCGCGCGCGGCTGTTGATTGCAACAGGCTTCCTCGCGATCGGCCCGAAGAATTTGGATGAAGCGACGCCGGAACAGTTCGAAGCCGATGTGGTCGACGAACAGATCGACGCGGTTTCGCGAGCGTTTCTCGGGTGCTCCATTGCTTGCGCACGGTGTCACGATCACAAGTTTGCGCCGTATTCGATGAACGACTACTATGCGATGGCAGGGTTCTTTCGTAGCACTCGTACCTTCTTCGGCACCCATGTGTCACCTGCGAATCGAATTAGTGGTGATCCACTCCAATTGCCGCGCGAGGCCGAGCAGCCGATCTTGCATGCTGGAATTTCTCGCGAGCGGGTGAAGAAGCTCACCGAACAACGTGCCGCCCTCCAGGAAGAAGAGCAGACGCGCCGTAAGCGGGCTTTCGAAGCGATTCAAAACGGGACCGATCCTGAAAAGGAACTCAGCATCACCGATGCGCTGCGGATCTTTTGGTCGCTCGGTGGTATCGAAGGAGAACTCGAGCGGGTCGATGACGAAGGAAAGCCGCTCCCCCTCGCGCTCGGTGTGCTCGATCGCGAAAAGATTGTCGATGCCCAGTTGTTTGAGAATGGGGATGTCACGCATCCGGCCCAGGCAATACCACGCGGTTTCCCAGCGTTTTTTGCCTCGCGCGTCAGTGCGCCCGCGATCCCAGAGGGGCAAAGTGGACGTCTAGCGCTCGCGGCCTGGATCACCCATCCCGATCATCCACTCACGTCGCGCGTGATCGTTAACCGGGTCTGGCGTCAGCTCTTTTCGCGCGGTCTTGTTGCGTCCGTTGATCTGCTGGAACCGGGGGGAGATCAGCCGAGTCATGCGGAGCTACTCGACAAGCTGGCAACGACGTTTGTGAAAGAAAAAGGTTCCCTCAAGTCGCTCGTCCGGACGCTAGTGTTGTCGCGAACCTATCGGCAGGGATCCGATTTTCGTGAGGCACCTTTCGCGAGCGACCCCGACAATCGCTGGCTTTGGCGCTATACCCCTAAGCGGCTCGATGCAGAAGCGATACGCGATTCGCTATTGCTGGTGAGTGGTGATCTCGATCGAAAGCGCCCTGTGGGTTCGCTCGTAGCTCGAAAGATTGGTGATCGGCCAGTAGCGCTCCTGGGTCTCGATCCGTCGATTCCAGCCGACCTCGATGATGGACTCCATCGCTCGGTCTACTTGCCGATCTTGCGTGATCGTTTGCCCGATGTGCTCGAGCTTTTTGATTTTGCGGAACCAAGTTTAGTCACCGGGGACCGGCAGACAACGAATGTTCCTTTGCAATCGCTGTACTTCCTGAACAGCCGATTTGTCGTGGCGCGGGCCCAGTCGATGGCAAAGCTGGCGCTGCAGAATCGCGACGACTTGCAGTCGCAAGTCAGCGAGGCGATTGCGATCTGCTTTGCGCGCTCGGCAGCCGCCGATGAACTCGAGCGTGGCGTTCATTTTGTGAAGCAGGCGGAACAACTCGGCGCCGATCGTTCTGCGGCGATGGCGGCGTATTGTCAGTCGCTCGTTAGCACCGCCGAATTTCGATTCCTGGAATAGTTGGCAGTCTGCCGGTCAGAAAGTGGAAGCCATGCAACCCAATCAAGCTTCGACGTTTCCTTCCTACTCACGCCGCGCGATGCTGCAAAGCACCGCCAGTGGCTTTGGGCTCGTAGCATTTTCGGCCCTGGCACACACCTTGGCTGCGCAGGAATCGGCTGTTCCGCCTACGATTGCGGTGGGCAAATCAGCCGCGAAAGTGCTGCACCATGCGCCGCGCGCGAAGCGGGTGATTTTCCTCTGCATGAACGGCGGCCCTTCGCACGTCGATCTGTTCGACTATAAGCCGGAACTCGAGAAAAACAGTGGTAAGCCGGCCACCGTGGGAGGCAAGAAAATTGGACCTGCACTTCTGGGAAATCCGCATCCATTTTCGCAGCGTGGCGAGTCGGGACTTTGGATGTCGGCTTTGCTTCCTGAACTGGGAAAGATGGCCGACGAGCTCTGTGTTGTTCGAAGCATGCATACCGATCTGCCGAATCATTCGCAGGCGTTTCTGCAAATGCACACCGGCAGCTTTCAATTCGTTCGTCCGTCGCTCGGGGCCTGGACTCTGTATGGTCTTGGTTCCGAGAACGAAAACTTGCCGGGATTCGTGACGATCAACCCTCCTTCGGATAACGGCGGCGCGCGGAACTACGGTAGTGGATTCCTTCCTGTGCATTGTCAGGGGACCCGGATTGGTGCTCCTCGCATCCCCGCTTTCTATGCAGCATTACTTGGCCGGGATGAAGAATCGGGCCCACCTCTGAAGCATTTGACGCCACCTTCGACGACCGAGCGATTGCAGCAGTTGCAGATCGAGCTCATCACAAGGCAGAATCAAGACCTAGCGACAGCTCGGCCGCATCAGCCGGAGATTGAGGGGGCGATTGCATCGCTCGAGCTCGCTTTTCGAATGCAGGGGGAAGTTCCCAAGGTTCTCGAGCTTAAAGACGAATCGGCTGCCACGCTGAAGCAGTATGGGATTGGGGCAGGCCTTCCGACCGATCGATTTGGGCGGCAATGTCTCATGGCGCGACGGATGGTCGAAGCGGGGGTGCGATTCGTGGAAGTGACGGCGCCGACTTCGTGGGACCATCACTTTTTACTGCGCGAAACACTTGCCACCAGCTGCTCGCTCGTCGACTTGCCGATGCGAGGTCTGCTCGAAGACTTAAAGAGTCGTGGCCTGCTCGACGACACGCTGGTGATCTGGGCTGGAGAGTTTGGCCGAACTCCGTATGGCCAAAGTGGCAGCGGACGCGATCATAACCACAAGGGATATTCGATTTGGATGGCGGGGGGAGGTGTTAAGCGGGGAATCGCCTACGGAGCGACCGACGAAATTGGTTATGAAGCAGTCGAAAACCCAGTGCATCTGCACGATTTTCACGCCACGATTTTGCATCTCTTGGGGCTCGATCACGAGCAGCTCACCTTTCGCTATGGTGGCCGCGATTATCGACTGACCGATGTCTATGGACGCGTTGTCAGCGACCTTTTTGCCTAAGTCCAGTTCGGCTCTGCTAGGTCAAACCGACTGCAGAAATTTCGCAGCGAGTTCCGTCGCCGAATTGATTCCAAACCGCTGATAAACGGCCTTCACGTGATCGTTGATGGTGTGGAGCGTAACGCCGAGCGAGGTTGCGATATCTTTACGTGCCATGCCATCAAGCAGCATCAGCATCACGAGTCTCTGTCGGGGCGAAAGCCCAATAAATGACTCGGAGGGAATCGCTTCGCTTACTTGTGGGGCGAGCCATGCCACCCCTGCGGCAATGCAATCGACGGCACGCACTTCACGATCCGTAAACGGTTCGCGTCTCAGTCGGCGAATGAAGCTGAGATTGAACCAGGTGTCCTTCGAGATGTAGCAAACGGCACAAAGCCAGTCGTCCCAGCCGTTCGGCTCCAGGCAGTTTTTGAAGAAATCGGATTCATACCAAACATCATCGCTCCACGCATTGCTGCGCGAAATCGTCGCTAGCGGAGCAAGTTGCAGTCGCTGGGCAATTGGTGCTGCCGACCAACGTTTTCCTTCGGGGGCCATCGCCAGCGTGGCAAACTTTGCAAACTCGTCAGGAGTAAATCCCGAGTGAATGATGGCGACGGGGGTCACTTCGCTCGAGTCGGGATGACCACGTCCCCAGCAGTAATACCCGGCATCAGCTGCAACGTATTTGACCAGGGTGTCTAACAAACGCTGACGACGCACCGCGCGATCAGGCGTGAGTGCCTCGGTACTGGACACCAGTTTCAGAAGCGCAACAACTTCTTCTCGGGACATCACCGCCTCTTGCGGTAGCGTCGACATAAGTCGATACCTGCGTTCTAAAGTTTTCGGAGGGAGGCTGACGTAGTTGGTTGGTAGCGTGCACGGAATGTAGAGAGCCCCATGCGGACTGACAACCGATTATTAACGAGCCTTCCCGACAGAAGCGGGGGAGTAAACTCGCTAAATACCGCAGGAATTCTGGCACCAATTGGAGCAGCGCTACTGCATGCAAGAAGATGATTTTGCGGAAAACCGCGACAGTCACACGCGGGCCGTGGTGCCAATCGGATCGCAGGCGTCACGCGCGCTAGCCAGCAGCCGCTAGAAAGTTGACTGATCGAGTCCACGTGCACGAAGTGCTTGACGCAGTCGGCTCAGCCGCGCGCGAACGATGGCAGCACTGGTGCTGATCGCAGCGGCTATTTCAGCGGTCTCGCAACCCGCAATCCGCATTTCGACGATGCGCTGATCGACCGGCTCGAGCGAGTCGAGAATTTGCTGTAGCGTTTCGTCCGCCACGGCAGCATGATCGGGTTGGTCGAGTGTCACCGGTTCTGGCAGTGGGGTGTCGCTCGATTTGGTTTTGGAACGCTGCGCTGTGCGAATCACCTTGTGTCGCAGCACGGTGATCGCCAGACCAATGAGCTGCTCTTCGCATTCAAAGGCATAGCGACCTTCCTGAAGCCCCGGCAGCATCGCCCGATGCACCGACTGCACTAAATCTTGCGAGTCGACGACATGGCGGATCGGCTGTCCGACGAGCGCGCGTGCTGCGAGCTGAAGACGGCGCTCGTAACGCGCCAGCAATTCTGCCAGCGCCTGCGAATCCCCTTGGGAGGCACGCTTCAGCAGCTGCGCTAATTGTTCAGGGCCTGTCGCCGATTGATTCATCGTGGTGAGGGTATCAGTAAGTTTCCGATCCGTCGCGTTTGGCTTAGGATAGCACGAAGTGGCCTGATCTCCCAAATCGTTCACAGGACACGCAAGGGCACGTGGTAGTTAGCCCTAGGAAACCATGTCGACCAAAATTAGTGCCGCCACCATTCGAACCTGGTGCTGCCAACTCGAGCAGCGTTTGCGTCAAGGGGAGAAGGTGCGCGCGGAAGCGTGGCTGAGCGAACCAGGAATCGATGCCGAGTCGCAGCTCGAACTGATTTACGCCGAGTATGTTTGTCGCGAAGAGCTCGAGGGAAACGTTGCGGCTGAGGAATATTTCGAGCGATTTCCACACTTGCGCATCGAGCTCGAGGAGCAGTTTCTGGTTCACCGAGCACTGGCGGGAGAGGCTCGCGATCGCCCAACCAGAGGTCAACGCGTCGGCAAGTATGAACTGCTCAGCGAGCTGGGGCGTGGAGCCCGAGGGGCTGTTTTTCATGCTGAGCCGATCGGTGGTGGAGAACCAGTAGCGCTGAAGCTGCTACTGACTGGGCAGTATGCTACGCCGGCGGAACAAAAACAGTTTCAGCACGAAGCGGAGGTTTTGCGGCTGCTTCAGCATCCCAGCATCATTGGAATTCGCGACGCTGGTGTGGCCGATGGCCGCCCCTACTTGGCGATCGATCTCATGGAAGGATCGACGCTGGCAAGTAAGCTGGCCGATTTTTCTGAACCAACGCGTGCTGCGCAGCTGATTGCGACGATTGCGGAAGCAATCGATTACGCGCATCGCCAAGGTGTCATTCATCGCGATCTGAAGCCGTCGAACATTTTACTGACGACTGAAGGGACACCTAAGGTCTCCGACTTCGGTCTGGCGCGATTGCTCGACAACACCTCGGGAAATACACGGACCGGAGATCTCGTCGGGACGATCAGCTACATGGCTCCCGAGCAAGCGGCTGGCAGTGCGCATCGCGCGGGACCGGCAGCTGATGTCTACGCCCTCGGGGCCATCCTCTATCACTTGCTCACCGGGCAGCCTCCGTTTGGCTGCGAGGCTGCAGCGCAGTCGATTCTGCAACTGCTCCATGATCCTCCGGTTCGGCCTCGTCGTTTGCAGCGCACCATTCCCCAAGCACTCGAAACCATATGCCTGAAATGTTTGGAAAAAGATCCTCTTCGGCGGTACTCGAGCGCTCAAAGCCTCGCCGATGATCTACAGCGGTTCTTGCGCGGAGAAGCGATTGCCGCGCGCACTTTATCGACTTGGGAGCAAGGGATCCGCTGGTCGCGGCGACGTCCCGCACTTGCTGCGCTGCTGGGTGTGATTGTTGTCGCTATCGTGGCTGTGACGCTCGGAAGTTTGTACTACAACGCGCGCCTGGCGTCGCTGCTGAGCCGCGCGAAAGAACTGCAGCAGGAAACGTCGAATGCGAATACACGCCTGCAAGTTTCGCTCGACGAAGCGGAAGAATTACGCGCTGAAGCCCGCTTGCAAAAAGAGATGGTGGAGCGACAGCTCGAAGATACCAGGCGCGCGTTCTATGCGCTGCAGCTAACACAACTGCCATCAATTACGAGTCGCGAGCCGGTGCGAGCCCGCGAAATTCTGGCCGACGAAAAGTTCTGTCCCCTCGATTTACGCGATTTCACGTGGCGTTATTTCAATGAAGTGGCTTCGCTGCAAGAGCGTGAGATTCGGCCCCATCGAGGGGTGGTAGAAGCAGTGGCGTACCTGAGCGACGAGCGGGTCGCTAGTGGTGGCGAAGATGGCACACTCGCCATTTGGAATCCGCATCAGAAGTCGCCTCCTACTCCACCGCTTTCTATGCAAGCGCATAGCGAGGCGATAACCGATCTGCAAATCGATGCCGAAGGTCGCATCATCACCGTTTCGCGCGATCGGCAGCTGAAGCGTTTCGATGCCGTCGATCTTTCGCTACTCGCTTCGGTCGAATTACCAGCCGCAATTCATTCGTTATCGCTCATTGGCAACAGTACCCTGGCTGCATGTGGGTGTGACGATGGCACCATTCAAATCGTCGATCTTTCCACGATGGAGATCAAATCGAAGCTCGCGGGGCATGAGGGAGCCGTCTTTTCAACCGAAGTCACTGCCGATGGATTGACGCTCTATTCCGGCGGTGCTGATCATCAACTCCGGCGATGGAATCTTGCGAAAGAGCTCGAAACCGCCACATGGACTGGCCATACCGCGTCGATCAAATCGATCACGTGCACGAGCGATCACAGCGGTTTGGTCACAACCTCCGATAACGGCGAAGTATTACTCTGGAACTTGGAAAAGGGGATCGCACGACCACTCCGCGGACACTTAATGTCGGTCCAGGCGTCGGCATCGTGCGCGAAGACAGGCAGGCTCATCACCGGTGGCGAGGATTCCTATTTGAAGGTCTGGGACATCGCGACCGGGAACGAAGTGACCAATGTGATGCGCGCGTTTGTGAGAACGGTTGCGATCTCCCCCGATGGACGCGAAGTGGCTGCTGGCGGTCGCGATGGTCGAATCTTGATTCTTGAACTTCCGGAGTATCCCCCTCCGGCAAGCTTCACGCCGATTCCGCATATCGCCTCGATGACTGCAGCGGGGAGTGACCAGCTGATTGCGGCCGGAGATGATGGTCGTGTTTACGTCTTCCACCGCACCAGTGGAAAACTACTCGATACGATCGAGGTCCCAGCGACCAATCAAGGCCCCACGCGTGCACTCGGTGTCGAGGCGAAGAGTCCTCATGCCATCAGCGTCTCGTCCGACCAACAACTACTCGCGATTGGGGCAGGCGAAGGGACGGTGGTGCTCTGGGATTTGCAAGCGCGACGCGAGCTTCGGCGTCTGCAAAAGCATAAGGAAAATGTGACCGCTGTGGCGTTCCATCCCACGCTTCCGATTCTCGTCAGCGCGGGGCTCGATCACGCAGTTATCGTCTGGGATCTCATGACGATGGAGCCGATCGATCAGCTGACGGGACATACAGCCGGCATCTTGGCCGCGCAGTTTTCGAGCGACGGCGTGCTTCTCGCCACTGCTGGTGAGGACTCGACGATTAAACTTTGGCGGTTTCCATCGCGCACGCTCGAGGCGACGCTGACGGGCCATAAATTATGGGTCCTCTCGCTGGCGTTTTCCCCCGACAATCGTCAGCTCGCCAGTGGGAGCCGCGATCGCTCTGTGATGCTGTGGGATATTGAGCAGCGACGTGCAACGCAGCGTTTGAGCGGATTTACCAACTGGGTCCACTCGGTCGGCTATACAGCCGACGGAAAAACGTTAGCAGCAGGTTCGGGGCATTACAGCATCGATAGCCCGGGGGAAGTGCGGCTGTATGATCCGCAAGCTGGCTACCTGCGAACGACGCTCGAGAAAGTCCGCTCCCCGATTTTGTTTGGGCCCGACGATCAATCTCTTTATGTTGCCGTCGAGCAGGGGATTGCAGAGCTGCGAGCAACGCCCGCAGGGAGCTTGAATTCGATGAATGCCCCGTAATTTTACGGAGGAAGCTCACCGATCGCGCTGCGTCAGCTTGTGCTACGAATTAGCCGGTAACGAGTTTCAAGAAGGGCTCTCCTTCGTTGAGTGTGGCCCGTTCAGGGCGACCCTTATGAGCGTAGACGAGACCCATGTGATCGATTCCTAGCAGATGCAGAATCGTGGCATGGATGTCGTGCACGTGGAGGCGGTTTTCGATGGCGTGCAAACCGATTTCATCGGTCGCCCCCCACGTTCGTCCCCCTTGAATACCGGCTCCCGCCATCCACATCGAAAAACCTGCCGCGTTGTGATCGCGCCCATCGCCTTGTTCGGACTGTGGCGTCCGTCCGAATTCGCCACCCCACACCACTAAGGTGCTCTCGAGCAAACCACGTCGTTTCAGATCTTCGAGAAGTCCTGCTACAGGTTTGTCCATGCTCTTGCAAAGCGATGCGTGGTTGCGTTCGAGCCCCGCATGCGAGTCCCACTTGCTTCCGGCACCATGATACAGCTGTACGAATCGAACTCCACGTTCGACGAGACGTCGCGCGAGTAAACACTGTTTGCCGAAGCCAGCTGTTTCTTTCGCGTCGAGACCGTAGAGCTGCGAAGTCTCTTCGGTCTCTTGAGTCAGGTCGACAGCTTCGGGCGCTTTGGCCTGCATACGAAACGCCAGTTCGTACGACTTAATGCGGGCGTCGAGTTCCGTCTGATGCTCGCGATCGGTCAAGTGCAGTTGATTCAGCCGATTCAGGTAGTCGAGCTTTTCGCGCTGACGCAGATCGCCGACCGATTCTGGCGTATGCAGGTTTCGAATCGGTTCGCCTGTTGGCTCGAGCCGCGTCCCTTGATAGCCTGCGGGCATGAATCCTGAGCCCCAATTCCGCACGCCATTGACGACTTGTCCCGCGTTATCTTGCATCACAATGAACGCCGGGAGATCTTGATTTTCAGAGCCCAGTCCATAGGTGACCCAGCTTCCGAGTGAAGGCCGCCCCGCCAGAATCGAGCCGGTGTTCATCTGACAAACGCCACCCGAATGGTTGATGCCGTCGGCCCAGCAGGAGCGGATGAGGGCGATGTCGTCGGCTCGCTCGGCCAGATGTGGCAGCCAATCCGAGAACCACATGCCACCTTCACCATGCTGCTGAAATGTCCGTTTGCAGCCCATCAGGGGGGCGTTGTTTTCGCCCATCGCCAAAATGATTGGCTTGAACGACGAGGGGAGTTGCTGACCGTGGAGCTTATTGAGTTCGGGCTTCGGATCAAACAGATCGATGTGGCTCGGGCCACCTTCCATGAACAAGAAGATGACCGACTTCGCGCGCGGCGCGTGATGTGGTGCCCCTGAGTTTCGCTGTGCTGCAGACATGGTATCAGCAGCACGCGAACTTCCACCCACGAGCGATGCCAGCGCGAGGGCACCGAAGCCAGCGCCCCCTTGCAGCAGAGCTTGTCGCCGCGTGACGATCGAACTCGAAAAACGCTCTTGCCACAGGTTTGTCATACGTCGCACCGAGATAAAAAAGGTAATCTGCCAGACGATTAGTCGACGTAAAGAAACTCGCTGCTGTTGAGCAGCACATGACAAAAGTCGACCCAGCGGCTGCGATCGGCTTCCGACTGCTCGGGTTTGCTCGCTGCAGAGTCATCTGAAGCGGTCCCTAGGTAGTTTTCCGCGAGGGTCTCTTCGGCACTCGTGGGGAGTCGTCCATAGGCAAACTGATAAGCGGTGCGAATTCGCTCGAGTCCACTCGCCGAACCTTGGCTGGCAAGACGTTTTTCGAAAGCAGCTGCCTGCTTGAGCGGAAACTCGCCGTTGAGGAGCAGTAGTGATTGCGTGGCGGTAATCGTCACATTGCGGCGTGCGCAACTTCCAACACCATCAGCTGCGTCGAAAGCGGCAAGCAACGGATCTTGGCTATTGCGAGATTGTTTGGTGTAGATCGACCGTCGCGGCGCACTGGCATCGGCTCCCGCTGCAGCAGTCCCATCGATCAGCTGACCACTTACCAGGAGCATCGCATCGCGCGTTTGCTCGGCATCGAGACGGCGGATCGGCATCCGCGCGAGCCATTTGTTCTCAGGATCTTTCTCGATCGACACTTTGACTTCACTTCCGGCCGACGCTTGCTGATAGGTCCGCGAGGTCACTAGCAGGCGATGGATCGCCTTGAGACTCCACTGCTGCGCGATGAGCTGGGTTGCAAGGTAGTCGAGAAGTTCGGAATGCGAGGGGCGTTCTCCCAGCGTTCCAAAGTCGCTCGGTGTGGCCACAATTCCGCGCCCAAAGTGCTGCTGCCAAAGTCTATTGACAATCACGCGCGAAGTGAGCGGATGATCGGCTCGCGCGAGCCAGTTGGCTAGTGCCAATCGTCGCCCCGTGGTTTTGCTGGTCGGCGCGATCGACGGAGGGGCATCACCCAGCACCGTGAGAAACGCAGGTTCAATCGGCTGAGGTTCGCGAGTGCCTGGGATGACCGTGGTCGCTGCCACAGGACGCAAATCGGTGGCGATCATCGCCACTGGAGGATTCGGTTTCAAAGCCTGGTGTTCAGCCAGTTGCTTTTGAAGTTCCTGGTATTTCTTCTTATTGTCGGCCGAAAGTTTCTCATGGGCACGATCGTATTCGAGTGTCACTTGCCGATAAGCTAGTTCGAACAGCTGCTGCTCACCGGTTGTTCGCTCAGCTTCAGGTTTGGAAAAAATTGCCTGGATATCGAGCGGAAAACGATCGGCAGCCGCTTTCATTTCCTTCTTACGAATCGGCTCTACAAGTGCGTCCATCTCGGCGCGAATCGCTGCCGTTTTTTCGTTCCAAGTAGCGAGCGCTGCTTCGTCACTGACACGCTGCTGTTCGCTAGCGTAGATCGGTTCTTCACGGAAACCGAGTCCGCCAAAAAACGACTGGAAAGCAAAATAGTCCTTCTGCAGAATCGGATCAAATTTGTGATCGTGGCATCGCGCACATCCCATTCCCATGCCGAGAAACACGTCGGCCGAGACGTCGGTGATATCGTTGATGATTGCCGACCATTGGCCGCGCACATCGCGCTGGTTGTATTCGTAAGGCCAGAGCCGCAGATAGCCAGTCGCAACCAGCGAATCGTACGTCGGTGATGCGAGTTCGTCGCCTGCGAGTTGTTCTTTCAGGAATTGATCGTACGGCTTATCGTCGTTGAAACTTCGCACGACATAGTCGCGATAACGCCACGCATGGGGACGAGCGGAGTCGAGGCGATAACCATCGGATTCAGCGTAGCGCACCAGATCGAGCCAGAGGCGTGCTTGACGTTCGCCATAAGCCTGACTCGCAAGCAATCGATCAACGAGTTGCTCGTATGCATCGGAGTGTGTGTCGCCGAGAAATGCTTCGATTTCTGCAGGTGTGGGGGGCAAGCCTGTCAGGTCGAACGTGACGCGGCGAATGAGCGCGCGCTTCGAAGCATCTGGCGCTGGAGCAAGTCCCTGCAACTGACGCTGCGCTGCGATGAAATGATCGACCGGATTGCTGGCCCAACCCGCTCCTGCACTAGGCAGAGGTGGAGCCACCGGCGTTTGAAAGGCCCACCATTTTCGGTCTTCGTCGGTAATTTTTCCGGGGGTGCGATGTGTCGAAGCTGTCCCCACTTCTTTGGCCACATCATTCTCGGGCCAGTAGGCACCAGATGCGACCCACTCCACAAGCGTAGCGATCGCTTGTTCGGGCAACTTGCCGGTCGGAGGCATTTCGTAGTCTTCAAATCGAACTGCCCGCACGAGCGTGCTCTCGTCAGGCTTCCCCGCCACTACTGTTGCGCCCGATTCTCCACCGGCCGAAAAGCCGGTGAAAGTATCGAGCCGCAAGCCTCCCCGCTGTTTATCGGGGCCATGGCATTTCTGACAATGCTCGACAAGAATTGGCCGGACCTTCGACTCAAAAAACTCGAGCTGCTGACTACGGTCGGTTTGTGAATCCGCAGCGCTCGCAATTGTCGACAGGCCGATGCCGAGCAGCACGGCGACGAGCAAAGAGCGCCAAAGAGGGCGAATTGGAAGTGGTCGGCGGAGCATGGAGAGGTCTTTCCCGAGGTCATGGCGACGCTACTATCGCCTCTAACTATGGAAAGCCATTAACACCCGCTAGCGCACCAAAATTCTCTCGAAAATTGTCAGAAATTCGCAGGAATCGGATGGTCCCGAGCATTCTCAATCGCGCAAGGGAAATTTGCTTGCCAATGGCGAGAAGAAATCGGGCCCCTTGCGCGTCTTAAGGGCGATTGCTAGCAATCTTAGGCCGGCGCTATTCCGGTGAAAGTTGACTCAGCGGGACAGTCGCAAACTCAAGGCCTTGTCGAACTTCATAGACGATGCCGATGCGGTCGTTTGGCAGCAGCACCATCGAGCTATACATACAGCCTCTCGGGTCGAGCATGTAGCCGCTGCTGAACGTTTGACCGTCGTCGCTACTGAGTCGCAGCGTGAGTCCCATGCGATGGGAGGAACTTCCCGGACTCGCCATCACCATCCGTTTTCCACCGAGGCTGATCAAACTCGCCATGCAAACAGGATCGGGAACCGAAGTCCACGCTTTCGACCATTTCCCCTCGGGCAGGCCGGGCTTTTCGGCTGTTTTCGACCACTCCCAAACATTCCAGCTGCGCCAGCCACTACGCGATTCGTCGCGCATCGAGAGGAGCAGGGAACCGTCGGAGCGCTCGGCGATTTGCGCTTCGCTGGTGGGATATTCGGTCGGAACAGCGGCGGGGGCAATTTGCCAGTGGTCGCCATGATCGCGGCTGTAGATGAACGTCGAATGCGGGGCACCCAGTTCGTCGCGAAACTGGGCAGGAATGATTAGCGTGCCATCGCTGGTTTGAATGCCAGCTCCGGGACCTTGAAAACAGAGACGCCACTTCGGGTTTTTGACCTGCGCGGTGATGTTGATCGGCTTCGACCACGTGACCCCTTCGTCGTCGCTCCGAACTAAAACGAATTGCCCCGTTTCCTCAGGTGCCAAGCCTGGCCCTGAACCATGCCAAGCGCGATCCCCTTGCGACCAAAGAGCCGCTACCCAAAGGACGTTTTTCTCACGATCGACCAGGATGGTTGGATCGCCCACTCCATTGCCGCGCGATTGCGGAACGGACTTGTCAAAATCGACGATCGTTTGCATCTTCGACCAAGTCTTTCCTTGATCGGTGCTCCGCACCAGTCCGACGTCGATATTGCCCGGAAGATCGGCGCTGCTGTCGTAGCGGATATCGAATACTGCGAGCAACGTTCCCTTCGGCGTGTAAGCCAACCCGGGAATGCGATAGGTGTGCACGCCATCCTCTTGCGAGGAGCGGAGCATCGGACGAATCACTCCCTGGGGAACCACAGCAGCATCGTTTCGACTGGTCGACTCCGCTGGGATGAGCTTCGATGCACGAGTGATTTGCAGCGAAGCCGCAGCAACTTGCTCGCACTCTTTGTCGCTGAGTGCTCGCTCGAAAAACTGAAGCTGCGCGATATCGACAGGCAGGCCGTTCTTGGTTGCAACATCGGTTCCCAGAATCAGCCCGGCGAGTGACGCAGCATGCTCGATCGTCTGCGAACTTTGCGACCAACTTTTCTCGGTGGAGATTCCGTGCGTCAGCCTGGCCACATCTCCGCGCCGCGCAAGACGCACGACATGCGTTTGCCATTGCTCGGCGATAAACGTGTGCGTCGGAACACCTGGAAAATCGTTGGCGCGGCTGTCGGCCTTCTGAAGGCCGACGTGCCACTTTCCATCGCGCAGGTAAAGACGAATTAAGCCGGCAGCACTCGATCCATCGAATACAAAGCCCGAGGAATCCTGCTGGTAGGGATTCAACGTGACAACGAGCGTGAAGTCTTGGGCATGCACTCCCCAGCTAATGGCGGTTTGCCAAATCGCCGACTTTCCATCGAGACGAACGGCTCGAAATTTACTGTCCGAACTTGCATACTCGATCACGGTCGGCTGACCATGCATGCGCGAGAGGGACTCCTTCCAGCGCGCCGGCGCGATCGACGCTTCATAAGCACTTGCTGAGGGGGGCTTGCTAGGCTGCGGAAGCCGACTGCGCCAGCCGATGACAAGCGGCTCAGCCACATCGAGCGAGGCTCCGTCGTAGTGACGGTTTGGCGCGAGCGCAGGCTCATCTGCCGCTGCACAGACGCTAGTCACAAGCAGCAGCAACACGCCGAGCCATATCGAGCAACTGCTTGGAGAGTGCTGGCTACTCAAGTGACAATTTCGAGCTACTGGATCCATGAGAAGAAACCTAACGTTTCGAGTTCGCGACGAAGCGTCGTTTTCTGTTCAGAGGTGAGATTCGCGTGCGGCAATCGCGCCGGCCCAGCTTCGACGCCGAGAAAACCCATCACGGTTTTGGCCGCAGCCATGAAACCATAGCGAACCAGAAGTTCCACCAGCAGCACACTTCGATGTTGCTCCTCGCGCGCGGCGGGAAGATCACCAGCGGCGTAATGCGCAAGCATGCGGTGGTAGACAGGTGCTGCGAAATTGTAGGTACTTCCGACACCTCCTTGCACTCCCAGTGTGGCGGCGGCCAAGTAATATTCGTCGCAGCCGAAGAGCACATCGAAGCGTCCATCGTCGAGTTTCAAGCAGCGCTGCAGTCCCGCGAGATCGGAGTTGGTGTACTTTACGCCGGTGAGGGTTGGAATCTTGTCGCGCGCCGCTTGCAGGAACTCGGCAACCGGAAAGTTGACCCCTGTCATTGAGGGAATGTCGTAGTAGTAAAACGGCGTCGCAGGAGCGGCGGCGGCGATTTGCTGCATGCTATCGACCAGCAAGTCGACCGAGCGTGGACGAAAGTAACTCGGCGCAAGGGCGGCGATCGCTCGTGCACCAACCGACTCGGCGTGCGCGGCCAGGGCCCGGCAATCTTCGAGCGAATTGGCTCCGACATGCACCACCACCTCAAGCGGCGTGCCGCGCGTCACCTTCATCCATTCTGCTGCCAGTTGCTTCCGTTCATCGGCCGTCAGGCTGTGACTCTCGCCAGTCGTTCCGCCGATGAAGACGCGCGGAATCTGCTGCTTTTGCAAATGCTCTGCTTGCTTCGCGACAATCTCGAGCCGGAGTTGGCCACTGGCATCAAACGGCGTGTGCGTGGCGGCTGTGAATCCAAGAAGTCGGCTGGACATAGCAATTTCCGCAGAGAGGGTCGTTGACGTGGTTTGCGAAGTCCCCGTTCTACCCGCCTGGAAACGAATCGCAAGAGCAGCGAGCGAAACCGCGCGCTGTGGAGTTGCTCGAAGTATCGCAAACTCGAGCCGCGATGCTTCCCCAGCAAGGATCCCCTAAGTTCGGTTTAATCGGCACGATCAGTACTTCGAGTCTTGTGTTGAGTGCAATTGCTCGTGGCAGCACAGTCGCCTCCGAGGTGGGAATTTCGCTGAATTTGCTACCGATCTGAGCGGTAATTACGATAAGTTCATTCGCCGCGACCTTCTTTGACTTTGCTTACCATGATCGACTGGCTACTACGTCTCTTTCGCATACGTCCCGCCACTTCGACCGCCGGGCAGGGACATCTCACGTTTGGTGCCACGTCGGTTGGGCGCACCATATCACGCACCGGACTGCTTCTCAAAAAACAGCTCTGGATCTGGCCCATCATCGCGTTTGTCATCCTTGCCACGGTGGGGTTTGGCATTCGAATCGCGATCGAGCGGACCATGAAGGCCAATCTCAAGTCCGAACTCGAGACGGTGCTGAACATCGAGTGCGCGATGCTCGAAACCTGGCTCAAAGTGCAAGAGTCGAACGCACAGTCGATGGCCAACGATCAGCAAGTGCGCGACGTGGTGGCAAAAATCGATGCGATCTATCAATCGCAAAATGCGCCGCTTACCACAGAGGCAGCCGAAGCAGTCCCTGCGACCAACCCGGCGCTCCTCAACCAGCTTCTCGCGCAGCTGGGCCAAGAATTGGCGCCGGGCATGTCGGTTCATAATTTCACAGGCTATATCCTGGCCGATAAACAGCAGAAGATTCTTGCTTCATCGAACACAGAACTGATCGGGCGGACATTTCCCGAGTATGAGAAATTCCTCAGCCGAGTGCTTGAAGGGGAAGTGATTGTCACCTCACCAGTGGCCAGTGTCGTGCTACTGAAAGATGAACGAGGCCGAGTTCGCACCGGTGTCCCCACGATGCTGGTGGTGGCCCCGATTCGCGACTCGAATTTGCAAGTGATCGGCGCGATTGGTTTTCGGATTCGTCCCGAGCGTGATTTCACTCGCATTCTGCAACTCGGCCGACTCGGTGAAACGGGCGAGACCTACGCCATCAACAAAGAGGGTTTGCTTGTCTCGAACAGCCGCTTCGACGACAAGCTAATTCTGCTGGGGCTGATTCCCGATCTGGAAGGCTCGCAGTCGATTCTGACGGTCTCCGCGCGCGATCCAGGTGGCGACTTAACGCGAGGCTATCGGCCGCAAGTACGTCGCGCGGAACTCCCGCTTACCAAGGCTGCTGAGAGTGTCATCGCCGGCGGCTCTGGCGTGAGTCTGGAGGGGGTGAATGACTACCGTGGCGTGCCAGCGGTGAGTGCCTGGCAATGGCTCCCTAAATATGAAATCGGTATCATCACGAAGGTCGATTACGAAGAGGCGTACCGGCCTCTTTCGATCCTGCAGATCGCCTTCTTCTCGATCTTCGCGCTCTTGGCCTTGAGCTCGGTGGCGATCTTCATCTTCACCTTGGTGGTGACACGCTTACAGCGTGAAGCACAGAAGGCTGCGATCGAAGCGAAGCATCTTGGGCAGTATCGACTCGAAGAACGCCTCGGGGCGGGAGCGATGGGAATTGTTTATCGCGGACATCATGCGATGCTGCGCCGCCCTACAGCCATCAAGATGTTGCATGTCGAGAAAGTGAACGAGGCCTCGATCGAGCGTTTCGAACGCGAAGTGCAGATCACTTGCAAGCTGAACAATCCCAATACCGTGGCGATCTACGACTACGGCCGGACTCCGGAAGGGGTGTTTTATTATGCGATGGAGTACCTCGACGGGATCGACCTGCAGGTTCTCGTGAATCGCTACGGTCCACAGCCGGAAGGACGTGTGATTCATATCCTCAAGTCGATATGCGGTTCGCTCTACGAAGCGCATTCTCTGGGACTTGTGCATCGCGATATGAAGCCAGCCAACGTGATGATCAATCGCCGTGGCGGTCAGTCGGATGTGGTGAAAGTGCTCGACTTCGGACTGGTCCGAGCGCTCGATGAAGCCAAGAGCTCGCGTGAGCAGGGGGGCTTGACCGGCACACCTCTCTACATGCCCCCCGAGGCGATTCAAACGCCCGATCTTGTCGATGCCCGCAGCGATCTCTACGCCGTGGGAGCGATCGGCTATTTTTTGATCACCGGTCAGCCGGTGTTTCAAGCCAGTTCGCTCGTTGAGCTTTGTCAGCTGCATGTCGACGCGCAGCCCGAATTACCTTCAAAGCGGCTCGGAAAAACGATCTCAGTGGAGCTCGAAAGCGCGATCATGGCATGTCTGGAGAAGAGTCGCGCGAAGCGACCTCAAACGGCTCGCGATCTCGCGACCCTGCTCGACCGATGTGCTACATCGCGAAGCTGGACAATCGAAGAGGCTGATGCCTGGTGGGGACGCCACGAACGCTCGGCAGCGAGTGACGCATCGGGGACGGCATCGAGCGCGTCCCAATCGGCAGATACATCAGCGAGCCGCTCGGCTCCGGGTGCGTCCCGCACGGCAAGTTCCGGATTCGATCAGACCATTGCCGGGGGCAATGATCCTGCGAATTCCTAGGGCCATCCAGCTCGCTGGCATCGTTGGATCGATGGAGCTCTAGTTGGGGCTTAGGAACTTAAACGGAGCAGCTGGCTCAAAGTTGGCTGTTTGATCTCCCCCAAGATCTGGATTTCCCACGAGCTTGAGCTTCCGAACGCCGCTCGTCTTTGAGAAGTCGATCTTTTCGAGTTTCACCCAGATGATGCTGGGACTCGAGGTGCTTTCAAAGTAGTAGACCTTGTTCTTTTGGTCGCTCACGGTGCGCCAAATGGTCGAAGCAATGTTCGGCTGATCAGGGGTGCTGATGCCGAGCGGAACACTCGCATTTCGCATGACGCTGAAGACACTCGCCACAGCTTCGCGTGCATTTGCCGTTTGATGGCAGGCATTGATGTAGAACGAAGCTCGCGCGAAGCGATCGGCGGCTCGATTGGTACCGGGAAGCATCACTGTTCCACCAATCTGTTGCCAGTACTTGTTCAAAGCAATCTGCTCATCGAAAACCGGGGAGTTGGTCATCACCTGGTATTGCTTCCCATGATGAACGACAAGTTTCCCTCGGACGTACTCGAAGATTGCCGAATCGCCAGTGGCATCAGAGATCGACAGATGGACGGTTCCTGCTGCACCGTTGGGAGCGATCACCGGAACCATGCGAAACGTCTCTTTTTTTAGTTCGGCGACCGCTTCCTCCACCGTGGCAAAACTGTCGAGGACATACTGTGCCCAGGCTGCAATGGAAACTCCGGGACGGGGATCAGTGGCAGGTGGATATTCCGACTCCACGAGATAGAGCATGTTGGACACCAGTCCCGCTTCGTTCATCCCATCCGCAGTCCCACCGTTGTAAACCGAGGCAATGAGGCTGCCATACTTGCTCGTCCACTTGAAAGAACCTGGTCCGATCCCTCCATCGCGCTCCATTCCTTGGGGGAAGATCCAGAGATCGCTCAGCAGGTCTTCTTTCCAGTCCATCGTTCGTCCCGTGACGATCTGCTGTTCTTTTCCCAAGTAGACCGCCCGTGTGCAGGCATGACTCATCGGGGAGAGGACCAAGCTGATAACTGTCAGCAAGCTGGCGCACAAAAAAACGAGACTGCGAGAGGAACGGAACATCGGCCAATCTCCGAGTGGAGTGGGGAGAATCGAGAATGCAGGAATTGCAATTCTACGCCACGATCTCGGCTCAGCGGAGGTTGCTCGGCAAAGAGACCGAAGACTTAATCTTCACACCTTGAGGCAGGCGTGGAGCCAGTCAACAAATCTGTCGACCAGCGTGCGGAGCCCCAGAAAACAAGACCGACTATATGTCACAAGGTCTTGATGGGCTAAGACTTAAGAAAGTGCCTCGAGTAGGACTCGAACCTACAACCCGCTGATTAAGAGTCAGTAGGTTCTACTACATAGTCACTCATTGATCGAAGTCTATTAACCTTAAACATCTTAGGGATTCGTAGCTACTCTGATTTTGATTTACAACCTTGAAAGTTGACCTGCCCCAGATTGACATGTTGGGTTGCAAATAGGTCGCAATATTCCCCACCCCTCTCTTGGCCTTTGGGAATGGCGAGTTTTGGCCGAGTGTCAAACTTTTCAGAACCAATTTTCCGCACCTGTCGATTCCCGTTTGAAGCTCTTTTCCAAATCGTGGGTGAAAAAATCGCATGTGCGGCGGCAGGCAGTTCTTGTAGTAGGGAGATTCGTCTTCCCATCTGCCCTTGGAAACACCCCCGCCGCACTGCTGTGACCGAACTGCACAACACGGGGGAGAACAGTATCTATCTGTTCCGATTTTAGCGAGCAGGCACCTCCCAACAGCTGATGACGAAAGCTTGTAGCCTTGTGGAATGCGGTTTCGCACTGTCGATATTCGCACAGCTGGCTTCGTTTGTTGAACACCCTCACCGGGTTGTGGCACCTCCCTAACGGGGAGTCACAAGCAATGCGACAAATTCGCATTCCATCGCGGCGGCCTTAATCTCCTAAATCCGCGATGTAGATACCCACATGTCGCTCCATTGCCTGTGTTGATCTCGGGAGGCTGCGACGTGCACACAAAGGCAGGTTGTATGCAAGCTCCGAATCATGTTTTGCACGTGGATGACGATGTCAGTTACACCAGACTCGTGGCAAGGCGCATGAAAACGCTCGGCTACTCCGTTATCTCACTGAACGATCCTCGCGGTATCGAAACGCATGTCACTTCACTGCAAATAGGGATCATTCTTCTGGACCTCGATATGCCGTGGCGACATGGGCTCGAGGTGTTGGAATCGCTCCGAAAAATGCCCGGTGATCGACGTGTGATTGTGCTCAGCGGCTGTATTTCCGTTGGCACAGTGATCAACGCCATGGCACTGGGAGCTGACTATTTATTCTTCAAAGACAGATTCGATTTTTCGGAACTAGCAGATGCGATTGCCTCCCTGCAATCGCGCCGTCGTCAATGGTTTCGCGGGGCTCAGCAAACAGCTCGGCATCAACGTTTGAATCGCCTGGAGCGAGACCGACGGGCTGCTGAACCCGGTGAGAACACCCTCTCGGAAAGCAGTACGGGCGAGCAGGCGATGTGGGATGCAGTGGCCTCGCACGACGATACAAAGTCTGCCGCTCCGAAGGGCTCCCGCAGTCCCGAGAGTCGGCAGATTCAGGAGCTAATACGCAAACGCATGCTCACCAAGGCTGCCCTGGGACGGGCCGAGCGGATCGCCGATCAACTCACACCCACGCTGCTGCAGTTGGCACTGAGCCGTGGCATGCTGACACCCGAAGACGCGATTCGTATCGCGATCGCTGGGAAAAAAACAGAGGCTGCGATCGCCCGCGAACTACTGTCGCAAAAGCTTTGTACCGCGACAGAAATCCGGCAACTCGAGCATCAACAATCGCTCCTCAGGCCGCCGCTCATCACGATTCTCTCGACACTCGGCGAGATACCAAAAACTGAGAACACAGCCAGCAACACGTCGGTCCTGGCGATTTAACGCATCGATCATTGTTCCCTGCTTGCTACCTTTTGAGCTCCCCCATGACCGAAGCATTTCTGCAAGACGAAGTTTTGATCAACGAGTTCGTGGCCGAGTCGCTTGAGCATTTAGCGCAAGTGGAAAACGACCTCCTCTCGATCGAGTCGGCCAGTACGTCGAGTCGAACGGAAATTGTGAACAACGTGTTTCGCGCAGTCCATTCCATCAAAGGGGCTGCCGGATTCCTTGCGCTTCACCGCATTAACGAACTGGCACATGCGCTTGAAGAAGTCCTTGGAGCGCTACGCGATGGTAAGGTCGAATCGTCGAGCAAGCTCACCGATATCACTCTCCGAGCGATCGACAAGCTCAAGTCCATGCTCAGCGACGTGCATCACCAGGCCGATGTTGCCGTCGAAGAGGATGTCACCGCACTTGGACACCTGCTCGTTCCGGGCTCAGTTGTCGTAGGCACCTCTGCTCCCCTAGCAACTTTGGTGGCGAGCACTTCTTGCGCGGAAGATCCAACAGCCGACACGCTTCTCGCTGCTGAAGGGATCAGCCCTGATGCGATCCGCGACTTTCTCCTCGAAAGCCACGAGAATATCGATCAAATCGAGCATGAGTTACAGCTCCTTGATCGGGGAACCCATAACGACCAAACGATCCGGAGCGTGTTTCGCTCGGTCCATACGATGAAAGGGGCCGCCGGATTCCTTGGGTACAAGAACCTCGAGAATGTGGCCCACGCTTGCGAAAATCTGCTTGGTCAACTCCGTTCTGGCAAGCTTCAGTGGAATGCCACCATCAGCGCTGCACTCTCCAGCACAATCGATCTGTTTCGCGAGTTGATCCTTACGATCGAGGCGAAACATCATGATCGGCAAATCGATGTGTCGGTCGTAAAGTCGCAGCTTGCAAGGCTGTCGGAGGGATCGGAATTGGCCGCATCCACTCCGGAATCGCTCGCCGTATCGGTCGTCACAGCGGCTGCAGTAACGCCATCCTCTCAATCGGCGCAGCCTGCTGCTTCATCGCCTATGGAAGAAGCCGCCAGCAAACCGTCGGGAGCGTCGGTTGCCGAAAGTTCGATTCGTGTCGATGTGGCACTCCTCGATCGGCTGATGAACTGCGTGGGCGAACTAGTACTCGCGCGGAACCAGATTCTGCAGCTAACGAGCAACACCGGCGATCGAAATTTCCTCAGCGCTTCGCAGCGACTGAATCTCATCACCAGCGAACTGCAAGAAGGGGTGATGAAGACTCGCATGCAGCCGATCGGAAATGCTTGGAGCAAGTTCCCTCGGGTGGTTCGTGATTTGGCGGCCCAATGTGGCAAACGTGTCGAGCTGGTGATGGAGGGGCGCGAGACTGAACTCGACAAAACGATTATCGAGGCGATCAAGGACCCTCTGACGCATCTAGTACGCAACAGCGTTGATCACGGAATCGAGCCCTCAGCTGAGCGACTCGCGGCTGGCAAGCCGGCTGAAGGAACCGTCACCCTCCGAGCATTCCACGAAGGAGGGCAAGTGATCATTGAGGTGACCGACGATGGTCGAGGCCTCAATTTCCCTCGCATTCGCGCTAAAGCGCTCGAGCGTGGACTGATTACCGAGTCGCAAGCTGCACAGCTAAGCGACCACGATACCGCGCCGCTGATTTTCCTTCCGGGCTTCTCGACTGCTGAAAAAGTGACGCATGTCTCCGGGCGTGGCGTTGGTATGGATGTTGTCAAAACGAACATCGAACGGATTGGAGGTCACATCGATATCCAGAGTCAAACGGGATCGAGTACCACCATGAAGATCACGATTCCTCTCACCCTAGCGATCATCCCGGCGCTGATCGTTTCGGCAGAAGGGGATCGATTTGCAATTCCTCAGCAGAGTCTCGTGGAACTGGTGCATATCTCGAAGTCCGATAGCAGCCGAATGATCGAGCGCATACATCACGCGCCGGTTTATCGCCTGCGCGGCAAGCTTCTTCCACTCGTATCACTCCGTTCATTGCTCCAGCTTCCGGAACGCCCTGAATGGGATCGAGCTGGTGCCCATGATCTGTCGGTGGTTGTTCTAAAAGCCAACGATTCGCAGTTCGGGTTGGTTGTCGACACGATCAGCGACACAGAAGAAATCGTGGTCAAGCCCCTTAGCCGTCATCTGCAGAATCTAACGATGTATGCCGGTGCAACGGTTATGGGCGATGGACGTGTCGCGCTGATTCTCGATGTCTTGGGACTTGCCCGCTACGCCAACGTACTCACGGGAAAAACGATCAGCTCCGAGCAAACGCAGCCCGATGGCGGGGCGTCTTCAGCAACCGCACTAGAAACCATTTTGGTGGCGGAAATCGCCTCCGGTAGGCGTGTGGCGATACCAATTAGCAAGGTGTCGCGACTCGAGGAGTTTAGTGTCTCGAAACTCGAGAACTCCGATGGTCGGCGCGTGATTCAGTACCGCGATCAAATCCTTCCGATCACCGCGCTCTCTCGACTCCTAGGGGAAGAGGCTCGGCCGCTGAGCGAGGGTAAATCGATGTCGGTTGTTGTTTTCGAGCACCAGCAGACGCTGCTGGGAATCGCTGTCACGCGCGTCATCGATGTGCTCGAAACCTCGCTCGAGATGCTGCATACCTCGCACCGCGCGGGGCTCTCGGGCTCAGCGATCATTCAAGGTGCAGTCACCGATCTGGTCGACACCGATCAGTTGCTGCGACTTGCTCAAACCGAAAACAGCTTGCTTGTTTAGTCACACTGTCGCCGTCCCAACTTCCTTGAACTTTGTTCAACGTGCCCTATGGAATCAAACGTTCAGCTTTGCACTTTTCGCGTCGACGACCAACTCTACGGCGTCGAAGTCCACGAGGTGCAAGAGGTCCTCAAATCACAGCCGATGACACGCATCCCGCTAGCCCCGCCGTATGCCCAGGGGCTGATTAACCTGCGAGGGCAACTGGTACTAGCGATCGATCTACGGAAACGTCTCGGCTTGTCGACAGCGAAATCGGATGTTCCATCGATGAACGTTGTGGTCCGTTCTGGCGATGAGTCGGTCAGCTTACTCGTCGATCGGATTGGGGATGTCTTGACGATGGATAAATCGGAGTTTGAACCACCACCGCCGAACGTTACAGGGAGTTCTCGGCAACTGATTGCGGGGGCCTACAAACTGCAGCAGGAGCTGCTGCTTGTCCTACAAACTTCCACCACCCTTAATTTTGCCGCGAATTAGCTGCCGCTCAAATAACACTACCTGCTACAACACCACACCTTTCACCATTCTCATCTTCAGGACTACGTACCATGCTCCATTTGTCGAACATCTCGATGCGATTGAAACTGCTGATGCTGGCCGGAACTTTTGCAGCCGGTTTTTTAGCATTTGCCGCGGTCTCATTCTTCACGCTCAGTAGTGTGAAGATCAATGGAACGAACTATCAAAAGATCATCGCCAACAAAGATCTGATTGCCGATGTCCTGCCTCCTCCGATGTACGTTGTGGAACATTTGCTCGTCTGTCATCAGATTAAAGAGGCTAAATCGGAAGCCGAGCGCAATGATCTGCTCGAGCGCCTCGTGGTATTGGAACGGGACTGCAAGGCGCGTGAAAAGTATTGGCAAGAGAGTATGCCTGAAGGGACGCTCAAAACGACGCTATTTTCAGATGCCATGCGTCATGGTGACGCCTTCTTCGAGGTGGTGAAAGGGGAATTCATTCCAGCAGTAAAGTCAGGGGATAGTGCGCGGGTGGCTGCGGTGTTTGAAAACTCGCTCAACCCCACCTTCACCAAACACAAGACCGCGATCGAACAGGTGGTGGCTCAAGCGGCTGAGCAATCCTCGGCCGAAGAGAGTCGCGTAGCGGGACTGATCAGTTCGAGCACTTGGACCCTCACCGCTCTTTGCGTCCTTGTGTTTCTCGGTGTGACTGCCTTTTCGGTATGGATGGGGAGCAAAATCTCGTCGCAGATTCGGGCGATCGTCGAGGTGGTGAAAGAAGTTGCCAGCGGCAACCTGAATGGAAATCTAGTTGTACATGGAACCGATGAACTAAGCCAAACCGCAGGCGCGATCAACAAGATGATTCAAGACCTGAAGACGCAGAAGCAGCGCGAACTCGAAAGTGCTCAGCGCGAGCGCCAACTGGCCGAAGAGCAGCAGCAACGAGCCGATCTGCTGCAAGCACAAGCCACGTCGCTCCTGGCGAGCGTTGAGCTGGCAGCCCAAGGAGACTTGACGACCGAAATCGAAATCACCAGCAATGATGCCGTCGGACAGATTGGACAAGGGTTGAATCGATTCCTGGCCGATATGCGTCGGAACATCACAGCAATCGCTCACAACGCACAGGCTCTGGCCGGAGCATCGGAAGAGCTAACCAGTGTCAGCCTGCAGATGAATCACAACGCGCAGGAGACAGCCAACCAGGCCAACGTTGTTTCGAGTGCCTCGGAACAGGTGAGCCAGAACTCGCAGTCGGTCGCAACCAGTATTCAGGAAATGAACTCGACGATTCGCGAAATCGCCAAGAATGCGTCGGATGCCACACGAGTTGCCTCGCAGGCGGTCACGGCAGCTGAACTAGCCAATACCAGCGTGACTAAACTTGGCGATAGCTCGGCCGAAATTGGCAAAGTGATCGACGTGATTACCTCGATCGCTGAGCAGACGAACCTACTCGCGCTAAACGCCACGATCGAAGCTGCCCGTGCTGGTGAAGCGGGTAAGGGTTTTGCCGTGGTTGCCAACGAAGTGAAAGAACTGGCCAAGGAAACTGCTCGCGCCACGGAAGATATCCGCCAACGAATTCAAACGATTCAGTCGGACACCGGCAACGCTGTTTCGGCGATTCGCGAGATCGGTGGAGTGATCAATCAGATCAACGATATTTCGAACACGATCGCTACCGCCGTGGAAGAACAGACCGCCACGACGAACGAAATTCAGCGGAGCATTTCGGAAACAGCACAAGGGAGTAACGACATTGCCTGCAACATCGCCAGCGTGGCACAAAATGCTCAGAGCACCACGCAAGGGGCCAACGATGCGCAGCAGGCAGCAGCCGAGCTCGCCCGCATGGCGTCGGAGTTACAGCAGTTGGTGTCGCAGTTCACCTTTGAAAAAGTCAACGTTCCGAGCCGAACAGCAGCGTCGACAATGGTCTCCGCGCGGCGCTCGTCTGCTCTAGCTGCTGATGTAGCGACACCGGTTGGCACCGCCACCTGATTTCGCGTTTCCCTGTTTCCGCAAGCACCTTGTAGCGCTGAAAAATCCCATGGTAAAGGCATTAATCGTCGATGACTCGCGAGCTCTGCGTCGCATGATGGGAGACCTCCTTCGTGGACTTGCCATCGAAGTGGGGGAGGCTAGTAATGGCCGAGAAGCGCTGCAATGGTTGCGGGCCAACAGCCTCCCCAACATAGCGCTGGTGGACTGGAACATGCCCGAGATGGATGGGCTGGAATTCCTGCGAGAGGTCCGGCGGACTCCGAGTTTGCGTCAGCTACCAGTGATGATGGTGACGACCGAAACCGAGATGGATCAGATGGTACGTGCGCTCGCCGCCGGCGCTAACGAGTATCTCATGAAACCTTTTACGCAAGCAATGATTGCCGAGAAGTTACAACTCCTCGGCATCTTGGAAGAGGTGTCGTGAGATGACTGCCAAGATTCGTGTGCTGGTGGTCGACGATTCGACGATCATTCGGCGTCTTGTCACCGATATTCTGTCAGCCGACCCAGAAATCGAAGTGGTCGGAACTGCTCCCGATGGTCAAGTAGCACTTGCTAAGCTCGGTACACTTGCAGCCGAAGTGGTGACGCTCGACATCGAAATGCCGGTGATGGATGGCCTCGAAACACTCGTGCATTTGCGAAAAACGTATCCACGTTTGCCGGTGATCATGTTCAGCACCCTCACTTCGAGTGGCGCGGTGGCAACTCTCGATGCATTAGCCCGTGGCGCAACCGACTATGTCACTAAACCTGCCAATGTCGGGAGTGTGACCGAAGCGATGCAGCATGTCCGGTCACTTTTGATTCCGAAGATCAAGACACTGGCGCGAAGTGCCCATCTGGCGGCATTAAGTGAAACTCGAGCGAGCCTTTCGCAAGCCACACCAACTGTACATCGGCTAGCAACAATCAGGCCGACGATTAGCAAACCGGTCGTCCCTCCCACATTGATTGGGATCGGGGTTTCGACCGGTGGCCCGAATGCGCTGGCCGAGCTATTGCCGAGGCTGCCGAAGAACCTGTCAGTGCCAATCGTGGTAGTGCAGCATATGCCCCCGATATTTACCAAACATTTAGCCGAGCGACTCGATGCTGTCTCGGCGGTGCGTGTGGTGGAAGCGAGCGATGGCGAATTGCTGCAGAGCGGCTCGGTCTATCTCGCTCCCGGTGGTCACCATTTGGAAGTGATGCGAGGCGAGCGTGGGCTCGAGCTTCGAATCGTAGACACCCCTCCCGAAAACTCGTGTCGTCCGGCAGTCGATGTTCTGTTTCGCTCGATCGCTCGCACCTGTGGCGCAGCGTCGATCGGTTGCATTTTGACGGGGATGGGGCGCGATGGTTTGAAGGGGTGCGAAGCGATGGTGCAAGCCGGCGCTCGCATCTTTGTGCAAGATCAGCCGAGCAGTGTGGTGTGGGGCATGCCTGGCGTAGTAGCCGAGGCGGGCCTCGCGGAAAAAGTGGTGCCACTGGTCGGTTTTCCGTTTGAGTTGCAGCAGGCAGTTCGCCACAGTACCGTCGCCCCCTCGCTGGTCAGGAGTTAGGCCATGACAACCGCAAGCCTGGTCTCCCCTCCGATTTCGAACTTCGAATTCCTGGCGAGCTTTATTGGAAAACGCACGGGCATCGTGCTGGAGCCTGAGAAGGCCTACCTCGTCGATGCACGCTTAGCACCGATCGCGCGGCAGGCCAATTTTGCGTCGATCGATGCGATGGTCGGTGCGTTGCGGCTCGGTTCATCGCCGCAACTCGAGCGGGCTGTGCTCGACGCCATGACGACGAATGAAACAAGTTTCTTTCGCGATGCTCATCCGTTTGAAGCGCTGCGGCTCGAGATTTTGCCCGATCTCGTCGAGCAGCGTGCCAAACAACGCGCGCTATCGATTTGGTCGGCGGCCTGCTCGACAGGGCAAGAGGCATACACCATCAGCATGATCCTGCGCGAGCATTTTCCGCAGCTCTCTACCTGGAATCTGCAGATTCTGGGAACCGATATCTGTCATCAAGTGCTCGAGCGTGCTCGGGAAGCCAAGTACAACCAAACCGAGATGAATCGCGGGCTTCCGGCAACACTGCTCGTAAAATACTTCGAGCGGCAAGGGATTCACTGGAGCGTGCGACCAGAGCTGAAGTCAATGGTCCGTTTTCAAGAGCTCAATCTGATCGAGAAGTTCCCACCGCTGCCGCAGTTTGACGTGATTTTTCTGCGGAATGTGTTGATCTATTTTTCGATGGAAACCAAGCGCGCGATTCTTACGCGGCTACATAGTCAGCTTCGACCCGATGGCTATTTAGTCCTGGGAGGAGCTGAGACCACTTGTGGTCTCGATCAGCTGTTCAAGCGAGTTTCTCTCAAACAATCGTATGTATTTCGCAAAGCCTCTCTTCCTTCCTGATGCGTGGGAGTAATCTCCATGACGATTCAATGCACAAATGATGATCTTGTGGCGATCACACAGAACATCGTTGAGACCGTACTGCATGCCACGCTGCACCTTGGTGAGCCAGCCCCTGCGGTGCAGTACGCACTTAGCGGCTGTATTCAACTGGCTGGAGCTTGGCAAGGGGCGGTGATCCTCGACTGCAGCGACGAATTTGCAGCGCAGGCCGCGGCTGCTATGTTTGGTCTCGCGCCCGACGCTGTAGAGCCACAAGACAAGATCGACACCGTCGCTGAACTCGTCAACATGCTTGGTGGAAACATCAAGTCGATCTTGCCGGGGCCTTCGTTCCTGGCCCTTCCCACGGTGACAGCGGGGGAGGATTACAAGATTGAAGTTCCGAGCGCCACCTGCGAATCGATGATCGAGCTAGGAAGCAGTATCGGCGCGCTCCGATTTTCGATTTGGCGTGTCGGCTCAACCTAAGAGCAGACGGAATAGCAGTCGGCCGATTTACTGCAAAGCTGGCGGTTCAAATATCGACGAAAATGTTCAGGTCGCACCCCGTTCAAGCCGCTGAGCAGCCGTGAGTTTTCGCAAAACTAGAAAACTCGACCTGCACGAACTACCGCTCGCCGCTGTCGTCAAGAGAATGCCCAACGGATCGCGCGGCCACTACCCGAGATTCTCAAGCAAGTTGGCAGAATCGCCAGAAGAAAACCGGCAGGCCGATTTGAATCCTGCGGTTGCAAATAGGTTGTAAAACTTAAATTACAACCTTCGATACCCATGCGTTGCGTCGCTGCAAGTCGTTGTCTTGCAAAGGCTTAGAAAGTGCCTCGAGTAGGACTCGAACCTACAACCCGCTGATTAAGAGTCAGCTGCTCTGCCAGTTGAGCTATCGAGGCAATGCGGTGGCGAGAACCGAGCACGGAAACGAGTTTCCGATCATGGGTTATCGTCTGGCGAAGAAGGAAATCTATCAAAAATCTTCCGCTCGACAAGGGAGGGGCGTTTCCGCCAAGCACCACTCGATCACTAGGACAGCGGGAAGCATCGCTGGGTTCGAAGCAGAGGAAAAATTGGCAGGCTATCAGCCCAAGCGGGTGTGGTGGTGGGTGATGTGCTGGACGACAGGCCGGGCCATCGAACGCTGGACGTGGCGAAACTAGAACTCGCGGCGGCCACCTGATGGCGGAGAGAGAGACCTCGCAGGAAGTTCGTAAGCTGCTTCTGGCAATTGAGTTGCGGGAAAAACTTCGGTGCCGAAAGGGGCTGGAAAAATCCTCGGCTCGGAGTAAATCGGCCGCGATTCCCAGCGGTTCTCCGACGTTTGGACTTCACGCTGGCCGATGATCACGCGACGTGGATAGTAAAAGCCAGTTGTGGGATTGGTGTCGTAGAAAATCGATCCCGGCCAGGCAGGCTGTGCCGCCCAAGGGGGTGGCAGCGGCGGAAAAAATCGATACGCGCCACTCGAAAGAAAATCGGTAGTAGCTGCTTGTCCTGCCAAATTTGCGCGGCGCACTTCATCGGCCTGCTCATACGCTTCCAGCCCCGCCTGAATGCCGTCGTAAGGTCGATCCCGGCTCGGAGGGGAAACAGGTCCGCGCGCCTCTTGGCCCATGGCTGCTGCGTGAAAGCTGCAGAAAAACGCAACAGCCATCGCCGCTAGCATCGAAAGCTCGAAAAACTGTCGGCCATAGTTTCGGTGCATTGCGCTAACCCATCCTTTCCGATCAGTTCCCCTACAAGGACCGATTTAGTATTCGGGTTTTTCTCGAGAAAGTCCATGCGAACGTTCGCTTTCTTGTTGCTGCAACAAGGTTTGCATGGAGAAGTTGGTCTAGGTGAGTTTTGCTCGATGCTGCTATGTTCTCGCTATGGACTGAGGTGTGATGCCACGCCGAGCCCTAAGCGACGTTTCGCCTCGAGACACCATCTACAACGTCACGATGCCAATTCCCTTTACTGTGCTGATCGCTGTTGCAGGGAATCAACCTCTGCTCGCTCGAACCCTCGATTCACTCGCAGGGTGTGAGCTTCCAGCTGGTTACACACGTACCATCGTCGTCGAAAATGGCCCCAAGTCGGGCATTGAATCGGTGGCTCGATGTGCGGCACGTCAGCTTCGCGTCGAGTATTTCTACTCGGCCATTCCCAATAAAAGTAACGCCCTGAACTGCGCGCTCTCTGAAATCCGGACGGGTCTGGTGTTTCTGTCGGACGACGATGTTCGACTGGCACCACAAACGCTCACCAGCTACGCCGATGCTGCCGCCCAAGTGAGTGGCAAATGCTATTTCGGTGGACCTTTAGAGACCGACATCGAGTCGGGAGAGATTCCTCAATCGCTGATTCAGTTTCTGCCGCGTACCGCGCGGGGAATGCGTTTGTCCTACGATCGTCCGACGAAACTCAATCGCTTTTTCTTTCTCGGGCCAAACTGGGCTGCGATGGCGGAAGATTTGATTCGTATCAACGGATTCGACTCGCGATTTGGCCCCGGCGCTGTCACGGGAAGTGTGGGGAACGAGACCGATGCTCAGCGACGCTTGATGGACGCGGGTGTTCGCCCTTGCTACGTGCCGCAAGCGCTGGCTTGGCACTGGGTGCGAGAAAATTGTTTAAGCGACGACTGGATTTTGCATCGAGCCTTTCGCCACGGACTCGAATGGGGCATTGTGCGTGGACGTTTGCTGCAACAGCGTCCGCTCAAGCGGTGGCTGATTCGTGGGCTCGAAGTTTTTGATCGAATCAAGGCGAAGCTGAAGCGTCTGCAAGGTGATCGAATCGCGCAGCTCGAAGCTGCTTACCGCCTGGCCGTTTGGGAAGGTCGTCACGCGGGATTCAAAATCGCCAAGCAATGGGATTCGCTCCAGCGGATGCCATTTCCTGAACTCTCGCCGATGTGCGACGAAAGATCTGCAGCCCCAATGCTCGACCGCGCTGCCTAGATCGCCGGAGCGACCTCGCGCCAAGCCGATTGGGCCGCAATCTGGCCCCTAAAATTCGCGGGGGATTCACCACTCCGTTGTTGCCCGGCCGCGCATGCGCAAGGTAGACTGAAATTCCGCCGCAACCGGTTTAGCGGCGATGAATCCCACCAATATCAGGCAACCTGTAGCGGCTCGCTCGGTTTGCCCTCACCCTTGCGTAGTTGGAGGCTTGTCCACGATGGAGAAGCTCAGCCGAATTTTTGGATTGGCCTTGGTTGTGGCACTCGTTCCCAGCATTCTCGCTTGGGGTGCCGATCCGAAGCCGGAATTCGATCCAGCGCACGCTGAGAAAATGGCGGAAGGGCTCGAACTCTTTAAGTCGCAAGTGCGCACCGTGCTGATCGATCATTGCATCGATTGTCACGGGGGTGCCGAGGTGGAAAGCGGTCTCGATCTGGCGACTCGCAAAGGTCTGCTGCGTGGTGGTTCGCATGGCCCCGCCATCGTTTCGGGGAAGAGTGACGACAGCAATCTCGTTCGTCTCATCGCTCATAAAGAAGAGCCGAAAATGCCCGAAGGGGGCGAGCGATTGCCCGATGTGGCGATCGCGGCTGTGAGCAAGTGGATCGATCTCGGCGCGCCGTATGACAAACCGCTCGTCGATAACCCGCGCGATCCCGATTCCTGGACCACCACCGTGGTCGACGCCAAGTCGCGCGAGTTTTGGTCGTTTCAGCCACTGCAGGCGACAGCGCCTCCCGCAGTGAAGAACGGATCGTGGCCGCAAGGTCCGATCGATCAATTCGTACTCGCTAAGCTGGAGGAAAAGAATCTCGCGCCGGCAGCTAAGGCTGATCGTCGCACCCTGATTCGCCGCGCGTATTTCGATCTCATTGGCCTTCCCCCTTCGCCTGAAGAGGTTGAGGCTTTTGCCCAAGACGCGTCGCCTGACGCGTTTGAAAAAGTGATCAACAAACTGCTCGACAACCCACACTACGGCGAGCGCTGGGGACGACATTGGCTCGATGTTGCACGGTTCGCCGAGAGTCATGGATTCGAACAAGACTACGACCGTCCTTACGCCTATCACTATCGCGATTTTGTCATTAAAGCACTCGCGATGGATATGCCGTTCGATCAGTTCGTCCGCTGGCAGCTTGCAGGGGATGAACTAGCGCCGCAAGATCCGCTCGCGATGATGGCAACAGGCTTCCTGGGCGCTGGTGTGTTTCCGACGCAGATCACCGCTAACGAAGTCGAACGTACGCGCTACGACTCACTCGACGACATGGCTTCTACCACAACCTCGGCCATGCTCGGCTTGTCGGTCGGCTGTGCTCGCTGCCACGACCACAAGTTCGACCCGATTCCGCAAGCCGACTACTACCGCATGGCGGCGATTTTCACGACCACGGTGCGGAGCAATCTCGACCTCGATCTCGACCCTGCAGGTTACCAAAAGAAGCTCGAAAGCTTTACGAAGGAGCATCAGCCGCTGGCCGATGCGCTTGCGAAGTACGAGTCCGAAGTCCTCAAAAAGCAAGCTGCTACTTGGCTCGACTCGACCGCTGCCGCCGAGCTGCGCAGTAGTACTCCCTGGCAAGTCGCGAAGATCGAAAAAATCGAGTCGAGCGGCAAGTCGACGTTCACTGTGCAGCCCGATGATTCAGTACTCGCTAGCGGCACGAATGCCGACTTTGATACCTATACCTTTGAAGTGGCTCTGCCGAAGTTTGCGGTGCGAGCGATTCGTCTCGAAGCCATGGCCGATGCTTCGCTTCCTCATCAAGGACCGGGTCGCGCCGAGAATGGAAACTTTGCACTCACCGATCTCTCGGTCGTGCATCGATCAGCAGCGAAGGGGGAGGCTGCTCAGCTGAAGTTGCTCGATCCTAAATTCACGTTCGAGCAGCCAGGGCTATCGGCCAGATTCACCATCGATAGCGATGCTCGATCGGGGTGGGCAGTCGATCCGCAGTTTGGTCGCAATCATGTGCTGGTCTATCCTTTGGCTGATGCACTCCCCATCGCTGAAGGCAAATTGCAGTTCACTCTGAAGTTCGAGAACAACAAGAAGCATCAGATCGGTCGCCTCCGAATTTCACTCAGCGGTAACGATCCGCAAACGCTCGATGCCGCTACGGGTGAAGGGCTACCTGCGGATCTCATCAACGCCCTCGCAACGCCTGCCGACAAACGTACGGAGCGAGATCTTGCCGCAGCTGTTCAGTGGCTGAAGCGCGACGATGTGCAGTGGAAACTGCTCGCCGATGTGGTAGCCCAGCATGACAAGAAGCGCCCGCAGCCCCATCTCGCGAAGGTGATGGTTTGCAGCGAAGGTGTGACGCCGATTCGTCACCACACTCAAGGGGCCGACTTCTTCACCGAAACGTTCTTCTTGAAGCGCGGTGACTGCGATCAAAAAATGGGCGTAGCTCAGCCCGGCTATCTGCAAGTCCTCACGCGCGCTAGTGGCGGCGAAGCCCACTGGGCGATCACTCCACCCGCAGGGGCTCGAACGAGCCATCGTCGAGCAGCACTCGCGGCCTGGATCACTGATACAGAAGCTGGTGCCGGTCATCTTTTGGCGCGTGTGATTGCGAATCGACTCTGGCATCATCACTTTGGTCGTGGGATTGTCTCCACACCCAATGATTTTGGGGTGCAAGGTGTGAAGCCAACGCATCCCGAACTGCTCGACTACTTGGCGCTGGATTTGATGAAAAACGGTTGGCGACTCAAGTCGCTCCATCGCGCAATTATGCTCTCGGCGACTTATCAGCAGGGGAGTGCGTGGAACGAAGAAGCGGCGAAGATCGACCCCGAGAACAATCTCCGTTGGCGCTGGAATCCGCGTCGCATGGAAGCAGAAATCGTTCGCGACAACATTCTCGCGGCTGGTGGGCTGCTCGATAGCACGATGTTTGGCCCAGGCTCGCTCGACGACAATCATCAGCGGCGCAGCATCTACTTTACAATCAAGCGGAGTCGGCTGATTCCGATGATGCAGCTGTTCGATCAACCCGAGCCGCTGGTGAGCGTCGGTGGACGTCCGAGCACCACCGTCGCGCCGCAAGCGCTCGCACTGCTCAATAGCACGATTGTTCGAAAATCGGCCGTCTCGCTCGGAAAACAGCTCAGCACGCTAGAAGACCAGTCGTGGGAGTCGCTCGTAGATCGAGGCTATTTGCTCACAGTCAGTCGCTTGCCCGACGCGAGTGAACGAGCGGCCACGGCAGAATTTTTGGCTGCTCAAACGAAGTCGTATGAAGCAGCTGGTAAGTCGAATGCTCGCGAGCTTGCACTGGCCGATTTTGCGCAGGTACTGATGGGCCTCAGTGAGTTTGTGTACATCCCGTAGGTGCTTGGTTTTTTGATAGACGTTTTGTCTGAAGTAAGGATGAGCTAACGATGTTTCACGGACCACTTCATCGGCGTGATCTTCTGACTCGAGCTGGTGGCGGAGCAGGTTTGCTCGCGCTCGCCTCGCTGCTGGCCGATGAAGGTCATCTATCGCTCGCTGCCGATGCGGCGAGTGATCCAAAGCTCAATCCACTGGCAAAGAAAGAACCACACTTCCCCACCAAAGCCAAGAGTGTGATTTGGCTGTTCATGAACGGTGGCCCAAGCCAGGTCGATACGTGGGACTATAAGCCCGAACTCGAAAAGCGAGACGGTCAAAAACTCGAAAACTTCGATAGTAACACCGGGTTCTTCACAGGGCAGGTTGGTCCTGTGATGAAGTCTCCTTACAAATTCAAGCAGCATGGTCAGTGCGGCGCTTGGGCGAGCGAAATCTTTCCGAAGATGGCCGAGCATGTCGACGACATGGCGTTCCTGTACAGCTGCCATACGGGATCGAATAACCATAGCCCCGCGCTATTCATGATGAACACGGGCACCACGCGCATGGGGTTCCCTTGCGTCGGTTCTTGGGTCACTTATGGGCTTGGTAGCGAGAGCCAAAATCTTCCTTCGTTCGTAGCGATGACCGATCCACTAGGTCGTGGTCTGCCGAAGGGGTATTCGCAAAACTGGGGCGCGGGATTCTTGCCGAGTGTGTATCAGGGAACGTGGCTCAAACCGAGTGGCGACCCGATCGACAATCTCTTTCGCCCAAAAGAAATGCAGGAAGCTCAGCAGCGGTCGCAGCTCGATTTGCTGGCGAAACTCAATAAGCACGCCCTCGAAAAGGCGCCCATGGAACAAGAGCTCGCCGCGCGGATCGAAAGTTTTGAACTCGCCTATCGGATGCAGCAAGCAGCTCCCGAAGCAATCGCCATCGACAACGAGCCCGAGCATATCCAAAAGATGTATGGGATCGACGATAAGCGGTGCAGTCACTTCGCGCGTCAATGCTTGATGGCGCGTCGCATGGTCGAACGAGGTGTTCGATTCGTTCAGATTTATAGCGGTGGGATGGAGAACGAACGTTCGTGGGATGGTCACCAAAACATCGTAGCGAATCACTCGCAGTTTGCTGGTGAAACCGACACACCCATTGGCGCACTTCTCACCGACCTGAAGCAACGGGGGCTGCTCGACAGCACGCTGGTGATTTGGGGTGGCGAATTTGGACGACTACCGATCGTACAAACCGGCGGCACAGGCCGCGATCATAATCCCCATGCCTTCACCGTTTGGATGGCAGGTGGCGGTGTGAAAGGTGGCACACTCTATGGCAAGACCGATGAACTCGGGCACAAAGCGGTGGAAGATCGTGTGCATGTAAACGATCTGCACGCCACGATCCTGCACCTGATGGGACTCGACCACACGAAGCTGACGTTCCGCCTCAACGGTCGCGACTTCCGCTTGACCGATGTGGCTGGCAATGTGGTGAAAAAGATTTTGGCTTAGCGAGTTACGGTTGCTTGCGATCGGTGCGTGGTTCGAAAGCGAGCGGCTCTTCGTCGAGTGGATCACGAATGTAGAGTCCAAGCTCGCCCGAGATCAGATCGTCGATCACTTGCCCCACCACTTCGGCACGCCAACCTTGAGCGAGTGTAGGGACTTCGCCAGGAGCAAAACCGCCAAGCTTCAAGCGGTAAGCAATGAGATCGCGTACATCCTGCGCGGTTCCTACGAGTGAAGCTGCCACCGACGAGCGGCGACAAATGCTCCCCAGCGCAGTGCTTAGGAACTGCCCCAACAAGTTCAGCTGCGGCCGCGCTGAACGCCGTTCGGTGCCAGGGAGTTGATCGTCGCGCAGCGCCATCGCCCGTTCGACACAGGCGGTGATCTTCGGCATGTAACGCAAGATGTCGCCACGCTCCATGCCACGCACGGCACGAATTCGCTTCGGGTCGGCTGTTTGACGTTTCGCGAGCTCAAGCAGCAGATCGTCCCGAAGAATGCGACGAGCGGGGGAGTTGCGCCGCTGCGCCTCACCATCTCTCCAGGTCCAAAGTTCACGAACAACAGCTAAAGTGCGGGCGTTCATGCCAGCTGTGCCGCCGAGTCGACGCCATCGTTCGCCAGTTTCCGCTTCTTCGATCTGATCTTGCCACGCGGCGAGTTCCGTATCGAGCCACGAAAGTCGGCCAAGCTTTTCGAGCTTACCAACGAGGACATCACGAATCTGCTCGAGGTCCAAGACATCAAGCAGGGCATATTCCAGTTGACGCTGCGACAGCGGTCGGCGTCGCCAGTCGGTCCGCGTTTCGTCCTTGGGAAGACTCTTGCCGATCAGCCGCTGAGCGAGGGTGCCGTATGAAGCGGGAAACTCCATACCAATCAGCCCGGCGGCAATCTGGACGTCGAACCATTTATGAGGTCTCCGCCCCGCTCCCTTGAAGCAAAAACGGAACTCTTCGCGACCGGCATGGACCAGCGTTTCGCGTCCCGGTTCGGTCAGCAGGTTCCAAAAGGGGGAGAGATCCTGAACCTCCAGCGGATCGATGATCGCGAGGTTGCCGTCAGCCGCCACTTGAATCAGGCAAAGCTCGGGCTGATAGCTATCTTCCGAGACGAACTCGGTATCGAAAGCGATGATTTCAGCGGACGCGAGGACCTGACAATAGTCGCGGAGGTGCTGGTCGGAACTGATATGCTCGTAACGCACGCTGATCTTTGGTGGCTAGGAGTCGTCGATAATCGGGCGGGCCCTGGCCCTCGTGGCTCGGAAACTTCCGTCGCGCCCGAAAACATCGAGCATAGTCCATCGTAAGGCCATTGCACAGGCGAGTAACCGAATGCTGCGGCCCCATTATTTCGAGTTCCGGCTCGCCTGCATCAACCTCCGAACACGCTCGGGGTCGATCGGACTCCGGGCATCTCCCTGATGTTTGATCCACGATCCGACAATCGCTCCACTGGCACCTTGAAAATTCGCCAGCGAGTCGGCCGTAACTCCGCTTCCGACCAGCACGGGGGTGCCTGCGGCTGCGGAAATTACTGCCTGAAGTTCATGCGGGTCGGTTTCGTAGCCAGTCCCACGGCCGGTCACAATCAGTGCGTCGGCAAGGCCGCGACGAATCGTATTTTCGGTCTCCTCTTCGAGTGAAACCGGCGCCAGTGGCCACGAATGCTTGACGTTCACGTCGGCCCAAATCTGGATTTCTTCAGCGCCGAGCGACTTTCGAAGGCGGAGAAGTTCGTCGGCACGACCGGCAATGATCCCCTGATCGGTCAGCCGGGCACCTACCAGAATGTTCACTCGAATGAAGCTGGCGCCGACAGCCGACGCAATCGCCATTGCCGCTAAGGAGTCGTTGCGGAGGACATTGATTCCCAGCGGCAACGAACTTGCCATGCGCACGGCCGCTGCAATGCGACTCATTTGGGCCACGGTGGCTGGACTGACTTGCGTGGCTGGCAGCGGCATATCGCCAAAGTTTTCGAGCATCAAACCAGCGGCTCCGAGTGCCGTCAGCATTTCGGCTTCACGGCAAACGTGCTCGGTAATTGCAGAGATCGACAGGGCACTTCGAGGGGAACCTGGCAGTGGCGGCAGATGCAGCATCGCGATGACTGGGAGCGGAGCATCGCTCGCGAAGGGGAGTGGCATGGGGCAACCCAAGAGGAGTGTCGACAATAGAAGGCAAAGGTTTTGTAGACTAGCGTTTCGAGTGATCGCGCGACAAGTGTTTGGCGCCGCGATCCACCCCGACCTTCAGCAATTTCGCAACCTCAGAGCCTGCGCGATGACCTTGGTTCCGATCACCAGTTTCGATGACCCGCTCGTGGCACCTTATCACGAGATGAACCGCCGCAATTTAGCGCAGCATAGTGGGCTCTTTATTGTCGAAGGGGATAAGCTGGTCGATCGCTTGATCACTAGTTCATTTGCGATGCACTCGTTGCTGGCGGAGCCCGACATGGCGGAGCGTTATGCCACGCAGGTGCCCGCCGAAGTGCCCATCTACGTCGTGGATCGCGCTACACTACAAGCCACAATCGGTTTCAATTTTCATCGCGGCATTTTGGGTTGTGGCTATCGTCGCGAACAACCCACGGTCGAGCAACTTCTCACCACACCACCGACCGTCGCTCAAGTGACCGCTGGTCGCGCCGCAGATATTGGCAACTTGATATTGGTGCTTGCCGAAGTGCAGGACCCGACGAATCTAGGAAGCATTCTTCGCTCTGCAGCGGCGTTTGGATGTCGCGGTGTTGTGCTGGGGCCGCGCTGTGCCGATCCGTTTGCACGCCGCGTGATTCGGGTCTCGATGGGAAGTGCGCTCACGATTCCGATCACCGTCTCGAGCAATTTGGCGTGTGATCTGGAGTCCATCGCAGAGAAAGGCTATCAGCTAACAGCGACTGTACTGAGTGACCGCGCGAAGAAGCTTGGTGATCTCCAACTCGACGTACCGCGAGCACTTCTGCTGGGAAGTGAAGGGAATGGACTCGCACCGGAATGGATCGCGATGTGCCGAGAGCATGTCACGATTCCGATGGCCTGGGGGACCGACTCTTTGAATGTCGCCATCGCTGCCGCTGTACTGCTCTATCACTTCTCCACATCGCGACTGTGCTGAAGTCCGCTCGCGAGAATGGCTTATTTCTCGGGAATTACGTGCGAAATGTTACGTTCGAATCGATGCAACTCATGCTAGTGAGCGCTCACCATCTTGAGACCGATCACGCTTCCCACCAAGGTGCAAAGCAAAATGATTCGCGCGGCGCTAATTGGATCGCCGAAGAAAATCATTCCTACCACAGCGGTTCCGCAGGCACCGATGCCGGTCCACACGGCGTAGGCTGTTCCCAGCGGAATGCCAGCCGAGAGGGCACGATTGAGAACCACAAAACTAAGGATCGCGAAGAACAAGAATCCGAGCGTCGGCCAAACATGCGTGAAACCGTGCGAGAGTTTCATCATGGTCGTAAAACCAATTTCCAACAAACCGGCAATCACTAGCAGCAGCCAACCCATGATGAATCTCGATCGCAAAAGAGGAACAAGTAAAGTCGCCAAGCTTTCGACACGAACTGTGCAGCCGATGTTCGCGTGAGAAGCACAGCAACTGACTGCACTGTTATGCGATGCAGCAAGGTTTGTCGAGGGCGCTAGCGGGCTGCTTTACTCCGGGGAAAGAGCGCGATGCCAAGCACGGCGAGCAAGATGGCCGCCGATGCCAAGACGATCGTGCGGTAGCCAAAAAATCCATCATCGGATTCTTTTGAAACTGCAGTTGTTTCAGTGGTATCGACAGCGGGGGTCTCACGCGCGGTATGGCTCGGCGCAGTTGCCGATGCGATGTAGGGTGTTTCCGACTCACTCGGAAGTGGTTCGAAGTCGACCTTCGGTTCTTCCTCGGGACGCTGAATTCCTGCAGGTTCCACCGGTGTTGCAGCAATCTTGCCGTCACTGGGTGTCTCGTCGATCGTGAACGAGTTCTTGGGAAACATCGTCTCGGCGCGGGTCACACTTTCGGCATCGATTTCGCGAAGCTTCTCGATCAGCGCGGTTGCCTCGGGGAGTGGATTGTCTCGCAAATAACGAATGATCGGCACTCGCACCCAGGCACTCGTTTTCTCCGATTTGACGTACAGCTTTTCCATCTCGGGAAGCAGGTCCCAGACTTTGCCCCGCGCGAAATCGGGAATCACCAGGTCGGCAAGTTCTGGTCGCTCAAGCAGCAGTTTCAGCGAAGCAATCAGTCGCTCGCGAGGAATGATCTTCTCGTCGAGATGAAATCGCACCGCTGTCAGCGCGGCGTTGATGTCGGTGAACTCCGCCTGCTCGTTGGTAAACAGGTTTTGCTCGACAAGCGGCAACCCCGCTTCGCCCATGAGTGTCAGGTAGCAACCGACAAACGCATCGAGCCCCTTGCGATAGGCGCGATCGGGCGAAGTGATTCGCTCGGCCATGAACGGGGCATCTTCTCGGGTGCCGCAAACTCCGAGCATCGTGGCATAGAGCCGGCGGTGATTCAAATCGAGCGCAGGATCTTCAAGGCGTCGCTTCAAATGCTCGGCGCTCAAAAGCGGCTTAATCGCTTTTACGTCGGCATAAGGAGCGCGCGCAAACTCGTCATAAGCATCTTCGCTTATCAAGCGGTCGGCATGTTCGAGGTAAGGAAGGAACTTCTCGATGCGCTCGGCACCTTTGGCCGGAAGCGACGGAAGTGCCTTGAAATACTCCGCTTCCGACTCCGTGATCGCCAGCGGAGTGGTCCACAAAAGTGGGTCGCCGCTTCCGAAAATTAGATAGCGATTGGGCTCTCCGACAGCGTCGCGAAACAGGATCTCGAGGTCGCTAACCCCCTTGATAGTGGTGTGTCCTTTCACGATTTCTTGGATTTTGAAGATCCCGAGCTTCAGGGTGGGGTCGGGCGAGCGGCTTCCATCTTTGGTCGTCGGAATCTTCACCGCCACGCGCTCGGCGATCACTGCAACCGTCGATGCAGCTAGGTCTTCGGTCAGCGTGTTACCCACCGCTTTGCAAAACGGACAGGCCACCGCCTCGCGCGTAAACGTGCCGCCGAGCATCACCACCAGCATCAAAGTTGCGCGCAGCGCAAGTGAACTCGCGCCCCTAAGCAGGGGGTAGCAACTGTTTCGTTTTGACGACACGACAGGCGACGTTCTCATGGCTCGGTTCCTTCGCGCGCGATCGGGGCAGGGGAGCACGTGGGGCCGATCTCGCAACTTGTCATTCTAAGCGACTGTACACTTCGCACGAAGTCGAAATCGCGCGACTCTCACGCTGCTGCTACGCCGCGCTCTAATGCACCATGCTCAGATTCTGACAGACATCGTCGAGCAGTTCGACATCCACCACACTCTCGTCCGAGGCTCGTGCGGCGACCAGCGCCAGCTGACCGATCTGCAGAATGGCTCGCGCTTGTCCGCAAGCAAGCTCCTGCAAGCGAAAAATGGCTTGCTGACTCAGCGCGATCGTGGGGAACTGCTTACCCACCGTGGTTTCAATGAGTGTCTGCGTTTCGTCGGGCGAAAGTGGCTCGAGATCGATCCGCAGCTGAGCGAGCGACAATAGCCGACTCCCGAGTTTCGCAGCACTCTCGGCTGTCGTACTGAGTACGATCGTCAGTGGCACTTCGTGCAGCTGAGCCACGGCAATCAGCCGCGACACCGTATCGAGAAATTCGCTCGTCGCTTCCGAAGCATCGTCGATCAGCAAAATGATTTGTGATGCTTCCATCCGGAGCTCGACCATGCGGGCCGTCACACGCTGCCAAATCGTTTGCTGCGAGGCTTGCGCAGAGATTCCCAGCTGCCAGGCTGCGGCGAGTGACGTCAGCAAATCAATCGACGTGGCATGCAAACCACTCACCAAGGCAATCGATCGATCGGGCGCGCGGAGTTCCTCGGCGGCGATCTTCAGCAGCAACGTTTTTCCGCTGCCACTATCTCCCATCAGCAGCGCAAGTTCGCCCGAGGTCTCCACGAGGTAGAACAGCCGCGCGCGAGCTTCCTCTTGCGACGCCACCAGCACCGGCGGAGCGTAGGGCAGGGAGTTTGAAGTCGGGTGGGTGGTCATCGAAGGCTTCCTCGAAAAGTCGGGCACAGCCAAGGTGCATAGCCGTGCGTATCTTTGGGCGAATCGGTACAATCCGACCGCATTCTTCAGCGAATCTGCCGTTTCGAAAACTTCTTCACGAAAACGTGTCATGCCCGATCGCTATTTCGTCGACAAACCGCTCGCTGCTGGCATTGCTATCATCGCCGGAGATGAAGCGCGGCACCTCGTGGGGGTGATGCGCGCAAAACTGGGGGACGAGGTCGTTTTGTTCGACGGCTGCGGACACGAGGCCGACGCCACGATCGAAAAGACGGCGAAAGAGCGTGTGGAGCTGCGGGTTGAAACAGTGCGCGACGTGCCGCGCGAGTTTGCCTCGCAGCTGACGCTCGCCGTCGCGCTTCCCAAAGGAGATCGGCAGAAGTGGCTCGTCGAGAAGCTGGTGGAGCTCGGCTGCGACGCGCTGTTGCCGCTTGAGACCGATCGCGGAGTCGCGCAGCCTGTCGAATCTGCCATCGAGCGGCTGAAGCGTGGCGTGCTGGAAGCGAGCAAGCAAAGTGGCCGCGCGCTGCTGATGCGCATCGAAGCACCCGCCAGCAGCGACACCCTATTTTCGGCAGCGACAGTGCACAATCAGCCTTGTTTCATCGCACATCCAGGAGGCTGTAGTCTCGATCAGGCGTGGGACCAATCGTCGGGCAATGCACTCTTTGCGATCGGTCCCGAGGGGGGCTTTTCCGATCGCGAAGTTCAGCTCGCCGAGCAAGCCGGTTTTCAAAAAGTCTCGCTCGGCCCCACGATCTTGCGCATCGAAACCGCGGCCATTGCCATCGCCGCCCTCCGCATGCTCCGCTCCAGCTGAACGTTCAGTTCGAGTAGCCAATCAAACATGGAGGTCTCTCACGAATCTCTCTGGCCTCATTCTGTAGGTCAGATGCCCGTAGGGAATCTGACGGGAGAGGATATCTCTAGCCGAGAGCACGTTGTAGCTACAGAGTCACGCGATCAGAGCACGACATCTGGTGTTAGAGACTTCAAGCGTCGACTCGATGGCAGGAGAAGTGAAACCGGTCTGAGAATTGGCTGCTTAACTCCTGTCAGGTACGGGGTACCTGACCTACGGGGGCTGCCGAAAGCACGTAGGTCAGATGCCCGCAGGGAATCTGACGGGAGAGGAGATCGCCAGCCGAGAACGCGTTGTAGCTACAGCGCCCCGCGATCAGAGCATGGCCCTAGCAAGTAAAAACGTAAGCGTCGACTCGATGGCAGGAGAAGTGAAACCGGTTTGAGCATTGCCAGCTCAACTCCTGTCAGGTACGGGGTACCTGACCTACGGGGGCTGCTCGTCCAACAGGAGCATGGCATCCGCAATTCTTGTCCGGTGGAACCGGACCTACGGGGGTGACCTGCTACGGGGCGATGGATGGAGATGTGCCGCGTTACTTTTCGCGTGTAAATCGCAGGTGCTCGTCGCCGGAGCCGAACAGAGCGCGGCCATGTTTTTTGATCAGCGCGCGAAGCTCGGCCGAGGTCGCTTGGATTTGAACGATCCGCTTCGAGCGATCGGGCTCTGCGTTGGGATCGTCGGCAGGAGGGGGAGGCTGATGCACCGTACCCTTGAGATCTCCCTTCTGAATCGCCTCGACCACTTGATCGACATCGATCAAGAACCAGCGCATCTGATTGGCTTCATCCTGCTCGATGCACCAGATGCTATAGCGGCTGAACGGTTTCAAATGGGCTTCGACATCCGACTTCGGAACCTCTTCGAGTTGCTTGGCAATCGCCGCGTCGCTCTTGGCCAGCGTCGTCGGGTCGACCAAAATCTGCGAAAACTCAGACTTCATCGGAAGCGTCAGGCAGGTCAAGTCGCCGATCTTACAGAAGGCGATAGTCAATTGCTCCACGCCCCCATCGTCTTTCAGGTTCTTGATGAGGTAGAGATTCTTTGCCTCGGGATGCTGCTTAATTTCGACGAATTGCTTGTCGCTCGGCTCAGGGGTAGGCTCCTCGCCCGCGAGCGTGCGACGCTCGAGAACCGACCATTTTCCTGGCAGCTCAGGCATCTCGATCGAGTCGGCGGAGGTCGACAGCGGATAGCGCGACAGCGGCATATTGCAGCCGGAACAGAGTGCCACGAGCCCTAGCAAGGCGATGCAAGTTGCCGCCGGAGTACCAGCCCAAGTGCGGGACATATTCGCGTTCCTCTCTCCACTCGCCGGAAATGTTCGGTCGATGCGTGCCAAGAGTTGATCCGGCGAGCCGAGCGTTTATTCCCGGCGAGGAATTGACGCGCTGCCGAAATCACGTAGGTCAGATGCCCGGAGGGAATCTGACGGGAGCAGATTTTGCCAGCAGAAAACGCGTTGTAGATGCGAGGCCACGCAATCAGATCACGACATCTGGTACTAGAGACTTCAAGCGTCGACTCGCTGGCAGGAGAAGTGAAGCCGGTTTGAGAATTGCCGGATCAACTCCTGTCAGGTCCCTGAGAGGGGACCTGACCTACTACTGAGGATTACATTAACCGATAGACGAAGTGCCACTAGTCCGTCTAGCGATCAATGTCATCCTAATTCGAGCCTCACACTGCTGGACAAGCCAGCAGTGCCACCCCGCTTTGCCTGACATTGATTGCCAGACGTCGTACTACGGGATTGCTTTCGCGGCAGGAGCGTGGCACACGGCATTTTTTGTCCGGTGGAACCGGACCTACAGGTCTGATCTACAGGTCTGACCTGCGGGACGGCGGGGCATTGTAAAACCGGTGGAGTTTTTAGCTCAAAATGGGTTTGACGATGTGGCCGTGGACGTCGGTGAGGCGGAAGTCGCGACCTTGAGCGCGGAAGGTCATGCGCTCGTGATCGACACCAAGCAGATGCAGCAGCGTGGCGTGCAGGTCGTGCACTTCGCAGATGTTGTCGACCGCATTGTAGCCCAGTTCATCGGTGGCACCGTAGGTGATGCCACCCTTGATGCCTCCGCCGCAGAGCCATGCCGAAAAGCCTTTGATATGGTGGTCGCGGCCATTGCCTTGCGCCATCGGCGTGCGACCGAATTCGCCCGTCCAGACGATGAGCGTATCTTTGAGCATGTCGCGCGCTTTGAGGTCGCGAATCAGCGCTGCACAAGGTCCGTCGATCTCTCCCACCGTTCCGGCGATCTGATCTTTCACGCCGCCATGATGGTCCCAGTCGCGATGATAGAGCTGAATGAAGCGGACGCCCCGTTCGGCCAAACGGCGCGCGAGGAGACAGTTGGCGGCGAACGTTCCATCGGCTCCCTTGGTGCCGTAGAGGTCGAGCACGTGCTGCGGCTCGTCCGACAGATCCATCAGTTGCGGCACACTCGTTTGCATCCGAAACGCTAGTTCGTACTGCGCAATGCGCGTGGCGATCTCGGGATCGTGCAGCGTGCTGTTGGCCTCTTCGTTCAGTTTGCGGACGGTGTCGACGACATCACTTTGCTGATCGAGCGTGACACCGGCGGGACGATTGACGTAGAGAACCGGATCCCCTTTGGAGCGAAGTTCTACCCCTTGAAACTTGCTCGGCAAAAACCCGCTGTGCCACTGCCGCGAGGCGATCGGCTGTCCCTGGCCATACTTGCCAGTGGAGGTGAGGACGACAAAGCCGGGGAGATTTTCGGTCTCGCACCCGAGGCCATACGTCAGCCACGAGCCCATCGCGGGTCGGCCGCTGATGGTGCTGCCGGTGTTCATGAAGGTGTGGGCCGGGTCGTGATTGATCGCCTGCGTTCGCAAGGAATTGACGATGCAAAGTTCGTCGGCCAATTCGCCGAGCTTGCTGAACAGCGTCGCCATTTGCTGGCCCGACTCGCCAAACTTTTTGAACGGATGCTGCGGCGCCAGGCACTTCAGCTGTTGCCCTTGCAGCTGCGCGATCGGCTGACCTTTGGTGAACGACTCGGGCATCGGCTGGCCACTCATTTCGGCCAATTTGGGCTTGTAGTCGAGCGTTTCGAGATGCGATGGGCCACCGGCCATCGTCAGAAAGATGATTCGCTTCGCACGCGGCGCGTGGTGCAGTTGTCCCAAGATGCCGGGGACAAAATGGTCGGCGCCATGCAGCGTGGAACTTGCCAGCAAAGAACCGAGCGCGACGCTGCCAATGCCAGTGGCGGTGCGTGAAAGGAAAGTGCGGCGCGACATCGCGGCGAGAAGCTGTGAAGTGAGTTGCATCGGAATATCTCTAGCGAATGGTTGTGCGGAGGGAATCGCTCGTGGCGCTACAGGGTTAGTTGCGGGTGATACCTTCGTGAAGGTTCAAGAGCACGCGGCTGATGCTCGTCCAAGCAGCCAACTGCGGCGCGGGGATATCGGCCGGCGATCCGCTCATGCCAATTGCCAAAAGTTCGGCGGCCGAGGAAGGATTCGCCTCGTACTCCTGGAGATGCTTGGCGAGCAGCTCGGTGAGAATGGCCAGTTCAGCGGGGCGCGCTTCGCGCGAGACGACGGTGCGATAGCCAAACTGCAAACGCTGCTCGGTCGACTCTCCCCCTTGCTTCAAAATCTTCACCGCCAGGTTGCGTGCCGATTCGACGTAGGTTGGATCGTTCAGCAGCACGAGCGCTTGCTGTGGCGTGTTCGAACGAGGTCGCTCGACGGTGCATTCTTCGCGGCTCGGCGCATCGAAGGCGGCAAGGCTTGGATGCAGGAACGTGCGCTGCCAGTAGGTGTAGAGACCGCGACGATACTGCGCATCGCCGGTGTCGTTTTGCCACTCGCGGCGTGGGAAGTTGAGGTACTGCCAATAGCCGGCGGGCTGATAGGGCTTCACGCTCGGGCCACCGATTTGCGGCACGAGCAAACCACTGGTGAAGAGAGCGTTGTCGCGCACCATTTCAGCATCGATGCGAAAACGGTTCTGACGCAAAAAGAGCTGATTAGCCGGATCAGCCGCCAGGAGTTCAGGAGTCCCCAGCGAGCTTTGACGATAGGCACTGGAGGTGAGAATCGTCTCGAACAGACGTTTTACATTCCACTTGCTTTCGATGAAGTCGACCGCGAGGTAATCGAGCAGTTCGGGATGCGTTGGCTGTGCACCTTGCGAGCCAAAGTCGTCGAGCGTTTCGACGAGCCCTTCGCCGAAGGCGAGTTTCCAAACGCGGTTGACAAACACACGGGCGGTGAGGGGATTTTCGCGCGCGACCATCCAGTTGGCGAAGTCGAGTCGCGAGGGAGCCGCCCCATCTTTGCCGGTGACTTGCGGCAAGAAGGCAGGAACAGCTGCCGTGACAATTTCGCCCGAATCGTCGAGCCAATTTCCTCGGGGAAGAATGCGCACCACTCGTGGCGCGCCCGACATACTGACGAGTGTCGTGGGAATCGAAGCGTCGACTTCTTTGCGCTCTTTTTCGAGCGTCAGCTCGCGGGCCCGGGCATCGGCGAGGACCGGCGTGGTGCGCCGGAAATCAGCGTCGAGCAGTTTCTTTTGCTCGTCGGTCCGCTTGTCGTCAGGAGTCAAAACCGCTTCGGCGAGCGACGGACTTACGGGGCTGGTGGTGAGCGCCGGTTTATCGCTCGAAGTGGTCGACAAACGGAATTTGCCAAACACATGCTGGGGGAACTGCGAGCGGTGCTGGAGCGCGATTCGCAGCGTCGTATCGGCCGCTGCTGCGAGTGGCTGTTTCAGCACGAAGAGGGCGACGTGATCGGCAGGCGTTTGATGTCCCGAGACGGCCCAACCGGTGTCGTTCTTGTCGTCGATCGCGCCGCTGATGTCGTAGGTTGGCTGCGAAAAATCAGCTTCCGCGCGTGCCATTTCGAGCTTCGTCGCCGAACCATCGGCGGCGATTTTTTCCGCGACAAACTCCGTCATCACCACATTGCCGTTCCCCCCCTTAGCGAGCCCCTTTCCAGCAAACGCCGGATCGACAAACACTTCAAGGCGAATCGCAGTGATCGGTTTCTCGTTGATCGGCAGCGTGACCAGAATCGTCTCTTGATTGGGGGTGGCTGCGGTCGATTTCAGCACGCGATCGTCTTGCAAAGCATAGGTGCTGCCGTCGAGCGTTTTGGTTTCGAGCGGAGCAGGGGTATTCCACTCAAGCTTCACGCCAGAGGCTTGGGCCTGCAGTTCTTTTTGCCAGAGAGCGAACGCTTCGAGGTAGGCTGGGCTCGACTCGCTCAACTCCTTCTTCACCGCCGCTAGTTTGGCGTCGATCTCGGCGAGCTTCTGCCGGTGGACTTCGGTCATGATCTTCGTTTGGTCTTGTCGACCGACAGCCCGCTCGTTGACGTCGGCAAAGAAGGCGGCCATCGAATAAAAGTCGCGAGCCGTGAAGGGGTCGAACTTATGGTTGTGGCATTCGCAGCACCCCATGGTGCTGGCCAGCCAGATAGCAGCGGTGTTGCGGACCCGATCGGCCTGATACTTGGCGCTATACTCCTTGGCCTGTGCGCCACCTTCTTCGGTCGTTTGCAACAGCCGATTGAAGCCCGAAGCGATGCGGGTTTCGTCGGTAGCACCGGGGAGCAGATCGCCAGCGAGCTGCTCGCGTGTGAACTCGTCGAACGGCTTGTTGCTATTGAACGCGCTGATCACGTAATCGCGATACATCCAGACATCGCGGTGGTTATCGCTGTGATAGCCACCGGTGTCGGCGTAACGCACAATGTCGAGCCAGTAGAGCGCCATCCGCTCGCCAAAATGCTTGCTCGCCAGGAGTCGCTGCACTTGTTTCTCGTAGGCATCGGCGCTCGTGTCGCGCAGGAAGGCATCGACCTCGGCGGGCGTGGGGGGGAGCCCGGTCAGATCGAACGACAAACGGCGCAGCAAGGTGGTCCGATCAGCTTCGCTGCTTGGCGCGAGCTTGCGCTCTTTCGCAGCGGCAAAAATGAATTGGTCGATGGCTCCACGCGACCAGCTATCTCCGGCGACCTTGGGTGGCGTGGTGCGCACGGGCACCTGGTAGGCCCAGTGGCTGTCGAATTTGGCCCCTTCAGCGACCCAGCGTTTCAGCAGCTCGACTTCGGCCGCCGGCACCGTGGGCTTTTTGCTCGCGGCGGGTGGCATCCGCACCTCAGGATCGTCGCTGATGATCCGCGCAATCAACTCACTGGCGGCCACATCCCCCGGCGCGATCAGTTTTTTGTTCTCGTCGGTCGGCAGGTCGAGCCGCAAATCGGCCTGACGCTCCGCTTCGTCCGGTCCGTGACAGGCAAAACAGCGGTTGGAAAGAATCGGTTTGATCTGTCGGCTGAAGCTCACCGGCGGCTCGGCTGCGAGCACCGGTTGCTGCGTCAAAAGCGTGATGGCGAGAATCCAAGCGACGGACGAAAGACGGAGCATAGACGTAGTTCCTCGGCAAACATCGCGCGGAAAGAAGGGAGAGGTGGGAGGGACCGCAGGTCGATCAGCAGCCAGGTGGGAGATCGCGGCTGCGGGAAGTCTTGGTGCGACCTCGCGGGGCTGCGACCCATCAATCTTGCTTAATAGTTTACTACGCCTCGATTTACAGCGTCAACCAAAAGGTTGGCCCTGGAGCACCGCCCAAGCAGCCGCGGAATAGACCGCCAGCTCTGTAGGTCATTTATGTAGGTCCGGTGCCCGGAGGGAATCGGACGGGAGAGGAGATTGCCAACCGAGAACGCAATCCGGCTTCAGAGCCCCGCGATAAGAGCCTTGCACCCGTCAATTCTTGTCCGGTGGAACCGGACCTATGGGGTTCGACGGTAGAAGGCATGAAACCGGCTTGAGAATTGCCAGCTCAACTCCCGTCAGGTCCCTGAGAGGGGACCTGACCTACAGAGCTGACCTACACAGCTGACGCGATAGGAGCATGGCACCCGGTTACCAGGGATGTATATCCCTGGTAAGAAAATGAGCAAGGGCGATGAAAACCGGTTGGTTGACATCGCCCTCGTGTGATTGCTAGAGACTGCCCAATGATCGGCTGTTAGCGAATGAGTGGGGCTGGGGTGGGAGCGACGGGACTAGCAGCGGCTGGGGCTCGGCGGGCAGCGGCACTGTCGGCAAAGAAGCGGCTGGCACCTTCGCTCACGAGTCGCAGCTCACCGGCATCTCCCGTCACTTCGACGCGGAACTGCAAGGTTCCACCCCGATCGGCCCGGGCCTTAATCTTCACCGTCACCTGCTCGCCTGCAGGGAGCTGTGGCAGAGGTTCGCAAACCACCTGACCCGGCACGATCTTTCCTTCGCCACCTTCGACAGCGATTGGCTCGATCCCTTCGGCAAACTGCATCACGATTCGGACATTCTCGGCGGCCTTAGTCCCCCGGTTCATCACCTGCACTTCGTACACCACATCTTCACCCGCTGGGGAAGGACCGGCTGGGTCGTTCACCACCAGTTTGAGATCCGAAATCGCTTCCACGGTGGTCTCGCACTTGGCTTGCGAAGCCGTACCATTGCCGCTGATTGCTTCGAGGTCGAAGCTGAGCGGACCAGTGGCACCGAGCAGCACCTGGAACGTGTACGTTTTCTCGCCACCCGGTGGAATGCTGGTCACTTTCCACTTGAGGCCAGCGGCGTCGGTCTTGGCGTTTTCGATACCGCCGAGGTACTTCACACCACGGGGCAGGGCCACGCTCAGCATGACGTCGTCGGCAGCAGCATTTCCTTGGTTAACGACCGTCACACTGTAGTCGCCAGGGGTGCCGGCATACTTGAGGGCGGGACCTTGCAGATCGAGAGCGAGCGAAGCCATGCGGACGAGCACTTTCGTGGCGGTATCGGCCACGAGCGCCCCATCTCCGGTGGCGGTTGCTTTGATTTCCATTTCCCCAGGATCGGTCGCTTTCACGTCGACAGCGACTTCGCGCGAGGTACCTGCTTCGAGCGTTCCGACGTCGATCTGCTGCGGTGGATTGCCGGTCGAAGTGATGGTGATCATCACTCCCGAAGCATCACCGGTGCCAGGGTTGGCGATTGTCAGCACCGCTTGCTTGGCCTCGCCATAGTTCATGTCGGCAGGGGCCTGCATCGCTAGTTGCAGCTGTGGACGACGGACCGCAATGGTGGCTTTGGCGGTGGTGGGACGAGCGGTGAACTCGACCGATAGATCGACCGGCTGACCATCGGTGGCGGTGAGCATCACGCGGAGCGACGAATCGCCACGGGCTTCGATGCGCGGAATGGCCCAGACTAGGCGTCCTTGACCTTGCGGATCGGCCACCAGTTGAGCTTCGCCGTCGGCAGCTTCGAGGCCATCGATCGAAACCGAAGCGGGGACGTTGAGACGTACCAGCAGATCGGTGGCAGGAATATCAGCTTCGTTGAAGAGGTGGACGACGTAGGGAGATGATTCTTTGACGGTGATCGACTGCGGACCGCTCACATCGATACGGAGGCTAGGGCTCCGCGACGAGAGGGCGAGGTCTTGAATCGAGCGTGGCAGTGGATTGGTGCCGACCGTGGGGATGCGGCGCGACGATTGCACCGGGGCGAGCCCTTCTTCCCCTTCGACCGTTTCGAGGCGCGAAGGACGAGGCATCGACTCAGCAGGACGCGTGGCAATTTCAGGGACGGCGGCTTCGTTGATCGTGGCAGCAGCGGGACGCTTGAGAATCGACCGCGTTGCACCATCGTTATCACTGGCCGGGGCACCGGCTGGCAAATAGTCGGTGGGAACCGGGGCAAAAGCAGGGGCCTGTGCTTCGCCGATCGGCGTGATCGAATCGTCGCTCACCGATTGCGTGGCCCCTCCCAAACGTTCGTTGACCGACGACGAGCGGCGGGGACGAACGATCGAGTTGCCTTGGATCTCTTCGCCAGCGACGAGCCGGGCTTCCCCTTGCGGCACATAAGCCGGTGGGGCCGGAATTTGCGTCGGAGGAGGGAGCGGAGCGGGCTTCACCGCAGCGGGCGGAAGCTGACGGGGCTCGCGTGGATAGACGTTGGCCGATCCACCGCCGTAGATGCTCGAACGCGGACGAATGGCCTCTTGCGCAGTGACGATGGCGAGGGCAGAGCCAGCCACCAATCCCAGAGCGAGCACGATAGTTGCTTTACGAGGCATTCCGAGGTTCCTGAAAACGGGAACGGAGTATCTAGGCGCGGTCATGTATCGGTTAGGCGAACCTTGCGGGTTTAATCAAGATTTCGTTTTGCGAGGAATTGGGAGAATAAGTCGACTTTGCGGCCGCTAGCGGGCTCTGATTGGCTCTCAACTCGCCATCACGGGGTTGCTAGCTCTGCTGCACGCTGCCGGATGGTCCACTGAGACAATCCGCACATTTATTTGTGCACCACAGCACAGCTGGGCGCGCTTCCGAAATTACACCCCTCGGGTAGCAATCCCCCTTTTGGCAAAATCTTGGCGCGAGCTCTCTCGTACCTAACTTCTGTCAAAGCCAGAAGATCAATTCGCCACGCCAGCATCCGCTGCCAGCCCCACTGTGCCGCCATGACGCAGTTTTTCGCAACTGGCCCGGCCTTTGCTTTCTATGCTCTCTGCCGCCAGAGTGTGCGTTGACGAGATCCGGCTTTCGCCAGATTGGATTGCCAGGCAAGGACTCTGTGGTGGAAGATGAAAGGTGGTGTCTCATGAGAAGGTCTGCATACTACATCGTAACATTCCTGGTAATCGTGATGCTGGCTTGTGGAGCTTCGGCTCTTTGGGCGCAAGATCCCATCGAAGGGTTGGGGAAGATTCAGCCCGATGTCAAAAAGTTCATGCGGGCCAAACTGGGACACCAGCAGTCGCTGATCGAAGCGCTGGCGATGGAAGATTTTCCGATGCTCGCCAAGCATGCTCAGGAGATGAGCCTGCTGACGCACGCGGAAGTGTGGCAAGTGTTTCAGACCCCTGACTATCTGCAGCACAGCTTGACCTTCCGCCGAGCAGCCAACTCGCTGCGAGAAGCGGCCAAAAAGGAAAACCTGGAAGGGGCGGCGCTCGCGTATGTCGAAATGACACTCGAGTGCGTCCATTGTCACAAATATGTTCGCCGTGCTCGCATGGCTGATTTCCGCGCCGATGAAGCAGCCCTCCGCGCGGTTCTAAGCCCGCCAGCACCCGTTAAGGAAGGGCTCGTGCGATGAGTGGCCTCCGCCGCGAATGCGTGATTGTGCCTGTCGATTTCTCGGCCGAGTCGTACAAGGCGTTCGACACCGCCCTCGGGATTGTCGATAGCCCAGCCAAAGTGCACGTGGTGCATGTGCTGGCCGATCTCGCGCCGCTGGAAGCTGGCGAAGTGTGGGGCCTGCCCGATATGACAGTGCGACTCGAGCGGGCCAAACAGCTGCTGGTGCAAGAGCTTGCTCGAGGTGTGGCGGGGGGAATGTCGGTGGATGTGGTGGTCGGTGATCCGGCGCATGCCATCACCGACTTTGCCTCCGAAAAGAAAGCCGACCTGATTGTGATTCCGTCGCATGGTCGGACTGGCCTGACGCGGCTGCTGATCGGATCGACAGCGGAGCGCGTGGTTCGGTTGGCTCATTGCCCGGTCTTGGTCCTTCGCTCGTAGACAGCAGATTTTTCCCGGGAAATCCTTAACGAAACATTCGATCCAGATCGTGAAGTTCACTGCGAGTTGTGGAAGGATTCGCAGCTTCAAGTGACTCCCTGAGGTGCGACCAGTAGGGGCAGACTCTGGTCGCGCCAAACGGCGAGGGCGCTTGCTTTGAAAGTAGGGACACCGTTCTCGACAGCGAATTTCTTCGCCTGTCCTTAGCCAGTGAACTTCACGATCCTTTTTTATTCTCGGCCGGTGCCGCTTGGCCGCGCTGCTAATCGCAACGGTTTGGCCGATTGAGCTTTCTTCCGCCGCGCGAGCCTGAGTAAACTGACAAAGAGCAGCGCAGCGTTCTGGGCGCTGCCACTCTTCTTTTCGGTTCTCTTCTCAGCAAGGCCAATGCCATGAACACGCAGCCATCGGCTGTTGGCGCGGAAACTTCGCGCCCCACGATCAACTGGCGACGACTCGCCATCATCACCGCGCTGTTGCTCGCTGTGGCCGCCGGTGTGACGTGGCAATACGTGATCGTCCCCGCGCGTGGTCCCGCGCTCCGCGAAAATGCCATCATGGTGATCGCGCCGTATCGGCATCAGGGAACCTGGGTGTTTGACGATGCTTCTGCGGGGCTCGTCAAAGAGCCGTTTGTTGCCGGGGTCCCCGAGATGATCGATGTGCTGGTCGAGGAGATTCCGACAGCCGACCAAGGTTTTCGGCTCCTCTTCTCGGCCCAGCCTTTCCCCGGGCATCAGAAAAAACTGACCTGGCTCCGAGGCGATTCGGGGGGCAATTATTACGCGGTCGACGAGCCGCCGATGGAGGGCTGGATCTGCCCAGCCCTTTTTAAGTACTACGCCTCCGCCCCGAAAAACCTGTACGTCAAAGCCGAACCGATCCACTAATTGCTATAACAGAGCAGGCGTAGCTGCGACCTCCGATTTCTTTTTGCTTCAAGTAAGTTCACGATGCTCCCCCCGCTTGTGATTGGTAATGTGCACGTTGGTTTTCCGGTGGTGCAGGCGGCACTTTCGGGCTACAGCGACTGGCCGATGCGCGTGATTGCGCGGCGGCATGGCGCGTCGTATGCCTTGTGCGAAGTGATGCTCGATAAGTTTCTGGTCACGCTCAAAGGGGACCGGAAAAAGAATCGCCACTTCCTCTACCTCACCGACGAAGACCATCCTGTCGCCGGGCAGCTGATGGGGGCCGAACCAGCCGAGTTTGCTCAAGGAGCGCTGCGTCTCGCTGAAGCTGGCTTCGACGTTATCGATATCAACTTCGGCTGTCCGGTCAAAAAAGTGCTCGGGCGCTGTCGCGGTGGGTTTCACTTGAGTCAGCCCGACGTGGCGCTCGAGATTGTTCGCCGCACGCGCGACATCGTGCCTGCCCACATTCCGGTGACGGTGAAAATGCGCCGCGGGCTCGACGACACGCAGCTCAGCCGCGATCGCTTTTTTGAAATTCTCGACGGCGCGTTTGCGGCCGGGGTGGCCGCCATCACGGTGCATGGCCGAACGGTGGTGCAGCGCTATGTCGGTCCGAGCCGCTGGAGTTTTCTCACCGAAGTGAAGCGGCATGTCGGCTCGCGTGTGATTCTCGGCAGCGGCGATTTGTTCTCGGCGCAAGATTGCCTGGCGATGATGCGCGAGACCGGTGTCGATGGTGTCACCGTGGCGCGCGGGGCGATTGGCAACCCGTGGATTTTCTCGCAGTGCCGCGCGCTCGACGCCGGGGAGCCACTTCCACCTCCACCGACACTTTTCGAGCAAAAAGCGACGATTCTCGAGCACTATCGACTCGCCGCTGAACTCTACGGCGACGACAAATGCAGCGCTCCGATGCGCAAGTTCGGCATCAAGTACGCCGCCCTCCATCCGCGCCATCTCGAGCTCCGCGAGGCGTTCACCAAAGTGAAATGTCTGGCCGATTGGCAGGGAGTGCTCGACAGCTGGTATGCCGAAGATCTGCCGGGGCAATATCCCGATCCCAACCTCCACACCTCAAGCGACAGCTGCGAAGAAGCGGCCTGACCCCAGACGCTCCTGCGCCGCTGCTAAACTTCTTAGTTGCTCCATTAAGTAGGGCCGGTTCCACCGGCCACACCACCACGCGACATCGCACTAAAAACCGCCAAACGCTATCCCTGCAGTAGAGCTGTCGAGTTCTTGTCCGGTGGAACCGGACCTACTTAATGCTTGACCTGCGTAGGTCAGATGCCCGCAGGGAATCTGACGGGCGAGGATTTCGCCAGCAGAGAGCACGATGTAGCTTGCCAAGCCCCGCGCGAAGAGCGTGGCTCGCGCAACGCAGGAACCCAAATTTCGACTCGATGGCCAGAGACGTGAAACCGGTTGAAGAATCGCCGGATCAGCTCCCGTCAGGTCCCTGCGAGGGGGACCTGACCTACGGGATGTGTTCGCAGCCAACTTACTAACGTGGTGGGCGGGGGCGACGTTTGGGGCCTGTAGCTTGGGCCGTTGAGGCAGCAGCGGGTGCTGTGGTGGGTGGTTTTGGAGCAGGGCGGGCCGAGCCTTCCACCACGCGGCTTTCCGAAGGGGGCTCTGTTTTTGAAGGGGAGACGGTGGCGGTCGTTTTTTTGGCGGCTGCGCGCGACTTCGAAACCGAGGTCGACCGTTTGCTTGTCACCAGCGACCAGACCATCGGAATCCAGGCCCGATAGGTCGCTGCGAGTCCCAAAACAGGCAAAATCAGCACCAAAATCTGCGAACTGGGGATGATCGCGACGATCAGAATCACACCCCCGACGGCCCAGCCGAACCATTTGGGGGTTTTGGCGATCAGCGCTTCGATCGGCGGCATCGCCAGCCAGATGGCCAGCGTCACGATCCCCATGCGCACGAGTCCCCCAACCAGCCCCGGCGAGTGCTCGGTGGCCCCTGACAACCACAGCAGGATTCCGCTCGCCAGCAGTCCAGCGGCGAGCCATCCAATGAGCGTTCGTTTCATAACGGGTGCGAGATCGCAGGACCATTCGTAAGCGAGCATCGCCCAGGAAGCTCGCTGAGGTTAACCACAGGACGGGCAGCTACTTGGCTTTGCGAATCGCATAGAGGGCGTCGAACGTGCGAATATAGATCGTGCCGCCAGCGATCGCGGGGCTCGCGCTGATCGATTCTTTCATGTCGTTGGTCGAGACAATTTCAAACGTCTTGCCCGCCTTCACCACGGTGATGTTCCCGTTACGAGCCGTCAGGTAGATGTGACCATCGGCATACACAGGCGAAGCGCGGTGACGATCGCGCACGGTCGGCTGTGTGTAAAACTCTTCGCCTGTCTTGGCGTCGACCGTGATGAGGTTTCCATTCTCGCGGCAGAGGTAGACAATCCCATCGTGCACCAGTGGCGAAGGGACGTCGGGCGTGTCGCGCTCCCGTTGCCAGAAGTAGGCCGCATCTTGGAACGACACATCTCCTTCAGCATCGGGCTTCAGACAGAAGACCGGACCATTTTTGGCCGAAGGGATCACAATCATTCCTTCGGCAGCGACCGGAGTTGCCACAAAACGAAGGGTTGGGTTGTAGTTCCCTTTGGGATTCAAATTGCCGACGCGGAAAATCTCGCTCCCATCCTTCAGACGATGGGCGATGGCATAGTCGGCCCCGTGGGTCAGCAGAAATTCGTGCTTGGCATCGCGGTAGATGATCGGAGAGGCATACGAGTGCTCGCATTCGTTTTTGCCATCGCTCGGACGATCTCGTTTCCAAATCTCTTTTCCACTCGCTGCGTCGAGACAAACCACTACTGCTTCACGCGTGTCGGGATTCCCTTCACCATGAATCAGTTGCAGGTAGAGCTTATCGCCATCGAGCACCGGCGAGCTGGTCATCCCAAACGCGATGTCGAGCTTGCCGTAGCGATCTTGCACATTCAGCTTCCACACCTCTTTGCCGTCGACGGTGTAGCAAGCGAGGGTGCCGTTGGCCATGAAGGCCCACACATGTTTGCCGTCGGTCGATGGGCTCGGCGAGGCGCTGTTCCCTTCCCCATCGCGCACCACTTTGTTCCCTTCGCTGACGACCTGCTTCCACTGCAGCTTGCCATCGGTGCCGATGCACATCAGTGTCAGGTCGTTTCCATCCACCGTGGTGAGGAAGACTTGATTGTCCCACACGACGGGCGAAGCACCGGCAGGTCCTGGCAGAGGAAACCGCCACGCGACGTTTTCGGTCGGCGAAAACTTCGTGGGGAGATCTTTCTCGGCGCTAATGCCATCGAGACGTGCGCCGCGCCACTGCGGCCAGTTTTCCGCACGGAGACTCGCTGCCGATGCCAGAGCCACAGCGCTACCAAGAACGAACAGGGCAAACCGTTTCATGAAAAACTCGCAGGCGGGAGAGTCGGGGTAGGGGACTCGCGGACCTTGACACGCCACACCACTGCGTCAAATCGCAGGTCCGAAGTTAGTGGTAGTTTGGATGGTACAGGGAACGCGGTCAAGGATTTCTTCCGACCATCGTTCCCGGGGTACAAAACTCGATAGGCGGCCGGGTGCCTGTAAAATAGACTAAAGTGGTTATACGGCCCTCCTTCTGTCACCACGCGAGTTCCCGATCGTGATGCGAATCCGTTCCATACCGCAAATTTACCGCAACGTGCGGCGGTGGACGGAAATCATCTCCGTACTCAGTAAGTACGGACTGGCCGATTGGCTCAGCCAAACCAATATCGACTTTGCCAAAGATCAGCTGAAAAACACCGATGGTGAAGCGATTGCGCGGCTGACGCGCGAAGCGCGCATTCGTCTGACCCTCACCGAACTCGGCCCGACGTTCATCAAGCTTGGCCAGCTTCTCAGCACCCGCGCCGATGTGGTGGGGACCGAACTTGCCAGCGAGCTGAAACAGCTGCAGTCGGCAGCCCCCGCCGATCCGCCTGACGTAGTCCGACGCATCGTCGAGAGCGAACTGGGAGAAACACTCGAGGAGCTGTTCCTCGAGTTCGACCTCTCGCCGATCGCTTCGGCTTCGATCGGACAAGTCCATCGTGCTCGCTTGCTCACGGGCGAAGCGGTGGTGGTGAAAGTCCAGCACGACAAGATCGAGCACACCGTTAACGAAGATCTCGAAGTCCTGGCGGGGCTTGCGCAGCTGGCCGAAACGATCACCGAATTCAAGCCATATCGGCCCGTCGCAACGGTCGCCGACATGGGGCGCACACTCCGCCGCGAACTCGATTTTGGACGCGAAGAACGGAACTTACAGCAGTTCGCCAGTCTGCTGAAAGACGACACGACGGTTCACATTCCCAAGTCGATTACCGACCTTTCGACCGCGCGCGTCTTGACGATGGAGCTGATGGAAGGGATCGCCATCGAGAACACCGCCGCCATCGAAGCAGCCGGGATCGATCGCGAGGAAGTGGCCCGTCGCGGCGCGAAACTCTACTTGCAAATGATCTTCGTGCACGGCTTTTTTCATGCCGATCCGCACCCCGGCAATGTGCTGCTGCTGCCGGGCAATGTGATTGGCCTGCTCGACTTCGGCATGGTCGCCCGGATCGACGAGCGACTCCGCGAAGATATCGAAGAAATGCTGCTGTCGATCGTGAACCACGATGTGACGAGCCTCACGCGGGTGATCAAACGGATCGGAGCAGTCCCCCCCAATCTCGACGAAGCCGGGCTTTCGAACGACGTGGCCGACTTCGTGGGTCACTATGGCACGCAAGCGCTCGATCAATTTGACCTCAGCGGCGCGCTGACCGATATGACCGGGATCATTCGCCGCTATCGCATCATGCTGCCGACCCAGGTGGCGATGCTCATCAAAGTGCTGGTGACCCTCGAAGGGACCTCCAAGCTGCTGAGCCCCAAGTTCAGCCTGATGGAAGTGATGCAGCCGTTCCATCGCAAGATGCTGCTGCACCGCCTCAGCCCGCTGCGACAGATCAAAAAATTCCGCCGCCTGATGCTGGAAGTGGAGCAAATGGCCGAGGTGATGCCGCAGCGGATCATGCAACTGGTCGAGCAGGTGCAGGCGGGCAAATTCGACGTCCATCTCGACCATCGCGGCATGGGGCCCAGCATCAACCGGCTCGTTCTTGGCATGCTCGCCAGCGCCCTGTTCGTGGGCTCGTCGATGATGCTCTCGAGCAAGGTTCCGCCGGTCCTGTTTCAGGAGAAAACCTGGTTTGGACTCCACGATCTCTCGATCCTGGGCCTCGCGGGCTGCATCACCAGCATCCTAGTCGGCCTGCGGCTCCTATGGGCCATCGGCCGCAGCGGCCACCTCGACCAAAAGACGTAGCCCCCAAGCGGTTAGCGGCTAGGCGAACGCAAGGCATGTGCGTAAACACCTACTAGAAAGCAACTTAGGCTGCTTTGGCGATTGAGATATCGCCCCCGCCTGCGGTCGCTTCGCGAAGGACTTTCTCGATCCGCTCGTTGAGCTCGTCGAGTTGCATCAGCAGAATGTCTTGCTGCTCGTTCATTTGCTGCAGCAAACTCTGCTCGCCCGTCGCCGAAAGGGTGTCGATCAGCGATTCATCGTCGTGGTGTTCGCTCGTGGTCATGTCGGACGGAATCGGCAGTTCCCCGGGGGCAGCACGATGACAGCAGCCAAAGGTCGCATCGTGAAGCCGGGGCAAACTGCACAGTTTGGCGAGACTTTCTAGCCTGGGGATACGCTTCCGCAGCACCAAAAACAATTGAAGCTGGCCAGAGGGGAGCCGAGGGCGGCCTAAATCTTCGCAAAACCATCGCAGAAGCCCGTTTTTGGAGCCCTCGATTAGTTGAAAGTTGCCGCGAGACACGATATGGTGAGCTTCTGCCGAAGGTCATCTTGATTTCCCTTGCGGGGCGGTAACGGCTTCGAGTCTCACCCCCACCCAGCAACTTTTGGAGTCTTGCTCAATGCACGAATCTTCTCCGCTCCCCTCGGCCAAAGGGGCTGCCTCGCGCCGATCGTTCCTCAAGCATTCGTCGCTGCTGGTGGCCGGAAGTGCCATCGCTGCCTCGCAAGTGCAGATTGCCCAGGCCGCTCACTCGTTTGGTAGCGACACCATCAAAATCGGCCTCGTCGGCTGCGGTGGTCGTGGCACTCAAGCTGCCGTTCAGGCCCTCAACACCACAGGCGGCGATGTCAAGCTTGTGGCCCTGGCCGATGCGTTTGCCGATCGCGTGCAAGCTGCTTATCGCGGCATCAAGGGACGTCACTCCGAGAAGGTCGACGTGCCAAAAGAGCGTCAGTTCGTCGGTCTCGAGTCGTACAAAGAACTGCTGAAAACCGACATCGACCTGGTGATTCTCGCCACGCCTCCCGGCTTCCGCCCGCTCCATTTCGATGCAGCTGTGGCCGCTGGTAAGCACGTCTTCATGGAAAAGCCAGTGGCTGTCGATGCCGCCGGTGTTCGCAAAGTGCTCGCCGCGACCGAAGAAGCCAAAAAGAAGAGCCTCGCCGTGGCTGTCGGCCTGCAGCGCCGCCACGAACGCCGCTACATGCACTGCATCGAAAAGCTGCAGGAAGGTGCAATCGGCGACATCATTCTGTCCCGTGCCTACTGGAACGGCACCACACCTTGGCTCAAGCTCCGTCAGCCTGAGTGGACCGAACTCGAATACCAGATGCGCAACTGGTACTACTTCAACTGGATCTGCGGCGATCACATCGTCGAACAACACATCCACAACCTCGACGTCATCAACTGGATCAAGAACGGCTATCCCGTTTCGGCCCAGGGCCAAGGTGGCTGCGAAGTCCGTAAGGGGAAGGAATATGGTGAGATTTTCGATCACCATATGATCGAATTCACCTACGCCGACGGCAGCACCATGCTGAGCCAATGCCGCCACATTCCAGGCTGCTGGAACGAAGTGGCCGAGTTTGTGCACGGCACCAAGGGGAAGGCCAATCCCAGCGGCTTGATCTACGACAACGATGGTAAGGTGACCTTCGATTCGACGAAGGATGGTGGCGACGGTCACCAGCAAGAGCACCACGACCTGTTTGCCGACCTCCGAGCTGGTCGCCTGCCTAACGAAGGGGAATGGGGGGCTTTGAGCACCATGACCGCCATCTTCGGTCGCATGGCCACCTACTCGGGCCAAAAGCTCAGCTGGGATCAGTGCCTCAAGAGCGAAGTGGTGATCTCGCCCGTCGAGCGCCTCGCTCAGCTGACCGACGAACCATTCGTCAAGCCACTCCCCGAAGGTGGCTACGCCCTCCCAATCCCAGGCGTCACCAAAGTGGTGTAGGCCTGACGGCGAAGTCATAAAAACCGGCGTGGGGCGACACAATTGCAATCGCCCCAACAAGTTAGCGCCGCCTAAGTTAGTCGAAAAGCCCCTGGCAAACCTCTCCACCTGCCGGGGGCTTTTTCGCGCGCTGGCGTCAATCTTTGCCGCTGCTGCTTCGCCGATTCTTCACCGGCGACTACCGACCAGCACCAGACGATGCACCCCTTTTTGAAGGATTCGTTAGCGGAAGCCGAAGTCCCCTACCGGTCTGGCAACCCTTCCTGCTAGGATCATCTACTGAACTGTTGTTTTTCCGCTCGAACTGCGCCCTGCAGAGTGCTCGTCAGGACGCCACTTGAGCCGACAAACCACGGCAGGTCGGCTCGACCTGCTCCACCGAATCCCGCCGATTCTCAGCCGAAGTAGCAGTAGATCCATGCGTCGTACCGACATCCGTAACATTGTCATCATCGCCCACGTCGATCACGGAAAAACCTCGCTAGTGGACTGTCTGCTCCGTCAAAGCGGTCAGTTTCGCGATAGTCAGCTGCAAGGGGACTGCATCCTCGACAGCAACGACCTCGAGCGCGAGCGCGGCATTACGATTCTCGCCAAGAACATCGCGCTCCCTTATCGCGACGTGAAGATCAACATCATCGATACCCCCGGACACGCCGACTTCGGTGGCGAAGTCGAGCGCGTGGTTCGCATGGCCGACGGTGCCGTCGTGCTGATCGACGCCGCAGAAGGGCCGATGCCTCAAACACGCTTCGTCCTCTCCAAGGCGCTCGAAGTCGGCATTAAGCCGATCGTGGTGATCAACAAGATCGACCGCCCCGACGCTCGTCCCCACGAAGTGCTCGACGAAGCTTTCGCGCTGCTGATGGAACTCGGTGCCGACGAACACCTCGAAGATTTCAAGTATCTGTTTGCCAGCGGCCGCCAAGGCTATGCCACCACCGATCCGGAAGTGCGCGGCGAATCGATGCAGCCGCTGCTCGATATGGTGCTCGATGTTATTCCTGGTCCGGAAGTGAACCTCGAAGATCCGCTGCAGATGCTCGTCACTACGCTCGACTGGTCGGAATACGTCGGACGTATCGCCATCGGACGAATCAAAGCGGGCAATATCAAAGTCGGGCAAACGATCGCTTGCATCAAAGCGGGCAAAGTGACCGAATCGAAAGTCACCAAGCTCTACACGTTCGACAAACTCGGCCGGGTCGAGACCACCGAAGTGACCGCTGGTGATGTGTGCGCTGTGGTCGGCATCGAAGATGTCGAAATCGGCGACACGATTTGCCACCGCGAACATCATCGCCCACTGCCACGCCTGGTGGTCGACGAACCGACCCTCGAGATGGTTTTCACCATCAACAGCAGCCCGTTTGCTGGCAAGGAAGGGAAGTACGTCACTAACCGCCAGCTTCGCGAACGTTTGTTCAAAGAGCTCGAGCGGAACGTGGCCCTCCGCGTTCGTCAGGTCGAAAATAGCGATGCTTTTGCAGTTTCGGGACGTGGCGTGCTGCACCTTTCGGTTCTCATCGAAAACATGCGCCGCGAGAGTTTTGAGCTGTCGGTCAGCAAGCCTCAAGTGATTTTGCGCGATGGTCCTAACGGCAAAGAAGAGCCGTTTGAATCGCTCGTTGTCGAAGTTCCTTCGGTGAAGCTCGGCCCGGTGATGGAACTGGTCGGTGCACGTCGTGGTGAAATTGAAGAGATGCATGTGCGCGGCGATTTCACCCACGCCAAGTTTTTGATTCCTGCTCGCGGACTGATCGGATTGCGTACGCGACTGCTCAACGCCACGCAAGGCGAAGCGATCGTGCATCACCGATTTGCTGGCTATCGGCCGATGATTGGCGAGATTCCCGGCCGCGCGAATGGCGTTTACATCTCGATGATGTCGGGCAAAGCGAACGCCTACAGCCTCAACACACTGCAAGAGCGTGCCGACCTGTTCATCACGCACAACGACGAAGTGTACGAAGGGCAGATCATCGGTGAGAACAGCCGCGAGAACGACAACGCGGTGAATCCGACGAAGGAAAAGAAGCTCACGAACATGCGGGCGAGTGGTTCGGATGAAAACATCCTGCTCAAGCCACCACGCAAGATGGACCTCGAAGCGGCCCTCGAGTACATCGAAGACGACGAGCTGGTCGAGATCACTCCGACGCAGATTCGTCTCCGGAAGATGTACCTCAAGGAAACCGATCGCCGTCGCGAAGGTCGTCGCGCGGCCGATGTCGCTGCTTCGTCGTAAGCGAGCGCCGCGCGAAACCTCTGATGGCTAACTCGCTGGCGTTTCTCGCTTCTGAAACACCAGCGTGACGAGCATCCCGCCGAACAGGCCAAACAGCGTGCCGAGGATGGCGTGCGCGCTGGAGCGCGTGCCGGGAGAATTCGAAAGAATTTGCGTCCCTGGGGTCCACTGCGGCGCGCTCCCGTCGGTCCATTTCACCAGGTAGTTACTCCCCTCGATCTCTGCGATCGTGCCGGAGTAGTAGCTGCCGTTCCGCCAGCGGGCCATCACCGTTGCCCCGACATAGCGCGAGCCGATCACGTTTTGCTCGATCAGTTCGACGAGGCTCGACGTAATCATTTTGGAAACGGGGCGGAGATTCGAAGTGCCGCTGGGGACCATGATCACGCCCGGCGATTGAACCATCTGCTCGAACGACGAAACCGCCTCGTATTCGGTGAAGAGATAGGTCCACCCAAAGATCGCAGCGCCGAGCCAAAACAGCTTGTCGTTCCCGAGGGTCGCAATCGCCCCGGCAGTCGCTAGACAGACAACGCTGATATAGACCGTCAGCGCCACGCTTCCGGCGATTTCGGATTTCGAGACCATGAGGGCCAGCAGCACCGACAGCAGTGTGAGGGCTGAGAGTCCTCCCGACATCGAGAATCGAAGGCCACGCATAGTGCTAACGTCCTGTCTCAACGATGTGTCTGTCGCTGCTCGAAATCACGTCACCTAGGCGAGGCTCATCTTGTTGCCCCAAGTGGCTAGCGATTCGTGGCAGGCGGGAGCCTGCTCTACGAGTCTGTCGTTCAAGGCTCAAAACCAGGCAATTCGCTTCAGGGTGTCGAGCTACGGCATTGTAGGGCTCTGGGGACTCTCTTCGCGAGCCTTCTCAGGGGGTGGAAATCTGTAACTTCCACGTAAAGATGCCCCATAGAACGCCGAGCGCCTACGAGCCAAAATGGTGGGGATGTCCCGATTGCTACGCCTCACCACCGGCCCGGGGATCGCGCGAGCGGAAACTTACCAATTCACTCTGATTCTCGAGGCACACGCAAGCCGAAGCTGACCAACACCCTGCCGCTTCGAAACTTGCTCGTTGCTCCCCTTGGCTATGCTTTTGGGGGCCGCGTCGCCGACTTACTCGATTTTCCCGAATTTGCGGGGGAGAGATTGTTTCTGTGGCATCCATCATCGACGACGTGCAGCTTCCAGCCGACCAATCCAACTTTCCAACGACGGCGCTCGATCTGCGTGAATCGCTCCGTCCGATTCGAGCGAAGCTCGTCGGGCATCGACTCTACTCCAAGATTCGCACGATCGACGATTTGCGACTCTTCCTCGAGCATCATGTGTTCGCGGTGTGGGATTTCATGTCGCTGCTGAAGTGGCTGCAGCGCTCCTACACCTGTGTCGAAACGCCTTGGCTGCCGAGTCGCGATCCACTCACGCGCCGCCTGATTAACGAGATTGTGCTGGCCGAAGAGTCGGACGACGATGGGGAAGGGGGCTACACGAGCCATTTTGAGATGTACCTTGCGGCGATGAACGCTTGCCATGCCAGTGCTGCGCCGATTAGCGCGCTGGTGCAATATTTGGCCGAGGGAGCTTCGATCGAAAGCGCCCTCGAGCGCTGCGGTGGCCCAGCAGCGGCGACTACGTTTGTACGCTCGACCATGCAGCTGATCCACGAGGGGAATCGCTCGAAAATCACAGCCGCCTTTGCCCTGGGGCGCGAGGATGTGATTCCCGACATGTTTCGGATGATTGTGGCCGATCTCGAGCAGCAGTTTCCGGGTGAACTCGCGACGCTGCGGCTCTATCTCGAGCGGCACATTTCGCTCGACGAAGAGACCCACACGCCACTCGCTCTGCGGATGCTGACGCAAGTGGCTAGCGAAGATGAAAACGGCTGGCGCGACGCGCACGAGGCAGCTCAGCAATGCCTGCTTGAGCGGCTCCGTTTGTGGGACGCCATTGCCGACGCGCTCGATGCTCGTGTGTAGTTCGCCGCGCATTGGTCGCGCTATGCCTCTGCATTCAGACGCCTCAAAAACTTGCGATTTCCTAGCTCCGCTCGACCACTCCCGCAAAAGGTTCTCTCCACCGTATGCCCGAGTCGCCACTCCCTCATGCCACGATTGATCCGACCTCAATTTTCGAGCACTTTCGTGGCAATCATGGGACCGAACTGCTGACGGCAGCAGCGGCCCATTTTCGGCTGTTCGATAAGCTGGCGGCTGGTCCCCTCGCGTGGCATGAACTTCGGAGTCAACTGGCCCTGGCCGAGCGCCCCTTGGTGGTGCTGATCACGGCGCTGCGTGCGATGCGGCTGATCGAGCGCGCGAGCGACAAGTATCGGCTCACGCCGCTGGCGCGCGAGCACCTGGTTTCGACTTCGCCACTGTCGGTCGCCGACTACATCGGTCTCGCCGCCGAGTCTCCCGGTGTGCTGGCGATGGTCGAGCGATTACGCACCGATCTTCCGGCCGGAGCCAAGTCCGACACCGACGAGGGAGCGGGAACTGCGTTCATTTATCGCGAGGGGACCGACTCGGCGATGGAGCAGGAGGCTTCCGCGCGGCATCTCACGCTCGCGCTGGCCGGACGAGCAAAAAATGTGGCACCGGTTTTGGCCGATGTCCTTCCGCTCGCAGGGGATGAAACGCTGCTCGATCTCGGTGGCGGCACCGGGATCTACAGCATCGCGCTCTTGCGAAAATATCCGCAGCTGCGCGCGATCGTGCTCGATCGGCCCGAGGTGCTGAAAGTCTCGCATGAATTTGCCGAGCAGTATGGGGTCGCCGATCGTTTAGAGCTCTTGGCGGGAGATATGTTCAGCGCCGCGCTGCCCGCAGGAGTCGACCGCGTGCTCCTTTCCAACATCTTGCACGACTGGGATGTTCCTGAGTGCATCGAGCTGCTGAAGCGTTCTGCAGCGGCTCTTTCGGTGCGTGGCGAAGTGCTGATTCACGATGTGTTTCTGAGCGACGAACTCGATGGACCACTCCCGATCGCGCTCTATTCGGCGGCTCTCTTTACGCTCACCGAAGGGCGAGCCTATAGCGCTGCGGAGTATCGCGCGATGCTCGGCGCAGCTGGGCTCACAGCGGGACAGGTAATCCCCACGCTGATTCACTGCGGTGTGCTTGTCGCGCGACGCGCGTAATGACGTCTGCGTCGTGTGCAGCTCCGATTAAGGCCAGTTTGTAGCGATTTTGACACCTTTGAGCCCTGGCGAGCGCTGCATCGCGCCACTTCTTCGGAAAATGCATCGTCTGCCTATCAAGCCGAACGTTGCGGTCGTAGCACAGCCGCCAGCCGTAGTAGATCGATCGATTCCGAGCGGTCGATAAGTAAGAAAGTGCGTCACCTCGCACAGGCGGAACCACGAGGTGCGGAATTGATTATGTCTTGTCACATCGCGAAGTATTTGCTGGCGGCCAAGGCCGTTTGCGATCGCGGTGCGCGACGAGCGATCCATTTCAGCCTGCTTTGGTTCGGCGCACTCGGCTGGCTCCTCGGCGCTTCGAGCGCTACTGCCCAGCCCGGCTTTCTGCCGATCGATAATCTCCGCCACGCGCAGCCGGCTTATCGCGGGGGCTCTTCAGCCACCGTAGCCCGCCCTATCTCGGGTGGAGCGCCGCAAACACCGCACCCAGCAATCGTGCGTGTCGTCGTCGCCGAGAAAGAGGGAATCTCGCTCGGCAGCGGCACGCTGATTGATGTTCGTGGCGAGTGGGGGCTGGTGATCAGCAACTGGCATGTCGTGCGCGATGCGGCTGGTCCGATTCAAATTCAATTCGCCAATGGCTACGTCGCACCCGCAACCGTGGTGAAGACCGATAGCGACTGGGATCTCGCTGCCCTTTCGGTCCATAAGCCGAGCGCTGCTCCGATTCCGCTGGCAGGGGCCGCGCCTCAGCCGGGCGAACCGCTGTCGATCGCCGGTTACGGATCGGGTAGCTACCGAGTGGCGAGTGGCCGCGTCACGCAGTACCTCGCGCCGGGTGTGAAGTTTCCGTATGAGATTGTGGAAGTCTCGGCCGAAGCTCGCCAAGGAGATTCGGGGGGACCGATCCTCAACGCGCGCGGCGAACTGGCCGGGGTGCTGTTCGGGTCGGCGGGCGGTTTGACGTCGGGAAGCTATGTCGGCAGGGTGCGCGAGTTTTTGGTCGGCGTCTTGCCAGCTGGTAACGCGTTGCCAGGTGCAGCCGCTCCGATGGTCGCTTCTCCAGCGCCCCGTTTTCCGGTCCCTAGTACACCGCAAATGCCTGGGAATTTGCCCCCTTTTGCGACCGAGCTGGCCCAGGCCAATCCCGCGAGCTCTGGCTGGAAACCGGCCACTTCGTCGCGCGAATCACTGGAGTCGAGCGCCGCCGATCAGCCTCGCGAGCCGAGCAGCGCCGGGGATCGCGCGCGGATTGTCGATCAGCCTCTCACGCAGGTCGGCGACCATGTCGGCAACGAAAACGCGCCGCTGATGGATGCTCCACCACCATCGGCACCCGAACGGGCGATCGATCTTTCTCCAGCGACACGTCCGGTTCTCGAGGCGACACCAGCCGACCGTTTGGCGGTGGTCGACGAGCCGCGCGCAGTGGCGCTACAGTCGCTCGAAGATGAAGAAGAACAGCCGACATCGCGTGGCCTGGGGATCATTCACTCCCCGCTTCCACCGCGTAGTTCGCAAATGACAACCGCCGGGGGAATCTCTCCCGATGCGCCAGCCGAACAACTCTTGGCCGCTGCTTGGAGACAGATTGCGGGGAGCACGTTCTACGATCAGGCCAAAACCGTGTTTGCCGTGGTCGGCATCCTGCTATTGCTGGGACACTTCTACCGGATGAACGCGCAGCCCGAAGAGGAAGTCCATCCCGAAGAAGAGTAGTCGCAAGAATCGCTTAATGCCTGGCACTGAGCGACCAACACAACGCGCCTGGCACTACGCAATAGCCCGCACGAGTACGAGTTTATCGTCTCCCGGCAAGTAGAAATCTTTCAGCACCGCTTCGAGCTGATAGCCGCAGCGCTCGTAGAACTTTTGCGTCGGAAGGTACTCTGCTTTCCCCGACGTTTCGATGTAGATGCGACGCCCACCAGCACGGCGCACTTCTTCCTCGGCACGCGCGAGAAGCTTTCGCCCCACCCCCATTTTTTGTAGCGCCGGATCGACCGCAATCCAGTAGAGATCGTAGCTTCCTTCGGTCACGGAAATCGGACCGTAACAGGCGTAGCCCACCACCGCGCCATCGATTTCAGCGAAGAGAAATTCGTAGCCCGAAGCGGCTCCTTTCGCGAGTCGCTCCTCGACTAGCTCGACCGCGACTCCAATTTCCGCTTCGCGAAAGAATCCGGTCGCGCGCACAATCCGCTCGACGTTTTTTAGATCGCTGTGAGTCACCTCGGTACGAATCAGCATCGCGGATGCTGACGTTTCGCTCGCTACGACTTGGCTGGGTGCAACAACAGCCGCGCGCTCGGAGCGCCGCAGCGGAGCGAGCACGATCTGCTGAATCGCTTCCTCGAGCGAGCGGCCCGACTGCGCAGCAGCGGCAGCAAAACCGGCATCGGGGGAAAGGCACGGATTGGTGTTCACCTCGAGCAGCAGCGGCTGAGCCTGTTGATCGACCCGAAAGTCGATCCGCGCATAGCCCGACAGCTGCAGCGACTTCCAAGCCTCGCGGCTGAGCTTTTCCAGCAGCGCGAGGAGCGGGCCATCGGACGCCGGAAAATCGAACGTGCGCGGCGTTCCTGTAAACTCGGCCGAATCAGCGCTCCACTTGGCGTCGTACCCCACAATGCGCGGTTTTCCGGCGGGAAAATCGACAAACAGGATCTCCGCGATTGGCAGCACCTCGACACCTTGCTCGGTCGCCAAGAGCGAGACGTTGAACTCGCGCCCGTCGATAAACTGCTCGGCGAAGCAGGGGGTCCCCAAACGGGCTGCCTGCGCGCGAATCGCTGCTGCCACATCGGCCGCCGGACCTAAGACCACGCAGCTGTCGTCGAGGCCCAGCGACGCGTGCTGGCCAATCGCCTTCACGATCCACGGGGGACGAAGTTCAGCGCTCGCGTTCCCCGCGTCATCCAGGGTGCACCACGCCGCTGTCGGCAACTGTTTCTCGCGCAGCAATTGCTTGGTCGCGATTTTGTCGTTGCTCAGCTGCAGCGCTCTGGCTGAAGAGCCGGTGATCGGCACGCCGCGCGCTTCCACTAGACGAACAAACAGCTCGGCCAGCTGATCGCTGCCGGCGAGGGACTCGACGAGATTAAACACCACATCGAATCGGCCGCTAGTGAGCAGTTGATCGACTCGGGTGAAGTCGAGCGACGTTTCGCACACCTCCACTGGCCAGCCAGCGGCACGGCAGGCCTGCTCGACGACAGCCACTTGCTCGAGAACGTCGCGGTCGGAAACGAGCGCATCGCTTCCGACATGCTGATGCACAATCAAAACGCGCGGAATCATAGCTGTTTGCGCGGAAGACGTCGCGCCTTGCTCTGCCGTGAAGCTGCCACGCGCGGAGTCGCGCAAGCGATGATCGCCCCGATCAGCTCGGTGTAGGTCATGCCGATTTTGGTCGCGAGCATTGGCAAATCCGAATGTTCGGGGTGCAAACCGGCCAGCGGGTTCACTTCCAAAAGGTACGGTTTTCCCAAGCTATCGCAGCGAATATCAACCCGCCCTGCATCGCGACAGCCGAGCGTTTTCCAGGTCGCCAGCGACAGAGCTTCCACTTCCTTAACGAGCGGATCATCGGCAGGTCGAATCAGATCGTAGATGATCAGCTCTTCGCAGTTCTCTTTGTTGCGATAGGTGTACCCCACCTGATCGGAATCGCTGCGGAGTTTGATTTCGAGCGAACCGAGCACACGTGTGCTGACTCCTTCTCCGAGCAAACCGGTGGTGAACTCTCGGCCGTCGAGGTAGGTCTCGACCAACACGCTTTGCTGATGCTCGCGGAGCAGATGCTCGCAGATCGCGCGTAGCGCTTCAGGCGATGTGACTTTCGAGAGGCTGGTGACCCCTTTGCTCGTCCCTTCGGCAATCGGCTTGGCGAACAGCGGATAGGGGAGGGTAAGTCCCTCGAGATCTTCGAGCTTACTGATCACCGCAAACGGCGCTGTCGGAAGTCCCGCCGCCGCGAGGACTTGTTTGGTCAGCCCTTTGTGGAGCGTGAGGCTCATCACCAGCGGATCGGAAAAGGTGTAGGGGATGCCGTACACATCGAGGATCGCTGGCACTTGCGCCTCGCGCCCCATCCCTTCGATCCCCTCGGCAATATTGAGAACGAGATCCCAGTCGTCTCCTGCGGTGAGTCGCGCCATGAGCGCTCGCGCACTCCCGATCCGATCGCTGGTGTGACCAAGCTCGGCGAGCGCTTGCTCGAGATGAACGATCGTGTCGTCGCGGTCGAATTCAGCCGCATCGTCGAGCGACATGCCGAGCGCGACATATTCCGAGCGTAGGTCGTAGGTAATTCCAATCCGCATGGTCGGGCGATCTACTGCTTACAAGCGAGAGTCAGGAAGTCTAGCGTTTCGTCTAGCGATGAATGTCATGGAGCAACGAACAGTCTGCCATCCAGTGTGCCACTGGGCTCTGCCCAGTTCGAAGTGTGAAGGGAGTCGATGTTTCAAGGAGATTTCACCAAAACATCGTTTCCAACTTCTGCACTGGCAAGATGCCAATGGCTCCCAACAACAACTGCCATTGCTCGATAGACGAAGTACTAGGGAGCCAACAAGGTTTAACCGGGATCGCCCGAGACGATTTCTTCGTACAGCTGTTTGTGCCACCGCTCGGCATCGGTCTGGTTCATGTCGAGCGCTTCGAGCAACGTCTGACCGATTTGCAGCAGCTGCGTCGGACAGCCGTCGGACAACCCACCTGTCAGTCCAGTGTGGTTGTACTGAAATGGATAGATGCGGCAAACGAGGGGTCGCACTTCCAGCGGAAGGACGCAGCCCGCGTTTCCGAGGAACATGCAGTCCCCATTTTCCTTCCGCTTCAGAACCCGCCGCGTCATGTCGGGACGAAACACATGCGCGAGCCAAACCGGGTCGTCGTCGTGCTGCAAATAGACTGGATCATCCGGGTAGCGATACTCGGTGAAGTCGGTGAGCCCGGTATGCTCGGCGATCCGCTCGGTATCGCCTGCCGTCGGATGAATTTCGCACGATTGGCAGCAGGTGAGCTGCACGCGCGAGCAGCGCACGCAAAGGAATTCTTCAGACATCGGAAAGCATCGCTTCGAAAAACGCGGAGGGACCGAATGAACAATGGATTCGTGCTGTGCTGAGCTATGCCGGTAACACGGGCACCCCGTACCCACGTCTAGCTAGTCACACAGCCAGTCCGCTGCGACATCCACCCCGCAAGGTGGATGCCGCAACGCTGGGATGACGATGGCTCGAGGGCCTTTAAGGCGTCGGATCGGGATAGCGATAAACCTGCCCTTCGTAGTTGCGCAGCAGCAGGTCGTTGCCATCGCGACCGACGACGTAGTTCGGCTGAAGTGGAATTTTTCCACCACCGCCGGGGGCATCGATCACATAAGTCGGCACTGCGTAGCCGGTCGTATGCCCACGCAAACCTTCGATGATTTCGAGTCCTTTGGAGACCGAAGTTCGAAAGTGAGCCGAACCGCTGATCGGATCGCATTGATAGATGTAGTAAGGACGTACGCGCATCATCAGCAAGCGATGCACAAGATCCTTCATCGTGTCGACCCGGTCGTTCACCCCTTTGAGCAGCACCGTTTGCGAACCGAGCGGAATGCCAGCGTCGGCTAGCCGCGCGCATGCTTGGTTTGCCTCCGGCGTGCATTCGTCGGGGTGCAGGAAGTGGATGCTCATCCAGAGGGGCGAATACTTTTTGAACACCCGGATCAGCTGCGGGGTGATGCGCTGCGGCAAAACCGCCGGCATCTTGGTCCCGATGCGGACGAACTCCAGGTGGGGAATCGATCGGAGCCGACCGAGAATCCAGTCGAGTTTGTCTTCGCTGAGGGCCAGAGGATCGCCACCACTGATCAGCACGTCGCGAATCGTCGGAGTTTGGCGAATGTATTCAAACGCCTTCTCCAGACGCTGTTCGCTCGGCATGATTTCGCCATGTCCGACCACGCGCGACCGGGTGCAGTAGCGGCAGTAGGTGCTGCAGAAATCGAGCGCCAGCAGGAGTACCCGATCGGGATAGCGATGGACCAGCCCTGGTGTTGGACTATGACCATCTTCTCCGAGCGGATCGTCGGCTTCCCCCGGCGTACGGAGGAATTCGCCAGTCACCGGCACCACCGTGCGGCGGAGAGGCTGATTGGCATCCTCGCGGTCGAGCAGGCTCATGTAGTAGGGGGTGATCCCTACCGGCAACATCGAGCCGCCGTCGACCAGCGCCTGACGCTCGTCGCTCGACAGAACCAGCATCTTTTCGAACTGCTGCAGCGTCCGGATGCGGTTGCGCGATTGCCAGCGCCAATCGTTCCAGTCGCGGTCGGCAACTTCAGGAAAGAAGGCGCGGCGAAAAGCGCGGGTACGAGTCGTTGTGCGTGGTCGCTTGAAAGCAGGTGCGACGAAGCTGGCGGGCTCGGTCGGCAGACTCGCTGGCGCGATTCGACTCGTGGGAGTGACAACGGGTAAAGAAAATTCCGAGGTGGTTGTTTCGAACCTACTACTTGGAGGTTCTTCAAGGTCAACGGAAACAATCGACTGCTCGCAGTCGGACTGAGTCATATATAGATGTCCAGGAGACACGGAAAAAAGCCTGCGCTCGCCACGGTTTTCCTCCCGAGGTGCGCCAGACCGCCAACACAGCGGCCTAATAAGAGTGGTCGCCGCGAGCCATTCGCGGACGTCCGGAACCAACCAACCGATTTCAAGGGACGTTTTTGGGGCCGAATCAAACGGCGCGTCGCTTGTTTTCCAGACCGATACAGCGTCTGGCAGCCAGCAAAGTCATCGTCTCTGCGAGCTTTAGGGATGCCCACCTCGACGGGCAACAAATTTCGGTCGATCGAAAGCGGTCGCACTGGCCCGAAGTGAGCCAAGCGGGGATTCGATAGGTCAGCACCACCAGGCAAAACTGCCGTGTAAGAGAGCAGTCGTGCCACACTCAGGTCACGAGCTCGCTGTTGCGATCGAGTGGCAGCGATGGTAACGGGTGTTACATCGCCCCCAGCAGACATTCCCAGCTTCCTGGAATTGCCACTACGAACTACTCGACGAACTTGCCAAGACAACGCAGTTTGACTTTGTTGCGGCACATCCACCGAGATTCGCCACTGGCTATCCATAACCGAGCCAAGCTCACGGACCAACACGATCAAGTGATCGCTGCGGAATTAAAGAAATACCCGCACGAACTGTCAATGGTTGTTCGCTCTCGAATACCAAAAATCGGCAAAATCGTTTCCAAGATCGATCTTTGCCATCCATTTTCACTCCCCTCGACCCAACTGTCCCGCTCGGGCAAGGCCTCTTCGAGCCTGCTTCAGCTTCACAAATCGGGCTGGGTTTCGTATCACTCACCGGTCGGTTGCATGCAGCATGGCGGCCCCTGAAACATCGCCGCTGCTAAAGCCCCTCGAAACGCAACCAGCGAAAGCCGAGCGAAAAACCTTTGAAAAACGGCGCTACCACCGATCCTCCTCCCGCTCCAAGCACCTGGCTGCTGTGGCAACGCGCCCTGCCATTCGCCACGCTGTTTGGGGTGGTCTACTTCGTGCAAGGCTTTGCCGAACCGACTGCGGGGCTCGTTTCGCAGCCATTTGTCGATAGTTTTTCGAGTGCCGGTTTCGCCGCCACCGAAATCGGGGCCTGGCTCGGAATCGTCGGCCTCCCTTGGTCGATCAAGCCACTCGCCGGACTGATGATCGACTTCATTCCCCTGGGAAGACTGGGGAGAAGCGGCTGGCTACTGCTCGGGAATTTGCTCAGCATCGTCGGCTATGGCTGTGCGGCGCTCACGCTCCTGCTGGCGGGCGGGGAAGGACTCGTCGCAGCGCTGCTGCTGGCCAGTTCCGGGGTCGCAATCGCCGATGTCGCCACCGATGCCTTGGCGATTTCCCGGGGACAGCCGCTCGGGATCACCGGGCAACTGCAGTCGGTGCAGTGGGGAGCCCTTTCGCTCGCGGGGATTCTCGCTGGCGAACTGGGGGGCTATCTCGCCGCCAGCAATCGGCTGGGGCTCGGGATGGTCGTTTGCGCGCTGCTGGGTCTCTTGGTGATTGCGGTGCAGTTGATTTTGCGCGTCTTACATCCAGCGGTGATCGTCGAGCACGCGCCGCCCGTCATCAGCTCTGATGAACCAACAGCCGCTCGGGCGTCGACACTCGGCGAGGCCTACCGGCAGCTGATCCTGGCAGCCCAAAGTCGACTGGTAATCACCACCGGGCTGTTTCTGTTCCTCTGGAGTTTCAATCCGTTCTCTACGGCGGTGCTGCAAAGCTACGCCACCGACATCCTGGGGCTCGACGAGCAGTTTTATGGGCGACTCATCAGCGTGCAGTGCCTGGCGATGTTCGTGACCGCCTGTGTCTACGGCATCATCTGCCGCATGGTTGCGATGCGGGTGCTCGTGCATCTCTCCATCGCCGCCGGCATCGCCTGCACACTCGCTTACTGGGGATTCAGTGGCGCTACTTCGGGGGTGATTGTCACGCTGTTTGTCGGAGCGGCCTACATGCTCGGAACCTTGATTCAGCTCGACCTGGCGGCCCGCGTCGTTCCGATCCGCTCGGCCGGAACCGTCTTCGCGCTTTTGATGGCGATCAGCAATTCGGGACTCTCGGCCAGCCTCACCGTGGGTGGCTTTCTCTACGATCAGCTCTTCCTGTGGACCGAAAGTCGTCACGCCGCCTTTCATCTGCTCGTCGGAATTGGGGGGCTCTCCACCTCCCTCTGCTGGCTCGTCGTGCCGTTTCTTCCGCCACTCGATGATCGGCCAATTTCCCCGGCCAAGGCTGCCGATGTGACAGAAACGTAATGCCGTAAACTGATGCCCCTCCTGGGGTTCTCGAAATTCGATCTTTCGGCGATCGAAGCCACCTCTGCACCACACCACCAGTCGATCGACTATAGTAAGATGAGTGAGACGATCGGCTGACGATCGCTTTAGCCCTGCCGAACTTCCTGACGCGAAGCCTACTAGCGAAACTGGTACTGCCAGTAGCGACTCTCTCCTATGCCTACCGTTGGTCTGTTTATCCCTTGCTACGTCGACCAGATGTATCCCCATGTCGGGATGGCCACGCTCGAGTTGCTCGAGCAGCTGGGATGTAAGGTCGAATTTCCCACCGCCCAAACTTGCTGCGGACAGCCGATGTCGAACACCGGCTGCACCGACGAGGCCAAGCCTTTGGCCCGGAAGTTTCTCGATGTCTTTGCCGACTACGAATACATCGTCGCTCCCTCGGGCAGCTGCGTCTCGATGGTGCGGCATCACTACGACGAACTGGTGCACGACGACAAACGCCTCGTGCCGACGCAAAAGAAAACGTTCGAGCTCTGCGAGTTCATCGTCGATGTGCTGAAGGTCGAAAAAATCGATCGTCCGTTTCCACATCGCGTGGGGCTACATCAAAGTTGTCACGGACTCCGCGAACTGCGGCTCGCTTCGTCGAGCGAAGTCATGGGTCCCCCGTTTGGCAAGACCCGCCAACTGCTCGCCAGCATGGCCGGCATTGAGCTGGTGAATCTCGAGCGTCCCGATGAATGCTGTGGCTTCGGCGGAACCTTTGCGGTGAGTGAAGAGGCGGTTTCGTGCATGATGGGGGACGACCGAATCTACGACCACGAGAAATCGGGAACCCAGGTGCTGACAGCCAACGACATGAGCTGCCTGATGCACTTGCAGGGAATTATTGCTCGCAAGAAGAAGCCGCTGCGTGTGATGCATGTCGCTGAAATCTTGGCAGGACACTCCGTATGACACACTCGACACTAGCCACTGCGTTTGTCGCCGATCGTCCTCGCGCTGAGTGGCACGATAAGACCCTGTGGTTCGTCCGCTCGAAGCGCGACAAAGCGGCCTCCAAGCTTCCCGAGTGGGAATTGCTGCGCGAAACAGCGTCGCAAATCAAAGCGCACACCATGTCGCGCATGGCCGACTATTTAGAGCAGTTCGAGCGCAACGCCCAGAAGCACGGAGTGATTGTCCACTGGGCCAAGGATGCCGCCGAGCATAACGCCATCGTGCACAAAATTTTGGCCGATCGAGGTGTCACGCGGCTGGTGAAAAGCAAGTCGATGCTCACCGAAGAGTGCCACCTCAATCCTTACCTCGAGCGGCACGGTATCGAGGTGGTCGATAGCGACCTCGGCGAACGGATCGTGCAGCTCGCCGGTGAACCTCCGAGCCATATCGTCCTCCCGGCGATCCATAAGAAGAAGGAAGATATTGGCGAGCTGTTCCACGAACATCTGCACACCGAAAAAGGGGCTTCGGACCCGAACTACCTAACCGAAGCTGCCCGCCACCACTTGCGCGACCGCTTTATGCGGGCCGATGCGGGGCTCACGGGAGTGAACTTCGCGATCGCCGAAACCGGCGGCATTGTGGTCTGCACCAACGAAGGCAACGCCGATATCGGTGTGTCGCTTCCCAAAGTGCATATCGCCAGCATGGGGATGGAAAAAATCATTCCTCGTGCAGCCGATTTGAGCATCTTTTTGCGACTCTTGGCGCGAAGTGCCACGGGACAGCCGATCACGACTTATTCGTCGCATTTCCACGGGCCACGTCCTGGTGGCGAGCTCCATATTGTGATCGTCGATAACGGCCGGACGGGATTGCTCGGGAGCGACGAGCATCGCCGCTCGCTCAACTGCATTCGCTGCGGCGCGTGCATGAACACTTGCCCGGTCTATCGTCGCAGCGGCGGATTCAGCTACGAAAGCACCGTGCCTGGGCCGATCGGCTCGATCCTCTCGCCAGCCCGCGATCCGAAAGAACATAAATCACTGCCCTTTGCCTGCACGCTGTGTGGATCGTGCACCGATGTTTGTCCGGTGAAAATCGACCTGCATCATCAGCTGCTGACGCTCCGCAGCGAAATTGCTCACAAGGGGCATTTGCCCTGGTCGAAGCGGATGTCGATGAAGCTGGCTTCGATGGTCCTCAGCCGCACTTGGCTCTACAACCTGGCAGGTAAAACAGCGCGTTTGGCGCTCCGCATCTTGCCACGATTCCTCGTCTACAATCCCTTGAACGACTGGGGGCGCCAGCGCGATCTCCCACCTGCTCCTGCGGCCAGTTTCCGAGAACAATTAAAGCAGCGTCATGCCACACGAAACGAAGCCAGCCAAAATCAATCCAAATAGTCGGGCCGAGATGCTCGCGACCGTGCGGAAACAAAAAGTACCGCCCGCCGAGCTCCCTTCGCTCGATCAAAAGTGGACCACCTACGAGAACCGGGTCGAGAAGTTCCAGGAACTCTTGGAATCGATCGGCGGGGTGTTCGTGCCGGTCCAGAACGAGCAAGAGATCGCCGACTACCTGAAGACAATGCCGGTGGTGCAGCAAGCGAAAATGGTGGTTTCGCTCATTCCTGAATTGCTTGCGGGCAATTTTGATCTCGGCCAGGTGGAAGACCCGCACGAGCTCGAGCCGGTCGATTTTTTCCTCCTGCGAGGTGAGCTCGGTGTCGCCGAAAATAGCGCCATTTGGCTGACCGATCGGGAGATGAAGCATCGCATCGTGCTGTTCATTACGCAGCATTTGTCGATGGTGATTCGCGCGAGCACGATCGTCAGCAACATGTACGAGGCGTATCAGAAAATCAGTGTTTCGGATCGTCCTTACGGCACGTTCCACGCCGGTCCGTCGAAGACCGCCGATATCGAGCAGTCGCTGGTGATCGGCGCGCATGGCCCGCGCTCGCTCACCGTCTTTTGTCTGCTCGATACGTAGGCGATCCGCGTGGAAGAGATCGCCTATCACGAATCGGGGCATGCCTTCGCGGCGGCGTATCTCGGCGCACGGGTCCATTCGATCAGCATCGAGCCCGACCGCAACGATCTTCCCGATCGTGAAGGGGAGGCGACCTACTCGTTTCGCCGTGGCCAGTACACGCAGCAGCAAGTGGCGCAGAACATCATGTTCGTGGCACTGGCGGGACCGGTGGCCGAGATGATCTATCGCCAGGAGCCGCTCCACCCGGCGTTTGTGCCCGAGTGGGCCTACGACTGGCAGCAGGCGATGGATGCTGCGGCGGCGATTCAGCCCGACGAGCGTAAACGGCTGACGGTGCTCGAAATGCTCGTCCGGAAGATGCACGAGCTGTTTCGTCTCGATCAGCACTGGGCCGCGATTGCTGCGGTGGCCGACAATCTGCTGGCCCACGAAACGCTCGACGAAGATCAGCTGTCGGAGATCTTTGCTGCCTGGCTCCGCCGGTAGTCCCTAAAACCGTTTGCTATCAAGCGTTAGGTTCAGGGAGCCTTGCCGTGTAAAACTTCGGCCAGCGCGAAACACGCCTGCCCAAGCGGGCGGTGAATTTGGTATGGTTGAGGCTCGCGGATTTCCGATTCCCACATCGCCAGCTCGGCGTCCTCCGCTCGACGCACAAGCCAGAATAGCTCGGTAGGTTCATGAGCCCGATCGATCCCGTTGTAGACCGCGAAGTGAAGCGCCGCCGCACGTTCGCCATCATTTCGCACCCCGACGCCGGCAAAACGACCCTCACCGAAAAATTGCTCCTGTACGGCGGCATGCTCGAAGTGGCTGGCGCTATCCGAGGCCGCAAATCGCAGCGGGCGGTCACTTCCGACTGGATGGAGCTCGAGCGCCAGCGCGGTATTTCGGTCAGCAGCACGGTATTGACGTTCGACTTCGATGATTGCCGCGTGAATCTGCTCGATACCCCGGGGCATCATGACTTCAGCGAAGATACCTACCGCACGCTGGTCGCCTCCGACTGCGCGGTGATGGTGATCGACCTGGCTAAAGGGGTCGAAACGCAAACCGAAAAACTGTTCCGCGTCTGCGCGCTCCGCAAAATTCCGGTCATCACGTTTGTCAACAAAGTCGATCGCCCCGGTCAACAAACGCTCGACGTGCTGAACGATGTCGAGACCAAACTGGGGATCGAAGCGGTTCCGCAAAACTGGCCCCTCGGTATCGGTGGCGAATTTTGCGGCGTGGTCGATTTCGACACCTTCACCGCGCATGTGTTCGACGACAAGCAGGGGGAACGGCGCGTCGTCGCCCGCTCGATGCCACTTTCGGAAGTAAACGACGAGCGGATGCGTCCCGAGATGTTGCAGCAGACGCGCGACGAGATGGAGCTGATTCACACCGCCGGAACCACGTTCGACGAAGCACGTTTCCGACGGGGGGAAATCACGCCGGTCTTCTTTGGAAGCGCCTTGACCAATTTTGGTGTCGAGCATTTCTTGCGTGGCTTTTTGAAGCTCTGCCCAACGCCAAGCGATCGCAACAGCGACGTCGGACCAGTGCAGGTGAACCGGAGCGATTTCGCGGGCTTTGTCTTTAAGATTCAAGCGAATCTTGATCCGCGCCATCGCGACCGAGTCGCTTTCCTGCGGATCTGCGCGGGAAAGTTCGAACGCGAGATGGAGGTGCTCCATCCCCGCACCGGTAAGCGGATTAAGCTCAAGCGAGCTCATAAAGTGTTCGGGCAAGATCGCGAGACAATGGACGAGGCTTTTCCGGGGGACATCATCGGACTAGTGAACCCAGGGGAATTTCATCTGGGAGATACGATCTGCATTGGCGAGCCGGTGCAGTTTGAATCGTTGCCCCAGTTTTCGCCTGAACATTTCGCGGTGCTCCGCTGCCGTGATACGTCGCGCCGCAAACAGTTCACGCGCGGACTCGAACAGCTGATTGAAGAGGGGGCGATTCAAACGTTTGTCGATCCGCACGCCATGCAGCGCGAGTCGATTCTCGGCGCGGTTGGCGCGCTGCAATTTGATGTCGTTCGCTTTCGGCTCGAATCGGAATACAACACGCCGACCGACATCACCTCGATGCCGTTTTCGCTTGCCCGCTGGATCGTTCAGTCGACCCCCGAAGACTTGCGTGAAGCGCGAGTCCCTTACGGCGCGAAAGTGGTTCGCGATCAGCTCGGCTGTTTGGCGATGCTGTTCGCCTCGCCGTGGGACGCCAACTATTTCGAGCGCGAGCATCCCAAAATCAAGCTCAGCTCGATTCGTGAGACGGTGAAGCTGCCGGGTCAAGAACAGCTGCCAGTGGCTGGGGATGATTAGGGCGTAGCGCACAGTCGTGCAGTACGCCGCTGCGTTCGATGCAATGTGCGTCATAGACGCTTCGATCGCTTTATTCTGCAGCTCCGGCACGCTTTGCCGAGCTGGTTTGCGATGGCATTTGCTAGTGCCATCCCCTCGATGGACCTATAGTACCCAAGGCGTGTCGCTCCATCTGCGATCGTTCCTTGAAAGCTCCTGTAACCATCATGGCTGGCATCATCCTGTTCATTGTCGTGATGGTCGTTGTCACGCTGGTGGGACACGGCATCTGGGTTTTTCTGGCGTGGCTCTTCACCTCGGCACGGGAAGACCGGCACGGGCTCCCCACCACGAGCCAACTTTCGTGCTGCGCGCGCTGCGGAACAGCGATGACTTCGGCCGAGCGGCAGTGCAGCATCTGCTCGTGGCCCCTTCCCACCGCGCAGTCCGATCGATCGCAGGCGATTCTGTGGGCGGTCGGCGCGCAGCTCGCGCGCTACTGTCGTCTCGGTCTGCTGTCGCCGCAAACCATGCAGCTCTGGATGACGCGGCTCAATCCTCCACCGACATCCGCTGCATCTCCGCAAGTGGAAGCTGCGACAACGCCGGCCGCTGTCGCTCCTGCGGCAGAGAGTCCCACGACTGAAGTTCCAGCCGCGCCGCCACTAGCGCCGGCGTTGGTGATGGGAGAGCCAGATATTGCGGCGCCGGTTCCTGTAGCGAGCTCGATGGTCGACGCGCCGATTGAAGCGATGATCGTCGAGCCTGCCATCCTCGAGTCACCGGTTAGTGAACCTGCGACACCTCGATCGATCGAAGATCGCGCGCGACGTTATCTCGAGAATCGCGAGCTCGCAGCGCAAGAGAACGCTGCCACAGTAGCATTAGCGGCGCAGGCTACCACCGCCGCAGAGCGGCCGAAGCGAGAAGGGCTAGCGAAGCTGCTCAGCGCGTTCCTCGAAGAGAAAAACATCCGCTGGGGGGAACTGGTGGGTGGGCTGTTGATCGTCGGCTGCACCGTGGCGCTGGTGATCAGCTTTTGGTCGGAGATCAACGATCGTCCGCTCCTGAAGTTCTTGCTTTTGAACGGCGTTACTGCCGCGATTTTTGGCATGGGCTTTTATACCCAGCATAGCTGGAAGCTCCGAACCACGAGCCTCGGGCTCCAGCTGATCGGCATGCTGCTGGTCCCTCTCAACTTTTTGGCCATCGCCGCCTTCACCAGCAAAGCACCGCCGAGCGATCCACTTTCGCTAGGAGGCGAACTCCTTTCGCTTGTCTTCTTTGGGACGCTCTCGTTCTATGCTGCTCGCGAACTTGTTCCTGCGTGGCGCTGGCATTGCACCCTCGCTGCGATGCTGATGTGCGTCTGGCAACTCCTCACACGACGCTTCATTCAGGCCGACGCCACAAACGCTGCGATCTACCTGTTTGCCACCGTTCCTGTAGCCACCTACCTCATCACGTTTGGCCTCGCCTTGATTGATGCGCGTCGCGCTTGGCAATGGAGCGAACGGAAAACCAACCGTCTCTTCACGCTGCTCGGACTCACAACAATCGGCGTGCTACTGCCGCTCGGTGTGCTGCTCTATCAAACGCAGCAGAGCTACCGCGCACTAGAAAAGCTCTCGCCGCTCCTCACGCTGCTGGCATCTCCGGCACTGATGCTCGGCGTCGTCGCGATGCTGAAGATTCAAAAACGCTCGCTCTTATGGCAACGGATCATCAGTGTCAGCATCGGCCTGCTGGGTGGACTGCTGACCGTGGTTTCGCTCGTCCTCGCGTGGCCTGCCCCCATGTTGCTGTTGCCGACACTCGGCTTCATCGCGGGGTTCTTTCTGTTTTTATCGATTCGCTTTCGCCTCGCCGCGGCGCATTTGCCGGCGTGTATGGCGCTGCTGGTCGTGCTGCTCATCCTGTGGCAAGTGCTCAGTGGCAATGTCGCGCTCGATTCCCTCGAGAGTGAAAAACTGGCGACAGGACTGGTCTCGGGATCGAGTGGATTTGTCCTCATCGGCGCAGCGGTGCTGTTTGTCATCAGTTCGGTGATTCTCGAAAAACGGAGCTTGCCACACGACTCGGCGTGGCACATGCGCTCGGCTGAACTCGCCGCGACACTCGGCTTCATTCTGGTGAGCGTGGCGGGACTCGGACGCTCAGGAGACCCGATCGGCGCAACTTTTGCCTATCTGTTCCTGGCGATTGCGACCGCGATTACATCGCTCGTCACGCGGCGACAGCTCCTAGCGCAGCTCGCCTCGGCACTGCTGCTGATCACCTGTGTGCAAGCGATCGTGTTTCGCTACACCCTGATTCATCAGCTCGAAGCGCCGTGGGTTGCAGCGCTCCTGGCCCACGCAACGTTTGCGATTGTTGGTAACTACTCGCTCCGCTGGTTTCCTCCTCTCGAGCGCGAACCGCTGAGTCCGCAATCGGCTTACACCGCAGCGCTCTCGCTCGTAGCTGCAACCGGCTGCATCGCGTTTGCATCGCTCACGATGTCGTGGGAGATGTCGACCCTCTATGTCAGCTGGCTCACATCGCTCGTGCTGCTCGTCGCGCTGCTCCTCCCGATGCCACTCCTCTTCGAGGGGTTTCAGCTGCTGCTGGCGCTCTCGGTGGGGCTCGGTGTTCTCGCCGCAGCTTCGCGACAAACCTGGTTCACAGAAGCCGAACTTCCCTATCGCCATCCGTGGCTCTGGATTGCGCAAGGGATCGCCTTTGCATTGCAGTCGGCTGGCTGGAAAGTGGCCCGGCTGATCTATGCGCACCGCTGGCTCGGCGCTACTGCACCCGATACGACGAGCGAACAACCGCCGACTTCGTTCGATCCTCAGCTCTCGATACCTAACTGGCTTGCCACCTACGAGCGCGAGCTCCGTCTGAAGTTCGATCATATCGCTGCGATCATCGCGCTGGTGATCCTCGTGGGAAGTTCGTGCTATGCCGTCCTGCCGGGAGCTGCGCAGGAGATTTCCCCCGTTCAAGTTACAGCCCCCTTTGCGCGGAAAGATTTACAGCCAATCGCTGCCGAGAAGTTTGAGCTGCTGGGAGCTCCTCACACACTGGCGGCCGGTTTTCCCGCAGCTATCCTGACGCTCACCGTTTTCGCAGCACTTGTGCTGGGGCTGTGGCAGCATGGCAAATCGCTAAGAATTCCGGCAATTCTACTCGTTCTCTTTGCTTTCACGTTGCAGCTTGCCACCTTCTGGGAAGCTGAGGTCGCCACCACTTCAGCGCTCCGCTGGCTACTCGCACTGCTCGTCCTCGTCTGCTCAGCGGTCTATCTGCTGCGCGATCGTTTCACGGCGTTCTTCTCGCAACTGGGACTTACCTGGGGGAGCGACGAACCTCTCACCCCCGCGCATGTGCTGCTCGCGACGCGCGCGATCCTTGTCGCCATCGCCATCGTTCCGTACCTGCTGATGGCGGCCTACATCTCTAGCGCAGCGCTCCAAAACTACACTTTCTCTGCCGGACAGTCGCAGCTGATCGACGCTTTCAAAGTAGTGGGAGTTCTCTCGCTGGTCTTCGCCTCCGCTGTGCTGGCTGCCAGCTTTGCCGCGCAAGAATCGCAGGCGCTCCCTCAACGTTTTGCCGCTCCACTCGCCATCGGCAGCCTGATCCTCGGTGCCGGGCCGCTCGCCATCACTTGGGGTTTTGCGATTGCTCAAAGTCTGATCGTCCATCCACTCCTGGGACCCAACGTCGACTCCTGGTTCGTCGCCATCGGCAACCCTGCCTCCTTCGGCATGCCACTGGCGATCATCGCGCTGACACTTTTGGGGATCGGAGCGTTCGAACGACGGGTCGGCTATGTCTACGCAGCAACTCATCTGCTGAGCATCGTGGCGACGATGGTCTATCTGATGCTGCGGGCCAAAATGTCGCGCACGCTCGGCCCCGATGCCTGGACCGAAGTGCTGCAGCTCAACAGCGCCGTCTTAGGTGTTTCGGCGATCCTTTGGACCAGCATCGTGGCCCTCTACGAGCGCCAGCGCACCGATAAATCCCCCGGCGATCTCCCCGCGCAGCTGCCCACACTGACGATCGCGCAGATGCTGCTCGCTACGCTACTGATGCTGTTGACCCACGTCCCCACCTACCTCGCACACCTTTCACCGCCGGGCAGTTTGACATGGAGCACCCATGCCGGAGGCTGGACCGGACTTTGCCTCCTGATCATCTCCCTGGTCGGGACTTGGATGGTGCTCGGCACGACGTTCCTGCGTCTCTTTCCGACGATTGGCACCGCTGCGATTCTCGCGCTCGTCGGAGTGATTGTCAGCACCACCGCGAAGCCCACCACAGGAAGCTGGTTAAGCCATCATCTGCTGGAAATCGGCGTCATCGCGAGTGGCATTTGGAGCCTCCTCCTAGTCCCTCGATCGCTCAGGAACTGGATTTTGGTACCCACCTTTTCCGTCGACGGTCAATCGCCCGAAACTCCCCCATCGATCTGGTGGCTGACCGGGCAAGCGTCTGGCTGTGGCCTCGCCATCAGCGGACTCTTGACGCTGATTGGTCTGGCCGCTAATTCCTTCGATCCGTGGCATCCGCTCCCTGCGATCGCTGCCTACCTGACAGCCGCTGGCATGCTCGTCGCAATTGCGATGATCAACGACCAACGCTTCTTCTACTGGGGTGTTCCGCCGCTGGCGACGATGGCGAGCTACGCTCACTGGGGTTGGCTCTCGTCAGGGACTCCCGGTTTCTCTCCCTGGATCTTGGAGTGGACGCAGATCTTCGGCATGACGCTCTCCGCGTGTGTCGCGCTGCACGCATTGCTCGAGCGGTACTGGTTCTCCCGCAGCTCATCACGCGCCGCCAGTCCTTGGCCATTTCAGTTTTCGCATCTGCTCCTGGCGATGGCGATTTTTGTGGTCGGTGGACGTGTAGCCCTTGCTTTGATGGGTGATGCGATCATTTTCGGCACCAACATTCGGCCACTTATCGAAGTGTTGTCGACAGCGTCGCTCGTGATCGCCGCCGTAGCGCTCCTCTTCGCGCGAACGACCAATGTCACGCTGATTTTGTGCTACTTCGTGGGGCTGCTCGTCACCGCCGAGTTTGTCAATCAGCTCGATACGCGTGGCACACTCTTCTACTTTACATCGACCTTAGCCCTGGCCGCCTTCACGGTCGCGACGAGCTACCTTTGGAGCATCCGCGCGAAACTATACGGCTTGGCCGAGCAACTCACCTTTCGCACCGAAGCAGCGCGGCCTCTTGCCGGCAGCGATCAGGTTTCTCTGCGCGGCAGCGGTCTTGGCTGGCTGGTCGTCGCAACAAGCATGCTCAGCCTGGTGGTGATTGGGCTCTCGTTCTTCGGGCAGCTGACGTTCGAGATTTTTGAGTGGCGTGTCTCCGCCGCTCATGCGATTTTGGCGCAGGCCATCGCCATGGCGCTTCTGGCGCAAGGAACGATCCGCACAGCGCTGCAGTATGCCTCGCTCGGCATCAGCGTGCTGTTCGCGATTGCCGCCGGATTTGCCTTCTTGCCTCCCGACATTGTCGCTCCGGTGTTGCACCGAACCGTCACCGCCGCTGTCGCCATTTCCGTGATGATTCCGGTCCTGGGACTCGGGCTGGTGAAGCTCACACGGCGCGAAAACGAGTGGACGCAAGCAGCCTATCGACTCCTGCCACTCCTGGCGATGATCGCCTCGATCCTGTTTTGCGTTGTGCTTGCCATCGAGACCCAGCAATTCACCGAGACTGGCTCGTCGCAGGTGCTCTGGCCCGCAACGGTGGCTGTAGCGCTCGCGCTCTTGCTCCTGATTGTCGCCGCGATTGCTGCGGCGGTGCTTCCAGGTCGCGATCCGTTTCAGCTTTCCGAGCAAGGACGGACCGCCTACGTCTATGCCGCCGAACTGATTCTCGCGCTCCTTGTGCTCCACTTCCGCGTCTCGATGCCGTGGCTCTTTGCTGGTTGGTTCCTGCAATTTTGGCCGCTGCTCACCATCATCGTCGCCTTCATCGGGGTGGGGGCCTCGGAGTTCGCCCAGCGCTATAAGCTGCATGTCCTCGCCCAGCCGCTCCACAACACCGCCTCGCTCTTGCCACTCATCCCGATTCTCGGCATGTGGATCGTCCCCTCGGCGCTGCATGGCTCCGCCGTGCTGCTGATTGTCGCGTCGCTCTATGCGGCGCTGGCGCTGCTGCGAAGTTCGCCCCTCTTTTCCATCCTCGCGCTCCTGGCGATACAGGGGGCTTGGTGGTTTTTCCTCGGCAACTCCGAATCGCTCGTGATCTGGAAACATCCGCAGCTGTGGCTCATTCCACCGACCTTGGCGGTCCTGATTGCCACCCATTTCAGCCGGAAACGGATCAGCGTCGAGCAGCAAACCACCATTCGCTATCTGGCGGCCACTGTCCTCTACGCCTCATCGTGCGCCGATATCTTCCTGCGCGGCGTGGCGGTCGCTCCTTGGCTGCCGCTGGTGCTGGCGGGGCTTTCGATCCTCGGTGTCATGGCAGGAATTTTGCTACGAGTCCGCGCGTTCCTTTATCTCGGCACCGCCTTCTTGCTCGTCGCCATTTTCACCATGATTTGGTACGCCGCTGTCGAACTCGAGCGGACCTGGATCTGGTGGGTCGCGGGGATCGTGACCGGCATCCTGATCATCACGCTGTTTGGACTCTTCGAAAAGAAACGCAACGACCTCCTGAAGCTCGTCGATCACTTGAAGAAGTGGGACGCCTGATCGCGAGCCCCCTTCGGCGAGATTTCCAGGAACGAAAAAACCTCGGCAGCTCTGTCGTGACAAAGCTACCGAGGCATGGATGTTCTCTGGTCGGCCAAGAGTTTATCGAGCGATCGGAGCGAGCCCCAATATCGCAAACACTGGCTGCTACTTATTCCTTGATGTCGTAGCACATCAGCTTGTCTTGCTCGCGCAAGTAGAGCCGTTTGCCAGCCACCACGGGATGGGCCCAGCAAGGTTTCTTGCTCACATACTCGGGGGTAAACGAACCCTTGAGCTTGTACCCCTCGGTGGTGCATTCGATGAGCGCTACTTCGCCACTTTCGTAGCGGAAAATCAGGTTTCCATCGGCCAAGGTCACTGCGGCGGAACCTTTACCAACGCCACGCGTTTCGCCACCCCACACCACTTTGCCGGTCGACATCTCGACGCAAATCGGAAAGCCATTATTGTGGCGATGACCACAGTAGATATGTCCATCCTTCAGAATCATGCCGCCATGGTGATTCTGCAGCACGTCGGCATTCAGGAAGTACTGTTCTTCGGCTTTGATCTCCGTCCCCTCTTTTACGAGCTTCAGCAGTGCCGAGCCGGTTTGATAGCCAGTGCTGCTGAAAATGTAATCGCCGCTGGCAATCGGGGTCGGGATGTTGGCGACGTCGTTGGCCACATCGTTGTAGCTCCAGAGGAACTTTCCGGTGGCTGCTTCAATACCAACCAAACCTCGCCCGGTAAGCTGCACGTATTGCTTCACGCCAGCCGCGTTGGAAATGATGATCGACGAATAGCCGGCACCATCTTTTCCTTTCCCTTCGATGGCAGGGACCGCTGCCTGCCAGACGGTGTCACCCGTTAGTTTATGGAGGGCAACGACCATCGCCTCTTTGCCACCAGGAGTGCAGAGGACCCAGTCGCCATCGACGAGGGGGGATTCGCTGTAGCCCCAGCCCGACATCATCTTGCCACCGAACTCCGACTTGAAGTCCCGCTTCCAAACCACTTCACCCCCGTCGCGCTTCAGGCAAACAATCGCGCCACTCGAGGCAACGCAGTAGAGATGCGGGCCATCGATCGTGGGGGTGCAGCGCGAACCTTCGTAGCTGTGCTTCGGGGGCTCGCTCGTGATTTTTGAAGTCCAAACGACTTTGCCCGTTTCGGCACTCGTGCAGGTGACTCCCTGACCATCGGCAAAGTTGCCCGTCGTATAGATCATGCCATCGGCGATCGAGACGCTGGCGTAGCCATCTCCCATTCCTTCGACCGACCAGACCAAGGTCGGCGCTTTCGCACTCCAGTCCTTCAGCAGTCCTGTCTCGGACGAAATTCCGGTTCGATCAGGACCGCGCCATTGCGGCCACGAGCCAGCCGGTTCAGCAGCCACAAGCGTGGCGCTAGTTCCCATCACCATCAGCAAGGTGGCAAGTTTGCGTCGAATCGACATCGAGTTCTCACTCCAGGTCCAAGGCATAAGTCGAAAAACTAGACAATTTCCAGTGCCGAAGAGTGTAGGGGAGCGATCGCGATCGTAGCAAGCTGGAATTACCGCTGCAGGAAAAAGGGGGGAGTTACGCTAGAACCCCTCGACCGTGTCGGTTGAAGCTCCGTCGCTATCGATCGGCCGCGTAGCGACGCTGAGCGCGGCGAGATCGCTACGAATTTGCTGGTGGATCAAATATGCCGCCAGGAGGGCCAGCACACTGGCGCCGATGAACAGCCCGGAGTAGACCGGTTCGCTTTTCACCCAAAAGGCGACCATGAAGAGCCCGAGCAGCGGCACCACACCGGCTGTCAGCAGCGAGATGTTGCTGTGCTTTGCCAGGCGTGCGAGCTGTCGCTGGTCGCTAATGTCGGGCGGATGGGGCCCCAGCAGAGTGGGGTAGAAAACCCGGATCGCGAGCCAGCTGGTCGCCAAAAACGGGAGCCCCGCGCTAACGAGCCCACATGTCGTTTGCGAGAGGATGAAATGGACGTACGGCGGATACTTGCCCGATAAAAAATGAATCCCCAGAGGAAACGCAAAACCAGCGACGATCCACTCGACCGACCCGATCCAAGCGATCACATGCCCGAGCCAGAGGGCTCGTCGGCGTGCTTGGAGCGAGAACTCGTCGGAGACTGTTTGGCCAGTCGCCACCAGTTTCACAGCCGACGCCACGCGCCACGAAAAGTAGGTGCCGAGAATCAGCCCCAGCGGAAAGAAGAACGTATTGAGGATCACCGACACCCGGTCGAATGCGGGTACCAGTTCGGGATTCGGCACAATCACTGCGTGGCGATTGAAGAAGAAATTGAACGCGCCGAAGATCGCAAACGGAGGAAAATTGACGAGAATCAGCGAGATCATCGGCCGATGGCGAATGAAGCTGCGCCAGCCGCTGCCGAGTTCGTGAAGCATGTCCCAGGCACGCGGATTGAGGCACAAGAGCAGATCGCGCGCGAAGGCATTTCCGTCGGCAGGGCGGTTATTAGGATCGGCATCGAGTGCTCGCGTAAGGACCCGCTCGATGCGCTGCTTCAGCGGATCGACCGTCGTCAGATGCTCGGGGCGTTTGGGGGGCGCTTGCCGCCGAATGTTCGTCATATCTTCGAGCGTGGCTGTCCAGCCCGATTGCAAATGACTATCGCGAAACGGACGTTCGCCGTAGAGCAATTCCCACAGCATGACGGCGAGCGAATAGAGATCGCTACGTCCATCGAGTTCGGCCGGGCTGCGCTCGTGGACCGGATTGCAGGCCTCGAGCTGCTCGGGGGACATGTAGGCCAAGCTGCCGCCAAAATAGGCGGCCGGTGTCGCGCCGTCGAGCTGCGAACTAAAGCTGATATTGAAGTCGGCCAGCTTAGGGACCGCATCGGCCGAGAGTAAAACGTTGGCAGGCTTGACGTCGCGATGGAGCACTCCTTGCTTGTGGGCATAGTCGAGTGCCTGCGCGAGCTGCGAGCCGATGCGGCAAATCGTTTCGGCCCAGCTTTGCTTGCTCACGCGTCGTTTCCAGCTCGATTCTTCGCCGGTCAAGAGTCCACCGCGCGCGAGCGATTCACTCACCGCTGCGACTAGCAGCCCGCCACTGCGCGAATGATCGGGAAGTGTACGTACGCGGTCGAGCACTTCGTGGAGCGTGCCACCCGGAGCATACTGCATGTAGAGCAGACGCAGCTTTCGTTCGGCGAGCAGACGCTGATCGAACACGCGCACGATGTTGGGGTGATCGAGCTGCGCGAGGGTTTGGGGCTCGCTCCCTTTATCGGCGGAGATCTTCAGCGCCACGAGCCGCTGCATCGACAGCTGCCGCGCGAGAAACACACAGCCGAACGCACCCTTTCCAAGCTCCACGAGCAGCTCGAAATCGTCGAGCCGCTGTCCCGCGACAAACCCTTCCATCCGCCGCGCGGGAAACATCGCCGTGGTCATCGACGTCGGCTGAGCGCCGAGCAAACGTCGCAGGGCAGGGGCCGATTTGGGAAAACGTTCGTAGTATTCTCCCGCCGTCACATTCGTCTGCTGATTGCGACGAACGTGGTATTCCTCATAAATCAAATCGCAGGGGGGCTCCCCATTTTCGAGCAGTTCGGGAAAGGCCTCGGCGTAGTTTTCGAGCAGTAGCAGCGCGCCGTTCCCAGCGCGGAGTTCGAGGTCAACCTTAATCAGCTCGGTGAGGACCAGCTTGCGGAGCGTCAGTGGCTCGTTGGGCAAAAAGTCGGCGATGCTCGGAGGTCCCACCTCCCACGCTTCCACAAAACGATCGAGCCGTTGTGCAAGTTCATCCCAAGCTTGCGTGGCGGCGGTGGTGCTCATCGTCCTGTTTCCGAGTCATCGAAGTGCCAGCAAGACACAGATCGGGTGTCGAGGTTCATCTGGCCCGGGGCATTTCTCTTCGGAGCAATAAGCGCCCGAAAAGCTTTCAGCCCTCAAGTGCTGCACGCCTTAGTGTAGCGAACAGCCGACTTTACTTGCAGCAGGAAGCATAACTACATGCAAATCTAGCTATTGATCCCTCGCGAATGCTTTCCGCGGAGGTGGTTTGATTGACGGAGCTATCACCCAGCAATGCGCACCTTGCCGCTGGGTTTTGGATTAAGCCCAGTCGTCGGCGCGACCTGCCTGGCGGAGGAGCGACACGACGTAAGGTTCGGGAATGCCGAACTCGCGAGCCCCCTCCACAATGCGGCGGAGGTAGGCATCGGTCGGCGGGGCTTCTTCGACCGTGTGCTCGGGGGTCGCAAAATAAGCGACCGCCTCGAATTGCGCTCCTGCATCGTCGGTGACGAGCACCGTTTTGCGCTCGTAGCCTTGCTCGAAACCGTCGAGTTTTTGCATGGCGACAGCATCGCAGCAGTAGACAGCCCCAATTACCGTGCTGTCAGCAGGTGCCAGATTGGCATAGATGTCGATATTGTTGCGCCCAAACTTGTTGAACACCACTTGATGGCCCGCCAAATAGGCCCGCCGAGGAGCATCGGGCGTTTCGCGCGCTGGTCCCACGCGCCGCTCCATTTGCGAGCGCAGCAAATTACTACCGTAGGCAAAATACCAAACATCCATGAGCGGAATCTCGCGTTACTTCACTTCGTCGGTCCAAACTTGGAACGAAGTCAGTGTATTAACTCCAAACGTGGTGGTGAGGGCCACATCGGCTGCATCGCGCCCCCGCGCCATGAGCACCCGCCCGATCCGCGGCGTATTATTGCGCGCATCAAACGAATACCACTGACCACCAAGGTAGGCTTCAAACCAGGCGCTAAAGTCCATGGGGCTCGCCGCTGGTGGAACCCCAATATCTCCCAAATAGCCCGTGCAATAGCGGGCCGGAATATTACAGCAGCGACAGAGTGTAATGGCTAGATGCATAAAGTCGCGGCAAACTCCGACACGTTCGCGGTAGGCCTCGAGTGCCGTGCGCGTGGCGCGAGCTAATTGGTAGTCGAAACGAATATGCTTATGGGCAAAGTCACAAATCGCTTGCACTCGAGCCCAGCCTGGTGGTGTCGACGAAAAAAGATTCCAGGCAATGTTTTTCAGTTCGCTGTCGACTTCGCAGTAGCGGCTCGCTAGCAAATAGAGGAGGACTTCGCTGGGCAACTGCTCTACGGGCGCTTGCATTGCGCTGGGAACTTGCAGATCGGGAAGACCACAATCTTCGACCACCGCTTCATTGCGAAACGAGATGCGTCCCGCAGGAGCTACGATTCGACCACAGCGGTTGCCGTAGATGTCGAAGTAGGTGGAGATCGGCACATTAGGATGAACTTGAAGCTGTTCCGCTTTCTTCACGGTGGCATCGCGTGAGGGATGCATATAGAGCATCGCCACCATCGGAGCAGGTTGTGGCGATTGAAACGAGATCTCGAATCCGACACGCAGCAGCATCAAACCCCCGGCCAATGAGAAGGGAAACGTTAGGAATCCATGTCGATCGAGCGATGAGCCGGGAGAGAGGCCAATCACTGAACCCGTTCATGATAGCGCTTAGCGACCCTTCAGAGGGGATAATTCTCGGGGGAATTGCGAGGAATCGCGCGGATCGCGATAGTGGGAAGCCCTTTCCACAAGGTATTCTCACCCCCAGCGAGCCGCGTTCGAAGCCCCATTGAGCGCCACTGCGGTAGCTGGATTTTTGAGACGTAGATTTTTTGCGAGCCACTCCATGACCATCGACGACACTTCTTTGCATGCCGCTGTTCGCCAAGGGAGCACCGAGGCGCTAGCGCAGCTGATCGAGATGCGTCGGCCCCATTTGATGGCGTTTATCGAGCGGGAACTTGGCGCCGCACTTCGTCGGAAGGTGGAAGTGGACGACGTGTTTCAAGAGACTGCGGCCGAAGCGGTGCGCGCCTTGCCTGGCGCCGATCTTACGCAGCGCGAGCCCTTTTCGTGGCTCTGCCAAATCGCGGAGCGACGGATCATCGACCTGCATCGCAAATTTTTCGATGCTCAAAAACGAGATGCCGCGCGCGAAGTGCCACTCGCAGCACCCGCTGGAAGCGATTCCCACAGTGGCGGGCTGATCAACATGCTCGTCGCCAGCATGACCACCGCCAGCCAGGCCTTCTCGCGCAATGTACGAGAAGCCAAGCTGATGGACGCCATCGCCACACTTCCCGAAGAACAGCGCGAGGCGCTCCGGCTGCGCTACATCGAAAACTTACCCTCGAAAGAGATCGCGCAAAAACTTGGCAAAAGCGACGCCGCCATTCGAGTGATGCTCACCCGCAGCCTCAAAAAATTGCAAGAGATCCTCGACAAGACCCTCGAAAAATAGCCGCTTGCATTCGCTTGTTAGTGAAGCCGCCCCGTTTTACCTGACACAGATCGATAGATGGACTTGTAGGTCAGGTCCCCTCTCAGGGACCTGACGGGAGTTTATCCGGCAATTCTCTAGCCGGTTTCACTTCTCCTGCCATCAAGTTAAGACCTACGTTTCTGCTTGTTGGGTGCCATGCTCTATCGCGGGGCCTTGAGGCCACATCGCGTTCTCGGTTGGCGATCTCTTCTCCCGTCAGATTCCCTCCGGGCATCTGACCTACACAGTTGAAGCCACTTCCGGATGGGCGACTCCGCTCAGCACAGTTTTGGGGTGCCACTGGCATCTTGCCAGTGCTGAAGTTGGAACCGATGTTTTTCGCGGAATGTCCCTGAAAACAGAGTCCATTTGCACTTCTCACTGGGCAGAGCCCAGAGGCACTCTGGATGGCAGCCTGCTAATTGTTGCCTGACCTTGATCTCTAGACGAAGTAATAGTTGCTGTGCGGCCCGAAAAACGGTCAGGTACGGCGCACTAACCTACTCACTCGTTGCCTTGATCTAGGATTGGTTTATGTCGCTACTATCTGATCTACGGATGGCAGTCAGTGTCATTGTTGTCTGACTGGTCAGTTAAGTGCTTGAGGGTGAGTGTAGCGTCTACTTGGTCAGACTTCACTTTCTCAATTGCTCGCAGCCAATCATTCCAGATCGCATCATCAACCGGGCTTCCATCCGGAAAGAATGTCATACTGCCCAACAATGAACCTAGCTGACTGTAACCATATTTGGAGTACAGTTCATCTAGAAATGCAAACATGGCGAGATACCCTTGCTTCTCACTCAATTTATCGTTGCTCATTGCATTACTCTTTCCTCCTCGGGGCGATAGTCCTGATTCTGGATTGAATGCCTGAGGCATAGCCAGATGCCATGCTCTATCGCGGGGCCTTGAGGCCACATCGCGTTCTCGGTTGGCGATCTCTTCTCCCGTCAGATTCCCTACGGGCATCTGACCTAAACAGCTGAAGCCACTTCCGGATGGGCGACTCCGCTCAGCACAGTTTTGGGGTGCCACTGGCATCTTGCCAGTGCTGAAGTTGGAACCGATGTTTTTCGCGGAATGTCCCTGAAAACAGAGTCCATTTGCACTTCTCACTGGGCAGAGCCCAGAGGCACACTAGATGGCAGCATAATAAAGATCGTTAGACGAAGTCGTGCTACGTCACGTCAACCGAGACCTCGTCGACGCCGTTCCAAACATAGCCGGCCGGATTCCAGTGAATCGAGCCGTCGAGCGGCTGTGAATGGCCGAGCACATCCACGGCTCGCGACTGAATCGTCTGTTTTCCTGGCTTCAAATCGACAGCCACTTTCCAGGTGTGCCAGGCATAGGGGCTCTTGGCGTGCTCGAGCTGGGCCCGCTGCCAGGTTGCTCCCTGATCGAGCGAAACTTCGACCGCTGCGATCTTGGCCTGACCACCATTGAAGGCAATTCCCGAGATCGTCGTTGGGCCAGCCTTCAGCTGTTCACCTTCCAGCGGCGCGAAGACGAGGCTCTTGATTTTCATGTCCCAGTTCGGTTCGCTGTTCTCGATAGTCGACTCGAACTTACTGCCCGGTGTGAGCGGCACATAAGGGGTGCGATAACGGCCGACGTGATGATAGTTGTCACTCTCGCGGGCTTCGAATCGCAGGGCCGAAAGCCATTTCACGTTCATCGTGGCGTAATAGCCCGGAGTAATCAGCCGCGCAGGTCCTCCATGGGCAATCGCAAGCGATTCGCCGTTCATTTCCAGGGCAATGATCGTCCGCTCGAGCACCACTTCCAGCGGCAAGCTATGTTCGAAATCAGGCTTCCCTTCGGCGACCGGCCCTTCTTTCCCTTCCGCTGCAACGAATCGAACTTCGCTCGACAGCTTTACTCCCAGATGCGCCAGTACATCGGCTAGCTTCGGTCCCCGAAATGTCAGATTCGCAATCGCGCCGTTGGTCCACTGAATGCCGTCGGCCTTCACCGTTTTCGAAAAGCGCGAGCGGCTGTTCCCCGAGCATTGCAGCACAAGCGTAACCTCGTGCTGAGGCAGCTTGGCGAGTTCTCCCACGGTGATCGTGCGATGCTGATCGACGAGCCCCGACAGCATCACGGGCCAGCGCTCGGCCATGGGGGCGGGCTCCAGCGACAAACTGTTCTCGAGCAGCTGATTATTGCGCACAAACAAAATCGATTTCGGAGTGATCGCATGCTCGCGCAGGAGCGCGATCGGCGTTTCGATTTCGCCTGTCTTGATGCTATGCACAATCAGCCGCGGATCTTTTCCCGGTATCCACTGGTCGGCTGTCGGAAGTTTCGCATCGTCGGCCAAGAGCCAAGGAGATGTTCGCGCGAGTGACAACAGTGCCAGCAACGACGACGACGTTTGGAGAAAGCTGCGGCGGCCCAGGGGTGCACTATTCAGAGATGCAGAGTTCAGTGGCGAGCGATTCATCGGCGTGTTCTCCAGCGACGATGCGAGGAACGATCGGAGCACCACCAATGTGGCGAGCTCGAAAGGGGAGGGGAACTCGCAATATCGCTAGAGGAAGTAGCGCATGCAACCGGTCGCAGGCAGGTCGCCGAAATAGCGTGCCCGATCGCACAGTTTCAGCTGCGCTACTAGTGGCGCTTAAGTGCGTTCCGCTTCACGCTCGAGTTCCGCCCGCCGAGCACGATAGCTCGCTTCAGCCTCTTGGTAGGCCGAGGCTTTACTCATGTTGTAAATCGCCATTCCAATGCCACCTATGGTGAAGATGACACCGAAGAGTGGGAAGAGCGCCACGATAGGAAACGGGCCATGCAGGCCACCTCCCATCGTGATCATTGAACCGGCCATGATCGTCCAAAATATTCCGAACGCGGTGGTCACGAAGCCTGTCACTAAGCTTCCCCCTGCGGTCGGAATATAGCGCGATCCATGCCGACCTGTGACCATATAGCTTTCGCGATCGATCATCCACTTTTGATCGAGATTGACAATCTCCTGACGAGCTTCCAGCCGCGAGAGTCGCGAGCTTTCGCGACCAGTTTCACCTAAGACAGCATAGCTGGGGCGGCTCGCTTCACCCACAAATTCCACGGCCGACGAGCCTTTGATCTCCCCCGCATCGTCGGCGATGTAATGCACCTCGGAAGCGTCACTTGCCAGCAGCTTTTGCTTAGCAGCGACGAACTCTTCGGCCGATAACGCACCAGCAGCATGCAGCGCGCTCAGTTTTTCAAGTTCGCCAACGAGGTTCATGGCAGAGACTCACTCACGACCATCGGTCGATGGCTTCAGGTCTAGTTCGCTGAGATTTTAGTTGAAACAATGCCTGAGTTATCCAGGCTTTGCATGGAAGCCTAGGGACTGGTTATTTGATCCGTTGCTGGGCAAGCCACTCCTCAGGTGCGGAAGCATTACTGAGTTCGCGGCGTCTGTCACGGTAACGTTTTTCGGCACGCTTAAAATTTCGGGCCGTGACATACCAGTAGTAAGAGCAGCCGAGCCCAGCAGCGACCGTTACCAGTCCAAAAACAAACAGTAAAGGACCGCCGGGATCACGAAGGGGTGGAAGAAACCACAAGGAAAGCATGGTCAGCCCTCCAATACCACACACGCCAATCCCCAGTATCAGGCTATCTATCACAGTCGGAACACTGCGAACGCCATGCTTACCGACGATTTGATAGCGCCGGCTTTCGACATCCCAGCATCGGTCAAGCTGAATAGTCGCTTGCCGCGACTCAATGGCCTCGACGCGCTCCTGAAGTGTTTCTAGAAGCCCCACGTCGTCCGAAATGAAATGGATGCCAGACGTGTCACTTGCCAGCAGCTTTTGCTTGGCAGCAGCGAACTCTTCGGCCGATAGCGCACCAGCAGCATGCAGCGCGCTCAGTTTTTCAAGTTCGCCGACAAGATTCATCCCACTCCTCCCGCAACCAAGATCGCACACGAAAGCGTCTGCAATTCTCGCGCGTGATGGCTCGCGAGTTTCTATTCGCTCGTCGGCATGCAATCTTGAGGCGAGCGGGGGAGTCGAGTCAACTCAAAACTGCTGACTCGGTCGACGCTTGGGGGAGAGGAGCGTTTAGAACAGCACCGGCTTACCCAGTTTGCGGCGAATGACCGTGAACTGACCACTGTGCATGGTGGTGTGATTGGCGACCGTGAGGAACAGATGGGCGATCTTGGGGCAGAACGACTTCATGCTCCCTTTGGTGTCGCCATCGAGGTCGTCGTCGGTGAGGCTCATCAGCGTTTCAATCGTCGCTGCACGCGACTTGCTGAGGAGGGTCAAATAGTCGCTCTTCGACAAGAACTTGGCCGGGTCGTCCGATGTTGCGCCAGGAGTTCCGTGGTTCTCGTCGAAACCGGCGGGGAGTTCGGGCATCTTCGAATCGGGAAACTCGCTCTTGATCAGCATCACGTCGCCGAAAATCACATTGCCGATCTGCCAGGCAGCGTGATTGGCTTCGGGAATGGGTCGCACCAACAGGTCGGCGTCCGAGAAATCAGCCACCATCCAATCGAGATGGTCTTTGGTGGCCTGAAGACTGAGCTTGATCGCTTCGCGTCCGTTCATGAATCTGCCGCTCCGAGTGCGTGAGTGGAAAGAGAGAAGTTGGCATAGTGTACAAAATATGCCACGCGCTGCAACCGTAGAGCAGCAAGCTTCACGAAAAACTCACCTGCGGCAGATAGCTCGATCGACCAGGGATCGCTAGGCGAGCAGCCGAGCGACAGCGTCGAGCAATTTGTCCATGGCAAACGGCTTGCGGAGATAGTCATCGACTCCGAGCATTTCGGCATAGGCCTTGTGACGGCTCCCCTCGTTCGCGGTGATCATGATCACACGAACCGGATTGGGGCGGGTGCGGCGAAGCTTTTCGAGGACCAAAAAACCGCTTCGCTTGGGCATCATCATGTCGAGAATCACCAGATCGGGATCGTCGCGCTCGGCGATGGCAAGCCCTTGGTTGCCGTCGCGAGCCACCATGACGGTGTAGCCCCGCGATTCGAGAGCAAACCGCATCGCTTCGATGATCTCGGCATCGTCGTCGACGAGCAGAATCCTTTTCGCACCGGCCTTAACGGGTGCGTCGCTCTCGTCGTGTGGAGTCTCCTTAGCCATCAGCGATGCAATCCTATGAGTGGATAAATCGTACGAAGCGGCGGGCAATCGGGCAGGAAGTCACTCGGTAAAACTCCCCGCGGCAACAGCAGTTACGCACACAGAGTCCCCGGTGACAGGCCCAGTAGCTTATCGCGCGGCGCGACCAGTGGCAATCGACCGCCCGAGGTCCCACCCTAGTTCGCTTCGCCCCCCAGGACATTGAGCTTCGTCGACACAATTTTCCCCATCCGCTCGTAGGTCAGCTCGATCGGGGAAGGTAGTTTCGAAATCAGATCCCGAAACTCGTTGGTGTCGGCAAACGGTTTGCCAGCCAGGGTATAGATCCGATCGCGAGGCTCGAGCCCCGCCTGATGGGCTGCGGAACCAGGGACCACGCTCGTCAGCAGTACGGTTTGCGGCTCCGCTGGATCTTCGCGCCAGGTGATTCCGATCCGGATCGGCGAACCGGCTGGCTCGACCGTAATCTTCACCGGTTCCGCTTCGCCCGCACGCTCGACTGTCAATTCGGTGGTGCCACTGGCGGCCAGCAGTTCGAGCCGAAATTTGCTGTCGTCGTCAATCGGCCTGCCCGAGAGGGTCAAAAGCTTATCCCCGCTCTTCAGCCCCGCCTTTTCGCACGGCGAACCGGGCGTAACGCTGGTCACCACCCAGGCAGGCTTATCACCCTCGGGACGATTCCACGACATCCCAAAACGTGGTGGAGTGCTGGGAGCAGGCTGCTCAATCATCTGCTTCCCCACCACTATCTCGCGCACACTAGCGGGACGATAGCTCGGCGACTGATCGGCATTGGCAACTTCTAAGATGGTCAGCAGCGACAACCTGGCCAGTTGCCGCACGCCATCGGCATTAATGCGATCAGCATCATCACTGGGGCGATGATAATCGTCATGCAATCCTGTGTGATACATCACAAAAGGAATCCCCTTCGCAAAAAAGGGATGATGATCACTATCTTCTTTAATCTTATAAGTGAAATCGAGTGTGAGATTGCTGTCGGTATTGAGCTGACTAATCGACTTCCGCATCCCTGGCATCGTTCGCGAACCAATCACCTCGACTCCTGTTTTTCCCAGTCGACCAATCATGTCGAGATTCAGGTAAAAAACGACGCGATCGAGCGGAATCGTCGGAGAACTGACCCAATGCTTCGAGCCAATCAGGCCATGCTCTTCTGCGTCCCACAAGGCAAACATCACACTCCGCCGAGGAGGCGTTGGAAGCTCGGCAATTGCTTCCATAATCTCGAGCAGCCCGGTGGTGCCACTCGCATTGTCGTCGGCACCATTATGGATATAACCCAAAGGACCAAAACTATTGCCAGTACGACCATAGCCCACGTGGTCATAATGCGCGCCAATGACCACCACTTCGTTTTTAAGTTTCTCGTCGCTACCTTCAATCAGTCCGACAATATTGCGCGACACACCATTGTATTGAAAGTTCTGGAAATAGGTCCCTTGATCTCCGATCGGCTTAAGCTTGAGATCTTCAAACTTTTTCACCAAGTAGGTTCCTGCGGCCCTGCCACCCCGCGAGCCCGCATCGCGACCTTCGAACGTGTCGTCGGCCAGGGCATCGACCAGTTCGGTCACCTCATCCTTGGTAATGGAATTGGCGGCAGCGGCAATGGCTGCCTTCAGCTGATCGTTAGCACTGGCCTCGTACGCAGCGCCAGCACTTCCCACAACCACGGCGGCTGATCCCACCAATTGCAAAATTCGCGACATCCAGGACTGCCTGGAGCAGCGGGGGGCAAGGGAGGCCAAGATCGTTCGCAGACCGAATTCGGATCGCATGGGGCAAGTCCTGCTAGCGAGCTCACAATTGCCATGAACGGGTAGAGTGGCGGTCACGGATTGCCTTTCCGTAACAGCCGCTATCTCGGGAACTTCAATAGTGTAGTGTCGTCGCGAACCCCGCAGGTAATCCAGTGTCTCCTAAAATGCCGGACGACTCGCCGCTAGCAGCCGAAAAAACTGGGGGGAAGTAGGGAACTTCGTCCCTCTCGCTTCAGCTGAGCGGTCCACGCAACCGATTTTGGAGAGACGTTCGACGGTAAACTTGTTCCGCGACCGGTTTTGGCAATGAAACCCGGGCTTGCAGACGGGCAAGATCCTGATAAACATAAGAACTTGCGAAATCACCTACTAGAAACTGCTTGCTTTCGACTCCTCGTCCACGCAAATACTTTCTGGCAAACGAGTTGCAAAATTCCTCGGGCTTGGCTCAACGCGAGTCAAACCCAACGAATAGATCGCCTTAACTTGAGAAGTAGCTCAATAGCCTAAGTCCCTCTACGACTTAGCTTTAGCACCACTTCTCGATTATGACGATGCTGGCAACTTACCGAACCGATTTCGCAAACCACCTGGAGAGGTGGCTGAGTGGTCGAAAGCGCCGGTTTGCTAAACCGGTGTAGGGTAACTCCTACCGCAGGTTCGAATCCTGTCCTCTCCGCTAAATGCCCGCTTGCAGAATTGTTGCAAGTTGGCATTTTTAATGTACTTATGGCGATACCGCCTTTGTGTTCGCGTCATCTAAATCTTTGGTCGGCCGCAAATAGTCCGATAAAACGGGCATCTCTAGTCCGATAAGCGCTCACCCGAAGTCCGATAAGCCCGTAAAATGTGCTATCGGACTATTCATTCGCACTCGCGGGATGAGGGGGAGCAGCGTGGGCACTAGAACCAGAATTACCTGGAAACTGGACAAGCAGGGACAGTACGCCCGTCAGATCGGCCGGAAGCGAGCGGACAACGGTAAAGTCGTCCAGCATAAGTTCCGCCTGGGTGCAGAACTCGTTGAAGCCAAGCGAAGAGAGCAGCGTCTCCGTGAACTCTGGGAACAGATCGAAGCGGAGCATCCGAGGGGAGCTGCCGAGTGGACTTCCGAGACCCTCAGTTTTGCTCGACAGATCGCTAAAGGCGAAAAGCTGATAGAGCTTCCTCAGTTCCACGGCGAATCCCCGGCTGCCTACGCCAAGCGACTCCACCTTACACAGAAAAAATATCCAGCCATTGCCATCGTTGCTGAAGATCGTGAGGCCCAGGAAATAGGCGAGATCGCAATCGACAGTATGCACGAGGTTCAGGCTCTCGCACGTGATACCGTGCATCAACTTTCAGTCGATCTTGATTCGCGCACGGCGGTTGCGAGGTCACGTTCACGCAAGTCCACTAAAGGTAGCGGCGCAAGGCTTCACGAGGCTTTTGACGCCTTTATTGAATGGATCAAGAAGGACTATCACCGCGAAGCACTAGGTCGGGTCAATGACGGCGGTCTGACGCTGATCCGCCAAGTTGGCACACTGAAAGAGAAGCACGAAGATACCGCATTATCCACGATCGACTACGTTGCCGTTGAGTTGATGTTTCAGTTTTGGCGGCAGCGCCCGTTTCGCAAGGGAACCAAACGACCGATTAGTCGGGTGTCTGCCGAAAACTATCTCGGACTGCTGAAGCGTTTTTTCCGGTGGCTTCATCGGCAACCGAAATTCGCTTGGAGTAAGCCTGATGACTTTGAAGAGATCTCCACGAAAGTTGAGGACGATCCCGATGGATTGCAGCGCGGATTGGCGCAAGTAAAGACCTTCGGGCTAGCTGAACTCATCAAGCTGAACGAAGTCGCGACACCCTTGGAACGATTATTTCTCCTGCTCGGGTTGAATTGCGGGTTTGGCGTGAAAGAGATTGCGACTCTCACCGTGGGAGAGGTGGTGCTCTTCAAAGGACATAACGACCGAGAGCAAGAGCTTTTGGGATATCAGACGACAGCAGCGGACTCGTTCATCAAGCGAGTACGGCGAAAGAGCAGCGTGTACGGTGAATGGATATTGTTTCAACAAACCGTCGATGGCCTACAGTGGGCACTAAAGCGGCGTCGAGCGATGCCGGATTTTTCGCCGAATGCGCCGTTGCTGCTCAATAGCCACGGGGAACGATATGACAAGCCAACGAAGGGTGATCACCGCAATCAGCAGATCTCGAATCGGTTCAACGATCTCGTAGCGCGCATTCGAGCAAAGGATGAGTCCTTCCCGAAGCTGTCTTTTGGCAAGCTCCGCAAGACATCAGGAAACCTAATGCGAGATCGAGGCGGTGGCGAGGTCTCGGGTGTTCATCTTTGCCATGGCCAAGCGGTAAAAACCGATGACCTCGCCGACGCCTACACGAATCGCCCTTTCGGCAAAGTCTTTGCAGCATTGCGAGTTGTGGAGCAATACCTACAGCCTGTATTTGCCGCTGCGGGTCCGAATCCTTTTGGCAAGTAGTCCCGTCATTGTGAGTGATGTAAATCACCCTTGGCCACACTTCCGTGTCAGCGCACTGCTGTAGCGACCTAGACGCCTGACTCGCTTGCCGCGTTCATCTTCATCGACGCGGCGGGCAGTTCGCCTTCCTTGTAACGCTCCACCGGACCGCGTCGTCGCGGATGGGCGATGATGCTTCGCAGGCCGTTGCTGTCAGCGACAGGCTAGGATCTACTTATGCCGGAATTGCCGGGAAAAATTCCCGGCTGGCAAAGTTGTTGATTCCATACTTGCGAGTGCCGGAAGCGTTCCGCTTCAGTGGCGATAACGTGAAACTTTGGCGAACGGAACTGTGAGCGAGTCCGGCTTACTTATCCACCGCGACAAATTCGCGGGCGCAAACCATCTGGGACCTACGAGATGCACAGATCAATGACGCGACGAGGATCAGCGGGAACCACCGAACTCCTTTCGTTGCCTATTGCTGACGTCGCCAGTTCTATCAGCGACACGGTCCACCTCACTGGAACCTCTTCAGCGGCATCCTTCCCTGGGGTCGCTCAGCGGTCTGTTTGGAGATCTGCAACACCCCCGGTAACATCTTCTTTCCGAACGCCGCCCCGCTGCGCGAGCGGCGGGCGGCAAAGGTTGAGGAGAAGCTATTCTCCTTATCTCAATAATATATTGAGATAGGCGCTGTATCTCAATAATCGGAAAACGGCGTCCTATCTCAATAATCGGGACGGCATTATTGGGATACATTTACGCAAACTCGGGACTGCTGAACCCGACAAATCAGAACTCGCCGTCCCTCGGTTGTCTTCTATCAGGATGGCCGAACTATACGAAAGCAGCCAGACACAAATTCAATGTCATAATACCAGCGATGCCATCCTGGCCGAGTGTCCTGGTACGTTTGGCAGTGTGGAAAAAATGTCGGGTGCATGAAAGGTACAAACTTGCATTTTCGTAAATGCAAGCGGTATTCTTCCGCCATTGGCAAGTCGGGCTCCCTACCTGTGCTTGTCGAAGGACCCTACGGTTCAATCCACTGAACTGAAGGCTGGACGAGCATCTTGACGGGAAATCTTCCGGCGACGCCTGTGCTTCACCTCGGGCCGCACGGGTGGTCCCATTGGTGTGGCGATCTCGTAGTGTTCAAGCGTTGCGATTTTGCCTGCCTTGTCAGCATGGTTGTTGGCAGCGTGGTCCTCGTCATCCCGCCAGAAAACTGACAGGTCAGTTCCCAACGGCAGACGATAACGCTTGGCGAGCTGCTCGACCGTCAACCGACATAGTTGCTCGCGTTCCGTGGCGCCATGTACGGGGCTGGGGATGCGAATCAATTTGCGTGACGGAATCTTTCGATTGATGTAATCGGCCCTTAGCAATCCAGCCTTCTGGAGCTGCTTCATAGCCAGCGCCACAGATCGCTCCGAAAGCCCCGCTTGCTGGGCGATCTGCCCGTGAGTGTTTTCCGGACGCTTCTTTATTCCCTTCCTTTCAAGCCAGCGCAACCACCGCGCCAACACCAGCGACTGTGTCAGCCGTGGCAACGCTATGAACTCGGAGGCGTTGAGCCACGTTCGCCATTCACATTCATCGGGATGCGGCTTCCATGCGCCATCGAGCTTCCCCAGTTGGGCCAGCTCAAAGTGCACGTTTCGATCCAGCACCAGCACCGGGCCGCGATGCCCCTTTATCTTGAACCGATCAATCAACCCACGTGACTGCAGGGCATAGACAGCCTCGACGACGCGGCGCTCGGACAACCCGAGCGTATTGAACAGCCGCGTGTAGGTCGCGAAGTAGGGACGCCGCAGAAACTCGTCCGGATTCGGGTTGAGATCCTCGTCGGTAAGGCCCGCCACAAATGACGGTTTGAGCCTGTGCTTTCCGTAAAGGCCCGGACTGCGTTGATTGAGGTACACGAGATGGGACAGCAGCAAGCCCGCACCCACATTCCCTTGCGTGGCGAGGACGGCCCAACTAGAGATCAGTGTGCCAGGTCGTGGATCGTCCGTGGGTCGGTTGTCCCGACCCATAAAGTGCTCGCAGATTCGACCGAATTGCTCCAGATCGACAGCAGGAGGCGGATTCTTTGGCCGCTTGGGCTCGGGGGTGTCTGGAGACTTGCGACTGATCCCCGTGGGATATGGTTTCAGATTGTCAGCTTGGCGGACCGGCAACCCGGGAAGATTTGGACGACGACAACTGGCACCGTGTTCGCTGCCGTTCGACGCCTCGCCAATTCGACTTGACCGTAAAGAGCGCTTTGATACGCTGACTGACATTGCTGATCTCCCATTGCAAGGACGGCAATACCCTCGGCCAGGCGAGAGCTACCCACTCTCGCCTGGCCTTTTTCGTTTTCCAGACCCCTGATTTCTTAAACAATCCCGAAATCCAGTCAACAGCAGCGCTGGCAGGCAAATTGGAAGTGGCCTCCTGAAACCATGAAACTGCGAAAGTGGTAATCGTGAAACTGCGAAAATGGTAATCCACCAGCACCTGAAACTGCGAAGGCGGTATTCTACCGCCCATGTAACTGCGAAAATGGTACCCACCAGAGACTATATAAAAACAAGAGACTCCTCTGAATTAAGAAACTCCGTAATTGAGTGCGGCTACTCGTCGCTACGCTCCGCCGCCGCACTCAAAACACGCTTGCGCTTACGAGCCAAGCCAGAAGTGGGCCAAGGGAAGTGTCCTGATCGCTGTGATCTCTCCGAGAACACCGAATTTCTTCGATTGGAACTCAATCTGCCCCTGACTAGACCAGTATTGCCTTGCCGCGCAAATACTGCTCGACTCGCTGAATACGATTGGCTATCCGACGCGATAGACTGGTTTGGAACTACTCGCTGACGCTCCTACGGATTGTTCGTTCGTTGGCTGCATATTTGCTAGAACTGCGGGTTTCCATCGCTGCTGCTTGCGCTGACTTACTCATCCCGGCCACGGCTCGTGCAACTTGAACAGGTAAGTCGCCGATACTGACACCCTTTGTATCATCCTTATCTTCTATCATCTCTACCCATCTCTCCCACTGCTGCACCATCCGCTGAATTTGCCCAAGGGCCTCATCGACGGTCGCAGGCCGTTTCGGCCGCCGACCGCCTTGGCTGCTCTTGCCCTCCTTGGTAATTTCAGGTCCCAGTCGCTGAACGGTCCACTGCTCACGTACGATGAGCTTCGCTAACTCATCTCGCCGTCGCTTGCTGGGGACAGCAAGCAGGCGAATAACGTGGCTCTTGGTGATTCGCCCTTGATCACTCCTGTTCACTAACTCACAGAGAGCGTCCACTTCTTTGTCGCTGTACATCGCAGCAAACTGCCGAGCTTTGTCGATCTGGTCACGCTTTAAGCCCAGCCTGCTGTCAAACTCTCGCGCTACGCCACGACGACGGCTGCCGCTCGCCAGCGGCTCGCTGGTCTCATAGACCTGGAGCACTTTTTTGCCCAGCGCGTGGAACTTACGAAGGCGTCGTATTTCTGGTGGCGGTGGTTTCTTCATTGCGGGGCAATTCCTTTGGCACGATCATCGCAAGTCCATTTTACATTCACAAAAATGGACAACATCCTGCCTATTGCTTTGACCGCGGATATGGCCATTTCCCCTGTTGCCGATGTTCTGGAGCCGCAATGTTGAAGCGGAGTGCGAGAAAGACGTCCGACAGAACTACTCATTTGCCCCCACGCGATTTGTTATGCTGCCAAGACAGCAAACATGCGCACATGGATCATTGAGGACAAGTGATGGAACCTCTCACGTCGATTGTGGATGTAGCGAAAGCGTTTGATCGAAACGGATTGAAAGAGCGAGCCCAAAAAGCGGAACAAGAACGGCTTGCTGTGGTGAGCCGGTTTCCGTTGAATCAATGGCCCAGCTTGGAGAAAGAGTCCTACGCGCTCGGGCACGACAAGGCAGAAGACAGCTTTTGTCGATGGCTCGAATTTCGAACGCCAACGATCGCTGGCATGAAAGGTGGTCAGGCCAGCAAACACCTCCTGTATAAACATGCTCGTAAACCAGGCTGGTTTTTCAGTAGCAACTATGGCGACGTCGATTCCGCTTGGGCTGCAATCCGAGCCGGTTTTGTCGAGGCATTCACCAAGGCGCAAGCAGGCGACTGGGATACCATCGACGACATCGCAGTGCTCAATGGTGGCCAAGCGTTGCGTTCGAAGGCGCTCTACTGCTACTTTCCCACAGAGCTTCTTCCGATCTGCTCCTCCACGCATATCAAACGCTTCGTCAAAGCAATCCAGCCTGAGTTACTGGAGCACTCCGCCGGTGCGATTCGCCTCAATCGCCAATTGATGAAAGCTTTGCGCGCGAAAAGTTGCTTTCAAGGTTGGTCGAATTGGGAGCTGGTAGCATTCTTGTATCAATGGAACGATCCACGCGAATCACGACAAATTGTCAAGATCGCCCCTGGCGAACAGGCCATGTATTGGGACGACTGTTTGAAGCATGGTTACATCTGCGTTGGTTGGGATGAAGTCGGCGACCTCAAAGATTTTGGAACGAAGGAAGAGTTCTTCAGCCGCTTCAAAGAGGTTTACGGCGAGCGCTACACCCCCGCGATGTTGAAACAAAAGGCCAATGAAGTTTGGATACTGCAAGAGCTGGAAGCGGGAGACATCATCGTTGCCAACAAAGGTACGAGCGAGGTTCTGGCGGTAGGCGAAGTTGTCGACCCCTGCTATGAGTTTCGTAGCGATCGAGAAGTCTTCACACATACGGTGAATGTTAAATGGAACACATCACTTGCCACGCACATCGAGCCACAAAGGCGTTGGGCTTTTGTCACCGTTGCCAAGTGCCCAGTCGACCTTTACCAAACCATCGTCGGCAAGAATGCAAAGAAACTTCCGATTCCCATCGACCCGCTTTATGAAGAGATCGCTGCTGCACTTGAAAGAAAGGGGCAGGCGATTCTCTATGGACCTCCCGGCACCGGAAAAACCTATGCAGCGCGGCGGTTGGCAGTCTGGTGGCTACTGCGAAAGTTTGGTTTGCCGGAAGCGCAGGAAACGCTTTCCGATCCCCAAAAATTCGCGCAGGCTGAGCGATCGCTTTCGACGGTGCAAGTCAGTCAGCGTGTGTGGTGGGTGACAGCAAGTCCCAAGACATGGTCGTGGGAACGACTGCGAAAAGAGAAGACCGTTGAATTTCACTATGGACGCCTTCAGCGGAACTACCCACTCGTGCAGCCTGGTGATTTGGTGATTGGATATCAGTCGACTCCCGACAAACGCATCATGGCACTTGCCCGAATTTCACGTGGCCTCTCGAAATCGGAGTCGGGGGAATCCAGCATCGAACTGAGCTACCTGCACGACGTCAAGAATGGCTTGACCTACGACGAACTGCTCGCCGATCCCATCCTCGCGAAGTCCGAGCCGATGCGATTTCGAAGCCAAGGCACACTCTTTTCGCTCGAGCACGACGAAGTCAATCATCTACTAGCGCGATTGACCGATCGCGATCCCGATGTTGCCGACTATCTCGACGTCGAAGGGCGTGTTGGTCAACTAACCCGCCTGACGTTTCATGGCTCCTATTCCTACGAAGATTTCATCGAGGGATTTCGCCCCGTGCAGTCGACCGGTGGCCTGACGCTCAGGCTCGAAGATGGTGTGTTCAAACGTATTTGCCGTGAAGCTCAGGCGAATCCCGATCAGCCTTATCTTGTGTTGATTGACGAGTTCAATCGCGCGAACGTCGCCAAAGTGTTTGGGGAGTTGATCACGCTGTTAGAACTCGACAAACGGGGACTGATTATCACGCTGCCGCAAAGCAAAGAGAGCTTTTCGATACCTCCCAATGTGTTTGTTCTGGGGACGATGAATACAGCCGATCGGAGTATTAAACTGCTAGATTCCGCCATGCGACGTCGGTTTGCGTTTATTGAATTGATGCCCGACACCGAGCTACTTCGAGGTGGGAATATTCACGGACTAGAGCTTTGCGAGTTTCTCACCGAACTCAATCGCCGTATTGCTGAACATGCGGGGCGCGAGAAGCAAATCGGTCATTCGTTTCTGCTAGAGAAAGGGCAACCGGTCAGCGACGCGGAAGAGTTTGCACGCCGCTTTCGCCAAGAGATCTTGCCACTCTTGCAAGAGTATTGCTACGACGACTACGAGCAGTTGACGCGTTATCTTGGCAATGGGCTTGTCGACAAAACGGCCCAAGTATTGCAAGAGGAGAAGCTTGCCGATGCCGAGGAACTCGTCGCGGTGTTGCTGAGTGAATTCACGCAAGCGAGCAGTGCTGAGTTATGACCGATATAGCGATGCCAATCGTCGAAGTCTGCGAGTGGAAGAGTTGTGATCGGCCCGATCTGAATCTCACCGCCGACGATCGCGCTCTTGCGAAATCACTCGCCCAAGAAGGAAAGTGCCGACTGATCGTCGAAGAGCGGCGTCGTGGAATTCGGATCACAGCACGGTCTTGGGTAGGTGTAGTGCGATTCACTGAATTTGAGGTGCATGTTCGTCCCAAGCTGGCAGGCGATAACCTGCGACTCCTTCAAATGATTGAGTTCACTACAGGACTCAATACACTCAAACACTACAGTTCTGTATTGAAGTTAGCTGCAGGTGGTGGGAACCTGCTCGATCTGATCATGCTGATGTTTGTTGAGGAGTGCGAACGGATCCTTCGTGGCGGATTGCTTTCGGACTACGTTGAAGAGGAAGAGGAACTTCCGGTCGTGCGAGGTCGAATGCTGTTTGATCGTCAGATTCGCAAGCGATTGGGTCGACTCGACTTGATCCATTGTCGACACGATGAGCGCAAACAAGACGTCCCCGAGAATCAGCTTCTTGCCTACGTTCTGGATGTCTGCGCGCGGCATGCCTTCCAGCCAACGCTGCGTCGTAAGGCACGACAGCTCGAACATCATTTGCTGGGGAGCTGTGATCCATCGTTGCTCGATTTAGTGACCACGCGAGGCGGAATCTACTATGACCGCATGAACGAGCACTATCGTGATGCCCATGAATTGTGCTGGCTGATTGTGGACGCCCTGGGTATCAGCGACATCTATAGTTCGGGCTCCTCGCGCATCTTTGCGTTTCTACTGGACATGAATCGACTGTTTGAAGTTTTTGTGCTGCAGGTCCTTCGACAATTGACATCTACGACAGCATTAAAGGTTTCGTATCAATCTTCGGATCGCTCGATCATTCGCGACAGCGCGACGAACCAGCCCTACTCGAGTGTGATACCCGATTTCCTGATAGCGGCCCCCTCATTGTCAGGCAAATTGGTACTCGACGCAAAATACAAACTTTATGACGCAGCAGGAGTCTCTAATTCCGACATCTACCAGTCGTTTTTCTATGCCTATGCGTTTGGCCGTCATCAACTTGGTGGTCACGTTGCAGGTTTGATTTACCCTTCGGAATCAACCACAGCGAGCCGCAAGGAGCTAACCGTGCGGAGCCAATTTAACGCGAATGCTGCACGCGTTGTATTGATTGGCCTTCCCATACCGGCAGTTCTCGATGAAGCGAAGTCGCACGTCTGGGGACCAGCTACCGCTCCTCTGCAAACTTTCCTCGCTGAGTTCAATAAGGCGTAGCGACGCCCAGCGGCAAAGGACCGTTTCGAATGTCTGTAAGTCTGAAGCGAGCAAACAAACGGCAGGGAAGAGGCACTCCTCACACTGAGGGCTCGCGTCTGTAAATCGCAGTCCTGAAGGCTGTCTCAGTGCCCAAACCGGGGCGGCAGTCGTGGGTCGGCGAGGTAGTACGCCTCCATTAAATGCCATGCTGACCGGTACCAGAAAGCACTGGTGTGATGGCCCGAAAGGCTGCAGCGGAAGCCCATCTTAGCTATCTCTCACCCAGGAACCATGAGTCTAGCGAGGTGCTGCGATGCCTCGTGTAGCCCTCTCGCCCATCCACGGAATCGGATTCATAGGATTAGTTGCATGACACCTGACAACCCAAGTGAATACTCTCCCGACGGCTCGGGGAGTACTGTGGATGGGCAGCTCGGCTGGCCGCAAATAGGCCGTCGACACTACCCCCGCACCCTTTCCCGCACTCAATCTCCTATCCCTTAGAAGGGGCTACGGAGAGTGTCTTCGTACCAGTAGTCCTACCTCTCGCGACCCCGTGAGCGTGGCTGGCTGGGCTCACTGCTGGCCAGAATGCCGTCCCAGAATGGAGCTATAGATGCCAGCAAAGGCTGGGGGCGAGCCCCATTACACCCTGGTCCAATGGTGACGGCCGCCCCGGGGTGAGAGGCTAGGACAGCGTAGGGATGTGTGCATGGCGTGCAGGGCTAGACTGCCCGTTTGGGAGGTAGGATCACCTTGTCGGGCAAAATCAACAGGTATCATTGATGGCCCGGAACAGCAAAACGTCTCTTTCAATGCGAACGAGTTGTCGATGTCGGGGTGCTTTTGTAGTGCGATACTCCCTAGCGAATTCGTTCTAGCACCAGTGCTCACGCGTCAAAAACAAGCATCACTTAACTTATACTTGTCAAAAAAAACACAATCTGGCTGTGTTTTGGCAGACTAGGCGATTTGGGGGTGGGGCCGTGCGGCTATAGCTCAACTTTTGATCGGCTTCACCCTGAGCGTGGCGAATAGGCTGCGATTACGAGGCGTGTTCGTTCGCGCGCAAATTGTGGGACGAGCTGATAGCCAAACAATGCTGACACACCTCGACTCACGTGATGTTTGGTGTGCTCCGGATTGGCAAATGTCGTTTAGATGAAAACAGACCATTTATTCGGCTGGGATTTTTCAATTCTGATGATCGACAATTGATCTTCAATATAGCGGTCGCAGATTCATCACCGGGTTCTGCAATAGCTAAAAAAACGCACCGTCTAGTTGTTCGTCTGCTATTGGACCCTCCCCCGTATGCGGCTATCTGCCGCATACGGGCTGATGTTGATGGCTCAAACTAACGTCGTCGTCCGCGACGAAGGCCGACTCCGAATGCTTTGCGGCTACCTAGGGATTTCCCCTGTTGGTAGACCCATGCACCTACCACAAGGACGACGACCACCAAGATGATAGATTCGATCACGCGAATTCTCCTATTGCACAGTGTTTGTAGATTCGTGTTTTCAATAGTTTGCAAAATCAGCCCTGCCAACTGCGGCAAGGCTTTTGAAACGGACAGTTGGGGCAGTTCATTGGCGATGGAATGGGGTAGACGATCCCGCGCCGCATCGCTTGCCAAACCTGCCAAAAAATGGATCGAGTCCGCTTAATCCGCGCCGAGTCGATGCTGATCTTGCGCATTTCGACGACAGGCGACTTCGACTTCGTTACCACCAGGAATTGCAGCCGAATTGGCTTGCCGGGCATTAGCTCCTTAGCGAGCTCGGAATAGAGCATTAGCTGTCCGCCGCTGTCGTGTGCCTGATGCTGGCTCCATCGGCTTTTCGCAGTTTTAAGATCCGTCACTACCAGTTCACTGCCCTCGTCGAGTATCAAGTCGACACGAGCAAGTAGTTCGGGGCACCCCTCTACGATTCGACCGCGCAGTTCTTCTTCTACCCCAACGATTTGGCCGTTCGGGTTTGCCAAAGGACTTGCTCGGAAGGCAGACAGTACACGTTCGGCGAGATCGCTAAGTGAGTTGATGTCTTCGTCTTTGCCGAACTTGATGCTGGCAAGATCGCGTTCCAGCCACGCCGCATGATAGGCGGAAAGCAGTGTATCCAAGGCCGGAGCTGGATTACCTGACAAGAGTTCGTAGTAATGTAGTTCGGCAGCTTGGTGGATCGCGCTGCCAAAGACCAAGCTGGACGATACGAAGGCCTCTGGAAGACCGTGGACATACCGAAAACACCAGCGCAGTGGACAAGCCTGATACGTCGATATCGCTGACCACGAGATGTAATTTCTGCCCGTCAGTTTCTCAGCTACTTCGTTGGGGTCGACGTCGAGCTCAAGACTCATCGTCCCCCTCCGCTGTCGCTGGTCTGAGGCTTAAACGCATCAATCAGTTCCGAAGCCTCCGTGATCGATAGTTCGTCGGCCCGTTTGACACCGTAGCGAGCAGCAACTTCTGATGCTAAGTCGATCGCTTGGCGAGTTGCGATACCGTGGAGCGCGCGAACCTGGCTGGCTGTTGCGCTCCGTCGCTTTGCTGGATGTTGATGACGGCCGCTACCATGTCCGTTGCCATTAGCGTGGCCGTTGGTCGCCGGAGGTGCCGCTTCGCCTTTCAGCTCCTCCTCAACGGCTTCTTTCGCGAGCCGAAACAAATAGCGAATCTTCTCGCGCAGTTGGTCCGGTTCCCGGACGAGGCTCGACTCCAGTTCGACCTCCAAGTTTACGCTCGCTCCTCGCGAGCCATAGTTCGCTTCACCGACTTTGCGGTTAAGGCCGACATTCATCGTAAGTGGCATGATCTGCTCCGACTTGAAATGGACAACAATAGATCGAAACGGTGGAGTCGCTTGGCCACCGTTTGCTACGCAACATGCTGCAACTGTTTGAGCGAAGCTAGCGCCGACTTGAGTGACTTCTGGCTGCGCTTTTCGACGTTGATCTGCCGAATCAGATCCTTGACTGCATCAAGCGTTGATCGCAGTTGGTCTCGCACGACGACAGCCTGCTCGTAAGCTCCACCTGGCCTTTTCGGCGATGTCGCGGAGCAATGGCGATTGGGCGAGTGCTTCGCAGCGACTCGCGGCTCATTCGTAGGTGGAGCTGAAGAAGCCTGTTGCGCGGCTGGTCTGGAAGCAATTCGATTCACCGCAATTGCACTTCGAGTAAGTGAGCTAGGTTGACGGTGGCCGGAGCTAAGCGGCGACTCGATGCGAAGGCAATCGGTGGTCGGCTTGATCGCCTCTTTGGGATCGAGAACCATCCACAAAAAGACGCGGGAACCGTCACGGGCCACAGCAGGCGACGTGTTGTCGGGCAGTTCGATCTCTGTAAATCCCAATCGCGCCGCTCGCGCCAAGTACTGGCGATCTGTGCAAACGAGCAGATCGTCGCCTCGCTTACTGGAGTTGCGCAGAACCATCTCGGTGGGGCGAAGAGTGTCAGGAGCTGAGGCTCGGAGAACGACGTGTCCATTGACGTCGAGCGTCAATTCACGATTCGTTGTGCCGCTCGGGAGTCGATGGAGATTTTCGGTCAGGAACTTCGCATCGGTAGAACCGAGCTGTAGCGTCGCCTTACTGTGGCCAGGCGCGGGAACAGTTCTGTCCACATCGGGGTAGCGTCCTTCGACGACAGGCAGCCAATACGACCAGGGGCCGATCTGGAACACGACCATCTTGTCGCCGCTCTTGCCGACTCGCACCGGCTGATCAGCGGGGAGATGCTTGCTGGCGAAGAGCTTCGTTTGGCAGAGTAGCAAATCCTCGTCAAATCCAAACGTGAAGCCGGATTGCTTCAGGAGTTGTCGGCCATCGGTGGCGGCAATCACCCCTTCGCGGCCGCGCACCTGGATGCTTGCGAGTGCGTAGCGACTGCTTTCGGCATCGGTAGTTTCGTATGCTTCGCGCAGTGCAGTCAGAAGCGCGGGCGGATTCTCGCTGAAGGTCTCCGGCAGAGTTGGGAACGGTGGAGCATCCGCACTGGATTCAGGAGCATCGTACTCCAGATCGCGCACAATACCTCTGTCTTCCCAGTTCGCGCCGAGCACGCCGTCGCGGCGAGAGTCTAAATAGACCGGCTCAGGTTTCGATCCCTGAACGTCCTCCAGCACGTTAAACGGAACGAGTAAGTGCTGCTGCTCACGAGGCTGCGGATCGTGATATCGCAGAGCTTGATTGGCCCCTTGGACATCGATGAACAAGCCATCCTGTCCCGCGCGAAACGCAAGAGCGGGTATTGGGCCTCGGCCTGGAAACAACATTTTGACCATCGAGCGAAGTTGTTTGGCCAGCAGACGGGAAATTTGAATCAAGGCTAGGACTCCTTGGTGATTGCAGAAGATCGAAAAGGGGGCAGCAGCCCGATTGCTGCCGCCGTGAAAAAGCCAGCACACAGCGTCGTTAGGCCGCGTAGTTTCCTCGCGCCAGATCGAGCATGTCCCAATCCACCGTATTGGGATCAAGGTTTTCTTCTTCCTGCTCGATCGGAAAGACTTGCAGTGGCGAAATGATGCTGAATCCACGACGACTGACAGTACGGACCGATTCGCCGGTGGCTTCCGCCACAGCTTGGTTTAGTTCTGCTTGGGTCATGTAAAATCTCCTCAAACAAGTAGTGACAAACAAAAAAGGCTCGCCAGCGCACGCGCGCAGAACGAGCCCGACAAATGGCTTGAGCAAAATTCAAAAGAGAAGCGCAGCGAGCGCTAGACAGCTGGTGTAAGCCAATGCTCTGCCAGCCAGGCCACCTCGGCCGCTAAGGCGTCGCTGCGAGATTCAAACGGCCCTAGAGTAGGACCGGAAACCGGTGACAGATCGCAGAGCCAGCGTCCCTGCGAATCGGGCTCGACGTGCGATCCTCGGCGAATGGTGAGTAGTCCGAACTGCGCGAGGTCAATCGCTTCGCTGTAGATGCAGCGCAGGTCGCCGCTGGGTTCAATGACTAGCTCCATGGGGATAGTCAGCCCTTTCCCCGGCGCAGAATGTTACGGCGAGGCTTATCGACCAGCAGGCCGTCAAGCGTTGCTTGAACGGTCGAGAGCTGTGTGGCGATTTCTTGCCGGAGCGCGGCATCGTCGCGCAGTTGCTGTGGCTGGACTCCCGAAACGATGCTGCGGGCATCGGACACTAGCGAGTCGAGCTGTTCATTGGATCGTACATTGAGTTGCCGGAAGCGCTCGAAGAACTCACGCAGGTTCTCGATGGCCGAGTCGCGGAAGATTTTTGGCTTGCCGTCGTCGCCACCGCTAAGCCGCTCCGTGAGATGCGAAACGAGCTTCGCCAGTTCTTCTGTGAACGCTTGTTCGGCAAGCTGAACCGCTTCATCGAATCGCGCAGCAACACGGGCGGCTTCGCGCTCGTAAAGCTGCGGCGCGAGCCGATGGAGATAGTTGGGCGGTTCCACGGACGGAAAATCCCAACTCACGTCGAACCAACCACGCAGCGTCGCCGGATAATCACTCGCGTTGTAGAGCGACCCGAGCCTGCGACGGGCGGCCGACTTCAATTCGTCGTACCGAGTTTCAAGTTGCCGCACCGATTCTTCCAGCTCCTGCCGGAAGGTCGTGAGCTGCAGCGAGAACCCTTCGATCATGACTTGGCGAATCAGGCGAATCCCCGGCTCGGGAAACGGGAGCGAGACATTCCGCCAGTACGCAAGAATCTGGGTTCGTACACTCGTGACCGCTTTGAAACTGGGATGGGACGTATCGAGCAGCTTCTTCCCGGCTGACAGATAGGTTCGCTCGGCCCCGAAGGTCTCGGCCGCTTGCGACTTTTGTTCGGCGCTGAGGGTCTTACGGACTCCAAGCCAGGTGAACATGACGCGGACGGCTGCCGTCGTGGCGCGCAGTCGCTCCACCGAATCGCTGGCCGCATTAGAAAGATCGTCTAATAGTGTGGGCATGAAGATTCCTTGGAATTTGGTTAAGAGTTAGGGGGCGATGGAGAGCTACGCCGCGCGGCGAAGGCCAAGCGACTTGCCGATTTCAAACGCTGGTAACGGTGATGGCCTGACAGGGATGATCCGCTGGAACCGCTGCATCACCTCGTCGCATTGTTGCCGTAGCTGTCGTCGCGGCCCGCGATACAACTGCCTGCGAAACGCAGTGAGTGTTTCGGCGAACTCCCAGACTGGCAGTGCGGCTGTCACCAGTTCGCCATCGTGCAGTGGCAATGAACACTCGCCGATTTCAGGGCGATACACGGTGAGTGTCTCACCGCCGTCAAACCCGGCTTCGGTTTGGAGATCAAACGGGATTCGTCGCTTGCGGAGGAACGCTTCGAGCGGCTCCATCCGCCCATGACGGGCCTCTGCATCCAACAGACGCAGTACACTTTCGCCGTCAATTGTTTGCCGCGCGGCGAGTAGATCGTCCGCCGACTGTGGCAAGAATGGCTCATCGCCCCAATCGAGGGCGACTCGCTGCAAGCGAATCGTTGAACACAGACTTGGCACGATCGCCCGTGAAAGGCAGCCGCCGATGGTGATTTGAGCGGCGCGAAAATCCGACATCGGACATCTCCTGAAATATGAAAAAGTTTGTTGGGAATGCGCATCCACTACGCAGCGGACGCGCTGTAGCAACACAAGTTCCCTTAGTTCTGCGACGGATCACGCGAGACTTTGCGGCGAGCCTTGGTCTCCGCCGCGCACCGGTAGATCCCAGGTTGGTCGGCACTGAGGCAGCGCCCCGATGCCCACGCGCGCAACTTGCTGACCGATTCGGCGGCAGTGACGGCGACTGGCACGACGTTCTGTGCAGCCTGAATCAGCGGCAGGTCGAGAATTGAGGCCAGACGACAGCAAGCTCGAATCTCAGCGCCTGTCCAACCTTCGTCAGGAGGGAGTCGTTGGCGAGCATCGAGGTCAAACTGATGGAGGTACAGTCGCCAAATCGCTTGACGCTCCTCCTCACCTGGCAAGTTCAAAAAGAAGACACCGTCGAAACGCTCAGCTCGCGAGAACTCGGGAGGTAGCCGCGAAATGTCGTTGCACGTGGCAACTAAGTAGACATCACTGGTGTGATCGTTCATCCAAGTGAGCAGCGAACCGAACAGCCTTGCCGAGACACCGCTATCACCGCTGCTTCCAACACCCGAGAGACTCTTTTCAATCTCATCTGCAAACAGGATGCAGGGGGACATGGCGTCGGCAATCTTGAGCGCCTGCCGAATATTGGATTCCGACTGACCGACGAGGCTCCCCATCAGTGCGCCGATATCGAGCGTAAGTGTTGGCCTGCCAGTTTCGTGCCCCAACGCTTTGGCAAATGCGCTCTTCCCTGTGCCAGGTACACCCAGCAGCAGCACACCGCGCGGACGCTTGTGAGGCTGTCGCTGTGAAGTGTGCAGCAACGATCGCTTGCAAAATGCTTTCAGTGCTTGGAGTCCTCCCAAGCTCTGAAAGTCCTGCTCACTTCGATGCAATTGCAGCAGACCACTTTTCTTTAGCTGTTGCGATTTGAGTTCCCAAAGTGGTTGGGGTTCGATCCTTCCGTGTCGAACAAGTGAGAGGCTAAATGCGTTCTCAGCTTCGTGTCGCGTAAGGCCTACCGCCGCATCCAGAACGCGATCGAGCCCCGCTCCCGAAGGAAGCTCTCCCTCTTCTGTCGCTACTTCCTGGGCAATCGACCGTAGCTGCTCGCGTGACGGCAGCTCATGCTCCATCACCACGAATAACTTTTCGAGCTCCACCGGAATCTGAACGATCGGCGCGAGAATCACCAATATGGTTCGATTCTGTTTACCGGCCACGATCTGACGAGCGAGTGCCTGAACAATCTCTGCGCTCTGCAGGAATCGGTGGAAATTCTGAAGCACGAGAATCGCAGTGCCATCGGGGGTCGCCAGACCGTTGATTGATCGGATTGCCGCGAGTGGATCTTGGCCACCGCTTTCCGTGGGGGACGATTGTGCTGCGATCACCAATCCCGATTCGATGTCCCAAGTGGCCATGTGCCATGCAGGTTGTTGCTGCTCACACATCTGGCGGATTTCAGTGAGAGCGTCGGAATGTTCGTGGGATTCAATCCATAGTCCGCTGAAAGCAGCGGCAATGTGTTCTTGCAGTTGGGTAGCTAAGGACATAGCACCTCCCTGGAAATTTGAATGTTGCGCGGCATCCAAAACGGTGAGCCGAAGAAGAAACCTTGCTGCAACGAGCAGTAGGTCTTTAGAAGTCACAGCGCGAAGGCGCATAGCCCTGCCCTGCGATCGAAATGTTTGGTTGGCCAAGACTGATTAGGAGCGACAGCGAGTATGGCCTGCTGCTGTATGTGATAGGAGTTGAGTTCTGCAGTGATCGCAGACGCGAGAAATCGACTAACCGGCTCGCCCCTCGTGCGATTGTTGCTGTGTCGATGGAGTGTAGAACTCGCTGGTCAGCTTCTCGGATGTCACAGCTCCTAGCGCCTGCTCTAAGTAGGCCGACGCGGACTTGCATTCTTGACCGCCAATTCCTTTCGTGTGAATGGAAAGTTGACCACTCGTTGAAATAATCACTTCGATGATCTGGCTCACGCTGCACCTCCCACATGGATGGTCAGTTTGATCTCGCCGCTGGGAAGTGTTTGCTCGGTGACGGAATGTCCGCGTTTACGAGCCTCGATCTTCGCTTTTTCAGCAGCGTAGGCTTGCAGAAACTTGTCGAGTTCAGCTTGCTCCCCCCAGCGCCCGCCATAGTTGTCAAAATCAACCCGCCCACTGCTGACATCAACGACAGCCGGATATTTCCAGCCTGGTAGCTGAACGATCAGTCCTGTTTTCGTCGTAGTAAATAGCTTCGCTGTGCCCTGCGTCGGTGCCGGAATTCTGATCCGCCGACAGGCAGCATCCACAGCCACTGGATCACGAACTTGCGTTTGAATCTGAACAATGTGTGACATGGGTTATGTCCTCCTAGCGGAAGGTAGATCGAATAGCTCGCAGCAGAAGGCAGGAGCATCGGGATGGCCAGATTGGCCACGAGTGAGCGTGAACTTTACAAATGCTCGCAAAGTTCACGCGTCGTGATGGATACACTCCACCACCAACTCTTTATGACGCAATTGATGCGGCTATTTAGGCTCGGCTTTGGCCTGTAGATGGACGCGCAATCTCGGTAGCAATCGCGTCGAACTTGGGCGAAAACAAGAAGGCCCCGCAGGGGCATATTCCTTCGGCGAATAGCAAGCTGGTAAAGCGATGCTCTGCAGAATTGGCTCGAATGAAAGTGGCTCCGTCAGCTACTCTTTGCGACCGTAGCCACAGCCCGGACAGTGACCTACCGAGTACATGGTGTAGGAGTTTCTTTTGCACTGGGGACACTCCACTTCTCCCCACCCTTTCTTCGCTATTCCATTGTCAGCAGGAATTGACTTTTGAGAGTTGTCCTCGACGCTTGCACTACGAAATGTTTTTGTGATCCAAGCACCTGCGGCTGCTAGAACTGCAGGAACGACAATCCATAGGAGATATCCGAAACGCGAAAGCCGAAATGCCATACCAAGTATGTCTGTTTTTTGGTGTGTACTTTTTGAATTTCTCTCTCGCTGCGTCTGGAGGGCTAGTGGTGCATTTGGGCCAGTGCTATTGATGGAAGTGTCGAGACCTGTTGAATGCTTGGAAGATTCCTGATCGCCGACAGCGGCTGCGACGCCGTAGACCTGGCCGATCAGCTGAGCTGCTCCTGCGGGATTGGCGTCGGCCCAAATCAACTCGGCGGACGAAACTTCGTCGGCGGAAATGGCCATTGATAACGCAGCACCATCGGCTCCACGTGTGTTAATACCGATCCAGTGGTATCGTTCACCTTGGCGTAGAAATAATGGTCCACCACTGTTGCCAGGACTGATCGACGCATCGTGTTGTATCCACGTGGCCCCCGAAGTCGCGCTCTTGGGAGCCCGCAGTGAGCTAATTCTTCCGAACGTCATGCTGTTAGCAAACAAAATGTCAAGTGGCGTACCGACTGCAACGACTTCGCCACCATTTTTCACTTCGAGTACTTTCATCGCGTTAGAGACTTTCGGGACAACGACGTAGTCCAAACCGGCAACCAGTCCATTGGGATTCACTTCGATGCACGCGACATCGAGGTTGGGATCGGCCGCAAGGCCGACTCTCTCAGCTCGCCGCTTGGCTCCCGATGGAAACTGCACCTCCAGTGCAAACTGTGTGATGTTCGCAGTACGATCGCGCTGTTTAGTTGCTCGACCAGCAACGTCTTCCAAACCAATCACGTGCGCGTTGGTAAAGAGGCGCAGCTTGCCACCGGTATTTTCAGTAACAACCGACGAGCCTAGTTTGATGAGAGCCTGCGAGAAGTCTCTTTCATTCACAGTTGCTACGATTGCCGGTGAAGTCTTCTCTAGATCGTCGAATCGGAGTGACGAAACGCCGCCAGAGAAAAGCGACATCGATAGCAGAATCAACGCTAACACTGCCACAGCGCCGCTGCCGACGAGAGCCAGTATCTTTTGTTCGTCTCGTTTGGTCGTGCCAAGATACGCGAGCCATGTGGCGCATCCCAAGCCTGCGAGACCCATGACTATAAACACAAGTCGCCAAACTGATTGCAACAAACAAAAGGTCATCAGCAGCACAACGGTCACTACAGCGACTGCCACCCATCGCTGCAGAAGCCATTGGACTACTGGGTGAATTGCGGCTAGAGCTGTATTAGTAGGTGCTTTTGGCCCGCTCTTTTCTGGAATGGTGAGCTCGGCATTGCCCGGTTGGCCCAATTTTTTCATTAGCTGTTCATAGGCGACTAGCACCTGTTGGTAGGCCCAGCTGTCGCCTCCCGAATCGGGATGATATCGCTTTACTCGCTCGCGATAGGCCGCTTCGATTTGATCTATGGTGGCGTCGTCGTCGAGGCCGAGAATCTTGTAGGGAGTCATTGATTGCCCTCGGTTGTGTTGGATACCGAAAGGCCTCAGTCAGCGCATAAAAACAGGGAGCGCCGAACCAAGGCCGCTCGCTCCACCCCCGCCAAGGGGCGATCAGAACAGCGCAAGGCCGACGCCCCCCTTTCGGGAGGCGTTCGGTCCGAGCACTGCATCTGATCTCAAGGGCCCGAAGACCCAGGTTGGCGGTTTTGGAGCGATGCAAATGTGGACGCGTAACGCGTCGTTCAAATTGTCGGTAAGTCGCCTGCTGGCGACGGAAAAATCTCCTTGGACGGTCATGGCGCAACAGCACGAAAGCGCCACTGCGGCCCCTCAGTATAGCAAGCCGTATTCGGAATGCTCGTCCTCTGCAAAAAGTACTCTGGCGATTCGCTTGCTCGGCAAAAAACAGTCGCCACGAGCGAATTGCACCTTCGGACTGGCAGTCCGCGATAAGGTCCAAAGATTGCTTCTCAGGTCAGGTTGTCGCCGAGTCCGACATGCCTTTGGCGCGCACGGCCAAGGGCAGAGTGTTCAAGCGATCGCCATGACATGTGACATGAGTACGATCGGCCTTCGAAAAAAGATGTCCAGAATGCGTTATGCACTCTCCTTTTGTCAAACTTGAATGGAAACGAGTGATGAACATCGAAACTCAGTTACTCGATAACGAGTAAACCATGTGCGAGCCTATAACTGGCAATCTTCACGGAGACCAATGTCATGCCGCCGAAACTCAGCGAATCAAACGAGCACATGGCGAAATACATTGCGATGGTGATACGCAATGCGATGGAAGATTTCCATTGCGAGCACCTGACCGATGAACAGATGAAGCATCTCAATCCGCTCATTCGCAACGCCATCGCAACAGCACTTCATGCGTTCGACCACTATGAGCGGTCAGGAGCAGCCCACGAATTTGTGGACTATCACTTCCGGTCGATCCCAAGTTATTGGGAGCAGCCCGAGATGCTGGAAGGCTATTAGAAGATGTGGCTGCGTCGTGGCGAGACGAGTTAGAGCCCGCCGAATGACCCTGCGAGATGCCATAGGCGTCGTCACATCCCACCTACTACTGAACCTCTTGAGCTCGCTGCAAAAGAGTTTTCTCCGAAATAGAATACTCAGAGAGTCTTGCTGTTGGCTATCGAAGTCGATCTATTTGCGGTGTTGAAGTTGCAGGTCAGCTGATAGCCGCCGTTCCACAACTGAGCCAGTTAACTGCTCAGGCTCGCCCCAAACCGATCCCAACAAATTAAGCCGTCTCCGTAGCTATGCTACGAGCCTCACCTTAGTATGACGCGGTTTTGGCTCGAATTCAGCCCGCTCCAAGTGCTGCAATCGCTGTAACTGCTGTAATTGGCAACGGACTTGTTTTTACTATCTAGTGAACTTGCGGCCGATTGCCCGTGACTATATCGACCTGATAAGGATTGAGTTATTTTCAAGACATGGTCGCAACTTTCTAGTCGCGATTGTTTTCGTCAGTGTGGAGTTCGTTCTGGTTAGGGAATCAGAAAAAGTGTTCGGTGATTGCCCGAATTATCCTTCAGGCATGCGGCTAATGGAAGAGATTCGTGGAACCACCACAATCCTGTGAACTCGTACCGTAGGTTCCAACGAAACGACATGACGACATTGAACCGCTAACTCAAAACTGAAAATGCAAGACTAGATCGTAGCGGGATCAACTTTGCCAGACGAGGATCAACAAATTCCTGGCCAAAAGTAAAATCTGAAATTAGAGACAAGTGCTGGAATGGACGTTTTCAAGTTGCGAGAAGATGTGATTCACGACTACGCAGAGTACGTGCGTAGTTTTGTTCGCATTCGTGAGCCACGCCTTCGGCGCTTTGTTGACGATAGCCTGACGGACCAAGCGCTTTGGCCGCAGCCGCTGATCCAGATGAATCCCAGCTTTGAATCAGGTGGGTGGATTGACGAACTGGTCGATGCGGGTGTTCTGCACCAGAAGTCCAAAGATGTCTTTCGAGTTAAGACGGAATCTGACCCGCGTGGGATACCAATGCGACTCCACCGACACCAGGTGGACGCCATCCGAGAGGCGCAGGCACGCCGCAATTACGTTCTGACCACTGGGACCGGCTCTGGTAAGAGCCTCGCTTACATTATTCCCATCGTCGATCAAGTTCTCCGAAACGGTCGCGGCAAGGGTATCCAGGCCATTGTCGTGTATCCGATGAACGCTTTGTGTAACAGCCAGTACGGGGAACTCGAAAAGTTTTTGCGGCTGGGATTCGGAGAGGGGTCAGAACCCGTCCGCTTCGAGCGTTACACCGGCCAGGAAACACGCGAGAAGCGCGAGGAGATCACTCGAAATCCTCCGGACATCCTGTTGACCAATTACGTCATGTTGGAATTGCTGCTAACTCGCCCATTCGAACAAGCACTCGTCAGTTCCGCACGCAATCTCAGCTTTCTCGTCCTCGATGAACTACATACCTATCGGGGGCGACAGGGAGCGGATGTCGCATTGCTTGTCCGTCGCGTTCGTGAAGCCTGCCACGCAACATCGCTTCTCTGTGTGGGCACTTCGGCCACAATGGCAAGTGGCGGGACTATCAACGAGCAGCGTCTTGAAATTGCCTCGGTCGCTTCGCGATTGTTCGGAACTGAGGTTCTACCCAACTCGATCATCGGCGAGACCCTGACCCGTGAGACCATCGAGTTGGATTTCAGCGATCCGCAGGTCGTCTCTCGCTTGCAGCTCGATGTTACCCAAAAGGACGGCTTCCCAACGAACTACGATGAGTTCATACGGAAACCAATCGCAAGCTGGCTGGAAGACTGCCTCGGCCTGACTCGCGAGAACGGCACGAATCGACTCGTTCGTGCCCGTCCGCAATCAATTCAGGGGCCAAGTGGTGCCGCCAAACAGCTATCCGATTTGGTGGGAATGACTGTCAAGGATTGCGAAGACGCCATCGAACGCTGGCTGCTGGCGGGGTGCAATTGTCATCCTCACCCCGAGACCAAACGGCAGCCTTTTGCTTTTCGGCTCCATCAGTTCATCAGTCGCGGCGACGCGGTGTTTGCATCGTTGGAGGAGAATGACCACCGGCATTTATCGCTCAGCGGACAACAATTCGTACCGAACAGCGATCGTAAGAAAATCCTGCTTCCATTGGCTTTCTGCCGAGAGTGTGGCGCGGAATACTATTCCGTCTGGAAATCGAATGATGTCGGAACTGGCCGAGTTCATTTCCGGCCCCGTGACCTGAATGACCGGGTCGAAGATCCCGCCGAAGGCGAGGCGGGCTTTCTCTATCGTGATCCAGAAAAGCCTTGGCTAGACGATCCTGATGAGATTGTACAGCAGCTGCCGGATGATTGGCTGGAGGAGCATCGCGGTCGGCAACGTGTTCGCAGCAACCTCCGTGATGACGTTCCGCAACCCATAGTGATTGGCCCCGATGGAACCGTCGACGCACAGGGATTGATCTATTCTTACACGAGCACGCCGTTTCGCTTTTGTCAAAACTGCGGTGTCTCTTACCGCGTTCGAACTGGAGCTTCTGATTACGGACAACTGGCCACGCTCGCGAGCGGGGGACGTAGCACTGCCACGACTATCCTCAGCTTGTCGAGTGTCCGCCTGCTGCGGAACGAGCCAACGCTTCAGAACTTTGCACGAAAGCTCCTCAGTTTCACAGACAATCGGCAGGACGCTTCGCTTCAGGCTGGGCACTTCAACGATTTCGTGGAAGTCAGCTTGCTGAGGTCGGCGCTCTACAAGGCCGTTGCGGCGGCGGGCGAAGCTGGGATTTCGCACGATGAACTAACGCAACGCGTCTACAAGGCACTGAACCTGCCGTTCGAACTCTTTGCCCGCGAGCCAGGCGTCCAGTTTGCCCAGCGAGCCGATACGGAACGAGCCTTCCGAAATGTTCTTGGGTATCGCCTCTATCGAGACCAGAAACGCGGATGGCGAGTTACATCTCCGAATCTCGAACAGTGTGGGTTGCTGCGAATCGAATATCCGTCGTTGATGGAACTTTGCAGGGCAGGAGAGTTCTGGCGTGGAACTCACGCTGCTCTGACAACTGCCACTCCGCAAACCCGCGAGCGTATCGCGAAAGCCCTGCTGGACTACCTACGTCGCGAGCTGGCGATTGATGTCGATTATCTGACCACGGAATTCTTTGAACGGTTGCAACAGCAAAGTTCGCAGCGACTCCGTGAACCGTGGGCCATCGACGAGCAGGAACGCCCAGAAGTGGCTGCGGCCGTATTCCCACGTGGCCGGCGCCCCCATGATCGTCAGTTCTACACATATGTGTCGGGGAGGAGCGGATTCGGGATTTTTCTCGGTCGACCAAGTACCCTTCCAGAATTTGATCGCTCACAGGGAAAACTGAAGCTCACCGATAAAGATTCAATCATTCAGGATCTGTTCCGGGTACTTGCCAACGCGGGCTACATCGTCCAGATCGTTGAACCCACTGATGACGACCTTCCGGGTTACCAGCTCTCCGCATCGGCCATGAATTGGGTCGTTGCCGATGGGACAGTCGCATTTCATGATCCGATCCGTGTTCCCAATCCTCCGCAGGATGGTGGCCAGACCAACGATTTCTTCGTCAATTTTTACAAGACCGTGGCCAACGATCTCCGTGGACTGGAGGCTCGGGAGCATACGGCACAGGTTCCTTATGAAGAACGCGAACGGCGGGAGCAGGACTTTGGATCTGCGAAACTCCCCGTCCTGTATTGCTCACCAACAATGGAACTGGGCGTCGACATTCGCCAATTGAATGTCGTCAACATGCGAAATGTCCCACCCACGCCCGCGAACTACGCGCAACGCAGCGGTCGGGCGGGCCGAAGTGGACAACCGGCCTTCGTCCTGACCTATTGCACGTCAGGTAGCTCTCACGATCAGTATTTCTTCCGTCAGCCCGAGCGGATGGTGGCCGGGGCCGTTAGTCCTCCTCGACTGGACTTGGCAAACGAAGACCTGGTCAGGGCACACGTTCATGCGATCTGGCTGGCAGAGACCGGTGAATGGCTGGGAAACTCGCTGACGGATCTGTTGGACGTCGAAGGAGCAAATCCCTCGCTGACGATGCTGCCGAGCAAGGTCGCTGGACTGTCGAAGAAGACCGCCATCGAATCTGCCCGAGCGAAGGCGGAAGCCGTTCTGCGAACCATTTCTGAAGAACTAGGGACCTCCCCTTGGTTTACCAGCGAGTGGCTGAAGCAGACACTCGATCACTCCCTGCATGCTTTCGAAGATGCCTGCCAGCGGTGGCGAAGCCTGTTCCGGGCGGCGAAAGATCAGTTCGAACGGCAAAACGTCATCATCGGTGACGTGGCGATGCGATCTCAGTGGGATGAGGCCCGACGCCTGCGGCGCGAGGCCGAAGCTCAGATCGAATTGCTGACGGATTCGCAGAGCGTGATTCAGTCCGACTTTTACAGCTACCGGTATTTCGCCAGTGAGGGCTTCCTGCCGGGATATAACTTCCCTCGTTTGCCGCTCTCCGCGTACATCCCTGCACGCCGCAAGACCAAAGGTCAGGACGAATTTCTGTCCCGCCCGCGTTTCCTCGCCATTTCGGAATTCGGCCCTCGGAGCATCATTTACCACGAAGGCTCTCGCTACATCGTCAACAAAGTGATTCTCCCCATCGCCGATGGCGATGTGCCCCTCACGGGCTCCGCCAAGCAGTGTGAAGACTGCGGATACATGCGCGAGTTGAATTGGGGTGAAGCCGGGCCGGATCGCTGCGAGAACTGCCACAGTTACCGTCTCGCCAGAATCGATTCACTGCTTCGCCTCCAGAACGTCGCGACGAAGAGGCGCGATCGAATCAATTCCGATGAAGAAGAGCGACTCCGGATGGGGTACGAATTGCGAACCGGCCTGCGTTTCAAGGAGGTGGGCGGACTCGCGTATTACCAGGTTGCAGAAGTGAGCGGCTCGTCCTCGTCGATTTGCACTCTCACTTACGGGGACGCTGCGACGATTTGGCGAATCAACCTGGGTTGGCGACGGCGAGCCAACCGGGATCAGCATGGATTCGTTCTGGATGTCGAGAAAGGATACTGGCAACGGTCGGATCAACTTCCAGACGATGAAGATCCCGCCGATCCGTTGGGAGCACGAACTCAGCGTGTCGTTCCTTACGTGGAAGATCGTCGCAACTGCCTGATTCTCGAACCGGCGACACAAGTCTCAGCCGACGAGATGGCGTCATTGCAAGCCGCCCTGAAGAAGGCCATCCAGACGATCTACCAACTGGAAGACAATGAACTGGCAACCGAACCCCTTCCGTCGGTCAACGACCGGAAACGGATTCTGTTCTTCGAGTCTGCTGAAGGTGGCGCTGGCGTCTTGCGTCGAATCCTGGAAAGCGGTGATTCCTTGGCACTGATTGCGGAAGAAGCTCTCCGCCTTTGCCATTTTGACCCCACAACCGGAAATGACCTGCGACGCGCATCCGGAGCGACGGAAGACTGCGAAGCCGCGTGCTACGACTGCCTCATGAGCTACTCCAATCAACGGGATCATGAACTCCTGGATCGCAAGAAAATCCGCGGCTTCCTGCTCGACATGACAAAAAGCCGCGTCAAAGCCTCTCCGGGAATCAAAGCATTCAGCGCTCACCTGGAGACGTTGAAGTCGCAGTGCGATAGCCATCTGGAAAAGTCGTGGCTGGATTACCTGGTGGCTCGTGATTTACGTCTTCCGTCCTGCGCGCAGAAGTTCTACGACCAGTGTGCGACCCGACCCGACTTTGTTTATGAGAAGCATCACACGGTGATCTATGTCGATGGACCACCCCACGACTTTTCGGATCGGCAACAGCGTGATCGGGAGAAGACAGCCGCAATGGAAGACCTTGGTCTGACCGTCTTGCGGTTTCATCACGAGGCTCAGTGGGATGAGATTCTCGCTGCCCACCCGCACATCTTCGGAGTTATACGCGAAGCCACGTCTTCTCCTGAACCGGCTGCTGCGTTGACCGGTGATTTATTGGACCTCGAACTGTTCCCCGGCGATTGGCATCCCATCGTCCAAGAGCTTTCTGGTCGTGACGGCTTGATGATTGAACCCGGTGGTGATGTCGCCACGGGCGGACGGGTCTTGGGGGCTTACGTTCTCGACATCGCGAAAAATGATCAGCGATTGTGGGTGATCGATGGTCGCGAACAAGCGGGCAACACGCTCTTAGAGGCAATTGCAGCGCAGGGTTATGCAGCACTGTCGATTGATCCTACCGAGTCGTCGGCAATGGAGAAGATTCTTTCGAAGCTCGGAGGTCTCGGATGATCGCCGTGAGCATCGCAAAGACCTTCTCGGCTTCCACAAAGAAGTTGAGCACTCCTGACCGTGGCCGTGTCCTCGACTTTCTGACGAAGTTCATGGATGACCCGAGCAGCCCAGGACTAAATTTCGAGACGATTCAAGGTGCCAAAGATGGCAACATGAAGTCGGCTCGAATTACGCAAGACCTGCGCACGATACTTCATCAAAGCAATGGGATGTTGACGCTCCTGTATGCGGGCCACCACGAAGATGCGTACCGCTGGGCCGAGCGTCGCAGGATGGAGAATCATCCTGTCACCGGAACGCTCCAAATCGTTGAAACTGCCGAGGCGGCGCAGAATGAGGTGAATGTCGCGGACCTGACGTCCAATTCCACCAGGACTTTCAATGGTTACGACGATGACTACTTGCTGAGCCTTGGCGTCCCCACGGATTGGCTCACCATCATCCGACAGATTCAAAACGACGACCAGTTGCTGGCAGTTTGTCAGAAACTTCCCGAGGAAGTTGCCGAAAGGCTGGTAACGCTCTCGACGGGTGAACTGGTCACGCCACCGCCCCCAGTCCCGGCCACCGCACCTGTTGAACAGAGTCCAGACAACCTGCGACGGTTCTGGGTCGTCCAGGATGCAGCCGATCTGGCCAGCGTACTGGATCGTCCGATCGAGGACTGGGTTCGTTTTCTGCATCCGTCTCAACGCTTGCTGGTGACCCAGGAATTCAATGGACCTGCCAAAGTCTCTGGTGCTGCCGGTACGGGTAAGACCGTCGTCGGAATGCACCGAGCCCGCAGACTGGCTTCGCAAGGCAAACGCGTGCTGCTCACCTCGTTTGTGACGACGCTTTGCCGGAACATCGAACGGAACATCCACATCCTCTGCGCCGGCACTCAAAACGCGTTTGACGGGTCGACGGAGAGCCGAATCACGGTCAGTACCGTCCATAAGCAGGCACTAGCCCTCGCGAAGGCGACCCATCCGAAGCTCAGGCCATTGGAATCCGACAAGATCGAAGCTCTGGTCAATCGGCATCACAGTCATGGGGGATACCTGTTCGACTCAGGATTTCTCGTTACTGAGTGGAATGCCGTGGTCGAACCGCAGGGCATCACGACCTGGGAGGAGTATCGGGATGCCGTTCGCACCGGTCGCGGAAAACCGTTGACGATCAAACAGCGCAAGGAGTGCTGGAAGGTATTTGCACGCATTTGGGAAGACCTCATGGCCGCCCATGCGTATCCGTGGTCAGCGATTTGTCGCATCGCGCGCGAAGCCGTGGAATCGGGAGCCGTGGAAAGCCCGTTTGACGCGGTGATTGTCGATGAGGTTCAGGACCTTCAACCGCAGGAGCTTCGGTTCCTGAAAGCTCTCTCCGCGAAGAATCCGGGTGACTTCATGCTGCTGGGAGACGCCGGACAACGCATCTATCCGGGGGGATTCAGCCTGAAGAAGCTCGGAATCGATGTTCGCGGACGGTCCCACATCCTGCGAATCAATTACCGCACCACGGAGCAAATCCGCCGATTTGCCGATGGCTTGCTGGCCACCACGTCCAATGACTTCGATGACGGTGCGGAAGACCGGCGATCTCAGAGTCTGCTGAATGGCCCCAGACCCACGATCAGAGAGTTTCCCAACGAAGCCGAGCAAGCCAAGTTCGTGCTTGATCAGGTTCGCTTGTTGCTCGAACAGGGAATGTCGCCGCGAGAAATCGCTGTTTTCGCCCGGTCGAGCAGTCGGTTGCAATCCATCCGTGACATCCTGACGGATGCGAAGATGGAGATTGCCCCGCTGAACGACGAAGAAGATTTGTCAGAAGTCAGGGGCATCAACCTCGGCACGATGCACCGGGCCAAGGGGCTGGAGTTCAAAGTCGTCTTCGTCATCGACTGTAACCAGGGGGTCGTCCCACATGCCTTCACCTTGTCCAAGATGCGGGATCAAGGGGACTACGACGCCGCGTACGAGCGGGAAAGACAACTTCTGTACGTCGCGATTACGCGTGCGCGTGATGAAGTGTTTGTCACGTCCGTCGGCAAGCCATCTGAGTTCCTGACGAGCCAACCCGGAAACACGAGAGGCCAACAATGAGTTTTTCCGTCGGGACATTGGTGAAGGCTCGCGGACGCGAATGGGTCGTCCTGCCCGAGTCACAGGATGATTTTCTGGTCGTTCGCCCACTCGGGGGAACCGATGCGGAAGTCGCCGGGATCGATACCTATTTGGAGTCGGTCGACCCGGCGAGCTTCGACCTTCCCGACCCGACACGGCTGGGTGATTTTCAATCGTGTCGCATGCTGCGGAATGCGATCCGCTTCGGATTCCGTTCCAGTGCCGGGCCGTTTCGATCATTCGGCAAGATTGCCGTCGAACCGAGACCCTATCAACTCGTGCCACTCTTAATGGCACTGAAGCTCGATCCCGTGCGGCTCCTGATCGCTGACGACGTCGGTATCGGGAAAACCGTCGAGGCATTGTTGATTGCTCGGGAACTGCTGGATCGGGCCGAGGTCCAGCGAATGTCCGTGTTGTGTCCACCCCACCTCGCAGAACAGTGGCAGGACGAACTCCGCGACAAGTTTCACATCGAGGCCGAACTCGTCCTCTCCAGCACGGCGAAACGCCTCGATCGGGTCTGCGGCAACCGATCCGTCTTCGATGTGTTTCCCTACACGATTGTTTCTCTCGACTACATCAAGAGTGAATCGCGCCGTAACGATTTCATCCGTGCCTGTCCTGAACTGGTGATCGTTGATGAGGCACATACCTGTACGTCATCCGCCCAACCAGGGCGGGGTGGCACACGGCAGCAGCGCCACGAGGTCGTGAGGGAGCTTTCCAAGAGTCCGAATCGACACATGCTCCTCGTCACGGCGACACCCCACTCAGGCAATGAAGAGGGCTTCCGCTCACTGTTGGGGTTACTCAACCCCGAATTCGCGGACCTTCCCACAGACCTCTCTGGTGACGAGAACCGCCGACAACGCGAACGCCTCGCCCAGTATTTCGTGCAGCGCCGTCGCGGTGACATCAGGCACTACCTGGAATCGGACACTTCGTTTCCTGATCGCCTGGAGCAAGAGCAGACCTACAAACTCGGCACGTCCGAGTACCGTAAGCTGTTCGATCGCCTGTTGAGCTACGCTCGCGAAGTCGTGCAGGAATCGGAGGGAATGTCCCGCGTACGGCAACGTGTTCGCTGGTGGGCGGCGCTGGCGTTGTTACGGGCACTGGCCAGCAGCCCGGCAGCTGCCGCTGCGACACTGCGGAGCAAGCTCCAGGCCATCGCGGCGGAATCGCCGGATGAAGTCGATGACATCAGTCGCCCTCTCGTCTTCGACGATGACGCCGAAGACTCCGCAGATGCCCCGGACATCACGGCGGGTGCGGACCTGGCTGACCTCGAAGAGAACGAATCGGACGCTGCCAAAGAGCGGAAGCGCTTGCTCGACATGGCGCGTGCGGCAGACAAGCTCGAAGGCGACGGCGACCCCAAACTCGTTCAGATGGTGCCGATCGTCAAAAGGCTCGTCTCCGAGGGCCACCGACCGATCCTGTTCTGTCGTTTCATCGCCACAGCCGAATACCTCGCCGAGCAGCTACGCCAGCGACTTCCGAAAGGGGTCACGGTGATCGCTGTCACCGGGCAGATCCCACCCTCGGAGCGTGAGGCCCGCATTCAAGAGATGCGGAATCACGAACAGTACGTCCTGGTCTGTACCGATTGCCTGTCCGAAGGGATCAACCTCCAGCATCTGTTCGACTCGGTCATCCATTACGACCTGAGCTGGAACCCCACGCGACACGAACAGCGAGAGGGACGTGTCGATCGCTTCGGCCAGCCCAAGCCCGAAGTCAAAGTGCTGACCTACTATGGCACCGACAACCAGATCGACGGCGTCGTTCTGGAAGTCCTCATTCGCAAGCACAAGGCGATTCGCAAAGCCCTGGGCGTTTCGGTCCCCGTGCCGACAACCAGCAATGCTGTGCTGGAGGCGTTGTACGAGGGGTTGCTGCTGCGGCGCAAAGATACTCAGCAGCAGATGTTTCAGTTCCCGGATGATGACGAACTGAAGCCGATGACCAATGAGTTCAACGCCGAATGGCAGAACGCGGCGGACCGAGAGAAGAAGAGCCGCTCACTGTTCGCTCAGCACACAATCAAGCCCGACGAAGTCGCCCACGAAGTGGCCGAGATTCAGTCTGCGATTGGTTCGGCTGCGGATGTCGACGCCTTTGTCACATCGAGCGTCAAGGCGTTTCGAGGGGTGATCACCCGCCAAGGGGGCCGATGCGACATCGACCTGACAGAAGCTCCCCGCGCCGTGCGGGAATCGATCCGCTCCACACCGAAGTTTGCCGGACGCTTCCAGCTTCCGGTCTCCAACGATGAGCTGTATCTCTCGCGAACGCACCCTGTGATCGAGGGGCTTGCGACTTACGTGATGGATTCGGCGCTGGATGCCACTTCGGTCAGCGACGGACCGGTTCCGGCAGCCCGATGCGGTGTCATTCGGACCAAGGCTGTCAGCACCCGCACGACGTTACTGCTGCTCCGGCTGCGGTATCACATCATCACCACGCGCGGTGATGAGTCGACTCCCTTGCTCGCGGAAGACACACTGATCGTCGGCTTTCGAAGTGCCCCCTCCGCTGCGGAATGGTTGTCGCCCGCTGAGGCGGAATCCCTGCTTCTGGCCACTCCCGATGACAACGTCACCGACGATGTGGCTCGCAACTTCGTTCAGAAGGTGATTGATGAGTTCAGCCACTTGAGGTCTCATCTCGATGAAGTCGCCGAGGCACACGGGAAGGAACTGCTCGACGCTCACCAGCGTGTGCGGACCGCCTCCCGCCGTGTCGGAGTGAAATACAGCATCGAGCCACAACTGCCGCCGGACGTTCTGGGGCTGTACGTGTATCTGCCGGTGATGTAACGGCTCGCTTCACCCTCTGTCAGGGAGACAGGGTGAGGTCAGAGGAAACCAGTACGGAGACGCGTTGATGTTCGACCAGAAAGACGCTCGTGCGAACTCGTACCCGCAATCCATTCACGACGGTCTCCACGGCTGGGCTGCTGCTCCCGGTCGATCTGCTCGCGCGCATTGTCGACGGCGATCCCAACCTGCCGGGCCTCACCCCCAAGGATTACCACCTGCGCTCTGGCGAACGGCTCAATGAAGCGGCCAGCCGGGCCTGGAATGAATGCCTGGCCGCCTGGAAGTCGTTTCGCAAGAAGTTCGCCTCTCTTCCAGCCTCGGATACCGGCACCACGCTCACCCGCGATGAATGGCTGTTGCCGCTGTTTCAGGAACTCGGCTACGGGCGTCTGCAACCCAAGCGAGCCATCGTCATCGATGGCAAGGAATACCCGATCAGCCACGGTTGGGAAGATCACGTCCCTATCCACCTGCTGTCAGCTCGCTATTCCATCGACCGCCGCACGCCGGGGGCCGCCGGGGCGGCCACCCGTGCCCCGTACAGCCTGCTTCAGGAGCTGCTCAACAGCAGCGGCCAGCATCGCTGGGGATTTGTCACCAACGGTCTCAAGCTCTACCTGCTGCACGACAACGCCGCCCTCGCGCGGGCCGCGAATGTCGAATTCGACCTCGAAGCGATGATGGACGGCGAACTCTACGCCGACTTCATGCTGCTGTTCCTGCTCTGCCATCAATCCCGCGTCGAGATTCAGCCCACGCCGATTGCCAAAGTCACCCTGGATCGGAAGACCGGCAAGGCCAAGAAGGCGAAAGCCACGAGTCAGAAGAAGCTGGTCACCGATGACGATGCCGAAGCCGGTGAAGGCGACGACTCCGTCGACGCGGAAGCAGAAAAGACCCGGCTTGGTCCGGAGAACTGCTGGCTGGAGCGCTGGGCCAATCAGGCTGATCAGCAAGGGACCCGCGCCCGCGACAAACTACGAGATGGCGTCGAAGCGGCGATCAAGTCCCTCGGAGCCGGTTTCCTGACCACCAAGGGGAATCAGGCACTTCGCGAGCGGATGCGGACGGGCGAACTGTCGACCCAGGACTATTACCGCCAGCTTCTCCGCGTCGTCTATCGGCTGCTGATGCTGCTCGTCGCCGAGGAAAAGAAGACCGAGAACGGGGCCAACCTCTTTCATCCCCCCGGCACTCCGCCCGAGGTCACCGACCGTTACGCCCGCTTCTACTCGGTCAGCCGCATTCGCACGCTGGCCTACGAGCGGCGCGGCACCGCTCACACTGATCTGTATGAATCGCTCAAGGTCCTGTTCCTCAAGCTGCGCGAGGGGTACGCCCCGCTGGGCATTCCCGGCATGGGTTCGTTTCTCTTCTCGGACGACTCCACGCCCGATCTGGACGACGCCTTCCTCGCCAATCAGGACTTGCTCGATGCCTTCCGGAATCTCTGTTACACGGAAGACACATCCGGGCGCGGCGGCAGCATTCGCCGTCCGGTCGACTTCGGCAGCCTCGGCAGCGATGAACTCGGCAGCGTGTACGAATCGCTGCTCGAACTGCATCCCAAGATCGACACCGATGAGGGGCCGTTCACGCTCGGCACGGCGTCCGGTAACGAACGCAAAACGACCGGTAGCTACTACACCCCGACCTCGCTCATCAACTGCCTGCTCGACTCGGCCCTCGATCCGGTCGTTCACGCCGCCATCGATGTTCCTGATCGTGCCGAGGCCGAACGCAAGCTGCTCAATCTGAAAGTCTGCGATCCGGCGTGCGGCAGCGGACACTTTCTGATCGCAGCCGCTGAGCGAATGGCGATGCACCTGGCTAGGCTGCGGACCGGCGATGACGAGCCGAACACGCTCGATGTCCAGCACGCCAAACGCGACATCATCGGCCGCTGCATCTACGGCGTCGACATCAACCCGATGGCCGTTGAGCTGTGTAAGGTCGCCCTCTGGATGGAAGCGATGGAGCCGGGGAAGCCGTTCTCGTACCTCGAACATCACATCCAGTGCGGCAACAGCCTGCTCGGAACCACACCCGCGCTGCTCGCCAAGGGAATCCCCGACGATGCGTTCACGGCGATTGAAGGAGATGTGAAGTCCCGCGTCAGCGAACTGAAGAAGCAGAACAAGAAAGAGCGGCTGGATCGCATCAATCGGCAAACGGAGATGTTCGAGCCGCCGTTGAAACTCGGCAACCTCTCGTCAGAGTTCGTGCGGCTAAACATCCTGGAAGACGACTCGATCAGCGACATCCGCTCGATGGAAGAGCGGTACACGGCCCTCGTTCGCGGAGCGGACTACCAGAACGCCCGGTTGCTGGCCGATACGTGGTGCGCGGCGTTCGTCTGGAAGAAGGATGACTCCGATCTCGGCAAGCTCTGCCCCACCGAGCGCGACTTCCGCAAGGTCGAATCACACGCCGCCGCTGGTCTGTTGCCTCACGTCCGCACCGAAGTCGAACGCCTGCGAAACCAATACCAGTTCTTTCACTGGCATCTGGCGTTCCCAGACGTGTTCCGTTTGCCGAGCCAGGACGAGCAGCCAGGCAACGAACATACAGGCTGGAACGGGGGCTTCAATGTTGTCCTCGGAAATCCGCCGTGGGAGCGAATCAACATCAATCAAAAGGAGTGGTTCGCCAGTCGATCGCGAGAGATTAGTGGTGCTTCTAACGCCGCATCTAGGCGAGCGGCAATCTTGCGGCTTTCATCGACTGACCCTGTCCTTCAGCAGCATTGGAAGGACGCGATTCGCGAAGCCGCCGGAAATACTCATCTATTGCGAGACAGTGGGGGGTTCCCGTTGTGCGGACGCGGTGATGTAAATACTTATGCCGTGTTCTGTGAACTTAATCGAGCGATTATTGATTCGTACGGAACTGTTGGCTGCATTGTGCCGCCAGGAATTGCGATGGACGCGACCACCCAAGACTTTTTCCAAGACCTTGTTCGCAATCAGTCTCTAATCGCAGTGTTCCATTTTGAGAACGAAGCCAAAGTATTTCCAGGTGTTCACCATGCTTTTCGGTTTTGCCTGTTCGTCATCGGTGGCAATCGACGGGTAACCATGACTCCAGTATTTGTTGCATATGCCAGATCCGTTGACGATCTCCGTCAACCCGATCGTCTATACGCGATGAGCAAAGCTGAGTTTCAACGGCTGTGTCCAAACACCGGGACATTTCCTGCATTTCGCAGCCGGAGAGATGCAGAGTTAACCAAGCTAATACATGCAAAGGTTCCGGTCCTTATCCGCCATGCCGCAGAAGACGGAAACCCTTGGCAATGCGAGTTGCGACGCATGATACACATGTCCGATGACGCCGAATGTTTTTCAAATAAAGATGCAATGACTCGTGAAGGCGCAGTTTTATCAGGAAATATATTCGTCGTCGGCAACGAACGCTACCTTCCGCTTTACGAAGCAAAGATGTGCCACATTTTTGATCACCGTTATGGTACGTACGCGGGCCAAACTGAGGCACAAGCCCAACAGGGATCTCTTCCAAACCTGTCCGCAGGGGACCACGCCGATCCTTCATGCTTCCCGATGCCCCGATATTGGGTTCCTGAAAAGGAGGTCGGGAATAGACTCAGAGACCTCTGGAAACATAGGTGGCTTCTCGGGTGGCGAGACATCACTGGCTCCGAAAAGAGTCGTACTGTTATTGCGACGGTCATCCCTTGCGTAGCAGTTTCGGGGTTCCATCAGATTTACCTGCATTATGCTCCGTATCTTGCGGGCTGCGTGTGTGCAAATTTGTCTTCGTTTGTCTTGGACTTTGTATCCCGCCAGAAAGTGGGTGGTACTCACTTGACCTACGGGATTCTTGAACAACTACCGATTCTACCACCCGATTCTTACTCAAAGCCATGTCTGTGGTCCGGAAAAGACTCGCGGGTTGAAGCGTTTCCGTCTCTTGATGGATGGCTGCTGCCTCGCGTCGTTGAACTAACCTACACAGCGTGGGACTTGCAGCCATTCGCGCAGGACTGCGGATACGACGGGCCGCCGTTCCGCTGGGACGAAGAGCGTCGCTTCCAGCTCCGTGCGGAACTCGACGCCGCCTTTTTCCATCTTTACCTCCCCAGCGATGCCCAAGGCGACTGGCTCCCCGCCGCCAACGAATCCCCGGACGACCTCGCCCGGCTCAAGGAGAGTTTCCCCCAGCCACGCGACGCCGTCTCCTACATCATGGACACCTTCCCCATCGTCCGCCGCAAAGACATCGCCAAACACGGCACCTACCGCACGAAGGACACGATCCTCAACGTCTACGACGCCATGCAGACCGCCATCCGCACCGGCATCCCCTACCAAACGATTCTCGATCCCCCGCCAGCCGATCCACGCGTCGCGCATCCAGCGCGTGAGGCGGCCGTCGTCCCACTCAGATCGGTGGTAGTCGATCCGGTTTTTCCGAAGACGGATTTGGAGAAGGTGCTGTGCGCCTGTTTACTCGATTTCGTGACGTCGCAGCCAAGTCTAAAGGAGGACGAATACGTCGATCTGATGATCCTCGCGATGCAGCCTGCGAATTGCCGTTTGCTCCTGACAGGCGATGAACGCGACCGCTTCGACCAATTCCTGACGGCGGTCTTGCCCGAGTTGATCGCCGACAGTGACGGAAAGCCACCGTGGCGTATGCTTCTTTCGACGTTTCGGGCCAATCTGTCGATTCAGAGAGATCGCTTCGCCCCAGGAGCCAACGCCCAGATCGTTCGCGGAAAACTGCCGGATGTCAACGGTCAGTTCGTGGCACTGGTCCTGAAGGCAGGAGAGCGCTTGCGAGAACTTCAGGAAGCTGCCACTCCTCACGATGGACCATCAACGCCGCCGCCGATAGGAGTCCGCAGTGCGCGAAAAGTTCGGGATGACGCTCCAACTGATCCGGCGTTGGTCAACTTGGTCAATTCGGTAAAGAACCACCGAATGGCGGCCATGAGTGGAGCTACTTCGGCATGACGATCCTCAAGAAGTGCGACCTCGCTTCCAAACGATCCGAGCCTTCGGTCTGGATCAGCAAACTGGCGTTGTTTGAATCCCTCGATCCCCTGACACCGATCCGGGAACCGATAAAGTTTCACACGGGGCTGAACATCGTCTGGGGCGTCGAGAACGAAGCCAACGACGAGAAGTTCGAACCAGGCCACGGCGTTGGCAAGACTACCCTCTGTCGGCTGATTCGGTACTGCCTCGGTGAACCAACCTACGGACAGTCGCATGCGGCCAAAGAGATTCTGAACACGTTTCCCGATGGCCACGTCGCCGCAGAGGTCTACATTCAGGGCCGGCGCTGGGCAGTATTGCGTCCCTTCAACAAGACCCGCGCGGACCGCGCACAGGGCGACGCCACAATCACGGAGCTGCTTGCCAATCCACCGCTCAAGGAGTCATTCCGTGAGTATCAGAATCTGCTGGCGTCAACTTGCCTCTCCGGACTCAGCACTGATGGCGTGCTGACTGGTGGGGCCTCGATCGAATGGCTCCATCTGCTGGCCCTGTGTTCTCGCGATCAGGAGGCTCGCTACCAGAGCCTGTGGCAGTGGCGTTCACCGCGAAGCGATTCGGCCCCTCGAAACATTCAAAAAGATGACGCCCATCTGACGCTGCGGTCCGTCCTCGGCCTGCTGCCCGATGAGGAAACCACGCTCCAGAAGAAGTTAGCAAAGTACGACAGCGAACTCGCCCAGGTCGAGAAGGACATCGCCGAACGCGTCCGCGAACCTGAGTACTGGACACGGCACTACCGTCAGACTTTGGAACGCGACTTCAAGATCAAGGATGCGACAAACGCTTCTCTCCAACCTAATGACTTGTACGGGATTCCCGAACTCGTGAAGGCAGCCATCAGCAAGCGAGATCAAAAACAGATCGAACGCAGTACGAGACTGGACGAACTTGAGCGGCACATTGCAATGGCCGGTAGCCTTTTGCTCGAACCCGCAGAGCATCAACAATCCGTCGAGGCCGCCGGGAATGTTACCAAAGCTGGTGCAGATACATTCACGGAAAGCGTTGAGGAGTTGCGACGACTTCGAAAAGAAATCGAAGACATGGGGATCTGGCCCTGCAAGTACGCCCACCCTCTATTGATTGGGAATTGTCAGCACACAAATCAGAGGCTCGTTAGTCTCGATTCCGAGATTCGCGATGCCTCAGCCCAAGAGCTTCCAAAATCTGCCAGGAAAGACCAGCAGGCCGCGGCGCTTCGTCAACAATCGGAACGCCAGAAGACTGGCCTGACGAAGCAACGTGAGCAGTTGGACGCTTACATCAAAGAGCGTCGCGCTCTGAACGACAAGCGGATCGCCGCAGACAAGGACATCCGGGCGTTGCGAGCAGCGCTAACCAGCCTGGAAACATGGGAACAGATTCGCACTGGAATGGTTCCTGACTCGGACCTCGCACAACTTCAGAAGCGAAAGAAGAGTCTGGAAACCAGGCAGACAACTGCGAAGGGACAGCTGACAGCTCTTCTCGCATCACAGGATCAGTCGCTCACGAAACTACGGACTGTCTACGAAGCGCTTGCCCGAAACACGCTTTCAACCGAATTCAACGGGCGTGTTCTGCTCACGAGCGAGGGCCTTGAATTCCGCGTGTTTCGGGGCGAGAACCTTTCCGGGGAAGCCTTTGAGACTCTTTCGATCTTGCTGGCCGATATCGCGGTGCTACTGATGGGATCGCTCGGCGCTGCGTCTCACCCCGGAATCCTGATTCACGACAGTCCGCGAGAGGCGGACCTGGGCGGTCATATCTACCGCCGACTTCTTCTCTCCGTGGCTGAAGTGGCTGGTGAACTAGCGGTTGACGATACCGTTCCGTTCCAGCAAATCGTCACGACAACGACGCCGCCTCCCCCGACGCTGAAGAAGAAGGCAACAACCTGCCTGAAGCTCGGTGGAGAAGAAGGGCAGTTGTTTCGCAGGCAGTTGCATGCGATGGCCACGACTCAGCAGTCCTTCGGATTTGACATGGAGAATGGCGAATGAGCAATTCACGTACGGTGACAGAAAGAAATGCGATTGCGGCCGTTCAGCGTTATGTCGAATCCGATTGGTTCAGCCGTTGGCAAGAGTTCGAGGCGAGAAACGACGATGGTGTCGATGGCATAGTCTTCCTACGCAAGAAGAAGTTGGACAAGAAGAGCAATAAGCCTGACAAGGCACCTGGCTATACATCATTGCCGATTCGTGGGGTATTGTTCGTGCAGGTAAAGGGTGGCGAAGGCTATGCCGGACAATCGCAAAAGCGACCGGACCACATAGAGATCAACCTTGGCGAGGAGTATATCAACAACCATCGCCCTCGATGGGATGCGCTACCAGGGCCTGCGATTCTTGTTTACGTTAACACGGCCAATCTCAAGCAGAATCTCGATGCGTGGTGGACAGACCTGAAAGTTGATTCAACCTATTCGGATGATAACAAGCAGATCGTGCTTGTCCCCAAATCACAAAGATTTGGACCACACTCCAAGGGGCACATGAGACGGCTTCTTGGACCTGAAACTCAGTACGATGCACATCTGCATCCTCTCACAGCCGTCCATAAAGACTCGTCATACGTCTCCATTGTCCTTCCCCTGAAAGCGTGTGCTCGGAGCTTCTATCGAGAGTGGTCAGTTCTACCGGCTTCGGAACGCACACATCCAGGGCTCGGAGAGATTCTCGTGACGCGAAACGGATGGCGACACATCACAAGGAAGGGCCGAAGACACGAGCGTATCGTTCAGTCATTGCAACTGCTCGGTATTGCCAAGCGGATGATCAAGGAAGTTAAGGACGTCGGTTGGGTTGGTCGAATGGAAGAACGCCAGCTAAAAAATGGGACAATTCAGCGGCGCGAGTTGTTAGGCATCCGAGCAAGGGTCAAATTCCCCTTCCGGCAGGAGAGTGTGATCCAAGTGATTCTCGAACGAAAGCGGATATATGGAAAGAGTCTGATCTCAGAACGAACCACGTTTTACTCAGTCTACGAAGCAAGGCGGGGGAAATAAAAAAGGACACGTACCAGTGCGATTCAGCATTCTTACGTCGAAACGCAGGTCTGTTAGGCAAAGGCCGTGTCCAACCGCGAGTTTACGATAGCCTTTCCGTCGAAGCAAGGCTCGGAAAAAGTTGGCGTGTCACTTCAGAAAAAGAAGCGATTGAGATATGAAGAAGCGAAAGCGGAAGAAGGAAAAATCTCCGAAGAAGCCGGTCGCTCAGCAGCCGAGTCTGTCGAGCGACTTCGTTTCCATGAAGGCGATGTACCAGGCATATCAAAAAGCCAAAGTCGACGTCTTCTACGAGCGTTCGCAACCGAGGTCGCAGGAGTTTTGTGAATACGAACGAAACCTGCACGCCAATCTCACCGCACTGCAGAAAACCCTGACTCGGCCTCGTACCAATTGGTTCAAAAGCAACGACTTCATTGGTAGTTACGGGTTCATTCCCAAAGGGTTGCAGATTCCTGAGCCCGATGGGGATCAGGACAGCGCCGCGCACTTCAGCGTGTCCAATCCTGACGATGCTTGGAATGTGATGATGACGTCCCTTGGAGAAAAGAGGCCCATCGCTGAGTTCCGGCCTGTCGCGCTATTCACCGTCAATATGTATGTCGTGTGTGCACTGTGGGTGAATCTTGTCGGTCACATGTTCGATGCCTGCCTCGACAGTTCTGCTCGTGGGACACGGCTGAGGCGTCTCCGGCAGACTGATGAAGAACTCCCGGAATGCGGCCGCTATCACCTTTCTGCTCCGGGTTCGTTCAAACCCTATTTCAGCTGTTACAAGGAATGGCGTGAGAAGGGGCTACGAGCCATTCGGCAGGAACTGGCCAAGGATCGCAAAGTCGTCGCCATAACGATGGACCTCAAGGCGTTTTATCACAACGTCGATCCGAAGTTCATCCTGAATGAGAAATTCCTCGATGCAATCAGATTCAGTAATGTAAACGGTAGCGGGCTTTATGCTGCTGAGGAACGTATTTTCACTAAACAAATTGTCACTGCGTTCCTGACTTGGGCAAAGAAACTGCCCCATCTCAAAGCCGATACGCCACCCGGCCTTCCCGTTGGGGTTTCCGCCGCTCGGATCGTCGCGAATGTTCTGCTCGCCGAGTTTGATCGACTCGCCCAGCAGAAACTCGATCCGATCTACTATTCGCGGTACGTCGACGACATCTTCCTGGTATTGCGCGACAACGGGAGAATGCGGACTTCTCGGGATGTCTTGAAGCACCTCTGCCGCAGAATCAAGCCCTTGAACGCCAACGACGACCTGTCCGTACTGACGCTGGCGTTTCCTTACTCCAATGGCTGCAAGCTCTTGTTTCAGGCAAAGAAGCAGCGTGTGTTCCTGCTTTCAGGAGAAGTGGGGGCCGACCTGCTTGATACAATCGAGAGTCAGATCGACGCAGTTTCCAGCGAATGGCGGCTTCTGCCCGACCTCGATGCCTTGGAAAAATCACCTGCGGCCAAGATTCTAACAGCGACCCGCCGCGCCGATGAGAACGCAGATACCCTTCGCAAGGCTGACCAGTTGTCGCTGAAGCGACTCAGCTTCTCGATCATGCTGCGCCAGTACGACACGCTGGCGCATGATCTTCCTCCGAATGAGTGGAAGCGTGAACGAAAGAGGTTCTATCGGTTTGCGGAACGCCACGTTCTGACACCTCTGAGGCTCTTAGATCTGAACGACTATCTACCTCGCCTCCTCGGCTTGGCTGTTTCCTGCCGGGACTGGACAGTCGCAGGCGGTTTTCTCAAGCGAATTTCGGACGGGATTGAACGACTTCGCAACAACGTGAGTGTAGAGCCGAACGCTGGCGCAGACAGCCAGTGGGAAGCTTACCTCCGACATCTTCAGACGGCCCTCCGCGAAGCGGTTGTTCGATCCTATCCGCTGAAACAAGACAACCATGCTGCTGAAAATGCTGCGAAATCTCTCCTCGAAGTGATTGATGCCCTGAATCCGCTGTCATTAAGCAATCCCCAGGATATTTCAGCTTTGTCGTGTGAGCTGTTCTGGACCGATCTGGGGCGTATTCCATTCAAAAATGCGTTGCTCGGATATGTTTCGCTTCCACCCTGTACTCTGAAGCCTTTGAAAAGGAAACTTCCTAAGAGTCAAATGAAACGACTCGGTGTCATCCGGGAATTCCTTCGCGGAGCCGACACGGCCGATATCAAGGTGCAACCGCTTCTGTTTCCAACGCGTCCATTCTCGCCCCGTGAAATAACAGAATTCGACTGCCGGAGCGCATGGGAACTGGATCGACTCAGGGATTACGTAGTCGCCCTGCGCGGAACCTGGGTAAAGCCGGTCGCCCACACTTCAAGAGCTGCCAAAACCGCTCCCGCGCCCGAAAGTGGTAGCCCCAAAACTCGCGAAGTGCTGGTTTTCGGTGATGGCAACCGAAAGCATGTTCCCAGAATTGCAATCACGAGTTTTCTAACCGAAGAATCCAGTTGGGCGAAAGCAGCGGAGGGAACTCCAGAGTTGTCTGCCGAGCGGTACAAGCGTCTCGTCAGGCTAGCAAATGCCGTCGTAACTTCACCTCATCGAGCGGAGTATGTCGTTTTCCCGGAATTGTCGATACCTCGCAGGTGGCTTCCTGGATTGGCAGGACTGTTTATAAAAGCCGGGATATCGCTGATCACGGGCGTTGAGTATCGACGTGTCCCGCCAGAGCCTTCATCACAGGTGGTCAATGAGGCTTACCTCGTGCTGGCAGACGACCGGCTTGGCTACCGGTCCTGGTGTGTCGTGAGACAGCAAAAAGGCGTTCCTGCACATCACGAGCGAGACGAATTGCGCAGCAAGTTCGGACTCACCTTGGCTGCACCTGCCTCGAAAGACGACCCGAAGCCAATCTACCGCCATTTCGGGCATGGTTTCGGGGTCCTGATTTGCAGCGAACTCACCGATATCCGCTTTCGGCAAGAGATGCGCGGCGATGTCGACACGCTGTTTGTGCTCAGCTGGAATCAGGATTTGGAATCGTTTGGGGCACTGGTCGAGGCCGCTGTTCTGGATGTTCATTGCTACATGGTGCTCGTCAACAATCGGAAGTACGGAGACAGTCGCGTCCGAACGCCATCCAAGAAGAACTGGATGAGGGATCTGGTTCGGATCAAGGGCGGGCTGGACGACTATTTTGTGGTCACCGATCTGGAAATCATGTCGCTCCGCAATTTCCAGAGTTACCACGAACCTCCACTTGGTGATGACGCCTTGTTTAAGCCGACACCTGAGGGGTTCAAGATCGCCACACGTAGGAAGCAAACACCACGAGGCAATCCGTGAAGGACTGCGTCTGAGCGAGGATCGCGTGATAGTGAAGGCAATCTTGAAAAAAAGCGATGCAACCAACCAGACTCAGAAGTATGAGAGTTCTGAAGCTGGAGGAACTACAAACCGCCGGCTGGGCACCGTAAACTAAGTACTCCATGGACTATTCAAAGACAAATAATACGGCCTCAAAAATGCCTGCTGTCGGACAGCAAGTAGCGCTGAACATGTTTCCGCTGATCGACCAACGCTTCCCGTTCAAAGTATTTCGACGTCTGGCAGAGGCCAACGAAGGGGCACCGGATGAAGGAATCCGCAAGTATTCACTCCCGCCGAACGGTACGGTCCAGGGCACCGACGATCCTTGGCCGCAGTTCTGGGTGTCGTTTGAGGCCAGAGACGGCTTCCTTCCATTTGCGGGTGATGCCAAAACAAACCCGCATCTCGCGATGGCATTTCTGTTTCACCTATTGGTTGTCTCAGCCAAAGCATCGGGGCTAGAGCACTTCATTCAGGATGGAATCAAGAAAAAGGTTGCATTTGTTCTCGACACACATCCCGAGGGAAAAAGTTGCGTTTGGCTTTCACCGTATCAGTGCCGGTCCGCTCGCTCGATTGGTTTCCTGGTCGATTTCTGGTTCCGCAAGGAAGAGGTACAAGCCCTGAATCGCGAAGTTCTGCGCCTCAGTCATGCGCTTAACGCTCAGTATCGCGAAAACACGGACTTTTACGCGACACGATATGCGTCACTTCAGCAGTTCCTTGATCGCATTTATCCTAGCCTGTTTCCGCTACAGTTATCTGAATACCCGCCGATGGATATTCGCAAGACCCTTCAAAACGTCGACTCCTCACTTCTGAAAACAAAGATGTACTTGGCGGGAGGTTCAAAGCCTTCATCGTCTCAATTCACCGCTGTCAAACTGGACGGACCGATTCAGCGTGTGACAGGAGACGTTCGTATTTGCTTTGTGTATCAACCGCAAGACAAACCCCTCTCTCACGACCTCTACAAAGCACTTCGCGGGGACACATACAGTCAGTTTCTCGGCATGGAGAGGATGTTTGGGTTCAGCTTGGGAAAGGAGCACGTCTTCGGCATACCAATTCAAGACTACTCTCCTGACGAACTGGCGACGGCAACTACGGCTATCAAGGCGCAATCGGGTGGGGCACTGGTCGTTCCGATAGTTCTGATTCCGTGGTTGCGGCATGACACCGAAGACTTTTCTGACCAATATTATGTCACAAAGCACGCCTTCTTGAAGGCAGGGCTTCCGTCACAGTTTGTCTCTACCAAGACAATCCGAAATAAGGCGTCGTTCAAGTGGACTGTCAGCAACATTGGTATGGCCGTCTTTGCCAAACTTGGTGGGAAGCCTTGGAAAGTGGTCTCGGAGAATGATGACTGCTTGATTGTGGGAATCGGCCAGTCCCATCGTTGTGGTGAAGACAAGACGATTAGTCGGTACTATTCCTATTGCGTACTTACCGATTCCAGCGGGTTGTATGAAGACGTGCGTGTACTTGGAAAGGATACCGATGAGCGCTCTTACCTGACTCGTTTTGCCGACAACTTGTTAGAGATATTTCGTGGGCATTCGCAGCAGTTCAGTCGCTTTGCTATTCACACGCCGTTCAAGCTCCGCCACGAGGAAATGACGGCAATTCAGGATGCAATAACGCGATTCACTCTCGAAACGCGACGACCGATGACATTCGCCGTTCTGAAGTTCAACGCCGATAGCGATTTCATTGGATATTCTGCGACCACTAATGCACGCGTCCCGTTTGAAAGCACACTTGTTCCACTGTCTTTTCAGGATTTCCTCGTCTGGTTCGAGGGATTGCAATTCCACAAGAGTACCGTGGAACGTCGCTATGGCCGCCCAGTTCACGTTGAGTTTATCTATCCGCATTTCGACCGAAAGAGTCGCGGTTCCGGCTTGTCGTTGGAACAAAAGAGCGTCTATTTGCAGGACAGCCTCAATCTCTCTGGGGCAAACTGGAGGGGCTTCAATGCAAAGTCTCTTCCCGTCTCGGTCTTTTACGCGAAGCTCATCGCGCGATACTTCAGCCAGTTTGAACGACTCGGCCTTGAGGAGTGCGAATTGGATAACCTAACACCATGGTTTCTGTGATGCCACCCAAATCGAACACAGTCTTTAAGCGAGACGAAATCGTCTTGCTCCTCGGTGCAGGAGCTAGCGTTCCAGCGCAGATTCCGGCATCGCAGGGGATGATTACGGAAATCGAGAAACTACTGGATTCCTCATGGGCCGACTACAAGAGCCTTTATTTCTTTGTGAAGAGTGCCATTCAGTTCTCAGACGGCATTCATGGGCGATTCGACACAGATACTTTCAATGTCGAGAAGCTTGTAGAAACGCTCGATGACTTGAGGCGCGGCGACGAACATCCGCTTTACCCATTCGTCGGTGCATGGGTGCCCAAGCTATACGAGGTTGCTGGTTCAGACCTGAAAAAAGTCACTGCCTTCCGTGAAGAGATTGTTCGTCGACTCCGCGACGATTGGATCCAACTGAAGTATCGAGAACACGCTCAGTATTTCGCTCACCTTGGGCGGTTTCAACGAGAGCTACAGGAACCTCTCCGCTTGTTTACATTGAATTACGACTTGTGCGTTGAGACAGCATTGTCGGATGTATCGGACGACTCGTCGATCACATTTGAGCGAGGATTTGACGAGCAAAAAAGGTGGGACTGGCGTCGATTCGAGTATGAGCGCGGAGTCGGTCCGCCAGATATTTACTTGTATAAACTGCATGGATCGATTGACTGGACTCGCGACGATAATGACAACCTCACTTATCGTGATGCAGTGTCTCAGATCAATCCGGAGGACTTGGCGATTATCTCCGGAACGCCAGCGAAGTTGCAGGCGGTCGACCCATTCCTTTTTTTCGCGTACGAACTTCGCAAATGGACGCTAGAAGAGGCTCGACTGATCGTAACGATCGGCTATGGTTTTGCCGATGACCATATCAATGGGATTCTCCGGCAGTCTCTAAAAGGAAATCCTGCACGGCAACTGCTTGTCGTTACGTTCATTAAAAACAATGAAAACGCGGAGGAAGTCGCACACAAACGCCAATGCGAGATCGCTCGCAAGATTGGCATGTTTAAGGACGACGAAGATAATCGCCAGCACCCAAACTATCAGATTATTGTGTGGGGGTGTGGTGCGAAGGAGTTTCTTGAAAAGAAGCTTACTATAGAGGGCTTGGGAGGACTGTTCCCGGCAGAAGACACTTTGTTCGATGAAGTCACTATCAACCACCTTTTGAGTGAACCACCGCAGGTTGGGCAACTGGACCCTTCTGAAAATGGTCAATCAGGCAATAAAAATATCGATTCTTTAGCATTAGTTGAAACCGCGAAACCTAAGAGAACGAGAGGGCGGGGCCGGTCGAAGAAATGACAGTAGCCTGTTGGAAAACTCGATAACAACGCAGTTATCCCTTAGGATTCCCGAAAAAGTCGCGCGGCTTCAATTTCAGGCGGGATTTTCAACAAGCTGCTTTGGGATTCTTCAACGAAGTAAATCGACAGATAGCTCGCGCTGAATGTGAAATTGACGCTGGGCATACAATAGCGGCGTTGGCGATAGGCGAAAGTGTCTTCAGCCACCGTTTCCTAGACGATAATCGCCCCTTATCTTGGCTGCCGACTATCGGGAAGTTCTTTCGCCAACTTCTGCAGGATCACTTCGGTGGTGAGGGCGGCGAAGATGCGAGCGTCGTTTTCTTTATCTACTAGCGTCGCTCTGTTTATGTGACGTCAAGTTCCTTGTGAAGGAAGTGTCCGTTCGGTCAAGCGCGTTATGGATATTCACGGTTGAGGCGTCGGGAGGTGGCTTTCTTGGGCGAGAGGAGGTGGGCAAGGTTTGCAGCGGGCGAACTGCGAGCGGCTGAGTGTGTGGGCGGGAGCGATTGCGGGAAGTGGGCGGCGGGTCTTAGTGTGATCGATTAACGCTGCGGAGAGCGTCATTGCGGAGCCAGCGGCTCCGCAGCATCTTCCGCTTTCCAGATGTCGGGCAGGAACTGCGCGAGTTCATTGGCGGGTGTCTGACCGATCTTGGCCAGAACGCTCGTGAGGTACGCCTGCGGATCGACGTTGCTGCGCTCAGCGCTGGCGAGGAGCAAACACAGCTTCGCGTGGCTCGCAGCGGCCGCTTCGTTACCAGCAAAGAGCCAGTTTTTGCGGCCGATCGCCACGCGCTTCAGCGCCCGCTCGCTGGCGTTGTTGTCGATGTCGAGGAAGCCTCGCGTGGTGTAAGTCGTCAGCGCCGTCCACTGGTTCTGTACTTCGCGCATCGTCGCGCTCACCGAGTCGACCATCACGCTCGGCGATCGTTCTCCGCCAGGCATAAATCGCCGACTCGGCCAGCTGTTCGCGGCGACAGAACTCGCGCACACTTAACTCGCTAGAAGCAAACCGCTGAAACACCCCACGCCAAAAACCTTCCCTCGCCGAACCCCGCTGCTGCCGCGCCATGCCAAAACTCCTGGTCACAAAAACCAGCAGCTTGACACCCCACCACCTAAATCAAAACCCGCACTCCACGGAACGGATACTCAGAACTTGCGAAGCCGAATTCGTAATTCGGCCGCCCGTTCGGGTTGTCCGGCTTTCACCAGCAAATCCACCAGCGGAACCATCTCTATCTTCAGCCAATTTCGATTGCCTGCGGCCGACATACATCGTTCCACGAGTTCGACCGACTCTTCACCTCGTAGGCCGCCTGCCCAACCCAGATCATTGGACTGCGTCCCTGCTTCCTGCCACTGGACGACTCGCTCCACCGAGCATCGACAGAGTTTCGCAAACGCATGTTCCGTCGACTCGCTAACCACGACTCCTGGTTGCCTTTTTTCGTCGCCAAGTTTAGGAGTATTCGTCCCCGAGATGAGATCCTTCAGCGTGAAGTGCAGATCGCAAAACGCACCCAAATTCCCGCGTCTCAGGATCGTCTCGATCACAGACACGAGTTTGAGAAATAGAGTCGTACGCTCGTTGGCATTCGGTTCATCTTCAACGACAGAGCAGATCGCATCCAATGGTAATAGCTCACTGCCATCGACGACCTCGGAATCGAACGGCCAACGATCGACGACTTCCCCGACTAAATGTAGCCATGCCTCGTAGGCACTCTTGGTCTTGTCCTCGACTTCGTTTAGTGCTTCTCGCGCTCCGATCAACACACCGCGCAGAAAGTGCTTCAGAGTCGATGGTTCGGGCCAGTTGTCGGCGAGTGATAGATCCAGCAGCTTGCCGATCTCGGCAAAGGATTCACGGCTATCGGGCAGGGTTTGGACGATTCGTGCGCGCCCCAGAAGCTGTGCGATCTGCCCCAGCGAGTCGTCGTGCCCACCGAGCTTGACACGTACCAACAAATCGCCGAGCTCCGGTGCCGAACGCGACTCCGCGATCCACAGAAGATGGTCGACGGCGTAACGCACGACAGCCGCATTCGGTTCCGTTCGGACAATCTCGGCCAGCAACTTCTCCAACTCAGGATATGTAACGAAGTACCAAGTCTCCAGAGATGCGAGGATGGTGGCTCTGGAAAAGGGCGGCCAATCTGACCATCGGCCACAGACTGCCGCCTCCAGTCTCGCCTGGAACTCGGAGAACGGTGGCTGATGCGCGCTCGCCAGCACGCTATTCACAAAATTTGCCGCCCGCATAAAGATATCGTTTGAACTCCAGGTCAATTGCCCATCCGGGATCCTTTCCGTGTGTGACGCGGGGCAGGGCCCAAGAAGTGACTCGATGGCCACTTCTAGCATCTCACGCCACCAAGGTGTGTATTCGTTGAGCAGTTTCTCCCAGGCAGAGGGTTGCAGGAGCGACCTTGGCGCTTCGAGTTGGGAGACCATGTAATTTCGCAGCGCATGTACCAGTTCGCTGCACCAGCTAAGTGTCGTCGCCAACCACGCCTCTGTTTTCGCTTCTTGCCTTGCAAGCACGTGGACCAGAGCTTCGCTCCGTGCGATCGTTCCGGCATCCACTCCGCTGCCTGCTGCAACTTTGGCCTCCGCAGCGTTCCGCCGCTCGCCTAGGAGCCGAATCCGTTTGTCATCCTCGGCATGCGGCCAACCCATCTCGTGACGTGGCTGGGAGGAGATGAGACCATGACCAGTCCTGAACAACGGCTCGGTTCGCAGATCGATGGGTTCGCGGAGTTTCCCTTCAGTTTCTGCAACCTGCACTAGTCCCAGTTCGTCGGCAGAGAGATTCCCCCAATCGCGAAGGTCCGAAAGCTCGCGAAGTCGAATTCGCGGTGACAGCGAAGAGCTCCGAATTGCGCTTACAACTCGTTCCCGATCTGCGGCGGCCAAGGTGGTGGGTAGCTGCCGCCGCAGTAGGCGACGCACATCGCTCAAGGACTCAAGATTCGTCACCCGAGCATCCGCGAGCAACTGTAAGCGCAGGGCGTCCTGCCAATCGCGTTTCTTCTCCGATGTATTGCCGGCATCGAGCAGCGAAAGCATGGGCAAGATAATGAGCGCAGCGAAGCGCGTGTCAAGCATCCCGTCGGTGAACGCCTGAAAACCTGTCGCGTCAGGCATAATTGCCAGCTCCGACAGTGCCAGGTCCAGTGCCGCACGAACTCGCACCAGGGGCTTTTGGCAATCCCGCTCCGAGAACACACTCAGCTGTGGCTCTTCGTCAAACCTGGGAGAGAAATTCTTGTCAGACTCTTCTCCCATTTCTTTTGCGATACTTAGCCGCGTGTCTTCGCCAACGCGCTGCCGGGCCACAATCAGCGCCGCCAGCAGTTCGATCGCAGTCCGTCCCCACGTCTCCAGATGCAGAAGCAGGCCGGGGCTCTCAATCACCTTAAGTAGACTCCGCTCGAACGGAATCCTACGAGTGACGAGCGCTCCGGTGACAATTGAACCGCGCTCCGCGTCATCAATCCCCAAGGTTGCGCGAAAGACTTTGCAGGCCAAGTCTACGGCGCCGTCGGTCAGCAGGTTACCGATCAACTCCAGCAGTCTGCCAAAAGAACACGAGTCGGAAGCGCTCGCCACTAAGATCAGCCACTCATCGATTCCCGGGTCGCCATAGGCCCTCGAAGCAACGATGGCATCCAAGAGCAGCCGAAAAGTCGATCTGGAACATGGGAGTTTCAATCTCCATCGGGCGAGTTCGCGCTTCACAAGTCGCTTTACGACGGCGGGTTCCCCCGCCCCCTCGGCCCGACAAACCGTCAGTTCGTACTGTACGGCGGCAGTTTGCAATCGATCTCCCTGAGGCCCAAGAAAGCGTACATCCTGGAGACCCGCTACCTCTACGCTCCAGTGGGGAACTCGGAGACTCACGGCCAAAGTCAGTGCATCCGCCACGAGTGCATCGGATAATCCGCTCAGTGCTCCTGTGGTCGCCGGGCCTTCAAGCAACACAATGAGCGCCTCGCGCGCTAGTCCGTCGTTGAGCATCGCAAGCTCCGACAGGTATTCCGTCGTGGAGCCAGCGGTGTCATTTCCCATGACCCACTTGAGACCGGCGGCGGCGGCCGAGCGCGCGACATGATCCTCGGTGCACGCGGCGACAATGGTTCGTGAGAGCAAGATCGCATTCGGGGTGGCGATCCGCGCTAGCATGGTCTGAACGAGCGAATATTCTCGCAGCCAATCGTGACTCCAGGCGACGGCGGCCGCACCTTGCTCGCGGATCACCCCTTCCAGGAGCAACATTTCAATCCCCTGCGCTGTTTGTTCGTCCGCGCCTTGGCGTGATAGGAAGAGGTTGCCAGCTAAGGACTGATCGCCTAAGAACAACGCTGCCTTGCGCTTCGCTTCCTGGGACACATCACTGCTCCCGACGGCCCGTTGTCCCGTGCTGACGCCACGCACGCGCCGTTGCCAAAACATTTCAATGACCTGGAAGGCTGTGACTTCGCCGCTCTGCGCCAACGGCATGTCTGTGGGTCCGACAATGTCTGCGTACAGTGACAACAGATAAAGATTCCGCAAAGCATCGATCAGCTGTGGATTCTTCGGGACGGGAAGTTTAACCTCAGAAAATGATTGCTCGACCTGCGAAATCGAAAGGAGTTCAAGGTCGACCTTATGCAGCGGGGCAATCGCCGTTTCCAACCATTCCTGTATCGCGAGAACTTCGCGTCGCACCGTGACCAGTACGGTTAGGTTCGGAAGGTCCGTCAGCGCGGCGAGGACTCGAATCCACTGCTGACTCAAGCTGGACGGAATTTCGTCCAACCCGTCGATCGCGAGCCAAGTCGGGCCTAAGCCGCAAAGTAAGCAACTTAGCTGGAGCAACGAGTCGACTTGCACCTGGCCGAGAGCACGGGCCTCGACCCGAAGTGTGCGGCTGGCGTGTCGCCACTTGGCCTCTTCGTCAAACGCCAACTGGCTGGCCACGGTCTTTCCGCACCCCATGTTAGCGACGAAGCACTCGGAGCGGCTGGAATCGTACGTGGGAGCCCGCTCACTCAGCGACCATCGCGTGACGGGATTGCCCGGCAGGTTTCGCCAGACAATCCGTCCCGCTGGCCGAGTGAACCCGGACGCTGCAGAAAACGTCATCAAATCCCGCAGCACATCACCAACACTGTGCTCGACGGTGGCAGTCCCGATCGTCGCGATAAACTCTGGCACAGTGAATTCAGCCTTTTTCTTCCCCACCACCTCTTCCGTCAGCACGCCCGTCACAAATTTCTGGACCGACGCCGCCGTGCCCGTGGCAAATACACCCGTCGAAAGCAGCTTGATGGATTGATCGAGTTCCTCGAACCGATGCCGGGCAATGCGCAGATTTGAAAGTAGCGTCTTGGCTTCTCCGGTTGTGCATGCCCGCGGCCATTTTGATTCTGGCGAGAGCGGTATGATCTTCTTCTTTCGCTTCGCCTTTGTTGCCTCCTTCTTTGAGACTTTCTCACCTGTGTAGTGGCACAATCGCCAAACGGCCTCTTGCAGTGCCGCCTTGCTCGACACCAATCGCTTAGGCAATGTCGCAGGGAGCCGATTCAAATCCACATCGCAAACCGCAAGTGGAATCCCCTCCAAGTAGCCGAGAATGTTCGCCGTTTGCTTACCTGGATCGGTGACCCAGACCGGATGTATCCGGTCTGCCGCGGTTCCACCTGCAATCTCTCGCCGAAGCCGATCGTAAAAGGTCAGGCGATCCTCTTTCGTGATCGTAGTATTCTTACACTCATGGAGGTCCAATACTCCGTCAGAGTACTCAAAGAGAATGTCCCATATAGGACCAACAACGCCACCTCGTCCCTCCACGACGAAACGTACCAACTTGGCATGGCCACCCACGATCTTCGCCGCATCCAAAGCGAGCTGGCTAAGGACACGGTGTTGCACGTAACGCTGCTGATAAACTAGCCCCAAAAGACTATCTTCGCCCGGCATTCATTTTCTCCTGGATGTGCCCACAAGATTCATCGGTTCGCAAATGCTAAAAATCTCGACCCCAGAGTACACGCCGCATAGCCACCGGAAAACGACGATTGGTGCGATTAAGGGCATTCGCTGCACGATGTCTGGTCCATCATGCACAAGTTGCAGAAATGAGTTGATGATGACTGAACTTAATCCGCTCGATGCAGTCGCTTTGCTCCGAGAGATTCGTACCCATCTTCCCACGCCCGTGCGTGAAGAAATGCAACTTGATGGATCATTGGTTTTCGTTGGTGGCGATCCAGGCGAAGTCGTCGTGCGAGTACGAGGAAACAAGGTGTCAGTGGCCGTCTTCGGTGTCGTCTGGAAGGGCCCGCACACGCCAGTAGTGCGCCCATCCTTAGTTGGCAGCCTGAACTGGAAGCGGCTTCCAGCTTCCCGGCTAACAATAGGACTTCACATTCTCCTAGAGTCAGCTCGCAAACTTCGCCTTGCAAAGTACCGCAAGTGCAAGCGATGCAGTGAAACCAGGCCGCCTGAGTGGATGCACGACGACAAGACGTGCCAATCGTGCGTTGAGAGGTTTTTGGGAATTGTTCACTGAACACGCCCATGCTCAAAGATTCCATCGGCGATGAAAATGGAAAGCGATACCACGCTGCCTCGCCGCCGAAAGCACCGCCCGCCCACAGCTACCTTCACCGACGGGTAGACTCTAAGTCGGGGACGTTGGGAAGATTGATCGGCATGATTTACCTGTGATAGCCAGCGATCACAGCGGCCACCACTTCATCGCGACCACCGAGCCAAGCGACCATTTGACAGACGATCCTGTTGAAGAACTTGATCAGATGACCGAACAGCCATTGAGGTTGGCGAACCTTATTGGAAAGGTTCGCAAGGTAAGCACCAAATTGCGATACTGCATCTGCTTGAGTCACGGCAAAGCTCCAAAGATTGAAGCTGCCGGAGCTGCGAGCACATAAACACGAGAGCACGCTCAGAGCAGCATAGGCTGTAAGGGTGCCCGCGATCATCGTCGGGCTGGTGGGGCCGAGGCCCAAGTTCAGTTGTGAATATTAGCTAGCCGTGATCCGTTAAATCAAGCCGTAGTCAAGAACATAGCGGACAAGGTTACCCGCCAGCGACCTCAATAGAAGAAACATGTTTGCCACGCCGCTGGTGCCCCACGGCATTACAACCTCATCCCGCCTCTGGTCAGGCAGTGCGTTCCGATGTGCGTTTTTTCCCAGACAACCGTAGAGGAAGATTCGCTACGGCATGGGCGCGGCATTCGGATCAATAGCCAAAAGCAGTTTCTTTGCCGCTCCAACCAAGATTGCCGAGGTTACGCTGTTGATGGTGTCCAAGTACCGCCTCGACCGCGCTTTGGTGCCCCTTAGCGATGAAGAAAGCGTGGCGCCATGGACCGTCCAATTCCGGAAAGCATAGATCAATGATGCCAAATCGAGGGTACTTAAGTTGCCAGCGGTGATGGCCAGCCCCAGTCTCTTTCCAACGCCCCGGTTCTGCTCATCGGGAGAGGTATACTTGTGGTAGATCACTTCCGCGACCGTAGGAATACCGGCTGTTTGCCAGGGGAAACTTTTGACGTTGACCGCCGTAGTAAGGATCGAAATCAATGTCATGTGGGCTGCAGAAATTTCGGATTGGGTGAGTCTGGCAGAGTTAAGCATCATTCGAAATCTATCCAGCTCGCTCCTTGCGGCTTGGGCTGTCGGATCAAGGAGGGACAAAAGCGATGGGCGAGCGAACAGAGCGTTGAGGGCAATCCACATGTAGGTGAACCGCGTGGTCTCGCAAAGCTCGGTCGCACCCAACTTGCGGCCGTTCCGCTTTTGGCTAGAAGAGCCAAATCGCAATTCAGACAACAACCAAGCGCGGCGCGACCATTCAAACGCTATTCCGATCCCGACAACCTTTTCATATTGGACTGTCGTAAGGTTTGCCACTCCGCGAGATGCCTGAATCGCCTTTGCACAACCAGCCAAATTCGCTGTGGCAGACTCTAGGGATTTGTATACCATAGTCGTTCAATGAAACTTTTTTGGTAGGTGTATACTGGGGGAATGACCACCAATAAGTCGGCAAAATCAATTAAAGCAGGTCAAGCAAATGCGGTCTTCCGCGTCGAGTACATTTCCCTTGCAACCGCGCTTAGGGCACTTTTGTCGCACAACATCGTAGTTTCCTCGGCAAACAAAGCAGTGCACAGTTATCGACGTTGGTGTGTTCGGCTGGAGCTGTGCTGTGTCCACAACAATATCCGAATCAGAATTCTCCAACTGGCAGTTGTAGCAACGATAGCGACGTTGCCGGGCATTAAATCCGAAGAATCGAAGACATTGTGCGGGTTCAAGCTCCTGAGTTGCATAAAGACACTCACGCGCGAGTCTGACTATGCAAGATCCGCCCCAATATGCGACGGAGCACGGCTCTGCATCAATGGCTTCCGCACGATGTGCAGTCCATTTATTTGGCCCTGTAAACACCTCAGAGATCTCGAGCACATCCACGAGGACTTCGGTGGCAGTGAATCGAAGCGTTGGGTCCACGGTGTGCATGATCGTATTGCGACGCTTACGCAAGCGTTCATAAGTGCTCACAAAGGCGTCTAAAAGGCGAGGCGTGCAAAGTGTATTATGGGCGCGAATCAAGTCTTGAGCGTCGATTGTCTTGAATACGGAATAAGGAGTATCCACTTGGTTGCATTTGCTAGGCCAATCACGAGGTGAACCGTCAATCAACAGGAATGGGCTGACTGCAGCGATGCGAGCCTTGATGAGGAACTCAATACCCTGCTGGAGTAGCGAAACAGCTGTTGACAGCGGTCGCTGTGCTGCTGCCCAATATTGGTCTGGGACTGTGTCTTTGTCGTCCCTATCGAAGTAGTCGGCCTCGTCCAAGTTAAGGCCAAGATCGATTGCTGTCTGCCATGCGAGATTCAAGTATCCAATCCCAGCAACATGGAAATCATCGCTTGTAGGTATGTCTGTGATCACATTCGGCCGCAATTCTAAAAACATTTTCTAAATAAACAGGATCCATTTTCACCAACAAGATTTACTATCCTGCACAGGTCATTCTTGATGTCAACGAAAATCTGAGAAAACAGCGGAACATCAAGTTGAATCTTGGTTTCTCGAATTTCCGTTGTATGTGGGTAACCACTGATTTTCTCAATCCAGAAAGCTAACTCGCACGTATAGGCGTCAGCACGAACCGTCCGCTCTTCTTGCGCCACTTGACCCCAGTTAACATCCCACACTTCGGGCGGTGCCTCTTTCATTCTTGCCAACGCTTTCTAAACGTCTATCATCGCTCCACTCCCTTCGTCTTAATCTTCGTTTTCCGGCTCGCACTCACACTCACGTAATACGTCCCATCGCTCCCGATTCGCACGACTGGCTTGTGCTTGCAGCCGCTCACTGTCACCCGATCACCGGGTCGGCAACGATGCACCTTCCCCCCACCCCCCCGCCGTTTTTCCGTGGCCATTCTGGGCTCCTATAGCTTCCGTTCGATTTCCTTCAATAGCCGCCTTCTCATAGCGGCCTCGCGTGTTCTTCGTTTGGCTTCTCGCTGCTCGGATTCCTCAATCAGTTGCAGCACCTTTAGCAGTACAGCTCGCTTACCTTGATTCGCGGCCTGGCGATCGATCAGTCGCGGATGCGAATTGTCGAGTCGGGCGAGCTCACGGCCGAGAAACTTCTTGAGGAGTTCAAAAGGGTCGGTCATGTTCGGCGCTTTCAGAAACAGCAGCTCCCGGCATCTCGGCCAGCTGCATCACAGCCCCTAGCACATCAGGTCGCTCACTTCTCCCACCTGGCAGCGTGTTCCACTGGCATGGCGCTGCGTACTGCTCGAGTGATCCGCTTCGTCTCCGCTCGGTCGAAGGCCTGCCACAACGGATGCTCGGCATAAACCGGGAATGCCCAGGTCTCAGCGGTCTGGATTCCCTTGGTTTGCTCGCGTGGATTGAAGTGCATCAGCAGGAAAGTGATGGCGCCGAACTTCGAACGTGTTAGTAGGTGCCGCAACTGTCGCCGCTTGAACTTGTCTTCGTCGAGTGCGAACGAGGCCTGCGAGCAGACTTTGCAGTCGAATACGAACTGTCGTTCATGTGGCACGAGCACCCCTTCGAAGTCCGGCAGGCTCGAGACTGGCTGCTACTTGCTTTCGATGAAGACGCCTTGAACTCCCGGATGCGCATGGCCTTGCCGCTACGATCCATCATCAGCTCCAGTTCTTGGATCTTTTGCTGTTCCTTGCCCCGACTCCGATCATCCACGTCACGCCGCCAGTGGAGACAAGCTTCCGCGATGCGAAGCTGGTATTCGTAGAGGTCGAACTGGAAGTTCTGCTCGCAGAAGAGAACGAACGCCCTAAGCGTTCGCTTCAGAGCTTCCTGCTTCTGTGCCGGTGTCAGATTCCGAATCGTCTCCAGCGTTGGGAGTGTCGCCCGTCAGAAGATGACTGGCAAGTGCCGTTGCACCGTCCTTTCTTACCTTCACCGTTTCTTCGCGTTTCTCCTTCCAACCGAAATGGTTTTGCATGTTGAACTTCCAAGAAATGGCGTTGAAGCCTTTGATCTTGCCGTTCGATCCCTCGTTACCCATCCGTTCCCAATGGAATTGCCTTTTGCGACGAGCCACCTCAGTCGCATCGGTGTCAAAGTCAACGGGAAATTCTTTAATGTACGTCCGAAGCGTCTGCGGGTCGCAATCCGGGAAGCACTCATCCGAATAACCAGCTTCTACATGGGCGACATTCCGGAGCGGACATGGATCGAAACTAGCACGAACAAGAACCTTTGGCGATCAATTCGTGTCCTCCGATAGAATCGCCATGCAATAAGGAGCACGGAATGGCAACGTCGTTAGCACGTCAGTTCTTTGAGAAAGCAGTGGCCGGTGGCTCTGCGTTCCTGAAAAACCTGGTGACCGAGCAGCAAGTGGAAACCGAATGGCTCGACTTCAAGGGAGTGAGCCGAATGGATAACACACAGATGAGCGGCAATTGGAGTAAGTTCATCTGCGGATTCGCCAACAACGAAGGCGGCGTGGTGGTATGGGGCATCGACGCCCGCAAAGACAGCAACGGTGTCGACTGTGCTTGTGGTCTCTCGTTGTCGGCCGATCCCGCGTTACTTCGTTCCCGGTTGCAAGAGCTTCATCCGCGTGCCACCGATCCGCCTCTAAGGGGCGTTGAATCTGTCGCCATCCACGAGACCGGTGACAGTGGGCCAGGCTTTGTCGTGTCATATGTGCCTGAAAGTGACGTGAAGCCTCACCGTGCGGAACTGATGGAGAACAAGCCATATTACCTACGGGTTGGCGACTCGTTCCACAACCCGAGTCCATCGCTCTTGCGGAACCTGTTCTTCCCACGGTCGAGCACTAAACTCCGCGTCTCAGTGCAACCAGACTGGCAGAAAGTCAATGTGCCAATGGCAGCACCACCACCGAAGGACATGGAGGTTATTTATCGATTTCATCTTCACAACGCGGGGATAGTGACGGCAAGGGACGTCTTTCTCATTATCGAAACGGAGCCTGAAGGGCTGGCGATTGAGACACCGTTCAAGGTGAATAAGGCCGAAACCGAATTCGGAACAGGTATTGATTTTCCCCGACCACTGCATCCGTCGAGTAATTCCCACGTTTGTGCGGTTCGTTATCGAGTAGCCGCGAGCAATCGGACGAGTTTGCCTCTAACCGCGTTCGTGCCTCAACTCACGAACTTCGCTGCGAACTTTACTATCTACGCAGCAGACATGCAGCCTTCCAAACTGCGAGTTGAAGTGGGCGACCGGGATTTGGATTTGAAGCGGAAGAAATGGTCCTTTCCGATCCTGGAAGAGAACGGCCAACGAGCGTAACAATATAGGCATCGCTTCCCATCGAGCCCGACTCGATTGTTCGGATGCTCGACTCGTTCACGGACGAAAAGTCTTGGCCCTGGCCGAAGATTGGCCTGACGGCGATACCCGCAAGCAGGTAGCCGTGATGTCCCGTTCGTCGCAGAATCGGCGACCGAGTTGGTTAACGAGGATTGCGCCGTCGTCGAACAGGGCGTTCTCCGGGTGCTGCCAGGTAACTAACAGGCGGCGGATAAAAGCGTTGATGACGAACTTGGGCACGTAGGGCATCAACCAGCCCATCAGCTTCGTCGCAAGACCTCCGGTCGGCAGCAGGTTGAGAAAGGATCGACGGGAGGGGGGAACAAAACGCAACTCGGGACCGTAGGTCACGTCCATGTTGATCAGGCGCGCCCCTGCCTACGCGGCCAGACGGCGGCCATCGCCGGTTGATAAGGGATTGATTCCCTCGATCTCCGAGAACCGATCTCCCTTGAAATCCTTGATCAGCTCCGGCGAGTTGGCGTAGTCTCCTGCCGCGAGGACCACGCCCCGTCTTGCTTGAAACTCTTGTTCTTTCCCGGATTGAATTGCAACGACACCCACAATCCGGCGATCTTGGCAAACGAGACGCTCCACACCGGCGTTACACAGGATCACTCCGCCGAGTTGCTGGAAGCGAGTTTGCAGAGTGGTGATGTAGGCTCGAGCGCCTGGCACGACGTTGTGCATCCTGGGCACTCGATTGGGCGGCTCTGGACTCGGGCCGTGAAAATTCACTCCCTGGCGGGTGAGCCAATGAAGCGTGTCCGCAGCATGATCCAGAAAGTACTGTCTCAACTCACGATTGTTTCTCTCTTCGATTTCGCCTGGGGCAAAAAGACCGGCGTCCACTGCGTGATCTTCAGCGGTATCCTGGATGCCCGCACGCGTCTGGAACTCCGTGCGATTTGCAGTGAACGACCCCGCCGCGATGCCGGTGGTTCCACCCAGAATTCGCTGCTTTTCAAGCAACAGTACTCGCAGGCCATGCTCAGCCGCACTGACGGCCGTCGCCAACCCGCTGCCGCCCCTCCCACGACAATGACGTCCCAGTTCATCGGTCCTGATCCATCCTGCAATTGGGTAAGTTGATTTGGTGTTACGCCACAGTTTGGATCGGCGACGAGTTAGCACCGACTCCCGCTGAGCTAAGGCTGACCGACAATCCGTAGCCCCACACATCTCGAACGGCAACGAGGTAAATTAGTATCCGGCTCAGAAGTAAACTAGCCGGAGACCAAGGAGAACGCGTTGACGGACCGCACCCGCTGGATAGGCCTCGTCATCTTCATCGCGATCTGCCTTGGTGCGGCTGCTCTCGGAGCCATCGCAACCACGCCTGAAATTGACGGCTGGTATCGGACGATCGCGAAGCCGTCCTGGAGCCCACCCAACTGGATCTTCGGGCCAGTCTGGACCACGCTCTTCATTCTGATGGCGATCGCCGCCTGGCTCGTCTGTTGCCCGGCAGGTTTCGCGGCCGCGACGCCTCTGGCGCTGTCCGCTATGCAGCTCATCCTGACATCGCCTGGGGCCTCCACCGGCCCGGTTGGGCGTTTGCGTTGCAGATTGTCGTGGCGACGAAGGCGGGGCTCTTCCGTCGCTCCTAGGTGGCTTGGTTGGTTGCTTTTGAAGTAGGGCGGAGACAACGCGCAAGCACTGTTGAACGGTGATGCGGGTAGCGAACTAACCGCGTTCGTATAAGCTAACTGCTAAGGCTGCCAGTTGTCCGATAAGGGTGGTCCGAATAGTCCGATAAGCACTCCCTCTCCGCACGTCGGAAGTGACATCTACTATTGAACTAAGTGTCTACTGCATAAAGAGATACGGGTCCCAAAGAATCGCCTTTGAAATGCGACAAAATGGACTCCTGTCCTCTCCGTTTCGCTTGAATTCCTGATTCGCCTTTGACGCTAAGTTGTTTAAAATGAACAGCTTAGCGTTTTCTTTGCGCTGCTGGCGACGCTCCCTGGTGCAAATATGGTGCAAACTCGATGCATCAGAAGGCCAGCATGGGAAAGCGACGAAAAAGTCGCGGCCGGCAGCTGAGGCGTGATGAGAGAGCAGCGGGAAGCCAATTCATGGCTGATCGTGAAGTGGCGACGACAGCTGCTCGAGATCAGGCAATGATCGGCTGGACCACTTTGCCGTGAACATCGGTCAGTCGAAAATCGCGACCGGCATGGCGGTAGGTGAGTCGCTCGTGGTCGATGCCAAGCAGATGCAGCAAAGTGGCGTTGAAGTCGTGCGTGTGAACAGCTCCGTCGACTGGAAGAATTCCATGCTCGTCGGACGTGCCGTGCACCATCCCTCCTTTGACGCCTCCACCTGCCATCCACGACGAGAAGCAGAGGTTATGGTGCTCTCGTCCGGCATGATCGGCCACGGTGTTGAACGGAGTCCGGCCAAACTCGGTGGTCCAGACGACAAGGGTGCGTTCGAGCATGCCACGCTGCTTCAGGTCGGTGAGGAGCCCAGCAATCGGCTGATCGATGGCTTGCGCTAGTCGCTCGTGATCTTTCATGTTGCCATGCGAATCCCAGTTGTTGCTCGAGCCGACATCGATCAGTTCGAGAAACCGTACGCCGCGCTCGGCCAAGCGACGGGCGACGAGACATTGCCAGCCAAAGCCGCTATTGGCGCCGGGTTGTAAGCCGTAGAGCTTGAGGGTCGCTTCGGACTCCTGGGAAAGATCGAATGCTTCAGGAGCTTCGCGCTGCATGCCGAAAGCGGTCTCAAACGAACGGATACGTGCGTCGAGTGCCTGATCAGCCGCGCGCGATTCCAGATGGCTGCGGTTGAGCTTGCTCAGCAGATCGAGTTCCATCCGCTGCAATTCGGCGCTCGCCACACGGGGCTGCAAGTTGGGAAGAGGTTCGCTGCCGGGAACGACATGCGTACCCTGATGGCATGCGGGCAAAAAATCGCTCCCCCAGGTCTGCGAACCGGCATAAGGGGCGTGTGGGGCGAGGACCATGAACGACGGCAAATTTTGGTTCTCGGTGCCGAGTCCATAGCTGACCCATGCGCCGGCGCTGGGGCGGGCGAACTGCGCCGAGCCGGTATGCGCGGCGAGAGTCGCCTTGTCGTGACCATCGCTCTCGCAGTGCATCGCGTTGAGGATACAGACCTCGTCGATCACGCCTCCGAGATGCGGAAACAGATCGCTGACCCACGTGCCACTTTCGCCATACTGCTTGAAGGCCCACTGCGGCTTTTTGAGATAGCGTTCGAACTTGCCCGGCTTGTTTAGCCATCGCTGCGCGGTGACCTGTTTGCCATGATCGACGATGAGCTGCGGCCGGTAGTTGAACGTATCGACGTGCGAGACACCGCCGGTCGAGAACAGGAAAATCACTCGATCGGCTTTCGCCGGGAAATGTCCCGCGCGAGCAGCGAGTGGATCGGGAGTAGCGCCGCCGAGCTCGCTACAAATTCCTGCTAGTGCCAGTGCGCCAAAGCCACCTGAAGCACGCTGCAGGAATTCGCGTCGCGATAGAAAAGACGTCGAATTCATGGTCTCTACTCCAGGTATAAAAACGCGTTGCTGGTGAGCAAAACTCGCGCAAGTGCGCCCCACACAGGAGACTCGTCGCTGTTACCTGCCAGCTTCTGGCGATAAGCCGCAACAAACTCCTGCGCTGCTGTTAATTCGGCATCCGCTGGCGGGCGACCCTGCGCTGTCTCAAACGCAAACCGGATGCGTGCCGGGTCTTCTGTTGAGGAAGCGATGATACGGCGCGCAAACAGCGTCGCTTGCTCGTGCACGAACGGGGAGTTCATCAGGAACAGGGCTTGTGGCGGTGTCGTCGTGGCATGTCGGCTGTCGACACTTTGGTTCGGATCAGCGGCGTCGAAGAGTGCGAGATAGGGATGCCGCCGATTGCGCTGCACCATCAAGTAGACGCTCCGATGATTCGACGGATAGACTGCAAAAAACGGATTGTGAATACTAAAGCGCCACGATTCGACAGCGGGAAACGGGTGCGGCTGTGGCTCCGATCGATCGAGGCCGCCACTCACCGCCAGCATCGAATCGCGGATCGATTCGGCATCGAGGCGGCGGCGCGAAAAACGCCATAGCCAGCGATTTCCCGGGTCTTTTTGCAAGTTTTCAGCGTGGTCGGCGCTCGCGAGTTGATAGGTGCGCGACAGCATGATTTGGCGATGGAGCCACTTCATCGACCAGCCCTGCACCATGAACTCCGACGCCAAATAGTCGAGCAACTCAGGATGGCTCGGCTGCTCGCCACGGACTCCAAAATCGCTCGGCGTTGTCACCAGCCCCTGTCCAAAATGCCATTGCCAAACGCGATTCACCAGCACCCGTGCGGTGAGCGGATTCGTGGGGCGCGTGAGCCAATCGGCTAGCTCTTTTCGGCCGCTTCCAGCATTCGCAGGAACCGTTTCCCCACCAAGCACTTCCAGGAATCGGCGCGGCACTTCGTCTCCCAAACGTTCGGGCTCGCCACGCTGCTGAATGCGCACATTCACGGGCGCAGCTTCGCTCACGCCGTAAGCCACGTCATAAACGGGCTGCGACGCGAGTGCAGTGCGCCGCTCCGTTAGGGACTTGATCTGCGCGTCGAGCTGCTCGGGGTTCACCGCCGAACTGGCCACTTTGCGATCTGGTGCCACATCTCCCGGCTTACCAAACGGCGCGACTTGCAATCCAAGATTATCGAGATCACGCGCGGCAGCAGCACCAGCGACATGCCCAATCCCATCGCAAATGAAACAGTCGATCACTCCATCCCACTGAGCTCCGAGCTTCTTCCCTTCAAATGCCGTGGAGTCGCTCGCTGACGCAATGATCCCTGCGTAAGTTTTCTTCGCCGGATCGATTGTCAGGCGCAAGGTGTACCATGTGCCGGGCTCGACGCGCCGAATCACTTCCCAGTCGGAGCCACTGCGAATCGCAAACTCGGTGGGAGTCACACTACATTCGATCGCCAGCGATTCCACAACACCGCGCCCTAAGTAGAACCGATAGGCCCCTTTTTGCGTCGCCTCAGCGACGGTGCGGAAGTCGATCGTAAAATGCATCGAGCGATCGGGTGTCGCGCGAAGTTTTTCAGGGAAAACGTAGCGAATACCGTCGTGCGTTTGACCACTCCCGACACGCACGCCTCGCGTTCCGGCACCATGCACATGGGTAAACGGACTTTGTGCCTCCGCGAGGATTTCAATCGGACCTGCGTGAAACCAAGGGTCCCCCGGAGGTTTGCCGATCGCTTGCGCTTCGAGATCGAGGTCGATTCCCCCCGCGAACCACTTGGGGTCGAGCATTTTGCGATTGAGCTCGAGCGTACTGATTTCGCGATCGAGCTGAGCCAGCTGCTCGGCTTTTGTTTGATCGAGCTCGGCTGCCGTGGCGGGTGGAACCAGTGGTAAAAAATCGGCCGGCCGCTGATGCTCTTCACCTCCAGGAAAGGCCCATTTGGTGCTCTTGAAAATGCCGTAGATCGCGTAGTAATCGGCCGCGGAGATCGGATCGTACTTGTGGTTGTGGCAGCGGGCACAGCCGAGGGAAAGTCCGAGGACCGAGCGCCCCAAGGAATCGATCGCATCGGCGAAATCGAGATGCTCAAAATCGGGGGAGGGCTTATAGCCATAGCGTTTGCCGATGGCCAAAAAACCGGTCGCGGTCACCAGGCGCGCATACTCCTGCGGTGAAATCTCGGAGAGCGTTTCACGCGCCAGGATATCGCCGGCGATCTGCTCGCGCAGGAACTGGTCGTAAGGGAGGTCGGCATTCATGGCCGCAATCACCCAGTCGCGATACTTGCCAGCTTCGCGCACCGGATAATCGGCCCCATCACCAGCAGTGTCGGCATAGCGCGCAACGTCGAGCCAATGCCGTCCCCAGCGCTCGCCATAAGCAGGGGAGGCGAGGAGCCGATCAACGAGCGCAGCAAAAGCGTTCTCGGATTGGTCAGCGACAAAAGCATCGATCTCGGCAGGTGTGGGAGGAAGTCCGGTGAGGTCGAGCGTCGCGCGGCGAGCGAGGGTGCGCCGGTCGGCATCAGCGACCGGCAAAACTCCCGTTTTCTGCTGCTGTTGCCAGACAAATGCATCGATCGGAGTGCGCGACCAGTGGTCGTCAGCCGCGCGAGGAACCGCTGGCTTTTTCACCGCTTGAAACGACCAGAACGAGCGCGCCTGGGCCAGTGTCAGCTGCTGCTGAGTGGCATCAGGGGACTCGCGACGCGGATCGACTGCGCCACGCTTGATCCAGGTTTCGAGGTCGGCAATCTCGGCGTCTGAGAGCTTTCCATCGGGTGGCATTTCGAGTTCGGAATCGGTGTGACGCACCGCCCGGATCAGCAAACTCGCTTCTGGCTTTCCGGCGACGAGCACCGCGCCACGGTCGCCACCACGGAGCCAAGCATCGCGCGAATCGAGTCGTAAACCACCTTCGGCTTTTTTCGCGCCGTGACACTCCTCGCAATGTTTCACCAGCAGCGGGCGAACACGTGTCTCGAAGAAATCGTCGTCGTTTTCGCTCCGGACTTTCGGAGTTAGAACGAGCAAGCTTGCAGCGGCGAGGCAAATGGCGAGCCACGCTCGCGCGGGAAGAAAAAGGATCGCTCGCGTGCCGACCATCCTAGTGCTTGAAGACATTACGCTGGCTCATGCCGATCGGCTCTCGAGGAAGGCTTGAATTCCGCATCTACGTGCCGAACGTAGGTGCAATCGCATCTGCTGGTCCGCCTCCACCGGATCGCGCCGCTCGATCGGCTCGACCAGTTTCATGTGCGTGCAGCTCAAATCCCCGACGCGGCTGTAAACCGTCACCTGACTCACAAACATCTGCAGCAGTTGCAGATCGGTCAGTTCCTGAACCAGCCGCCGACAGCGACTCATCTTGGCAATTTTTAAATGAAATTCCTGGTCGAGGCGAACCGATTCCACCCCTTCATCCGCTTGCAGCTGCTTGGCCATTTCCTTGAGCTCAGCAATCTCGCGATCACTGGCGTGCAGACAGGCCTCGCGAATAGCTTGCGTTTCGATCGCCTCACGGAAGGTGTAATTTTCTTCGAGCATCTCGCGGTCGATAGTGCGAACACGCACACCGTCACCAATTGCACTCTCGACGAGCCCGGTCGCCTCGAGCCGCGAAAAAGCTGCAACCGTAAGAACTTTGCTGACACCATACTTATCGGCGATTTGCTGCTGGGGCAGCCTCGTTCCGGCGGGGAGCTCCCCTTTGATGATGTCATCGCGCAGCTTTTCGAACAGCATCGCTGGTTTAGTCATGGTCAGTTCCATCGGAGAGAGGATAGCCGCCGGATAGCCAGATACTATCCACGAGCCTGCGCTGTGTCAATCAAGAGGCAGGGGAGCGGCTTATGGCTTCACTTAGAGGGAGATGAAGCGAGAATTTCTCGAAATCTTCACGCCGCAGCGACTTTCTCCGGCGGATGTCGTCCTCTTCTCGCAACCAGTGATAGTAGCGGCATGCCAGCGTGCCGAGCGGATCTCTTTGAGGAAACTATGGTCGTCGACACGCAGCACATTCTGGAAGCCAAAGGTGGCGATCCCGTCCGACTAGCGGGGCTGCTGGAACCGTTTCGCAGCTACCTCAAATTGCTGGCCCGGATGCAAATTGGGGCGCGGCTGCAAGGAAAAGCGGACGAATCGGACATCGTGCAAGAGACCTTTCTCTCGGCTCACGGTGCCTTTCCGGAGTTCCGCGGATCGACCGAAGCTGAACTCACCGAGTGGCTCCGCTCGATTCTGGCCGCCAAGTTGGCCGAGCTGTTTCGCCGCTACCTGGGAACCAAGCAACGCGACGTGCGACTCGAAAAACGGATCGACGACGATCTGAGTCGCTCGGCTGCCCTGTTGGGATCGACCATGGCACTCGGGCTAGTCTCGCGCGAGCCTTCGCCGAGCCAAAAAGCCGCTGGTCACGAAGATGCGCTGCATCTGTCCGAGGCGCTTGCGAACCTTCCGGCCGACTACCGAGAAGTGATCGTACTCCGCAATCTCGAGGGACTGCCGTTCAAAATGGTCGCCGAGCGCATGGAGCGCTCCGAGGATAGTGTCGAGAAACTTTGGATGCGTGCGCTGGTGAAACTTCGGGCCCATCTCGGAGCCGCACGATGACCGATCCCCACTCGCTGGTCGATAACGACGAAGATCCTCGCGTGTTCGAAGTGGTGCAGGAATATCTGCAGCAGATCGAAGCGGGGGGCTACCCAAACCGAACCGAACTGGCCGCCAAATATCCGGAACTCACCGCGACGATCGAGCCCTATCTCGATGCCATCGAAATGCTGCATCAGGCCCGGCCTAATCTGCGCGATAGTGGCAATCTGGCTGCCGATCGCTCGGTCGCCAAGCCGCTCGCCATCGGACAGCCGCTCGGAGATTTTCAGCTCGTTCGGCAAATCGGACGGGGCGGCATGGGGGTGGTGTATGAAGCGATTCAGCTGTCGCTGAGCCGCAAAGTCGCGGTCAAGGTGTTGCCGTTTGCAGCAGCACTCGACGCGCGGCAACTGCAGCGATTTCGCAACGAAGCGCAAGCTGCTGCAGCGCTGCATCACGCGCACATTGTGCCGGTCTATGGCATTGGCCACGAACGCGGAGTGCACTTCTACGTGATGCAGCTGATTGCTGGGAACAATCTCGCATCGCTCATCGATCGGATGCGCCTCGAGGCATTGGGAAAATCGCACGACGGCTATAGCGATACGGAAATCCTTCCACCATCGGAGCCTGCTGCGCCGCAATCGCAAATCGAAACGGGCCCCACCGCCGGCGCTGAACTAACAACACGCCGCGTGCATCAGAAGAAGGAATACTTTCGCAGCGCCGCAAAAATGATCGCGCAAGCTGCCGACGCGCTCGACTATGCCCATTCGCTGGGAATTGTTCATCGCGATGTGAAGCCGGCCAACATTCTGGTCGACGAAAGTGGTTCGATTTGGGTCGCCGACTTTGGTCTGGCGCAAATTCAAACCGATCATGGACTCACGCATACCGGCGATTTGCTCGGAACGTTGCGCTACATGAGTCCCGAACAAGCAGCGGGGCGGTCGGGGCAAATCGATCATCGTACCGACGTCTACTCCCTCGGCGCAACGCTCTACGAACTCCTCACGCTGCGCTCACTATTCGAGGCCGACAATCGCCAATCGCTCCTCTGCCAGATTCTCGAAAACGAGCCCCGATCGCTCCGGTCGTGCGAGCGATCGATCCCCAAAGAACTGGAAACGATTACGCTCAAAGCGCTCGCGAAATCTCCCAGCGATCGCTACGCCTCAGCGCGCGAGATGTGCGACGATTTACAGCGTTATCTCAGCGACCTGCCGATCCGAGCGCGCAAGCCAACCCTTCTCGAACGCGTTTCCAAATGGGGACGAAGGCATCGCGGCATTGTGATCGCAGCTGTCAGCACGCTCGCGCTGCTGGTCGCCGGTCTCACCATTGCTGTGGGGATGACCGCTTCGGCCTATCAGCGCGAACGTGTGAAAGCGGCTGAAGCAGCCAAACAGTTCGACCGCGCTGAACAAAATTTCCAGCAAGCGCGAGCGGCTGTCGACGAGTTCACCCGCATCGCTGAGGAGTCCCTGACCGGCCATCCCATGATGGAATCGGCCCGCATTCGGATGCTCCAGTCGGCCCTGGCCTACTATCAAACGTTCATCGAGCAGCATCGCAACGAACACAGCTTGCAGGTAGAGCTTGAAGAGAGCATGTCGAAGGTCGAGCAAATTTTAGACGAGCTCTACACCATCGCCGGCGCAGGGAAATACATTCTGCTGCTCCACCCCGAAGTCGAGCGCGAGCTCGACCTAACACAGCCGCAAATCGCAACGATTCGCGACTTCGACATGAAATGGCGTGCACTGTTTCGCGACTTCGGTGGCAATGTCACCCGCACCGCTCGGGAACAGCAACGTTTGGTACTGGCCCGCGAGCAAGATGCGGCGATTCGTGAACTCCTCTCCGAAGCACAAGAGGCGAGATTTCAGCAGCTGGTGTGGCAAGACGAAGGTCCCCGTGCCCTCGAAGATCAAACGCTGGCCGATCAACTGCAACTCTCCACCGCACAGCGCGCCGAGATCCGTCGGCTGCTTGCGGAATACCCTTCCTTTCGAATGGGGCCGCCGCGCCACTTGCCCCCCGGCCCCGAGCCACCTTTTGCTCCCGAAGGGGCACACTTCCCGCGCCCCAACGGTCCGCCACCCCCTGGACACGATCGATTCTCGCAGGCTTCGAGCGAAATCTTAGAACGTGAGTTCGCCAAAATACTCACCCAAGACCAACAGACCAAGTGGAAACAATTGCTGGGGGAACCTCTGACGTTGAGAAATCGAAGCGACCTCCCTTGATATCTTCTAACATCCGAAAGCTTTAAGCATGAATCTCAAAGAGAATATTATTGGTATATTAATCCTCCTCGGTGGCGGGACACTGATATACTGGAGCAAACAACCAAGCTGGCCCTTAGGTGCCGATAACAGCTTACTCTTTGCCCAGGAAGCTCCTCCAGCGCGCGGCCCTGGTTCGCCTCCCGAAGGAGCTTTCCCCCCCGGTCCCGGCGGCTTTGGTCCACCCGGTTTCGGACCGGGAGGTCCCGGAGGACCTGGCGGCTTCGGCCCTCCGGGCTTTGGTGCCGATCTGGAGATCTTCAAGAAGTTTGATCGCGATCAAGACAAACTGCTGAATCGCGAAGAGCGCCAGGCAGCGCGGAAACATCTCGCCGAGCAAGGAGCAGGGGGACGTGGTCCCGGAAGACCTGGCGGCCCGGGAGGTCGCGGTGGTTTTGGTCCGCCTGGTGGACTGGGTGGCCCCGGCGGATTTGGCCCGCCCGGAGGTGAACGAATCGCAGGAAAACCAGGGCCCAAAGTGAGCCCCGAGGATGTTCCGGCCATTATCGATCAGCCACTCTATAGCGACGATGTGGTCCGCACTCTCTTCCTGACTTTTGAGCACGACGACTGGGAAGAAGAGCTCGCGATCTTCAAAAACACCGACGTCGATGTCCCCGCCACGCTGCAAGTCGACGGCAAGATCTACCCCGAAATCGGCGTCAGCTTTCGAGGGATGTCGTCGTTCATGATGATCCCAGCCGGGTCGAAGCGGTCGCTAAAACTGTCGCTGGACCTTAAAGATCCCGATCAAAAACTGGAAGGTTATAAGACTCTGAATCTGCTCAACAGCAACGGCGATCCTTCGATGATGAACGCCGTGCTCTTCTCCCATCTAGCGCGCACGAAGATCCCTGCCCCCAAGGTCAACTTCGTCAAAGTGGTGATCAACGGCGAGAGCTGGGGGATCTATGCCAATGCTCAGCAGTTCAATAAAGAGTTTATAGCTGAAAACTATCAAACCACCGAAGGAGCGCGCTGGAAGGTGTCGGGCAATCCTGGGGCTGATGCAGGGCTCCGTTATTTGGGTGATGATATCGCCGCTTATAAGCAGCGTTATGAGATTAAATCGAAAGACCAAGAGGCGTCGTGGAAAGCGCTCGTGAATCTCTGCCGTGTGCTTGAGCAAACACCTGCCGATCAACTCGAAGCAAAATTGTCGCCACTACTCGATATTGAAGAAGTCCTCTGGTTCCTTGCTTACGACCTGGCTTTGGTGAACGAAGATGGCTACTGGATTCGCGCGAGTGACTACAACCTCTATCTCGATCCGCAAGGAAAGTTTCACGTTCTTCCCCACGACATGAACGAGACCTTTCATGCCTCGACCGGGCGCGGCTTTCCCATGGGTGGCCCAATGGGGGGACCTTTTGGCGGTCCCGGCGGACCTGAAGGACGTCGCGAGCGAGCCCCTGGCGAACTGGAAGGTCCACCACCAGGATTTCCGCCAGGTGCTTTTCCACCCCCAGGAGGCCCGGGGCCGGGTGGTGCTGGTCCAGGAGGTGGACGTTTTGGCCCACCAGGTGGCGGCATGATGCGGCCGGCGGTCGATGTCAGCCCGCTCGTGGCCATGAACTCGCCGCGTATGCCGCTGCACAGCAAACTGCTCGCCGTGCCGAAATTCAAAGCCCAGTACTTGGCTAATCTGCGAGAAATCGCTGAAAAACAGCTCGACTGGAAGTATCTCGGCCCCATCGTGTCACGCTATCGCGATCTGATTGCTGAGGAAGTGAAAGCCGACACGCGGAAGCTGTCGTCGAGCGAAGCGTTTGTGATTGCAACAGCCGATCAGCCCGCCGAGAGCGCGACCGCTCGCACACTTCCACTGCGCAAATTCGCCGACGCCCGGCGAAAGTTCCTGCTGGAAGCGACCAGCGCCGCAGCAGCCGATTCCAAGTAACGACCCGCGATCGAGGATGACCTGTCTCGTGAATATTCCCCATCACGCGAAAGCATTTTTCGTGAAAGAGCAGCCTGCGGAGACGCATCTTGTATCTCCCTCCTTAACATCGCGGCGCGGTGGCCCAACTGCCTTTGAAGTGAAGTTTGTGATCGACGAAGCGACGGCGCAAGAGATCGAACGTTGGTCTCTTCAGCATCTGGAGGTCGATCCGTTTTGCCTCAAGCAACCGGATGGCACCTACTGCATCACGAGTCTCTACACCGACACGCCCGCTTTTGATGTTTATCACCGCGCGCCACTTTATCGTCGTCGCAAGTTTCGTCTGCGACGCTATGGGACCGAGGGGACGATTCATCTCGAACGAAAAGCGCGGCGCGGCGAGCGTGTAAGTAAGCATCGCACCTCGGTCCATCAGTCGGAGCTAGTTTTCCTCGGCGAGCCCGAAGCTCGCAGCGATTGGCAAGGTGCCTGGTTTCACGAGCGCCTTTTGCGCAAATCGCTCCAGCCAGCTTGCGTGCTGGTTTATAAGCGCGCGGCCTATCTGGCAAGTTCAAGTGAAGGTCCGCTCCGCTTGACAATCGACCGCCAGATTCAAGGTCAGCTGTCGAGCCGTTGGCATGTGGGACTGACAGCGGAACCGCAGTCGATCCTTCCAGGCCAAGCCATTCTTGAACTCAAGTTTCGTGAAGCGATGCCGTCGCTCTACAAGCAATTGGTTGCCGACTTTCAGCTGACAGCCTCCGGATTTTCGAAATATCGACGTTGTCTTGATACTTGCGGTTTGCCTTTGCCAACGGTGGTCACAAAGGAGTAGCGATGCTGGATTGGTTGACCACCGCTGTTGAAAACGATCCCCAAATGTCTCTCCCTGTGATCAGCGCGAGGCTGATACTCGGATTGATCTGTGGCATGCTGGTGGCGGGAAGCTATCGCTTAACGCAAGGACCACTCTCCACGCGTTCGATGTCGCTGATGGCGACGCTCGTGCTCCTCACGATTTTGATTGCCATGGTTGCACTCGCCGTTGGTAACAGTGCGGCACGCGCTTTTAGTTTGGTTGGCGCGCTTTCGATTGTTCGTTTTCGCACGGTTGTCGAAGATACGCGCGACACAGCGTTCGTGATCTTTGCCGTTGCGGTGGGAATGGCGGCAGGGGCGGGCTACTACCAAGTGCCACTGGTGGGAATACCCCTGACAGCCGTTGTGGCCTATCTGTTTCGCCCGACCAGCAAAGTGATCGCCACGGAATTTCTCGAGCGCACGCTGGAAATTCGCATCGGCATCGGCCGTGATCTAGAGACGACATTACAGCCTCTCTTTCAAAGCCACTTGCAGCACTGGAAACTCACCTCGATTGCCACCGCCAAGCAAGGAGCGGCGATCCAAGTGGTATATCACGTCAAACTGCGATCAGAAAAATCTGCCATCGCGATTGTGACTGAACTCAATCGCGTGGAAGGAGTTCAGGATATTCAGCTGCACAGTCCCAGTTAATATCTGCCTACCTGAATGCTGCTTAACAATATTCCAGTAGCAGCTTGGGTAGATTTAGGCGGTTCGCTTCACAAAATACAACCACTTTAATATCCACCTTAGATTATGATTTAATTTCTATGGGGCTAGCCAGCTGTGGTTATCTGCAGACATACTGTTGCCGCAACTGGGAATAATAATGTGATGCGCAACCTTTTAGCTGAGCTGGTATCCGATGTCAGGACCGCCGAATATCGATCCGCAGTCGGCCCTCGCATGGGAGCTGGATGTTTCCCAGCTGGGTGGCACTCTTCCGGCGGTGGGTGAGCGACAATTGATTCGCCTCAGCTTCCGGAATCAGCGGATTGAAATTGCCCCTGCAGAGACGTTCGATGCTGCGACGCATCAAATCATTCATGTGCGAGGCGAGCCATTTATCTCGCATCTTTCCGAGCGTGATGCTGTGATTTCGCGTGTGCTGCAGCACCAAGGATATTGGGAGTTTGCGGAGTCCTTGCTCCTTGCGACGCGCATGGAGCGCGGCAGTTTGGTGCTCGATCTGGGGGCCAATATCGGCTACTACACGCTCGCTGCAGCGCGGCAACTGGGCCCCACCGGGGCCGTTTTCGCGGCTGAGCCTGATCCTGCAAACTTTGTGATTCTGCTGGCGAATGTGCTGCTCGCAGTTCAGCGCCGCGGTGAGCTGGCGCGCGTCGATCTGCAATGTGTGGCGCTCGACTCCGAGTCGGGGACCAAAACACTCACACGATTTCAAAGAAACTTGGGGCTTCATACCCTGTTTCCCCCGACGAGTCTCCACACCTCGCAGGGAAACTTAGATCAGTCGATCTCGGTTTCCACCACTACACTCGACGATCTCCGCTTTGGAAGTCCGTCGCGTCCTGCCGCGATCGAACGCCGTATTCATCTCATCAAAGCCGACACACAAGGGGCCGAACTGGCAATTCTGAAGGGAGGTTGTCGTACGCTCGCAAGCGACCGGCCGCTATTATGCCTGGAATTCGAACCGAGCCTCTCTGGCGAGGCTCGATCGCTCGAGCTCTTGCACTGGCTGGCCGACCATCAATATCGCGAGTGCCTTTTTTTCTATTCCACCGAGACGGACCCACTCCGCATGCTCCGGCAGTTTCAATCGCCACTAGCAGTCCTTTCTCTTGAACCACTGGTGAGGCAAAGACGAATCGGACCTTTCGGCACGCTTTTGGCCTATCCGTGCGAGCTTTAGTTACCTTACGCGCGTGAGCTTGAAGTTGTGCACATCGCGCACCAAGCCTCTACGAAAGGAGCGACCCAAGATGCGCCGCAATTCGCCGCGCCAATTCTTGTGGTCGATGATCGGCATGCAGTTGTGCAAAAGATTCCGCCTTCTCGCGGAACGATGGTTGATGCACGAGGGAATGTAGTGCACTCGCAAACGCGGTCTGATTTCCACTCGGAATGAAAATACCCGCTCCCAGTTTTGCCACGCGCGAGGCCAGCAAAAACTGCTCCACCGAGATCGGGATTTGTAGCAGCGGCTTACCAGCCAAGAGAGCGAGGGCCGAAACGCCATGTCCGGCGTAGTTGACGACCAAATCGGACTCACTGGCAACTTGCTCGACGTTGATGGGGGATGTGGCGAGGTGGACCGAGGAACCGCGAAGCTGCTGCTGCAGCGTGCTACTCACTGGTCCCGCCACCGCGATGGTCGGAAACCCGAGTTGAGCGAGTGTTTTTAGGTAGCTTTCTCGATCGGGAATCGCCGTGAGATAGGCATACACCTTGGGCCCCGCAGCACGCGGCCAGTGGGCGACCGTCGCAGCACCGCTGGGATAACAGCCCCAGAAGTTGCCACTCGTTCGTGGTCCGAAATGATCGAGCTCGGGGAAGGTGGTGAGGATTTCGGTCGTCACCTCCGCGAACAGATCGCTCAACATTCCTAGCACAGGTTGATGGTTGCGCTCGAGCAGTTGATTCACCTGCTCGCACAGACGCTGCTCATGCTCGAGCCAACTCGCGTCATCCCCTTTCACCCACGGCCGAACCTTGGGAAGAGGCGAGCTCGCAGGTGGTGAGCAGAAACCCGTGCCGATCGTTACCACCGGGATGCCGCGACCTCGCAGCGCCAGCAGGGGAGTGGGGCTGTGGTCAGCCACCACCACATCGGGCTTCACCAAATCCAAAATCGTTTGCCAGCTGTGATACAGCCCCGCAAGTTCCTCAGCCTCTCCCCAGCCAATGTTATGAAGCAGGTGGGCGTAGGTCGTGGGTGGATCGATACGTGTGGAGGTCACACGATGCTTCGCGGGAGCTTGGAAATATTGCACCGGAAGATCACGCAACAAGCTTGGGGCCTGTGCAGTTTCGCGGAGCACGAGGATCACGCGATGACCAGCGCGACACAATTCACTCGCCACCAACTTCAGTGGATACAAATGCCCCAATCCACCACCAAGCTCCCAAACTGCTAACACGGTTGCCACAATTATTTACTCTCAAACTTTGCTGTAGTAGCAACTGATCTTAATTTCGCATCTTTTAAGTAGCAGCGCAAGCAATCTAAAAACGGAAGCTTAACGAATCAGCTGCAGTCGATTATTGAATTCTTGGCAAGTTTGCAAGAATCTGGTTGACAAATCATCACTCGAGTTGCCATACTCCCCGCCGGATTAAAAATAGCTCGTTAGGTGGGTTATTTCAATCCATAGGAGTGCTTCTTACTCTACCTGTCTTTTCTGTTTTCCTGCTTCCTGGCAGTCGGCTCGCGATGCGCGCCGAGCGATCCACCGCCGGCCTAGCTCACGATTGCCACTAACGATCGTCTGCTAGGCCACTTGATTAGATTTCGACCGATCGCCTTAGCATTTTTTCAAAGCCTTTTGACCAGACGCGTCAACGGGTCCGCTGATGCTGCGCCTGTACACGACTAAAGGATTTACATCATGACAATCTCGCGCAAAGAGTTGGCTCGTCAAAAGAAGCGTCAAAAAGAATTGCGAGCTGCCATATTGGCTCGGCGCGAGCGCCGGTCGCTCATCGAGCAGCTCGAGCCGCGTCAAATGATGGCGGCTGAAGTCAGCAACTTTAGGCTTTGGTATGACTCAGGTTATTCGTCGACCGACAAGGTCTCGAGCGATACTCGCCTGGCTGGTGCCCTCGCTTTTGGTAGCGGAAATTCGGGGCGCATCGACTTTGATCATAACGGCGATAGCAATGTCGATGGGACTATTTCGGTCGTTAACTCAGGTGGCAGCTTTAAGTATGAGCCGCGCGACAATGGTCTCAGCGAGTCGTTTACCGGTGCGCTCGATCTGAAGTATCGCGCGGTGGAACTCGACAGCTACGGCGGTGTGCTCAATACCGGCAGCTGGACCAGTTTTCCGATCACCGTCGAATCGCGCCTCGGCGCCGATCTGCAGAACCTGCATCTCGTGAGCGATACTGGGAGCTCTTCGACCGACAAAGTGACGAGCGATTTGCGACTCGCAGGCGCTGTAACGTGGGATGGCTACGGTGGTTTTGCGCAGGTGGAGTTCGATCTGCATAACGACGGCACAGCCGATGGCTATGCCGGGCTCTGGTGGTCGGGCGAAAGTTTTGAAGTGAACCTGCGGAACATGGGGCTCTCGTCGTCCTATAGCGGCGCGCTTCCGCTGAAGTATCGCATCGTGGAATTCGATAGCTACAGCAGTCCACTCTATACCTCGGACTGGCAAAGCTTTGCGATCACCGTGGAGACTCCGCGGCTGTATGGCAACGTCAATTCGCTGCAGCTGGTGAGCGATACCGGAAGTTCCTCGACCGATAAGGTGACCAGTGATCCGCGCGTGAGCGGCTCGATTTCTTGGGATGGCTACGGCGGCTCCGTGCAGATCGAGTTCGACCACAACAACGACGGCACTTACGACGGCTATGCCGGAACGTACTACAGCGGCGGCAGCTTCACCTACGACCCGCGTAACTGGGGATTGTCGTCGATTTATAGCGGCGAATTGCCGCTGCGCTATCGCATTGTCGAGCGCGATGACTACTACAACACGCTCTTCACCGGATCGTGGCAGGATTTCACGATCACCTTGGAGCCGCAGCGCATCAACGCAGTGATGAGCGGCCTCGCGCTGGTGAGCGATACCGGCACCAGCAGCACCGACAAGCTCACGACCGATCCGCGCCTCACCGGCAACGTCAGCTGGGATGGCTACGGCGGCTACGTCGACGTCCAGTTCGATCACAACAACGACAACTACTTCGATGGCTATGCGGGCGTCTGGTCGTCGGGAAGTTCGTTCAACTACGATCCGCGCAGCTGGGGACTTTCGAGCGAGCACGCGGGCGTGGTGCCGATGCGCTATCGGTTCGTCGAATACAACGAGAACTACACGGCGATCTACACCAGCAGCTGGACCAGTTTCGAGTACACGATGCTAGCGCCGCGGCTCAACGCCACGCTCAGCGGTCTGGCGCTCGTGAGTGATACCGGCACCAGCAGCACCGACAAAATTACCAGCGATCCGCGCGTGTCGGGAAGTGTGACTTGGGATGGCTATGGTGGCTGGGTCGATGTGCAGTTCGATCACAATTCCGACGGCTCTTACGATGGCTACGCGGGTATTTGGTCGTCGGGAGGCTCATTCACCTACGATCCACGCAACTTTGGACTTTCGAGCAACTACTCGGGCGAATTGCCGCTGAAATATCGAACCGTCGAGTACTCTAGCGGCGGCTCTACTTTGTTCACTAGCAACTGGGCCAACTTCCCCATTACCATCGAACAGCCGCGGCTGAATGCGACGCTCACCGGGCCGCAACTAGTGGTAGATGATGGAGCCTCTTCCTCCGATCGTGTGACCACCGACCCGCGCGTGTCGGGAAGCGTCACTTGGGATGGCTACGGCGGCTCGGTGCAACTGCAGTTCGACCACGATGCCAACGGCTCGCTCGATGGCTATGCCGGAATTTACAGCTCGGGGAATTCGTTTACCTACGATCCGCGCAGCTTTGGGCTTTCGTCGAGCTACTCGGGAAGCTTGCCGCTGAAGTATCGCGTCGTCGAAATGGACTCCTACGGCGGAACGCTCCACACCAGCAACTGGCAAGATTTTGCGATCACGATTTCGGGAGCCGAGCCATCGGCCACCCTCGCGAACTTGCATCTGGTGAGCGACACCGGCACCAGCAGTACCGACAAAATCACCAGCGATCCTCGTCTCGCTGGTAACGTGAACTGGGACGGCTACGGTGGCTATGTGACGGTCGAGTTCGACCACACTGGCAACGGTTCCGTCGATGGATCAACGACGCTCTACATGAGTGGCGATGCTTTTCAGTACGATCCTCGCAGTAGCGACCCAAGCCTTTCAACCTACGCAGGCACGCTCCCGCTGAAGTATCGCTTGGTCGAAAACACCTCTGGCGGAAGCACCATTGTCGGTTCGTGGCAAACGTTTACCTACACTCTTGTGGGTCAGTCACCCGCTCCCGAAATCACCGTCGTCGATTCGAGCATCGCGCCGATAGCCGACGAAATCGGCTCCTATTCCTTTGGGACGACTGTCGCCGGTTCCTCGATCGTGCGAACCTTCACGATCGTGAATCAGGGGACCGGCACACTCACGCTCGATGCCAATAGCCTTTCATTGCCGAGCGGCTTTGCGCTCGTTTCGACGTTCGACAGCACCGTCGATCCCGATGGCGGGACCACGACGTTCAGCGTCCGGCTCGAGGCGACTACGCCCGGGGTTTACAGCGGCACACTCTCGTTTACCAGCAACGATGCCGATGAGAGCCCTTACAACTTCACCATCACAGGACACGTTCTGTCGGCTGAAGCTGAAATCGATGTCGAGCGCGCAGATGGCTCGAATCTTGCCGATGGAACTGGGACGCTCAGCTTTGGTGCGACAGCCACCGGTACTGCTGTTTCGCGCACCATCACGATTCGCAACATTGGCTACAGCACCCTGGTGCTCGACGACGAGTCACTCTCGCTGCCGAGTGGCTATTCGCTCGTCAGTGGATTTGCCACCTCGGTTTCTCCAGGTGAATCGACCTACCTCACCGTTCAGCTCGATGCGTCGTCCGCAGGCACCTATGGCGGACAGCTTTCGTTCACCACCAACGACACGAGCGAAGGGATCTTCAACTTCCAGCTCACTGGCACCGTCGAAGCCCCCACTCCCGAAATCGTGGTTCGGCTGGCGAGTGAATCCAATCGCTCGCTCTACAGCGGATCGGATAGTGTCGACTTCTCCTGGGCGCAGGTCGGTGGCGCCAATGCACGCACCTTGCTGATCGAAAACACCGGGACCGGCACTCTCACGCTCGATAGCGCGTCGCTTGTTCTTCCGGTTGGATTTCGCGTCGCCACCCCGTTTGCCGCCACGGTAGCCCCCGGCGCAAGCACTTCGCTGATTGTGGAATTTGCCCCCGGATCGGAAGGTTTTCATTCCGGAGAACTTTCGTTTGTGACAAACGATTCCGACGAAGGACTCTTTCGGTTCACACTCCACGGCGAAGGGTATGGGAGCGGTACACCGAGCGGCACGCAGCTGATCGTTGGGCTTCGCAACGACACCGGGATTTCATCGAGCGACAAAGTCACTTCCGACTACCGGATTCAGGGAGAAGTGACGGGACTAGCTGCTGGCGAATCGGCTCGCATTGCGATCGATCTCGGGACCGATGGGATCGCGGAAACGGAAATCACCGTCACGGCCGCCAGCCCCGAGTTTGCCTTCGATCCTACGACCATCGCCAGTTCGTTTGCAGCGACACTCGGCGCTAAACTGCTCCGCTTCAAAGTGACCTATTTCGACGACCAGGACAACGAGATCGGCACCGGAAATTGGCAAACGTTCAGCTATGCCTTGGAAGCGATTCCGGTCCAGATCACCCCGACGCTCCTCACCGATACTGGCCCGATTTACAACGACTCGATCACCTACCTTCCGACCCTCTCCATTGCCGTGCAGAAGCATAGTGGCAGTGGCAACATCCGCTTGGAGTTTGATCACGACGCTGATGGCGATGTCGATGGCTCGGCAGCTGTTCCCTATTCCTACACGGTGCTGCAGTATGATCCGCGCGTGAGCGATTCGTCCTTTGCAGCATTGCGGGGTGAAATCCCGCTCCGCTATCGCGCGGTGATGATCGATGGCAATGGTGAGCCGATCGCTCTGGGGGCCTGGAACAACTTCACCATCGAGCAGACAGGGGACACCCGTGCCGAGGGTTTGCTGCTATCGGAACTGGGGCTCAGTTTGGACTCCGGTGTTTCAAGCACCGATCGCATTACCTCGTCACCCGTGATTTATTTTGTCGCGAGTGGTGAGTTGGAAACGGGGAGCGGCGCGGTCGACTTCGATTTTGAAGGGAACGGTTCGGTCGACACGACGCAGCTGGTCGATCAACTCGACCAAGAATACTTATTCGACCCACGTACGCTTGGTGGATCGGAGTATGAGACCAACGGCGCGAAAGAAATCTTTTTCCGCGTGCGTAAGCTCAATGAACTCGGTCTTACGGAGGCCACAGGGGACTGGCAGCCGTTTCGCTTCACCTTCGAGTCAGCTCCTACCTCGACAGCTTCGCTCCAAAACGTGGCGCTGCTGCACGACACCGGCGCAAGCAGCACCGATCGTGTGACGAGCGATGGGACGATCAAGGGAATTGTGCAAAGTGGCGAGGCCTACTCAAATTTTGCGTTTGTCGAAGTCGACTGGACCGGTAATGGGACGGTGGATGATGTCATCCCAGCGGTTCATGGTCTCGCAGGATGGGAGTTCCGCGCCACTCCACGCTCACTGAGCTACGGCACCTACGATACGCTGCTGCGAGTGCGTGAATGGAGCGATCAGTTTGGCCAGTATCGCTATTCCGCCTGGAGCGAGTTCAGTTTTGAGTTCGTCGCGATGAGTTCGCCTGCCATCGCGAGCCTGAAACTCGAAGGGATCGATGCCAGCATCAGCAGTTATGTGACTGCCCATGAAACAACGCTGCTGGGAGAAGTCGCAACACCGGTTGACCGCTCCTACATCATCTACCTCGATGCCAACGGCGATGAGATCGCCGAAGCAACGGCCTACAGCGATGGGCAAGGGAAGTTCTCCATCGAAACACCCATCGCCGCGGCTGGAAATGTCTCCGTGCGGCTGCGCACCGCTGTTTACGATCCGATCCTGCAATCCGAGATCCTCGGACCTTGGCGATCGTTTGCCTTCAGTTACGAATCGAAAGCGCTCGCCAATGTTACCGAGCTTTCGCTGCAAACGGATACCGGCACCTCGGCGACCGATGGCATTACCAAAGACCCGACCGTGAAAGGAAAAGTGACTCCGCCGACCACAGCCACCGGCATCTCGGTGAGTGGCGTGCTGGTCGAGTTTGATGAAGATGGGGATGGCGATGCGGAGGGATTCACCAGCACCTCGACCACCGGAGAGTTCAGCTATCGTCCACTCACACTCTTGCCTGGCACCGTGACAATCCGCGCTCGATCGCGCGCATTCGACGAAAATCTACGCACCAATATCTACGGCACATGGAAAGAGTTCACGTTCACGCTCGAGGCCACAACTTTTGAGACCGGTACGGTAAGTCTATCGCTTGCGAAACCGAGCGCGACGAACTCTGCCCAAACCACCGATCCGGCGATCAAAGGAACGACGGTGATTGGCAGTGGTCGGCACGCGGTAGTCGAATTCGATCACAACGGCGATGGAACCCCCGAAGGTTCGGTCGCTACCGACACAACGCATCAGTTCACCTATGTTCCTATCGGAATGGGGGTAGGGAGCCACACGATTCGTGCTCGGGTGCGCGAATGGAATCCGGTTGCGCGACAGCTTGTGATCGGCGACTGGATCGAAATGAACTACACCGTTGTCACCACAACGAATCAAACACCCACAGTCACCAGCCTCGCGCTGGCCAGTGATTCGGGGAGTTCTGCCAGCGATCTCATCACCGGCAATTCGCTACTCACCGGCACGATCAACAACCCCGATGGTGCGGAAGCAGGATTGCCGGTCGAGATCGATGTGAATAGCGACGGCCTAGGGGACACGATTGTGTTTGCCGATAGCCTGGGACAGTTCAGCTATCAAGTTGAAGCGATCCCCTACGGCGCGAATACCGTTCAGGCCCGCGCGATCGAATGGGACGAGCCTTCGGGTCAATATCTGATTAGCAGTTGGCAAAGCTTATCGTTCACCTATGTCGCCCCCAGTGGCGAAGCCGCCTATGTAAGCGAGCTCACCACCGTTACACCTCCCTACTATGGCCAAGTGCTCGATCCGATTCTTACCGGGCAAGTGATCAACGATGGATCGCTGAAAGACATTGTCGTCGAACTCGATTTCAACGGCGATAACACCATCGATGTCCGGACACTCACCGATAGTAATGGGCACTTTGAATATCGCCCGGTCGGACTTGCGCCAGGCAACTATGCAATTCGGGCCCGGGCTCGCGAACTCGATACCATCACGGGCCAACTCACCACAAGCGGATGGACCACTCTCTGGTTCGAGCTTCTCGCTTCGAACAACCAGGTCGCCACACTTTCGCCACTAGCGCTTGTGGAAGATACCGGAACCGTAGGGGATGGCAAATCGGCGAATCCCTCGCTGAAGGGGACGGTCACGAACGATGGCTTGTATAGTGGCCTCGTCGTGCAAATCGATCACAACGGCGACGACATTGCCGATGGTGTTGCGGGAGTCGATAGCACAGGGAACTTCACCTACACTCCGCACGGTTTGGCCTATGGCACCTACACATTCCGAGCGCGGGTGAAGGAGCTGAATCAGCTCGGCACGCCGATGTATAGCAGCTGGCAAACCCTTGCGCTCGACTACCAACCCGAGGCATATCAAGGGGTCAAGATCACCACACTCAATCTGGCGAGTGACACCGGTAATTCAGCCACCGATGGAGCGACGTCCAACCCATCGCTGACTGGCTCGATTAGTGGAACGACCAGTCCGATCGTGATCCGCTTTGATCACAACGGAGACGAAGTTACCGACGGCACCGCGACGACCGATGCCCAAGGGAACTTCAGCTACTCGCCAAGTGGGCTCACCGAAGGACTGGTTACGATCCGCGCTGCTGTCGAAGGAACGACAATCGCCAGTGGGCTGCGCTGGACCACCAAGACCTTTGTCTACTCCACAACTCCCGATGGCGAAACAGCGCAAGGACTGGTCCATACCCACCTGACTTACACCGCCGCTTGGCAGCGAGCAGGAGACGACTATAACGCCGCGATCAGCGCCGCCAACTCACTCTACACGTCGATCCGCGACCGGGCCGCTCTGACCTACGATGCCTCGGTCGCCAGTTCCACCCTCGCACGCGACGCCGCGCTCGCGCAGGCTCAAGAGGCATACAGCCTCGCCACTGCTGCCGCCGAAAGCACCTATGCCTCGCAGATGGCCGATATCCAAGGCCAATTCATGCTCGACCTAGCGGCCTATGGCGGGGACACAACGACGTTTCAGCTGCGCGAGTTTGCCTGGCCCACGTCGCCAAGCTCGATGGGACTCGAAATTCCGAGCGATGCGTCGCAGCCCACAGCGCCGCAAATGATCAGCGAGACGAGCACCTACTACGACTGGTCGAGCGACACTGCTTATCAAGGGGCCATCGCCGCTGCGAACAACAGCTACCAGACCGAAAAACTCGAAGCCGAGAACATCTACTCGGCAGCGAAAAAGAGTGTCGACGACACCTATAACTCAGCCGTTAGTGGAGCCAATCGAACTCACTCGGAAGAGGTCGCAGCGGCCAAGAAAGCTTACGACGACGCGCTGCTGGTGCCGATCACGAATGCGGTCGACATGGTCGCCGCGACGAGTGACTACAGCAGCGCCATCGCCAATGCCACCGCGCAGCGCGATCGCGTGTTGGCCCGCATCGATACGGGCGATATCTACCAGCAGCGCAGCGCTCTCGAGAACTGGCGCGATGCCCAGATGTACGCTTGCTCGACCTGGGAGTACGAAGCTCGTATCGCGCGCGAGCGCGACATCTGGGAGGAATATCACCACCGCTATGCCGACATCGAAAAAATCGTTGCCGACCGGATGGCCAAAGCCGATTACGACTACGGCGTCGCTGTCGAGAATGCCGCCGTCGCCTTCAAGCACAAAGAAATCGACCGTGATCAGCAAGTCGAGCAGCGAAAAATCAACGCGGCTGCGGTTCGCGATAAAGCAATCAATGCCGCCGATGCCAAACGCGATAAAGCGATTGCCACCGCGCAGTTTGAAAAGACCAAGGCACTCGCTGTGGCAGCGAAAGCCTTTGATTCAGCTGTCGAGAAAGCGCGGCTCGATTCGGTGAAAGAACAATCCGATGCGCGCACCTCTCCGCTTGCGAGTTGGGCCGATGGGCTCGGGACACGCTGGACCACTTACTACAAAGAGATCGTTGGGCACGATGTCGATCATGTGAGCAGCATCGTCCCCAAAGCGGAGGAGCGTTACGAAAGCGATCTTGCCACTGCCAAGACCGAGATCGAGAAGATCGCCGAAGAAAAGAAGAAACTCGCCCACGAAAAGAGTGATCTGACGCTGACGAAAAAGAATGCCGAAGTCGATTCCGACAAGGTGTTTAGTACTGCTGAGAATGTCGCAGAAATCACGCGTAAAAAGGCGAACGAAACTGCCTTTAGCGAGTTCAAAAAGAAAGATTTGGAGATCACGCGAGATTTCAAAATCGAGGATGCGACGAACCATCAGAGCTACACGAAGGCGGCTGCCACACTCGACCGCAGTGTCGATCGGGATGCCCCGGTTTACGTCTGGAGTTCGAGCCACCAGTCGAACATTCTGAATCAAGCGCGCATCAACGACTACTACGAGTATTTCGTAGGCACGGGCTCGGCGGGATCGGAATCGGGCGGAGTCTACGCACTCCTCTACAGTCGGGCTCAATCGCTCGAAGCCAACGATCTGACACGTGCCACCGCGCGAAACAATGCCTGGCACACATATCAAACAGCCGTTTATGGCCACGCGCGAACTCGCGCCGAGGCAACAGCAACGGCAGCCGAAGTGCGCGACAAGTCAAAAGCCGATGCTGCTTTCACCTTCACGACGACCTACGCAGAAAAGTACTCGGCTTATCTGAAGTCGACGTCGGAAGCCTCGAAAACAGCTGCTGACGAGGAGACCGCAAGTGACACTACGTACAACGCCCATCTGAATGAGGCTGAGGTCCAGCGTAATGATAGCGAGGCGGAAACCACCAACGACTATCGGACCGGACTAGCTGAAGATCACAAGGATCAGGTCGGATCGTGGGGGACAGCACTCGACTCGGCCTGGGGAACGCTACAAAAAACGCTCGCCGATACCAACTTCGATCAGATCGTTGGACTAGGCGCAGCACTGGTCACCAACACCAGCACACTGGGTGGATTTGCGCTCACTCACGCCGATGAAATCGGCTCGAGCCTGCAGCAGCTTGTCGAGGGGATTGTCGCTGCCGACGACACCGAAACGCAGGCCCATTCCGATGCGATTGTCGCCTATGCCACGAAGGTTGCGACCGAGCGAAAGGCCTATGCGTACAAGCTTGCAGCGGCCAATAAAGAGCACGATTTTGCGGTGGCAGAAAAAGATGAGGCCTATCGTGTCGGAGTCTCCGAACGTCAGCGGGTGTACGAAAATGCGGTCGCTGCTCTCAAGTTCGATGCCGAAGATTCTCACCAAACCACGCCGAATGTCATTTACGTAGGCTCGGCGTCGTCGATCGATTTCCGCCTAGCAGCGCTCCATATGATCTTCTCGGCCGACGATAGCCCCATCACCGGCTATGGTATTCGGATCGGGCAAGCTGACGTCGACTATCTCCGCGCGCTGGCAGCACTACAGAAGACTGAACTCGCTAGCCAAACGAGCAACTACACTCTCTCGGAAAACTATCACACACAAAAAACAGCCATCGGCGATACCTGGCAAGCCGCCATGCGCTCGCAGCATGAAGGTTACGAAAAAGCCAAATTCGCCGCAGAACGAACACGCGCCGAAGGGGATGTCAACGATCATCAAACGTGGGTCCTCGGGATTCAGAACGACCATGTCACGCTCGCCGAAGAAGCCCAATCGGCAGCCAACACTTTGGCCGATGCGCTCGCCGAAGCGACCACCAGTCTCGCCACCGATCAGGCCGATGCGGCCCGCGCCTTCTCCGAAGAGGTTGCCGCTGCTGACAAGTCGTACACCGACGACACAACCAGTGCCGATGTCGAGTACTCCAACGATGCTCTCGGCGCCGACAACAGCTACTCGCTCGGCTCCATCACTTCGAGCAATGCCTACGAAGAGGCGATCGTAGGGGCTCGCGGCAACTACGAAGAAACCCTGCACCAGCAGCACCTCGCGAAGCTGCAATCAGCGACAGTTCCAGCGGGGGCGATCACCAAGCTGAACATGTATCGCATCGGAGTCGCTGAGGCGAACCTCCAGTGGTCGCAAGATCTGTGGGCCGCCCGCGAGCAGCAGCAAGCGAGTGCCTCGATGCGCAACCTCGCCTCGATCCAAGGAGGAACATCATTCCTGGGCGGCAGCGGCGGTCATTCCATCACCGGTTCCTCGTCTGCGAGCGTGACTCAAACATCGAGCATTGGCGAAGCCTACCTCGCGCACACGACCGGCACGAGCAGCGCAGTCAAGTCGCTCAGTGACGATACAGCGGATGCCATTCGCGATGTGGTGGTCGGTGTTCGCACCGCCGAGTCGAGCGATGCTGCACGGCAAGTGAAGGCCGAGAAAACCTACGACGTCGATCATGCCATCGCCGCGCGCACGTTCCATGAATCGACCGAAGCCGCTCTCCTCGCGTGGGCCAGTGATGTACTCGATGCACGTGGTGCTTACTGGGACGAGTTTCAGAGCGAAATGTACTACGACCTTCCGGCCGAGGAAGAGGCTTGGGAGGATGCCTATGGCGGGAATCTATCGCGCGCCGAAGTCCGCGATGCCGCCATTGAAGTGGCTGACGACCAGTACGATCTCGCGATCAAAACGGCGCGTAAGGATTTCGCGCTAGAAGTCGGCGACGCCCAGATCGATCGGGCACACACCGTCACACAGTCCGCCGCGACACGGGAAGACGAAGCCGGCCAGGCGGTGATCAATGGTCAGTCGAGCCTCAATTCGGCCGAAACCAGCTACATCGGCACCACCAACGGGCTCAACAATGCGAGCGCCTCAGGCTACGGCCTGGCCGACAAGATCTACGACGAGGCCACCGCCAAGATCAACGAGTTTCTCACCGAACTCAACGGCAACTCTAGCATCGCCTATGCCACCGTCCTTGCGAATGCTCGTACCAGCCGGGCGGTTGCATTAGCGACTGCTGAGGCCGATTACCACATCGCGATGGCCACCACAACCGCCACTCGCGAGAACGCTCTCTATCAATCGATGGCCACCGCCAATCCGGCCGATCCACTCCTCACCTATCACCAATTCCTCGCCTCCCAATCCACCGCTTATGTCAGCTGGCTCTCTGGCATGAAGCCCGCCTACGCCTCCTACATCGAATCGATGAGCGAGGCGGTCAGCGCCGAATCGATTGCCTTTGCGGAAGCTCAAGCGGCAGTCGATCGCGCTCGTGCCCAGTCGCAGCGCGAACGTGCATTTTCAGCTGCCGAGCGCTGGATGAATAGTGAAATCGCCGAGACTTCCGCTTATGGCGATTACCGCACCGCCGAAGCGACTTCGCGTCATGCTCGCGATCTCGCGCTCCCAGGCTACGAACGCACCTTGCAGATGGCATACCAGGCGCAAGACGAGTCGCAGCTGGTGGCCCACACCACCGCCGAGCGCGACTACTGGTTCACCATCGTCGGGGACGACGACTACAACTACTACACGTATTCCGCTGCTGCCAACTCGGCCCTCACCGCAGCTCGTGCCGCCGCCAACACCGGCTGGGCCGAGGACTACTCCACCGCCGACCTCGCCTGGACCACCAGTGTCACCACGGCCGACACCACCTATCGCGTCGCCCTGGAGAATCACAACTACGGCTACGAACTCGGCGTCGAACAGCGCGGCGAAGTTCGGACCGTTGCCGAGGCCCAGTCCGACCACGCGAAAGCGATCGCCGACAGTGCCGCTGAACGAACATTCGATCTCGCACTCACCGCAGCCTCCAATGCCCGGCGCACTGCCGAGTTCACCGCCGCTGCTGATTTCCAAGGAGCCGACTACCAGGCTCAGGCCACCGCCATCGCCAGCATCAGCACCGCAATGAACCTCCCTTGGCTCACGTTTGAAGCGGATCTCGCAGGGGTGAAACTGAGCTGGTGGACCAGCACCGGCCGCACCGAGTGGCTCGACGCTGGCATCGATCTGAACGAAGCCGACACCACCTACGCCATCGCTGCCGCCGATGTCAACGCTGCGCATCGCGTCACCGTCGCCGGTGCCGATCGCGACCTGGCGATCTCCGAAGCCGCGCGTCAGCGCATTCGCCGCACGGGAGAACTGGCAGCCGACCGTGATTTTGCAATCACCTTCGCGGGAGTCGACCAGGCCTATCAACTGGAACTGGCCCAAACGCGTAACTACTACCGGAATGCTCAAGCAGCACTGACCGAAGACTACGCCGACGAAGCGGCTGCATCGCAGTACTTCTTCCTCAGCAGCACCCCTGAGTTCGCGGCAATCGAGTCCCAAAAATCAGCCCGATCCACCGCTGCCAACGATCGCTGGCTCGTCGGCATCACCGCCGGTGAAGGGGCCCAAATGCAAGCCCACGCCGCCGCCCTCCTCAGCTACGCCACCTCCTGGCGCAACGACAACCTCGCTTACGAAAACACATTCCTCACGAGCATCCGCGATCGTGACCTTGCTCTTACTACGCACTCCAATATCCAAAAACTTTCCTACGCTGAACTATACCGCGACTACCAAATCGATTCTGCGACTACCTTCGCCATTACCATCGACTCCTTTGTCTCCACAAACACCACACCTTGGTCCATTCGAGTCGCTGAGGCAGGAGATGCACAATCGGATCGGACAGAAGGTGTTGCAAACGCGATATTCGAGTTTAAAGAAATTGAATTCTTAGAAGCACATGATCTCGCAATATCCAAGATTCTTTCGGCGTTCGAGCACAATCGTGATTCCCGACTCTCTGGGATCGAAGAGTCGATGGTAGAGGACATTGCTCGAGCCCTCCGCGACAATAACCTTGGTCAGGTGCTCACAAATTGGTCTACCAATGACAGTTCTAACCTGCGCACCTTCGATTCTACTACTGAAACTACTCCTAGCGCTGAAGGCCCCGCACCCTCGCGAACTACCCGTCCGGGAACAGGAACAAATTCGAAGAAGCCGAACGAAACAACGCCCGCAAAAGCAGAGCCTCTGTCGAGTAACAATGTCGCATCTGATGGTTCCGATTACAGATACTCGCCTGCAACCAGTCAAGAATCAATTAAAGACGATGTTTCTGATGAATACACTCCCCATCCGCCATTACCCCGTTTAGTTCTCGATCCTCGAATTGGCGAGTATGTCCTAGCTGACCAGGTTAGTAGCTCTTCTGACTACTATGATGTCCCCTCGCAATCTCGCATTAACGCATCAAATCGATACAATCCATCGCCTGATTACATAGAGGTTCAGAGTCAGCTGTCGGCTCGCTATTACGCCGATGACAACAAGAAACAAGGATATGTCGGGTTCGTCTTCGACACACGACCTGAATTGAAAGAAATGGGAGTGCTAAATGTTTCTATCGAATCATTTGAACGATTAAACTATCTCTTTGCAGGCGATAGCAACACTAGCATAACGTCAATTGAACTAGCCATTGCTGCTATGGGATTGGCTGGCTCTGAATGGAAGCGGTCGACTGAGAACTTTAAAATTGGAGAAAACGTCTATGAAATAATTGTTCTCGAAAATGAAGCAACGGAGGACACATGGTATGCTGTTCCCGAGGTTGTGTACACATTTAAGGATGGATATGTTCCCGAGAGCCGTGGGTTGAGTGATCCATTTACGGCGGCTAAGCCCTACCTAGTTTTTTTGGCAATCCCATATCCCGGACTGGCTAAACAGGTTTACTTATGGTCCCCCAAAGAAGCAGAGCCGCTTGGGCCAAAGCTAGTGGGAGTTACATTTTATTCTTCGCGAAGTAACGTAGAATACGCCCTCTCAGGCACAAAACGTATTGAGTTGTTGAACAAACTTGCAATAAGCTATGGAGTCGGTGTAGGTGCCTTGAATATTCAGTCTGTATTCAAGTCAGCGACTGCATCCGTCAAGTCGGTCTCTAGTGTGTCATCGATCGCATCAGAGACGACAGGAGCTCTTGACAATCTCGCTCAGACAGTCACTGTTGCCGACAATGCGACACCTTCCTCCGCTGATATCTTCGCTGAAATCGCAAAATCAGGCGACAATGCCTCCCAGTCCACCGTCGACACGTTCACCGATTTAGCCAAGAGTCTTGACGAGGCACCACCTCTAGATCAATCTAATGCTCCAAACAGAACTCCTTGGGACACAATTGACCACTTCCGGTCGCACAAGCAAGGAATGGCTGAACTAGGGGATGCTATTCCTGTTAAGGGGGACAAGCTAGGAACTGTTGCCTTTGTCGAGATAGAAGGCAGCAAGGTATTTGGGGTAAATTCAACAGCGTTAGTAGACGATGCAGACAAAGCCTTGGGACGTATGTGGCGAGATCGCCTTGGCTTCAACTCCGGACAAGCTCAAGCATTGTTTCATGGGGAGGCCCATTCGCTCATGCGTGCCTATGAGAAGTTTAGTGGTAAGCTCCCTAAAGATCTGACCCTCTATGTCGATCGACTGACGTGTGGGCCATGTCAGGGGGCATTACCCGATCTCATGAAGGCAATGGGGATTGAGCGTCTTAAGATTGTGACAAAGAGTGGCAGGGTTGGTGAAATCTCTGGAGGAGTGTTCAGATGGTTGGAGTAGATCAAGTGAATCGCTTTCATAGCACATTCAGATCCTTCGGAAACCAAGGGGTCGATCCAATCGAGTGGGAACGACACTTCTTAAATTACCACGTTTCCGAATGGTTGTCCGAAGGCGATGGAGTCCTCCAGTTCTTTTCCCATGATGGCAAGCGGTACTCGCTGGTTCTTGTTCACGTGCCGAGTCGTGGGTTTGTTCTTCAATACGATTGCCGAGATTTGTCCTTGCAGAAGACTGTCTCTTGCAAGTACGCAGTGTCAGATCAATCGCAGTTGTCATGTTTTGAAGAGGTGGCAGACGGCCTTATTTATCCGACTGGTTGTATTTTGCCCCCTTCAACAGCTTGGGTTGCCGTGAAGGGATTCCTAATCCATCCGACTCTACCCTCAAATGATGTTGAGTGGATCGCAGATCAAGACATTCCTTGGCCAGAGTCGCAACGAGAATCATGAAATCGTTCGCCCGTGCGTGAGTGTGATTCACCGTCACGATGAAAAAGAAACAGGAGCATTGCCATCACGGGACAGGGGGTGACCACCTTGCCTGCCAGGGGAATCGCCTGGAATTGTTTGATTCTTATCTTTGTGGCAGCGGTTGCTTGGCGATGGCAAGGTAGTTTATCTGCCCGGCAGAGAATGGCGGCGATGGCTTGAACAAGTGATCCATCGCTTGACCCTATTGGTTCTGAATTGGCGTCGCCAGACGCTTTTGCCGTGGTCTTAGAAGGTTAGATCCTATGCATGTTGTTTCGTCATCTGGGGAGGTGGAGGTTGGTGGTTAGGGGACGAGGAGGAGGGAGTGGCCACGGGATTGGTGGTTGATGAGGGAGGTGAGGGCGGAGGTGACGATGACGACACCTTCGGCGATGTCGCGGTGGGGAATGTTTTTGCGGGCGAGGGTTTGGCCGCAGATGGTGACGTCGACTCCAGCCGCTCGTAAGGTAGCGATGAGGGGTGCGTTGGGGTTTTTCTCGACGGATTGCTGTTTGGCGTAGGCCTCGTCGGTGAGTGCAGCGGCGGCAGCGTCGCCGTGAAGGACGATCGCGATGTGGATGTCGGAGGATTTCAGCCCTGCAGCGCCGTAGAGGTTCAGCAGACGTGCGGCACGCTCGAGCCCGGGGTTAATCTCGGTCGGCTTGGCGGCAGCGGTGACGTCGAAAACAACTCGCGCACCGGCGCGTGGTGCTGCGGGGGCACCAGTCAGCGGGGCGACTCCGCCGGTCCCTTCGATGAGGAACATTTTCAGCTCGCTCGGTTCCGTTTCGAGCTTTTGGAACTCGACGAAGTAGTTCTCTTTCAGCAGACCTTTACGCTCGCCGATTTTACGAAATCCAGCCGCTTTGATCTCGGCTTCAAACACCTCTTGGCCGGCGCGGACGTGGTTTAAGGTCCAAGGGGTGCTTTCTCCTTCGATACGCCGGAAATCGACGAGAATCAGGCGTCCTCCTGGCTTGAGGGCTGTGTGGAGCGAGCTCATCGTTTTGCCGGGGAACTCGAAGTGATGGTAGGTATCGCAGATGAAGGCGACATCGATCGAGCTGGGTGCAAGTTCGGTGGAATCGGGTTTGCAGCGGATGGTTTCGACATTTTTTTGGTCAGCCGCTCGGCTACTTGCCTGGATGTGATCGAGAAATTCCTGGGCAATATCGACGGCGATCACGCGCCCCTCAGGACCGACCGCTTGGGAGAAGAGCCGCGTGTAGAGTCCGGTTCCAGCGCCGATGTCGGCGACTGTTTGACCAGGCTCGATTCGGCAAGCGGCAAGAATCGCTTCGCGATGGAGGAAGACTTCGCGGCTCTCGACCTCGAACCGCTCGACAAACGCTTCCACATCGGGCTTCTGGAAGCTGTCGTTGATCCCGGGCTTCACACTTTTTTCCTGAGCGAAGGCTGCGAGAGGGAGACTAGCGAGGAGGACGAGGAGCGCTCGGCAGAAGAACGGTTGTGACCACATGGGAGAACCTTTCGCGAAGGGGAGTGGGAGGCGCGGCTCGTGTAGGCGGGAGTCGGTCGGCTCGATCAGCGTGTAATCCATTATGTCGAAATGTTCCGATGTGTCAACATAGCAGTCGGGAGCAGGCTTTGTAGAGAAGTCAGAAACAGCCTGTTCGACGTACGAAATTGCCGTTCTGGCAGTGCGTGCTGGGGAGGGGATTTTGAAGCAAGCGAGGCGCTGGCGGAGCTGAATCTGGCTGGCCTGGTGAAGCGACTTGGGCTACGATGCAAGCTCCCGCCTAACTTCCGCTAGCCCACCTGCTTACCGATGCGAAATTGCTCCCTCTGCTGGTTGCCAGCGCGCTTGCGCCCAAGCTGCCAAAGCCTCTGGATTTCACTCGTCCCGATCTTGCGCTGTGCAGTGGCTGTGGGGATGAGTGTCGCGATTGTTTTCGGAGCGAGTCCGGCGACTGCTGATGAGCTGACCCCCGCGATGCAAAAGTGGGGAGATCAGTATTCCGAGAAGATTCTTCCGATCGTGAAGTCGCGCTGCATCGAATGCCACAACGCAGAAAAATCGGAAGGTGATTTCGATTTGTCGAAGTATCCCGACGGTGGTTCAGCAGCGCGTGCAGGAGACATGTGGGAACGGGTGGCGCGGCGCATTCGTCAGAATGAAATGCCACCGCAAGGGAGCCCTGGCCTCAATGATCCGCAGAAGGGAGCCTTTAACCAATGGCTCGATTCGCGCCCCGAACAGCAGCTCTGCAAGAATCTGGCGACCGATGAAACACAGGCCTGGTATCGCGGGCATGTGATGAGTCGACGTCTGACGCGCACCGAGTATCGCCACGCGGTGCGAGATGTGCTTGGGATCGAACTTCGAGAGAGCGATCTGCCTCCTTCCGACGGTGCCGGTGGCGAAGGGTTTGATACGGTGGGGGATTCGCTCTTCACTTCCCCGATCCATCTTGAGGCCTATTTAATGGCAGCCGATCGCGCCATCGAAGCTGCTTTGCCGACGAGCGAAGAAGGGCTCAACGCTTCAGCTGTTGCCGCGCGACGACGTTTACTCGCGGTGCTGCCGAAGTCGATCGACAGCGGCTCGGCGCTCGAAGAAGAAGCGGCTGCGAAAGAGAACCTGCAAACGTTTGGCAAGCGAGCCTGGCGGCGGCCGATGGCAGGGGATGAACTCGAGCGGCTGATGGTGATTTTCCACAAGGCGCGGCAGCGACATGGGGAGTTTATTGCTGCGCTGCGCGAACCGATGAAGGCGATGTTGGTTTCGCCCCATTTTCTGTTCGTCGTAGAGTCGGAGCCCGCAGCGGGGGGAGTGCAACGCATTTCGCCGCATCAATTGGCCACGCGGCTGTCGCTGCTGGTGTGGTCGTCGGTGCCCGACGATGAGCTACTTGAACTCGCCGATCGGGGAGAGATCTACGACGACAATGTTCTGCGGGCTCAGGTGCGACGCATGCTGGCCGATCCGAAGTCCCGCGCGCTTGGAGAAAATTTTGGACTGCAGTGGCTGGGACTCAAAGAGTTTGGCAACGGGCCTCAGCCCGATGCTGCTGTTTTTCCCGAGTACAACGCACAGCTCGTCGCCGCGATGCGCGAGGAAGCGATTCGAACTGTGGCAGGGGTGTTTCAGAACGATGCTCCCCTCACGCAACTGGTCGATGCCGACTATGTCTATGCCAATGCCGAGCTCGCCAAGTTCTATGGTTTAAAGAACGTGGAAGATGCAACCTGGAAACAGGTGAAGCTCGAGAACAAAACGCGTGGCGGTGTGCTGACGATGGCGAGTGTGCTGACCACCACTTCGTATCCCCGGCGCACGAGCCCTGTGCTGCGAGGCCGCTGGGTGCTCGAAGAAGTGCTCGGGTCGCGCGTGCCACCTCCACCACCGAATGTTCCCGCGCTCGAAGAAGAGCATGGCGATGAAAAGCTAACGACGCTGCGCCAGCGCCTCGAAGCTCATCGTAAAAATCCCGAGTGCGCGAGCTGCCACAATCGGATGGACCCGCTCGGCTTCGGTCTCGAGAATTTCGATGGAATCGGACGTTGGCGCGACAGCGACAATGGTCAGCCGATCGACTCCGCCGGTCAGCTCCCGTCGGGAGATTCGTTCAGCGGTCCTGCCGAACTAAAAACCGTGCTCCTCAAACGGAGCGAAGAATTTCAGAAGCATTTCGTACGAAAACTGCTCGGATTTGCGCTCGGACGCGAATTGAACAAGTTCGACAGTTGCGTGGTCGATCAATGCCTCAAGCGGCTGAAGGAAACCGATTTGCGCGCCGCTGTATTGATCGAAGAAATCGCACTTTCCTATCCGTTTCAGTATCGCTATTTCAAGTCCGACAAATAGCAGCGCGCCGATACACAACGATCACTTTCGTCTCGGTGAACTCGTAGAGCTGGGCCTGATTTCATGTTCGAACCAAAGATGAGCAGCGGTGCGACTTCGCGGCGCAAATTCCTCCGAGGATGTGGCGTAGCGCTCAGCCTCCCGTGGCTCGCCACGCTAGCGCCTGCCTTGGCCCCTTCGATGGCGCGCGGCAAGGAAGCAGCGAAGCCACCGGTGCGCAGCGCGTTTATCTACTTCCCCAACGGTGTGTGGGAAAAAGATTGGGTCCCAGCGGAAACGGGTGCCAACTACAAGCTCACCCCTTCGCTCGAGCCGCTCGCCGATCTGCGGAGCGAATTCACGGTGCTAACCGGACTCGACAAAAAACATAGTCACGGTGGCGACGGTCATTACGCCAAAACGGCCAACTTTCTCACTGGCATGCCTGTCACCAAAACGACCGGCAAGGATATCAGCAGTGGCGGCATCTCGGTCGATCAGTTGATGGCACAGCACGTGGGGAAATTCACGCCGCTGCCGTCGCTCGAACTCGGGACCGAGCCGGTCATCAGTGGCATCGATAGCAACGTCGGCTATACGCGGCTTTATGGTTCGCACATTTCGTGGCAATCACCCACGCGACCTGTCGCGAAAGAAATCAATCCACGACTGGTTTACGAGCGGCTGTTTGGGAAGAGCCTCTCGCCCGAATCGGAGAAAGCCGAGTCGTACCGAAATCTGCTCGACTACGTCCTCGAAGATGCACGCCGCTTGCGTCCCCAACTTGGTCGCGACGATCAGTTCAAAATGGACGAGTATCTCGACTCGGTCCGAGCGGTCGAAAAGCGGATCGAGTTTGCTACGAAGGGGGAAAAGGGGGACTGGCAACCCGAGATCGACGAGCAGGCTCTCGCGGCCGCTAAACCAGGGATTCCGGGGAGTTTTCAAGAGCATATCGGCATCATGCTCGACCTGATCGTTCTCGCCTTTCAAACCGATTCGACGCGCGTGGCGTCGCTGATGTTTGCCAATGATGTCTCGGGGCGAAACTTCTCATTTGTCGATGGTGTGAGTGGCAGCCACCATGAACTGTCGCATCACGAAAACAAAGCAGAGAAGATCGAGCAGTATCAGCGGATCAATCGCTGGCACGTGGCGCAGTTTGCGAGCATGCTCACGAAGCTGCGCGCTATCAAAGAGGGGGAAGGAACCCTGCTCGACAACTGCATGATCCTGATGGGCTCGAGCATGTCGGATGGCAATCGGCACGACCCCGACAATCTGCCGATCCTCCTCGGGGGACGCGGTGGAGGAACCATCAACGCCGGTCGTCACTTGGCTGCCCAAGGGATGGTGCCGCTCTGTAACCTCTATCACGCCATGCTCGATCGCATGGGGGTAGAAGTGGAAGCGTTTGGCGACAGCACCGAAAAAATGGCCGACCTGGCTTAGCGGTTTGTCTCAGTTGCTGCTTGATGGCGCGGGAGGTTCGATCTGCTGAGCAGCGAGCGCGATGGCGCCGCAAATACCGGCGTCGTCCCCGAGTGTTGGTGGAACGACAAACGTCTCGATCCCATCCTGCGTGAGCGCTGGCGAAGCGATGTAGCCCGCGAGCACTTCGCGCAGTCGGAGCCTAAGCTGCTGAAACAAAGCCTCCTCGCCAAGCAGTCCCGCCTTACGCACACTTCCGCCCAAAATGATTTTGCGAGGGGAGAGGACGTAGGTGATGTTGGCCAGCGCATGGGCCATGTAGCGAATCGTGAGGTCCCACGCGGGATCGTCTGGTGGAATTGTTTCCGCAGGGCGCCCCGCACGTTGGGCGATGGCTGGTCCACTGCAAAGTCCCTCCCAGCAGCGGCCATGAAACGGGCAGGCCCCCTCGAACGTATCCCCTGCGATGCGCGGCAAACCGAGATGACCCATTTCAGGATGGACCATTCCGTGCAGCAAGCGCCCGCGCGCCATGCCACCTCCACCAATGCCGGTGCCGGCAGTGATGTAGACAAAGTCGTCGAGCCCTTGCGCTGCTCCCCAGCGATGTTCGCCAAGTGCTGCGCCGTTGACATCGGTATCAAGGGCGATCGGAATCCCCGCCAGCGCGCTGCGAAGTGGCCCGAGGATATCGGCGTTCTGCCAGCCCGGTTTCGGCGTCGTCGTGATCTGGCCATACGTGCGCGAAGCAGGATGTAGATCGACCGGCCCAAACGACGCGACTCCCAAACCGGCCAGAGCGCCATGCTCTGCTTGTCGCGCCAGAAACCAGGTAACTACTTGCTGCATCAGCGCCGCCGGATTAGCGCCGGTCGCAAACTGCTGGCGCGCGAGCAAACGCTCACCAGGTCCATAGCCGACGACACACACAAACTTGGTTCCGCCTGCTTCGATCGCTCCCCAAAGGGGTTGATGTGAGTGTGTCATCCGTAGGAACTTGCTGAGAGTTGCGAGTGGCCAGCGACTACTGCGACCAGGAGGTGGGATGTCGCTCCCAGCGATGCAGGGCCAACTTTTCGAGCAAAGCGGCATCGAGTGGACCAGCGTCGCTGGCAGCCATGTTCGCCTCGACATTCCGCACCGAGCGCATCCCGGGGATCACCGTCCCGACGGTCGATTCCGAGAGGGTGAACCGGAGCGCCATCTCTGCCATCGTCATCCCTGCGGGAACCAGTGGCCGAAGTGCTTCAGCCCGATCGACACTGGCATTCAAATTGTCGGGAACAAAATAGGTGCTCCGCCAATCTTCCTTCGGCCAGGTCGACGATTTGGTAAGGGTGCCAGTCAGTGTCCCTTCATCAAACGGAACACGCGCAATCACTCCCACGTCGTGCTTGCGGCACGCGGGAAAAAGTTCGTCGAGCGGGTTTTGATCGAAGATGTTGTAGATCACTTGCACCACGTCGATCAGCCCGCTTTCGACCGCAGCGATTCCGTTCCAAGGTTCCCAGCGATTCAAACTAATTCCGATCGCATGAAACAGTCCTTGCGACTTCAGATCGGCGAGCTTGTGATACCAGCGGTCGTCGCGGAGCCAGCTATCTTCCCAGGTATGCAGCTGCATCAGGTCGAGCGAAGTGAGCCCGGTATTGCTCAAACTATCGGTGACATATTTCTCGAGATGAGCGGGAGGAAAACAGTCGTCGACGGTGTAGTCGCGACGACTGGGCCATTGGAAATTCTGGGGTGGAACTTTCGAGGCGGTGTAGAGCTTACGATCCGGAAAATCACGGACCAATTGCCCGAGAATTGCTTCGCTCTTCCCAGCTCCATAGCCCCACGCAGTATCGAAGAAATTACAGCCGAGTTCGACCGAGCGGCGGAGCGCGCGGTTGACTTCATCGAGGTCCGAACCGGTCCAGCCAGCCATCCCCCACATGCCGTAGCCGACTTCACTCACTTGCCAGTTGGTGCGACCAAAACGACGATATTTCATGAGTCCGATTGCTTCTGCTGCGAGGAAGACTGCGACGATGAGGAGGCTCGTTCGAGCGCCTCAGATCGAGAAAAAACGAGTGCTCGAACAACGCCCCAGTAGACAGGGGATCGCAGGCCGACGCAATTCGCCCTCGGCGTAGGCTCATGCTCGCTAGCGTTAGGCAAAGAGTTCGTGCACGACCTTGCCACCTTCAGGCCCGGTCAGACGATGATCGCGGCCGGCGTAGCGGTACGTAAGTTCATTGGCCGGTAGTCCAAGCAGATGCAGAATCGAAGCGTGCAGATCACTCACGTGCACTTTGCCTTCGACAGCTTGCGCGCCGGTTTCGTTCGTTTTGCCATGCGTGTAGCCGGGCTTCGAGCCACCACCCGCGAGCCAGTAGGTGAAGCCTCGATAGTTGTGGTCGGTGTCGTCCTTCCCATCCTCGGGGGTAAGTCCCGGGCGTCCAAATTCGCCACCCCACACCACCAGCGTCTCGTCGAGCAATCCACGCTGCTCCAGATCCTCGAGCAGTGCGGCAATCGGTGCATCGGTTGCCACGCAATTGGCCTTCAAGTCGCGTCGATGATTCTTGTGCTGGTCCCAGCTGCCATGATTGACTTCGACAAAGCGCACGCCCGATTCAATGAACCGCCGGGCCAAAAGACATTGGCGGCCAAAGTCTGATTTTTGACAAATCCCCTCCGATTCGGGCTGTTTTCCGACGCGATAGCGATCGAGCGTCTCTTGGCTTTCGCGACTGAGATCGAGCAGCCCCGGAGCTTCCGCCTGCATTTCGAAACCGAGCTCCATCGACTGAATCACGTTCTCGAGTTGCGCGTCGTGCGGATGCTGTGCGGCATGCTCACGATTGAGCGCTTGCACGAAATCGAGTTGCCTACGCTTGGCCGCAGGGGAGAGATGCTCGCTTGCGACATTGTTGATCGTCGCCTTCGTCATATCCTCGCCGTTGACACCAATCGGTGTGCCGTTGTAGATCGATGGCAAAAAGGCGCTCGAGTAGATCGAGCTCTTCGATGTGTTGAGGCTGATGAATCCAGGAAGGTTCTGATTCTCGGTCCCGAGGCCATACGTGATCCACGAACCGAGCGATGGCCGTTCGCGGAGTCGTTCCCCCGTGTGGATTTGCAAAAAGGCTTGCGCGTGGATGCCGGTGTCGGCATGCATGCCATTGATGACGCAAAGCTTATCGGCGTGCCGAGCGGTTTCAGGAAGCAGCTGGGAGATCCAGAGTCCACTATCGCCATGCTGATCGAATGCAAAGACCGATCCAGGATGCTTCTTGCTGCCGGTTTGCGGCTTGTAGTCAAAGGTATCCATCTGCGCGGGGCCGCCACTCATGCAGAGGAAAATCACACGCTTCGCGCGAGCGGGAAGGGGAGGCTGTTTGGCCGCGAGCGTGGGGGGAGTAGCTGCAGGGGCAGCGCTGGCAGTCTGTCCCAGCAGCGCTTGAAGCGCGAGATAGCTGAAGCCACACGAGGCGTTCTGGAGCCATTGGCGTCGAGTGCTATGCATGGAAAAATCTCGCGTCACTGCGGCGGATAAAATGCACAAAAATCCAAGGGGAAAAACGGCTAATCGACGTAGCGAAACTCGCTGGTCATTAGGAGCGCCTGACACAAACTCGACCATGCTTTATCTGGGGAGCCAAGTTCGGCGGCGGTCGCTTCGATCATCTGCCGCGCTTGCGCGGACTCTTGCGGGGTTGGATCGCGGCGCAAAGCGCGCTGCCATGCCGAGCGGAGTCGCGCTTGCGGGTCGGCTGTCTCGCTCATGAGGCGCTGCGCAAATATTTGCGACTGCGCAATCACCAGCGGGTTGTTGTACAGATGCAGCGCCTGTCCCGGCACCACACTCACATCGCGGCGCCCCACCGGAACCGTAAAATCTGGCAGATCAAACGCCGCGAGTTCGGGTGGAGGCGAACTCCGGAGGTAGCACAAGTAGACGCTCCGGTGATTGCTCGGCTCGTGCAAATTTCCGGCCAGATTCACCAGGATGTCACGATGCTGAACGAGCGAACCGACACGCGGCTCGAGATTCAAATCGCCACTCACCAGCAGCATCGCGTCGCGAATAGCCTCGGCCTCCATGCGCCGCCGCGTTTGCCGCGCGAGCAAGCGATTTTCAGGATCGGCGTCGATCAATTCCTGTGCAGCGTCGCTCGACTGCTGATAAGTGCGGCTGAGAACAATCATCCGAATCGTTCGCTTCACCGACCACCCTTCGTCGACAAATCGGGCCGCCAGATAGTCGAGCAGCTCGGGATGCGTCGGACGCTCGCCGTAGGTTCCAAAATCATCGGGCGTTCGGACGATCCCATTTCCCAGCAGATGTTGCCAAATGCGATTCACCATTACGCGCGGCGTGAGAGGCTGTTTCCAAGCGGTGAGCCACTCGGCCAGTTGTCGACGGCCACTTTTCTCGCGATCGACCTGCACATCAATCGGCAGCTGCAGCGCGCCGAGAAATCCACGCGGAACGACCTCCCCCAGTTTTTTCGATTCCCCTTTGAGATGAATCTTTGTGTCGTCGGGCTTCTCACGATCTCGCAGCCCCATGGCGAGCGGCGTCCCTGGCTCCCACTTCGATTTCGGAAAGGGGCGAGGCTTGCCGGTGTTCGAGTCGAGCACCAGCACCGTTTCGACAAAGCCGTCGGGAGGAAACAGTTTGGGTGTCGCTGCCAGCACATGCAGATCGGTCACTGGCGACGAAAGCCCTTCGTGAGCGCCGGTCCCCCACAGCGTTTCGCTACTAGTAAAGAGCCCGGCGAGGGCGTAGTAGTCGCGCGTCGGAATCGGATCGAATTTGTGATCGTGACAGCGGGCACAGCCGACCGTAAGACCGAGCACTCCGCGACCAATCACATCGATCTGATCGGCGACCACGTCCATGTCGAAGTTGTCGTTCATCGCTTTGGCGGGCTTACTGCCGATCGCCAGGAAACCGGTAGCCACCAAATTACGATCGCGCTCTTCGGGGGAACTAGCGGGGAGCAAATCGCCAGCGATCTGCTGCGCGAGAAACTGATCGTAAGGGGTGTCGTCGTTGAAAGCGGCGATCACATAGTCGCGATATCGCCAGGCATGCGGATAGGTTGGGTTGCGTCCGAGTCCGTCGTTCCCATTCGATTCGCCGTAGCGAGCCACGTCGAGCCAGTGTCGCCCCCAGCGCTCGCCAAATCGTGGACTGCAAAGTAGCTGATCGACTAAGCGCTCGATCGCTACCGGACCTTTTTCGGCAAACTGCTGCGCGAATTCTTGCGTCTCTTCGATCGTCGGCGGAAGACCGATGAGATCGTGATACAGCCGACGCACCAGTACTTCGGGCCGAGCATCGACGCTCGGCTTTCGCCCGGCAGCTTCGATACCAGATAGCACAAAGTGATCGATCGGATGACGTGGCCACGCCGCATCGGCTACAGGTGGCAGCTTGGGTTTACGCACCGGCGCGAGGGACCAAAGTGCAGGGGCAGAGGTCTCGGGCTGCTGGATAACTGGCTGCGCTGGAGCAGCAGCCATGGTGCGCGGATCAGCAGCTCCTCGTTTGATCCACTGGGCCACCTCTTCGATCACCGCAGCCGGAAGTGGCGCGTCGGGGGGCATTTGCAAACCGTCGTAGCGCAGTGCCTGCAGCAGCAAACTTTCGTCGGGCTTTCCAGGTGCAATCGGCGGTCCCGATTCGCCCCCTTTACGGAGCCCCTCGCGCGTGTCGAGCAGCAGCTTGCCACCAATTTCTTTGGCATCAGCGGCGTGGCAGCTGTAGCAATGCTGGACCAGAATCGGCCGAATCTTGTTCTCGAAGTGCGCGATATCTTCGGGTCTCGCAGGCTCTTCACTGCGAGCGCTCCCCACCAGCAGCAGTGAGCTGAGTACCAGCGAGCTGAGCAGCAGGCAGAGCGCAGGGTGTGGCCTTCGCTTGCGGCTGGGAGCCAGTGAAGCGACGCGGTGGGGCGGTGGTCGATTCATAGGAGACTCGGTGGGAAGGGAGTTGGAGGGAACCGAAGTATCTCCCACAGCCGACAAAAATGCCACGCTGATTTAGAAATTCTCGGCAGCTCTGGCACCCCAAGAGGAGAGTTAGAGGCTGAACATTTTCCCACGCACTTCCGCCGCTGCGCGAGCCGGTTTTGTCTAGTGGTGGCCAGCGATCCCTACCTGCGCTGCAAGTCGAGGTTGCTGTGAATCAGCGGGCCCTTAGCGCGTGCCGTGCAATTGTTCCAAGCGAAGGACGTCGCAGTAACGATGCCCCGCGAATGGTCACCGAACGTCGGTTTGATTGCTACAGCCGTCAGATCCGGAGGTCGATGCGGCGGCTGTTTGCCGAGCAGCGCCGCTTTCCAACGGTTTCTTCAGCTCGAGTGTGCGGCCGGGCTCACTTAAGGCTATTCAACGAGTGTGAAGCGGAGAAATGCCTAAGAATACTGGTCTGTGGCGCTATTCATGAAGTAAGTTATTGCGCTTGCTTTTCTCATCTGGATGTTTGGTAGCTGGCACTCGCTGGCTTATGAGACCAACATCTTTTAGCGCATGGTGGCGCGACCTTCTTCCCATCGGGAGTCCGCCGTGACTTTAAATTCTGCGTTCTGTCGTAGTCTGCTGTTGCTTGTATTGTGTGCTCCCACTTTGCAGGCGGCCGATGCCCCTGCGAAGGAAGCTGCTGCCGCCGATCTGGCCTTGATTCGCGCGGAATCCAAAGCCTTTGTCGACACCTTCAATGCCAAGGATGCCGCCGGGGTCGCCAACTGCTGGACCCCCGAGGGTGAGTTCATCGACGACTCTGGACGACGCTTTGTCGGACGCGATCAAATCGCCAAATTCTATGCCGCTGGGTTCGTCGCCAATCCCGACACCAAGATTCGTTTGGCGATCGACTCGCTGCGACTCCTCAGCGATACGACCGCGATTGAAGAAGGGCGCTCGATCATCGACCCGCACCCCGCTGGTGCTCCTGGTCATAGCAAATACGTGGCGATTCACGTGAAGCTCGACGGCAAATGGAAGATGGCTTCGGTCCGCGATACCTGGGTCGCCATCGCTTCGAATCACGAAAAAGTAGCCGACCTCGAGTGGCTCATCGGATCGTGGACCGCCGAACATGGTGGCGCGACGATGGAGTCGACCTGCCGTTGGATTGCTGGCAAAAGTTTTGTCGAACGTCGCTACTCCACCACGCTCGCCGATGGAACGGTCACCAGTGGTGTGCAGATCATTGGCTGGAACGGCGCGATCGAAAAAGTGCAGTCGTGGAACTTCACCAGCGATGGTGGACATGCCGTGGGAACTTGGACCGCGACGGAAAACGGCTGGATTGCCGAACTGCAAGGGATGGCCGGGAATGGAACACCAACGACAGCCGTGAATACGCTCGCGCGACTCGACGACAACGCCTACATGTGGCAGTCGACCAATCGCACGGTGGCTGGCAATCCGATTCCTGACACGGAAGAGATCGTCCTCAAGCGCAACAAGGGTGCCAAGTAGTGAGCCGCTTCGCGCTGCTCTCTCCTTCAACATCCCTCTCCCAAAATATCACTACAAATATATTCAGTAACATATCTCAGCGGTGGAGTCTCACCATGATGGTTCGCCTTGTTAGTACAGCAGTTTGCATAGCTCTTTTGCTCTTACCACCCGTCGATTGCTTTGGTCGTGGCGGCGGAGGAGGAGGTGGTGGTGGCGCTCGTGGGGGTGGAGGTGGCGGCGCACGACCAGGTGGAGGTGGTGGTGGCGGCGGATTCTCTGGAGGTGCTCGTCCAGGAGGTGGCGGAGGAGGCGGATTTTCGGGTGGCGGTGGTGGAGGCGGATTCTCTGGCGGCGCACGACCAGGGGGTGGTGGCGGCGGATTTTCGGGAGGTGCCGGTGGCTTCTCGGGCGGTTCGCGCGGACCTTCGCCCAGCGCAGGGGGTTTCGGCGGCGGAGCAGGGGGCTTTGATCGTGGACCGAGCGGCTTTGGTGGCGCACAAAATGGTTTCGGCGGGCAAAATGGCTTCGGCGGGCAGGGTGTGAACAATTTCGATCGTGGCGCTGGTGGCCTCGACCGAGGTATGGGTGGCTATGATCGCGGCGCAGGGGCGTTTGGTCCTGGCAATGCAGGACCAAGCAACATCGGCGGCGATCGCCAGTTCAACCGACCTTCCGATAATCAGCTCAACAACTTCCTCGGACTCCCTTCAGATGAAGGACTCGCCGGACGTAGCAATCCGTTCCAAAGTTCGACACCCGATAACAATCGTGGTGGCAATCTCGACTGGGACTACGGCACGGCCGAAGGGCCTCGTGGCGGAGAAGCTGCTGGCGTGAAAGTGACCGGCCCCGAAGGAAACACAGCGGGCGGCGCAGTCGGTGTGGGACCCAACGGCGGCAAGGCTGCTGTCGGCGGCGTGAAGGGTGCCGACGGAGGCGCAGCAGCTCGTGGCGTCGGCGTTCGTGCCGATGGCACCGTTACCGCTGGTGGCGCTGTGCGTGGTCCGGGCGGAAATGCGGCTGCCGGCTTCGCCCGTGTCAGCCCTTCGGGACGCTACACCACCGCAGCTGCTGTTCGCACCAACTACAACCACTGGGGTGTTTATGGCAGCGGCTGGTATACCAATCATCCCGGCGCTTGGTACGCTGCAGGTTGGGCCGCTGGCTCAGTCTGGAACAGCTGCACCTGGAATACAGCCGCTGCTTATTGCGGCTACTACGAATCCGAGCCGATCTACTACGACTACGGCACGAACGTCACCTACCAAGACAACAGCGTGTATGTGAATGGCGAGAGTGTCGGGACGTCGGATCAGTATTACGATCAAGCGTCGTCGATCGCCACTACTGGTGCCGAGGCGGAAGCTCCTGCCGATAGCGACTGGATGCCACTCGGTGTCTTTGCACTGGTTAAGCCAGGCGCTCAGAGCTCGGATGTAACCGTGCAACTCGCCATCAATAAAGCGGGCGTTATTCGGGGCAACTACACCGACAATGTCACTGGCAAGTCGGAAGTGGTGCAAGGCTCGGCCGACAAAGCGACTCAGCGGGTCGCCTTCACCGTGGGGAGCAACACCACCAACGTCGTCGAGACCGGTCTCTACAATCTCACCAAAGATGAAGCGCCAGTGCTGATTCACTTTGGTAAAGAGCGGACCGAACAGTGGCTCCTCACTCGGCTCCCGAAGCCCGATGATGCAGCCGCTCAGAACTAGCGACGCATCCGGCCATCAACATCCCGCCGAGGCTTGCTCGCAGGCCTCGGCGGCGACTCTGTTTTGCTTAGAAAAGCAGCATCTGCAGGCTGCCGTGCTCTAAAGTAGCAGGGCTGCGTAGCAAGCAATTTGCTGTCAGGTACGGAGTACCTGACCTACGAATGACATGCGAAGTGATCTGGCAAGTAGGTCCGGTTCCACCGGACAAGAGGCAAGTTCGCGGCGTGTGTTTAGGATTCGATGCCGAGATATTCGGCCGAGAATTCACGGAGGATTTCTTCCATGCTGGTGATCCCTTGGGCGACCTTCACCATCGACGAGCGCTGGAACTCGATCATGCCATCGGCAATCGCCGCTTTCTGAATCTCTTCCACCGAGGCGTTGGTTTGCAGCAGATGCCGCAGTCGACGATTCATCGACATGATCTCGAAAACCCCCGCGCGACCTGCGTAGCCTTGTCCGCGACAATTTTCGCAGCCGGTGGGGCCGTAGATCATTTGCCCTTGTCCCGGCAACAACAGATCGCGAATCTCGGCAAATGTTGCGGGCGACTCGGCAATGTCGTAAGCCGAACGACAATGAGTGCAGAGCTTCCGCACCAGACGCTGCGCAACCACACCGAGCAGACCGCTCGATAGGAAGTAAGGATTGGTCCCGAGCGCACGCATGCTCTGGATCGCGCCAGCAGCAATCGGCGCGTGCAAGGTCGCCAGCACCAGGTGACCACTGTTAGCGGCGCGCACGGCGGTGTTGGCGGTCGATTCGTCGCGCACTTCGCCAATCATGATCACGTCGGGCGATTGCCGCAGGATGTTTCGGAGCAGCTCGGCAAAGTCGACACCCAGCTTGGCATTCACTTGCGATTGACGAATGCCAGGGAGCGCATACTCGATCGGATCTTCGAGCGTATTGATCTTCGCTATGCCGCTGCTGAGGTGCTGCAAACAGGCGTAGAGCGTGGTGGTTTTGCCGGTTCCTGTCGGACCTGTCACCAGCAATAGACCACTGGGACTCGCCAAGAGCGAGATGAGTTTGTCTTGATCGGGAGTCGACATCCCCAGGTTTTCGATCGTACGGAGCCCCACCTTGCGATCGAGAATACGGGCCGTAACATCTTCGCCGTAGAGGGTCGGGATGACGTTCACGCGCAGGTCGATCTTTCCTGCTTCGCGCTCGACGATCCAGCGCCCTTCGAGTGGTCGACGACGCTCGGCGATATCGAGACCCGCCATCGCTTTGATATAGCCGATCAGCTGTCGTCCTTGTTCTTTCGAAGTGACAGCGATCTTCTCGACACTTCCCATCCGTTTCACAGCGACGGTGAGGACCGATTCTTCACTGAAGAGAAACAGGTCGCTCGCCTGCGAACTGGCCGCTTCGTCGACCAAGTATTGAATCGCATCGGGAGGTGTCATGCTGGCGAGTGGCACCGGCTGAAACTCAAGGGTATCGCTCACTTGGAACCTCCTGTCACCAGCGAATCGGCATCTTGTAGCGAATGGCAAAGGTGTAAGACTTGATCGATGCGCATGAGCTTGAAGGTGTTGGCCACCAGCGGCGTGTAGGAGTGGAGCACCATCTGGCCCCCATGCTCTTTGAAGCGCTTGTTGACCATGATCATCCAGCCGATGCCGCTGGAATCGACCATGGAAGTTCCCGAAAGATCCAGCAGCACTTTCTTCTTGTAGGCTTCGACGCCGAGCAGGTCTTTAATCGGGTCGGCCACGGGACTCAGCGAGCGCTGGGAGATTTGTCCCTCGATGTGCAGGTAGGCCACATCGCCATGCTCCTTGTCTACTCGAAACTTCATCGGTTCCTCGGGAAGGGTGGTGATGGGCTCAGGTGCGGGGCCTGCGACGCGTTACTGTAACGCTTAGGATCAGCCTCTTCAACAAAAGCGTTGTGAGAAGATTGGGTGTAGAGCTGAGGTAGTTCAGTGAGCGTCGCGAGGGTGTGCGAGAGCGTCACAGCGCGCCGCAGCGGCAACGAGACGCCCCCACGAAATAGGGGCGCGCGTGAACTTGCGCGAGCGCGCGCTTGTTGCGCTTCGCTTTGTGGATTTGCACGTGCCGGGCAACTAAGTTTCGGTTGCAAGTGCGACTTGGTCGGCCGCTAGTTCGCGCGGGTGCGGCTGCACAGCACGGCGCGGCAGCGAGGTCAGCACGACGCAAATCGTTTCGCTCGCGGGATCGGCCCAGCAGAGAGTTCCGGTCGAGCCGGTATGTCCGAACGTATTCTCGCTGCACCCTTTGCTTCCGGAGAGGGGACCGACGTCGAAACCGAGTCCGCGCGGGGTGAGCCCCCTGGGGTTTTGATTGGTCGTCATACGCAAGGCAGTGGCCGGCTTAACCACCTTCCCTTGCTGGTAAAGAAATTCGGCGAGGAAGCGACCGATGTCAGGTGCTGAAGCATGTAGCCCACCCCAGGGCGCGCCTAACTTGCGCCAGTACGCGCTGTTCCAGTCCCACTCCTTCGAGGTCGGATCGCCACCACCCGATTCCGGTGCTGCGCCATCCATTTGACAGCGCACCAGTGAGCCGATTTCGAACGCGCCGAGTCCTTGCACCGAGTGCTTCATTTCGAGTGGCTGCAGCACCGTTTCGGCGACCAGTGTGAGGATATCGGCGCCACTCACAATCTCGGCGATGCGTGTGGCTAGAAGTATCCCCATGCTCGAATAGCCATACTGTGAACCGGCAGCAAAACCGAGCGGCTCACGCATCGCATGTTCGGCAAATTCCCCTAGCGGCGCGTGGTTTTTTCGCAGCTCTGCATTGTCAGCAACTTGGTCGGGAAGCCCTGAAGTGTGGGTGAGCAAGTGACCAATCGTGACCTCGTCGCGGCCATCACCGGTGAACTTGGGCAGGTACTTTTTCACGCGATCGGTGAGGGCAAATTTTCCTTCATCGAACTGCTTCATCACCGCCGCAATATTGATCGGCTTGGTGATCGATCCGAGTAGAAACATGGCATCGGCCGAGGCTGCTTTTCCAAACGACTGCGACACCACAGCGTCGCGCTGCTGAACATAGAGCACCGCGGACTCGACCTGCTTCGATGCTGTCGCCTGGTCGAGCACATCGATCGCACGCTGCAATTTTTTGCGGCCTAGTTCGCTCGCGAGCGACAAATTCGCTGGGAAAAACGTGACCAGAGGTGTCATCGCCATCGCGCCCACGAAACTTTTTACAAACGTGCGGCGTTGCATGGCGATCACCTAAGCTAATGCGTGATGAAACCAGAAGATCCGTAAAGTTATCACAGTCGCACGCGCGATGCGAATCACACACCTCACACCTCTAGTCGAGACCGAAGAACTTGCGGCTGCTGGCTACGAGGCGTAACCTTGACGAAGTGAGTTGCCAGTCTGTTTGCTAAACCTGCCACTTCGAGCCACGAATCCTTCCACTGCTAGGAACACCTCTCCATGTCCTCGAGGAAACTTTCGAGCCGCCGCCATTTTCTCGCAGCTACTGCCGCGATTGCAGCTGCCCCCTATTTTTTTACAGCAGCGCACATTAAAGCCGACGACAAGCCCGCAGCGAGCGATCGCTTAACGGTCGGCTTCATTGGCATGGGGATGCAGAGCCGCGGTCACTTGCAATGGGCGCTCAATCATCCGCAAACAGAAGTCGTCGCGATTTGCGATGTTCACGATCTGCGGATGCAAGATGCCGTCGATAAGGCTACGAAACATAACGCCGAGAAAAACAAATCGGGGAGCGCCACACCGGTCGCTGCGTATCGCGATTTTCGCAAGCTCCTGGAGCGCGACGATATCGATGCCGTGGTGATTTCTACGCCCGATCACTGGCACGCGATTCCGGCGATTCTCGCCGCGCGATCGAAGAAGCATATCTACTGCGAAAAGCCTCTTTCGCTCACGATTGCCGAGTCGCGCGCCATGGTGACAGCAGCCCGTGAGAACAAAGTAGTTTTTCAAACAGGAAGCCAGCAGCGCACCGAGTTTGGTGGCCATTTTCGCAAAGCGGTGGAGTACATTCGGAGCGGTCGCATCGGCAAAGTGAAAACGGTTCGCATCGGCGTCGGTGCGGCAGCCAAGCCGTGCGATCTTCCCGAAGAACCAACGCCAGCGGGTGTTGACTGGGACATGTGGAATGGCCCCTCTCCCGCGCGAGGCTTTAATCAGATTCTCTGTCCACTCGACATTCACAGGCACTTCCCAGCATTTCGAAACTACAAGGAATATGCTGGTGGAATGCTTGCCGACATGGGAGCGCACCATTTCGATATCGCGCAGTGGGCGCTCAACAAAGACGATACAGGCCCCGTCGAAATTCATCCGCCCGAGCAAGGGGATACGGGACTTCGGTTTGTGTACGCCGATGGTGTGGAGATGTTCCACGGTGGTCCCAGCGGCTGCACCTTCGAGGGGACAGAAGGAACGATCTACGTAGATCGAAAGGGGATCGAATCGACCCCCGCATCGATTCTCGAAACTCCGCTGGAAGCGAGCGATTTTCACTTGCCGGACATTGGCAGCAGCCATCGTCAAAACTGGCTCGACTGCATTCGTACCGGCGAGAAACCGGTAGCTGACGTCGAGATCGGTGCGCGAACAGCGCAGGTGTGTCAGCTCGCGAACATCGGCTATTGGCTCCGCCGCCCGCTCAAGTGGAATCCGAAGCTCGAAGAGTTCGTCGACGATGCGGAAGCTAACCAGCTGCGGAGCCGCGAGAATCGTGCTCCGTGGAATAACATCTAGCTAGAGATGGTGACGAGATCATGAACGAATCCCAACAACCTCCGGTCGACAGCGATGCGGAAGAAACTCCTCGCTGTCGACCCTCGTGCCCCGTGTGTGGTGGCACGCTGATGGAAATTCGTGCGAAGCTGCAATGCTCGCGATGTCACACCATTTGTGAAACGTGCTGCGAAGGTGGGCGTGGCTAAGCTGCACGCCACTAATGGCACGTTTCACTAGCGCTGAGCATTTACGCTGGTCACTATTTCTCGCTCGGTTTGTAGTCTTGCCACATCCAAACGAGGGTGTCGGCCAGCGTTTGCTGAAACACCTTGCCATCGCAGTGACGCGACTCGCGGCTGAAGACATAGCGATAGTCGTACCCCTTGGCTTTGAGAGCCGCAGCGGTTCGTTCATTCGCCATCACCCAGTTGTGATAGGTCTCTTCGGGGTCCTTGGCGCGATTGTCGTGCTCGGAAACATGCGTGAAGATTCGCAGCGGCTTTTTCTCGCTCGTTTCGATCAACTTTTTTCCGGAGTGATATTCCCAAGCGCCGAGTGGATACTCAGCCTCTTCGGGAGCATCGTCATCCTGCTGATCCACAAACGTTCCGGAGTAAGTAATCAGTCGACGAAACAAATCGTGTCGAAACCAACCCATGGTTAGTGCTGCGGCTCCACCTGAACTACATCCCATGACACCTTTGCCCCAAGGATCTTCGGTGAAAGCAATTTTCGGATAAGCGGCTCGAATCTCCTTGTTGGCTAGAACCGCAGGGAGCACTTCGTCGTTAATGAAACGAGCAAAGCGGTCCGACATCGTGTCGTACTCCAGTCCCCGCTCACTACCTTTACCATCGTTACCACCATTTTCCACGCTGATCACAATCAGTGCTGGAAGCTTGCGACTAGGGTCTTTGGAGATCGTGAGATTGTCGAGCGCATTGCGCACCAGATTCAGATTGCTTGGGCCATCCATCGTCACCAAAATCGGAGCCTTGGCTCCATCCTGATAGGCGGCTGGCACATAGACGAAAATCTTTCGCTCGACGCGCACATCCTTTTTCGGATCGAGCGTCTTATCGGTTCCTGGAAAGATTTTGCTATCGGCCAGACGCATTGTGAATTGGAACGACTTCCCCTTCGGATTCCCTTGGTCCGTCAGATCAGCAGCGACATGATAGTCGGGGCCGATCACCACATTTCCATTTTCAATTTTGCTTGTTGCAGGAGCGACTTCATCAGCCGCGCTGGCAAATGCACATGTCATCACCAAGCATCCGAGCGACAGAAGTAGACGAGCTGCCGCGCGGGCGATTCGAGTTTTATGCTGCATGACCATCACTACTCAGTGGGGAGAGGTACGAAGATCGACACGGTTGTGGAATGTTCCACCGAGCCGACATTGTACGCGCCCGAGCGCGAGATGGTATCGCACGACGGGCAAGCTGCTGGGCAAGAGATCCGCTCGGCTGTTTTCCTCGGATAATCCCCAAGGATTCGCTACGGAATGAGCCAAAGAGCGATCGCCACGAGGAGCACCGTTCCGACGACCGTCGTCACGATTCCCGAAAAGCGTTTGCGTTTGAGGTAGAAGATCAGGATCAGACCTGTGATCGATAAGAAGACAGTGAGGATCGAAACCACATCAATCACCACCGACCACGACGCCCCTGTGTCGCGACCTTTGTGCAAGTCATTCATGATCGCGACGATTCCCATTTGCGTCACGGTGGCTCGATATTTTCTCGAGTCGCGTTGCGCTACGACATCGGCCGAGTAGCCGGGACCTTTGAAGAGAACCAGACATTCATACTCATCGACACGAAACTCACTCACCGCACCACGGAGGGAATGGGTGGCACGTAGGTGCTCAGCAATTGCGAGCTTATCGACACCCGCTTCAGCATCCGCAGGTTCATCGCCACGAGCGGCTGCGACAGGTGGAAGCCAATCCTGCGGGAGCTCACCTTCGTGCTCGGTGACTGTCTGTGCCTCGACGCCGAACCATGTGGGATGGTTCAGCGTGATCCCTGTAATCCCAAAGAAAACAAGTGACGTGAAGGCGAGCAGCGAGACATAGATATGCAGCCACCGCACAACGGCCGCAAAGCGACTGGAAAGGGGCTGACCTCTCTTCACTTGCAATTGCGGCGGCGGAACTTTCGGAGGGTGGTTCACTTCTGTTCGCCGTCGGTCTCTCGAGAACGATACTCCACACTGGCCGATTTCACTTCAACGTTCCCCTTGAGTTCGGTTAGTTCCAGCGGGTCTTTCCCGAGTGTTAGCGGATGACGAATGAGCTGATAGGTGCCATGCTCGCGAGCCACTTCGATGAACAACGTGTACTTGCCCGGCTTAAGGGGCTGGCCAGCATCGTCGAGTCCATCGAAGATCGCCTTGTACTCGCCAGGCCCTCGGGTCGATGCCGAGATGGTGCCAATCAGAGCAGTTTCGTCGGCCAACTTCCGAACGCCATCGTTACGATACCAGCGCAGTAGGTCGCGATGCCAGCGCGGACCAGGTTGTTTGGTGAGCATCCACAGCACAGCGGTCCGGACAGGAAACTCATCTTCATCTTCGAGCCAAATGGCGACATACGGACGGCGGTACTGCGATCCAGCAGGTCGGCTGAGTTCAAACTTTACGAGCAACTCGAGTAGTTCAGGTTCCGCTTTCTTCGCTTCTTCGGCAGGTTCATCGGCGGCAAAAGCGACTTGGAACGGGGTGGCGCTGAACCGAAACAAACGAGGACTGGTGAGTTCGCTCCAGTGCTGGCTTGTGTATTGCTTACCTTCTTTGGTGACGAGCAAACAATCGACTCCTGCAAGCGATTCAATGAGGGCGAGTCCTTCAGCAGCGGGAAGCACATTGCAGATCGTCGCCAAAGCATCCGCTTCGTGCGATGACCGGGCAACGATCGTCGCGCTAATCACTTCGTCGTTGGGCTTACCGGTACGTGGATCGAGAATATGCGAATAGTGACGACCTGCAATCGTATACCCACGGCGATAATCACCACTGGTCGCCACTGCTCGATTGGCCACATAGATCCGCGTCAGAGGAGCGGCATTCTCGGCATCGTTGCGAGGGTCGGCAATCGCAACCTCGCGTATCGAGTCGCCACACACCCGCAGATCACCCCCGAGATTCACGATCAAACCACGGATCGACTTCTCGGCGAGAGCAGCTTCGCACGCCCGCTCCACAATCATTCCTTTGGCAATCGCATTGAGCGTGAGAGGACAATCGGTGAGCCGGGTAATGGTGTTGTCACTGGCGCGAATGCTCCAGTGCTTTTGATTAGCCAGTGTGGTGGCTGCTGCGAGTGCTTCGGCCGAAGGGAGTTCGTCTCGCTTGGCAGCAGCGGACCAAACACGCCCAATTGCCTCGACTCCAGGCTGGAAAGCGCCGCCGCTGAGCTTTATCCAGCGATCGCTCTGCGTCAGCATTTCGCGAAGTTCGGGCGAAACCAAGGTCGGCTGTTTCTTCGTACGTTGCCAGCGGCTGATCTCACTTTCGGAATCGTAAGTACTAAAAATTTTCTCCAGTCGGCTGATCTCGCGCAGAATGCGCGACTCAGCGGCTGTCGCTTCCAACTCACTTGTTGCCTGCACCTGAATTTCCAGCGAAGTGCCTAGCACATGTTCGTGCTGATAAGTGAACGTCTGCGGAAGATCATCGGCGGTGAGTGTGATCGCAGGAATCCAGAGCGCGATCGCCAGCACGAAACGCAGGTAAAACATCGACCTATTCCTTTCGCCTCGACCACTCGGGCCAGACGACGATTGAGTAAAGGGAATCCGACTTAAACAAGGAACTCGAAAGAAAGTTCTCCAGCAATTCTGCAGACAACTCTAATTGCGGCGCGGGCGCCCTTCGGTCACAGGCTGCATGCTCTGGACTGCTTTTTCTAACTCTTCGCGCGTCGCTACGCCATCTTTGTTCGCATCAGCGCGCTCGACAATCCGTCGAAAACGACCGGTCACTTCCTCCGTCGAGAGCTGGCCATCTTTGTTCGCATCGAGCCGCATCAAGCGAGCCAATTGATCGTCGACTACAGTCACTTCAGGAGCAGGGGTGGCTGCTTGGCCAAAGCTGGCTGCTTGTGGCGTCGGATCGAGGACCACGAAGTGGGCTACCCCCTCTTTTTCACGATCGATGCCGTAAAAGAGGAGCCGATCTTGAAATTCGATAACCGCTCCGGCTCGGTCCATGAAAGGAAGATTCTCCATCGCAACCTCCCACTTGTCGCTTGCGGGATCGTACACCTCCACGTTCTTGGCAGGGGCGAAATGTCCATCGACACTCGCGAAACCACCGGCGAGATAAAGTTTCCCACCAACAGCCACGAGACTAGGAAATACGCGAGGCCGCAGAGGAGAAGCGATCTTCGACCATTGCTTGTTCGTCAGATCAAACACCTCTGCCTCACTGACAATCCCCGCATCACCGATTCCTCCGACCACAAAATACTTCTCTCCTAAACGGGCTCCTCCAAAAGAACGACGGAGCGTAGGAATCGAGGCTTCGGTTGCTGCGGGTTCCTCGCTATCGGGCTTCCAGCGCCACGTTTCGGCCACAAGCCCTTGATCATCGGTCTTCACGCGGCTGCCACCAAAAATAAACAGCTCACCTTGATAGGGAGTCGCTGAGAACATGGCCCGCGTGGTAGGGAGATGTCCCACCTCTTCCATCCAGTCTTTGCTGCGCAGGCGATACTGAAAGATGGTGTCGGCAGAATGGAAACCTTTGTCGTCATACGTTAGCCCCCCCAACACATAGATCGAAGGATCGATGCGCGGGCCTTCTTGATAGGCATAACCACCTTGGGTCGGCCTCGCGAGATTCGGCAACTTTTCTACGGAGCGAGCGGCCAAGTCGAACTTGTAAGCCTCGTCGCTAAAAGCCTCTTTAGAAAAGTTATGCGGCTCGGTCGTACGATTGCCACCGAAGGCGTAGAGCGAAGAACCACTTAAGTAGAGTGCTTGTCCCTGCTTCACTTTTCCGCCGAAATCGACCGACCATTCCACCTGCTTGGGTACGGCACCAGCGGCCAGATCGATCACCTCGAGATTGGCTAAGTATCCACCACCTCGAGCGACACCAGCGATCGCAACCACTTTGCCACCATCGGCAACGAGTCGATGAAAGCTGCGTGGGAACAGCAGGCGTTCGATGCTGGTCCAAGCGGTTCCCTCGGGGCTAAGTTTGTAAACAATCCCTTCCGAGCCGCTGTAGTAGAGCACGCCGTCGGCGACATACGCGGAAATTGCAAATCCGGAAAGTCCTTCGCTACCGGCGAGTTCAGGACCAGCCGACCATGTGTCACTCTTCGGATCGTAGATGTGGACCGCACGTGTGATTTGATTGTCGCTCGACATCCCTCCCATCACATACAGCTTGCTCTGATGCCCAGCTGTAGCGAGTGCACGGGTCGAGAAAGGAGGTTTGGCAATCTCTTTCCATGCACCTTGGTCTTGGCTCAAGTCGTAGACCAGCGCTGTGTCGTGCCATGTGGCATCTTGTGCTGTCCCCTCTTGCAAATTCCAGCCGCCGACAACGTACAACTTGCCATCGACAACAGCGGCGTCGAGCGACGAGCGTGGTATGGGGAGTGATGGCAAGTCGGTCCACGTTTTGGTGGTGGGATCGAACTTGGCGAATGTCGAGAGCGAGTGAAATTCGGTTGGATCACCAGCGGCGTTTTTGAAACTCAAACCGCCGACGCGATAGATCGCACCTTGCCAAGTGACGAGTCCGGGACTCTGCGAGGTGATATGCATCGGCAGCGCTTCCCAAGCTGTGCCGGGCGAGGCGAGATTGATGCGACAGAAGTGGGGCGAGAGGCCATCCTTCGAATTGCCCGGCAGACGTCCGGCGTGGCCACCAAAGACATAGATCCAGCCATCGGTGACTACAGCTCCAAAGCTCGAAATCGCTTCGGGTAGCAACGGGTAGGGCATTGCATCGCCACGCGTTTCCGCGCGAGCTGTAAGCGTGCAGAGCAGGCCAATGAGGCATGCCAATGAAGCAAAACGAGTCCTGGCCATTGGGAGATTCCTTCGGAAGGATGCCGGCAATCGAGTGGGACAAACGCCGCAGAACGGCGCTGGCGGAACCATGTAGTGTCAGCTTCAAAGATGCTGGCGAGGTCCCAGACCGGCTGGCGAGAAACTGAAGTGAGATTCAGTCTCAGAAAGATAACAACGTGACCTGAGGTGTCAATCCCATCAGGAAAATAAGATCGCCCGCAGCGAGGGGGAACACTTGCTCTAGCGCTGCCGGGGTGCTAAACCCGTACGCAGAAGTCGTCTGTTTGTCGATTCTTCAGCCTCTTACTTTTCGAGCGAAGCTTAACTCATGAAGTCCTTCTCCCTTCTTGCGTTCGTGGCTTGCATCGTAGCCGGCGTAGCACTCTACGCTCAGCAAAACGAGCGTGCATCGCAGATTCCGAAGGGACCTGCAGGTCCGCCATCTGTCGCCAAACCAGCCACCAAGGCGAAACCAGCTGCGAAGGGGAAGGGGCGTCCTGCTGCGGTTGGTCCAGCGATTGGTGGGAACACAGCCACACCGGTCGGACTGATTAAGGCAGCCAAGGATTTCAGCGTCGAACTGCTCTATTCGGTCGAAGGGGCCGAGCAAGGTTCGTGGGTGAATTTGTGCAGCGACGATAAGGGGCGGATCTACGCCAGCGATCAGTTCGGTGGTTTGTATCGCTTCACTCCACCAGCCCCGGGAGCAAAACTCGACCCGAAAGCGATCGAAAAAGTTCCTGCAGATGTTCGTGCCGTGAACGGTATGCTCTTTGCCTTCGGAGCACTCTACGTGGGAGTGAACGACTACGAACAAAAGATGCAAAGTGGCCTTTATCGCATCACTGATAGCGACAGCGACGACAAACTCGACAAAGTGGAATTGCTGCGGGCAATCGACTCGAAGGGTGACCACGGCGTGCATGCCGTGGTGCTTACGCCCGACGGCAAAGGGCTCTACTTAGTTTGTGGTAACAACGCCATCCTGACCGAAACTCCCGACTCGTCGCCTGTTCCCAAAATCTGGGGGGATGATCATCTGCTGCCGCGGATGCCCGATGGGCGAGGGCACAATGTCAATGTTCTCGCGCCGGGTGGAATCATCTATCGCGTTTCGCCCGATGGCAAAGAATTCAAAATCTACGCCAATGGTTTTCGCAACATCTTCGATGCTTCGGTGAATCATGACGGCGAGCTTTTCACCTACGACGCCGATATGGAGTACGACTTCAACACGTCGTGGTATCGTCCAACGCGCATCAATCATGTGGTGAGTGGTGCTGAATTCGGCTGGCGCAACGGCGCAGGCAAGTATCCCGAGTTCTACCCCGACAACCTTCCTGCAACGCTGAACATCGGACCTGGTTCGCCGACCGGCACCACGTTTGGCTACGGCGCGAAGTTTCCGGCCAAGTATCAGAAGGCGTTTTTTGTACTCGACTGGAGCTGGGGCAAAGTTTACGCCGTGCATCTGCAGGAGCAGGGCTCGTCGTATACAGCTACGAAGGAAGAGTTTCTCTCGGGTGCGCCGCTCCCTGTCACCGATGCGATCATTCATCCGCAAGATGGCGCGATGTACTTTGCCATCGGTGGACGTCGCGTGCAGTCGGGGCTTTACCGTGTGACTTATACAGGTTCAGAATCGACTGCTCCGGTGGAGGCCCAAGCCACCAAGAGTGCAGCTCGCGATCTACGGCATCAACTCGAAGCGTTTCATGGCAAGCAAGATCCTGCGGCGCTCGATGTGGCCTGGCCTCACCTCAACCATCCCGACCGATTCATTCGCTGGGCAGCGCGGACGATTGTCGAGCATCAACCAGCAGCAACCTGGCAAGAACGTGCACTGAGCGAGAGCGATTCGACCAAACAACTCGAGCTATTAATGGCTCTTGCGCGAGTTGCTGGCGATTGCCCTAGCCATCGCGCGAAGGATGCAGTGATCGATACTGCGACCCGCGATAAAATCATCGCCGCGCTCTTGAAACTCGATTGGTCGAAGCTCACGCAAGATGAGCGGCTCAGCTTCGTTCGAACTCTCCAAATTGTGCTGCATCGTTTCGGAAATCCCGACGATGCGACCGTCGTTGCTGTCATTGCGAAACTCGACCCGGCATTTCCGGCCGACAACTTTGAACTGAACTGGCTCTTGTGCGAGACACTCGGCTATCTGCAAGCTCCCAACACGGCTGCGAAAGGTATGGCCCTGATTGCAGCGTCGTCGAGCCAAGAACCTCAGCTCGAATATGCTCGCAGCCTGCGATTCCTGAAGACCGGATGGACGAAAGAACTTCGCACAGCCCAGCTGGAGTGGTTCCTCAAGGCTGCAAACTATCGTGGCGGCGCCAGCTTCGCAAAGTTTGTCGAATTCATTCGCAACGACACGCTCAGCACCTTCAGCGAATCAGAAAAAGCGGAACTTGCTGAGCTGATCGCCAAGAAGCCCGAGGAGAAATCAGCCATTGAAAATGTGGGGGAGATGTTCGCCGGTCGAACGGCCAACAACTGGACACTTGAGGAACTGAGCGCCGCGACCAAGACCGATCTGAAGCATCGCAGCTTCGACAAGGGACGCAAAGTCTTTGCAGCTGCTGCTTGCTTCACCTGTCATCGCTTCGGCAATGCGGGTGGCATGACTGGTCCTGATCTCAGCACCGCTGGCCGCCGCTATTCACCTCACGACTTCCTCGACCAAATCATCAACCCCAGCAAGGTGATTAACGAACAGTTTTCGGCAGTGGTGGTTCTCACCGACTCCGGAATGGTGGTGAGTGGTGTGGTGGTGAATCTCAACGGCGACTCGATGACAATCAACACCGATCTAACCGACCCCAACAAGCGGGTGAACATCGACCGCAAAGAGATCGAAGAGATTCAGCAGTCCACTACCTCGCCCATGCCAGCCAATTTGCTCAGCTTGCTGACGAAGGAAGAAGTCCTCGATTTGGTGGCCTACGTGCTAAGTGGTGGGGACCCGCAGCACGAGATGTTTAAGCCCTAAACAATCGGCTGAATACGACAACGCTCGCAGTCCAACTGAGGCCACTATCGTGCGGTCGATAAGACCCTCGATAGTGGCTTTTTTCTTTATTTTCTCAGCAATAGGCAGGGATTCGTGCGTGAGCGCCACCAGTTTCTCACACCAAGCGTCGCTGCTATAACCGTCGTTTCTGCGAGTCGGAGAGAGTTTACTCCACTTGCCGTTTAGTCGTTGCTCTCGGCTGGTAGGAACACGCGTGTTTTTTCAACGAACTGGTGGTTGGCGTTTCTTCACGATCGGAACTCTGTGGTGCTGCTCGGCGCTGGCTATAGTGACCAACCCTAGTACAGCCCAAACTCCGCAGGAGATGATCGACCAGCAAGTTCCTGCAGCGCGAAAAATCATCGAGGCCTATCACGGCGCGGAAGCCAACACTTCGAAACGTACGCTGCACATTATCTACTGGACTCCCTCCGATCGCGATCCACAGCCGCAATATCGCGAGCGACTCTCGCGCGTTTTGTTCGACATTCGCGCGTTCTATTTGCGTGAGATGAAACGCCTCGGTTTTGGCGAGCGCACTATTCGTTTGGCGACGGACTATGATGGCCTGCTCACGATTCATGTCGTGAAAGGAAAGCGACCCTATGCGAACTATCACGTAGAAAGTGGTCGCGCAATTCGCGAAGAGTGCTTGCCCGTTTTGAAGGAAGCTGGCATCGATGCCGATAAGGAAACGATCGTCATCTTCTGCAACATGAGCAACTGGGATCCTGTTGCAGGCACGATGTCGCAGAATAGTCCCTACTATGCCGGTGGTGGACTGCGCAGCGGAACTGCGTGGCAAGTCGATTCGGCGCTGCTCGATTCCGATCTAATCGCCAAGAAAGAGCCGCTGATTCGCGACGGACAGTACGGCCGAATTTCGGTGGGCCGCTATAACAGCATCTTCGTCGGCGGTGTTTGTCACGAACTTGGTCATGCTCTTAGTTTGCCTCATAACTTGGAGCGACCCGATGAGCGAGTTGCTTTCGGCACCGCGCTCATGGGTAGTGGCAATCGGAGTTATGGGGAAGATCAACGTGGTGAAGGACGTGGATCGTTCCTCACTCTCTGTGAAGGCCTGCGATTAGCCAGCCATCCACTCTTCACCGGCAGCGAGAAGGGGATCGACCTCCCCCGCAACGCAAAGCTTGACAACATTGCTGTGGAAGTCGCCGAGGATGCGAAGTCGTTCACCTTCTCGGCGAAAGTTACAGCCGATCCACCTCCTTATGCGGTGATTGGCTACATGGATCCCAGTGGTGGCAGCGACTACGACGCAACCACCATCACGGCCATTCCTGATAGCGAAGGGAAGTTCTCGTTTCGCTGTGCGGCCTTCCAACCTGGGAAAACAGGCGAGCTGCGCGTCGTAGTTTGTCAGGCCAACGGAGGACGTATCGGCGATCAGAACTTGTCGATTCCCTACTCGATTGATGGCGATGGCGTGGTCGATTTGTCCGCCTATCAATCGCAGGCCAAGCTTGTCCCAATCACTGCAGCAATTGCAGCGAGCGATAGCCAAGGGATTGCCTCTGCCATTCAAAAACTGGAAGCGAGCAGCACAGGTTCGGAAGCTGATCAGAAACTCCTCGAGGTGGCGCGCGTCTTGGCAACCACAATTTCGCGCGAGCGAAAAGTAGCGCCTGCCGCGATCGAAGGGGATAGTAGCTGCTGGGTCTCTGACACTGCGTGGAAGTCGGCACAAGTTGGCTGGGGTCGGCCACGGGCCAATCGTCTTCCGAGCGACTCTATGGCCATGGTGGTTGGTGGACAACTCTTCGCACGCGGGCTCTATGCTCATGCACCTAGTAAGTACACGTACGAACTAGGTGGCAAGTGGAAACGACTCAGCGGAGTGGCTGGACTGGCCGATGGCAATGATGGTTCCGTTGTGTTTGTGATCGTCGGCGATGGGAAGGAACTCTGGCGCTCGAAGAAAGTCGCCGATGCCAGCCTCCCCGCATTTGATGTCGATATAGCAGGGGTTCAAGAACTACTCCTCCAAGTCGAAGATGCTGGAAATGGAAACTCCAGCGACTGGGGCGTCTGGGCCGATCCTCAGTTGACGCGCTAGTGCAGAAATCATCGTATTCCAAGTGAAACAGGACGAAATTGCCTCGTATCCAAAAGGACGCGCGTTCTGAAGCCGACCAGAACGCGCGTGCTCGATAACTCCTAGGCTAGCCACCACGCTCACTCAGGTTTCAAGTCTTACTTGGCCTTGGTGGCTGCTTCGGAAGGGGCAGACTTTAGTCCCACGGTGTTTACAGCAATCACGCGGTAGGTTGCTGCCGCACTTGCATTGTCATCCACATAACGCATGGCGACCAGCGGCTGTGTCGGCGTGTCGCTGTACTGCAAATTCTGAAACAGTGGTCGACCAAACGGATTTTTTCCCTGCTCGGGAATCGTTGCCAGCACTTCACCATCGCGCTCGATGATGAATCGCGCCAGCCCACTCTCGAGATCAGCCTCAGATTCCCAGGTGAGCTGGTTTCCACTCAGCCGAACATTCGTGGGTGATGGTGGAGCCGATACGTCAGCCACTTTGGTATCGACGACGTATTGCATCCATGCCTTGGCGATTGCTTCGCTGGGAAGCCAAGCCGCCTCCAGTGCATTCCCTTCAAACTTTACAGCCGGGGCTGCTGTGCTCCCCGTCGGCTGCGCGAGCCACACGTCGCTGGTTGGCATCGGCGAAAGGGCCTCGCCAGTTGTCTTTGGCAATCGCGCCGTGAGACACGCATCGAGCCAAGGAATGGCCAAGTATCGCTGGTTTCCGCAATCGTGACTCGAGAGCGGATCGACAGCGACACCGACGAGTCCACCTTGACCACGCACTTCCTTAAAAAACGCTTCGTTGGCGGGCCAAACACCCGAGAAACGATCGTCCTTCACCGTCACCCCTTCCTTGGTTCCGAGGTTACACATGATCGGCACACTCAGCGCGCCAACAGGAAGCGTGTGGGCTTTGATCGACGTTCGCTTGGGATCTTCTTTCAGCAGAGGGACTCCCGAACGGAGCCACGCAGCAGCCACGCGATCGGGATGCAACAGCACCATGCCCCCCGCCCAATGTCCACCACCACTATGCCCCCACAGGGCCCAAGGAACTTGTGCAAGTTCGGGATGCGACGATTTCTCGCCGAGATCGGACAGGCACTTTTGAAAAGCGATGTCGGACCCATTACGCGGGTCGCACCACATTTGGCAATCGGCTTGATCGGGCTGTTCGTAGGCAGGGGAGAGGAGGGCACAGTCGTGCTTCTTCGCGAGCGCTTGCCAGTGCAGATCGTAGGCACCGGTAAGCCCCGACCGGCACGACCCTTCGCCACAGCCGTGCTGATGCACGATCACGCCGCGTAGTTGCTTCGCGGCTGGTGGAATCCAAATCGTGTAGTTGACGGGGTACTTCAGCTGGCCCGGCTCTTTGCCTGCGTCGTAGCGCACGCGGTAGTACGGAGGCTCTGCTGTTGGGAATGCATCGTAGGGAGGATTCTGCGCAAATAGCTCCGAAGCGTGCGGCAGCACGCCGAGCAACAAGAGAACCGGCAACAGCAGATGCTTCATCATGGAACTTACCCTTCGGCGGAGAGGCTTGCTTAAGCGCGATGACAGGGAACTTCGAGATCGGTGTGGTACGAAGTGCCGCCAAGATCAGTGCCGGTTATCGTCGACGACAGCACACCGCGCTGCAACCGCACGAGTACCGAGACTCAGCCGCCAACGGCAGCCACCACGGCAAAGTCGTCGCAAATTGCCGCAATCAACAGCTGCGCGGCCACAAACCACCCCAAGTGGGGGAAGGCCAAAGTTTTGGCTGATCATCCAGCGCACCGCGACCCGAATAATCCCTGTAATCGTTGTTAACGCACCTTGGAACAGCGTGACGGGCTTCGCCCCGATCACTTCGTAGGCTCCCCCTCATGCAGTCGATGCTCCACACCTTCCCGAAACAACAGCTCAGCTCGCTGCAAATCCTGATGCGCCGCTGGCATATTCAGCAGCGTTACTTTCGCAAATTCTTCGAGCTTGTGAACTTCGAAGACCCGCAAAGTTTTCGTGAGAAAACGAATTATCGCAAGCTCTACGGCAACCAGCCTCTCTACGCGCAGCTGGCCGATAAATATCGTGTCCGTCAGTTTGTCGAGCAGCGGATCGGCGCCGAGCACTTAGTGCCGCTACTGGGTGTCTACGATCGACTCACTCCCGAAATTTTCGACACACTTCCCCATCAATTCATCATCAAGGCCAACCACGGCTGTAAGTGGAACAAAATTGTCTGGGACAAGTCGCAGCTCGACATCCCGGCCACCGTGAAGCACTTCAACCAACTCCTGCGACGCAAGTATGGACTCACCTCAGGCGAGTTCCACTATGCGTTAATCGAACCGAAGATTGTGGTCGAACAGTTGCTAGTTGCCGATGGAAAAGAGCCGGTCGACTATTCGGTTTTCTGTTTTCACAACTCGCGCGGTTTTGAATTCGGTTTTAACGTCGAGATTCAAGATACGAAGCGACATATCCATTTTGACCAAGATTGGAATGTGCTCGAAGCACACTGCTCTCCTGAAGAGGTCGAGCGTTATCGTCGGCCCAAGAATCATGAGCAGATGGTGGGACTTGCGGAGCGAATCTCGCGTGGTTTCGATTTTGTACGAGTCGATCTCTACAACCTCGAAGGTCAGATCTACTTTGGCGAAATGACGTTCACCGCGTCAGCTGGACTGCATAAGCATGGAACACCCAAGCGTGCGGCGCTTCGCAACTCGCAGTGGGAACTCGATCGCAATAACCCGCTGCTCTATCTCCAGCCGCACACGATCAAACAACCGGGCAGATTTGCTTTGGCTACGCGCGGCGCATAACGCGAGTCGCACACTTTTGTTTAAGCGCTGGCTAGCTCCCTTGCAGTTGCCAGACTGCGATATGCCCAGCGATATCGGCCGCAGCCAGATGCGACTCATCAGGCGAGAGAGAAATCGCAGAAATCCAGTCTTTGAACTGTCCTCCTCGCGGGGAACCCAGCACCGCGAGTTCCTTTCCATCTTCGACCTGTACCACGCGGATGCAGGTATCGCGGCCAGCAGTGAAGAGGAACTTTCCATCGCGCGAAAAACAGAGATCGGTCATTCCATACTGATGACCTGAAACATCGCGCACCAACTTCCCACTCTCGGTCTCCACAAGATGTGCTTTCCCGGTATCTGTTTCGCCACCTTGCCCAGCAGCAATCAGTTTCCCATCCGGTGAAAAAGCCAGCGCTACCAAACCATCGGCGACGAACTTTTTCCAAATCTGACCGTTGCCGTACGATGTATCTTCCGCTTGTAGTTTGGGAAATTGCACCTTCAGGATGTCGAGTTTTTCCGCCCCATCGCTGGCACTAAACACGCGAAAACCGGCCGTCGGAATGTCGAAATCGTCGCGTTTGTAGCGAAACTCGGAGACTACGGCCAAGCTTCCATCGTGCGATAGCCGCGCGCCGACAATCCAGTTCCACGGATGCCCTTTCCACTTCGCGAGGGGCTCGCCACGCTCGATATCCCACACGAAGACTTCCGACGATGCGTCGCCACTAATCAGCTTCGAGAAATCGCCACTGGCGCCAAGCGTGTGAATCCAATCCTGATGCAGGTCGAGCGAGCGGCTGAAGCTGCAGGTCGCCACCTCGACACCCGGCGCACTCAGGACTTCTTCCTTCTTGGTTCGCTTGAACTGCTCGCGACGTGTTTGAAGATCCAGAACCACTTGAGCGGTTCCGGTTGAAGCGGCGTCGATCGACCAGAACTTGATGGTCCGATCGAAACTCGACGAGATGAGTTGCCGCCGATGAGTATCGAACATCAGCCGCGATATCGCGTTGTTATGGCCGTCCAGTCGACGGACTGGCGCGACGTTAGGAGCAGCTGCTTTCTTATCCCGACCGCCAGTTTCAGCAACCATCTCGGGAGGCGTTTCGGGAAGCTCCCACTGGTAGAGCAGTCCCTCTTGATTGCCAGCAGCGACCCGCCGCGAGGAGTCGAGAAACGTCACCGCTGTCGGCCAACTCCCTTCGAACGTCAGTTCGTATTTCAGCTTAGGAGTAAACATCGGGTGCTATTTCTTCGGAGAGGATCAGTTTAAGGCGTGGAGTTATCTTTTTGGACGAGCATCGCGAACGTGCCGCTGGGTAAAAAACTATCCGAAGAGTTCGGTCACCACTTTCGATCCGAATGGTGCGAGCGGAACAGGGCGGACCCCCGCGAAATTTTCCGCAGTGGGATCGATCCCAAGGGCGTGATAGATCGTCGCGAAAAAATCACCTTCCGTGACAGGTTTGTCCTTCACATCTTCGCCATCTTCGTCCGACTCGCCGTACAGCATGCCTCCCTTGATGCCGCAGCCAGCCAGAGCGGTCGACCAGCTTCGTACATAATGATCCCGTCCCGCGCGGTTGTTGATGCTCGGCGTTCGACCGATTTCACCAGCCCAGATGATGAGCGTTTTTTCGAGCAACCCACGCTGCTCGAGATCGGTGAGGAGACCTGCCCACGCATGTTCCATCGGTGGAACGAGCCCCTTATGCCACGCGAAATTGTCGGCATGCGAGTCGTAGCTGCTCTGCCCCACTTCGATGAACGCGACGCCTTGCTCGACCAACTTTCGCGCGAGCAAACAGCGCCGTCCGAACTGCGAATCGCCATACAAATCGCGATACTTTTCCCATTCCTCGTCGATCCGAAAAACTTCTTTCACGCCTTGCAGTCGACGGGCTGCTTCATATGCCTCGCGATGCATCTTGGCGACATCGACGCGGTGCTCGGCAGCAAAGCGATCTTCCACGAACGACCGGAGTTCATGCCGGCGCTGTTCTACCTGCGGATCGAGCGACGAGGTGGAAAAAGGAGGGAGTCCACCTTCAGAGCCGACCGAGAACGGGAGGTATTTGGGTCCCAAAAACCCGGCCCCCGCATCGCCGACACTCGACACCTTGATGAAGCTCGGTAAGTCAGCGCCCGCTTTTCCTTGATACTTGGCAACAATGGCGCCGATCTCGGGGAAGCGAACCGTGGCGGCTGGTCGATAGCCGGTGTGCATTAAATAAATGCCCCCGGGATGATCGACCTCCGAGGTCCGCATCGAGCGAATCACCGCGATTTTGTCCATTTTCTGAGCCATTTTTGGCATCAGTTCGCAGATTTGCGTACCGGCTACGTTGGTGCTGCGGGGCCGGAACAAGCCACCGGTCGGACGCCCCGGTTTCATGTCGAACGTTTCGAACTGGCTCACGCCGCCGTTCATGAACAGATAGATGCAATGCTTTCCTTGCCGGGCCACTTCCTCGGCGAAGGCGCGCTGGGTGGTTAGTCCTCCCCAGTTCATCACCACACCGCCAGCGGCAGAGAGGAGCGTTCCCTTCAGCAGAGCGCGGCGCGAGAGATGTTCGGGAGAGTGGCAGTGCATGTTGCGATTTCCTTACCTTCGACAAAATCTCGTCCACCAAAAAATCGTCGTCCCTCGAGGCAATTTCCCAACGCTGAATCGCCTGCGGATCTGTTACTGCGACAGCAACTGAACTAGTGACTGAAGCGGAACTCACTCGAAGTGATGAGAGCCCAGATGGCATCGCGCCACTGGGGCTTCCCTTCGGTCGACTCGATGAACGACTTCATCCGCTCGATCTCTGGCGGCTCGGGCCGCCGCGAAAGGGTCGAGAGATAGAGTTTTTCGATACGTGTTTCGATCGGATCGGCGGTCGTCGCCAAGTAGTGCGTCAGGTTCGATTTTCGTTCGCCAGTCAGGGTGTCGAGCTGACCGTTATTGAGGTACAGGTGCTCCTGCAATCCTCCCTGAAAATCGCCCGCTCCGGAGTTGGGGGTGCCGAAGAAGCGGATCACATAGTCGCGCGTTAAGGGATGGAATCGATTGCGCGATTCGTTACCACTATTTTTCTCTTCGACCAGGCTGTGCCACGTCGCTACCTTCCAAGCGTCGGTAAGTTCCTCCGCTGACAGGGGACGCGTTCGGGCGTACTCGAACCACAGGGGCATCGGCGATTCTGCCCCACCAGTGGACGAAAGTTGGTAGGTCTCACTGCTGACGATTTCACGCACCAAATGACGTAGATCGAACTTGTGCTGGACCATCTGTCGCGCGAGTTCCTCGAGCAACTTCGGGTGTGAAGGAGCGTTCGATGGGCTCATGTTGTCGACCGGATGGACCAGTCCACGCCCCATGTATTGGGCCCAAATGCGATTGGCGATGGCTCGCGCGAAAAACGGGTTTTCGGGCGAGGTGATCCAGTCGGCCAGTGAGTCTTTACGCGAGGCGATCGGCCTCGGCGGAGCTTGATTGTCTTGAAACTTGGGCTCTTTGAAATCCTGGGGAACTTCCGGCTCGATCAGCGGATCGCCGAGCAGGAATTTGGGCTTCACCGGCTCTCCCTTTTGGCCCGCCATCTGCTCGATTGCAGGTCCCGTGAACAGGATGTCGCCGGTGCTCTTTTCGCCAATCGCATACTTCGTCAATTCTTTCTCGCGCCCCACATTCACCACTTCCAGCCGCGCGAGAAATGCAGCCATTCCATAGAAATCGAGCTGAGTCCACGACTCAAACGGGTGATCGTGACAGCGTGCGCACTGCAGCTGAACCCCTAAGAAAGTTTGGCTGATCGACTCGCTCGCATCCTCGGGACGATTGCGATATTGCACGAAGTAGAGCGGTGGGCCTTGCTCGACGCTGTTCCCCTCCGCCTTCAGCAACTGCCGAGCCCAAACATCGTAAGGAACGTTGTCGGCGAACTGCTGCACGAGCCACTTTTGCATGCCGTCGCGACGATCGGCCTCTGAACCAGGAGGACTTCGCGTGAACAGAATCAGATCCCAAATGTCGGCTTGATGCTGAGCAAATCGGGAGTCGGCGAGGAGCCGATCGATCAGCTGCGAGCGCTTGTCAGCCGACGGATCGCTGAGAAACGCCACCACTTCCTCGTGCGTGGGAATCGTGCCGGTCAGATCGAGATAGATCCGCCGCAGGAACTGCGCGTCAGACGTGCGCGCGGTGGGTGTTAGTTTTTGAGTTTCCCAAGCGGCTCGAATTTCGCGGTCGATAACCTGGCGCAGCGGCTCCTCGGCCAGGGCCGTACTAGTTACCGCAGCGAGCGCCAGAAGCGCGAGCAATCCAATCCAGCGCATCGAAGCCAGCTCCCTCAAGAATGCATGCACAAAACAACGCCGCTGCTCATATTAGCGGACGCTTATGTTTTTGAGCAAACGTTTCTTGCCACTGATTCTGGCTGCTGCGAGCGCAATGGTCGTTACTCCACCACAAACCAGCTGTAGCCTTGCGCAGGAATGGTCACCGGCAGCTCGATCTCGAACTTGCGATTCAGCCGATACTCCTGTGCTGCTCCCGCTGGCCCCTGCACCTTCGCCACGTCGGTAAGTCCGGTGTAGTAGAGGGGAATCGTGAGGGTCTTCGTCACGATCTCGGGGAGCGGATTATAGACCATCAAGAGACCTTTTTCTTTCAGCGTGGGATTCACGTGCAGGATGTAATCGAGGTCGCGACCATCAGCCCGTCGCAAGTGCAGGATATCTGAGTCGAGAATCGGGCGATGCTGTTTATAGAAGTCGACCCACTTTTTCACTTGCAACTTGGTCGCGTCGGTGTCGTAGAGTCGCGGACCACGATAGCAGGCCTGCACTCCAGCACCGAACAGGTTCGCCATCCGGTTGTCGTAGTGCGGCAGGTGATCCTTCAGTGGTTCGATCGTCGCCGCAGCGCCACCACCGTGATACTCGGTAAGCGGGACCATCATCCAGCCCATGCTGGGGGTCTTTTCCCAGGTGCCATCAAACACATTCTGTCGCTCGATGATCTCCTGATACTCGCGTGGCAGCGACCAGTTGGTTTCGCGATAGCCCATGCCGGTTTTGTTGCCGCCGGTCAGGAAGTACCAATCGGGAATGTTGAGATAGACCCCCGTAGCGCGGCACGACTTGTAAAGATCGGTGATTGCGCGCCACTGCGCCCACTGCGAATCACCGAGCCCACGATGCCCCGGATGATTGGTCGCCGCACAGCGGTCGCCTGGATACGAACCATCGTGCTCGAGGACCGACAATCCAGCGGTCGACATGAACCGCTTCAATTGCGCGAGATACTCCGTTCCCCATGTGGCTCCGAGACAAGGCATCACCCCATAACGTGCGGGGACACCTTGCGTGTTGTCGGCACCGGTGGCTGCGCCGCGACTCGCAAGAAGCGAATAGCCGCCAAGCGCTACACCTTTGTACTTCGCATAATCGACTAACTCTTTGATCGCCTGCTGATACGCCGGATCGCGACTTTCGTAGTTGAATCCACTACCAAATGTCATGATCACCATCTCGAAGCCAACTTCGTGACACTGATCGATCGCGAGCCGAACAGCCTCGGGACTGGCGCTACGAACATGCATCAGGATCGGGTTTTCGGTCACCCACGGCGCGATCGTCCGATACATCCGCCGCAGCGCGAGGCTGTTGCGCTCGCGCTCCGTCGAATCGTACGCTAGTTCAAACACGCGAAACGACTCCAACGTTGCTCCCGGCGCAAGCAACTGATCGGGCCCCACTGGCGGCGTACACTCAAGCAAGCAGGGGGTCTTTTTGTCGTAGTTCACTTGTGTTTCGTAGGTCGGATCGCTGCCGAGTTTCACGGCGGCATTGGCCCCTTTGATGCTCATCGAGAGAAACGCGTAATCGGTTTCGACATGCAGCCCGGGAAGTTCCCAGCGTGGATTGGGTTCGACCGACGATTCAGCTTCCGTCAGCGAGAGAGTCTCGGCCACAAAAGTATTCAGCTGCACGTTCACCGCGCTCGTGTTGCGGACCACAATCCATTTGCTCAGCAGCGGAATGCCATCGTAGATCTCATAGTGCACATCAACCCAAACATTGCTATCGACTTTTGCAGCGGTATCGAGCGGCTCGCCAAAGATCTGAAAATCTTGATAACGACAGCGTCCCAGTTCGCCAAGATCTTTGGAGCCGTAGTCGTTCGCATTACCGCTGGGATCAGTTTTTCCAAGACGAACTGCACGAGGCTCGCCGCGCACCGAAACGTTCCCGACGCGTTCAAAGGTTTTGCCATCGAGCGAGGCTTCGCAAAGCACGTTGCCGGAGGCGATCGTCATCCGCAAAGTGTAGGGCTTACTAGGCTCGAGTTTTCCGGCGGCAGCATCTCCGATGCCAAATGTTTGATGATCGATGCGCAAGTTGAACTTGACGTTACGATCGGGATAGACCAGCACGATTCCAGGTCCCCACGATGCGCCCCGATCGGTGCCTCGATCGATTTTGCACTGCACAACTTGGGTCCCCGCAGGAAGCTCGCGTTCGACAAACGCAAAGCTATTCGCCAGCGCGTAGATCTCGCCGGTTTTACCTTCGTTTTGAAACGACGTTCGGTCGTGCGCCTTCGAATAGCTCGGTTTCCATTGTTCGTCGAACTTCAGGAAATCATCGGCGAGGAGCACCTTGCGCTCGCGCGTGTCGCCACCAAGTCCTTCGTCGGGAGCGCGAAAACGAAGCGTCAATGAAGCTCCCGCCGGAGGCCAAGGCATATCGACCGGCATCCACTCCTTGCGCTTCATCCACTCAAAACGTGCTTTCGTTTTGCCAATCTCAAGCGAATCGAGTACGAACGAGCTTGGCAGGGGAGTCATCGTCGCTAGCCAGGCTGGACTCAGATAGTTTTGGATCGGCTGACCCGTTAATCCCCCAACTGGATACTTCACTCCATCGAGTTCCACGACAGCCTCGGGGCGGATCGCGCGGATCATCTGTTCACCGGTCATCCGGTTTTCGAAGCTGACCGTTGCGCAGCCGTTTTTCGTGCGAATCGTGCGGCGAATCAGCCCATTATCGAGCGTCACCTCCGCTCCCGACTGCACCACACGCGCCTTGTAAGGCGTCGCATCGAGGAGCCAATCAGGAGCAGCAGCTCGGCTCTCCACCGTCATCCACCAACTACACACGACGGCCAGCGCGGCCAGCACAAAAGACTTCATCAGGTAGGCCCACATTCGACGCGAGGAAGGGAGCAAAACAGGCAGGAAGGGAACGTGGGAGAGGCGAGTTATTTTACTAGAGGCCCAACCAATCGGTTAGGGTTGGGGACGCATTTCGCAGCTGAAATCCTTGGGAGCAGGGGTCCCCGTTTTCTCGACGGGATGCGTGAACAAATAACGCCACACCTCTTCGTGGATGAACTTGCCACTCCCATCTTTACCAGCACTTCCGCCAGGAACCACCATCGTGTGAGCGCGCCCCGGATTGTTCATCACATCGCTCATCGAGATCAACTGTCGGCTGTTGTTGTAAGGTGCTGCAATCATCTCGACGTTAGTAATCTCGCCGTAGGCAGGCAGGCCGAGCATCTTCCACGAACGACAATAATGATCGGAGGTCCAGCCACCATCGAGCACATGGGTGAAGCCGAAATAACGATGAGCAGGAGTCGCCGAAGGGAGCTCTTGCCAGTTTTCCGTATTGTCGCGCGGACCTGAAAACATCACCACGCGCTCGACTTTCTGATGCTTGGCAAACCGCGCCGCTGTGGTGCTTCCATGCGAGATCCCCGCCAGAATCACACGATCCCACAGCAAATCGCTCCCATCTTTGGTGAGAAATTGTTCCCACTTCCCCTCCGGATGATGTTTCGACAACCACTGCACGAAGCGAATTGATCGCCCGGCGATGCTATCGGGTTTTTCAATCGAGACATGGGGACTATGATCTTCGCCGGTCGCAGCCTCTAAACGAATCTCGCCGATGCTGTGCCCATCGTCATGCTGCGCCTTAGTGAGCTGCGAAAACCACCGATTCGCATAGTGCACCTGAATGCCATGCAGCCCGTAGCTCGAGACACGCTCGAACAATCCTTGATTGTGATCCATCAGCCAGATAACCAGCTTTCCCTCGCTCTTCACGCGCGTATCAACCACCGCATGCTGCAGATCCAACACCTTTCCCTTCGGGTCGGCAAAGACAAAACCGATCTTCGGATACTCTTTTGCGGCTGGATCAATCTCACTTGCTCGTTTCGTGAGATCAAAACGCTGCCCCTCAGCCTGCTGAGCCACGAGTAGTCCCGGCATCACAAGAACCAGGAGAGATACTGAGAACGTGACAATACAGATGCGATTCATGGAGTGACTCAGGGAGTTATTGTGCAAGGAAAGATTCTCGAAGGGCAGTAGCGATGAATAGTAGCGCTCGCCTCATGAACCAATGGCCCAACGTGTCGCATTTTACTCTGGCACAGCAGGCTTTGCCTGCCGGTTACCCCGAGAGTTTGTTGAGCCACCGATTCACCCCGTAGCGCAAGAACAATCGAGTGAATGATCTCCTTCGCCCCCTGAAAATGTAAGGGAATGAAGCTACGATAATGACTTGCTGTAAATTACCAACAGCAGCACCGAACACCTCGCGTGCTACTTAGACGAGACGAAGTAAATCGCGGAGCGAAGAGCATTCGGAATGAATGAAACTACAGGTCCGATATCGGGCAAACCTCACCGATTCCTACAAACGATCAGCCTCGTTGTCGGCGGCGTCCTGCTGCTGTACCTCGGCATCTCGTACTTGCTCGCTCCCCTCTGGTGGGAGCGTTATGCCAACCATCATCCTGCCTGGGAAGATGTGCCACGTGTGACACATACTGGTGATAAGCATCCAGGCGATCCGATCAACGTTGCGATTGTCGGTTCCGAACTCGACCTGAAGCGAGTGCTGCTCGCTGCGGGCTGGTTCCCAGCCGACCCTGTGACGCTGAAGAGTTCGCTGGAGATCGCTGAAGCGACAGTGCTCGATCGCAAGTACAACGATGCACCTGTCAGCAGTCTGTTTATGTTTGGACGTAAGCAAGACTTCGCGTTTGAAAAACCGGTAGGAGACAATCCTCGCAAACGTCATCACGTTCGCTTTTGGAAAAATGACGCTCTAAGTCCCGATGGACGAATCGTGTGGGTCGGTTCCGTCACCTACGACGAACGTGTCGGACTGAGCTACACCACAGGTCAAGTCACACACCATATCGATGCGAATGTCGATGCCGAGCGTAATCAGCTGATCGATGACCTGAAGCAAACGGGTGATATCGCCGACGTGATTATCGTCCCAGGTTTCCACACCGAACTCGAGGGTCGCAATGGAGGTGGAGATCGATGGTACACCGACGGGAACTTATCGGTCGCACTCACCAAGACGGTTGCGGCGAGTAAGAAGCCCCCGAAGTAGCCACGAGAACGTGTGGCAGATGCTTGCGGTTGGTTTAACGAGAGTATGCTCTCGCAGTTAGTTCTCCATGGTAGCATCGGTCGATCTCGAGACTCGAATCTTGCAGCCGCAGCATTTTGAGCAAACAACGAACGTCTCACGAAAGAAAAATCGCATGCCTCTCTCGAAGGTTTTCAGCAGCATGGTGGCGAGCGTGCTGGCGTTATCGATGCTCAGCGCGACGCAACTCGCAGCGGCAGCGGAACTCCGTCTTGCGGGGGTCTTCGGTGATCACATGGTGTTGCAGCGCGAGAAGCCGATCACCATTTGGGGATGGGGAGAGGTGGGAACGGAGGTGAGGGTGACATTCGCCGATCAAACGAGCCGAGCGAAGGTCGATGCAGGAGGACGCTGGCAGGTAGTGCTGAATCCCATGGCAAGTAGTCATGAAGCACGCGAGCTTGTCTGCTCGAGTAGCGACAAGCAAATCACCGTGCGTGATGTGGTGGTCGGTGAAGTGTGGCTCGCGAGTGGTCAATCGAACATGGCGATGACGCTGAAATCGGTCGCCGATCGTCTCACACAAGCCCAAGACGATATTCGCGCCGCTGATCATTCGAGCCTTCGTTTCAGACGGATCGATGAACCAGCCTCGCGAGAAACGGTCGCCGACATTCCACCAAAGTCTTGGACGGTTTGTTCACCAACCCACGCTGGTAGCTTTTCAGCCGCCGCGTTCTATTTCGCGAGCAAGCTGCAAAGGGAACTCGATGTGCCGGTGGGCATCATCGACTCATCGCGCGGGGGGACTCCAATCGAGCCATTCATTCCACGCGAAGCTTTTCAAGGTCATCCCACCTTGGAGCAAGAGCTCGCACTTGGTGATCGAGAGGACTTGCTCGGGATTTGGAAACTCGCGGGAGGTGTACGAGCGCGCGATGCAAATTGGTTACCAGGGCGGCTATTTCATTCGCGACTCGCGCCGATGAAGCAATTCGCTGTGCGCGGCGCGATTTGGTATCAGGGCGAATCGAACTGTGGCATCGAAGAAGATCCACGCGACTATCAGCATAAAATGCGGGGACTCATCCAAGGTTGGCGCGACGCGTTTGGCAATCGGTCGATGCCTGTTTACTTTGTGCAACTTCCAGGGAGCGGAGCGAGTCCCAATTGGCCCTACCTACGCGAACAGCAGCGATTGAGTTGTAACTTGCCGCACACTGGCATGGTCGTGACGATCGATTTGCTCGATGGAGATATCCATCCACCAAACAAGATCGACGTAGGTGACCGACTCGCGCGATGGGCTCTCGCGGGTCCTTACGAAAAAAAGTTGACGCCGAGTGGCCCCTTGTTTGATCGCGTGGAAATCGACGATTCGCAGGTGATTGTTCATTTCCAGTATGCCGAGAGCGGACTCATGTTCGCGGAAAAGCAGGGGCTTGATGCGCCGGTGGAAAAGCGAGATGGCAAGCTCTCGCACTTCGAGCTGGCCGATGCCGAGGGCGTTTGGCACCCAGCTGATGCCACCATCGTAAAACGCAGCGTAGCGGTGCAAAGCAAAGCAGTACACAGGCCCGTCGCGCTTCGTTATGGATATGAACTCAGCCCACAACATTGCCATCTCTACAATCGCGATGGCTTGCCCGCCGCACCTTTTTGCAGTAACCCAAAACTACTTACCGAGCCAGTGATTCGTACTGAGTAAGACTCAGCTTCGCTGTTCAGAGTCCCGCGAGCAATGCAGCGCTGTACTACTGATATCGGTACGCCCAAACTGAAGTGTCGCGCGTGATCACGAGCACATTCTGTGCGTGATCGAAGTAGATCAGCCGCTTGCTTCCGTCAGGAAGATCGTCCCCTTCGGGAGCGAGTAATGTCCATTGGGTTTGATCGGGATTGTAGGCCCAAAGCTTGTTCGTCTTGTACTCGAGCAGCAGACCATGACCACTCTTCGGATCGTAGTACATCGGCGAATAGGCATCGTGACCATAGGGGGCAAGCCCCGATTCGGGATCAGCAGAAAGGACCTTTTTCCAGCGGTTTTTGACTACATCATAGTGATGCGTGCTGTAGTGACGCTGCACAATCAACTGCTTACGCTGTGGGTCGTAGTAGCCCACTTGCTCGGGCTCAGCAGCGTGCTCTTCAAACTCTTGCTCCTGATCAGCCGGGGTGAGGTTCTTCCACTTTGCAGTCTCCGCATCGAGTAGCCAGCTGCCACGCATCTGCCAATTGTTAGCATGCCAGATGGTTCCGTTGAGCTCTGAAACATATTCGAGCATGCCGCCAAAGATCGGACGTGGAAACGGCTTGGCAGTCTTCACCATTTTCCAAGTGCGTCGTTCAGGCGAAAAACTCCAAAGGGGTGGCCCCTCGAAGAGCTCATCGGGTTTGCCGCCGATCGCTAAAGCAGCTTTCTTTTCGTCGGTCACCCATGTGTTCATGAAGAGGAGTTCCCGCTGCTTCGTGTCGTAGGTAAGTCCCCACCAAGTGTGACCAATGATTCCTGGACCGCCACGCTTGGTCACAAAAATTCCATCGCGGAACTCGACATCGCTCGGATCTTTGCCGAGCCCTGTGTAGTCGCGAGGATTGTCGGGAGCGTAGAGCATGTGCCAGGTCATGGTAGCGAGATCGAACTCCCACACATCGTTCAGTCTGTGAGGGACGGCATGATTGGCTCCGCAGAAGAGTGCCCGTTTTCGATCGGGAGCCCACACCATTTTGATGGTAAAGTCTCGACCACGAGGACCTGTGCGATCGAGTTCGAACTCGCGCGCGATGTCGTTGAACTCGCCAACCACCTTCGCGTCACCCAGGTGAAGCAGTTGGTTGGGGCGCAAGTCGCGCAACTTTTGCGCAACTATCGCGCGCGCTTTGTCCGGTGGAGAGAGGGGCTCTTCGGCCAGCAGCGGCACGCAGCAAATCCACCCCAGAACAACCCCCAAAGTAAACCTGATCACGGCTGTGGCCTCCATCGATAGATACAAGAAATCGATGACACAAGTTTACCGAGGTGTACACCAGTCACCTCCACAGAAAAATCAGCCCGCCACGATTTGCCTGTGAAAACACCTCTTTTTCTGAGGTAAAACGCCAAACGTGTGACACCTGTGGTCACGCGTTTCATGTTCAATCAGCACCGCCTACGCCAACACCTTGTCGATCACGCGGCCATGCACGTCGGTGATTTTGCGATCGAAACCGTTGTGATACCACGACAGTTTGTCGAAGTCGTAGCCGAGAATTTTCAGGACCGTCGCATAGAACTCCCACACGTTGGTCTTGTCGGTGACACTCCGTCGACCAAAGTCATCGGTAGCACCATAGCTGACACCCGGTTTCACCCCCGCTCCCATCATCCAAACCGTGAACGCATCGGGGTTGTGATCGCGCCCTGTCGTGTTGGCTTGATGTGTTGGCATACGACCAAACTCGGTGGTCCAAAGGACAAGCGTATCTTCGAGAAGCCCACTCCGCTTCAAATCGGAGAGGAGCGCAGCGGTAGGTTGATCGAAAATCGGGCAATGCCGTTCGTAGTCCGATTTGAGCGTGCGATGCGCATCCCAGTTAAGCAGTCCATCGACGCCGCTGGCGCGCGACGAGCAATAGAGATTTACATACCGCACACCACGTTCGAGCAAACGTCGCGACAACAGACAATTCTTGGCATATGCCGCTAACAACTTGTTCTCATGATCGGTTCCGTAGAGCTTATGCGTCTCGGCTGTTTCAGAACTGAGGTCCGACACTTCAGGCGCCGAGACTTGCATCCGCGCGGCGAGTTCATACGCCGCAGCCCGCGCGGCGAGCGTACTATCGCCCGGATTTTGTGCTAAATGCTGTTCATTGAGCAGACGTAGAAACTCGCGCGAGGCAGCCTCTTCTCCATCGTTGATCTCGGCCGGACGCCGCAAGTTTCGAATTTCTAGATGCGCAGCCAGCACAATCGCTTGATGTTTGGCTGGCAGAAATCCGTTGCTCCAGTTTGCTTTGCCGTTTGGTGGCTCGCCTCGCACATCGGGCAGCGCCACGTAGGTTGGAAGATTGTCGTTCGCACTTCCGAGCGCATACCCAAGCCACGCACCAGCGCTTGGAAACCCTTCCTGGGCATGACCGGTATTCATCAGCACGCAACCAGGTCCATGGGTATTTGTCTTCGAAGTCATCGAATGAATGAAGGCGATGTCGTCGACATGCTTGGCCATGTGGGGAAGCATCGACGTGATCCGCTTTCCCGACTCGCCACAAGGGACGAAGTCCCACGGCGACTTCATCAGATTGCCGTTTTTCCCCTGAAAGGAAAGCATATTTTCTTCCCCAGGAAGTGGCTCTCCGCTCCGTTTCACTAGTTCGGGCTTGTCGTCCCACAGATCAATGTGCGAAGCAGCACCAGGACAGAATATCTGCAGCACACGCTTTGCCTTGGGAGGAAAATGAGTCTTACCTCCACCCGGACTCCAGGTCGATACGTCCGTTCCCAGTTCGCTCGCGCGCAGATCGCGTCCGAGTAGATCGAGCAGCCCAATTCCAGCCATGCCGGTAATCGTGCTCCCAAGAAATCCGCGACGCGAGAGTTGGCTGAGGTAACTAGATGAGTTCATGGGAGTTCACACAGAGGCGGACAGGAGAGTGATGAAGCTGCAAATAGTTAGGAGCTGGATCAATTAACGAAAATGAACTCGTTGGAATTCAAAAGCGCTCTGCAGAACGAACGGAGACCATGCGTTTCAATCAGCTTTCGACTTGCTGATCGTTCGGCATCGGTCGGAGTTCGTGCGTAGGCCAGTTCAAACGCAAGTGCGACTCGCGCATCAATATCTGTTGCCTCGCGCTCGAGTCGTTCGGTCAGAAAACGAGTCATATCGAGCGAAAAACGATGATTCATCAGCGTGAGTGCCTGCAGTGGCGTGGTGGTCGACGCGCGACGAGGTTCCGCAAACGCTGGATCGGGACAATCGAAATCTGTCAGCACATCGACACGCGCCGCGCGAGCGTTGTGGTGATAGATGGCACGCCGATAAGTTGCTTCGCCATGCACATCGAGGGGGACATAAGTCGCCACGTTATCCTGCTGATACTCGTAGAGCCTAAATCCAGGACCACCCGCCGCGCGATCGAGCTTTCCGGCGATCGACAGCATCGAATCGCGAATCTCTTCAGCTTCGAGACGTCGCGGGGGAAAACGCCATAGCAATCGACTGGCGGCATCTTCGCGCGCTGCATCTTCGCGATACGCGCCGCTTTGTCGATACGCTTGCGAAGTCATGATCAGTCGGTGGAGCGACTTTAGTTTCCAGCCTCCAGAAAGGAGTTGCTGCGCAAGCCAATCCAGCAGCTCTGGATGGGTGGGACGGCTTCCCATGTAGCCAAAATCGCTGGGAGTATCGACAATTCCAGTCCCAAAATGATGCTGCCAAACGCGATTCGCAAGCACTCGCGGCGTGAGAGGATGATCGGCTGCGGTGATCCATTTGGCGAGCGCCACGCGCCGCGAACCTTCATCGGTTGCATCGTCGAGTTCGTAAGCCGAAGAAAAGCTCTGCAGCACATGGAGACTGCTCGGTTTGACAGCCTCTCCTTTACGCTCGGGGCTCCCGCCGACAAACACCTGCTGCGATCCACTGATTCCTCGATGTGTGCCGACCCACCACACTGGCAGAGGTGGAATGCGAGCAATCGCAGCATCGAGCTCACCAAGTTGCTTTTGCAGTTCCGCGAGTTTGGCTTGATCAGCGGGCGAGGGGATAAGCTTCTTCAGCCGCGTTTCTTTGCGAACCTGGGTCGGTGGAATTCGTGTTTCCGAAGATGCCACCACTTGCCATTTCTCACCATCGAGCGAGGTTTCGACAAGGTAGTCACCTACGAAAATCGTGATGGGATTATCTTCACCGAGTGCCTTGTTCCGATCGCTCGAAAAATAGATCCGTCCGATTTTCGTTGGCTTTGCGAGGGTAATCACAAGGTTATTGCCGGCAGCGTTCCAGCGTTCGCCGAATTTGCCGTCGATCGCTAGGGCAGGACTATAAGCCTCGGCAAAATCTTTTACTTCTCGCGTAGCCCCTTGAGCAGTCGCACCTGCCGAGGCGAGGGCAACATTTTGAGGGGGCTCTTCGCTCGTCCAAACTTCCAATTCGTCGATCCGATACTGCGTTTGTTTGGGATCGGGCGCGTCGGTCCCTTCCACCGTCAGCCGTACGAATTTTGCCTCGTGTGGTTCAAAAGTCTCTTCGGTGCCGTAGCGACTGAGACGTGGACGCGTCCACGTCTTTTCTAGTTGATCGCTCCGATCCTTCAGCGAAACCGCAATCGCTTGCTGCAAGGCATCGCGTTCGGCAATCACCTTGGCGCGAGACTCTTGTAGCGGCGCTAGCTGTTTCTGTCGCTCCTCGCGAGCTGCGGTCGAAGCAACTTCGCGCGGACCATGCACGGTGCCAGCAAACGTGGCATACATGGCGTAGTAATCTTTCGCGAGAAGTGGATCGAACTTGTGATCGTGGCAGCGGGCACAGCCGAGCGTGAGACCGAGAAACGCTTCACTCGTCGCGCGGATCATTTCGTCCATCTGGTCAGCCCGAATTTGAGCCGCCGCCATGGGGTCTTGATTACCGACATCGTCGTACGGCCCCGCTACCAGAAACGCCGATCCAATCTCGATATCGGGCTGATCTTTCCCGATCACATCCCCCGCCAGATGCTCGTGGATCAGCTGGTCGAACGGCTTATCTTCATTAATCGATCAGATCACATAATCGCGAAATGGCCAGAGGTTCGTGATGATTTCGTTCCGCTCATAGCCGCGACTTTCGCCAAACCGAACGACGTCGAGCCAATGGCGCCCCCAGCGTTCCCCATACGCGCTGCGGGAAAGCAGCTCGGTGATGAGTTTTTCGACAGCAGCATCGGTGAGTTCAGGACCACATTCCTTGACGAATGCCTCGACCTCGGCAGGAGTGGGAGGCAGCCCCGTCAGGTCATATGTAGCTCGACGAATGAACGCGCGCGGAGTTGCTGGCGGACTTGGCGCGAGACCACGCTCGCGCAGTTTGGCGAGTACGAATCGATCGATCGGATGAGCTGTCCAGTGGGGAGGTGCATCGGACACAACCGGAGGATCGGCGACCTTGAGCGGCTGAAGCGACCAGAAACTCCCGTCTGCTTTTGCCTTCTCCTTCAGCACAAGGTTCTCGGGCCAGATAGCACCGGCACTAATCCACTCGCGCAGCGCGTCGGCTTCGACCTTTGAAAGTACTTCCCCTTTTTCAGGCATTTCCGGCTTCTCGCCATTCATGCTGATGGCGCGGAAATAGAGGGGGCTCTCGTCGGGCTTTGCCACGACCAAGGCGGCACCACTATCGCCCCCCTTAAGCATCCCATCGCGCGAGGTGAGATCGAGTCCCCCCTTGGCATTCCCTGCATGATGACAAGCCACACATTTGGCCGATAGCACTGGCTCGATCTGTTTAGCAAAATCGATGGCCGGTTTTGGACTCGGCTCTTCGGCTGTAGCCAAGCTGATGAAGCATAGCGATAAGCAAAGTGCCGCGATCGCAGACTGAAAGCCAGATCGCAGGAGTCGCAGAGGCAACGTCATCACGGGGCAATCCCTTAGCCAATATCGCAGGAGAGGTGGGCATTTGCGGTGGGGCAAAACTGGTACGTATTGTGGTTCTAATCGTGACTCGAAAACAAGCTCGAAATCCAAAACTTTCCACAGATTCAATTGACGGTATACCGTTTACTCCATACGGTATACCAAATGAAAGCAGCCCTCAAATCGCATACATTAGCCGAAACAACCACCTCGAAGCTCCGTCGCGAGATCTATAGCGGCCGACTTCCCTCTGGCACTTCGCTGGCCGAAGCAGCGGTGGCCAAGCGGCTTGGGGTTAGCCGAGTTCCTGTACGTGAGGCTCTGGCGACGCTCGAGCGCGACGGACTTGTGGAATTCACTCCGACCGGTCGGACGATTGTCAAAGATCTCTCGCCGCAAGACTTCGAGGAGCTGTTTGCTCTCAGGCTGCTTCTCGAACCGGCAGCGGCGAAACTAGCTGCACCACTGGCGGCCGACCTACTGCGAGCGATGGAAGAGAACATCGCCGCCACACGGAAAGCCAAGTCGCTTGAGGAAGTCACGTACCTGGATCTCGATTTTCATCAGCTGATTATGGTTGCGTCTGGCAACAGCCGACTGATGAAACTGTGGCAATCGCTCCGCTCGGAACTCGGGCTTTGGCTTGGTGGCTTGCATCGGAAGCATCGCGATCGAAAACTCGACACACGTGGCAAAACAGCGGAATCGCACGAAGCAATCGTCGCGGCGCTCTGCACCAAGAGTCCTTCGGTTTGTGAGCGACTATTGCGCGAGCATATCTTGGGATGGCGCGAGTGGCTCCCTGCGTCTGCCGCTGACGGCGAGACAGGCACACCTGCGATGGAAGCCACAGCGGGAGTACGTCGATGAAAACGATCAACCTGCTCGTTATCGCTGCAATCTTGCTACCACTTCCAGCGGTATTAGCCGCAGCTGAAATTCCAGCTGCGGTGCAAACGATCTTGCGCGAGCGGTGCCTCACCTGCCATTCGACCGACAAGCAGGAGGGGGAACTCGACCTCGAAACAGCCGATATAACGCGGACTCCTGAAATCTGGGAGCAAGTGCTCGAGCAGATTCATCTCGGCGAGATGCCTCCGAAAAAATCGCCACCACTCACCGATGCCGAGCGTGGCCTGCTCACGTCTTTCGTTCGGCAATCGCTTGATGCGATTGCAATAGCCAGCAGTGGCGATCCTGGCCCGGTGGTACTCCGCCGCCTGTCGAACCAGGAGTACACCTACACGATCCACGATCTGACGGGAGTTCGTTCTCTCGATCCGCTGCGCGAGTTTCCTGTCGATGGAGCAGCTGGCGAAGGATTTACCAACGTCGGTGCTGCACTTGTGATGTCCCCTTCGCTTCTGACCAAATACCTCGACGCCGCCAAAGAAATCTCGCAGCATGCGGTACTGCTCCCTGATGGGCTACGCTTCTCACCGAGCACCTCGCCGCAAGACTGGACCGATGAAACACTCGCTCGCATTCGGTCGATATACGCCGCGCATTCCGAGATCGGTGAAGCTTCGCAAACGACGCAGCAGGGGATTAAGCTCGACATCGGAACGGGGGCTGGTCGGCTCCCTCTCGCGCGCTATCTCGCGGCGCTGCAAGGGAAGGGGACAACCGAGGGGCTCAGCCCCAAGTATCTCCAGCTACTGCGCGACGCACTCACGAGCAAGCAATCGTCCCCTCTGCTCGATCCACTGCGCGAAAAATTTGCGCGGCAGGAGCTGACCGCTGCTGATATCGAGGTCTGGCAACAAAACCTCTGGCGATTTGCGACCGTTGGTCACATCGGCAAAAAAAATGGCCCCCGATCTTGGCAGGAGCCGATCTCGCCGATCGTTGCGCAGCATCCGATGCGCATGAAGCTTGCCGATGATCGCGACACGACACTCTACCTCGCAACGACCGATGCTGGTGGCACAAAACCTAGCGATGAAGCTATCTGGTCGAACGCTCGAATCGTCGCGCCTGGTAAGCCTGACTTTGGTGTCAGCGATCTATCTGCACTCAACAAGCATCTCGCTACGAGTCGACAGCAAATCATAGCCAGTTTGCCAGCCTGTTTGGCAGCAGTAGCAGAGTATCAGTCCAGCGAAGCGCTCGACACTCTTGCCAAGAAACATGCCATCGATCGAGCTCAGCTCATTGCCTGGCTCGAACTGCTCGAGCGCGGCGATCACCGTTTGGCTCCATTGCTAACAAGCAAAATCGATGGAGCGGGGGAGTACAAGTTCATTCAAGGGTGGGCTGGCGAAAATGCGCTAAGTGTGCTCGCCAATTCCTCTGACACCGAAGTACAAATTCCGGGAACGATGCGTCCTCACAGCATCGCCACGCATCCTTCTCCCACGCTGGCTTCGGTGATCGCGTGGAAGAGCCCTGTCGAAGGAACGCTTTCGATTCGAGCGGAAGTGCAAGATGCCCATCTCGCCTGTGGTAATGGAGTCTCTTGGTCGCTCGAAGTGCGACGTGGCGCATCACGCGAATCGCTTTCGGTTGGTAACACCGAAGCAGGAAAGCTCTATCCTCTTGGTCCGTTCGAGAACGTCAAAGTGGGGAAAGGGGATGTGGTAGCGCTCGTGATTGGCCCGCGCGACAACGAGCACACGTGTGATTTGACGGCGGTGAACCTTTCGATCAGCGACGGCACATCGAGCTGGGATCTTGCGCGCGATGTCTCGGCGAGCATTCTTGAAAGTAATCCGCACGGTTCGTGGCACTTTGTCAGCCAGCCTGCGAAGCCTAGCCTACAGACGAAAATCCCAGAGGGATCGCTTCTGGCACACTGGAACAAAGCCACCGACGATGCCGAGCGGCGTCAACTGGCCGAGCAGCTACAAACGTTTCTAGCACGCGACAGAGACCAAGATACTCAAGCTCGGCCAGCTGATCAGCAACTCGAGCAGATGCTCTTCTCGAGCAAGAGTCCCCTGATGTCAGCCGCGCTGGCGAGTTTTTCTCGCGCAGATTCAGGCAATGATCTCATCGCATCCGCTCCGTCGGTTTTAGAGCTCACCATTCCTGCGGCGATCGGCTCGGGGGCCGAGTTTGTTGTCACCGGTACACTTAAGCCAGACAGCGAGGCTGCGGTGCAGATGCAAATTCTGACCACGAAGCCGAGTTTGCCCTCCGGCTTGCTTCCTGGAAGCTCCGAGTCGGGAATCGCTGGTGGTGTATGGAGCGATAACAACCTGCGAACTTCGCACTCTTTGCCTGTGATCGCCCAGGAGACTAGTGCAACGCGAAAACGACTGGAAGCTGAGTTCCATACATTTCGTCAGCTCTTTCCGATTGCACTCTGCTACACTCGCATCGTTCCGGTCGACGAAGTGGTGACACTGACACTCTTCTACCGAGAAGACGATCACCTGAAGCGGCTGATGCTGACCGACGAACAATCGCGCGAACTCGATCGGCTCTGGAACGAGCTCTATTTCATCAGCGAGGCACCTCTCAAACAGGTCGATGCCTTTGAGCAGCTCTATCAATTCGCTACGCAGGATGCCTCTCCCGAAGCGTTCGAGCCGCTAAGACAACCGATTCTCGCAGCCGCTGAAAAATTCAAACTCGAGCAGACATCAGCCACAAGCAAGCAGATCGAAGCGGTGATCGACTTTGCCTCGAATGCCTGGCGGCGACCACTGACCGAGCAGGAGAGGGCTGAGATCCGCGCGCTCGATTTACCGATTCGGTTGCGTCTGGCGCGTGTGCTCACTTCCCCCGCGTTTCTCTATCGCGCGGAGCAGCAAAATGACGCGACAGCTCCTGTCTCCGACCATGAACTCGCCACGCGACTGTCGTACTTTCTCTGGTCGTCGCTCCCCGATGCAGAGCTGCGCGGCTGTGCCGATCGTGGAGAGCTGAGCGATCCACAAGTGCTTGTTGCGCAAACGCGTCGCATGCTCCAAGATCCCCGTATTGCTCGGCTGAGCACCGAGTTCGGCTGTCAATGGCTACATGTTCGCGACGTCGCAACGCTCGACGAAAAAAGTGAACGTCATTTTCCGATGTTCGCCTCTCTTCGCGACGACATGCAGAACGAAGTAACGCATTTCTTTACCGATCTATTTCAAAACGATCGCTCGGTGATGTCGCTGCTGGAGGCCGATCACACGTTTGTTAATCGTGAACTTGCTGAACTCTATGGACTCACCCCAACAACTGCCGATTGGCACCGGGTAGAAGGAATTCGTGCTCAAGGGCGGGGTGGTATTCTCGGGTTTGCCGCGACGCTGGCCAAACACTCAGGAGCGTCGCGAACGAGTCCGATATTGCGTGGCACCTGGCTGAGCGAAGTGCTGCTGGGAGAGAAACTCCCGAACCCGCCGCAAGGTGTTCCGGTACTCCCCGAAGAAACGCCTGAAGGGCTCACTGAGCGCCAACTGACGGAGCGACATAGTCAGGATGAAAACTGCGCCAGCTGTCATCGGCGCGTCGATCCTTTTGGATTTGCGCTGGAAGGATTCGATGCTATCGGTCGCGCTCGCACGAAAGACTCGGCTGGGCTTGCCATCGATACCAAGACAGAACTTCCCGACGGGACAAAAGTCGAAGGGCTCGAGGGGCTGCGCAGTTGGCTTGCAACGACCAAACGCGATGCATTTGTCCGGCAATATTGTCGCAAGCTCCTCGGCTACGCGCTTGGTCGCAGCGTGCAGCTGTCGGACAAACCGCTGCTCGATGCGATGCTGACTCAACTGTCGGCTGACAACTATCGCGCTTCGATCGCGATCGAAAAAATCGTACTGAGCCCTCAGTTTCGCGAGATTCGTGGCAAGATTCATTCGCAGCCACTTCCGTCACCGTAGTACAACATCGCTGGCTCCCTTTCTCTCCCCAACGAGCACCACCATGAAACCTCACCACTTCTCGCGCCGCACTTTTTTGCGTGGGGTAGGCGTCTCGATGGCCCTTCCATGGCTGGAGTCGATCAACGTCTGGGGAGACGAACCAGCCAAGAACGCTGCCGCAGGAATCGATCCTTCGAGCGATGCTCCTGTACGACTCGCGGTCCTTTTCTCAGGCAACGGCTTTCACTCGCAAGAGTGGTGGGCCAAGGGAGAAGGGAAGTCGATGGAGCTAGGCAAAGTTCTCGCGCCGCTCCATGATTTCCGCGATCGAATGCTCTTCGTGAAAGGGCTCTATCACGAAGAAGCGCGTAAGGGAAACATTCACAGTTCGCAAACAGGCAACATGCTTTCCGGTGCGCCGATTGCCTCGGGGGGGGAAATCAAATCGGGGACGAGCTTCGACCAGATGCTTGCGCAATCGTATGGTCGCTCGACCAAAATCCCGAGCCTCGTGCTTGGTTGCGAGCGTTCGAATCCGTCGGTGCACAAGAACTACTCGATGCTCTACAGCTCGCACATCTCGTGGAGTTCTCCCACAACTCCGACGCCGCTCGAACTCTATCCCGCCCTTGCGTTCGATCGGCTGTTCAAGGACGAAGCCTCTCCGGCGGATAAAAGTGTGCTCGATGCGGTGCTGAAAGATGCTGAAACGTTGCGCCGCAGCGTCAGCACGAGCGATCAGCGTAAGCTCGATGAGTATCTCGACAGTGTGCGCGAAGTCGAAAAACGGATCAGCAACGCGGGCCAGCGGGGTGAGCTTCAAGGTTGGCGGCCGACGCTCACGCAGCCCAACATCGAGCGCCCTGCCGACGGCATTCCGCAAGATATCGCCGAGCATATGCGGCTGATGATCGACATCTTGGTCCTCGGATTTCAAACCGACACCACACGCATCACCACGCTGAAGCTGAACAACGATCACAGCGCGCTGCGATTTCCTAATCTTCCGAGTTTGCAGCAAGTGGGGCATGGCATCGACTACATGATCCACCACTTGCTCTCGCACAGCGACGGCGAAGATTGGCTGAAAGTGAACCAGTTCTTCCTGGAACAGACCGCCTATCTCGCTCGCAAACTCGACAGCATTCAAGAAGGCTCGCGAACCCTGCTCGACAACACGATGCTGATGCACTGTTCGAGCATGATGGCGGGTGCCCGTCACGACAACGACCAACTCCCAGTCATCGTCGTCGGTGGTGGTGGAGGTCGCATTCAAGGGGGGCGAGTGATCGACTATCAAGGGAAACCCGATCGCCAGCTCTGCCGCCTCTTCCTTTCGATGATGGACAAAATGGATATCCATCCCGATAACTTTGGTGATGCCCGCACCATGCTCGACGAGGTATAAGCTCGCGGTAGCCTCGGCTCAACAAGCTACTCAATGTGGAGCCGCTGGAAAAACTTGCTCCCTGTAATCTTCGCAAGGAGCAGCGCGACGCACTCACCACCCACCTAGGTGGACTCTGGTCCTAGCGCTCCCGTGGGGACAAGTTTGTGGCGTTTTCCTTTGCACTAGACGCATCAACTTGCTACGATGCGATAGCCCTCCCAAAACCTGCCTACCCTTTGATCGACGTCCCAATTCTCTTGCCTCGGGACCGTTTGCATGATGCTAACGCCACCAATTCGTGGGAACGTGCTGCCCCATGGCGTAGTGGCGATGCTGCTTGTCATGCTCGGCACCTCTGCCGCCGGAGCAGCTGACCCTGATCCCACTTCGGTCGAGTTCTTTGAGAAGAAGATTCGGCCGGTGCTTGTCGAGCATTGCTACGAGTGCCACTCGGCGGAAGCAGAAGCCAAGAGCAAGCTGAAGGGTGGACTGAAACTCGATAGCCGCGCTGCGATGATGCAGGGGGGCGATTCTGGCTCGGCTGTGGTGATCGGCAAGCCGGAAGAGGGTCAACTCGTCAGCTCGATACGCTACGACGGCGACTATCAAATGCCGCCGAAGGGAAAATTGCCCGACCACGTGGTCGCCGATTTCGAGACGTGGGTCCGGAGTGGGGCGGTTGATCCACGTGAAGGCTCGCCCGATGCTTCTGCCAAACCAGCGTTTGACTGGAGCGCGGCACGCTCGCACTGGTCGTTTCGACCTCCTACCATGCCCGCAATTCCCGAAGTGAAGCAGGCAGATTGGCCCCAGTCGGAAGTCGATCGGTTCATTCTCGCGAAGATGGAAGCCCAGGGGCTTACGACGGTCGAAGCGGCCGACAATCGCACACTCTTGCGCCGTCTCTATTTCGATCTCATCGGTCTGCCACCAACGCTCGAGGAAATTCGGGCGTTCGATGCCGCTGCAACAGTCGACCGCGCAAAAGCACTCGAAGCAGTGGTCGATCGTCTCTTAGCGATGCCCCAGTATGGCGAGCGCTGGGCGCGGCACTGGCTCGATGTGGCCCGCTTTGCTCACGATCAAGCTCACACGTTTGGCGTTCGGCCCAAGGATAACGCGTTTCAATATCGCGACTGGGTGATCGAGGCTCTTAATAACGACATGCCTTACGATCAGTTCGTTCGGCTGCAAATCGCAGGTGATTTGCTTCCAGCTGCTCAGCCGTTGCGTGGCGATGTTTACGCAACGTCGGCCAAAGCGCCTGATCCGCAGCAGTTCGTACAACTCGCCGGACTTGGCTTTTTGGGACTTGGTGCCGAGTACTACAAAAACTCCGACAAAGCCCGCGCTGAAGCCGACGAACTCGACGATCGCATCGACACCCTCACGCGTGGTTTCCTCGGGCTCACCGTCGCCTGCGCTCGCTGCCACGATCACAAGTTCGACCCGATTCCGACCCACGATTACTACGCGCTTGCAGGAATCTTTTCCGGTTCGTCACTTGGTGAGGCTCCGCTTGTCGCCGACGGCATCGTACAAGCCTTCGCAGAAGGTCAGAAACGGATCAAACAGCAAGAGGAGTTGATCAAAGAGTGGATGCTGGAGCTTCAGCACAAGCGCGGTCGCGAGGAAGCATCCCTCGCTACGAAATACATCACTACCGCTTGGCACGCGAGCCAGCTGCAAGAGGCGAAAGTCAAGTTTTCCGTCGAGCAGCTCGCTGAGCGTGAAATGCTGAACAGCTATTTTCTCGACCGCTGGGTGAAGTACTTCACCAGTGGCAATCCCGATCGGATCGCCGATCTTTTGAAGCCCCTTCGCGAAGTGAAGATTCCGGCAGAAGGACTTACATCGGAGTCCCCCGTTGCGGTTCCCGATGCTGTGCGCGCGATCGTCGAAAAGTTCCAGCCGGAATTCGACGCCGCTCTAGCCGACTACGATCAGGCGACGCGCGACTATGAACAAGAACTGGCAAGCGCGGCCGACGATGCCAAGGCCAAGGTGAAACGTCGTCAACTCGAAAAGCCTCGCGAACAATTACTCAAGGCGATTTGGCTCGATGATCAATCCCCTCTCTGGGTATCGCCCGGTGAACTCGAAAAACAGTTCCTGAGCGACGAGCATAAAACCGAACTCACGTCGAAGCGAGAAGAACTCGAAGCGCGAAAGAAAGCAGCACCCGAACCTTACCCAGCAGCGCCGGTGATCAAAGGAGGTGGCAAGACCCTCCAGATCTTCGTGCGGGGCAACCCAGCAGTCCGTGGCGACTGGGCAGCACGCGGCTTCCTGCAAATCGTCACCGGGCAGGAGCCGACGAAAGATCCGCAGCAGGCACAGTCGATAAACTACACCCGCCTCGAACTCGCGGAAGCTGTTGCATCGCCCGAAAATCCGCTGACTGCGCGTGTGATCGTGAATCGCGTTTGGCAGCAGCATTTCGGTCGCGGTATCGTCGAAACTGCCAGCAATTTTGGTCATTCAGGCGAACTCCCTTCACATCCTGAACTTCTCGACTACTTGGCCATCCGCTTCATCGAGAACGGCTGGTCGCTGAAATGGCTTCACAAACAACTGATCCTCTCAGCGACCTATCAAGCCTCGTCGAAGAGCCACGAAAAGAATGCTCAGATCGACGGTGGCAATCGCTACTTCTGGCATGCGGAGCGACGCCGACTCGATGTCGAAGCGTGGCGAGATTCGCTACTGCAAGTCGCAGGAACGCTCGATCGCACGCTGGGTGGCCCCGCTTTTGACCTGGGTGATACTGGCAGCAAACGTCGGACGATTTACGCCAAGATCAGCCGCCATGAACTCGATGGTCTCTTGCGTCTGTTCGACTTCCCCGATGCCAACGTCACCGCCGATCGCCGCAACGTGACGACCGTGCCACAGCAGCAGCTGTTCGTGCTGAACAGCGATTTCATGATCGCTCAGGCGAAGGCGCTCGCCACACTCTTGGCAAAAGAACCCGATATCGCCGCTCAAGTCACTGCCGCGTACGCCGCTGCATTTGGCCGCGCTCCAACCGACAACGAACGCGAACTTGGAACTGCTTTCCTCTCTGCTAAACAGGCGGCTGAGGACAAGCTTTCGCCGCTCGAGCAGTACGCGCAAGCGATCTTGGCTTCGAGCGAAATGATGTACGTCGACTAACCTGCAACTGGCCTCGATCACGACTCGCACGCTCGCCGAGCTTTGAAGGAATCCCAACCATGACAGTGCCAAGCTACTCGCGTCGCGACATGCTGTCGAAGTGTGGCGCAGGGATGGGCATGCTCGGACTCGCCGGTCTGCTCGCCTCCGATAACGCTTGCGCCAGCACCTCTGCCAGCGATAATCCACTCCTCCCGAAAGTGGCCCATTTCGCTCCCAAGGCCAAGCACATCATTCATCTCTTCATGAATGGTGGCCCCTCGCAGGTCGACACGTTCGACCCCAAACCCGAGCTCACCAAATTTCATGGCGAGCGCCCGAAATCGGCTGATCTGAAAACCGAACGTGGTACCGGCGCGCTACTCAAATCTCCCTTCGCCTTTCAGAAGTGCGGCCAATCGGGGATCGAAGTGAGCGAGATTTTTCCAGAGGTCGGCAAGTGCATCGACGACATCTGTGTCATTCGCTCCATGCACACCAACGTCCCCAACCACGAGCCTTCGCTCCTGATGATGACTTGCGGTAATTCACAGCCGATCCGCCCGAGCATGGGATCGTGGCTCTGCTATGGACTAGGTACCGAGAATCAAAATCTCCCCGGGTTTGTTGTTCTTTGCCCCGGTAAGCCGGTGGTCGGTCCGCAGCTGTGGAGCAACAGTTTTCTCCCCGGAGTGCTGCAAGGTTGTCACATCCGAAATCTCGATCCGAAGAAAGTGGTCGAGAACATCGAGAATCGTTTTCTCTCGAGTGATTCTCAGCGGCGGCAACTCGATCTACTGAACGCGATGAATCAATCGCATCGGGTCACGCGCGAGGAAGATAATCAACTCGAAGCCCGCATCCAGTCGCTAGAAATTGCCTTTCGCATGCAGACCGAAGCACAAGAGGCCTTCGACGTCTCGCGCGAACCTGCGCATGTGCGCGAGTCTTTCGGCAAAGGCTATTTTGCCGACGCCTGTCTCACCGCGCGACGGCTCGTGGAGCGAGGCGTACGCACCGTGCAGGTCTTCTTCGGCTCGGGACAGCCGTGGGACGATCATGGAAACATCGAGCAGGGTCATCGCTCAAAAGCCAAGGAATCGGATCAAGCAATTGCTGCACTCCTGAAAGACCTGAAAGCGTCGGGGCTCCTCGATGAAACGATCGTTCTCTGGGGGGGCGAATTTGGACGTACACCAGCCTCCGAAGGTGGCAATGGTCGCGACCATAATCACCACGGCTTTTCGGTCTGGCTCGCAGGGGGTGGTGTGAAGGGGGGAATGACCTACGGTGCGACCGATGAGTTTGGTTTCGCTGCTGTCGAAAATAAAGTCCACGTGCACGATCTACACGCGACACTGCTGCACTTGATGGGACTCGATCACGAAAAACTAACCTATCGCTATAGCGGACGAGACTTCCGCTTAACCGATGTCCATGGTCGTGTGGTCAAAGAGATCATCGCCTAACGCGCCGATGATTGCGGCAGCTCTGTCCCTTTTCAGCCTTCTACTGGCGGACCTGCTTTTTAGCTCACTATCTGCTTGCTCACTACTCTTCGGGACCTTAATGGCATGTCGGTCTTGAACGTATTTTCACGGGCTGTAGTATTCGGGCTGCTTGCCGCGATTGGCTGGGGCGCGACAGCGCCCACTTGCCTGGGTGAAGAGCCACCTGCTGAAGCATTACGTTTTTTCGAAACCAAAATCCGTCCGATCTTTGCCGAGCATTGCCAGAAATGCCACGGGGCTGAAAAGCAATGGTCGAGTTTTCGCCTCGACTCGCGCGAAGCGATTTTGCGTGGGGGCGATTTCGGAACAGCTGTGGTTCCAGGCAAGCCTGACGAAGGTTTGCTCCTCTCTGCGGTGCGTCAAACCGATCCCGATCTGATGATGCCCCCCAAGGGGAAACTCACCGACGCACAAATTGCCGATCTTGAAACCTGGATTCGCCAGGGAGCCCATTTTCCAGCCGAAATCGCCACGAAATCACGTTTTCGCGATCCCCAGCATTGGTCGTTTCAGAAGGTCGCGCAGCCCTCGATCCCCGTTGTGGTCGATCCAGCATGGCCGCAGTCTCCGATCGATCATTTCATCCTCGCTAGGCTCGAATCTCAGCAGCTTACGCCCGCCAAAACAGCCGACAAGCGAACGCTGATTCGCCGCGCCACGTTTGATCTCACGGGACTTCCTCCCACACCGGCCGAGGTCGATGCATTCCTGAGCGACGATCGCCCCGATGCATTCGCGCGACTCGTGGACCGGCTTCTCGAATCGCCTGCCTATGGCGAACGTTGGGGCCGCCATTGGCTCGATGTCGCTCGCTATGCCGACTCCAACGGTCTCGATGAGAATATCGCCCATGGCAATGCCTGGCGTTATCGCGATTACGTCGTCGCGTCGCTCAATGGCGACAAGCCCTATCGTCAATTTGTTCGCGAACAGTTGGCAGGCGACTTGCTCCCCGCTGCTTCGGATGCTCAGCGAGCCGAGCTTTACGTGGCGACCGGATTTTTGGCGATCGGCCCCAAAGTCCTGGCCGAGCCCGATAAAACAAAGATGGAAATGGACATCATCGACGAGCAGATCGACACCGTGGGGAAAGCACTTCTCGGTCTCACGCTCGGCTGTGCCCGTTGCCACGATCACAAATTCGATCCCATCGAAACAGCCGACTACTATGCCCTGGCAGGGATCTTCAAAAGTACGAAGACCATGGAGTCGCTGAAAACGATTGCCAAGTGGCATGAAAATCGGCTCCCCGATTCTACATTCGAGGCGCTGAAGTCCGAGTATGATCGACAACTGAGCGAAAAGAAAAGTGCTCTCGATCAACTGATAGCTTCGGCCACGCAGCAAATTCCTGAACCGGAACGCAAAGATCTGACGCCCGAGAATCTCGAGAAGAAGTTTTCCGAGGAAGTGCAGAAGCAACTGGCGGCGCTGCGTGCCGATGTGGCTGCTTTCGAAAAACAAGCTCCCGAGCCACCAGCCGCCATGGGTGTGACCGAGCAGGGGGTGGTCGATGTCAGTATCCACATTCGTGGAAGTCATCTGAAACTCGGAGACATTGTTCCGCGTCGCACACCTGTGGTCTTCACCTCAACGACAGCACCAACTTTCTCGACAAGTCAAAGTGGCCGGCTCGAACTCGCCGACTGGATCACAGCGAGCGATCACCCACTCACCTATCGCGTGCTTGTGAATCGTGTTTGGCGGTGGCATTTTGGGAAGGGGATCGTTCGCTCGCCCGACAACTTCGGCATGCTCGGTGAACTGCCGACACATCCAGAACTGCTCGACTGGCTCACCCAAAAGTTCATCGAGCAAGGGACGTCACTCAAATCGCTCCATCGGCTGATCATGCTGTCGAGCACCTATCAGCAGAGCAGCATCCCGAGCGACCAGACGAAGGAAAAAGACCCGGAAAACCTGCTCTGGGGCCGATTTGAAACACGACGACTCGAAGCGGAAGCAGTGCGAGATTCGCTGCTGGCGGTCGGTGGACAACTCGACCACACTCGTGGTGGATCGCTGCTACAGGTAAAAAATCGCGAGTTCTTTTTCGACCATACTTCCAAAGACAAAACGAGTTATGCCACCCACCGGCGCTCACTTTATCTTCCGATCGTACGCAACCATGTGTACGACCTCTTTCAGCTCCTCGACTACCCCGACGCTGCTGTCACGACCGGTGATCGCGCGACAACCACCGTCGCCCCACAAGCGCTGCTGATGCTCAACAGCGATTTAGTAGCAGAAGCAAGTAGCGGTCTTGCTCAGCAGTTACTAGCGCAGGAGGCCGATACTGCGTCGCGTGTGAAACAGGCAATCGCTCGTGCTTACGCGCGGGAAGCGACAGCTGCCGAGATCACCGCCGCAGCGCAGTTCTTAACGCGGGCTGAAGAGCTGCTGCAAGCCAAAGTCTCGGACGCCGATCTCCGGCACCAGCAAGCTTGGCAAGCTTATTGTCAAACCTTGCTCGCTGCCAACGAATTCATCTACGTGAGGTAGCCATGCACTTTGCCCCTTACTCACGTCGCGCTTTACTTCAGCAAGCGGCTGTCGGTTTTGGCTCGCTTGCGCTTACATCCCTCTTCAGTCAGACGTTAGCCGCCACGCCCCCGGTCAATCCACTTGCCGCTCGCGAAGGACATCTTCCAGCGCGTGCTAAACGGATCATCTTTCTGTTCATGAAGGGTGGGCCTTCGCACGTCGATACCTTCGATCCCAAACCGCTGCTCGACCGCGACGATGGCAAGCCCTTTCCGTTCGACAAGCCCCGTGTGCAATTCGCCGCGACCGGGAATTTGCTGAAGTCTCCCTGGAAATTTCAGCAGCATGGGGAGAGCGGTTTACCGGTGAGCGAACTCTTTCCCAATGTCGCCACCTGTGTCGACGATCTTTGCGTGATCAACTCGGTGCATGGGACGAACCCTGCTCACGGTGGTGCGCTCCTGAAACTCCACACCGGCAGCGATAACTTTGTGCGTCCCTCGATCGGCAGTTGGCTCAGTTATGGCCTCGGTACGGAGAATGCCGATCTGCCAGCGTTTGTAACCATCTGCCCGACACTTGCCCACGGTGGAATCAACAACTGGGGCTCGGCGTTCTTGCCAGCGGTCTATCAAGGCGTGCCGCTCGGAAACGCGAGTGTGCCGATCGAGCAAGCGCGGGTCCGATTTATCGAAAACTCGCAAATTCCTCGTGATTTACAGCAGCTGCAGCTCGAAATGCTCGGCCAGGCGAATCGCGAACATCAGCAGCAAAGCGGCCCCGAAGCTTCACTGGAAGCTCGGATTAATTCGTTTGAGCTCGCCTTTCGGATGCAAACGGCGATTCCCAAAGTCGAGGACCTTTCGGACGAAACTGAAGCGACTAAACAACTCTATGGGATCGACGATCCAGCAACGGCAAACTTCGGCCGGATGTGTTTGCTCGCGCGACGCTTTTCTGAGCAAGGTGTCCGCTTCATTCAGGTGACGCACAGCGACAGCAAAGTGCAGTGGGATCAACATGGCGATCTGAAAAATGGCCACGAAAAGAACGCGCGCGAAGTAGATAAACCGATCGCTGGCCTGCTGAAGGACCTCAAAGCGCGGGGGCTGCTCGAAGACACACTCGTTTGGTGGGGTGGAGAATTTGGCCGCACACCGGTTGCGGAAGGAAATAACGGCCGCGATCACAATCCCGAAGGTTTCACGATGTGGCTCGCTGGTGGCGGTGTCGAAGGTGGCACGCGCTATGGTGCCACCGACGACTATGGCTACTTCGCAGCCGAGAACAAGGTTCACATCCACGATCTGCACGCCACCATTTTGCATCTGATGGGGCTTGACCATGAAAAACTGACCTACCGTTATGCAGGGCGAGATTTCCGGCTGACCGATGTCGAAGGAAATGTTGTGCGTGAGATCATGTCGTAACAAGCCATGCTCTACTTTTGCGTCTCGCTGTCGATCACTCAGAGACGAGCCAAGTTGGCCAACACAAACGACGGTGCAGGCGCTGCGAGTTCCAGCTCCACTCGTCAGGTGCCACACTGACACTCTTGCCTAACTAAAGCTGCTTCTCTCGCACCTCACCTTCGTGAAAGAGGGAGATGGTAAGCTTTTTGGCGTTGGATTCAGCGATGCATCCCATGCGCACCTTGCTCGACAATTCGCTTCGCGTGCACTTCTTTTGGCTCTGCTTGAAACGCGAAGTAGCTCGCCTCGTCGAGAAGTAGTTCGCACTCAACTGATCTCTTACACGGCTCACGTCGATCGACGCAACTGGCGCTACTGATAGAGACGCTCTTCGCGAGGAAGATCGTCCACTTTCCAAGCACTCGGCCAAATGCGAATGATGCGTGTGGGACGAAATCCTTCGAGCAACAGCCCCGCTTTGAATTTAACACGGACACCACTTTGCCCCTCAGCAGTCGGCTCTGTACGGTCAATCGCAACAAGTGGACCCGATTTCCGATCGTTGATCTGATCCCAGGTACGGAGGTTCTCCTCCGCCACAGCAGCAGTCACACTATCGGTTGGCTGAAATGCTTCGAGCAGTTTAGGATCGAATCCAGCGAACAGATGGACCGTCACGATGCTGTTGGCGTTATCCACTTCTTCGATCATGCCAGGGAGTCCATGATCCTTCTGATACTGCCGATGAAACTCCAGCTGATGAGCTGTCGCGATCTCGCAGGCCGTGGAATCGAGCCAAAGGTCTTTAATGCGACCCGGGCCTTTGAGCGTGCACTGCGTCAGGTTCACCACGATCGTTTGACCAGCCGCTAGATCGCTCGTCGCTGCGATCCCTTTTTCTTTCCAGACACGCGAGCTTGGGAGAATCTGTAGCAAAGTAGGTTTGGGGTCGGCTGTTCCAGCGGTATGACCGAGGAGCGATAGCACTCCAATCGCCAGATCGACTGACTCCACCTTCCAACTACGCGAGATCCGCTTAGCGTAGCTGAAGTCATCTTCCAGACGTAAGCAGCGATTGAACGGTGCCTCCATGCTGACGCGCTGCGGATTCGCTTCTGGCTTCGCTTTCGGATCGCGAGGAGCTGGATCTTCGAGATAAAAATAGCCATGCAAGTGCGTTCCCAGGGGAATATCACGCAGTTCCGCAGGTGCGCCGTGATAGCTGAGTGAGCCAAAAGGCAGCATCGTGAAGCGGTGCGGCAGGTCCCAGTCGCCGCGACGCTGAGCATCCGTTCGATCGGGGCGTAAGACACCGGTCCGGTTCACATGATCGACGGCAATCAGTTCACCACCGATATAATGGGCCGATCGAAGCGGTGGGAACTCGCCAGATTTCAGCTGATACCACGCGAGAGAAGCATCTCCGCCATCGGTTCGAAACGACGGAGCCGATTCCTGACCGATCGCCGCACGCGAGCCGCAAACCATCATGCTCGCCAGTACGATCCACAGCACGCTTCGCATAGAGCACTCGCCTCGTCTAACTTTCGGCTAATCTGCACGCGCCCGACAAAAGGTCTTAAGTCAGTTCCGAGATCGGCCCGAGGCTATCGGCGAACTTCTCGACATTGACATCCATTTTATTCATCATCGTCAGGAGCAAGTTGGTCAATCGCGCATTGGGCTCGATCGGCTTGTGGCAGATGGAGTAGTGCCCCGCTGCGTTTGTCACGTCGTACGCATTGATCTTCGGCAAGTTGTAGTCGATGTGCTGACCATGCTTCAGCCCGAGCGATTTGCCACCTGCCAAAATCGTTGGCAGGTTGGCATTCCCGTGGCTATGGCCGTAGCTCATGCCGCTGCCAAACAGCACCATCGTCCGATCGAGCAGCGACTCGTCGCCATCTTGAATCGCCTCGAGTGAATCAAGGAAATAAGCGAACTGCTGAGCGATGAACGCATCGCTGCGGCTCAGCCTCGCCATTTGTTCGGGATCGCCATTATGGTGCGACAATTCGTGGCGAGTTTGTGGTATCCCAATCTCGGGGATCGCAAGCCCGTTGCTTTCGCTACCACTCATGTACGTGACCACACGTGTCATGTCGGTTCGCAGTGCCAACGTAATCAGATCGTACATCGTGCGGTAGTAATCGCCCGCTTCGGTTTTTGACACATTGCGTGTCAAATTTGCGGTCGTGGGGGGATCGATTGTCGGCTTGGGAACTTGCAGCCAAGCATCGAGACGTTCGGTTCGAATCTCGACTTCACGAACACTCGACAGATACTCGTCGAGCTTGGTGCGATCTTCGCTACCGACGCTCCGTTTCAGGTTCCCGGCATCTTCGAGGACGGTATCGAGCACACTCGCGCGACGATTGAGTCGACGCCGCTGCAAATCCACACCTCCCGCCTCGACACCAAACAAACGATTGAAGACAGTCTTGGGATTATCTTCCGCAGGGAGTGGAACGCCATCTCGCGACCAACCCAGTGTTGTTGGCCCGCGCGAGATCGAAAGCTCCAGCGAACCAAATCGTGTGTGGGGAGCGGTGATTTCTGCCATCATCTGATCGCACGAAATCGTGTTCCGAAACGCGCCTCCCTCTTGGCTCACTTTGGCGGCTGTGAGCCAAATCTTGCCACACTCATGGGCCTGACCAAGACCATTCGGATGATAAAGTCCGCTGATCGGCGTGATGTTGGCGCGATGTTTTTCGAGCGATTGCAGCGGTTCGCTCAGTTCGTAGTCGCGTCCCGCCTTCTTAATCTGCCACGTAAGGACATTCACCCCGTTGGGAATGTAGATGAAGACACTCCGCTTCGGACGGCTCTCAGCTGACTGGGTGGCAAAAAGGGGCTTCATGCAGTTGAGCAGAGGCAAGGCGATCGTCGCGCCAGCTCCTCGCAGCAGATGACGCCGGTTAATCAACCAGTTTTGCGACAACACATGGGCCATCGTGAAATCCTTTCCGAAGGTTTCGTAGCTCTCGCCTGCGATCAGCGTTTTTGAAATAGATCGGAGAGCACCAGATTTTGAATCACCGTTTGCAGCTTATAGTCGTCGGTTTTACTCGCCTCGGCCACCTTTTCGATCGATTCGTGATCGGCCAGTGTCATGACCCGGCGCGTGGCAAAAATGGACATCTTTTCGATGAACGTTTTGCTAAATGTATCGAGATCACTCACCAGCAGCTGCTTAAAATCTGCAGCATTAGAAAACTTGCGACCGTCGGGCAATTCACCGCTGGCATCGACCAGTGGCATCTCTCCCTGGCCATCGCTCACCACTTCGTGGGTGCGATAGCGGCCAATGGCGTCGTAGTGATCAAAGGCAAAACCGAGCGGATCGATCCGCCGATGACACGATGCACAACTGGCATCGCTTTTGTGAGCATCCAGCTTCATCCGCAAAGTGGCTTTAGGTTCGGTCGATGGGGTCGGTTCAATCGGTTTTACATTGGCAGGGGGAGGAGGGGGCGATTTGCCCAAAATAGATTCGAGGACCCACTTCCCACGATGCACCGGACGATGACGGGTGCCGTCGGACGTGAGACTCAGAATCGCAGCCTGAGTCAGCAAGCCACCTCGATGCTGATCTTGATTGAGCGCAACACGAACAAAGCGATCCTCGGTCGGAACAGGCATTCCATAGTGATGCGCTAATCGTGGATTGATCATCGTCCAGTCCGACACCAGGAACTCGCGGAGCGAGAGATTCTGCTCCAGCACTTCCCGGAAGAAGGAGGTGGTCTCCCCTAGCATGCTCTGCTCGAGATGCTGATCGTAATCGGGATAGAGTGTCTTGTCGGGAGGAAACATCCCCACCATCTGCAGCTGCAGCCAGTCGCGCGGGAACTGCTCGCTGAAACGGACTCCCTTGGGATCGGCCAGCATGCGACGGACTTGCCTGGAAAGCTCGGCTGGCTCATGTAATTTTCCGGCACTCGCAAGTGCCAGTAGCTCCTCGTCGGGCATCGTGCTCCAGAGGAAGTAGGACAACCGCGAAGCAAGTTCGAAATCGCTCAGCTGCAGTTCATTCGACGCGGCATTTCCCTCGACGAGGTAAATGAAATTCTTCGAGCAGAGAATCGCCAGTAGCGACGTTTTGAAGGCGGGGAGAAACTTCTCGCCACTCGTGATCTCACTCTGAAAAATCTTGAGATAGCGCTCGACCTCTTCTTCAGTTGCTGGACGACGGAACGCGCGTGTCGCAAACTTAGCAAGTGAACTGCGGACCTGTTCCAAATCGCCACTATCGGACGGCAGATACTCGCGCTCGGCGTAGGTTGCTTCGGCACCACCGAGGGGCCCCGACCACTCAATCCAGTCGATGATCAGGAAAGGCCAAAGAGGCTCCCCTTGTTCATCGGTCAACTTGATCTGCCAAGGACGCCTCCCCTCTTTGATGCTGAAAAATGGAATGCGCGGGTCCGAGCGTCCCGAGCGCGGCAAGTTCGAGGGCCCCGGAACGTCGTTGGTCACTCGCAAATTCACATGACCGGCGGGCAGGTGTGTGGTGAATTCCACAATGATCGGTTTGTCTTCAGGAGCAATGACATCGGTTTCGAACAGCATTCGATCGAGGTCGGTGGCATAGACCGTGAGATGTGGCGCGCGGCCATTTTTGGGCTGTAGCCCGCTCAGCTGAATGCGCACTTTGTAATCGCCCGACGCTGGTAGCGCTTGCCCTGGTCCCGGACGTCCCCCCGAGAGATCATGTCCGGGCCACATGTCGACCCGCACCTTGTCAGCAAGTCCTGCGGCTGCCAGCTCCTCGCGATTGCCACCTCCACGCAGGTCGAGGGCATCTTTCTTTTTGACAAACGGCTCAGGACGTTTCTCTGGAAAGGCTTCGTTCAGCACCGACTCGGCAGCGCCGAAATATTTTTCAATATGCGAAGGAGAGAGGGAGAGGATCGAACCGACTCGCTCAAAGCCATTCCAGATTTCATCTTCCGCCAGTCCAGTGGGATCGGTCGCGTCAAAGCCAACTCCCAAGAGATCGCGAATCGTGTTGGCATATTCGACGCGTGTGAGTCGATTGAATGTCACCCGTTCTCGCTTGGCAAGACGCGCAGTTTCACCTTCTTTCAGCTTCGACGAAATCCACTCCACCATTGCTGCCGCTTCTTCAGCCTTGGGTTGCGGTTCCTCTTCCGGAGGCATCTGCGCCGAGCTAATCCGCTCAAGCACCTCAGCCCATTTCATCCCAGAAGGACCATGGGCTACATCGCGCGAAAGCAGATCAAGTCGAAACTCACCTTCGTGAAGATCGGCGTTATGACAGCGGTCGCAGTGCTGCTTTAAGAAGGGTCCCAAGTGACGCTGAAACTCGGCTTCAGCAGTCGCGACGACTGGCGACTCACCCCACGTTGCGCTGGTGACCAGCAGCAGCGCGAGAGACAAGAGGTTTCTCGCGTAATAAGTTCGGCCGATCGGCATGGTAGGTACCGAAGGTGTAGGTGGGACGAAACGAAGCGGCTGCTTGAGTCGTCCGGCCAACTCATCTACCACTTCAGGCGGGTGGTGAATCGTACCATCCACCAGAGTCCCAAGCAAACCTCAAAACGAGCGCTGCGGCCTCTTAATTCACACCCCAACCAAGCAATGGCCAATAGACACCCGTTAAGAGCGATCCGGCTCACGAGTTGCTTGGCCAGCCGCTGTCGTGTTGTTACTTAAAGACGACTGTCTCGGGCATCGCAGCTTTCATTTTGTCGACAGACTCCCAGCTGATGCCTGTTTCGCGAATCGTGATGTGCTTGAGATGCGTCATTTTCACGATCTCGGCGAGCGACGCATCGGTCACTTGCTTGAGCCCTCGAAGCCCGAGCTGACGCACATGCGTCATTCGCTGCAGCACGCCACTCTCGATCCCTTGGTTATCGATCTGCCGGCAATAGCTCAGGTTCAAAGTTTCGAGCGTACGAAGCTGCGCGAGTTCACCGAGTGTCGCGTTAGAAATGTTATTGAACTCCAGGCCAATCTGCTTCAGCTGAAACGGCACTAAGTGCCGCAATCCTGGGCCATCGATCTCATTGCGTTTGAGCCCCAAGATGGTGAGCTTCGCAGGGAGCTTGAGATGCGCCAGGTCGTCGTCGGTCAGATTGCACTCCTCGAGATCGAGTTGCTCGAGCGATTCCAGACTCGCGAGGGCAGCGAGTGCATCGCTCGATAGTTTGGCATGCAGGAGCATTAACTTCTTCAGCGACTCCCACTCGCCAAGTGCGCGAATCTCATCGGCCGTGATTTCGCGATAGCCGAGTGTGAGGTTGCTCACACGCTTGCATGCGGCCAGATGCTGAACCGCTTCGCTGGTCATTGTGGTTGAGAGAGCAATCGAGCCGAGTTTGGGCCACGACTGCAGGATGGCAAGATCCGAGGGGGCGAGCTGTGCGTCGATCAGCTGCAGCGATTCGATGGTCGCAATGTTCCGGAGCGGTTCAAGTCCCTGGACTGTGATCTTCGGACGATCGGAGCGCTGTTTCAGGAAGGGATACGACCACTGCGGCGCTCCGTACATCGACTTTTCATAGCGACTGACGGGCGCGACTGAGAACGACCGGAGCTTGGAAAACTTACGAAGAACTTGCAAACCCTCGTTGGTGATGTTGGTCTCATAGATGCTTAGGAACTGCAGATCGGAGAGTGCTACGCTTCTCGCAAAAACTTCATCGCTGACTCCTTCGCCCCAAAGTCCCAGATGAGCCAGTTGAGGCGGTTTCTCTCCATTCCATCGAAAAAACGAGAGCGACCCTTTTCGTCCCGGCACAATCCCCGCTCGCTGTAGTTCCTCCAGCGCATCGAGCATCTCGGGCGATGAAACCCACTCGGGATTGATCCCAAACGAGCCGGGCGCTTTAGTCGCTGGTTTTGCCTGGGCCCAAAGCAGCGACGCATTGGTCAGCATCCCGAGCGCAAGTAGCGTGGCGGCAATGACCAGTCGATAGATTTGAATCAGACGGCACGAACGAGAGACGGCCATAGATTTTCCGATGCCAGTGGTTGCTTGGATTCTGCAGAGTTCGAAGCGTTATGCCACCAGATCGCTCAGCGTACCGGTACTATCGCCATGTCGCTCCGCTGCGACGCCGAGCCCTTGAAGCATCGTCAGCCAGGCGTTGCACAGGGGCGTTCCTTTCGGTACGACGAGGTTGTGGCCGAGTTTGAGATTCGCCCCGCCACCGGTGATGATTGTGGGACAATTGTCGAGCGAGTGACCGGTGCGGATGTTACTGCCGTAGGCGAGCGCGACATGATCGAACAGCCGCGAACCATCGACTTCCTTGGTCTCCTTCAGCTTGTCGATCAGTCCTGCAAGGAGTTCACTTTGCGCCAGATCGCGACGCTGTGAAGCGTCGAGTTTTTCACCAAGCACGCTATGGTAGTGGCTCATGTCGTGCGGATGGACATTGATCTCGAGGCTCAGCAGCAGCGTGCTGACTGGCTGGCGATAGGTGATCACGCGCGTGCTATCGGTTTGCAGCGCTGCAACAATCAGGTCGTACATCAGTTTGATTTCTTCGCGCCCAGTCATTCCCGGCGGTGGCTCTTGCATCGGGGCTGGCGGTTGCTCGACACCAATCCACTGCTCTTCTTTGCTTAGTCGCGTCTCGATATCCCGAATCCCTTCGAGGTATTCATCGAGTTTCGAGGCATCTTGTCGATTGAGTCCACGCTTCACATCGCTGGCATTTTCGAGCACCGTATCGAGCAAGCTCCTTTTCTCGGAGAGCATCAACTTCTGCTGCTCGATCGGAGTCGTATCCTTCGAGAAAAGACGGTGATACGCCTCGACCGGACTATTCTGACCACCCATCGGTTTTCCACGGACATCCCACGCCAGCGACAAACCGGGACCATGTCCCGATCCACCAGCGCTGTCACTGCCGCAGAACTGCAGTGAGGCAAAACGTGTTTGCTGACCGAGTGTCGCAGCAGCTACTTGATCGACCGAGATGCTGTTGTGAAAACTCTGCCCAACCTGCGCGTAGCGATTGGCCCCGGTGAGCCACATCGTGCTCCCCCAGTGACCTTCGTTGGAATACTTATTCCATAGTCCCTGCACGACCGTAAAATCTGACTTGTGCCGCGCGAGTGGCTTGAGCCCTTGCGGAAGCTCGTAGTCGGTGCCGGGCGTATTGATATCGGGATACCAGGTCGCTTCGGTCACCCCCCAGCCAAAGCCGAGAAACGCCAGACGCTTGGGGGGCCTCTTTGGCTCAGCGCTCGATGCTGTACGCTGAAAACCCAGCGATTCGAGCGCCGGGAGTGCAATCAAGGCGGTGCTGGACCTGAGAAAGTGACGTCGATTGCGAGAGGTGGCCATCACAAAGTTCCTACTAATTTGCTAACGAAAGATGCACTTCAACGTCGCCTTCACCCAAACCGAATAAGTCACGACTTCAAGCGAAACGCTTCACTGGTCACCAGCGTTTCGAGAAACGATTGCACTGCAAAATCTTTTTCGCGAGCTTGGTTTACCATCGCCTCGATTAACGGTTCGTCGCTAAAGCTACAAGGTCGACCGAGCGCGTACTCGATGAGTGCCATGCTGAAACCACGAGCAAAATCCTCGGATTTCGACGCCAAGATCTCGCGCAACTGATAGTAGTCGGCAAACTCGGGCCCTTGAAACAGCTTCCCCTGTGGTTCGATTTTCCAGCTGATCTTCTGACCGGAGATCGGCTTTCCATGGTCGCCAAACAGTTGATACGAATCATCGGTGCGCCACATCCCGGTGGCATCGAGATTCTCAAGCCCCAGCCCAATAGGATCGATCTTACGGTGACAGCTCGCGCACTGCGCCTGCTCTTGATGCAACGAAAGTCGCTCGCGGGTAGTCAGGAGTTTTCCTGCCAAACGTGCAAGCTGCGGCACATTCGCCGGGGCAGGGGGAGGTGGATCGTTCAGCAGCTTTCGTAGGACCCATGCGCCACGTTCGACCGGACTGGTCCGCTCACCATTACTGAGCATGAAGTTGATCGCCGCCATACCGAGCAATCCACCACGCGGAGAATCGGCAGGTACCGGCACCTTGCGAAACTCATCACCATGCACATTCTCGATTCCATAGTAGTTCGCGAGGACTCCGTCGATCACGACGTAATCTGAACGAAGCAAATCATCGAGCCCTGCGTTCGCGCGGAGTATATGCTCGAACGTTTCATACACCTCGCTGCGCGCCGCAAGCTTTGTTGCTTCATCGAAACGAGGAAACATCGCGCGGTTGACCGTAAAGAAGTCGACACGATCGAGCTCGAGCCATTGATGCACAAAGGGGCGCGAGAATCCGACTGCACGAGGGTCGCTCAGCAGCCGCTTCGACTGTGCACTTAGAGTCTCTGGCTCGAGCAACTTTCCCTGCTGTGCCAGCTCGCGCAGCTCACGGTCCGGAGGAGATCCCCACAGGAAATACGACAGCCGTGTGGCCAACTCTTGGCTCGTGAGCGCTCGGCGCTGCTGATCGGGCGTAGGCTCCGCCAGATAGAGGAACATCGGCGAAGCGAGTACGACCGATAGCGATTCTTTCAGGGCCGCCGCATGCTTGTCTCCGGCAGTTCGTCGACGCTGGTAGATCTCTGCGAGTCGATCAAGGTAGGTAGTCGATGGAGCTTTGCCTCGAAACGCCTCGACAGCAAAGCGCTCGATCGCTTGTCGCACTTCGTCTGGCGACGGATTGCTTTTGTCATCAAGTCCGATTTGAAGCGTGGCTATTCCGGCGGGGAGTTTTCCGCTTGCATCATTCACACGCTCAATCTCCATCCAGTCGATCCAAAGTACAAACTCCGGACCGACACCGTTTTCCTTTACCCCTTCGTTGAAGCGACGCCGCGATTGCTCGATATGATCGCTCGTCCCTTTCTCGCGAATGAAGATCGCACGATCGTTTCGATCGCTATGCTTGCGTGTCATCACCAGCGGAATTTCGATCACTTGAGGATGATCCATCGTCCCGGTCACTTCGTGCGTGCTGATGACCTGACCATGTCTTGGATGAATGCCAAACTCAATAAATCGCCGCTCGGGAGTGGCATGCTCCGTATGAGCAGCGCGAATACGCACGACATACTCACCAACGGGCCATGAAAAAGGAACGTTCAGGGTGAGCCATGAATTGAAATCGCCACCATTGTTGATCGTGAGATAAGCGCCACGATCAACAGCGGGCTGCGCGAGATACTTTGCATGGTAGGCATGCAGGAAGAAGTTTCGCGAGGCTCGATTGGCTTTGTCGGCGTTGTTCTCCCCGGTTTGGAATCCGAAAGATTCGGGGGAAGGTGCTCCAGGAATTTTGGCCCACGAGCGTCGAAAGATCGACTCGTCAGGAAACTCCTTACGCAGTTCGGCCACAATGGCAGCGTTCTCACTGCGCGCGGCCGCCTCATCCACTCCCTTGACCCACAAATCGCCTCTGCGGCGCGCGTCGAGTTCATCCGCATGCAACTTACGAAGCAGTGGCGTGGTCTGCTCACCTTCCTGGCGCAGCTTGTGCTGCGAGGTGGCGGCAGCTTGTCGCTCCCACGCTTCATCGAGTCCCTCGCGACCAAGCGCCAGATATTGCTCGAACTGATTTCCCGACATGAATAGATTCGAGCCAACCGTATCAAATCCCCCGGAACCCACATCCGACGGAAGTTCGCTCACATTAATCTCGACTCCCAAGAGTTCACGCAGGGAATTGCGATACTCGCGTCGATTCAGTCGCCGCATGGTGATCACGCCACCTTGATCGGCAAGAGTTTTGCGTGCTGCCACCATCGTGTTTGCCAGTTGATCGAGAAGATCCGCTTTCACCTCATTCTCGAGTTGTTTTTCACCCTCAGGAGGCATCTCCCCGCTATTGAGTGCGTTTAAGATCTTCTGCCACCGCTCGGCTGTTTCGAGCGTTGTGATCGTGAGTGGCAAATCATCGATACGAAATGCCCCCTCCGCTTTGCTCTTCGCATGACATTTCTGACAGTGCGCGCGTAGTACCTGGTGATGCGAGGCTGGAATCGTAGCTCGCGGAGGCTCACCTGCCACGGACGGTTCGGATAGTATCGCAGCGACCGTCACCCAAAGTATCAGCGCAAAACGAAGTGCATATTTCATGAGTGGAGTTGCTTCAGCTTTTCTCAGTACGATGGGGCCACCTATCAATGCACGAAACTTACTGCTGCGTCATGGTGAGCCGAATGTCGTCGATATAGTGACCTGAAAACTCAACGCGATTTTGAAACTTAGGATTGTGAAAGATCCCAATGTGAATCAGCAGAAAGTCGGCCTCAGCAGGGACTTTCAATGTGCAATCGATACGTTGCCAGGTCGCCGGGTCACGATCGAGCTGCGGGCAGGTTTGTCGCCCCATCGCCAGTGCGCTGCTGGTCAAATCACCCCGTGAAATTGGCGATAGTTCACGTAGGAACTCCTCGGTAATCGCGTGCATGGCAATCGATCCGCGATACTGGTCCTGCTCTGGGAAAACTGCTGCGTTCAGCTGCACGGAGAGCTCGGCGACTCCTTTGCCACGGGCGATAGCGTCGCGATAAGGGCGGAGATCCACAATGCGGAACAGATCACCGCAGTAGCTCCCTTCGGGATTCGCTTTTCCTTCATGATCGGCTCGCAGCATGCGCAGCATCTGGCTTCCACTAGCTGGAAGAACTCCGTTATCTGCCAAAGCAAGCTGCGAAAAATCGCCACTCCACTGATCGATCTGACTGGGGAGACCTGTGACCTCGGGTGCTGTTTTGTTCTCGAAACTTTCGAGCAACAGCGACGTGACTTTCGGAGACGACTCGAGCAATCGTGGAACAGCGTAGGCCCAGGCAACTGATGAGCAGGCCGCGCCGATAAGCAGCCCTAAAGCAATGCCGCTAAGAGGACGCCAGGCTGAACGCGATCGCTTTCGATCGGCGATGGAAGGCTCATGGATAAGGGGCGGCGAAGGAATTTCTTGCGAAGCTAGTGTCTCGCCTGAAAGGACTGGTGCAGCGGACCGGATGGCAAGCTCGGTCAGTTTTCCATCCACCGTCGCCAGATCGCGGAGTATCCGCCGCGCTTCAGCGCTGTCGCGTAGCAGCGACTGCAGCGGCTCGATATCGGCTGGCTCTAAGCGATCGTCGAGATATCGATGCAGCAGTTCGAGTTCTTGTGGATGCATAACGGAGGACCTAAAGCGTTAGTTGCTGCGCTCGTATGAATCGAGAGTGATCATCGGGGGGACAAAGAAGCAAGCGATTACGTTGGAGCAGCAAGTTTTTTCTCGACACAGCGCTGCAATTCCTGACGAATCCGAGCGAGAAGCTGATAGACCGAACCTTCGGAGCGGGCGAGGCCAGCAGCTAACGATCGGATCGTGTTGTCGGGCGAGTAAGCGGCCAGCACCAACTGACGACGATCGGCCGAGAGCTTGGCGACACAATCGTCGAGCGCTTTTAGTTGCTGCTCGCGGAGGGGCATTTCTTCAGCTCCTTCGGCCGCCAGCAGTTCGATGGTGGCGTCGTCGAGCACCAGCCGATCGCGCGCAAATTTGCGTCGAAATTTCAGTACCTCAAAACGCGCAATCAAGCAGACCCAGCGTGGAAAGAGAGTCTGGTCGTCGAGCGTCGTGAACTTTCGCCAAGCGACGAGTCCCACCTCTTGCATCACCTCATCGACATCAGCAGACCGCGGCAAGCAGGCACGGATATATGCACGAATCTGCTGCTCATGCTTCATCAGCAGACGTAGAAAAGCTTCGTTGGATTTCTCGGGTTGAGGGGACTCAGTCTGGAGAAGTGAATCGTCGGACATGAATGAAGTCGTCGAATTTGCCTGGGAGAAGTGGAGGATGCTTCGAGACTAATTGTGTACTCCCGATCAATAGCTGGTTTAACGAAAAATCTTCCCAAAAAACTCGCCGCTGATCAGAAGAGGATCCTCCGCAGGCATAGCAGCTATTGCGAGAGTTCGACCATCCACCACCAGATGCAACGTGTTATGCCAGCAGAGGATAAACACGTGATTCCACGGGATTCGCGGTGCATTTCGGCCACCAAATTGCCTCCTTTGTATGCACGATCGTTCGAACAGTATTTGTCCCGATTTGAAACTACTTCTCTCAAATCGAGAATCTTCCGCCCCATCTGAAAGGAGTTTTTGGCCCTGGTCATCTCTCTGGTGTGCCACATGTCGTGGCTAGGAAGGGGGGTGACCTCTTCCCGTGCGAACAGGACCTGCGGAATCCTTTTCGCTTGTGAAAAAAATTACCGCAACAGAGAAGAGATGTGTGTCATGTTACGTCGAACCTTTTTTCAGATGTTTGTTTTTCTCGCGGTCGCCACCTCAATCTCGGTGCACTTCGCGCCCCGACCCAGCCTCAGTGCTGCTGAACCGAAACGACGTGTCGGAAGTGGGGCGGCACAGCGGGCTCCCATCGGTCCCACGAATTTGGCAAGTAACACCAACAGCACCGAGTTCGATCAAGAGATCGATGCCCACTTTGCCGAGAAGAAGCTGCCAGGCCTTGTCGTGCTGATGGCACGCGATGGGCTCCTCACTTATCGCCGGGTCAAAGGCCATGCCGATGTCGCCGGTAATGTGCCGATGACTGAACACAAGATCGGTCGCCTAAACTCGGTCTCCAAACTGGTTGGAAGTGTCGTCCTCGTGCGACTCGAAGAGCAGGGGAAGATCAACCTCAAGTCGAAGGCCTCGACTTACATCGATGGCCTTCCGGCTCATCACAACTATCGAGTGCTCGATCTGCTGACTTGTCGCAGCGGCGTTCGTCACTATGGCGAGCCGACCTCCAGCGACAGTCCAACAGGCTGGTCGGAGAACGACTTTGCCACAGCTGCCGATGTGCTCCCAAACTTTTGGCTAGATCCCCTAGCATCACCGAGTGGCAGTTACCACTACAGCTCGTTTGGGTACACCATTTCCGATGCGTGTGCTGAAGAAGTCTCGGGAAAATCGTTTCGTAATTTGGTGAAAGACCTCGTTGCGACACCTGCTGGAGCCTCGACGCTGCGTGTCGAAGACTTGGAGGACAACAACCTTAATCGCGTGAAGTTCTACACCGTCGAGAATGGTCAGAACGTCGAGGTTTCACCTCCGAAAAAGGAATGGACTCCATCGGGTGGCGGGATGCAGAGTTCCCCTCTCGATTTGCTGAAGTTTGGCATTGCCTTGATGGATGGGAAAGTGATCTCGAAGGCCAATGTCGATCGGATGATGACGCGCCTCGATTCCAACGATTCGTATGCCATTGGTTGCAGCACCGCGATCGAGAATGGCTACCAAGTGATGGCCAAGGATGGAAGCGCTGAAGGAAGCAATGCCTATATCTGGATGGTTCCTGAGCGCCGCATGGTGATGGTAGTGATGGCGAATCGCGACGGGGCTGGTGTCGACTCGTTGGGTAAGTCGCTCCGCCGAATTGCCTTGGGTACGAACAAAGCGTCGGGACAAGAGCCTGATTTGGTGGTCGAAAAGTTCGTCCGTACCTCTGCCCCACGCTACAAGAATGGCTACCTCGAAATTCCTGTCTCGTTCGGCGTCAAAAACCAAGGGAAGGCAGGGGCCAGCAGCAGTTTTCTCAACTCGGTGAAAGTCGAGGGTGTCGATCGCTGGACAGCCTTCATGGAGGCACTCCCTCGCGAAGATTCGAAGTCGGTTAGTGCTGTCGTGAAAGTTTCCGACCCGAACAAACTGCTCGCGGGACGTACCCTCACGCTCCAAGCTTATGCGGATGCACCAATTGCTGGTGGCGATACTTCGATCCCCAGCTATGCCCGCATCAATGAAGTGTCGGAGAACAACAACACTGCCACCCTCGAAGTGAAAGTGCCTGGAGGACTCGATCTGAAAACGGCACCTCGCCCCGATACCGATGCGAGCAAGTCGCGTCCCACGCGGGTTCCTAATCGAATCGGACCTGCGAATCGTAAGCCCGTAAAGTAAGCATTGCTGCAAAAAAGTTGGATGGGCCCGTCCCCAGTGAGTTTCTGGGGACGGAGGTGACGCAGAATCTATTAGCTCGGACCTTGAATCGATAGAGCAGCCACGGCGATCGCCAGTCCCACGATGTTCAGAATCACGATGAGGAAGCCCACTCCATAAATGGTTTGGGTTCCCTCATCGATTTTTGCTTTCTTGCTGCTCATCAATTTGGTCGCAACGATTCCCATGATCCAGCTCCAGTGCAACATCACGTGTATAAGAATGCCCAGAGTCATCACAGCGACCAGGATGAATTGCAGGTTCATCCAATCACCAAGATTCATCCCCCCCAGTTGCCACCCGCTGGACGCCACGAGAGGTGGGAAGACAAATCGCACAACCACCGATACAAACATGAGCGCGAGGAAGACGACGAGAAGTGCCAAGTCGAGAAAGAAATTGACGATCGCTCGCGACATAACGTTGGCTCAACAATCCTAGAGGCGTGCGGACTCGCGATTTACTTTTCACTACAAAAGGGACAACCAGCCGGTTTTTCTCCCGGCATCGCGAGAAACGACGCGCCACGCACGATCGAAACGGCACCGGTGAGTAGTAGGCACCAGGCAGCCAGAGCGAAGATCGAGCGGCGCATCGAGAGGGAGAGCAAGCGACCACCGAGTCCGGCAACGATCATCATCGGAGTGGTTCCGAGTCCGAACACAATCATCAGGAGAGCGCCAGCTGCTACTTGATGAGTGCTGACTGCTAGCGCGAGCATGCCGTAAAGTAAACCGCACGGAAGGAGCCCCGTCGCCATACCCGCCATAAATGCTCCGGTCGCATGCGGCTGTCGTAGCAGTTTGCCAATCATGCCACCTGCTAAACAAACGGTCCCGGAAGGAGTGTTTGTCGTGGAAGTTTTGCGGAACGAGAAGTAGCTAGCGACGCGCGAGAGGTAGCTGATAATCCCAGTTGCCTTAGCTCCTTGGTAAACGAGCATCAAGCCCGCAAGGATAGCAAGTACGGCGGGCACATTCGTCATTCCTTGGGAATAGCCGCTCAGCCGATCACCTGCATAGCCGGCCACCGCACCCAGCACCGCGTACGTGAAGATACGTCCGAGCGAATAGACGATTTGGCGAGCCAAGGCCGAACTCCATCCGGAAGACGAGACTCCCACGATGAGCGCCAGGGGTCCACACATCCCGAGGCAATGGCTTGCACCAAGAATGCCGGTCATAAAGATCAAGGGGAGTTCGATCATGCGATGAGCTGAGCCTCGTTGTGATCGGTAGCAATGTGCTGACGAGGTGCATCGGATGGATCGTCACCGGAGGTGGCAGGTGATCCGTCGAGTTCAAGCGGAAAATGAGCCAGACGGAGCGAGTTCCCCACGACGAGAAAACTGCTAATTCCCATGGCAACCGCGGCGATGATGGGATGGAGCAGTCCAGCTGCAGCGAGGGCAATCCCAGCTGCGTTGTAGCCGAAAGCCCAGAAAAGATTCCAGCGAATCACACTCACGGTCTCGCGCGAGAGCTTGACGAGCCAGCCAATCCGCCGCAGGTCGCTCTGGAGTAGGCAAATGCTGGCGGCATTGCGGGAAATGTCGGTGCCACAGCCGAGCGAGATACTGACGTCCGCTGCCGCGAGAGCCGGGGCATCGTTCACTCCATCCCCCACCATGATGACGGAAGACTTTTGTTGTTTCTGCGTCACCACTTCGAGTTTTTGATGTGGCATGAGCTGCGACTGATAGCTGATTGCCAGATCTGATGCGAGACGCGCGGCACGCTCTTCGCGATCCCCCGTCAGCATGTCGATCGACATGCCGAGTTGCTTCAGTTCCTCAACCGCAATATGTGCTTCGGGGCGAAGGTCTTCCTGAAATAGAACGCGCGCGACGATTGCTCCCTCGCAAGCGAAATAGGTTTCTGCACATTGGTCGTGACACGTGAGGTCCAGCTGAAATTCGGTGAAAGCACGCAGCCCTTCACGCTTCAGCCACGCCAAATTACCGAGGTAAGCAATATCGCCCGTCGATGACGAGCGGGCGCGAATTCCGCACCCGGGAATCACTTCGATTTCGCTCCAGCTGGCATCTGGCGATGTGTCCCTAAGCATGGCTGAAGCGCAGCGCAACTGGGCATAGTTACCAAGCGCCATGGCCAGTGGATGATTCGACGCGCTCGACAGCGCCTGAATCATGCAGAGCAGCGTCTGCTCGTCGTACTCATGTGCATGGTCAAAACGGATCACCGTCGGCTGTCCGGTGGTAAGTGTGCCAGTCTTGTCAAAACAACAGCTGGGCGCGGATGCCAGGATCGAAAGTGCGTCCCCCTCGCGAATCATGACACCTGCCTGCGCCGCGCGGCCAATGGCAGCCCAGAGCGCCATGGGGGTTGCTAGTCCGAGTGCACAAGGGCAGGCGATCACCACCACCGAGAGGGCAGCGAGAATCCCTTCGGCGACGCCTCGCCAGTAGCAATGTGCAGCGAACGTGCTAATCGCGGTGATGGTGACCGCGAGCAGAAACCAACTTGAGATCGAATCGGCCACACGCTGATAGCGACATTTCGAAGCAGCAGCCTGCTCGACCGCCTGAATCATGCGGGCCAGCATTCCTTCGCCAGGAACGGCACGGGCCTCGATGACGAGTGGTCCATCCAAAACGAGCGAGCCACTTTGAACTGCATCACCTACCTGTTTTTCGACCGGCATACTTTCGCCGGTGATCACTTGCTCGTCGACAGCAGCAGCGAACTGCACAATGACGCCATCGGCAGCGATGCGTTCTCCGGGAAGGACCTTAAAGTGCTCTCCCACTTGCAGCTGATCGGCGGGAGCAATCTCTGTTTCTGATCCCAACATCTTTCGCACTTCGGCAGGGAGCAGTTTTGCAAGTCCGCGAAGTGCTGCAGTGGTTTGCAGCTTCCCCGTAGCTTCGAACCATCGTCCAAGAGTGACAGCGACAAGAATGATCGCCGCGACTTCGAAATAGACATGACCATCGGTGACGAGGAGCGAATGCACCGAGTACAAAAGCGATCCGATCACCCCCAAAAGCAGCAGCAAGCTTAGCGAGGGACGACCGCGACGAAGTTCAAGATAGGCATCCTCGACGAGTGTTCCACCGAGGAGAAACAACACAGGGAGTGTGAACAGGAGGCACGCGAAACGCGCTACGCCATACCACAGTCGCGAGAGTTCATCAGCAGCCACACGATCTTGCGACCAGAGCAACATGGTGAACACCATGACGTTCATCGCAAAGAAGACAGCGATCCCGAGACGGGTCATCGTCCAGCGAGCCTGACCTTCATCGCCATCAGCGGCGGTTACTGTTGCGGCGAAACGACAGCCAGTGCAGCAGTAGACCTGGGCGACATCGACCGCATCATTGTGCGTCGGCAGTCCACAGAAACTGCAGTCGACAGTGGCACGTGCTTCGCGATCGGTGTTCATATGGAGATGCTGCTGATCGATCGCTGGAAGCGACACGCCGATCAAGGGCGCTGAAAGAGCTCGACCTGTAAGGCAGGAAACAGGAATCGAATCGTATAGATCACCGCAAAGATCCAAAAACCAATCCAGATCGCGCGGACATACCACGGGATGTCGTTACCGACATAGTTGTGATGCTGATGCTCGCTCTCAGCAGAGGAATCATCGACGTTGGTCATAACACGGCATTCCAATCATCAGGGATGCGAATGGGAATCATTTTCTACTTGTGAAACAGTGGAACATCTTTTCGATCGCGATCGAGGAGTTGTTCCTGCTCGAGCATTTGCAGCTTGGGGCTTTCGATATCGCGAAACATGCCACGACGAGCGGCCCACAGCAGCAAGCAAAAGAAGCCCAGGCTTGCCAGCAAGTAGTTCATGATCGGAGCGACGGCAAAAGCGCCACCCGCTTCACCACGAAACACATGCACCAGCTCAATGAACTTTCCGATGAAACCATAGCCGCTCGGAATGAGAATCAGGAACGCGAGTAACAGCGTGACGCGCACCTGCCACTGATTGCTTTGCGTATGCATGATTAATCGTCTCCCTTTACTTCGCTTAGCTCTTCATAGTAGGGATAGCTCTCTTGCCAGGAACCAAGCCACTGCACATACGCAATGAGCGCGAGACCTCGGCGATTCGGCTTGTCGGGAGCACCTTCAAACAGCCACGGATAGGAAGGCATGGGTGAGCCTTTGGATACAATCGTCGGCTGAAAGAAATGCACCGCATGCCAGTCGTTACTTCGCCGGCCACCTTCACGGCTAAGATCGGGCCCGACACGTCGTGTGCCAAACATCACCGGTCGCTGCAGTTCGTTTTGGTACTCTTCCGTTTTGCTCACTGGCCCAAATCGTAGCGACTCGTTGGAGACTGGACGGACAAACTGACTGTGACAGTGCCAGCAACCTTCACCGATATAGACTTGACGACCTAGACGAAGGGCTTCAGCCGCTTTGTCGGTCACCACTTGCTCGTTCTTTACCGCTTGGGGATCGTCTTTCGCAGTGGATACAGGTGTCGGAGGTGGCAGTTCGCCAAAGGCTTTCACAAACGACTCCTGGTAGCGTGCTTCGAGATCTCGAAACTGCGACACCAGACGTGGATTCACCACTTGTTCAGCGGTTTTCTCGGGGAGATCTTTGTACATCAACATCGGCAATGCGCCGTTGCTGAGGAACGCGAAGACGAAGAACCCGACACCAGCGATAAACAAGATTCCTGTTTTGGATTCAAACATGGATCGTTGATTCTTTCGAGGACTTTATTCAAGACTCTTGGATACGAGGAGCTTAGTTGCCCAAGGCTGCGACGGAGGTGGAGGTGGCAGGTGCTGGAGTTGTTGCTCCTCGCGCGGTCATCCACAGGTTGTAGAGGAAGCACAAGAGCCCGCCGAACATCGCTAGGCCAGCGAAAACGCGGATGATCCAGAACGGCTGCGAACCATCGACCGACACTTCCCACGGCTGTAGCGAAGCCCAGTAATACCCTTGAAAAACGCCCGCCAGTGTGAGATCGAGGAACATCACAAACAGCCCAACCGTCGACAGCCAGTAGTGCCATTCGCACAACGATCGGCTGTACCATTCTCGCCCGTAGAGTCGCGGGAAGAGGTAAGTCATCACCCCAAAAATCCAGATCGAGAAGACACCGAACATCACCAAGTGTGCATGTCCCACCACCCAGTCGGAAAAGTGAATCAGCTTCTGAAAGGTGAGGGTCACTTGCAGAGCACACTGAAAGCAGGTGATGAAATAGAAGACCATTCCGGTATAGAAATAGCGAACAGGCATGTTATCGAAAAACGCGCGACCACGTCCCCAGAGCGTTCCAAAGAAGTTGATCACCACGGTCGCGACCACGAGTTCCACCGCGATCGTCGAGATCACCGCACCATATTGCAGGAACATCGGAATCGGTGTGTAGAGAAAGTGGTGAATCCCTTGCAGCGGATAGAAGAACGCGAGCCCCCAGAAACCGACGAGCGAAAGTCCGTGGCTCCAGATGGGCTTTTTGAGCATGATCGGGACGAAGTAGTACATCATGCCCCAGCCTAGAGGCGTGACGAAGAGTCCGACGAGATCGTGAATGAAGAGACCACCGATCGCGCCGGCGCTGGTTCCAGCAACGGTGTATTCGGGGAGCAAGTTTCCCATGGCTACGGTAAGGGGAGTCCAAACGAACATCGCCATGAAGTACCACAGCGTGACGTACTGAGGTCCTTTGGTACGCGCGATCGGAACCATGAAGTTGAAACCGACGAGCAGCAGTCCGACGAGCGAAAGGGGATCGATCCAGAAGGGGGTTTCGCCCCATTCAAGACCTTGAGCGCCAAGGCTCATGGGCAAGTGATATCGCGTCGCGAGGTCCATGACCCAAGGCTGATCTTGCAGCGTCGGTCCAACGATAATGCCGACTGCTGTTGAGAGGACGACAAACTGCCACGCAAAGAAAATGAAGTACGAGAGGTAGGAACTCGCGACTCGATGAAACGTCAGTCGCGGCACAATCCAGTGAAGTATTCCGAGGAATGCGTTGGCGAGAAAACCATACGCAATGGCGTTGGTATGGATCATGCGCCAACGACCGGGCGAGAGGAGTTCGATGCCGTTAAGCGGATTCTCGCGAATCAGCTGTAGCGCCATGAGCAACCCACCGAGCATCGAGATGAAGATGAACGTGAGCGCGGTATAGAAGTACCAGCGCACCAGCCGCTCATCGACAAGGTCTGCATGTCGTGGGGAATTCTCGCTTACCTGTCCGTGTGTCGATTCCGCGTTCATTACTTCTCCAGCGACGTGCTATAGGGCACGAATTTTCCCATGGGGTATAGAAGTGCCATGGTCCAGCCAAAAACCAAGTGTGTCAGGATGGCGACACCAACTGGAATCTCCGTGAGAATCCAATTGCCACCAAACATCAAGGGCTGAAGCCAAGAGAGGAGCAGGTAGTAGTTCACCACCCACACCGCCATGCCGAGTCCACTTGCAATCAAAAGGCGTGGAACTAATTGCTCGGCTTGCTTTATTCGACTGAGGACCACCTGAAACAGGGCACCGAGCAAAGCGCCGGTCGCGATGTACAAGCAGCAACCGATCGCCAGTATGAGTCCTGTTTCGAGCGTGGGATCGAGAGCGCGCTCACCGAGTCCAAATGTCAGATAAACCTTGATGATTTGCATCGGGTGCTGACCGATGGCAAGCGAACCAACGGCGTTGAACATCAAGCTCGCGAGCGCCGCGATCATTCCGAGAAAGAATCCGGTCGTCGCATAGTACGTGAGATAATATTCTTTGGTCCAAGCGCTACTGACTTCCGTCTTCGATTGTTGCTCTTCTTCAAGCTGAGCCACGCGCGCTCGAAGCTGCGCGAGTTCCTCTTGAATAGCGGAGAGATCTTTGGTGTTCATGGAACTTGTTTCGTCGTAGGAATGACTGGCTATGGTTGCCTAGAACTCGGTGGCAGGCTCAGCGGTCGGTTCCACAGCTGGCTCAGCCGGTGCTTCCGCTGCGGGCTCCGTGGCTGGTGTTTCCGCTGGAGGTGCCATTGGCTCGGCCGGAGTTGCTTCGGGGGTTTCCGCAGCAGGTGTTTCGGTGGCCGGCGCTTCAGTGGCCGGCGTTTCAGGCGCAGATGCTTCAGGCGTGGCTGAGAGTGCTTCAGCCTGTTTTTGGGCTTCTTTTTTGATCTCTTCCTCGATCACTGCAACCGGCAAAGGACGCCCCTCGACGATGCTGGTGATGAAGTGCGACAGCCGCCAGATCGTCTCGCTCCGATCAAGTTCCGTCTCGCCAATCGAGGCATCAGGGAGTGCGAATCCAGGCATCGGCGTGCCGTTAATCCCCGAGTAGATGCGGCGATAGATGTCTGCCGGGCGTCTGCCGCCATGCAGCATTCCGCTCGTTAGGTCCGCAGCGTATGCAATGCGTCCCCAATCATCCTTACCCACATCTTGGGCCCTGTTTCCTCGGCCATCAGGACCGTGGCACTTGTAGCAATTGAGCCGCACGAAAGCCCGAGCGCCTGCTTCGATCGAGGCATCGTCGTAGAACGGTTGTGGCGTGAGAGGCTGTACCAGCAGCGAGTCGGCTTCGAGCCAGGCTGACTCGATGAACTGCTGATTCTCGGCAACAGTGATCGCGTCGACTTCGTCCTCTTCCTCGAGCTGTGAGCTGGCAAAAGTGGTGAGTCGATATTCGAGTTCACCGCGTGAACTTAAGAGCATGACGTAGTCGACAACCGCCTCGAGTTCCGTTTCGGGCATCCAGCGGAACGTCGGCATGCTTGTTCCCTTAGCACCGCGACGGATGATGCGAACGAGATCGGCGCGACGTGGCTTCGATCCCCGTGGCGTGCTGATGAACTTGAACTTGCCGAGGCGATAATCGCGCGGTGGAGGGTTGAGGTAGGGGGCCGCCGGGCCGTTTCCATCCCCGGTATCACCGTGGCATCCAGCGCACTGACGCTGATAAACCTCTTGTCCAAGTCGCAGCTGACCTCGATCAACGGCATCGGTGAGGAGCGGCTTCTCTGCATCCGCAGGCTGCTCCTCAGCGATCTTCATCATCTTGGGGAAGAGCGGAGAGCCGTAGTATTCCTCGAGCGCCGAGGAAATCTGCTTTTGGTGGGACTCGGGAAGCTCCGACATTTCGGCACGAGGCACGTAGGTCGGTATCGCTTCGGTATGACAGCCCGCCATTACCCCGAGTAATCCCGTGGCAAGACACGTAAGGCCAGCGACGCGAATGAAGGTCATAGTGAAGCGTACTTGCGAGTGACAGCGGCTCGACTCCTACCAAATGGTCGAGATGCCGTGACTCAAAAGCACTTGCCGTGCCAGAATCGCTCGCTGAGCATTTTCGAGCAGTGGATTTGTGCAACTGCGGTTAAAACGCTTGTTTCACGTTAGTCTAGAGCAGCTGCGCGAAGCAGCGAGACCTCTAGCAGCCGATAGTGTGCGAAACAAGGCGCGCACCACTGTGCGTAATGTCACGAAGAAAGTGTGCACCGCGCGCACTCGGCGCAAAGTTGCCAGCGATCCGAGGTAGTGCGACTGCCGCCGCAGATTTTTCTGTGACGCAGCGACTCAGCTGATAACGAATCGGCGTGCGGAATCGACGCTCACGGAATCCAGCCGGGAAGGGCGGCTGCCTGTCGCATCCAGGTCTTCATTTGCGCCTCGTCGAACTGATCGTCCTCGTAGATATCGATCCAGCGCGCCTCTTTGCTCTTCTCCGTGCCACCCGGTGGAATCGGGCGGAGCGACATCCCTGCGAAGAAGGTTACTTTGACGTAACGCGTGAGGACATGAAACGAAACGAACCACCCCTTACCCTCGACCCCATAGAACGGAGAGTTCCACCTGACGGCCTTGAGTACGCCAGGGACATTCTGCTCGATGATCGCGTCGAGTCGTTTCCCAAGATCTCTTTTCCAGCCCGGCATCGCGGCGATATAAGCCTGCACGGGAGCATCCCCATCTCCTTTGGCGATTTGTGGATTCCCACCGGAGAGCAGCACAACCCCTTGCTCATTTTTTTGTAATTTACCAGGCTGAGCGCCCGACTTGGGAGCCTTTCCTTTGGCACGTGCCGCTGGTTTGACTTTCGCCGTCGCTTTCGGCGAGGTATTGAAGGCGACAGCCGCTTTCACTAGCGCTTGGAAAGCTCGCGCGTCGACGGACTCTCCTTCCTTGATATCAATGGCTCGGCGCGTATTTCCTTCCAAGCTGGAATTGAAAAGCTTAGCAGGGTCCGGAAGACTTGCCCCTTTAGCAAAAGTAAGTTTCACGACGTTCTGATACGTTTCGCCCGTGCAAACGATCCCATCGTGCGACCAGACAGGGACTCCCGTCATCGCATTAGAAGGCTTCTTCCACTTCTGCTCTTCGATCATTTCCGGATCAGCCTGGAGAATCAACTTCCGCATTCGATCGAGTGTTTCAGCACGCCAATCCGGCTGAGTTTCTGGAACAGCGAGCTGCGCCTCTGACTTGATTTTTTTCGCTTGCGAAGCGTCTACTTGCTGAGTTGGTTTTGCTCTTGGGCGATCTTTGGTCATAGCTAGTCTCTTACGGACGAATATTTCAGAGCGATCTGTGCGGCATGTTTGAAATCAAGTGGATTTTCGGGCGAACAGCCGGGTTACAAGGTGCCCCTTCCACATCCACAGTCCAGAAACGAGCAGCACCGGCATGAAGAGGTATTGAAACATGTAGCGGTAGGGTTCGGTCTCGGCCGGTGGACCATACACCAGCCCGATCAAAGGCAAACCAAAGAGGATATGCACCCAGCGGAGTATCGTGCGTTGTGTGGCTTGATTCATGTTGGATTAAGCAGTGGTACTTGTGAATACTCGTAGTGATAGTGCGACGTAGTAGTTCGGCTTTGCTGCGGATGGGAATCGAGAATGATCGAGTAAATAATGCAGACGGATAGGGAAGCGTGAGGTCTAGCGTGCTTCACTCGCCGATCTTTCGAGTACGACTGAAAATGCTATAGCCCCAATTGGCTCGCTAATTGTTTGTCTGAGAGAGCACAGCTTCGAGCCGGTCGAGAACTTGCACGTTGGCTGTTTCGCTAAGGACTCGCATTTTTGCGGCCAGTTCAGGGCTCTCAAACTGCTGAACCCACGATAGCAACGTTTGCTTGCCACCAGTTTCATCGCTTCGATCGGTGAGCGTGACTGTGAGCAAGAACCACGGAGCCACCACATGCTCGATCACGATTTTTTGATCGGGCTGAATCTCGCGAAAAAAGCTGTCGTTCGGGTAATGGGCACCACTTGGGGCGTGCATCACAAACAGCCAGCGACCATCGACCTTGAACTCGAATTGCTCGAAGGTGCTGGTAAAACCTGAAGGACCCCACCACGCTGCGAGTTGCTCGGGCTGCTCGAATGCGGCGAATATCTTGCGCGGACTGAAATGGAACAGTCGCTCCGTATAGACCGCTGAGCTTCGCGATTCGGCCCAAACTGTTAGCTGCTCCAGCATCATGGACCAGCCATACTCGGCCCCAGCTAGCGCGTGCTCGCCAAAAGGCTGTGTAACGTCGAAGCCAGCGTGCTCGAAGAAAAGGCGTGTCCCATTCCCATCGGGTTCAAGGCGAAAACTGACTTGCGTATTCTCGACAGGTCCGCTCACCGACCACGAGAAGACGAGTCGGCCACCGCAGTTTTCACCCGCTGCATTCTGGCGCGGCGGATCGCACTCGAGAACTTGGCAGCGAACCGTGAGACCCTCGAAACCAACGCTCGGCTTCGGTGGCACCCGAAAGGTGAAGCGGTGCCCGACAATCGGCTGAAAGTCGTTGGGATACATCCAGTCGGCTAGCGCCGCACTTGTTGTCAGCGCTTGCCAAACTTGCGCAATGGGCTGTGGAACGACAATCTCTCGCTGAATCGAGCGGGTCATGCTTTGCTCTGCTTCGCTAAATGCTGCTGAAGTCGCTGAAGACGATCGTCCCAAAATCGTTCGTAGTGCGCGAGCCAATCTCGCACCGGGGCAAGTCGCTCGGGAACAAAGTGATAGAGACGCTGACGCCCCTGTCGCTGCTCGGTAAGCAGACCGGCGTCGAGCAAAATGCGTAGATGCTGCGACACCGCGGGGCGACTCATCGCAAAGTGACCAGCAATCGCACTGACAGACTGGTCTTCTTCCGCAAGCAGATCCAGCATCTGCCGGCGCGCAGGATGACTGATCGCTCCAAAAATATCAGCCTCACGCTCGATCGTTCTCACCATGGGGCCAATATACGTAAGCATTTGCTTACCTGTCAAGCCGCACTCTCTCCGTCCTCACAAACGCACGTACTCCATCCGCCACCACCAAAGCCCCAAATACCTTGGCGATCAGAATTTCAGCCACTGCATTCATACTTTTTTCATTGCACTGTGGATCGCGCTGGATGGTGTTTTTGTTGATATGGCGAGGGCGGAAATGCTGGTATCATTTGCGTCAGCGATGCGCTGCTGGCGGCGTGCTCCACCTCTCTCCTGATTATCGAGCGGAACTAACCCATGTCTGATCAGACGCAGATTCGTCGACGAACATTTCTTCAATCTACCTTGGCGGCTGGCGCTGCGACTGCAGTTGCGTCCTTTGTTCCTGCTACGGCACTCGGACGACAAGGGGCTACTGCTCCGAGCGAGAAGATTACTCTCGGTGTGATCGGCATTGGCCCACGCTGCACCTACGACATGAAGTCGATCTTGCCGATGGGGGATGTTCAGTGCGTGGCGATTGCCGATGTCCAAGCATCGCGACGTGATGCGGGAAAAAAACTAGTCGACGACCACTACAAAAACGCCGACTGCAAACTCTATCGCGACTTTCGTGAACTTCTGGATCGCAAAGATATCGATGCAGTGCTGATCGCCACCGGCGATCGCTGGCATGCAGCCGCCTCGATCATGGCGGCCCAAGCTGGGAAGGATGTCTATAGCGAGAAGCCTTGCGGAATCACGATTGCCGATTGCCAAAAACTGGCCGACACCATGCATGCCGAGAAGCGCGTGTTTCAGGCAGGTACGCAGCGGCGCAGCGTTCTGAATTTTCAGAAAGCAGTCGAACTGGCTCACTCGGGGAAACTTGGCAAGTTACAGACGATGCACGCATCGGTTTATGTACCGACGCTCGATAACACCTGGCTCCCTGCGGAACCAACACCAGCGCGCGATGTTGTCGACTGGAATCTCTGGCTCGGCCCATCCGCTTGGCGACCGTACAACCAGCAGTATGTCGGGGGAAAGTGGCGCGGGCAGTGGGATTTTGACTCCGGCGCTCGACTACTTGACTGGGGTGCTCATACGGTCGATCTGTGCCAATGGGCTAATCAAGCGGACAACACTTTGCCAATCGATTACGAGCCGACCGAGAACAGCATCGTCTGCCGCTATGCCAACGGCGTGAAGCTAGTGATCGATTTCCTGCAAGCACCGTTTGGAGACCGTGCGCCTCATTACATCACCCGACTCGGCACTTGTCCCGTCCGATTCATCGGTGATGAAGGCTCGGTGGAAACGGGAGATGAGGGAGAGATCGTCGCCTCGTCGAGCACACTACAGAAGCAACTCGATGGTACCAAGCGCGTTCGTGGTCTCGATGTTTCGACGCATGCCCGCGACTTCTTCGACTGCATGCGATCGCGCGAAAAGACCGCTGCGAATCCCGACGTGATGCGACGTTCGCACATCGCTTGTCATGCCGCCGCGATCGCTTGGATTCTGAAACGGAAGCTCACAATCGATCCTGTCACGGAGACGTTTGTTAGCGATCCGGAAGCGAACCTGCTCAGGTCACGTCCTGCTCGCGAATGGGCCGTGTAGAGCGTACTGAGCAAATGGAGAACGCGTTGAAGCTCTAAGCTTCCAAGCATCGCTGGAGCTTCATGCAATCTGACGTTTGAGCTCGCGCCGATAGCAAGAGCGGCTGTTGTGCCTGAAGCAGACAGCCAGCTGCAGATTGGAAAAGATCCCTAAGGGTTAGCGAATTCGACCTTCATGGCTTTTGTATCGACGCGCACTTCATCGGCGGAATTCGGCTGCCAATTCGAAACCTCCATGACCCGCTGTCCATTGATGGGTGCCGAGAGAAACAGCTGAATTTCTTTCCACGAATTGAAGAAGACCACGCTTTCACCCGAGTCGCGATGACGCAGGTAAACCGCTCCCGATTCAATGTAGGGGCCGCCGTGTGAGCCGATTTCGAAAGTGACGCGATGAATGCCTCGCGCAATTCGAACTTCGCCCGATCCACCGACATCCTTGCCGTTGATCGAAAAACGCCCGCCGCGAGTGATCTCGAGGCTGTAAGTGGCATCTTCAGGAATAGCGATACTGGCAGTGCCGATGTACGAGATCTCATCAAATGGGATTCGGCCGCGAACCGTATCTTGAATTTCACGGCTCCAGAGATTGGCATTGGGTACCAGCATGTTCACCACCGGATAAGGCTTGCGTTTATCCGAGTAATACAAGTAGACCCCGAGGAACGACTGAAAGGCTGTGTTCGAATTTCGGTTAGGAACTTTCCATTCCCCTGGGCCGCTAGCGGCTGGTGGAGTGGTGGGCCGAGTGGGGTCAGTTGGACTAGCGGCCACGGCTGTGGGTGAGGGCTGCACGCTGGCCAGACGCTCGTTGAGCTCTGTGAGGTACTTTTCGACGCGCGCCTTTTCCAGGCCTGCGAGTTGACCGACGCAGCGGTCGTACCAGTACTTCGCTCGCTTCAGGAGTTCGGGCTCCATTTCGGCTGTCATCTGCGAGGCCAAGGTGCGCCAGTCGTCCGCCAACTTTTTCTGATCGGCACTGCTTGAAGGGCGTCCGGAATCGGCTTGTGCCACCGCAGCAAAAATGCCGCCGCTCTTGGAAAGATGAAAAATACCTTTCTCGAGCTCCCCTTTTTGGAACCAGTACCATTTGCCCAACGTTTCGTGAGCTGATGCATTGCTCGGATCGCTCGTGAGTTGCTGCAGCGCGGCGTCGACCACTTTATAGAGCTGCTCACGCTGCTTCATTTTGGTCGCGCCAGCCGTAATCCGTTCGGTCGCCTCGCGATTCTTGGCGGTTTTAGCAATCGTGAGTGCTGCCCGGCCAAGTTCTGTGGCGGCGGTGTACTGATCGGCTTCGATATAGCGGAGGAACTCTTTTTCCGCGATCTCGAGTGCTTCCAGTCGGTCGGCAGCGGTTCCATTTTCCGATGCTTCCACGAGTAGCTTGGCCGAATCGGCGGCGATGTTCACGTCGAACGATTCAGAAGCTTCCTGCAGATACTGTAGCGCACGCTGGAGTTCGCCCGCTTCAAGGGCGAGTGAGCGCGACAGTAGCAGCGCAGCTAAACGGACTTCGGGAGGATTATTCGTATCACGTCCTTGCTGCGCAATTTCATCCGCCACCACCATCTTCGCCGCAGGTGCTTTCGCCTCGTCGAGACGAACAGAATAGACTTCGCGAATCTGTCCCTCGGCCGATTTCAGTTGATCGTCGGATGGAACTGGTAGCAGTGATTTCGAAGGTGGGTCGGCAGGAAACGGCGCGGGGATGTTTGGCTCGGGAACATTGGGGAGCGGTGCCGTCTCGGTTTCATTCGATGTCTCTCCTGGGAATGCTCCAGGAGGAGTGACTGCAGGTGGCGCGGGGACCGGAGTGCTCATTTCAGGCGGAATGCTCGGATCAGTACCAGGTGATTCTGGCTCCGGAGGCTGTGGCACTGAAGTTTCGGGATCGGTGGTGCCAGGGGGCGTAGTGCTCGATTCACTTGGAAGCACTCCGGGATCGGCTACTGGAACCACCGGGGGAGGGGCGGGGGGACCGCTGAGGTTTTCGCCATTGGCGGGCGGAGTTGGATTGTTGACCACTTGGTTGTCGCCACTCATCGAGTACACGACGACAACACCCATCAGCAGAATCAGCAAGAATCCGGAGGCTCCCGCTGCAATCAATAGCAGTGGCGACTTTTGAGCGGGTGGTGTATCGACTAGGGCCGCGAACTCGCTTACTGGAGTTGTTGGGTCAGTAGCGGCTGCAGCAAACGCTGGCGGTGCTACAGAGGGGGCAGCCAAAGGTGGCGGAGGAGGTGGTGGTGGCTCGATGGCTGGAGGAGTGCTGACTGCAGCGATCGGCCGAGCAACAGGCAACGCCTTTTTGGGAGGGGGAGCGCTGGCAATACCCGACGAGGCATCAGCCAATTTCGACTTCAGCTGCGCGTCGTACTTGGCTTTAGTTTCAGGCACGAGCAAACAGGTGCTGGCAGCCGAGACTTCACCGAGCAATTTCTCAGCGAGCTTTCCATTGGGCCCAATCGACATCCGACGCAGATGATCCATGTGCCGATCGGCTGCATGTTCAATCACGGAAAGGTCGGACTCGAATCGCCGCACACCGAGCAAACGATAGTGGTCGGCGGGCTGTTCTTCGGGAGGAATTCCGAGCCAGCGATGATAGGGATTAAACAGGTCGGTCACACAAATCCCCTCGGCTAACAATGCAGTGGATGCCAGCTAGATTTTAAGTGGCAAGCCGATATCGCACAACACTTTCGGTGGGCTCGATGGACCTCAATTACAATTCCCCCACAATTAAACGCAACTTTTTGGGCAATCTACGGACTTTAGTGCCATATCAACCGAAGCATGCCCGGCCATCTCTGCCTTGCCCTCGTAGCACCAGGTTGAGTTAGAAGAGCCTCGTGAGCACCCTGAGAGGCTCTCCCTAAGCACCGCGCCATGAACTAGCAGCACGACGGGCAATGCCGCGTCTACGCACGGCTAGTTTTTGCATCGCGCCGGCACGACCACTCGGTCGCAGATGCACGCAGTTGCAATACCCTGCCGCGGAAATGTTGGCGAAGCATGGGAATCGCGAGAGCGCTGTTTGTTATCGCGGGACGATTGCCCGATTCGCCATCAGTGCGGAGGCAAGAGCAAGGTGACACCATACTGCGGTGCTGCGGCAATCACGCGTTCGATATCAGCGGGAGTGATTGGGGGCACAGGATCGGTGATCAAGCAGGGTGTTCCGATCGAGATGAACATTTTCTCAAGCCCGGCCGGTGCCACGGAGATGATCATCCGCGCGGGCTTCTCTGTTTGATTGCGAAAGCTATGCGCTGTGCCACGCGACACGTTCGCAAACATCCCGGGAGTTGCCACCACTGTCTGGTCGCCGATCGTGAAGGTGATTTCACCCTCGAGAATGTAGAACGACTCCTCTTCACGCGAGTGGATATGCGGAGGTGGTCCACCCCCTGGTCCCACCACCGCTTCCCACATGGCGTAGGCGCCACCCGTTTCATCACCCGTGACCAAAAAACGATAGATATCACCGACGATCGCAAAGGTTTTTCCTTCGTCAGTCGTGCGTACTGTGGCGGGATGTGTCATGGCGCTGGAGCTCGTCGTCGCTGGCTGCTGAAAAAGAACGCTTGCCGTAACTACAAATTACAGCACTCTAACTTACACGCAGCGCTGCGGCTTGTCAGTCTGCTTGGCACTGGCCGCGTGTGAACTTGTTCATCCAGCGACTTCGAGAAGTGGCGCAAGGAGTTGCCCGGTAAAAATCGTAATCGCCGCGCCTCCTAGCAGGACACGATCGCCACGCACTTCCACCGCGACTTCGCCGCCACGCTGCGACGCTTGATACCCCAGCATGCTCGGCTTACCAAGTTTGGAAGCCCAGTACCCCGCTAAACAACAATGGGCCGAACCTGTGACAGGGTCTTCGTTAATTCCGGCAGCAGGCGCAAAGAAGCGCGAGAGGAAATCATACTTAGGCGAATTCGTACCCTGCGAATTGCTTGCCTTAGCGGTGAGGATGAAGCCGCGACCTTCCGCTTTGCCTAAGCGATCGAAATTCGGACAGGCCTCGAGCACTTCACGCTCGGTTGCCACCTCCACAAGCCAGTCGAATCGCCCTTTTCCGGTGTAAACCGGCGCAACACCGAGCGCTTCGCGCAGTTCCTCAGGCAGCTGCTGTGGTGCCTGCTCGATCAGCGGAAAATCGAGCTCAATCCGCTCCCCGCGCGGCGCTGCAATCAGTCTTCCACTCCGTGTGGAAAACGTGATCGGCAACCCCGTTTCAGCTGCGGCAATTTCCCATAAATAGTGCGCCGCCGCCAAGGTTGCATGACCACACAAATCAACCTCGATCGCCGGTGTAAACCAGCGAAGCTCAAAATGGTCGCCGCGTCGCACCGCAAAAGCGGTTTCCGATTGGTTCATCTCTCGGGCCACCATCAGCAATTGCTGATCGGCAGGCCAGTGTGGCAGCAGAAACACTACCGCTGGATTTCCCCGGTAGGCCTCGGCTGTAAAGGCATCGACAAGCGCGAAAGGACGTGGCATCGAATCGTTTCCTCGAAACAGCAGATCGAACGTAGAGCCTCGGCATAACGCCACAGCGGTTGATGGCAGTACGACAATCACGAGTGCCGACAGGTTCGCCCTTACCAAGGCTAGTAATTGCCCCATCCGACTCGTACACTCGCTCGCACTGCCCCATTTTCACAACAATCAAAGGAATGCTGATGGTACCGCAACCTCTCCGCGCCATGTTCAGTCAGCTGACACTGGCAACCACCATGCTCGCCACCATGGTTAGCTTTACTCGAGCTGACGAAAAAAATGTCTACCCACTTTGGCCCGAGAAATCGGTTCCCGGTGAGACCGGCACCATCGGCGAGGAGCATGTCCTTCCCGATCGCGAAGGCCAAAAGAAAGTGATGCGTGTCACGAACGTCACCGTCCCCACGCTCACGGTCTATCAGCCAGTTGCCGAGAAACGTTCGAAGACGGCGGTGGTGATTTGCCCCGGTGGCGGCTATTCGATTTTGGCCTGGGATCTCGAAGGGACCGAAGTCGCCGAGTGGCTCAATTCTATTGGAGTCACAGCTGTGGTATTGAAGTACCGCGTCCCAGCTCGCGAAAAGAGCAATCTCGCGCCGCTACAAGATGTTCAGCGGGCCATTCGCATCGTGCGATCCCAGGCAGCTGACCTCGATATCGATGCCAACCATATCGGCGTGCTGGGCTTCTCTGCAGGTGGCAACCTCGCCGCCCGCGCTTGCTTACACGACGAACAAAAATCGTATGACAAGCTCGATGCCATCGATGATCTCTCGTGCAAACCCAACTTTGGCGTGCTGGTCTATCCCGCATATTTGCACGACGAGAAAGGGGGACTCAAACCCGAGTATGCCCCGACCGAAACAACGCCGCCGATCTTTTTTGCTCACGCCTTCAACGACCCGGTGAAGCCGGAGAGCAGCATCGCTTTGTTCCAAGCACTGCGCGCGAAAGGGGTGAGTGGGGAACTACATATCTACTCGCAAGGTGGTCACGGCTTCGGGCTACGCAAGAGCGACGATCCTGTTTCGACATGGCCCGCCCGCTGTGCTGAATGGATGACGCGTGAAAAACTGATCGCCCACTAATTGGCGATGTAGATTTGCGGCAGGACGAGACAACCAATCGGAGTCTCCCGCTAACTTCAGGGAGACTCGGGAGGGATTTCTCGGCGAGGAATTAAGTCACTACTTAGGACTTACCGGTGTCACGGTTTTCACTGCAGGGGGCCTGGGAGCTTGCATACGGGTAGAAGCTTCCAGTTCGCGGCGCAGCTGCAGAATCGCCTGATTATCAGGCCACGCTTGCAGCACCTTCTCCGTGACGGCAAGTGCTTCGCGGAATCGACCACTATCGCGATAGAACACTGCCAAGTAATAGCCATAGTCAAACGCGCGCGGCTCGAGCAAGTGCGACATCAGGAGAGAATGCTCGGCCTCTTTGTGCCAGCCTTGCAGGTGCTGCGAGAGCCCTAGACGACTCTGCACAATCGCCTCTGCCGGCACGAGCTGAGCATCCCGCTCGAGCAAGTCGTGCTCGGTGCTACGGAGTTCTTTAGCGCGTGACATTTTCGCGCGAACGCTCGTTTCGAGCGCTGCCGTCGATTCATTCGGTTTCGCGTTTTGGCTCACAAGCGTTTGGAGTTCCTCGGCGGCATCTTGTGCTTGACGCTCGAGGAGTGACGCGAGATTGGCACGAGCGCCGCGAGATCCTGGCTCAAGGCGAATTGCAGTTTCATAAGCTGCAATCGCCGCCTCGGGATCGCCGAGCGACTCTTCCAGCACACCCATCATGATGTGAGCGCCACCGCTATCGCTGCCGGTCATCAGCGCGTCGCGATACTCCGCGAGTGCTTTGGCAAAACTCTCGCGTTCAGCGGCATTGAAGTTTTGCAGCGATACCGACGACAGAACGCGAGCAGCCTCGGTTCTCACCAGTCGCGAGGGGTCGCTCAGCAGCGGCGTTAGCGCGGCGAGTTGTACGTCGGTTGTTGCCTGCTGTAACGCCACTACCGCTGCCGCGCGGACTTCCGATTTCTCATCGGCAAGCATCTTGCGGATGATCTTCTCAACGTCCTTGCCTTGCGAAATAAAGTTGCCAAGCTCCATAGCAAGTGTTGCGCGTACGATCGCAGGAACTTCGCGCTGCTCGGCCAGTTCCATCAACTTCTGGGGGGCATCGGGCGCGAGTGTACGAGCGGCGTCAAGCGCCGTGGCATAATGCGCAGGCTGCTTACGATCGGGGCCATACCACTTGCTGATTTGCTTATCGGCCCACGTATTGAGCCTCGTAATTTCCGCGGCCACTTCTTTCTCGCCGCCACGCGACTTGGCTAGCAAATGAGCATACGATTCGCTCCGTGTTGCCAATTTGCTTTGCGCCACTTTGGCATCACTCACGTGGCAACTGACGCACGCATTCGGGGTCCCGAGTTGCAGGCTCAAATCGGGGCGTGGCACGCGCAAACTGTGATCGCGGCGGGGATCGACCGCCATGTAAGTGGTCTCAGGCATGTGACAGTTCACACACGATGCGCCAGAGGAACCTTCCGGGTGATGATGGTGCGCGAATGTGTCGTACTTACCCGATGGATGCTGATGGCAACTCGTGCAGAGTTTGTTCCCCTCGAACTTTAGCTTTCCCGAGTGAGGCTGATGGCAATCGGTGCAGCGGATTCCTTTGTGGAACATCTTGCTCTGCACAAACGAGCCGTATTCGTACACTTCATCTTCGATCTGGCCATCGGCGTGGTACATCGTTTCGGCGAGTACTTCGTTGGCAAAAAAGTCGTGGAAGTTGCAATCAGCAGTGTGACCACCTGCGAGGGTACGACGGCGCGAATGACACGGCGCGCAAGCTTCGACTTGCGGAATGTTGCTGGTCGATTTCAGCTCGGCGAGACCGTAGCCCCGTTTGCGATCCCAAAACAGCGAATGAGAATTGGCCAGTTCAACGTGCACACTTCCGGGGCCATGACATGCTTCGCAGCCGACGTTGATATCGCTCCAACTGGTATGGTAGCTGGCGGTCGCAACATCGAAGTTCTTTTGCAGGTTCGTCGAGTGACAGTCAGCGCACATGCTGTTCCACCGCTGTGCCGAACCGGTCCAGTGCAGCTGATCTCCCGGCGGCAATTTACTAGCAACGTCGGGGGGATCGAGATGGAACCATTTCTTTTTCTTCGTGTCCCACGATACGCGCAGCACTTGCAGTCGCCCGACTTCATTTTCTTTGAGCTCGGGCGAACGATCAAACTCCACCATGTACTGCTGCAGCGGATCGATACCAAGCACGTACTTGATCTCGAAATCGGCAAGTTCACCCTCGGGACCTTCCGTGTTGATGAAGTACTTGCCGTCGCGCATGAACATCGTCGACGTAATGCCGTAATGTTCGAGCTTCGCGCCACTAAAATCGCCGATCACCTTATCGGGAGTGGCCCGATCCATCGCCAAATCGTGATGCGATCCGAGCCAGTCTTTGTGCTCCCCTTGATGGCAACTGATGCACGACTGAGTTCCTACGAAGGTGGCTTTCGTTGTTTCTGGAACCGCCATCCAGTAGTCGGCAAAAATGGCGCTAAGGCCTGCTAAAATCGCTCCCAGCACGCTGAGCAGAATCCACGCTCGCTGCGTGAAATGGGGAAAGCTCCAGCCCGGTTTGGGGGTCGAATCGCCCGCCGAATCAGCCGATTTGCTGGACTTTTTGGAGCTTCGCTGAGACATCAATCCACAATGCGCCTGGCTCGCCCGGGAGCGGGGGAGCCTGAGAGGTTTTTCGAACATTTCGCGTCGCAGGGGCAGTATATCAACAGCTGCGTGCAACTTCATGATGAAGTCCGCTGAAGATCGCTGATTGGACGAATTTTCCTCGCGCTGCGGGCGCTGCCGCGACCGGTGGAAGGGGAGCTCTCGCGGCGGTATACTCCCGCCACACCACGCAGCGACGCTTGCGCGGTTTTTCGTCCGATGATCCGCCGGCGTGCGCGATTGAATTTCTTCAGGAGGCTGTCTGTGTCCAGCATTGCAACCGAACATGTGCTCGTGGTTCCTCGAATCGTGTTCCAAGGACTCGGACACTTCCAAGGCTTCTCGGGCGAAGTCGATCGCTATCTCGAAGGTCTCCTCGATCCCGCTGTCACGAGCTACCGTCCGCGCAGTGCCATGGAGCAAGACCCCAGCTTCAAGCAGCTGATTCCTTACGTCATTTTCCGCTATCGCGATGTAGCTGGCAGCTGGCATTTGTTCCAGTACACGCGCGGTAAAGGGCAGGGGGAAAAACGGCTCCATGCCAAGCGAAGCATCGGCATCGGCGGGCATATCTCGTCGGACGATGCCAGCTGCAGCAATCCTTACGCCGAAGGGATGCGTCGCGAATTGGCCGAAGAAGTGAACATCGATACCCCTTACACTGCATCACTTGTCGGACTGATTAACGACGACCAGTCCGAGGTCGGTAAAGTGCACCTCGGAGTCGTCCACTTCTTCGACGTCACTTCGCCGAGCGTTACGCCGCGTGAAGAGGATCTGCTCGATGCTGGTTTCCGGCCTCTTGCTGAAATCCAAGCGATGGCTGCGGAATACGAAACCTGGTCGCAGATTTGTCTTGAAGCGCTTTTTCCGAAGGGATAGTGCGCGGATATCAGCGGCAATAAACGCGCACCAGAACCCTCCATTTTTGAACGTCTCCACTTTCCCAGGAGCAACGACCGATGACCGGACTGCCTTCTCATTACGGACTGACGCGCCGTAGCGCTATCACCGCCGCTGTCGCTGCGACAGCAGGTGCCATGTTCACCGGCACTTCCACTGTGCAAGCTGATGAAATTGCTATCGATCCTCAGTGGAAAATCACCAAGGGAAACATCAACCAATCGGTTGTGCACTGGTGCTACGATCCGATGACGGTAGAAGAACTGGCCATCGCCGCTGCTGCGATGGGCGTGAAGAGTGTCGAACTCGTCGATCCACAGTCGTGGCCGATTCTGAAGAAGCATGGCCTCACCTGCGCCATCGCCAGCAGCCATGGATTTGTGCGAGGCTGGAACGACAAAGCGAATCACGACTTTTGCCGCGAAAAGATCAATGCATCACTCGCTGCAGCGGTCGATTTTGGTTGCCCCAGCGTGATCACCTTCTCGGGCATGCGCGGCAATCTGACCGACGAAGAAGGGAAGGCCAACATGGTCGAAGGGATCAAAACGATCATCGGCCAGTTCGAGAAAAACAAAATCAATCTCTGCATCGAGCCGCTTAATACGCGCGTCGACATCGAGATGAAAGGGCACCCTGGCTATCAGTGCGACACGGTGGAGTGGGCTGTCGATGTCATCAAAGCAGTCGGCTCACCCAACCTCAAGATTTTGTTCGATGTCTACCATACCCAGATCATGGAAGGGGACGTCATCACCCGGCTGAAGCTCTACAAAGATTTCATCGGGCACTATCACACGGCAGGTGTCCCTGGGCGTAACGAGCTCGACGACAACCAAGAGGTGAACTATCCCGCAATCATGAAGGCGATTGCCGAAACGGGATACAAGGGCTTTGTGGGTCAGGAATACATCCCGACCTGGAAAGACAAAGTCGCTTCGCTCCGTCACGGCGTGAAGCTGTGCGACGTTTGAGCAAACAGGCTCACGATTATTAGCGTTTAGAAAGTCCGTTTGGCAGTTGCCATTAATCGAGCGACTGCCAGCGGAGCCGTAAGCTGCTGAGAACCACCGAAACGCTGCTGAGACCCATTGCAGCAGCGGCGAAAGCAGGGGGGAGCGCGATTCCGAAGATCGGAATGAAAACCCCAGCTGCCATTGGGACAAGAATCAGGTTGTACGAAAAAGCCCACAGCACATTTTCTTTAACAATGCGCCGAGCGAGTCGCGCCAGTTTAATCGCACGGGCAACTTGCCCTAGCTCTCCTCGAAACAGCACCAAATCGGCCGACTGACGAGCGACATCCACCGCCGTGCTAACAGCAATGCCGAGATCGGCTGCTGCCAAAGCAGGAGCGTCGTTGATTCCATCCCCCACCATCGCCACCACTTCGCCGCGCGAACGTCGAGCGGCAATTTCCGCAAGCTTCTCTTCCGGACGAACACCGCCGCGCACATCGTCGATCCCCACACGCGCCGCTAGTTCTTCAGCAGCCGACTGAGTATCGCCCGAGAGGAGCGCAACGCGAAGTCCACTCGCTTTCAGCGCCGCAATCGCTTCTTTGCATCCTGGCTGAAGCTGCTCAACCGCTTCGATCGATCCGAGATAGCGATTTCCAATCGCCACATGACAGCGCAGCTTGGCGGTGAAGCTGGTTGATTCCGAACTCTGCAAATTGTCGTCAACCACAGGTTCGACATCGATTCCATGCGCCGACAACAGAGAACGCTTACCGACGAGCACACGCTCGCCACGAACCATGCCTTCCACACCTTCTCCAGCGACCGCGCGGACTTGCTGCGCGATATCGCAGGAAACTTTATCGGCAGTCGCTTTGGCAACAATGGCTCGCGCGAGTGGATGACTGCTGAGCCGCTCGATGGCGGAAGCTACCGCCAGAAGTTCCGTCGTCGAGCTGCCCGGCGCAGCCTTGATCGCGCACACTTCAGGAAGCGCGAGGCTGAGAGTCCCCGTCTTGTCGAAAACGACCGTGGTGATCTTTCCCGCTTGCTCGATGGCGGCGGCATTCTTCAGCAAAACACCTTCACGAGCTCCGCGCCCGGCAGCCACCATCATCGCCAGTGGGGCAGCAAGACCGAGTGCACAAGGGCAGGCAACCACCAGCACCGAAGTGGCGCGAATCAACGAGTTTTGCCACGTACTGCCGGGAATAAAGAACCACACGATGAACGTGAGAAGTCCCGCGGCGAGTAGAGCCGGTGTGAACCACGCGACAACTTGATCAGCCAGACGCTGCAGCTTCGACTTCGAGAACTGCATCTCTTCGACCAATTGGGTGAGCTTCGCGACACGAGAGTCGCCACGAGCGCTACGAACTTCAGCCGTCAGTGATTGGTCGAGATTCACACTTCCGGCGAGCAGCAGATCGCCGGGTCGCTTCTCGACCGGCATCGACTCCCCCGTGAGCCACGCTTCACTTGTGCTGCTTTGTCCCTCGATGACGGTGGCATCGAGCGGCACGCTCGCGCCGGGCTGGATGACAATCGTCTCTCCCACCTGAACCTGCGAGGAAGGAACTTCCACAAGCTGACCAGCACGAAGCACAAGCGTGACTTGCGGTAGCAGCGATGAAAGTCCTGTCACTGATTCCGAGGCCTGCTCGCGGAACTTCGCCTCTAAATAGCGACCGACCGTAACGAGCGCCAAGATTGTCGCCGCATCGCCGAGCCCCATCCCATGTCCATGCGCCAACGTCTCATAAAGTCCGAGCCCAAACGCGGCTGTTCCACCGAGGACAATATGGGTATCCATGTTGAGCGAACGGGCGGCAAGACTTCTCCAAGCACTTTGGTAGAACGGCCAACCGATCACCACCTGCAAGAGGCTCGCCAGCAGCACTAAAATTGCGGTAATTGCAGTTGCTGCAGTGGGAGCGACACTTGGCGAGAACCAACTTCGCGCTATCGATTGGCCGTAGTTTTCGAGCACCAGAACCGCTGCGGTCAAAACAATCGAAATGATCATTTGCCGGCGCCATTGAAGGGTTTCCTCATGAGCGCGCGATTGACCGGTCGCTGCGTGGTTAGAAGTTTCGTCGACAATCGAAGCCTGGTAGCCAGCGGCAGTGACAGCCGCTGTGAGTGTTTCGCCAAGCAGGGGGCGGTGACTTGTGATCCGTGCTTGATTCGAAGCGAAGTCGACTTCGACTTTCTCAACACCCGGCACACGGGCGAGCGACTGCTCGACACGTGCGACGCAACTGCTGCAGTGCATACCAGAAACCGAGAGCCGAACGGAAGTCTCGCCAGATGCTGGACGTTCCTCGACTGGAGTTGTCTGGAGAGTAGGTGTCGGTGGATTTGAGGGGGCAAGACCTAGCTGTAACAGTTGCGGCTGTTGCGCTGGAGCAGATTTTTGAGAGGTCGACAACTGGGGGGCATCGAGCATCGCGAAGCCTGCTTGCTCAATTGCGCTACGAAGTTGTTCACGGGGCGGAGCATCTCCTCGAGTGTCGAGTCGGACCGTTCCGGTCTCCAGTTCCACGTCGACATGCTCAACTCCTGGCAACACGGAGAGCGCAGCGGTCACTTGCTTTACGCAATGGCCACATGTCAGCCCATCGACGCCAAACGTAAGATTCGCCATAGTGTTTTCATTATACGGTAGTCGGGCAACCTGTCGGCTGGGCGATTTTGACGAAGGATACAGCGAATGCGGGCGGAAGTGATCTCGATCGGCGACGAAATGACCAGCGGGCAGCGACTCGACACCAACAGCCAATGGCTGAGCGAGCGGCTCGGTGAACTGGGTATTCCAGTCGCCTTTCATACGACAGTTGCCGACAACTTGGCCGACAACATTCAGGTGTTTCGTATCGCCTCCGAGCGTGCCGATATCGTGATTAGCTCCGGTGGACTGGGACCAACAGCCGACGACTTAACGCGGCAAGCGATCGCTGCAATGGCTGGTGTGGAACTCGTCGAGTTTCCGGAAGCCCTGGCCCATATCGAGGGGATGTTTGCCCGGCGCAAACGCGCGATGCCCCCCTCGAATCGCGTTCAGGCACTCTTCCCACTCGGCAGCCGCATGATCCACAATCCCCATGGCTCTGCCCCCGGGATCGACTTTGCTCTTCCTCGTGACGAGCGCGAGCCAGCTCGGATCTTCGCGCTACCCGGTGTGCCTGCCGAAATGAAGGAGATGTGGGAAGGGACCGTACGCAGTGAACTTCAAAAGCTCACTGGCGGCGGGAAAGTGATTTGTCACTATCGCGTGAAATGCTTTGGCGTCGGGGAGAGCGATCTCGAGCAGATGTTGCCCGACATTATCCGTCGGGGTCGTGTCCCCAGTGTCGGCATCACTGTCAGCAAAGCAACAATCACGTTGCGCATCACAGCCGAAGGTCCTGATGAACAAACGTCGCGCGACTCGATGCGTCCCACCATCGATACGATTCACACCTGCCTCGGCACTTTGGTCTATGGCTACGAGGATGATGAACTCCAGCATGTGCTCGTGCGCGAACTCACTTCACGGTCGAAGCAACTTGGACTCATTGAGATCGGCACCGGGGGACTCATCACCAGTTTGATCAACGATGTTCCTGGTGGTCGAGATGTCTTGCGGTCGAGTGTCATCGCCTCATCGACAAAAGATCTTCTGCCGCTGATCCCGAAGCATTATTCGCAGTTCGACTTCGACAGCAGTCACGGACTCGAACAAGCAGCCGAGATGTTCCGCGAGCAAATGCAGGCCGACTACGTATTGCTTGTCGGACCGTTTCCGCCAAGCTACACCCCGACACAGGCACCAGGACAACTCGATATGGTGCTTGCCTATCGCGATGGAGTTCTCGTGAAATCGGTGCCGCATTCGGGACATCCCGATATTCTTCGTCCACGTTCTGCTAAGCAAGCGATGAACATGCTGCGGCTGCATCTGCTGGAAACCACGCACTAGCAAATCCGGTATCAACGAAAAGAGCCACGGCGATATCACGCTGTGGCTCTGGATCGGTTGATCGTGAGACGGAGATGCTTCCGTCTGGTGCTACTTCATTTCGACCACTGGTTGCTCGGGAGCAAACGTGGCCAGTGGTTGTCCTTGGTCGTTCCAGATTCGCAGCACACTATCGGCGCCGCCAGCCAAAATTACTTTGCCATCGGCACTTTGAGCGGCGGTGTAGATATAGTCCGTAGCTCCGCTGAAATCACGCATGTTGCTTCCATTGGCAGCATTAGTGAGTCGCACACGTTGATCGCCACTGCTGACGAGCACCGCGTCTCCTTCTCCAGCGAAGTGGACGCTTGTCACTTCTTTGCCGAAGCCTTGAATCGTCCGGACCTGATCACCGGTTCGTGTGTCCCACACCTTCACCACGTTATCAGCGCCGCTGCTGACGAGCATCCGTCCATCGGCTCGCCATGTAACACCAAGCACATGATGCGTATGTCCCTCGAACGAACGGACAAATTTACCACCGTTGACCTCAAACACTTTGACGAACCGATCTGCACCACAGCTGGCAACGTGCTGACCATCGGGTGAGAACTCGATGGAGTAAATCGTATCGCTATGAGCATCCTTAAGTGTCAGCACGAGATCGCCGGTATCAGCATTCCAGATTTTCAATTCGCCACTTCGTGATGGCTCGCCACCACCGGTTGCGATGAGTTTCCCATCGGGGCTAAATGCCACTGCGATTACGCGATCCACTAGCTTCTCGGGCGAGTCGGGCGAACCGATCATCCGTTCGAGTTTCCAGTCGACACCGATCTCATGGATCATCGCCGTCGGCTGTTTGGCAACGCTCACGAGAAGTCCCGTGTCGCTGAAAGCCACCGCCGCAATAGGGCTGGCATGACCTTCAATCACTTCACCAGCACCAGCCGTTTCACCATTCCACAGGTGGAGTAGGTTGTCGTCGCCACCGGTCACAATCCAGTTGCCATCGGCAGAGAAGGCGACACAACGCATCGGTTTATCGGCTTCGGTCGCTTGCTTCTGAGTTGCCTCGAGTTGCTGCTGCATTTCGGTGGCGGTTTTTTCGGTGGCAGCGACGATTGCTTCCATGGGAGGAATCGCTTCGATTGCCTTCTTCACAGAGTCTGCTGCCCGCTCAACACTTCGCTTAGCAGCCTCGAGCGTTCGCTCGGCGGCTACCTTTTCGTCGAATGCCTTCTGAAATACAGGCATCACTTGCTTGAGCTTCTGATCCGCCTGATTAAAGGCATTCTGAGCATCGCTAGCAGCCTTATCCGCTACTTGCTTGGCTTCATCGGCGGCCTTTTTTGCAGCTTCAGAGTCCATCACCAGTTTGTCAGCAACAGCCTTGGCATCGGCAGCTACTTTACTAGCTTCTTCGGCGGTCTTGAGTTCGGTTTCGGCTGTGGCTACTGCATTCTTCAGATCAGCATTTTCTGGATCTTTGCCGAGTGAATCTTTGGCTGCGTTGAGCTTATCGGTTGCTGTTTTGAGAGCAGCGGTGGTGTCGTTTGCAGCCTTGTTTTTGACATCGCGATCAGCAATAGCAGCGGTGAGAGTGTCGGCTGCTTTCTTCTGATTGTCTGTGGCAGTAACCTTGTCCGCATCGGCTTTAGTTTTAGCGGCTGTGGTGTCGGCGACTGCTTTTTCAGCTTGTTCTTTTTCTGTAGTCGGAGCTTTGAGCGCTTCGTCTTTCGTTTTGAACTCTCCTTCGGATTTCGTGAGAGCCTCTTTCGACTTCTTATCGTTCTCTTCTTCTGCGGTCTTTCGTTTACCAGCTTCGGTAACATCGTTCTTGGCGTGCTCTACCATGCGTTTAGCGAGGGCAAGCTGACGCGACACTTCGCCTGTCTTGATCGTTGCACGAATGTCGCCACGGAACTCGGCGATCATTTGATTGTTCTCGGCGTTCCACAGCTTGCCGACATTGTTTGCACCCACCGAGACAAAGCGTTTCAGATCGGGGCGAAAGGCAACAGCTTCGACGGGTCCACCGTGACTTAGATTCTGTGTAACGTTGCCCCCCTCGAGATTCACTACTCGCGCACTGCCATCGCGAGATCCGGTGAGGACTTGGTTTTTCGAGAGCACGGCAATCGAAGTAATCGCGCCGCCGTGTCCACCAATTTCTTTCGTAGGCTTGGGGGATTCTCCTTCGATCTTTGCGGTCGGAAGATCCCACAGGCGAAGCGTGTTGTCTTCACTACCTACAACGATCGACTTGTCCTCAAGCACCACACCGATCGAAAAGATCGGAGAAGGGGTCTCGATCGCAGCGATAAGAGAGCCGTCGGCTAGATTCCACGTATGGAGTTTTTTGTCGGCAGCTCCCGAGACGAGCTTGGTGGCGTCGGACGAGAATGCCACGGCGGTGACGGGACCCGCATGGCCCTCGAGTGTCTTGATCGGCTGACCTGTCGCAAGATCAATCACCTTGATCTTGCCACCTTCTTCACCCACAGCAGCCAGTTTGCGATCGGACGAAATCGCCATCGAGCGTGCAGCCGACTCGAGACCAGCAATGTCGAGCTTCTTCGTGATGCCTGGCTTCTGCCAGATCTTTACGGTACGAAAACCACCGGAAGCGAGGCGACGACCATCGGGACTGAAAGTAAGAGACTGAACAAGATCGAGATCAGCCACGCCAGGCTGCGTGTAGATGCCACGTTCGAGGAGTGCGGGATCGGTGAGTCGGCTTAATTCGCGTCGACCAGGAACATGGTAGATCGAGACCTGATTCGCGCGGGCAGCAGCGCCGTACATGCCATCGCGAGTAACAGCGACCGCGTAGATCGGATTAATACCAGCCGGAAGTGGCTGCCATGCTATGGGACCTTGCGAAGCCGAGAGGACTTCACCCTTCGCCCCTTGATCGATCCAGAGCTTAATCAAACCGAGTTCGTCGGACGAAAGTGGTCGTGCCTTCACATCGTTGTCCGCCGGCGGCATCACGGGTTCTTGCTGATGTGCCGACAACTTAAGGAGCAAGCTGCCTGCAGAGTTACCAGCAACTACCGAAGGTCCTTCACTCCCACCCTTAATGATCGCAGCGGGATTCTCGAGCACCAAATCGCTTTCCGCTTCAGTCGCGCTATGACAAGCGAGGCAGTTACGGCGAAAGATCGGCAGGATTTCGCGTTCGAAGTCGACCGGACCTTCGTGCTTCACATCGGCGATGGCAATCGGTGCGGCTTGCAAACTCGCGGCACCTGCAGCGAGCGACATAGCTGACGCAACAAAAGCAAGTGTGCGATGGGCAAACAGGCGGGGAAGGATTTTCGAGAGCATGTCTCTACAACCTTTATCGGAGTTATGCAGCAGTTCTTGGCAAACTGGTGATGATTGACTTTCGACCCATACTTGGGGACGCAACTACTGCGCTGCGGGAGCAGCTTCGACTTTGATTTTCACTTGCGTCGTTGCGCCGATATCGACGTTGTTGAACTTACCTTTCGCACGAATCGTGACGAGGTGCTCGCCGACCGTGGCATTATCCCCCGCCATGATTTCGAGCTTACCTTCAGCACCACCTTGCGGGACATTCACCTTCGGAGCCTGAATGCCTTGCACTCCAGGTGGGAGTTCGATGCTGAGTTCGACAGCGTCGGCAAACTCGTACTTGCGATCGAGCTTGATCGTGAGTTCCGACTTCTCTTTTTGCTTCACAGCAACTTCAGCAGCCGGTGTGATTGTCAGGGGAGTCGGGACAATCCGGAGTTTGATGGGACTCGAGACCACCATGAAGTTGACGTCCTTCATTTGGTTGGCATTACGTGTGTCGGTGAGGCGTTTGTCAGCAGCTTGCTTCAGCTGATTCGCTTGCGCGAGTTGATCCATCGCAAGCTTAGCTGCAGCTTCCGATTCGGTTTTGGCGGTATTGGCAGCATCACGAGCCGCAGTGGCATCGACCACAGCCTTATCGGCAGTGGCTTTCGTTTCGTCGGCAGTTTTCACCACGGCGGTGAGATCGTCGACTACTTTTTGGGCAGCATTAGCGGCGTCGACGAGAGCCTGATTGGCTGCATCTTTGCTCGCGGCATCCTTGGCCTGTGTTAGTTTGTCGTTAGCAGCCTTCAGAGCGTCGGCTTGCTTCTTTGCTTCATTGGCAGCATTCGTTGCATTTTGCTGCGAGGTCTTCAAAGCTGCTTCAGCTTCGGCTGCTTTCTTGGTCGCTTCATCCTTCGCAGTGGTTGCTGTTTTCTGTTTCTCGGTGAACGTGGCAACCGTCATTTCAGCCTGCTTTTGTTCAGCCTCGGCAGCAGTAACCGCTTCGACGTTGCGGCCATACTTTCGCTTCGCTTCTGTGCTGAGGTAGAAGGTATAGGTACCGGGCTTGATGTTGTTTTGGGTCAGCTCGATTTCGAGTTTGCCATCGCCAGCACCGCCACCAATCGCCACTTCTTTGGGCTTAATCTGGTCGGGCAAACCATCGGCTTGCAGTTTGAGTTCGTCTTTAAATTCGCCGCGACGCAAGACACTCACAGGAATCGAAAGTTTGCCACCTAGCGACGTTTCCCAAACTTTGTCTTCACCGGCGGTCACTTGCACGGGAAGCGTATCTTTCTCGGCGACAGCAAGATAGAAATGGGGTGTGAGACGAAACTTGCCGGGTTGCTGTTGGCGGTTGGGCGTTCCCCAAGTCACCTGGGCATAGCGGGCTTCGCGAACAAGTTCTTTGTCTCCTACGATGCTTTTGCCGATCACGCGAATCGTGCCGCACCAGTTGGCAGCTTGATCGTTCGCCGAGAAGACCAACTTCGCGCGGTTTACTTCACCCCCGAGCAGAGCGCCGGTGCATGTCACGCCGGCAGGCAAACCCTCGACGGATAGCTGCACTTCACCTTGGAAATCATCGCGACGTTGCAGCACGACATCTACCGACGAGTTGCTGCCGCGATATAGCGCAAGTGCGCCAGATGGAATCTGATTATTGTTCTGCTTCCGTCCAGCTTCAGGTGGATCATTCTCGACCAGCAAGCGAAAATCGGGAGCCAGGGGACGCATAGCCAGTCGATAAACGTTGCCCGGATTGGCCACACCTTCGCCAAACTGATCGCGCACAAGTACGCGATAGGTGCCATCTTCGGGAACCAAGAATCGGAGCGATGGGTCGTCGCTTGTCGAATCGAAATCGCTACCAATCCGCTGCTGACGCTCCTGCGAATCATCCACCTGCATCAAGTCGTTAACTTTCTCGACACCTGCCTCGTCCTTGGTGATTCGGAAAAAAGAAATCGCGGGATCACTCTCGAGACCTGCTTGATTCGAGATCACTTCGATCCAGTAGATATCACCCTTTTTGGCGTCGAATTGATACCAGTCGACATCTCCTTCAGGATAAAACTGACCAGCGATATCCACGGGAAGGGTGACGACTTGCGCATCGGTTGTTTTGTCACTCGCTTGTTGTTCGAGCACGACCGGAGCAGTTGCGAACTGCAGGGGAATGCCAACCGTGGCACTGCCGAAGTTGTGCTTGTGCTCGAACGTGTCGAGCCATGCACCACGCGTTGGTGCTTGCTGGCAAACCACATGAGCAGCACCATCGCCAGGAATCCCAATGTTCAGTTGCACCTTTTCGAGCGGAACACCATCGATCTTCATACCGTCGGCAGGTTGGCTGCCAGGAAGGTTGCGACCGTAAATCCAGTAAGCACCACTGGAACCAGGAACACCTGCGGGTGGAAACACGAAATCGATGATCGGCGAACTGCTGACCGACAAGCGATAGAAATAGTCGGGACCGCCACCAAAAATCGAATCGTTCAGCTTGATGAGGAAGTCGCCGGTGGTCGGCGCGGTGAAAACAAGCTGCGCATCTCGCGCAACATTAGCGCGCGCTCGCGCGAGTTGTTTACCATCGCTGCTAAGAACCGCCACCAGCGGACTCAGCCGCGAATCGATACGGTCGGCCGTGACGTCGATCGTCACTTTCTCCCCTTGCTTTAGCGAGAGTTTAAAAAAGTCGCTGTTCGAGGCGTCGACCCGTCCGCTGAAGACCTGCCCCAGCGTCATGGCGACTGCATTCTCGATGGCCGAGTTCGCGGCAGCTTCAACTACTTCCTCTTGACCACTCACCACAAAACGTCGTGCGCTAGAGAGACCAAAACGACCGAACGCGCGCACTTCGTATACGCCAGCAGGGACATCCCCCGCGATCTGCAGGGTGTAGACATTCGCAATCGGCTTAGCCGTCGGCTCGAACTCGGTGGGGGCCGACATTTTGGGGGTCGCCGCGATGCCGGGATGCGAAAACACCAGCTGCGTAATATCGTCGAGATCAGTTCCAGCGAGCGTCACCTCGACCGTGGTTCCCTGGCGTCCCCCGGGCGGAAAGATGCTGGCGAGTTGAGGCCGTGGCATTTGTGCCACTGCGACGGAAGCCATCGCCAAAACCATAGCGAGCGGGCTTACGGCACGCTTCATGGCAGCAGCGAGCAGGGCGAAAAAAGCTGGCATCAGGAGACTCCTGAGTGATCGATAAATCGCGGGGGGAAAGGGCGGGAGAGCAGACAACAGGGGATGCTGTCACTCGGCGAATCTCGAGGCGAGCATCCGGTTGGATGGTACGCCAGAATTCGTAACAGGCAGGAAGGAGACCGCTTTTCCAACGACCAAGTTTAGTTCGTTGTACAGTTCATCGCCGACAGAAATCTCAGGAATTATCACCTAACTCCTGAGATTTCATTGACGACCTTTTACGCAACTCTTTAGTGATTAAAGAGAAACTCTTTCGTATTGATCAGAGCCCAAACAATATCTTCGTAGGCTCGCTTGGGGTCCTCAGCGTTCTTTTCGATGTGAGCCACAGCAACAGCCAGTTCTTCGGGCAGGGGGGCCCGGCCGAAGGTGAGGAGATAAAGCTCACGAATCTTCACGTCGTGCGGACGCTCTTTGTCAGCAGCCAACTTGGCAGCGCGACCACCACCGCTCGTGAGTTTGCCTTGAATCTCGCCCGAGTTGAGCAGGTGCAAGCTCTGAGCCAGATTGGCCTCGCTCGATCGTTCGCACTCGCAAGCCGAACTCGACTCTGGCCGACCAAACACGGTGAGGAAGTAGCTATTGAAGCCGTTGTCGGGCAACTGCACGGCGCGGGTTCCGTTGGGAACACCACCAAAGTTGCTTTGCGTTCCGGTCACCTGATCGATGGCGTCGAGCAGCACTTCGGCATTGAGTCGCTTGGGGTAGTAGCGGCTGAAGTTTTGCTTGTCGTCCTGATTCCACTCATTGGGCTCCGCCGTGAGCTGATAGGTGCTCGAGCTGCAGATCGTATGGCAGAGCTTCTTCAGATCGAACTTGCTGTCGACAAAGTCCTTGGCCAGTGCATCCAAGAGCGCTGGATTCGAGGCCGGATTGGTCACCCGCATGTCATCTTCGGGATCGACCAGACCACGACCAAAGAAATGCTTCCAGTATCGATTCACAAGCGAGCGTGCGAAGAATGGGTTACTCGGGTCCGACATCCAATCGGCCAGGGCGCGACGAGGATCTTCGTCGGCAGTCAGTTCGAGCGGAGCGCTCCCAAGTCCGGTGGGCTTCACGGCCTGACCGGTCTTTGGGTTACTCGCCTGCGCGATCCCTCGGCGATGGTAGATTCGATCTTCGTTTTGCACTTCACCACGCTTACGACCCACTTGAGCAAAGAAGGCGGCAAAACCGTAGTAGTCTTGCTGACTCCATTTTTCAAACGGATGGTGATGGCAGCGGGCACATTGAATGCGTAGTCCCAGGAACAGCTGAGCCGTATCCTCGACCTGTGCCGACTGATCTTTCACTTCGCGATACCAAGCTACAGGAGCATTTTTGCCCGCTTCGCCGGTAGCCGTCAGGATTTCGCGTACGAACTGATCGTACGGTTTGTTTTCGTGCAAACTTGTCCGAATCCAGTCGTGAAACGTGAAGGTGTAGTTCTTTTCGAAATCTTGGCGACGCTTGTTACGCAGGATTGCGTTCCACTTGTTGCCAAAGTAATCGGCGTAGTCGGTGCTTTCGAGCAAACGTCGAATGACGTTATCCCGTTTGTTAGGGTCGGCATCAGCCAGAAACTGTTCCGCTTCCTCAAGCTTTGGCAAGCGACCAGCGAGGTCGACCGTCACACGACGAAGAAAGGTGGCATCGTCACTAACACCCGACGATGGCAAACCGAGATCGCCCAATTTTTTGAAAACCAATTCGTCGATGAAGTTCTTCTTGCCGACGTTTGACTCGGACTTTACGCCGAGGGGAACAGTGGCGCGGAACACACCGACGTGACCTTGGTAGCGCGCCATGATGGCGACACTACCGGTCAATTGGCCCGTCGTCACCAGACCGGTAACACTCACTTCGGCCATTTCGGTGTCGTTGCTGTCAAACTGAGCTGTACGCGTGACATCTTCGGTCGAGCCGTCACTGAGGTGAGCAATCACCACCGCTTGTTGCGTGGTGCTGCGATCCATCAGGCGTTCCGAAGGAAAGACTTCGATATGCGTAACGACCGGATCAGTCTCTTTGCCGTAAGGCATTCCTTGCTCGATCCAGCGTTTCATCAGGCGATAGGCTGGGGAGTCGAAATCAACACGCTGTCCGCCACCGTGAGGCAGGCGTGCGGTTGCCTTGAGGAGCAGCAAACTTTGATCGGGAGCAGCGGGGAAGATTCGCCGGCCGCGTCCTTCTTTGACGAGATATTCGTAGTCTTCCTTGGGCTCGAAACCTAAGAGTGAAAGACGGAAACCGTTTTGGCCACCACTCTTTCCGTGGCAGCCACCACCGTTGCAGCTGTATTTCGTGAAAAGGGGGGTGATCTGGTTGGCGAAGTTGATGGGCAGATCGGTCACAAGGTTGGTGACACGGGATTTCAGCTGCAGTTTCTGACCAGCGGCGTCGACCTCGATCGTGGTTTCCCCTTCAGCAATGGGGGTCACGAGGCCAGTTTCGTCGATTGCCACAATACCGGCAGGATTAGCCGAGTATTTGGACGAGCGGGTTAGGTCGCGGGTTTGTCCGCTGTTATAGAGACCTGTAACCACGAGTTGCTGAACAGCGTCGCGACCCGAGAGTGTAAAGAGTCCATCGACAGTGCGACCGGTATCGACCTGAATCGATGTCAGCTGACCAGGATCACCGAGACCTGGAGCCTTCGGTTTTTCGTCGGCGGCATACGAGCTCGAGGCAAAAAGTAAGCAACTAAGAAGCAAGAGCCGAGAGAGCGGCAGGTGGGGACGTGAGGGCATGAGGTTTCCCTTCCAAGCGGTGCCAAGGTGTGACGACTATCCATAGCCGGAGGGCGATACGGAGGGCTGGAAGCGATTATTGTCATCGCCAACTGTCGATGCAAGCACATTTCAACATTTGTTGATGGGTTGCCCGATTTCCGCACAGGGGGTGTTAGCGGAAATCAGCCTTCCACTGAATGCACTTCATGGGCAGCTGACTTCCCATGGCACCCCAGGATACGTTGGTTACGCAGTTTCTTGCCGATTGGGGCGAAAAGAAGGAAGATTCGGCTGAAAGTACACCTGGGGAACTCTGCGATTACGGCTGGCGTGGCCACACGGGTGTAACGTGTCTACGAAAAAGGGCCTTCAACTCTGAGAGAGGAAGGCCCTGGAAGACGTTCAAATTATCGTTGCTAAGGCAGCGTTCGGCGCCGGCTCAGCCAAATCTACGATTAACGATCGTTGTCGAAAACAATCGGACGGAGCCACTTCACCGAGTACTCGGTATCGATGGCGTTGAGCATCTTCATCATGGACTGGCGAGCTTCAATCATCGCCATCTGCTGCACTTGTTGCGAGGCACCTGTTTCCAGGAACTTCTCGCGGCGAATCTCTTCCGAAGGCTCGTCACTGATCATTCGGACGACGTAGACCACCTTGCCGGGCTGATCGACCGCCACACAAGCTTCACCTGGCTTGAGGTCGAACACAGCACGACGGAAATCGTCGCCAGCCAGCGGGATGCCATCGACATCGCTGAGGGTCGGGCCATTCGATCCCATCCCCATCGCGGTGAATCCGGCGGTAAACCAACTGAACGGAGCAGGCTTAACGACCTTCGCGGCATCAGGAACCGCTTTTTCAACACTTCCGGCTGCCTTCACTTTGTCGACGTATTTCTGAGCTTCTTCCTTGGCCAGCGTTAGAGCTTCCTTCATTTTGTAGAAGGCAATGACGTCGTCTTTCACTTCGTCGAACGTGACATCGGCAGCAGGTTCTTCCTGGGTACGCCAGAAGATGCACGATCCATTACCGAACACACCGTCGCCGCGGCTCATCATTTCGCGAGGGTTGTACAGCAAATCGCTACCGGAGTAGGCAATCTGTGCGAAATCGAATTGCTGAAAACCTTGCGAAAAATCGATCGCAATCAGGTTCTTGCCGAGTTCGGATTCGTACGATTCCGCGGCACTCATCAGTTCGGTCGTGCCCGACTCAAGGTTGTACTTCTTCGAGAGGGCTGGGAGATCGAGTGCGGGTAGTTCTGGCTTAGGCCCCTTGGCGGTTTCCGCCTTGAGCTTGGCACTGTTGTAAGCCCGCGAGAACGAGCGAAGTTCGTCGATCACGCCCTTCACAGCCGTCGTTCGCATTTCGCTGGCGATAGGCTGAGCAAGCTGATTGAGGATGGCTTCGCGAACTTCCGCCAGTGGCTTCACTGCGGGAGCAGGAGGAGTGGTTGGTGGAAGCGCTGGATCGGCTGGCTTTTCGCCAGCAGGGGGCTCTGCCGCCGGCGTTTCGGTGGCTGGAGTTTCTGCAGCAGGCTTTTCTGCTGGTTCTGCTGGTTTTTCCTCGGCAGGCTTCTCTTCAGCCGGCTTAGCTTCTTCCGCTGGTTTTTCAGCAGGAGCATCAGCTGGCTTCTCTTCCGCAGGTTTTTCGGGGGCTGGTTCTTCCTGGCAACCACCTTCAGGCTTGGCCTCTTCCGCTGGCTTTTCAGCAGGCGTTTCGGGTTTGGCTTCTTCAGGTTTTGCTGCTTCCGGAGCAGGTTCAGCAGGCTTTTCCTCGGCTGGTTTCTCCGCCTCTGGTTTCGCTGCCTCTGGTTTCGCTGCCTCTGGCTTGGGTTCTTCGGCCGGCGTCTCTGGTTTCGGCGTTTCACCTGCGGGAGCTTCGGGCTTGGGAGTTTCCGTCGCGGGAGTCTCTGGGGCAGGGGTTTCCGTCGCGGGAGATTCAGGCTTCGGTGTCTCGGCAGGAACTTCGACCCGATGCTTACCTTGCGACACTTCCAAGTCGTACTGCTTTTGGATTTGCTCCTCAGTTACCTGTTTTTTGGCAATTTCCAAGTATTTATCGAAATCGACTTTCAGGTAGCCAAAAGCGATGCGAGCGGGACGATGAAAACCGGGCTCGGCACTCGCTGGATCGGGATCGTTGTCTTTACCCTCTTCGAACAGGGCACGCAGTTTGGGATCGTTCGCAGCCGGATCGGGAACTTTGCTGACAAACTGCTTCACGTCGATCGGATAGGCTTCGATCGAAGCCCGGCGGTCGAGGCGATTGAAGTAGTCCCAAAGTTCCGTCGTACCGATCGAAAGAATCGGATCGCGGATCAGCATGATCTCGTGCTGAGCCAGGAGTTCCGATTCCAAATGTTCCAGCAACTGCTGCACGCTCACCAGGGCGTCGCGCGGCGTCACTTGATTGGCAATGTCGATCCAGTCACCCTCGGTGACCACGAAATCGCTCAATCGACTCAGGAATTGCTTGACTGCTTCTTTGTCGACGACCACGCCAGCAGCCCGCGCTTTGCGGGCCAATAGCATCCGGCGAACGACCGACAGTTCGCTCGAATCGGGGTCGATACCAGGATTCAGTACCTCGCCCGTTTGTGGGTTGACCATCAGCATCGGAGCCGACGGTTTTCCTCCCAGGGCGAGCGAGCGTGTCACAATGCCGCGGCAGAAATTCACAGCCACGGTGTGCAGCATTCGCTCGCGAGCGATTTCGCTTTCGGTCAGGCGTCCCCCTCGGAAAGTGACGACAGTTTTGTCGGCTCCCGAACGTCCACCCAGGCCCACAGCGTCCAAAAGGAAGGGGCCAACGACCCAGGTGATCATCAAAACCACCCCGACCGCAGCCACGATGAGCTTCTGATTCTTCCGCAAATAACTATTGAACTGACTAGCCATATCCGCGACCTATTCCTCCCGCTGACCAACCCTAACCGGTTGACAGTCGAGCCTTGCCCGGCTTAATAGAGAAGCCCACTTCCTGGAGGCTTCAGAAGGGGTCAGATTGTAAGGGTAAGCGACGTAAATTCAATCCCAATCAGACGATTCGCTCACAAGCTGGTCTATTTTGACTGGCTCAGCAGCGCTCCTGGGATCGAAGAAGCCAGCAGCTACTCCCTGTACCTTTGGATGAGAGAAACAGTTATTTCGGGTAGACTAGTCGAAACCTAAGGGAACCGCGATCTGCGTTAAATCAGGTCAACTTTTCCTGTGCTATCGTTAATTCCGCTCGCCAGTTTCGCAGGTGATACTGCCGCCGGGCGGCGAATCACTTAGGTTTGTCCCTACACGCGTCAGATATAGTGAACACCCGACTCGGCTATCCGCCAGAACCCTTTTCCAGCTAACCGTGAGTGACCAATGGCCAAACGAGCCAGTACCGGAAACAAGGCATTGGTGATCGTCGAATCGCCCGCCAAGGCGCGAACGATCTCCAAATTCCTCGGGCCGGACTACACCGTCGAGGCGAGTATTGGTCACATCCGCGACCTTCCTCAGGGCTCGAAAGAGATTCCGAAGGAATATAAAGGTGAAAAATGGGCCTATTTGGGCGTGAACGTCGACGACGGCTTCACCCCGATTTACATCGTCCCGCCCGATAAAAAACAGCACGTCTCGAAGCTTAAACAGCTGCTGAAAGAATCCGACTCACTCTTTCTCGCGACCGACGAAGACCGCGAGGGGGAAGCGATCTCTTGGCACCTCGCGGAAGTTCTCAATCCGAAAGTCCCTGTCAAACGGCTCGTGTTTCACGAAATCACCGAAGAGGCGATTAAAGGGGCACTGGCCAATCCGCGCGATATCGACGATGGCCTGGTGCGCGCTCAAGAAACGCGCCGCATTCTCGACCGCCTTTATGGCTACGAAGTATCGCAGCTGCTTTGGCGTAAAGTGGCACCACGACTTTCAGCCGGCCGCGTTCAAAGCGTGGCGGTGCGCATGATTGTCGAGCGCGAGCGGGCTCGCATGGCTTTCCGGAGCGCTACGTACTTCGACTTGCTCGGGCGTTTTGCCTCCGCCGAAGGGAAAGAGTTCGATGCCGAACTCGTCTCGGTCGGTGGACGCCGCATTCCGACCGGCAAAGACTTCGATTCGACGACCGGTCTGCTGAAGGACAGCAAGCTGCTGCAGATGTCCGAGCAAGAGGCGCTCGCTTTAGCCGAGCGTCTGAAGGTGGCCAAGTTTCAAGTCACCGGTATCGAAGACCGCCCCTACACACGTAAGCCTTCCGATCCATTCACCACCAGCACGCTGCAACAAGAGGCCAACCGCAAGCTTGGTTTCACTGCGCGTCGCACGATGGACGTGGCGCAAAGCTTGTACGAAAACGGCTATATCACTTACATGCGTACCGACTCTACGAACCTGGCGCAAGTGGCCATCGACGCCGCACGCGATCTGGTTCGCACCGAGTATGGCGATGCCTTTGTCCCGGCTCAGCCGCGCATCTATAAATCGAAAGTGAAGAACGCGCAGGAAGCTCACGAAGCCATTCGTCCTGCTGGTCATCCGTTCAAATTGCCGCAGAATCTCCGGAGCGAACTCAACCCCGATCAGTTCCGGCTGTTCGACATGATTTGGAAGCGCACGATCGCCAGCCAAATGGCCGACGCTCGTGGTCGCAACATCACAATCACCCTCGAAGGGGACGGCGCCGTCTTTCAAGTCACGGGCAAAACGATCGAATTCGCGGGCTTTCTGCGAGCCTACGTCGAAGGCTCCGATGATCCCGATGCCGAGCTTGCAGATCAAGAACGGATTCTCCCGTCGGTTGACAAGGGATATCCCCTTAATATCAAAAAACTCGACGCCAAGAGCCATACGACTCAGCCTCCAGCGCGATTCAGCGAAGCCTCGCTCACGGCAGCGCTCGAAGAGCGCGGGATTGGTCGCCCGAGTACATACGCCTCGATTATCGAAACGATTCTCGCCCGGCAGTATGTCTTCAAAAAGGGTAATGCGCTCGTTCCAACTTGGACGGCGTTCAGCGTCTCGAAGCTTCTCGAAATGCATTTGCCAAAACTGGTCGACTATCAGTTCACCGCGCAAATGGAAGACTTGCTCGACTCGATCAGCCGCAAAGAATCCGAGCATGGCGAGTACCTCCGTCAGTTCTACTTCGGCGACGTCAAACCGCAGTCCGACGCTGGCCACTCGATGGCGGTGGGGGACGAGGGGCTCAAGAAACTGCTCGAGACCAAGATTCAAGAGATTGATGCGCGCGACATGAGCCGCTTCTCCCTCGGAAAGCCCGAAGAAGGTGGCGACGAAGTCTTCGTACGCGTCGGCAAGTTCGGCCCGTTCATCGAGCAAGGTGAGCGGAAGGCAAGCATTCAGCAAGAGACAGCGCCCGACGAAATCACCCTCGCTCGCGCCTTGGAAATGCTCAATCAAGCGAGCGTTGCCGAAGAACCGCTGGGGCTCGATCCTGAAACACAAAAGCCGGTCTACATGAAGCAGGGACGGTTTGGTCCTTACGTGCAGCTCGGCACAGCCGACGATGAAGAAAAGCCGAAAAACGCCTCGCTTTTGAAGGGCATGACACCTCCCGATGTCACTCTCGAAGTGGCCCTCAAGCTCCTTTCGCTCCCCCGCAATCTCGGTGTGCATGCCACGCTTGGCGAACCGATTCAAGCCTTCAACGGCAAGTTCGGACCGTACATCAAATGTGGTAGCGAAACTCGCTCGCTCCCCAAAGAAATTTCTCCGCTCGAAGTGACGGCAGAGCAAGCGATCGAGCTTCTGGCTCAGCCGAAAACGCGTGGTGGTGGTCGTGGTCAGGCAGCTGCTCGCGAGCCACTCCGCACGCTCGAACCCTCACCTGTGACTAACGAGCCCATCAAATTGCTCGCTGGCCGCTATGGGGCGTATGTCACTGACGGACAGACAAACGCCTCGCTTCCGAAAGATATGCAGCCCGAAACTCTCACGCACGAACAAGCGGTGCAATTGCTGGCCGATCGTGCCGCGAAAGCTCCGGCAGGTGGACGCGGACGTCGCAAAGCGGCTCCCAAGAAAGCTGCAGTAAAGAAGGCCGCTCCGAAAAAGGCTGCCGCCAAAAAGGGAGCTAAAAAAGCAGCCCCCGAAAAGAAGAAAGTGGTCGACGTTCCGTTTGAAGTCGAAGAGTAAGACGGAGCCTCCAAGGCGTCGACTGGAGGCCGGACAGATGCTCGATCAATCGTCCGGCTTCGCTTAGTCGAGCAAACCTTCGTCCCCATCGCGGCCCACGGCGAGTGCATACGCAGTCGCATGACTGCGGCAATGGCTGATGCTGATCATCATTTCGGTGATCCCCATTTTCTCGCAGATTTCGCGAGCGCCACCCGAAAGGGCAATGCGAGGCTTGCCTCCCATTTCGTTCTGCACTTCGATATCGCGCCACTGCACGCCACGTGTCCAGCCGGTGCCGAGTGCTTTGAGAACCGCTTCTTTGGCCGCAAATCGGCCGGCGTAGTGCTGTGTCGAAGCCTTGCGCGCGGTGCAGTAGTCGATCTCGTGCGGCGTGAAGACGCGCATCAAAAACACTTCGCCGTGGCGCTCGATCATCTTTGCCACACGCAAGCATTCGACAATATCGGTTCCGATTCCAAGCACCCGCATCGACTCACTCCATGTACGAATTTGCGCCGCTGATGCACTAAGCTTAGCAGCCCACCACCCCACTTCACGAGTGCCCCTTCCTTGCACGACAGCATCTCGCCCGAACTTCGACTTGCGAGAGTTCGCTCGGGCAGAAACAATAAACATCTGGACATTACTGCGCCGCAGTAGCATGCTGAGACTCGGCTTCCCCGACCAGTCCCGCCTTGCCTGCGAAAAGGAATTGATTTCATGTTCGAACGACGCTCATTACGCTGGCCGATCACGCTCGGCGTGGTGATGATCGTGCTGGTCGTGCTGCTGATTGTCGGCTGGGTGCTGATCACCGCGTTTGGCGCGACCACAGCAGGCTCGCGCGCAGGAATTTACTGGGCCCTGTTATCGATCGGGGCCACGCTGCTGGCCTTTGTGCTGGTCGGAGTGGTGATGTACCTAACGCTCACCATCAAAGCAATCAACCTCAGCCGTCGACAATCGAATTTCATCGACAGTGTGACCCACGAACTCAAAAGCCCGATCGCCTCGCTCAAACTCTACTTGCAAACGCTCAATCGCCGCCAGGTGAGCCCCGCCGAACAAGAGAACTTCTATCGCTACATGCTCGAGGATGTCGAGCGTCTCGACACGCTGATCAACCATCTACTCGATGCCGCGCGGCTCGAAAAACCAACACTGCAAACCGAGGTCGAAGATATTGAACTCACTTCGACAATTCGTAGTATCTCGGAACAGGTGGCGTTAAAACATCGCGCGCCGCTCGACGTGATTCAGCTGCAAATGACACCGGTTTTAGTCACCGCGACACGCGTCGATCTCGACCTGATCTTGCGCAACTTAATCGATAACGCGGTGAAGTATGCATCGGATAGCGATCCGCAAGTGCTGGTGAGTACTGCCATGGAAGGTGACTCGCGCGTACTGATTCGTGTGAGCGACAATGGCCGAGGCATCCCTCAGCCTCTGCGACGCAAAATCTTCGCACGTTTTGTCCGTGTGGGATCGGAACTCGAGCGCGACAAGCCGGGAACTGGTTTGGGGCTCTACATCGTCCGCACGCTCGTTGTCCGATGTGGCGGCAGGATTCGTATTCGCGACGGGTTGATGGGTAGCGGAACCACGTTTGAAGTGGTTTTGCCTGGGCAGTTGCTTCCCGATCCTCCGAAGGATGCCTCGGTCAAAGAGGGAGCCATCACAGCAGCGACTCCTGAAATCGGCGTTAAGTCGTAGAGCGCCGCGTGGCGTGTTCATCGCGCGTGCTAAGCTGCGTTATTCCCCTTTGTTTTCAGGGTTGCTCCCTATTTTTTCCAACTTACGCTGCAGATCGGCGGTCTCTTTTTGGAGTCGCTCGACTTGCTTGACGAGTTCGCTATTCTGGTTCTGAGCCGACCGAATCTTCCCGATCGCTTCATCGATGCTCTCGATGGTGGCGCGACGCTCTTCGCGACTGCGTAGTTCTTCAAGAGGCTTAATCGATCGGAGTTGACCGAGTTCGGCCACCGCATCGATCGACGCGCGACGCACCTCACTCCGGCGACTGGCGAGTCCCTTTTCGAGCTTCGTCATCACATCGTCGCTCGTCGGGTCGAGCTTGGCTAGCGCAATGATAATGGCTGTGCGTCTGGGCGATGCAAGAGGCTTATCGAGCATTGCCGCCAGAGGTGTAATGGCCGACTGATCCTTGAGTTCGACAAGCCCATCGACAGCAGCCTTCAAGATCACGTCGCGATGACTTTCACGCTCGCACGAAGCAAGTAATAGTTCGCGACACTGCTTGGCATCGATTTTTACAAGCGAACGAATCGACGTGGCAGCCACTTCGTAGGAAGGATCTTTTTCGATGGCGCTACGAAGGGCTGCGCGAGCTTCGTCGTGCGCATACTTGGCTAGTGAACTGGCCGACATACGACGAACACTCGATTTGGGATCGCTCGCGACAAGATCGACCAGCACTTTCCGCGCTTCTTCGGACGATGTCTTGGCAAGTGCTTCGGCGGCTCGCATACGCACGGCCCAAAACGGGTCGGACTTCGCAGCCTTCACGAGGGCCGCGAGCACATCTTGATCATCGATTTGCTGCTCGAGAGAGGCAACCGCTTCGTGACGGGGAATGATGTGCTGCGAATGGGCCAGGACATCGAGAAGCTCATCGTTGCTGCGCTCGTGCGTCACTACTTTCAGCAGCACATCGCGCGGGTCAAACACCACACGTGTAGGCCGACTGGCGACATCGAAATGGAAGGTTTGTTCGGCCTTATCGATCGTGATTTTTCGAATGCTCGACTCGCTTCCGGTGCCAATTTCAATTTCAGCCGACAGCTTAAAGAGGGGGGTGAGTTCGTCGACTTTTTGCGTCTGCTTGATCGTTATTTCGAGGGATTTAGCAGTGGAATCGTAGTCCGACGTGATCGTGAGTTCGGGATGACCACCATGCATGGCCCATTGGTCAAAGAACCACGTGAGGCCGCGCCCGGTCGCTTCTTCCATGGCGATGCGCAGGTCGGCTGTTTCCACCGCTCGATGCTGATTCAGTTCGCAGTAGCGTTTGATGCCGCGCCAGAAATTTTCTTCCCCAAGTTCTTCGCGTAGCATATGCAGCACGCGTCCCCCCTTGGGATAGCTGTGACGATCGAACATCGCCCCGGGATCGCGATAACGATAGGTCACGATGGGACGACGATAGCGGCGATCTTCCTGCAAGTAGCTCTGGCCATCGCCATAACGTTCCCATGTCGCTTCGACCGGACCCAGATCATGCTCGGTCCACAGGTTGGCAAAGTACGTTGCAAAACTCTCGTTGAGCCACAGCTCGGCCCAATCTTTACACGTCACCAGGTCACCCCACCACTGATGCGCGAGTTCGTGCGCCACGAGTCCATCGCTGCTGACATCCAAATGGGCGCGCTCATCGTGGAGTGTGCCAAGATTCAGCGTCGTAGCCGAGGTATGTTCCATGCCACCCCAGTTGTATTCGTCGACGCAGATTTGGGTGTATTTAGGCCAGGGATATCCGACGCCAATCTTTTTCGAGAAGAAGTCGACCATCGCAGGGGTTTTCTCGAAGCTGCGAGGAGCGTCGGCGAGACGTCCGCGCGGAACGTACGATTGCACCGGCAGGTCGCCATACTTCTGCTCGAAGATTTCGAAATCGCCAGCGACAATGCTCAGCAAATAGGCGACGTGCGATTGCTGCTGCGACCAGTGCCACATGGTTCGTCCTTCGCCGATCTCCTTCTTTTCAACCAAGATTCCATTACTGAGAGTGACGAACTTTGTGGGAACCGTGGCGATGATCTCGCTTGTGAGTCGATCGCTGGGATGATCGAAGCAGGGGAACCAGTAGCGGGCATACTCCGGCTCGCTTTGAGTCCAAAGCATTTCGAGGCTCGTCGGTTCTTCCTCATCGGGGCGAACAAAGTGGATGCCATGTTTGGGCTTCGTGATTTCGTAAACCACCTGAATTTCAAGTTCCGTATCTTTCGCTACTTCGTTTGGTAGTTCGACACGTAGCGCTGCGGCACGATGTTCGAACTTGCACTGGCCCGTCGTCTCGGTGGATTTCAGTTCGACCCGCTTAATCTTCATTTCAGCGGCATCGAAGGAAATTTCCTGCAGGCTCTCGAAGAGTTTGATGCGGTGAGTCGCCTTCGCGGAGACGCTTTGCGTTTGGAAATCAAAATCGAGTTCGAGTTTCAGATGCAGCTGATCGAACTGCCGGCTCCGCAGCGATCGAGGCGCTTCGGCAAAAGGTCCCGAACGGCTGGCAGGTTGAGCCAGCAGCGGTGTCGCGATGAGAAGCAGGGCGAGGGTGCCCAATAGCGAGCCAAAACGGGGAGCCAACTTACAGAGATGCAACATCGCGAGGAATCTTTCGCGGCAAGCGGATCGTCGATCAAAACGAAGATAGGTGGGTAACCGGGGCGAGCGTTGGGAGAGAAACTGGCCCCGGGAAGTTCGCACGCGAACTCCATGCAGGTAGTGTAGTCGAACCAACGGGTGAAAGGTGCGTAAAACAGGCAGATTGAAGCGTTTTTTGAGTCACGATGGGGGCACTTTGGCCAGCTTGATGCAGAATCGCAACGCAGGTGGGTGGTCTATTTGAAACGTGCATTCAACGCTTGTTTTTAGCCGAATCGGGCATAGACTTGAGGTGCGACAAAGGGCCTCATAAGTGGCCATGTCGAAGGTTGCGATGGATCGCACCAAGCAGTTCCCTGCGAGAGTCGCGGGAGCGCTCGCCAGAAAATTAACGACGGACAGGGGAATTTTTGATGCGATCCAACGGCTGGAAGATGTGGCTGAAACGTTTGGCACCGAAGAGCTTGCTGCTGAGCGGTTTGGTGGCGGCGGCTGTTCTGGCAGCATCCCCCGATGCGCAAGCAGGTTGGGGACGCGCTCGCGTGGTGACCAGTTTCAGCAACCCGAGCGTCCCTGTGGCGACGGTTCCAGCGACCGGCGTAGTGACGCAGCGAACCGTTGTTCGCGGCGCTTATCGTCCAGTGGTTGTAGCGCCCGGCTATGTCGCCCCTGTGGTTCCGTACGTGGCTCCCACAACGACGTACTACGCTCCTGCCTACGCAGCACCAACCTACACGCCACCCGTTTACGCAGCTCCGGCCACAACGGCCTATTATCCACCTGCGTATGCCGCGCCGACCTATGTGGCTCCTGCCGGTGGTGCCACCACGACGTACTACCGAGGCCGCGCGACCACCACTTACTACGCTCCTGGCTACGTGGCTCCGGCGTACGTCGCTCCCGCAGCCGTGCCGGTCTATCCCGCACCAACTGTGGTGTTTCCTGCTTATCCTTAAACGCTTGGTAGGAACTGTTAGAACCTCGACCACTGAGGGGCGGCTGTTAGCGTACAAACGTCGAGCTTTACTCAAGAAAACGAAATGGGCCTTGCGAGAGTGATCTCCCAAGGCCCATTTTTATTGGCATTTCAAGCGAAACGAGCGTGAGCCCTATTCGGCTGGCTTCTCTTCAGCGGGCTTGTCCTCGGCTGGTTTTTCCTCCGACGGTTGCTCTTCAGCTGGCTTCTCTTCGGTTGCTGGGCCAGGAGCTGCTGGGCCCGGGGCCTCAACACCTTTGCTCCCCTTTTCCGCGTTTGCTTTGTCTTCTTCCGATTCCATCACGCCAGGCTGGGGCAGGCTTTGGGGAACTTCGTCGGTTCCGGGCTTGATGTCGATCAGCGTTTCGGAGCTGGGGAGAAACTCTTCCGGTGGCATCGTGTTCTTGTGGTGAGTGCTGTAGCGGCGAGGTGACTTCTCGTCGCCACCAACGTAGAGCACCGTGATGTAGTGCCGCTTCCAAACGGGCCACAATCCACCGAATGCGTAAGCTTCGATGGTGTAGTCGTCGAATTCCTGAACGCTCGAAGGTGCACGACCGATGGCCTGCTGAATGTCGGAAGCTCGGACCAGATCGGCCCCAGCCTCGGCGTTGTTCTTGCTTTGCACCGCTTGCTTATTGCGTTCTTCCACCAGCTTTTCGATCTTGGCGTTGGCATCTTCAAGGGCTGGGGCAGCGACTTTGTAGTCGAAAATCAACAGACCGATCGCCACAACAAGCAAACCAAGAAGGATGAACAGTCGCAAATTGCTCGACTTGGGTGGGGCCGTCGCAGGGGCAGCGGAATCAGCAGGAGCAGCGGGATTGGCCATCGAACGGACTTTCGTGGGAGGAGTAAAGGAGATTTTCGATTCGCTTTTGCCGTAGTTCCAGGTGCCTGGCGAGTCAGAACGATCGCTGGGTGTGTGGAAGAGAATCGTACGTACCAGCGATGGAGCGCTAAATAGCTTGGTGGACAAGCGAGCTTAGCTTCGCTGGGAAAAGCGTTATCGCCAGAAGCATAAACAACGTGGCGGCTGTTTTCCACCACGTGCGGTGCGATTTGAGTCTCCGCACGAATCTTGGCAGTAGGAGCGAGTGTGCCGATCGTCAAAGCTTGTGCCAAGGTCGATCAGTGCCAAGCGATCTCCCGAGTCACGCTACTCAATACCGCACGAGCTGATCTCGGATAAGTAGCCGCCAATGCGTGTGCTCTCCGTATTGATTTATGTAAGAATTTTTTGATGAAAAGCAGCTGACAGGGACCATCAACCCCACTAAATTAGTGGCTCAAGAACCCCTCTATAAGCGGATCGCTGGCGAGCGTCGCCAGGCGCTAGAGCAACGAGCTTTCGGTGACCTCCCATGCCCACCGCTTTGTGTGTGCCTCTGACGAGCATTCTCGAAACGGCCCTCTACGTCGACGACCTGGAGGCTGCCCAGCGGTTTTACGGCGATCTCCTGGGGCTCACCCTGTTTGCCTTCACTCCCGGGCACAATTTGTACTTTCAAGTCGGCCACCAAATGCTGCTGATCTTCGACGCGCGCGATACCACGGCCGAGAGCCCTGCGTATCCCCATCATGGAAGTCTCGGGCCGGGGCACGTTTGCTTTCGTGTATCCATTGCGGATCAGCACGCCTGGGAAGGGCGAATTCGCGACTCTTCGGTCGCAATCGAAAAAATCATCGATTGGCCTCATGGCGGACGGTCGATTTATTTTCGTGATCCCAGCGGCAATCTGATCGAACTGGCGAACGCCGAGATGTGGGGCTTTCGGAGCCCCCCGGCCCATCCTTAAGCCACCGCTTGTTTGTCCGAAATACCGCCGGGCAGTATTTTTTGCGAAACACTTCGAGCACGCTGGGCCACTACATTTGCAGGTGGCCCCACCGGCGAGGCAAAAGTGTCGACCATAAAAGCGTCTGTAGCAAGAAAGAACAGGTCCGCCGGAAGAACTCGCGTGTCGAATCCCGCTCTGGCTGAGCCGATTCGATTGCGCGGCGTTGCCCGAGCGGTGGAAGTTGCGTACGATGCCGCCGACCTTGGTGTAGTTGCGACCACAACGCGCCAGTCTCCTGAAACGGCCACGATGAAACCGCACCGATTTGACGAGCTATTTTCGGCTTACATCAGCTTGGCAAGTTTACTTTGCAAGGCCAATGATGCCAGCGCGCTCATGCTCATGCTCAGCGGTCCGACCGATTGGAAAGAACTTCGCGAAAGCGTCGATAAACTCCGGATTGTCGTTGTAGCCGATACCCCCCAAGAACTCGCTGGTGCAGAGGATGCAGGCCTCGCCACGATCGTCCAAAACATGGCCGATTCGCCAGTGATCGAAAAAATGACCCAGGCGCTCCTCACCGGCGTGGCTCGCGAAATACTCACCCCTGGCGACGGTGTGGTGGTGGTTTACAGCGGGTTCGAAGCCGACGTCCTCGACTCCATCAGCTTCATCCGGCTCGATGAACACCTGGGACGCCTCACCGCACGCGATCTCAAACAGCTCGAAACTAGCGTCCCTCTCGAGACCTTGAAAACGGTGGTCGATTTGGCGGTCGAAATTGGTCGCGAAGGGCGCGAGGGAAAAGCGGTCGGCACCCTGTTTGTCGTTGGCGATACCCGTAAGGTGCTCCAGCATTGTCAGCCCGCTGGCTACGACCCGGTGAAGGGCTACACACGTCCCGAGCGCGATCTCGACGACCCTCGTGTCCGCGAAGCGGTGAAAGAAATCGCCGTGCTCGACGGAGCGTTCATCGTTTCCCCCGAAGGGATCGTTGAGAAATCGGCTCAGCTGGTCGATGCCCCTTACGCCGATCTCACCTTATCCAAGGGACTGGGTGCCCGTCACTGGGCCGGTGCTGCGATCAGCAAAAGCACCAACGCCATTGCCGTGGTCGTCAGCCAATCGAGCGGCACCGTTCGCATTTTCCAAAACGGTCAGGTTGTGCTCCGAATCGAACCACTCCGTCAAGCGATGAAGTGGAAAGACTTCGAGTATGAGCCGCCACCCGCCGACGAATAATCGAGCCGTATGCAGGCAGGCCAACGCGCGGGTTTGGATCAGCGCCCGCATGCTCCTGCCTCCTCTCGCAGCATCTTGCTAAGGCCCTCTTCATGCTCTCGATCCGCCTAGCTAACCTCGATGACGCCGCTGACGAGCAAATCGCCGTCGAACTGCTCGACATGTACTGCCGCGACGAAATGGGAGATAGCAAACCACTTTCCGAGCATGCACGTGCGAGCCTCTTTCCTGGATTGCGAGAACATGGGGGCGGTGTCGTGCTGATCGCCTTTGAAACGAGCGATCCTCACCATCCGCTGCCAGTCGGTCTGGCAATTTGTCTGGTTGGCTTTTCATCGTTCCGTGGCAGTAAACTCCTCAACATTCACGATGTCGCCGTGAGCCCCGCTGCACGGGGGCAAGGAGTAGGCCGCCAATTGATGCAGGCGATCGAATCCGAGGCTCGCGCTCGATGCTGTACGAAGATTACGCTCGAAGTACGCAGCGATAATTTGCGGGCTCAGAAACTTTATGAGCAGGTTGGCTATCACGCTGCTGAGCCGCAGCAATGGTTCTGGTCAAAAATCCTCGATTAGTGCCGCCGCTCGTAAACCTGGAAAAACTTAGAAAACAACCACTACCAAAAACGCTCCTCACGGCTCAAGGCATGGCATCGATTTCTTCGAGCAAAGCGCGCGGCACACCGATATCGATCACGCGCACTTCGCCCAAATAAGAGCGACAAGCAGCAACCTGGCAGCACGGCTTGAGTGTCACAAACGTGCAGGTTACATCTGCTCTCACTGCCACCGTAGCGGCACCACCACTATCGCAGTCGATGCCGGTCGGCAGATCGACGGCCAGGGTACGGACCGAAGACTGGTTGATCGCTTCGATTGCCAGCCGCATCGCGCCTCGAGGCTCGCCTGTGGCTCCGGTGCCAAGCATCGCATCAACCAGCCAGTCCGCCTCGGCAAAGTGAGTCGCAATCGCCTCGGCCGTGGGTGTACGCGATAGATCGATGATTTTAATTTTCGCAAGATTCGCAATTGCATAGTTCACAGCTGCATCGCCGCGGAATTCGTTCGGAGCTGTTGTCAGCAGCACAATCACATCGACACCTGCCGCGTCTAAGTGTCGCGCGATCACCCAGCCATCGCCGCCGTTATTTCCTTTTCCCACCACAATTACCACGCGTCGGCACGGCGTACGCGCGAGCAGCTCATAGGCCACATTTCTCCCCGCATTTTCCATCAGCATCAGTCCGAGCATGCCATACTTGGCGATGGCCAGTTCATCGACAAGCCGCGACTTTCGCCGATCGTAGATTCGCTGCAGATCCATGTTGCTCGATTCCGATCGAGGTATAATTAAGTTCCAAGTTGCAATATCGCTCGTATTCGAGCGATGTCTGTGTTACTGCGAAGTTGCCCCCCAGCGGCTGGAAGGAGTTTTAGACGATGCCACTGTACGAATACCATTGCCCAAGTTGTGAATCCGAGTTTGAGCTGCTGGTTCGCAGCGACGATACTCCCGCATGCCCCAGCTGCGAGTCGCCCAAAATCGAGCGGCTGCTAAGTGCTCCCGCTGCTCACACGAGTGGAGCTTCGCTCCCGATGGCTCAATCGATGCCCGGTGGGGGCTGCGGCAAACCTCAGTGTGGACAAGGCTTCTGCGGCATGGGTGGCTGATATAGCACTCCTTTCCTCGAACGAAGGTGCACCATTGGCTGATAACCCGGTTGTTGTTTATCGTGCCGCCAGTGCTCAGCAGGCGTACCTGCTCAAGTCGCTCCTGGAAGAGCAGGGGATCGAAAGCTTCGTCGTCAACGACATGCTGCAAGCGGCCGGTGGCGATCTCCCGCTCGGCTGGGTTTCACTACCGCAGTTGCTTGTTGGCGAGCACGATGTCGAGAAGGCCCTGCAAGCTATCGGCAATTTCGAAGCCACGATTGCTCACAGCGACTCGACCAGCGCTACTCAGAAGTCAGCAGAACTGGGCCACCAGCACGAAGAGTATCCAGCGGGAACCTCAGTCATCGAAGCTTGGCCTACTTGCCGCAAATGTGGTGAGCGGCGGCAAGTGACATGCGACTACTGTGGCACCTCGGGGAACAACTTTAGGCTTGTCGACGAGTCGACTGACGAGGGAGACGACGAGCGTGCTCCGCTGCTGCTGTGCCACACGTGCGACGAGCAGTTCGCAGCAAAGTACTATCCACGTTGCCATCTGTGCGGCTATCTCTTCGAGCCTTCGGCAACCGACGCATCTGCCGACGATCCGGCCACACGTGCACGCGACCTGGGGGTCGAATCACGCGTGCTTCTGGTGATCGTCGCTAGCATCGCAATCCTCTCGGGGCTGATTGGCTACTTCTGCTACGTACTGTGATGCGGCGCCGGAACAAGCGATTTACGCTTTTTCGACGATCTTTGACCACAACTTCCATAGACTCGTCTGCCGCGCATCGCTCCACCAAGCTCGAAACTTCGCAATCTTTTCGCTGGCAAGTTTCTTCTCGCGCGCTGCACGGATGCTGATCCATTTTCGTTCAGCCGCCGACCATTTCTTCGCTTTCAGCAAGTCCGCGAGATGCTGCGACTGTGTCGCGTGATCGCAAATCGCACCGAGTCGATCTTGGACGAGCGAGAGACGTTGGTAGAGCACATCGCGAAACGATTCGTCGAAGCTGCTTGCCGCAATTTCCATCGCATAACGCAAACGCTTCCCTGCGATTCGTAGTTCATGCAGCGCGGACACAGCACGAGGCTTCGCGCGAGATTGCTCGAAAAACGCTTCCGCCAGGGGCGCCAGTTGCGACTGAAAAAACGGCATGAGCGCATCCTGATGCCGACTCTGCTTTACAAGCGATTTCACCCTCTTCTGCTCGCGGGCAATCTTTCCTTGATCGATCCATTGCTTCCGCAACTTTCGCAAAGGAGTCGCATACCCGGCACGCTCCTGGCGTATGAAATTGGCAACACCTTCGGCGGTAGCGCCGGAATCGTGCGCAGTAATCTGCGCGAGCAGCACATCACGGTCGCGCAGAGGCCCAGCCGCGCGACGCAGCAGCTTGAGTGAAGTGAGAAGTTGCTTGGATTTCGACTTCACCAGCAGCGTGCGGAACAGCTTGATGGCAGCTTCACTACGTCGGCACCAAACGCGCAGCTGATGCACTCCCTCGACCTGCGAGAGATCGCGTCCCGAGAGTTGCTGCAGGTAGTGCTCAACCCCGATCAGCCGAGCCGCGATGACTTCGCGCGCAAGCTTAGCGACACGATCTTTCTTCGCACGTTCCACCGACCTGCTGGGGGTAAACCACTTTTGCAGCCTGACCATACCATTTGGCTCGCGATCCGATGGAGCAACTCAAAGTGAGTCGCTTGCAACACTCTAGGCTAATTCGCGAGGCTGCCAGATGCGAATAAAACGGCCACGAACGCTTAAATTCAGGTCGCGCCAAGACTCGATCGGGAGCTCGATTTTTGCAAGGGCTGCTGTCGTAATGGCCGGGCATTCACCGGAAATTGCTGCCAGCAATTCTTCAATTCCAGGGTTATGACCGACCAGCAACACAGTCGCCGCTGGTTCGGGAACGGCTGAAATGACAGCGATTTGCCGATCGATATTGGATTCGTAAAGCTCGCTCGTGATTCGAGTTTCGCCACGGAAGCCACAAGCCTGAGCAACATGTTCGGCTGTTCGTCGCGCACGTTTGGCCGACGAGGTGAGCATAAAATCGGGCACCATCTGCTCGTCGCGCAAAAGTTCACCCATCCGCGGCGCATCACGTTTCCCACGTTTATTCAGCGGACGATCGTGATCATCGAGCTCATTATCTTTCCAACTCGATTTCGCATGGCGGAGCAACAGCAGCGTCTTCATAAGGTTCATTCTTCAGGGCTAATCAGGTCCGCGCGACTAGGAATTCGCGCCGGGAGCCATGTGTGGTTCAAAGGTGGTGCGTCTGGATTGCTCGGCCTGCTTCACTTGCTGACAGGCATCTTCATAAAGCAGTTCTTGGCTTCGCCGACGTTTCTTCCGTCCTTGCGGCTTCAGAAGTGTGTATTGCCCACTTGGATTGAGAAGCCGCGCTTTCACGTTGTCGTCGAAATACGTTTCGAGCGCTGCTACGAGTCGCGTCTTGCACGGAACATCTTCCACCGGAATCAAAAGTTCGATACGCCGGTCGATGTTCCGTTGCATCCAGTCGGCCGACGATATGAACACCAGGTTATCGCCGCCATGATGGAATCGCAGCACACGTGCATGCTCCAGGAAACGATCGATCACGCTCACCACTCGAATGTTTTCGGAGAGTCCGGGAACGCCAGGAACAAGACAACAAACGCCACGAATATTGAGGCGAATCGGCACGCCTGCTTGTGAGGCGCTATAAAGCGACTCGATGAGTTCGGGGTCGACTAAGGCGTTGAGCTTGACGTCGATCGCCGCTTTTTGGCCCGCCAGCTTTCGCTTGGTTTCACCTTCGATGAGTTCGAGCAATCGCGTTCGCAAACCAATCGGCGCTGCTTCGAGTTTTCGATAGCGCTGGGGCTGGGAATAGCCGGTAATCGCGTTAAAAAACATCACCGCATCGGCACCGAGCTCTTCGTTGCTCGTAAGCAAACTGGCATCGCTGTAAATGCGCGACGTAATCTCGTTATAGTTTCCCGTGCCGAAGTGAACGTAGCGCTGAATCCCTTGCGGCTCGCGGCGAACAATAATGCAGGTCTTGGCGTGGGTCTTCAGTCCCTTCACGCCATACACCACCTGCACACCCGCTTCTTCCAGATTGCGAGCCCATTCGATGTTGCGGGCTTCGTCGAATCGAGCCTTCAGCTCGACGATTGCCGTCACCGATTTTCCACGCTGAGCTGCTCGTGCAAGCGCCGTCACGATGGGGCTGTTGCGACTCGTGCGATAAAGAATCTGCTTGATTGCCAGCACGTCGGGATCGACAGCAGCCTCTTCAATCAGACGCATCACCGGCTCGAACGACTGATACGGATGTAGCAGCAGCAGATCGCGCCGCGCGAGCGTCTCGAACATACTCGCGCCGGGCTCGACCTGGGGAGAAGCCTGTGCGGGCCACGGTTCGTAGCGATGCTGCTCGAAACCCTTCAGGTCGGTCAACTGCATGAGGGTCGAGAGATCGATCGGCCCAGGAGCAAAGAAGACATCGCGATCCTCGACCGCAAGCGACTCTTTGAGGAAGGCGACAAGCTCAGGTCCCGCACAAGCGGCCACTTCCAGTCGCACACATTCGCCATGCTTACGTGCGAGAAGAATATCTTCCATTCCCGCGAGCAGATCGGGGGCAAGATCGTCGCGCAGGCTAAAGTCGGCATTCCGTGTGATGCGAAAGGCCGCATGTCCCGTCACCACTTCGCCCGGGAAAAACCGCTCGACAAAACGGCCCACCACATCTTCCAGTAAGACGTAGGCCGTCCCACGCTCCGCGCTGAGCGTGAGGAAGCGGGGAAGCACTTTTCCTAGTGGAATGACTGCAAAACGAGGCTTTCCAGGCGCATCGCTCGATGGAGCGAGTTGCACACAGACGCTGAGCGTTTGATTACCAAGCAGCGGAAACTCGGCGCAAGTGGCAATGGCCATCGGTGTCAGGACCGAGAATATCTCGCCATCAAAAACTTGTTCCACCGCTTTGGCTTGGCGTTCGCTCAGTTCCTGTCCAGGGACGCGCCGCAAACCGGCTGCTGTCAACTGCGGCTCGAGTTCCTTCAGGAAGCACTCATACTGGTCGGCCATCATCTGGTGAGCGCGCACGCTGATCGAATCGAGCTGCGCCAGAGGTGTCATGCCACTGGGATCGTTTGTCGTGATTCCACGGTTCACGAGCACACGCAATCCGCCGACACGAACCATGAAAAATTCGTCGAGATTGCTACCCGTGATGGCGATAAACTTCAGCCGCTCGAGAAGTGGAATTTGATCGTCGCGAGCTTCGTCGAGCACGCGCTGATTGAATTCCAGCCAGCTAAGTTCGCGATTGAAAAAACGAGGATGAGTTTGCGTCATGGAAAAATAGTCTTGCGGTCAATCGTTAGCGGCGTGCCATGCGCAGCAGGACTGGCATGCCGAATGTTTCTTCAAAGAGTAGTCCGTTCTGCTTGAGCGCGAGTTGCTCGAGCGACAGATCCTCGACACGAGGGATCGAAATCACGAGTCGTCCCCCTTCTTGATGACAGGTCGCTTCGTGAATCCGTTGGCTACGCGATTCATCGAGCGCCACAGCGACACGCAGAATCGCCGCGAGCTTGGCCACCGCCACGCGTCCGTCGCGATCGAGGGTCGAATACCCTTCGTGCGTTGGTTGCGGCGATGCGCGGCGATGATAGCGGGCGATAAGCGCCGCGAGGAGCAGGTCGCGTTTGGCAAGCCCAAACAACTCGCTGTTGCGGATCACATAGAGCGAATGCTTGTGGTAGCTGCGATTGCTCACAAACAGCCCCACTTCATGCAGCAGCGCGGCGGTGTAGAGGATCACTTCATAGCGGGGCGGAAGCTGATGCTCGTCGCGAAGCTGATGAAACAGACTGCTCGACAAATCAGCTACATGCAGCGCATGCTGTTCGTCAAAACCATACTTGCGTCCCAAATCAATGGCCGAGCGGATGATTTGCTTACTGAACTCTTTCGACCACGAACTGCCGGTCGACATTTCCTTGAGTAGACCATCGCGAAGATTCACGTTGGTGATTAGCAGCTCGCGCACTTTGAGCTCTCGCGCAAGAAGCACATACGCCAAAAGGGCGGGCCCTAGCGTTTCCGCATCGGGATAACTGAGCTGAAACTTGCGCACGAGCCGGTCATCCGACATACCGAGCACGCGATCGGTGAACTCTTCGAGCCCAGCAAGCGGCATCCGCACCAGGCTTCGACCATCCCAGCCCGGAGTGAGGTATCGCGCGGCGACTCGCACGTCCCCTCCCATCGCGATCAATTCAATCGGTCCTTCGCCACTCACATGCTCCACCATCTCTTCGACCGTACGCAGAATGTGCGTCTCCATGATGTGACGCAGTTTGACGGTCGGCGCGCGAAATGCTTCGAGCGTTTCACGGAGGCGCAGTGAACCGAGGCGATAGGTGTGCGAGTAAACCACATCCCCTTGTTTCACGAGCAGCATTTCGGTGCTGCCACCACCGATCTCCGTGACGACAGCGCGCGAACTAGCGAGGCTTTGATCAGCGGTCAGGAGTGGCTGGATACCGAGGAAGGTGATCCGATTCACTTCAGCTTCATCGATCGGATCGACTTGAAATCCGGTGGCAATGTACACCCGATCGACAAACGCCAAACGATTGGTCGCCTCGCGCACCGCGCTAGTAGCCACCACACGCACATGCTCGGCGAGATCAATCGAGTATTCGCGCAGCACCTTGCGATAGCTCTTGAGGACGCGCACGCAATCTTCGATCGTTGATTTCGCAATAGCTCCACCGGTGAACGCATCTTTTCCAAGGCTCACGGCCTGCGTCAATGTTTCGAGCGTCCGAACCTCCCCCTGCGGGCTGATCTCTGCGATCGCCATGCGGACACTCGACGTACCGATGTCGATCACCGCAACGGGCTTATTGGAACTCGGGGTAGGGGTGGCTGGTCGCGATTCCACGGAGCTCATGGTGCCTTGCTCCCGACGCTCGCTTCGGCCCAAGCTGCAGCACCCCGCACAACAGCGTCGTCCCCCAGCCGAGCCACCACCACTTTCATCCCTTTCACATACGGGGCTACCGCGCGACGCCGTGCCGCATCATCGACCGTTTTGGAAAACAGATCGGGCATCGCTTCTACCAAACCTCCACCGAGCACCACCACATCGGGGGCGAGCAAGTTTGCAAGGTCTCCCACCGCTTGTCCGATGAGACCAGCCGCTCGTTGCACAATACGCTCGATCACCACATCTCCCGCCTTAATCGCATCGGCGAGCACACCACTGCGAATGTCGCTGAGATCGGTGCCTGCTGCGGCCAGTAGATTCGGCGCTTCACCACGAAAGGCAGCCATCGCTGCAGCGGAGGAAATCGCCAGGCGACTCGCCTCGGTTTCGAGACATCCGTTGCGACCACAGCCACAAGGAAGTCCGGCTGGATTCACCAGCATGTGACCAATTTCAAAACAAGAGAGACTTTTGCCGCGTAAGATCTGTCCCTGGTAAACGCATCCCCCTCCGATGCCGGTACCAGGAAACACACCGATCACGCAACGTGCATTCTTGGCGGCTCCGAAGCGATACTCGCCAAAAACTCCCGCATCGACATCGTTCAGAATGACCACAGGGCAAGCGAACACTTCTTCCAGTTGTTCCTTAATGTGCACATTCTTCCAGCCAAGATTGGCCGAGTCGACGATCACTCCTCGTTCGATATCGACAAGTCCGGGACAGCCGATGCCAATGCCGGTGGGTCGAGCCCCTTCGAGACCAGCTTCCTGCATGGCGTCGCGAATCGTTTGGATGATGCGCTCCATCCCTGCGCGCGACCCTTCGTTCCCTTTGGTCTTGCGGCGTTTACGCCCCACGAGCTTAAACTCGCTATCGAGCGCTGCTGCCATCATCTTGGTGCCGCCGAGATCAAAACCGATCCAGCACCGCGAGGAAATAGTGGAATCCATGCCGTTGGTTTTTGCCTACTAGGAAGTGGTCGCAAGGTGAAGTTGGCTACAGTGCAAGAATAATCACCTCGAGTGATTGTGAGCAACGCCCAAACAGCCCGCTCCCACAAATCGGCCCGACTTCCGCCGTCGACAAAATCGTTACGGTGGTGCCTCCGCGATGCTCGCCTCCAGTAGGTCGAGTTGCTGAAGAACTGTCACATCCTGCTGCAACTGGGCCTGCTTTCGTGCTGCGGCGAGCGTTTTGCGCGCCTGCAGCTGTTTTTCCGCAACCAATTCAGCTCGAGCTAGAACCATCCAAGCGGGGAGATACGTTCCCTCCGACGCTCGGATGACGCTGCTGGCAATATTTTGGGCCGAATCGAGATTTCGGACCTTTTCGTCGCGCGAGCTGGCTAAAAGTTCAGCATAACCGATCTCCACCTCGGCCCAGGTTGGCCGAATCGCGAGCGCCCGGCGAAAGTGAGTGGATGCCAACTGATCGCGGCCAGCTCGCCGCAACATTTGGGCAAGGTTCGCCTGCACTTCGGCATTGCCAGGCTCGATCTGCTCGGCCTCATGCAGCAGCTCGATCCCGCGCGGCACATCTCCCTGCATCGCGCACGCGATGGCCAAGTTCATGCGTGGTCCGACATCCCCCGGGTCTTGCTCGACAAGGTATTCGTACTGGGCAACGGCCTCGTCGAGTCGTCCCAATCGCTGCAACAGCAGAGCGTAGCTGTCGCGAGCCACTCGGTGCTGTGGGTTCACCTTCAGCAATCGGCGAAAGGTCGCTTCCGACTCCTCGGTCCGATCAAGCAAGTCGTAAGCCACCGCTAAGTCTTGTAGCGCGCCTTCGTGCAGTGGATGGATCTTCACAGCCCGCTCGAGAAACTCAGCCCCGTCGCTCACTTTTCCCTCAGCAGCGAGAAGATGTCCCAGGGTATGGTTTGCATCCACAAACGTGGGGAGGATTTCAAGCGATTTTCGGAAGGCTGTTTCAGCCTCTCTTTTTTTGCCGAGCTTATCGTAGGCACAGCCGAGTATGTAAAACGCATCTTCCGAGTTTGGAAGCTGGTCGATCGCCAGCTTCGCTTGCACTTCTGCCTCTGCTGGTTCGTTGTTGAGATGCAAAGCGATCGCCAGATTGAGATGACGTTCGGGCATGTCGGGATTCTTGGCCAGCAAACTGCGAGCGCGATCGACCGATTCCAAAGCTCGCCCGGAGGAAGCGAGCCACACCATGAGTGCGCGCTCCGCGCGGAGGTTCTGAGGTGCCTTGGCTGTCGCGTCGGTCCACATCGCTTCGTAGGAGTGATACTTTTGATTCCGCGCGTAGGTGAGTCCACCAAGAAGTATCACCAGGACGAGTCCAACAGATCCGATAGCAAGCAGCGTTTGGCGACTCACAGGTCGATCGCGATCGAACCATTGCAAGCAGGGATGAACCAGTCCGAGCACGAACAAGGTCACCAGCATGGTCGACGGTAAGTAGGCGCGATGCTCGTTCACAAGATCGGCCACGGGCACAAAGCTCGACGTGATCCCCAGGATCAAAAAAAACAGCAACATCACGAGCCCCACGCGCGGCATTCGCCAAAGCGTAATGATCGTGCCGATCAGCATCGCGATAACCGCCAACAGCGGAGGGAGAATCTCGGGAAGGGTGCGGAGGGGCTTCCAGCCGTAGTCGATGCATTGCCCCAGGGGCAAAAATGTCAGGCGGACATAGAGCAGGATGGCTGCCGGTTGCGTCAAAAAATATTCGCTCGGTGAGGGAGCGTTGGACGCGTGGAACTCGGAGTACTTCGAACGCTGTAGCCAGATCACGAGCCCCATGATCCCCCAGGTGCTACAGAGGAGAACGTAATACCAGCCGCGAGTGGAAAAGATTCGGCCAAGACGTCGCTCGACGAAGATCCAGTCGTAAAGCAGCACAGCCACAGGGGCGCTGATCATCACTTCCTTGCAGGCCATTCCAGTCGCGCAGATCACCACGCTGAGGCCCCACCAGAAACACCTGCTTCGTCCCTCGACTTCGAGTCCTCGAAGAAACGTCGCGAATACGCCGAGATAGCAAAGTGCCATCAGCGATTCCATGCGCTGGTAGATATAGGTGACCGCCTGGGTTGTCAGTGGATGAACCACCCACAGCGTGGCCACTAGCGCTGCGACAAGGATGGCTACGTTGTCCTGCGTGAAATAGCGATTTTTTGAGATCAAGCAACTGGTGTGAACCATGCTGAAGAGCAGTAGTCCGCAGCCTAGATGAATGGCAAGATTGACGATGTGATAGCCAGCAACGGAGGTGCCATGCAGCGCGTGATTGAGCGCAAAGGTGAAGTAAGGAATCGGGCGGGCAGGGAGGGTTCCATCGACGTTGAGCATCGATGTCGTGAGAGGCCAGATCGTTTGAATCGAAGGATTCGTGCCGATTTCAGTGGCGTCGTCAAAGACAAAGATCCCCCAAAAACTGTTGCTATACGCCAGTAGCCCAGCAGCGAGGATCAAGAGTGCCGCGAATCGATACGCGCGGCGATCCATGGCATCGTATTTGAGAAAGCGCAAATCAGCTGCGGCTACGATCGGTGGCGCAGGAGTGGTGATCGGCCTTTCAGGCTCGCCGCGTAGCATCTTCCGTTTCGTGACCATGCGGGCAACGCCTAGGCTCGAATCACTTCCTGATCAGCGGCGGTTGAACGTGAAGGTTCCTCTGCCATCTCGGGTGCTGATCTCTTACCCGCATTAGGCTTGGCAACTTCGCCGGGACTGCGGTCCGAGAGACTTTCACCGCCCGAGGCAGGTTGATCTCCCTTCTTTTCGTGATACTCCATTTCCGTATTCACATCCCAGATGTTCGATTTATCGGTCCGACCAGCGATGATGTTGTCGACTGCCACCATCGCGGTGAGCATCGAGTGATCCTGGTTGTTGTAGCGGTGCATCCCGTTGCGACCAACGAGGAATAGATTGTCGAACTTGCTGATCCACTGCTTCAGTTCATCGAATCGATCGTACGATCCAAAGTAGGCTGGATAGGTCTTGGGGACCCGAATCACGGTGCTATCGAGCACTTTGCTGCGTTCGATGATATTGATGCGCTCGAGTTCCTCGATCCCTTGAGCCACCATCTTTTCGTCGGACTGTTTCCAGAGGTCATCTGACTCGTAGCAAAAGTACTCAAGGCCGATCCAAGCATGTTTTGGATTGGCAACCATGTAGGGACTCCAGTTGTTGAAAATCTGAAGTCGACCAACTTTTACATCGGGCTCTTGGATGTAGATCCAGTTGTCGCTGAGAAGTTTTTTTCCTTCACGCGTTTGCTCATGAATCTTAAGATCGTCGAGCAAAAGCCCGACCGTGATGAAGTCGCGATAGATCAGACCCTCACTCACTTCACGCACGTTGCTCGGCGCATCCGCATCGAGCGCTCGCACCAGCTCTTGCATCGGCATGGTCGAGAAGAAGTAGTCTCCCTCGATTCGCTCGACAGCGCCGGTTTGTGGATCGGTTACCTCGAGTGCAACAATAGTATCGCCTTCAGTAAAAACACGTGAAACCAGCGAATTCTTGCGAATTTCGCCCCCCATCTGCTGCACTTTGGCGGCACATGTTTCCCACATCTGGCCGGGGCCCAACTTGGGATAGAGGAACTGCTCGACAAGCGAGGTCTCGACATTTTTCTGGCGCACATCTCCCGATTTTCGAAACGGTTTTTGGATGGCGTTCAGAATGGCCTTAGTGATCGACAGTCCCTTGATGCGTTGTGCGCCCCAGGCGGCTGAAATCTCATGACACGGAACTCCCCAGACTTTCTCGGTGTAGGACTTGAAGAATGTCAGGTAGAGTTCGCGTCCGAAGCGGTTGATCAAAAAGTCTTCGAGACTCTGCTCGGGCTTGATCGGCTGAAGCCGAGATCGTAGGTACGAAAAACCGATCTTCAGCATGCGCCAGAGTCCGAGGTTGGCAATGGTTGTCTGGCTCAGGCTGATCGGGTAGTCGAAGAACTTACGCAGATAATAGATGCGACTTTTGCGTGGCCGAACAAGCATCACCTCGTCGGTGGTCTCGGGATTCGGCCCCGTTGACGAGCCATCGATCTCTCGCTGCTGACCTTGATAGGCGAGCGAGAGTTGGCCGCTATGCCCACCCTCCATCGGTAGCATGTTGGCCCACCACTGCATCACCCGATCATCTTTCGAGAAGAAGCGGTGGCCACCAATATCGATCCGGTTTCCTTTGTAATTTACCGTTCGCGAAATGCCTCCCAGCATGTCGCTCGCTTCGAGCACAATCGGCTGAATATCGGTGCGCGTAAGTAGTTCGTAGGCTGCGGTGAGTCCTGCAGGACCTCCGCCAATAATGATCGCACGCTTGCGGTTCATGAGTTGCTCGCGGAAGTAGCAGGCTGCGATGCGTGGCCGAGTGGCTCGACCGAGGTTGTGCGGAACAGCAGAAGTTTGCGAACCCCAAAGTTCCAGACAAACACCACTCCCACTGCTAGGAGTTTGACGAGCCGGTAGTCGATGCCGAGCAGATCGGAGCCGCAAAACAGCAGTAGTTCCGTGAGGGCCAGCCCGACGATTCCGATGGTCGCAAACAGGACGAATTCGAGGAGTGGACTTTGCACGTTTCGTGCGGGAAAGACCCAGGCGACACTTAGGAAATAGTTCGTCAAGAGTCCCAGCACAAAAGCGAGTGCCGCTGCCACAAAGGTGCTGGTCCCTACGAGTTCTCGTAGCACTAGCAGGGACCCGAGGTCCACCAGCAGCGCAACGACAGCAACGATCAAATAGCGCTGCAATTCGCCCGACAGCCTCGCGAGATTCGGCGGCACAACTGACGCTGCAGAACGCAGCTCTGGCTGGCTAGGTTTTGGCTCGTGGAGTTCAGCGGTAAGGCTCATGGTGGCATCGACCGATGCTAGCTGGGCATTGGAGTTATTGCGGCTTGAGACCGCTTCTACAAACCGGCAATGCTCGATTGTGAAGACGTATCCCGAATCACAGCCAGTGATTCCGGCAAATGCAGAGTAATTTCATTGCCCCAAGATCATCCCACGACGTTAACAATGCCTGGGTCAATTGGTGAATTTCTCGAGTAGATCAACGCCGCCGATCGCGCGGAACAATAGCTTCAAGTCAAGAAACGACAAAAGCCTCAAGCAAAATCACCGTGGTGATCTGGCTCGAGGCTTTGTGCTCAATCCATCCCCCAAGTTGGAATGGATCGAATCTGTTTTAAGTCAACCGATCCAAGCGACTACTGAGCGAACTCAGGGCGGCGGCGACCGAGTTGCGATTGCAGGCGCGAAACGATGCTGCTGTGCATCTGACTGACGCGGCTTTCCGACAGGTCGAGTGTCGCGCCGATTTCTTTCATCGTCAATTCCTCGTAGTAATAGAGGATGATGATGAGGCGTTCGTTACGGTTCAGACCTTTGGTCACCAGACGCATCAGATCATTTTTCTGAATGCGGCGAGTTGGGTCTTCACCCTTCTTATCCTCGAGAATGTCGATCTCGCGGACATCTTTGTACGAGTCGGTCTCGTACCATTTCTTGTTCAGGCTGATGAGACCAACGGCCGAGGCTTCGCTGACCATTTTCTCAACTTCAGGAACGCTCATTTCCATCTGTGCGGCGAGTTCCACCGTCGTGGGGTGGCGGCCCAGACGGGCTTCGAGCGTCTTGGTGGCTTCACCAAGTTTGCTGGCTTTGCTACGCACAAGACGTGGCACCCAGTCCATCGTGCGAAGTTCGTCGAGCATGGCACCACGAATACGTGGCACGCAGTACGTTTCGAATTTCACACCGCGCGTCATATCGAACGCGTCGATGGCATCCATGAGACCGAAAATGCCAGCCGAGATGAGGTCGTCGAGTTCAACCCCCTCGGGAAGACGAGCCCAAATGCGCTCGCCGTTGTACTTTACGAGTGGGAGGTAGTGCTCCACCAGAAGATTGCGTAGTTCTTTCTGATTCGGATCATGCTTGTATTTCTTCCACACATCTTCGATGTCGTACGATGGAGCTACAGTCGTGGACATTCCATCCTCCGTGATTGATTCTGCTTCACACGAGCGGGGTAGGACTCGGGTGAACGATCCAGCAATGTTCGTCATGAACATCGGGGATCATTGCGTACGGTGTGTTCTAGCGTTTGGAGTTCTCGGTCTGCTTTTCGCTCTCGAGCGATGTGATCGCTTGATCTAGTTGCGACCGAACCGACTGACTTACGAGGTAATCTGCCAATTGCCCAGTAAGGTAGCCGATGGTTGCGAAGATCATCATTGCGCCGCACGCGGACAAAATGATGCTTTGCAAACCACCACCAGAGGCAAGACCCCGAGCCATCAGCAGCAATGCTGCCAGTGGACCCAGTATTCCTGCATAGTGTCGTCCCACTTGATCCTCGCGGTGACTGCAGTCTTTGCGTAACCGAAAAACTTTAACACGCCATGGCGCTTGAGCGCCTGCCTGTTATCGGCTCTTGTCACCTCAGGGATGAAGCGAAACTTTTCTTTTTTTGAACTCCCGAAATTCAACTGACTAATGCACGAAACCAACGATTCTCAAACCGATCAAAATCTCTTCCAATCCTGCCTAACCTAAGCAACCTTAGCGGCGTGCCCTACTGTGGGCAAGTCGCTCTGATGTTTTGTTATGCGGCACGTCTCGATGCTTGCGTGGCATCGCGACGGCGATGGATCACCTCAACCAGACCATCGATCTGGTTGGCAACATTGCCGCTGGTTGACCTCAACAGCAGCGGCTCGCTCGAACGCTCGAGCCAACCCAGCATGGGGAGGCGAAGTCCGAGAAAACGACTGCAGCTCTGATCGATTCGACGATGCACATCCGCCGCTTCTTCAGCCGATTGCGACTGATTGACGACGAGGCTCAGCCGCGTGGTAACCGCCTGGCGATTGACGAGCGACTTCACTAGTGCATAGCTGTCCATAACCGCTACGGCATCTGGAGTGGTAACGAGCAGCAGTTCATCAGCCGCTTGCCACAAACCGGTCGACAGCTCGGAGCGTCCTGTACCGGCATCTACGACCACCACATCCGCATAGCGTGACAGCGAGCGAATCTGGCGGAGCAACTTTTGGACGCCGCGAGTTTCAAACGCTGTTTTGGTGACGGCGCTGCAGGTGACGACCTGAACGCCGCATGGTCCGAGAGTCAGTACTTCATGAATATCTTTTTGGAGCGTGAGGACATCGGCCAAGCCGACGGACGACTCGATCCGGCAGAGGGGGGCGATATCGCCTTGTCCCCAGTGGGCATCGACGAGCACCGTACGGAGACCTTGTGAGGCAAAGGCATAGGCCAAGTTAAGGGCCACGGTGGTGCAACCCGCAGCAGCGCGACCCGCTGCCACCACCACCGTTTGCGGAGGCGTAGCGAGCTCGTCAGCCGCTTGTCGAGCGGCGCGAAGCATCAAGCTGCGAAGTTGGGTGGCCTGGTCCATGATCGTTTACTGGCGTTTCGACTTACGAGAGTTCTGTTCGAGGGTAGAGCATCTGCCGCGCGAGCTGACGCCGGTCAGCGGGGCGAATATCTTCCGGAACATTCTGACCACTCGTGGTGTAACTGAGAGGAATCGCAAAATCTCGCAAAACAGGCAATAGCGACGCTGGCGAAGCAGCTTCATCGAGCTTGGTGATCACAAGCGACGTAGCACCTACGCGCTCAAATGCTTCACGAGCCGATTGCAAAGCCTCGCGCGAGGCGACGCTAGCGAGCACCAAATGAACCTCGTCAGGCTGGGCGATATCGAGCATCGAACGCAATTCCTGCAGCCGGGCTCCATCGCGAGGACTGCGTCCAGCGGTGTCGATCAGCACAAGGTCGAAGTCGGCAAACCGCTCCAGAGCGGCTGTCATGTCGCGCGGCTGATTCACTACTTCCAAGGGAAGCTGCATGATCGTGGCATAGGTTTGCAGCTGATCGACGGCGGCGATGCGATACGTATCGACCGTGATTAGTCCTACACGAGCACCTTGCTCGAGCCGAAATTTTGCTGCCAGTTTGGCAATGGTCGTCGTTTTGCCGACACCGGTCGGACCGACCAGGGCAACGACTCGGCGTTCGCGTGAATAGAGACGAATCGGGCCACCAATCGGAATATCGCATTCCATTTGGCGGAGCAGCAACTCGCGCATCTTGGTCGGATTTTGCCAAGCTTCTTCTGTCGCAGCAGCGGCGACTTGCATCACCAGCACTTCAGCGGCAACCTGATCGAGATTAACTGCAAGGAGCTCTCGCACCAATTGTGCGAGCAAATCGTCGCGGTGCTTCGAGCGAAAGTCGACTGTCGCCAGCTCATGCTCGAGCGACAGCCCATTGTCTTGAAGCCGCGAGCCAGCATGCTTTACCGAAGGCAAACGCGTGCTTCGCTGATCAACCGTAGTTTTGCGATCGGCAAAATTCGCCGAGGAAAACGGGATCGTAGCAGGCTTTTCACCGGACTCGCTGAGGGAGAAGGTGACATCGTCGTCGCTAGCGTAATCCACTTCGGAAGAATCATCCGATGAAGCGTACTCCCGAGCAGAATCTTGTTCATTTGACAACACCTCGGCGTCGGCTGTGGCCGTCACTTCGATCTGACTAGTCCCCGCGAGCCACTGAAAAATACCAGGGCGAAGTCGACGCGTATGCAAAATGGCGGCATCGGGCCCCAATTCTTCGCGCACAAGACGCATAGCATCTCGCAAAGAGTTCGCTCGATAAGTCCGAAGATCCATAAATGCTCAACGAAAAAAGCAGTCGGTGTGGCCACGGGAAGCGAGTGGGGCAATTGGTCGAAACGTTGTCACACTCGTGAGAAGCGGTATTTAGCAAGATGTCGAAAAATTTTCTCTAGCAATTCGCTACTACTTTCCATCGATATCGGGGACCACTCCCAGAATATCGACTTTGGTATCACGCGTCACTTCGTTGAAACTGAGGACATGCAAACGGGGAAGGTTGCCCGAGGTCATGAGCTTCAGACCAGCGCGAATCTGCGGACTAACGAGGACCAAGGGACGCTTGCCGCCGCGAGTAAGCTTGGTGAGTTCGCCCGAGATTCGTTCGCAAACGCGCTCGACCACCGCAGGCTGTAGCCGCACGAACAAACCACGCTCGGAATGTTCGACCCCCGCAGCAATCCGGTCCTCAAGAGCCGGGTCGAGCGTGAGGACATGCATGCGGTTCTCGGCATCGCGATAGCGCGAAGAAATGGTGCGAGAAAGCCGATTGCGAACGTATTCCGTGAGGAAAACGGGATCTTTGGTTTTGGTAGCCCAGTCGCCTAGCGTTTCGAGAATGGTCGACAAATTGCGAATCGAAACTTCCTCGCGCAGAAGCATCTGCAGCACTTGCTGCACGTCGGAAATTTTCATTGGCGCAGGAACGAGTTCGTCGACGACGGCAGGGCTCGTTTTCTTGAGTTCGTCGAGCAGATGCTTGGTGGCATCGCGGGTCAGCAGTTCATCGGCATGGCGACGAACAACTTCCTGCAAGTGAGTTGCGAGGACAGCCGTTGGTTCCACTGTGGTATAGCCCATCATCTGCGCTCGCTCGCGCAAGCCGCTATCGATCCAGACAGCAGGCTGATTGAACGCGGGGTCGCGCGTCTCAATACCTGGTACCTTGCCTGTCGTAGCACCTGAATCGATCGCTAGGAACTTGCCCGGCAGGACTTCGCCTGTTGCCACCACGTTCCCCGAGATCTTGATGCGATACTGATACTCGCCCAGTCGCGTGAAATCTTTGACACGGACTTTTGGCAAGATAATGCCGATGTCGTTGGCCACACCTTGGCGGACCGCTGTGATGCGTGGCAGAAGGTCGCCACCTTGCTTGGGATTAGCTAGACGAATCAGACCAGCGCCGATTTCAATTTCCATCGGATCGACCGAAAGAAAATCTTCGATTCGCTCTTCGGCGGGTTTGGTGGCAGCTTCAGCAGCCTTGGCATCGGTGACAGCCTTGGCTTCTTCGCTCTTCTGCTTTCGCGAGAGCATCAGAGCCAACCCACCACATCCCGCACCAATCGCCAGCAGCGGTATCTTCGGCAGATTGGTTAGCACGAGCACCGCGACAAACCCACCAGCGACGATCAGCGTTTGCGGATTACTGAAGAGCTGCTGCAGGAAAACCATCGGCAGGTTTTGTTTTTGCGAACTACGCGTGGTGAGCAAACCAGCGGCGAGCGACGTCAGAAACGCCGGAACTTGACTCACCAAACCATCGCCAATCGAGAGCTTGGTGAACACTTCGGCCGATTCAGCAATATCCATGCGATACTGCACAACTCCGATTACGAAGCCACCCAGCACATTCACCAGCGTGATGATGATGCCAGCGATCGCATCACCACGAACGAACTTACTAGCACCATCCATGGCACCGAAGAAATCGGCTTGCTGAGCCACTTCCTCGCGTCGACGCTGAGCTTCTTTATCGTCGATGATCCCGGCATTCAGGTCGGCATCGATCGCCATCTGTTTGCCTGGCATACCATCCAGTGCAAAACGAGCCGCCACTTCACTGATGCGCGTAGCACCCTTGGTGATCACGACAAACTGAATCACGACGATGATGACAAATACAATGATACCGACAACGATTTGGTCGCCAGCGACAAATTCGCCGAACGCCCGAATCACACCACCAGCAGCGTCCATCCCTTCGGTGCGAGCATGCGTAAGAATGAGTCGCGTTGAAGCGACATTCAGCACGAGTCGACCGAGAGTCGTAGCCAGCAGCATCGTTGGAAAGATGTTGAACTCAAGCGGCGTGCGAACGTAGATGGTGGTGAGCAGGACAATCACCGAAACCGTGATGTTGATCGCGAGCAGCAAGTCGATCAGCTCCGACGGCATAGGAACGAGAATCACCAGCACGCTGGCGATAATTCCCACGGGGAGCACAAGATCACGAAGCTGAGACAAACGAGACATACGGGATCACCAGGTTCTGCATGCGGTAAATCGTTACCGGTTTTCGCCAGGCTGGCTCGAGCGAACCAACTAGCCACTGCCAGCAAGCGGGGCGAAAGTTACTGGCAAAGGGCTGAAAAGTCCAGGTCGTTTTCATATCACTGCCAGCAGTGATGGCATGCAGAAAACCCTAGCCCGCTAGCGAACAATCGCTAGCAGGCCTTGTCAGCTGTAACCGGAGCAGAGCACCGACAACTGATCTGTAGTGAGTTTGCGTGAACTGCTACGATCCGACGCAAGCATGGCGAGCGAGCAGAAGCCAGCTGCGTGGATATTGCGAAAAGGATGTCGGATGCTGAGTAAAGAACGAACCGCCAACATGATTGGTTGGGCAGTTGCATCTTACGGCCGTGCCTGGATTCGGACGCTGAAGGTCCATCATTCCCTGGCAAACGAGCTCGACAATCCCCGCACTGGTGCCAAGGGTGGACTCTACTGTTTGTGGCACGAAGATCTGCTGATGATGAGTGTGTTTTTTGCCGACTGTGGCATTCATACGCTGATTAGCAAAAGCACCGATGGCGACTACGTGACACGGATGGTGGATCACCTCGGTTTTCAAGCCATTCGGGGTAGTACCGGACGGGGTGGACTTCGTGCGGTTCGTGAAATCATCCGTACGATTGGCCACGCCAATCTTGCGATCACGCCCGATGGTCCCCGTGGACCACGGCGCGAGTTTCAAGAGGGAGCTGTCTATCTGGCATCGCGAACGGGACTCGATTTGATTCCTGTCGTGGCGGCCTACGATAACGTTTGGCGATTTCGCAGCTGGGACAAAATGGCGTGGCCTCGCTTTCGATCGCGTGTTGTCGTGCGATTTGGCAACCGCATTCGAGTGCCAGGCGATGCAGGCTCAGCCGATCTGAAAGAATATCACCAGACTATTTCTGCTTCGATGACAGCGGAAGAAGAGTGTGCCAAAGACATTCTTGCCGACTGGAAAAAGGGGGCAAAAGTCGAGATCATTCGCGACTTTCGTCCCGAAGTGGCGAAGCAACCGAAGCCTGCTCCTGCTTTGCAAAAATCGGCCTAGTGCTGCGCTGTACAAGCTAAGGGAGCATGAGTAGGTCGTAGACGACCGACAAATCGCTCGCCACATGCAATCGCTCGTGCAAATCAGAGGGGAGCGACGCAATGCGCTCGGCCACTCGGGGATCCTCTTCAGCGATCCAAACGACTTGATAGCCAGCGAGCAATCCTCCCACGACATCGCAGTAGAAATCGTCTCCTACGAGGAGCATCTCGCTGCTGGCATGCTTCAATCGCTTTTCAGCCTCACTGAAAAATCGGTGATCGGGCTTGGGATAACCAAGCTCTGAGGAAATCAGAAGCGCATCGAACTGTGCGAGGGGATCCAGCGCGGCACATAAGGGGCGAAGTCGAGCATCGAAGTTCGAAGCGATGGCGAGCGCCGATAAACGCCCTTGCTGGCGCTGCTCGAGCAACGCCTCGAGCAGCCTCTCTGCGCCGGGCATCAGCTGCCAATGCTTCGCCTCGGCAAAGTGCTGCCACAAGTTTCGAAAGAGCGGCTCGGACTGTCCGATGGAGAGTTCGAACACTTCTGCCACGATCCGTTGCCAGCGGGCAAACTCCGAAGGCTCGCTGGTAGCAGGGAGTTCGAGAAACGCGGGCAGCGAATCCATCGCGTAGCCGACCGAGCGATCGCGCTGCATCGCAAGAGCGAGACGCTGCTTCACCTCGGCCTCGGAAATCGAAATGCCGGCATCGTTAGCCGCTGCTGTGTAGGCCGAAACCACCGACGGGACGGCGCGCAGCAAGGTTCCCACTGCATCAAAAAGAACGGCCCGCACTTGCGAAAGTACGGGCCGAGTTGGTTTTGATTTCACGTGTAAAACATCTCGCTTAGAAGAAAAACTGCGAGATGCGGCTGAGATCCATCGCGGTCGCAAAAATCATCAGCGAGAGCAGGAACAAAATGCCCATAACGGTGAGTCGCACTTGCAGCTGTTCGTTCACAGGCTTTCCACGAATCCATTCGGCGGCGAGGAAGAGCATATGCCCACCGTCGAGCGCGGGGATCGGCAGGAAGTTGATCACTGCAAGATTCGCGCTCAGCATCGTGAGGAAGAGGAGCAGGATTGGAATACCTGCGGAGGCGTGACTTCCGGCAGCACCCAAAATTCCGAGAGGCCCGGACAGATTCGTGGGTGAAATCTGCAGTGTGACGAGTTTCTGCAGCACCGTGAGGACTTCGGTGACCCGTTCCTTGATTTCACGCGCGCCGAGCGCGAGTGCTTCGCCAACCGACTTTGCTTGGTGTAGTGTGGTGAATGTCTCGGTGGTGATGCCCCGCGATTCGTCGAGCAGCGTTTCGGAACTGACAACCTCGACCGGTTGGCTCGTGATCGTTTCGGGTTTATCGCCGCCACGGGAAGCGGTAATGGTGGCTTTCGTTCCGAGCGGAACCAAGCGGAGCAGTCCTTGCAGGTAAACCAGATTCTTTTCGGTGTCGTCGAGAATAACTTCGGGAGTTTTCAGCGTCAGGTAGTTGAGAAACAGTTTCTCACGATCCTTGTCAGCAAATTCGAAGGTGACCTTATCGATCTTGTCGCCAGCAGCGAGCTTCGACGATTCATCAGCAGCTGCAATCGTTCGGTCGAGTTTAACGGCAACTCCAATCGGCTCGGCGGCAATCGACGTTGCGAAGTTGGCAGTCGAGAACATTGGAGGAGCAACCGGGGTGATCTTCACTTCACGTACGACCCGCTGATCGCCCGTGGCGGCCCGCTCGACTTCAATCGTGATCTCTTTCCCGACATGAGGGAGCAATTGCTGCGAGAGAGCGAGTGGATTCTCGATCTTCTCTCCTTCAATGGTGAGGAGTTTATCGCCGACGAGAATGCCTGCCGTTTCGGCAGGAGAACCTTTACGAACACTAACCACCAGGCCCATGGTGGGAACCAAACCGAGTGAGTTTTCGCCGCGTTCGGGAATCGTTACTTCAAGCGAAGTGGGTTCGCCACTTGGTTTGCCATCTTCGGATTTTGGAGTGCGGCGAATTGTAAGGCCGATCGGGCCGGAAGGCTTGGAAGCGAATGTTTGAACGAAGGCTCCGTAGTTTTTCACTTCGGTGCCGTCGACGTGCGTGATCTCGTCACCTTCCAGCAGCGGCTCGGAACTTTTTGCGCTAGTAGGAAGAGCCCCTTGCATCAGGATGGTCAGATTGCTCGTCGGCTTCACGCCGATTGTGGCCTGTTTGCCAGTTCCTTGATCGCGCAGACGTGGCCGCATCGAGAGCCATTCTTCGGTTCCGTCGGCGCGGCGAACCAGTACGTCCAGATCTTTCTCGACGCCGTTGAAAATCACCGAGCGTTGCAGGTCGTTATAGCGCAAGTGCTCGTAGGGGGAGCCGCTTTTGCCAAACTGCAGCACACGATCGTCGGTTCGAAGACCAGCCGCCCAAGCAGGTTCACCAGGAATGGAAACCCCAACTGTTGCGGGCAATTCACGAACACCGAGCCAATAGGCAGTACCACCAAGCAGCACGCCAAAGATCAAGTTCATGATCACGCCGGCCGAGATGATGGCCATGCGGGCGGGAACTGATTTGGCAGGATAGCTGCGTGGATCGAGCGCCACTTTCTCGCTGGTTTTGGCGGCAGCTTCGCTCGGTACGGCAGTGCCAGTCTCTTGGGCTTTGATACGTTCGGCTTCAGCTTCGGCATTACGTGGATCGTCGTCTTGTCCCAGCATTTTGACGTAGCCACCCAGCGGCAAAATGCCGATGCCGTACTCGGTTTCACCATAGGTGAACTTTACGAGCGAACGGGGAATGGTGATCGGGCCGAGCTTGAGTTCGAAGAAGTCGAAACCGACGTAGAACTTCTCGCACTTTACGCCACATGCTTTGGCAACGAGGAAGTGCCCGAGTTCGTGAACGAAGATCACGAAACCGAGACCAGCGGCGACACTCAAGATGTTCCACAGTGTGCCCCCCAGCGACGCGAGCAAGCTGACCTCTTCTGCAGCAAACATTAATGGCAAATCCACCTAGAAACCTCCTGCCGAGCCCAAGTGTCGAGCTCGGAGAGTCGCTCGAGGGTCGGTTGTGATTCAAACGAATGATTGGCAAGGACCGCGCGCGTGGCCGGCACGATCTCCATGAATGATAGCTCTTTCGCCAGAAAAGAAGCTACGGCGGCCTCGTTAGCCGCATTTAATACACAGCCTGCAGTTCCACCAGCTGCGGCGACTTCGCGCCCGAGAGCAAGCGCCGGAAAACGCTCCTCATCAGGTGGTTCGAAATCGAGTTTCCAAGCTTGGGAAAGATCCATTTTTCGGGCCGGACTAGGGAGTCGACTGGGCCACGTAAGTGCTGTCTGGATCGGAAGTTTCATATCGGGCGGGCTCATTTGGGCGAGCATCGAACCGTCGCGAAACTCGACCATCGAGTGGATGATCGACTGGGGGTGAACCACCACGTCGATTTGGTCGGCTGGCAGATCAAACAGCCAGCGGGCTTCGATCATTTCCAGGGCTTTGTTCATCATCGTGGCCGAATCGATGGATATTTTCTTTCCCATCCGCCACGTAGGATGGCTAAGTGCTTGCTCCACCGAGACTTGGTGCATTTCGGCGAGTGTATATTTACGAAACGGGCCACCACTGGCGGTGAGGATGATTCGCGCCAGGTCGTCGCGACGGCCTGCTTGCAGGACCTGAAAAATGGCCGAATGCTCGCTGTCGACAGGTAGTATCGGGACACCTCGCTCGGCCGCGAGCTGCATGACGAGCGGACCGGCCATGACGAGCGATTCCTTGTTCGCCAATGCGACCGGTTTACCGGCATCGAGCGCTGCCCAAGTCCCTGCCAGGCCTGCACTTCCGACCATGGCAGCCACCACCATGTCGACTTCAGCTGCGGCAACCACTTCGCGGACAGCTTCGCTGCCAACCAGCAGTTTGGTGCACGGGGGAAGGAGCGACCAGTCCCACGAGCGAGCCGCGACTGGATCGGTCGCAACTACATAGGGGACTTGGAATTGCGTCGCTTGCTGGCAAAGCAATTCGAAACTCTGATGAGCCGTGAGTGCCCAGGGGCGGAGGGCCCCTTCGGAAAAACGGACCACTTCAAGCGTGCTGCGGCCAATGCTCCCTGTGGAGCCAAGTATCACAAGATTGCGGGCCGAGGTCGCCATGGAGAGTTTCTTGCGTCGATCGGGGCGACCAGACGCGCCTTAAAGCTCATTTTCCGTAAGACTTGTGACTAAGCGGCACATTCTAGGGGCCAGCTCGACAAGCAGCAAGATTGATTGAACCGGGGTAGGCCAGAGAAGTTGTAGCGTCTTGCAGGAGATCGCAGGGGGCTACCAGAGCTTAACCGCACTGGTGCCACGCTGGTCAACTCGAGTAAACCGTCTGTGGGACCGGATTTGCGGCAAATAGCGACACCGCTCTTCCAGGCCGCAATTTACCGCAGGCTGTCAGCCGTTTTCGGACTGCTACAATCTAGTAGCGTGGTATGTTTGGAGACGTTTACGGTTAGATTGTCGTAAGCGGGATCAGTAGGTTCTCGCACGTCGAACACGAAAGAGATTTGCGAATGAGTTCTGACAACGGATCGGGCCGACAGGGAGGAGACCGGGGTGGATCGACAGGCTACAACCTGCTGATGTATCTCGGTTTTGGTGCCATCATCGCCACGCTGGTAGCACTCTATGTGCTGCAGATGTTCCAAACGTCGCTCGACTACACCGATCTCGAACGTTTGGTCGCCGCCTCGCAGTATGAGAAAGACGAATCCAAGCTGACCGCCGGTTCGCCGGGCTATATCGATGTGAAGGTCGAAGCACGCAACACGCTCCGGCGAATGCGCGTTTCGAACCTGCGAAAAGTCGAACTTGGTCCCACGGCCGTTCGTGGGCAGATCGATCTTGTGGAGTTGAAGCCTGTCGGCACCAGTGGCGATCGCTGGGAGCCAGACAGCAAAACCTTGCGGCAGAATGTGGAGTTTCGTACGAACCTTTCCGACAAGGGGAGCAATCGCGACGACATTGAAACCGCGATTCGTAATTCGAACATCCCCTTTCGTCATGCCGATCCACCCGGTCCCTGGGAGCAGCACTCGCAATTGATCATCGGCATGCTGCTGGCAGCGATGCTGATCTACATTGTCGTCCGTCGACTTTCGGCCGCTGGTTCGCCGATGTCCTTTGGACGTAGTCGCGGCAAACTCTACGCGCAAGAAGAACTTGGCATCACGTTCAACGACGTGGCTGGTATCGACGAAGCGGTGGAAGAAGTGCGTGAAGTGGTCGACTTCCTCCGCAGCCCGGAAAAATATCAAAAGCTCGGCGGACGCATTCCCAAGGGTGTGCTGCTGGTCGGACCTCCCGGTACTGGTAAGACGCTGCTCGCCAAAGCGATTGCTGGCGAAGCGGGTGTTCCGTTTTTCAGTCTGTCGGGTAGCGACTTTGTCGAAATGTTTGTCGGTGTGGGTGCTGCCCGCGTCCGGGACATGTTTCAGCAGGCGGAAGCGAAAGCACCGTGCATTATTTTCATCGACGAGCTCGATGCCCTCGGTAAGAGCCGCGGCGCGGGGATCATGGGTGGCCACGACGAACGCGAGCAAACGCTCAACGCACTGCTGGTCGAGATGGACGGATTCGGAAGTAACAGCGGCGTGATTGTGATGGCCGCAACCAACCGTCCCGAAACGCTCGATCCAGCGCTTCTTCGCCCTGGTCGTTTCGATCGCCATGTGCTGGTCGATCGCCCCGACATCAAGGGTCGTGAAGACATCCTCAAGGTGCACGTGAAGAACGTGAAGCTCGACCCGACCGTCGATCTGCATAAAGTCGCTGCCATTACGCCCGGTTTCGTAGGTGCTGATCTGGCGAACCTGGTGAACGAAGCTGCACTGCTCGCCGCTCGTGCTGAAAAAACAGCAGTAGGGATGAACGAGTTCAATGAAGGTGTCGAGCGAGTCACGGCGGGGCTCGAGAAGAAGCAACGCGTGATGAACGAAGACGAAAAGCTTCGCGTGGCGTATCACGAATCGGGTCACGCACTCGTGGCTTACAGTCTGCCGAATACCGACCCGGTTCACAAAGTTTCGATCATTCCACGTGGTTTGGCTGCCCTTGGATACACGATGCAGCGTCCCGAAGGGGATCGCTTCTTGATGACGCAATCGGAACTCGAGAGCCGCATCCAAGTCCTGCTGGCAGGAACGATTGCCGAAGAAATCATCTTCACCGACATTTCGACCGGCGCTCAAAACGACCTAGAACGCGCCACCGATATTGCTCGTCGCATGTGTATGGAATTCGGCATGAGCCGCCTCGGACGTGTGAACTATCGCGAGAGCAATCGAAGTGCGTTTCTCGCTTCGGGTGGCTCCGGTGAAGAGCGGGTCCGTTCGGTCAGCGAACAAACGCTGCGTGAAATCGATCAAGAGGTGCGCCGCATCATCGATGAATCGATCGAGAAAGTGCGTCACATCTTGGATGTGCGTCGCGGAGCACTCGTGTCGCTCACGAATCGCTTGATGGAAGTGGAATCGGTCGACTCTGATGAACTCAAACGGATTATCGACGAAACATCGCCTGGCCCGCTCGTGGTTCCTGGCACGTTGCCAGCCAACACGATGCGTTCGACCACCGAGCCCGTTATCACCGCTCCCGCCACCGAGCGAAGTGGGTAGGCCCAACCTGTCGCCTAGCAACTACGAATTTGCAGCGTCATGAGTAACGAACAAGAGCGGGCGATCGAGCAATCGACTGCCCGTTTTTCATGCGCGACGGATCTATTTTGCGTCGAGTTCTTTTTGAAGCTTAGCTAGTTGCAGTCGCATCTGGTCCGATTCGCGAAACTCTTTTCGCCATGCCATCAACAGCGTCGATATCGTCGTCAGAATGCTGATGACACTCGTTGCAAACTCGAAGCTCAAACCTTGCTTTTTCTTACCGGCAGACTCCAATTTGGCAGCTGCCTCTGCAATTTTGGCTTCGTACTTCGAACGCAGTTCATCCGCAGATGCTTGCGTACTGTCGTGCAGTTCAATGGCCCGTTTATTCTCGCTCTGAAGCAATTGAATCAACGCTTGAGCTTCGGAGAGCGAAGTGAGCGTGTCTCCCTTGGCTGCGGAGAGCTGAATTCCATCCTTGATCGTTCGTACTCGGTCGATGGAACGATCCAGCTTACGATTCAGATCGTTGATCTGAGCATCGAGACTCGTCGGCCCTGGTTGAGGGTCACTAGTTGACGCCAAGGCCTGGCTCTCACCAATTCTGGTGGCCGCTGCTTGAAGGTCCTCAGCGACACCTTGCATGCTGCGTAGCGCCATAAAGCCGAACACCAGCGCCGCTGCGATACCAATTCCCGCCACCAAGATATAGGCCCGGTTCATTGCATTTCTCCACCCCGATGGAAGCTCAATCGCCATGTACCGGGGGGAAATGCTACCACCCTTCGAGCGCAAAGTCAGCCTGCAAAATGAGGCGATTATCGCCCTCGAAGTACTAGCGCGGCAGTGGATGTTCGCTGCGCGGGCGGCGCGATTCACTCGCGGCCGCTGCAGCACCGTTGGTAGTGGCAGCTCCCTTGGGCTCGGGAGCTTCGTCCGACGATTTCGGAGCAGTGCTCGCAGGTGGCGCCGATGCTACGAGCGCAGAGGAAGCTGCAAGATTCCTGGCGTACATCTGAAGCTGACGACGTCGTTCGGCAAAAGCGGCGACACTCACGCCACCAATCATCGCCAGCACGAGGCCAGCCGCCAATGTGGTTTTGGTATCGGGACTCGAAGGGGTTTCGCTATAGCTTGGGGGCTGAAACAAATTAATACTCGAAATCTTGGCCGCTTCGAGTTCGTGATCGATTCGCGCTTGCTCCAAATTCTCGGAATACTTGCGAAAATTGGTGCTCGCCAGTTCAATGCTGCGCTCGAGGCTGGCAATTTCGATTTCGTTGTCGTTCATCATTTGCAGCATGCCGCGAGCTTCAGCCAAACTAGTATCCAGCACTTTCTGCTTCGCTTCGAGCGAGGCGAGTTCGGCCAGCTTCTCTTGCAGGGCGAGCTCTGTCGACTCGCGAGTTTTATTCACACCACGCGTTGTTTGTTGGCTCATTCCTTCTTCGGCCATCACGGCCCGCGCTTGAGCGATTTGCTCACGCACCTGCATCAACCGTGGATTATCGTCGAGCAACTTGCTCGAAAGATCTTTCTCCTGAACTTCCAGGTCGAACAGTTTTTCGCGCATCGATGCCTGAGGAGTTTGCGGCTGACCGGTCACTTCTTCGGTGATGATCATCGCCGGAGTTGCGACAAGCAGCTTCTCGCGAAGTTCGACTTCGGCCTTCGCCGCGCGAACGCTTGCCGTAGTAGCACGCAATTCTTGCTCGAGCAAGTTGATCGACCCCAGCTGTAACTCGCGCTGCTGAGGCAGCGAAGCGAGTCCCGTTTGGTTCTTCAGATCGCGTAGCTCTTTCTCCTTGGATTCCAATTCCTCGCGCAGTTTGGCCGCTTGTTCGTCGAAGAACTCCTGCGAGCCGCGCGTCCGATTCATCCGCAAATGATCGTCGCGAGCAATCGTGATCAGGCTTTCGAGCAGATCGCGGCTGAGGGTCGGACTGGCCGATTCATACGACATCGAGATCACACTCGACTTCTTCGCTAGACCGATGTGCAGCTGCTCTTGGAAGTGCAAAATCGCTTTGTCGCGCAAGTTGTACACCTGCAGCGGATTGAGGTTGTAGTCGTCGAACTGCGACATCCACTTCTTCACCGCTGCGATTTGCGGATTCGCAGGCTTGATCTTTTCGAGGATCACATCAGCGCCGTATTGATCGACCACTTTTTCGACCACCGAGCGGCTCGAGAGCAACTCGCTAATCGCATTGAGTTCGCTTTCGCGTGTGTCGCTGATCGAAACTACCGAACCGGTGGTGGCAGTGGGATCGAGCGAAACACTCTCGCGGCCAATGCGTACAAAAAGCTTGGCTTCCGACGTGAATTGCCGTTCGCTAATCACCAAGAAGCCGGCGGTAAGCGCAAGGATCACCACAGCAGTGATCGCCGCCTTGAACTTGTGCCGCCAAAGGGCAGCGACGAGCTCGCCGGGGATCGATTCGAGCGAACGATATTCCATGACTCTTCCAAACAGATCGCAGGGCAGGGGGCATAGACCAGCATGAGCCACCGGCATCACACGTAAGGTCTATCCAGACAGCAAACTTCGTACCCCTTCAGACTAGTTGCCACCTGCAAATTGCGAAAGGATAAGACACCCCTCGAACGAGTGATTTCGCAAGGTTTTCGGGAGTTTTCTTCTACTCAGCAGGCGCTGAGTCCTCTGGCAAGGCAATCTGCGCAGTTGAAAGGAAGTAGACAGCTGCTCCGCTAGCGCTTAACCTTCGATCTCCCGCTGCACAAGTTCAGTGCTGAGCGGCGCGATTTCTCGTTCCTCTCTCAGGCTGTGAGCCCTACACGATGACGATCTCGACCAACTATAAGTTGCTGCTGATAGCCGCCGTCACTTTGGGAGTTTTTCTCCCAGGCCAGGCCATCGGTGAGGACAAAACCAAGGCCGTGGTCGAAGAGGGGTTTGTTTCGCTATTCGACGGAAAAACGCTGGCGGGATGGGAAGGGAACGAGAAGATCTTCCGTGTGGAAGACGGCGCGATCATCGGCGGAAATCTGAAGGAGCCGATCAAAAACAACGAGTTTTTGGCTTCCAACGAGCGTTATGGCGATTTCGAGTTGCGACTCGACGCCAAGCTGATTGGGCAAGGAGAGAACGCCGGCGTGCAGTTTCGTAGCGAGCGCATGCCCGACCACTTCGAGGTGATTGGCTACCAATGCGACATTGGCACTGCCGCTGGGAAGTCGATTTGGGGCTCGCTGTACGACGAATCGCGCCGCCGCAAGTTTCTGGCAAGCGGCGATCACGAAAAATTGGCCAAAGTGGTGAAGGCAGGCGAGTGGAATTCCCTCACCGTCCGCTGCGAAGGGGCTCACATCCAGATTTGGGTCGGCGACCTGCTTACAGTCGATTACACCGAAGAGGACGACAAAATCGAGCGGACGGGCCGTTTGGCCCTGCAAATCCACAGCGGACCACCCGCCGAAGCGTGGTACAAAAATATCCGGATCAAATCGCTCGAGAAGAAGTAAGGTTGTGTGTGGCACAGCCATTGCGGTCAAATCGCCAGGATGACGAGGCTCCAAACTTCGTCGCCAACCACCCTTAGCGCACTTGTGCGGCTGATATAAAGTAGCAGTACGAAATTGGTTACCGACGACCGCCTCGCGTCTCGGTATGGTTCCACCTTCCTTCGATCAGCAGTCATCCCATGCCCATCGTCAAGTTCGTGAAGGAAAAGAAAGAGATTGAAGTCCCCGACGGAGCCAACCTCCGCAACGAGGCCATCAAGGCTGGCATCAATCTCAACCAAGGGCTCAACGGCATCGGCGCTGGCATCAATAAGTATGCCAACTGCAAGGGGATGGGCATGTGCGGCACTTGCCGCGTGCTGATCACCAAGGGGATGGAAAACACCAATAAACAGACCATTCAGGAGTGGGTGAAGTTCAAAACGGTCATCCCAACTCCTGTACCCGATCCAATCCCCGTCCTTGCCTACGTGGGAAATGAAGAGACGATGCGACTCGGCTGTTGCACCACAGTGCATGGCGACATCGAAGTCGAAACCGCCCCTGAACTGAGCCTGTTTGGCGAGAACTTCTTTAGCTAACGTCTCGCCCAAAACTTGGGGCTCAGCAAGCACACTTACTCGAAGGGCCATATCGCGTGAAACAGATCGTCGCGATCATCAAGCCCTACCTTGCTGAGCGAGTGGTGGAAGCGGTCCGCAAAGGGCCGATCGAAGCGGTCACGGTACGCGAAGTGAAAGGGTATGGTCGTCAAAAAGACCAACTCGATCAGTACGACGAGACCGAATACTCGCTCGCATTTCTTCCCAAGGTAGAGATCAGCGTGTGGGTGGAAGACACGCGTGTCGAAGAGACGATTACACGCCTCTCTGAAGCAGCCCACACGGGTCGGATGGGGGATGGCAAAATCATGGTGCTCCCCGTCGCCCGCGCTGTGCAGATGATCGAAATCGGCAAGCCAGCAACTTAAGGCCGCTGAAAATCGTAGACGGACATCGCTGTCCGAAGCATCTTGCTCGGTATTTTTCCGAGGCGTTATGCAGGCGGAGCAGCAGTTTCGCTGGCGATGAAGAAATCGTCGAATCTGCGGCGATTCTCGGCCATTTTCGCGCGGCACTCTTGCTCGAGCGATTGCGGACTTAGGCCCAGCAGCAGCGCGAGTTTCTTAAGTTCAACGGCCTGCTGCGGCAAATCGTGGCGGGCACTCGTGAGGAGCAATCGCAGCCCCGATTCAACGCGCCGAAGAAACTCATACGAATGCCGTAGCGCCGCAGCATCGTCGTGACTCAAGTGACCACACGCGGCGAGGGCTGCAATCGCATCGAGCGTGCCAGGGCGTAAAACTTCCGGAGATCTGCTGGCAAACTTCAGCTGCAACATCTGCACGAGAAATTCGACATCGAGTGTGCCACCAATGCCGCGTTTCAGGTTCGCCTGCGACGCGCCAGCTTCCAAGCGCATGCGCGCGGCTCGAATCTGCTGAGCATCGTCGTCGGTCCAGCTGCGCTCGATTAGCAGTTGGTGAAGCGCCATCTCGGTGGCCTGCATTAAATCGGCATGACCGAGGATTGGCCGCGCTTTGCAAAGTGCTTGCCATTGCCACATCGCTGCTGCGCCACTGCGGAAATGGGCGACAAAATCCTGCATCGCAATCGCCACACCGCCACCAGGATGAATGGGGCGTAGCAACGCATCGACCGAGTAGAGCCTTCCTTGCGGGGTCGACTGCGAAAGCTCCTTAAGCACTTTCTGCGTCAACTGCGAGAAGAAGTGACTCGTGGTAGTCCGCTGCTCTTTGCGTCCTTTCGCCGGTCCGCGCGTTTGCCCCTCCGTTTCGTAGAGAAAGGCAACCTCGACATCGCTGTGATAGTTTGGCTCTCGTCCACCGAGTTTGCCAAGAGCGACGACGACATAGCGGCACGTTTCGCCATCGAACGGCCCCCCTTGAATGATCGGCTCGCCATACTTCTCGGCGAGTCGGTCGTACTCAATTTGCACAATCGTGCTGAGGCAAGTTTCGGCGACATCAGCTAGTGATCGATGCGTGGCGTCGACATCGCTTTTGCCGAGAATATCGCGGACACCGATTCGCAAGTGCTGCGACGCTTTAAAGCCATGCAGCGCAGCGAGCGGACTTGCGCTACCACGCAGCAGGTCGGCGAGCATGGCGCGCATTTCGCTCGCGCGGGGCAAACGTGCCATCTGCAGCGAATCGACCAGTTCGTCGATCATGCCCGGATTGCTGGTCAAGATCGTCGAGAGATAGGGACTCGCGGCGCATAGTTTAACGTAGAGCCTCAGCGACGGTGGATTGAAGTTCAGCAGTTCCCAAAGGACTCCCTTGGCTCCAAGCGACTGACTCACGCGAGTGAGACTCGCGAGCGTGAAGTCGGGATCGGGAGTTGCCGCAATCTCGCGCAGCAGTCGCGACACAATCAGCGACAAAAAGTGACGACAGCGTCGCGTGGAAAGAAAAGTGCTCTGCTCGGTCGCAAGTTCTTGCAGCCCGCGATAAGCAGCGAGCGCATCGCGAAAACCGTAAGGCTGCAAAATAGCGCGGACCTGATCTTCAGCCGGTGTCGGATCGAGTAGCAGATCGACTTCTGGCGGAGGAACACTTTCGCCCGGGAAAGCTGCATCAAGAATCTTCGAGAGCACGCCCCACGAGCGTGTAAGCCAACTCTGATAGACCGGCACAAGATCGGCTGGCGACTTTGCTGCCGAAGCAAGTGCAGGAACCATGCGCGCAACGCGTCCAAGTTGCACCGCATCATCGGGAAGCGTGGTGGCGGGACTTTCGAGCAGCAACTGCAAACGGCAACGGAGCGTGCGGAGCTTGATGTAGCACTCGGTGAGCACCGCCTGCTCTTCACCAGTGATTGTTCCTGAGGCAGCAAGACCATGAATCGCGGCGAGCGTTCCCGGCTCGCGCACTTCAGGGTGATCGCCACCACTAAGCAGTTGCAGAAACTGCACCACCGATTCGATATCGCGAATGCCGCCGCGAGTTTGTGTCACTTCGCGGAAACTGCGTCCGCCGTGATCAGCCTGCTTTTGAATACGACGTTTCAGCGCCTTGATGCCAGTCTCATCAGCGCGGCTGAGATACCGGCGATAAGTCCACCCCATCAAGCCACGCAGCAATTCGTCTCCGAGCGTATGATCGCCAGCCACCGTGCGGGCCTGCGTGAACGATTGCCGGTGCCAGGTTCGGCCCAGGCCATCGAGCCAAGCAGCAGCCGACTCCACCGACATCGCAGCGACATGCGAACCGGCAATCGCTTGTGTTTGCAGCTGCACTTCGTAGAGGGGAACCCCATCGATCGACTCGGTGAGTAGCCGCACGGCGTAGCGCGTGAGCTTGTCGAAAAACTCTTGTCCGGCGCGACGCGAAGCTTCGTCATCGGGCAATGGATCGTGAATCACCCACAGTGGCAATCGTCCGACGTAGTCGAGCTGCTTACCGGCAATGGGGCCTAACGCAACAATCGCCAAACGGGCCCGGCGACCTTGCAAGTGGCGTGGCCAGGTGCGACTCTCTTCTAGACGCCGCGCGGCGGCATCGAAAGCCGACTCCAGGAGCACTTCGGCCAGGATGCTCAGCTGCTCGAGCGTTTGCTCGAGTGTCATGACGCCGAAGAGATCGCCGTAACTGATGCGAAGCCGTTCGCGCTGCCAAATGCGGCGGAAGACCGAAAGCAGATTCTTTTCGTCGACAAAATTTCGCGACTCGGCCAGCACATCGCCGAGCAAAGTTTCGCGCGTGACCGGCTTGCCTCCCGAGAGACGCAAGTAGTCGAGCAGATCAGTATCGCGTACCAGCAGCTCGCGCCACTGGCGGCACGTGGAGAGCGTTTGAATCAGCAGCGGCAAGAGCGCGCGATCTCGTTCAAACGACGCGCCGAGTGACAGCGGACTGCGGCAGGCGAGCATGTAGCGGCAGAGTGCATCGAGCGTTTGGTCGGGATCTTCGCACGTCTTCAGCAGCCGAGCGAGTTCGTCGGTGATGAGCGCCAGCAGGTCAAGCGTGAGACCACTTTCGGCCAATTCCAGGAGCGATTGGTGCCCCCGATGCAGGTCGCGGATCCCCCACGCTGCAAGGTGGTCGGCTGCCAGATGAGGCTCGTCGAGAAGTCTTACAAAAGTGCTCGTGTCCATATCCAGTCGCGCGTGTTCCGCTCGTACATTTTGTTCCGCCAAACCGCAGCGGAAAGAAAGCCTGGGGGCTCTTCGCGACCGATACCGTGGAGAGAAGTGGCCGGGCGAGGCCTCTAGTCTAATCGAAGGATCACAGTTCTGGAAAACCGAATTCGAGGAACTTCATCCGGATTCGAAGAGCCGAGCAAACTCGACTCCAGTGCGGGAGAGTGCGCATGAAAAAGGCCTGTTACGCTGGATGGCAACAGGCCTTTTCGGAGCTCCGCCCCGCTCGATGATCGATCCAGAGTGCTGTGATGCTTGCGAATTCACAGCCCCAGTGCAGTAGTCAATCGCTGCCCTTATTCGAGGCGATGCCAACTAATCGAGGAAGCCGACCAATTCTTGGCTGCGGCTTGGCTGCTGCAGCTTTCGAACCGCCTTGGCTTCAATCTGACGAATACGTTCGCGAGTCACCTTGAAGATGTGTCCTACTTCTTCCAGCGTGTAGCTATAGCCATCGCCGAGCCCGTAGCGAAGTTTGATGATCTCGCGTTCGCGGTAGCTCAAGGTCTTCAGAACCTTGTTGATCCGCGTACGGAGCATCTCTTGCGAGGCACCGGTGGCTGGGCTTTCCGCTGTCCCATCGGGGAGCAGATCGCCGAAGTGGCTATCTTCGCTGTTGCCCACCGGGCGATCGAGGCTGATCGGGTAGCGGCTCATGGCAAGCACGCGGCGAGCTTCGTCGACCGTGGTTTTGGCTTTGCGAGCAGTTTCTTCGAGCGTCGGTTCGCGGCCCAACTCTTGGAGGAGCTGACGCGACACGTTACGAACGCGCGACATCGTTTCCACCATGTGAACAGGGATACGAATCGTGCGGCTTTGGTCAGCCACAGCACGAGTGATCGCTTGGCGAATCCACCACGTGGCGTAGGTGCAGAACTTAAAGCCACGGCGATATTCGAACTTGTCGACGGCACGCATCAGACCGGCATTTCCTTCCTGGATAAGATCCAGGAACGAGAGACCGCGATTGCGATACTTCTTGGCGATCGAAACGACGAGACGAAGGTTACCTTCGGAGAGTTCGCGTTTGGCTTGCTGATAGTCGGTGTAGACACGCTTGAGCATGTCGACCCGCTTCTGCATGCTCGCGGGGGTTTCCTGCGTAGCAACCAGGATGCTGCGGAGTTCCGACAGCCACTGCTTGCGATCGGCAGGATTGCCCTTCTGAGCCTTGTGATTTTCGATTTGACGGCGGAGGAAAACAATCCGGTTGTTGAAATCCTCGAGCGTCCGAATCATCTGCTCGATACGCTGCGTACGAAGCCCCAGTTCTTCGACCAATCGCACACTACGGCGGCGACGACGCGAAAGGCGAGTCCAAGCCAGTTTGCGTTTGGCCTTGGGCTGGCTCTTCGAGAGAGCGGTCAGGTAGTCGTGACGGTTCCGCTTGAGGAGCACATCGAGCGTACGCAAGTTGTGCGGCAAACGACCGAGGATCTGATCTTTTTCCAGGTGATCGGTCACCGAAACCTGCACGGTACGATCGAAGGGAAGTTCCCCTTCGTGGACCCGCTTCAGCACCTTGAAGGCTTGCTGAATCACATAATCGCATTCGAGCAGTTTGGTGCGGAAACGTCGTCGGGTGACTTCGATTTTCTTGGCGAGATAGATTTCCTGGGCTCGGGTGAGAAGCGGAATCTCGCCCATTTGCGTCAGGTACATGCGAACGGGATCGTCGGACCACGACTCGCCATCTTCCCCAAGACCGAGCAGTTCTTCATCGTCGAGCTTCGTCGGCACTTCAGCATCAGCTGCATTGTCGACAACCTCTAGATCAACGCCATCATCTTCGAGCTCGAGTTCGGCGACCGCTTGGGCGGCAAAGCCCTCGTCGTCCTCGGGAGCGCGTACGGCGTCGTCATCAAATTCTTCCAGCAGTGCGTCGTACAAGGGGAGTACTCCTACACCAATTCACGCAGGTGCGAACAAAAACGGAATGGGATAAAGGCGAGTGCTCGTCGCATCGAAAGCCAAAGGCCGCGTGAGAACTCTCACTTGCTAGCACTTTGCTTTCAACTTCTTCACTGGTCGAGGGGACGACCTGCGAGGAGCGAGCACCAAACGTCGTTCAACAAATCTTCATTTTCGTGGAGGGAATCTAACCACAGTCGGCCTGTGGAATGTCAAAAATCCTGCCATTTTTCTGCACAGCCGATGAGTTGCCCGAACCAAGTTTGGATCAGGATCTTCAGCGTCAGAAATTCAAACTCTGTCTCAAGCCAGCAGAACGATCAACACGCGTTGTCACCGAGCGGTCGTGGTGGCACCGAGGTGAGACCACCGTGGTGGGAACTCAGTTCGGTTGCCGAGCAAGCTTGAGCATGTCAGCCCAACACTTACCGGACACCACTCCTCAGCCAGCAATTTTGCGAAAAAACCAACACCATAGTCTAACACCAGTAGTGGGAGTGTGTTGCCACACTTTCCAATTGGTAAGAAATTGCGCCAGCGGGGTAAGTAGGGGGTCCTTACGAACCGGAGCAGCTTCCTAATGCATGCAGCATACCTATCTTTCGCGATGTTTTTGTGCCACATCGACAGCGACAAGTAACCGCTTCTGTTTCTATTTCACCCAGTCGAACTGTTTTCGCCACACTACCCAGAGCACACGATGCCATCAAGCTTCGCAGCTACTACAGGGTGACTCCAAAACAGGACAAGGTTCGTTCTTCACCACGCCACAATCGAAACCACTTTTCAGCGGGCCGATCGATTTTCAGGAGCCCAACCGCTTCACTTCATTATTCGCTAGCATCGACGCAAGTTCCATGCAGCTTACTAGCGATTTGGTTACAACATCATCTGGAATTTTCAAAACATGCTTGACAAAGGCCGCCAGCGACGTTTGTCGATCAAGTCGCATGCCTCTCCAATCCCTACGGTGCCCGGTATCAGGTCGTTCAGCTAGCGAAAAAAGTTCTTGAGGGGCGATGATCGCTGGCTTAACTGCTGCGAACATCCACCCACCAATCCCAAAGCCTCACTACCTAAAATCCCAATTCCTTGCTCCCCTTGGTTCTGCACGACTCTATTCACTTCTCACTTCCGCCAGTCAACGACACGACAACTCCGCTCTTTTCGACGTGGCAACGAGACCACGCGAACAAGAGGCGACTATGTGTCACGAACCGTCCTTAGAGGAGTAGAGAACCGAGCGAAAAACGAAAAAAGCGAAGCAACAACCGGCGGAACTCGACTGAATCGAAATCACTCGCCAACCATTCAAACGCTGTTATCTTCTCGCACGAACAACCATCAGGCAGTCGACCAAATAAGGGCAAACTCATCTCAACTAGCTTGTCATCAATCAAAAGCCTGCGGTCTAGTGGTGGGGCGTACCTGCCCTGCGGGGAAGTTGATCACTAGAGGAGCCTCAGCGGTCGGGCTAAGCACCCGGCCGATGCTTCGATTCGCAGAATTGCGAACGATTGATCGTGCCGTCGCCAGCCAAGCTCAAGCCACCAGTCATCAGTCGCCCAATCTCCTCGACCAGCGACCCAGTAAAGGGCGGCGTGCCGACGAAAATCAGGCAGTCGATCCGCTTCAGCGATGCATCCGTAGGGTTATAGGGGGGATGGATTTACATCGGAGCCATCGATCGACATCTGAATTTTAACTACCGCATCGTCAGGGTCCAGAGTTAAAACCGCGAGAATCGAAAAAGTCGGACAAAAGCGGTGTTTTTCGCTCAAGCCGACGTCGAACGTTACCAGCAACTCCTGCGGCGAGCCGCATCGCTTGCTGCCGGTTGTGACTCCACCGGTAGAGGATTAGCATAGGTCACGAGCCGAACTCGGCAACAAATTCGGGCAAAACAACCTTTCGAAATGGCGGAATATGACCGACGTGAACCTGAAAGGCCGCGTGGCTGTGGTGACCGGCGCAAGTCTCGGAATCGGACGTGCTGCGGCTCTGGAATTGGCACGCTGCGGAGCCAGTGTGGTGGTGAATTACCGAAGCCATCTGCACCAGGCCGAGGAAGTGATTGCGGAGGTCGAAAAACTAGGGTCGCGCGGGATTGTGTTCCAGGCCGATGTGGCCGACCAAGGGGCGGTGGAGGCAATGGTTCAAGCGGCGGTCGACAATTTCGGTCGACTCGATATCGCCGTCAGCAACGCTGCCTACAGTGATCGCGAGCGTTTTTTCGAGGCCGATATGGCCGGGTTTCACCGCACCGTCAACGTGACGATGTGGGGGGCGTTTTACCTGATGCGAGCCGCCACGCAGCAAATGATCCGCCAAGGTGAAGGAGGCGCGATCTGCCTCGTAAGTTCGCCCCACGCCTTTATTCCGGCCCCAAAGGCGATGGCCTACAACATGTCGAAGGCTGCGATCGAACATGCTGCCCGCACAGCCGCCATTGAAGTGGCGGAATACAAGATTCGGATCAATCTGATTCAGCCGGGGTGGACCGATACCCCAGGGGAGCGGAAATTTGCCAGTGAAGAGACGCTGCAATCGGCGGGGGCCAAAATTCCGCTCGGTCGGCTCGGCAATCCAGAGGAAATGGGTCGCGCGATTGCCTTCCTGTGCGATCCTCGCAACGACTATCTCACCGGGGCGGCGCTGCTGGTCGATGGGGGCATCAGCTTGCCTTGGTGGGCGAACCGTGGATCAGCTGCACCTGCTTAACTAGGCTAAGAGGTATCCCATCGAGGGACTGATCGCTGGGATTTCCTCCACTGCGAACCAACGAGCTAGCTGGCACGTATCGGCAAGCAACAAAATAGACGACTCCGCTGCTGGTTTCACTCCTCACGTCCGTTTAGATCCTTCTCCACCGATTTGCCGGAGCCGCGCCCCGTGAAACCGAAGTTCTTGCTCACCTGCACCTGCGGAACGGAAATCCCGGTCGAAAAATCGCAAGCGGGTCAGACGATCGACTGCCCTTGCGGGAAGAAGGTCGAAGTCCCGTCAATTCGCGGAATTGAAAAGCTGCCCCAGCTAACCGCAACCACTGCGAGCGACATTCCCGAACATTCCACATCGAAGCCAGCGTGGAATCCCGTCCGTGGCCTCCTCTTCACCGGTGGACTGATCGCGGCGGCGATCTCGGGCGTGATGCTATTTCTTACGCTCCGCGATCTGAACATGATCGTCACCTCGGGCGCAACGGTTGATCGGACCGAAGAAGTGATCGAGTTTGTGAACCAAGACATCGAGAAGATTTCACTCGACGACACATGGAAAACTTGGCTCGACCTGCGTGATCGGGGACTTGGACAAGTCGTCACCCCGGACTGGACAATGGCCCAAGACATTTCCGAACTGCTACGTCAAAGGGCGATCATTTCCGGCATCGTTCTAGTCCTAGGCTCGATCTGCTGCATCGGCAGCCTGGTTGTCCCCGCAGGGAAGAAACTCGCCTAGCTGCTGCTATTCTTCGGTCACCAAGGTCCTACTTTTTTCGCAAGATCAGCACGACATCTTGCGTATCGGGGCCGATCGTGATGGGTCGCTTGATGCGATACGAAAAATCGTAGACGTCAGCGATTTCGAATTCGGGAACAGCGGTGATGAGCTTACGCATCTGTGCTGCGGTGTAGGTCCGGAACACCAGTTCGTCGACAATCTGAAACTGCTGCGTGGGTGTGTAGACCAGCATCGTCATGGTGCAACGTTCGGTCCGCTTCTTCAGATCGAGGTCGAACGTAGCTAGGTGGGTGTTAATCGCCAGATTACCGCGACGGGCTCCCCAGCGTTCTTCGGTAATGGGCTCTCCCTCGAGCGGAGCCAGATGCAGCCCGAGAACATAAATGCCGCCACGTTTCAGCGACTCGGCCATGCATTGCAGATGAGCCAGCGCGTCGGCTTCGCTCAAGAGATGCCGAAAGCTGTTGATCGTATTGAACGCGGCATCGAACTTCTTTTTAACCGTGAAATCGGCCATGTTGCCGACCCATGCGGTTTCGGGAAGACGGTAGTTCTTCAGTCGACGATTGCAGTAGTCCACGGCGTGGGGATTGAGATCGAGCCCCCACGAATCGAGCCCCGCTCGGGCAAAACGGAACAACAGCCGACCGGTTCCACAGGCCGGTTCGAAGACTCGCTTCACTTCGCCTCGCACATACTTGGCAAAGGCTTGATGGAGAAAGTGGAACTCGGGCTTCCAGTCGCTACCGAACACGAGATCGTAGTAGCGAGGGTAGTCGTACAAATTGCGAGGCTTGTCGTTAGTCATGCGAGAGAAGTTTACGGACTCTCGCACGACTCGCAAGTATCAGCAGAGCGCAATCCTCGCTGGAGCTACGACAATTCGACGGTTTGGCTCGAGGTGATTGCCGGCACAGGTCGCGCTTCACTTGGCTGGGGAAGAGCAGGGGCCAGATTCTCTCCTTCGTCGAGGTCGAGGCGATCGAGTTGGCTGTCGTCGTCGTCGTCCGGGTGTCGTTTTTTGAAGAGGATTCGCAGCAGCGACTCGCGAATCTCCATCGTCAGCCCAAGTAAAGCGGGCACAAACACCAGGGTCACCACAGTCGAGACCAGCAGACCGCCGAGCAGCACCGCACCGATACCGCGATAGAGTTCGCTACCAGCACCTGGGGCGATGACCAGCGGAAAGAGCCCGACCAAACCACCAAGCGTGGTCATAAAGATCGGCCGAATACGATTTTTCACGCTTTCGATAATCGCCTCACCGACCGGCATATGATCCTCCCGGATATGCACAAGCGATTGCTCGACAATCAGAATCGGGTTGTTCACTACCGTACCGACCAGCATGATAAACCCGAGCATCGTCAGCACATCGAGAGGCTGTAGCACGTAGAAATTCAGCAGCCAGAGACCGATGAAACCACCCACCGCCCCCAGTGGTACGGTGAGAATCACGACCAGCGGATAGAGCCACGATTCGAACGTTGCCGCCATCAGCAAGTAGGTGATAAGGACCGCCAGCATGAGGTTCCAGCGCAGGGAGGCCCAGGTGCTGCGCAGTTTGTCGGCTGTACCGGCAAGTTCAATGCGATAGCCTCCCGAGAGATCGCCGTTGGAAAGCCTCGGCGCGACAACCTTCTCGTTGATCAGGTCCATCGCTGCCTCGAGGGGCATTTCAGCCGGTGGGGTTACTTCGAGCGTAATAGCTCGTTGCCGGGTGCGTCGATTGATCTGCTCTGGACCGCTGCTGTTGACCACCTCAGCCACTGCTTCCAGCGGAATCACTTGCCCCGAAGCCGTAGCGATGGGGAGCGACTTGATATCCTGAATGCGGCTCGCATATTCCACTTGCCCGACGATCCGCAGATCGATTTTATCGCCACCCAAGTAGTAGTCGGTGGCATAAGCGCCGTCGACGAGGGCATCCACCGTGTAGCCCAGTTCACTGGCGGTGACGTTTAAGTCGGCCGCTTGATCCCACTTGGGAATCACGTGCACTTCGGGATTCGCTTTGTCGAGACTTGGGTTGGGCTTAACTTGCGCTGCAGCCAGGAGCCCGGGCTTATCGGGGGTTCCCTTGAGGTCGACCATGATGTCGCTGCCGATTTCAATCAGCCGATCGATATCGGGGCCCGAGATTTCCACCTCGATGGTACGTCCTGCTGAAATTCCTTTCTCAAACAAGCTCGCTTGTTTGGCGACTAGAATCGAGCCATCGAGTTTTGGCGCAATCTTTTGGATGACCGGGATCAGTTCGGCCACTCGCGCGGGATCGGCAGCACGTACGCCGATAAACACACTCCGATTGCGGGCGATGAAAAAGAAGTCGGAAATCGCAGGGACATCGCGTTTCAACACTTCCGGGTCATCGATATTTACGTCCCAGTAGGGCTTGAGTTCGTTTTCGACAATCTGCCCCATCTCCTGCAGTCGATCGAGGTTGTAGCCTGGAGGAGGCAGCACCAGAGTGATGATCAGATTGCGATTGCCGTTAGGAAGGTATTCGACCTTGGGCATCATCGCCCAGGTGAGGATCAAACTGGCGGCCAGCACACCACCGATCATGCCGACGCGTAAAATCACGCTCCCTTGAAGCGTTCGATTAATCGACACCACACCGTTAACGAAAATCGCTGCCACCACATCGAGCGGACCGAGCAAGTAGTGATTGACCAAGCGGCCAGCAATGGCATAGAGCCGCCAGATTCCGCGTGCTTCATCGATTTCGAACTGCTCGCCAGCCGCTTGTCGTCGACTCTTGGCGGTGTGCGGTTTCAGGATTCGCATGGCGGCGGTGGGGACCACAGCCACGGCCACGAGCATCGAAAGGGCGACAGCGCCGCTGATAGCGATGGCGATATCGCGAAACATTTGTCCCGCCTCTTCGCGAATGAAGAGGACCGGAATAAACACCGCGAGATTCGCAAGGGTCGCGTTGAGCAGAGCGCCCCACACTTCGCTCGCACCACGGACTGCTGCCTCTTCTGGCGATTCACCATTTTGATGTCGGCGGTAGATATTTTCGAGCATCACAATCGCGTTATCGACGAGCATACCGACCGCGAATGCCAGACCACCGAGCGCGGGAACGTTGAGCGAGCGTCCCAGCAGCGACATCACCAAAAAGGCACCGATGGTGCTCACCAGAATGTGCATGAAGATGATGACGGTCGAGCGTGCGCTGCGCAAAAACAGCAGCAGCGTGAGGAACGTAAAGAGCGAACCCCAGAGCAAGTTGTCGGTGACGAGGCTGACCGAACTGTAAATGTATTCCGATTCGTCGTAGACCTGCACGAGTTGCAGTCCACGTTCTTTCAGTACACCGCTGTTGAGATTATCAACGGTTTTGCGAAGTCCGTTCATCACTTCCAGCACGTTCGAACCGACCGCGCGCTGGGCATTGATCGAGATCGAACGGGTGCCGAAGCGGCGCACGAAACCATCGGGCTTTTTGAAGCTTTCCACGGCATAGCCGACGTCGCGTACGTAGACCGGCATTCCATCGCGCCGCGCGAGAATGGTCGACTCCACTTGTTCGGTGCTGGTGTACTGGCCAAGCGTCCGAATGACATTGCGGCGTTTTCCTTCCCAGAAGTCGCCACCCGAAGTGTCGGCATTCTGACCACGCAACGACTCGCGCACATCGCTGATCGAAAGACCGCGTGCTGCAAGCTTCAACGGATCTACCACCACCTGCACTTCTTCTTCGCGACCACCCACCACGTTGGCGTTGCTGCAACCAGGAACGCGCTCGAGCGCGGCTTCGATAAAGTCTTCTGAAAAACGGCGTAGGGTAGTGATATCTTTTTCGGGAGGAAGTGCCGCTTTCAGCCCCGCATCGGTCTCTGCAATTTGCGACAAACGATACATCTTCAATGCATCGTTTTTGGCCTTATACACCTCGTCGAGCTTGGACTTGAGGTGCGGAAACTGCTTGGCGTATTGCTCGACATCTTCTTTCGTTGGAATTCGCTGACTGAGAATGAAGTAGGCAATCGGGCGGTCGGAAGCGTTCGAAGTGTTGATGACCGGCTCGTTGGCATCTTCTGGATAGCTGGGCACCTGCGCGAGTTTGGTGTTCACCTTCAGCAGCGCTTCGGCCATATCGGTGCCGACGGGAAACTCGAGTACGACGCGTCCAAGCGAATCCATCGACTCGCTCGACATTTTGCGTACACCTTCGACACTCTTGAGCTGCTCCTCTTGCTCCTGAACGATCTCGCGCTCAACTTCAGCAGCCGATGCTCCCGGCCAGGTGGTTTCAATCGTGAGGGTGGGTATCTCGACTTCAGGAGTCAGCTGCATCGGCATGTTGAAGGCGGAGATAATGCCGAACATGACGATCAGAATCACCCCCACAGTGACCTTCACTGGGTTGTGAACAAACGCTTCGATCAGGTTCATGCGGAGGAGTCCTGATTGCGGGGCGACTTGACGAAGGTGGGAAAAGCACGCGCCGTTTGCTGATGCTTTTGGAGGCCGGGAATTCCAGTACAACTGGCGTCCCGGCGAGGCTGTCGTCGACTGCAGGCGATGGCTCGTTCGCTAGACGAATCTTTCCTAGTGGCTATCGATTCGCTGCGGTTACTTAAGAATCTGAGGAGTGACTTCCATACCCGATCGGAGCCGCTCGTTACCGGTGACAACCACCAACTGACCGGGCTGAACATCACCAATCACTTGGGTTCGGCTGTCGAGCGAGACTCCCAATTTCACGGGAACCGCGCGAGCCGTTTGCTTTCCACCGGCGTTATCAATCACAAACACCACGGGGGTGGCTCCACCCAGGACGACGGCATCCTTGGAAACCATCACCGCTTGAATCGGCTTGCTGACCGAAAGCGTGACACGAGCGAACATCCCCGCTTTCAGCAGGACAGTGCTCCCTTCCATCTCGTTTTTCACCCGGACTTTAACGGGAAAAGTCCGTGCACGGGCATCGGCTTGTGGATTGATGATGGCGACTGTGCCACTAAAGGTTCGGCCACCGAGAGCTTGAACGTCGACAGAGGCGGGGCTGCCGATTTGAAGTGCTCCGATGTAATCTTCCAGCACAGGAATTTCGATGTCGACGTACTCGAGCTCTAGGACTTCAGCGACTGGATCACCCTGCATTACCCACTGACCAACTTCAGTGAGTTCTGCCGTAATAAAGCCATCGAAAGGAGCTCGCATGGTGTGACGTTGCAGCTGTTCATCGAGGCGTGTGAATTCGGCTTTGGCTGCGAGCAACTTTGCCCGCATCTGCTCGATTCGCTCGGCACGCGGGCCTTGAACGAGGAGTTCGAGAGTGAATCGAGCCTCGTTGTAGACCGCTTCGGCTTGCAGCGCGAGATTCGTATCTTCTTCGAGTTCTTCGCGAGTCGCTGTGCCGCGGAGTGATTTGGTCCGCTCTAGCTTGGCATTGCGAAACGTTAGATTGGCCTGAGCATTGGCCAAGCGAGCTTTCGCTTGCTCGACTTCTTCAGGGCGAGTGCCGTTTTCGAGTTCGGCGAGTTCAGCTTCGGCTACTTTTACTTGAGCCGCTGCCGTATCAACTTCTGCTTGGATGATGCCGGTCCGAAGGATGGCAATTTCATCCCCCTTCTTCACAGCTTGACCTTCGTCGACGAGATAGACCTCGACACGTCCGGGTGCAGCGCTGCCGACGATGCTTTTGCGAAGCGGTTTCACGGTGCCAACGAAGGTGCGTGTTTCAGCAACTTGATCGAGCACGGCTGCTTTCACTTTAACGTCTGGTTTTGCCGCACCTTTGGGGGCCTGAGCAAAAACAAACGCAGGGACGATAGCAAGACAAAGGTAGGCGAGTGTGGCGGGACGAGCGACACGAATCGATCGCGCGATGGTGGGCATAGAAATCATGGCGAGTGGGGCTCCAGCACCATGGGAGGAACAGCGGCACGTTGAGACGAACGGACAATTTCTTCGGTCAGTTCCAGCACTTCGCGACCGAGATCATCGCGAGCTGGCTGAGCTGCAGGGCGGGGGGTTGTTTGGAGTTCATCTTCCCCCGAAAGGTTCAGCCGAAGACGCTCGAGGATCAGACGAACCTGCTCGAGCTCGACCGCCGAGACTCCTTGAGTAGCTCGCATACGAACCGATCGGGCGGCTGCCAGAATCCGTTCCCAAACCGGCTTAACCTTGGGCATTGGTCGAATCAGCTTCTTGCGGCGGTCACCCGCAGCAACGACACGTTCGATCCACATGTCGCGTTCCATGCGGTCCAGAATACCCACCAAAGTAGGGGCCTCTACCCGCAGGCGTTGGGCCAACTGGGCCTGCGACAATTCACCCTCAAAGGCAAGCCAGGCAAGCACCTGCCACTGCTGGAAGGTGATGCCGTGCGGAGCGAGCTCTTCGTTCAAAGCTCGTTCGAACGCCCGTGCGGTCATCCCCACCCAGCAACCGATGCTATCGTGAAAATCATGCTCCAGCATGCTCTCGCCTCGCAATTCGTTAGCTACCAAATCATTAAACAGCTACCAAAGTATAGAGTGGCGGCTACTGATGTTCAAGCAAATTCCCACCCACCTCGCGAGGGGAAGTGGCTCCGAAGTGTCCAGTAAACGACATTGGTGGTTGGTTAGCTTCCCTAAACTATTCCCGCGAACCTTTTCAGCCGGTTCTTCTCTGTTCCTTTCAATTCCGCTCTCCGCTGAGCAGTCGTCTGTTCTTACGACTTAAAGCAGTGGCAATCGTGCGGATTCAACTCACTAGCTCCCTCATCATTTGTTGCCCGGAGTTTTCTGACGCCATGAACCACAGCTTCCTGTAAGCCGAATTTCCGCCTGGAAAATCGCTTACATACCACCCTCTAATCCGAGACTGCGATTGCGCTGATTACAGCCGCGCGTCCTGGAAGCTGCTGCTGTTCTTCCCGAGTGTCGCACTCCGTCGATACTCGCCGCGCAAGTTTTCCACCCGCTCTTGGCGGTGAGCTTGCTACCTCTGGCGTCCACGTTCTTAACCACCATCTCGCCTGATGTTGGGCCGGTGCCTTGCCGAAGCCACCTCGCTTCGACTAGCCTCGGACCACTCGTCACGCGACAATAAACAAGTAGTCTGTCCGTATGTCTATTCATCCAAGCTTGTCTAGTTCTGATACTCCCGAAAACAACCTCAGCCGAAAACCATCTGGAGGGAAACGCCCACACGTGCAAGAGATTCAACGCGAACAAGGTGTAGCACGCGAACGAGCGATCCTCGTCCGTGTGATTCTTCCCGATCAATACTGCGGTGAAGATCCGCTCGATGAGATCGCGGGTCTTGCCAAAACAGCCGGTGCCACGGTGGTGGGAACTTGCGTGCAGCGACGCGAAATCCCCGACACCACCACCTACCTTGGCAAAGGCAAAGTGAATGAGCTCAAGGAAATTGTCGAAGCCAACGAAGCCGATGTGGTGATTTTCGACAACGACTTGGGACCTGCCCAAACGCGCAACCTCGAGCAAACGATCAAAGTGAAAGTGCTCGATCGTACGGAGTTGATTCTCGACATCTTCGCGAGCAACGCGCGGTCGTATGAATCGCGACTCGCCGTGGAACTAGCCCAACTCGAATATTCGCTGCCTCGACTGAAACGGATGTGGACCCACTTGTCGCGTATCAAGATGGGGATCGGCATGCGTGGTCCTGGTGAAAAGCAGCTGGAAGAAGATCGTCGACTCGTGGAACGCCGCATTCACGAACTCAAGACCGAACTCCATGGGGTCGAGCGTCGCAAACAGCGTCAAGTTGCCTCGCGAGCCGATCGCTTAACGGTTTCCTTGGTGGGCTACACCAACGCCGGCAAAAGCACTCTGATGAATGCTCTGACCGATGCCGGGGTCCTCGCAGCCGACAAGTTGTTCGCCACGCTCGACACGCGCACCAGGCGTTGGCATTTGCCAAGCTGGGGGCCGGTTTTGCTATCCGACACGGTTGGATTCATTCGCGATTTGCCACACGGATTGGTCGCCAGCTTCCGCGCGACACTCGAAGAAGCTCGTCAGGCCGATCTGCTGATCCACGTGGCCGATGCTTCGAATCCTGCTGTTCTCGAGCAGATCTCGGCGGTCTATATCGTGCTGCAAGAGCTGGGTATCGAAGAAAAAGATACGCTGCTCGTGCTCAACAAGATCGACCGTTTGGCCGATCCCGCACAACTGGTGGCTGTAAAGCAGCGTTATCCCAACGCGATTACCATCAGTGCTGCAACGCGCGAAGGCTTCGATCGTTTGCACGACAGCGTGAGCAGCGCTCTGAGCCGATCGTTTGCTGATCTCGATGTGCAAGCGGAAGTGAGCAACGGACGTCTACTGGCTTTCTTGTCGGCGCATGGCGAGGTGCTGAGCAAGACATTCAGCGAAGACCGCGTGATTGTCCATTGCCGTTTGCCCCATCGTCACCTCGGTGGACTAATGCGCGAGCGAGCCGTGGTTCGCCCCCACACAGCTGCGGAGTTCTTGCTTCAAGACCTTCCCGAACATGCCGCTGAGAGCGAAGTAGAATTGCTCGAGGAAACTTCGCAGCCGAGCCCCTCGGTAGAAGATGTCGCTTGATCATGGGGCGTCGCACGCTGGTCAATGCCCGAGTGATCGTCACTGGTGCCACAAGTGGCATCGGCCGGTCGCTCGTGGTGCGGCTGGTGCGTGAAGGTGCCCGAGTTGTGGCGATTGGTCGCCGAGCCGATCGCTTGCAGCAGTTGGTCTCGGAAGTAGCAGAGCCCGATCGCTTAACGACACTGGCAGTGGATGTAACAGAATGCGACGCATGTTCGCGTGCGCTCGCTCTCGCACAATCAGCGTATGGCGGTCTCGATATCCTGGTGAACAACGCCGGACTGGGCGGGATTGGTCTCTTTAGCGAGTCCTCCCCGGCCCGGGTTCGCGATGTCATGGAAGTGAACTTCTTCGCGCCGGTCGAGTGGATTCGCCAATCGCTGCCGATATTGCGCCAGGGCACAAAGCCACTGATCGTGAATGTTGGCTCGGTGCTGGGGCATCGCGCAGTTCCACGCAAAAGTGAATACTGCGCCAGCAAGTTTGCCCTTCACGGTTTCAGTGATGCACTGCGGGCTGAACTGGCGCACGACGGAATCGACGTGCTTTTAGCAAGTCCGAGTACGACCGCTAGTGAGTTCTTCGATGCCTCGCGCGGTCAGAAGAGTGCGAGCGACGGTAAAGGGGGAATGTCACCTGATCTCGTTGCCGACCGAATCGTGCGTGCCATGCAGCGCGGTCAGCATGAAGTGATCATGACTGTGGGTGGAAAGCTGCTCGTTTGGCTCGACCGACTTTGCCCACCGCTGGCCAATCGCCTGGTGGCCTGGTGGGGATGAAACGCACCCAGTTTGCTTGCTATCGGAGCAGCGGAGCAATCGGCAGCAAACGATCGTCGCCTAGCGGTAGCGTTCCGACTTCAGCTGGCTGAATTACTTGCTTTTCTGCAGGAACCTCGGGTTTTTCGCGCGTTTTCCGAAGCTCAAAGCGCGCGAGTGGTCGGGCTGGGTTCTCACGATTATCAGCAAGGTAGCCCAGCAGATAGCGGCCGTCATCCAGACGTGTCAGCAGCTTCCAAGCACCATCTTCGCTCACCACTTCGAACCGCTCGTCATCGATACCCAGCAGATCGCGAAGGGCTGCCGTATTGGTCGAGAGTAGCAGTTCGCCATGCGCACCAACGGTCGCCCAGCGCGCGCGATTTTCCGCAGTCAGACTTTCATAGAGTGCATTGAGTGTCAGCAGTGGCTGTGTGGTCGTTGGCGATGCTGCAGGAAGGGTGTTGGCCTTACGGAACTCCACAATCTTGGTCTTCACGCGCGAGTCGCGAGGCGTGCGTGTTTGTCGCGCAAGCTTGAGGATGGTCACCATCTCGAGTTCGCGCTCGCGCTGCTGCTCGGAAGCATCTTCGCGCACTAAGTAGATCGGCTGACGCGCCAATGGCTCGTTCTTCCAAGCTTCAAATTCCGCAGCAACAGCTGCGGGAAGTTTTTCGAGAAGCTCGTTCCCGTGTCTCGCAAAACGTTCGCGTGGAAGAATCGAAACCTCGGGCAAACGCTCTCCAGCTGGCAGTGCCGATTGATGAGCGGCCTTGAGAGCATCGAAGAAATCCCACGCGCGATGAGCGTCGTTTCCCTCGAGCAAGAACTGCACCATTTGAGCAGCTGCAGTGCGATCGACGGCAATCGCTTCGAGTTCATCTTGCGAACTCCGTTTCGCACGCCACTGATAGCCTCCCACATCTGCTACACGCTCAATTTCAGGCGTTTTTGCAAGATCGGGAAGACGATTGTCACTCCCTGTTTCGAGCGCCACATACGTCGCCAAACCACTCGTGGCCCAGAGCGGGAACATCTTGTCGCACTCGGCTGTGTGCAAAATGGCAAGCGCGACACCTTCGCGCATCGCTGGCAGCTGTTTCTCGAGCGATGGCAAACCGGTGCCGACCCGAATATGAACTTGCGTGATCAAGCCAACCACGTCGACCGTCGTTGCCGGCTGATCGCGATCGCGAATCGGCTCGTTGTCGATCACCACTTGCAGAGCACCGATGCCAAAATCGCCTCGACGATGTTCGGTCATCCAGTTGTCGGCTAGTGAAGCAGTGAAAGCCCACGTACGCTTCACTTCCTCGGCAACCGCCCGCGCATCGTCACGTCCGGTCATGGAGACAACAGTGAACTGCGGCATGCGCACTTCATAGCCACGATGCGTTTGGCGTTCTTCGTTGCGAGGACGATCGAGTTCATCGACTGGACGGACACGATTGTCGTTCACGCTGCGCATACTCGGCTGCGTATTCGGCGACTGTCCTAATAGTATCGTCGACTCACTTGCGATGAGTGCAGCGCTGCCGATTGCTACAGCAATCCAGCGCCGAGCACTGACTAGCGACACTCCGTGGGAACTGGCCCGATGGGAATTGCATGGTTGTTTCATCGCGCCCTCGATCTTATCTAAAGCCCACTCGCCAGTATCACGCCCGGCCAGCCTGCTAGCACCCTCGCGACAGCAACGCTGCGCGCAGTCATCCCTACTGCTCTCTATTCTCTTCCTTTATCGGCGGGAGGCAAACTTTTCTGCGGTAAACGATCGTAACGATTTTGCGATCACTTCTCCCGAGAACCGCATGTAGATTCCCCCTGAACATTCGATTTATTAGGCATCGGCGGCATAGGCGGGAGGACTGGAAGAACCGGTGCGGTGGGATTTACCGGCATATTTTCTCAGGTTGAGGGCAGGGTGGGAGCGATAAGAAGAGTCAGGCGGATGGTGTCGCGCTGGTGGCGTGGGGATTGGACTACGTAGTCAGCGATACCTCGACTCTGCACGAAGTGGGCCTCTTCGGAGGCTGCTTTCTCCAGGGCGGCTCGATGACGCAAGGCTCTCAGTTGCGAGTGGCTCAGTGATGAGCTGGTCAGCACATGAGTGGCTCGTGCAGGAGACGTTCAGCGATGAACGGCCTCCTGTGTGCGTGGCTCAGCGATGAGCAAGCGAGTTGCAGGGCAGGGCCGGGTGATGGAAGCGATATCAGCGGCGACGTGAGTTGCCGGGCACCCGCTTCATGATCAACAGGGATGTAGTGCGATGGTGAGTGCGAGGGCGAGCGGCGCGGCGAACAATTCGCCCGTGTCGAGCGACGCGGCACTTGCTGGCGAGATCAATACGACAGGGGGAACGGCAATGTCGCGATCGTTCGAGATGCGGCGCGGCGGAATGTCGCAGCGGTGGAAACGGGTCCTCGCAGCTTCGCTGTGTGCAGGAAGTTTCCTAACAGGTTCGCTCCTCTTCGGAGCTGAGAACCAGTTGCGGCCCGCTTCGAATTCGCCAGTGAATTCCAGCGAGAACTCGCCGGTCATCAATCCATACACAGCGTCGAGCACGAGCAGTTCGCGAAAGAACTCCCCCGCGCCGACACCAAGTCCTGCCGCTGTGGCCAAGACGCCGGCCAAGATGGTCTCGACCCCATCGAAGCTGAAGCCGACCGTGGCAACTGCTGCCGAGCCGGCCACGCTGCCGCAAGCGGAAGCAGTCCTCGCGCCGATCGTGAAAGCGTCGGACATGCAGCGCCGGCCAGGCGTTAGCCAAGCACCGACTCTCGCGCCGATCGTGAAGTCGAGTCGACCCGCGCTCCGCCCGACTCCTGCAGCCGACGAAGTAGTCGGAACCGGTGCCACAGGTCTCGAGACGCGTGAAACGCTCCCGACTCCCGCTTCGATTCCTGTCGCGGCCAAGCCAGTGCTCGCGGCCCCCAAGCCGATCGCTGCGGCGGTTGCTCCTGCTGTAAATCCAGCCTCGGCGAGCGACACAGCTGCGGCGGTTCCCTCGCGCAGCGTAAGCCCGTGGATGCAAGAGCTCGATGCTCCGCGTCCACTCGCGCCGCACACGCCTGAAGTTGCACCACAGCCGATTCCAAGTGCTGAAACACCACGCTCGCTCGCCACGGAAACACCAGCAGCGGCTCCGCGCTCGTCGTTTGCCGAAGCGGCTGAACGTGCCACCGAGCTGCTCGAAACCCCCGCGCCACGCACGCTGCCGAGCGTCGAATTCGGTCGTCCGAAGTTCGAGCCACTCGCGGAAGCGATGCCGACGATTCCACCGGCAGCCGAGCCCGCGCCGGTCCGCAGCAGCTTCATCCCAGTCGCTACGAGCGATCCTGCATCAGCTCCGCTGGCGATCGCCCCCGCACCGACGCGGGAAGCTTCAGCTGCCGCGCCGATGAACTTCACCGCGCCGATTGCCGCTCCTAGTGCAGCTCCCACCGCAACTGCCACCAAGCCGGTCGCGGCCTTACCTGCGTCGGCTCCGATTGCTTCGGTCGAGCCGAGTGCGCCGCAGCAGTTCACTGCGGAAAACCCGCAGCAAATCGCGCCCGTGATCAGCAGCGTTCAGGCGCGTCTCAGGGCACGTCAAGCAGCTGAAGCGCGGACGCTCACTCCTTATTCGCAGTCGATCGCTCCGGTGATCTCGCGTCCCGGCTATGCTCAGCCAGGCCAGACTCGTCCGGCAGCACTCGTGCAGCCCGAGCCGATCGGTCCTGCTCGTGTCGACATGATTCCTGAAGGCTCGCCGTTTGAAGTGATCGACGAGTCGGGTGTGCTGACCGTTCGTGTGCGTCGCTCGCGCTTGCTCCGCACTAAAGTCGATATCTATCGCACTGCGGTGGTCGACGAATCGATCTGCGATGTGGTGCAGTTCACCCCACGCGAAGTCTCGATCATCGGCAAGTCGCAAGGAGCAACCCATGTGACGTTCTGGTTCGACGATCCGAACTCGCAGCCACTCACGTGGCTCGTGAAGGTCGAGCCCGACGCCGAGGAAGTCAAAAAGGAAGAGCAGACCTACAAGCTGCTGCAAGATGTCATTAACGAGATGTTCCCCGATAGCAAAATCGAACTGGTGGTTGTCGCCAGCAAGCTGATCGTACGTGGTCAAGCGAAGGATAGCGAAGAGGCCGCCCAGATCATCTCGATCATCCGTGCTCAAACGGGTGGACAAGGTCAAAACGGTCTCGGCGGCGGTCAAAATGGCCTCGGTGAAGGGGCAGCTGCCGACGTCCTCTCCGACAGTGCCACCGGCAACAGCAGCCGTTCGCGCTTGCAAGTGATCAACATGCTGCGAGTCCCTGGCGTTCACCAGGTGGCTCTGAAAGTGAAGATCGCCGAGCTCAACCGAACCGCTGCTCGCGGCTTTGGTGTCGACCTGAAAACCGATATCAGCTTCAGCGAATCGGAAAAAGGTTCGTCGCTGCTGCTCGAAAGCATCCTCAACATGGCGGGTGGACAAGCTCCGGCCCTCCTCACGCAGATCGATGGGGACGAAATCCAGATTGGCATTCGTTACCTGCAGCAGCACGGTGTGGTGAAGCTGTTGGCCGAGCCGACGCTCGTCACCTTGAGTGGACGTCCCGCCACGTTCATCGCGGGTGGTGAGTTCGCCGTTCCGACGGTCGTCGGAAGTGCCGGCCTCAACGCCGTGACAACCGACTTCCGAGCCTTCGGTGCGATCATCAGCTTCATGCCGACGGTGGTCGACAAGGACCGCATCCGCCTCGAAGTAGCCCCCGAGTTCAGCCAGATCAATCAGGACCTGAACGTCGGTGGCACCCCTGGCTTGCGAGTGCGTGCCGCGACCACCACGGTCGAGATGCGTGAAGGTCAAACGCTCGCCATCGCTGGTCTGCTCGAAGACAACATGAACGGCACCACGATCGGCGATCTGCCGTTCCTGGCCAAGATCTTTGGACGACGCGGCATGCAGCGGAACGAGACGGAACTGCTGATCCTGGTATCACCTGAACTGGTCCATCCGATGGAGCCTGAAGAGGTGCCACCACTCCCGGGCTTTGATGTCACGGAGCCCACCAACGGGCAGTTCTTCCTGCACGGTGATTTGGAAGGAAATCCGACCCAAGATTACCGCAGCACGGTGTGGCCACGGCTCCGCAAACGCTACGGCAGCGGCGGCCCATCGATGACGAGCGGCCCGTTCGGTCACGGGCAGTAGTCGAGGGGCTGAAGGCTGGTGACAAGCGACGAGGAAGAGCCGAAAACAGCGGTATTCCTCGAAAAATAGAGCGACGAGAACCAACTCATCACGAGATCCTCACGATCTCCTGATGAAATCGATAGCAGTTACTGATGAGTACGTCACGAGTTACGATGTGAGTTGCCCAGGAGTTTTGCAAAAAGTTTTAAAGGAAGTGTACAGGCAGTTATCATAACTTCCTGATGAATTACCCAGCACTTCCTGATTACTTCTGCAGAACTTACTCACCATTTACTCGCGACTTTTAGAAGCCATTACCACCTCACCCGCGAGGTCGATCCGATGAAACGACGCGCCTTCTTCACGATGCTCCTGGCTGCCGCGGCAGCGCTCGGTTGTGCCCATGGCAAGACGAACAAGCGAGGCTATCGTGGTCCTGCTCACGATCGTCCGTTCCCCGCGGGTCAGGTGACCGACTCCTTCTGGGAGACGCAAGAGACCAACGCCGAAGCTGCCGACTTCATCTTCTACGATCACGAGTTCCGTGGTCAGACGGCTGAACTGGCCCCCGGCGCGAAGCGTCACCTCGAAGAAGTGGCGATGCGACTCGAGCATGTGCCGTTCCCGGTGGTGATTGAAGTGAGTCAGCATCACGCCAAGCCGATGCTCGATCAAGCGCGACGTCGCACGATCGTCGAGCAGCTGGCTCGCATGGGTGTGCTGAACGCGGAAGAGCGCGTCGTGGTGGCCAATGCCTTCCCCGAAGGCTACACCGCCATCGAAGCCGAGTCGGCTTACTTCAACACACTCGGCGGCGCCTTCGGCGGCGGTGCCGGACGTCGCTTCGGCGGCACCGGCGGCAGCTACCGCTAACAGCACCTCGCAAAAACGATTCGATTGTCTTTCTGCTCGGTCCTATCCGTCACGAGATCCACGATGAAAAGCTCGCTTCCAACCATCGCGATCATTGCACTTTCGACCCTCTCGTTGGCAACGGGTTGCAAGTCGATGCCATGGAATAACGATGGTGGCATGAAGCTCCCGAGCCCCTGGAGCACCGTCTCTGGCTCGAGCAAAAAGAGCACGACCGACAAAGTGGCCAGCAGTAAGAGTTCGAAGAAAATCCCTAAAAACGCCGAGAAAAACGCGAACGATCCGCTCTCGATGGAAATCGCTCGCGGTCGATCGATGGAACGCAATGGCGACTACGCCAAGGCTCGCGAACATTACGAATCGCTTTGGAAAGACAATTCTCAGAATGCTGAACTCGCGCATCGATTGGGTGTGGTTGCCGATCAGCAGAAACGCCACATCGAAGCAGAGCAGTACTTTATGATTTCGCTCCGCATCAATCCCGATGCTGCCCAGGTTCGGGGTGATCTTGGATACTGCTACTTCCTGCAAGGCAAATTGCCTCAGGCCGAAAGCAATCTGATGCAAGCGATTAAGATGGAACCTCAGAACGCTCGCCTGCACAACAACCTCGGACTCGTCTTCGGTCACATGGGGAAGTATGAGTTTGCTTACGACGAGTTCTGCAAAGGTGGCAGCGAAGCGGATGCCTACTACAACCTGGCCTTCGTGCTCGCATCGCAAGACAAAACCGAAGATGCCATGGAATGCTTCCGCGAAGCACTAGTGTCGGACCCCAAGCACAAGGGTGCTCGTGAAGCTCTCGAATCGTTTGCTCAGTTCGAAGCGCTCCCAGAACATTTGAAGAATGCTAATAACGACATTGCCAGCAACGTACGCATGGTTCCCTACCAAGAGAATCTCGATGGGAGCGGCAACGATTCGCAGCAAACTTCAGCTGAGTTCGGTATCCCTAGCAGTCGCGACGCTGGTCGTCACACACGATCGCTACAAAATCGCTCGCGTGCCATGCTCAATAGCAACATGCAAAGCAACCGCGATGCACAGTTCGGCAACTAGTGAAAGTCGATTTAACTTCTGCAAAGATGGCTCAGTATCGCGCAGCACGATGGGGCAGTTCAGCTCGATGATCGTGCCCATGAATCAAACGAGTAACTACTCGCTTTTCGACTGGTTTTGCTGATAAATCGCCGACAAAACAGCTTCGACGTCGGCGAACTTCTTTTTCGATTTCAGCACGGAATCGAGCAGCTTTCGCGCATCAGATTCGCTATGTCCGAGCGTGCGCAGTGCTTCAAACGAAAGCTCCACTACATCGCGCTTGATCTCGGTTTCGCCAGCCGATTCGCGGGCTACGAGCAATGCAAACTTCGACATCTTGCGCCGCAGTTTGGCGATAATTCGTTCGGCTGTCGCAGCGCCAATGCCCGGTAGCGACGACAATCCTTCCGCATCTTGCTCTTCGATCATCACCGAGATTTCTTGCACCGGCCGCTGCATCGCGCGCAACGCCTTCTTCGCACCTACTCCATCGACACTGCAAAACATCTCGAAGAATTCACGCTCGACTTCAGAAACAAAGCCGACTAATCGCGGCGTCACCTTGCCACGCGATGGGTCGCCATCGAGGTAGTGAATCGTGTGCAAACTAATCTCTTGCCCAACACTCGAGGAAAGTGTGCGACGCGAAACAGCAGCGATCAGCACTTCGTAGTCGAACGGTGGTGCCGAGAGAATGGCGGCATCGTCAGTGAGTTGAATCAGCTTCGCGGTGATGCGCGTAATCAATGCAGATCGTCCTCCGTTAAGCCGGGCGTGGCGATATGAAGCCCACTTCGGCTGAGATGAATATGACACAGGGCAATGGCCAGTGCATCGGCGACGTCGGGTGGCTCTGGAGGTGCCGCGAGCTTCAATTCGCGACAGACCGCATTTTGCATCTGGTCTTTGGGGGCTCGCCCATTACCGGTCAGCAACTTCTTGACTTGCGTCGAGGCGTAACTGAGCACCGGAATGCCAGCCTGATGTCCTGCGAGCAAAATCGCGCCGCGCGCATGTCCCATGAGAATTGCCGTGCGCGGCCGGTCGTAGTGCGAATAAAGTTCTTCAATCGCAAGCTCTGTGGGAGCCAGCGACTGAATCACATCATGAATTCCTGCATAAATCTCGCCAATCCGTGCGGCGAGCGTGGCACCACTACGTCCGCGCACCACTCCAGCCTCAATTATTTTAGGCGACATTCCGACGAGTTCGATGACACCATAACCGGTGATTCCGAGCCCGGGATCGACGCCAAGTACGCGACGTGGTCGATCGGTTTCTAGCTGCTGCTTCCGATGCGCCACTCGGTGGTTCCCTTGCGATCTTCGAGGGCAATACCCATCTCGGCGAGTCCCAACCGAATCCGATCGGCGGTAGCAAAATCCTTGCGATTGCGAGCTTCGGTACGCAGCTCCATCATCAGCTGCATCACCTTCGGCAGGACGGCATCGCCGCCACCGCCACGCTTGGCAGGTTGACTTAAGAAGAGCCCCAAAATCGACGTCAACTCACGAAGCGTTTTTGCTGCCTTCACCAAAATCGCCACTTGGGGATGTGGCAACTGCGTCACTTCATCGAGCTTATTTTGATCGGCAAACTTGTTCATCTCGCGAACCATTTCAAACAGGTCGCTCATCGCGCCACCTGTGTTGAAATCGTCGTCCATCTTCTCGAGAAATCCTTGGCGGAAGCCATGCACGAGCGTCAGTAGGGGGTCACCCGCTGGATCAAATTCGCCATCCTCTCGCTTGAGAGTCGGCGGGAGATTGAAAAAACGCTGCTTGGTGATTCGCTGAAAACGCTCGAAGAAACGATAGAACGACTCGAGAGCGGTCGACGACTCTTCAAGTCCCTCAGGACCATACACCACGGTGCTGCGATAGTGCGTCTTCAGCAGGAAGAAGCGAATTCGCTCGCCACCTTGTTCAGCGATCACGTCGGCTAGTCCACCGGCACCACCGGAGCGGCTCATTTTGCCTGCAGGCTGTGGGGCAGCGGCTTCTTCGCGATCCCCCTTGCCACCCACTTTGCCAGCGGCACTCGAGGCTCGCAGCAAACCGTTGTGCATCCAGAAATTCACCATCGGCTTGCCGCTACAGCATTCGCTTTGGGCAAGTTCGTTTTCGTGATGCGGGAACACGAGATCGAGACCACCGCCGTGAATGTCGAAGGTTTCGCCAAGGATCGCACGACTCATGGCCGAGCATTCGATGTGCCAGCCCGGGCGGCCTTGTCCCCACGGGCTATCCCAAGCAGGCTCGCCCGGCTTGGCCGATTTCCAAAGGGCAAAGTCGCTCGGCGATCGCTTTCGCGAAGCAGCTTCGCCACCTTCGCCTTGCTGACTATCGGCCGAACGATTGCTGAGCTTACCGTACTGAGCATCGCGCCCCACGTCAAAAAAAACATCACCACCAGCTGCGTAGGCAAAGTCCTTCTTGATGAGATCCTCGATGAACCGAATGATGTCGTCCATGTATTCGGTCGCCTTAGGCATGCGATCGATTTGATCGACCCCAAGTGCTTTCAGGTTATTCAAATAATCGACCACCATCTCGGCGGCAATTTCCGACATTGGAAGATTGCGCTCGCGCATCTGACCAATTAGCTTGTCGTCGACATCGGTGATATTCACCACCCAAGTCACTTGATAGCCGCAATAGGTGAGATAACGCTTGATCGTGTCAAAGATCACTGGCCCCACCATATGACCGATATGGCTCTCTTTATAGACCGTGGGGCCACAGAGATAGATGCCAACCTTGCCAGCAACCACTGGAACAAAAGGTTCTTTGGTCTTGGAAAGCGTGTTATAGACGCGAATGCTCATGATTGTGATCTACTGAAAAATACGCTGAAAACGCTTGTTTTATGTGACTTTTCGGGCAATAAGTTCTTATCGACTTAATTCTTTAGCAGCAGCACCACACACTGCGACTGAATGGCTTGTTCATGGCCAACAGCATCCACCGACTCACCGGTCTTGGCTTTTAGACCAACCTGATTAGTCTCAATGCCAAGAATCGAGGCAACACGCTGGCAGATGATCTGCTTATAAGGACTGAGTTTTGGTTTTTGAGCGAACACAATACAATCAAGGTTATTAATCTTATAACCGGCCGCTTTTACTTTTTCATAAGCCAGTGAAAGCATCTCCGCCGAGTCGCGTCCTTTGTTCTCAGCAGCTGTATCGGGGAAGAGTTCGCCGATATCACCGAGCGAAGAGGCTCCTAGAAGCGCGTCGGTGATGGCATGCAGCAACACATCGGCATCACTATGGCCGATAGCGTGAGCTGTATGCGGGACATCGATGCCGCCAAGTTTCAATGGTCCGCCGGGACCAAGCCTGTGGGTGTCGTGTCCAATGCCAACGCGAAACATGCGAGGAAATCCGTCTCCAAAAGGATGGAAGCGTAGTCGATAGCGCTGCTGCCATTTCCCTGGAGCACCACGATAGCGACGCCAGCTTGCCTGACAAAACCGGGGCAAACTGCCTAAACTGAGGAGGGAAATATAGCGAACCTCGCTCAACGGAACAATGCGAGCCGATGAAAGCAGCCGATCCCGATGAACTTACTACTCCTTGAGACCATCACTGGTGGGGGGATCGCACCCGCCGACCTGCCTGTTTCCCTGCTGCGTGAAGGTGAAGCGATGGTGCAGGCGATTGCTAGCGACCTGGCGATGACTGCAGGAATTCAGCTAGCAGTCTTTCGAACGCCGATGCTCGGCACTCTCGAGGCCATGGATCGCTCCCTAACTTTGATCGAAATCGATTCGCGCGAGACTCTCAAGATGAAGCTTCGCGAACTCGGTGCTGCTGGGGCCTGGCTTTGGCTCATCGCACCGGAGTCCGATGGTGAGCTCTTGCATTTTGCACGGTTGTTTACCAGCGCCGGTGGTCAGCTCGCCTCGCCACTACCGAGCAGCATTGCGCTGGCTAGTAGTAAGCACGCGACAGCCGAACTGCTGCGGTCGCGAGGCATTCCTGCCATTCCCGGCACGCAAGTTTTGCCCGGCGAAACGATCCACTTGCCGCACGCTGGCCCGGTGATGCTCAAACCGGACGATGGCTGCGGTTCGCAGGGTTTAAGGCTACTCGAAGCCGCTGCAGCGCGCGTGTTTCGTCATCGATCGACGGGTGCACTCCGAGCCGAGCCCCTCTACGAAGGAATTGCTGCCAGCGTGGCGGTGATTGCCGGACCTCGCGGTTTGACTCCGCTGGTCCCCTGCACCCAGCAACTCGCAAAGGATGGAAGCTTTGTCTATTTAGGCGGATCGCTGCCGATTCCCGAAGATCTCAGCAGCCGCGCGCAGCTGCTGGCTCTACGAGCGGTGGAAGCTGTTCCCGAGCCGCGCGGCTATTTCGGGGTCGATTTGCTTCTCGATGCCCGTCCCTCTGAGTCAGACCAGCCGCGCGGCGATTATGTCGTCGAGATCAATCCGCGACTCACCACCAGCTACGTCGGTCTGCGTCATCGTTATCGCACAAATTTGGCAGAAGCGACGCTGCGTGCAGTGGCTGGCGAGCAGATCACTTTAGAAGAGCGCGATGTGCGAGTAGAATTCGACAGCTGTGGGCAAGTCTCGATCCAAGAGGTGTGATGCGAAACTGAGGTCGAATCGGCGGCGAGCCGCGCCGATCGTTGCAGGAAACTCGTCGTATGAGATGGCTGGCGATTGATATTGGGGGCGCGAACCTAAAATTGGCCGATGGCCTGGGCTTTGCCGAGAGCTTCGCCTTTCCGCTCTGGAAAGACTCTGCCCGTTTGGCTCAACATTTGCGCACGCTGATTTCGCAAGCTCCAGCGTCGGACCACTTAGCGGTGACGATGACCGGCGAGCTAGCCGACTGCTTTGCCACCAAAGCCGACGGTGTGCGATTCATTCTGAACGCCGTGAGCGAAGGGACCGACAATCGGCACACGCGTGTTTATTTGGTCGACGGTCGGATTGTTTCGCCGCAGGTCGCCATCACCGTTCCCAAACTCGCTGCGGCATCGAACTGGCATGTCCTGGCGCGCTGGGCGGGCCGTAAAGCGCCAAGCGGAAGCGCACTGCTCGTCGATGTCGGCAGTACCACCTGCGATATCGTTCCGCTCGTGGATGGTGTTCCCGCCGCCGTCGGAACAACCGATACGCAGCGTTTGCTCTCCGGATCGCTGGTCTATACCGGGGTCGAGCGTAGTCCGGTCTGCGCGGTTGCTCAGAGCGCGGTCTATCGCGGTAGCAAGTGTCCGCTGACCCAAGAGTTGTTCGCCACGACGCGTGATGTCTACCTGCTTCTCGAAAAACTCCCCGAGGATGCCGTCGACCTGAATACCGCGGATGGACGTCCCGCAACGCGATCCTTTGCGAGAAATCGCCTGGCCCGCATGGTGGCGGCTGACTCCGAAGAGTTCAATCACCGCGACGCTGTGGAACTGGCGCAGTCGATTGCCGAATCGCAGTCGGTGATGATCGCGCGATCGATTTTGAAAGTCGTCAGCACGATGAGCGCACCGCCCGAAAAAATCATCGTCTCGGGGCATGGCGATTTCCTGGCGCGACAGGCGATTCATCTGGCCAATCTCACCGCGCCGCAGATTTCGCTGACCGAGGAACTGACGCCTCGTGTTTCGCGATGTGCCACCGCTCATGCGCTAGCGATCATCACGCGCGAACTGAGCATGAAATGATCCCGCGTAAACGCTCCCTGGCGATTGTGAAACTCGGCGGGAGCTTGCTCGATTGGCCAGGATTGTGCGGCGCGCTCGAGCAATTCCTGGCCGAGTTCTCTGTCAGTCACTCCCATCTGCTGATCGTCATCGGCGGAGGGAAGCTGGCCGATGCGATTCGCGATGCCGACGCCGTGCATCAGCTGGGCGATCATGCGAGTCATGCGCTGGCGATTCGCGCGATGCAATTGTCGGCGCTGATCGTGCAGCAAATCATTCGGCCTCGTGCGCAGGTCTTACATCTTGTCAGCGAACTCGACTCTTGGCTCGCGCAACCCGCGACTGAAACTGCCTGGATCGCGATCCTCGATCCGCTCGAGTTCCTCGAGCATCACGAACCGCAGATGCCGGGGGCAGTTTTGCCAGCCTCGTGGGACGTGACGAGCGATTCGATCGCCGCGCGCTTGGCTCAAGTCCTGAAGGCGAGCGAACTCGTTCTCCTAAAATCGGTCGATGCACCGTCGCGCGATGCCGATGAGCTTGCGAAACTCGCGATCGTCGACAATTTTTTTTCCGAGATCGCGAGGAGTATTGCGTGGCGGATCGTGAACTTACGAACATTCGGCGCGAGGTAGCCAGCAGAGACTCCAGTACCGCGGCGAGAGCAAGAAAACAAAAAAGCCGACTGCAAGAGGGCTCTCGCAGTCGGCTCGATGATTATCGTTTCAGTTTCAGCGCGTCAGGTGCTAGTTCCACCAGATCGAGTTGCCAGCTGGGGCAGCGGTCGAGTGAACCTTCTTCACTTCGGCGCTGATTTCCGACTTCTCGCAAGCTTGCCAGCTGCTGATTTCGACACCGCCCGAAGCGGTGATTACGAACTCGCGACCACGCTTCACGAAGCTGCACTGCGTGTCGATTGTCTTGGCGGCACTGAACTCTTGGATGGCGAGATTGTTGTCTTCGCCCAGGAGCGTTGGAATCTTGAGGTTGGCTTTTTCGAGCAAACCTTCTTTAGCGATGAGGGCAGCAACAACGCACAGGTCCATCGCGTTCCGGAGATCGCCAAACACAGGGTCGGCCACCGAGAGTTCTTCGTACTTCTCGGTCATCTTATCGGCCCATTTCTGAGCGATTGGGTTCACTTTGCCGGTACCGGTCACGCTGCCATCGTCGCCGATGAATTCGTCTTCGGTCATCACCTTCACACCACGACCACGAATCTGCCAGGCCAAACCATCTTCGCTCTTGGCGAGTGGTTCGTAGTCGGTGGCAATCCACCAGCGTGGCATCATGTTGTCGAGGCCACCCTTCATCATGTCGAGGAAGCTGGGGAGACCAGCAACGGGGGAAGCGTCGAGCTTCATCGCAATACGTTTCATTTTGAAATCGCTGGCGACCAGCGTGCGAGCAAAGCGGCTGGTAGCAGGGACACCAGTGACGGTGACTTGCTGTGGACCGAGAGCCTTTTCGATCCCATCGAGCACACCGGGGCCAAACTGACGGACCGAGCCGAGCAGCTGATCGAGACGTTGACGTCCTTCAGCTGTGGGATCGATCGAGCAGGTGATGCCACCTTGGCGAGCATTATCGACGGTGCGGAGTGCTACGACAAAATCTTCGAGACGAACGACAGGGCGACCGGTCGTCACGCCGACGTAGTTGGCGTTGTCGTCGACCTTCCAGCCTTCGCCAGGACCGACGAGCACAATGTCGCCGAGTTCGGGATAGACCAGGATGTATTCCACGCGCTGAAGTCCCGCCATGAAGCGGATGTCTTCCGACTGATTGACCGAGAGGTTCTTGCCCGAGGCTTTCACCGCAGCTTCGAGCTGCTTGAGCGAGACCTTACGCATTTCGGTAGGCTTGTTGAGCTCCGCTGGAATCTTCATCAGATTCTCGCGGTAGTAGTCTCGCAGTCCGATGCGATTGACTTCGACCTGCTTGTTCACAACACCTTCGGGCGAGATGGAGATACCACCGACCGCGTTGTTGTTGTTGTTATTGTTGTTGTGACCAGCCAGGCAGACAGTTGCCAAAGCCAGCACCGCCAGAGCGGAAGCAAAAAGTGGCGAGCGGTAGACATAGCCACCGAATCCGGCCAGCTTCGCGGCACAAAGTCGCAACATAAGCAAACTCCTTGGGTCGAAGCCCGGCATTTCGTTCTACGCAAGTCACTCGCCAGCCTCTAACTCTGTTCCGCGACCAGCCGATGGCGCAGAAGAGGCAAGTGAAATAGAAGAAACGATTGCCCGACCGGGCTTGGAAGATATGTCTATAAAATAACTACACATCCTGTCGGTTGCAAGAAAAACTGCCCTGATCCGTCTGGCTTCTGCCATTATCGCGACTCTTGTGACCGTCCCACCACCCTAGAAGGTGTTTGATCGCTACGATCCGCTCTGGTCAGCACTTGCAGCGGCGGGTCAGGCGGAAGTAAGGTAGGTGATAGCGCGGCGATCCTCCCACCTGATGCGGGGAACGATCTAGCGATTCTTCCGATTCTGCGGCCTTTTGCGAGAAGGTGCGGCAGAACGCTCTTCTCCTCGACATCTCGCAGGAACCTGGCTGGTCGATGCTCGCCTATCTGGTCATTCGCGAAGGATCGAAATGGACCGACGTCTTCCGCCTTGTGCCGGGACGTACGGTGACGGTCGGTCGCGCCTCGACCAATCAGATCGTGGTGAAAGATGACCGGGCCAGTCGCAACCATGTTGAAATCTTCTTAACCCGCGGCCAGTGGACCTTGCGCGACCTCGACAGTCGCAACGGCACGTTCGTGGGTGATAAGCAGATCCGTGGCGACTACGAACTTTCTCCGGGCGAAGTGATTCGCATTGCGTCGTGTCAGCTGGCGTATGTTCACGATTTGTCAAAAGCCTTTCCTGAATCGGGAAGTGCTCCACCCAGCGCGCTGCTGGGAGATGAAACGCATGCTGCGGCGCTGGTGCCTGATACGGGCGAGCTCAACGACAGCGGTACGCTGAGCACGCAAGATGAGCCGACACACATTACGCATCGACGTGGCCAGGCACGCTTGCTGGGACCAGCGGCAACCGACTCGCCGGCGCCCCGTTTGGGGCAAGCAGCAACGCGGCTTTGTCGCTTGGCGTTTGAACTGGCCAGTCAGCCCGACCTGGCGGCGGTGGCCCATCTGGCGCTGAGCGGACTTTTCGAGAGCACTCAAGTCGACGCCGGTGGCGTGTGGCTGCTGCCGCGCGGCAACGCCTCGAACTCGGCCGCTGATCTGTCGCTTGTCGCCTCACGAACCGATCGTTTGCCGAGTTATCATCGGCTCAGCGCGTTTCTGGCAGCGACCGTGCTGCGCGATGGGGAAGCGGTTCTGGCGCGGAACATCGAAGGAGATAGTCAGCTCGCCAGTCGCGACAGTAAAGGTGAATTTCACACGACCAGCGTGCTCTGTGCGCCGATTCGCCTCGAGAAAAAGGTGGTCGGGATGATTCATCTCTATTCCACCGACTCGGCGCGGGTGCCTGATCCCGATGATTTGGAGTTCACGCTGGCGGTGGCCGACAACGTGGCGCTGGCCGTTCGCAACCTGCACAGGCAGCAAGAACTCGCGGAAAATCTGCTGCAAACACGCACCGAAGTACAACAACTGCGCAAGCAACTGGGGGCCGAGAGCGAACTGGTTGGCAGCAGCGAAGTGCTGAGTAGTGTGCAGCGCCAAATTGCCCGCGCGGCACCGAGTCGCGCGACGGTTTTGATACGTGGCGAGAGTGGCGTGGGGAAGGAATTGGTGGCACGCGCGGTGCATTATTCGAGTCCTCGAAAGCGGGGGCCGTTTGTCTGCTTGAACTGCGCGGCCCTTAGCGAATCGCTTCTCGAAAGTGAACTGTTTGGTCACGAAAAAGGGGCCTTCACCGGCGCTACCGATCGGAAGATTGGGAAGTTTGAATCGGCGCATCAGGGAACACTGATGCTCGACGAAATTGGCGAAATGAGCCCCTCGATTCAAGCCAAGTTTTTGCGTGTTCTCGAAGGGCATCCGTTTGAGCGCGTGGGCGGAAGTCAGCCGATCAAAGTGGATGTGCGCGTGATTGCGGCCACCAATCGCGACCTCGAAAAAGCGGTGGCTGAAGGAGCGTTTCGGCGCGACCTCTATTTCCGGCTCAACGTCGTCGAGATTCAGGTGCCGCCTCTTCGCAAACGTCCCGAAGATATCATCGAGCTGGCCCATTTTTTTCTCCAGCGTTTCAATGCCGAAACGGGACGAAAGCTGCGTGGCTTTTCGCCCGCTGCCACCGAACGTTTGCAGCAGTATCGTTGGCCCGGCAATGTGCGTGAACTAAAGAACGTGATTGAGCGCGCAGTGGTGCTTTCGCGCGGCGATGTGGTCGAGCCCGAAGATTTGCATCTCTCGAATCTCGCCACCGCGAGTGAATCGGGGGACAATCCATCCCCCAAAACCTCCTTCGTTCCGATGTCGCTCGACGATATCGAAAAACGCCATATTTTGGCGACGCTCAAAGCGACCAACTGGCACAAGAGCCGCGCTGCTGCGATTTTGGGAGTCGAACGTTCGACGCTCGATCGCAAAATTCGTCGCTACGAACTCAACGAGCCGGGCGGACTTGGGGACGACTAAAGCCCACCGCGAGGACGAGCGCGGTGCGGCGGATCATCACACCGTCATTCACCCATCTAGCGGATAGCAAACAAGAGAACCGCGATCTAACCCGCCAGGGTGGCTGCCCGTTTTCGCACAGCGGTTCGTGCCAGCGGAACCAGCCGCAAGGTTTCGTTTATCGAAACGCTCCGCAAAGTCGTTTCGCTTTTCTTGGGGCTCTAGGCGAATCGACTGAACTGATTCCGCACGGTCGAGCGATAGAAGATCGATGAATCGCCACTGTTCTGCCGGCCGTGGCGTAGGGGAATCTAGGCCCGCACCTTTAGCCGCCGGACTTACTCGATGTCGACCGCCACTGCCGTTTCGCCCACGTCGTTTGCCGATGCGCACCTCAGCCGAGCGGTGATTTCGTCGGTCGAAAATGCGCTCAGCATGTGCGGCGCAAGTGCCCGCTGTGTCGGACTTTCGATCGTACCGGGACGCGACAGTGGAAAAGTCACGGGACTCATCGGCGTACATGGCCGTGTCTCGGGATTCATTACCGTGGCGATGGCCGAACGGGTCGCGATCCACACGGTGGAAGGGCTGCTGCAAGATCGCTACGGAGCACTCACGCCGCAGGTGGTCGATGGAGCAGGGGAGATCACCAACATTATTGTCGGTGGCATCAAAAGCTCACTCGCTGGCACTCCCTGGGCGTTTTCGCAAATCACCGTGCCGTCGGTCATCATTGGTGGCGGCTATCAAATCGCTTACGCCAAGGGACTCGAGTTCCTGTGCGCCACGTTCGAGCATGCCGACGAACATGCCATCATGCTCGAGGACCGCATCTTGCAGGTAAGCATTTCGCTCCTGCGGCTGTAACGCGCCTCAAGACTTCGTGCGATCTGTTGCAGGCGTGTCGTGACGGCGATATTCGGCAGCGAGCTTCGCGGCAGAAGTGCCGAGGCGATAGCGAGCCAGTAGCGACCAGTTCTTCAGCGTGCGACGCACAATACCATCGCGCTCCCACCGCCGGGGACTGATGCGCACAACATGCGGGAGCAAGACGGGCCAACTGATTTGTCGCGCTCGCGTGGAAAGCTCGACATCTTCCATCAGGGGAAGTTCGGCAAAGCCCCCGAGTTCGTCGAAGAAATCACGGCGCATGAACAGCGCTTGATCGCCGTATAGCAGGCCTCGATAACGGGCTCGCAGCGCATTGCCACGTTCGATCAAGCGATAGGCCCAGCGGGGCGAATCGATTCGCTGCCTCAGCCCGCCATGCCGAAAATGGGGCTGATCAAACAGCGTCGCAAGCGGTGGGAGCGAAGGCTCGATCAGCAGTTGGCTGTCGGCATGTAAGAACAGCAGCATCGGTTCGGACGCGAGCTGGGCCCCAGCATTTTGCTGCCGAGCGCGACCGGGACAGGACTCCACGACAAGAGCCCCCAGCGACGAAGCGATGGTGCGAGTTTCGTCGCTGCTGCCACCATCGGCGACAATCACCTCCGACGCACCTGCCTGGTGCGCGGACTCGATAGCAGCACGAATGTGGCCCTGCTCATTGATGGCAGGAATGATGACCGACCAGCGCATGTGGGTTTGAGATCCCCAGGTAACGACCATGAAGCATGTCGCTACCCATCGTAGCCGATCGCGCGGACCGATTTACTGCGAATCAGTTTTCGATGCTACTTCCGTAGCGGGCTGAGCAGCAGGTTCGGTCGACTTTTTGGCGGCTGCCGTCGCGCGAGCCAGCATTCCCTGAACATGCCCCTCGCTCACCGCACCAGTCACCTGCTCGCGGTGCCAGCCATCGGCCGTTTTACTGAACACAATGACCTGAGGAATCGAGTTGCCACGCATCATTTGACGGGCCAGAGCAGCATCGCGATCGGCGTCGATCACGGCGTAGTTCACATCCTTCAGCCGACCACCTTGCTCCATGCCAGCCAGCACGCTGTGTTTCATCGTGCGGCACCCGGGGCACCAGTCGGCACCAATCAGCACCAGCAGAGGCTGGCCATCGGCTTTGGCAGAAGTGAGAGCTTGGTCATAGGGCTGAGCACTGGTGGTGAGCAGTGCCATTTGCAACAAGATACCGGCGGCCAATCCCGTCATCGTCGAGGCTCCTGGTGGGTCGTCGTCCGAGTCGGACGAACGGTAGATTCCTGGTTGGTGTTTCCGTTTGAGGAAGATTCCTGCTCGAGGCTCCCAAAGAGAGGATGGGTAGCCTTGAGGAAGTTGCGAGTATAGGCAAATTATTCTGTTGTGCCAGAATCTTTTTCCCATCATTCCCAAATTTCTTTTTCGACTCGTTATTCCACTCAGAGGCACCCAGAAATGTGCGTTTTTGAGACATCGCACAATGCAGCTCGCCAGTCATGCGAAGATCGAATCAGCAGCAGCTGATGCAGTAGGGTAGCGAGTCAAATCGCAAGGGTATTTGCTCGCAGGTTACTCTCCGGGAACGACCGAAGTGCTTATCCGGTATTCTCTTTGGACGCGCGGCAATCTCCGTTTCCCCGCACTAGGCCCGATCGCATGCGGACGAAGTAACTTGCCAAATTTTCTCGCAAAGATAGCGGTGCGCGCGGGGAAGAATCGCGTTATACTCTTGGCCTGATAGCGATTTACGACCATTTCGGATTAACGTACATCTGGGCCGCTGCGGACCATCGTCGACCGGCAGTTTGGTACCTCTCGGCTTTGCGAGTGATTCATGCGACTGCGTGCTGGCATCGTCGGTCTTGGCGAAACGTGGGAAAACCGCCACCGGCCAGCCTTACGGGCTCTTTCCGACAGGTTTGAAGTCCGTGCGGTTTGCAGCGAAGTCTCGCACCTTGCCGAACAAGCCGCCCGCGAATTCAACGCCACACCGATGGATGGCTTTCGCGCCCTCTGCTGCCGCGACGATCTCGATGTCGTCTTGATCCTGTCGCCCGAATGGTACGGCCCGCTTCCGATCCTCGCCGCTTGCGATAGTGGAAAAAGTGTCTACTGCGGCGCTGCACTCGACATCGACGACCCTCGCGAAGCCTCGCGATTGAAGTCGCGCGTCGAAGATTCCGGCATCGCATTCATGGCCGAATTGCCGCGCCGGCTCGCGCCCGCCACGATTCGCCTCAAAGAGCTAATCGCCACACGTCTGGGCAAGCCCAAGCTGCTGTTTTGCCATCGCCGCTCTACGGTCGAACCGGCTGGCACCACGCGCAAACGACCCTCGCGACTCTGCCCCACGATGCAGCGAGAAATGATCGAGCAGGTCGATTGGTGCCGCTATGTGGCTGGCATGGAACCAACTTCAGTCATCGGCATCTCGCATTGCTCGTCGCTGGTTGCCGATGGCGACGACTACCAAATGATGAGCCTCGATTTCAGCCCGGGTGGAAAGATTGGCGAAGGCCCCACCGCCCAAATCAGTTGCGGCCGCTACATGCCTGGCAATTGGCCCGAAGCAGTGGCGTTTCGACCACCAGCCGCTCTGCAAGTCTGCTGTGAGCGGGGAGTCGCGTTCATCGATCTCCCCTCATCCCTCACCTGGTTCGATGAAGCTGGTCGGCACATGGAATCACTCGAGAGCGAGCGACCCGTTGGCGAGCGGATGTTGATGCACTTCTACCGAGCTGTGACGAGCCTGTTGCGAAAAACCAACGACCTCGAAGATGCTTATCGCGCCTTGTCGATCGTAATTTCGGCTCGCGAAAGCTGCCAAAGCGGGCAGCGGATCTTCCTGCCCGGCGACGAAGCATCCAGCTAGAGCGCGCTCAGTTCGAGTGGAATGTCGTTCGAGCCCGCCTTCACCGTCACTCGCAAGGGACTTTGCCCCTTGTCGGAATACTTGATCGGCGACGTCACCTTGGGTGGTAAGGGTGCCGCGCCAGGCTGCAGCGGCACTTCTTCAGTCACCACCACGGTGACTACATAATCGCCCGGCAATAGCCCAGCATCGGTGCCAGTGCTGAGTTGGTATTTCCCCGATCCATCGACGACCCCATAAGCTGCCGTACCTTTTCCAACCGGATGAAAGGCAACATCCCCCTTGGTCAGCGGCGCGCCGTCGAGTTTTACGACGCCTGAAACGCTTGCCTCCAGCCCACCACAACCCGCTGCCACAAGCAACGCGACAGCAGTAACTAAAGCACCCAAACCACGAAGCGACTGCTTCAAATTCAATACATTAAGCATCATAAATTGACAACAATTTCATGACCAAGATTAGGGAGAGTGACCGCGAGCTCAAAGCCGCCTATTGATATGAGGCGAAACAATCAAACTAGGGAGGCGAAACAGCTTCTGCACCTGCTTTGGTGGCGAGCGCCTGATAGAGATTAATATCAATAGTTTGACTGATATTGCGCACACTACCATCGGCCAAAGCAAATTGAGCAATTCCCGGATGACGACTGCGAAACGTCATCACATTGGGCCAGAACGTGGGATTCGTTGGTTTAGGAAAGTAGTTAATGGGGCCGTGAGTGCTGCAGTAATCGCCGTTAGCATAATAGGCGACCGAGTGTGTGTTCTCACTCGGAACATCTTCGCCGATCATCAGCGTATTGCTGGTCCCATCGGTAACGGCCGCGAACGTTAGGCGGTCTTGATAGTTATTGCGATAGAACATGCCACTGCAGTTAATAGTATTATGGCAGTCGGCCGGACCTTGATGAATGCTGGAGCTGCCACCCATGCGATTGTTACCCAGCACCCCCTTATAACTGGTAAGAGCCACTTCAATACCACTCCACTGCGTCCGATCGGTTCGATTCTTTTTCGAGTCGGGATCCGAGGGGCAATAAAGGGCGGGGACTTGTGTTTTCATAGCATTGCGGCACTCGGCTCGCATAATTCCACCACCGGAATTGAAGTCGCCCACAAACCCAATGCTTAAAGCTTCAAACAGAGGCATTTGCTCCATTTGTGGTAAAATGGAAACTATCCACCCCTTGCCATTACGTTCAGCGGTATAGCTCGAGCCTTCTGGCCAGGGGCCGATACTAATGGGAAAGTTTTGAGTGATGTCGTGATAGTTATGAACAGCAATCCCCAGTTGTTTGAGATTGTTCGAGCACGACATACGGCGAGCAGCTTCTCGCGCAGCTTGAACAGCAGGGAGCAGCAGCGCTACAAGAACGCCAATAATCGCAATCACCACTAACAACTCGACGAGCGTAAACCCTGCAGCTCGAGCGCGACGCATACCTCACCCCTTAAAGAAAAAATGGAGCGAATTATTCAGAAACGAACAAATAGATAAGAATGCGTGAATGTTAGTTGGCGGATCGCCGCAGGGTCAAGCGAAATCACGCAATTTCAACACCCAAAGGTAGGGCGTCTACGATCGATCGTCGGTATCGATGCGGCTGATACTCTCGCGAACCAGCCAAAGCCTTAGGGCTGGTCGAGTCGCGTAATGAAGTTGCCGTTGTGAGCGACTGGCAGCAAGGCTCGGCAGGGGTGAGGAACGCAGCTGCCACGGCGACCGGCAAAGGGAGTCCAGACCATCTGAATCGCAACGTTCCAGCTATCCTCCTGATAATCAGGAACGTTTTCGTCGCCACCCGAGGTGACGTAAATAAACGTGTTCTCGAGGGCCCACTTCTGGTTGAGCTGAATCCGCAGATCGCCCCCCACGAGCCCCTGGCTTTCACCCGTGAAGCCACCGTAGATACGTCCCTCGCCGCCGCAGCGAAATTGACGCCGAAAGAAGAACGCGTAGAGGTCGGTGATCTCGAAATTCACTTCCCGGTCGACGAACGTTTGGCCAGCTGTGCCGGGTATCGTTTGACGAGCGACATCGCTGTCGTCGTTCATTCCTTGCGTGAACCAGAAGCCGAACTCATTGCATTCATTCAGGCGGTAACTGATCTCGCCGCGCAGCTGCACTAGATCGACGGCGTAGTCCCATTCGTCGTGCAGATAGTCCATCACCACCCCCATTTGCAAACCGCAATCGACGCGGCGATAGAGCCCGGCGGTCACGAACATTTGATTACGGTCGTTCTCGGTGATCGAACTGCCATCGAAGTTGCTATGCGTACCCGAGACTCCGATCTGTCCAGCAATGCCAAGCAGATAGAGAGGGGTTCCCCAGTTAAAGCCTTCATGAAATCCAAAGCTGCTGGTGCCGCCACGATTGGCTGGTCCGGTGAAGCCATGCACACCGGCGTGGAGTTCGAGTGTTTCGAGCGTAGGGCAGGGGATGCAGATGCAGCACGGCTTACCTTGGGGAGGACAGCTGGGGCATCCAAACAAACCACAGCCTCCCGGTCCGCAGACGTTACAGTCGGCCATTGGTCCCGACTGAGGCATGACGCCATAAGGGATTTCACCTTCGTAGTAGGTTTCGCCGGCCGCCAAGTGAGCTTCGCCGACAACAATCGACTCCCCCTCGGCCATGACGGTCTCGCCGGGGAATGTGTCGTAGGCAGTTTGGCGAACCGACGAGCGGACACCGGTTCCGACAGCGGTAGCATTCGACTGAGGGCGAGCTCGCTGATTCACCGCCCGACGCTCGGCACGTGGCACACGAGCTGGCGCTGGCTCGTCGTAGCCCTCTTCTTCATACTCGGCAGAAACGTCGGTCGACTGCTCGTCGTAGGCCACTTCCTGAACTTCGCGAGCCACCGGAGGACGAGCAGCACGTGCGGCAGGGCGAGTAGGGGACCACTGGGTCGGCCGACTGCTTTGAGCGAATAGCGATCCACCTGCACCTGCGAGCAGCAAGCAGATTGCCGCGAGGGTGGAGAAGTTTCGGTGGCTGATTCGCATCGCAAAGTTCCTCGAAAAACGTCGCCTCCAACCACTCGCGCCGAAGGGCTACGAGGGTGGGTGGCAGGTGGCGTTATCGGAGGAGAACCTTGAGAACTTTTGCCAAAATCGGAATATTTTTCCCGACCGGCAAAGTCTGCCGATCTTGCCCACATTCAGGTTGCTCGATCGGCAGTTTTGACTGCTAGCGGCCGCTACTGGCGATGCCTGCTACTTCGCTGGCGTTTCCGGTTTTTCGACCTTCACACCTCGCACCACGAGGTTGTCGAAATCGGCGGTATCGTCGAAGGTTCCTAGGCCAACTTGGCCCCAGACAAAGTGCTCGTCCTTAGCGGTCATCACCGGCGTTTTCATGTCGTCGAAGTAGACTTCGATCGTTCCATCAGCAACGCGACGCACAACCTTCAGTTCGTGCCAAGCATCGGTCCAAGGAGTTCCCTTGGTGGATGTCAGGCTGATCTTCGTCCGGGGAGCGTCGTTGACGATGAAAATCTGATTCGCGTGATCATCGGCCTGCTTACCGAGGTGCACATAGTAAAAATGAGCCGGGTCCTGATAGCCGAACACCAGACACGCATCCCGATGCCCATAGTCGCTGTGGGTGCTATGCACCTTCACGGTCATTTCGAGATCTCCCACGATCACGCCATCGAGAATCGCAATGTTCGTGGGGCTGCGATGAGGCGGCTTATAGCCACTCTTCTTCAGATGCTGGCTAATCACATGGGTGTCGCCATCTTTCTTATGCGACCACTGCGCGGGGTCCATCGGTTTCCACGAGTCGATTCCCTTCTCGAAATCGTCTTGGTAAACGATCTCGAGGGGCTTGGTTTCTTCCGACATCAGCGTCGTAGCGCCGGTAGCAAGCAGGAGCAGCAGAGCGGTCGATTGTGAAGCGAGTAGGCGAAGTTTCATCGGAGTGGTTCACCGCGTGAGATCGTGGGAGAGGAACAGACAACTTGCGTGCGAGCAGGTTTTCAAACCGGCTGAGGCATCAGTCAATGGAGATCTATCAAATGGAGATAGATCATACGTCTGACAAGCGCCGCGCTCGCTCGACAGACAAGCATCCCTTTACTCAGTTTTCTTGGCCTTCGGCTTTTTCTCTTCTTTGGGTTCGGCGTTGCCACCGACGGTAATCACTACCTTTTTGGCCGAAATAGCACCGGTGGTCGGGCTGATGTAGCCGTCGACTTCTACCGGATCGCCTGGGGACGCGATGGTGTAGTCGATCGATTCGACCATGATCGAAGCGTTCTCTGCGATCTTGGCAGTAAACTTTTTACGCCCGGCACTCACCGAGATATCGCCCTCTTTGATCTTCGTGAGCTGCCCCGTGATGGTTGCCCCCGAGCCTGAGTCGTCTTGCAGAATCCCGGGAGGAAAACCATCGTTGGGGGTGAAGATTTTGATGTCGGTGAGAGGCTCTTCGATCTTGGTGCCTTTGATGTTCGATGTAAAGCGAACGATCATCCCTGGCTTCAGTTGATCGAGGCGGAGCTTGCCCGTGACGTGCATCACTTGCTGCCCCGCTTTGGCCTTCACGTTGTAGGTTTTGGTGCCATCGCTCACGACGATGCCTTCGGAGGTAGCCCCGACCACAGTGCCGTTCTTGATGGCGATTCGCTTGGGTGGATCAGCCGCCAGAAGAGCCGAACCGATCGTCAGAAGCGTAGCTGCGACGGCGACTTTGGCGAGGAAGCTTTGTGGAGAAAAACGGGAATGGAGTGTCATGGCCCAAGGCTCCAAAAATCGGCGGAGAAACGAGCGAGCCAGCGATGCTGCGGGTGCGCTGGCTCGAAAGCTCGCGGTCAAACGGTAGCCCCAAAGTCTACCGGCTGGCCGGAGCCGATTCCAGCATTTCCATGCACTTCGCGCGATAAAGAGGGGGCGCAAGAAAGGCGCGCGTGGTGCTACTTTTGCGCAACTAGTTGCGCCCCTACTGGCAAAGCTTGCGCGCTTCAGCATGTGCAGCTGCTATGCGGCTGCGAACAATTTTCACGAGTTCGTCGTCGGAAAGAGATTCCATCGACTCGGGCGAAATCGGTTCGCCAATCACCACCGCCAGCCGACCGAGACGTGGGTATTTTGACTTCCTCGGCCAAACCTGCCACGCGCCGTCGATCCCTACCGGAATCAGAGGCTGCTTGCTACGTCGGGCGATGGAGCAGAACCCCGACTTGATGGGCAACAGTTCGCCATCTTCAGTGCGCGTCCCTTCCGGGAAAATCAAAACGAGTTCCCCCGCCTTCAATCGACGCAGTGTCTCTTTGATACCCGAGAGGCCGCTCCCTTCGCGGTCGATCGGAATCGCATCGAGAAATCGAATCAGCCAGCCGAAACGCCCGGTGAAGAGCGTGTCGCGAGCCAGGTAATTCATGCGCCGCGGGCAAGTCATGCCAACGAGCACCGGATCGAGATAGCTTTGATGATTCGAGCAAACGAGCCCGCCCCCTTCGAGCGGATAATGGCTGGTCCCTTGATAGCGCAGGCGATAGAAGAGGACGGCAAAGATGCGCGAGAAGATTCGAAGCGCATCGTAGAACAGCCGCTGGGCAAGTGTCCGTTTCACGATCGTTCATTCACTCCTGGCACACATAGCATCACGGAAACCTCGACTGTCAAATGCATCAGCGGCGGGCTAGCCAGCAGCCGATTGTGAAAGTGCTTGACACCTGCGAACAATCGCCTCGAGTCGCGCCACCACTTCGGCCGGCGATAGTCCATCGGTGACCACCACTTCCGAGCCCGGAGGCTGTTTCAAAGGACCCACGGCACGCGTACTATCGCGATGATCACGCAGGCTCTGCTGCTCGAGCACTTCCTCGAGCGGCGTGGTGTCGCCGCGCTCTTGCAACTGAGCATGGCGACGTCGAGCCCGCTCGAGTGGCGATGCGGTTAAGAATATCTTGCACTCGGCCTGCGGAAAGACAACTGTCCCTTGATCGCGTCCCTCGGTCACCGTGTTGCCTCGCGCTCCAATTGCTCGCTGCTGATCGACCATCAGCGAACGAACAGCCGGATTGCTCGCAGCAATGGCAACGTGCTTGTTGACAGCCTGGCTCCGAATCTCGGCGGTCACTTCTTCGCTGCCGAGCCAAATGCGAGGGCCCGAAAGAGTAATCGTCAGGGTCGCGGCGAGTTGAGCTACTTGATCGGCATCGGCTTCGGTTAGTTGCTGGCGGAGCGCGGCCAATGTCACTGCGCGATACATCGCGCCCGTATCCAAAAACTGAAAACCGAGTCGCTCGGCCAGCACACGTGCGATGCTGCTCTTGCCAGCGCCAGCGGGTCCATCAATCGTGACAATCATGCCTCGTTCCTGCGGGCTCTCAATTCCAAATCACAGCTTTGCTCGGCTACTGATCGCATTCATTTGAACTTCTGCCTCGGCAACCTAAAAACGGGCCACAATCTCTTGCCACTCGTAGTCGCCGAGATCAATCGACAGCTTGCCTTGCTCGGTCGCCAGATCGCTGAGCACGTTTCCTTGCAGATCGATCTTCGAGCCACTCTTCAAATCGCGAAACGCCGAGAGCTTCACCTTCACGCCACTTCCCGAGGTTTCGAGCAGTCGCGCACGAAGTCCAGTCACCTTACCGTTTTCCACCAGTGGCGACAGGCTTGTCACCAGCACATTGCGGCAATCGACATGCAGCAGCCAGCCCCACAAATTTCCTTTCGGCGCGGCACAGGGCCGGATAATCGGCGGGGAGATCAGGCTGATCGCTTCGTGGAGCGGATGAGCCAAATCGATCCCTACACCGAACTTGAACCGACGAGCCGTTTCGCCACGCGAGATCAAAATCGTATCGAGCATGTTGTCTTGATGACGGCGATGAAACGCGAGACCACCAGTCAAAATTGTGGTGCTCGATTTCACTCCCACAAAGTCGACATAGTGAGGCGATTCGATGCGGCTTGCTTTCGACAGCTGACGCGTTTCGTGCAGGGTGGTGTAGACATCGGCTGCCGGATCAGACCACGCAAATCGCGAGCAGAAATAGGAATTCCAGGGATCGCTTTTGGGCTCTTCCTGCGGATCGAGTTCTACTTCCACTTGCAGCACGCGGCTGCCACGCACACAGCGGAACGTTTGGGTGTAGCCGCAAAGATTCTTCCCCTCGAGATCCATCAAGCGACCGGTCACCACAATCTCTCCCAAGGTGCTGGTCGCGGAAGTGGTGGTGATCGAATCGGCCGCCATCACGCTGTAGGTCGCCGTCTCATCAGGATCGCGATACACATCGCCCGTTTTTTGTTTCGCCCCTGGCATGCGAAACGCCAACTGCTGCGAGAGCCGATTGCCGCGACTGCTGTACTCATACAAAGCTGCCAGCGCGCCGGTGGTGGGATTGATTACTGCTTCGAAGAACTCGTTGCGCAGCGTGTTATCTTCCACCAGCAGCAGCTGTTTTTTGGCAGCGACCGACGACTTCGAGGGGGTAACGTAGACAAAGCCATACGCCGGTGGATCGACAACCGACTGCATTCCACCAAGGTGCGACGAAGCTGCATAAACGGGTCGCTCGATCGCCGGTTCGGCCTTCACATTGTCGGTCACCACACCGACGCGTCGCACAAAGGCGAGCGGATTGAGCACCACCGCCGAGTTTCCTGCGCCAACTTGGGCGCCGATCGCTTTGGCGAATGCATCTCCCGCCAGCTTCAGCTGCTCTTCAGCTTGCGGCATTTGCTCCGCCAGCTTTTCCTCGGTGATCGCGCCGGGCAGAAGCGCCGAGTTCGAAGCTGCGGGAGGTGTCCCCGCAACGAGAGCCGCGATCGTACTGGCCGAAGTGGCGGCCAGTGTTTGGTAATACGTTTTCCAGTACTTCACACTCGTGCTGATCGGGTCGCTATGGCGGCGAATGATCGCCTGCTTGAGATAGGGGGAGCGATACCGATCGGCATCGAGCCGCTCCATTTGGCTCGGCTTGGTGGTGCTTGCAAAGTAGTCGTCCAGCGTGATGAATTTGCCAAGCGCGGCTGTGTAACTGGCAATGCGACGCAAATCGTTCATCCAGACACTCGAGGCCGATGGCCAGTGTGCAAGCGCCAAGGTGGCGACATGATCGGCATCCATCGATTCGCCCAATTTCACGGCGAGCGAAAGAAACGTTTGAGGCTTCGAAGCGTCGAGCGAAGTGCGGGCAATCGAGTCGATCGCCCGGCCATCCAGACCTTCCCACTGAATCTTCAGCTGCGTGGTTTCGGGAAGTTTCCCTTCGTCGAACAACTGATGAACGGCCGCTGTATAGCCCGACTGCTGCAGAATGCCGGGGAGCAGCGGAGTGAGGCCATAGCGCCAGCGAGCAAATACTTTGGGACGCGATCCGAGATGCTGTTCGTAGGTGGCACGTCCACGAATGAGCTGCGCGGTGGCTGTTTCGAGCGAGAGAAGCGGCAACCGCGACTCATCGTACTCGCCCCCCAAGATCGCCAGCGTTTTACGCTCAATGGCTGTTTTCAGCGCCTCAAGCGTGGCCGGAAAACGGGCGGCAATCTCATCGACCAATTGCCCCGAAAGGAGCACGTTCTTGGGAGCGGGCTGCGCGACTTCGTCGGCCAGTTCTTTGCCAAGCGTGACAGCGGTGGTCATCACCAGATCGACGATAAACGCATCGACGGGATAATAGTGGTCGCGCTCTTCGGCCAGCACACTGAAACAAGCGGTGAGCTTCTCTTTTGCGACATCGTTCTCGCCGCGACAAAGGGCCTGGGCAGCGGCCACCACGGTCGACTGAAAATAGGCTTCGTCGAGATTGCTGCTGTAACGCATCTGACGCGTGAGAAGCTCGATCTGCAGGTAGCAGTAGCCGAGCGCTAAAAAGTCGGCCACGAGTTCTTGATCGACGGGACCTTCCACGCGCGAGGCAAGCCCGGCCAGCGCAGTCTCGATGATCTCGCTCCGCACCAATGTTTTGCGAATGATCACCCCACCCTCTTGCTTCACACGCTGGGCAAAGCCAGTTGGAAGCTGCGACGAGGAGACACTGGGGACCACAATCAGTCGGCTAACCACTTCGCTGGGTGGGTCGTCGACACGGCGCCAAGTCGGCACCTTACCTGCAGCGTTAATCAGTTCCGGATGCCAAAGCGAGGTCCAACTGGCGAGCAAACTTTGAGCATCGTCACCTTCGTGGTAGGTCGGAAAATCCTCCAAGCTGTGACAAGGGAGCAAAATCATCAGCTCTTGGTAGGACATGATCAGGCTGGCCAGTCTTCTCGGGGAATCGGTGGGAGGGGATCGACCGCTATGCGTTTTTTAGGACCTGTCCACGATACTCGCTCGACAGGCGAGCGTACAGAAGTGCCTGCCCTGGCAGCACTTGACAGAGCATGACAGGCCCCTGCGGCATCCAGCTTTCAGCGAACTCTAAAGAACCACTACAAAGAAGTACAAAAACACCTCTTGAGAAGTATATCATTGCGGCTTACAAATCGTATCGCCTGACAAAAAGTGTTCCCCGATTCGCCACTCTTGTTTCTCACTAAGCAGGTGCCGCATGGATCAAACAGCTTTGAAGGAGTGGCTCCACGAGCCGCGCTTGAAACTTACTGAAGCGATTGTGGCGGGACTCGAGCAGCATTTGAAATCGTTGGAAACGGCGGAGCAGCCGTTTTATGGCTATTCGATCCTGCTGGGGGAGCGTTTTAGCCCCGGTGAACTCGTCGGAGTCACCAACCGCGAGGAGGATCTCGAGGTCGAAGCCGATGACCCGATGTATACCTATTACCGCTACAACGTCGACGAATGGCAGCAGTGGGATCACGAGCAGTTCACCGATGCCAATCGCCTGCTCGCGGCGCTCGATCTCGAGTTTAAGTCGAAGCATCAGCGGCAGGGGAAAGAATTCATATTCGACGAGATCGAACATCTGTATGCCGATCTGATCCTGGAGGCGATCTTGCAAGGGATGGTTGCAGCCAAAGCGCAGGGGCTCTTTGGAAAAGACGAGCGGTTCCTGGTGATCTGGATTGCAGGCTCTCCGGGCGAGATCACCATGCAATCGCTCAAAACACTGAATTCTCCCAAGGTCGTGAAGGCTTTCATCGAAGAATTTGGCGAAGACTTTTAAGCCGACGGTTGTAATTTGGCGACGGCCCGGGAAAACTCACAAGCCACCACCACTTCGCTCTCATTGTCGGGCAAATGCCATGCTGCTGCGATTCCAGTTGATATCAGCCTCCCTGCTCATGCTCGCCACAGCACTGGGGTGCGATGCCAGGGGGGATGCTGATATCGAACAGGGGATGAAGCACTGGCAAAAACAGGAGTATGAAGCGGCGATCGCGGCGTATGAAACTGGCTTGCCGAAATCACGCAAGGAGTACGACGACAGCGTGGTTCACACACTGATTGGCAACTGCCACAGTGAGCTGGGAGATCAGAAAAAAGCGATCCAGTCGCATAAGCGATCACTGAAAGCCAATCCCAAAAACCACCAAGCGATGGTGAACATGGGAGTCGCCTATCGACTGCTCGGCGACTACGGACAAGCGGCTAACTGCTATCGAAGTGCCCTCGAAATTGCCCCCGACTACCCCGAACTGCATTCAAGCCTCGGAACCCTAGCAATCTTTCAGGGGGAACCCGAAAAGGCGATCCCCCACTTCGAGCGCGCGAATGCCATCGACGATACCTTGCCCACAACGCATGGAAATTTGGCGGTCGCTTATGCCATGGTAGGCCGATTTGACGACGCCGAGCGGTCGCTCGAGCGGGCCATCGGTCTCCACTATCAGAACGTGGACTGGGTCCGGCGACGCATCGACGAAATTCGCCTTGAGCAAACGGAGGCTGAACTAGGGATCGGTGAGCCCTCGGAAAATGCTCCCAAGTAATCGGAATCATCGGTCGGGAGATGCGAGGCACATCGCGGTCGTAAAATCGGGGCTGATGCGTGGAATCTATACAAACGTAACGCCCTGCACAGACGGAACTGCGAACGGCAGATCGTGACACCCGCACGAAAGATTTCAAGCGTTTTCTTGCCGTTTTTTGCTCTCAGCGGCTTAGCGACCCATTCTGAGGCCGTTTGGGCGGTGCCGAAAGCGTTATGGCAGCGAGATTAAGGCCAATTTTCATTGACACTGGGCGCGCGGCGTCTGTACAGTAAGAGGTAGGAACAGAGAATCCGGACAGCCTCCCAGTCTGGCGGGCCATTCACGTAGGTGGATGAGCTACGCTCTTGTCTTGCGAAGGTTCCTTCGCCGACTTGTGGAGTCCTGTTCTCGTGCGATTCTTGCTCTCACGTTGGCAGACTAGTAGAACCTTGCGGTTTGCGGGGTTCTGCCTCTGGCAGCGCGATGGTGTGCTGGACTTGGTTCAGATTCAGCCCTGATCGAGTTTGGCGGGTGTCGACAGTTGCTTGGGATTTTCAGTGCGATCGCAGATCGGTCGTACTTTGTGTCTCTCGACTCGGCAGCACGGTCGGTTCAAGAACGTGTTCGAAATAACTCATCGAAATCAACAACATCTCAACCATCGGGGCTAGCAATCTGGCGGTCTAGGCTTCCCTAGACGCTTGCGAGGAAACTCATGGCAAAACCATCCGGTGTTTGGGGAATTGATATCGGTCGATGTGCCCTCAAAGCACTCCGCTGCCGTATGGATGGCGATGCGGTGGTGGCCGACGGGTTCGACTATATCGAGTACCCCAAGCTGCTCACGCAATCCGACGCCGACGCACCTCAGCTGGTGAAAGAGGCTCTCGAGCAGTTCCTCAGCCGCAACAGCTTGCGCGGCGATAAAGTGGCCGTATCGGTTCCTGGCGAATCGGGCCTTGCGCGGTTCTTCAAGCCACCACCCGTGGATGTGAAGAAGATCGCCGACATCGTGAAGTACGAAGCCCGACAGCAAATCCCCTTTGCGCTGGAAGACGTGATCTGGGACTACCAGCGGATGCCTGGTGGCCAGGAAGTCGATGGTTTTGCGCTCGATACGGAAATCGGCCTGTTCGCCATGAAGCGCGAACAAGTCAGCAAAGCGATGCAGCCGTTTTTGAACGCCGGCATCGAAGTCGACATCATCCAGCTCTCGCCGATCGCTTGCTACAACTACATTTCCTACGACTCCCCCAAGCGGCTCGCCGACGGGGAAGAATACGACCCTGAAAAGCCCCCGAAATCGGTCGTCGTTCTATCGATCGGCACCGATACGACCGACCTGGTGGTGACGAACGGCTACCGCGTTTGGCAGCGTAATATTCCGCTCGGTGGCAATCACTTCACCAAGCAATTGTCGAAAGATCTGAAGCTTACCTTTGCCAAGGCCGAGCATCTGAAGCGGAACCCGAAGCAAGCGGAAGACCCCAAGGCGGTGTTCCAGGCGATGCGTCCGGTGTTCGGCGACATGGTGACTGAAATTCAGCGCTCGCTGAACTTCTTCAGCAGCCTCGATCGCAAAGCGTCGATCGAATCGGTGATGCTCTTGGGAAATACCGTCAAGCTCCCTGGTTTGACGCAGTACCTCTCCAAACACCTGGGCTACGACGTCAAAGAAATCGACTCGTTCACGCGGCTCACCGGTGCCCAGGTCGTCACGTCCCCGAGCTTCAAAGACAACATGCTCGCCTTCGGCGGCTGTTACGGCTTATGCCTCCAAGGTCTTGGCAAGTCGAAGCTGGGGACCAACCTGCTGCCTCGCGAAATCCTCACGCAGCGCATGATCAAGGCCAAGAAGCCTTGGGCAGTTGGGGCCGTAGCGACCGTGATCCTCGCCTGCGCGTTCAACTACATCTTCACCTACCGTGTGTGGAATGAAGTGAACCCCAAGACCACCGTGCAAGGTGTCGCTTGGGAATCGGCCATGACCGAAGCGGGGAATGTCACCAAGACTAGCTCCACGTATATCACGGCCGACAAAGACAAAGTCGCTAAGTTCGATATGCTCAAGCAAATTGGGCAGGAAGTGGTGGGAGCTGGTGACCGCCGCGTGCTCTGGCTCGAGCTGATGAAAGCCCTCAACGAGTCGATGCCAAAGATGGCCGACACGCTGCAGCCTGGCGAAATTCCCGACGTTAAAAAACTGCCATTTGATAAACGTAAGGATCTGAAGATCTCGTACGTCGAAACGCAGTACTATCCCGAACTGAGTCTCTGGTTCACCAGCGAGGTGAAGAAGAAGTACCTCGAGCTCAACCCTGAGCTCATGACTGCTCCACCTGCCGGTGCCACCCCGGGCACTCCTGGTATGCCGGGGGCTGTCCCTCCGGTCGCTGCGATGCCAGCCATGCCTCCCGCTATGCCTGGAGCCATGCCGGGTGCGATGCCGGGAGCCATGCCCGGCATGATGCCAGGAATGATGCCCGGTGGTGGTGTCGATCCTGTCACTGGTTTGCCGATGGCCTCGAGCAGTTCGTCGACCGACGTTTCGATGGTGCAGATTCCTGGTCCTAAAGGTCCAGGCTGGGTGGTCGAACTGGCTGGCTATCACTACTACAACGACCCAGCGGATCGTCGTAACGCCGGTCCAGCGCATGTGAAGAACACGCTGCTCAAGCAACTCAAAGAGGGCTCGATTGAAGTCCCCGTCGGTGCTGGCGGCATGCTCGATCGTTTCACGATGAAAGAGCTCGGAATTGGCTATGCCATCCTGGCTCTCGATCCTAAACCGGTCGATCACCAAATCCCGAACCCCAATTATGTTCCACCGGTAGGCGTCGGAATGACCGACGGCTTTGGTGGGATGCCAGGGTCGATGCCGATGCCTCCGATGCCAGGTGCCAAGCCACCGGGAGCGAAGGGGGCCACCGATAAACCGGCGGTCGATCCAGCTGAAAATCCTCCGTTCTTCAAGGTGAGCCGCTACAACTTCATCATCCAGTTCTGCTGGCAAGAAAAGCCGATGAACGTGCGACTCGAAGAGCGTGCCAAGGCTCAGCTCGAAGCGCAGCAAAAGGCAGCGGAAGCTGCTGCAGCCGCTGCTGCGGGTGGCGTTCCTGGTGCTGTCCCAGGTGTTCCTGGCACCATGCCGGGCGTCCCAGGTGTGGCACCTACCGTTCCTGGTGTGGCTCCTGTCGCACCACCCGCGATCCCTGCGGCACCTATTCCAGCGGCACCCGTTCCAGGTGCAGTCGCACCTGCTCCTGGTCTGCCCGCTCCCGCAGCTCCAGCTCCTGGACAAATTGCACCTGCACAAGCAGCTCCTGGACAAGTGGCACCCGGCCCCGTAGCTCCTGCGCCGGCTGCTCCTGCTCCCGTAGCCCCCGCACCTGCTGCACCTGGCGCGGCTCCAGCCGTTCCAGCGGAACTCACTGGCGACCTGCCTGTTGAAGCTCCCCCGGCCGCCCCCGCAGCTGCTCCACCTGTCAATCCTGTCCCTTGATCTCCCGTAGGAAAGCTTGCCCAACATGGACAAACTCAAAGAACAACTGGCTGTCGTCAAGCAGCACTCGTTCTGGGTGATGTGCGTGGCCATCCTGGGAATCAGTGTGGCCAGCTGGTACGTCTCGACGAACAAACTTCGCGAAGAGCAAAAAAAGCAGCTGTCGACCATCGAATCGCAGCTCAATTCGCTCAGCTCGTTCGTCACGGCCAATCCACTGCATCCCAACCAGACGACCAATCAGCGGATGGATGAACTCAGCCGCGCTTACGCCACCAAAGTGGCTGAAGGTTGGGGTCTGCAGTACAAGAATCAAGAGTCGATTCTGGTCTGGCCGAACTCGTTCGGTGAAGACTTCACACGGATGGTCGACCCCCTGCGTCCGATCGAAAACCTCCCGTTTCCGACGCCGATTACGCAGGAACTTTCGTCGGACCTGAAGACGATCTACCGTAACTACGTCGAACTCGAACTTCCCACCCTCGCGACCACGATTGGTGCCGAATGGAAGGCCCAAAGCCTGCCGGGCCAATCGACCGGCAGCGGCGCTGAAGGGATGATGCCGTCGTTTGGCTCCACACCTGGAATGATGCCTGGTATGAATCCTGGTATGCCAGGACAAACGCAGCTCGGCCCCGATGGACTGCCGATTCAAATGGTCGACAAGTCGATCGTGCTGTGGGATCCCGCCAATCAGGCCGAAATCCTCACACGTCACTTCATTTTGACCAGTAAGGTCGAACTCCCTTCGACGCTCGAAGTGCTCTATGCCCAAGAGGATTTCTGGGTTCTCCAGAACATCATGGACATGATCAAAGCGACGAACGAAGGAGCTGAAGCTCGCCACGAAGCTGCGATCAAGAAGATCGACTTCATTCGAATCGGTCGTACGGCGATGGGTCTTGCTGGAACGGTTCGCCCGGTCGGTGCTCCTACGATGCCAGGCATGACTCCCGGAATGCCCGGCTCGGAAGGTATGCCAGGTGCCATGCCCGGATCGATGCCCGGTGGTTCGCTGCCTGGAGGATTGCCTGGCGCAATGCCGGGGATGTTGCCTGGCGGTGTTCCACCTGCGACTGGGATGCCTGGCGCGATGCCAGGAGCTATGCCCGGCGCAATGCCGGGGATGTCACCTATGGCTCCCATGGCTCCCGGCATGGACGGCACCAGTAGCTCGATGCCCGGCATGGGGATGGTCAGTGCCGACCCGGCTGAAGGTCGCTATGTCGACAACAACTATCAACCACTTCCTGCTTCGCGATTGCGTGCCGCACTCACTTCCACCAATCCTCAGGATGCGATCTTGGCTGTCGCGAAGCGGATGCCTGTTCGCCTCCGTTTCCATGTCGATCAACGACGCGTCAACAAGCTGCTGGCACAATGCGGCAACGCCAAGTTGCCTGTAGAAGTGAAGCAAGTTCGCGTGAATCGTACCCCCGCAGCGCCTGGTGCCATGGGTGGCAACTCGGCTGGTGGCGGTGCCGAAGGTTACATGTCGACCCCCAGCCCTAGCATGGACTACGGCATGGAAGGTGGCAGCAGCAGCATGATGCCAGGGATGATGCCCGGCATGGAAGGTGGCAGCGGAATGATGCCCGGCGGTATGCCTGGTATTCCGAGCCGCACTGGCAGCCTGACTGGCGATGCCACGATCGACCAGAACATCATTCAGATCGAGCTTTACGGCATTGTGTACCTATACAACCCGGTGAACTTGTCGCAACTCGGTTTGCTCGATCCGACCGCTCCGAACACTGCCGCACTGCCAACCGGCATGCCAGGTGTCACCGAAGCTGCTGTGGTTCCGGCCCCAGTTGCCCCAGCACCGATTGCTCCTGTGGCACCTGCTGGCACGGCACCTGTCGCTCCTGTGGCGACGCCACCAGCGGCTGCTCCTGGCGTTCCTTCGGCAGCTGCTCCTGTGGCTCCGATTCCGACCACCCCGGTGGCAGCACCGGTGGGGCCGTAGCTTGGCTGGAAGGGTCCGTACGTTGTTTTGGCGAGAGTGGTTTGTAACAAGTTCTCAGTTACTAATGACTTAGCCAACCGAAGATGGAATAATTCAAAGCAGATCGATCGAGGGCTATCGATCAGTTTTTTGGAAAGAGACGTCCCATGAAAAAACCAAAGATCAGCTTGGACATGTCGAAAATCCAAGGCCTGCTCGTTCAGCACGTCGAAAAGATTGTGCTGTTGGTGGTGGTGCTCGTCGCGTGCTGGTTTGTGTACCAGGGCTACTCGATTGAAGGCTTGGCGCAGAACAAAACGCCATCGAGCCTGAAAGAAAGTGCCCAGCGTGCCACTTCGCACATCAATCGCCCCACGGTGTGGGACGAGATCGTCAAAACGCGCTCGGTGCCGATGGATGTTCCGGAGAAAGTGACGCAAGGGCACAAACCTGCCGATGCACTTGCGTATCGTCTTCCGAACGCCTGGAACCGAAGCGACTTTCCGAAGCTCAGTCGCCGTGTTGATCCAAAGCTCTTTCCGCCGATCAACCTGAAGGTTGTTCCGATGGTCGGCCCGCTGGCATATTACGACCCCAATCCACCCCAACCGGGAACGGGGACGGGACTCGCCACATCGACCGACGATCCGCTCGACCTCGCGACTTTGATGGAAGCGGAACTTGCTTCGGAACCGAGCAAGCCCAAGCCAAAACCTAAGAAGATGGTGATGGATCCAGCCACCGGCATGATGGTGGAAGCTCCCAAGGGTGGACGTAATCCACGTGGCCGCCAGCCTTATCCAGGCATGGAAGGCTCGGAGATGCTGGCTCCTACAGCCGAGGGCTCGATGCCCGGCGCGATGTACGACCCCAGTGGCTCGGGGATGTACGGAACAGGGCAAGCGGCCATGCTGAATCCCGAGAGTGTTCTCGGTTTCCGTCCGCAAGGTCCCACGATTGCGCGGCCCACCCGCTGCGTAACCGTGATGGCTGTGGTGCCCGTGGAACGACAAATCGAAGAATTCGAAAATGCTTTGGAATCGGGGCTCGACTACGATCCGCTTCGCGATCAGCCGCGCTATTTGCAGTTCGGTGTCGAACGTGCCGACGTGACGGAAGATCCGTTCATCGATCCTGCGACGGCAAAGTGGGAACCTCTCAAGGTGATCGCTTCACTCGCCGAAAGCGCAAACTGGGCCGGATACCCTGAAGAAGTGTCCGATCCGAATTACATCGACCCTGCTTACTTCGATCCTAACACCCGTACGGCAGTGAATGTGCTGACGCACCCAGCGCCACCATTCATGCAGCGTAATTTGTGGGACTTGCTCTATCATCCCGACGTTCCCCTTCCAGCCTTGCAAGTGACCGAACTTGGCCCTGATGGCCGGCCCATCATGCCAGTTGTTCCCGGTGCTGAAGATCCAGAAATCAGCGAAGACCTCCCGATTGCTCCGATCACAGGTCCCGGAATGCCAGGGATGATGGGTGGCGAAGGAAGCTACGGCAGTGGTGCTCCGGGGATGATGCCAGGTGGCGGTGGGGGGATGCGTCCACAATCGCGACCCCAGCGTGGTGGCATGATGGGTGGAGCGCCCGGCATGTACGGCAGTGAAAGTGGCGGCAGTGGCATGTACGGTGCCAGTGGAGTCGCTACCCCCACGATTGCCAAGTATAAATTGCTCCGCTTCAACGACATGGAAGTGAAGCAAGGGCGTGTCTATCGCTATCGCGTCCGCCTGCTGGTCGAAGACCCGAACCATCCTGCTAATCCACTGGCAGCGCCTAGCATCCAGTCGCTTGATGATCCAGTTCGCGAACGAGTGAAAGCGCTCGAAGCTGATGAAGCCAAGCGAGCCGACAAGCGTCGCACGTTCTGGCGTGTCTCGGACTGGAGCGAGCCTAGCGAACTTGTAAAACTCCCCGATAGCGAATCGTTCTTTGCCAAGAGCGTGGTGGCACCTCCTTCGTCGGAAGTGGTTCCAGGCAAGCCTCGCGTTCCGAACAAAGAGCACACAGCCACAACCTTGGCCGTGGTGTGGGACGATGTGAAGCGAGTCGATGTTCCAGCGCCGCTGGAAGTTCTGCGCGGCAGCACGGTGAACTTCCAAGCCGATGCTCAGGTGATTCACCCCGCACTCGCTTCCGAGCGTAAGCTGACGAAGTATGTCTTCAAGACGCAAGCGGTGGTTGCCGACATCAGCGGTGGAGAAGTAATTCCGCCACTGCAACGTGCCAATGATAAGCCCCTCAATGCACCGGGCGAGCTGCTGATCTTCGATCGTTTCGGCAAACTGCAAGTCCGTCACGAAACCGACGATATCGAAGCGATGCGGCGCTACACCATTCCGGAACCACCGAAACCAACCACCACCACCCCTGGTATGGAAGGTTCGACCGACCCGACCATGTCGGGCTACGACGATCTGATGAATATGGGCCCGGGTGGACGTCCACCACGCCGTCCGCGCGGCTCGCAGCCGTAACGTATCAGCTGCTTCAACCAGGCTTGTGAATCAGCATCTTAAATCGCTGGTCACAAGCATCCTGACAAAGTAAAAAACGCCGCGTCACTCTCTCGGGAATGACGCGGCGTTTGTTTTTCTTGTCGATGCCCGGCGCGATGAGAGCGCAGTTCAGTTTTTTATAGCGGCTGTTTCGACCATTTCCGCTCTGATTACAAACGCCACGCACACAACTCGTCCGTGCGCCAAGCACTAATACTTTAGCAAGCTAAACGACGAATAAGGGGCGAGGGTCTTCACGCCACCCAGAGCAACCAGTTCGATGGCAAACGCGCAGCCCACCACCGTGGCACCAGTCCGCTCGATCAGCCGACAGCAGGCGCCCACCGTACCACCGGTGGCCAGCAAATCGTCGACCACCAGCACTCGCTGTCCCGACTTCAAACCGTCGACGTGAATTTCCAGCGTGTCGCTTCCGTACTCGAGTTCATAGTGGAACGAGTGCGTATCGAAAGGAAGTTTGCCGGGCTTACGGACTGGTACGAATGCAGCCCCGAGTTGCACCGCCATCGGCGCGGCGAAAATAAATCCGCGTGCCTCGGCGGCAACGATCGCATCGACTTTGGAGTCCGCAAAGGGCTCGCACAAACGGCGAATCGATTCCTTGAACGCTGGAGGACTCGCCAGTAGGGGAGTAATGTCGCGGAACAAGATTCCTGGCTTCGGAAAATCAGGGATGTCGCGAATAAAACTTTTCAGGTCCAAGGCGCTGCCGTCGGTCATCATCGTGCTCCGCAATTACTCAATCAGACGATTCACAGAGGGAACCAAAGCGATCGACGCATGACGCTGCGACCGGACGCTCCACTTTGCCCGCGAATATAGAGTTCCCCGCGAGCACTTACAAAGGGGAGTCGTCGCGCGAGCTCGGTGCAGTGCCGGTTTTGAAATGCACTACCGGCTGAAATTCCAGGCATCGTTGCCATAGCGATCGCGCACCAGTTGATCGAGCTCGCTCTCGCTGGGACGAGCACTTTCACCAGCCGCCCCGAAAGCATGCACTAGCGCATGCTCGAGGGCTATTCGATCAATCTGCAAATTCGTTACGAACTGCTGATGGTCGCGCGCGGCTCGATACTCGGGTTCGCGAGGGGGTGGCAACAGCAGTTCACTGACGAGCGCGAGTTCAAAGTCGATCAGCAGCGTGCCGTGATACAGCAGCCAGTCGCGTTTTACGCGCAAGCTGTTTCCCGAAACTTTCCGGAGCACGCTCTCTTCACCGAACGCTGGCAAGGCGATATCGCTCGTGCCAACGATCGCGGCATCGAGCCCAGCGGCTGCTCGCAGGGCCACGGCCAGCCGCGTCAGCACCGTTTGATGGGCCAGATCGAGGTGCCGCAGTTGGGGTCGGCGCTCGATCGACAGCAGCACGCTGTACATCAAACAACCTGGTCCCCCCACAATCGTTCCGCCGCCACTCACGCGGCGCAGCACAGGGATTTTTTTGTGACGACAGAGATCCAGCCGCACTTCGCGCGCGGCTTCGCACGATCTCCCCAGCACCACCACCGGCTCGGAGAATTCCCAAATCCGGAGCATTTCTTCCGCTTCGCCGCGCTCAGCCATTTCTAGGAGCGCATCGTCAACCGCCAGCGATACGCGCGGGTCTACGGGTGACCACCGAAGCAGTTTCATGTCACGGAGTTAGCAAAAAGCGATGGCGAAGAAACAGGGGCCCCCACGATGTGCCAAAATCGACCAATCGGCGACTTCGCGCCCATTTGGCGGTGAAGCGGAGTCTCGAATTGCGGGACTCTGCCAAGCTGAGAGCAGGGGGACGTGCCTTGACGCTCTCCGGGCTGCTCCTAGACTAACATGTTTACCCCCGATGTGTTCACGCGAACAGCGAGGGTTTCGAGCCAGATCTACTACCGACCTACCACTCAGCGACTGGCTGAGCGGTGTCGAGATGCGAGAGATTTCGAGGCGATGACCGACCAGCGACCGACCGACAGCGTAGAGAAAGCCAGTTCCACCGACGAGCATTCGAAGGTCAACCGGCCCGACGATTCGTTGCCGCCGGTCGAGCCCCCCACCGCCACGTTCATTCTGCAGCTGTTCCTTATTCCACTGGCCATCGTCTCGATGGTGGTGCTCGTTTGGCTGATGTTCAGCTGGATGGCCCAGATGGGGCGCGACAACCCCGATCAACTCGTGAGTCAGCTTCGCAAACTCGACGATCCAAGCTGGCAACGGGCCTACGAACTGGCCGAGCTTCTGCGAAGTTCCGATCCTGCCTACGCCAAGCTTCGCAAGGATGAGAAGCTCGCCGACGAACTCGTCTCGATTCTCGAAAACGATCTGAAATTCAGCGATCCCAAAGAGATCACCGACGCCCGCATTCAGCGGCGAGTTTATTTGTGCCGCGCGATCGGCTCGTTCGAGCTCGCTTCGGTTCTTCCGATTCTTTGCAAAGCTGCCACCGAGCCCCAAAAGCTCGTGGATGGTGAAGATGTCGAGGTTCGCATCGCCGCGCTCGAAGGGCTTGCAATGCTCGCCAGTAATTTGCAAGTCTCCCTCTCTGATGCCGAAAAAGCAAAGCTCCTCTCGACAGTGATTGCCTGCTCGGAATCGAAGTCTCCGTCTACGCAAGAGACGAATCCCGCTGGCTACATTCCCCAAGCGGAAGTGCGGGCTGTCGCCGCATACACGCTCGGTGTGATTGATGGTGACGAAGCGACGGCACGCCTCAAAAAGATGCTGGTCGACACCTATTCCAACGCCCGCTACAACGCCGCAACAGGCCTCGCGCGGCGTGGAGATGTCGCTGCGATTCCGGTGCTGAAAGAAATGCTCGACCCCGAAAACGAACTTTCCGCGCGGGATGAAAGCAATCCCAACGATCAAGATCGCAAACGGGTGAACGTCGTTCTGACTGGCATTCAGGCCACAATGACACTCCACAAAGTGGCTCCCGACGCCGATATCAGCGAACTTGTCGATCGCATCGATCAGCTGCGCAATCACGAGTTCAAGCTGATCATCAGCAGCCAACCCCGCATTCAGTCGATTGCCACGGAAGCAATCCAGCGGCTGAAGCCATAAGGCCGAGCTCGATCGCCTTTGTTCAGTAGGTTCCTGCTCGGATTTGAAGGCCCCGAACTTCTCCGTCAAGAGACTCGCGGCCCACGCGCTGTCGCGTTACTATAAGTCGATCGATGTTGCGCTCGCTTCTCCCCGTTCGAGCCAACATTTCCTCGATTCCTCGACTTCATGACGGCGGCGAGCGATGAAGAAACCTGCAAGTGGTGGCGGCTGGCGTGCAATCCTGTATTCGCTAAAAAAAGCACGCGAAGTGGGTGGGTTCTGGAAACTCTGGACCGCCATGCGCAGCAAGAATGCGTGCAAAACCTGCGCGCTTGGCATGGGTGGCCAGCAAGGTGGCATGGTCAACGAGGCAGGCAGTTTTCCCGAGGTTTGCAAAAAATCGCTGCAAGCTATGGCCGCCGACATGCAAGGCGCTGTGCGCGACGATTTCTGGTCGACCTATTCGCTGGCTCAGTTGCAAAAATTCACTCCCCGCGAACTCGAGCACTGCGGCCGGTTGACTGAGCCCGTGGTCGTCGAGCCTGGCAGCCAGTATTACCGCCCCATCACCTGGGACGATGCCCTCGGGCGGATCACCAAAAAACTGCGCGAACTCGAAGCGAGTCAGTCCTTCTGGTACTTCAGCGGACGAAGTAGCACCGAAGCAGGCTTTCTTCTCCAGCTTCTCGCGCGTCTGTACGGCACCAACAATGTGAACAACTGCAGTTTCTACTGCCATCAAGCCAGCGGCGTCGGCCTGCAATCGAGCGTCGGCACTGGAACCGCCACGATCGAATTCGAAGATGTCGAACATGCCGACATGGTGATGCTCATCGGCGGAAATCCCGCGAGTAATCATCCACGGCTGATGTCCACGCTCATGGGAATTCGCAATCGCGGCGGGGAAGTGATTGTCGTCAACCCGGTGCGTGAGCTGGGGCTCGTGAACTTCCGCGTTCCCAGTAACACCTGGAGTATGTTGTTCGGCACCAAGATCGCCTCGCTGTATTGTCAGCCTCACATCGGGGGCGATCTCGCCCTCATCAGTGGCATTGCCAAACGGGTCGTAGAACTGGGTGGCGAAGATCGCGAGTACCTGAAAAAGTACACCACCGGCCATGAAGCATGGCTCGCCAGCCTCGAGCAAATGTCGTGGGCCGAGATCACGGAGAAGTCAGGCACGACGCGTGAAGAAATCGACGACATCGCGCGCCGCTACATCAAAGCCAAGAAGGTGGTGTTTGGCTGGACGATGGGCATCACGCATCACGTCAACGGCGTAAAGAATGTGCAAGCGATCGCCAATCTCGCGATGCTGCGAGGGATGGTCGGTCGTCCCGGCGCGGGGCTGATGCCGATTCGTGGCCATTCGAACGTGCAAGCGATGGGGAGTGTCGGCGTCACACCGAAACTGAAAGATGCCATCTTCGAGCGGCTTGAAAAAGAATACTCCGTAAAACTCCCGACCTCCCCAGGTCTCGATACGCTCGGCTGTATGGAAGGGGCCATGGACGGGAGCCTCAAGTTCGGGCTTTGCCTCGGGGGAAATCTCTATGGCAGTAATCCCGACGCCACCTTCGCCGGAAAATCGCTCGCCCAACTCGACATGCTGGTCTACCTGAGCACCACGCTGAATACCGGCCATGCGCACGGCATCGCCAAAGAAACAATCATTTTGCCAGTGCTCGCGCGCGATGAAGAACCGCAAGCGACCACGCAAGAATCGATGTTCAACTACATTCGCCTCAGCGACGGTGGTCCGCGCCGCCATGAAGGGCCGCGTAGTGAAGTCGAAGTGATCGCCCGCATCGGCGAAGGGGCACTCCCCAAAGCGCCGCTCGACTGGCAAAGCATGACCAGCACCGGCAAGATTCGTCAGGCCATCGCCAAGGTCGTTCCGGGTTTTGAACAGATCGCCACGATCGACAAGACCAAAAAAGAGTTTGCGGTCGCCGGTCGTGTGCTCCACGAGCCGAAGTTTCCCACCAAAGATGGAAAAGGGGTGATTCATACGCATGAGTTACCACCTCTGCTCGGCACAGGCAATCAGCTGCGACTGATGACGGTCCGTAGCGAAGGGCAGTTCAACACGGTGGTGTACGAGACGGAAGATCTCTATCGTGGACAAGAGCGCCGCGATGTGATTTTGATGCACCCCGACGATCTCGCAGCACGCGGTCTAAAGCACGATCAGCTCGTCTCGGTCACCAGCGAAACGGGACGGATGGAGAACCTGCTCGCGCGCTCGTACAGCGACATCCGTGCTGGCAATGCGCTCGTCTACTATCCCGAAGCCAACGTGCTGGTCCCCCGGTCGGCTGATCCCGAATCGAAAACCCCCGCGTTCAAGAACGTGCTCGTGGTGGTCGAACCGATGCCGGCCAAACTTCCGGTGGTATCGAAAAAACGGGCTGTAGCAGGGGCAACCTAGCTGCTGCTCGCTTCAAGCAGTCGGTTCTCACGCATGCCAATTCGTGGGCACTGACAGCGGTGTATGTTTGCGGACCTCGCAGGAATCGCGCTCGCCCCCTTGGTAAAGCGCAAGGTTTGCGGGGACTGATCGGAATCTATCGATCAGCAAGATCTCTCCCGTTCTGAGTTCTTCCGCAATCGCGAGCGAAACCACCGATGAATCGAACGACCTCGCTCGGCATTGCCCTTTGGTCGGCAACCACCATTCTGGTCTCCGCGTTTCTGCTGTTTCAGGTTCAGCCGGTCATCAGCAAAACGATCTTGCCTTGGTTCGGCGGCAGTCCTGCCGTCTGGACCACCTGCATGCTCTTCTTTCAGCTCGTGCTCCTCGCAGGCTACGCCTATTCGCACCTGCTGATCACCTACCTTACGCCCCTTAGACAAGCGATCTTGCATAGTGGTCTGCTGGTGATTGCGATCATCACCCTTCCGATCACCCCCAGCGATTTCTGGAAGCCCGAGAGTGGCGAGTATCCAGCGCTACGGATTTTGCTTTTGCTCCTTGCCAAAGTCGGGCTCCCCTATTTTTTGCTCTCCTCGACCGGACCACTCGTGCAGGCCTGGATTGCTCGCACAACTACCAGCGCATCGACCTACCGGCTGTATGCGCTCTCGAATATCGGCTCGCTCGGCGCGCTCCTGTCGTATCCCTTTTTGATCGAAACGCAATTCTCGGTCGTCACTCAAGGGATTAGCTGGTCGATTGGGTTTGGTCTCTTCGCGCTTTTGTCAGGCGGTCTTTCGATTGCGATCGCGCGCATGACGCAAGCCGACGCAACCGCGACCGCAGCACCTACACCCATGCCACAGCCCGCCAGCGATGCTGCGGAGACAGGCATGGAGCCTCCGAGCCAATTTTGGCAGCGCGCCACATGGATCGTGCTCCCAACGATCGCTTCGGTCGCCCTCCTGGCGATCACCAACTACGTCTGCCAAGACATTGCCGTCACCCCTTTCATGTGGGTTGTGCCGCTGAGTCTCTATCTTCTGTCGTTCATCATCTGCTTCGACAGTCCGCGCTGGTATGTCCGCAAGCTCTGGGGCACACTCACAATCGTCGGCATCTTGCTGCTCAACTATTTGCTGCGCTACGAGAAGATTGATTCGTTCGTGAAGTCGAGGCTCGGTTTCGAGCTCACACTTTCCGACACCATCAACTGGCTGCTCTCCGTGATGCACATGAAATCGAGCGTCGAAGATTTTGAAGGGAGCCTGATGGCCCAGGCGGTGGTCTATCTCGCGATCTTGTTCTTCGTCTGCATGGTATGTCACGGAGAACTCGCCAAACGCAAACCCGAGCCGCGCGATCTGACCCTCTATTTCCTGCTGATCAGTGTCGGCGGAGCGCTCGGCGGGATTTTGGTGGCGCTAGTTTGTCCTCTTGTCTTCAAGATGCATCACGAACTCGCGATTTCGATCACGTGCGGCATGCTTGTCGGCTGGATTGCGATTGTGGCCGATGGCAAAACAACGTGGCTTGTCGGTCGCGATTGGCTGCAGTGGGTGATGGCCTTCGTGCTGGTTGGATGTGTGCTCGCAACGGCCAGCGCGCAGATCGAGGCTGCTAATCCCAACGTCATCGCCATGCTCCGCAACTTCTATGGCACCCTCCATGTGCAAACCTATGATCCCGAGAACGAAGTGAGCCAAGGGCGCGCGCTCTATCACGGGCGTATCTTGCACGGCTACCAGTACCTGAACGAAACGCGCCGCTATGAGCCGACCACTTACTACATTCGCGGCAGTGGCGCAGGTGTCGCCGTCGAGAACTTTCCCCGCGCCGAAAACGAACCACTCCGCGTGGCGGTGATCGGCCTTGGCAGTGGCACCATGGCCACGCATGGTCGCAAGGGTGACGTTTATCGTTTCTACGACATCGATCCCAAAGTGATCACGATTGCCAACAACTACTTCACGTTCCTGAAGGACTCGCTCGCCACCACCGAGGTTGTGCTCGGCGATGCTCGCATTCAGATGGAGTCGGAGCTCAAAAAGAGTGGCTCGCAGCAGTACGACGTGATCATTCTCGATGCGTTCTCGGGGGATGCGATCCCGGCGCACTTGCTAACGGTCGAGGCAATGCAGATCTACGAGCAACATCTGCGCACCAATACCCAGGGAGAAGTGCAGGGGGTGATCGCGGTCCATATCAGCAATCGCTACCTCGACCTAGAACCGGTGGTAATTGCCCTCGCTGAAAAACAGAAGTTCCAGGCGATCCAGGTCTCGGTCGAAGAGGGAGAAGACAACGGGGATACCGGGAGCGACTGGATTCTGCTGACTCGCAACGAAGAGTTCCTCGCGCAGCCCGACGTGATCCTCGGAAGCACAGTCCTGAAGACCGACGGCAGCTCGAAGAAACTCCTCTGGACCGATCAACACAACAGCTTGTGGCCCATTTTGAAGTAGCTCGTCGTCCCTTGATCGCACGATGTATGTGATTGGTAAAAGAAACGTATTTCTCGTGAAAACCGCGCGAAAGGTTGCCGGTTCTCACGAAGATCGCTGACGCTCGGGGCGAAGTAGGAAATAGATACGAAGTTGCCAGTCCCAGATGATCAGTTCGCCATATCGGGACTGATGCACTACGGGCTGAGCCGGTAGAATGCTGCGTCTTATCCTGGTGCGAGCGCACAGAGGCTGAAGGCGGAGCCAGCGACTCGACCAGCATGCCGGACGATGAGCTACCCCCAGCGTGGTAGCGAAACATCGGCGCCGGAATGGTTGCGTGCGAATTTTTTAGCGCGGGGAGCCGCCCAATATGTCGCGGATGGTTTCATTCGTTGTGCTGGTGGTGATTCTGATCGTCTTCGCGGTCCTGTTCGTCCGCGTGATGCAGAGTTTCCTGCTCCCTCTATTCTTGGCCGCACTGCTGGGAGTGGTGTTTCAGCCGCTTCACCGCTGGTCGCTGCGGGTTTGCAGAGAGCAGAACTACATTGCCGCCACGTTCACCACCATTTTGGTGCTGCTGAGCGTGCTGGTTCCTGTTTCCGCCGTGGTGACGCTTGCTACGCTCGAAGGGCTGTCGCTGATCGAACAGCTGCGCGTGGAAAATGTTCGCGAGAAGCTGGCCGATCTGCGGGCTCAGTTTTCGCTCGATATTCCTCGGGCGGGCGACCTGCGCCGTTTGGAAGCTTCACTCAACCGTTGGCGCGACGAACAGCGTGAAGGGGAGACCCCCGTTTTCACGCAGGCTGCTGTCGACAACTTGATTCGCCGCGCCGACAACCTCGAGGAATGGCAAAAAGAAAACGCCAAGATATCGTATCCGGCCAATATCGAAGCGTTCCGCGAAGTGCTGGTCAATCTGCGTGATTCGGCCCCAGAAACGATCGAGCGCGACGACGCGCTGATCGCCGCCGATGCCGAGTTCCGCGTGTTTAAGCGAGATTTTCTCGGTGGACCGTACCGAGCCTGGCTCACGGAACTTGCCAATCCCACCGACGAGCAAATCGAAGACTTACGACAAAGCACCTTACTGACCGCCAGCTCGCCGCTGGTGTCGCTCGGCAGCGATACGGTGGCCATTGTCGGCAAACTGGCCTTTGGTGTAGTGATTATGGTGGCGGCACTTTTCTTTCTGTTCGCAGAAGGTGGAAAGATGCTCAACGCCGCGATTCGACTCTCCCCCCTCGAGGAACGCTACGTCCGCGAACTGGTCGGAGAATTCGACCGCGTTTGCCGCGCTGTGGTAGCTGCGACTTTGCTCTCCGCTGTGGCGCAAGGAATCTTGGCCGGCATCGGCTTTTACTTCGCCGGGGTACAGCATGCCGTCGCGCTGCTGATGGTGCTCACCTGTGTGCTGGCGATAGTTCCGTTCACCGGAGCTGCTGCGGTTTGGATCCCAACCTCGATCTACCTGTATTACGACGGCCATACGACAGCCGCCATCTTGCTAGCAATCTACGGCGCGGCGATTGTTTCCACCGCCGACAACATCATTAAGCCATTGGTTTTGCACGGTCAATCGAACCTGCATCCGCTGCTGGCACTGCTGTCGGTGATCGGCGGCATTCAGGCACTCGGCCCAATTGGCATTTTGGTGGGTCCGATGGTGGTGGTGTTCCTGCAAACGCTCCTGAAGCTCTTGCAGCGCGAACTTACCTCGCTCGATCGCGCGGAAGAAGGGGGAGCTGTTGGCTGGGCGGCGCTTTTCCGACCTCGCGCGGCGGCTGGCAATGCTGGCACTAGCAAGCCGGGCGATGAGCATCACCACGACTCCTTCTCTAGTTCCGAGGAAGATTCAACCGCAACGACCCATTCGGGCGATGAACACGACAAGAATGTCGACGTCAAAACTCGTCCAGCGGAAAAGCCCAACGGTCATGGATCGGCTGGAGCGAAGGGATCGACCAGCGGCCCCAAGGGGAAGTCGAAAAAAAGACGATAGCTGTGACCTAACTTCCACCGCTTTCGCTATTTACCAAAACCCTAGCTTTTGGGTACGATAGGGCCCGCGAGAGTTGATTAGAAGCATTGTGAGGAGCGGGCGATGAATGGAGTCGCAATCCTGCTGTTAGCAGCCACCATCGGTGTGGAGTACAGCTGGCAAACCACGCCGACTGGCGAAGTGGAATACTTCGTTCAGATGGAGCCGACGATTCTTGATTCGCTCGCGCAAGGCGAAGTGATTCATAGCGACGTGCCACCAGAAGTGGGCGTTGTCGATCGGTTGGTCGTACGTATAAGCGCCACCAAGCAGACCGCTGCGATGGTGACTGCGCGTGCCGCGCGGATGCCGAATTTTAATGTTCCCCCTGCGCGACCAGGAACCGTTCCGATCGCGGAAGTTCCGTCGGCGCTCTATCGCCCGCAATCCCCGGTCGAAGATATTCAGGCCATCAGCTTCGGCTGGCAGCCGAATGCACAAGGCGAACAAGAGTATTACGTTCAAATCGAGCCTACGCTGCTGCGCACATTGGCCGAAGGGGACGAACTCTACATGCCCATTCGGATCGAAGCGGGCAAAGTCGCACGTTTTGTGATCCTCTCGGGCAAAAAAGAACTTCCCCGCATCGCTGCGAAACCCAAGGCGGGATCGCTCCCGGGCACTTCAACCACGGGCACCACCAGCAACCTGCCACGCACGAATCTGCAGATCCCTGGGGTCGACGCACCGGCGCTCGTGAATTCGCAGGTCCCTGGAACTACGCGTGCGCCCACTGGCCGCATGCCGGTCCCACCAGGTTCCACCGATCCATCGACCACCATCACCGGCCGCACACCACTTTCGCCCCCCGACGACACAGCCAGTTCGCGCAATCGCTCGCCGTTCACCCCGTCGGCCGGTTTTGGTAGCCCACCCGCTTCCTCCCCTTACAGCGGAACCGAACTCGCTTCGAATCAAAATTATCCCACACCTCCCGAGTCTCCTACCGATCTCACCACGCGTGAGACCCTGGGCGATGTTGCTCCGCCACGTTTTCGGACGGGCGACCAAACGACAAACCCGAATCTGGCCAACGGTGGCATGCTCGATCCACCTGCTAATGGTGGATTGAACGGGGCCTATCCGGCTCCTCCAGTGGGGACTGATACGAATCTCTATCCACCACTGAATTCCAATTCGCGCCCTGGTACGACGCAGCCCGGCTACGGCTCGACCGCTGGTTCGTACGACGATCCTCGGAACGTCCGTCCCGTGGGAGCTAGCGAACCGATCGCTCCCCAGCCTGGAGCTACGCAGCCAGGTTTTCCAGCTCCGAATGCTCAGCCACCTGCGACGCAGTATCAGCCGCAGCAACCACCGGTGGGGCAACAGCCTCCGATGGGTCCAGCACCGCAGCCTGGCTATCAGCAACCTCTGTATCAACAGCCCGGCTATCAGCAGCCAGCGGCTCCCCAATTGCCACCGGCTCAGTACCCTCAGCAGCCGATTTACGTAGCATCGAACCCGCCCATCACCCAGACACAGCTGCCAACTCCTCCAGCTGCGACCGAAACGGAATCGAAGTCCAAAACCAAAGAGGAGGCGGAACTTCCTGTGGTTCCACTCCTGCTCACCTCGCTCGGCCTGATGCTGTCGATTGGTGGCAACCTCTATCTCGCCTGGGTCGCAGCTGAGTTCTACAGCCGCTATCGCCTCGCTGTCGAGCGTGTCCGTTCGGTAAGTCGCTAATCGCACCGGTCACCTGAACCTCGGGTGACCAGCCCCATAGCCCCAGCATCGCATGCCACTTCGTTTCGGTGCCATCGAGACCGCGCTACAGCGACTGGCAACGGTTATTCTCCTGGGGATCGCTGGCTACGGGGCTTACGCGGCGCTCGATACTGAGCGCCTCTCGACATTCGATGCCGATCTCGCCCGCCGCCTCGAGCATCAACTTGCCTCGCTCGATCTCGCGCCGCAGGAAGCCGAGTCAGCGCTACCGCCCGCTGCCACTGGACTCCATGCGCCCGAGGCCAGATTCGTCTATGACCCCAAGTCGGATGAATACCGCGATCGCAACACCGGCCATTTGGTCGCGCGAGCCGACTTGCCTTACCCGCCGAATCACGGTTTTTTGAGCGCCCAGCGCTCCGTTTTAAAGCCTGGAACGATCGTCGATCGGTATGGAAGTCCGCTCGGACGCTTCTGCGGCACGCCCGGAGACACGATCTCGATGCGGGGGATGCCCGAGGGGGATAACGACCTGCCGTACTACCGCTACGAAGTCAAACAGCCGATCGATGTGCTGGCTGGCCCCTCGGCTCCAGTTCCCGCTTTTGGCGCAACTGGCGGCGGTCTGCAGTACCTTTTTCCCGAGCCAATTCAGTCGCTCGTTCAGCAGGGGAATCTAGTCCAGCTTCCTTAGCGTCAGTTTTCCGCGCGTGTTGCTCGAAAAAATGGGCCATGTAGGATTGCTACTCGCGAAGCTACCGCAACACTTGCACTGCCAAACGCCTCTAGGTTGAGCTAGCGATGTTCGCACTTCTCATCAGCTGTGGAGTTGTTATCGCAATTGCGGCAGCCGTGGCGCTAGGCTGGTATCGTGAGCATCAACGTCAGATTTGGCTTGAGAGAAATTTCCCGCCGATCTCCGACGATGAATTCATGGCCCGCTGTCCACCAGGAACCAATCGCGACGTGGCACTTAAAGTGCGCCGGATCATTGCTGAGCAACTCGGCTATCCCTACGAAAGGATCCACCCGACATCGCGATTCGAAGAGGGGGATTTACTCGGCTAACACGTATCACACCGACGAGTGACATACGCGGCGCTCGTTATACCAAGCGGATTTTGAATAAATTGCCGCTCCTATTTGGAGCAGGCGATCGATCGGGGCCAGCAAGCTCGCGTAAAGGCGAAGCTTCTTCGCACGCCTCGGGAATCACCCATCTGTCGGTGATTTCGATAACTACCGGTCGTCAACCACTTCCTGAATCACTTCGACAATCGTGCCGGGAAGGTCTTCTTTACGCTCGTCGTACTCTTCCCAGTACATCTCGGGCGATTCCCAAGCAAAGCGGCTGCGAACCAGGCGTCGCTTGCGCACTACTTTGGGCTCGGGAGCTGGAGCAGGAGGAATCACCACCGGCTGCTGCACCACGGCTTCTTTTTTCGGCGTCTCCCGTTTGGGCGATTCCTTTTTCGGTGGTTCGCGTTTTGGCTCTTCACGTGGAGGAATCGGCGCGACGGGCCAGCTGTCGGGAAGATAGCGGAACGAAATCACTTCGTACTGCGTGTCGTTTTTGGGCTCCGCAGCGCGAGGGATCTCGGCAATCGGCCAGCTGTCGGGCAATTCCACCTTCGGAGCGGCGGGCTGGGCCTTGGGCTTCTTTTCCTTCACCTTCTTGGCCACAGTAATTGGCGCAAGCGCCCAGCTGTCGGGCAAATTGAGTGCAGGAACAGGCTTTGGAACCGGTTTTGGTTCCGGCTTCTTGACCAACTTTCGCAACTCCCAGCCGTTGTCGGGATCAAACCAAAGATCCTCGGCATATGCGCGGTCGAGTAGCGGATTGATATCGACTTCCACCTTCGGCTCTTCAATTACCGGAGCAGGGGGTGGTGGTGGAAGTTCGGCAACGGGTTCTGGAACTGGGACCGCCTTCTTCTTTTTCTTCTTCGGCTGTTCGGGCTCGACATCCACCACCTCGCCACGTGCTGGGAGCGTGCGAACGGTGAACTCCGCCTCGGCAAACCGATCGCGAATATGCTCGTGGCAAGTGAAGAAGATGATCTGGTGACCTTCTTTGGCAAAGTCGTGCAGCAACGATGCGGCGGCTTCGACACGTCGCGCATCGAAGTTCACAATCACGTCGTCCATCACCAGCGGCAGCAGAGCGCCACGTCGAGCAAACGACGAGACCAGCGAAAGTCGCAAACTGAGGTACACCGCTTCACGCGTGCCACGACTGAGAACCTCGAGCGAGAGCGAACGTCCACGAGCATCTTCGACCTGCAAGATGCGTTTATCTAGTGGCATCCAAATCCGCTGATACTGGCCCATCGTCAAACGCGTGAAGTATTTCGAGGCTTCGAGCAACGTTTGCGGCTGTCGTTCGGTTTCGTACTTCTGACGCACCGACTCAAGTGCTTGCGAAATCACCCCGTGCACTTGCCACTGCTCAATCGCTGCCGCAAGTTGTTTTTCTACCATCCCTATTTCAAGACGTGCATGAGCCAGGCGACGATCGCTACCTAGAGCCTGCATTTCGGCGGTGCAAACACCCCGGCGATGATGCAGCACGGCCATCTGATTGCGAATCGCCTCCAGGCGAGCGACGCGGTCGTTCCACTTTTTCTGGAGCGACGGCCCTTCAGCGGCGAGCAACTCCGAGACTTCATCCTCGGGGAACCGACCTGCGAGTTGTTGCTCGATGCGGCGCGAAACTTCCAATCGCTCTTCGTTCAGGCGTGCTACCTCGGCGACATCGGCTGCCACGCGGCGAAACGCCTTCACGCTCGTCACTCCAGCCAGATCGAGCAATGCCTGACGGCGACGCATGGCGAGCTTGATCATGTGCAAGCAGCGGCTGCGAAAACGCTTCAGATTTTTGGCCCGCGCGAGGATTTCATCCTTGTGCTGCAGGGTCTCTTTTTCTTCGGCAAGCGACTCTGCCAACTGCCGCAATTGCAACTGCGGCTTGTCGCTTTTGGGGGTAATGCGCACATCGGCCACCAGTTGCGAGATACGACTCGTCAGCACCAGGTGTTCGCGTTCCTTTTGCTCGAGCTCTTCGCGACGTCCCGCCACTTTGCGACGCATTTCGACCACTTGGTCGCCACCGCGTACTACTTCTCGAACTTTGCTGGGAGCAAAATCTTCCGGCAATCCCACGCTCTTGAGCGCTGTGCGCCAGCGATGCTTGGCTTCTTTGGTCGAATCTTCAGCAGCCGACTGTCGCTTCTGCAGCACCACGAGCTTCTGCTGAGCAGCTTCGTACTCACTCTTCAGCGGCACGAATTTTTCGAGTTCGCGGAGCTCAGCTTCGGCTTCACGCAAACGGACATCGAGCGAACCTGCGCCGGGGCCAATCTGTGCATCCAGATCGTCCCGCTCTTCTTTGGCATCGGCGGTTTGATTACGAATCTGTTCGTACTGACGACGATGATCGGTCATCGATTCATCGGCATGACGCTCGAGCAGCAGCTTCGAACCGATGCTACCGCCAGTCATGATCAGACCGAAGATCATCCATGCGCCGTAGTTATCTACCCAGTTGAGATAGCCCCCAACGACCCCGAGCCCAATCAGCATCACACCGACGGCAAAGAAGGTTCCCAGCAGCACCGTGACACGTAGCGGCGTCTCGTCGAACTCGCTCATTTCCTCGCCATCGAAGGCGAGTTCTTTGCGACGACGATCGAGTTGATCGAGTTGCTCTTCCACCTGCAAGCGTTTGCGAAGGAGCGCTACTTTGTGTCCCGTTTGCTGAATCGTGCGTCCGAGATCGTTCATCCCACGACCACGGAATGCAGCGGCGACCTGCTGATCGAGCAGATCGAGTTCTTGCTTGGCTTGCTCGGCCTCTTTGCGAATTCGATCGAGCTTGATCGACTCTTCTTTCACCAGCTGCGAAGGGCGGCGGAGCACAGCCATCATGTCGGCTGGCAGGTCTTCAAGCGCCTTGGCTTTGACGAGCCCTGCGGAGGCTTGCACGCCGTTTTTATGCGAATCGAGTTCGGTCTCCATCTGCAAAACTTCTTCGCGAAGTTTGGCAATCTGGCTTTCGAGCGTGACGAGCCACTGCGCATGTTCGGCGAGCGCTTCGATGCGCGGAGCTTGCGCCACCAGCACTCGATTGACCGGTAGGTCTTCGGATTCTTTCTCGAGAGCCGCTCGTCGTCTCGCAATTTTCTTCAGACGCGATTTCTCGCGAAGCACACGTTTGTGCAGTCCTTCGAGTTGTTCGACCGCTTGCTCAGGAATCGGCCGGAGTTCGCCAATGGCAGCGATCTGCTGATCGATTCGCTGACGCTCAGCCCAAGGGGTTTGGATCTCGAGGGCCGCTTCGACCATCCGCGACGACGACTCGACGTCCGAGACTTCCGCCTCTAGCTCTTGCACTTCGTTGTCGAGCGACTGACGTTCGGCCGCCAAAGCTGCCCAGCGTTTGCCAGCGGTAGTGGCGGTTTCGATATCGGTTTTGAGCTTTTCCCGGCGTTCGAGAAGTTGATTGATTTTACCTGGCTCATCCCCATCGGCGAGCAGTCGCTGACGTGCGCCACCCAGTTCACGCATCACATCGACGAGCGAGACACGATCGAGTCCGCTGGCCAGTTTGTAGAGGTGGTCGGCAGCCGACGTATCATCGAGCGAACCGAGTTCCTGAATTTCTTTAAGGCCGATCGCAAAGACGTTGTTAAACGTCGCTTCGTCGACACCCCCGAGAAGCAGCTCGAGATGCGCGGCATCGCGCGGCGCGCCACTAGAATCGATGACCGTGACACTTCCGCGCTCGTCGAGCGGGTCGTGCATCGAGGCATGACGATGGACAATGAAGTGTCCGAGCCCACCTTCGAGCTTGATACTTCCACCCGGAGCACCACCGTAGACTGGCGGCACGTAGCGCGCGCGGCGCTGCGGCGTGAAGCCGTAAATCACCGTTCGCACAAAGTGCAGGAGCGTACTCTTGCCCGCTTCGTTGGGTCCATAGATCACCGTGGCGTCGCCCCCGAGTTCCTGAAGTTTCAGGTTGGTCCAGGCGCCAAAGCCATCGATTTCGATCTCTTGAATCTTCACTGCGGCATCTCCCTGCCGGCGGCAACCAAGGCTAATTCCCTGGCACAGCCGCACTACCGAGCACTTGTCCTACTCGCGCACCAATCGTCCTACTCGCGTGACGGTGTTCGCTCGCTACGTTTCGTCCGTTCGTTTCCACCCAGCAACTGCGATCCCAAAATCACCGCCTCGGCGAGCACCTGTTCGCGCGAAGTCTCGCTGATCGCAAGCATCTCCGCCAGTTCGTGCTCGCGAAACGCTTCGGGAATCTCGGCCGACAAGTCGGGCGTTACATCGTCTTGTTGCCAGCGACTGCTCACGCGCAAAAACTCACCGAGCATCGAATCTTCTTCGTACCAGGCTGCGGGGGTTTCGGCGGCGTCGATATCGACACTCACCGACCAGACGGGCGTTTTGCCACTGGCGAATTCACTCCGCAAATAGCCGAGCAGTTCCGTGGCGAGTTCGCGGCGGCGCTGTGTGCTGCCAAGCTTGCCACTCCCTCGCAGCTTCCAGCGTACGAGCAGCAAACGCTCGTCGTTTTCACTGCGGAGTTGCTTTACGCGATCGGCCAGTTGTTTGGGGGTATCACCTTTGCCGAGTTCGCCGGCGACGAGAATCGTTTCGTCGAGCCAGCGAACGGCGTCGGTATTGAGCGTTTGAATGCGTGAACGACCTTCGGCCGCCACATGCACGAGCGAACAGCCGTGCGGCCCCAGTTCGCTCGGTTCGCGCGACTGCGTGGTACCCGGATAGTGAATCACTTTTTGCGTACTGCCGAGCGTGCGGCGCTCATGCTCGCCACCGAGCGCCCAGTAATCGACGCGTCGCTGGGTGAGCAAGGCAGGGTCGCAAGTTCCGTAGCCCACACCGACTGTGAAGACGCCACTTCCTTCATCGGGGAAGTCGAGAGGCGAGATATCGGCCGAGCGATGCCATGAACGACCCACGATGAGGGCGATCGGCTCTTCGTCGCGAAAGTGGGTCAGCTCTTCCACTTTGAAGGCAGGAAAGACTTGCACACCTGCCGGAAGATTCACACCTGCTGGCCATTCTTGGGGGTTATCGCTCCGACCACCACACCAATAGACCGCGATGCCGTGCGACTGCATCCGCTCGAATTGCTCGAGAAGAAACGATACACCAGCGGCACCTGCTTGTTCGACATCCAGCAAATCGCCCGAGAGGATAATGAATTCCACGCGCTCGCGGATCGCGGCGTCGAACATGCGAAGCGCAGCAGCAAATGGAGCCTCGACAACGAGAGCGGCAATCGACTCGGGCAGCTCGGTAAGTCCGGAGAACGGCTGCTCGAGATGAAAGTCGGCCGCATGCAAAAAGCGGAAGCCAACATCGGTCATGAGCACCTCCTTGCGCATCGCTCGCGGGAGCAACAACTGCGAAATTCATCCCTGTCGTGGTAATGTAGCGGGACGAGGCGAATTTGCCTACCTCGGTTTAGTTTAACGGTCGCCTGCAATTTCAGGGACAGCGGTCGCCTGCTTGCACAACCTGTCGCGATGAGCCAAAACCGAGCTCACGGTGTCTCTGGATCGTACAGCCGACCAGCTAACCTCGCTCCCTATTCACACCATCGCTTCTGCTAGCTCGAAAGACCTCACGCCGTGCCGCGCGACTACCACCAAATCGTTTGGAGTCCTGCCGTCGAGGAAGATTGCCGCCGGATCATCCGCCTGGCAGTCTTGGAAGACTTCGGCCAGACCTACGACTGGACCACCGTCAGCCTCGTGCCCGAGGGAGTCGAAGCATCGGCCTACATAGCCGCCCGTAAGCCGGGGGTCGTGTCTGGACTCGCGACCACCAGCGTGGTGCTTGAAGAAATGGAAATCCCGGCAAGCTTGGAGCTGTTGGCAAAAGACGGCGACCAGGTCGCAGCCGGCCAAAAGCTGGCCAAGATCACCGGCGAAGCACGCGACCTTCTCTCCTCCGAACGAATCATTCTCAATCTACTAGGTAGACTTTCGGGGATCGCGACACTCACAAGGCAATATGTCGACGCGATCGCTGGCACCCATGCCCAGGTGTACGACACCCGCAAAACGACACCAGGCTGGAGAAGGTTGGAAAAATACGCAGTCTACTGCGGTGGCGGACGCAACCATCGTTTAGGCCTGTTCGATGCCGTGCTGATCAAAGACAACCACCTCGCTTTTGGGACACAACAGTCGGCTGAGGAACGCTTTACGATTGCCGCTGCGGTCGAGAAATCGCGGCAATTTGTAGCCGAGTACCATGCTGGGCAAACGACGGAACCACTGATGATTGAGGTGGAAGTCGATACGCTGCAGCAGTTTAGGGATGTTTTGCCAGCCCGCCCCGATATCGTGCTGCTCGACAATATGTCATGTGCCCAGCTGCGTGAAGCTGTCGCGATCCGCAACGAGCTAGCCCCCGACGTTCAGCTCGAAGCATCGGGTGGGGTGAATCTCTCGACGATTCGCGATATCGCCAGCACCGGGGTCGAGCGAATTAGCGTGGGCGCACTAACTCACTCCGCGATCGCTCTCGATGTCGGTTTGGACTGGATTTCTTAGCTATTTCTTAGGCTCCCGGGCCAAAAACCATCTTCGCACTAGCTCTTTCCCGCGAAACTTCGCGCCGGATACTCTTTCCTATTCTTCGCCGTTTGACAGTGGCCAGAACCGACCTAGGTTTTACTTGCAACCGCGCCTCGGGGAGGGGCGTTGGTTCTTGGCATGGCGGGGATAGCTGGGAGCTAGAGGGGACCCCGCCATGCCGTTTTTTTCTTACCGTTTCGAGGTTTGCGGCTAAGGCGACTACTCATGACGTGCTGGAGTTCACTCGCGAAGTGCTCTGGTCGTCGGTTACCTTCATCGACCAGCCGCGCGGCGTTTTCGCTCATCGAAGCGATGGTCGCCATGACAATCGTCACCTTCGCAGCCTCCGTTTTGCTCCTGGGGGTCGAAGCTTCTCTCGGAACATCCACCGAAGCTGTCGACCGGGCCATAGCCGACGGCATTGCCCGGCAAGTGATCGAAGAGATCGTCAGCAAACGCTACGTGCAGCCCGGCAATAGCCCCGAAACCCTCGCGCTCGGGCCTGGCGGATCGGAAGAGAACGACGAAGACCGCCGCAACTACAACGACACCGACGACTTTCATGGCTACGAAACCGACGGGCTGTTCGATACCTGGGGCATCGCCCTCGGTCGGGGAAACGAGGCGGGGGGCCTACGCTATTCGACCTTTCGACTCCGAAGCAGCTACTTCACCAACTGGCGGATGAACATTCGGGTCTCGATGGTCAATCCCACGAACCCATCGCTCAACCTCACCGGCAGCAACACAAGTCGCGTGCGCGCCGCTGAAGTCACCATCAGCTACGAAAACAGCGATGGATCGATCATTCCCCTAGCTAAGCGGAGGCGTGTCTTTGCGTACCTTCCTCCGCCTGCTTAATTCACGCAGCTCTCGGCTACGACACCAGCGACAGCGACGCGGGCTAACGCTCGCCGAACTGCTGGTTGCCACCACGGTCCTGGCACTCATCGCAGCTGCCATGGGGACTGTTTCGCTGGCGGTGCATACCTCGTCGACCTACTGCATGGGTCAGAGCACCACGCTGCAACACGCGCGCGTGGCGGTCGATCGGATTGAGCAGCACATTCGCTCGAGTCAGCACAGCGAATCGTTTCCCTGCTCAATCGTGATATCACAAACGGTCTCGAGCAGTTCATTTCCTGATGCGCTGGCGATCTGGAAACCGCTCACCACCGCGCAAGCTCCCACCGGGCTCCCGCGCGTCAGCGAAATGATCTTCATTGCTCCCGATCCAGCGGAGCCATCGCACTTGTATGAATGGCGTCTAGCCACCAGTAGCGCGACGGTTCCTAGCTACGGTTCCACATCCAGCTGGCGCACACTCCTTAGCACAGTTCGCAGCCACAGCGATACCGAAAAAGTGCTGCTGACCGATCGCTTATTCACCGCCATGGCATCGAGCACCACGCGACTCGGCTCAATTCGCTTCTACGTAGCCCATGCTCCCTCGCGAAATGAACTGACGAACTATCGCAATGGAATTACCTCTTGGAGGGCTTTGCAGTGGCCGCTCGACTTGTATGGAACCGAAATGGGGCTGCAACTCACCCGTGTGAATTTCGAACTTCAACTCGATCCGGGTGACGGCAGTGAAGTGATTCCGTTCTTCGGAGCTGCAGCGCGGAAAGGAGCGGTCTACCGATGATCCGCCGCTCGAGCATGCTGAAAAAATCGCCCCCTAAGCGTCGCACGCCTCATCGAAGGGGGATGGCAGTGGTCGTGGTGCTCGGACTGCTCGCCATCACACTCGCGCTTTCGTACTCCATGATGCGCGCTCAGTCGATGACACTTCTGGTGGAGAGAAATGTCAGCCGCAACACGCTCGCAGAAGATGCTGCCGATGCCGCGCTCAGCCTAGCAATTGCCCGCATCCACGAGAGCAGTTGGCAAGGTGTCGACGTCCCTTTGCGAGGCGATCTCGGGAACCACTGCAGTTATGAAGTGACGTTCACCACGGGCGATTCGTTGCTGATAGCATCATCACCCAACTACAGCGATTTTCCTTACCGACTAACGATCACCGCCATCGGAAAGGCGGCTGATCCCCGCGATGCGCAAATCGAAGTGCGCCGCACAAGAACAGCTGTCCTTTCGCTCCGTCGTCGCGCCATCGCTTCGGCCCCGAGCAATTGGTCACTCGTTCAAAATCACTCCATTTTTCAGTGGGGGACCGGCACTAGTTCGATTCATGTTCCCTTTGAGTCGAAAGGTAACACCTGTTTTTTGGGTCAGCTGCGGATCTGCCCGTCGTACCCGAGCACGACCTCTTCGCGACAACGCTATCTCTACGATCTCAACCAGATGCGTTTGGCAGGTTTGCCCGACTATCGACCGCTTCAATCGACAGTTCGGCTCACGTCGCGAACGACAAGCGATAATCGCGCGCTCGTGGAATCGCAGCTCGGTCTTTCCACCATCACCGATACCACCACCTCGACTAGTTCGCCGGTGTCGCTCCCCTCGAGCGTGTCGACCTATCGCCTCTATGCCGGCGGCAAGAGCTACACCATCCCGACGATTCAATCCCTCTACGGCAGCACCATCTCGGGACGAACACTCGAAGCCGATGTCGCCACCAATCCCCTCGGCGTGTTTCGGAGCAGTGGCTACCTCGGCCTCTCGAACAATGTCACGATTCGTGGGACCGTGATCTCCACCGGCACGAGCGACGACCTGGCCATTGTTGGGACGAACGTGGAGCTTGCGCCGCCGAAATTGCCTCGGCTTGAAAACGACACCAGCGACCGCAAGCTAGCAGCGGCTCTGGTTCGCGATGACCTGGTGATCTACAGCGGCAGTCAGTCGACCGTGCGTGGGCTGGCAATGGTGTGGGACGATTTTGATTTGAAAGGGGCCAACTCGACCTCGCGATTCCAGCTCGAGGGACATCTGGCCGCCTCGACCGTCCAGTTTGGAGGGCGCGCCGATTGGCTCTTGAGTAGCACCTTGTGGTCGATCTACCAAACACTCTTCAATCTGCAAAACACGTCCCCACCTGGTCCTACGACGATCCCCTATTTCCCCGCTTATCTGGAAGCTGCCATCGGAATGACGGTAGAACCGACCTTGACCGTCGAGCCAAATTCCGATGGAGTACTCGATCATTGGCACGATTTTTCGCAGCCGCTTTTCGTACCAGCATCGGGCGATAGTGGTCTGCTTTGGAACTTGGTGCGAATCGAAGACGGTCGCTAACGTATCGATCGTAGGGATTGCACCCGCGAACACCCCGCCCCCGAGGAATAAAACCATGCTGCGTCAACCTTCTCTCGCGTCAACCGGCTGGACGATCACGGCGCTTTCGCTGATTTGCGTGCTAGGTTTCTACAGCCTGGGAACTGCCGCCCCCGCAGGAGGACAACCTCCGTTTGCGAATTCGGTGGAGCAGCGGGCCGAAATGGTGACCGAACTGCGCGAGATCAAAGAACTCCTGAAGGAGCAAAATGCGATCTTGCGACAGATGAGTAAAACCGATGCGAGCGCCAAGCCTGCAGCACGATAAGCCTTGTTCACTGCTGTTTCGCAGTGCACCCGCTCGTGCGCGCGGCATCTCGCTCATCGAAGTGCTGCTGGTTCTGGCCATTTTGGGAGTCGCCGCCGGACTTCTGATTCCCAATCTCTCGGCCGACATTCCCACGAAGCTAGAAGCCGCTGGAAATGTCGTGCAACTTGAGCTGGAGTATGCCCGCTCTCTCGCCGTCGCGCATGGAAGTAGCTACCGAGTTACGGCCAATGTCGTCAGCCAAACGCTAACGCTCGAACATAGTGGCGCGAGCACGCTGCTCGAAGTGCTCCCCTCCACACCAATGCGCCGCAGCAGCGATCCACCCGATCAGCAGATCCTAGCGATTCGCGAGATTCCTTTGGGGCAACCTCGCCCTGAATTGCTGGGAGGTGTCTCCAGCGGCAACACGCCCGTGCTTGCTCCGTCGGTCGAATTTACCTCCGTCGGCAGCACCACAGCAGCGAGTCCGACTACGTTTTGGATTGCTGCGGGAACCGGAGACGAGCGACGCTTTCTACCGATCACCGTACAGCCGATCACGGGACTTGTGGAAATGGGGGAGGTTGTCGCCGCACTTCCGTCCGCTATTGCCAATGCTCTCAGTGATGCCGAGCCTTAGTCGCCACACACAGATTCCTTTAACACCCACTCCACCTGCCACTTCTGCACGATTCGAGCATACTGCCATGATCAGCTGGCTTAATAACCGACGCTATGGACCGATCGGAATCGATCTCGGGTCGCGTAGCGTAAAGCTCGTTCAGCTGTCGGCCGATCGCTCAAATCTGATCGATGCATCGCGATGGGATCTTCCCGCGCAGTCCACCGCTGATAGCGCCAAAATGAGCCCCGAAGCGATTGCCAAGTCGCAAGCCGATTTGTATTCGCAAGCGATCGAGCAGGCCCTCATGGGGCGCGCCTTCAAAGGTCGCGAAGTGGTGATATGTCTCGGCGATAAGCAGCTTTCTTTACAAAGTGTTCGTGTCCCGCGCGATGAAGGGGCGCAGCTCGAGCGTTCAGTTCTCCAAGAGACCGCCGGCCGACTCTCCTATCCGATTACGGAAGCAGAAGTTCGTTTCATCCCAGCGTCGGATGTGCGCCAGGGAGAGCAGACCCTTAAAGAAGTGATTGTCTTCGCGGTACAAAAAAAAGTGATCGACAATACGCTCGCAATGCTCGATGCACTGCGGCTCGAGCCGGTGGCGATCGATGTTGAGCCAGCAGCGCTCGCGCGTGCCTACAGCTCTCAGTTTCGACGCGAAGATGACCTGCTGCAGCGAGCACTCGTGGTGCACATCGGCTATTCCCGCTCTGCCGTCACGATTACCCAAGGGGCCGATCTCCTTTTTGTGAAATACATCGATATCGGCGGAAAAGACTTCGATAGTGCCATCGCGCGTCACTTGAAGATGCCACTGCCGGAAGCCCAGTCGCTACGAAAACTGAGTGGCGATCGACGTACCGACCAACAAGACCCCGCCGTGCAGCGAAGCATCAACGACGCGCTGCGCGGTGTGATCGACAAACTGGCTGGCGAACTCTCGATGTGCATCCGCTATCACAGCGTGACGTTTCGTGGGCATCCGATCGCGCGGCTGGTGCTCGGTGGTGGTGAAGCCAATCCTTCGCTCGTCGAGGCCCTCTCGCGTCAGATCGACCTCGCCTGCGAGCTGTGCGATCCGTTTCGCGGCATCGCTGGCAACTCTCAGCCACCTCGCAAATCGCAGTGGGATATTGCCACAGGTCTTGCGCTGCGTGAGGTGCAGCCATGAGCGTGACCATTGATTTTCTGCCACAAAAATATCGTCGCCAGCGCCAGATTCGTCAGGCTCGCACCTGGTGGATGCTGGTCATGGTGATGCTGGTGGCGGTCACCTGCAGTGCGTCCCTTGCTCAGTGGAATATTCGCCGCTGTGTCGAAAACGATATCGCGGCTGTCCTTCCGCAGCGCGAGCAAGTGATGGCCCAGGAAGCCCAGCTCGCTCAATTGCAGAAAGAGCTACAAGGCGCTCGCGAACTCGCGTCGCTCTACACCTTTCTCGAACATCCCTGGCCACGCTCGAGCGTGCTCGCCGCTATCGCCGAGCCGATTCCCGACACGCTACGCATTCAAACGATCGCTTTTCGGAGCGAGTCGCGCCCCAAACTCGATGAAGAAGTGATTGCCCCACGATCGCGAAAAGAGAAGACGAAGGCCCCCAAAATTGCTGCCGCTCAGGCTGATCTTGCAAAACTGCACGAGCATGCCTCGAGCCTCGACCACGTTGTGCATCTCTCCGGAGAAACGCAAGACATCGCGATGCTGCACCGCTTTGTCGATGAGCTCGCGCGACATCCGCTCATTCAATCGGCGTCGCTGAAATCTCTCGGGGCATCGGACTCGAGCAAGAGCGCCGATACGCTCGCCTCGTTCGATGTGGTCCTGCAACTTGCGCCCGCTTATGGCATGCCGGGGGGACCTCACGAATCACTCAAGCGTGACCGCGAAATGGCACTGCAATCGCTTGTGCCTGCGATCGCTCGTGCCGCTAGGAGTGCTGCCCGATGAACGGTGATCTTGCCCCCCCCAAAGGACAGACCAAACCGTGGATGATTGCCGCTGTGCTCGGTGGCATCGTCGCGGCTTATCTGCTGCTGTGGTTTTTACCTCAGCAGCGCCAGATTCAGCAGCTTCGAGAAACACTCGCGGCCCATCAGCAGCATGTGCTGAAGCAAAAACAACTGAGCCAGCTGCTGGCCGAGACACAGGCAAAACTCGACGAGCATCGCGAGGTCACTTCGTCGTGGCAAGCCTCGGCGCCAACGCGCGATTCACTCGGCAAGCTGTTTGCAGAACTTTCGCGAGCTGCCGAGGCCACCGGTGTCAAATTCACACGCTTTGATCCGTCGCATCGCGAAACGCATCAGCTGCTCGAAGAGCACGATATCGTGCTAGCGTTTCAAGGAACGTTCGCAGCAGCCCATGACTTCGTTCACCGCGTGGAAAAGCTTCCCGAAACGGTTTGGGTACGTCAGCTGCAACTCTCGAGTGGCCCCCCGAGTGAGCCACTTCAAGGTGAGTTGACTTTGACGATTTTTGCGCATCGGGGCGTAAATTCCGATCAGGTTGACTTTAACGAACCGATAGAGAAGGAGGGGGAGGGCTCGCTGGCCGAACGCTAGCAAGCTTTTCTCACACGAAACGTGAAACTCGACAAGCTCAGCAAACAACTTCGTCGCGACCTCGCAGCGAACCCCAAACGAGCCATCGTCCTCGGCCTGATGGTCGTGGTTGCACTCTACTTTTGGGCGCCGCTGGTGTGGGGCTGGATGAAGCCAACTTCCTCGGGCGGTAAATCGGCGGTTGCCAAAAGCACCTCCGAGCCCCTCGTGGAAGCCACCGCTGACGCCTCCGTCACCAAGAGCAAGAAGAAGTCGATTCGCTGGGAACTGCTGGCTGTGCAAATGGCTGGCGACCCCCGGATGAAACCGCTTCGAGCCAGCGTGATTCGCGATCCGTTTCAGTGGAAAGAACCACCCCCCAGCAATGTCTCCAGTGAAGCGACAGACGAACTTGCCCAGGCGAGTGTAAAGCCCCTAGCTCCCTCCGTGAAACCGACTGCGGAAAGTTTGGGACTCAAGCTCGAGAGTGTGCTGGTTAGTTCGCGCGGCAATGTGGCCATGATCAACGGCCGCGTGGCGCGCGAAGGCCAATCGATCAACATCAGTGCCAGCGATGCTTCGCAATTCGAAGCGGTCGTGATGCATGTCGATCGCGATCGTGTGGAACTTCGGCTCGCAGAGGAAACGATCACGCTCACACTTGCGGCTCCCAAACTAGCCAGTGGCGACGAACTTCGCGCTCCGGTCAAAAGGGGAGAATAGCAGGTCGGCTGACTGGATCCGCTGAATCATTGCTAGTTAGTCAGGACGTCGACTACACCGTGGCTGCTTCCCGTCGCAGCTGGGGATGTCATCGTCAGTGAACCCGATGGTCAAGGAAGACCAATGTCGACATTCATACGCACCACGCTGCTGCTCGCTTGCACCGCTATCGGCTTGGCCATTGCCATCGCAGTCGCGGTCTCGTCACCATCGCACGACGCTGATAACGACGCCTCCGATGCATTCTTGCGCGATCAACATTCGCAGCTAGCCGAGCAGTCGCCTCGGGCAAATGCGCCGCAGCTCGTCGCCACGGCGCGCGTGCTCGATCTTCCCGAGCGTGAGCCGGTGGAAGTTCCTTACCGGCGCGAAGTGGCGCAGCAGCTCGATAGCCTCACGACCGCCATCGACGAAATTCGTCGCGATTCTCGCCAAGAACAACGGGAACTAAGCGCCGCACTTTTTCAGCTTGCCACGCGCATGCAGCAGCCCGCGCCGATCCCGCCGCTACCAGCGCCACCGACACCAATGCCCGCAGCACAAAACCCCTTTGCCGACGATAGCCCCGATGCTGCCGAGCCTGCAGCGCCACCCGAAGTGCTGCCGACCCCCAACAGCTCGATCGAAACCGCCGCCGACGACTCGCTGCACATCAATGTGAAGGATAGCGATATTCGCGAAGTCCTCGAGCTCTTGAGTCAGCAGGGGGGGCTCAACATTCTGGCGAGCAAGAGTGTCACTGGCACTGTGACGGCAACCTTGAGCAACGTCGACCTCGAAACAGCTCTCGCAGCGATTCTGAAGAGCACTGGCTATGTGGCACGTCGCGAAGGAAACATTCTCTACATCGGTACACCCGATGACTTCAGCACGATGGACCAGACAGCCGATCGACTCATCACGCGTGTCTATCGCCCTAACTATGTCGCCGCCGCTGATGTGGAAAAACTCTTCACCTCGCTGCTGACTCCCGAAGTGGGGAAGGTCACCGTCTCGAGTCCCTCGGAAATCGATATTCCTGGCGATCAAGTGAAAACAGGCGGCAACGGCTTTGCCGGAGCCGATGTGGTGATCGTACGCGACTACGAAAATGTCATTAAACAGCTCGATCAAGTCTTCATCGAGATCGATGTGAAGCCACGTCAGGTCTTGATTGAAGCGATGATTTTGAGCGTCCGCCTGAGCGATAACATGACGATGGGGGTGAACTTCGAAGCGTTACGCGACAAGAACAACGTACGACTTGTCTCGGGTTCGCCACTGACAGATCTCGCCAACATCGATCTGAGCGAAGGTGGGCTAAAACTAGGTTTTCTCGACGCCAGCTTGGCAGTTTTCATCGACGCACTCGAGACGGTCGGCGATACCAACGTCATCGCCTCGCCCCGTCTGATGTGTCTCAATAAACAGCGTGCGGAAATCCAAATCGGTGAACAACTCGGCTACGTCAGCACCACCGTTACCGAAAACAGTGCCACTCAGTCGGTCAACTTTCTCGACGTTGGAACGCTGCTACGACTACGTCCGAATATCGCCAACGACGGCCTGATCCGACTCGAAGTGCATCCGGAACTCTCGACCGGAACGGTGTCGATCGAGCAGGGACTTACCATTCCGAACAAAACCGTGACACAGGTCACCACCAACGTGATGTGCGCAGATGGTTGCACCGTGATTCTGGGTGGTCTCATTCGCCAAGACCTGACAAACAACACCTCGCAGATTCCGTTCCTCGGAAGTCTTCCTCTGGTGGGACCTGCTTTCCGTCAGAAGACCGAAACGCAAGAGCGGACCGAAATCATTGTCCTACTGACGCCGCGGATCGTTAGCGAGCCGATGCTGGGAGAAGAGGGACGCAAGTATGGCAACAGCTTCACGGAACATCAAAGTGTGTATGCCGACAAGATGAGTCCGTTTGGTAAGCGAAGCACTGGTCAGTATCACCTTCGCAAAGCACGCGCAGCGTATGCAGCAGGGGACTATCTCACCGCGCTGCATCAGGTGAACACCTCGATTCACTTTGATCCCCAAAATCGCGATGCCACCGACCTGCGCGTCGAAATTATTGCAGCTGGCGGTTTTGAGGATGAAAACATCACCGCTTATTTGAATCAGGGGATCACCCCGCTGACGCGCAATAAACACGACTACTCGCGCGAAGGATATCCGTGGAAAACAGAAGAAGGCTTTCCACCCGAACCACCACTCGGATATCTCGACGACCATGGAGAACCGGGGCCGATTCGAACGATCGATCCCCAGGCACCAGCGGCGCGTGAGGTGCATGAATCGTCGCGACGAACTCCACCTGCTAGTTCGATTCAGGGAAGTCGCGCGACTAGCTCGGCAACGAAACCAGCAAGCAAGCTCGCGCCAATTGTGAAGCCGCAACCAGCCGCTGCGCAAGCGAAAACTAGCGTCATCCCGACAGCCGCTGTGAAACCGCACTATGCCCCACCGGGCTACGCGACCCCGGTGGTCAAGAGTCGGCCGATTCCGCCGAAAACACATCAGGATCAAGCAGTGCAGGGGGCCAGCTACAGCACCCCCGTTTCCGAGCGTTTGCAGTCGGGTCAGTCGCCACCAGCAGCGGCCGAGTCAGCAGCGAGCGCGGTGAAGGCAGGCCCCGGTTCGAGAAGCCCAGCCGCGCGAAGCATCACCGATTTCGAGATTCCCCTGGCTCGCTGAGGCTCCATTCCGACGTAGTCTCTCTCCATGCAGAGCGGAATTCGTGCGGCGATCGTTGTAACGAACATGCACACGCTGCGTGTAGTACCAATAAAATCGGTCGTAACGATTCTCACGAAACCGCCAACAAACCCCTGAAAAACGAGGGGATTCTCGCGACTCTGCTTCCCAGCGGCACAGCCCCCGCCTGGGAACTTCTTTGGACATCTTCGCACACTGACCTAGGTTTTCAGTGGACTCTTTCCCGGGCGTGCGCTTGTCGCCGCGCTCCTTCCCAGCGGAAGAAAGAGGAAGTTCCACTTGCTGGAAGATGTACCTGCCGTGACAGACAGGGCCGATCATCGTTGGTGGCTATCGACACTGCTCGCCGCAGCTTGCTGTGCGCTTGGTGCTGCGTGGGTTGTTGAGCCGCTGCTCGATATGCCCACTTGGCCGATGCGCATTGGCTTCCTGCTAAGTGGCTTGCTGCTCGCGATTATTGTGATTCAGATCGCTAATGTTCGGCGATCGTCGCAAAGCAAAGCAGCGCAGCGTTACATCGACCTGCTTTGCCGCATCGAGCCCCATCTGCTGGCCGACGAATCGACCACCGCCGCACTCCCGCGGCTGTCGAGCGACAATCCGTGGGCTCCGGTTTTTCAGCGAGTCCACAACTGTCTAGCGGACTACGCCCGGCAACTCGACGAAGCACGGCACCTCTCCAGTATTGCCGAAGTGCGCGCCCGTCACGCTAGTCGTCAATTCGAACAACTCACCGAAATATTGAACGGTCTCTCGGACCCCGTTGTCGCGATCGATCAGTTTGGCGAAATCACCCTCTCGAACCAGAGCGCACAACGTCTGCTCAAACTTCCGGTCGAAGCCGACACTCACGCTGCTCTCGAGCAGCTCGATCTCTGCGAAGAACTCGTCAGCCTGCTCGGTGAAACACGCAAACGCCGCGTACCTGCTGTGCGTCAAGCGGAAACAGAGCTCTCCGACGATCAAGGTCGCAAGCACTGGTTTCGAATCACCTGTAAGGCGCTTGCAGGCGACGAGCAGTCGAGTGGTAACGAACAGCATGGCGCTGTGGCCGTACTCACCGATATTTCAGGACAAAAAGCGATTCAAAAACGAAATGCCGAGTTTGTATCGGCCGTCAGTCATGAGATGAAAACGCCGCTGTCGAGCATCCGCGCTTACGTCGAGCTTCTGGCCGATGATGAAGCCGAAGATGATGCCACGCGCGAAGAGTTTTTGAAAGTAATCGAAAGCCAGACCGATCGACTACAGCGTCTGATCGATAACTTGCTGAATCTCGCTCGCATCGAAGCAGGGGTTGTGGCGGTCCAGAAATTGCCACAGTCACTCAACGAACTGCTGGGCGAAGCGGTGAACCTGCTCCAACCTGCAGCCCAGCAGAAGAACATCACACTGTCGTCAGAACTAAGCCCGATGTATCTCGGCGTGCTGGCCGATCGCGATACGTTGCTGCAAGCCGCCATAAACTTGATTTCCAATGCACTGAAATACACGCAGCCCGGCGGATCGGTGCAAGTGCGCAGCCGCTTGGCCGCCAGCGATGTTGTTTTCGAAGTGACCGACTCAGGTGTTGGTCTTTCCGAGGATGATTGCAAACGGGTCTTCGAAAAGTTCTATCGCGTGAAGAAAGATCGCGAGATGGCGTCGGGAACAGGACTAGGTTTGCCGCTCGTCAAACATATCGTGGAAGACATTCACAACGGACGTGTGGAAGTCGAGAGCAAGTTGGGGGAAGGGAGTACGTTTCGGCTCGTGCTACCGAGTGTCGGACAACTGAGTGCATAACTCCACGCTATCGCCAGCAGAGTGCTTGGTGATGGCGTGGTGATTTTGTTAAAGAAGCATGTCATGGCTAAAACAATCCTGCTTTGCGACGATGAGTTGCATATCTTACGTGCGGCGGAATTCAAATTCCGACGTGGCGGATACGACGTACTCCTTGCCAGCGATGGCGAAGAAGCGTGGCAACTGATTCGAAAACAGCTTCCCGACATTTTGGTTACCGACTGTCAGATGCCGCGGCTTTCGGGACTCGAACTGGCCGAGCGCGTCAGAAACAATTCCGAAACGAACATGCTGCCGGTGATCATGCTCAGCGCGAAAGGCTTTGAGCTTTCGCAGCAAGAAATCAGCGAGCGTTATGGGATTCGCCTGCTCCTTGGAAAGCCGTTCTCGCCTCGTGATTTGTACGCTCGTGTCGAAGCAATCCTGGCGGGCGATTCGCCACTCGCTTCCTGCTGTCCCACTTCGGCTGTTTCGCAGTGGCTTCTTCCACATCGATTTTAGTCGCACACTTGCGATGACTACCAACAACGCGAACTTCTCGCACAAGTACGTTCCATGAAGCTTCCTACCGAAACGTTTGGCGATGTGATTGTGGCGCATACGCCCGAAGAACTGAGTGGCGATACTGCGGACCAACTCGAGCAGGTTCTCACGGGGCTCGATCGCGTGAATGTTGTGCTCGACATCAGTGGCAGCGAAACGATTGATAGTGGCGGGCTTGAAGCGATTTGCACCGCGCAAGAAGCACTGCGGGCCCTCGGTGGAGATTTAAAAGTAAGCACCACCAGCAGCGTGAATCGCAAGATTCTCGAGATCACCAGGCTCGACGAGCAGATCGAAGTTTACGAAGCGGTGATCGACGCCGTCCGAAGTTTTGTGTAATTGCCGGCAAGAACGAACCTCTCCAAGCCATGTCTCATCACCCTGCACCACCGCAACGACTCGGCAATATCCTCATTGAACGAGGATACTTGACCGTTGCGCATTTGCAGCAAGCACTCGATCACCAGCAGCGTGCAGGGCGCGGAAAGCTCCTCGGCGAGATTCTCGTCGAGCTCTCGCTCTGCACGGAAGATCAGGTGATGGAATGCCTGGCTCAGGTCTATTGCGTTCCGTACGCAAAGCTCGAGCAGCGTCTGTCCGACCCTCGGATCGTCGAGTTACTCCCTCGCGAATACATCGAAAAAAATCTTGTATTTCCGCTATTTCGCATTCAGCAGACCCTGACAGTTGCGGTCACCGAGCCGTCTAATCTCTTTTTGCTCGAAGAGATTCGGGGCCTCACGGGCCTGACGGTCCAGATTGTTGCCAGCTCCGCCAAAGACATTCGGCGGATGATCACAACACTGCCGGACAGCAAAACGTTTGTCATCGAAGACATCATCGAAGACAACTCGCAAACCGAAGTGACGCTGATCGAATCGGCAGTCGAAGATATCAGCGACTCGACAGAATGCGCGGGTCAGTCGCCGGTGATTCGGCTCGTGAATTACGTGATCTATCACGCGGTGAAGGAAGGGGCAAGCGATATCCACATTGAGCCCGCCGAACGCTGCGTGAGAGTTCGGTATCGCATCGATGGCAAGCTCTATAAGTCGCTCGAAGTTCCGCTGAATCTGCTCGGCGCTGTTACGAGCCGCATCAAGATCATGGCGTCGCTCGATATCAGCGAACGCCGACTTCCTCAAGATGGCCGCGTGCATGTGATGCTCGATGGTCGCAAAGTCGATCTTCGCGTCAGTACTTTTCCGGGGAATCGTGGTGAAAAAACGGTGATTCGCGTGCTCGACACACGCAGTGTGTCGCTCAATTTGCGAGATCTCGGTTTTGCCGAAGATATTCTCACGCCGCTGCAACAGAGCATCAATGCGCCCAACGGCATTGTGCTCGTGACAGGTCCCACAGGAAGTGGAAAAAGCACCACGCTCTATGCAGCGCTCAATGAGATTGCGTCGATGGAGAACAACATCTGCACCGTTGAAGACCCGATCGAATATCACTTGCCTCTGATCAATCAGTTTCAAGTGCAAGAGCGCGTCGGTCTGACGTTTTCAAAAGCGCTCCGAACATTGCTGCGGCAAGATCCCGACGTGATCATGGTAGGTGAAGTGCGTGATGATGAAACGGCTCGCACCGCCATTCAAGCAGCGCTCACTGGGCACTTGGTATTCAGCACGCTCCATACCAACGATGCAGCCTCGGCGATCACCCGTCTCATCAACATGGGTGTTGAGCCGTACCTCATCGGTGCCGCACTCAACGCCGTACTGGCGCAGCGCCTGGTGCGCCGCATTTGTGGCAAGTGTCGCGAGGCATACGATCCGCCACGAACCTTGCGCAAGGCGATTGAAAAAATGGGCTACCCCATGGAGAAGTTCTTCAAGGGGGCCGGCTGTCGCAAGTGTCGCAACACAGGCTACAGCGGACGCGTCGGGGTCCACGAACTGCTGATCGTGAACGACGAACTTCGGGATGCAATTGTCGCTGGCAAGAGCGTGGCTGAACTACGTCGAATAGCAGCCGCTTACAACATGGTGACACTGCGTCACGATGGATTCCGCAAAGTGCGTGAAGGACTGACCAGCGTCGAAGAAGTGATCCAAATCGCTGGCGAAACGGTCGGCGGCGATCGCATCGCCGCTGTTGAATTGCCGACTACGTCTGCACCTCATGCCACCGCCTCTAGCGGCGCAGGTGCCTAACCATGAGCACAGTTTTTGCCTACGAAGGTCGAGATTCGCTTGGCAAATCGGCCAGTGGCGAGATTGAAGCCGAGTCGCGCGATGAAGCCATGGTCAAGCTCCGCCGCGATGGCGTGCAAGTGAGCAAAATCGACGAACAAGAGGATCAGAGCGAGCTCTTTCCTCGAGCAATTCGCAAGACCGACATCATCTATGCCACCAGCCAGTTGGCGGTGATGGTCGAAACCGGAATTACGTTATCGACCGCGCTCGACTCGATTGCATCGCATGAGCAGCACCCAACGCTCAAACGTGTGCTGCTCGACCTGAAGCGTCATGTTGAATCGGGCGATGATTTTTCGAGCGCACTTGCGCGACATCCGCAGCACTTCGACCGAACCTATGTGTCGCTGATTCGCGCGAGTGAACAGACAGGTACCACGGGCGAAATGCTCGACACCGTGGCCCTTTACCTGCGCAGTCAACTCGAGACACGCCAAAAAGTGATGGCCGCGCTGGCCTACCCTGCGGTGATGCTCGCCGTGGCTGTGGCCGTGACGATTTTTTTGCTCACCTATATTTTGCCCAAGTTCGAGCCGCTGTTCAGCCGCAAAGGTGTGAAACTCCCCAGCATCACTGTGGCGATGATGACGATGTCGGATCTGATGATCGACTACTGGTATCTTTGGCTCGCCGCCACACTGGCTGCCGTGATTGGCTACTTCTGGGGTCGCCGAACGCCACTAGGAATTCAGATGCTCGACTGGCTCTCGATCCACACACCGATCATCGGACCGATGTCGCGTAAAGTGGCGCTCAGCAGGAGCATTCGCACGCTGGGAACGATGGTGGCAAGTGGAGTGTCGATGCTCGATGCTATCCGCATCACGAGCGAAGTCTCGAGTAACTACTATTTCGAACGAGCATGGCTGAAGGTGCTCGATGCCGTGACCGAAGGTAATCGGATCTGCCACGCGCTCGAAGGTGATCCACTCTTTCCGCCGACACTTGTACAAATGATTTCGGCTGGTGAAGACACCGGCAAGCTCGACTCGGTGCTGCAGCGTGTGAGCAGCTATTACGACAAGGAAGTCGAAACTTCGCTCAAAGCGACGACGAGTCTGATCGAACCGCTGATGATCACCGGCATGGGTGTCGTGGTGGGTGGCATCGCGCTTGGGCTGTTGATGCCGATCTTCCAACTCAGTCGCGGTGGCTAGTGCAGCTGATGTGCTGCCAACCTATCTTCAACACTGTTGCGTGCTTCAACCCATCCACGAAAACCAGCTAGATGAGTGGGATTTTGCTCGCCAGACTGGCGCGCAGCAAAGGACTCCGCTTCAAATCCGCGATGCTGTAGGAAAACAGCGATGGAGGAGAGCCGGAGGGAAGGCGGACGATCGTTCAGAGTGAGATCGCCGCCGTAAGCAGCAGGACGTGTCGGACTAGGCGCCGGGTGTCAAGCGAGTGCGGCGCGAACGGCGTTCGGCACGCAGACGTGCACGACGGCGAATTTCGCTTGGCTTCTCGTAGTATTCTCGACGACGCATTTCCTTCTTGATGCCGCTACGTTCCACCAACTTACGGAACCGGCGGACCGCTTCTTGAATGCTCTCGCGGTCGCGAACAATCAACTTAACCATCTTGCCTCCAGAGGGCGGAGCGAAACCGAGATAACCTGACATGCAGCCAGCGGCACAATTCAATCGCTGGTTTAACAGTGCCAGAATCGCCGTAAAGCGATATGGGAAAGCGAGAAAGTGTACCTTATCGGCTGGTCGCCTGTCCAGGGGACAGCATTTGAAAACTGAATCCCCACGGGAACTTAGGACGACACCAGAAAACTCGCTACAAACACCCCAGTTTCACAATCTGCCACGAAATGCTTGTTTTCAGCCGCGGAGCTATTCGCGACTCCATTAAAGGCGAATAAGACTCCATAAGCATCGCCCCGGAGATTCTGCCGGGCAATCTCGCAGACACCAGTCTACCCGCCAGGACGAGAGCACTAGGGGGTCGAGAGAGGCTGCGAATTCGCGGCAAACTTTCCTTGCCAAGTGTCGCGGCGCTCGAGCTCTTCTTTGAGTTTTTTGAGAACAGCCGGCTTATCGAGGCACCAATCGGGGCCGATGAAGTAGTCGGGAGGTGCATCGCCGCTGATCCGCTCCACAATCATCGATGGCGGAAGGACTTCCAAGCAGTCGATGAGGGTTTGGATGTAGTCGTCGAGACCCATCAACTGCACTTCGCCGGCGGCTACCTGGTCGGCTAATTTGGTGTGATGGACGGCGTAGAGGTTGTGGATTTTCACGGCGTCGAGCCCCAGCCGCGCCACTTCCTTGGCGGAATCAACCATGTCGTCGTGCGATTCACCAGGAAGGCCCAGAATCAGGTGGGCACAGATCTCAAAACCTCGATTTTGGCTTCGCGCAATGGCGTCGATCATTGCATCGTGGTGATGGCCACGATTCATCCAGTCGAGCGAACGATCGTGCATCGTTTGCATGCCGTATTCGACCGAAAGATAGGTCCGCTGACCAATCTCGGTGAGCAGGTCGAGCACGTCGTCGGGAACAGCATCGGGGCGTGTGCCAATCGCCATGCCAACCACTTGTGGATGCTCGAGAGCCCGCTCATAAAGTGCCCGTAATTTGCTCACTTCGCCATAGGTGTTGGTGGCTGGCTGGAAGTAGGCGATGAATTGATCGCAGACATAACGCATTTTCAGACGGCTGATGCCATCGTTAATCTGCTCCAAAACGTCGCGCCGACGGACGCGTCGACTGGGGCTGAAACTGCGGTTGTCGCAGAACGTGCAGCCACCAACCGCCACCGTTCCGTCGACATTGGGGCAAGTGAAGCCCGCGTCGATGCTCACCTTTTGAACGCGTGCACCGAACTTCTGTCGGAGAAAGAAGTTATACGCATGGTAGCGCAAACCGTCGGCACGCCAAGCCGGATCGCCAATCGAGGGGTTTTCGCCGATATTCATTGACGGTTACTGACCCCTCGGATAGAGTGATGATCGAACAGAGTTAATCGAGTGGAAAGTGCAGCGGTTGCCACTGGAACTTCGCAGTTTTATTGTAACTGAATTGCCCGAAACGAATTAGGTGAAGCCTAGCTTCCTCTAAGAGGCAGCATCCTAGCAAGGGTGCAAGCGTCTAACTGGCGTGGTCTTGCAAAAGTCATCCCAGGTTGATGCTCGTTTGCATGGCGACAACGCTTGTCGCTGTGGGTTGTTCGTTGCGTGTTTGGTTCCTGATCTTAGGCCGTCGCACAACTCCGCTCAAGGTTCCCGCTAGCCAGCAATAGTCTTTGGAATTGCAAGCAAGCTCCTGCGAGTTGGGATTTCGTATCGATACGGTTTCTTCCCAACCAGCGCAGGCGACTGGGTTTATTCGCGGCGATGATCTTTCGCTGCTGTAATGCTTTGTCGTTGAATGTTTGGGAAACTTGCCATGCCAAAATCGCAGCTGTCGGCGGGGTTTTGCCATTGGGGAGGCGAATCCGCATGTACGGGGAACTGGTTCCAGTAGGTGGTGGCGATCCGATCCCACTCCTAAAGACAACCCTGACCGTCGGTCGACGCGAAAGTTGCGATGTCGTTTTGCGATTCGGCAACGTTTCAGGACAGCATTGTCAGCTGACCGTCGAGAGCGGCTATTGGTTCGTTCAGGACCTCAATAGCCAAAACGGCGTGAAGGTGAATGGCCAGCGTGTTTCGCGCAAACGGGTCGACCCGGGCGATGAGATTTCGATGGCCAAGCATGCCTATCGGCTGCACTACACCCCCACGGATCTCGGTGCCAACGGTCCCCCTCCAGCCGACGAAACCGAATTCTCGTCGATCATGGGGAAATCGCTGCTCGATCGAGCTGGTCTTGCTCGCAAAGCAGCGCCGATGCCAGGGCGCTATAACCCATCGAACGACGCCGCTGGACAAATGCGCAAGCGAACCGACGACTAGATCGCTGGCTGGCTTTCTTCTGAAACCTGCTTTCTTCTGAAACCCGCCTCCCTGCAGTGGCCTTTGCTGCCACTGCAGCCGGCTACCGAGCAGCATCGCTCGCTGGCCGAGCCCTGGCACACAAAGCCTGCCAATCCGGCTACACTAGCGAGCTTTCCGACGCCTCCCCATCTCTGCCTGGAGACACTGATGCTCGCTCACATGGTTTACTTTGCCCTGAAAGATCGCAGCCAAGCCGCCATCGATAAGTTGGTGGCCGATTGCAAGAAGTATCTTACCGATCACCCAGGAACGGTTTTCTTTGCTGCTGGCACCTTGGTGTCCGACCTCACACGTCCAGTGAACCAGGTCGATTTCGACGTCGCTTTGCACGTTGTGTTTGCCGACCGCGCAGCCCACGACGCCTACCAAACTGCGCCACGTCATCTCGAGTTCATTGCCTCGAATAAAGAGAACTGGGATCGCGTGCGGGTCTTCGATTCGTATGCCGACTAACGTCGAGCGATATCACCGCAGAAACCGCCGCCTAGAAATCGGCCTCCCCACGTGCGAGGCCTCGATCGCTTGCAACCTTGGAGCGATGCAGATCACATCGAGCTAGTCTCTTAACAAGCCTCACGATTTTCGACCTTGGTAATCACCCACGACCCAAGGTCGCTCTTGACGCCATCGCCAGTCGCTGATAACTACCTGCCCGCTCGGCAGAATCTATTGTTATCGGCTGAACCCTTTGGCGACTTGAGATAAAAACCGTGATGCATCGTTTCCTTGCCCTCGCAACACTGGCAGCATGCATGCTGCTGGGGGGCAAGCTAGCTAATTCGCAAACCATGCAGTTTCCGAGCAGTCAGCCGGGTGTGATTCCCGCTGCGCCTGCTCCCACGACAGCGGCCCCACCGACAACTTACACCCCCTCGGCAAGTCCTTACGGCGCGTTTCCCACGCCTCCGGCATCGAGCACGCCGATTACAGCAGCACCCAGTTTTGGTGCACCAACGACAGCTGCTCCATTCGACCCTTATTCCGCCTCGGGACCAGCTGCCTATTCGTACTGGAATACACCGAACACCAACATTCCGGTAGGGACCCCGATGTCGCCTACGGGAACTCCTTATCCCGGGACAATTTCGCCTCCAGGCAGTGGTGGTGTTTTCACGCAGCCTCCTGCACCACCGGGAGCCTATCCTTATGGCACTCCTGGGTCCCCCTATGGTCAACCGGGCGTTTTTCCGCCACCCAGTGGCGCTCCCAACTCACTCTTTCCCAACGGAATCAATTCGGGAGCAGGGTGGGACTACAGCCAAACCGTGAAGCTGATTCAGCAGCTACGATTTCGCCATTCCTACCTGAATGCCGACGATTCGGATGCTGCAGTGGGGATCAACGATAGCGAGATCGCAGTTTCGTTGACGTTCCCCAATTTTCTGTACAGCAATCAGCCACTCTATATGAGCCCCGCCTTTGCACTCCATTTGTGGGATGGCCCCGCGAACTTGGCGGCCGACCTGCCGGGAAGTGCATATAGCGCGTATCTCGATTTTCAGTTTCAAACCGATCCGCAGCAGCAACTCGGAGCCGAACTCGGCTTTCGTGTGGGCGTGTACAGCGATTTTGAAACGCTCAATTCCGACAGCCTGCGGATCAATGGATTGGGTCTCGGTACGCTCCGCATTACCCCGGCAATGCAACTCAAGCTGGGGGTGATGTATCTCGATCGCAACGACATCAAACTGCTTCCTGCCGGCGGCATCTTGTGGCAACCATCCCCCCAAGTCCGTTTCGACATTTTCTTCCCTCAGCCAAAACTTTCGACCTACCTCACCTCGATCAACGGGTATGAAGTTTGGGGCTATCTGGCGGGCGAATATGGTGGCGGAGCCTGGACGATTCAGCGGGCTGATGCCACATCGGATTCGATCGATATCAACGACATCCGCATCTCGCTCGGTATGGAATGGACTGGAACGCGCGGCGTGACCGGCTACTTCGAAGCTGGCTATGTCTTCGAGCGTGAAGTGGTCTACGTCGTCGATCCTTCGGATACTTTTGATCCTCCCGACACCTTCATGCTTCGCGCCGGATTCAGCTTCTAAATCGCACCTACGCGCGCCGACGATTTTTCGCAGCAGATAGTTCACCTCATGATCGACCACCCTTTGCAAAACGCCCAGCGCTGGAGCACTCGCTGCTCGCTGCTGCGCGGAGTTGCGGCTTGGTCGATGGGAATGCTTATTCTTCTGATCCTGGGAGAGCCATTAGCTGCGCAGCAAGTTCTCTCGCATCCGATGATCCCGACACCACCACCAATGCTCGGCGGTGCCAGCGAAACCTACGACGGGCCACCACTGGGGATCGACGGCCCCGCGCGTCTCAAAGCCAATCCGGCACGAAACCTCAGCTCTCAGCCGCGATCATCGGACGAACTTCCCCCGCCTGTTGACCTGCCACCTGCACCTCGCACCGAGCGGAGCGCAGAACCTCTTCGCACCTTGCCCGCGATCGATGGCGATGCGGTTACGGAAGGTTTTCCGGCGAGTCCCTTTGAGCTTGGCGAAGGAGAGCCGCTGGTGGTCGACGGAGATATCCTCGAGGGAGATGTTTTCTATCCCGCCGAGTCCCAAAACCTAAGCGACTACCGGAACGGATTTTTTCAGAAGCTGGCCCTCAGTGGCAACTGGATTGCGCCAGGCGATGGGGGAACAGATATCGGCTCGACCGAAATCGATACCTATCTGACCGTCGCGTTGCCGTTTCCGATTGTCGAATGGCCGCTGCTGATCTCCCCCGGCTACAACATGATCTTGCTCGAGGGTCCGACGACCGAAGGGGACCTGCCACCACGATTGAATGCGGCTTACGTCGACTTCACGTGGCTACCGACTGTTTTGTATCGCAATCGGCTGTTGCTGGCTGTGACACCGGGCGTTTACAGCGACTTCGAAGCCTCGAACAGCGATGCACTACGAATCACTGGCAAAGCGATTCTCATCCACGACTTGATTCCCGACAAACTTCAGCTCGTCGGTGGCGTGATCTATCTGGACCGCGACAACCTGAAAATGCTCCCTGCCGGTGGTGCGATTTGGACCCCCACCGACTGGTTCCTTCTCGAGGCACTCTTTCCCAAACCGAAGCTGGCAGTTCGCTGGAACGTGGGGCAGGGGTTTGAGGACTGGCTCTTCTTTACTGCGGAGTTTGGTGGCAACACCTACTCGATCATTCGCGACGGAGGCGAGAAAGACAGCGTGACCTATGCCGACTATCGATTGATCAGCGGCATCGAGCGCAAGCTGAACGGCGGCGCTGGCTATCGTTTCGAAGCGGCCTACCTGTTTGGTCGCGACGTCGAATATCTCTCCGGTAACGGCAACTTCAGCCCGGGCGATACGTTCATGCTGCGGGCTGGCATCACCTTCTGATTCGCTGGTTCAAAATCGCACGCGAATCATCGCCACGCTACTTCCACCAGCGATCGAGCAGCGTCAGCATCGCCTGCACTCGATCGGGCGCTGCTGCGGCCAAATTTTTTGTCTCGCCGGGGTCGCTCTTCAGATCATAAAGCTCGACCGACTTGCCATCGGCAGAGACGATGAGCTTCCAAGTATCTTGAATGCACCAGCGATACATGAGCCCCGGATGTGCTTTGGTGACATCGGGAATGTCGTGCTCGAAAATCTCGCCAAACAAGGCATTTCCCGGGCGATTCTGCCCCTCGCGAAGGCTCACGAGATCGATCCCAGGTAGATCCTTGGGTACGTCGAGCTGAAGTGCTCGGAGCAGTGTGGGTACCACGTCGATGCTCGAAGCGAGCGTCGTTTGATCGAAGCGTGGTGTGATATGACCCGGCCACTTCAGCATGATCGGCGTGCGAACACCACCTTCGTTGGGCGAGCGCTTACTACGCGGCGCATACTTCGGCGCGATCGGATCTTGAATCCAGCCGTTGTCGCACAAATAGACAACGATCGTGTTCTCCTCGAGCTTGCGGTTTTTCAGTTCAGCCAGCACTTCGCCGCAGGTATGGTCCCACCAACTGCACATCGCATGATAGCGATCGACATGCACGGAGTTATTCTTGCCGCGATACTTGGCAATCCATTCTTCCGGCGGATTGTGGGGTGTGTGCGGCAGCATCGGGGCATACCAAATGAAGAAGGGCTCTTTGCCCGTACTATCGAGAAAGTCTTTGATCGGCTGAATTCCCTGACGACCAATTTTCAGCCCCTCATCGCCATGCCGACCACCACGCTTCGGATCACCGTGGGTCATCGCCGAGGTAAAGCCTCCGAGTTCGGGCGAGCCTTCCCACCATTTGCCGGTTTGCAGCGTCTTGTAGCCTTGCTCTCGCAGGATCGCTGGCAAAACCTTCAGCCGCTGGATGTGCTGCAAGATCTCTGCGCGATTGGTCCCTGGAGAGGGATCGTTGCCTGTCACGAGATGATCGTGTGCATAGCGGCCAGTCAGCAGCGTCATCAGGCTCGGACGACAGAGACTCGTCGGGACATAGCCCCGTGTGAAGGTGAGGCTTTCTTTGGCGAGTTGATCGAGATGAGGGGTGGTAATCTGCGGATGCCCCATGAAACCATAATCGGTGTAGGCCTGATCGTCGGAAAGCAGGATCACCACATTGGGACGCGCTCTTGTGGCTGGATCAGCCAGAACAACGTTGCAGCAGCAGAGCAAGGCCAGCATCGCTAGCGATGCGAATAGACGGTGCATGGAGAGGCTCCGTAGGTGAATCGATATTGACGGGCGAACCTAAGGCGTCTAATTCTGCCCGCCTCATCCGTCCCGCGTAAAGAGTCTCGCGACATTTGCGGAACGGATTCTCGTGAAGTTGTGTTGCCCATGCTGGTTCTTTCGATCCATATACGATCGCAAAAACGCCGCCAAACAAGCGGTTTATTGATTCTTTGGGTGATCTTGTTCGCCCTTGCTTCGGGCTGCGCGAAAGAACAATATTTAAGCCTGCGCGATCAGCCTTATAGCCCGCTTGTGGGGCCTCTGAAGCTGATCTCGAGTCGTGGGCCACGTCCGAGCCAGCGCACGCAGCAAATTCTGCGGCGCTATGACCTCGTCGAAAAACAAGAGAAACGACCTGCAGAAGTGCTGGCCACGCTGCAGGAAGAACTTGCGACCGACCCAGCACCCGACAAGTACTATTCCTATGCCGAACTCGCCTTCCTGCGCGCAAAGGATCTCGAAGCGACTGGCAATGTGCAAGAGGCGTTCGATCACTACGGCACATCGGTTGCTAACTCCTATCAATTCTTGTTCGACCCCCATCTCGATCGCTTTCGCAATCCCTACGATCCGCTCTTCCGTCGCGCATGCGATCTCTACAACGGTGCGCTCGAGTCGGCGATGCGCATCGTCGCGAAGCAAGGGAAGCTGAAGCCGGGAAGACTACAAACGATTGAGACCGGCAAACAGCGGTATGAATTACAAGTGGAAGTGCGTGGCCCTTGGCACGCCGACGATCTGAACCAACTGGAGTTTGTGAACGACTACCAGTTGGAGGAGGGGCTGAGCAATCATCACCAAACGTTTGGGCTTGGTGTTCCGCTGATTGCCATACGCGCGCCGCATGAAGGTGAAACCCCTGCAGAGAAATATTACCCCCCCCAATCTTTCCTTCCCAGTGACTGCATTTCTGCGCGTGATTCCCGATGTGTCGCAGGGATCGCACGGCAAACGCTGTGTGCTCGAACTCTATGATCCGATGGTTGCCAGCAACATTGAAGTTTGCAATCGGCTGGTGCCACTCGAGACCGATCTCAGCACGCCACTGGCCTATTTCCTGCAAAATCCGGCATTCGAAGAGACCGATATCGCGACCTTCGGACTCCTGAATCCCGACAAAGCGCTCGGCATTAAGGGGCTCTATATGGTGGAGCCTTATGACCCGCAGCGCATTCCTGTGGTGATGGTGCACGGTCTCTGGTCGAGCCCCACCACCTGGATGGACATGTTCAACGATCTGCGCGCGTATCCGGAAATCCGCAGCCGCTATCAATTCTGGTTCTATCTCTATCCCACGGGACAGCCATTCTGGGTCTCGGCGGGACAGATGCGCGACGTGCTGACCGAAGTGCGTGGCACGCTCGACCCAGGACTCCAGAACCCACGACTCGATCAGATGGTGCTTGTGGGGCACAGCATGGGGGGACTCGTGTCAAAAATGCAAACCGTCGAAAGTGGCGATGCGTTTTGGCACTTGCTGACCGACAAGTCGATCACAGAGCTCGAAGCGACAGCAGAAGATCGCGCGAAACTCGAACAGATGATGTATTTTCGACCCAATCCGTCGATCAAACGGGTCATCACGATGGGAACGCCTCATCGTGGCAGCGAATTTGCGAGCGATTACGTTCGACTCCTGAGTCGTAAGCTGATCACGCTCCCCAAGATGATGGTGGAGTTCAATACGAAAGTGATTCGGGATAATCCGGGCTTCTTTAAGAACACCGAGATGCTCACGACCACCACGAGCATCGATTCGCTAGCGCCGAGTTGTCCGATTTTCGATATTTTGCTCAGCGCTCAGCCAGGTCCTTGGGTGAAGTATCACAATGTGGTGGGTGTACTGCCGCGTGAAGGTTTTGTCGGAAAATTGAGCGCGGAAGGGGATGGCGTGGTAGCTTACACCAGCGCGCATCTCGACAATGTTGCCTCGGAACTGACAGTGAACGCCGATCACATGAAGGTGCACCGCCATCCACTCGCCATTTTGGAAGTACGGCGGATCTTGCTCGAGCACTCGCTCGAAGTGCAAGGTTTCGTGGGTGCTCCCAAACCCATCTCACCCACCGGTTATTGTCCCGGAGGGGGATTGGCTGTGGCTCCCCCCGATCTTGTGTCTGTGGCTGGTGTACCCAGTGCGCACTCGACCAGCGCTGCGTCTGTAGTGGGACCGATGCTGCCTGCTATGGACGGAGCATCAAGAGCTTATCCTGTGGCTCCCGCTGGTTATTTTCCTTCGCAGCCAAGTGGCTTTGAAGGTTCTGGATCGTCAGCGGGTCAGGTTCTGCGCTAGTTGGTTTGATTTCGAACTAGCGGTGATGAGAAATTCAGCAGTTGCTCGTCTCGAAGTTTCGTCGCCGCCAGTGGTGCGGCTGACATTTTGTGAAACCATCTCGCCGACTACTTGGCGATAGCGAGCGAGCTAGGAAGCGAGCCGACCTTGATCGGCGGACGTGCATAGCGATTAAACGCCTTCCGCTGCGGCAGGCGTGGAGTTGCTGCTGCATGCTGGACCGTTCTGCCAACCTTGCCACTGCCATCTTCGCTGCTGGTGTCGCTCTCGGATTCGTCGTCGCTCAAGGTGAGGGTCAGTTCGGCGATGATCGGTCCGCTAGTGCTTTCACTCTCCGAGGTTTCGCTCGATTTACCAGCCGCACCTTCTGGTGGAAGTTCGCTACGAACCACATGCACATCGCGAGGAGCTTCGATACCAACGCGAACCGTTTGCCCCTTCACCTTCAAGATGGTGAGAACAATGTTGTCGCCGATTTTGATCTGCTGTTGGAGTTTGCGGGTGAGCACTAGCATGATTTCATTCCTTTGAGCATCGAGTGAGTTTTTTTGTCATCGGGAAGTCGATTTCTGACTTCGTTTGATGAGAAATACCCATTGCACGACCCGTGCCAAAACCATGTTGTTGGTACCGCACCAATCTGTGAAAACCGCACGTAAGTGCTTGATGCCGCAACGAATTAAAAATTTCGCGAGCACTTGGCAGATTGATCTTGACGTGAAATTCGAAGCCTGCAGCGTGCAACTACTACTAGCGATCTTGAAAAAATGTCGCAGCGGTATGCTTGTAGTGGGTGCTAGCGGGCGACTGTGCCAGCAAATCAGCAATTCTGATAGCAGCTGCTTGAAGATTTTCTCGAAGATGTCCGCAATCGTGTGACCAGAGGTGTCACCGATTCCAGACTTTGAAGGCTACGAGATCTCTCGCGTGCCACTGCTGTGGCAATCGCGAGTAGCCGAGCCTCGTAGAAGTTGCAAAACGATCGAAGCGCGGGGATCGCGGCGATAGAGATCGAGAGCGATTAGCGTGGCGGGTTTCGCTTTTGAAGTTCGTCACGCAGCTGTGCGGCGAGTTCGTACTTCTCAGTCGCCACGGCTTCTTCGAGTTGCTCTTGCAGGGTTCGACCCACGTGGAAGTGCTGCCGCAACGATTCGCGGAGCTCAATCAGGCGGGTGACGAGTTCGTCGTCGGTGTACTCTTCTTCCGCTTCGTACTGGGCAAAGACCTCGCGAATTCGCTCGAGACCAGCATTGAGCTCTTCCACGGCCACTTCAGCTCCTCGGTCGGCCAAGGCTGCGAGCGCAGCGGCTTGCGTGCGGTGAAAGAGCACAAAGGGGCGATATTGCTCGTGTGACATCGTCCACTGATCGTCGGGCGAATGATCGCGGCAAAAGTCCATCAGACCGAGTGTGTGGTCGGCGTCGAGCACCGCTTCGTCGAATTCGCGGAGTGCTAGCCAGCAGATGCGGCGATGATAGTACTGCACGAATTCGCGGTCGGCTTGCTCGCATTCTTCTTCGCTCATCTCGTATTCCCCTTCGGGAACCGCTTCGAGGGCGCGGCCTACGAGATAGTCGAAGTAGGTTTCGGCCCCTTCAGGCCTACTACCATCGGGGCGTCCGGAGATCTCGAGCTGCAATAGCCCCAGATCGAGTCGCATTTGAAGTACCTCGCGACCATCGTTCCCCTTCGTTTTGCGCACACTGATTCCGTTGGGATCGAAAGGCCAGTCGCGAAGAATGCGGTCGATATGTTCGTTGTGTGCCATCGTTGATCTGGTTCAGGTGCTCTCAATCCCCATTGGAGTTCTGGAGGACTCCTCCTGGCGATTATACCAACGAACTGCTCGGGCGGGCAGACTTGTTTGATAGCGAGCTGCCTCTGGCAGGGGAGAATTCGAACTTCGCTTCTGAGGCTCTGGGGCGTAGAATTCGGTCAGTTAGATGGTTCTGCCAGCTGATCTCGTTGCCAAATCGACATTCCGTCAGGAATCTCGTCGGCATCGCGAGGCGGGCAGAAGTGTCAGGAGTACCACTCGATCTCTTCCACGAGGGCTGGCTCATGACGGTGAAATCGCGCGAACAGCAAATGGCGGATGCCGAGGAGATTCTCGGCGATCGTTTGCACAGCGAAAGCTTTGCAAAAGGGCTATTCTTTGGGGAATATGCTGCGGATCGGCTCCCTGCCTATCCACCCGACTCGGGCCCCCACGAAGTGGACGTACTAGTCCACCAACTCATCGATTTTTGCAAGACATCGGTCGATCCGGTGTTGATCGACCGTGAGGCCAAGATTCCCGACAGCGTGATTGCTGGTCTTGGAAAACTAGGTGTCCTAGGAGCTTGCCTGCCGCGCGAAAGTGGCGGGTTAGGATTATCGCAAACTGCCTACTGCCGACTCCTCGAAGTGCTTGGTGGACATTGTGGCAGTACGGCCCTGTTTGTGAATGCTCACCACTCGATTGGGCCACGCGCTGTGGTGCTGTTCGGCACCAAGCAGCAGCAAACGAAGTGGCTTCCCAAGCTTGCGAGTGGCGAGTGGATTTCGGCCTTCGCGCTCACCGAGCCGGGGGCTGGAAGCGATGCCGCCAATGTGCAAACCACAGCGACTCCGTCGGCTGATGGCCAAAGCTTTATCCTGAATGGCGAAAAGCGGTGGATCACCAACGGTGGTATCGCTAATGTGCTGACGGTGATGGCACGCACCCCCGATGCCAGTGGGAAAGGAAAAATTAGCGCCTTCCTCGTCACCCCAGACATGCCCGGCTTTCACGTGCTGGAACAGCGCATGGATAAACTGGGCGTACGCGGAACAGCGACAGGTCGACTCGCGTTTCGCGATTGTGTTGTTCCTCGCGAGAACATGCTGGGGCCGGAAGGAAAAGGCTTGAAGGTTGCACTAACGGTGCTCGATTTTGGTCGCGTAACGTTTGGAGCAAGCTGCACCGGCGCGGCGAAGTTCTGCGTCGATCGTGCTGTGGACCATGTGCAGCGGCGCGTGCAGTTTGATGAGCCCTTGGCGCGGTTCGAACTGGTGCAGCAGAAGATTGCCGCCATGACAGCGGGCCAGTTTGCGATGGAGGCTTGCACGTATCAAACCGCAGCGATGATCGATCATGGCAGCGACGACTTCATGCTCGAAACGGCGATGCTGAAGGTCTTCGCCACCGAAACTTTGTGGACAATTTTGAACGACACGTTTCAGCTGCATGGTGGGCTAGCCTATTTCACCGACCAGCCTTTCGAACGGATGCTGCGCGACGCGCGGATCAACACGATTGGCGAAGGGGCCAACGATGTGCTGCGCGTGTTCAGTTCGCTTGTCGGAATGCGCGATGTGGGTCTCGAACTTGAAGGGGTGCTACATGCCGTCATGCACCCTCTCTCGCGGTGGACCAACATTGGCCGCTTTGCCGGTCGAAAACTGAGTCAGCTGATGGCGAGCCCCTCGGTTCCGATTCGGCATCCCGAACTCGACGATGAGGCAACGCATCTGGGGCACCTCATTCAGCGGTTTGGGAGCGAAGTCGAATGGGCTTTGAGGACCTTCCAAAAAGAAATCGTCGATAGGCAGTATGTCCTGTCGCGTCTGGGGGACACTGCAATCGACCTCTATGCCAGCATCTGCACACTACGACGGATGGACCACTTGATCAGTTCGCGTAGTCATCACGATGGGGATGCAGGAAATGGCCATTCATCGCCGGGAAATCCGCTGCCGCTGGCAACGCAGCTCATGGCGGGGCGTTATTTCCTGAGCCAGTCACGTCGCAAAATCAAGCGACTTTTGACAGAGCTTCACGACAACGACGACGAGCGAACCACCGAGCTCGCTCGCAAGATGTTGCCTGTGGTGGCAAAGTAGTGAGATAGCGAAAAATGCCCGCCGGATAGTGATTGTCACACTAACGGCCGATGCTGGTGACCAGCAGCCGCGCGGGCGATTGCTGTGCTACTTGATCGGCTTTCGCGCCCGGAGGTGGCTCGACAATCGGAAGGCTGAACCAAGCGGTGCTCGTTACCCGCGCATCACTAGCTGCACCAGATCCCGCCTTACCTTCTCCCGATGATTTTCCAGAAGTGAAGGGTTCACTCGAGCGGCCCATCTTGCCTCCAAGCGATTCAACGAGTGCATAGCAGAGCGCATTGCCCATCGAGATAGGACTTCGCTCCGTAGCAAAATAGGGCCCCAGCAGTTCGTCGAGTTGCGATTCGCCATGCCCGGTTCCACTATCGATCACCGAGAGGCAAAGCAGATCACTGGTTCGTGTGATCGTCACTTTCACGATGCGATCGTCGAGCGGCACGTGCCGCAGGGATTGGCAAGCTGCTTCGAGCAACTGCAGTAGCACTTGCTGCACCTGGGCGCGATGCGTGGCAATGGCTGGAATCGAGTCGTCAAATCGCTTTTCAAAAAGCACACCGAGTTCGCGGAAGGTGCCGTTGATGAGCTCAATCGATTCGTCGACAAGTTGCGGCAAATCTACGGGCGATGTGGCAATATCGACACTAGCAAAGCGGCGGAGTCGCTGAACGATTTCGGCTGCCCGATGCGACTGTGTCGTGATTTGCTCGCACCAGCGAATGACTTTTGCCGCAGCATCTTGGACTGGCGTCGTCCGCAGGGTATTGATGGCGGCTCCCGCAAAGTTAGCAATGGCATAGAGAGGCTGATGCACCTCGTGCGAGATGCCAGCCACCATGTGACCTGCCGTTTCAAAGCGGTAGCGTTCCGCGATTTCGAGCCGACTATCACCCGCGGCACATTGCGATGCAACATCGCGAACGATCACCAGTGCATGATCTTCCCCGCATGGAATAATGCGTAAGTCGATGAGCATGGTCGCATTTTGGTCGCGAGCCTCGATAGCCATGGAGATCGCGCGATGCGAGGTGAAAACCTGCTCTACCTGTTGGGTAATCGCTTCGTGATGGGGCGCTGAAAAGTAACTGGTCAGGTTGGTGCCGACCTTCAGCGAAGCGGTGATGGACGACAGGCAATCGACAATCGTCGCGTTTCGATCGACCAGGCAAAAGCAATCGGCGATCAGAGCCGATTGTTCAGTCGCGAGACTACCGAGTCGCGCGAGTGGAATGCGTCGTACAGCACGCTCGAGTGTCTTACGCAGCATCGCTTCAGATGCAGGCCAGACAAGCACCTCAGTGGCTCCGCGATGGTAGGCGTCGACCACGCCGCTCGCGTTTTGATGATCCACTATCGCGATTGGAACACTATCCCCGACCATGGCCTGTAAAATCAGCTGATCGAGCACTTCGGTGGGAAGATTCCAGTCGATGAATGTCAGGGGGGGAAGTGGTGAATGCCGATCGAGCGAGACATACGATTGGCAGTTCGAATCGCTCGAGCAATCACAAGGCTCAACGACGTAATACTGCCAGTTGGTGTCGAGGGTCGCAGTTGACGACGGAGTCGAGCCGGCTTCTGTTGGCGAGGCCTGGGGAGGCGCAGGGATCGATGCAAAAGCCGCACTGAGCGACTGCTGCAAATCTCGCGACTTTAGAATCACCAAACCTCGCGGCGTGGCGGTTTTGCCAATCATTGCCCTCTCCTTCCATTCTGCCTCATTCTAACAGTGGGGCAGAAAGTGTCAGCGAGCGGCAAACCGCCTGTTTATGCGCGGCGATCATGTCGGGCGTAGCGAACATTCAGCAGTTCGTCAGCCGACTCGTCATCGCCGATGTAGAGCAGGTCTTCATTACGAGCGATTTCTGCGGGGATCGGTGGCGCGGATAGCGACGTTTCCGATACCTGAGGTATCAATTGTTGACGGATCGTCGACAAGTCATAAGCCCCGACTATCGAAGAGGCTGCGCACCAAATGAGTGCCTCCAGCGACTTCTCGCTACTCACCAGCAGGGTGGCTGGCAGGGCAATTACGACACCCCACACCGCCAGGTAGCCCCAAGCTTGCCATTGACGAGGCTTCACGCCCCAACGACCACTCGACGAACTAAACCAGGCTGGGTTTCCAAACATGGCAATCAACTCCGTAAACTCGAGGACCTATCTTGCACCACCACAGATCGTGGGGTAAAGCCAGTCATAACCAGGGAGGGGAGCTTTCAGGTGCGGATGCGGCTCTTATCAGTAACGGCTGATTCTCGCCCCCAAAAAGCTCGCCAGACAGAACATAGTATTGACCACAACCATTTGCTGTTAAAGCAGTTAGCAACATCGTCCGAGCGTAGCTAGGCTCTCATCGATCTCGATGTTCCATGCCACTAACTGTCTAGTTTCGGCCTTAATCGCTGCTGCAAATGGGCCAGACTGAAACAGCCCCCAAGGCAAGCGCTTTCTCCTGAGGGATTGTTCGACTTCGACGAGCAAATCTTGACCAAACGCCCCGCAAAATCGTTGCGCAGGACCACATAGCGGAACTACAGAGAGTCACCATGTAAAAATAGAGAATCTAGGGGGCTAGTGCCGAGCGATCCGAAAGTTCTGAGTATTCGGCCTGTACCGGTTCGATGAAGAGAGACAACTATAACGATTTTCCGAGAGCTCGCGATGGTTACTCGGAAGAAGCGCAACCGACAACTCCGCACGTTTGCGTTGGCCCTCGATCGCATCGCCACAACTCCACGGAAGGGACTTTCGATGATTCGCACGACGCTCCTAATCACCGCAGCAACGATGCTACTGATCCCCAGCAGCCTCTTTGCCCAAACCGGCATGCCGGGCCAATCGATCGTCCGACCTGTGGGGCACGCCGCCTGGGCCGACTACCACTCATCCGAAATGCACGGCGCCTCGCTGCACGGTGGCTGCGGTTGTGGATGTAGTGCGCCGATCGCTGCCGGCCCCTGCTGCAATTCGTGTCAGCCCTGCTGCCGACCACTGCTGTCGATCGTACCCAACGCCATTCGTGGGGTCGGACGCGTGCTCAGCTGCATTTTGCCCTGCAACAAATGCTGCCACGGTGGCTGTGGAATTGGGGGCTGCTCCAGTGGATGCTGCGATGCTGGCCCTAGCTGTGGATGCTCGTCGGGTATGCCAACGATGATGCACAGCGATCCCTTCATGGACGATCCTGTTGCTCCGCCGATGCCACCCCGTGAAACCCGCGCTGCTCCTTCACGCTACCCAAGCTACGTGTCGCCCAAAGTAGCGTCGCGCCCTGTCACCGCCCGCCCCACGACTCAGCAACGCACCACCACCATGAAGCCAGCCGTGAGCAACGATAAAGTGGCTTCGCAGCCAACGTATTCGGGTGTCAGCCGCGCTGCCCACACCGACGAGAACGAGCGTTCGGTGCTGAAGACCGCTTCTGCTGAAACGGAAGTTGCCGCTCCACGCAAAATCGTGGCTCCACCACTTTCGGCTCGTCGCATTTCGAGCAAGTCGGATGCCTCGCTCACGAACTTCGAAGTTCCTGTGAATCCGCTTCGCAAGTAACTCGAGAATAGCCACTAGCGTCTTGCGTTAGTTCGGCAAACGTCAAAAAAAGAGCCGCGCGAAAGATTCAGTCTCTCGCGCGGCTCTTCTCTTTTTCTTGATGAACCAGCGTCTGCTTACGCATTCAGCGCTTGATCGAGATCGGCGATTAAGTCGTCCGCATCCTCGAGCCCGACCGATAAGCGAATCAGTCCATCGGTGATTCCGTTAGCAGCCCGCGCTTCGGCGCTGTAGCTGGCGTGCGACATGCTGGCAGGCTGTTCGATCAGCGACTCCACAGCCCCCAGGCTCACCGCTAACTGGAACAACTGCGTGGCCTGACAAACGCGTTTAGTTTTTTCAAGATCGCCGCGTACTTCAAACGTGAGCATCGCGCCGAAACCGCCGGTCATCTGACGCGCGGCAATTTCGTGCCCCGGATGCCCCGGCAAGCCAGGGTACAGCACGCGAGAAATACGAGGATCAGCGAGCAACCAATTCGCAATCTTCATAGCCGTACGCGACTGCTCGAGCACGCGTAGCTCGAGCGTTTTCAGCCCGCGGCTCGCGAGAAAACACTCGAGCGGCCCCATGACGTTGCCAGTGGCGTTTTGCAAGAAGTAGAGCCGATCGAGGAGCGCCTTATCTTTCACCACCAGCACACCACCAAGCAAGTCGCTGTGACCGCCGATGTACTTTGTGGCCGAATGCATCACGATATCGGCCCCCAGTTCCAGCGGACGTGTCAGGACTGGCGTGGCAAATGTGCTATCGACCCCCACGAGTAATCCGCGCTCGTGGGCGAGTTTTGAAACGGCCTCGAGATCGGTGATCGACATCTGCGGATTGCCGGGCGACTCGAGCCACAGCATTTTGGTCTCGGGACGAATCGCGGCGGCGACAGCAGCCAGATCCGTGGTGTCGACGAGTGAAACTTTCACGTTGTAGCGATCGACCACGCGATGCAGCAGGCGATAGGTTCCGCCGTAAATATCGCGCCCCGCCAGAATGTGATCGCCAGCGCTCAGCAGCATCACAGCGGTGTGAGTTGCTGCCATGCCCGAGGCGAAAGCGAGTCCTCCGATGCCCGACTCCAGCGAGGCAATCGTGGTCTCAAAACCTTTGCGAGTTGGATTGCCACTACGCGAGTAATCAAACTCGCCCCACACACCCGCGCCTGGTTGCACAAATGTTGACGCGAGATGAATCGGTGGAACCACGGCGCCGGTCGCTGCATCGCGATGCACTCCGACATGAATCGCGCGGGTACGAAATTTCATAGCACTCTCACTCAATCTAGCCTCAAAATCGTCGACCGAAACACAGTCCCGCAGCTCGTTACGACTTCGGTCGAGCCTCTAGTGCTTGTGCAAGATCGGCAATCAGATCTTCACTGTTCTCGATACCACAAGCCAGACGAATCATGTTGTCGTAAATCCCAAATCGCTTGCGATCTTCTGGCGGCACTTCAAAGTAGCTCATTACGAGCGGCTGTTCGATTAGCGACTCGGCCCCACCTAGACTCGGAGCAATCCGCGCGATCGTCGACGCATCGACAATGGCTGCCGTCTCCTTCCAGTCGGCATCCTTGATCTCGAACGTAATCAGACCACCGAAACCGCGCATCTGCTTCCGCGCGATCTCGTAATAAGGATGCGTTTCGAGGCCAGGATAGTAGACCTTCGAAACACGCGGATGAGCCGCCAAGAACTTGGCCACGGCCAAACCGTTTTCGTTGTGCCTCTGCATGCGGAGTTCAAACGTCTTGAGGCCACGCTCGAGCAGGTACAAATTGTGGGGCGAATTGATCGCACCCATGATACCGCGCAATTTGCGCACAGGATCGAGTTTTGCTTTGCACCCGGAGATCACGCCGGCGAGCAAGTCGTTGTGTCCACCGAGATATTTGGTGGCCGAGTGCAGCACGTAATCGACACCGTATTCAATCGGCCGAACATTCAGCGGTGTGGCAAGGGTTGCATCGATGAGAGTTTCAACACCATGCTGCTTACCAATCGCCGCGAACTTCTCCAGATCCACGACACTGAGATGCGGATTGGTAGGGGATTCGCTGACGAGCAGCTTTGTGTTTTTGTTTACCGCCGCGCTCATTGCGTCGTAGTCGCACGCCTTCACTTGACGCGTAACGACACCAAAACGCGAAAGTTGCTTGGTACAGAACTCGCGGCTGCGGTGATAACATTCGTCGAAGAAAACGACTTCGTCGCCAGCGCTCAATTTGGTCATCAGTAGACCGACGATGGCGGCCATGCCACTCGAATACACAATCGCATCTTCTGCGCCATCGAGTGCGGCAAGTTTTCGCTCGACAACCCGCTCGTTGGGATTACCGTAGCGACCATATTCGCCGCGATCTTGCTTCTGCTGAATGAAATCGATCACCGCCTGGGTGTTGGTGAACGTGAAGGTCGACGCGCAAACGATTGCGTCGGTGATGGCGTGGCCAATTTTTTGACGATCTTCGCCCGCGTGAACGGCAAGAGTGCCGTCGCCAGGACGGGTACGATTTGGTTGCGAAGACATGCTTAGCGAACTCCAGCAGTGGATCTGTGCAAACTTTCAAACTTGGTTTGCGGCGACAAGCGGTCGCAGATCCTTCACTGCCAGTGGTTCGTCTCTCAGGAGCCAAGTCGGGCTCGAAAAGAGAGTAACTCGGAGCCAAAAGGGGTCGAAACATCGACCCAAGCTGGCTTGGGGCATCGCTCTACGATCATCGCCTGAGGGGCAAAGTTCGCCGAGCAATCGTCGCTCAAGGTTCGAGCAGGGGGGAACCCTTAGGTCGACGATGAAGTGGCTCTTTAGCAGTGGTAGGCTGCAAGCGGCCGCAAATCCCTAACGCAATTAATACTAGATTGCCGCCCGATTCTTCACAAGTGGCAACTTCGGGCGGCAGGTTCACGAAATTCGGGCAAAACCTTTTGAGGCATTACTTTGCGGCGGATGCTTGGGAATCGATCGGCAGGGCAAAATCGCCCCGGACATCGCGCCACACACAGTGAATGTGATTGGCCGGATTACCAGCAGCGTCGGGCTGAATGTTGACAAACTCGATCTGGAAAGTAGGACCTTGCACGAGGTAGTAGTGTCCTTCCCCGAGTTTCTGAGCTCCGGCCCAAGCGAAATAGATTTTGCCAAAGCCTGCTTCGTCGATCTCTTTCCAGCGACGAGCGGCGATGTCGTCGGAAACGGTATCGGTGTAGACCTTGATCAGCTTGCGGAGCAATTCTTGCTGCTCACCCGAGAGTTTTTCGGCGGCGATGCCAGCATCGGCCGTCACCATCGGCTGTGGCTTGCCAGCGTTGCGTACTTCCGAAGGACATTCTGGTGAAATCACAGCCACTTGCTTTTGTTCAGCCGACAGCGAGCCGAGTAGTTCGAAGGCCACTGCCTCTTCACCGGCCAGAATTTCATCTCCCTTTTTGAAGCCTTCGAGGTAATCTCCCATCAACTTCGCTGGATTGGCAGCGAGTGCGAGAGGGGACGACGAAATCACTTCCCCTTTGTCGATCACAAAGCTGAGGGACATGTGATGCCCCTCGATCGATAATCCCCAGCGGCCGTCGGCTGTCGGTTTCCCAAACAGCGTGAAGTAGTAACGTTCAGCATCGCGAAGCGGTGTGCCGGTTTTCTTCTTCTCGAGTTCCTTTAGCAGGTTTTCAGTCGCCATGATCCGAGTAGCTTTGGTGTAACCGATCTTGCTGAGTGCCGTGGCCAGCAACTTGTGAGCGGCTGCACGCTGAGCTTCATTCATCTCGCGAATCTGCAACCCTTTACGCTCATTCTTGGGAATGAAGTGCCAGTCGACACGCGCTGGCGCATCGTAGTCCATGGCTGCTTTTTTCAGCTGACCTTCATCGAGCATCGCCAGAAAAGCCGCGCCACTGGCAGAAAGCTCTTCACCAGCACCAACGCGTCGCAGCGAACTCCAGGCGGTGGCACCCGCAAGCACAATGGCCAAGCATGTGATCAGCCGAATCGCATTGTTCATGACAAAATCCTTCACGCGGGAGAGTAGCGCGAGATTCGTTGTTCTGGAGGAAGGCGAAAGGGAAAGGACCTGGGGAGAATTTCGGCCTGATTACAGGGCCGAGGTGGGTTCCGAAGTATAGCCGACCCGCCGAGCATGTTCCACCAAGTTTCGGGAGATTTTGCCGACAAGATTACTCCGGCAAATGGGGCCCATGATCCTCTTTTTTCGGGTCCCGATCGTGATGCTGTTGATTCAAGTGCAAATGCAAATCGGGCCGCGTATCGACGAGCCACTCGATCTTGGCGTCGGAGAAGTTTCCACCATCCAGGTAGAGAGATTCCAGCTTCTCCAGTTTTGTAAATTTCTCGAGCGATGCATCGGTGATTGGCAAATCGATGAAGTGAATCCGTTTGAGCTTCGGAAACGTTGCGAGGAGGTCCATTGCCTCATCGTCGAGCAGGGGACTTGAGAGTCGCAGCTGAACCAGATTCGGGAGGGTCGCTAGTTTTTTGAGACCCGCTTGGGTGATGGTGGTTTGCGGAATATTGAGAATCACCAGCGACTTGATTTGCGAGATTTCATCAGCAGCTGCGTCGTCGATTAGTCCGCTGCGAATGCGGAGATGAATCAAGCTTGGAAGAGAGCGAAGCCCCTTTAATCCAGTCGCCGACAGACTGTTCTCTGCATGATCGAACTGCAGAATCGCAATCTCGGGGGTCTTCAGCAGCGATTCGCAGGCGGCGTCGTCGACAGGCGTGCTTGTTAGTTGCACTTTGTCGCTCTTTCCCGAAACAACAGCCGCCAGTTGCTCAGCAAGTGTTGGCTCGGATGAAACCACAGCCGAGGAGCCCGGTAAATCGAGGTCAGCAGGCGTGTTGCTACAGCCTCCGCAGAGCAGATTAAGAGCGACCAGCATGCCGAGCTTCAACGGTGGGCAACATCGCAAAAACATGAAAAACCAGTTCGCAATTTTTGGGTGAGTGGTTAGCCGAGCAATTTTAGTTCAACCGCCAGAGCCAGATCCGAGGTTCGCTCGATCGTAAACTCGCGCGAGGTGCCGCGGTAGTGAATCTCGACCACCGCTGGCAAATCTGCAGATTGCTTGGACGACTTAACAACAAGTTCAGCCGCTGCTCGATGCGCCCGCTCATCCAGCGATCGAACAAGTGCCATGGGCCCGACGAAGTTCCTGGGTGTAATCAAAACACAGTTTTGTGCGGCATCAGAATTGGCAAAGCGTGCGAGCCCTTCGTTTTCCACTTGCGAGCGGCCGAGAACGATCAGTTCGTGCGCCGGTGTCACGAGTAGCTTCCCCGCCTCGAGCAATCGCAATTCATCAACCTCGATTGGCTGGGTCAACCGAAAGGCATGTAGCAGCCGCTCGACAAACACCTCGTCGTAAAGATTCGTCAGATGGCTTGGTCCGGGCATCGTAGTGAGGGCGAACCTTTCGGCCAGCGGCAACAGTTCTTTGCGAGTGCGACCACTGAGGCCGAGAAACTCCTCTCCTTGTATCCTTCTGTCGATCGCAGGGATCAGCGGCACTAGCAGTTTTGCCGAGAGGGGACGGAGCACTTGCCGCTCAAGTCTGGTATGACGATCGATGGTTTCAAAGGCAGCGATGGTCTGCGTTCCCTTGCGTTGTCCCGCAACTTCTCCCGTCACCAGTACGGCATCAGTTTCCAAATCGCTTAGCAACTTTTTCGCATTACGAAACATCGCCATACGAATGTCGAGCATGACGTTATCGTCGCCAAACCGGCGATGACGGAGGGAGTCGTAAAAAATGGCATCGGCGTCGACAATCGAAAGGGGAACAGCGTGCCGCTGACAAAACGCGACAACTCGATCGGTGTGACGCGTGAAGAAACCAGCGAAATGGAGCGCCGTGAGTTCGATGCCAGCTTCTCGCGCCAGAAGCAGAGCGATTTGGCTATCGAGGCTGGCCGAAAGAAGAGCGATGCCACGCATCGGCGAAAAAGAAGCGGTCACGCAGCGTTTCCAAAGTGTTGTCCCGCCCGATCAGCCACCAGCAAAATCAGTCGGATGGAAACGGGGCAGCTTCCCCTTTGATCTCGGCGAGGGCATTGTTCGCCGCTCGTTGCTCAGCTTCTTTTTTGTTCCGTCCCCAGGCTGCTTGATACTTTTTGCCACCCACCGAAGCGCTAATCTTAAAGCACTTGCTATGGTCGGGGCCTTTTTCGTCGAGCAAGTGATACGTGGGGGTATTGCCGCATTCGCGCTGAGCAAACTGCTGCAGTAGCGATTTGTAGTTGCCCCCCAGTTCGCCAGCTGCCGCGAGTTCGACCTCGGGACCGATATAGTTATTGATGAACTGCCGTGCTGCTTGTTCACCACCATCGAGATAGATCGCCGCGATGAGCGATTCGAAAACGTCGGCCAGCAGCGAAGGGGGAACGTTCGGGCTCGACGACATGCCTTTGCCAAGAATCAGGAACTCTTGCAAACCAAGCGCTTCACTCACCTTGGCACAGGTCTGGCGGCTGACGACCACCGACTTTACTTTAGTGAGATCCCCTTCGAGATAGTCGGGGAATTGGCGGTAGAGCATCTCGCAGACATAGACACCCAGGATCGCGTCGCCGAGAAACTCGAGACGCTCGTTGGAGGCGAGGCGATGTTCCGCACCACTGGCATGCGTTAAAGCACTTCGCAGCAGCGGTTTACTGTTGAAGACGTAGCCCAAACGACGCTCGCAACGGGCCAATCCCGACTCATCGACAGACGTTGCTGGCGCTTCGGGAGGAGCCGTAAGCTCAGCCGAAGTGGTGGCAGGGTCGTCGAGAAGTGGATCAGACATGAGCCAGCGGTGGTTAGTGGTGCTTACAAGGTTCTTCACACAACCCTAAATTAGCAGGTGGGGTTTGTCAACGTAATCTCGCTGGTGGAAAGCACTTCAGCAAATGCGGCCACCCGCACTGCGTAGCGGTAATCCAGCGACCGAATCGACTTACGAAGAGAGATTTTTGATGCGCATCGTGATTTGTTACCCGGTCGAACAGCGACACTTAGACCAACTTCAGGCAGCCGCTCCGCACTGCGAGATATTCCTATCGTCGCAAGAAACGATTGCCCGCGACCTGTTTTTGGCCGACATCTTCTGCGGACATGCCAAAGTGCCGGTGCCATGGCCCGAAGTGGTGGCTCAAAACAAACTGCAGTGGATTCAGTCGTCGGCGGCTGGGCTCGACCATTGCCTCGTCCCCGAGGTGATTGCCTCGGAAATTGTGGTCACCAGCGCGTCGGGACTGTTTGCCGATCAAGTAGCCGAACAAGCACTCGCGCTCCTCCTGGGGCTACTCCGGTCGATGCCGGTTTTCTTTCGCGCTCAGCAGAAGAAAGAGTTCATCCGACGTCCTACTGGCGACCTCCACCACAAAACGATCGGAATCGTGGGGCTCGGCGGAAACGGAACGCGGATGGCCGAAGTTTTGCGCCCCTGGAAAACGCGAATCATCGCCACCGATATGTTTGTGGACGAGAAGCCCGACTGCGTCGACGAACTTCGCCCCGCAGATCAACTCGACTGGCTCCTCGCTGAGTCCGACATCGTGATTTTGGCCATGCCACTCAATAGTCAAACGCACGGCATGATCGGAAAGAAGGAATTTGCCACGATGAAAAAAGGGACCACGCTGATCAATGTTGCGCGCGGCCAGGTGGTGGTCGAATCGGAACTCGTAAGCGCGTTGGCTTCGGGGCATTTAGCTGGCGCAGGACTCGATGTGACCGAAGTCGAGCCTCTTCCCCTCGATAGCCCGCTCTGGGAGATGCCCCACGTGATGATCACCCCACATGTCGGCGCTCAAGCGAAACGGAGAGTTGACGACTCAACCAACCTGATTGCCGAAAACTTGCGACGTTATTTTGCAGGAGAAACACTCATTAATCGTGTCGACAAAGTGCTTGGGTACCCAACACCTCGTGCACGCCATGGTCTTGAATAGTATGAAGACCTTATAGCTCCATAAAAAAAGAACGGATAGAGTTTAAGAGCTCTATCCGTTCTTTATTGATAGTCCAACCAATACTCAGATCGTGGAGCCTATTAATGCACCACGATGAGAATATCAACCTAGTCGAGTTGACGTTTCAGTGTGAAAGCACTGTAGTGCAACCCTGTTTCGTCACTCGTGGCCATGCCGCCACCGGGAGCGAGGTACTTGGAAATCGACGAGAAGGGAGGAATCGGATTCTCTTTCATGATTCCATCGACTCGCTTGAAGAATGGATTTTCGTTTTCCAGTCCACGATCGATGCGCGACTTCACAGCATCGCCGGTTGCCAGATCGTAGAGCATTCGCATCGATTCCTCGGGACGCGAAAACTGTAGCATTCCTGGTGCATTCCCACCATTTTGTCGCTTCACCTTGCTGGCGATCAACTTGAAATCGGGCTGATCAGCGAGTCCTCTCGCAGGGTCAGTCGTGGCGAGTAGCGATGCTTCCAAAGCCTCGACGCTATCACAAATTAGCAAGTAATCGCCCACGATTGCAAAGCAAGGGGTCGGTTGACGCGTGATGCGAGGACGCGGAGTGTCTCCCTCAGCTGGTGGCTGCTGGGGCGCTGGCCCTGGAATAACGTGATAGGTGACACCTGCCATCGTTTTCTTTTCGAGGCGATCGGCAAACTTCTCGACGATCTTATTATGCACGTCCAAGAAGGAATTGGCGTCTTTCAATTTCAATCCGACCATAATGCACTGACCATTAATGGTGGCTGGCTTTTGAATCCAGTTGGCAATAGAAATTCGACCATCCAGTGCTGGCACAATCTCTTTTTCAACATCGACACCGATACGATCGCTCAGACGAACCTTTACTTCGCGCTGGAACTCCCCCTCTTCCATGATGCTGTTATAAAGTTCTGCAGCAACCGAGTAGCTCTCTTGTACGTTCCAGTGGAGCGTGGTGTAGGCCGAAGACTCCGCGGGAACCCATGGCTCGGGCGTGGTGTCGCCAGCGCCGAAGGCGAGAACTTTCACGATCCCAGCGCGTGGCTCTTCGATCAGGATGTGGTAGTGAGCCACTTGGTCGAATTCACCCGTCGAGAAGGTGAGGCTGCCTCCCACACCTTTCACACCATCGACGCCGAGCACAGGAAACAGGGCAACAGCTGTCTGTACGGCAAAGTTTCCACGGGCCGTAGCACGAACGATTTCGATCGGATCGACAAAGAAAGTGAATTGCGGTGGATCGTCGCTCGATCCGGCACAGCGGCTCATGATGGAGTTGAACTGATCGTTTTCAGCAAGTGATTTGATCTCGCTACCGTCCCACAGGTCCAGGACCTGCTCGGAGAGTGCTTCGCTCGTGGTGAAGACCAGCGTCCCTTCTTTTTCGAAGTAGACGATCTTGCCGCCGTCGGGACCTGTAACAAGCGTTGCCTCGACACCGGCGATTTTCACCGTTTCGACGTCGCCACCTTCTTGCTTAACAAACGTCTCACCATCCTCGAGCAGTTTGATCGCTGTGGGCAAACGTTCCTTAACATCCATCAACATCACAACGCCGGTCGGCTGATCTCGAGCACTCACAAACCCCACGGCGATTTCACCTTGGGGAAGAACAATCAGGTCGTCGAGCGGCACGCTGATGCGGTCTTCGAGTGTGTTCCAGGCTTCCTGAATAGCAGCATAAGTGCTGGATACCAGGGGCTTTACATCTTCGTCGCCGGCAATTCGCCCCAGTGCAGTTTCCTTGAATCGCTCGCGCAGAAGCGGAGCATCGGTGATTCGGGCAAATGCTAAGGTATGCGTGGGCAACAACTTAGGAGCGCTCGGACGTTCCGCAAAAGCGGCCCCAGCGAGTGTCAAAGCGATGGCCAGGCTCGAACCAGCCCAGCGATAAGTGCGTCCCCAAAGGGAAAAGAGCCGACGTTGCACAGAAAAGTCTCCGGTTGCGAAGAAAAACTCGCCAGAAGTGCGGTCGGCAGCAATACCCAGCGGAGGGATCGTGGGTTTCATCCAGATAGCGACAATCTGCCGAAGGTCCGCACCTGCGCGTAGCAAGTTTCATTGCTCCGGGCATGCTTGCACCCCTACAATCGGTAGTAGGTTGAACTTGGTCGCTTGGTTAGTCGGCAGTGGACGATGACAAACCAGCGCTTGCTCATCCGCTGAGAGAAGTTCTAAACCGAGCCACCCGCTCGATTTACTTGGTATACGCTCTGTTTGCTGGAAGGTCCGAAGATGAAGAACACGCTGCTGATCGCCGCTTTGGCCACAGGTTTGCTCGCTTTGAGCGTGAGCGAGTCGCAGGCCCAGTATGGAGCGAGCGGAACTTCGAGCAGCAGCAGCGGGCTGTTTGGCAGTCGCACGCAGGGAAGCGGCATCTCTTCCCGAAGTGGAGGGGGCACTAGCAGCGGTGGCACCGGGGGCCTGGGTGACGCTGGAGCCGTGCAAGGTGACGAGCGCTATGTCCGCGGCAATCGCGACGCTGGTTCGTTCGTTGGCTCCGACTCGGCCGATACAGCACCAGTCGGCGTCTCGCAATCGAGTGGCGGACGTGGTGCTGCTGGCGGTGGCATTCAAAGCCTGTTCGGTGGCAGCGGCGGTTTTGCCGACTTCGCTCGCCAAAATGGATTCAATCCCAATCAAGGGGGCGGCAATCAATCGCGCACCCAGCTCCGCATTCCAATTCGCCTCGGCTTCACACCCGAGCCCACCAACATGGCCGGGTTTCAAACAAAGTTCGAAACGCGGCTGACACGCATCCCAGCACTCAAGCGTCTGGGACCTATCGATGTCGAGATGCTCGGCAACACAGCTATCCTGCGGGGAGTAGTGGCATCTGCTGAAGATCGCCAACTGGCTGAAGATTTGGCGATGATGGAACCGGAAGTGGCTGACGTTGATAACGAGTTGATCGTGGGTCCGGTGGAGTCCAAGGGCGAGGAACTCCCTGTCCCAGCGCCGAGCGACGACCCACTGTTGAAGAACTAAGTGGCGAACGATTCTCCGTAGGCACTTGTGGAGTCATTTCGACTGCCACATTCGCACCGGTGGGTGGCATCACTTGCTGCTGCTGAAATGCCGGAGCTGTTGCCAACGTTTGCGTCCGGACTTGGCCGGTTGGCGCTACAGCCATACGCTCGGCCAGCGAACTGGGGACATGAATCGAAGTCGCCCGCAAGCTCTTGGGTGGCGTGCTGGAAACAGTCGTGGGATTGGTCGTGCCCAGCAGTTGCTCGTGCACCGATCGCGAGTCCCCCGGCAATTCGTGCGTTACATTCACAGCCCCCATCATTTGCGTCGGAACTTGCTCTTCGTACGAGATCTGCTTCACCGACGAATCGCTGTAAACCTTGGGCAGATTTGTCAATTGTGGGGTAGGTGGTTCCGACTGTTTTTCCTCAGAACCTGGTAGCAGGTTACGCGACTGCTGAGCCATCACCACCTTGCCACTGGAAGCGGTGAAAACTGGCACAAGACTGATCTGCTTACGAATGCCACCCACTTCATCCCACGGCACCCACACACTGTAACTGGGGCCCAAATCGGTCGGAGCAAAGTGGCTGCTGAATGTCTCCTGAGGAAACGCATAGCGACGATCGGGCGCCTGACTTGCCTTCTGCTCGGATTGCGAATCGTCGTAAGCGTTCACCACCAACTGACCTTCGACGGCAATCGGATTGTTCATCTTTCCGTAGAAGTAAATCCGCCCACCAAAACCACGTGTCGGCTTTTTACCTGGCTCGCTATACATCGCTGGGGACCAGATCACGACCATTCGCTCGGGCGATTCAAACTTGCTCTCGGTCACCTCAGGTTCGGATTTCCAAAGCTTGAAATCCTTCTTCCACAACTCAGCCGGAGAGACACATCCGGTCGCAGCTGTCGTCACGAGGATCGCCAGTACCATCGCAATTTGAAAGTTCGTTTTCATAGCCCACCTGGCTGCCACTTCTAGGAACATCGTGTTCTTGGCTTCACTGGTTCGACCGACAAGCAAATCAAACGCTTATCGATACATGCCACTTACTGGCTGATAGGTCTGCTGCGGAATCGCTGGCTGAGGCGAGTATGGCGGAGCAGCTTGCGGCTGATACATCGGCCCCTGAACAGGTCGCTGCGGTTGCTGCGGCGGCACTTGATAGGCACCTTGCTGCGGAACAAAAGCTGCAGGAGCCACCATGTTCGCGCTGGGTCCGCCCGGAGGTGCCGCAAAATTCGCGGGCATCACTGGCCCTTGTTGCTGCGGCATGGGCTGCGGCATCATCGGTTGATATTGGGGTGGATACTGCGGTCCTTGATACGGCACGCCACCAGCGGGCTGCACATACTGTGGCCGATTCATCTGGGGAGGCTGCATGGAGTTGCGAGCATCGATGCTCACCGGAGCCACTGGCTGAATTTGCTGAGGACGCAACACACTTGGAGGTTGCATCCCATTGTTCGGCCCTGGCGGAGGCGAGTTCTGGCCCATGGAAGGTGTCGCAGGCGTTGGTGCTTGTGGATCATAGACACCCGGTGGTGTCAGCTGAGGTGCACTGGGGTTATTGTCGGGGAAGATCAGCGGCGAAGCTTCCGAAGCAGGAGCTTGCGGCCCCGATCCGAGCAGCACATCGCCATGGATGTTCACCACGTCGGCCATGCACCAACTCATCCGTTCCGATTCACGCATGTTCATCCATTCGATGTCTTCGTCGTTCTGCATGATGAATGGGGTGAGAATGATCAGCAGTTCGCGACGTTCGTCCGACACCGAATCGAAGCGGAACAAGCGACCAAGCACCGGGATATCCCCAAGGTATGGAACGCGGCGAGTCGACTCTTGTTGGTTCTTGGTAATCAAACCACCGATGATCACCGTTTGACCACTGCGAGCACTCACAGTCGTTTGGGCGGTGGCAATGCGAATTTGTGGCGAACGAATCACGTCGCCGTTGCTGTTGATCGAGATCGGAATACCTTCCGCTTCGGGACCAAGCTCCGACTTCTCCGCATCGATTTCCATCACGATCATTCCGTCGGGAGCCGTGCGTGGTGTCACGCCGAGGATAATACCGACGTTTTCTAGCACCGTATTGTTGATCGTGCCGTTGACGGTGAGTTGCGACGACGTGATGCGCGGCACGCGAGCACCGACTTGCACGAATGCAGGTTGGTTGTCGAGCGTTTGCACTTGCGGCCGGCTGATCACTTGCAGACGGCGCGACTGCTGGAGAGCTCGCACCAGCACACTCACACTTTCGCTACTGGCCGAGAGGACAAGGCCGCCGTAACCGAGAGTTGGATCGGTGCGGCCAACCCCGAACGACGACAAACCTTGACCAGCGACACTTTCGCGAGTCGCCAGCGAGGTGGCATCGCTGTTGTTGCCGAGTGCAACGTTGTTGAACGGGAAACCGACGCTGCCGATACCACGATCGAACAGCAGCGAGTCTTGAATACCAAGCTCCACGCCGAGCTGCTCGACATCCGACAGCAGCACTTCAGCGATCATCACTTGGATGATCACCATCGGTGGCCGACGATCGAGATCTTCCACCACCTTCTTAATCTCGTCGAAGTAGCGTGGAGTCGCACTCACGATCAGGCTGTTGCTCACGATTTCAGGAACCACGATCACTTCACGCTCGAACTGTTCGAACTGCGTCGTGAGTTCGGCATTCTGCTGGCTCAAGTCGCGCTGATTCGTCAGCAGTTCGTTAATCGCTGTTGCCACATCCGCTGCTGGCGAGTTTCGCAGGCGATAGACCGTTGTCACTCGCTGACGAATATCTCCCTCATCGAGGCGCACCAAAATCTGATACACCACGTTGAGATCGCCCGTCGTGCCCGATGCCACGATGCTATTGGTACGCGTGTCGACCGAGAAACGGAGGGGAACCAGCGAACTATCTCCAGCACCGGTTGCCGTTTGCAGTCCGAACTGGCCTTGGTTCTGACCACCACCCTGTTGTTGCTGTCCGAAGAGGTTCTGCAAGGTCTCCGCCAGCGCGGTAGCGTCGCCATTTTCGATCGTGAAGACCTTGATTTGAGCTTCCGTGGCTGGCAAGGCATCCATCTGCTCAATCAGAGCCTGCATCAGCGGCATGCTTTGCGTTGGACCGGTGACGACAATCGAATTGCCACGTGGGTCGGCCGTGATTCGCATGTCGGACAAGATGCCCGACTCGAGTACACCGCGACCTTCACTATCGACTCGTAGTAGCTGCAGGTTGGTTGAGCGACGGGTGGCCGTGGCTGGCGTTTGTGCCCCTTGACCACTTTGCCCCTGTTGTTGCTGCTGTTGCCCTTGTTGCTGGCCAGCCCCTTGAATCTGACCGGTCACCGCTTCTTGCAGCACAGGGGCGAGCTCTTCAGCAACGGCATTCTTCAGCTTGAATATGCGCACTTCATTGGCACTCTCCGACGCTGCCACATCGAGCGTATCGAGCAGTTTTTGAACCTCGAGCAGATCCCGCTGGCTGGCCTGCACGATGAGACTGTTGGTGCGATACTCGGCGATCGTCAGGACGCGAGTCCCCAGGCCAGTCCGTGGATCGGTACCAAAACCGGGGCGATCGACAAAAAAGTTCCGGACCGTTCGTTCAGCATCAATCGACGACATGAACTTCAGTCGAAACACCTTCAGCTGCGATTCGGGCGAAACGGTTTGATCGAGTTTTTGGAGCAGTTCGACCACTGGTGGAATCGCTTCAGCGCGGCCGATGAGCATCAGAGCATTCGGCTTCACCAAGGGAGTGATCGTGACTCGGCTCTGACGCGCCGAGAAGACCTGATCATAAATCGTGGCGACCAGGTCCGACAAAGCGCGACCGTCGACGTTCTTGAGCGTATAGATTTCGACAACCGGTTTGGTCTCTTCGCTCTGACGTTCGATTTCGTCGATGATTTTCAGAACACGTTCGACATCGGCCTTCTTACCACGCACCACCATCACGTCGAGCCCTTCGAGGAACTCGATTTGCACGTCGCCAATTCGGCCGAGGCCGTCGTCGGCTGCAGCACCTTCTTCAGGAGCAGCTTCGCCGCCTGGAACGGCAGGGGGTGGAACAGCAGGACCTTCTGCCGGTGGAGCAGCGGGTGGTGCGGCACCACCATCGGCACCGGGCTGAAAGATCATGGTCATGAATTCGCCGATGTGCTCGCGCTTACCTTCGGCTGTCGTCGGCATTCCTGCCGCTTTGATCAGCGAAATGGCGCGAGCTACGGTCATGGGGTCCGCTTTTTCGAGTGGCACAACAGCCGCCTGATCCCGCACGAGATCGCGTGGCCAATCAAGCACGCCAAGCAGTTTTTCCCAAGCGCGCCCTTGTCCCTTCGGAGCACTCACCTGTACTTCACCCGCACGGCGATCGACTTTCAATCGAACTGGGGGGAGTTTTGGCGAGCGAAGTTCATATTCCGAGCTGTTGGTCGAGCTAGCCGTCGTGACCACGCGACGGGCTCCCAAACGTGTCAGAAGTTGTTCGAAGTCGCTGGCACCGGTGTTCCTGAGGCGATACGAAACCAGTTCCCCCATCGAACTGTCGACGCTCTCTTGCGGCAGGGGGGTGATGCGCGTGGTCAGACCGTTCTCGCTGGCCTGCTGCTGTGTCAGGCGAATCGTCGCAGGAAGATCGGCTACCCAGCGTTCCACTTGTTTGTGGACATCGGTTGGAGCGACCAGCACGATTTGACGGGTGCGAGGATCGGCAGCGACACGGACGTCGGAACGCGAACGATAGTCGGCCTGCAGCTGATCGAGCGCCCATTGCAGATCGGCGCTGCCCACCGAATAGCCCTTCACCTGCACATCGGCAGGCTTGGACTGAGCCACAGGGGCCGCGGGTGTTGGCATCGGCACTTGAGCCGTCGCAGTCTGCCAGCATGCCAGAGCGGAAAGCATACCAACGGCAGCTACGCGCAGGCGAGAGTTGCGTTTCCAAGGACTAGCGATGAGTCGCAGTGCGTTCATAACAAAGCTTTCCGAGTAGCAGACTTCGGCGCGCAGCAATCGAGGGGACCGCGCGTTAAGGTCGTCGTACACGGAATAATCGGCAAAGTTTGCCAAAGAGATAAGCGGATGTGGCAACTTTGCTAGAAGATTCGACTCGTCGTAAACGCATGATAATGAAGCGTTTACGTTCCGAATAGGCGTACACGCACAACGTGCACCGGGGGGCTAGAGGCCCTGAAAGCCCTCCAGCCTATCACCCTAGTCATCCCAAACTACGGCAGCAGCTGAGCTTGCTCGAGAACATCGCCTTTGCCCAGTCGATGTGGCTTTCCCTCGCTCACAAAAACGAAGTCACTTTCGCCTATCGACTCGACCACCCCCTTCACGCTGCCAACCTGGAACGTCTGTCCTTCGGTCAAGCGGAGGGTCTGATTGGTAGGTCGAACATGCAGCCAAACTTCCCCTTGGCCCGAAATGCTTAGCACGGCTGTGAGTACCGTGAACTTGGCATGATCAAAGGCCAGACGGGCAGTTGGAGGAGGAGTTGGCGGAACATACGGAGGAGGTGGTGGAGGATCGGTCACCGTCACTTTCATCTTCGACTTCACGGTGGCGACAGGGGCTCCATCATCGCTGGCGGCGATTTCAAATTCGTAGGTGCCGACCTTCGCCGGACGGAACGTGAATTTACCAGTAGCGGGGTCGATCTTCGCTCCTTCAACTGAAGCCGATGCCAGGGCATAGCTCACTTTGTCGAGCGGATCGGGATCCGCAGCTTTAGCAGTCACCTCGACAGAACGACCGATCGCAACGCGCTGATCGGAAACCCCCGAGAGCTTGGGAGGATTGTTCGCTGGTCCAAACAAATTGCGGCCAACGATGGACGAGCGATACTCGTCGAGCGACGACAGCATCATCCGATCGCCTGGATTGGTAGAGATCGACGAACTATCGGGGCCGCCAACCAAGGAAATCGCTTCCACCGTCATCTGAATCGACAGATTCTTCGAATCCTTCACCGGGCGGATCGTCAGTTTGCTGACACGGTGGAGCAAGTCGACTTCATAAATCGAGTAGAGCAGTTGTACCAGCTGATCAATCGAACCTTTGCCAGCAATGGTGAAAGTGTGGAGCTCGCCAATATCATCGAGCGGGCGCCGAGTCACAAAAGCGACGTCTTGATCGGTCAGTTTTGCCTTTTGGACGAGCTGAAAGAGCCAATTCTTGTAGCCCACTTCTGCTTCCGAAGAGTTGCGAGGCAGCGAGCGAGCTGCTAGTTCTTCGAGACGTAGCTCGGCTTGACGACCTTGCAATACTTCACGCTTTTGGGCGCTGATTTGCGATTCCAGCTCATCGATCCGCTTGCGTTTCGAAGCAAAGCTGGCATCGATCGACGTGTAGAAGTAATAGCCTACGATCAGTACGAGCATGCTGCCGACACCGATCGCGAGGAGACGTTCGTTCTGTTTCACTGAACACCTCCCTTAGCTGCAGCGGCTGGCTTGGCTGGGGCTGATACTGGTGTGCTGGCAGCAGGCTGCGACTTCTCTTGCTTCTCGGCTTTCGCCTTTTCCTCGGCAGCACGTTCGGCTGCGATCGCTTCCATTTGCTCGGGGAAGATCTTGAAATCCTCCTTAAACCGCCACTTTAAATCGGGCGATTCAGCGTCGTATTTGGCTCCACTTCCCGAAACGTTGTAGCCGTGGCTGCGAGCCTGCACTTCCATCCGATTGATCACGCCCGTTTCGCTCGCGAGTCCTTGCACGATCAGCTGACCACCACCGGGACGTTCGCCAACCGGCTGAATCGATGTCGCGACCAACTCTTCTACGCGGGCCTCTTTGGAAGATGGCATCTTGCGTGAGAGTGCATCAAGAGCATCGAGCCAAGTGATGTCTCCCACTTCAAATTTTTCGAGCTGCGCGACATCCTCGCGAGGCTTCTTAAGCTTAATGGCGTCGTCTTTGGTGCGCCGCAGTTCGTTGCTAAGCGAGCTGATCTTGGTGTCGAGGTTTCCCAGTTCCCAGTACAAAAACATTGCGAACGACGCGACCAGCGAAAGGATCGCCGCTGCGGCCAGCACATAGACTCGCCGCTTATTGGGTGGAATCGGCCGCTTGCGAGGCGAAAGGAAGTCGATTGTTTCGGCGGTCTGCGAGCATTCTCCTTCTAGCATGCCTAGCAGCGGCGCGAATGTTCCCGGAAACTCGGGCATGCTCTTGAGCTCACTCGTCACTTCGACGAGCGAGAAAGGATCGAGAAGCTGAACTTCCAGCGAGAGCTCTTTTTCCAGTGTCCCCTTCACCGCAGCGTGGTGGAGACCATCGCCAAAAATGATCACTTCATCGACCCGACGACCACCGAGCTGATTTTGCGCGGCAATCATCGTGCGGCGAATTTCACCGACGAGCGACTTCGACTGGATCGCGGGATCGAGCGAGGCTGGGAGTCGCACGGTGCGTGGGAAAATCACCTGTGGACCGATGAGCACCGACAGATCGGCGTCGCTCGGCAAGAGGTCGATGAGCATCCGGCAACGCTCGTCGGCATGACGCTTGGCCAGCAAGTTGGCAGCAGCGACTGGACGGAGCGCGACACGCTTGAGCGACAGTTGTGCCGCCTGACAAACCGATTGCGTTTGTTTCAGAATTTCGGGGGAGATGGCTGCGGCGAGCACATTGGTGCCACCATCGGTCCCTTTACCGAGTTCGATATAGTCGAGCGGCCAGTCGTCTCCCAGCGTGGTGAACTGACGCAGCGCTTGAAAGCGCACCAGATCGGCAAGTTCTTCGGGGGGAGCAGGGGGAGTCGAGAGGAACCGGAGTTCGATACTGGACCGGCCCACGGCGACCAGCGTTTCGCTGCGCGCGAGCCCTTCTTTTTGCACGAGCTCGCTGAGCTTCGTCGCCACTTCCGAATCGGAGACAGTGGTCGCTCCATCGGCGGGAAGCAAGCTGATCGTCCATGCACGATCGATCGCCACTCCGCGCGCTCGCTTTCGGCCAGCCAGCACACGCAGCTCTTTGGCATCCCATTCAATCGCAACTAGTCGAGACATGCGAAACGTATTTCTTTAGAGCGCGACATGTGAGGTTCGAGCCAATCCCTGCCGACGATCGGTCCGTAGGTAGTGCGCATCCATGTGCCACTAAGTTCCAACGCTCCCGAGCCAGCAAAGTTTCGCATGCTTACGCAAATTCTGCCACGAATTTATGCGTTCACGCCGCTATTGCTCGGTGTAATCGACCCCCAGGGTCTCGAGGGCGAACCCACGTCCCAGGTGGCTGATATCTCTCCAGAATACTAAGCGGGGGGCGGCAGTTGTAGCATCGAAAATCGCTTCGGCCCGACTTGCTGCCGATCCGCCCTGGAAATATCCCACCACCTGCGCCCGAAACACCTGTCCGCCACCACAAATGAAGGGTTGCAGCAGTTTCATCTCGTCGAGGGTCACCACCCCTTCGGCAAGCAGCCAGGTTTCATATTGCCGCCCCGGCTGGTCGGTTCCGGGATCAGCCGAACGCCGCGTGATGATTTGATTGACGATATCCTCGTCCATCCCCGGAATACCCCGCAGAATCGTTGCAGATGCTTGATTCACGTTAATCCGTCCCGGAATGGTGGTCGCCGGGTTGATCGTGGCCCCATCCATCAGCTGCGGGAGAAAAATGTTCATCGCGCCGATCTCGGCGGGAATCGGCGAATTGAGAACAACCGATGAGATCTCGCCCGAAAACCGAACGCGTGTTTTTGCTCCCACGAGATCGAGCAATTGCGACAAAGGGAAGCGGGCGGGGCGCGTCATGTCGAGCGTCCCTTGCGCGCCACTGGTGGCCTCTTGCGAGCCGGTGTAGGGACCATTCTGCCGGTAAGCGACGATGAAGGTCGCCCATTCCGCAGGGAACTTTTCCGAGAGGCTGGTGTAGAGCGTGTTGAGGTCGTCGTTGTTGAGATAGATGCGGGGCGAACCATCGGCCGAGAGATTGCTTTCCATGCTGTAGAGTGTCAGGTACGACGCCCAGCCACTTCCGGAATAGCTTCCGTCGTCAGCCACTCCTTGCGACGAGTTAGCACTTTCACCCTCTGCTTCGTGCGGATCGATTGTGCCGTTGCGATTCACATCAGCGCCAAACAGCAGTGCCGGAGTGACGCCGCGCACCAGTAGTAGTTCCTCGACCGTTTCCAGGGGGCCGTTCTTGCAAGCATAGGCCGGAGAAAGTCCGCTGTAGTAATCGATCTCGGCACCCAAATCACGCGCCTCGTCGTCTTCGTCAATCCAGTCGAGGATCGCATCGGCAACATCTTCGGTCATCCCTGGCAAGGCCATGAGGAGGTTCTTCCCCGAGCCTTCCGACTGCGCTTCGAGTGCCAGCAGAGTGTTGAGATTCAGCCGCGTCGATTCATCCTCGAGTCCGTAGCGAAGGCCACCGTAGTTGCCAGAAGAATCGAGCGACGGTGCGACGACAGCAAAACTGCCGCGAAAATTTGGATCGGGATCGTCGATGACCGTGCGACCTTTGAACAGGGTCGGGTTATCGTAGATCCCTCCTTGTTCAAGACGAATATCGGGTGTGCTGAAGAGAAACAGCTTCACACTATCAAGCCCCGAGTCGACGAGCGCCCGTGTTTGCGTTTGGCGAATCGAAAGCTCAGCCGACTCTTGATGGGCGAGCATCAGATCGCTGAAGGCATAGCTGCCGAGTGCCAAAAAGGCCACCACCACCAGCACCATGATCAGCACCATGGCCGATCGTTGCTTGGGGATCTTTCGACTAACCTGCGCGCGAGTGCCGGTCATGGCGAGGCTCCCGAGGAAGCTGCCGCATCGGCGCTGCCAGAATTTGCGGCCGCTTCTTCTTCCGCCGCAGCGGTTGCTTCGCGCGTGGCAGCGGGAATGGCATGCGGCAAGTGCACGACCATGCGAAATTGACGCGTCGCATTGGCTGCGGCAATCAGCGATGGATTCTCTGAGTCTTCAGCCGTTTCTGGATCGACACCGACGGTCGTCAGGACCAGTACAATTTCGACAGCCACTGGCAAGCCACCGGCAGAATCGCTATTCCATTCGGTCAGCCACTGCGAGCCATCAAAGTACTGCACCTGCATCGACACCACTTCTTCGGCGAGCAACTTCGCGTCACTTGTCGAGACAGAGAGATCGCCGTTCATCTCGGCCCAAGTAGTGACCGCCCGATCGAGTTCACGCCGCATGAGTCCACGCCCTTGCCCGGTGCTGCTCGGCTCGGCCTGAGAGGCACCACCCAGTGCGCTACTTGAAAGGCTGGCAGATTCCTCGCTCCGAACAAAATAAGTCACCGTCTTCACATCGCTCGGAATATCAACCACCCCCAAGTTGCTCGCGCTGTCGATGAGCGTTTGATACTGATCGACTCGTGGAAGCTTGCTCACATCGACTGAGAACTCGGTCGATGTTCCGTAGAGTCCGACAACAGGCAATGCCAGACCGGTATCTTCCGCTTCAGGATCGGTAGCGGCAGGGACCGCTTGCGGCGTAGCGCCACTCGCAGCATCTCCGGCCGAGTCACCCGAATCATCACTCCCGGTTCCTGTTCCGCCGCTGGTATTTGATCCCGAGTCGGCACCATCACCTGTGCCACTGTTGCTCGCTGAATTGGAAGCATTGGTCGCCGCTGTTTGTCCATTGGCTGCCACGAGCGCGAGCCCCGAAAGATCGGGAGGGGAGTATTGCACGGCACTCTTCAGGTCGTCGGCCATGTGACGCAGCAGCGCGCGAGCGAGCTGCGCATCTTCCACATTGGTGCGCCGGGCGTCGAACATGCGAAAGTAGACATCAATCGCCATTCCGACCGCCGACAGCACCAGTACCGACAGTGCGAGCGCGAGAATGAGTTCGAGCAGCGTCATGGCGCGGCGAATGTTGCGCGAGCGATGGTGGCGGCTAAAGCAAAGGTGATTGTGCGAACTAAGAGCCACGGCGACCTCCGCCGCCCGGAGGCGTTGAGAAATCGGGGACCTGAGGAAGCGATGGTGTTCCGCCCCCGCCAGTATTGTTTCCGCCAGCACCGTTGCCGGTTCCACCTCCAGAACTGTTTCCTCCACCAGTGCCACCTGTTCCGCCTGTACCACTGTCACCCGTGTCGTCAGTGCCATCGCTTCCTGCCGAGGCACTTTGGCCCGACTGCGAAGCCGCGAGTGCAGCAGCTTCTTCCGCTGCGGCTTCAGCCGACTCTTGCACTGTGGGGTCGATCATCCAGCGCGACAGTGCAAACCTCACCGGTCGTCCAGCAGCGTCGGCACTTTGCTCGACTGTCACCGTTACGGCGAGCAATCCCTCCTGCTCAGCCGCTGCAACTTCGACGCTGTAGAGCCATTCCCCCGAATCATCTATCGGCGAGGCGCTCACCGCTTCCGAGGGTTCGATGCCACTCGTTACTTCCGCCATCTTGGTTTCACACAAGATCTCGGCGGTGGTCAGATCACGTGCCCGTGCAGCTGATCGCGAACCGAGCCGAAGCAGCTCCCCCAGGACAGCCAGTGATCCACCGAGGATTGCAATCGCCAGCATCACCTCCAGCAGCGAGAGTGCTCGGCGGCTGTTCATAACCCAACGAGTGCGGCGCTTTGTTGCGTGGCTTGCCACGCGATTAGCGTGCCGATGGTGGTGGAAGATGAGTGGCATGATGACAACTGACTGCATTCGCTGCTTTAGAATTCAATGTTCGATAAAATATTCTCGGCGATGTTATCCCCAGCGTTTTCTAGGGAAGAGCTACGGCATCAAATTCTCGACTTCACCGATATCGCTCACCATGCTCGAACCGGTTAAGCCACGCAGCGATACTCGCATTCCCACGTTGCGTTCACCGGTCAGGATCACAAACGCATCGCTCGAACTCCCATCGGGATAGAACAAAATCGGACGCGACCAATCGCTACGTCCAAATCCCGAAGTCTCCGCTTCCACAAGAGCCGAGCGGCCTTCGAGCACGGCATCGCCCCCTGCAAAAATAACGCCATCGGGAAGAAGCGCGCCCCCAGCAGGAACCTCGGGCGAACTTTGTGCGGCGCCGCTGGTTAAAAACTGCGACTGAGCCATCTCTGCCTGGTTGCTTTCGATCGACTCATCGCCACTTGCCCAGGGAAGCACCTGATAACCGGAGCCCCCGAGTTGGTAGCGGAACATTTGAATCTGTCCCGAGCGCATCGCGCGGACATGGGCGCGGGTAAACTCCGCGCGAACCTTGTCGGCCCCAGTACGGAGACGCTGATCCTTGAGAGCATTCAGCAGCGCCGGAGAAGCGATGGCGGCGACTACAATCAAGATTGCCATCACCAGCAGGATTTCAACGAGCGTGAAACCAGTCCGCAACCCAGAGCTTCTCGGTTTTCGTACGCTCCTCGCGCGACGAAGCTGCGCCGCTTGCAGGAAAATCGCACTCCAACCGAGAAAGCACATCGGGGATGATCTCCGTCGTTCCGCGCGATCCGCTTACGGATCGAGCATTACATCGTCGTCGGAACCACTATTGCCATCGGGACCACTCGACCAAATGCGATAGGTGTTGGCCGTCAGCTGTTCGTAGTTGTAAGGGTTGCTCCAAGGATCGAGAGGAATCTCTTTCTCGAGATAAGGCCCCGCCCATTTCGCAGGGTTCTTCAGGTCAGCAGGAGCATTCTTGAGCGCTTCAAAACCTTGCTGCGTTGTCGGAGCAGTGCCGATGTTTAGCGTGTAGGCATCGATTGCCGTCGAAAGGGCCTTGATTTGGTTCTTGGCACCATCGCGATTTGCGTTCTGCTGAATCCGAACGAACGACACCGTTACGAGCGATCCCAGAATCACCAGGATGGCCATCACGAGGAGCACTTCCATCAGTGTAAAGCCAGCACGTTTACGACGGCGGTTCAAACGGTTGTACATCGATACGATCCTTCTGTTGAGAGTAACTGAATGTTGTGTTTTGTTGTGCTTCACTAGCGAAACATGACAGGGACGATTAGAGCGAACTGCTCATCGTGATCACCGGCACCAGCAGAGCGATCACGACAATCAAAATGATGAAAGCCAGGATCAGCAGCATCACCGGTTCGAGCAGTCGGACGAGCAAATCGAGCTGACGTGCTGTTCGTCGCTCGAGGCTGTCGGCAAGTTCAACGAGGACACGGTCGAGTGTGTTCGACTCTTCCGCGACCGAAATCATTTCCACCACCATCTTCGGAAAATGCCCGCTCGATGCCAAGGGTGCCGCGAGGGACTGTCCCGCCGAGATATTTTCAGAAGCGTCGGCGATGGCTTTCGAAAGGATGCGATTACCGGCTGCTTCGCGGCTGATCTCGAGTGCCTTAAGGATCGGCACACCGTTGTGCAGCAGCGTTCCGAGCACACGGCAAAAACGGGCCACGGCGAAAGCCAAAAAAATGCTTCCCGCCATCGGGATGCGAATCTTCACGAGGTCGGCGAGTCGGCGTCCTTCCTCGGTCTGCAGCTTCATATAAAGCCAGACACCGATGGCAGCGAGCACGGCCACAATCACGAGGCCATAGTTGCGCAGTGTATCGCTTAGTTTCAGCAGCCAGTCGGTGAGCATCGGGAGCTGATTGTTGGCCTTGAGCCGCTCGAACATCGTGGCAAACTTCGGCACGAAGAAAACAATCAGTACGGTCACCACGGTCGTTCCCACACTCGCCAAAATTAGTGGGTAAGCAACGGCAGAAATCGTCCGACCTTTGAGTTCCTCTTGCGTCTCGGTGAACGATGCCACACGTTCGAGTGCATCTTCCAAAAAGCCACCTTCGCTACCGGCGCGAACCATGTTGATGGCCATATCGCTGAAGGCACGCGGAAAACGTGCCATCACATCACCCATGGGGGTACCATCTTCGACTTTGCGATAGAGCTCATCAAGAATCTCTTTAAGATTCGGATTGCTCGTTTGATCGCGAAGCACAGAAATGGAGCGGAGCAGGGGAACACCCGAGCGGAGCAGGGCGGCGAGCTGACTATACATCGTCGCCATCACCTGTCCCTTCACGCGAAGTGAAGAACCGGGCGCTGCGGCAGCTTTACCCGACTTCACTTCAATCGGAAAGAGATCACGCCCCGAGAGGAGTCCAATCACTTCACGCTCGGTGTTCGCCGTCAGCGTTCCGGTGACCTTCTGTCCTTTTTGGTCGCGAGCGATGTAGGCAAAGTCGGGCATGACAGATTGAGAACGTCTAAAGCGAGAGAAACCAAGGCAAAAGGACGGCTACTGAGTGAATGCTTGATGGTGAGGAAAGGGAGATAAGCTCAAGACCGCTAGGATCTACGTGGAATCAGTGACAAAACTTACTAGCCCCGGTTAATGAGCATCGTGTGATCGGCCTTGGCAGCGCGAGTCACTTCTTCCACGCTCGTTCCGCCGACCAACACTTTTTTCCATCCATCCTGACGCAGCGATCGCATTCCTTCTTTACTGGCAGCCTGCATGATTTTCCAGCTGCTGGCGCGGTCGCAGGCCAGTTGGCGAATCTCGTTCGTGGTGACGAGCAGTTCATAAATGCCCATACGCCCGCGATAGCCCGTGTTGCGACATTCGCGACATCCCACACCTTTGAAGAGGGGACGACTTTGCAAATCTTCCCAAGGGAAATCGCTCGGAACATCGTCGCGAACTGCGTCGTACGGCTGTTTGCAATGCTTGCAGAGTCGACGGACAAGACGCTGAGCCATCACTGCTTCTACGGTGCTGGCCACCAAGAACGGCTCGACTCCCATATCGGTGAGTCGAGTGTAGGCGCTCGCGGCGTCGTTGGTGTGGAGCGTACTGAACACCATGTGACCGGTGAGCGACGCTTGAATCGCATTTTCTGCAGTTTCCAGATCGCGAATTTCGCCGACGAGCACCACGTCAGGATCGTGACGCAAAATGCTGCGGAGCGAAGCAGCAAACGTCAAACCGATCTTGTGATGCACTTGAATTTGATTGATCCCTTCGAGCTGATATTCCACCGGATCTTCGGTGGTAATGATCTTCACGTCGGGCGTATTGATCTCGATGAGCGAGCTGTAAAGTGTCGTCGTTTTGCCGCTACCGGTCGGACCTGTGACCAGCACAATCCCGTGGGGCAGATCGATGAGTTCGCGATACACCTTGTAGGTGTCCGGCTCCATGCCGATCTTTTGCAGATCGAATACCATCGAGCCTTTATCGAGAATACGCATCACCAAACCTTCGCCGTGAATCATCGGGATGACCGAAACACGGACGTCGATTTCGCGACCTTTCACCTTCAGCTTCATGCGTCCATCTTGCGGCAGTCGCTTCTCCGCAATGTTCAGACGCGACATGATTTTGAGGCGGCTGACAATCGCCGCTTCGAACCGATGAATCTCGGGCGGAATCGGCTGCGACTGCAGCATGCCGTCGACGCGGTAGCGAATCGCCAGCCCCGAAGGCTGCGACTCGATATGCACGTCGCTCGCGCGAAGTTCGATCGCCTCGAGCAAAATTTCGTTCACCAGCCGAACCACCGAGGCTTCCTGGGCCATTTCGGAAAGTTCGCTGCCGTCGGTTTCGATATCACCGACGAGTTCCAGCGCTGCCTCTTCTTGTGCTTGCGCGACCAGCCCTTCCACCGTTTCGCTACCGACACCGAGATGCCGCTTAATCAGCTTGGCAATTTCGGCTCGGGCGGCGAGGACTGGCATCACCGCAAGTCCGGTCGCGGCAGAGACTTCGTCGAGCGGATAGAGGTCAAAGGGATTGCTCGTCGCAACCACCAATTGGCCATCGGTTTTGCTGATCGGAAAGAGCGACTGACGGTGGATCAGCCGATGCGGGAAGATTTTTAGGAGCGATAGATCGATCTCGGCTTCGGTAAGATCGACGTACTCAATCCCCACTTCATCCCCAAGAGCGCGCAGCGCAGCTTCTTCACTCACAAACCCAAGCTGAATAGCAGCTTCAATTTGCCGGGCGCCATCGCCGTGGCCGTTAGCCTGGCCACGTGCCTGGTCGAGTTGGCGCTTGTCGATCAATCCGCGCCGAAGAAGGATTTCGCAGGCTTCCATTCGTTACCAAGCTAGGGAGAGTAAGGGGGGAGAAACTGCGGATACGCAAGATTCATTTCTGTCAAAATGAGAGCCGGAAACCCTAGGGGCTCCCGGCCTCGTGTTTTTTGCCCGCTAAGGCAACCAATGTCGGCGACCAGGGTGGAACTAACACGGGGTTAGCTCCACTCTAATCAGAAGTACCTCGGCGACGAGTCGTTGGTTTCTCAGAAACGGTAAACTATTTTCTGGTAAACAGTTCCGTCGCCTCAAAGGGACTTTTTGGAACTAGTCACCACTGGCTGGACGTTCAGGACCACGCTGAGTTCCACCAGCAGCGCCAGGACCACGACCGCCAGCAGCGCCGCCAGGACCACGGCCACCAGGACCACGACCTTGGCTGAACTCGATGGGGCTTCCCATCATCGTCTTGTACTTTTCGCGTTGTTCTGGAGTCAGAACTTCCAGCACCTTCTCGCGGGCATCGGTCCGGAGACGTTCGATTTCCTTGAGGAGTTCGGCTTGGACTTCTTGCTCTACTGCGCGGAGCTTTTCTTTCTGCTCGTCGGTGATGCCAAGTTCTTCAGCCAGCGTGCCACTCGTCAGAGCTTGCGAAGTACCTTGACCACGCATGCGGGCTTGGTTCTGAATCTGCTTCAGACGTTCCTTCTGGTGTGGCAGGAGAACTTCATCCACTTCCTTCTGAATTGGAGCCACAGCTTCTTCCACTTTGGTGCGGAACGAGTCGAACTGAGCACGACGCTCGTCTTCCGACAGGTCGCGCATGTTGCGGAAATCAGGGGCGTTATTGCGGAAGAAGTCACCCATCACTTCACGCATACGACCTTGGATTTCGGTCAGCTTTTCAACTTGCTCGTCGACCAGTTCCAGGTCCTTGCGAACGTTTTCATCGCGGAGCAGATCGAGTCCGCCGCCACCGCCGCCCCCAAAGCCACCACCAAAACCGCCGCCAGGGCCTCCGAAACCGCCACCTGGTTGAGCAAAGGCAGCTGACGCACTAGCAGCCACAATGACTGCTACGGCAAGCGAGAGGAAAAACCGCTTCATACCGAAACTCCTTCGAGAAGATAGATCCGGCACGACGCCGGGAGTAGTTTGCTTGTGGGGATGCAGGAAGCCGAGCGCATCGACCTGCCAGATGCGGGACGAAGGGCGACTTCGCGAGGACTGGAGGATGCCTATCGCTCCAAGACTTCGAGTCAGGCAAGCTCGCAACGAGCGCCGCGAGCGACTTGACTACTGGCATCTAACCCGACCGGCTGTGGGAGGTTTCGCCGCACTGTCCCGCATTTTTCAGAATTTCGACGAGAAACCAAGTTTTTTATCCGAGAAGACTTGGCTTACCCCCTCCAAGAAACGTTTTTAAGCACCACTCCAGCTGATCACTAGCCTCCCAAACCGATACAACTAGGGACATTAGGCCTTCACAAAAGCCGATTAGACACCAGCAAAGGCAATCTAAATGCCGCTAAGAGCCAGCGGTGAGTACTACCAGGAAACAGCCCGCTGAGCTGGTCGTTGGTGGAACTGCCATACCTCATGCTCCTACCTAATTAATAGCGAAACGTCTCGGGAGGCTGCTTGGCCATGATCCGCTCGACATGGGCCGTGACCTCAGCCGGAGCTTCCGTCTCTTGGCGACGCCGCCCAATAGCAAACAGCCGATCGTTTTTCAGGAAGAGCGGACGTTCGGCGAGCACCACCACATCTGCTGGCAACCGCCCCTGCAGATCTTGCATCCCAGCGCGGTTCGTAATGAGATAGGCACCTGCGGACTTCTCGAGGTGCTCAATCACTCGCGCGGCTGTCTCGGCCTCCGACTTTTTCGACTTCGCAGCGGGGGAATACTCTCGAACAGGCATCCCGGCATAGAACACCCAGCTCGGTTCGAGCGTGCGGTAGGAAGCCAACTCCGGATGCTCGTGCTGTGCAAAGATCGCCGCCAAGATTTCGTGCGAACGCTGATGCTCATCGGCACGCTGCGCTCCCAGCGCAAAAATCGACATCACAATCAAAGCCGAGCCGCCAGCAAACCACGTCGCAGCCACCAGTCGCTGGCGCTGATAAGCCCAAACCGTTCCACCCGCGGCTGTCAGGATCGGTAGCAGCCCCAAAATACCGAGCCACTCTTCGCCGGGCAGATGCTCCTCAGCAATGGCTGGCACCGCCGCACCAAGCACGATTCCCACCACCACCAGCACACCCGCCGCAATGGCTGGCCAGAACTTGGCGATCAGCAGATCGTTACGAACCCAGCGATCGACCACATAGCCCACCAGCAGCGCGGCCCCGGGATAGCAGGGGGTGATGTAGCTTGGCAATTTCGTCTTCGCGATTGTGAACAAACCAATAAACACTCCCACCCAAGCGATGGCGAAAACCAGCGAGCGCGACTGACCATCGCGATGCCTAAGTCTTGCCGAGACCTCCATCACCAGAGGAATCGCAATCACCGACCAGG